>NZ_JAGGPR010000002.1:215963-268180 GCF_018613695.1 Arthrobacter sp. ISL-95 | reverse complement strand
TGAGTGTTGCAACGACCGCTAGAACCCAAGCGTTTGGTGCGGGGCCGACGTCGTTATTGGGTACTTAGGCCACGTTGTTCTCGTAATCCGTGTCCTTGGTTTCGCGTGTCAGCCAGAGCGCCACGAAGGTGACCACGGCGGCCGCCGCCATGTAGGCACCCACCAGCCAGGTGCTGCCGTTGGCTGCAGACCACAGCGCAATGGCCACAAACGAAGCAGGTGCTGCGCCGATCATCGAGGACAGGTTGTACGCAACGGCTGAACCGGTGTAACGGACGTTGGCCGGGAACAGCTCGGGAAGGATGGCCGCCATTGGCCCGAAGGTGAGCCCCATGAGCGTGAAGCCCACAATGAGGCCAACCATGGCCGCTGCCTGGCCAGGACCGAACATGGTGAACCAGAGCGCCCCGAACACGAAGATACCGGCAGTGACGCCCAGCAGGAACTTTCGGCGGCCCCACTTCTCAGCGAGTGGTCCGGAGACCACGGTGAAGATGCCGAAGAAGATGACGCCGATGATCAGCATCCAGAGGAAGTCGGACCGCGTGATCCCCAAGCCGGGGACAAACGCCGCGACCTGATCAGCCGTCATGGGCTTGCCGGCCTTTTCAGCGGCCGCTTGGGCCCCGGCCAACGTTGGCTTGGTGCCGTAGGACAGGGTGAACGTGGTCATGATGTAGAAGAGCACGTACGTGGCAAACATAATGAACGTACCCGCCACAACGGGGCGCCAGTGGCTCTTGAGGGTGGCTGCAAGCGGCATCTTTTGCACCTTGTCCTGCTCGATCACCTTGGTGAAGGACACGCTCTCCACCAGCTTCAAACGAACATAGAGGCCCACGATCACCAATACGGCGCTGAGGATGAACGGAACCCTCCATCCCCACGCCAGGAACTCTTCGGCGCTCAGGGATACGTTCATCCAGATAAAGATGACGTTGGCGATGATGAAGCCAATGGGAGCACCCAGCTGCGGGAACGTTCCGTAGATGGCGCGCTTGCCCTCGGGGGCGTTCTCCGTGGCGAGCAACGCAGCGCCGGACCATTCTCCACCCAGGGCCAGGCCCTGGAAGAAGCGAAGGACCACCAGCATGATCGGGGCCAGAACCGCCCACCCCGCCATGGAGGCCGTCGGCAGCAGGCCAATGAGGAAGGTTGCAATACCCATGGTCAGCAGCGATGCAACCAGGGTGCCCTTGCGGCCGATCTTGTCACCGAAGTGACCGAAGACCACGGCGCCGATGGGCCGCGCGAAGAAGGCAACACCGAAGATGGCGAAAGCACTGAGCAGCGCATTGATGTCAGTGGCGTCCGGGAAGAAGAGCTTCGGAAAGACGAGTACCGACGCGGTGGCATAGGCGTAAAAGTCGTAGAACTCGATCGTCGTGCCGATCAGGCTCGCGAAGATCACCTTGCCCCGCGAGTTCACTGGCTTAGTGGACTCGCCTTCCTTGGATGGTGCGGTGGAAGACATGTATTTGCAGCTTTCTTTCACGCCGGCCGAAGCCCCCAAGAGCCTATCCGGCGAAGGATTATTCGAGAGTTCAATAATAGTTCCCGCTGTCCATTGACTGGACAACCAAGTCCAACATGCGGACACAGAGGAAAATCTCACCCTGTGGTCCGCGCCACATTACCTCACCGCGGCCTCACGCGCCGGTGACCCCGCCGATAGGGAAATGTCACAGGGCGTTTACAAACGGCGACCGTCCACGAAATGCGCCAAACCTACCTTGGAAGAACAACGTCCCCACCAAGGAGGCACTCCGTGACAGTTGACCGCACCGCAGATGCACTGGCTCCCGCCCAGTCCCCTGCCACCGCCACTTCCACCCTTGAACACCGCCCCGGCCGATGGATCGCCAACTGGGATGCCGAAGACAAGGGCCAATGGGAGTTCGAAGGCCGGTCCATTGCCAAGCGCAATCTCAATTGGTCCATATTCGCCGAATTCCTCGGCTTCGTCGTCTGGCAGTTGTGGTCCATCGTGGTGGTCCAGCTCCCCGCGGCCGGCTTCCAGTTCGACACCAACCAGATCTTCTGGCTCATCTCCATCCCCAGCCTCGTAGGTGCCACGCTCCGCATTCCCTACACCTTCATGGTTCCCAAGTTCGGTGGCAGGAACTGGACCATCGTTTCCGCCCTGCTCCTGCTGATCCCCACCACAGGGTTGGCGCTCTGTGTCTCCAATCCGGAGACGCCCTTCGGAGTCATGCTCCTCGTCGCCGCACTCGCAGGCTTCGGTGGCGGCAACTTCGCCAGCTCGATGGCCAACATCACCTTCTTCTACCCCGCCCGCGAAAAGGGTTGGGCGCTGGGGCTGAACGCAGCCGGTGGAAACCTCGGTGCCGCCGTCGCGCAGCTTGTAGTCCCCATCGCCATCACCCTGCTGGCCGCCGGAACCGTCAACCTGCCGATGGCAGGCATCATCTGGATCCCGCTGATCATCATCGCCGCCTTCGGCGCCTACAAGTACATGAACAACCTCACCAGCGCCAAGGGTGACGTGGCCGGCTCCCTGGCCGCCCTCAAGGAACCTCACCTGTGGATCATGGCGTTCCTCTACATTGGAACGTTCGGCTCGTTCATCGGCTTCGCAGGCGTCTTCCCCAAGCTGATCAAGGACTACTTCCCGGACTTCTCCTCCATCCACGTCGGAGCTGCGGCGCTTTCCCTGGCCTTCCTCGGCCCGCTGATCGGCTCCTTGGCCCGCCCCTACGGCGGACGCATGGCCGACCGCATGGGTGGTGCCCGCATGACCATCGCATCGTTCGCCTCCATGGCCGTCATCACCCTGACCATGGTCTGGACCCTGCCCCTGAAGAACTTCTGGCTCTTCCTCACCTTGTTCCTGTTGCTCTTCCTGGCCAGCGGCTTCGGAAACGGTGCAACGTACCGCATGATCCCGGTCATCTTCGCCACCTCCAGCCGGGCCGCCCGTTCAGGTGCCGCGGGCACCACCACTGCAAAGCTGGCTTCTTCCTCGCTGGGCTTGATCTCCGCAATCGGTGCCTACGGCGGCTTCGTCATCCCGCAGGTCCTGAACGCTTCCAACACGGCCAGCGGCTCCTACACCCCGGCGTTCTACGGATTCGTTGGAGCCTATGTCCTCATGCTCACTGTCTGCTGGGTGGTCTACATCCGACCCGCACAGAAGCGCAACACGATCGGACACATCTAGATGCCCAACGGCGCCGATACCCACTGCCCGTACTGCGCGCTCCAGTGCGCCATGACGTTGACCCCGGCTGCATCTGAGGCCGGGGGAACAGCGGCAGCGCCGGCACCCAGCGCAGAACCGGCCAAGCCTGCCATGACCCTGGAAGTATCCGGGCGCGACTTCCCCACCAACCGGGGCGGGCTGTGCCGCAAAGGCTGGACATCGGCGTCGTTGTTGCATCACAACGGGCGCGTCACCGAACCCATGCTCAAGGGTTCGGACGGCGTGCACCAACCCATCTCCTGGGACCAGGCGCTCATGCTGATCACCTCAGCGGTGAAGGAAACCCAGCAGCATTACGGAAACGACGCCGTAGGGGTGTTCGGTGGCGGCGGTCTCACCAATGAGAAGGCGTACCTGTTGGGCAAGTTCGCACGACTGGCACTGCGCACGTCCCGGATCGATTACAACGGCCGGTTCTGCATGTCTTCGGCTGCAGCTGCCGGCAACCGGGCCTTCGGGGTGGACCGTGGCCTCCCCTTCCCCGTCACGGACCTGGACACAGCGTCCGTGATCCTCATGCTTGGTTCCAACGTTGCCGAAACCATGCCGCCGTTCGTCCAGCACCTGCAGGGCGCGCGCGACGCCGGCGGGCTGATTGTGGTGGACCCCCGCCGCTCGGCTACTGCTGCGTTCACGTCCGACGGCGGCGGCCTCCACCTGCAGCCGACGCCCGGCACCGATTTGGCGCTCCTTTTGGGCATCAGCCATGTGGTGGTCCACGAAGGACTGGCCGACGCTGAGTACATTGCCGCCAACACCAGCGGTTACGCGGCAGTGGTGCGCAGCCTGTCTTCGTTCTGGCCCGAGCGTGTCCAGTCCATCACGGGCGTCCCGGCCAACCTCATCCGGGAGACCGCCCGCCGCTTGGCCCAAGGTGCCCGCAACGGCGGCAGCTACATCCTCAGCGGCCGGGGTGTGGAGCAGCACGTTGACGGCACGGACACCGCCACCGCGGCCATCAACCTCAGCCTCCTCCTGGGCCTGCCCGGCTCCGCCCGCAGCGGCTACGGCACACTCACGGGCCAGGGAAACGGCCAGGGCGGCCGCGAGCACGGACAGAAAGCCGATCAGCTCCCGGGCTACCGCAAAATCACCGATCCCGCCGCCCGCGCCCACGTCGCCGGGGTGTGGGGTATCGACGAGTCACTGATCCCCGGACCCGGCCTCCCCGCCGTCGAACTTCTTAAGTCTCTGGGACAGCCCGACGGCGTCCGCTGCCTCTTCGTGCACGGCGCCAATGTGGTGGTGTCGGCGCCCGATACCAACGCAGTGGTCCAAGGACTCCGCAGCCTGGACTTCCTGGTGGTGTGCGACTTCTTCATGTCCGAGACCGCTGCCGAAGCGGACCTGGTTTTGCCCGTGACGCAATGGGCCGAGGAAGAAGGTACGCTCACCAACCTTGAGGGCCGCGTGATCCGTCGCCGCCGTGCCCTGACCCCTCCCCCGGGTGTCCGCAGCGAGCTGTGGCTCATGGCCAGGCTTGCCGAGATGCTTGAGGCGCCTTCAACGTTCAGCGACCATCCCGAGACCGTGTTTGAAGAGCTGCGGCTGGCATCTGCCGGTGGCTTGGCGGATTACTCCGGCATCGATTACGCCATGCTGGACCGCGGTGAAGCCGCCTACTGGCCCTATCCTGTGGGCAGCACTGGGACGCCGCGTCTGTTTGCCGACGGGTTCGCCCATGCTGACGGCCGGGCCGTCATGGTTCCGGTGACCCCGTCGAAGCGGGCGGTACGTTCATTTGCGGACGGTTCGCTGGCCCTGGCAACGGGCAGGCTTTTGGAGCACTACCAATCCGGTGCCCAAACCCGCCGCGTGAGCGAACTCCTGGCATCGCAGCCGCAGGCCCGACTCCTGATCCACCCGGGCACGGCGGCTACCCGCGGCATTGCCGACGGCGACTACGCCACCGTGACGAATGAGCGGGGCGAAGTGCTCTGCCGTGCCGAGCTCAGCAACTCGGTCCGCCCGGACACGGTCTTCCTGCCCTTCCACTTCCCCGGCCAGGAAAACGCCAACCGCCTTACTGAGGCGGCCACAGATCCCATTTCCGGCATGCCGGAGTTCAAGACCAGCAGGGTGTGGGTCCGGAAGGCAGTGTCCACTCAGGACCTCATACCTGCTGGAACGCGACTGCCACTGCACGTCAAGGAGGCATCATGAGCGAGCGCATTGTTGTTGTTGGATTCGGGCCGGTCGCTGCCCGCCTCGTGGACGAACTGCTGCCCGCCGTCCGCACCGGGCTGGTGCAGTTGCTGGTGGTCGGCCAGGAAACCGAAGCTGCATATAACCGCGTGATGGTAGCCGAGCTGGGCGTCGGCCGCACCACAGCCGAGGCTTTGGCCATGGCGGATGCCGCCGAGTTGGAAGCCAACGGCGTGGACGTTCGGTTGGGCGTCAAAGTCAAAAGGATCGACCGCGCCCGCCAGAACGTGGTGTTGTCCGACGGAACCGCTGAACACTATGACCGGCTGGTGTTCGCCACCGGATCCCGTCCGGTGATTCCGAACCTCACCGGGCTCAACCCGGATCCCTCCGGGCCCGTGCTTCCAGCCGGCGTTACTACCTTGCGTGATCTCAGGGATGCTGCCGTGCTTCACTCCGCGGTGGCGGAAGGCAAGCGCGTGGTGGTACTGGGTGGGGGCGTGCTCGGCTTGGAAACTGCCTTGGCTGCCTCGGAAGAAGGCGCGCGAACCACTGTGGTTCACAATGGGCCGTTCCCCTTGGGACGCAGCATCGACCGGGGCAGCGGCTCTGTCCTCACCAACAGCCTGCGGGCCGGTGGCGTCCGGATGGCGGGCAACGCACGGTCCACCGGCGTGGAGACAGCCGGACCCGGGGGCAGCTTCTCCGCGTTGCTCCTCGACGACGGCTCGGCAATCGACGGCGACCTGCTGGTGTTGTCCTGTGGTGTGCGACCCCGCATCGAATTGGCGGAGGGCTGCGGCCTTCCTACCGGTGCCGGGATCCTTGTGGACCACCACCTTCGGACTTATCACGAGCCCCACATGTTCGCGATCGGCGACTGCGCTGAAGTTCGCTGCCCTGACGCTGCATGCGTCAATTGCCGGAATGCCTCCGGTCCATCCGGTCTGGTGGGTCCGGGCTGGCGGCAGGCCGAATGGTTGGCCGAGTACCTCGTGGTCTTGGCCCGTGATGGACAGGCTGCCGCAGATGCTTTCGAACCACTGCCCAAGGAGAAACCCGGGGTGGTTGTCCTGAAGGCGCGCGGCGTCAACCTGGCTGTGGCGGGCGACAACCAAGCCGATCCCTGGGACGAGGAGTTATTGGAAGCCGGCGCCGCGTCCGGGCGTGCCCGTCGGCAGATCTCCCAGTGGGCCGATCCCGAACACGGCCGCTACGTGAAGATGACCACCCGTGGCGGAGTGCTGGAAGGCCTGGTGGCGGTGGGCATGCCGCGCACTGCAGCTGAGCTGGTGGTGCTCTTCGAACGCTCTGCGGAGCTGCCTGCGGACCGCTCGCTCCTGCTCCGCCTCGATGGCCCGGACCAACTCGATGCCGGGGCCACCAGCAACGATCCCCAGCGGACCGTCTGCCGTTGCGCCGGGGTCAGCGCGGCCAGCATTGAGGACTCCGTCGTTGAGGGCTGCAGTACGGTGGGCGAGGTCTCCAAAGCCACCCGCGCCGGAACAGGCTGCGGAGGATGCCATGAGGACATCAAAGGGATCATCGAGAAACACTTCCAGGCGGCTGCCGCGTAGCTCGCGGTTCGCTGCTCCGGTACGTCCGGATTTCGTGGTCTCGGGGGATCCCTGCCCGGAGTACCGTACGCGCGGCATGATCCGCAGGGAACCATCGAATTGGGGGATCTAGACTGCTCGTGTGAACGTATCCGAGCAAGCGCCAGGTGTCTTTTTCGTCGAGGGACCAGCATCCAACTGGCTGATCGTCCGGGATGATTCGGGATTCATGCTGATCGACGGCGGTTACCCTGCCGACCGTGACCTGGTCCTTGGGTCCATCCGCGAGCTGGGCTTGGAGCCTGCTGAGGCGAAGGCCATGCTCATCTCGCATGGGCATGTGGACCACACTGGATCCGCAGCGTACTTCTCACGAACTTTTGGCACGCCGATCCTGTGCTCCCCCGAGGAACTGGCACATGTCCAAGGCAAGGTGAAACACCAGGTCACGTTGGTCCAGGTTCTGGTTCGTGCATGGCGGCCCAGGGTGTTCCGTTGGATGCTGCATGTCATCAAGGCCAAGGCCCTTCAGGCAGAACCGGCCACTCAAGCGGCGGCTTGGACAGTCGAAACACTTAAGGTCCTGCCGGGTAAGCCGGAAGCCATTCTCCTGCCGGGACACACCCCGGGCAACGTAGCCTTGCTGCTGCCGGCCGCCCAGGCAATTGCCGTGGGTGACACTTTTGTCAGCGGCCATCCGATCAGCACCAGGTCCGGCCCGCAGATGCTGCACAAGATGTACCACTCGGACCCGGCCGCGGCCCTCGTCTCGGCACAATCCCTGGCTTTGGCAAACTCCCTGGCTACTGTGCGCTCCCCCGGTGCTGTCCTGGCCAAGGTGATCCTCCCGGGCCATGGTCCTGCCCTGCACATGCCGTTGGCCGACGCCCTCTCCGCACTCCAGACATAGGGGGCCTAAAGAGCCCGGGCAGCCGAAAGCCCGTTTCGGGGGTTCCCTGCCTGGAATGCCGTGCGAACGGCATGATCCGCAGCGAACCCCCGAAACGGGCGTCGGAGGGGAGTTACATGTGTACGTGGAGGCGCCGCGCGGCCTCCGAGATGGAGCCGGTCAGCGACGGGTACACGGTGAACGCGCTGGCTACGTCATCAACGTGGAGCTTCTGGGTCACTGCCACGGAGATCGGGAAGATGAGCTCGGACGCGTTCGGCCCCACCACCACGCCACCGATCACGGTGCCGGATCCCTTGCGGGCGATGATCTTCACGAATCCATCCTTGGTGTTGCGCATCTTGGCACGGGCGTTGCTGAGCAGCGACAACATCACAACGTCACCCTGATATTTGCCCGAAGCGAGGTCTGCCTCGGAAACGCCCACGGAGGCGATCTCGGGGGAAGTGAAGATGTTGGAAGCTACTTGGTTGAGCTTCAGGGGCTTGACGCCATCACCCATGAAGTGTGCGATCGCGATGCGGCCCTGCATGGCTGCAACGGATGCCAAGGCGAAGACACCCGTGCAGTCGCCGGCAGCGTAGATGTTGGGGGCAGTGGTGCGGGAAACGCCGTCCACTTTTATGTGCCCGGACTCCGTGAGAGTTACTCCGGCTTCTTCAAGGCCGATGCCGGCGGTGTTGGGGATGGAGCCAACACACACGAGGCAGTGCGTACCTGTCACTATCGATCCGTCACCCAAGGTGACCTTCACGCCGTCGTCCGTGCGCTCAACTGCGTTGGCGCGTGACTTGGACAAAACGTTGACGCCGCGGCGCTCGAAGACGCCTTCCAGGAGCTTGGCGGCGTCGGTGTCCTCGCCAGGGAGAACCTGGTCACGGCTGGAGATCAGGGTGACCTTGGAGCCCAAACCGTTGTAGGCGGATGCGAATTCGGCACCGGTAACGCCCGAACCGACAACAATCAGTTCCTCGGGAAGTTCGTCGAGATTGTAGATCTGGGCCCAATTGAGGATGCGTTCGCCGTCGGGCTTTGCCGTGGGGAGTTCGCGCGGGTGCGCACCAACGGCCAGAAGGATGGCGTCGGCGTCAATGGTGCGGGTCCCTTCGAGGGTAAGGACCTCGATGGTGTTGTTGTCCAGCAGCTTGCCGGAACCGATGACGATCTCCACGCCCAGACGCTCGAGGCCTGCACGGATGTCATCAGACTGGCCATGAGCCAGAGTCAGGACACGATCATTGATGTGCTTGAGGTCGGCGCGCGGTTTGGAAGCGGTGCCGTCGCCGTCGAACTTCACTCCGAGTTCGTCCGCCTCACCGACGCGTGTCATGAGATCGGCGGTGGCAATAAGGGTTTTTGAAGGCACGACGTCGGTCAGCACCGCGGAGCCGCCGAGGCCTGCCCGCTCGATGATCGTGACGTGCGCGCCGAGCGAGGCGGCCACCATGGCAGCTTCATATCCGCCGGGACCACCTCCCAGGATCGCGATACGGGGGGCACTGAAGTCAACTTGGGTGGTCACAATCCTCAATTCTCGCTCATTGCCACGCTGGTTGCCACCCAGCCGAACCTCACCCGGGCTCTGTCCCTACCAAAGTCCTGCGGCCGCAAGGTAGCTTGTACCAGTGAGTAACACTGAGCTGATGAACACTGACCCCTTCGAGGCCGCGAAGGCCGCTGCGGACTTCATCGCCGCGGAGACCGGCGTCGAGTCCCACGACGTAGCCCTGGTGCTCGGATCCGGATGGGCCGAAGCCGCCGATCTGATCGGCGATACCACCGCCACCCTCAACGCATCCGAAGTCCCCGGTTTCCATAAACCAGCGGTAGTGGGCCATGTTGGCACCATCCGCTCCGTCCTCACCAAGGAAGGCAAGCGAGCCCTGGTGCTCGGCGCCAGGACGCACTACTACGAAGGCCGCGGTGTGCGGTCCGTAGTGCACGGCGTTCGAACAGCCGCAGCCGCCGGCTGCAAGACGCTGGTGCTCACCAACGGTTGCGGCGGGCTTAACGAGGACTGGACCCCGGGAACCCCGGTACTCATCAGCGACCACATCAACCTCACCGCCACCTCACCCCTTGAAGGCGCAACGTTCGTTGATCTCACGGACCTCTACTCCTCACGGATCCGCGACCTCGCGCTTGAAGTTGATTCATCCCTCCAAGAGGGCGTGTACGCACAGTTCACAGGCCCGCACTACGAGACACCGGCGGAGGTTCAGTACGCCAAGCGGATCGGAGCCGACCTCGTGGGCATGTCCACGGCGCTGGAAGCAATCGCCGGCCGCCATGCAGGGATGGAAGTTTTCGGCATCTCCCTGGTCACCAACTTGGCAGCGGGCATCAGCCCGGTTCCGCTGAGCCACGCGGAAGTTCTCGAAGCCGGACACGCTGCGGGCAAGCGGATTTCCAAGCTTCTGGCGGAGATCATCGCCAAACTCTAGTCAGGGTTTTAGGCAGCACCGCGGGGTCACCATCACCGCGGGGTCACCATCACCGGTGGCCCCGCATTGCTCTTTAACAGGTGTGCGCTAACAATTCCCCGGGGAAAACCAAACGCACAGCTAATGCTCAGAATAAATCTGCTTTATGTCGAAACATTTGACCCAACTTGCCCAAAATGTCACGCGCGCACGTTGTCAATGTAAGCGCTTGCGCAAGTACCCGGGAGTAGCCGAAGAGGCCCACGCAACGCCCTTTGATCCCAGACCTAACACGTGTCTAGCGTGGAGAGTGTTCCGGTAAGTCGACGTACCGGAACCACCGCGGCGGATAGCTGGAAAGCTCCCCCGCACCTCGAAAACAATGGCGTCCCTCGATGACGCCTTGAGCGGATCGGTGGACGCCTGAGTAGAGGGCCCCTACCAGGGGGCAAGGGCATGCGCCCCAGTCCACGAAGTACGACTCCGCGAGAAGAGCAAGCATGAACACGCATTTATCCCCTCAACGGCCACGCCGTCGGCTGCGACAGGCAGTAGCCATTGCCGCAGCGACAGGCGTGGCCGGCAGCATCCTGCTGGTGACGCCTGCAGCACAGGCCAACCTGCCGGCCGACCCGCCGTCGAGCAACATGCCGGCACCCACGCCCGGCTTCCCGCTGCCAACCACCCACACGCAGCAGGCCTATGATCCTGCGGCGGACTTCACGTCCAAGTGGACGCGAGCCGACGCCAAGCAGATCATGGCCCAGAGCAACCCCAACGTTGCCCCTGGCCAGAACTCCATGAGCCCCGACGTCACCATGCCGGAAATCCCCAAGGACTTCCCTGCCATGAATGACGACGTCTGGGTGTGGGACACCTGGTCACTAACGGACGAGAACGCCAACCAGATCAGCTACAAGGGCTGGGACGTCGTCTTCTCCCTGGTTGCTGACCGGCACGCCGGCTATGGCTTCGACCAGCGCCACTGGAACGCCAGGATCGGCTACTTCTTCCGCAAGACCAACGCCGATCCCGCCAAGGACAAATGGAACTACGGCGGGCACCTGTTCCTGGACAACACGTCCATCGGCAACACGGAATGGTCCGGTTCCACGCGCCTCATGCAGGGCAACAAGATCAACGTCTTCTACACGGCCACCACGTTCTACGATGTGGCCGAGCGGAATGCGGGCGGCGGCGGGATCGCACCCGATGCCGCGATCGCCAAGGCACTGGGCAACATCCACGCCACCAAGGAAGGCGTAACCTTCGACGGCTTCCAGCACACCAAACTGCTGGAACCGGACGGAAAGTTGTACCAGAACAAAGCCCAGAACCCCGGCTTCGCCTTCCGGGATCCGTACACCTTCGCTGATCCCGCCCACCCGGGTAAAACCTTCATGGTCTTTGAAGGCAACACCGGCGGCACCCGCGGCTCCTACAAGTGCAAGCAGGAAGACCTCGGTTACGCCCCGGGCGACCCCCACGCCGAAACCGTAGCCCAGGTCAACAGCACGGGCGCCTGGTACCAGACTGCCAACGTGGGCCTCGCTGTCGCGGACAACAAGGACCTCACCAAATGGAGCTTCCTGCCGCCGATCCTTTCGGCCAACTGCGTTAACGATCAGACTGAGCGTCCACAGATCTTCATCCAAAACGAGAACGGCAAGAACAAGTACTACCTGTTCACCATCAGCCACCAATTCACGTACGCAGATGGAATGCGCGGCCCGGACGGTGTTTACGGTTTCGTCGGCAACGGCGTCCGCTCGGACTACCAGCCGGTCAACAACAGCGGCCTGGCCCTGGGCTCCCCCACCGACCTGAACATGCCGGCCAACGCACCGGAAGGTCCGGACCCGCGTCAGAACGGCCGTCAGTTCCAGGCCTACTCGCACTACGTGCAGCCGGGCGGCCTCGTCCAGTCATTCATTGACAACGTGGACGGCGTCCGCGGCGGCTCCCTGTCACCCACTGTGAAGATGAACTTCCAGGGCGGCGTGACTCAGGTGGACCGCAGCTTCGGCCAGAACGGCCTTGGCCCGTTCGGCTACCTTCCCACCAACGTCCGCGTTGGCGGCGAAGGCCTCTACAAGTAAGCAGCAACACACCGGCCGCCAGGCCACGGCAGGGGTGACCGGTCTCAGGAGGACCGGCACCCTTGCCACCCCCAACCCCCAGGATCTTCCCCATGACATTTCCCAGCCCCCACTTTTCTCGCCGCCAGATGCTGGCCACAAGTGCCGCCGTCGTTGTCGCCTTTTCTGCCGCGTCCTGCACACCAGCGGAAAGCCCGACGACGGGTCCCGCCCCGGGCGGGCACCGCCCGTCCCCGTCGGATCCGTGGCGGCCCGCAGCCCACCTCACGGCGGAGAAGAACTGGCTCAATGATCCCAACGGTCTCGTCTACCACGACGGCACCTACCATGCCTTCTACCAGTACAACCCCCACGGAAACTCGTGGGGCAACATGTCCTGGGGCCACTCCACCAGTGAGGATCTGATCCACTGGGAACAGCAGCCCGTCGCCATGGAGGCGAGCCCCGAAGAAGAAATATTCTCCGGCTGCATCGTGATGGACAAGAACAATGCCTCCGGTCTCGGCTCGGCGGAGACCCCACCCATGGTGGCCCTCTATACCAGCGCCTACGGGAAGAACGGCGTGCTGCCTCAAGGCACACAAGCCCAGTCCGTCGCGTTCAGCCTGGACGGGGGTGCCTCGTGGCAAAGGTACCAAGGCAACCCTGTCTTGAATCTGACACCCGGCAACAACAACTTCCGGGACCCCAAAGTGACGTGGTACGAGCCCGGCCGCTATTGGGTGATGACCACCGTGGTGGCCGACGCCCAGGTAGTGAAAATGTTCAAGTCCACGGACCTCCTCCACTGGGAATACCTCAGTGATTTCTCCGGGCCCGGTGCCCAAGGAGGTCTCTGGGAAGTGCCGGAGCTCATCCACATGGACGTGGCGGACTCAACGGCCAAGAAGTGGGTCATGCTGCTGAGCATCAACCCCGGCGGCATTGCGGGAGGATCGGGCATGCAGTACTTCGTGGGCGAATTCGACGGCACGCACTTCACGGCCGAAAACGCGGCAGCTCCGGACGCGCCCCTCACCGAATCCCAGTGGCTGGACCACGGAGCCGACTATTACGCAGCGAACTCCATCTCCGGCGCACCCGGGGACAAACCCGTGCTCCTGGGGTGGATGGGCAACTGGGACTACGCCCAGGATGTGCCCACCACGCCGTGGCGCGGATCCATGGCAATTCCCCGTGAACTCACCCTGGTCCGGGGTGCGAAGCGGCTTGAGCTCAGGTCTGCAATAGCCGCCGCGGCGCGGGAAGCGCTGGAACGCTCCGGTGAAGTAAATAGCAAAAACCTCACCGTCGACTCCTCTACGACGGACCTGGGCCGGGACTTCCGGGGCCGAACCCAGCTGATCGGGCTTGACATGGACCTGACGTCGGCACGCGAAGCAGGCGTTGTCCTCCGGCAATCCGGCTCCGAGTCCGGCCTACGCCTCTCCTTTGACAAGGAGAGAAGCACTGTGAGGGTGGACCGTTCACAGGCCGGAACCAGTAACTTCTCCCCCAAGTTCAGCCCCTTTCATGAGGTGGCATTGCGCTCCCCCGGCAGCAAAGTCCATCTCACCATCCTGCTGGACTCGTCCTCGGTGGAAGTCTTCGCCGGGGGTGGGGCTGCGGTTCTTTCGGAGACGTTCTTCCCGGACTGGGACAGTGTGGGAGCCTCGGCGTTCAGCCTGGACGGCGAGACGGACTTCACTGTCTCCTCCCGCAATCTCTAAAGCAACGCGGGGTCGGATATGGCCCATTACGACCCTGTTTTTATGCCACATCTGACCCCGCGTTGCCCTTGCCGTGCGCAATGAGGATAGTTTGGTCCCTATGACATCCAGCGATGCCGCACTTGAACAGCTGATCACCGACGCCCGCCAATGGGCTTCCCAAGACCCGGACCCGGCGACGGCGGCTGCTCTCGTTGAGCTGGCCGACCTCGCCCGCGGTGGTGATGCGGGAGCAACGCAGGAACTGGGCGACAGCTTCAACGGCACGCTGCAATTTGGCACCGCCGGCCTTCGGGCAGCGCTCGGTCCCGGCCCCAACCGGATGAACCGCGTCGTCGTCCGCCGGGCAGCGGCAGGCCTCGCCGCTTTCCTCACCGAGACGGTAGCCGCAGCTGCGCCCGGAACCCGGCCACGCGCCGTCGTCGGCTTCGATGCCCGCTACAACTCGGACATCTTTGCGCAGGAAACCGCTGCAATCTTCACAGCCGCAGGCATCGAAACCTTCCTGATGCCGGCCGCGCTTCCGACGCCGTTGCTCGCCTACGCGGTCCGGTCACTGGATTGCGACGGCGGCGTGATGGTCACAGCGAGCCACAACCCGCCGCAAGACAACGGTTACAAGGTCTACCTCGGACGGCACGCCGTGTCCGAGAGCGGACGCGGTTCGCAGATAGTGGCGCCATACGACGCCGGGATCGCAGCGAAGATTGAAGCCGTAGGTGCGCTGGACTCAATTGAACTGGCAGATGGCGGCTGGACTGTGCTGCCGACCTCCATCGCCACCGAATACGAAGAAACCATGGCGGGATTGGTGGATCGGGAACATTTCCCGGCGCGGAACCTCAAGATCGTCCTGACGCCCATGCACGGTGTCGGCGGCGAAACGGCCGTCTCTGTCCTGAACGCCGCCGGTTTCACCGACGTCACCCTGGTGGCCGAACAAGCCGAACCGGATCCGGACTTCCCCACCGTCGCGTTCCCCAACCCGGAGGAGCCCGGTGCCCTGGACCTGGCCCTCGCGGCTGCTGCGGAGTCAGGCGCAGACATCGTTTTGGCCAACGACCCCGACGCCGATCGAGCTGCGGTTGCTGCGTTGGATCCCGCCACGGGAGCCTGGCGGATGCTCAGGGGCGATGAAGTGGGTGCACTATTGGGTGCGCACATAGTAGCGCGCATGGCTGCCGGCGCCGGTGATGAGACACAGACCGGCGTCTTCGCCAACTCGATCGTGTCCTCCCGGTTGCTCTCACGCATCGCGGCCGCAGCAGGGTACGCCCACGAGGAAACACTCACCGGGTTCAAATGGATTTCGAGAGTCCCCGGCCTCAGCTACGGGTACGAGGAAGCACTGGGATACTGTGTGGCGCCGGACTTGGTGCGCGACAAAGACGGCATTTCAGCGGCAGTGCTGATCGCGGAACTCGCAGCAACAGCCAAGGCCCAGGACAAAACGATCTTTGACACCTTGGATGACCTGTATCTGGTGCACGGGCTGCATGCCAGCGACCAGCTCAGTATCCGGGTGGCCGATTTGGGACTTCTCGATGCCATGATGAACCGCCTGCGGGTCAATCCGCCGGAAGCGTTCGGAGGCTCCGCCGTCGAGGTTTCAATTGATCTCGCGGAAGGAAGCGATGCACTGCCTCCCACGGACGGCCTGCTGTACCTGACCCGGGACCAAAGCCGCGTCATCATCCGGCCCAGCGGCACCGAGCCCAAGCTCAAGTGCTACTTGGAAGTCATCCAGGCTGTGGAATCTGCGGCGGAACTTCCCGCGGCACGCCAAGCAGCGCGGACGTCCTTGGACGACGTCCTCACGGACGTCCGCGAAGCGTTGGGCTTGTAGGACTCTTAGAGTTCAACCTCAATGAAGCCATCCACCAAACGGGTGGCAAACGCGTCGAGCTTCATCTCGGGGTTGGTGAAGCATTCACCGGTTTCGAGATCGTAGACCTCTTTGTGCAGCGGCGACGAGATGGTGGGCCGGCTTCCGCGGGATCCGATGATTCCGCGGGCCATGACATTGGCGAGCGTCGCCGGGTCCTGCTGTGCCACGGCGAAAACCTCAGTGGGCGTTGTTCGGAACAGCGCAACCTGACGTCCGGCGATCAACGCAGCCTCGCCCCAGGCCTGTTCGAGTTCGTCCACCGGGCAAACGCGGTGCCAGGTGGCGGTGGTGGTCAGGTCCTCGGCACGGTCCAGAATTACGGTCATTTCAGCCCCTCTCACGGTGTCCGGGTGCTGGCATTTTCACCGTCACTTCCCCGGACCGGGCCACACTTGCGGCCACTCCTTCACGCTAGGACCCGGGTGTTTCATCGGTTGTCCGTGTTTGTGTCGAACGCGTAAAAGAGACCTCACGCCCCTCGAAATGCGTTCGTGATGCAGAAGTTAAGATCACGAAACATAAGGGAAACTGAAGCGAAACTGCCCGTCCCTAGGCTGGAACCACAAGTTGCGACAGATCCGTCTGCAACAACTGCGAAAGGCCCACCAGTGACCGGACACACTTCAAGTACAGAGAACCCGCGCCGCGTCGTCGTCGTCGGCGGCGGCCCCGCTGCCCACCGCTTCGCCGATGCCATGGTCAACCGCGGGCTTGAAGGTTGGCAGGTTACGGTGCTGACCGAAGAGGCCCACCTCCCCTACGACCGCGTAGCGCTCAGCAAGGCCCTGACGGAAACCGGAGTGGACCTCACTTTGGGCGATGCTTCCATGTGGGGCCACGAGGCCCTTACCCTGATGACCGGCGAGCGCGCGGTCAAGATCGACCCCGTTGCCAAGAGTGTCCTCACCGCGGCCGGTAACAAGTATGAATACGACCACCTGGTGGTGGCTTCTGGTTCGGACGCGGCCCGCCTCCCCATTCCGGGCTCCGAGCACACCCACGTTTACCGCACGCTCGAGGACGTCTGGGCTATTAACAAGGCGATTGCCGAGCTGCGGGAAAAGCTGGGCCGCAAGGTCAACGCGGTCACCATTGGTGGTGGCTTGCTTGGACTTGAGTCCGCTGCCGGCACCGAGCAGTTGGGGGCCACTCCGATTGTCATCAACGGCGCACCGTGGCTGATGAACACCCAGCTGGATGAGGGCGCGGGCCAGGCACTGGGCCGCTTGATTGAAGCCAAGGGTTTCGAAGTCCACGGCGGCGTTTTCCCCTCCGAAGTCATTACGGACGACGACGGCAACGTCACCGGCGTCTTGATGGCTGACGGCCGCACCATCGACGCGGACCTCGTGATCGTAGCCATCGGCGTCAGGCCCCGCGACGACCTCTTCCGCGCCGCAGAAGGTGAAGAGCAACTGTTCAGCCTGGGCCAGCGCGGCGGAGTGGTCATCAATGATTTCTGTGCCACCGAAGTGGATGGCATTTGGGCTATCGGCGAGGTGGCCAACTTTGAAGGCATGTGCCTGGGCCTCGTGGCTCCGGCCAACACCATGGCCGAGATCGTGGCCGATCGCCTGCACGGCGGCGAAGCAACGTTCCCGGGTTTTGACACAGCCACCAAGCTCAAGTTGTCCGGCGTTGACGTGGCCAGCTTCGGCGACGCGTTTGCCCGGACCGAGCACTCCTTGGAGATTGTCTACGCCGACCCCGCTCGTGGCGTCTACCAGAAGATTGTCACCACCGATGATGCCAAGACCCTTTTGGGCGGCATCTTCGTGGGCGACGCGTCCCCGTACATGAGTCTCCGCCCGCTTCTGGGTCGCGAACTGTCTGCCGAACCGGGCGCCTACCTGAGCGCTGCCGGTGGCGGCGAAGCTCCCGAGACCGAACTTCCGGACGATGCCATCCTGTGCTCCTGCAACAACGTTGCTGCCGGAACCATCCGCGACACCATCAACGGTTGCGGTGCCTGTGAGGGCAACTCCCCGGTGCAGGAGCTCGGCGAACTGAAGGGCTGCACCCGGGCCGGCACCCAGTGTGGTTCGTGCGTTCCCATGCTCAAAAAGCTCCTTGAAGGCGAGCTGAAGAAGTCCGGCATTGAGGTCTCCAAGGCACTCTGCGAGCACATTAGCCTCTCCCGTCAGGAACTCTTCGATGCCATCCGCGTCCTGGAGCTGACATCCTTCGAAGAGATCATGGCCAAGTACGGCACGGGCGCGGGTTGCGATATCTGCAAGCCGACCATTGCCTCCATCCTGGCCAGCCAGCACTCCGCCTACGTCCTGGATGCCGGACGCGGTTCGCTGCAGGACACCAACGACCGCGCCTTGGCGAACATGCAGAAGGACGGCACCTATTCGGTGGTTCCCCGCATCGCCGGTGGTGAGATCACGCCCAAGGGCCTGGGTGTCATCGCAGCTGTTGCTGAGAAGTACAACCTCTACACCAAGATCACGGGCGGCCAGCGCATCGATATGTTCGGTGCCCGCCTGGAGCAACTGCCCGATATTTGGAAGGAACTGGTGGACGCCGGCTTCGAATCCGGACAGGCGTACGGCAAGAGTCTTCGCACTGTGAAGTCCTGCGTTGGTTCCACATGGTGCCGCTTCGGCGTGCAGGATTCGGTGGCCATGGCCATCGCCTTGGAGCTGCGCTACCGCGGCCTCCGTAGTCCACACAAGCTGAAAATGGGTGTCTCCGGTTGCGCCCGTGAATGCGCTGAGGCCCGCGGCAAGGATGTTGGCGTGATCGCTACGGCCGATGGTTGGAACCTGTACGTCGGTGGCAACGGTGGCGCTACCCCAGCCCACGCGCAACTGCTGGCCAAGGACCTGGACGACGAAACGTTGCTGAAGTACATCGACCGTTACCTCATGTACTACATCCGCACCGCCGACCGCCTCCAGCGCACCGCGCGCTGGCAGGAGGAACTTGACGGCGGCATCAAGCACGTCGAGGAAGTAGTGGTCAATGACTCCTTGGGCATTGCCGAGGAGCTTGAAGCTGCCATGGCCAAGCACATCGACACCTACGAGGACGAGTGGGCCGAGACCCTGAAAAACCCGGAGCGCCTGCGTCGTTTCCGTTCCTTCGTCAACGCCCCCAACCAGAAGGACGAGTCCATTTCCTTCGTTCCGGAGCGCGGCCAGATCCGTCCGGCCACCAACGAGGAAAAGGGCGGCGTACTCATTGCCTCCACTATCCCGGTCCGCAGCGAAACCGTCGGCGCAGAAAACTAGGGGTTCACCATGCAGCTCACCATTGATCTCACCGGCCGCGACGTCCTCGTCACGGGATCTGAAAAGTCCGCCCGCCAAGCGGTCCGCCGCTACCAGCGAGCCGGTGCCAACGTGTACCGGCTCAGCGCCCCGGAAGGTGTTCCGGGCGACGGTCAACTTCCCGAGCGCCCGTTCCTGGTGGCGGTAGTGGACGACGGCGGAACCGGCTGGTTGCCGCTGGTGGAACGTTGCCGCGACGCGGGGATTCCCGTGGCGTTTGAGCCTGCACCCGGAGCCGAAGGCCATGTGACCTTGGTGGGTGGAGGCCCGGGAGCCCTGGACCTGCTCACCGTGGGTGCCGTGGACGCACTGCGGGATGCCGACGTCGTGTTCTATGACCGTCTCGCTCCTTACCAGGAACTGATCGATCTGACCTCTGCAGACCTTGTGGATGTGGGAAAGCAGCCCGGGCTCCATAAGGTGACGCAGAGGGACATCGAAAAGCTCATGGTGGAAGCTGCGCTGCTGGGCAAGAACGTGGTCCGACTCAAGGGCGGCGATCCCTATGTGTTCGGCCGTGGGGGCGAGGAAGTGGCTGCCTGTGTTGCTGCCGGCATCCCTGTCAGGGTCATTTCGGGTGTCACCAGCGCCATCTCCGTGCCGGCAGCAGCCGGAATCCCGGTGACGCACCGCGAGGTGAGCCACATGTTCACCGTGGTGTCCGGCCACGCGCCTTTGACGGAAAAGGAACACACCCACCTTGCCGGCTTGGGCGGGACGATCGTAGTCCTCATGGGCATCGGCACCCTGCCCCAGCTGGCGGCGGGCCTGCGCCGCGCGGGAATGAATTCGGAGATGCCCATGGCCGTGGTGGAACGCGGATACCGCCCGGGACAGCGCACCACCATCGCTGACCTCGGTACCATCGAAACGGCAGCCACCGGCTGCAGCAACCCGGCCGTACTGGTCATCGGCGAGGTGGTTCGGGTTGCTGAAGCCAACCGGAACCATGCCGAAGCATCCGCTGAACTGAGCCGACTCGCGGCTTCGCTCCTTGAAGCCTGAAGGTAAGAACACATGACTGTTGCACGTGCCATCGAAGTCCAGGACGCTATTGCCGCGCCGGAAGTTTCCGAAGCTGTGGAAGCGCCATTGGACGGATTCCGCATTGGCGTCACCTCGCACCGCCGCTCCCGGGATCTCATTGAGGCACTGGAGCGTCGCGGTGCGAGCGTGTTGCACGCCCCGGCTTTGAAGATTGCCCCTGTTCAGGAGGACATGGTCCTCATCGAGGACACGCGCACCATCATCGCGGCTAAACCGGACATCTGCATCGCCACTACGGCATATGGAATGCGTCGCTGGTGTGAGGCTGCAGACTCTTTTGGCATCGGCGAGCAACTCCTGGAGACCCTGTCCGCCTGCCGCATGTTCGTCCGTGGTCCCAAAGCCCGCGGTGCAGTGCGCGCGGCCGGTCTTGCCGACGTCGGAATCAGCAGTGACGAAACCACCGCCACTTTGGTGGACATGCTCCTGGCCGAAGGCGTGCGCGGCAAGACCGTGGCCGTGCAGCTGCACGGTTACACCGACGTCCGCCAGTTGGAGCGGCTCCGCATGTCCGGGGCTACGGTCCTTACGGTGACTCCGTACCGCTGGGTGAAGCCCGACGGCGAAGACAAGCTGCCGCGCCTGATCGAAGCCGTGGTGGGCGGCAACCTCGACGTCCTGACGTTCACCAGCGCCCCAGCCGTGGACGCGATGTGGAGCACCGCACACGAGATGGGCCTCTACCGCCAGCTCATCGAGGCCCTCAAGGGTCCGGTAACTGTGGCAGCCGTTGGGCCCGTCACCGCTCAACCGCTGGTGGACGCCGGGCTGAGCCCGCTGATCCCTGATCGCTACCGCATGGGCGCGCTCATCAGGCTGGTTACCGAGCATCTTTCGCTGAACCACGTGCGGCGTTTGGAAACCAAAAGTGCCACCATTGAGCTCCGCGGACGTTGCTTGCGGATCAATGGCGAGGTGGTGGACCTTGCACCGGCTCCCCTGCTGCTGCTGCGAGCGCTGCTGGGCGCGGGTGGGGCCGTCCTGTCCCGGGAAGCCCTCTCCGATCTGTTGGACTTGCGAGGTTCTGTGCACGCGCTGGACATGACGGTAAGCCGGTTGCGGTCCGCCCTCCCGGACGGCAAGCTCGTGGAAACAGTAGTGAAGCGGGGGTACCGGCTGCGGGCCTAGGGTTTCTGACACGCTAGGCCGCTTTCACCAGGGGAAGCTCATCCCAATTGGTGGTGTAGCGGGGACTGAGCATGTCGCGTTTCATGGACCAGTCCGGGCCGCCTTTGATGCCTGCATGGCCCAAGCCGATGGAGCCCCTGCCGTACCGCTTGCTGACTTGCTCCAGCAAGGGGCCGATGCCACGTTCCTCATGCGGGTTCTCGAAGATCTCCAGCGGTTTCTGATTGCCACTGGGGCGGAGGTCAGTGACCATGATCCCTGCCTTGGCGTACCTCACGCCTTCCTGGATCCTTGGAACCAGCGCGTGTGCGGCCTTGGTCAGCAACACCGGATCCGAGGTGGGCATGGGGAGCTTGACGTTGACAGTGGGGAACGATTTGTCGTTGGGGTTGTAGACCGAGGTTGCAGCAAAGGCCGTCAGCAGTTTGGCTTGAAGATCGTGCTTGGCCAGCCTGGCACTTGCCATTTGGCCGTAAACACTCAGTACCTGCCGCAGCTCAGCCGCCGTGGTGATCGGCGTGGAGAAGGACCGGGAGAAGATGAGTTGGTCCCGCCCGATCCGTTCCTCCTCCATGGGGATGCAGGGCGTGCCTTGGAGTTCCAAGACGGTACGCATCATGACGATGGAGAATTTGTCCCGTAACGCCACAGGGTCAGCACGGACCAGGTCCAGGATTGAGAAGATTCCCATCGCATTCAGGCGTTTGGTAAGCCTGGTGGCAACTCCCCAGATCTCGATCACGGAGAGCCGCGCCATGAGTGCCTCGCGTTGGGCCTCCGGGACGGAGCCCCAACGGCACACACCGTTGAAGGCCGGATTATGTTTGGCCCACTTATTGGCCAGTTTGGCCAGCGTCTTGGTGCGCGCGATTCCTACGCACACGGGAACCCCCACATGCCGTTGACAGGCATCTTTGATGGTGCGCCCCAATGTCAGCAGATCTTCCGATTGCCCCTTGACTCCCAGGAATGCCTCATCGATGGAGTACACCTCCTGCCATGCTGAGTACCGCGCCAGGAGCTCCATGACACGGGAGCTGATGTCTCCATACAGTTCGTAGTTGCTTGAGAGTGCAATGAGCCCCCATTCCTTGGCACGCGGAGCAAGCTTGAACCATGGCTCCCCCAGCCCGATCCCCAGCTTCTTGGCCTCCGGCGACCTTGTCACGGCGCAGCCGTCGTTGTTGGACAAGACGATCAGCGGTTTGCCCTCCAACGCTGGATTGAAGGCACGCTCGGCCGACGCATAGAAGCAGTTGATATCCACGTGGGCGATCTCCTGCATCCGATGCATGAGCGCTGGCTTGGACATTCTGCTCCCTGGCTCGGCACTAACACGCGTACCCTCTTTTCAAGTGCGGGACACGCCGTGTATTCGAACATATATTCGAATATCTTCACTCTACCTCCGGGCTCTGACAAGAAAACGTCCCGCCCGCCGGATTGTGGAAAAGTCCGGCGAACGGTGGCGCGAAGCTCCACGGCCGCACCGGCCCGTCAGATGTGGTGCAGGCAGGTGGTGGCGACCCCCCAAATAGTCAGTTCGGACATCGCCGGGACGATGATGTCCGGGTACCTTGGATTATCAGCTTGCAGGACTACGCCCGAGGGTGTGACGCGCAGCCTCTTGATAGTCAGCTCACCGTCCAGGACAGCAACGACGACGGACCCATCCTTGGGCTCCAGCGCCCGGTTGACGATCAACTCGTCACCGTCGCTGATGCCCGCCCCTTCCATGGACTGACCCGTCACCCTCACCACGAACGTGCTGGTGACATCCTTGATGAGGTGCTCGTTGAGATCGATCCGACCGTCAAAATAGTCCTGCGCAGGCGAGGGATAGCCTGCCGCCACCGGAAGAGGAGCCAACAGAACTGACATAAGGGAAAAGCCCGCATCTATCACGCGGGGGCCGACTATCACGCCCACAACACACCTTTATTCGAATATATGTTCGATGGTTCAGTGTACAGCGGACGCCAGACATCCTGTCCATTCCGCTTCGCTCGGTGCCTAAGCCGCGGTTGGTCTCGCGTCGAGACGAATGACGAGTATTTTAGGGAAGGTCAAGGGAACAACTTCTTGGCACACACACAACAAAAGCACTGTCTCCGGCGTCGACCCAGCACACTGCGGCGGACTGTGCATCACGCATTGGAGAGCCATGGCCGACCGGAACAGGCAAGTAGCTGGTGCGCTCAGCGCCGACGTCACACGCATATTCCAGGAGCGATACCCGGATGAACTGGCCCACGCGCAGGCCGTACACGCACGCTCCGAGAAGTCGGTTCTCGCCTTGATGTTCTCCTCGGTCGCGCTGTGGTTCGTCGGTCCGGCACTGTTGTTGACCGGTCTCATCAGCCCGGTGATCGCCATCGTGGTTCCTGGGCTGACAACCCTCGCATTCCTCACGATCGTACTCGTCGCCATCGTCCGAAACAGGGCCGCTTCGCGACCCATCGTCGAGTACGCGAAGCAGCTGGGCCAGAACGTCACCAGTGTGACGAAGAAGGGCATCACAGTCGCCGCCCCGAAGGGCACTATCAACGTGCCGGCGGAGTTCCGCGAGACGCGTAGGATCACCCGCCAGCGGTAATGCCTGTGTCAGCGACGCCGACCTGAGCGTCGCCGACGCCCGATACTCAGGTTAGCGACGCCCGTGGGGCCGCTAGCGCGAGGGGCGCCTTTCGTGCCGGATCAGCCATTCTTGACGGTGACGTCATACGAGAAAGGCTCCGGTATGACGCCCGGCCAGGAACCGCCCCGCTTGAGCTTCATGAGGTTGACGGCCCCCTCCGGGTCATCCTCGCTGAGCGGGAAAATGACGGAGCTGTGTCGCGATGGGGCGGAGGAAGTCTTTGGGCTGCGCCAGGTCGAGCCCTCGGCTGCGGCTGTAAGGTCGAAGAACGGCTCCCCATCAGCGGTGCTCGCGCTGATTTGGATCTGAGTATTT
This sequence comes from Arthrobacter sp. ISL-95, assembly GCF_018613695.1. Lineage (GTDB taxonomy): Bacteria > Actinomycetota > Actinomycetes > Actinomycetales > Micrococcaceae > Arthrobacter. The sequence goes on along the minus strand of NZ_JAGGPR010000002.1, from coordinate 243,821 downwards.
GGCATGTGGCCTTCGCCCACAGCCCAAACGTTGCGGACAATGTAGTCGACGAGCAAGTCGCCGTCGGTGACGGTGTACCCGGGCTCAATGTTGAACACCACCGTGTAACCGGTGTTGCCCTTCACATTCGGTGGGCCTCCGCCTGCAAAGTCGGTAACGGAGATCCCGGGGATAGCGTCTATGGCCTCGCGGGCTTCCGCGATGGTCTGTCCGGTGTCCGCGTCGTGCGGAATGGATTGCGGGGTCTGCTCGGGCAGTGGCGCCGGCGCGGTGCATGCCATCAGGGAAGAAACGATTACGGCAACCATGGCAGCCCTGGCGACAGCTCGGAGGGAACGGGTCATGACCCTATTATGTTCGGTTTGTTGATGAGTTCCCGCCGACGGGCACCTTCTCCTACTCAGTCAGGACATCATCATCAGCACCGGCAAGCCCACCCGCCATTAACGCAGCACTCGATACCGTACGTGTGTGACCAGTCCAGCCCCGCGCACCTCGGCCTGCTCGAGCGTCAGGTCCCCCACGCCGTCGAACAATCGCTCACCGCCACCAAGAACCATGGGTGAAATGTGGAGCCGCAGCTCGTCCATAAGCCCAGCTGAAAGATACTGGCGGGCGGTCTGCGCGCCCCCGGCAATCGCTACATCTTTGTCCGCAGCGGCTTCCCGGGCCTGCGCCAACGCCGATTCCATGCCGTCGGTCACGAAGTTAAAGGTTGTGCCGCCTTCCATCTCCAGCGGCTCCCGGCGGTGGTGGGTCAGAACGAATACGGGTGCGTGATACGGCGGTTCCTCGCCCCACCAACCCCGCCATTCCTTGTCCCACGCCGCTGGTCCGGGTCCTGCGAACATGTTGCGTCCCATGATGAAGGCGCCTGCCGCCAAGATCCCTTCAATCTCAGGTGCGTTCGCCTCCGGCTCCTCGAACATCCATCTGTGCAGGAACTCTCCGCCGTCGCCCAACGGCTCCTCCAGCCGCTGGTTGGGGCCGGCAACAAATCCGTCCAGGGAAACGGTCAGATCACACGTGACGTGGCTCATGCGCCCATCATGCCACCACCGCCCCAGGAAGAAACAGAAAACCCTGGCAAAAGGCCACAGCCGGGCGGACACTGTGGCTATACCTGCAGGAGGATCCCATGACGCGAGCTTCGAACCTGGAGCACCTGACCATCCTGATCGGCGAGTGGGAAACCACCGTCCCGGACAGGGATGTGACAGGCCGGACCACTTTCGAGTGGCTGGAAAGCGGCGGCTTCCTGATCCAGCGCTCCACGGTTCAAAGACCGGAGTACCCCGACTCGATCAGCATCATCGGCGCCACAGGCTCCGACGGTGCCCTCCAGCAGCACTACTTCGATTCACGCGGCGTCGCCCGAATATACGACGTCACCTTGAAAGACAACGTCTGGATGATGTTCCGGGACGGCCCGGACTGGCCCCAGCGATTCGTGGGCCACTTCAGCGCGGACGGAAACACCATCCATGCCCGCCTGGAGAGGGGAAGCTATCCTGGCGGACCGCTGGAGCACGACTTCGACATGGTCTACACCCGGATCAGCGGGACCTGTGATCCACCTTATTACCGAGCGGTAAACGCGACGCTACAGATCGGCCATAGATGGCAACAGCGGCGAAACACCCACGAAAAACCGGCCCCCTACGCTGATGAACAACAGCAGGTCACATGAGCGAAAGGGCCAAACATGTCCGCCATCCCGTCCGCACCTTCCCTCCACATCGTCATTGCAGGCGCAGGTCCAGCGGCCCAGGCTTTGGTGCGGCGACTTGCCGCGGCGTCCGACTCCCGGCAGCGCGCTTTCCACGGAACCATCACAGTTCTCAGCAACCGGGACGAATGCCCCGAGGCCCTGTTGGAACTAGCGGAACTCCCCCAGGTCTCGGTCCGGTTCGGGCAGGCGGCCAGCTTCATTGATGCCGACGCAAAAATTGTCACCACGGTTGACGGCATGGAGTTCTCCTACGACCAGTTGGTTATCGCTACTGGCTCGGCCCCGGCCCTTCCGCCGGTGGCAGGCGCCGAATCAGGCCTGAGCTACTCCACCATCGATGACGCCGCTTCCATCGGCGAAGCGGTCAAAGACGTCACCCGGTTGGTGGGCCGCCGCCCACTGGGAATCCTGGTTGGGAACGGACCCGCAGCGGGCCAGGCTGAGGCCGTGTTGCGTGCCCGCGGAGTCCGTCCCGTCCGCACAACCCTCCGCCCCACCGCCGTCGTGCCTTTCACCGGGACCGAAACCGGCGCCGCAACCGGCGCTCAAGGTGCCACGCTGCCGGCAACCGGCATCCTTTTCGAAGATGGCAGCACCATGAAAGGCGACCTGGTGGTCTTGGCCGAGGAACGCACTGCCCGCAACGACCTCGCCGAAAGCGCCGGACTCACAACAGCTCCCGACGGCGGTATTTCAGTGGGGCGCGACCTCGCCACGTCCGTCCCCGGCATCTGGGCGGTTGGCGATGCAGCGTCCTGCGACGGGCTTCGCCTGGGCTTGCTCCTCTCCGCCGAGTCCTCTGCAATGTTGTGCGCCTCGGGGTTGCTTCTCGGCGTGGGCAAAGATGATCAGCAGGCGCTGATGGCCGCCTGACGTGCAGCTGGCGGGGGCCCGGGCGGCCCCCGGCGCATGTGGCAAGATGGTCCTTTGACGGGCAGTGACAACCCTGCGGCCACCGGGCCGGCCACGCCCTGCACGGAAGGATCCCATGAGCAACGAAGCCGTCGCCCCTGCAAATATTGCCTCCTACATTGATCACACACTCTTGAAGCCGGAAGCCAGCGAGGCTGACATCCTCAAGGTGTGCGCCGAGGCCGCTGAGTACAAGTTCAAGTCAGTCTGCGTGAACCCGGTATGGGTCAAAACCGTCACCAAGGCACTCAAAGGTTCCGGTGTGCTCACCTGCTCGGTGATCGGATTCCCCCTGGGCGCCACGCCCAGCGACGTCAAGGCTTTTGAGGCACGCGGTGCCGTGTTGGATGGTGCCGATGAAATCGACATGGTGATCAACATGGCCTCCGCCCGCGCCAATGACAAGGGTGCACTGGTAGATGACATCCGGGCCGTTTCCGAGGCAGTCCATGCAGGTGAGGCCATCTTGAAGGTCATCATTGAGACGTCCATGCTGACCGATGAGCAGAAGGTCATCGCCTGCGAAGCGGCTGTGGAAGCGGGGGCGGATTTCGTCAAGACGTCCACCGGATTCAACGGTGGCGGCGCCACCGTTGAAGACGTTGCCCTGATGCGCAAGACCGTGGGACCTGACCTGGGGGTCAAGGCCTCCGGTGGAGTGCGGTCCCTGGCCGATGCACAGGCTATGATTGCTGCTGGTGCAACACGTATCGGAGCGAGTTCCGGAATTGCCATTGTCAAAGGTGAACAGGGTTCATCTGCCTACTAGGGCTTCCGCTACCGTCAGAGATTTTTGAGCCCTGCGGGGCGAGGAGGAATGAATGTCCAAGAACGCCACAAGCGCCCCCATTGAAAAAGAGAACAGCCTGGCGTCCAGCATTGTGCTGTTCCTTGTCATGATCGTGCTCTTCCTGGGTGCCATCTACTCGCTGTCGTTCCTCACGCTGGATAACCCGTGGCCGATGGCCGTCTGCCTCGGCCTGTTCGCCTTGGCATTCTGGATCCCGCAGACCATTTTTGGTCGTTCTGATTCTGCCGGCGAAAGCTAAACCCCACTGCAACTTTGAATGGCCCGGGCTCACGCCCGGGCCATTCTTTTTTGACCGTTCGGGTGCTGCCGAAGAGCCTCATCAGGGCAGTTGCACTACCCCGCCCAGAGCCGCCAGAACGCCCGGCCAGTGCTGTTGTGCGAGCGTCCACGCGGCAGCTCCCATGCCCACCATGGCGTAGCCGCTGACGGGTATCAGGACCAACCACTCACGTCGGGAACCAGCCCGTCCCAGCAACGGGATGGAGAAGGCTCCATTGGGCCGCCAGATTCCCCGGATCACGGATTTCCGCAGGAATTTGGGTGGCTTGATGACAATGGGCCATAAGAGAGGCACCCCGCCAACCGTGATCATGTCCCCCACGATGTGAACCACCACGCCGGTGAGCATGGATAACGGCAACCAACCCCATTGATCCGGCGCAAACCAGGTCACCAGGCCGGCCATCACCACGGCGAAGAGCCAGTTGGTAATCCAGCCCGACTTCGGGAACAGGTTCAACGCCTTCGCCGCCAGGTTGATCATGAACATGCACAGCAACCCCGCGCCGATGGAGAGCTTGCCTACCGGGGTGACCATCTGGAACTGGGCCGCCATGGCTGCGAGCACCACAAACGCGGAGGCTCCCAACAACGAGTGGGTCCCCTGCCGGTGCCCTCCGCTGGCTTTCTCGATCCCCACCGCAATTACGTTGGACAGCGGCGGCAGCGAATTCGCGACAGTGCTGTGGCGGTGGTCCCAGTCCACCACCAAAGCAGTTCCCGCCGTCGCCATGGCGCCGATCAGGATCCCGGTGGAGTCCAACGGGTACCAGCCCAAGGCGTAGGGGCCGGTAGAGGCAATGGCAATCCACGCCGCGGCTCCCGACGCGGCGTGATGTCCTCCCATCATGGAAGTTAGCCGGCCTTTACGGGTACATCAGCGAAAATCGCTTCAATGACGTTGTTGGCCCATTGAAGGATCTCGGCGTCCTGGAGATCCCGCCCACCGATCCTGGCCGTCTTGGGCTTGGGAATCAGCACCGCATCCAGGGCAGGCTTCACCTGCGAGCCCGGGTACATGCGGTTCAGGCGCATGGTTTTGGACTCGGGCAGTTGCGCCGGCGAGAAACGGATGAAGTTGCCTTGGAGTGCGACGTCGGACAGGCCGGCTTCGCGGGCGCCCACCCGGAACCGGGCCACGGCAATGAGGTTTTGGGCAGGCAACGGCGGCTCGCCGTAGCGGTCTACGAGTTCTGCCAGGACTTCGTCGATGGCCTCGTACGTGATGGCGGACGCCAGTTTCCGGTACGCCTCCAGGCGCAACCGTTCGCCGGGCACGTAGTCGTGCGGCAGGTGGGCGTTGACGGGCAGCTCGATTTTCATCTCGGCGGCCTTCTCTTCGGCCTCACCGCGGTATTCGGCAACAGCCTCACCCACCAGGCGGATGTAGAGGTCGAACCCGACTCCCTGGATATGGCCGGACTGCTCACCACCCAGCAAGTTACCGGCGCCACGGATTTCCAGGTCCTTCATGGCCAGCTGCATACCCGCACCGAGCTCATTGTGCGCGGCCACGGCTTTGAGGCGCTCCAACGCGACTTCACCCAACGGTTTCTCCGAGGGGTACAGGAAGTAGGCGTAGGCACGCTCCCGGCCACGGCCAACGCGGCCGCGGAGCTGATGGAGCTGCGAGAGACCATACTTGTCCGCCCCATCCACAATCAGGGTGTTGGCATTGGAGATATCCAGGCCGGTTTCAATGATGGTGGTGCAGACGAGGACGTCGAAACGTTTCTCCCAGAAGTCCACAATGATTTTCTCAAGGCGACTCTCCGACATCTGGCCGTGCGCTACTTCCACGCGGGCTTCAGGGACCAGCTCGCGGATCTGCGCGGCGATGCGTTCAATGGATGAGACGCGGTTGTGGACGAAGAACACCTGGCCTTCGCGCATGAGTTCACGGCGGATCGCGGCGGAGGTCTGCTTGTTGGTGTACGGGCCAACATAGGTCAGCACGGGGTGGCGTTCCTCCGGCGGAGTGGCCAGGGTGGACGTTTCGCGGATGCCCGTCAGCGACATTTCCAAGGTCCGCGGGATCGGCGTTGCACTCATCGCAAGCACGTCTACGTTGGTGCGCATTTTCTTGAGCGCTTCCTTGTGCTCCACGCCGAAACGCTGTTCCTCGTCAACGATTACCAGGCCAAGGTCCTTGAACTGGAAGTCCTTGGACAGGAGGCGGTGGGTGCCGATCACCACGTCCACGGCGCCACTCTTGACGCCCTCAGCTGTTTCCTTGGCTTCCTTGCTGCTTTGGAAGCGGGACAGCGGCTTCACCCTCAGGGGGAAACCGGAAAAGCGCTCGGTAAATGTCTCGTAGTGCTGCTGCGCAAGCAGGGTGGTGGGCACCAGGACTGCCACCTGCTTGCCGTCCTGCACGGCTTTGAAGGCTGCCCGGACGGCGATCTCGGTCTTGCCGTAGCCAACGTCGCCGGAGACCAACCGATCCATGGGGATCTCCCGCTCCATGTCCGCTTTGACCTCGTTGATGGTGGTCAACTGGTCCGGCGTTTCCACGTAGGGGAACGCCTCTTCAAGCTCGCGCTGCCAAGGAGTGTCCGGCGCGAAGGCGTGACCCCGGGAGGCCATGCGGGCGGAGTACAACCGGATCAGCTCACCGGCAATTTCCTTGACGGCCTTGCGTGCCTTGGACTTGGTGCTGGCCCAGTCCGCACCACCCATCTTGCTCAGTGCCGGAGCATCACCGCCAACGTAGCGGGTCACCTGGTCCAGCTGGTCCGTGGGTACGAAGAGTCGGTCCCCCGGAGCACCACGTTTGGACGGCGCGTACTCCAGCACCAAATACTCTCGCAGCCCGGCATCGGAGGACGACGTCCCGGCCACCTTGCGCTGGATGAGCTCCACGAACCGGCCAATTCCGTGCTGCTCGTGAACCACGAAATCGCCGGCATGCAGTTGCAAGGGGTCCACGGCGTTGCGCCGCTTGGAGGGCATGCGGCGCATGTCCTTGGTGGAACTGGCCGTGGCACGGCCCAACAGATCAGCTTCGGTCAACAGGCCCAGTTTGAGGCCGTCCAGGACAAAACCACGTCCGACGGCGGCGGTGGTCACCTCGATGATGCCCGGCTGGGGTTCCTCATCCAGGGACTCCACGCGCGAACAAGGAATCTCTGCATCATGGAACAGCTCCGCCAAACGCTGGGCAGGCCCGGGACCATCGGTCACCACCACCACACGCCACTGCTCACGAACACGGGAGCCGATGAACTCCAGCATCTCGGCCACATCACCCTGGTAGCCACGCGGTTCGCGGGCACGCATGTTCAGCACGTCGATGTCCAGGACCAGGTCCTCATCGGAGGCGAGCGACGTGATGGACCACCAGGACACGCCATGTTCCAGGGCAGCCGAGCGGGTGTCGGTCAGCGAACGGAAGCTGGCGGCGTGCAGGTCGGTGGAGGCCTGGGACGACAGATCCAGTGGCGCCGCACCGCCGTCGGACGCTGTTGACCAAGCAGCCTCCAGGAATTCCTCGTTCGTCGCCGCGAGATCGTGAGCGCGCGTACGCACCTTCTCCGGTTCGATCACCACCGAAAGCGAGCCGGCCGGGAGCTGGTCCACGAACGGGACCATGGCATCCACCAGCACGGGGGCCAAGGACTCCATGCCTTCCACGGCGATGCCGCCGGCGATCTTCTCCAGCATGTCAGCCGCGGCAGGCATGTCTACCTTGAGCTTGGCCGCACGGGACATCACCGAAGCCGTGATCAGGATTTCCCGGCACGGCGGGGCGTGCAGTTCAGTGGGATGGTGGATTCCCGGCGCTGACAGCGAGCGCTGGTCGGCAACGGCGAACCAGCGCATCTGATCCACTTCGTCGCCGAAGAATTCCACGCGGATGGGGTGGTCCTCGGTGGGCGGGAAGACGTCAAGGATGCCGCCTCGGACTGCGAATTCGCCACGGTGCGTCACCATGTCAACGCGGGCATACGCGGCGTCGGACAGTGCCCTGACAACTTCCGTAAAGGATCGTTCCTGCCCCACCTGCAAGGTGACGGGGATTAAGTCACCCAAGCCGGCCACAATGGGCTGGACCACGGCCCGGACCGGGGCAACCACCACACGCAAGGGGGCCGCCGTCGAGCTTTCCGGGTGTGTCAGGCGGCGCAGGACGGAGAGCCGGCGGCCAACGGTGTCTGAGCGTGGTGAAAGCCGCTCATGCGGGAGGGTCTCCCAGCTGGGAAAGGTGGCCACGGACTCTACGGGGAGATACGAGGCGAGCGCCGCCGTAAGGTCCTCGGCTTCACGGCCGGTTGCGGTCACTGCGAGCACCACGGGAGCACTGTCATTTTCGACACCAGCGGAAGCCAGGGCATCGGCCATTTCGGCGAGCAACACCGCGCGCATCCCTTGGGGGGCGCTGATCTGGTAGTCGGCGTTCCGGTCGCTGAAGGACCGCTGCGCCTCCGTGCGAACGCGCGCAAAAGTCTTGTCCTCCGCCAGTGCGCGGCGCAGACCGTTGAGGCTCATGGCAGAAACTCCTAGGGTGGGTCCAAGGGCAGGCAACACAAATGCCCGGAAATTCAGATGAATGCCGGGTCATTCCAGCCTACCTCTACCCCCAGCCACAGGAGTTCCTTTGCAGCCTTCGGAAGCTACGCATTCCAATACCCCGCAAGAGACCAAGACAGTGCTGGTCACCGGCGCCACCGGTTACATCGGCGGGCGTCTGGTCCCCCGACTCCTCGAAGCCGGCCACAAGGTCAAGGTCCTGGTCCGCACACCACAGAAGATTGCCGATGTTCCCTGGCACGATCAGGTTGAAATCATCCAGGACAGCCTGTCCGATGCCCGTAGCCTGGCCAGCGCCCTGACCGGCGTGGATGTGCTCTATTACCTGGTCCACTCCATGGCGTCCGGCAGCGGATTTGAAGCCAAGGAAGAATCCATGGCCAAGCTCGTGGCAGAAGCGGCAGAGGAAGCGGGCGTGGACAGGATCGTCTACCTCGGCGGCCTGCACCCGGAGAACCAGGAGCTTTCCATCCATATGCGGTCCAGGGAGACCGTGGGCCGGGTGTTCCTGCAGTCCGCGGTTGACTCAGTAGTTTTCCAGGCCGGGGTGGTCATCGGTTCGGGTTCGGCCTCTTTCGAGATGATCCGGCACCTTGCTGAGACCCTGCCCGTCATGCCGGCGCCCAGCTGGGTCAATAACCGGGTTGAGGCAATCGCCGTCCGTGACGTCCTGCACTACCTCGTGGCCGCGGCCTCAATCCCGGAAAAGCTGAACCGTTCCTTCGATGTCGGTTCGCGCGACGTCCTGAAGTACAAGGACATGATGAACGATTACGCCGTGGAGCGTGGGCTCCCCCGGCGGCTGGTGATCGCCCTTCCGGTGCCCGCTCCCAAGCTCGCAGGCTTGTGGGTTGCTTTGGTAACTCCCATTCCGTTGTCCATGTCCCTGCCTTTGGTGCAGTCGCTGCAGCATGACGCGGTGTCGCGGGAGCACGACGTCGACGATTACATTCCACAGCCCGACGGCGGCCTCACGCCTTACCGGCGCGCGGTCGCCTTGGCGCTGGGCAAGGAACGGGACGGACAGGTTGAGACGACGTGGGCGAACGCAGGCATCGACGCCGATCCCCTGCCGAGCGACCCCGACTGGGCCGGTTACAAAGTGTTCCTTGATGAACGGACCTTCCACAGCGAGGCCAAGCCTGAACATGTATGGACCATCATTGAGGGCATCGGCGGTAAAAACGGCTGGTACTCCCTACCCTTGGCATGGCGGGTCCGGGGTTGGCTGGACAAGCTGCAGGGCGGCGCAGGGCTCTTGCGGGGACGCAGGCACCCCAAGACCCTGAACACGGGCGAGGTAGTGGACTGGTGGAGGGTGGAAGCGATCGAGCGCGGACACCTGCTCCGTTTACGGGCCGAGATGCGGGCCCCGGGCGGTGCCTGGCTTGAATTGGCAGTGGAACCCGATGGCGACGGGAGCCTCTACAAGCAACGGGCCATCTTCTTCCCCCGCGGCCTGGCGGGGAGGTTGTACTGGCTTGGCGTGTACCCCTTCCACGGGTTCATCTTCCCCTCCATGGCCCGCAACATTTCCGCCGCTGCCACTGCGCTCCAAGAGGCCGGTTCAGGGGTGTCCACCCGGACCCCGTAGGATGTTGGGAGCTAAAAAGCTTCACCACAACCATCCACGGAGGACCCATGGCCCTGAGTGCATCCACCACCCTGCCCCACAGCGTTGACCGCGTAGCCGCAGTCTTTGTGAACGAAGATTTCCTGCGTCACACCAGCGAATACGTGGGCGGCTCCTTGGAATCGTTCACCGTTGACGGCGACACCGCCGGCGCCTTCACCACCACCACGGTGCGCACGCTGCCCACCACGCGCCTGCCGGACATCGCCCGCAAGTTCGTTGGCGAAACGCTGAAGGTTACCCAGACCGAGAAGTGGGAAGCCCCGGCTGACGACGGTTCACGGTCCAGCACTATTGCACTGAAGATCTCCGGCGCACCGCTTGATGTCACTGCGGTCCAGCGTCTGGTTGCCGAAGGCGCCAGCACCCGGATCGAACTCGAAGGCAATGTGACTTCCTCGGTTCCGTTCCTCGGTGGCAAGATCGCCGACGCTGCCGAGCCCATGGTGGGCAAGGCTTTGGGCATCCAGTCCCAGCAGGCTCAGGCCTGGCTCGAAAGCCACTAACGTGGAGATCCCCGCAATTCTGGCGATCGTCCTGATCGTTGCCGGCGTCTGGTCCTTGGTTGTCTGGCCGCAGTTCCTCAAGCGCGTCATGAAGGACCCGCGCGCCCGCGACGCCGCCGGTAAAGCCACCAAGTTCCTCACGGTCCACGTTGTGCTGGTCACCATCTCCATGGTGCTGGGACTCGCGACGGCGGGCATAGGGATCGCGGGCCTGGTCGCCTAGGTTTCACCCAACTGAGTCGCAGCAGTGCGCGTTTTGAGAGCTCATAACGCGCACTGCTGCTACCCAGTTGGGTAAGATGGACAGTGGTGTGCCGGGAAGTCTGGTCGGCGGTTCTTTTGCAGTACCCGCAAATGCCCGCCCACTTTTGAGGAGCCCCTGTGCCCCAGCCATCGAACCGGCCTGCAGCACCCGAGCCCGTCTCCAGCAGCTCCAGCAAAGTCTTCTCCCGCTCCAGCTACCCCGAGTACCGCCGGATCCTCGCGATCCTTCGCACGGAAACCGTTGGCGGCGCCCTCCTTCTTGCCGCTACCGTGGTGGCGCTCATTTGGGCGAACTCCCCTGCAGCAGACGGCTATTTCGCGCTCCGCGACGTCAAGATCGGTTACGAACCCTGGCATCTTGAACTGAGTCTGGGCCATTGGGCTTCAGACGGCCTGCTGGCGGTGTTCTTCTTCCTCGCCGGGCTTGAACTCAAACGCGAATTCGTCGCCGGGGAACTCCGCAAACCCGCCAAAGCTGTTGTCCCCGTGGCCGCTGCTGTTGGTGGCGTGGTGGTCCCCGCATTGATCTATGTCCTCTTCAACCTGGGGACGGCCGGCGAAACGCTCAAAGGCTGGGCCATCCCCACCGCCACCGACATCGCCTTCGCCCTTGCAGTGCTGGCCGTCATCAACACGCACCTGCCCTCCGCGCTCCGGACGTTCCTGCTGACGCTCGCCGTAGTGGATGACCTCATCGCAATCGGCATCATCGCCTTCTTCTACTCCACCGGCATTCAGCCGCTGATGCTGCTCGCAGCCCTGGTGCCCTTTGGCCTCTTCACGTTCCTGGTCCAAAAACGCGTCCGCAGCTGGTACCTGCTGGTTCCCCTTGCCTTGGCCACATGGGGCTTTGTGCATGCATCCGGGATCCACGCCACCGTGGCCGGGGTGCTGCTGGGCTTCGCCGTTCCGGTCCTGGCCAGCGGGAAAAAGGGAGAGCCGGCCGAAGGCCTGGCCGAGTACCTCGAACACAAACTACGTCCGTTCTCGGCGGGCTTTGCCGTGCCCGTCTTCGCGTTCTTCTCGGCCGGTGTGGCCTTGGGCGGTGTGGATGGCATGGGAGCGGCATTGAGGGATCCGGTGGCGTTGGGCATTGTGGCAGCGCTGGTGGTTGGCAAGGCCGTGGGTGTCTTCGGCACCACATTCCTGGTCACCAAAACCACTCGGGCAAGCCTGGATTCCAGCATCGCCTGGATCGACCTCTTCGGACTGGCGCTGCTGGCCGGCATCGGTTTCACCGTCTCATTGCTGATCGGCGAGTTGAGCTTCGGCGCCGGCTCCACCCATAACGACCACGCCAAGGTGGCCATCCTGGCAGGTTCCCTGATCTCGGCACTGCTGGCCGCCGTCGTGCTCAGGGCCCGTAACCGGCGCTACCGCCAAGTGCAGGCAGATGAAGAACGCGACGACGACGGCGACGGCGTCCCTGACGTCTTTTCCCGCGCCTGAGGCGGAGGTACTGCGGTAGCGGCTACGCGGTGGCCTGATTAAGGGCGTCCTCGGCAGCAACCCAGGAAATCATGGCGCACTTCACGCGGGCCGCGTACCGGGCGACGCCTTCGAATGCGGCGGCATCGCCCAGGATCTCAGGGTCTGCCTGTACTTTTCCGCGTGAACGGAGAACCTCGCGGAAATTATCAATCACCGAGTGCAGTTCTTCCACTGACATGCCCTCGCCAAGTTCGCTGAGCACCGAAGCCGAGGCCATGGAGATGGAGCAGCCCGCGCCGTCCCAGCTGATTTGCTGGACGGTTCCTTCGGAGACCGCAAGCCGCAGCGTCACCTCATCCCCGCACACAGGGTTCAGCTGGTGCGATTGACCCGTGGACGTACCGTCCGGCGCATCCGTTTCCGCGAGGCCGCTGCCGTGCCGCTGCTTGGAGTGGTCCAGGATGATCTGCTGGTACAGCTGGTCAAGACTCATGATGCTTGTTGCCTCTTCTGGGGGAAATCGTGGTTGACGGCTGAGCGGCCAAGGGCCTGTGCCGCGTGTCAGGCCTGGAAGTAGGCCCGGACACCCGAAACGGCGTCGAGGAAAGCGTCGACGTCGTCCGTGGTGTTGTAAAGGTAGGTACTCGCGCGGGTGGTTGCCGTCAGGCCCAGGCGGCGGTGCAGCGGCTGGGCGCAGTGGTGTCCGACGCGAACGGCGATGCCGCGGTCATCAAGGAACTGTCCGACGTCGTGGGCGTGGACTCCGGCGACGTCGAAAGCTGCGAGCCCGATCCGTTCGGTGCCGGAGGCAGGACCAACCACGCGGATGCCATCGATGGCTTCAAGCCCTTTGACGAGACGTTGGCCCAACGTGGCCTCCCACGCGTGGATGCGGTCAATGCCGGTCTCGGTAAGGTAATTCACTGCGGTGGCGAGGGCAACAGCCTGGGAGATGCGCTGGGTTCCGGCCTCGAACCGCTGCGGTGCCGGCAAGTACTCGGCCCGTTCCATAGTGACAGTGGTGATCATGGACCCGCCCGTCAGGAACGGCGGCAAGACGTCCAGCAGCTCCTGCTTCCCGTACAGAACGCCGACGCCGGTGGGGGCCAGCATTTTGTGGCCGGAGAAAACAGCGAAATCGATATCCAGTTCCTTGACGTCCACAGCCATGTGCGGAACTGACTGGCAAGCGTCCAGGACAACCAAAGCACCTACGCGGCGAGCTATGGCTACAAGCTCGGCTACAGGGTTGATGGTGCCCAGGACGTTGGAGGCGTGGCTGAAAGCAAGGAGTTTGGTCCGATCCCCTACGATATCAGCGGCTGCATCAAGCCGCAGCGTGCCGTCGTCTTCAATGGGGATGTACTTCAGCGTGGCACCTGTCCGGAAGGCCAGTTCCTGCCAGGGAATGAGATTGGCGTGGTGTTCCATTTCGGTAACCACGATCTCGTCGCCAGGACCGATTGCCAGGTCCTTCAACGCTGAACCGCCACGTCCCTGGGCAGCCCACAACGCAGCGTTGGACAGGGCGTAGCTGATGAGGTTGAGGCCCTCGGTGGCGTTGGAGGTCCACACGGTTTCCTCATACTGCGCACCGATGAAGTCCGCCACGGTCTGGCGTGCGTCCTCAAAGACCTCCGTGGCCTCCACGGCAAGGTGGTGGGCGCCGCGGTGAACGGCAGCGTTGCGTTGCTCGTAATACTCCTGCTCGGCTTCGATGACGCTGAGCGGGTTTTGCGACGTAGCGCCGGAATCAAGGTAGATCAAGGGTTTGCCGTTGACCAGCTGGTCCAGCACCGGGAAATCATTCCGGATCCGCAACACCTCCGCGTTGTCCATGGCGTGCATGGATCGCTGCAGTGAGGCGGGAGTTGATACGGCAGTCAAGGGGCGCTCCTTGGAAATCCTTCAGGGACTCCTCATTATCCCACGGTGGCCCCTGCCCGACGGTGTGCCGTACAGCACGTCAGCCGCCGGCCCTCCCCGGCACCCACCCCGGCGGTGGAACGATCCCGCTATCGAAGGCACTCCGCAGCCTCTCCAGCAGCACCGAGGCCCGGCGGCTGGCAGCAACCCGTGTCCTTGCCTCATAACCCGTAGCGGCCCGCGAATAGCAGAGCGCGGCATGGGCAAACTGCCGGTCCGCAGACAGGCTCCGGCCTGCGGCCTCAAACGTTTTGGGGTCATCGTCCAGCAGGGCGGCAGCAAACGTCCCCAACGCTGCCCCGCCAGGACCCTGGACAGTTGCGGCCAGCCCGCCAAGGCGGCGCTGAATCCTGGAATCGTCGACGGCGGCACTTGCGGCGTTTAAGGTCAGGAGGGAGAACACCTCAGCTTCCATCAGCATGCTGCCTTGGGAGTGCAAGTGTTCTGCAAGCGCCATCAGATGACGTGGCGTGCCCGATGCCTGGTCCCGGGCGGCCGCGACAAACACGGTGCTGAGTTCAGTGAGGAGGTCCGGCTGCGTCACGAGACCGGGCTGCCTCACCAGACTGGCCTGGGTCACCGGACCGGCCTGGGCTGCTTCGCTTTGCCGGGCCCTTGCCATGGCCCGCCGCGAGTTGCCGCAGAGCGCCTCGGAGTAAGCCAGCAGGGCCGCAGCCAGAGCGCGGACGGGCGGCAGGCCGGCGTCGTGCAGTTCTGCGAGGACGGGTTCCAAAGTAGCGCGGGCTGCGCGCGGAAGCCCTTGGCTGAGCTGGACGTAACCGCGGGCAACGTCCAGGCACGCCGAGAGGTGCATGGGCATGGTGTAGTCGGCGGGAGTATCAAGGAGTGGATCCAACACTTCCCAAGCCAGGTTGTACCGCAGGCCAATTACGTGGCGGAGCAGGGCGCCCGAAAGGAACATGTCCAGGGTTGGATCGGCGTTGATGGCCTCGATGGCGGCCGAGGACCGTTGCAACGCTTCGGGCGCCGCCCCGGACAGCAGCAGGCGCTCGGCTTCGCGCACTTCCTCCACGATCAGCACGGCAGGATCGCCCTGCCCCGCCGAACCCTGGCCGGACGGATCGCCCTGCCCCGCCGAACCCTGCCCCGCCGAACCCTGGCCGGCGGGATCCAAGCCGGTAGGATCCGTTTCCAAAGGTGCGGACTCCGTTGCCAAAGTTGCAGCTCCCAGGAGCCCAAGGGCCAGCAGCCGGTGCGCGGCGTCGATCTTCACTTCAGAGGGCCCGCCCGCTGTTGCCAGCTGCCGAAGTTCCGGACCTGCTTCCCGGATGTGGCCCTCGGCGATCAGCGCCCGTGCCCTGACCAGCCTGGCCTCGTCCACGTGATCCGCGCCCGTCACTGCCGAGGCGGCCCTCAGTGCGAGTTCGGCGGTGGATGGACTGTCAGCTGCGGGGGCGGCAGCGAGGAGGAGTTCGTAGGAGAGCGTCAGCCCGCAGTCGAGGGTCCATGTTATCCATCGCAGCATGGCGGGCGCCGTCTCCGTAGTCAGCCCGGGTTCCTCCACACCCAGTCGAAGAGCCACGCTACGGGACTGCGGTACGGACAGCCGGGTTCCTTCGCCCCGCAGCCAGGAACTGGTGCGGAGCAACGGGGGCTGGCCGGGCAGCAGCCTGATGTCATTGTTAGCGAGGAGATGTTCCACGGCTTTCCGGCCGAAGTGGCGCTCCACCACCTCAAGGGCCACGGGTTCTGAGAGGGCAATGAGTTCGAGCGCCTGGCGCTCTTCGGGCGGGCGCGAAGTGTTCTCCTTCCGGACGTGCTCAGCAACGCCGGGCCAGTCACAGTGCGCCCGTACATCGATGGTCCAGTAACCATCAATGCGGACAAGGAAACCGGAACTGCGTGCGTCATCGACGGCCAGGCACAGCAACCCCACGTTGAAGCCGCTCATGGCTGCCAGGAGGCTGCTCGCGCGTCGCTGGACATGTCCGCCAAGGATGGACTCGCACAGAGCGTGTGCCTCATTGAACGTAAAGGGCGGCAGGAAGAATTGCTCCAGGAAGCCGTCTTCCCAGAGCTGGTAAAGGTCCGGCGGGAGGGGGTGCCGGCTTTCGGCCGTGGCAACAAGCGTTGCGCCGAAGCCGGGAATGAGTTGCAGCAGGACCGCGAGTGAGGCCGGATCGATGTAGTGGATGTCGTCCACCAACAGGACCAGCTGCGGCCGTGACGGCTGGACGTGCCGTTTGCTCCGGCGTCGTCCGCGTGGTGGTGTGTACAAATAGTCGGCCGGCCCCAGAGTACTGGTCAGTGCCCGGAGAACGTGGAGACCCGGAGGTACGGCCTCGTCCGCTTCAGCTGCCGAAACGGCACCCAATGCCCCGAAGTGGAGTGCCCTCCGTTCGGGTTTTCCGGTGAAGGTGCGAACATCCACGGATTTTGGGAGTCCCTCTTTGATGGAGAGCAAGAGGTGGCTCTTTCCGGAGCCCCTCTCTCCCACCACCACAATGCCGCTGGTGGACGTGGACGGTACGGCTGAAAGGATGAGGTTTAGAAGTTGCGCTCTGTCCGGGAGGGTTGATGGCCTCAGACCGGCTGTGACGGTGTCTTCGTCCAGCCAAGGGTCCGGCAACATGCACACTCCAATAGCAGCAGTCCCATGATCCGGGAGAGTTTGGGGTTCCGCGATGTGCGGGGTCCCTGACCTAGAAGCCGGCGGCGGCTGGGGGGAGAGTCTCGGTCTCAGAAGACTCTGTCGCCGCCGGCTTCGTACAGGGCCGGACCACCAAGCGGTGGCCGGAGCATCGGCCAAAGAGACCTTCCGATGCGGGTGATGCGATTTCCGGAATCCCGGTGATGCTTGGGGCTGAACCGTTCTTCCAAGATCAATACTGCCGGGGCGCAACATCGCGTACATCAGTAGTTGGTACTCGAAAAACAGGCGGCTTTTGCTCCCTCGGTACTCTGTTGTACTCAGTCCGCGGACAGGGCACTACTTGGTTGCGACACGAAATACCTGCTTATTACTCCATTGATTGGGTAAATTCCGCGGGATTCCAAGGGCGGTGAGTCCGGAGGCGATTCCGAAGGTACTCAGTGGCCGGCGTCAGTGACTACTCGGTGCGGGCGTCAGGGACGGACGGCAGCGCCCAAATCTTCACGACGGCGGATGCCCAATTTGGCGTAGCTCCGGTACAGGTGGCCTTCCACGGTCCGTACGGACACCATGAGTTTCTCGGCAATCTGACGGTCGGTCAGTCCCGAGACAGCCAATGCCACGATGTCCTGCTCGCGTCGCGTCAGCGGCACGGACCGGTCTGCCTCCGTTTGCGGATCATGGACCACGGCGTCGCCAAGGCTTGCCTCGCTGACGTCACGCAGTACAGCTGCCTGCCGGGCTTCGGGGCGTTTGCCTTCAGCGTCAAAAGTCACAGCCGCTTTGTCGAACGCCGCCGCGGCCGGTCCCGGCATCCCGGATGCAGCCAGGAGGTTGCCTGCGTTTACCAATCCCTGGCCCTCACCGCTCAGCTGCGCCGCCGCCAGTGACTCCCAGCCGGTTGCCCAGCTTCCGGCCATCGACGCCGCCGTTTCCCGGAGCGACTCCATGGCTTGCACGTCTCCGAGCTCGGCCCTGAGCACCAAGTTTTGCAGTAAGACCCCGGGTAGTTGGTGCAGATGGCCGGATTCGGGGAGACCACTAAGTTTCTGCAGCCCCGTGCCCTGCGTGAGAAGTTCCCGGCCGGCAAGCCTGAACAGCTCGGCAAGGGCCTCCACATAAGCACCACCGATGGCAGCGTCCCGCTGCTCACTTTCCAGCCGCCGGGCAAGCGAATCATTGCCGGACTTGGCTGCCGCGTAGAACGCCAGGGCGGTTCCAAGGCTTTGCAGCTGCAGCGGGTCCCTGACCTGTAACGCTTCGACGGCGGGCGTGAGCATCTCCGTTGCCTTCTCCAAGCGTCCCTGACGCAGCAGTGACAGGCCTTTGAGCGCCTCAATGTCGCCGCCAAAATATATGAGTCCCCGGGGCGAATTGGAGGCGTAGCGGTCAAGGCCGGCCCCGGCTGCCTCCCAGTCTCCGGATTCCAAGGCGGCCAGGGTGTAGCGCAGCAGGACGAAGTCGCTGAAGTACAAAAGCTCATGGGGGTGCTCGTCCAACAACAGCAAGGCTTCGCGGCCGGCTTCCAGGGCCTCCACAGCTTGGCCCTCCACCGTTAGCAGCTCACACTGCATGGCGCGCAGGAAAATCCGGTTCACGGCGAGGTCTGGGCCATCCGTTGCGAACTCGTCGGCGAACCGGTCCAAGCCCTCGCGGAGTTCCTCATAGTGGCCGTCATTGGCAAGCGCCGCCAATTCCACCACCCGGACGTGCCCTTCGACTTGCCGGAGCACAGGATCGGATGATTCCCGCTCGCGCATCAGTGCTTTGGCAGCGGTCCGGGCATCAGCCACAATGTCAGCCGGCGAGTCGCCCGCAGCGGTGCGCGCGGCGGCCCACAACAGGCCTGCGCCCAATGGCCCCGATACGTCAGCGTCCAGGAACCCGGCGCTTTCCTCCAGCAGCCGGACGGCACCGCGGTAGTCGCCGTCGTTGTAACTGACCAAGGCCATGACGGCGCGAGCCCGGGGCTGCAGCGCGCCCGAGCGGACTTTGGCGGCCGCCGCTAGTGCCAGCGGGTGTTGAAGCGTCCTGGCGGCAAGGAAGGCTGCCTCCAGCAGTCGTTCATCGTCGACGACGGCACCACAGTCAAGGGCCCAGCCCACCATCCGCAGCAGTTCCTCCGCCGTGGACGGTTCCGTGGGCAATTGCTGCACCAGGCGCTGGCGGATCTGAAGACTCCTGGCAGGCGAAACGATCTGTCGGAGCGCCTCACTGTACATGGGGTGCCACATCTTCAGCGGACCGCCGGGTCCGTTGGCGGAGACCACAAGCCGGTTGTCCATCAACGCCCGTACTGTGTCCCTGCCTACCTGCATATCCAGCACGGCGACAGGGACGGGCTCGGATAAGGCAATGACGTACATCGCCTCCCGTTCGGCTTCGCTGGTCCGGAGAACCCTGTTGCGGACCACCTCGGCCAGTCTTTCTCCACTGCCTGAAAGTCCACGCGTCAGGAGCCAGACTCCGTTCCGGCGGATGAGGTTTCCGTCAGCCTTCGAGTCCTCAAGGAGGCAGTGGAGCAGCAAGGGGTTGCCTTCGGACATGGAGTGCAGCACCTCCGCCGCACTGGACATGACCGCACCCCCGAGGGTCTTTTCTGCCAGCTCCGTAACAGTTTCCTTGTCCAGCGGGTGGAGCTCCAGCCGCTCGGCCAGTCCGTCGTACCAAAGTTGAAGCAATGCAGCAGGAAGGCCGGGCCTGGGCCTGCTGGTGGCTACCAGGCGCGCCCATCCAGCAGTGACCAGCTCCGCCAGAATCTGGGTGCTGCCTTCATCGAGGTCGTGGGCGTCGTCAACGATCAGCAGCAGGCGGGCGCCTTCACCGCCACGCCGTTTCTCGAACTGAGACCAGAACTCGCGGAGGATGGCCACGGGCGAGGTTGCCTGCTCCACGGGAAGATCCAGCAGATAGGGGGCCAAGACGCCATAGGGAACGGCGGACAATGCAGGGCTCCCATGAACCCGCATCACCACCATTTCACCGGCAAGGCGGGCCGCGATCTCGGCTGCCAGAGCGGTCTTGCCGATCCCCGGGTCGGCAACCAGAAGCACGGCCCCGGTGCCTTCCTGCCTCAGTATCTCCGTGGCCAGGTCCAGTTCCGCGTCCCGGCCTACCGAGTGCTCAGCCTGCATGGGCGACCCACGTCAGGGCTAGAAAAGTTTCACATTTCGATTCACAGCAGCCCATTGAGCTCGCCCCGAGACGAAACACCGAGCTTCGTGAACACTTGGTACAGATGACCCTCTACAGTTCGCACAGACACCCCAATATCCATCGCGATTTCGCGGTTGCTTACACCCTTTCCCGCGAGTTTAGCAATTTGGCGTTCCCGTTCGGTCAGTACCGGCGCGTCGCTGCGTGGCTGGATCGGTAGCGCCGGGATGGAATGCTCCAACCGTTCGAGCCGCAGCTGGGCCGTTCGGGCCGCTGTGGTTTCGCCGGCGTCCCTGGCGAAGTCAAGGGCCATGGCCACGCAGCGGGCTTCAACCACCAGCAGGTCCAAGGCTGCTGCGGCATCAGCGGCCGCCAGCAGCGAGCGGGAACTCTTAGTCAGGGCTCCGCGAGCGAGGTCCCCGGAGATCTTGGCCAAGGGTCCTTGCCGACGGCCGGCAATCTCTTCCAGCAGCCGGTATTCCTCATCCGTTCCTTCCACGGTTGCCCCGAAGAGGTTGATGCCCGCCGTGGCGAACCGTTGCTGGTCAATGTCGTTTTGTACCCGGACCAGCAGCCTTTGTTTCACGTCCGGGTCCCCCATCCAGCGCCCGGCCATCTCCGCACAGAACTCAGCTACGGATTCGGAGAAGAACGTCCCTACTCCCCTGCATGTCCTGTAGAGGTCAAGGTATCGGCCGGCCTCCACGGTATTGCCAAGTTGAGCATAGGCAAAAGCTGTGGCTGCGTACGCAACCTTGTTCATGTTCATGCTCGGCCGGAGCTCCAGCTGGGCAACAGCCGACCGGAGTGGTTCAATGGCGCCAGCGGGCTTGCCTGCATAGGCGAACGCAAGCCCGACGCCCAGTTCCGTGAGTGCACCCCTGTATTGGAGGCGCGAGGACCCCGAGGGCGTGCGGCGCATGAGTTCGATGCATTTGCGCCATTGACCGGACAACAGCAGCACCAGGAACGCGTGTGTGGCAAAGGATTCGTCCAACCGTGCCGGGCGGTCCGCGTCCCCTAAGTGCCGTGAAACGGTGCGGGCAAGTTGTTGGGCCTCCAGCTCCCTGCCCAGCATGCAGCGGGCCTCGATGAGGAAGAAGGAGGACTTGAGCCAGTGTTGGCGGTCCTCCGCCAAGTCCTTGGCCTGTTCGGCTTCCAGGTCCTCAATCATGGCAGCGTACTCACCCGTGAAGGTTTTGTACTCGTAGCTGCACAGCTGCAGGCGGTTGCGTGCCTGCGCCACGGCCTGAGCGGGATGGTCCCCGGCTTCGGCTTCGAGCGTCTCCAGTCCCGCGGCGATTACTCCCGGCACCATCCCTGATCGTCCGTCGATCCACATCATGGCCTGGCATTTTGCTGCGGTGACTTCAGCGAACTCCAAGGGCTCCAAGGCAGCCAGATGGGACTCGGAGACCTCATCCAAGGCCTGGGCCGCATGCAACGGCAGGTCCAGCATGAGGTAAGCCGCAGCCTTCAGTCGCTGCCCGGGCACCCACTCGCTGTCCTTCGGGTCCAAGGACAAGGTGCATTGGATGGCAAAATTGGGGTCGTAGTCATCCAATGCCGCCCGCCCGGCTGCAAGTGCATGTGCGGGCGAGGGTGCGGGCTCATCTTCGGAAGCGTGCATCCATGCCGCATAGCTCAAGAGGTCCTGCGGTGCCAGGGCTTGGAGTTCAGGCTCTTTGGGACCGTGCAGCATCAGGCGCAGCTCACGCATGCGGCGGGTGCTTAGCCAGCCGCGGACAACCTCTCCCACATACGGGTCCCGGAGCGAGACCCAATGTTCGCCGGCCTTCCCAATAGTCAGCAGAGCCGAGTCTTCCATGTCCACCAGGACTTCGGTGCCGAAAATCGCTGCCAGATCCAACAACGTTGCGCGCTGCGCGCAGGCCAGGATTTCGACGACGGTCTTGCTGGGTTGCGGCTCGCGCGCCAGTCTGGAACGGACAAAGTCCTCCACAACCGTGGCGCCCTCAAGACTGATCCGGTCACGCAGTGTCCAGACGGAGTCGTTGAGGACCAAGTTGCCAGTGTGCCGCTGCTCCTCAAGAAGCGCATGCAGGAGCATGGGGTTGCCACCCACCGCGGAGTGCAGCGAACCCACCAGCGTTGAGGATACGTAGTGTCCAAGGACAGAGCCGAGGACTTGCTTGGTCTGTTCCTCGCTGAGGGTGTTCAGATGAACCTCGCCCAGTCCTCCTTCAAGGACCAGCCGATGGAAATCGGCAGGGAGGTCGCTGGCGCGTTGGACGGTGGCAATGACCTTGGCCGTGCCGGTAGCCATAAGGTTCAAGAGCACGCCGGTGCTCATCGGATCCATGCCGCCGGCATTGTCCACAATGAACACGGTCTCCCGGCCCGCGGCTTCTGTCCTGATCAGCTTGGTGACCGCGTGCAGAATGCCCGTCGGGGAGCCCACCGCCCCCGAAGGCAGGCGGGCCAGCAGAAAGCCAAGGCATCCGTAGGGGGTTTGGCCGCTGGCGACGGTGTTGCGTAATTGAAGGCTATGGACTTTGGGGCCGAGGGAGGACACCACCGCCCTCGCCAAGCCTGACTTGCCTATTCCCCGTTCCCCGGTGAGGACCACTCCGTAGGAATCGGGTGATTCGAGGTACTTGCCCGCTTTGGACAGATCGTGGCTCCGGGCCAGCAGTGACCAGGTTTGACGGTCTGTTGGGCCGCCCAAAAGATCGGGAGCCGCAGCCCTCGCTGCGCCTCCACCGCTCCTGTTTAGCAACTCCGCCGACATCCGCATCCTTAGCTACACATTCGCGGTAGACCCCCACCGCTTACCTGCGTACCATGCACACTACCTTCGGGCGCCCGCAGTTTGTAGGCCTAAA
Organism: Arthrobacter sp. ISL-95; assembly: GCF_018613695.1. GTDB lineage: Bacteria > Actinomycetota > Actinomycetes > Actinomycetales > Micrococcaceae > Arthrobacter. The sequence goes on along the minus strand of NZ_JAGGPR010000002.1, from coordinate 221,181 downwards.
GGTCCTCGGGACCGTCAGGCTTTCCTCAGGCTTTCCTCAAGATTTGCTCAAGCTTTGGCAGGGTGGTGCTTCTGTTGCGCAGCCAGCAGCCCCTGGTCCATGAGCAGTTCCACGGCGTCCGCTGCCTCGTCTAAGAGGAACGGCAGCTCCTTCTTCTCCGTCGTGGCGAAATCCCGGAGGACGTAGTCGGCTGTCTCCATCCGTCCCGGCGGCCGGCCCACCCCTACCCTGACGCGCAGGTAGTCCTTGGTGTCAAGTGCTTTGGAAATGTCCCGCAGGCCGTTGTGCCCGCCCTCGCCGCCGCCAAGTTTTAGCTTGACTGTGTTAAAAGGTATGTCAATCTCGTCGTGCACAGCGATGACATGATCCGGCGCTATACCGAAGAAGTTGCAAAGTCCTGCTACAGGTCCGCCCGAGACGTTCATGTACGTCATGGGCTTGGCGAGCACCACGCGTGGACCCCCGATACCCAGCCGCCCCTCAACTACTTGGGCCCTGGCCTTGTGGACCTTAAACTTCCCACCCATGCGGGAAGCCAGTTCATCGAGCACCATCTGGCCAACATTGTGCCGGTTGCTGCTGTACTCACTGCCGGGGTTGCCGAGGCCAACAATCAGCCAGGTGTCAGTCATGGTCTCATCCTAGGGAGCGTGCGTAGGTTCAGCAGGAAGGGTGGCGGCAAAGAAGAAAGTGGCCGGGAACCCAAGGGTGCCCGGCCACTCAACGGCGTAAGCCTCAAGCAGTCAGAAGACTACTCGGCGGCAGCTTCCGTGGTCTCTTCTTCTTCCGAGCCAGCGGCTTCGGCGATGCGGACAACCAGGGTGTCGCCTTCGGTGAGGAGGATGGAACCCTTCGGCAGAACGAGGTCGGAAGCGTGGATGCTCTCGCCGGCCTTGAGGCCATCGATGCTAACCTCCACGGCCGTGGGAACGTGGGTTGCTTCAGCCTCGAGGGAAACCGTGGTGGCTTCGAGGCTGGCAACGGCACCCGGAGCAACTTCACCGGAAACGTGGATGGCGATGTCGACGGTAACCTTCTCGCCGGCCTTTACGGTCTGGAGGTCAACGTGCTCGATGATCTGCTTTACGGGATCGCGCTGGATGTCCTTCACAAGCGTAAGGTGCTGCTCGCCGTCGACGTCCACTGCGAGGAGGGCGTTGGAAACGCGCACTGCCAGCGTGGTGGCGCGGCCCGGCAGGTTGATGTGGATCGGCTCCGCGCCGTGACCGTAGATGACAGCCGGAATCTGGCCGGCCATGCGTGCACGGCGGGCGAAACCCTTGCCGAATTCGGTGCGCAGTTCTGCGGTGAGCTTCTGCTCAGACATGTGTACTCCTTGATTACTGTGGCACCCGGAAAGTCCGGGCTGGTCTATCAGCAAGGGCGGAGGTCTGGAGACCTTCTACGCCCGGCTGAGACCGGCCGCTGAGCAGCCGTTCCGCCTGTGTTGAAGGAGATGCAGACCCAGTCGATAACGGAGACCCGCAACCCAGGCCCACAAATGCGGACCGGATGTGCTCTCCCTCGCCAAGGTATCCCCAAGAGTTTAGCAGCGGATCGCGCTCTTTCTGAAAACGGCCAATGAAAACGGGCCACCCGCACACCCGAAGGTGGCAGGTGGCCCGCTCAAATTCAGCAGTCCGGCGTTATGCTTTGCCGTCGAACAGGCTGGTGACCGAACCGTCGTCGAACACTTCACGAATGGCGCGCGCGATCAAGGGTGCGATCGACAACACCGTCAGCGACGGGAAGCGCTTCTCCGCCGGAATGGGCAGCGTGTTGGTGACCACAACTTCACGGGCACCGGAATCCGCGAGGCGCTGGGCGGCAGGATCGGAGAAGACGGCGTGCGTGCAGGCGATGATGACGTCCTTGGCGCCGGCGTTCTTCAGGACCTGGACGGCGCCGGAGATGGTTCCACCGGTGTCGATCATGTCGTCGATCAGGACACAGGTACGGCCCTCAACCTGGCCAACAACGGTCTTGGAAACGGCCTGGTTGGGGACGGTGAGGTCGCGGCTCTTATGAACAAACGCCAGCGGAGCACCGCCCAAGCGCTCCGCCCACTGCTCTGCAACACGGACACGGCCGGTGTCAGGGGAAACAACGGTGATGTTGTCCGCTTCCACCTTGGTGCGGATGTAGTCAGCCAGCAGCGGGATGGCCATCAAGTGGTCAACGGGACCGTCGAAGAAGCCCTGAATCTGCGAGGTGTGCAGGTCAACGGACATGATGCGGTCCGCGCCGGCGGTCTTGTAAAGGTCGGCAACCAGGCGGGCGGAAATGGGCTCGCGGCCACGGCCCTTCTTGTCCTGGCGGGAGTACGGGTAGAACGGGGAAACAACCGTGATCCTCTTGGCAGAGGCGCGCTTGAGGGAGTCGATCATGATCAACTGCTCCATGAGCCAGTTGTTCAACGGAGCCGGGTGGGCCTGGATGACGAAGGCATCGGTGCCTCGCACGCTCTCAGCCGAACGGACGTAGATTTCCCCGTTTGCGAAGTCGTAGGCGTCGATCGGCAGGAGCTCGGTCTCCAGCTCCTTCGCGATTTCCTGCGCCAGCTCCGGATGCGCCCTTCCGGCGGCGAGAATCAGTTTCTTCTCGCCGTGTGCGGTAATTTCGCTCATGCCTATTTGCCCTCTTCTATGGTTGCCGGGGATTGTGAGGATGTGGAGGCGGGCGTCAGCTCGTGGGCAGCCTCGGCCAGCTTTGCAGAGTCGGTGCCCGGACGGTTGGCGATGACCCAACCTTCAGCGTTCCGCTGTGCGGCCAGGCTGAGGGCAAGGGCTCCCGCGGGAACATCCTTGCGGATGACGGCCCCGGCACCGCTGTAGGCGCCGTCGCCAACCGTCACAGGAGCCACGAAGACCGTGTTGGAACCTGTGCGGACACCCGAGCCGATCACCGTCCGGTGCTTCTTCTCGCCGTCGTAATTGGCAGTGATGTTGCCGCAACCGATGTTGGTGTCTTCGCCGATCTCAGCATCACCGGCATAGCCCAGGTGCGACAGCTTGGAGCCTCGGCCGATGGTGACGTTCTTGGTTTCGTAGAACGCGCCGATCTTGCCGGTCTCGCCAAGGACCGTGCCCGGGCGAAGGTAGGTGAAAGGTCCGACGCTGGCCTTGGCCCCGATCGTGGAGCCGGATCCGTGCGTGCGGATCACTTTGGCGCCCTCGCCCACCTTGACGTCAGTCAGGGTGGTATCCGGGCCCACGACGGCGTCGCGCGCCACAGTGGTTGCACCGTGCAGTTGGGTGTTGGGCAGCAGCCGGACGTCTTCGTCGAGGGTCACGGTGGAGTCAATCCATGTGGTTGCGGGGTCCACCACTGTTACCCCCGCGCGCATCCAGGACTCGACGATGCGGCGGTTGTGCTCGGCACCCAGCGCGGAGAGCTGGATGCGATCATTGGCTCCCTCAACCTGCCAGCGGTCTTCAGTCACGACGGCGGCCACCCGGCCGCCCGCGTCACGGGCCAACCCGAGGACGTCAGTCAGGTACATCTCGCCCTGCGCGTTATCCGTGGTGACCTTCGTCAGGGCAGTGCGCAACACAGCGGCGTCGAAAGCATAGATACCGGAGTTGACCTCGCGGATGGCGCGTTCGGTTTCGCTGGCATCCTTGTGCTCGCGAATACCGGTGACGGTGCCGTCGTCGGCGCGCAGGATCCGGCCGTAACCGGTAGCGTCGTCCAGCACTGCCGTCAGAACCGTGACGGCGTTGCCGTCAGCCTCGTGCGTTGTCACCAGTTCGCCAAGAAGCTGGCCCGTCAGCAGCGGGACATCGCCGTAAGTGACCACCACGGTGCCGGAAAGCTCGGCGTCGGCGTCCAAGGCATTGAGCGCTACTTCCACGGCGCGGCCTGTGCCGGGGACATCGTCCTGGTCAACAATCAGTGCTTCCGGGTCAAGGCCTGTGACGTGCTCGGCTACGCGGTCACGCTCGTGGCGGACCACCAAGGCCAGCTTCAACGGATTGATGGCGCGTGCGGCAAGAAGAGCGTGGCCAACCATGGAGCGGCCGCCGATTTCGTGGAGAATCTTGGGAGTCCGCGACTTCATGCGCGTTCCGGCACCTGCGGCCAAAACGATCACCGCTGCGGGACCGATGGTTTCGGGGCTCACGTACTGGCTCTCCTTGCTCGGTATGTCCCGGGTAACCCGGCTTCGGAATGCCGCCATCCAACAATGGACCCAGGCACCATGAGAGCCGCTACAGGTACAGAGAAGGAGCGCATTTTCCGACCGTTCCGCCCATAGGATTCGAACCTATACTCCACGGCTCCAAAGGCCGGGGTGCTGCCATTACACCAGAGCGGACCGTGCACGCTTTCGTCCCCCGAATCTTGCGGCCCGGAGGGTTTCCCGGATCACCGGGATGCACACACAAGAATCTAGTTTGCCATGACCACCGCGTGCTTCGCGACTTGACCGCCTTGCGCCCCACCCCTCAACCTCCAGAGCCCCCGCTCCTCAGCCGTTCCAGAGGCGACTTAGGGCATGATGGTCACGTGAGCAACCGCACTGAACTCCCCCGGCCGTCGGCCGCTTCCGAGCCCGCAGAGCACGTCACCAACGCTCCTGCAACGCGCGTACGGATGACCGGGCAGCAGCGCAAATCACAGCTCATCGGCATCGGACGCGCCCTCTTCGCAACCCGCGGGTTGGACGGCACCACCATTGAAGAAATCGCAGCCTCCGCCGGCGTTTCCAAGCCCGTGATCTACGAGCACTTCGGATCCAAGGAGGGCCTCTACCGGCAAGTGGTGGAGACCGAATTCCGGATCCTGCTTGACTCCATCACCGAGGCCCTCAGTACCGAAGCCAAGCCCCGCGTGCTGGTGGAAAGGGCTGCGCTGGCCCTCCTCGGGTACATCGAAGACCGCACCGACGGTTTCCGGATCCTCATGCGGGACGCTCCGCCCTCGCAGCCCGAAGGCGCCTTCTCCACGCTGCTCACCCATGTCACCGCCCGGGTGGAGCACCTGCTCTCCGACGAATTCGCGCGCCGGGGACTCAGCGCGGCAGATGGTGCCATGTATGCGCAAATGCTCGTGGGAATGGTGGCGATGACCGGCCAGTGGTGGCTCGACAGCCGCACGCCGGACAAACGGGCCGTTGCCGCGCACCTGGTCAATCTGGCCTGGAACGGCCTAACCGGGTTGCAAAAAGAACCCGAGCTCCGCAGCGAAGCCTAACCCCAACCATCTCTCACATCCC
>NZ_JAGGPR010000002.1:0-215889 GCF_018613695.1 Arthrobacter sp. ISL-95 | reverse complement strand
ATCTCTCACATCCCACGCCCTTGATGATTTGTAGGATGTAGTCATGACAGCACCGCAGCTCTATGTCAGTTTCCCCGGAACGGCCCGTGAGGCGCTCGGCTTCTACACGGAGATTTTCGGCGGGGAGCTTTCCTTACACACCTACGCCGAGTTCAGCCGGACCGACGGCCCTGCGCACGCTATCGCGCACGGGGTTCTCAGCGGAGTTGTGTCCTTGGGTGGATCCGATGCCGCGGATGGCGAAAAATCCGTCTCCATCCAAGGTGCCATGCTGTCGTTACTGGGAACCGCCGAGCCACATATTCTCCACGAATGGTTCGACAAGCTCGCCGACGGAGGCCGGATCGTGGACCCACTCGCGCCAAAACCGTGGGGCGCATCAGACGGCCAAGTAGTGGACCGGCACGGCCTGCACTGGCTCATAGGCTACGAACCAGCGCAGTAACCCGAGGGACGTGAGAGACGGCCGGCCGCAAACCCGAGGGACGTGAGAGACGGCCGGCCCCAAACCCTAGGGATGTGAGAGAGGGTTGGTATTCGGCGGTTAGGGACGTCCCGCACAGGAGCGCATCGCGACGCGTCGGGAACCGGAGGTCGCTCAGCGGCCGTAGGTACCCTTATGCGTCGTGTCTAAGCGACGGCGAGACGGCACTGGCCGCCACCCCGCGACGGCGCCACCCGCCACCCGCAACGGCGGAGCGACGACGAAAGCCACCGACGCCGGACTACTCGCCGAGCGTTTCGGCGGCCTCCAACCATTCCAGTTCCAGGCCCTCTTTTTCCTCGAGCAGCTCCTGCAGCTTGGCGTTGAGCTCCCCCAGGGCGTCGAAGTCGCCGGATTCGGACTTCGCTGCCATTTGTGTGTGGAGCTTTTCTTCCTGCTGGGAGATCTTGCCGAGTTGGCGGTCGATCCTGTTGAGGTCTTTCCGGGCTTCTCGTTTCTCGGCTTCGCTGGCACCCGAAGAAGCAGCAGAGCCTGACGAACCCCCGCTTGCAGAAGTTGGGGCGCCGGAGCCCCCGCCGACGGCACCTGAGGCAAGGGCGGCTTCGCGCAGTTCCAGGTACTGGTCTACGCCGCCGGGCAGCCCACGGAGTTTGCCGTCGCCGAGCAGGGCCATCTGGTTGTCAGTGACGCGTTCCAGGAGGTAGCGGTCGTGGCTGACCACTACGAGGGTTCCGGGCCATCCGTCCAGAACGTCTTCGACGGCGGCAAGGGTGTCGGTATCGAGGTCGTTGGTGGGTTCGTCGAGCATGAGGACGTTGGGCTCCCCTACCAGCAGACGCAGGAGTTGGAGTCGTCGCCGCTCACCACCGGAGAGGTCGCTGACGGGTGTCCATTGCTTTTCCTTGGTGAACCCGAGTTGTTCCACGAGCTGGCCTGCAGTGAATTCTTTTCCGCCCACGCTGAAGGACCGCTTTTCGCGTTCGATCACCTCAATGACGCGCAGATCCGAGACTTCATCGAGCTCTTTCACGTCCTGGGTGAGCACGGCGGTGACTACGGTTTTGCCGCGTTTTACCTTGCCGGAGCTGGGCTGGATTTCACCGTTCAGCAGTTTCAGCAGGGTGGACTTCCCGGCACCGTTGACGCCCACAAGGCCGAGCCTTTCACCCGGTGCGAGGCGAAGCGTGATGTTGTCGAACAACTTCTGCCCGGTTTCGCCGCCCTCAAAGTCCAGCGTTATGTGCTCGAGGTCCAGGACGTCCTTGCCCAGGCGTGCGGTGGCCATTTTGCTCAGCGCAACGGAGTCTCGGGGATCCGGCACGTCGGCAATGAGGTCGTTGGCGGCTTCGATACGGAACTTGGGTTTGGCTGTCCGCGCAGGAGCGCCGCGCCTGAGCCAGGCGAGTTCCTTCTTGACGAGCTGCTGACGTTTACCTTCGACGACGGCGGCCGTGCGGTCGCGCTCGGCGCGCGCCAAAACGTAGGCGGCGTACCCGCCGTCGAACATGTCCACCATGGCGTCGTGGACTTCCCAGGTGTAGTTGCAGACTTCGTCAAGGAACCAGCGATCGTGGGTAACTACCAGGAAGGCGCCTTGGTTGGCACGCCAGCGTGTTTTCAGATGCCGGGCCAGCCAGGCGACACCTTCGACGTCGAGGTGGTTGGTGGGCTCGTCCAGCATGATGACGTCGTGGTCTTCGATGAGGAGCTTGGCCAAAGCAACACGGCGTTTCTGGCCCCCGGAGAGTGCGTGCACGTTGGCGTGCCAGTCGACGTCGCCCACCAGTCCGCCCATGACTTCGCGGATCTTGGCGTTGGCGGCCCATTCGTGGTCTGCGCGGTCGCCGACGATGGCGGCACCCACTGTGAGGTCGCCGTCGAGGACGTCGCCTTGGTCCAGGTAGCCCACGTTGACGTCCCCGCGCTTGGTGACGCGGCCGGAGTCGGGCGTCGAGCGCAGGGCGAGCAGGCGCATGAGTGTCGATTTGCCGTCGCCGTTGCGCCCCACCATACCGATGCGGTCGCCATCCTCCAAGCCGAGGGTGACGCCGTCGAGGACAGTGCGGGTCGCGAACGAAACGGTGAGGTTTTCGCCGCCAAGCAGGTGGGCCAATGGGTACTACTTTCTACTGCTGGAATGCGGAGGTACAGGAGCTTGAGGGGTACTACAGGAGGGTATCGGAGATGATCCGGGCGCCGGGAACGGGTCCGTGGACGGCCAGGGCATTGTGTCCGCGGTGGCTTAGCTCTTCAGCAAGGACCGCGGCAGAGACCAAATCCCGGGCCAGCAGCGCGATGGTGGGGCCGGAGCCTGACACCATGCCGGCGAGGGCACCACGCGCTTCGCCCAGTCCGATCGTGTCGCGGAGTTGCGGCGCCAGTGTGATCGAAGCCCGCTGGAGGTCGTTGATGAGCACCCGGCTCAGGGTCTCGGGGTCGCCATTGCGCAGGGCTTGGAGGATGGTGGGGTCAACGTCAACGGGCTCAGGAATCTCAACACCTTCCGAGTCGCGAAGACCGTCCAGCGTGCGGAATACATCAGGGGTGGACAATCCGTAGTCGGCAAAAACCAACACCCAGTCCATTTGCGCCTTGGCAAGCGCGGGTGAGAGTTTGTCGCCCACGCCAAGCCCGACGGCGGTGCCTCCCAGGAGCGAAAACGGAACGTCGGCGCCCAACTCGGCCGCCAGATGCGCGAGTTCCTCGCGTGAAAGGCCGCTGTTCCAGAGTGCGTCGCAGGCCAGCAGGGTTGCTGCGGCATCTGCAGAACCGCCGCCCATTCCACCGGCTACGGGAACACGTTTGGTGATCTCCAGGTGCACACCCGTTGGTTTTTCGGACATTTCGGCCATGATGGCTGCGGCCTTGTACGCGAGATTTCGCTCGTCCAAGGGGATGTCCACACCGTCCAGGTCCAGTGCGCTGTCCGGGTTGATGCTGACGGTGATTCCTTCAGCTTCCGTGCTTGTTGCGGCCACTTCCTCGTATAAAGAAACGGCCAGGTACACGCTGGCAACCGAGTGGTAACCGTCAGGGCGCAGCGGGCCCACGCTCAGGGAGACGTTGACCTTACCCGGGGCTTTGACCCGTACCGTGCGGGCGTGAAAGCGATCCCCCACATACGGGAGGCTGCTGGGTTTGCGGCTGCCCGGGGTCATGCGTCTGCAGGGTGGCGGGCTTCGGCAATCTTGACGTAGGCGTTGATGTCCAGGACTTCGCCGCGCGCTGTGGGGTCGACACCGGCGGCTACGAGGCACCGCTCAGCTTCTGAGGCGCTCCCCGCCCATCCGGCGAGTGCAGCGCGCAGGGTCTTCCGCCGTTGTGCGAAGGCAGCATCAATGACGGCGAATACCTGTTCACGGGTTGCATGCGTTACCGGGGGATCGTGCCGGGTGAAGGCAACCAGGCCGGAGTGGATTTTCGGGGCAGGCCAGAACACGTTCATCCCAATCACGCCAGCCTTGCGCATGTGTCCGTACCAAGCCGCCTTGACGGACGGGACTCCGTAGATCTTGGAGCCCGGGGTGGCGGCAAGGCGGTCCGCAACCTCATCCTGGACCATGACAAGGCCATGTTGAAGGCTGGGGAAATGCTGCAGCAGGTGAAGCACCACCGGTACGGCCACGTTGTAGGGAAGGTTGGCCACCAACGAGGTGGGAGGCAAAGGCAGTTCGGTGACCTTCATGGCGTCGGAGAGCACCAGGTGGAAGTTCTCTTCCGCCCCTGGCCGCCAGGCTCGCACGGTCTCCGGCAGCTTTTTCGCCAACACGGGGTCGATTTCGACGGCGACCACAGCCTTGGCTGCGTCCAGCAAGCCGAGCGTCAGGGAGCCAAGCCCGGGGCCTACCTCCAGCACGGTCTCACCATCGGCGATGTTTGCGGCAGCCACAATCCTGCGGATCGTGTTGCCGTCGATCACAAAGTTCTGCCCCAGGGTTTTCGTGGGGCGTACACCGATTTCCTCGGCGAGCCGTCGGATATCTGTGGCACCCATCAAAGGCGCGACGGCGGCGGGTTCGGAATTCGGTTCAGTCACCTAGGTATCGTATCGTCTGTGCGGGGTCAGGCCGCGTGGGCGCAGCCCCAGTCGCTGAGGCCGTTCTTTGCGTAGAGGCGGTTGGCGATGTCAATCTGCTGTGCTTTGGTGGCCAGGCTGGCGTTGGGCGCATAGGCTCCACCACCGTTTGCCAGCCACGTGGGGCTGGAGAACTGCAGACCGCCGTAGTACCCGTTACCGGTGTTGATGGACCAGTTTCCGCCCGATTCACACTGCGCAATCCTGTCCCACATGGCTTCGTTCGGGGCACCGGTGGGGCCGCTGGCTGCGGGTGCTGCGGCAGCGGCTGCTGCCTGCTGAGCAGGAGCGGGAGTGGCGACGGGGCGGGCCTTGGTGCCGACGCTGATCTTCTCGGCCACAGGCTGCGTGGCCACATTGCTGGATACCAGGGTGCGGGAGGCTTCACGGCCGTCCACGAGGACCAGCTTGAACGTCTTGACCAAGGATCCTGCCACGCCTTCCTGGACCACTTTCTCTTCGCCCTTGAAGAGCTCTGCGCTATCGCTCTTCACGCTTTCGAAAGGAACTTCTTCAGTGGCTTCGGCAGTCTTGCTGGTGTCCACGCGGGAGACCTTGATCACCATGTCCTGGACGATGGGAGCGTTGCCGGGCTGGGAGATGTGGTCGTTGGCGCCCACAGTTATTCCAGTGTCCTTAAGCACGGTGGCGACGTCGGTCGCCGTCGTGGTGGTGCTGGTGTCCTTGCCGTCAGCTACGACGCTGATGGTCTTGGGAGTGGAAATGGAGACGAACGAGCCGGTCACTTCCAAGGACGCTTCCTTGGGCTGGGAGACTTCGGAGGAGCTTGCTACGCCGAGTTCGCTCACCAGACCCGCAACGTCAGGGGCCGTGGTGTTCACGGTCTTCCGGGCACCGTCCAGCTCGATGGACACGGCCTTGGCCAGGTTGACGTTTACTACGGAACCGTTGTCGATCTTCGCGTCAAGAGCCGGCGAAACGCGGTCCGCGTCCTTCAACTCGACCTTGGCTGCCTTGACCACTTGGTCCACAGTGCCGCCAAAGGTCTGGATGGAGCTCACTTTGCCGTCCACGTTGAGGGTGACGGTCTTGTTGTTGCCCACAAAGGCCACAACACCAACCACCAGTGCTGCGATTACCAGCAGCTGGGTACCTACTTTGAGGAAGCTGAACTTGCCATCCGTTGTGAAGAACTTGATCACGATCGCCCATTACTCTCAGACCATCCGGGCACGGGGAAAAACGCAAAAGTAATGCCGACCGCAAAAACGCAAGGGCCAGGCGATACACCTGGTCCTACTCTTGCTGCCGGCATCTGCGCCGCCAAAAACATTGAACTTATTGCCCCGGTTTGAAGCGGAGCAGTTGTCCGAAGGCCTTCCCCGACCCCGGCTACTTGTTTAACACAGTAACCGATCCGTTATAAACGAACCAAGAAACGTGCATACCGGGTATCCAGGTTGACGGGTCGTCCAAGAAGCAAAACTCCCGCTTAGGCCCAGGATCCGTAGGCACGCAGGGTGTTTTCGGCCAATCGCGAACAAAGTTCGGACAAGTCATCTCCTGTCACGTCCGCCATGGACCGGACCGTGTATGGAACCATGTAGCTCGCATTCGGTCTCCCCCGGTGGGGATGCGGGGTGAGGAACGGCGAATCAGTTTCCACCAGAATTCGGCTGGGCTCGGCGATGGCCAGGGCGGCACGGAGATTCCCGGCGTTCTTGAACGTCATGGTCCCGGCAAACGACATGTACCAGCCGTTTTGGTTACAGATCCGGGCGAGTTCTTCATCTCCGGAGAAGCAGTGGAAAACAACGCGTTCCGGAGCGCCTTCCTCCCGCAGAACCTGAACGACGTCGTCGTGGGCGTCGCGGTCGTGAATCTGCAGCGTCAGGCCAAGCCGATTCGCAATGTCAATGTGGCGTCGGAATGAGTACCGCTGATGTGTCAGTCCTTCACCGTGGGTCCGGAAGAAGTCCAGGCCTGTCTCACCGATGGCCCGGATCCGCGGGTGGCCGGCCAACTCCTCGATCTCGGCGAGCGCCGATTCCAGCTCCCCACGAGCAGCGTATTCAGGGGCGTCGTTGGGGTGAATGGCCACGGCGCCGAGTAGCCGGGCATCAGCTTCCACGGCCTGCACTGTGAATCGGGAGGATTCGAGATCGCATCCGACCTGCACGGCGCCTTGCACGCCCACCGCCTCCGCGGCATCCATCGCATCCTTGACCGTAACCTCGATGAGACCGTGCCTGAAGTCCAAGTGCGTGTGGTTGTCCATGACCGCCACCGGGAGGGGCTCCGGCGCCGGCGGGTACTCGCGGCGGGAATCTTTTTTTTCGGCTGCGTCCGATGGTGCTCTGTAGGGTGCGGGGGCGAGGGAATTGCACATGGTTCCACCTTAATCGGACTGCGGTCCTCCTTGGGCAACGAAGAAGTGGTGCCCCGTAAATTCCCCATGGCACATAAATTCGGGAGCACTATGTCAGCGGCGGCCAATGACTGGGTAGTCTGGAACGGACAAGCGGCCAACACCAACAGTGCAAAGCGAAGATTGCTGTTGCCGAGGCCACGGCTGAAGGGCGATCCATGGAGTCCAAGCGACAAGTCACCGTTGAACCTTCGCCTGTCCAGGGTGAGGCTTTCAGTCCCTTGCCACGGGATGGGGCGGGACTCAACGGGCATCGGCCGCACGTCATGGACGCTGAGCGGTTCCACGATGCCAGCGAGCGCATCCTGGGTTCCATCAATAAGGTGATCGATGGGAAAGCAGACGCTGCAAAGCTCGCCCTGACGGTCCTTCTCGCCCAGGGGCACCTTCTCTTGGAGGACGTCCCGGGTGTGGGCAAGACCTTGTTGGCTAAGACGCTGGCGCGGAGTGTGGACTGCACGGTGTCCCGAATCCAGTTCACCCCTGACCTGCTGCCCTCCGATGTCACGGGTGTGTCCATCTACAACCAGTCTTCCCGGCAATTCGAGTTCCGGCCCGGCGCCGTATTCGCGAACATCGTCATTGGCGACGAAATCAACCGTGCTTCAGCCAAAACCCAGTCCGCGCTCCTTGAATGCATGGAGGAGCACCAGGTGACCGTGGACGGTCATTCGTACCAGCTGGGTTTGCCCTTTATGGTGGTGGCCACGCAGAATCCCATCGAAATGGAAGGCACATATCCCCTGCCTGAAGCCCAGCGTGACCGTTTCATGGCGCGCATCTCCATGGGCTACCCGGACAAGGATGCCGAGATCGAGATGTTGGAGACCCATCAGGCGTCCTCGCCCTTGGTAAAAGTGACTCCCGTGGTTACTGCCGCCGATGTTGCTGCCATGATCGCCACCGTTCAGCAGGTGTACGTCTCCACGGCCATCAAGGAGTACACGGTGGCCATTGGACGGGCCACCCGGGACAGCGCCCGCCTTCGCCTGGGTGCGAGCCCGCGGTCACTGTTGCAATTGTTGCGTGCGGCCAAGGCCACGGCAGCATTGGATGGCCGCGATTTTGTCCTCCCGGATGACGTGGTGGATGTGGCGGAGTCCGTGCTGGCTCACCGGATCATCCTGGACCGCAAGGCGGCAAGCTCGGGCGATACACCGCAAAGCATTCTCCGGGGCATCTTCGCTTCCCTGCCCGTCGCCCAGGAACCGCCCGGCGCATGGCGCAGGGACAGGCACGGCGTTTAGGAGACATGCCCCAATGGCGCTCATGGATCGGCTTCCCAAGCACTTATTTACCAACCGCGGCTGGGGGCTCTTGGCAGCCGGGGCCCTTTCTCTGGGGTGCGCCTACGTCATGGGCAGGCGTGATCTCCTGTCCCTTGCCGTTTTCTTGATTCTCCTGCCTCTGGTGGCGCTTGCCGGTGTCCGGGTGCTCAAACCCAAGTTCCAGGTGTACCGGGAGTTCAATCCCTCCACGGTAGAGACCTCAAGCACCACAACTGTTCGGCTGGCCGTGGCCCGTTCTTCCTACGGCACGGGGCAGGTCATTATGGAGGAACAGCTGCCTCCCCGCTTCGGGGAGCCTCCCGCTTTCCGCTTTCCGGCCAGATCAGCTTCGGGAGGCACCAGCCGCTATGAATATCACCTTCGCTCGGGCAAACGGGGACAGTTCCGGATTGGTCCGGTCACGGCGGAGTTCAGTGACCCGTTCGGCTTATCGTTGCGACGGCATGCAATTGACGACGGCGACATCCTCACCGTGACCCCTGCCGCCGTCGAACTTCCCGTAACGGGCCTGGCCGGGGCGCGCGGTAACGACGGCGTGACCGCGACCCGCATCCGGGCCAATCCCAGCGACGATGACATCATGACCCGCGAGTACAGGCACGGTGACCCCATGCGGCGTGTTCATTGGGCCGCCACCGCCCGTCACGGGCAACTCATGGTTCGTCAGGAGGAATCGGTGACAACACCGGAAGCCACCCTGATCCTGGACCAGAGGTTCACAGCCTTTGCCGCTGGAAACGGGTCCGCCTTCGGAAGCCGCGACGAAGATTCGGATCTGGTGACCAGTACCAACTTTGAGTGGACTGTTACAGCCGCGATGTCCATCTCCGCGCACTTGGCGGAACGGAACTATTCGTTGCGCCTCCTTGACTCGTTCGGCGGCCCGGCGTTCCACCGTTCACGGTCGGCCGCGGACCCGGATGCGGAGGAGTTCTCGGGTGTGGGCGGTCTTCAGGCGATCGCCGAGGCCCTGGCAGCCGTGGAACTGAGCGGCCCCAGGCACATCAGGGCGGAACACCACCGGGCCGAGAGCGCCGAACACAAAGAGGGCTCCCCCGGCCCGGCAGGCGCAGAGACAACAGATTCTCCTTTCAACGACCGCCTGATGAACAAACTTTCAGCGCATCGCCTGCGCGGTCCCCTGCTTGCCTTGGTAGGCAACCTGACACTGGCAGAAGCACGGGCACTTGCTCCCGCCGCCGGGTACGGCGCCAATGCTTTCGCCTTGGTGATGACCGATGCTTCACGGAATAACGAGGAAGTACTGGAAATTCTGCGCCTGGCAGGTTGGAGGGCAGCCGCTGTCACGTCAAAGACCCAGTTGACGGCAGCCTGGTCAGCCTTCGATGAGGGCGCTATCGTGGCGGCCGCCGACGCAGCCATGGATGTCCGTCGTGGAGCGGCGGTGCCCCGATGACTGCAACATCCCACCGCGACTCCCCCAACGCGCCGGCCCAACCGGACGGTGCTGCCGGCACTCCGTCACTTGGTGGGCCGCCACGGGCTCAGTTCTGGGGAGCCGGACCCTATCCATGGGCCATGGCGGGATCAATGGCCGTGGCAGTTCTTGGCGCAGCGCTATCCCTGAACGGCGTCCTCAGGGGTTGGGCCTGGTTCTTGCCGCTCATCACCACAGTGGTGGTCGTTGCGCTGACTCTTGCTGTGCTCCGGGCGCTCCGTGCCCAGCCGCTGTTCGCCACGTTGGCCTCTTTTGCCTCGTTGGCCGGCGTCCTCAGCTTCATCTTCTGCCGTCAGGAAAGCCTGGCGGGGTTCATCCCCACCACAGGAACCTTCACCGCCGTCGGACGCCTGATCAAGCGGGCCGCGGAGACAGTGGTGTCGGAAAGCGCGCCTGTTGCACCCAACGCAGGGATCGTCTTTGTCATGTGCGCCTGCCTGGGCCTCTTGGTGATATTGATTGATGCTCTTGCAGTTCCACTGTCCATGCCGGCCGCCAGCGGCATTGGACTCCTTGCTGTGATGGTGGTCCCTGCCACCATCAAGCCCCAGAGCGTGGGAGGCGCCGGATTCGTTGGTGCAGCAGTGGGGTACCTGCTGATCCTCGGATGCAGCCACTGGTTTGCCCCTGACGCCAGACTTCAGTCCGGCTCGGGACGTGGAGCAGGCCAGTTCAGGCGTTCAGTGGTTACGGGTGGCTTGGCGCTGGCTTTGACCTTGACCATCCCCGTAGTGATTCCCGGTTTTGAGACCGGCACCTTTCCGCAGGGCTCACGACTCAGTCCATGGGGAACCTCCAATGGGCTCAACCCCATGATCACCTTGGGCAACAGCCTCCGCAGTCCCACCGGTTCAGGGCGCATCACTTATGCCACCAGCGCCAGCGCTCCCCTGTACCTAAGGTCTGTCACTATCGATAACTTCGACGGCGAAACCTGGGCCCCTGATGATCGTGCCGCCGGGCGCAGGGCAGGTGCGGACAGGATCGAGACCGGGTACGCGGTGCAGGGCGAGGTGGTCAACGCCGTGACTTCGATCAATGCGGGCCTGTTTACCAGCCCCTACCTTCCTGCTCCTTTTGCTCCGGCATCCGTGAACGGCCTCAACGGACGGTGGACCTGGGATCCAGCCACCTTAAGCATCATGAGCACGGAGACCACCACGCGTGCGCAACGGTACGTGGTTTTCTCCGCCGCCCCCAAGATCACAGCACAGTCCCTCTCCCAAGCCACTGCCGTTCCGCAGGGCATTTCAGAGGACTTTCTGAGGATCCCAGGGAACCTTCCGGACATCGTGCGGCAAACGGCCAATACCGTCACGGCATCCGCGGGCAGCAACTACGCCAAGGCGCTGGCCATCCAGAAGTATCTGCGTTCGGGCGAGTTCACCTATTCCCTTCAGGCTCCCGTTCAGAATGGCTATGACGGCAATGGCCTCTCAGTCCTGGCCGACTTCCTCGCAGTGAAGAGCGGCTATTGCGTTCACTTCTCCTCCGCCATGGCCGTGATGGCACGGGCTGAAGGCATCCCCAGCAGGATTGGGGTGGGCTACGCGCCAGGCCGCCTCACCGGCGAGTCGGTGTCCCTGGTGGGTCAGGGATCTTTCCCCGAGTACGAGGTTGACGCCCGGGATGCGCACGCCTGGCCTGAGTTGTACTTCGAGGGTCTGGGATGGGTCCCCTTTGAGCCCACCCCGTCGCGTGGTGTGGTTCCCGAGTACGCCACAGAGAGTTCGGTCCCCGGGAATCTGAACAACAACGCGGATGAGAAAGAGGTCCTTACAACCCCCGCCCCCGCCCCGACTCCTGCTGTCCCGCTACCCGGCCTGGATACGCCCGCTGCGGGTTCCGCCGCCGTCAACCCGTGGCCGGCGATCGGCGCTGCCGCAGCCGGAGTGTTGGTGCTTGTTGGATTCCTGTGGTCGCCCAGGCTGAGCAGGACGGTTCTCCGGCGACGCCGGCTCAACCAAAACCCTCCGGATGATGCCGACCTCCCAGGCGCTAAGGATCCTGCCCCCGAACTGGCGTGGGCAGAGTTGCAGGATCTTGCTACCGACTACGGCGTGCCGTCATCCCCCAGCGAGACGCCGCGGCATTTCTCCGCACGGCTGCGCTCCAGTTCCGCTCTTGGTGTCACGGGAGGACTCGACGACGCCGCACATGAGGCAGTCGCGTCCCTCACCTCGGACTTCGAACGGCAGCGCTACGGCCGCACGGCGACGTCGGCCCCGGCTGCTGCCACACGCATCGCTGTCATCCGCGACTCGTTGCGCAACAATGCCCGCTGGCTGGTGCGCTTCCGCGCTGACTGGCTGCCGCCGTCGATGATGCGCCGCTGGGTCCACGCACTCGGCGCGCCGTTCCGGGCGGTTGGCAGGTTCGGCAAGGCAACGGGGAGGGCCATCGCTTTGTCCTGGCGAAGGCTCCGGGGCCTGCTCCCCCAGCGCCGCTAGCTGCAGGACCGCTGATCCAGGTACAGACAGCAAAGGGCCCGACGCCGGAACTTGTGGTTCCGGGGCCGGGCCCCTGCCTGTGTCAGCCGTTCTTGTTGCGAGAGCGGCGGACCGGATCCTGTACGACCTAGTCGGCGTACGGGTCCGCGATACCTACGTACTGGGTGTACAGGTACTCTTCGATGCCTTCGGAGCCGCCTTCGCGGCCCAGGCCGGACTGCTTGACGCCGCCGAACGGTGCGGCGGCATTGGAGATCACACCGGCGTTGAGGCCGAGCATGCCGGTCTCGATCCTTTCGCTGATGCGAAGACCACGGTTCAGGTCCTTGGTGAAGACGTAGGCAACCAGGCCGTATTCGGTGTTGTTGGCCAGGCGGACGGCGTCATCTTCGGTGGAGAAGGTGATGATCGGCGCCACCGGTCCGAAGATCTCTTCCTGCAGGATGCGGGCATCTGCTGCGACGTTCTTCAGTACGGTGGGCTGGTAGAAGTAGCCGGGACCCTCGACGACGGCACCACCGGTGACGGCTGTGGCACCTCCTGCTACGGCTTCGGACACCAAGGCGTGAACGCCATCGCGGGCCTTGCCGTCGATCAGCGGGCCCACCTTGGATTCAGGCTCGGTACCGCGGGCGGTGGTCAGCGCACCGATCTTGGCGGCGAACTTCTCAGCGAAGGAATCGGCCACGGACTCGTGAACAATGAAACGGTTCGCTGCGGTGCAGGCCTCGCCCATGTTGCGCATCTTGGCCGCGATGGCACCTTCAACAGCCTTGTCCAGGTCAGCGTCTTCGAAGACCACGAACGGAGCATTTCCGCCCAGTTCCATGGAGGTGCGCAGGACCTTGTCCGCGGCTTCACGGATCAGGGCCTGGCCCACCGGGGTGGAGCCGGTGAAGGAGATCTTGCGGAGACGGTCATCCTTGATCAGCGGGCCCGTGACGGCGCCGGCGGTGGAGGTCTGGATGACGTTCAGGACACCGGCGGGCAGGCCGGCTTCCTGCATGACCTGTGCGAACAGCAGGCTGGTCAGCGGAGTCAGGTTGGCGGGCTTGAGCACCATGGTGCAACCAGCGGCCACCGCGGGAGCTACCTTGCGGGTGGCCATGGCCAGCGGGAAGTTCCACGGGGTGATCAGCAGGCAGGGACCAACCGGCTTCTTCTGCACCAGGAGGCGGTTCTTGCCATCAGGTGCTGTGGAGTAGCGGCCGGACACGCGGACGGCTTCCTCGGAGAACCAGCGCAGGAACTCAGCTCCGTAAGTGACCTCGCCACGGGCTTCGGCCAAGGGCTTGCCCATTTCCAAGGTCATCAGCAACGCGAAGTCCTCGGCACGCTCGGTGACCAGTTCAAAGGCACGGCGCAGGATTTCGCCGCGTTCGCGCGGTGCGGTGCGGGCCCAGTCAGCTTGGGCGGCAGCAGCGGCGTCGAGGGCGGCAGCGCCGTCTTCAGCACCGGCGTCGGAGATGCTGAGCAGGACCTTGCCCGTTGCCGGGTCCTCAACATCAAAGGTCTTTCCGGAACCAGCCGGACGCCACTGACCGTTGATCAGCAGGCCGGTAGGGACGGAAGCCAGCAGTTCGCTTTCGCGTTCAACCGTGACAGTCATGGCGACTCCTTCGTCTTGGGTGCTTTGGAGAATTGCACCACTGGGGTTCGTTGCCGGAAGTGGCTTGAATTACTGCCACGGTACTGCCCCGCGAGAAGCAGTGTCTACGCCTTCACGCACTGCAGCATGGCCGCCGATTTGTGCAGGTGCACAGCGGGCATCAGCGTGCTGCGAGAACCGCCGAGTAGAGCTCCCGCTTGCTGACGCGGGCATCCTCGGCCACCGCAGCCACGGCCTCCTTCAAGCGGATGCCCTGGGAAATGAGCGCATTAACCGCTGCGACGTGATCCTCCGGCTTGCCGGGTTCCTGTTCAGGCGCACCACCCACTACCACCGCGATTTCGCCGCGGACCTCGTTGTTCTCCGCCCACTCCAGCAGATCACGCAAGGTGCCGCGGATGACTTCTTCGTAGGTTTTGGTCAGTTCACGGCAGACCGCCACGCGGCGATCGGCCCCGAAGCGCTCGTGCAATGCCCGCAACATGACCTCCAGCCTGTGCGGGGCCTCAAAGAAGACCATGGTGCGGCGTTCGTCGGCCAGGTCTGCCAGACGTGAGTTCCGCTCCCCCGACTTTCGCGGCAGGAATCCTTCAAAGCAGAAGCGGTCGGTGGGCAAACCGGATAGTGCCAGCGCCGTCAGCACCGCGGAGGGGCCGGGAACCGCTGTGACGGTCAGACCGGCAGCAACCGCGCCCTCCACCAGCCGGAATCCGGGGTCCGAGACTGCCGGCATTCCGGCGTCGCTAACCATCAGGATGGTCTTGCCGGCGCGGACGTGGTCCAGCAGTTCACCGGTCTTGGCTACCTCGTTGTGCTCGTGGTAGCTGATGACGCGTCCGGTTACTTCAACGCCAAGGGCAGTCACCAACCGGTGCAAACGCCGGGTGTCCTCCGCGGCCACGATGTCGGAGGTGCCAAGGAGTTCGACCAGACGCGCGGAAGCGTCGCCGACGTTGCCGATCGGTGTTGCCGCAAGCACAATTCTGCCGACTCCGGGAGTTGCCCCTGGAACAGAAGCTGCCTCTTCCAGGTAGTCGTCGAAAGGAGCCTCGTCGGGGGTGCTGCGTTGTTCGTCCACCTGCCAAGCCTAATACCGCGCGGGGTTCAGGGATGCAGCAAGGATGGAAAGGTAGCATGGGCGGGGTGAACCAGTCGCCCGTTCCTGCCACCGCTTCCGGATCCCCGGCTGCGTCCCCAGCGAGCCCGGGACTTGGAGACACAACGGCGGAGGAGAGCAACGGGCAGTCTGATACACCCAAGCACGCAGGTACGTCACGGTCCCGATGGACGGCGCGCTCGTCCGGAGCCACGAATTCGGATGCAGCCCCTGGCCGTCCCGGCGGGCCTCAGCCAGGTCGTTACCTGTCCAGCCGCGGGTTGTCTGGCCGAGCCCTGGAGGGGCACCGTTGGATCGCACGGCCGTCCGAGGCCTACGCTGCCCAGGCGTTGAAAGAACGTCTGATCGGCGGAGTCCAAAGCTGGCGGGATTACCCGGCGTCCCTGCGCCTCTGGTTCTGGCTGATTCCCATCCTCACGGCAATCCTGGGCGGCATTCTCCGCTTCTTCCGGCTGGATGCACCGCACAGCCTGGTCTTTGATGAAACGTATTACGTCAAGGACGCCTACTCCTATGTGGTGAGCGGCTACGAACGCAGTTGGCCGGCCAATGCCAATGATTCCTTCATCGCCGGCAACCCGAATGTCCTCCTCAACACTCCTGAGTACGTTGTCCACCCACCAGTAGGCAAGTGGATGATTGCCTTCGGAATGTGGCTGTTCGGTGGAGACAACCCCTTCGGCTGGCGGTTCAGCGCGGCTTTGGCAGGCACGTTGACGGTCTTCCTCGTGTCACTCATTGCCCTGAAGCTGTTCCGCTCGCACACCCTCGGCGCCGTTGCCGGGCTATTGCTGGCCATCGACGGCCATCACCTGGTGCTCTCCCGTACCTCCCTGCTGGACGTCTTCCTGGCCCTGTGGATCCTGGCGGCTTTCGGCGCCTTGCTGATGGACCGCGACGACGGCCGCCGTCGTCTGGCCTCCCGGCTCGCCGCGCAAGCGGCTGCTTCGCCGGGAGGCCGCCCCACACCCACCCAACTTGTCACGGGTCCTTGGCTTGGCATGCGGTGGTGGCGGCTGGCTGCGGGGCTTTGCCTCGGCCTTGCCGTGGGGACAAAATGGTCGGCACTGTTCTTCGTAGCGGCCTTCGGCATCATGACCGTGCTGTGGGACCTGAACGCCCGGCGCATTGCAGGCATCCGGAGCTGGTTCAGCGCCGGCATCATCAAGGACGGCCTGCCCGCATTCGTGACCATCATTCCGATCGCTGCCCTCACTTACGTGGCCACGTGGACGGGCTGGTTCCTTTCGAAGGACGCCTATTACCGGCAATGGGCTGCCACCAACCCGGCCCCGGGCTGGGATTGGCTTCCCAACTCCGTGCGCTCCTTGGCGCACTACCACCTTGAAGCCTACAAATTCCATCAGGGCCTCAGCTCCGACCATCCGTATGAGTCCAGCCCCTGGACGTGGCTGATCATGGGCCGTCCCACCTCGTTCTTCTATCAGACACCCAAACAGGGCACGCCCGGCTGCGTTGTTGAGACGTGCTCTTCCGCCATCCTTCCAGTAGGGAATCCGGTGGTTTGGTGGGGCGGGACCATCGCCTTGGTCATCCTGTTGTTCTGGTGGGCCGGCCGCCGCGACTGGCGTGCCGGTGCCATCCTGGCCGGGGTGGCTGCCGGCTACCTTCCGTGGTTCATGTACCCGGAACGCACCATGTTCATTTTCTACGCCGTATCCTTCGAACCCTTCTTGGTTCTGGGCCTGACGTACGTGCTGGGTTTGGTCCTGGGACGCAGCAGAGACCCCGTCTGGCGGCGACGATCCGGCCTCTACATAGTGGCCCTGGTCCTGGTGCTGGCCGTGCTCGCAACGGCGTTCTTCTATCCGGTACTCACGGCGGAAGTCATCAGCTACCAGGAGTGGCGGATGAGAATGTGGATGCCATCGTGGATCTAGGAGGAGTCAAACAGTGAGGGAAGCAAGCACGGAACTTCTGGTCGAGGCGGACCCGAACACCAACGTGACGGACCTCCTCTTGGAACGCTGCCACAAGGATCCGTTCGGTAACCTGTTTGCGCATAAGACGGCCAACGGTTGGTTGAACGTCTCTGCGGCAAGGTTCCTTGCCGATGTCACAGCCCTGGCCAAGGGATTGATCGCAGGTGGGCTCAACCCCGGCGATCCTGTGGCTGTGCTGTCCCGCTCAAGTTTTGAATGGACGCTGGTGGACTTTGCCATCTGGATGGCCGGCGGGGTCACCGTCCCTATTTATGAGACGTCGTCCGCAGGCCAGATCGAATGGATCCTCGCAGATTCCGGAGCCCGGCGGATCTTCGTGGAGGACATCGGCAAAGCAAACCTCGTTCATGCACTGGTGGAACATTCTCCCGTTTTGGGCGAGGACCCCGTGACCATCATCAGGATGGAGCACGACGGCGACGCACCCAACCTGACCAGCGTCGCCGCCGTCGGGATCGGCATCATGGACAGCGAACTGGAGCGCCAGCGCAGTGCAGCGAATTTGGCCAGCGTCGCCTCAATCGTCTACACCTCCGGGACAACGGGCAAGCCCAAGGGGTGCGAAATCACCCACGGAAACTTCGTCCTCGTGGCGCGAAACGTCATCCCGTTTCTCCCCGAGCTCCTCATGCAGCAAGGCGCGCGGACGCTGATGTTCCTGCCCTTGGCACACGTCCTCGCCCGAGCAGTCCAGGTTGTCTGCCTGACTGCCGGCATTACTCTGGGGCACAGTGCCGGCGCCAGTGGACTGATGGCAGACCTGGGATCCTTCAAACCCACTTTCCTGCTGGCTGTGCCGCGCATTTTCGAGAAGGTCTACGCCGGCGCCAGCCACAAAGCGGCCATGAGCGGAAAGTCCGCGCTCTTCAGTGCAGCTTCGGCTACCGCGGTGCAGTATTCGACGGCGGTGGACCTCGCCGCCCGTGGCCAGGGGCCCGGTCCGGGCTGGCTTCTGGGCCTGAAGCATTCCACGTTCAACAAACTGCTCTACCCCAAGGTAAGGGAGCTGTTCGGCGGCGACGTAGGCTACACAGTTTCCGGCGCCAGTCCCCTCAGCCTCCGGGACAACCACTTCTTCCACGGCGCGGGCGTTCCGGTTCTTGAGGGCTACGGGTTGACGGAAACCACCGCTCCCTGCACCGTCAACACGCCCAACATGTCCCGCATCGGCACGGTGGGGGTTCCCCTGCCGGGGACTACCATCAGGGTGGCGCAGGACGGCGAGGTGCTGGTCAAGGGCATTGGCGTCTTCAAGGGCTACCACAACAATGACGAGGCCACCCAAACTGCCTTCGTTGACGGCTTCTTCCGTACCGGCGATCTCGGCGAGCTCGACTCCGACGGCTTCCTCACCATTACCGGCCGCAAGAAGGACCTTCTGGTGACGGCCGGAGGAAAGAACGTGGCGCCGGCTCCCTTGGAGGAGAAACTACGCGAACACCCGCTGGTAGGGCAGGCAGTGGTTGTGGGCGATGGCCGGCCGTTCGTGGCGGCATTGATCGGCTTTGACCCTGAAGGGCTTACAGACTGGTGCGCTGAGAACAAGGTGGGTGCAATGACCCTTGAGGAAGCCGCTGGCGATGACCGTGTGAAGGTGGCCGTTCAGTCTGCAGTCGATGAGGCCAACAAGCGCGTCTCAGCTGCTGAGTCGATCAAGAAGTTCGCTTTTATCACCGCAGACCTCAGTGTCGAGTCCGGGCACCTGACGCCGTCGCTCAAACTGAAGCGGGCTGCGGTTCTCAATGACTTCTCTGCGGCAGTGGAGAAGCTGTACGTGAAGTAGCGGCTCCACTTGGCAGGCCGCCTTCACCCCATGGAGCCGCACACCTCTAGCGAGTGGCGTCTGTAGTTTCCTTGGGAAGGCTGGCAGCCTCAGGCTCCTCGTCCTGGGTCTCGGCGTTCCCGTTGTCGCCCTCCTGCTTGTCCGAAAGACCACGACGCCGCTTGGTGGGCCACGTGAAGATGAACGTCACCGTCGCCGCAAGGAACACCAGGGCGCCGATGACGATGCCTGCATCGATCCAGAACTGACCCGGGAAGAGCCGTATGAGGGTGTCTTCCAGCGAGAAGGTCCACGTTCCGTTGGCAAAGAAGATCCGGTGGAACTCCGTGAAGAACTGCTGCCAGCTCAGGGCGGCCAGAACGGCAAGACCAATGATGATGACCAAGGTGACGATTGAACCGGCAAAGAGACCTCGCCGGATCCCGCCGGTGCTTCGCTTGCGCAGATACAGGATGGCAATGATGCTGAGGATGATGAGCAAGAGCCCTGCCCCGAAGGAGGACAGGATGACCAGCTTCACGTCGGCCATATGCGCAACTTCGCTGTCCGTGAAGAGCTTCTCCCCGTCCTGGTTGACCAAGCCACCCAGATAGCGGGGGCCGGCCCAGTTACTGAGGTAGTCCACAGCATAAGAGCCGTACGTCATGCGGTCGTCAGTGCTGAAGCCATAGCCGTCGCCGGGGAAACCCGGACGGTTGTACTCCACCCACAGGAACAGCGGACTGGTGACGGCCCGGACGGCCAGGACCAAGAGAATGACGGGGTAGAAAATGGCAAGTAGCACCTGGAAAATCCGAGGTCCGATCGGCTTCACCTTTGCGGCTTGCTCGCGTTCGGCATTTCGTCGCGCCACTTCGTCCTCCGGTGGACGAATCTGAAGGGCCGACGTCGGCAAAGGCTCCGAATAGTGCGACGGCGCTTTTGTGGTGGAGTCCTCCGCACGGGTGTCCCCGAACAACGGAGTCTCAGTACCGGCGTCCGCAGCCTCAGCAGCTTTGCGGTCCGCCCGGCTCCCGGGCTGGCCGCTTGCCGGCGTCGCAGTTGAGGAGGCAGCTGAAGTTTTTGCGGCCGCGGGTGTGGCTCCGGTGTTGGCTGCAGGAGTGGCCTCGGTAGAGCCACCGGACGTTTTCGGCTTCATCCAGTCGAAGGCCGGTTCGTTGGGGTCCTCGTGGACGGCCGTGTCCGGTTCTTGTGGTTTTGGGCTCTTGTCGCTCACAGCGGGTTCACTTCCGTAGGCATCCACCGGCGATTGCTTGCTGCCGGCTCTCTTGTCTGCATTCGAGCCTACCGCCCGGCATTACAGAGACACGCGGTGCCACCCCGGCTGCGACCAGATTGAAACGTAACTGTAAGCTCTAGGCCGCGATGCTGCGGTATCCGGCGTCGTTGGCATCCATGTCTCCCGTGACACCGGCGCGGACAGCTCTCCCGCCAAGGGCCAGGGTGTAAACCCAGTAGCCGGCCAAAACCATCGCGCCAATAGTGATCTTGGCCCAGACCGGGAGCGGGCTTGGCGTGACAAAGCCTTCCACGATGCCCGAGACGAGCAGGACAAGCACCAACCCCATGGCAACGGTGATCAACGAACGGCCCTCATCAGCCACAGCCTGCAACCTCGTCCTCGGGCCGGGCCGCACCATGGCCCAGAAGATCTTGAGTCCTGCCGCGCAGGCGATGAAGACGGCAGTGAGTTCCATGAGCCCGTGAGGGAGGATGTAGCTGAAGAAGATGTCCATCTTCCCCGTTGCAAGGAAGAGGCCCGCAGCGATTCCCAGCCCCTGCGCATTCATGAACAGAATGAAAGGCACCCAAAACCCGGTGACGCCGAAGGCCACGGCTTGGGCGGAAATCCAGGCGTTGTTTGTCCATACTGCTCCGGCGAAGGAAGCCGCAGGATTCTCCGAGTAGTAGTCAATGAAGTCTTCCTCCACGTACTGCTGCACCCTGGCGTCACTGGAAGCAACAGCCCTCAACGCCTCCGGTGAGGTGCCGATCCATAGAGCATAGGCACCCGCCACCAAGGCAAAAGCGAGCCCGCACCACAGGGTCAACCACCGGATCCGGTAAAACGCCGCGGGGAGGGAGATGACGAAAAACCGTGCCAAATCCTCCATGAAATTCGAGCGTGCCCCCGTGAAACGCGTCCGGGCCTGGGCCAGCGCTGCGGACAGGGAGGCCGACAATCCCGTCTCCGGTGCCACGGAACGGATCAGGGAAAGGTGCCCGGACACCGTCTGGTAGAGGCGCAGAAGTTCGTCCGCCTCGACACCCGTAAGCCTGCGCTTATGCGCCAGGAAATGAAGCCGCGACCATTTGTCCTCATGTACGGCCGAGAAGGCATCAATGTCCACGCCACCACCCTAGCGCCTGTATCCACCGTGCGGTCAGCCCCGCCGCCGCTAGA
Organism: Arthrobacter sp. ISL-95; assembly: GCF_018613695.1. Taxonomy (GTDB): domain Bacteria; phylum Actinomycetota; class Actinomycetes; order Actinomycetales; family Micrococcaceae; genus Arthrobacter. The sequence continues at coordinate 194,905 of NZ_JAGGPR010000002.1, read as the reverse complement.
CTCGTTGGTGCGGGCACTCAAAGCGCCCACAGTATTGGTAAAACTTGGGGGCGGGCATGAGTTCAATCATCACAGGCGAGGCAGTAGTCCTCGAGCTTCGCCCCGCGTCCTTCGCCGCGCGGGCATTGGGCCTCATTCTGGATGTCATCTCCCAGGTGGTCCTCGCAATACTTCTGATCATCCTCGTCGCCACGGCCTCCCGGGATCTTGACAACGCCGCCATTCAAGCAATGATCCTCAGCAGCGTCGTATTCTCCGTGGTCATCGTCCCCGTCACCGTTGAGACCCTGACCCGCGGGCGCTCGTTGGGAAAGCTCGCAACAGGACTACGCATAGTCCGCGACGACGGCGGGTCCATCCGCTTCCGGCACGCCCTCATCCGCGGACTCCTCGGGTTCCTGGAGATCTACATGACCTTCGGCGGCCTGGCAATCGGTGTGGCACTCTTCAACGACAAATCAAAGCGCCTCGGCGACATCGTTGCGGGTACCTACTCCCTCCGCCAACGCGTACCCTCCAAGCCCCGAATCATGCCCGTAGCCCCGTATCACCTGCAATCATGGGTGGCCATGGCGGACATCGGCAGGGTACCGGATGCCACCGCCCGGCGGGCCGGGACCTTCGTGCAGCAGGCATACCTCATGGCACCGGCCTCGCGCGTGAACATGGCGGCCTCGCTCGCATCTGAACTCGCAAGGTACGTGGCCCCGCCCCCGCCGGCCGGCACCATCCCCGAAGACTACATAGGCGCAGTCCTCGGGGAACGGCGCAACCGCGAACTCATCAGACTCCGCCAAGCAGAACAGCGGAACGCAACCATAGGTGAGCGACTCAGGAAGCTGCCGTTCACTGACAGTTAGTGCCCCGCTACCGGCTGACGCCGGTCGGCCGCCGTCCTCTGCCTGCTCGCTCGTACCTCGCTTAGACGCAGGCTGCCGGACGCCGGCCGCCCGGCGTTGTCAGATCTGGGCTAGTCACCAGTGATCCGGTTTGGCGAGTCTTGGGGGTAGGAGGGTGGAGGGGTCGCCTTCGGCGGCGTTGATCTGCGGCTGGGTCAGGTACAGGGCCCTGGCGAGATCGGCTCCGTGAAGCTGTGCTCCGCGTAGGTCGGCTCCCAGGAGGTCAACGGCGGTGAGGTCGCTGCCTCTAAGGTTCGCTCCGATCAGGTAAGCGCCGCGGAGGTCTGATCCGCAAAGTCGCTGGTTCGCAAGGTTGGCGCCCATGAGGTCGGCACCCGCCTGGAGGCCGCCGTCGAGGGTTTGCCGGCCTTCGGCGCGATAGGACGCGCGGGCTTCTTCGCTGACCTCCATCAGTAGCGCCCTGGCCTCTCCGTGGAGTGTTCCGACGTCGGCGGCAAGGACCGTGGTGGCGTCTCCTTGGGCGGCGGCTGCTATGCCCTCGGACAGGTGGTCCGCTGCAGCTGCGAGCTCGGGATCGAAGGTCCGTTGCCTGGCTTCGGCCAGGTACCAGAGCATCTCGTGGAGTTGCCTGACTACTTTGAATACGGCGAACATCGAGGACTTGGACGAAGGGTCCTCTACCCAGCTGGTTCCGGAGAAGGTGTGTTGGGACACCACCTGGCCGGCGCCGAAACAATCAAAAACCGTGCAACCGCGGAAGCCACGGGGCCGCAAGCGTTGGTGAATGGTGCAGGAAAAGTCGTCCGCCATGTTCGGGCACGGCGAAGCGGCAGGTTTGTCGATCGCGAAGTCAGCGGATCGGGCGAATCCGAGCGCGGTACAGCAAAGGGCAAAGCAGTTGCCGCAGTCCGGGCTGAGGTTCAGTGAAATGGTCATGCATGCTCCAGGTGAAGAGAAAGGGTCCGGTGGAAAGAGCCGGGGAACCCATGGGCGGGTTCCCCTAAGGGACACCCGTGATCACCTTGGAGGGCAGCACAAAGAGCAGGGCCGACGTGTTGTCAGCGCTGGAGAAATGGGTCAAAGCGCGCAGGAAAGAATCACTGCAACGATCTTAACAGCAGGACTAGCGCTGAGCGTAGCTCGCCCAGGGAATGTTCCAGTCTCCGAAGCCCTCCAGTGGTTCCACTGCCGGTGCTCCGGTGTTGAGGATCTGGACTACGTCGCCGGTCTTCATGTTGTTGAAGAACCATTCAGCATCCGCAGGCAGCAGGCCCACGCAGCCGTGCGAGACGTTCACCCGGCCGATGGCCCCCCATGCCGACTCGAGTGCTTGGTGAACGTAAACGCCGGACCACGTCAGGCGGTTTGCATAATCCACCACCATTGGTGCGTAGTAGCCCTTGTCCCCGGGCTTCAGGCCGATGCTGCCGGCGTTGAAGTTGGACTTGCGCTCCTGCTCCAAAATCACGGCATATCCCGTGGGCGAGAGCCAATCCTCGCCGCCCAGCGATACAGGTGCAGTGTGGACCAGCTGCCCATCGGAGTACACGTTCATGGTCTTGGTGGTGTCATCTACCACTGCCACCCGCTGGGGGCCGGTGGTGAAAGTCGAAACTATGTCGGCATTACCGATCATCTTGTTACCGAAGTCGACGCCCAAAAGCTTCATGTCCACGGTGACGGTGGTGCCGGAAACCCAGAAGGCCTCCGGGCGGATCCTGACCTTCTTGTCCGAATACCAGTGCCAAGCCACAGGCTGGCCGGAGGAAACAGTGATGGCAACCCGCTTCTCCATTGCCACTTTGTCTACAACGGGCTCGCTGAAATTGATTTCTATGGGCTGTCCGGAGCCTGCAGTGGTGCCGTGACGGGGGTAGATGGACGCATCTGCCTCGTAAGCCGCGGAAACCGTGGTGAAGGTCTGAGTCTTTTTGGTTTCCTTGCCCGCCGTGTCCACCACGGTAAAGGCAAAGCTGTACTGGGTTTTGAACTTCAGGACTTCAAGTGTGGTCCACGTGCTGCCGTCAGGGCTGGTCTGGCCCTGAACGGGCGCCCCGCCGCCCACCGGCGTCAGCATGACATCCTTCAGCTTGCCGTTGACCGCTTTGATCTGGGGGCCCACAACAGGATTCCACTCCACAGCGCCATCCAGCGGGGTGATGCCCAACTCCACGGGTTTGGCCTCGACGGTGGGAGCAGTCGACGGCGCGACGGCCTCTCCTTGAGGAGAGCCTGCCAGCAGTCCAGGCACCGTGACCACACCAATTCCGCCCACTACAATAGCTGCGCAGACTCCGATGATGGCAAGGATCTTGCCTTTTTTCCGTTTGGCGACTTCCGTCATGGTTCCCGTCATCCTGTCCCCCGCAAGCATTACTGAACACCCAATTCTAGCCGAAAGGCCGGCCACGCTGGTCGCGTGCCCGGCCCTTCCCCATCGATTTGGGTATCGCCGATGTCGGCGAACGGTGAAACCTAGTAGCGGTAGTGCTCAGGCTTGTACGGGCCTGCAACGTCCAAATCGAGGTAGTCAGCCTGGTCCTTGCTAAGTTCGGTCAGCTCCACGCCCAAAGCATCCAGGTGAAGGCGCGCAACCTTTTCATCCAGGATCTTGGGGAGGACATAGACCTGGTTCCGGTACTCGCGCTCTCCGGCGGGCTGGTCTTTCTTGGTCCAGAGTTCAATCTGCGCAATGGTCTGGTTGGCGAAGGAGTTGCTCATCACAAACGACGGGTGGCCCGTGGCGTTACCCAGGTTCAGCAACCGGCCCTCGGACAGCACAATGATGGACCGCTCCGAATCCGTGCCGGCCTCGAACACCCACTCGTGGACCTGCGGCTTGATCTCAACCTTCTTGACGCCCGGGATCTTTGCAAGCCCGGCGATGTCGATCTCGTTGTCGAAGTGACCGATGTTTCCAACGATTGCCTTGTTCTTCATGCCCAGCATGTGCTCGGCCATGATGACGTCCTTGTTGCCCGTGGTGGTGATAAAGATGTCACCCTTGGCCAGAACCGTCTCCAGCTTGGCCACCTGGTAGCCGTCCATAGCGGCTTGGAGGGCACAGATGGGGTCGATCTCGGTGACAATGACCCGTGAGCCCTGGCCACGCAGCGCCTCAGCTGCACCCTTGCCGACGTCGCCATAACCGCACACAACCGCAACCTTGCCGCCCATGAGAACGTCCGTAGCCCTGTTGATGCCGTCCGGCAGGGAATGGCGGATACCGTACTTGTTGTCGAACTTACTCTTGGTTACGGAGTCGTTGACGTTGATGGCCGGGAACAGCAGCTTGCCCTGCTCCGCGAGTTGGTAAAGGCGGTGCACACCGGTGGTGGTTTCCTCGGTGACGCCCTCAATACGGGCTGCCAGGCGGGTCCACTTCTGCGGATCAGCGGCAAGTGTCCTTCGCAGAAGATCCAGGACGAGGACGTATTCCTCCGGATCATCTTCAGTGGCAGTGGGCACGGCCCCTGCGGCTTCGAAGTCGACGCCCTTGTGCAGCAGCAGCGTGGCGTCGCCACCGTCGTCGAGAATCATGTTGGGACCCAACTCCGGGTTCGCGTCAGCGCCGGGCCAGGTGAGGATCTGCTCCGCAGTCCACCAGTACTCCTCCAGGGTTTCGCCCTTCCAAGCGAAAACCGGGACACCCTGCGGGTTCTCGGGGGTGCCGTTGCCGACCACGACGGCGGCAGCGGCTTCATCCTGGGTGGAGAAAATGTTGCAGGAGGCCCAGCGAACTTCGGCACCCAAAGCAGTGAGGGTTTCAATGAGCACAGCAGTTTGAACCGTCATGTGCAGGGACCCGGCGATCCTTGCACCCTTGAGGGGCTGCGAGGCGCCGAATTCCGCCCGGAGCGACATGAGGCCGGGCATTTCGTGCTCGGCGAGGCGAATCTGGTGGCGGCCGGCCTCCGCGAGGGTTATGTCAGCCACTTTGAAGTCGAAAGTCATGAAAGTCCTTAGGGGTACCGTGCGGATGTGGTGGAAGAAGGTGCGTCAGGCCTTGGAATCGTGCTGGCCCGAGGTTGCCGCGTTGGCGGCGGCCAGCAGTTCCGGTGGCAGGAGCAACGGGATGCCGTCCTCAATGCTGTAGCGGAGCTTTTCGCCGTCCGGGGCGGCATCGGTGGAAACCAACTCATCGCCCTCTTGGACCAGCGGTGAACCCGTCACGGGGCAGCGCAGGATGGACAACAGTTCAGGACTGACCTTTGGCATGAATGATGCTCCCTGGGTGGCGCCGGCACGGCGCCGCTGGCGGATATATCTGCAGATTCCAGACTACCGCGCAGGGAGATCGTGTTTTGATCCCGACGACGAATTGAGTCCACAGGCCAGGGCTCATGGCCTGGAAGACGGCCGGCTAGGACGGTTCGCGGAGGATACGCAAGTGCCCACGGCGGGTGCCCTCGGCGCCGGCGGGCGGCTCCATCTGGGCGTGGCTTTGCCGCGCAGGAGTTTCGGTTGGCGCCGACGCCGCCTCCCGCACCGCGTTGGCAAGCGCCAACAAATCATCCGGGCCCGGTTCCTGCGGCGTGGTGGGCATGGCCAGGCGAAGGACTTCCCAGCCACGCGGAACCGTCAGGGACTCTGCGTGCTGCGAGCAAAGATCATAGGCATGCGGTTCCGCGTACGTGGCCAGAGGCCCCAAGACTGCGGTTGACTCTGCGTACACGTACGTCAGAGTGGCCACCGCGGACTGGCGGCAGGCTGATCTTGAACACTGACGAATGGCACCCACAACATCCCAGATTAGCGCCATTGGGCAGCTGGATTGCGCATTGATCGTCCGGGACGCGCAAACTGTGCCGAGCATCAAGTAGCAACTCACCGGAGTATCAAGCGAAGCGGCGCGGTGCGGGCCATGAGGTCGCGCTGGCGGTTCCTCGGGACTAAAGTCGATATATGCAGTCACAGCCACATGTTCCCGGGTTCAATATCCGGTGGACTGACGCCGATGGCGATCAGGCCCAGGAACACGCCGGTACGGAAGTGCGGGGTTTCCGGCGACGCCGGCGCAACCGGCACGGACGGGGACTGCGCGGAGAACTGATGCTCCCTAACCTCCCCGGATTTCGCACCCGGGCAGAGCGCTTCGATGACATGGTGCTGGACTCCGCGGAGCGACTCCAGGACATGTGGGGCAAACAACTGGACGGCGTCCTCTTTGCCGTCGACGAAATACCGCCCAACCTTGAGCAGCTCGTCGCCACCGGAAACACGGCACCGCTGGGCTCCTACACCCCCGGCGGCCGCGGCGAGGCTCCCATGATCACCGTTTACCGTCGGGTGGTGGAGCAGGGAGTTTCCACCCGGGAAGAACTCCAAGACCTCGTCCATGATGTGGTGGTGGAGTACACCGCTGAGATGCTCGGCGTGCCGCCTGAGACACTGGACCCGGTCTACCGGCGTCGATACCAATAACTTTGGATCAATAACGACGCCGGCAGGCGGCTCAAACGGTCAGGGCGCGGCTAGTAGCCGAGGGATACAGGGACCTTCTGCAGTCCCGCTGCTGCATCCTGAATTGCCACCACCGAAACGTCTGTACGGCCTTGCTTTCCGATTACCAGCGCGCCGTATACGGGGTCACCCGAAGCGGAAACCACGTAGCCAGCCACCACCGAGCCGCCGGACTTCTCCGGTAGCTCGATCATGGAGGTGGTCCCGCCTGACATATCCACATCAACGGCTTTGCCCACCTTTCCGTCGGCAGTCACCGGAGCGTAGCTGACGGTACCCCGCCCCTCAGGGACACCGAGGCTCAAGGACCTTTGACCCTCCCGGGGAATGGCCACCAAGTGCTGGCTACCGAGGCGGGCCGACGACGGCGACCACGCAAAGTCCGTTGCATCTTCCGCTTTAACGCCGCGCGTTACCCTCGAAGATGCCAGGAACGAGACATCGGAACTGGCTCTGACCGTGTAGCTGCCGGCTGGAACGCCGTCCAGGTTAAGGGTGGCCACGGTCCCGCCTTTGACCGTCACCACTCCCCCGTTGGGAATCTTGCGTTCCCCGTTGGCACCATAGAGGCTGACTTGCACCACGGCGTCAGTGGATCCGGGTACCGCGATCTGAAGGGCCGGTACCGCATCGGCAAAACCTGCCTTCGCGGCCAGAGCTTTCACGCCTGCCGGGTCCTGAATATCGACGCCTGACATCACCTGCTGGTTCGATGGCCCCGCGCCCGGCGAGAGGTACTCCACACCACCTGGGGCAATTCCACGCAACACGCTCTGTTGGATAGTGGCTGCAACCGGGCCGCCTGTGCTTCGCACGTGCACGGCAAGCTGCGATTCCCCGGGCGCGAGTCCGCCCAGGTTTACCGAACGGGTGGTTCCAGGAGCCACCAGGAGACCACGGGCTCCCGGTGCCTGGATCTGACCTGCGTATCCATACAACTCAAGGTTCACTGTGGCCGGGGTCTCGGAGGCGTTACTCACGTTCAAAACCGCAGTTCGTCCAACAGCAGTGTTCGCACCCAGCAGCCAGGCGTCGTTGCCCGGTGGCTGGCATTGAGTTGACGCCAAGCCCCGGAGATCGCCGTCGGCGGCCGAATAGCTAAGATTCGCAGCCAATGACGCTTGCTCGTTTCCAAGGGCATCGGCGCCTACTACAGCCGGCGAGGTCACAGGGCTGATGGACGCGACGCCGGCCGCAAGTACCGGCGGACCAACAGTCGGCGTGGGCGTACTGGTTGGGGCCTCAGCGATCCGCGCCACTGTGTCACCACCGAGGGATGCCACGCTGCTCCCCGGCACCGTTCCGGCGGGGTTGCTCAGCACCACTGCGTTCAGGGCGCTGGTGGCCGTGGTGGAGACCGGGCTGAAGTCAGCATCCGTGCCCACCACGGTTCCGTTCACAAGCCTCGCCGGTTCGGGACAGACGCCCAAGGCACGGCCCGCAGGTACGTCGGCCTGGCGGACGTCCACAGTGGTCCCCCCGGAAGGTTCGGGCACCATTGACGTCGCGGCTACTGCGCCACCGCCCGCCGCAAGGATGACCACGGCTGAGAGAACGCCGGTGATAACGCCCTTGTTGGAACTGCGGCTGCCCGAACCCCGGCCGCTGGAGCTGCTACTGCCGGAGCTGCGGCTGCCCGAACCCCGGCCGTTGGAGCTGCGGGAATTGGAGCCGCGGGACTTCGTAGGCTCCGGAGCTCCAGTACTATCGCCGGACGGATTCTTCTGGTCCTCAGACACTGCTGTACTCCTTACGGAGGGAGACTTCGTCCCTCGACATGCCGGTTCGACTGCGGCGTGCGGGCATGGGCACGGCCAACAGAACCGTCAATCCGATCACCACCGCCTGCAGTATTCCGAACCACAAGGCCCAGGGGTTGGTGTAGCGGATTTCAAGGTCACCGCCGCTGGCCGGTAGCTCAAAGGCCTGTGACCAACCGGATGTTGTGGCCTGCAGTTGACGGCCATCCACCCAAGCTGTCCAACCTGGATCGGCGCGTTCAGCGAGGACGATCTTCCGGCCCTCCTCCCCGGATGACACCGTGGCGTCTACGTTCACTTCGTCAGATGGCAGCGTACTTATAAGAGCGCCTTGGGAGTCCACCATGCGCACCCGGTGTGCAGTGTCAGCGGCAGTAGCGGCTTCCTGGTTCCGGGGGGTCACCCGCCACAGCCACCCGGCGTCAGTCTGTCCTACGGCCACGAGTCCCGGGACGGCGTCGATCCTGCTGGCGGTTAGTTGGGCGGCGTTGTCCTCTGCTTTAAGGACTATGAATCCTGCACCAAGCTGCTCCAGATCGGTGCGCGGGTCCACGCCGGTTCCCGCCACGATGGTGGCGACAGCCCGGCGCAGGGAAGCCGTGGCAGCGTCGTCGTCCGCGATTTCCTCACGTCCCGGCGCACCAATGATGGTCCGTGCTGAGGCAATGGTGGACAAGCTGTCCAATGTGGTGCCGGCTCCGCGCATCAGCGAAGAGGAGAAAGCACCCTGCTCACCGCTGGTGATTACCAGCGTTCGCGTACGTTCGGGTCCCTGTCCACGATCCACGGCAGTAGCCGGCAACGTTCCTGTGTCTACGGACCATATATGGCGGCGGGTCCCAAGGGACGGCGCCTGCTCCCCAGCCCCGGCTGAGGCATTAAATCCGGCAGTCGGCGTGGGCTGGAGGACATTTTGCGCAGCCCAGGCCGCCATTCCCGCAAGGGGACCGGCAACCAGGAGTGCCATGGTAACTGCCGAGGCAATGCGTCGGAGTGGGAGCGAACGACGGGAAGTCTTAGGTTGCTTTCGAGGGGCAGTAAAGAGCTTTTCAGCACCAAGAATGGCAGCGCCCAGGAGCAACACCCCCGCCGCAGAAACGGCGGGGCCGGTGAAGGGACCAACGATCACGTTGTTGTTGACACCGGTGGCTACGTGGCCCACCAACCAGCCGCACGTAAGGACAACCAAGGCAACCAACCAGAACACCCTGGCCAACGCAGTGCGTTTACCGGGCAGGAACAGCGCAGCAACAGCAAGAATCAGGACTGGTGCGATGACCAGCAGAGCCAGCAGCAGAGCCCACGGCACAGCGCCGGGACCGAAGACCGTCAGACCCGTCAACCCGCCGTCGATGTCAAAAGCCAGCGGTTGGCCGAGAAGCTGCTGCCACAACGGAGCTGACTCGAACGTCAGCGGCAATCCGGGATCGGCCAACAACGAGCGTGGGCGGTCCAGCACGGATATTCCATAGGGCAGGAACAAGGCGACGGTTGGCAGAAGCGACCACCACAGCGTTTTTCCCCGTTGCCCGAGGACCACCGCGGCCAGGACCACCGCAACGACGATCGGCCCCAACAGTGACGGCGCCGATGCAGTGATTGCGGCCATGGCAAGACCTGCGGCGGCAGCGGCAGTCCAGGATGGTGTTCCGTTGATGCCTGGCTTACCGGTTATCAAGGCAGGCCGACGACTGAGCTGGGTCCCCGACAACGCAGGGCCGTGGGCAACTGCGGATCCCGAGGCGCGTAGCAGCGCGAGGAGCAACAGGGGCATCAAGACGTGGGCTACCAAAGCTCCGACGCGGCCCTCGTTGATGGCGATCAGGAGTGCGGGAGCACCGGACCATGCCAGGGCGGCCGCTAGCCGGAAACGGCGTTTGGTAGTAAGCGCGCCCGCCGCGAACCATGCGCCCAGTGCGGACAACGGCATGGCAAGGACCAGCAACCACACCATCGCGGCGTTGCCGTCACCACCGCCAAAGAGCGAAAGCAGCCACAGCACGTAGCCGAACGGATCGCCGTGCCCGGGCAGACCGGCGCCCAAGGAGATCCACCAGGTGGACGCATTGGCCCATATATCTCCTGGCGAGGCTGAGAGAGGGAGGAGCCCGCCCCCGGCAACGGTGCCGGAGCGGAGCAGTCCCAGCAGGCCTACGAGTGCTGCGGCGAGGGCCACCAGGGCGGCCGCGACGGCACCTGTGCCCACCCAGCCCCGTTCATTGGTGGCCAGCGCGGCGAAGTCATCGGAAGCATCCCCGCTGGGTTCGGGGGCTAGAAGATCGGAGAAAGCCGGCGTTTCATCGGCGGGCCGGATGGCTTCCAGCAAAGAGCGCCTGTTGGCACGCACCTCCCGCGTAGGCGTCTGCAGCCCGCGCACAACCGATCTGTGCACCCGGCGCGTCCTTGCCGCGACGCGGCGGCCCCTTGCAATGGCAAGTGGGCGGATGAGGGCAGCGATGGTGGCAGTGAACTGCGAGAGGCCATATCCCGGTTCTTTGACCAGGATGCTCAGCACGAGGCGCATGATCGCACCAAACAAGGCACCCACCGCCTGGAACGGGACATTCCACCACGGCGTATGCTTGAGCCGCATGTGGATCTGGGCTTTACGTGCCGCGGAGGACGTGCCCAAACCATGCGGGCGGTGTTCCACATGGAACATGCGGGCGCCGGGGACTACAACGACGCGATTGCCCGCTAGCCAGTTCCGCCAGCAGAAGTCCACGTCGTCGCCACTCCCCGGTAGAGCGGGGTCAAAACCGTGCAGGTACTCCCACACGTCGCGACGGATCAGCATGCCTGCTGAGTTCACGGCGAAAGTGTCGGTCCGGGCATCGTATTGCCCTTGATCGACTTCGTCCGCGTCAATCAGCGTCAGGCGTTCAGCCCAGCGACTGGTGGAGAGTCCCACATCCACCAGATGCCGCTGGTTGCCCCAGCCAAGCTGCTTGCAGCCCGCCACCGTTACAGAGGGCGCGCGTTCAACCGCATGAAGAAGCTCGGCCAACGCATCAGGCGCTGGCGCGGCGTCGTCATGCAGGAGCCAGATCCATTCGACGGAAGTGGTCTTCGCGCCGTTGCTGTCTTGCCCGGTACCACCTGCCGCATCCTTTGCGGCAACGGATGAAGGGGCGAGCTCCTGTAGGCCGGCTTGGACGGCTGCCCCGAAGCCCGACCTTGCATGCTGGAACGAGGTGACATTGTTCTGGCCGAGGGCCTCACTGAGCAACTCCAGCGAGTTATCCGTGGAACCTGTATCAACGCCAATGGCGGCATCTGCCGAACGCGTCTGGTCCGACAATGCCGCCAATGTCCTGGGCAGATAGTTGCCGCCGTCGTGGGAAACCACGACGGCGGTAACATGCACTTCCTTGAGAATTAGACCGCTCGCTTCCTTAGCCGACGACGCTCCCGCTCGGAGAGTCCGCCCCAAATTCCGAACCGCTCATCATTGGCGAGAGCATATTCCAGGCACTGTGAGCGGACGTTGCACGCTCCGCAAACCTTCTTGGCGTCCCTCGTTGATCCACCCTTTTCAGGGAAGAAAGCCTCAGGATCGGTTTGTGCGCACAACGCGTCAGTCTGCCAGCCGAGTTCGCCTTCGTCATCGAAGTCCCCCTGGGGCAGGCCGATCCACACGGGTTGCCCCGGCGTTTCGAGGGGACGACGCAGCTCCATGGGAGGGTCGTCCAGATCTTCATCCGGCCCAGCGGGCAGCAATGCCTCATGTGCGGCGAGGAGGGCTGTAGCCTGATCCTCCAAAGACTGCTGCACATTCTGGTTGTATCGGTCTGCCGCTTCCGGGTCCGCGGGGTCTACGTACCAATCCCCCGGTACTTCCCGCGAACGGTATTTTACCGACGCATGTTCTGCGACGACTGCATCTTCCTGGATACGCAACGCTTGCCCCATGGCGTCCCTCCTGATTTTGCAGCTGCTGCTTGGATGTGTTTCCGATTCCCGGTGACGTTCCGGGTATCTGTGCAGCGGCGTTGATTACTAATTACACGCGTGTAACTACCCGCCCGTCAAGCCGCGCCGGGATAATAATCAAGGATCTGTAAAAACGTGGGATGCGCCACGCCCAACATTTTTACCGCGCCGCCGCGTGTCGTGGCGGCAAATGGAAGCCCTCGATCGGCTCAGGTGAACTTTCATTGAATTTCCGCGGAAATTTCCATCAGGGGCTTCGAGAGGCCAACGACTGGAGAAACCATGGTGTGTTGCAATTCACAATCGCGGCACAATGCCCAGCACACCACGGAACCACCGTGGCAAGATTGAGGCATGAGCATCCCGGCAACGAACCTGATGACTGCCCTGCGATCCGGTCATTCAACGTCACCACGACTCACCTGGTACGGTCCCGACTCCGAGCGGGTTGAGCTTTCAGGCCGCGTCCTGGACAACTGGGTAGCCAAAACCAGCAACCTGCTGCAGGACGAACTTGACGCTGAACCCGGGATGTCAATCAGGCTGGACCTCCCGGCGCACTGGAAATCCTTCGTCTGGGCCTTGGCCGCTTGGCAACTGGGCATGGAGGTGGTCTTCGACGACACCTCGGCAGACCTCCTGGCTACGGACAAGCCCGACGACGGCGCCGGCTTCGGGGCAATCGTCGCCGTGCCGCTCGCGGCACTAGCCATGCGCTGGCCGGGAGAGCTGCCATCCGGCGTCGTGGATTACGCGGCTGAAGTCCGTTCCCACGGTGACGTCTTCATGGCCCACACCGAACCCGAGGCGGGCTTGCCCGCTGTACGCGGAACCGCAGGGCTGCGCCATGAACAACTTATTGACGGCTTTGCTGCTACTCAAGAGCCGGGCGTCCGTCTGCTGGTACGCGCTGCCGAAGGCCTGGAGCGATGCCTGGCAGCTTCTTTGGGCGCTTGGAAAGAGGACGGCTCCGTAGTCCTGGTACACCCGGACTTGGACGTGACCGAGCACCTGCTCGAGAACGAGCGCGTCAGCCGTCCTTAGCGTTAGAGATTCTTGACCGAGGGGAATTCACCGGTTGCAGGGTTCACGCCTGTTTCGGAACCGCTCTTGGACTTGTGGTGAAGATCGATAATCTCGTGGTCATGCGAGAACTCGGGTTCGGCGTCCAGCTCTTCGTTGAACACCCAGAAGCGGTAGGCGAAGAAACGGAAGATAGTGCCCAGGATGAGGCCAACGACGCTGCCGGCGATGAAAAGCGACGGCTTGTCGTTGAGGTCCAGGATGTACTTGGCGAACCACACACAACCGGACGCAATCAGGAGCCCCACAAGGTTCATGACGGCAAACAGCACGGCCTCTCGGACAACGTTGGCCTGTTTACGATGCCGGAACGTCCAGAAGCGGTTTGCCACCCAGGAAAAAATACTCGCAACAATCGTCGCAATAGCCTTCGCCCACACTTCGCTGCCGTGCATCGGACCGGAAAACAGCCAGATGAAAACCGCCGAGTCGATGACAAAAGCAACACCGCCGACGGCGCCGAACTTTGCTACCTCACGCCAAAAAAGTGAGGCAAGTCCGCGGATGCGATCTGCAAGTGTGGTGATCATGACCCTCCATGGCCGTTGAAAAAGTGGGCCGATGGGCCAAGCTCATTTTAGCGCCGATTTCCCTGCGCTGCCTTTGAGGGGGCTGTGAGAAGGCCGATACTGGCCCTCTACGTTGCAAAAAACCGTCCACGGGGGCGGCAGAATCAGTGATCCCGCCAGCGGTTCGGTAGGCTGAACCTTGTGACTTTTCCAGTAATTGGCGTTGTTGGCGGCGGCCAACTCGCACGAATGATGGCTCCGCCCGCTACCGCCCTGGGCTTCGAACTCCGTGTTTTGGCCGAGGGTGAGGACGTTTCTGCCGTGGCCGCAGTGGCCACGGCGCCCATTGGCGACTACAAGGACCTGGACGCTCTTCTTGAGTTCTCCAAGGGCCTGGACGTCATGACCTTCGATCACGAACACGTCCCCACCCAGCACCTCCAGGCCCTGCTGGACGCCGGCGTCAACGTCCAGCCAGGCCCTGATGCTTTGGTTAACGCCCAGGACAAGCTGGTGATGCGCGCTGCCATTGATCGTCTTGGGCTGCCTAACCCCGAGTGGTCTGCGGTCAACACCGTTGAGGAACTGGTGGGCTTTGGCGACAGGATCGGCTGGCCCGTAGTTCTGAAGACGCCCCGCGGCGGCTACGACGGCAAGGGTGTGCGGATTGTTGACTCCCCGGACGACGCCCGGGACACAGCCGACTGGTTCGAGGCCATGAGCCCCCTGCTAGCCGAAGCCAAGGTTGATTTCAGCCGTGAGCTCTCAGCCCTTGTGGCACGCAGTCCCAGTGGAGAATCCCGTGCCTGGCCCGTGGTGCACACCATCCAGGTGGACGGGGTTTGCGACGAAGTGATTGCACCCGCCCAGAACATTTCCATTGAAGTGGCTGCTGCCGCCGAAGAGGCGGCCCTCCGCATTGCCAACGAGCTCGGCGTCACTGGGGTGATGGCTGCAGAACTCTTCGAAACGCCGGGAGCCGGAGTGGGATTCCTCATCAACGAGTTGGCCATGCGACCGCATAACACTGGTCACTGGACGCAGGACGGCTCCATCACCAGCCAGTTCGAGCAGCACCTGCGGGCCGTGTTGGACCTTCCGTTGGGCGCCACCGATGCCCTGGCACCTGTGGTGGTCATGAAGAACTTCCTGGGCGGCGACAACCAAGACCTTTTCAAAGCCTTCCCTATGGCGTTGGCCTTCGAACCTGCGGCAAAAGTGCATTCCTACGGCAAGTCCGTCCGCCCCGGCCGCAAGATCGGCCACGTGAACCTCGTTGGTAGCTCGGTTTCCGATGTCGAGTCCGTCCGCCAGCGCGCTACCGCGGTAGCCAACATCATCCGTGACGGCCGGAAACCGGAACAGACCACCCTTGAGGAGACCGCATGACTTCGGAAACAACAGCCCCACTGGTTGGACTCGTGATGGGCTCGGATTCCGATTGGCCGGTCATGGAGGCCGCCGCGGACGCCCTGGCCGAGTTCGGCATCCCCTTCGAGGCGGACGTGGTCTCAGCCCACCGCATGCCTACCGAAATGATCCGTTACGGACAGACGGCCCATGAACGCGGCCTGCGCGTCATCATCGCAGGCGCCGGTGGCGCAGCCCACCTCCCCGGCATGCTGGCGTCGGTTACGCCCCTTCCGGTCATCGGAGTCCCGGTCCCCCTCAAAACCCTTGATGGCATGGACTCCCTGCTGTCCATCGTGCAAATGCCTGCCGGCGTTCCAGTAGCCACGGTGTCCATCGCGGGCGCCCGCAACGCGGGACTCCTTGCTGTTCGTATGCTGGCTTCAGGAACCGATGAACTTGCGTCCAGGCTTCGCGCAGACCTCCTCACCTTTGCCCAGGAATTGAATGACGTCGCCACCAAGAAGGGCGAAAACCTGCGCCACAAGGTAGAAGAGGTCTTCTCCCCCGCCAACGCATCCGCCCGGAGCTCCCGCTAGGAAGGCAGCGGCTGATGACCATGCACAAGACCCCGGGTCAGCCCGGTTCCGCCCTGACTGATCCCGTCCGCTATCCGTCCGGCGCAAGCGCTCCGGTGCGGACCAAACGCGCCTTTGTGCTGGTCCTCCTCACTCTCTTTGTTCCCGGCAGCGCCCAAATCGTTGCCGGGGACCGCAAACTTGGCCGCATTGCTTTGCGCGTCACCATTACGGTGTGGGCCCTTGCCCTGCTCACGCTGTCCATTGCTTTGGTGAATCGAAGCTTGCTGCTCAGCCTTGCCACCCACCCCGTGGGCTCGTTGTTCATCATTGTGATTCTGGTGGCGTTGGCCTTGGGCTGGGCTTTCCTGTTCCTCAATACTTTTCGGATCATCAGGCCTGGACTCCTGGCCCCAGGAATGCGGCCCATCATCGCTGTGGTCCTGGCAGTAAGCACTGTCATCGCCAGCGGGTCCCTGGGCTACCTCGCCTACGTGCTGAACGTGAGCCGAAATGCGATTGGCAGCATCTTCGACGCCGGTCCTGCCATTGATCCCGTGGACGGACGCTATAACTTCCTCATGATGGGCGGCGACGCCGGCGACGACAGGACAGGTCGCCGGCCGGACAGCCTCTCCGTCATCAGCGTCGATGCGAAAACGGGCGAGAGCGCCATCATCTCCGTCCCGCGTAACCTTCAGAATGCGCAGTTCAGCGAGGGCTCGCCCATGCGCAAGATCTACCCGGATGGCTACAACTGCGGCGACGAATGCCTCATCAACGCCGTTAACACCGAGGTCACCAACAACTACCAGGATCTCTATCCGGGAGTTCCCGATCCCGGCGCCCAGGCCACGCTCGAAGCTGTGTCCGGCACGTTGGGCATCACCGTCCAGGCATATGTGCTGGTGGATATGGACGGCTTCGCCAAGCTCATCGACGCCATGGGCGGAATCCGCATCAAGGCCGGAGGTTGGGTGCCCATCAGTGGTCCCGTCACTGATGAGGCCAACGGAATTCACGGCATGCCTGATGGCTGGATCCCCGCCGGGGACCAGCAGCTGAATGGGTTCCAGGCCCTGTGGTACGGACGGTCCCGCGAATTCGTGGATGACTACGCCCGCATTGCGCGCCAACAGTGCGTGCAGCAGGCCATGCTCAAGCAGCTGGACCCCGCCACCCTCCTCACCAAGTTCGAGGACATCGCCAACGCCGGCACCAAGGTGGTCGACTCCAATATTTCTTCCAACCAGCTGGGCAGCTTCGTGGACCTCGCTTTGAAGTCCAAGAACCAGCCGGTCAAGCGCCTCACTATCGGGCCCCCGGATTTTGACGCTTCCTTCTCCACGGTGCCCGACTTTGACCTGATCCATTCCAAGGTCCAGGAAGTTCTGGCGTCGTCCAACACGCCCAAGGCGCGTGACGCCGTCGTTTCCTATGACGGAGCTACTGCCGGGGCCGTCATGGCAGCCGGTCCGCTGGCGGGGTCCGTACCTGCCAGCCAGTTGCCGTCGCCATCGGCCGACTTTACGCCGGTGACCACCACACCCGACGGCACTCCGATCACCATCGAGTTGCTGAACGGCCTCAAAGCCCAAGGCGATGAGCAAGGCATCCGGGATCTGGTGGCTACCAACGGACAGTGCGCGCCGCTGTAAGCTGCCTTCCGCCCCTCACGTTCAGCGCGACGATAAGGACTTTCTTTCGTGTACCAGATTGAGAATGTTTTGCGACCCTATGCGTGGGGTTCGACGACGGCGATTGCCGAGTTGCTGGGTCGGCCTGCATCGGGTGGTCCCGAAGCAGAAATGTGGATCGGAGCCCACCCGGACTCCCCCTCCACAGCCGTCCACCCCAACGGGGTCACTCAGCCACTGGACGCATTGATCGCCTCGGATCCCCTGCGCTGCCTGGGTTCGGAAAGCATCGCCGAGTTCGGACCCCGGCTGCCGTTCCTCACCAAATTCCTCGCTGCCGGCCAGCCCCTGTCCCTGCAGGTGCACCCAAGCCTGGATCAGGCGAAGGAAGGGTTCGCCCGCGAGAACGCCGCCGGCATCCCCGCGGATGCAGCAGAACGCAACTACCGCGACGACAACCACAAACCGGAGATGATCTTTGCCCTGACTCCGTTCAAGGCTCTGTGTGGCTTCCGCCCTCCCTCCGCGTCCAAAGCGGTCTTTGAGCATCTGGCCCGCGTCCTTGATTCCGCTGCCGTCACTGTTCCGTCCGTGATGACCAACGTCATTTCGGACCTTGCTTTGCCTGACGAGTCCGCTGCCCTGAAAGCAGCTTTCAGCCGTCTGATCGAGGGCGGCAGCCAGGTTTCCGATGCGATCAACGAAGTGGTGGCCGTCTTCTCCGCCGGCGCGCCGTTGGAACCGCACCGTGAGGTGCTTGCCGCGATGTTGGACATCAATGAGGCCTTCCCGGGCGATCCCGGCGTCCTCATCTCGCTCCTTCTGAACCACCTGTCTCTGGAACCCGGCGAGGTTGTGTACCTGCCTGCCGGGAATATCCACGCCTACCTCCACGGCTTGGGTGTGGAAGTCATGGCTTCCTCCGATAACGTGCTGCGCGGCGGCCTCACCGCCAAACACCTGGACATCCCTGAGCTTCTCAGGACCGTACGCTTCGAAGCTCTCGGCGTGCCGCGTGTCCAGCTCAGCGGGACGGAGTTCGGTCAGGAACTGTATCGGCCGCCATTCAAGGAATTCCAGCTCCAGCGCATTGAGCTTGGCCCCGGCGCCGAACCGGTGCCCTTGGCACAAACCGGGCCGGCCGTCGTCGTGGTGGTCGCCGGTTCGGTGCTGCTCGACTCGCCCAAGAGCGACCTCCGGCTTGAGCGTGGCGCCGCTGCGTTCATCCCCGACATCGAAGCGCCCGTCAACGTCCACCCGGTGCAGGGTGCCACGGACGTCAGTGTTGCCTTCGCCGTGACCACCGGCCTGGGGAACTGATCCATGGAGTTTTTCCTGCAAACGCCCGCGTGGGCGGCTGTCCAGCGTTCCTTGGGACGCCGTGTCCACGAGCAGTCCGGACCCGGCTGGAGCTTCCTCGCCATCGAGGAGAAGAACCATGCCGGCAAGGTCATTTACGCTCCTTACGGCCCTGTGGCTGAGTCAGTGGAAGCTTTCGACGCCGCCACTGCAGCCTTGGTGGCACTGGCGAAGAATGAGGGTGCGGTCTTCGTACGGATGGAGCCCGCAGCCGCAGGACTTACAGCGTCCGACGCCGGTTCCCTCCTTCGCGCCCGCGGCTTGAGGCCCGCGCCGGTCAACCAGCAGCCTGAGCTCAGCTGGATCGTGGATCTTGAGGGGGACTTCAAGGATGTCCTGGCCGGCATGAAGCCGACCAACAGGAACCTCTACCGGAACATCCACAAGAAGGGCGTGACGTTCCGCGCTTCACGGGATCCCGCCGACATCAGAATTCTCCTGCACTTCCTCCACCTGACAGCTGCACGGAACGGCTTCAAGCCCCAAAGTGACGAGTACCTTACCCAAGTAGCTGCCTCCCTGCTGCCCAACGGCGCTGGGACGCTGTTCATCGCGGAGCTTGAGGGCGAACCGATCGCCGCTGCTTTCACCTACGACTCCGCGGACACCCGCGTGTACGCCCACGCAGCCCTGGATGATACCCATCGCAAGCTCAGCGCGGGCATCCCCCTCCTGGTGACCCTGATGGCTGACGCCAAGGAGAAGGGCCTCAAACACGTGGACCTCTGGGGTGTGGCCCCCGAAGACCAGCCGGACCACAAATGGGCGGGCTTCACTGCGTTCAAGAAGTCATTCGGTGGACGCGAAGTCTCCTACCCCGGCACCTGGGACCTCCCGGTCAACAAGCTCCGCTATGGCGCCTACCAGCTGGCCAGAAAACTCCGCGACAAACTCCGCTAGGCCCCACCGTCACCCCCAATAGCGCGCAAGGCCGGGCGCCCACGCAATCTCCTCTGGACAGCGAAAAGCGCCCCATCGCGGGAGCGGCATCAAATCGACGAGGTACGAGGAGATAGCCGCAGAGCGATGGGGCGCTTTTCGCGTCAAAGACGCGACAGCAGTGGAGGTTACGGCTTGCGCGCGTATGTCTCCCACTTGGAAGCGTGGTGCTCTGCCTCTACGAAGCGGACCGTCCCGGACTTGGAGCGCATCACGATTGACTGCGTCATGACGCGGTCCTTCTGGTAGCGCACGCCGTGGAGGAGGTCGCCGTCGGTGATGCCGGTTGCTGCGAAGTAGCAGTTGTCCGAGGTGACGAGGTCGTTCGTGGACAGGACGCGGTCGAGGTCGTGTCCGGCGTCGATGGCCTTCTGCTTTTCGTCGTCCGAGGTGGGCCACAGGCGGCCCTGGATGACACCACCGAGGGACTTGATGGCACAAGCCGTAACAATGCCCTCCGGTGTGCCACCGATGCCCATGAGGGCGTCGACGCCGGTGCCGGAGCGGGCCGCTGCGATGGCGCCGGCGACGTCACCGTCCATGATGAACTTGGTGCGGGCACCGGCTTCGCGGATTTCTTCCACGAGGGGGCGGTGACGGTCGCGGTCCAGGATCATGACGTTGAGCTGGTTGACTTTGACGCCCTTGGCCTTGGCGATGAGGTGCAGGTTCTGCTTGACGGGCAGGCGCAGGTCCACCATGTCGGCGGCTTCGGGGCCGGTGACGAGCTTCTCCATGTAGAACACGGCGGAGGGGTCGAACATGGATCCGCGCTCGGCAACTGCCAGCACCGCGAGGGCGTTGTTGATGCCGAGGGCGGTCAGGCGGGTTCCGTCGATGGGGTCGACGGCGACGTCGCACTCGGGACCGGTGCCGTCACCAACCTGCTCACCGTTGAACAGCATGGGGGCTTCATCTTTTTCGCCTTCACCGATGACCACAACGCCATTGAAGTGGACGGTTTGAAGGAATGAACGCATGGCATCCACGGCGGCGCCGTCTGCCTTGTTTTTGTCACCGAAACCTACCCAGTGGCCACCGGCAATTGCCGCGGCCTCGGTGACACGGACGAGTTCAAGCGCAAGGTTGCGGTCGGGTTCGTCGATGCCGACGGCGAGCGACGGCGAAATCGTGGAATACTGCTGGGTCATTGGTGCAGGAGACACTTGAACCTCTTCTTCGAGTGACGATTCACGGGACCGGACATGGTTGCGCGGGGCAACCCGGGGTTCCTCTATCAACGATCATAGTCGCCACGTGCTCCGGGAGTCATTGGATGACCGCGGCCCCCAGTACCCGTTGTGAGGTTGCCGGATGTGTGTTCCCTGCCGGGATAAGGGATCATGGAGGGGTGAGTGAAACGCAGGACAAGCCCGCAGCAGAGAACACCTCTGATGCTGCAGCGGCCAAGCAAAATGATGCCCAGGCAGCCCCGGATGCCCCCTTTAAACCCGTCATTGCGGCGAAAGCTGCCAAGCGGGCCAACGCTTCGGTCATCGGCATGGTCATTGCGCTACTGGTTTGTGTCCTGGCTTTCCTCCCCATTGTTTTGATGAACCCGGCGCCCAAGGGCGAGGGTTTCCGGCCTGATGTTGACGTCGCGGCCATCGCCCGCAACGCCACAGGTGTGGCGGGATTCACACCGGTCACCCCGGATACCGGCGACACATTCAAGCCCAATTACGCCCGGTGGGAGTCCGGCACGGGCAGCGGCGTGCCTACCTGGGAGATCGGTTTCCTGACTCCCAAGGAGAATTTCATCGGACTCACCCAGACCAGCCAGGCGAACCCCACGTGGGTTTTGCAGCAGACGGAGAACCTCCCCGTCACCGGCACCCGTGACGCGGGTGGCCAGGAATGGGAACTGCGGGACTCCGGCAAGGAAAAGCGCAGCATGGTCCTGGAATACCGCGGAACCACCATCGTTCTCAGCGGCACGGCAAACCTGGAAGAGTTCGCAACCCTGGCGGCCGCCGTCGTGAAGTCCGCAGAGCAGGCACCGCCTGCAAGCGTCCCGGCCACCGCAACTTCTTCCGCGCAGCCTTCCGCCTGACCGGCTATCCGGGTTAATCCGCGCAACAGTTTCACGGACTGCGGTGTCTGCGTCGTAAAGTAAGGCTCGTGCCTACTTACCTGACTCCAGCCCTGGCGTGGCGCCGTCTCCGCGAGGGCAACGAACGCTTTGTTTCCGGCGAATCCCTGCACCCCAACCAGGATGCTTCGCGACGCTCTTCGCTGATTGAGAACCAGAACCCGTTTGCCGTGATCTTCGGCTGCTCGGATTCCCGGCTCGCTGCAGAGATCATCTTTGACTTGGGCCTGGGTGACGCCTTCGTGGTGCGCACTGCGGGCCAGGTCATTGACGACGCAGTCCTCGGTTCACTCGAGTACAGCATCAGCGAACTCCGCGTGCCGTTGATCGTCATCCTCGGCCATGACAGCTGCGGTGCCGTGAAGGCCACCAAAGCGGCTGTGGAAACGGGCGAGATGCCTCCGGGCTTCATCCGCGACCTCGTGGAGCGCATCACGCCGTCGGTCCTGACGGCCAAGCGCAACAACCAGGACGACGTCAACGACATGGTGGTGGAGCACGTCAAGCAGACGGCAGCCCGTCTTGCTGACAGCTCGCGTGTGATTTCCGACGCCATCGACGACGACCGCGTTGCCGTCATCGGATTGTCCTACAAGCTTGACGAAGGCCGTGCGGCCCTCGTTTCCGGGATCGGCAAGCTCTAGGAAGACGTGCTCCGGCCGTGGCGCCGGAGCACGTAGCACTACCCTCCGGGTTTTCTGTGAGGCGTCCAATCGCCATAAGCTAGCCCCATGACTTCCACCACTGAGTTCCGTATTGAACATGACACGATGGGCGAAGTTCGCGTCCCCGTGAACGCCCTGTACCGCGCCCAGACGCAGCGTGCTGTGGAGAACTTCCCGATCTCCGGCAAGACGCTTGAGCGCACCCACATTGAGGCCCTGGCCCGCGTGAAGAAGGCAGCTGCCCTGGCGAATGCCGAACTGGGGGTGCTCGATGGTGAGCTCGCCGAGGCTATCGCCGCTGCTGCCGATGAGGTAGCCACCGGTAAGTACGACGGCGACTTCCCGATTGACGTCTTCCAGACCGGCTCGGGCACTTCCTCCAACATGAACACCAACGAGGTCATCGCCGAGCTCGCATCGCGCGCCCTCGCGGCCGCCGGGAGTGACAAAGTTGTCCACCCGAACGACCATGTGAACGCCTCGCAGTCCTCCAACGATGTCTTCCCGACATCCGTACACGTTGCCGCCACTTCGGCCCTGATCAACGACCTCATCCCGGCGCTCGACTACCTTGCTGCTTCCCTGGACCGTAAGGCTGTGGAGTTCAAGGACGTCGTCAAGTCCGGCCGTACCCACCTCATGGATGCCACTCCGGTCATGCTCGGCCAGGAGTTCGGCGGTTATGCAGCACAGGTCCGCTATGGCATTGAGCGCATCAACGCCGCACTCCCCCGCGTTGCTGAAGTTCCCCTCGGTGGTACCGCTGTGGGCACCGGCATCAACACCCCGGCCGGCTTCCCGGAGCGTGTAATCGAGCTCCTGGCCGCCGATACCGGCTTGCCGTTGACCGAGGCACGCGACCACTTCGAAGCCCAGGCAAACCGCGACGGCCTGATCGAGGGTTCCAGCCAGCTCCGCAACATCGCGATCTCCTTCATGAAGATCAACAACGACCTCCGCTGGATGGGCTCCGGCCCCAACACGGGCCTGGGTGAGATCGCCATCCCGGACCTTCAGCCGGGCTCCTCCATCATGCCGGGCAAGGTCAACCCGGTCATCTGCGAAGCGTCCATCATGGTCTGCGCACAGGTGATCGGCAACGACACCGCCATCGCTTGGTCCGGCACCAACGGCGCGTTCGAGCTCAACGTGGGCATCCCCGTCATGGCTGCCAACCTGCTTGAGTCCATCCGCCTGCTGGCCAACACCAGCCGCGTCATGGCCGACAAGATGATCGACGGCATCACCGCCAACGTTGAGCGCGCGCGCTTCCTCGCCGAGGCTTCTCCGTCAATCGTCACCCCGCTGAACAAGTACATCGGGTACGAGAACGCCGCCAAGATCGCAAAGATCGCCGTCAAGGAAAGCCTGACCATCCGCCAGGCCACCGAGAAGCTCGGCTTCGTCGGTGAAGGTGAAGGCAAGGTCACCGAGGCACAGCTGGACAAGGCTCTTGACGTAACCACCATGACCGCCCCGGCCCACAAGGCCTGACTTTCGGTCTAAAACTCACAGCACGACGACGGCCGGTACCTTTCGTACGAAAGGTACCGGCCGTCGTCGTACCCGGAAGTTTTGTACAGCAGATGCCCTCAAAACCCTTCCTATGGGTCATTACCTAGGCAAGAACTCTGGTAGATTTTGCACTTTCGCGATTAGAGTGCAAAACTTTACTTTGTGAGCAATAGTGCAAATACTGACGGTGGTCTTCGCGAGCGCAAGCGGGCTGCCACGCGGACGGCGATCACCGCCGTCGCGCGTTCCATGACCGCGGCGCGTGGCCTGAGCGGTTTTACTGTTGAGGAAGTGTGCGAAGAAGCGGGGATTTCGCGCCGGACCTTCTTCAACTACTTCCACTCCAAGGAAGACGCAGTGATCGGCTCGTTCTCGGATGAGTTGCCCGAAGATGCCTTGGAGACCTTCAACCGGAACCCAACGCGCACCCCTGGCAGCATCTCCGGGACTCTTTTGGCAGCCCTGCATGTGCTCACTGTGACCCTGATGGAGCGTTCATCCATCAGCCGCACGGAAGTCCAACAG
Organism: Arthrobacter sp. ISL-95; assembly: GCF_018613695.1. Taxonomy (GTDB): domain Bacteria; phylum Actinomycetota; class Actinomycetes; order Actinomycetales; family Micrococcaceae; genus Arthrobacter. The sequence continues at coordinate 170,637 of NZ_JAGGPR010000002.1, read as the reverse complement.
TTCATCGCTGCCATCACGGCCGAACCACAACTCCTGGCGCGGCTAACCCTCGAAGGGGAAGCCCGCGAACGTCAATTCGCCGCGCTGGTTGCCGCCCGCGAAGGACTGGAACCGGATCACCCCGAAGTCATGACGGCCACCGCATTGTTCGGGGCCGTCTCCAAGAAAACCGCACAGCAATTCTTCTCGGAGGACAACGCGCGCCCGTACCGCGGGATCCTCGAACAGAACCTCAACGCCGCACGGAAACTCTTCGCCCAGCCACTGGCCACGAACCAACAACTGGGCCCCAACCCCCTTGAAACCTCGAAGGACCCCGCATGAGTACACTCTCGAAAGCAGCCGAACCATTGCTGCTGACCCAGAAACGCATCTGGATTATCTTCTCGGCGCTGATCGCAGGCATGCTCCTGTCCAGCCTCGACCAGACCATCGTTTCCACCGCCATGCCCACCATCGTGGGCAAGCTGGGCGGTGTGGAGCACCAGGCATGGATCACCACGGCATATCTCCTTGCCACCACCATCGTGATGCCCATTTACGGCAAATTCGGTGACATCCTGGGGCGTCGCAACCTGTTCCTCGCGGCCATCGCCCTCTTCACGCTCGCATCCGTGGGCTGCGCGTTCGCGACTGATTTCTGGGGCTTCGTGATCTTCCGCGCCATCCAGGGCTTGGGCGGCGGCGGCCTCATGATCCTGTCTCAGGCGATCATCGCTGACATTGTTCCCGCCAAGGAGCGCGGCAAGTACATGGGTCCGCTGGGCGCCATCTTCGGCCTTTCCGCTGTAGCCGGTCCTTTGCTGGGTGGGTTCTTCGTAGACCACCTCACTTGGGAATGGGCTTTCTACATCAACATCCCCATCGGCATCGCTGCGTTCATCACCGCCTGGTTCACGTTAACGCTGCCCAACAAGAAGGCAGAGAAGAAGATCGACATCCTTGGTGTCCTGTTTCTCTCCGCGGCCACCACATGCCTCATCTTCTTCACCGACTTCGGCGGCAAGAAGGACGAGGGCTGGGACTCCCCCCTTACCTGGGCGTTTGGCGCCGGCATGGTGCTGGCCGCCTTTGCCTTCGTGATGGTTGAACGTCGCGCCGAGGACCCCATCATTCCGCTGAGCCTCTTCAAGAACCCCATCTTCATCAACGCCACGGCAATCGGCTTCACGCTGGGCCTGGGCATGTTTGCTGCCATTGCCTTCGTTCCTACGTTCCTGCAGATGTCTTCCGGAACGTCTGCCGCTGAGTCGGGCCTGCTGATGCTGCCCATGATGGTGGGCCTGATGGGTACATCGATCTACTCCGGTATCCGCATTTCCAAGACCGGCAAGTACAAGATGTACCCCATCCTGGGTGCAGCGCTCACCATCGCCGCCATGCTGTGGCTGACCACGCTCACGGCGGCAACGCCCATCTGGGTCATCTGCGTGCAGCTCTTCATCTTTGGCGCGGGCCTTGGCCTGATCATGCAGGTCATCGTCCTGGTAGTGCAGAACTCCGTTCCCGCTGACCAGATTGGTACGGCAACCAGTACCAACAACTACTTCCGCGAAGTAGGGGCATCGCTGGGTGTGGCAGTCTTTGGAGCAATTTTCACCAACCGTTTGGCGGAATCGCTCACCGAGGCCTTCACCGGTGCCGGCGCTTCTGCTGACCAGGCTTCACAATCCACCAGCACCCTGGATCCCCAGGCCTTGGCCCAGATGCCTGAACAGTTGCGCGATGCGATCGTCAATGCCTACGCCAACTCCCTGGCGCCCGTCTTCTGGTACTTGGTTCCGTTCATTGCCATCGCACTGATCCTGGCCATCACACTGAAGCAGATTCCCCTCTCCGATACCGCCGGAATGGTGGCGCGCGGCGAGGCTGTGGGTGGCGAGGAAGCAGACAGGCTTGAGGCCAAGCGCCTTGAAACTGCCCGCCTGGAAGCGGATCTGGCAGCCTCCGGTGATGGTGAAAAGGACCGTCCAACAGCTGATGCGGGGCGTCAGTAGCGTTAGTCCTCCACTTGGTATGCCACGGGGCCTTCGGGCTCCGTGGCAAGCCTGATGGCTTCGAGATTTCCGGCACTCATTCCCGGAAGGTCGTCCAGCGTGAACCACCCAACGGCCAGTGATTCGTCATCGTTCACCCGCGCCTCTCCCGAGATGTACCGGCACCGGAACGTAATGTCCAGGAAGTCGCACACGTCGCCGTTCGGGAAGGTCACAGGGCCCACAACTCCGACGCCGATAATGCGCTCGGTCTCGGCCACCACCGCTGTTTCCTCAAAGATTTCGCGCACCAAACCAGGGGCCGGGTGCTCCCCCGGCTCAAGCATCCCTGTGATGAGTGTCCAGTGACCGTTGTCTGCACGCTGACCCAGCAACACCCTGCCTTCGTCATCGAATACCACTCCCCGCACGGCCGGCAGCCAAAGGGGGTCGTTACCGATCTTTTCCCGCAGTTTGAGCACGAATTCGGGTGCACCCATGGTGTCAGTTTTCCTTCGATTCGATCGTGGTGTGTGAGTCGCTGGCCTAAGCATGACTCAGCCCGGTGAACGCCGAGAATACGAACAGTGTTGCAACTTGGCCGCAGTTGGCACTGGTAGGAAGTTTCACGTGGGCAAGACCAGCATCGCGGCCGCCGCTCCAGCCAGCATGAAAGGGCCGAACGGGATGGCCGAGCGTAGCGTTCCACGCCGGGTAATCAGTATGCCCAAGCTCCACAGCCCTCCCAACAGGAAGGCGGCAAACGTTCCGGCAAAGACGTGGCCCCACCCCAGATAGCCCAGGTAGAGGCCCAACACGCCCGCCAGCTTGACGTCCCCGAAGCCCATGCCGGGAGGGTGAATGAGGCGCAGCACAAAATAGAACAGCCACAGCACGGCAGAGCCGGCCGGGACGGCCAGCCCTGGTACGCCAAAGAGCACAGCTGCAGCCGTTTCCTCCATGGCAGAATCACCGAATGGAACCAAGACCGCCGCAGCCGGCAAAAGTACTCCGACCACTGCATACGACGGGAACACGATGCGGTTCGGCAGAAGATGGCTCCGAACATCCATCACTGTCAACCGCCCTGCCATGACCACGAAGTACAGGCAGGAAGCCATTACCAGCCAAAAACCCAAGGGGCTGTCGGTCCAGAGGTCTGAGAGTCGTCGGATCACCTTCGGATGCTATCCCGCTTCAGCCTTCGGACCGGCTTGAACGCTTGGGTAAACTGTGGATATGGGGAGATACAGTGCAGCTGGACCGGGTTTTGACTTGTCCTCCACATTCCGCAATCTTTGCCGTTCTTCGCCGTGGAAGTGGACCAGCCTCCGCTTCGAGTACCTTGAACGGCCCGCATCGGGAGCAGCGATCGTCCGTGCATGGCTCAGGCGCCCGGGTGCACTCCGTCTTGAGACGCCGGACGGCCAGCTTCTGCACAGCACCACCGGAATCAACGATTCCCGGGATGACCTTTACGTCAGTTCCACCCGCCGTTCGTGGTTGCTTCCGGCCCACTTGGTCACCCCTGTATACGACGACGCCGGTCTGGTGCGCCGCCGCCCTGAGGCCGCGTACGGTGAACCCTCCTTCGGTAACGGTCGCCTGGCCGCCGCACTCGATCCCGTGGAACTTGCCGGCAAGGCCCCCGTTCCCTTGGAATTCCCGGATACCAACCCTGTGTTCCTTGAGCAACCGCGCGAAGTGGACCATGAGGGCCGCCTGGCCTTGGAAACAATCGTCAGGCCAAGCCGGACGTACCTCCCCTCGGATCCCTCCGAGCCATTGGCCCACCCCGGCCGCACACTGATCAGGATCGACGCCGGAACAGGCGTTTGCGTAGCCAGCCAAAGCCTGGACGGCGACTCCTCCGGCAAAGGCCACTGGCTCAAGATCCTGGCGGTGGACGAGTACATGCTGGATGACCTATTTCTCGCGGAGTCGATGAATCTCACGGACGTCCGCCGCCATATCTCATGGGATATTGGTCCCGCCGCCTGAACACCCTGCGCTGAGGGGCGGACTCTCTGCAGTATCCCGGCGCCAATGTCGCGAGATCCAACCCCTCAGCAACTGTGGCGGGATAGCACGGCGCCGAGGGACCCTTGCGATGTGACTCGCACGCCCCCTCCTTGCGGGCTAAGCTACGGCGATGACATCGCTGGCAGAAATGTGGCCCCCGTTCGGACTCACCCTCAACACACCGAGGCTGACCCTCCGTCCCGTTCTGGATCAAGACATCCCTTCAGCCGTAGCTGCGGCGCGTTCCGGAATCCACCAACCAGGCAAGAGCCCGTTCAGCATGCCATGGGCGGAACTTCCGGACGACGAACTCGCACCGAACATGGCGCAGTGGTACTGGCGCTGCCGGGCAAACTTCACCAAGGACTCCTGGACACTCCTCCTCGGAGTCTGGAACGACGACGAGCTCCTGGGCGTCCAGGACATCGGCGCCAAGAACTTCGGCACCCTCAAAACCGTCAGTACGGGCTCTTGGCTGAAGCAGGCCGCGCAGGGACAAGGCTTCGGCAAGGAGATGCGTTCCGCCGTCGTGAGCTTCGCGTTTGATTACCTGGGCGCCGAAGTAGCCGAGTCTGAGGCAGCCGTCTGGAACAACCAATCACTGGGAGTCTCCACCAGCCTCGGCTATGAACTGAACGGCACTTTCCGCGACGGCTGGGGCGAAAAAGTAGAGGAAGTCCAAAGGGTCCGCCTCACCCCCACCACCTACACCCGCCCCAACTGGACCCTGAAAGTCCTAGGCCACGAAGCCTTTTCCTCCTATCTCGGAATCGGACAACTTCCGGCAAGTGACTGAAAGGCGAAGGCCAGGCATCCGGCAGCGTGCGTCAAAAGCGAGGAACGAGCTAGCACGCGGAGGATGTCTGCCTTCGCCTTTGGCGAGCACGGCGTCGATGGGGTTAGATTTCAGCCCCTTCGAGCAGTTCCGTCACCAGGGCAGCAATGGGCGAACGTTCCGAGCGCGTCAGCGTGATGTGCCCGAACAGTGGGTGGCCCTTGAGCGTCTCCACTACTGCAGCGACGCCGTCATGGCGCCCCACACGGAGGTTGTCGCGTTGGGCGACGTCGTGGGTGAGGACGATTTTGGAGTTCTGTCCGATGCGGCTCATGACGGTGAGGAGGACGTTTTTCTCAAGTGACTGTGCTTCGTCCACGATCACAAAGGCATCGTGGAGCGATCGCCCGCGGATGTGGGTCAGGGGCAGGACTTCGAGCATGCCCCGGTCCATGACTTCTTCCACGACTTCCTGGCTGACCAATGCCCCGAGGGTGTCGAACACTGCCTGCGCCCAAGGGTTCATCTTTTCCGATTCCGAGCCGGGGAGGTATCCGAGTTCCTGGCCGCCCACTGCGTAGAGGGGACGGAACACCACCACCTTGCGGTGTTCCCGGCGTTCCAGGACGGCTTCCAGGCCCGCGCAGAGGGCGAGTGCAGACTTGCCCGTGCCAGCACGGCCGCCGATGGAGACGATCCCTACGGCCGGGTCCATGAGGAGGTCGATGGCCAGCCGTTGTTCTGCTGAGCGTCCGTGGAGTCCGAACACGTCCCGATCGCCTTTGACGAGGCGGACTTGTTTGTCCGCTCCTACCCGGCCCAACGCAGAGCCGCGGTTGGAGAGAAGAACGAGTCCCGTGTTGACGGGCAGTTCTGCGGCGGCGGGGATGAAGGCGGGTTCGTGGCCGTAGAGGGTGGTGATTTCCTCTTCGGTTGCGTCCACTTCGGCCATACCGGTCCATCCGGAGTCTTTGACGAGTTCATTGCGGTATTCGTCAGCTTGGAGGCCCATGGCGGAGGCTTTGACGCGCATGGGGAGGTCTTTGGAGACGACGGTGACGTTGTGGCCCTCGTTGGCCAGGTTTTTGGCAACAGCCAGGATGCGGCTGTCGTTGTCGCCTCCACGGAATCCTGCGGGCAACACTTCCGGTGAAATGTGGTTCATTTCCACCCGGAGCATTCCGCCGTCTTTCCCGATGGGGATGGAGTGATCCAGCCCGCCGTGCTCGATTCTGAGGTCGTCCAGGAGTCTCAGGGCTTTTCGGGCGAAGTAACCCAGCTCGGGGTCGTGGCGTTTTCCCTCCAGTTCGCTGATGACCACGATGGGGACGATCACCTCGTGTTCGGCGAAGCGCAACAGTGCGTGTGGATCGGATAGCAGGACGGACGTATCGATCACGTAGCTGCGGCCTGTGGCGGATGGTGCAGTCCGCGCTTTTTGTGAGACCCGCTTGGCGCGAGAGGTAGCTGCACTTTCCCCGTCGGAAACCATTGCGGGCAGTTGCTCAGAAATAGCCACATCGACTCCAGCCCCGGGCAGATCGCCCGGCCTAATGGTGAAGCGGCTCGGCCGGAAGGCCGGGCGTGGCCTCCCGTGTAACTGGTGCGATAGTCCGCTCCATATACTGGCCTCCCCGATCAGCGGGCGGTTTTGCCTGCTGATGGGATTAACGTAATCCTCAGCACATTCATTTCCGCAATCTGCGCTCGGCAAGTCGCATGTCCAGATCGTTAAGTTTTGGTGAACCGGGCCGCACTTAGGTTCCGAATCGCCTCTGGCGCCCGGCGTAGTCCCTCAGCGCGCGGAGGAAATCGACCTTGCGGAAGGCAGGCCACAGGGCTTCGCAGAAGTAGAACTCGCTGTAGGCGCTTTGCCACATAAGGAAACCTGAGAGCCGTTGCTCACCTGAGGTGCGGATAACCAGGTCCGGATCGGGTTGGCCGCGGGTGTAGAGGAACCGGGAGATGTCGTCCACCGAAAGTTCATCTGCGACGTCGGACATGCTGCGCCCTTTGGCGTCGGCGTCGTGAAGTAGTTCCCGTACGGCGTCGACGATTTCACGGCGGCCGCCGTAGCCGACAGCCACGTTCACGTGGATCTTTTCGTGGACCGGGGTGCGGGCGGTGAGTTTATTGAGGCGCTCGGCAAGGTAGTCCGGCAAAAGCTCCGGTGCGCCCATGGCGTGCACGGAGACGTCTTCGTCTTCGTCGAGCCGGTCCATGGTGTTGGCAATGATGCCCATAAGGAGGTCCAGTTCTTCACCGGATCGGCTCATATTGTCCGTGGAGAGCATGTAGAGGGTCACGACTTTGACGCCGAGTTCCTGGCACCAGCCAAGGAACTCGTGGATCTTGTCTGCGCCGGCTTGGTGCCCTTGGCTGGTGGGGGCATTGAACTGCCGGGCCCACCGACGGTTTCCGTCCACCATGACGCCGATATGGCCGGGGATTCTGTCTTGCTTGAGGGAGCGCAGCAATTTGCGCTCATAGAAGCCATAGAGGAAACCGGGCAGCTCCACCGGACTCTCACCTGACTTCCTTGCTTGTACGACGACGGCGCACATCCAAGGCTACCGCCCCGAACTGCAGGGCCGGTGCACTCGCCGGTCAAATTCCTCCCACTGCTTGTTACCAGTGGGTAACTTACTGGAACGTAAGTTATTCTGGTCCCATGGCTGAGCTTCTCGAAACCAAGCCCCTCTGGCGTGGCTGGATCCACGCCGTCGCCGCCCCCTTTGCGCTAGCGGCCGGCATTGTCCTGGTGAGTGTTGCCCCCACCCCGGATCGCAAAATCACCTCAGCGATTTATGCGCTGACGGGCTTCCTGCTTTTTGGCGTGAGCGCTGTCTACCATCGCGGAAACTGGACGCCCAAAGTCCAGATGCTGCTCAAACGGTTTGACCATACCAACATCATGCTTGTGATCGCCGGCAGCTATACGCCCTTGGCATGGTCCCTGCTGGAGCGATCACAGGCAGTGACCCTGCTATGGCTGGTGTGGTCCGGCGCCATAGTTGGCGTTCTCTTCCGGATTCTGTGGACACACGCACCCCGTTGGCTCTATGTGCCGGTGTACATTGCCCTGGGCTGCGGAGCGCTGTTCTATCTGCCACAGTTCTTCACCGCCAACGCCCCGGCAGCAATACTCATCTGCGTGGGCGGCGCGCTGTACATCGCCGGGGCGGTGTTCTACGCCCTCAAAAAGCCAAACTTCAGCGTCCAGCACTTCGGCTTCCACGAGCTCTTCCACGCCTTCACGGTGCTGGCCTTCGCAGCGCACTTCGCCGCCATCATGATGGCGGTCCTGAGCTAGGCTGCAGCTTCCCGTCCGGCGAATCCGTGCGGATCAGCGGGACCTGCGATGAGCGGGACCCACTACTAGGGAGACCCACTACTAGCGAGTTCGGGGACCGCTTTCGTCAGTCTCATCAGCGGAGCTGCCGGCGCCGGCCGGGGCGCTTCCATCGGCGGAGTCACCCTCCCCTGCAGTGTCGCCTGCCTCGGCGGCCAGGCGCGCTTCCTCCACCTGAGCACGGTAGCGGACGCGGCGAATCCTGCGAACCATGTCAACGATCAAAAGCGTGGTCAAAATCACGATGAAGGCCGTGAGGACAAAGCCCCACGTACCCGGTGTCACCTGATCTTCGGACAGGCCGGGCCGCAGCGTGCCCGTGGGATCGGGCGACGGAGTGACGGTCAGGGCAAGAATCAAGTGATGCACTTTCAAACCTTCTATGGGAGCGGATGCGTGCCGGCTGGCAGCGCGTGGCCGGTAATCCGGCTGGCCTCACGGCAATTTCTACGAGCGATAGAAACTACCGGCTTTCCTATCTTATCCCCGCGAAGAGATCCTTTTCCGGCAGCTCGGAAGGGACCGTGGACTTGATCAGGGTGTAGTCCTCCCACGGCCAGGTGGTCCGCTGCAAATCCGGCGATACGGCGAAGAAGAAGCCCAAGGGATCGATCTGGGTCCGGTGTGCACGCAAGGCGTCATCCCGGGCTTCGAAGAAATCACCGCAATCGACCTGCGTGGTGGTCTGGTGCCCTGCCTCCGTTGCAGTGTGACCTTCAGCGTCGGCTTCCAGCCAGGCAGCAAGCCGCTCGGCGTAAGGGGACTGCAGCCCGGCCTCTTCCAAAGCAAAATGCAGGGCACGGAATCGTTCGGGACTGAAGGCGCGGTCGTAGTAGAGCTTGCTGGGCGCCCACGGTTCACCCATGCCGGGATAGCGCTCAGGATCGCCTGCGGCCTCGAAGGCTTCCACTGCCACCTTGTGGGCCATGATGTGGTCCGGGTGCGGATAACCGCCGTTTTCGTCGTAGCTGAGGATGACGTGCGGCTTGAAGCTGCGCACAAGCCGGACCAGGGGCGCCGTGGCGCGTTCCAAGGGCTGCAAGGCGAAGCAACCCGGGGGCAGCGGCGGCAAGGGGTCGCCTTCGGGAAGACCCGAGTCCACAAAGCCCAGCCAACGCTGCTGAATTCCCAGAACAGCGGCCGCGTTGGCCATCTCAAGGCGCCGGGCGCCGGCCATGTCCCGTTTGGGGTGGGGGGCCTCTTCCATGGCGGGGTTCTGGATGTCGCCCCGCGAGCCGTCCGTGCAGGTGGCAACCATGACGTCCACTCCGGCAGCGGCGTACATCGCCATGGTTGCTGCACCCTTGCTGGACTCATCATCCGGGTGGGCGTGGACGGCGAGCAGCCGCAGCTGCTGGTCGGAACTGCTGGACGCTGTCACGTGACGGCTCCTCTTTCATGGATCGAGCTTTTGGGGCGGTGATGTGGCACCGGGATCGGCACTAAACTGGATGGGTGACTTCAGAGGACCTATCGGCCACCCAAGTACCGGCAAGCTCCAGCCTAGCCAATCGCTACGGCGGTCAAAAGCGCGCCATGACGCGCAAGACCAAGCGGAACATCGTCATCGCCGCCCTGGTGCTCGGGATTGGGTTCGCCGCCTACGTGGCTACGGGCTCGGCCCAGGCCCCTGTCACCTTCAAAGACATCGGTTACAGCACCGTGGACGACACCCAGGCAGAGGTGGACTACCAGGTCACAAAGTACCCCGGGGCCACAGCCAAATGTGCCATCAAAGCCCTGGATTCCAAGTTCGCGGTGGTGGGCTGGCAGGTAGTGGAGATCGGGCCCAACGATCCCCAGGACGATCCCGACGGCGGCAGCACCACCGTGCAGCGAACTGTCCTGCGGACCGAGTCCCCGGCCGTCTCCGGTGTGGTGGACAACTGCTGGATCGTGGACAGCGGCAAATAACACCTCATGTGAGCCAGGACTCAACCGGTTTGGGTTCGTCCAGAGGATTTACTACAATGGATGAAACCTTCACCCCGTTAAGTTGGTTACTGAGATTTATGAGTGGCCAACTCGGCGGGGTCTTTTGTATTTGCCAGATCTAGAGGAGAAATCCGTGTCTACCACCAATAGCGCCACTGCGGCTTGGCTTACCCAGGAAGCTTTCGACCGCTTGCAGGCTGAGCTGGACCACCTTTCCGGCGCTGGCCGGGCGGAAATCGTCCAGAAGATCGAAGCTGCCCGCCAGGAAGGCGACCTCAAGGAAAACGGCGGATACCACGCCGCTAAGGAAGAGCAGGGCAAGATCGAGGCCCGCATCCGCCAGCTCACCGCACTCCTTCGCGATGCGCAGGTGGGCGAGGCTCCTGCCGACGACGGAATCGTTGAGCCCGGCATGCTGGTTGTAGCACGCATCGCCGGTGACGAAGAGACGTTCCTGCTGGGCTCCCGCGAAATCGCCGGAGATTCGGATCTCGACGTCTTCAGCGAAAAGTCACCCCTGGGTGCCGCAATCATCGGCCACAAGGAAGGCGACAGCCTGAGCTACGTCGCCCCCAACGGCAAGGAAATCCCGGTGGAGATCGTCTCCGCCAAGCCGTACGTCGCCTAAGCAGCGGCTCACCGGCCTGAACGCACGACGCCGGCCCACCCCATCGCGGGGCGGGCCGGCGTTTTTTCGTGTTCATACCCAACTGGGTCGCAGTTGAGGACGTTTGGAGCGTGCCAAACGACCTCAACTGCGACTTACTTGGGTCAGGGCGGGCTTGGGACGCAGCAGGATGGCAGCGATGACGCCGCCCACGGCCCCGCCGAGGTGTGCCTGCCAGGAGATGTAGCCCAATACCGTGGGCAGCACGCCGAAGAGGATGCTGCCGTACGCCATGAACAAGACCACGGAGAGCAGGATCTGCCACCAGTTGCGGTTGAAGAATCCCCGCACCAGCAGGAATGCGAAGAAACCGAAGACAAGTCCGGACGCCCCCACTGTTACTCCTCCCCCGCCGATCAGCCACACCGTAAGCCCTGATCCGAGCCAGCTGAAGGCCAACGCCGTGATGAACACCCGGAGACCGGCCAGGAACACCAGGAAGCCGAAGATGATCAACGGCAGGGTGTTGGACAGCAAGTGGTTCAGGTTTGCATGCAGCAACGGAAAGGTGAGGATGTCCAGCACACCGTCCGTGGAGCGGGGGCGCAGGCCAAAGGTTGAGTTGAGCCCGTGACGCATCAGGGTGTTGAGGATCTCGATGACGTAGAGCAGGATGACGAATCCGCCCATGAAGAGCAGTCCGCCTTTTGCCCGCCCGGCGAGCGATTCCTTGGCCTCTTCCTTTGAACCCTCAGGCATTCCAAGCACCATGGGCGCCCCCTCCCGTTAGTGCACCACGATCGGCTGGAAGCCCTCGGCCCGCAGTGCACCGAGAACCTGCTCGCCGTGTTCGTGGCCTTTGGTTTCCAGGTTGATGGTGATGGAGACGTCACCCATGCTGATGGAACCACCCAAACGCGTGTGGTCCAAGCCGGTGACGTTGGCATCGTTTTCGGCGATGATACGGGCGATGGTGGCCAACGAACCCGGCCGGTCGTCCAGCATCATGCGGACCGTCATGAAGCGGCCGGCAGCAGAAAGACCGCGCTGGATGACTTTGAGCATCAGCATGGGATCGATGTTGCCGCCGGACAGCACGACGGCGGTGTTCCCCGGGTTTTCGATTTTGCCGTCCATGAGCGCGGCTACTCCCACCGCACCGGCCGGCTCAACTACCATCTTGGCGCGCTCGAGGAGGAAGATCAGGGCCCGTGCGAGCGAGTCTTCGCTGACGGTAACAACATCGTCAACCAGTTCGCGGATGATGCTGAAGGGCAACTGTCCGGGACGCCCTACCGCGATGCCGTCAGCCATGGTGGTGACCTTCTTCAGCGGCACCAAGGCATCAGCAGCCAGCGAAGGGGGGTATGCAGCGGCGTTTTCCGCCTGCACGCCGATGACCCTGATCTCGCGGCCGAGCTCTTTGGCCCTGGCTTTGATGGCCACAGCTACACCGGCCAGCAGCCCACCGCCACCAACGCCCATGAGGATGGTGTCCACGTTGGGGATCTGGTCCAGGATTTCGAGCCCGATGGTGCCCTGTCCGGCAACAACGTCCACGTTGTCAAAGGGGTGGACAAACACCGCCCCTGTCTCGTTGGCGTAGCGCTGCGCTTCCGCCAGGGCCTCATCCACGTTGTGGCCGTGCAGGACGACTTCAGCGCCGTGGCTCCTGGTGGCGGCCAGCTTGGGCAGGGCCACGCCAAGGGGCATGTAGATGCGGGCGTTAATGCCCAGGCTCTTGGCAGCCACTGCCACACCTTGGGCGTGGTTACCGGCTGAGGCTGCCACTACGCCGCGCTTCTTTTCATCGTCCGTCAACCGGGCCATGCGCACGTAGGCGCCGCGAACCTTGAACGATCCTGCACGCTGCAGGTTCTCACACTTGAAAAAGACGTTGCCGCCCACGAGGCTGCCCAGCGCACGGGACGACTCCACAGGAGTCTTGGTAATAATGCCCTCGAGCAGCTCCTGCGCCTTGAGGACATCGTCCAGCGTGACGGGCAGGGTTTCGAGGGTATTCACTGACTATTCTCCTTTGTTGGTGTCGGCTTGAGGCTCCTCAACAGAGGTGCTCCCCGAAGCCTTGGTCTTGCCGGCAACGCCTTTGCCGAGGCGGGATTCGGGCCGTGGGAGGTGGACCTCCTTGAAGTTCGCGTCGCCGACCTTCCCCGCCGAAGCGGCAGCCGGCTGGAGTTCCACACCGCCCAATCCTTCATCATGTTCCCACGTCCGGCCCGCAATGTAGCGAACTGCCGTGTTTACTACGGCGAGCAGCGGGACCGCGAACAGGGCTCCTGGTATGCCGGCGAGGTAGGAACCCGCGGCAACTGAGAGGATCACGGCCACCGGATGCAGTGCCACGGCTTTGCCCATCACCAGGGGCTGGAGGATGTGGCTTTCAAGCTGCTGCACCACCAGGACGATTGCCAGCATGATCAGCGCGTTGATGGGCCCGTTGGCCACCAGGGCGAGCAGCACAGCGATGGCACCGGTAACCAAAGCACCCACCACCGGAATGAACGATCCGATGAATACCAGGACAGCCAAGGGAAGAGCCAAAGGAACCTGGATGATGGCCGCTCCGACGCCGATGCCCACGGCGTCCACAAACGCAACGAACATCTGAATCCGCACATAGCTGACCATGGATGTCCAGCCCCGACGCCCGGCGCCATCAGTGGCCCTCCGTGCGCTCTTGGGCAGCAGACGGACCATGAAGGCCCAGATCCGAGGGCCCTCCAGGAGGAAGAAGATGAGGATGAACAGTGCCAGGACAAGACCGGCGGCAAAGTGGCCGGCGGTGCTGCCGAAGGACAATGCGCCGCTGAGAATGCTGCTGCTGTTGTTCTGGAGCGCATCCGCGCCATCGGAAATGTACTGGTCAATCTGGTCCGCGGTCAGGTGCAACGGGCCATCAGCCAACCAGGTCTGGATCTGCTGGATGCCTGCCAGAGCCTCCTGCCACAGGGCACCGAAGCCCGTCACCAGTTGCCTGCCCACCAGTGCGAGGGCACCACCGATCACGCCAATGAAGGCCAGCACTGTGATGGCGACTGCTCCCCCGTTGGGAACCTTGCGATTGCGCAGCCACGCCACTACCGGGTGCAGCAGGCCAGCCAACAACGCAGCAACCATCACCGGGATAATGAGGAAGCTGACCTTGCCCAACAGCCAGACGAGGGCGCCGATCATGAGCAGGATCAAGCCTGCCCGCCAGGACCAGGCTGCGGCAATGCGCACCCCATAAGGGATGTCTTCGGCAATTTGGCGTTCAGAACGTGTTTTGGCGTCCGGTGTTGGCGTCATGAACCCATAATTCCGTAGGCCGCGCCGTATGGGAAACCGGCTCTCACTTCCGAGTCATTTCCAGGCGAACGAGCTAAAGCGATGCCGCGATCCCCCAGCCCATGGTGAACGCCTCGCCGGGCGCCAACCAGCGGAGAACATCACCGCTGTTGAAAGCGTTGGCCGGGCCCGTCATTGGTTCAAGGGCCACAGCCTTGGAACGGCCGGGGAAGGTGTCGGTAACGAAAACGTGGACGTACTTGCAGCTCTCATCCTGCTCAAGGCTCACGCTGCGGCCATCCGGTGCGGACAGGGTGTGGCGCGCCATTCCGCCGTCGAACGTCAGGTCAGTCAAGGCGACATCCACCAGCAAGCTGCCCACTCCGGCACCACCGGAGAAGTCGAACTCGCCGTCCACTGGGGAGGCGCTGCGCGGAATCAGGCGCTCGTCTGCCACCAACCGGGTTGCAGCCGGGACGGTCAGGACCAAGTCCTCGGGAGGCACGTCTCCGATGCGCAGGTACGGATGTGCGCCCAGGACGAAGGGGGCATTGCTCTGGGAATCGTTGATCAACGTCTGCGAGACCCGGAGATCAAGGTTCTGGTCCAGTTCGTAGCGCACACGATGCCGCACAAGGAACGGGTAGCCGTGCTGCGGGAAGACTGTGGCTTCGAGCGTCACGGAGAATTCGGATTCGTCCACCAGCGCGTACCCGGTGTTGCGCAACAGACCATGGCTGGCGTTGTTGCGTGAAGCCTCGGTGATGTCGAGTTGCTGTTTTTTGCCCTCCAAGTACCAGACGCCATCCTCTACCCGGTTGGCCCACGGCGCCAAGGTAATGCCGGTAGCACCGGGCGGAATCTGATCGTCGTCGTAGCTTTCAGTCAGCTGGACCCCTCCCCGGGAGTAAAGCCGCAGGCCGGCCGCAAGCTCGGTGATGACTGCGAGCGCGTCGTCTCTCCGAAGTTCAAACTGTCGCCCCGTGGCGAAACGGCGAGACTCGGACTGGTGGGAGGTATCGGCAGGCGACGGAGAGGCAGACATGGCAATACCGTACTTCATCTGCCCGCACCATCTTGGGCCGGATGTTAGCTTTTGTTTGAAACTATGCGTTTTTGGTCACTTATGAGATGATGTATTTATGAGCCGCATTACCAGCACCCGCCTCGCGGACAGCCGCGAGCTGATCTACTTTGACGACCCCGGAACGCCTGAACGGACACCGGATTCCTTGAAGGACCACCGCGAGCTTCCTGCCCGTGGTGAGCCGGGAGAGGTGCGCTATGACGCCCTGTCCGGTGACTGGGTAGCGGTTGCCGCCCATCGCCAAACGCGTACGCACCTTCCCCCCGCTGATCAGTGCCCCATCTGCCCAACCACAGCAGCGAACCCTTCGGAAATCCCGGCAGCGGATTATGACGTGGTGGTCTTCGAGAACCGATTCCCGTCATTGGGTCCGGCTGTGGGCGATATCCCTCCACTTCCTGCCCCGGGGCACTCCGGCCACAACCTCAAGGGCGCGGCATATGGCCGCTGCGAGGTTGTTGCCTTCACGCCGCAGCACACCGGCTCTTTCGCCGAACTGGGCGAAACGCGTGCGCGTACGGTCATCGAAGCGTGGGCTCAAAGGACTGAAACACTGAGCGCGCTGCCCGGCATCAGGCAGGTATTCCCGTTCGAGAACCGCGGTGCGGACATTGGAGTCACCCTGCACCATCCGCACGGCCAAATTTACGCGTACCCCTACGTGACTCCCCGCGCCGCCCAGTTGGGCGCGGTAGCCCGGAAGTACTACGACGACGTCGACGCCAAGGAAACGCTCGGTGCCTCGCTCCTCAAGGCTGAACGGGAGGACGGCAGCCGCATGGTCCTGGAGGCAAAGCACTTCAGCGCCTACGTTCCCTTCGCCGCGCGTTGGCCCTTGGAAGTCCATCTGGTGCCCCACCGTGGTGTCCCCGATCTTGCGGCACTGACGGGCGAAGAACGCGACGAGCTCTCGTATGTCTACCTTGACCTGCTGAAGCGGCTGGACGCCCTCTACCCCACCCCCATGCCATACATCTCGGCCTGGCACCAGGCCCCGTTGGACCCTGCCCTTCGCCCCGCGGGCCAGCTCCACCTGCAGCTGACGTCACCTCGCCGCGCTGCGGATAAGCTCAAGTATCTGGCCGGCTCCGAGGCCGCCATGGGGGCGTTCATCAACGACACCACGCCCGAAGCGGTGGCAGAGCGGCTGCGCAGCGTCGTCCTTGCACCTTCGAACAAGACCCTGGAAGGCACACGAGCATGAGCACCACCACCGAGACAGGCGTCCTCGCCGCCCACTTCCACGAAACGTTCGGCGCAGCTGCCGACGGCGTATGGCAGGCACCGGGACGCGTCAACTTGATCGGCGAACACACTGATTACAACGAGGGCTTTGTGCTGCCCTTCGCTATCGACAAAACAGCAAAGGTTGCCTTGCGCGTCCGCGACGACTCAAAGGTGCGCATGCTGTCCACTTTCGGGGGCCACGGCATAGTGGAAGCTGACCTCGCGGACTCGGACCCCGGATCCGGTGAGGGATGGTCCCGCTACCCCCTCGGCGTCGCCTGGGCGCTCGAGGAACGTGGCATCACGGTGCCGGGCTTTGATCTCCTGCTTGATTCCGATGTCCCCTCTGGAGCGGGCCTGTCCTCGTCACACGCCATCGAGTGCGCCGTCATCTCAGCCCTCAACGAGTTGACCGGCGCCGGGCTGGCTGCCGAGGATCTGGTGCTCGCAACCCAGCGCGCGGAGAACGTGTTCGTAGGCGCACCCACGGGCATCATGGACCAGTCGGCATCCTTGCGCGGCGCCAAGGGGCACGCCGTGTTCCTGGACTGCCGCGACCAACATGTGGAGCTGGTCCCGTTCGACGCAGAAGCGTCAGGCCTGGTCCTGTTGGTCATCGACACCAAGGTGTCGCATTCACACGCCGACGGCGGTTACGCCTCCCGCCGCGCGTCCTGCGAGTTGGGTGCCGAGATCCTTGGCGTCAAGGCACTGCGCGACGTCGGCGTGGAACGTCTGGAGGAAGCGTCAGGACTGCTGGACGAAACCACCCTCCGGCGGGTCCGTCACGTGGTCACGGAGAACGATCGGGTCCTCCAGACGGTGGAAACTCTGGCCTCCCAGGGCCCGGCCGCAATTGGTGCCTTGCTGGATGCCAGCCATGTTTCCATGCGCGACGACTTTGAGATCTCCTGCCCGGAACTCGACCTTGCTGTGGACACCTCCCGGGCCAGCGGCGCCATTGGTGCACGCATGACCGGCGGCGGCTTTGGCGGCTCAGCCATCGCACTGACACCGGTGGGTCAGGAACAGCAGGTGCGCGCCGCCGTCGTACGTTCCTTCGCGCAGGCGGGCTTCACCGCGCCGGACATCTTCACCGTCACCCCGGCCGCAGGAGCCCTCCGCCTGGCCTGACGCGTTTTCGTCTTCTTGTGCGAGCGCCCGGCGTCCTTATGGATGCCGGGCGTACCATGGGGCCATGACTGAGGCTGTCATCGTTGCTACTGCCAGAAGCCCTATTGGCCGGGCCTTCAAGGGTTCCCTCAAGGACGAACGTCCGGATGACCTGGCTACGGCCATGGTGCAGGCCGCCCTCGCAAAAGTTCCGGGCTTCGATCCCGGAGCGGAGGATGGGCAAGGGCTGGACGACATCCTGTTGGGCTGCGCAGAACCCAGTGGCGAGGCCGGATCCAATATGGCGCGCGTGGTGGCCGTCCTTGCCGGGCTGGACCGCGTGCCCGCAGCCACCATCAACCGGTTCTGTGCATCAAGCCTGCAAACCCTGCGGATGGCTTTCCATGCCATCACATCAGGGGAAGCCCACGCGATGGTCTCCGCGGGAGTGGAGAGTGTATCCAGGTACCAGAACTGGGCAGGGGCGGGCGAAACGGATTCTTCGAACCACAACCCGCTGTTCGAGGCAGCAGCCCAACGCACGGCAGCTCGCGCGGCGTCCAACATCCCCTGGACCGACCCGCGGCTTGGCGGCCGGCTTCCCGACATCTATATCTCGATGGGCCAGACTGCCGAGAATGTTGCCACCAGCTATGGAATCAGCCGGGCAGAGCAGGACGAATGGGCTGTCCTGAGCCAGAATCGCACCGAGGCCGCCATAGCTTCAGGGTTCTATGCCCGCGACATCACGCCGTACACACGCAAGGACGGCACTGTGGTGGACAAGGATGACTCACCCCGCGCAGGCGTGAGGCTCGAAGCAGTATCCGCCCTGCAGCCCGTCTTCCGTCCGGACGGAACCGTCACGGCCGGCAACGCATGCCCCCTTAACGACGGCGCCGCCGCAGTGGTTGTCATGAGTGATTCACGTGCCCGGGAACTGGGTCTGCAACCGCTGGCGCGGGTGGTTTCAACGGGCGTCAGCGCCCTCTCCCCTGAGCTCATGGGCATGGGGCCCGTAGAATCCACGCGACGGGCCTTAGCACTGGCCGGGTTGACCATGGACGACATTGACCTGGTGGAGCTCAATGAAGCTTTCGCCGTCCAGGTGGTGGCGAGCGCCCGCGAATTGGGGATCGACCCCGCAAAGCTCAACGTCCATGGTGGTGCCATTGCCCTGGGCCACCCCTTCGGCATGACCGGGGCCCGGATGACCAGCACGCTCCTCAACGGCCTCAAGGAACGCGACGGAACCCTGGGGCTGGCCACACTGTGTGTCGGCGGAGGCCAAGGAATGGCAGTGGTCTTGGAGCGCTTGAGCTAGCAGGTTTCTTGCCGCGAGGGGTTAGCTTTCACTCCTATAACTCTCCCTTACTGCCGGGATCTCACCCCTCAGAGACGCAAAAATGCCCCCCGAAGAATCTCCGGGGGGCATTGCGCGTCGACTTCTCCGTAAGAGTTAGTCGTCGCCTCGCAGGATTGCCAAAAGGCGGATGATTTCGACGTAGAGCCACACCAGGGTGACCGTCAGGCCAAATGCGGCAACCCAGGAGTAACGCTCCGGGGCGCCGGCGCGGACGCCTTGTTCGATGCTGGTGAAGTCCATGATTAGCGAGAACGCTGCCAGGCCGATGGCCAGGATGCCGATGAAGACACCCAGCGGGATGCCAAAGATTTCAACGCTGGTGCGGAGGCCGAAGGGCTCCTGCACGGCACCGGTCCACATCATCACCATGTTGATCAGAGCGAAGACCGCGTAACCGATGGTGGCAATCAAGAAGAAGCGCATCATCTTGGGGGTGGCGCGGACCTTGCCGCTCTTGAAGAGCACCAGGGTGACCCCGAAGACTGCCAGCGTACCGATGACAGCCTGGAGGCCGACGCCGGGGTACATGCCATCAAGGATGCGGGTGAGGCCACCGAGGAACAGGCCCTCAAGGCCGGCGTAGGCAAGGATCAGGGCCGGTGAAGGCTGCTTCTTGAAGGTGTTGACCAGCGCCAGGACGAATCCGCCCAGGGCACCGACAATCATCAACAGATTGGACAGGCCAGGGGCAACGAACAGGGTGACGCCGGCGCCGATGATGAGAACCACGAGGCAGGCGACGGTCTTCATGATGACGTCGTCGTACGTCATGCGGCCGGTGTCGGCCGGGCCTGCAGCGGGCTGGTTGTACATCTGCTGCAGTTGCTCGTTGGTCATGTTCTGCTGCTGGGCTGACCATGCTGCATGACCATCCATGACCGGGCTCGGCGCACGGCCGGGTACCTGGTTGAACTGCTGGCCATACGGGTTCTGCGGTACAGGCGGGGCCTGCTTTGCTCCACGGAAATTCTTTCCGTTGAAGACTGGGTTTCCGCCAAGTGCCATTGCGGGTGTCCTCCTGAAAAAGGGCTAGTGATAACTCACGGTACCAATTACCACGCGCGCGCGGCATGGAAAGTTCCCCTGTTCACCGAGACGAAACCCAACCGTGACAACAAGAAGGTCCACCGGGCGGAAAGGCGGTACCCGCTGGACTGAACTGGTCAGACCACGGGTACCGCCTTGGGCCTAGCCAACGCCGAGGTATGCCTCCTTGATGGCAGGATTCGCCAACAACTCCTTACCCGTGCCGCTGTGGGTGATGGATCCCGTCTCCAGAACGAAGCCACGGTGTGCTCGCGCCAAGGCCTGATTGGCGTTCTGCTCGACAAGAAGCACTGTGGTGCCCTGATTGTTGATTTCCGTGATGATCTTGAAGATCTGGCGGATGAACTGTGGGGCGAGCCCCATGGATGGCTCATCAAGCAGCAGCAACTTCGGATTGGACATGAGGGCACGGCCGATGGCGAGCATCTGCTGCTCGCCACCACTCATGGTGCCCCCGAACTGCTTGGTGCGCTCCTTGAGGCGCGGGAACAGGTCGAACACTCTGTCCAGGTCCTTGGTGACCCCGGACCTGTCCTTCCGCCCGTAGGAACCCATGTCCAGATTCTCCAGGACTGTCATGCCCGGAAAGATGCCGCGGCCCTCAGGGGCTTGGGAAATACCTTGGACCACGCGAATGTGGGCCCGCATTTTGGTGATGTCTTCTCCGGCAAAAGTGATCGTCCCCGAGGAAGCGTTCAGCAGGCCGGAGACGGTCTTCATAGTGGTGGTCTTGCCCGCGCCATTGGCCCCGATGAGGGAAACAATCTCTCCCTCTTCAACTTTGAACGACATGTCATGGATGGCCCGGATCCGCCCATAGTGCACGGAAACATTCTTCAACTCAAGCAACGTCATCTTCAGGCTCCCCAAGATAGGCGGAAATAACTTTCGGGTCATCCCGGATCACTTTGGGCACCGCATCCGCGATCTTCTTCCCGAATTCCAGAACCACGATCCGATCGGTAACTCCCATGACCAGTTTCATGTCGTGCTCAATCAGAAGCACGGTATAGCCGTCGTTCCGGATGGTGCGGATCAACGCCATCAGTTCCTCTTTTTCAGCCGGGTTGAAGCCCGCAGCGGGCTCATCCAGGCAAAGAACCTTGGGATCTGTGGCCAGTGCCCGGGCGATTTCCAGACGACGCTGGTAACCGTACGGCAGGTGACGGGAAAGGAAATGTGCATGATCGGCGATGCCCACAAATTCCAGCAAAGCCATTCCGCGCTCAACCGCTGTCTTCTCTTCCCGGGTGTGTGTCGGCAGGCGGAACAACGCACCGCCAACGCTGGTCTTGTGGCGGGCATCAAGTCCCACCACAACATTCTCCAGCGCCGTCATCTCACCAAAAAGGCGAATGTTCTGGAAGGTACGAGCCAATCCCCTTCGGGTGATCTTGTGCTGCGCGAGGCCGTTAAGGGGCTTTCCCTCAAGAAGTACTTTTCCGGACGTTGGTTTGTAAACGCCGGTCATTGCGTTGAAGCACGTGGTCTTACCGGCACCGTTAGGTCCGATCAGGCCGAGTATCTCTCCGCGGTTGATATCGAAGGAGACGTTGTCCAGTGCCGTCAGGCCACCGAATTTGATGGTCAGGTTCTGTACTTGGACCAGGGCATCTCCCACTTCCACCGAGATCTCCCGCTCGGGAGCTACCTTTTCGGCGACGTCGAGGTCCACACCCTGTTCCTTGAGCGCATCGATATCGATCTCCGGTTCGATGGCCTCACTCATCTCCGGCCCCCTTTCCTGTGTTGGGAGCAAGTTGGCCCGGAGCTGGTTTCTTTCCTGTAGCTTCCCTGAGCTTGTTGTAGGCAGTGCGGCCGTAGGCCAGGAGGCTCTGGCGCGCTGGCAGGATGCCGCCGGGCCGGAAGATCATGATGAGCACCAGGGCCGCGCCAAAGATCAGGTACTTGAACTCGGCGATGGCAGTGAACCTGAGCGGGATGTAAGCCACAAGTGATCCGCCAAGGACGGCCCCCACCTTGTTACCGGTACCGCCCATGACCACTGCGGCAAGGAAGAGAATGGAGGTTGCGATGTCGAACTTCTGGTTGTTCACAAATCCCACTTGACCTGCGAACAGCGCTCCTGACAATCCTCCGACAGAAGCACCGATCGCGAAGGCCCAGACCTTGTACTTAAACGTGGGCACGCCCATGATCTCGGCCGCATCCTCATCTTCACGGATGGCAATCCATGCCCGCCCGACGCGGCTGCGTTCCAAGTTACCTGCAGCGAGGAGGACCACGATGATGATGGTCAAGGTCAACCAGTACCACGGGGTTCCGTTGGAGTTAAGGAATATGGGCTGGCCCTCTGCGTCCGTTCCCGGTGGGTGTCCGACATTCTGAAAGCCCACCTGCCCTTTCATGGCAGGGATGATGGTGGCCAGGATCCGGACGATCTCGCCGAATCCGAGGGTGACAATAGCCAGGTAGTCGCCGCGAAGCCGGAGCGTCGGCACGCCCAGGAGCACGCCGAAGAACATGGTGATAGCCATGGCCAGCGGTAGCGTCCAAAGGTACGGAATGTGCAGATACGGTGAATCCGGACTGGTAAACATTGCCGCGGTGTAGGAACCAACGGCAAAAAAGGCTACATACCCCAGGTCCAGGAGGCCTGCATAGCCCACCACCACATTCAGACCAACTGCCACCAGTGCATATACCGACATCTGCGCGAGTGCGATCTGCCAGTTATTGCCCGGTTCAGTGGTGATGAAAGGAGGGTTCAGGATGGGCAGGAGGTAGGCGATGACCACGACGATGATCAGGAACAACCACTGCGTCTGGCGCGGCAGGGCATTCCATTTCTCCCCTAATCCCGGGAACCATCCCTTGCGGGGTTTTCCTTTGGCCTCCCGATCCGCCATGGCCTGGGCCGCGGCATCGTCCGGAATGAGTGTGGGGCCTTCCGTGGTGCTCATGCTTTGCTCTTTCCTAGCGAGCTACCCAAAATGCCTTCGGGTCGCACAATCAATACCAATACCAGGACCAGGAAGGCAACGACGTCCGTCCATTGCGAGCTTCCCAAAAGCACCTGGCCGTAGTTGCCAATCAAACCGATGAGGAGGCCGCCCAGCAGGGCACCCCGGACGTTGCCGATGCCGCCGAGCACTGCGGCCGCAAATGCCTTGACGCCCAGGATGAAACCTCCGCTGTATTGCACGCCCGAAGGAATCTTCATCACATAGAACAGCGCGGCGGCGCCGGCGAGGATTCCGCCGATGATGAAGGTGGTGATGATGATCTTCTCTTTGTTGACGCCCATCAACGTTGCCGTATCCGGATCCTGTGCCACGGCACGGATACCGCGGCCGGTACGGGACCGGCGGATGAACTGGTCCGTGGCGATCATCAGGATGACAGCGGCGACGATGATCACCAGCTGCTGGGAATCGATGATTGTTCCGAAAACATCGAAAATGGGTGTCGGCCGGAACATTGTCAGGGCAGCTTCCGGGCTCGGTCCACGCCACCAGTAGATGGTGTACTGGATGGCAAATGAAACACCGATTGCAGTAATCAGGAATGCAAGGCGGGGAGCCTTGCGCTTCCGCAGAGGTTTATAGGCCACCCGTTCCACAATGACCGCCATAAGGGCTGAGGCCACAATGGCCACGACCAGTGCGAGCACTAGGTTTCCCACTATGGCCCAGAAGGCGAGCCTCGGAGCTGATGGGCCAAAATTGAGGGCACTGAGGGTAAAGAAAACTCCGTAGCAACCAACAATAAATACTTCGGAGTGGGCAAAGTTAATGAGGTTCAATACGCCGTATACAAGCGTGTAACCAAGGGCAACCAAGGCGTAGATTGCCCCGAAGGTCAATCCGTCAAAAGTGGAATTCCAAAAGTTCTCGGCCAGTGAGTTCACGTCGAATGTAATCCACGTGTCGTCTGTCCTGACGGTGCTGATCAAACTAGGGATAACTGCAGTGATCATGGACACTTCCTGATGCGGTCAAGAGAAATGCTGGGGGTCCGCCTAAAAGCTTCCCCCCAGCACTCGAATTGGGCTGTCTGCGTTACTTACCGATGACGCCGATAGGAACGATCTTGCCGTTCTCTACCTTGTAGCCGTACACATCAGGCGTTGCGAGCTCGCCGGTGCTGTCCCACTTGTAGTGCTTTGAGAGGCCGTCCGCATCGTAGGCCTTGACCCAGGAAAGCAGGTCCGCCCGGGTCTGCTTGCCCTTGTCGATACCGGAAAGCAAAACGGTCGCTGCGTCGTAACCCTCGATGGAGTACGTACCGGGCTCAGCGTTTGCAATCTTCTTGTATTCCGTGGCGAAATCGGGAATGAGCTCACCGGGGATGCAGGGGCAGGTGAAGAACGAGTTCGACGAAGCATCGCCGGCCTGCTTGATGAACTGGTCGTCCTTGACACCATCGGGGCCAACGAACGATCCGGTGAAGCCCTTGCCAACCAGCTGCTGGTCGAACGGCGCGCCTTCGGCGTAGTAGCCGGCGTAGTAGACAGTGTCCGCCTTGGCGTTCATGATCTTGGAGATCACGGCCGAGAAGTCCTTCTGGCCGGTGACTACCTTGTCAGAACCAACCAGTGCGTCACCGAGAGCCTCGGACGTCTGCGTTCCCAAGCCGATGCCGTAGTCGGAGTCGTCCTGAACCAGGTAGACCTTCTTGGCCTGCAACTTGTCCGTCAGGAACTTCGCCGCAGCCGGCCCCTGAACGGCGTCATTGCCGAGGGCGCGGTAGAAGGTTGTCCAGCCATTCTTGGTCAGGCCCGGGTTCGTGGCCGAAGGGGTGATATGAACCAGGCCCTTCTGCTCGAAGATGTTGCCAGTGGCTTTGGACTCACCGGAGAATGGCAGTCCCACGACGCCGACGATGTCTTCTTCAGAGACGATCTGAGTCACGGGGCCCGTAGCCTTGTTCGGATCGCCTTCAGTATCGAACTTCTTGAATTGCACCTGGCAGCCCGGGTTGGCCTCATTGTGCTGGTTGATGGCCAGCTGAATGCCGTTGAAGATATTGATTCCGAGCTGGGCGTTCGGACCGGTCTGGGCTCCAGCGTAAGCAATCGTGGTGGTGGCCGGGCAAGTGGCTTTGCCGTCTCCCTTGGGCAAGACAGCCCCCGAAGGAACGTCTACTTTCGAAATTGCAGGAATGTCCACCTTGTTGCCGGCTCCGGAAGACTCCGAAGTGGATGGGCCTGATTGGTTGGCACATCCTGTTGCCAGCATGCCGAGTGCGGCTGCTGCCGCAATCGCCGAAACGAGTTTTTTCCTGTACATGAATAGCCTCCGCGCACCATCTGTTGAGTGGTCATTGTCCCGAAGTTGTGATCTCACTTCGAACATGTGCAAGAGACTACTACCTAGATGTGTCCTAGAACACATTTTCGCTGGTCAGGATATGGTAACGACGCGCATTTCCTGTGCCCCAGGTGGGACTCGAACCCACAACACGCGGATTTTAAGTCCGCTGCCTCTGCCAATTGGGCTACTGGGGCGCCCGGACCATGGTATCCCAGCTAGAGCCGGTTGAATGGCCCCGCGTAGCGGAAGGTGCCATGAACGTCGTCGGGCCATCCCGGCAAAGTCAGTAGCTGGAAGTGCTCGCCCCACGTTGCCTCAGGCGGTTCAACGCCCATGGAGGTGGCCGGAACATAACCGAAGCGCGGGTAGTAAAGAGGGCTGCCGAGCAAAGCGATCGCGGGTTCTCCCAAGGCAGTGGCGCGGGCTGCCGTCTCGCGCATCAGCGCAGAACCCACCCCCCGCCGCTGGAACGGTGGAAGCACGCCTATGGGGCCCAGGGCGACGAGCTTCAAGTCATCGATCCAACCCCTCGTACTCATGGCGTGACCCACAATTTCCCCACCCATCTCCGCCACGATGCTGAGCTCCGGAATGTACTCGCTGCACTCAAAAAGCTCCTCCAAGAGCCCCACCTCAAGGGGCCTACCTTCAACGGGTTCACCGGTCACCGGCGAGACAGAAAACGCCCGGGCAGTGAGTTCCAGGATGTCGGCCCGGTCCTCGGGCCGCTCGGAGCGCAGGACCACACCGCGCGCCAGAAGCCGCAAAACCTCCATTGCCCTGCCCGCGTCTGCCGATGGCACCAGGAGGTGATCGTGGTGGAAACCGGCCAGTACGTTGCAGCTGATTCCTGCGTGCGTCAGCGCCGCACTTACGGCTGCGGTCAAACCCACGGCCTCCAAGGCCGAATGGACCTGCAACGTGATCCAGGTAGCCACGAAATCGTAGCTAAGGCCCAACGAGTCCGCTGCATCGCGGTGAAGAACAACCGTGAGGCTCTCAGCCTCCCGAACGGCAGCTTCGATGCCACCCTCCAACGGCCGCCCGTGCGGCCACAGGGCGTACACGTAATCGCCGTCCCGGGCTACAGGATGAAGGGATTCCAAGAGGGTCTTCAAATCGGTTTCACCGGACATGAGGACAGTCTAGGGGCAGCCGTGGAGCGGGACTGATTAAACGCCGACGGCGGCCACCCCCTCAAGGGGACGGCCGCCGTCGAGCGTGTACTACTTGGCGTCAGCAGTTACCGGAGTCTTGACGTCCTCGGCAACCGGCTTGGCTTCCACCGGCGCCGGAGCGGCAGCAGGCTTGGGAGCCGGGGTGGCTGCGGCCACGAAGGCGCCGCGCGGGTTATCCAGATCCATCAGCTGCGTGGTATCGCGGCCGGCGAAGAAGGCCAGGATCCAGCCGAAGATCACACGGAATTTGCGCTCCACCGTGGGCATGGCCATGCCGTGGTAACCACGGTGTGCCAACCAGGCGAGACCGCCCTTGAGGCCGATGCGGCCGAGCAGGTTGATGTTGGCGACACCCTTCCACTCGCCGAAGCCGGCTACGGCACCGAGGTTCTTGTGCTTGTAGTCGTGCAGCGGCTTGTCCCAGCGGGAAGCCCAGAGGTTCTTGGCGAGCTTCTTGGCCTGGCGCAGTGCGTGCTGGGCGTTGGGGACGCAGGTGCCGTCCGGCAGGCCCTTGCCCGTGAGGTCCGGAACAGCGGCGATGTCGCCGGCTGCCCAAGCGTTTTCCACAATGCCTTCGTCGCCTGCGATGCGGAGGTCCGGGAGGACGCGGACGCGGCCACGAGGTTCCAGCGGGAAGTCGGTGGAACGGATCATCGGGTTGGCCTGCACACCGGCAGCCCACACCAAGGTGTCTGCTTCAACTTCACCGGCGGAGGTCTTGTCCGGCAGGTTGATCAGCTTGAGGTTGCCCTCGGCGCTGTCCAGGGAAGTGTTCAGGAGTACTTCGATGCCACGGCTGCGGAGGTGTTCCACAACCCATTCGGCCTGCGAAGCGGTGACCTCGGGCATGATGCGGCCCATGGCTTCGACCAGGATGAAGCGGATCTCTTCCTGGCGGATGCGCGGGTTGTTCCGTACAGCTGCGCGGGCGAGGTCTTCCATTTCGGTGAGGCACTCGATACCGGCAAAACCGCCACCTACAACTACGAAGGTCAGTGCCTTGGCGCGTTCTGCAGGGTCAGTCATGGTGGAAGCGGATTCGATGCGCTCCAGCACCTTGTTGCGCAGTGCAACGGCTTCCTCGATGGTTTTCAGGCCGATGCCCTTGTCCGCGAGGCCCTTGATGGGGAACGTGCGGGTGATGGCGCCGGCCGCGATCACGACGTCGAAGTACGGGATCTCGAAGTTTTCGCCGCCATCAGAGGGGGCAATCACCGCAGTGCGGTTTGCGTGGTCGATGCTGGTGACGCGGCCCTGGATGAGCTCAGTCTGCTTGAGGTGCTGACGGTGGGAGACGACGGCGTGGCGTGCCTCGATGTTGCCGCCTGCAACTTCCGGGAGGAAGGGCTGGTAAGTCATGTACGGCAGTGGATCCACGACGGTGACGATGCCACCTGCATTCGCGATCTTCTTCTGCAATTTGAGGGCTACGTAGAGGCCGACGTAGCCGCCGCCGACGACGAGAACCCGGGGACGGTCAATGAGCTCAGGGGTGGTTGCCATAAGACCAGAGTACAGTACTTTGTGAAAATCTTCACTAACTACTTCCGGGCGGGAGGATCCACCTTCGAAAGGGCACCCGTTTCGGCCTCTTCGGGCACTGCGGGCGGGTTCTTTGAAACCCTTCGCAACTGAATCGCCGCACCTGTTACCAGGGCAACAAACAGGGCTCCAAAACCAAGCACGACGGCGGCGGGGAGGGCGTCGTCCACAGTGGCCGGCGTCTTCGCAACGGGGACGGTCGGATCAGCGAGCGTGGGGGCAGCACTGGTAGGGCTTGCAACGGGCGCCTGCTCAGGCTCACTGAAAACGCCGCGGCGGTGAACACGGATCCAGTCCCCGATGGAACCCAGCGGGTTGGTGCTGGTGACGGGCACGTCATTCTTCAACGCCGCCTCCGCGTTGAGGATGCCGTAGCCATAGATAGGGTCTTTGCCGGGAGCGCCGGCATCCTTGGCCGTGCTGACGATCCTGTTGATGACCTGGGTAGCGCTCATATCCGGCCACTTTGAACGTATGAGTGCAGCCACTCCTGACACGATGGGCGCTGCTCCGGACGTTCCTGCCCATTCGGCATACGAACCGCCGGGGATGCCACCCACCAGTTTCTCCGCCGGGGCCGCCACTCCGATGCTGATGCCTTGGGACGAGGAGTCCACGCTGGCGCGTCCTTCGCCGTCCAGCCCGGCTACCGTGAGGACACCCGGAATGGTTGCGGGGGCTCCAACCTGGACGTTGCCGCCCACCCGGTTTCCCGCGGCGGCAACGATCACCACATCCTTTTGCTCCGCGTAGAGGAACGCTGCGTCCCAGCTCTGCGGCCAATCGGGCGAAGTGCTGCCCAGGGAAATGTTGATGACCTTGGCGCCGTTATCAACCGCCCAGCGCACGGCCTCCGGTATCTGTTCCTGATCAGTTTTGCCGCCCGGATTGGGCGAGCCCAGCCAGGTTGAGATGGCCAGGATCTCCGCCTCGGGTGCCACTCCCGTGATTCCGTCAGGTCCCCCGGCAGGCGGAGTAGTTGGCGGCGGAGGCGGCGGGGCAGGCGACGCCGAAGCGGACGGCGACGCTGACGGAGGCGGCGTGGGTGCGGGGTGTCCGCGCCCGGCCAACATGGTGGCCACCAGTGTGCCGTGCTCGGTCTTGGCACCGATGCTCTTTTGTCCGTTCGGGGCCCCGGCACCAGAGACGTCGGTTCCACCAACCACGACGCCCTTGAGGTCCGGGTGGCTTCCGTCAACACCGCTATCGATGATCGCGACCTTGACTCCAGCACCCTTGGACACCTGCCAGGCGTTGGTGACTCCCGATTCCTTGAGCCAGTACTCCTTGTCCCGCCATGCGTCCGCATTGGCGGCCGGAGCCGACAACAGCGCACCCGCCAGCGCCCCGCCGGCCAGGGTGGTGGCAAGCGCAGCGGAGATGGTGCGTCGGTGCCTGTATGTCATTGGGCGTCCCGGATACTCAGGGCGATGCCATCCAGGATGTCGTGTTCGCTGGCGACGGCCGCGCGGATGGTCCCGTTGCTGACAGCAGCCAAGCGGCCCAGGATGCGGCGCCACACCAAGGCACCCGCTCCGATGACGTCCACGCGTCCCGGGTGCATGTACGGAAGGGCAGCACGTTCGTCCCGCGTCATTTCCAACAGGCTGGTGCACGCATCGGTGATGGTTTCGAGGTCCAGCGAAGCGCCGTGGATGCGGTTGGGCTGGTATTCACTCAGGCCCAGCGCGTGCGCCGTGATGGTGGTGATGGAACCGGCAACGCCAACCACGGCCGTGGCGCGGTCCAGCGGGACTGTTTGCGCGGCAAGATCAAGCGCGGCATCGACGTCGGCCTCTGCTGCGGCGATTTGGGCGGCAGTGGGCGGATCGCTGCGAAGGTGACGTTCGGTGAGCCGCACGCAGCCAACGTCAACAGAACGTGCCGCGATCACCCCGCTGGAGTCGCCCAGCACGAATTCGGTACTGCCGCCGCCGAGGTCCACCACCAGGATGGGGTCCTCCCCCATACCCGGCAGGACACTGCTTGCGCCGGCGAAAGACAGCGCAGCTTCCTCGTCACCGGAAATCACCTCGGGCTGGACTCCCAGCAGTTCCCGGATGCCGTCCACGAAGACCTGGCGGTTCCGGGCGTCGCGGGTGGCCGACGTGGCCGCGAAGCGGATCCGCCCCGCGCCGTGCTCCTTGATCAGTTCTGCGTAGTCGCGCGCCGCTGCGAACGTGCGCTCCAAGGCCTCAGGGGCCAGTTCACCCGTTGCGTCAACGCCCTGTCCAAGCCTCACCACGCGCATTTCCCGCACGACGTCGGTCAGAGGACCCATCGCAGCAGTCTCCGAGGCCTCAGCTGAAGCATCGGCGATGAGGAGGCGGATGGAGTTGGTTCCGCAGTCAATGGCGGCCACCCGGCTCACGCGGTGCCCTCCTGCTCGTTTTCGGACTCAATTTTCGGCTTCCGCACCGGTGCGGGACGCCCCACAATCTCCGGCAGTCCCTGCGGACCATGGCGGCTCAAATCCCGCGAAGGAGCCTCGCCGGCGGTGTCCCAGGCGCCGTCGCAATAGCAGCGGTCTTTGGTCCACCACTCGGTGATGGAGGCCAAGGCCTCGTCCCCCAGCGGGTTCACGCCCGGGCCGGCAGCCAACGAATGACCCACCAGGACATGGAGGCATTTCACGCGGGTAGGCATGCCGCCCGCGGAAATGCCGTCGATCTCCGGCACCGCTCCGGTGCCGGAGCGGCCGGCGATCTCGTTCCGGGCCTGCAGGTAGGCATCATGGGCCCCATGGTAGGCACCGGCCAGTTCCTGATCGGTGGTCAGTCGCTCATTCATCTCATTCATCAGCCCACCTGCTTCAAGCCGCGACACTGCGGAAGTGATGACCGGGTGGGTCAGGTAGAACGTTGTGGGAAAAGGTGTTCCGTTGCTGAGCCTGGGCGCCGTAGCGGCCACCAAGGGGTTGCCGCAGACGCACCTGGCCGGGATCTCAACAACATCCCGGACCGGCCGTCCCAGCTGGCGGCTCAGGACCTCAAGATCGTGTGCTGATGGCTGGCGGGATTCCTGCGGCACGGCTGCCGTGTTCTCTTCCACTTGCGCTGCCAACCTTCCTGCCCCTTTTGTCGAGTCCCCTGCGGGCACGACGGCGGCGGGCACCGCGTCTAGTCAGTTGCCGATCGTCTGATTGACTCCCAGAGAGCATCCACCCAGGGCAGATTCTCCGGGTTTGCCGACGATCCGGAGCCGGTGCGGCCACCCGGTGTGCCGGCGGCTTCTTCTCCCCCAAACACCCAGTAACCCGTTTCACCCGGCATAACCATGTTAATGCGGTCGCGGGCCTGCTGTTTCACGTAGTTGGGGTCCTGCCACCGGGAAAGCTGTTTGTTGAGCTCTGTTTGCTCGGCTTTCCTGCTGGCTATCTCCGCTTCCAGGGCGGAGATTTCGGCGCGTTTCTCCAGGAAAATTTTCACGGTGGGGGCCAACAGGATAGTGATGGCAATCATCACCACAGCCAGTGCAAGCATCCGGCCGGAGAACGCTTTCGCCGGTACGGGATCGAGGTCTCGGTCATCCTTGGCAGTGCCTGATGTCCCGGATCTCTGGCCTTTGTCTGCAGGCTTGGTGTTCGCGGATTTAGTGCCCGCAGTCTTGGATGAGGTCGCCGTTGGCTTCGCGCTCGCGGGATTCTTGCCACCGGTTGAGGTTCTGCTGGTGGCTGCCGTTTTACCGCCAACCGGCGTGGGTGTCTTTGACGTTGCACGCTCGCCGCCGAACTCGGCTTTGATGACCTCAGCGCCCTCGGATGACGTGCCGCCGGCGCCGGACGGACCGGAACCACTGGAAGTGCGGCTGCCACTGGGCTGGCTGCCAAGGGCGTCGGCCCTGGGTACCTTTGGACGACGGGTGGCCATGACACTCCTGTAATGCCCGGTGCTTGCCTGGCGTTTGCTGCGCTTGCTGTTTCTGACCTGGCCCGGGTAAAGCAGAACCGGAGTTAAAACAGAACCGGCGGCCATGGTGATTCCACCATAGCCACCGGTTAGCTGTTTTCGCTGAAGGCTAGCCCTTGAAACGCGGGAACGCGCTGCGGCCGGCGTAGCGTGCGGCGTCGTCGAGTTCTTCTTCGATGCGCAGGAGCTGGTTGTACTTGGCGACGCGCTCGGAGCGTGCCGGGGCACCGGTCTTGATCTGGCCCGCGTTGGTGGCAACGGCGATGTCAGCAATGGTGGTGTCCTCGGTTTCGCCGGAGCGGTGCGAGGTGATGGTGGTGTAACCGGAGCGCTGGGCCAGGGAAACGGCGTCCAGCGTCTCGGTCAGCGAGCCGATCTGGTTGACCTTGACCAGCAGGGAGTTGGCCGTGGCCGTCTCGATGCCCTGCTGCAGGCGGACCGGGTTGGTGACGAAGAGGTCGTCGCCAACAAGCTGAACCTTGTCACCGATGGTGTCGGTGAGGGTCTTCCAGCCTTCCCAGTCGTTCTCGTCCAGCGGGTCTTCGATGGAAACCAGCGGGTAGTCGGCAACGAGCTCAGCGTAGTAGGCGCTCATCTCGGTGGCGGAGAGTGCCTTGCCTTCGAACTGGTAGGCACCGTCCTTGTAGAACTCCGAAGATGCAACGTCCAGTGCAAGGGCGATGTCCGTGCCCGGGGTGTAGCCGGCGTTCTTGATGGCTTCCTGGATCAGGTCCAGTGCAGCGCGGTTGGACGGCAGGTTGGGGGCGAAGCCACCTTCGTCGCCGAGGCCGGTGGAGAGGCCCTTTTCCTGGAGGACAGCCTTGAGGTTGTGGTAAACCTCAACGCCCCAGCGCAGGCCTTCGGAGAAGGTCTCGGCACCGATCGGGGCGATCATGAATTCCTGGATGTCCACATCGGAATCGGCGTGCGAGCCGCCGTTGAGGATGTTCATCAGCGGAACGGGCAGGACGTGGGCGTTCGGGCCGCCCAAGTACTTGTACAGCGGCAGGTCAGCAGAAGCTGCGGCAGCGTTGGCAACGGCCAGGGAAACACCCAGGATGGCGTTGGCGCCGAGCTTGCCCTTGTTGGGCGTGCCGTCCAGGTCAATCATGGCCTGGTCGATGCTGCGCTGGTCAGTGGCGTCGAAACCAATCAGGGCCGGGGAGATCTCGTCGATAACGGCGTCAACGGCCTTCTGGACACCCTTGCCGAGGTAACGGCCTTTGTCACCGTCGCGAAGCTCAACTGCTTCGTGCTCGCCGGTGGAGGCACCGGAGGGAACTGCTGCGCGGCCGATCTGGCCGTCGGAGAGCAGAACCTCAACTTCTACGGTCGGGTTTCCGCGGGAATCAAGGATCTCGCGTGCGTGGATGGCATCGATAAGCGCCATGGATGTGCTCCTTATGGGCAAATTACAGGAATGAGGAGGGAAATTCTCAACGTCCTCGTCGCTACTAGCGTAGTCCAGAGTGGCTTAGGTTACGGCACGGCTTCCGACGGCTCACGTCATGAAGGCGGAGCCTGGGTGTTCTGAAACGATCGAACCGCTGCACGCAGGGCCCGTTCTGCGTCCAGACCTTGTTCCCGGGCACCGGCGACGACGGCGAGCAGAAGCTCGCCCAGCGCCTCTTCCGAGGCCGGAACAGCAGAAAGTCCGACGGCGGCCAGCGCACCTTGTGCGTCAACGTCCAACCCTGAGCGGACTGCCCTGTCCAGGGACTTCTGTGCTGCTGCCAACGCAGGAAGATGCGGCGGGATGCCTTCAAAGGGGTCTTTCCGCTCCGGCTTCTCGGCGCGTTT
The DNA here is from genome assembly GCF_018613695.1 of Arthrobacter sp. ISL-95. Taxonomy (GTDB): domain Bacteria; phylum Actinomycetota; class Actinomycetes; order Actinomycetales; family Micrococcaceae; genus Arthrobacter. The sequence goes on along the minus strand of NZ_JAGGPR010000002.1, from coordinate 137,138 downwards.
GGCAGCGTCCCACTTGACGATGATTTCCTCGACGCTGGCCGGGAAACTTTCCTGCAGGGAACCGTCCGCCTTGAACACATGCTGGTTGCGTCGGACCATCTTGGCGTTGATGCCCCGGGCTACAGCAGCAAAATCAAAGCTGCCGCGCTCCTCGGCGAGCCGGGCGTGAAGCACTACCTGGAGCAGCACATCGCCCAGCTCGCCGCGGAGCTCATCATCAACAGCACCGGCCTCGATCGAGTCCACCACTTCGTAGGCTTCCTCAATCAGGTATTCCACCAGCGACTCATGCGTCAGCGCGCCCATCCAAGGGCAATGCTCACGCAGTGCTGCAATCGTCCCCAGCAGCTCCCGCAGGACCGGGATTCCGTCCGGAATCTCGTCCGTGATCCCTTTCGGGCCTTTGTTAGCCGAGGTTGGCGTAGGCATCGTTGATGTACTCAACCAGGGCTTCGCGCTCGTCCAACGGCAGGAAGGCTGCCTCGGCGGCGTTCAGTGTCAGTTCGAGCAGATCATCGAGGTCGTAATCGAAGGTCTCCACCAGGAGTTCGAACTCGTCCGTCAGGGTGACACCACTCATGAGGCGGTTGTCCGTGTTGATGGTGACGTTGAAGCCAAGCTGGAAGAGCATGTCCACCGGGTGGCTTTCGATCCCGTCGCCAAAGCCGGAGATGGCACCGGTCTGGAGGTTGGACGACGGGCAGATTTCCAGGGCAATTCCGCGGTCGCGGACCCAGGCGGCCACGCTGCCAATAGTCACCATGCCCACGGTGTCCTCGCCGTCGTCGTCGGAGTTGTCTTCAAACTCCACTGAGATGTCCTCGGCGATCCGCACGCCGTGGCCAAGGCGCAAGGCGCGCCCGTCCACCAAAGCGGACTGGATGCTCTCCAGGCCGGCGGCTTCGCCCGCGTGGACCGTCGCTGGGAAGTTATTCTCGGCCAAGTAGGTGAAGGCGTCCTTGAAACGGGACGGCAGGAAGCCGTCTTCAGCCCCGGCGATATCGAAGCCAACGGCGCCATTGGCGCGGTGGCGGACGGCCAGTTCGGCGATTTCCTGACCGCGATCAGCATGCCGCATGGCAGTGATGAGTTGCCCCACCTGGATCTGCTGGCCGCGTTCTTCAGCGGACTCCACACCGGCCTCAAGGCCCGTCTGGACTGCTTCCACAACCTCATCCAGGGTCAGGCCCTGCTGCAGGTGCTGTTCGGGAGCCCAGCGGACTTCGCCGTAAACCACGCCGTCCTCGGCCAGGTCTTCCACGAATTCCTTGGCGACCCGGAACAGGCCTTCCTTGGTCTGCATGACGGCAACGGTATGGTCGAACGTTTCGAGGTAGCGGACCAGCGAACCGGAGTCGGCGGATTCGCGGAACCATTCGCCCAGCGCCACAGGATCGGTGGAGGGCAGTGTGTGGCCGGCGGCCTCGGCCAGCTCGATGATGGTAGCCGGGCGGAGTCCTCCGTCCAGGTGATCGTGGAGGGAAACCTTGGGCAGGCTCTTCAAATCGAAGTCAAGGGCAGGGGCAGCGTCAAGAATGGGCTCAGTCACGTACCAAGACTAGCGCCCGCCGCCGTCCCAGGCAGCAGCTCAGCCAGCGGGTTTGGAGAGGTCCACACTGGCGACCGCTTTGTGCGGCAGCTCCGAGGGCTCCGATGCCGGTACTGCGTTGCCTGCAGCCGCGTCACGGGCCAGGTCCTTCTTTTCAAGATACTTGTGCCACCAGCGAAGGGCGTGGTCCACCACGATCCCAAGGATCACGGCGAAAGCCACTGCAATTCCGACGCCCAGGAGCGGGTTGTTATGCACCCACTGACCTGCAAGCAGGCCGATGCCGATGGAGTAGATAACCCAGGTGACGCAGGCGAAAGCGTCCAGCCAGAAGAAGGTACGGTGGCGAAAGCCGGTTTGTCCGGCCACGTAGTTCACAGCCACGCGGCCCCAAGGGATGTACCGGGCCGTGAAAATGAGGACAGCGCCCCGCTTATCCAGCTCATACTGGGCCCAGGCGAACATCTTTTGGACCTTGGGCCTGCGCATCCATTTCCAGCGGGTGAGGCCGATTTTCCGGCCCAGCATGTAGGCCATGTTGTCCCCGGCCATGGCACCTACCAGTGCGGTTGCTCCCAGGATCCAGAGGTTGGGTTCTCCGCTGTGAAGGGACAGCGCCGAGAGACCAACTATGGCCGTTTCGCTGGGAAGAATGGTGGCAAATCCGTCAATGAAGAAGAAGACCAGGAGTACCGGGTATATCCAGGGCTGCCCGGCGGCATGCTCGAGCATTTGGTTCAAAGACTCCACGCGGCGGTAGCTCCTAGACGAATGTGACTTGACAGTGTGACGGAAGTCGCTCTTAGTGTCCCATGGCCGGGACGTCGTTCGCTACGTCCCAGCCTTGGGATCACACGCTTAACGCTATAGGTGCTGATAAGGTGCCGTCGTCAACCGCCGGGCTGATCTTCCGGGGCCGGAAACGTCATACCGTGGGTGGAGTAGGGGCGTCTTCCTCAGGGATGTTTTTGCCGTCCAATGGTACGGATCCCCGGACTTTGCTGATGATCCGATCAATGATGATTCCCAGGATCACGGCCACCACGATCGCTATGACCGCACCCAGGAGATGGTTGTCTTCGAACCAGACACCAAAGAAGTAGCCAAGGATCACCGAATAGGTGGCCCACAGGACGGCGGACATTGCCGTGAGGGCTACGAAGCGCCGGTGGTGGAAGTGTGTGGCGCCGGCTGTCAGGTTGACTGCCACCCTGCCGATGGGAATAAAGCGGGCCACCATGATGAGCGAGGCCGAGCGGCGTCGCAGTTCCTTGCCTGCCCAACGGAAGGCGCCCTGCATCCGTTGGGCGCGCATCCAACGCCAGCGCTGGATGCCGATGCGTCGGCCGATGATGTACGCGATGTTGTCACCGGAGAACGCCCCCAATGCTGCCATCAAGCCCAGCAGCCACACGTTGGGCGAGCCACTGCCTCCTGAAACGGCGCTCAGGCCTACCACCACGGATTCGCTGGGGATGGGCGGGAAGAAGCCATCTATCACGCAGCAGGCCAGCACCAGGAACAACACCCACGGCTGCTCGGCTGCTGCGAGGATGAAATCGTTGATGCCCTGCACGGTTTCCTTACGGTAGCCGGCTCCCCCACAGGCGCCGGATGACTGGTGTTCCGGACTGTTCTTTAGGGAACAGCCCGGAACACTTAAGCCTAGGCGATGCGGTCGATGATGAGCTGGTGCGCCGGGCGTGAACCCTCTGGCGCGATCACCACGGCATCCTGGAGCGCTTCCTTGGCCCGCTCGAATTTCTCGGGAGTGTCCGTCAGGAGAGTCATGAGCGGCTCCCCCGCACGGACCAACGCGCCGGGCTTGGCGTGCATGCGGACACCTGCCCCGGCCTGGACCTGGTCCTCCTTGCGGGCACGGCCGGCTCCCAGGCGCCAGGCGGCAACGCCCACGGAAAGCGCATCCAGTTCCACCAGGACGCCGTCAGCCGGGGCGTAGAGAACCTCGGATTCCTTAGCCACCGGAAGAGCAGCACGTGGGTCTCCGCCCTGTGCTTCGATCATCCGGTTCCAAACGTCCATGGCACGCCCGTCTTTCAAGGCGGCGGCGGGGTCTGCGTCGTGGATACCGGCGCCTGCCAGCATCTCCTCGGCTAGGCGGACGGTCAGTTCGACGACGTCTTCCGGGCCACCGCCCGCCAGGACCTCCACGGATTCCTCAACCTCAATAGCGTTTCCGGCCGTCAAACCCAACGGCGTAGACATATCCGTGATCAGGGCAACGGTGTGGACGCCTGCGTCCTTGCCAAGGGCCACCATGGTCTCGGCAAGCTCCCTGGCCCGCGCTTCATCCTTCATGAAAGCCCCGGAACCCACTTTGACATCCAGTACCAAGGAGCCCGTTCCTTCAGCGATCTTCTTGCTCATGATCGAAGAAGCGATCAGTGGGATAGCCTCCACAGTGCCGGTGACGTCACGCAAGGCGTAGAGCTTCTTGTCCGCTGGAGCGAGCCCGGAACCTGCGGCACAAATCACCGCGCCCACGTCCTGCAGCTGAGCCGTGATTTCGTCGTTGCTCAGGTTGGCCCGCCACCCGGGAATGGCCTCAAGCTTATCCAAGGTGCCACCCGTGTGGCCCAGTCCGCGGCCTGACAGCTGCGGAACCGCGACGCCGAACACGGCCACCAGCGGGGCCAACGGCAGCGTGATTTTATCCCCCACCCCACCGGTGGAGTGTTTGTCGCTGGTAGCCTTCCGGCCGCCGTCGGGCGTTGTCAGGGACGAAAAGTCCATCCGCTCGCCTGAGGCGATCATGGCCGAAGTCCAGCGCGAAATCTCGGCACGGTTCATGCCGTTGAGCAAGATGGCCATGTTCAGTGCCGCCATCTGTTCCTCGGCGATCACCCCGCGGGTGTAGGCGTCAATGGTCCAGTCGATCTGTTCGGGAGACAGCGTGCCTTTGTCCCGCTTGATGGAAATGATCTGGACGGCGTCGAACGCTTCAGTACTGGTCACGTGCTTTCCTCCAGGTGTTCAGGACCAAAGGCGTCAGGCAGTACCTGGTCCATGGATTTGATTCCCTGCGTAGTCATGAGCTGCATTCCGGGTGCCCTGAATTCATAGAGCAATTGGCGGCAGCGCCCGCACGGCATGAGGATGTTGCCCTGGCCGTCCACGCAATAGAACGCGGTGATCCTGCCCCCGCCGGTCATGTGAAGCTGGCCAACAAGTGCGCATTCGGCGCAGAGGGTCAGTCCGTAACTGGCGTTCTCTACGTTGCAGCCGCTCACAATCCGGCCGTCCTCGGTGAGGGCTGCAGCCCCCACCGGGAATTTCGAATACGGCGCGTAGGCATTGAGCATGGCCTGCTTCGCTGCCTCTTCCAGCGCCTGCCAATCGATGTCATTAGCCCGCATCGTCAACCCTTCACGTACGGTATGCCGCTGGCGGCCGGTCCCCGCGACTTACCCACCAGGCCGGCGACGGCGAAGATGGTCACCAGATACGGCAGCATGGCCATGAACTGGCTGGGCACCGGGGTACCTATGATGCCCAGGATGGACTGCAGGTTGTACGCGAAGCCAAACAGGAGCGATGCGAGGAACGCTCCAATCGGGTTCCACCGGCCAAAAATCAAGGCTGCCAGGGCGATGAAGCCACGGCCGCCGGAGATGTCCTTGGTGAAAGAGTCGATAGTCACCAGGGTGAACACCGCGCCTCCGATGCCAGCAATGGCACCGCCCAGGGTGACGTTCCAGAACCGGGTGGCGTTGACGTTGATACCCAGGGTGTCAGCAGCTTGCGGGTGCTCACCGACGGCTCGGACACGCAGGCCCCAGCGGGTCTTGAACAGGCCGAACCACACCACGGCCACCGCAATGTACATGAGATAGCCGGCAATGGACTGCTCAAACAGGATGGGCCCGATGATGGGGATGTCCGAGAGCAGCGGGATCGGCAGGATGTCCAGTCGGCCCGGGGTGTTGAACTGCTCTTTGTTGGGAACCATCAGCGTGCCGTAGAGGAAGCCTGTCAGACCGGAGACCAGCACGTTCAGGACAACGCCCACAATGATCTGATTGACCAGGTACTTGATGCTGAAGACCGCCAGGACCATGGACACGGCAGCACCGGCAGCAGCTGCCGCGATCAGGCCGATGTAGGGGCTGCCCGTCATGGTGGCTACCAGCGCGGCGGTGAAGGCTCCGCCCAGAAGCTGGCCTTCAATGGCGATGTTCACCACGCCCACACGCTCACAGAGCACGCCGGAGAGAGAGCCGAAGACCAACGGCACTGCCAGTGTCACTGAGCCGGCAACCAGGCCGGCCAGCGAGATGGACGGCTGGCGGGCACCTGCGACGATCCAAACAAGCAAGGCGAACACGAAAACCACGGCGAAGGCGATAGGCAGCCACTTGGGTGACCGCTCTCCCTGTGTCCAGAGGTAAATGGAGTAGGCGGCCATGGCCAGGAGCACAATGCCGAAGACCACCCCGCCCACCTGCCCCGGAATCATGAGTGCAGGGACGGCCACGGCGTCGCCGGCATCGCTGATCTTCATCTCGGCGGTCTGGTCCGGGCCCAGGAAGCCGAAGAAGACCAAGGCCAGGAGTGCAAGGATTCCGAGGGAGAGTGGGACTTTCATGGAAGGCCGGAACGCCGGTAGAGCCGTTGAACCCGACTTCGGAGCGGTGGTTGTCGCGCTCATTTGGCACCTCCGGAGGCGTTGACCAGGGCAGCCTTGGGAGCCGCTTTTGGTGTTTTGTTCTTTTTCTTGGGCTCAAGCCGGAAAATCGACCTGATCAGTGGCGGCGCTGCAATGAAGAGGACGATCAGGGACTGCACCACCAGCACGATGTCGATGGGCGTTCCCGTCTGGATCTGCATCTGCACTGCACCTGCACGGAAAGCTCCGAACAGCAGGCCGGCAAAGAACGTCCCCCACGGTTTACTGCGTCCCAGCAGGGCCACAGTGATGGCATCGAAGCCGATCTGGGCAGCGACGCCGCCCGTCAGGACCTTCTCGGTACCGGACACTTGGGCAACACCACCAAATGCTGCCAGGGCGCCGGCCATGGCCATCACCAGGATGGTGGCACGTGACACCTTGACCCCGGCGGTCCGTGCCGCGACGGGGTTGGCGCCGACGGCACGGAACTCGAAGCCGATGGTGGACCGGTTCAGCAGCCACCACACGCCGAAGGTCAACGCTATGGCCACCAGGAAGCCGACGTGGAGCCGGGATCCCGGGATGAGGATGGGGTAGGTTGCCGATTCGTCGATCCGTGGCGAAATGGGGCTGTTGTCCCCCGGGCGCCGGAACGCAGCAGTGTTCAGCAGGAAGTCCAGCAGGAACAAGGCCACATAGTTCAGCATGATGGTCACGATGACCTCGTGAGCGCCCGTCCGTGCTTTGAGGATGCCCACAATGGCACCCCAGAGAGCACCGCCCAAGACGCCCATGATGATAACCACCAACAGGTGCAGACCAAACGGGAGGTGCCAGGCGAACCCGACGTAGGCCGCCAGCGTGGCGCTGATGATGATCTGCCCCTGGGCACCAATGTTGAACAGGCCGGCGCGAAAGGCCAAGGCAACACCCAGGCCGGCACAGATCAGCGGAGTTGCCACGGTCATAGTCTCGAGCAAAGGCTTGAAACCTTCGCGTGCACTGAACACAGATCCCTGGAAGAGGGCAACGTAGCTCTCGGTCATTGCTGACCACAACGCGCTCAGGAAGTCCGTAGGCCGCGCAAAGAGATAGCCTGCGGTTTTGGCAACCTGCGCATCCGTGCTGGCGATCAACAGGCCGCCGAGGAACAGCGCCACAATGACCGCAAGAACGGAGACAAAGCCGTTGCCCATGACGATTCGGCGCATGAGACTGTTCTGCTGCGGTCCTGAGGCTCCGCTTTGGGAAGACACCGGCACGATGGAGGGCTCAAGCATGCCGCCTGCGGTATCGAGTGAGACATCTGCCGCACGGAGATCCGCTGTGGACTGGTCCTCGGTGGAGAGGGCCGGTGTTTGCTCGTCGTTGGACTGATTTTTATCAGTCATCGGAGCCTCCTTCAGGGCCGACGCCGGCCATCATCAAGCCAAGAGTGTCGCGGGGTGTTCCGGCAGGGACAATACCCACGAGCTTGCCCTTGTACAGCACGGCGATACGGTCTGCGAGCTCGATGACCTCATCTAGCTCTGTGGAAACGATCATGACAGGCGTTCCAACGTCACGCTCGGCAACGATGCGCTTGTGGAGGAACTCGATGGAACCAACATCCACGCCACGGGTGGGCTGGCTGGCGATGAACAATCGCAGCGGCCGGGACAGCTCCCTCGCCATGACCACTTTCTGCTGGTTGCCACCGGACAGCGTTCCTGCGGCCGCACCTGCGGACGGCGTACGGATATCAAATTCTTCGATCTTGGCCTTGGCGTGCTCGGTAACCTTGGCCGGCTTCATGCTGATACCGCTGGCAAACGGCGCCTGGTCATACAGGTCCAACACAAGGTTTTCGGCCACCGAGAACGGACCAACCAGCCCGTCCACGGTTCGGTCCTCCGGAACAAAGCCGACACCGGACCGCAGGACCTCCTTCACCGGCAGTCCCAGCAGTTGCTTGCCGTCCAACGTCACCGAACCAGTGACGTGGTCCTGAATTCCCAGGATGGCTTCGGTCAGTTCCGTTTGGCCGTTGCCTTGGACACCGGCGACGGCGAGGATCTCGCCTTGGGCGATGTCGAAGCTGATTCCGTCCACCACGTTGGTGCCATTGGCTGCACGCACAGTCAGGTTCTCCACCACGAACGTGGTTTCCTTCCGCTGGGCGGGAGCCTTGTTCAAGCTCAGGCTGACAGGGCGGCCCACCATCATGGAGGCCAGCTCAGTGGCTGATGCGGTGGGTGGAGCATCCCCCACCACTTTGCCGCGGCGTATGACCGTGATGACGTCGGAGACAGCTTTGACTTCACGCAGCTTGTGCGAGATGAAGACGATGGAGGTACCGCCGGCCTTGAGCTGCCGCATGATGTCCAGGAGTTCATCGGTTTCCTGCGGCGTCAGCACCGCCGTGGGCTCATCCAGGATGAGCACTTTGGCTTCGCGGACCAGCGCCTTGATGATTTCCACGCGCTGCTGGACGCCCACGGGGAGGTCCTCCACCAAGGCGTCGGGATCGACGTCGAATCCGTAGTGATCGGAAATTTCCCGGATTTTCTTCCGGGTTTCGTCCATGCTCAGCACACCGCCGAACGTGGTTGGTTCCGCGCCGAGCGCCACGTTTTCCGCCACTGTAAAAACGGGAACCAGCATAAAGTGCTGGTGCACCATGCCGATACCTGCGGCCATGGCATCACCGGGTCCACGGAAATTAACCGGCTGGTCATCCACCAGGATCTGGCCGGCTGTGGGCTCGTACAGCCCGTACAGCACGTTCATGAGGGTTGATTTACCGGCACCATTTTCACCCAGGAGGCAATGGATCTGGCCGGATTCGACCACGAGGTCGATGTCTTGGTTGGCGTAGAAGGTCCCGAAGGCTTTCGAGATCCCCTTCAATTCGAGTTTCACAACTCCCACCGTTCTGTGAGTCCGAGGGACGGCTGTACTGCTCCAAAGCCTCTGGCTTTGAGGCCCAGCGTAGTCAGGGCAAAAACGCGCCGCCAGTACCGGGGCTCGGTACTGGCGGCGCGTCCAGGAATTGGTTTACTTCTTGGGGCTCGCGGCCGATTCGACAACCAGCTTGCCTGAGACGATGTCAGCCTTCAGGGCATCGAGCTCGGACTTGGTTTCAGCGGTCACAGCCGAGTCAAGGTCGTGGAACGGAGCGATGGCTACGCCATCGTTCTCCAACGTGCCAACGTAGGCTTGGTTGTTGAACTTGCCTTCGGTGTCGTCTTTCACAACTGCTTCAACGGCTTCGCCCATCTGCTTGACCACGGAGGTCAGCATCAGGTCCTTGTACTCAGGAGCGGTGAGGTAGCCATCGGAGTCAACCCAGATCAGCTTGACGTCCTTGCCTGCAGCCTTGGCTTCCTTCAGCGCAGCGCCTGCACCCTTACCAACCGGTCCGGCCACGGGCATGATGATGTCAGCGCCCTGGTCCAGGAGGTTGATGGTGACCTGCTTGCCGGTGTCCTGCTTCTCGAAGTCACCCGTGAACGAACCGTCTTGGGTGTTCTTGTCCCAGCCGACAACTTGGACGGTCTTGTTCTTGGCCTTGTTGTAGGCCTGGACACCGTCGTAGAAGCCATCCATGAAGATGGTGACCGTGGGGATCTTGATGCCGCCGAAGGTACCCACCTTGCCGGTCTTGGAGGTAGCCGCAGCCGCGTAACCCGCCAAGTAAGCTGCCTGGGCCGTGTCATACACGATCGGCTTCACGTTGGTGATGGGGGTTTCGTACGAGTAGTCGATAATCGCGAAGTGCTTGTCCGCGTTCGCTGCCGCAGCAGCTTTGGTGGCGTCGCCGAGGAGGAAGCCAACCGTGACGGTGAGGTTGCAGCCGGCGGAGACCATGCCGTTAAGGTTCGTTTCGAAGTCACTGTTGGCCTTTGATTCGGCCGACTTCACCGTGATGCCCAGATCAGTCTCGGCCTTCTTGAGGCCCTCGAACGAGGACTGGTTGAAGGACTGGTCATCGAATCCGCCGGAGTCGGACACGATGCATCCAACAAAATCGCTCTTGGTAGCGGTGCCGGAGCCAGCGTCAGGAGCCTGGCCACAACTGGTCAGCAGGAGCGCTGCTGCGCCGAGAGTGGCAACCCCGGCCATTGAACCGCGCTTCAGGGTGGCACGCAGTGGTTTCTTCAATTTTCCTCCAGGAAGAAAGTGATTGGCGCTACGACGGATGGTCAATGAGTGTCCGTTTCCTATACCTGAGGCAGAAATTCTGTTTTCACTGATGCTCGCAGCTGCGCCGAAGCGCATTGATGAAACCCACACTAGTGGCCTGAAACACACCCAGCTACCACAAATGATCACTCCAGGTCAGATTGTTGACCTTTTGTTACCAAGCAGTAGCCGGGTGTGCAAGTCATACGCGATTCACCTGTGGATTAGAGGCGAACCAGCATCTTTCCCGTGTTCGCACCATCCAGGAGATCGATGAACGCCTGCGGCGCATTCTCCAGGCCGTCGACGATTGTTTCGTCGTAGCTGACGGAGCCATCGGCCAACCAGCCCGCCATCTTCTGCGCGAATTCAGCGGCGTGCTGTCGCTGTCCGCCCACCAGGAATCCGCGCAGGGTCAGCTGCTTGCCGATTGCCACGGCCAGGTTCCGGGGCGCCACCGGGGGCTCCGTGGAGTTGTACTGCGCAATGGCTCCGCACATGGCTACGCGCCCGCCAACCGTGAGAGTGGCCAGGGCTGCTTCGAGATGCTCGCCACCAACGTTGTCAAAGTACACGTCGATGCCACGCTCCCCGGCCGCTTCCCTCAGCTGCTCCAGCACAGGGGCATCGTTGTAATTGAAGGCAGTATCAAAGCCAAGCTCCAGCAGCCGGGCAACTTTCTCCGGCGATCCTGCGCTGCCGATGACCTTTGAAGCGCCCATGACCTTGGCGATCTGGCCCACCATGGAGCCGACCGCACCTGCCGCGCCGGAGACGAACACCACATCGCCTTCCTTGAACTCAGCGACCTTCAGCAATCCGGCGTAAGCGGTCAGGCCTGTCATGCCCAGAGCGCCAAGGAAAGCGGAGGTAGGAGCCAGTCCCGACGGGACCGGTGTTGTTGCTGCGGCGTCCACCACTGCATGCTCACGCCAGCCGAGTTGATGCACGACGACGTCACCCACCTTGTGCGCGTCCGAACGGGACGCGATCACCTCACCTACCGCACCGCCGTCGAGCGCTGTATCCAGGCGGAACGGGGCCGAGTAGGACTTGACGTCGTTCATGCGGCCGCGCATGTAAGGGTCCACGGACATGAACTGGTTCTTCACCAGGAGCTGGCCCTCGGCAAGCTCAGGGAGCTGCGCTGCTGCCAGCCGGAAGTTCTCCGGAGCCGGACGGCCAACCGGGCGGGAGGCGAGCTGGATTTCGCGGGTTTCGATTGCAACGGCGCTCATGCTGCGAACTCCACGAGCTTGAGGTCAACGGCCATGTTGCCGCGGGTTGCGTTGGAGTACGGGCAAATTTGGTGCGCTTTAGCCATCAGTTCTTCAGCGGTGGTGCGGCCCAGCGCGGGCAGGGCGATCTCGAGTTCGGCGGCCAAGCCGTAGCCTTCACTGTCCGTCAGTGCACCGAAGTGGATTTTGGCGGCAACTGCTGAATCGCTGAGGTCGACGCGTTCCTTGCGGCCCACCAAGCGCAAAGCAGAGTGGAAGCACGCGGCGTAACCGGCAGCGAACAGCTGCTCAGGGTTGGTTCCTTCGCCGTTGCCTCCCAGTTCCACCGGGCTTGCGAGGGCGACATCCAGTTTGCCGTCGTTGGTGCGGGCGTTGCCGTCGCGGCCTTCGCCCGACGCCAATGCCTCGGCAGTGTAAAGAGTCTTCATGGTGTTTCCGTTCTCTTCGGGAAGGGATATCCCGGGATTTTCCGGGAGGTCTGTTCAGAGTGAGCTGTTGAGGGCTGACGTGAGCTTGCCCAGTGTGGCGTGCAGCTGCCCGATTTCCGCGGGCGAGAGGCCGGCGGCGTCAGCGAGGCGCTGGGGTACAGCCTGGGCGCGGTCACTCAAGGCGGTGCCGGCGTCGGTCAGGACAACATCCACACGCCGCTCATCCTCGGCCGAGCGGTGGCGCTCCACCAATCCCATGGCCTCCAAGCGCTTGAGCAGGGGTGACAACGTTCCGGAGTCCAAGCCCAGCTCCGCACCGAGTTCACGAACACTGCGCGGTTCCTGCTCCCAGAGCACCAGCATCACCAGGTACTGCGGGTACGTCAGGCCGAAGTCCTCCAACACGGGGCGGTAGACCGCCGTCGCAGCTTTGGACGCCGAGTACAGCGCAAAGCAGACCTGGTGGCGGAGGCGGGGTGCATCACTCATGACTAAAACGATAGTGCACAATTCAATTGCGCACAACTGACCTGCGCCCAAAGAACCCAACTGAGTCGCATCTAAGCGCGTTCTGAGAGCTCAAAACGCGCTTAACTGCGACTCAGTTGGGTTTACTGCTGGAGGTCGCGGATGGTGCGCAGGGCAGCTGCGGTCAGGACGCGGATGGCGTAGCCAAGGGCACGCTCGTCAACGATGAAGTCACCGCGGTGGAGATCGTACTCTTCGCCCCCGGGGGTGTGCGTGCCCAGGCGCATCATGGCTCCGGGAAGGTCGGCAAGGAACCAGGCGAAGTCCTCGCCACCCATGGACTGCGGCGTGAGGACCACTGCATTCTCACCCAGTTCCGCGCGTGCGGAGGCCTCGATGAGGGCCGTCTCATGCTCGGAGTTCACTACGGGCGGCACGCCGCGGGTGTGCTCAAGGTGGACGTCCACGCCGTAGGGCGCGGCGACCTGCCGCACGACGTCGTCCAGCAACTCCCCCGCGCTGTGCCAGGCATCGCGATCCAGGCAACGCATGGTGCCGGCCATGTAGCCGGAGCCCGGGATGGCGTTTGGTGCTGAGCCGGCCGAGATCTGGCCCCACACCACCGACACTCCGCTGCGGACATCAACCCGTCTGGAAAGGACGGCCGGAACGTTGACCGCTATTTGAGCCAGCGCGAATACGAGGTCCTCGGTCAGGTGCGGCCGTGAGGTGTGCCCACCGCGGCCGGAGAGCTCAATTTTGATGGTGTCCGAGGCCGAGGTGATAGCGCCGATACGCGTGCCGATCTGGCCTACGTTGATCCGGGGGTCACAGTGCAGAGCCAGGATACGCGGCACTCCTTCGAGCACTCCCTGCTCAATGCAGGACAGCGCGCCACCCGGCATGGTTTCCTCGGCAGGCTGGAAAATGATCCGGACCGTGCCGCCCAGCGGATTGTTCTTGTGCATCCGCTGCAGCGTCAAGGCGATGCCGAGCATGGCGGTGGTGTGGACATCGTGCCCGCAAGCGTGGGTAACGCCGTGGTTCTTCGACGCGAACGGCAGGCCGGTTTCCTCAATGATCGGCAAGGCGTCAATGTCACCGCGGAGAGCCGTGGCAATGGGGCCCTCACCCACGTCAACCGTTAGCCCGGTCTCCTCCAGCCGCCGCGGCTTCAACCCGGCTGCTTCCAGACGCTCCACCAGCTTGTCCGTGGTGCGGAACTCCTTGAAGGACAGCTCCGGGTGCGCGTGGAGGTCACGCCGGAAATCAATGAGTCCGGGGAGGAGTTCATCAACCCAAGGACTCACAACGGGAGCGGGCTCGGTTTCAGTGGTGTAATTGCGCACGTCACAACTCTAGCCATGCACGCCACCCGAAGAACGAAAGCCACCTCTTGGTTACGCCGCGTTCAGACGCAGGACAACCAAAGAGGTGGCTCACGGTATAAGCAGATGTACTACAGCACGTCCGTATCGCCGCTGGCTTTCAGGGCATCAACAGTGCCCTTGACCAGCTGCGCGTGCTCCTTGGTGGTGACCAGGAGTGCGTCCGGAGTGTCCACGATGACCACGTCCTTGATGCCGATCAAGGCAATGACGCGCTTGGTATCGGAGACCACCACGCCGCTGGCATTCTCGGCGAACACACGAGCGCCCTCGCCAAGGACCGTTACTTCATCGACGTCGCCTGCGTTGTTGAGGCGGCCGATCGCGGCAAAGTCGCCAACGTCGTCCCAACGGAAAGTACCAGGCACGACGGCGACATCGCCGGCTTCCGCTGCGGGCTCCGCGACGGCGTAGTCGATGGCAATCTTCGGCAGCGTCGGCCACACGCGCGATGTCACTTCCCCGCGCTGCGGAGTGTCCCAGGCCTCGGCGATTTCCTGCAGGCCCTTGAACAGTTCCGGCTGGTTGGCCTCAAGGTGCTTAAGCATGAGCGCAACGGGAGCCACGAACATGCCGGCATTCCAGACGTAGTCCCCTGCCTCAACATATTTGTTGGCCACTTCCTGGCTGGGCTTCTCCACGAACTCCGCAACAGCAAGAGCGTTCGGGGCGCCTTCCACGTTCAGGGCCGCACCGGAACGGATGTACCCGAATCCGGTGGAAGGGTGGGTGGGCTTGATGCCGATGGTGACGATCTTGCCGGTGGCCGCAGTAAAGATGGCCTCGCGCACGGTCTCCAGGAAGAGATCGTCCGGGCTGATGACCTGGTCCGCAGCGAAGGAACCCATGATGGTGTCAGGATCGCGGCGGTAAAGGATGGCGGCGGCAAGGCCGATTGCGGCACCGGAGTCCTTGGGCTCGCTCTCCAGCACCAATTCGTCGTCCCCTATTTCGGGGAGTTGGCGGCACACGGCGGCGCGGTGCGCCTCGCCGGTTACAACAAGGACCCGTTCGCCGGCCAGCGGCTCCAGGCGGTCATATGTAGCCCTCAACAACGTGCTGCCGGAACCGGTCAGGTCGTGGAGGAACTTGGGCGCAGCGGCACGCGAGAGTGGCCATAGCCGGGTCCCCACACCGCCCGCCGGAATAACCGCATGGAAGCGGTTCAATGGCGATTCCGGGTATTTCGCGTCTTCTGTACTCACCGCAACACTTTATCCTGTGCCGGCGGGAAGCCCCGCAGCAGGACACACGTGTGGCGTTCGTCTCAGGCAGTTCCCAAAAATCGCCTGAATTTGGGCAGGAAACATGGAATTAACAAGGAGAGAAGCCCGTCCTAAATTGAATATGCTGTTAGCGAAGCCTAGATTTAGGCGTGAGCTACGAGTGCTCTCGCAGCAGGCGTTCCCCCCGCGTGGATCCCATGCCAGCGCCGCTGTGTTGCAGGAAGGTTTAATCAGTGCCGACAAAACCAGCTGGCACCTTGTACCGCGGCCGTGAAGGCATGTGGTCCTGGGTTGGACACCGCATTACAGGTGTAGTGATCTTTTTCTTCTTGTTGGTCCATGTGCTGGACACCTCATTGGTGCGCGTGTCCCCTGAGGCCTACACCGCCGTCATTGGCGCCTACAAGAACCCCCTCATGGCCCTGGGTGAAACGGGCCTGGTCGCCGCGATCATCTTCCACGCCTTCAACGGCCTGCGTGTGATCGCCATCGACTTCTGGAAGAAGGGCGCTAAGTACCAGCGCCAGTTGCTGTGGGTCGTGCTTGCACTGTGGCTTGTCACGTTCGCAGGCTTCGCTATCCGCCACCTGTCCCTCGCGCTGGGAGGCCACTAAGCCATGACAACCATCGAATCCCCACGCAGTGGAAAAATCGGCGGCGGGAAGATCGCACCGAAGTACAACCGCACCGGCTCCAGCCGTGGCAACTTCGAAATGATCGCCTGGCTGTTCATGCGTCTGTCCGGCATCGTCCTGGTGGTGCTGATCTTCGGCCACCTGTTCGTGAACCTGCTGGTAGGCGAGGGCATCCACGCAATCGACTTCGGCTTTGTTGCCGGCAAGTGGGCCGATCCGTTCTGGCAGTTCTGGGACCTGGCCATGCTGTGGCTTGCCATGCTGCACGGCACCAACGGCGTCCGCACCATCATCAACGACTACGCCGAGAAGGATTCCACGCGCTTCTGGCTCAAGATGGTCCTCTACGCGGCCACCCTGGTCATCATCATCCTCGGCACGCTGGTGATCTTCACCTTCAACCCGTGCCCCGTCGTCGACGGCGTTCAGTTGCCTGGTGGTTTCTGCCCGGCCCCGTAGCGGCGCCTTCCGGTTTACTCCCCCGAGCAAGCCGGTTCGCCTGACGTAGCGGAGCAGCCTCCGCCGACCATCTGAATTTTTGAAAGAGAGAGCATCTGGTATGCAGGTCCATAAGTACGACGTCGTCATTGTCGGTGCAGGTGGCGCCGGCATGCGCGCCGCGATCGAATCCGGTCAGCGAGCACGCACCGCGGTACTGACCAAGCTCTACCCCACCCGCTCGCACACCGGTGCAGCCCAAGGTGGAATGTGCGCAGCGCTGGCCAACGTCGAAGAAGACAACTGGGAGTGGCACACCTTTGACACCATCAAGGGTGGCGACTACCTGGTTGACCAGGATGCCGCCGAGGTCATGGCTAAAGAAGCCATTGACGCCGTGCTGGACCTGGAAAAGATGGGCCTGCCGTTCAACCGCACGCCCGAGGGCCGGATTGACCAGCGCCGCTTCGGTGGCCACACTCGCGATCACGGCAAGGCACCCGTTCGCCGTGCTTGCTACGCAGCTGACCGTACCGGCCACATGATCCTCCAGACGCTGTACCAAAACTGCGTCAAGCACAACGTTGAGTTCTACAACGAGTACTACGTCCTTGACCTGTTGATCGTCGAAGAAGACGCCGTACGCGAAGACGGAACCCCGTACAAGCAGAAGCGTGTTGCCGGCGTGGTCTCTTATGACCTCGCTTCCGGTGAACTGCACGTCTTCCAGGCCAAGTCCGTGGTGTTCGCCTCCGGCGGCGCCGGCAAGGTTTTCAAGACCACGTCCAACGCCCACACCCTCACCGGTGACGGCATGGGCATCGCGTTCCGCCGCGGCATCCCCCTGGAAGACATGGAGTTCTTCCAGTTCCACCCGACCGGCCTCGCCGGCCTTGGCATCCTCCTCACCGAGGGCGCACGTGGTGAAGGTGCCATCCTGCGTAACTCTGAAGGTGAGCGCTTCATGGAGCGCTATGCCCCCACCATCAAGGACCTTGCACCCCGTGACATCGTGGCCCGCGCCATGGCCAACGAAGTGCGCGAAGGCCGCGGTTGTGGTCCAAACAAGGACTACGTTCTGCTGGACCTGACCCACCTTGAGCCTGCACACATCGAGGCCAAGCTTCCGGACATCACGGAGTTCGCGCGCACCTACCTTGGTGTGGAACCGTTCACCGATCCCGTTCCTGTGTTCCCCACTGCGCACTACGCCATGGGTGGCATCCCCACGAACATCACCACTGAAGTGCTCCAGGACAACGACACGATCGTCCCGGGCCTCTACGCAGCCGGTGAAGTTGCTTGCGTGTCCGTGCACGGCTCAAACCGCCTCGGCACCAACTCGCTCCTGGACATCAACGTCTTCGGTAAGCGCGCCGGTATCGCGGCTGCGGAGTACTCGAAGACCGCTGACTACGTTGAGCTCCCCGAGGACCCCGAGGCAATGACCCGCGGCATCCTGGACGGCCTGCTCACCGGCAACGGCACCGAGCGTGTTGCGCAGATCCGCAAGGAACTGCAGGACACCATGGACGCCAACATGCAGGTGTTCCGCACCAAGGAATCCCTGGAACAGGTACTCCGCGACATCGCTTCCTTCGAAGAGCGTTACAAGCACGTCACGGTTCAGGACAAGGGCAAGCGCTTCAACCTGGATCTCCTGGAAGCAGTGGAACTGGGCTTCCTGCTGGACATGGCCAAGGTTATGACCGTTGGTGCACTGCACCGTGAAGAGTCGCGCGGTGGCCACTACCGCGAGGACTTCCCGGACCGCAATGACGAAAAGTTCATGAAGCACTCCATGGCTTACCTGGACACTTCCGTCACCGTCGACTCCTCGGCGGAATCTGTTGCGGGCATCCGTCTTGAGACGAAGCCCGTCATCTTCACCCGTTACGAGCCGATGGAGCGTAAGTACTAATGACGACCGAAATGGCAGAGCCCGCTTCCAAGATCGAGCTCCCGGCAAGCGTTGCAGGCGACGGTGAAATTCCCACCTTCCACATCACGCTGCGCGTACGCCGCTACGATCCCGAAATCTCGGACGAAGCACGCTGGGATGACTACAAGCTGACCATGTACGGCACTGACCGCGTGTTGGATGCCCTCCACAAGGTCAAGTGGGAGATTGACGGTAGCGTTTCCTTCCGTCGCTCCTGCGCCCACGGCGTGTGTGGCTCCGATGCCATGCGCATCAACGGCCGTAACCGCCTCGCCTGCAAGACGCTGCTGAAGGACCTGGACACCACCAAGCCCATCACCGTCGAGCCGATCAAGGGCCTCCCTGTGGAGAAGGACCTGATTGTGGACATGGAACCCTTCTTCCAGTCCTTCCGCGAAGTCATGCCGTTCCTGATCAACAAGGGCCACGAGCCCACCAAGGAACGCCTGCAGTCCGTTGAGGACCGTGAGCGCTTTGATGACACCACCAAGTGCATCCTGTGCGCAGCCTGCACCTCGTCCTGCCCGGTCTTCTGGACCGATGGCCAGTATTTTGGTCCGGCCGCGATCGTCAACGCCCACCGCTTCATCTTCGATTCCCGCGACGACGCCGGCGACATGCGTCTTGAGATCCTGAACGACAAAGAAGGCGTGTGGCGTTGCCGCACCACCTTCAACTGCTCGGAAGCATGCCCCCGTGGCATCCAGGTCACCCAGGCAATCGCCGAGGTCAAGCAGGCCATTCTGGCCCGCAAGATCTAGTTCAGCGTTCACCTAAGAACAAGCAGGACTTAGAACAAGCACGACGTCGGCGCCGCTCACCACTGTTGGTGGGTGGCGCCGTCGTCGTTAATTACGCCGTCGTCGTTAATCAACTGCCGGAACCAGCCGCCACCGGAACCGTTACCCCTACGCAAGGAGATCAGCGTGTCACGCTCTGAGAAGATCAGCTTCACGGGAAGCACCGGCGACACCTTGGCCGGCATCGTGGACGTTCCCGAGGGACCCGTGCGCGGTTGGGGTGTCTACTCCCATGGCCTGACCCTGGGCAAGGACAGCCCGGCAGCATCGCGCATCTGCAAAGGGCTCGCGGAGCAGGGCGTTGGCATGCTGCGCTTCGACAACCTGGGGTTGGGCGGCTCGGCCGGTGAATGGTCGGCGGGCTCGTTCAGCGTCAAGGTAGCCGACACCATTCTGGCAGCGAACTTCATGCAGGAGCAGGGCCGTGGAATCTCGCTGCTGGTGGGTCACTCCTTCGGCGGTGCCGCCGTGCTGGCCGCAGCACGCGACATCCCCGGCCTCAACGCCGTGGTGACCGTTGCCGCACCCTACGAGCCCAAGCATGTTGAGCATATGTTCGACACCGAGATTGACTCCATCCTGCGCGATGGCAGCGCTGTGGTGGACCTTGGCGGGCGGCCCATGGAAGTCCGGCGCCACTTTGTGGAAGACGTGGAACGTGCGGACCTTCGCGACTGCATCCGCACCCTCCACAAGCCGTTGATGGTGATGCACTCCCCCACCGACAACACCGTGGGGATCGACAACGCCAGCGAAATCTTCCGTACTGCCCGGCATCCCCGGAGTTTTATCTCGTTGGAGGGCAGTGAGCATCTCCTCACCGGGAAAGGCCAGGCAGCACGGGTTGCCCGAATCATCGGAGCCTGGGCAGACCCGTACCTTGAGGTCCGCGACGCCGGCTGAGGACCCTGCCCGCCCAAGTAGGTCACAGCAAACGTTCCACTGACGCCTCAGTAGAGCGTTTGCTGTCACACGGTTGGGTACTACTTGCCGATGGCCGCTTTACTTTCGCTGAGCCACTGCTCGGCAGCCTTCTCCGGGCTCAGCCTCTTGAACAGGACCTCAGTGTTGATGCGGGCGGTGATCTCGGAGACAGCCGTTGAACCCGTAGGACCGATGAAGGTTGGCGCGAACTCCATCTTGCCGATCTGGTCGATATAGGCGGCTTCCACCTTGCCTTGGGGTGTCAGCAGGTCCTGAATGGCGGTGCGCATCCCGGCGTTGCTGGGCACGCCACGGTCGCTCTGGATGATCTTTGCTGCGGCCTCATTGTTGACCAGGAAGCTGACCAGTTTGGCGGCCGCATCCGTGTGCTTGCTGCGGGCGGCGATGGTGTAGAACTGCGAGGACTGAAGCCAGATGCCGGGTGTGGGGTTCTCGCCGGGCAATTTCAGCAGCTTGAGTTCGGCGCCGGATGCTTTGCTGAGGGCAGACAAGGAGTTGGTCCAAGTTAGCATCATGCCTGCTTGCCCCATACCCATGAGTGTCTGCTCGGTGCTGACATTGAGCTTCTCCACGGTTTCTGAAGCGCTGGGGGCTGCGCCTGACTCACTGAGTTTGACGGAGAAATCGAAGTAGTCCTGAACGGTTTCCTTGCCGAGCCCCAGCTGGCCGTCCTGCGTGTACAAGGATTCGCCGCGTTGCCGGGCGAAGGCATCCAGCGAGTCGTGCGTGAGAACGGTGGCCGTGCCGTAAGTTCCCTTGGGGCTCTTGGCGGTGATGTCCGCGGCGGTCTTGGCGAAGTCATCCCAGGACCATTTGCTGTCATCCGGAAGGGCTACGCCGGCGGCTTGGAACATGGCCGGGTTGACCACAATGGCCAAGGCGTTGGCCCCGGTGGACACACCGTATTGCTTGCCTTGCACCTGGCCGTTGTCGAGGGCTCCCTGATCCATCTTGGAGAGGTCCAAGGATCCCCCAACCGTGGACAGGTCCAGAAGCGCGCCTCGGTTGGCGTACTCCGCCGGGTAGGCGCCGCCCATGGTGATGACATCCGGGGCGTCGTTTGCAGCCACCTGGGTGGCCAGTTTGTCGAAGTACCCTCCGATGTCTCCGTACTCCGGCTTGACCTTGATGTTGGGGTTGGCTGCCTCGAATTCCTTGATGGCCCTGTTGGTCAGTTCGGCACGGGTGGCGTTGCCCCACCACGAGAACCGAATTTCTACCGGGCCGTCTTCGGGCTGGTTGGACGAAGGGCTGGAACACGCTGTGGTGAGGCCAAGCAGGCCCACAGCGGTGAAGAATGCTATGGACTTCCGGATACTGCGGGGGGATTTACGCGCCATTGAGTAAGCTTCTTTCAGACTTAAGAAAACGGTTCCTGAAACGTATCAAGGCCGTGTATATTCGTCAATAGTTTCCACCGTGAACTATTTAGGCCTGCAAAGGAGCACGCTTTGACCTACCACTTGGACCAGATCCAGATCCGGGACCCCTTCGTAGTCACATTGCAGGAATCCGGGCAATACCTGCTCTTTGGAAGCACTGACAAGAACATTTGGCGGGGACCCGCCACAGGCTTCGACTGCTACCGGAGCAGTGACCTGCTGACCTGGGAAGGTCCCATCGAGGCCTTTCGCCCGCCCGCCGGGTTCTGGAGCCAGGAACAGTTTTGGGCGCCCGAGGTGCATGAATACCAGGGCCGCTACTTCATGTTTGCCACTTTCACCGCTCCGGGATGCTCCCGTGGAACGCAGATACTTACCGCCGCCATGCCGGAAGGCCCCTTTGAGCCCTGGAGCGACGGCCCCGTTACTCCCAGTGATTGGGAGTGCCTGGACGGCACACTCCACATTGATCAGGAAGGTGCGCCGTGGATGGTGTTCTGCCACGAGTGGAAACAGGTCCATGACGGCACCATCATGGCCCAACGCCTCAGTCCCGATCTGAGGCAGGCCGTCGGTGAGCCGTTCTTCCTGTTCAGCGCTTCGGAAGCGCCATGGGCTCGAGCATTGGATGTGCCAGCAGTCCGTGACAGGGAGCTCCCCGTTTACGTCACGGACGGACCCTTCTTGTTCAGGCTTGGCAACGGCAGTCTGATCATGCTGTGGTCCAGCTTTGGCGACCACGGCTATTCCATGGGGATTGCCCGGAGCGAATCCGGAACCGTGCTGGGCCCGTGGACCCAGGAGGAAGAGCCGCTGTGGGACACCGATGGAGGGCATGGCATGATCGGCCGGACGTTGGACGGCGGCCTGTTCCTTACTCTTCATCAGCCCAATAACAGTCCCAATGAACGAGCGGTGTTCCTCCCTCTCCGTGAGCTTGACGACACCGTGGTCCTGGCTTCAGCAGAAGCCAAGGCCGTCGACAGACCCGCGATAGACCGTAAGGCCTTGGTCCAGCGGCACAACGTCCGGCAGCACCGCATGGATCCACGCAGTCCTGTCTCAGTTGGCAACGGCGAATTCGCCTTCACCGTGGACCTCACCGGACTGCAGTCATTCCCGGTTGACTATCCGGTGGGTGCTCGTGACGATCTGCCGCCGGGAACACTCCTTGGGACCCAAGCGCAATGGGGTTGGCACTCCGTTCCGCCGCCGGAGCCCTACCACCTCACAGGCTCAACTGTCCTCTACGATTCACCCCGTGGCCCGGTCCCCTACGTGGACATGGTGGGAGAAATCGTGAACGACCGTGAAACCGACACCTCCCTGGCTGAAACGTGGCTCAGGGCGAATGCGCATCGCTTGGACTTGGGGCGCATCGGATTCCGTTGGATGGACAATGGCACGGAACGTCCCCTCACGCCGGCCGACATCGCTGGCACTGAACAGACCCTGGACCTCTGGACGGGCACGGTCACCAGCCGCTTCACGTTGGCAGGACACACCGTCACAGTGACGACGGCGTGCCATCCGGACCGCGATGAGCTGGGAATTCGCGTGGAGTCGACAGCGCTTGCCGCTGGTTTGGTGGTGGGAGTCGCCTTCCCGTACGGGTCCGAGGCGTGGCATGACGCCGCGGACTGGAACCGGCCCGAGTCCCACAGCACCACTCTCCAGGGTCCGGAACCTTCGCCTGAAAACTGTGGCGCCGCAGCATGGACCGCCCGCCGCGAACTGGACGCTTCCCGCTACCAGGTGATCATCTCGGGCCAGGATCTCGCTGTAGAACAGACAGAGCGGCACCAGATTCGAGTCGCAAGCGCCGCAGACGCAACCACCATGGAGGTCTCCCTTGCTTTCGTTTCTGCCGGGGACGGAGACTGCCTGCCGCGAGGCAACAACAGGCTGACCGGCCCCACACCCGAGGTGGGCTCCGGCGCCCACGCCTGTACCGACGTCGGGCTTTCTCCTGCGCGTCGTGTGGAGAACGCATCCGCGGCATATTGGCCTGCTTTCTGGTCTTCAGGAGGGGCAATCGAGCTTGATGCCACAGATGCTCCCAGAGCCAAGGAACTGGAACGCAGGATTGTGCTGTCGCAATATCTGACCGCCATCAACTGCTCGGGCTCGTTGCCGCCGCAAGAGACCGGGTTGGTCTGCAATTCCTGGCGTGGCCGCTTCCATCTGGAGATGCACTGGTGGCATGCCGCCCACTTTGCGCAGTGGAATCGCGCGGAGCTGCTGCTGCCCTCGCTCCGGTGGTACTCCACAGTTCTGGAGACTTCACGGCAAACGGCCAAGGCTCAAGGTTTCGACGGCGTTCGCTGGCCCAAGCAGATAGGTCCGGACGGGCAGGAAAGCCCCAGCCCTATCGGTACCTTCCTGATCTGGCAGCAGCCGCATCCCATCTACCTGGCAGAGCTGGTGTACCGGGCAGATCCGAGCCGGGCAGTATTGGAGGAATTTGCGGAGATCGTCTTCGAATCGGCTGCATTCATGGCTGGCTTCGCACACCCCACCTCACGCGGTTTTGAGTTGGGCCCACCCCTGATTCCGGCGCAGGAGAGCTACGGCTCCATCAGGGCCGAGGTCACCAATCCCACGTTCGAACTGGCGTACTGGCAGTGGGCCCTGCGGATCGCTGCCGACTGGCGACACCGGCTGGGGCTGGAACCTGTGCAGGAATGGTCGAAGGTGGCCGATGCCATGGTGCCGCCGCGGGTCATTGACGGCGTCTACGCAGCGATCGATGTGGAGCCGTTCACCATACGCACCGACCACCCGTCCATGCTGTGCGCCCTTGGTGTCCTCCCGCAGACCGATCTCATTGATCCGGCCATCATGCGTGCCACGCTCTTGGACGTCCTGGGTGATTGGGACTGGGCCAGCACCTGGGGTTGGGACTACCCCGTGATGGCCATGACCGCTGCTCGGCTCGGGGACCCGGAGGCCGCGGTTGATGCACTCCTCCTGGGGGCCGGCAAGAATACGGTCCTCCCCAACGGCCACAATCGCCAAACCGATTCACTACCGCTCTATTTGCCGGGCAACGGTGGGCTTCTGGCCGCTGTCGCGCTCATGGCCGCCGGCTGGGACAACGGCCCGGACCACCACGCCCCGGGATTCCCGGCAGACTGGACCGTTGCCTGGGAAGGGCTGGTGCAGGCACCCTAGCCAAGCAACGTGGGTCACTGAGGCCCGTAATCCACCTCTGGATGGGCCGTAAGGGACCCCGCGTTGTTCCGGTTAGCTCCGGCGGGGTCCCACCGCAGCGCCCACGAGGGCTCCCAGACCAACACCAATGAGGATGCCCAAAAAGGGCGAATTGAAGACCAACTGGCCAACTATGAGTCCTGCCGCAGCCCCGAGGAGACAAGCGATCCACAGTTGGTTGTTCATGCCGGCCTCCAGATTGAAACTGTCAGGTGCGGGGCGCTACCCGACGCGAGCCAAGGACTTTCTTGCGCGGGGACTCCCCCGATTCCGTGTCAGCTTCGCGAATAGCTGACCACGACGCCGAGACGAGATACACCTGGCTCACAAGGTTGAACCAGATCAACAGGCCGATGATGATGGCGAACGACGCCAGAACCGGATTGTTGCCGGAGCGGGCAAGAAGTTCCGTGCTGAAGAATTGCAGGACCGTGGTCCCAACACCTGCCAGCACCACGCCCTCCAAAAACGAGCGGCGCCCCAGCTTCAGGCCACCTGCGATCCGGAACAGTACCGCCGCCGTCGCGCAGTTCAGCAGGAGCGGAACCACGATCTTGACGGTCGCCGCTATGGGCTCGGCAACGCTTTCGTCCAGTTTGAGCATCGCAATGAGCCAGTCCGCTGCGGTACCAAAGACAAGCGAGACGCCTGCGCTGACCACCAGGATGACGCCCAGGAGCAGCAGGGTGCCGGCGTCGATGAGTTTTTGCAGGATCGGGTTGCGGACCAGAGGGTCGGCCTTCATAACCCCGCGGAGCCCTTCCCTTATGCTGGCGATCCAGCCGAGGGAAACGAAGACCGTGACTACGGCTGCGATGAGGGCTGTCCATCCAAGTCCCGACGGGTTGAGCAGGGATTGCGGATCCACCAGCCCTTCGCCCCCATCTACCTGAAGGAGACCGGGGGCGGCCTGTGCCACGCTGTTGATCACGGCGTCCTGTAGGGCAGGATTACCACCCAGCACAATTCCTGCAACAGCAAAGCCGGTGGTGAGCAGACCCGTCACAGAGAAGAACATGTTGAAGCCAATGCCGGCGCTCAGCAGCGGCCCGTGTTGCCGGGTGTAATGCTGGAAGGACCGCAGGGCACGGTTGGTGTTCAGCCTGGCGAGGAAGAGTGCAAAGAATGCGCCCGCCTTTTTCGGCAAGCCCTCACCGGAGCGCTTGGCATGACCCCAGTCCTGCCTTTTGCGCAGAAGCTGAAGTTTGAGTTTTGCCAGCTCAGTTGGCAGCGGAGGAACGTCCGCCTCTGTGGCTTGGATCCGCTTGCTGTGCTTCGTCAGTATCGCCGCCAAAGTCGAGCTCTTCCCGTAGCTGCCAAATTCCATTGGTGTCGTGCTCGTAAAGTCCCATGCTAACCACGGGGAACGTGGCGCGGTAATCCCTGAGGACCGTTTCGGCTTCGTCGAGGTTTTCCTGGGCAACATCGTGGGCCACGGTGACATGCGGGTGGTACGGGAAAGGCAGCATCCGCTCAAGCGGGCCGGTTTGAAGTTTCTCGTGCAACTTTACGCACTCTTCAAAGCCTTCCTCCACGTTGACGAACACCACAGGCGAGACGGGACGGAAGGAACCCGTGCCGGAAATGGTGATATCGAAAGGTTCCTGGGTCCGCGCAACTTCCCGGACATGCTCGCGGGTAGCAGCCCAGTCCTGGGTGGGCGTGGTGGTGATCAGGGTGATGTGCGCAGGAATGACCTCAGCCATCGGATCGCCGAAAGAGGCTCTCCATTCCTGGAGTTCGCGGGCGATTTCCGGTGGGAAACCAAGGATGACGCCCACGCACATGGTGTCACCCTCGCCGCAATCAGTGCCGGACACAGCGGGCTGGCGCGAGTCGTCCGGACCGGCACCCTCTCGGGTGCCGGTCTTGACGTTGAGTTGGCCAGCGGAGCACATGGAGTTAGCGGACTCCCTGGATTCCGTGGGAGGCATCGCCGCGGTATGGCAGGAACCCTACCTTGGAGTAGACGTCCGCGAGGGTGGCTGCCGCAATTTCGCGGGCTTTGTCGGCGCCGAGGGCCAGGAGGCGGTCCAGTTCCGCGGGGTCGGCCAGGAGTTCGTTGGCACGTTCACGGATGGGCGCCAAATGCCCGGAGACGAGTTCAGCCAGATCGACCTTCAGGTGGCCGTACATCTTGCCCTGGTAGTCGGCCACGATCTTCTCCACCGGTGTGCCGCTGATGGCCGAGTAGATGGTCAGCAGGTTGGACACGCCCGGCTTGTTCTCACGGTCGTACCGGATCTCCGTCTCGGTGTCCGTGACGGCCGACTTGATGCGCTTGGCCACGGTCTTGGGATCATCCAGGAGGTTGATCAGGCCGGCCGGTGATTCCGCGGACTTGGACATCTTGGCGTTGGGGTTCTGGAGATCGTAAATCTTGGCCGATTCCTTCTGAATGAAGGCCTCAGGCACTTGGAACGTCTCGCCAAAGCGGCTGTTGAAGCGGTTGGCAAGGTCCCGGCTGAGCTCCACGTGCTGACGCTGGTCTTCACCTACGGGCACGCCGTGCGGCTGGTAGAGGAGGATGTCGGCGGCCTGCAGGATGGGGTACGTGAACAGTCCAACGCTGGCGTGGTCCGAACCTTGCTTCTGGGCTTTGTCCTTGAACTGCGTCATGCGGGCGGCTTCACCCATGCCCGTGATGCAGTTCAGTACCCACGCCAACTGGGCGTGCTCAGGAACCTGGGACTGGACGAAGAGGGTGCACTTGTCCACATCCACGCCGCCGGCAATGTACTGGGCTGCGGTGACTCGGGTGCGCCGGGCAAGTTCAGCAGGGTCCTGCGGGACCGTGATGGCGTGCAAGTCAGGAATGAAGTAGACGGCGTCGTACTCCTCCTGCATCCGAACCCAGTTGACCAAGGCGCCGAGGTAGTTGCCAAGGTGCAGGGAATCGGCCGAGGGCTGCATGCCGGATAGCACGCGGTGCTTGGCGCCAACAGCCGGCTTGGTGGAAATCACAGGCTTGAGTTCGGTCGCTGCATCAACGGCTGCGCCGGTTTCAGTCGTGGGGGAACTAGTCATGGAGGAATACCTTAGGAGCTTAGAGCCGGTAGTCGACTACCAGCGGTGCGTGGTCAGAGAAGCGGGTGTCCCACGAAGGCGCCCGGTCAACGACAGCCGAGAAAGCGGCTGCTGCGAGGCCCGGTGTGGCCAGGTGGTAGTCGATGCGCCAGCCAGTGTCAGTGTCAAAGGCCTTACCGCGCTGGGACCACCAGGTGTAGGGGCCGGCGACATTACCTGCCAGGCCCCTGTGGACATCCCTCCATCCGATTTCTTCACCAAGGAAGCGGTCAAAGTATGCACGCTCCTCCGGGAGGAAGCCGGCACGCTTGACGTTGCCCTTCCAGTTCTTGATGTCGAGTTCTGTGTGTCCCACGTTCAGGTCGCCCACAACCAAAGCGTGGTCACTGTGCTTGGCGAGCTCCGGCAGGCGAACGGTCATGGCATCCAGGAAACGGAATTTGTCGTCCTGCTTGGGGGTTCCCACTTCACCGGAGTGCACGTAGGCACTGACAACGGTGAGGGTGGCGGGTTCGCCGGCTGCGTTCTTGACCATGTAGTCCGCCTCGACCCAGCGCCCGGAGGTGTCGAAGTAGTCATCACCTACACCAACGCGGGTGGCCGTGGGCTCCTCGCGGGAAGCGATGGCCACACCGGCACGGCCCTTGGCCTCGGCTTCGGTGTGGAGGATGTGCCAGCCTTCTCCGATCAGCTTCCTGACGATGTCGTCAGGGGCACGGACTTCCTGCAGGCAGAGAATGTCTACCTCGCGCGGCTCCAGCCATTCCGCCATGCCGTTCTTGTAGGCAGCCCGCAGGCCATTGACGTTAACTGATGCGATGCGAAGGAAGTCCTTCTTCAATGCCGTACTCACCCGGTCCACTCTAGTCGATGATGGTGCCGGCCACGGGCTCGTCCGAGCCGCCGGAAGACTTGATCATGTCGCGCGCATTCGTGGCCGTAATGGCGATGGTTTCCAGCGCGCGGTTGATAGTGTCCTGGTCCGCTGTTGCGCCCTTGGCTCGTTCCTCATCCACCACACGGACCTGCACCTGGACGATCTTGAACGAATGGTCCAGTTTGAGGTCCCGGACATCATCGGCCTTGCTCCGCTCGGCAACGACGCGCGTGCCACCACTGTCGGCAGCGGACGACGACGGCGCGCGGCCGGCTGCAGCGTTGAACGCGTTGTGCGCCTCGGTCAACTTGGCACCGGCCCGCTGCGCGGCCTTGCGGATGCTAAGCACCACAAACGTGGCAAGTGCCAGCCACCCGAAGGCAACCACAGCAACAACCCAGCCCACAACGTCGTTCTGGTTGGCCGCGAAGATGACAGCTACCAGGAAGGCAATGATGACAACTGTCATCCCCAAGCCGCCGATACGGAAGCCCTTGAACATGCCTTTGCCGGCGGGGGACGTGGACGGGTGCGGGTCACCGAGAGATTGCATGAACCCATTCTCTCAAATGAGCAAAGGTGCCTTGTGCGCTTCCACGGACGGCGAACATGCCAGGCTAGGATCCACGCTTTTGCTGATTCCGGGCCTTACCCGGCGACGTGGATTTGCGGTGCAGGAACCGAGCCGCCAGCAGCACCGGGTCCGGCTCCGACTTCCCTTCCATGACGTCACAGAGCCGCTGGACCAGCGCCGCGGCCGCAGCAGGAATATCAACGTCAAGGGCGGAAATGGCGGGCCTGTGCTGCCTGGAGTGCTCGGAATCCGAGCCCGTGCACACCAGCACGTCCCCCGGTATACGGATCCCGCGCTCCTGCATGGCTTGGGCTGCGCCGCTGGCGTGCCTGCCTGTCAAGCAAAACACAGCACCCGGCAGCCCGTCGGCCAGAATCCTTGCGCCCACCTCCTGGCCGCCCTCCACACCATCGCGTTCCGGTACGTGGTAGATCCGGGGCTCCATTCCGGCTTCCAGGCACCACGCGACATAGGCCGCCTCGCAATCAAAGTTCCAGGCGTTCCGGTCCGTGCCACCCACATAGGCAATGGACCCGGCGCCAGCCGCAGCCAGATGGTCCAGGACCGTCCGGGTGGACGCGGCGTCGTCGTGCGCCACCCAGTTCCGGAAGTCGGGGCGCCCCGGATCGCGATCCCAGGTGACGTAGGGAATCCCGCGATTTTCCAGCAACGCCACCACGGGGTCGTCCAGGTGCGGCGCGAAGACGATATAGCCGTCCAAGGACATGGAGAAGGGCGGCAAGGGTCCACGGCTCAGGTCCGGCACGAGCATCAGGCCAAGGTTCCTGTTAAGCGTCTCCGCCGCAGCCGCCCCGGCAAGTTTCATGAAGACATCCACGCCATTGGGACCGTAGTTGCCCAGGCTGTCCAAGCCGCGGAAAACGAGCCCTATCGCATCCGTCTTGGAACTTCTCAGCCCTCGCGCCATGGCATCGGCAACATAGCCCATCTCCGCTGCGACGGCGCGGACCCGTTCCCGGGTGGCCTCGCTGATGTTGCCCTTGCCGTTGAGCGAGTGGGACACCGTGGTGATCGACACTCCTGCTTTGCGGGCGACGTCCCAGATGGTGGCACCGTGCTGAAGTTCGCGGGGCATGCGCTTCCACCTGTCGTCGAGCCGGCATTGGATTTCCGACCTCAAGAATAAATCTTCGGCACCAGCTACACAAAAACGTTTTTGTTCCGTACTTTGAGCGTCACCAGTGATCCACACCATTCCGGAGCTACCCGTTGCGAACCGGAGTGGCACTCATCAAGGAGACCCATGCAGCTTCACCGCCACACATCCACCGTGCCCGATCCCCGGGAGCGCGGCCTGGATATCGGCCGCACCTGGGATGCGCAGACGCGCAATACCGCCAAGCTCTACAGCGACTTCTTCGCCACGATCGGCATCGCCCAGCAGAAGGTCCGCGACATTGCGGAGCGGAGCCACGAGGCCCTCCGTGCTTGGAGTCCCACACTGGCAGAGGAAGCCGAAGGCTGGGCCACCGGCGCCGGACTCGAAACCTGGCAACTCAGTGTGGTGAACGCCCGCACGGAGATTTTGGCCGCCGCTCCGAAGAAGCGCGGCTCCCATGAATGCTCGACGGCGGTTTACGCACCCGCCGCCCATGGCGCTCCGCAGACTCTGCAAACCTGGGACTGGCACGACGATCTCGCTCCCGAAGGCCTGCTGCTCGAGCTGACACCTGCCCCAGGAAGGACCACCAAGACCTTTACCGAGTTCGGGACGCTGGGCAAGATCGGCGTGAACAGCGAGGGCCTTGGCCTGCACTTCAACATCCTTGCCCACGCCAGCGACGACGACTCCGCCGGAGTGCCAGTCCACGCGATCGCCCGCCGGATCCTTGATGAAGCATCCGCCCTTGACCAAGCAATCGCCATTGCCGCATCGGCAAGGGTGAGCGCATCCACCGTGTTCACGGTATTCACTGCAGGCTCCGGCGCCCCGGCCGCCGACGGAAACAGCACCCCACGCCGGGCTGTCAGCATCGAGGTCTCCCCCGCGGGCACCGCCGTCGTGGATGCCGGCAGCGATGGTTGGCTGCTCCACACGAACCACTTTCTCGATCCGGTCTTGGCGCAGGAGGACGCAATCGAGGAGGACGCGTTGTCGCCCCAGCGTCTGGCCCACCTCGGGCGGGTGCGGTCGGAGCTGGCCGGCCTGGGCGTTGGAGACCGGGCCAAGCAGTTCTGCTCGTCCGAGGGGGCGTCCTCCGTGGTGTGCTTCCACCCCGATGCCTCGGCGCCACCGCACGAACAGTGGCAGACACTGCTGACCATCAGCATCAATTCCGGCGACTGTTCCCTTGCTTACGCAGCTGCCAACCCTGCCGACGCAGCACGCGATGGCTTCCAAATCTTCTGACCCTCTCCACCCCAATAAAACACCCCAATGAAAGGCACTCCCTTGCCGCAATCGCTTCAGCCCAATGTTGCGCTGGAACCACAAGGTCCATCGTCCAGGCGCCCAGTCTCCGCTGGGCGTACCTTTTTCATCTCCTGCTTTGGAACAGCACTCGAGTTCTACGACTTCACCATCTACGGTCTGGCCGCCGCACTGGTGTTCCCACAATTGTTCTTCCCCGACCTTGACCCGCTGACGGGAACCTTGGTGGCTTTCGCATCCTTCGGTGCAGGATTCCTGGCCCGGCCCCTGGGCGGTATCGTCCTGGGCCACTTCGGCGACCGCTTCGGCCGGCGGAAAATCCTGATCCTCACTCTCATCCTCATGGGTGGAAGCACCTTCCTGATCGGTTGCCTGCCCAGTGCAGATTCGATCGGCGCAGCCGCTCCAATGCTGCTCATTGCCCTGCGGCTGGTTCAGGGATTCTCTGCCGGGGGTGAATGGGGCGGCGCTGCCTTGGTAGGAATCGAGGCGGCACCGGAAGGTCGTCGAGGACTGTGGGGAAGCTTCACCAGCATGGGCATTGGGCTCGGCGTGCTGATGGGTTCCGGCGTCTTTTCCCTCACGGACGCCATCGCGGGCGGCGAGATGGCCAGCTTCGCTTGGCGCGTCCCCTTCTGGATCGGCGGCCTGTTGGTAGTCGCGGGCTTGATTGCCCGGCTGACCCTCCCGCAAGACGAGCGCCCTTCCGGTGGAGAGACACCGCGCATTCCGCTGCTTGCTGTCATGAAGTCGCACCCGAAACAAATCCTGATGTCCATCGGTGTGAGCTACGGCTACAACACCTTCACCTACATCGCCACCGTGTTCCTGATGTCCTACGTGCTCCAGCGCGGCTTTACAGGCAGCGAATCGCTGCAGTTCCAGCTGTGGGGCGCGGTGGCCAGCGTCATATCGGCGCCCCTGGCCGCGATCCTTTCCGACAGGATTGGCCGAAAGCCGGTGATGGTGGGCGGCTCGGTGATGCTCATCATCTACTTCGTGGCGTTCTTCCCGGCCATCGAGACGCACACTGGCTGGATTGCACTTCTGATGTTCACGTTGGGTGGCGCGCTCAACACAGTGCCGCAGGGCCCACTGCCGGCCTTCCTCAGTGAACAGTTCCCGGCAGCCTCCCGCTACTCGGCCATCTCGGCGAGCTACCAAATTGGTTCTGCACTTGGAGGAGGCACGGCAGCCACGGTTGCCACGGCGTTGCTGATCGCCACCCATGGTGACCCGATCGGCGTCGTGATTTACACGGTGACCGCACTGGCCGTGATGGGACTCTGCTCGTGGGGCCTGCGCGACAACGCCAAGCTGACCATGGCCGAAATCGAGACGGCCTAGTTTTCGCACAGCTCATGCCCCTAAGACACCGTTTTAGGGGCATGAGCTGTATAAAAAAACTCCATCATTTCAGAAACAGTTGCCGGAGCCTTCCAGTGGTCAGCATGATTCCGAGTGCGATCATCACCAGGTAGTAGCCCACGTGGATGGCAGTGGCCGGGCTAAACGAGCCCACGCTGATCTGCCGTAGCAGCTCCACGCCGTGCCACAGCGGCATCGCCTGGATGA
Source organism: Arthrobacter sp. ISL-95 (assembly GCF_018613695.1). Taxonomy (GTDB): domain Bacteria; phylum Actinomycetota; class Actinomycetes; order Actinomycetales; family Micrococcaceae; genus Arthrobacter. Next base: position 104,247 of record NZ_JAGGPR010000002.1, on the reverse strand, counting down.
ACCACTGGATGACCTGCGGGTAGACACTGAGCGGGTAGAACGTGGCGCTGAACAGGAACATGGGCAGCAGGAAGAAGTTGATCCAGTCCATCTGCTGGAAAGTCTTCATGAAGCTGGTGATGCCCATCCCGAAGCTTGCGAAGCCGAAGGCGATCAACACCGCGGCCGGAATGACCAGGATGGCCCACCAACTGGTGATCAACCCCATCACCCCCATCACTGCGGTGAATCCCGTGGCGTACAGCAGACCCCGGAGGAGGGCCAGGAAGATCTCACCGATCGCCACATCCAGCGGCCCCAAGGATGTGTAGAGCATCCCTTGGTACAGCTTGGCGAAGTTCATCTTGAAGAAGACGTTCCACGTGAAGTCGTAAATGGCCCCGTTCATTGCTGAGACCGCCAGGAGTGCGGGCGCAATGTAGGCGGCGTAGCTGATTTCCTCTCCGCCGGGCCCTTGGACTGTGCCCACAATCGAGCCCATGCCCACGCCCATGGCCAGGAGGAACAGCACGGGCTCGAAGAATCCGGAGACCATGACCAACCACGTACTGCTCTTGGCCGCCATGAGTCCGCGGCCCACAACGGCCTTGGCGTTGCGGGAGTACAGCGGACCGAACTTGCGCTCCCGGGCAAGATCCGTGGCGCTGTGGCCGCCGGTGAGGACACTCATGAGCCCATCCTTTTGACGAACTGGCGGCGGACCAGAACCCACCCACCTGTTGCTGTGACCAGTAGGAAAACCACGTGAGTGATGGTCAGCAACGGGTTCTGGTCCATGCCGTAAGTGAAGACCCGGCCCAGTTCAGTTCCATGCCACACCGGTGAAATCCATCCGATCCAGCGGACTGCGATCGGCAGGGAATCCAGCGGGAAGAACGTCCCCGAGAACAGGAACAGCGGCATCACAATGAACCGTTGCACCAACGCAAACTGGCCTTTGTCCTGCTTGATGCTGGCGGCATACGCCATCAGCGGCAGCCCGAAGGACAACGCTGCAACAGTGGCCACGATCGCAGACATCCAGCCCCACAGGCTCGGCGAAGCACCAAACATGGCCACCACCGCGAAGTAGACCACCGATTGCAGGAGGAACCGCAGGGAACTGGCCATGACGTGGCCACTGGCGATCTGCTGCGGTGTCAGCGGCGAGGCGTGCGGTCCATAGAACACACGGCGCCATTTGAAGCCATCCATGATGGGATACGAAAACTCCCCCGACGCCGTCATAACCGCGGCGGAGACCAACAGAGCCGGAGCCACGAACTCCAGATAGCTGACGCCTCCGAACGCGGCCTCGCTGTTGGCGTCCACCAAACTGGCAAGGCCCACACCCATGGCGAAGAGGTACGCCACCGGTTGCCCCACGCTGTACAGGATCACGGACCAGCCGTAGTTCCGCATGACGCGAAGCACCTGCTCCGCATAGAAGAAGGAACCCCAGCGTCGCGCCCGGGCAGCCGAAACTTCAGGTGAGTGGGCACGCAACGGCTGCTCCGCCGTCGTGAGTGGTTTGCTCGCCGGGTCAGTCAACGAGGCTCCTGCCGGTCAGCCGGAGGAACACGTCCTCCAGCGACGAGCGGCGGACCAGCGACGTCATGGGGCGCAGCCCGCGCGCGGTGACCTGTTCCAAAGCGGCCTCTCCGTCGTGCGCGTAAATGAGCACGCGGTCCGGTAACGTCTCCAACCGCTCACCAATGCCTTGAAGTTCGACGCCGATGGTCGCGTTCCGCTCGGACCCGAACCTGAGCTCGAGTACTTCACGTGATGAGTGCTCGCGGATGAGGTTGGCCGGAGATCCTTCGGCCATGATGCGGCCCTTGTCCACCACGATCAGCCGGTCGCAGAGTTGCTCGGCTTCGTCCATGTAATGCGTGGTGAGAATGAGGGTGACGCCGTTTTCCTTGAGCCGGAACAGCCTGTCCCAGAGGATGTGGCGGGCCTGCGGATCCAGGCCGGTGGTGGGCTCGTCCAGGAGTAGGATGCGGGGTTCGTTGATCAGTGACCGGGCAATGGTGAGCCGGCGCTTCATGCCACCTGAGAGCGCGTCGACCTTGGAATTGGCCTTGTCCGTCAGCTGCGCGAATTCCAGCAGCTCATCAGCTTTCGGCTTCAAGTAGCTCAAGGGCAGGCCGAAGTAGCGCCCATAGACGATCAGGTTCTCGCGGACTTTCAACTCTTCGTCGAGGTTGTCCTGCTGCGGGACCACGCCAAGGTGTGCCCGGACTTCCGGCCCATGAGACTCGGGATCCAGGCCCATGATGCTCAGCGTGCCCGAAGTGCGCTGGGAGACGCCGCCGATCATTTTCATGGTGGTGGACTTGCCGGCACCGTTGGGGCCGAGCAGACCGAAGGACTCCCCTGCCGGCACGTCGAAGGAAATGTTGTCCACGGCCGTGAGATCACCGTAGGTCTTGGTGAGGTTTTGCGCGCTAATGACGGTTGGTCGGTTCATGTCGAAGCCGGATTGCGACGATTCTGACGGTGTTGGTGACGGTGTCGGTGAGCGGATTGCTTCATTGTGCACCCTCAGCAGACTAGTAGCGCCCGCTGACATGTGAAAGGGCTCTTGCAGATATTCTTGCAAGAGCCCTTCCGTTTCGGCTTGGGTATGGATCAGCTGCTGGGCTGCGAGCGCAGTACCTCCAGCCTCTGACGGAACTCGGTCTCATCAATCTCCCCCCGGGCATAGCGCTCACGAAGTACGCCCTCTGCGCCTTGCGTCGCAGCCCAGTGATGGTTACGGCGCCATGTCCTGCGTGCGATGAAAATGAACAAACCAATCACGAGGATCCAGAACAGCGGGAACAGCAGGAAGAACGGCCAGGCGGGGCCGTCTCCCCACGGTCCGTGCATGGCGACGGTGGCCGGCACCTGTGCCAGCGTTCCTCCGAGTGTTGTGGTTTCCCCAACGAGTGAAGTGAATGCGGTGAACATGTCAGTGATCCAAACTCTCTCCGCCGGTGCCCGGCGTGAACCGTGTTTCGGCTCTGGTTCGAGTCTTCTCGGATGCGGCTGGTGAGGCGTCCGCCGTCGGGAGTCACCTTGGGATGCGCCGCTACTCCCGGCGGAGGCGCCTTTGGCGGGTCAACTGCTCCAACCAGGCTTCACCAGACCGGATTCGTAGGCCAACACCACCAACTGGGACCGGTCGCGGACCATCAACTTGGTCATGATTCGCGAGACGTGGGTCTTCGCCGTGAGGGGTGTGATGAACAGGCGTCCCGCTATCTCGGCATTGTTCAGGCCCTCGCCTACCAGCGCCAACACTTCCCGTTCGCGGTCCGTCACCTGTTCCAGCGGGACTACTTTTGCTGCCGCCCGGCTCTGCGACGCCAACTGGGCCATGATGCGCCGGGTTACTGAGGGCGACAGCAACGCATCTCCATCGTGGACCACCCGGACGGCGCGGATAAGTTCGGCGGGCTCGGTGTCCTTGACCAGGAACCCTGCGGCACCGGCCCGGACGGCTTCGGCAATGTACTCGTCGAGTTCGAAGGTGGTGAGGATGATGATGCGCGTACCGGTCAGGCTTGGATCGCCCAGGATCTTCCGGCTGGCGGTCAGACCGTCGTCGTCCGGCATGCGGATGTCCATGAGAATGACGTCCGGCTTGTTCCGTGCAGCCAAACGAACGGCGTCGCGACCCGTGCTGGCCTCTGCCACCACCTCCATGTCCGGTTCGGCGTCAAGGAGGGCTCGGAAGCCTGCCCTGATGAGGGTCTGGTCGTCGGCGAGGAGGATGCGGATCACTGGAAGTTTCCTTTTGCTCTTGTCGGCATGATTGCTTGAACCTGGAGGCCCGGCTCCAGTTCTTGAAGGGTGAGCGTCCCGCCTAAGGCTGCTGCCCTCTCCCCCATACCGGTCAGCCCGTTGCCGGGGAGCGCGCCGCCCATGCCCGCGCCGTCGTCGTCGATTGTCACCGTCAGCGCCCCGGCGGCTTCGACAACACGCACGACGGCGGTCCGGGCGCCGGAGTGCCTCCCGACGTTGGTCAGGGCTTCCTGGATGATCCGGTAGGCGGCTTCCTGCTGGGCCTCCCCCACCGTCTGGTGGTTCGAGTGGTCCTCCAGCGTCACACGCAGCCCGCTCAGCTCCGCGTTCTTCACCAGCTCAGGGATCCTGGCCAGGGTAGGCCGCGCTGCCGGGGTCAGGGGGACGTCCTCGCGCAGCACGCCAAGGAGCTGGCGGACCTCCGTGAGCGACTCCTTGCTGGCAGCCTTGATGGCTTCGAGGGCGGGCCTGAGCTTTTCCGGATCATCGGCGCCGACGTGCAGGGCAACTGACGCTTGCACGTTGATCATGGAAAGGGAATGCGCTACTACGTCGTGAATGTCCCTCGCCAGAGTGAGCCTGTATTCGTCCCGCTCGGCCTTTTGCGCTTCCTCGTGGCGCCGCCGGTACTCCGCCTGCCGTTCACCGCGGCGGCGGATTCCCTGCCCGATCAGGACCAGGATGGCAGCCCACGCCACGCCGGCGGACGCACGTACCGGCCAGTTCTCGTCACCCGTCAGGGCGGCACCTGTGATCACCGCGGCCGCAGCAATACCCGCACCCGCCCAAGCTTGCCAGCGCAGACCGGCCGCTGCCGTAAGAACGATGGCCAGCGCCAGCGACAGTACGATCGGACCCCACGCGTATCCCAAAGTCAGGTAGCTGCCGGTGGCAACAAGGGCGACGGGGAGCATCACTTGCGGCGCCCGCTTGCGGAATGCCAGCCCGGCCGGACCGGCCAGGAGCAGCATGATCGCAAGGGCATCGAGCGGACGGGGCGAGTCCTGGTGGCTCGCGGAAAACAGGGACCCCACCAGCTGGATCACTGCAACGGTGATGACGATGAAACTCGTGGGAGGACCAACGAATCTGCGCTGGCCCGGAATTCGTGGGGGGCCCGTGTGCCGCTTTGACCCCGGATGCCGCTTTGACTCTGAGAAACGGGGCTGCATACACAGAGACTAGCTTCGGACCGCCGGTAAGTCGTCGGGTTAACGGAGCAGGGCGCCTACTCCGTGGGGAGTAGGCGCCCTGCCGTGTTCGAGGAAACTACGCGATGCCAGCTTGGCGTTCGGCGCTCTCCACCACGTTCGCGAGCAGCATGGCACGGGTCATCGGCCCCACGCCGCCCGGGTTCGGGGACAGCCAAGCGGCGACGTCGGCAGCCGCCGGATCCACATCTCCGGTGACAACAGCTTTACCGTTGCCGTCGTCCACACGGCTGACGCCGACGTCGAGCACTATGGCGCCCGGCTTGAGGTCTTCAGCCTTGATCATGTGCGGCACGCCGGCAGCGGCAATCACGACGTCGGCCTGCTTCAGTTCTGCGGGCAGGTCCACCGTTCCGGTGTGCGCAAGGATGACCGTGGCGTTGACTTCCTTGCGGGTGAGCAAAAGGCCAATGGGACGGCCGATGGTGACGCCGCGGCCAACCACCAGGACGCGCTTGCCCTTGAGTTCAATGTTGTGGCGGCGGAGCAGTTCCACGCAGCCCTTGGGCGTGCAGGGCAGCGGGGACTTCATTTCGCCGTTGACGTTGGCCACCAAGCGGCCAAGGTTCATGGGGTGCAGGCCGTCGGCATCCTTGTCAGGATCCATGGCTTCGAGAATGACGTCCTGGTCAATGTGCTTGGGCAGCGGAAGCTGGACGATGTAGCCGGTGCATTCCGGGTTGTCGTTGAGCTCGCGGACAACCTCCAGGAGGTCTTCCTGGGAAATGTCTTCGGGGAGGTCGCGGCGAATGGACTGGATGCCTACCTCAGCGCAGTCCTTGTGCTTGCCACCCACGTACCAGGTGCTGCCGGGGTCCGAACCCACCAGGATGGTGCCCAGGCCGGGGACGATTCCCTTGGCGGCGAGGACGGAAACGCGAGTGGTCAGTTCTGCCTTGATGGCTGCGGCGGTGGCCTTGCCGTCAAGGATCTGTGCGGTGGACTGTGTCATTCCATCTGCTCTTTCTGGTGGGTGACCTAATGGCTCATGCCAACGGGACCCGCCGCCGTAGGTGTGGCGGCGGATCCCGTCGGCTCCGGTTCAAGGCCCGGGTAATGCTTTTATCCGCGGAAAATGCGGATTACCACTGCTCGTGCTGCGGGTACAGCGGGAAGTCAGCGGCCAGCTTGTCGACGCGGGCCTGGAGGCTGTCAACGTCGGCGGCGGAGCCCGCCTTGAGCGCGGTGGCGATGATCTCGGCAACCTCGGTGAACTCGGTGGCACCGAATCCGCGGGTAGCCAGGGCAGGCGTACCGATGCGGAGGCCGGAGGTAACCATCGGCGGGCGGGGGTCGAACGGAACAGCGTTGCGGTTCACGGTGATGCCCACGGAGTGCAAGAGGTCTTCGGCCTGCTGGCCGTCCAGCTGCGAGTTGCGCAGGTCAACCAGGACCAGGTGAACATCGGTGCCGCCGGTGAGGACCGAGACGCCTGCTTCGGCAACATCGGACTGGTTCAGGCGGTCGGCGATGATCTTGGCACCCTCGAGGACGCGCTCCTGGCGCTCCTTGAACTCTTCGCTGCCGGCGATCTTGAAGGCAACAGCCTTGGCGGCGATGACATGCATGAGCGGGCCGCCCTGCTGGCCCGGGAAGACGTTGGAGTTGAGCTTCTTGGCCCACTCCTGCTTTGCCAGGATCACGCCGGAACGCGGACCTGCGAGGGTCTTGTGAACCGTGGAGGTGACGACGTCGGAGTGCGGCACCGGGCTCGGGTGCAGGCCTGCTGCGACCAATCCGGCGAAGTGTGCCATGTCCGTCCAGAGGAGGGCGCCCACCTCATCAGCGATGGAGCGGAAGGCAGCGAAGTCGAGGTGACGCGGGTACGCGGACCAGCCGGCGATGATGACCTGCGGCTTCTCAGCAATGGCCTGCTCGCGCAGCTTGTCCATGTCGATGCGGAAGTTGTCTTCTTCAACCTGGTAGGCAGCTACGTTGTAGAGCTTTCCGGAGAAGTTGAGCTTCATGCCGTGCGTCAGGTGACCGCCGTGTGCCAGGGACAGGCCAAGGATCTTGTCGCCCGGGGTGATCATGGCGGACAGCGCAGCAGCGTTGGCCTGGGCACCGGAGTGCGGCTGGACGTTGGCGTACTCGGCGCCAAAGAGTTCCTTGACGCGGTCGATCGCAAGCTGCTCGGCGATGTCGACGTACTCACAGCCGCCGTAGTAGCGGCGGCCCGGGTAGCCCTCGGCGTACTTGTTGGTCAGGACGGAGCCCTGGGCTTCCATGACGGCGCGGGGGGCGAAGTTTTCGGACGCAATCATTTCCAGGGTGCCGCGCTGGCGGCCGAGTTCCTGGTTGAGGACTGCTGCGATCTCGGGATCGAGATCGGCGAGCGACTGGTTGCTGACAGACGCGGAAGTGGTTGTGGTAGTCACGGAGATCTCCTGGCTAGGCAACGGGTGATGCTACAGGTCAGGCTACCGGCAGCAGCATTCCCGCGTCCCCTTGATGACGTCAGGGACCGGTCACGTGCGTGCAGCGGTAAGACATGACCCTCGGCCCAGGCGTACGATCCGTGGTCTTCATGATTGCCGCTCCCTGGTGGTAGTCCACCCAACGCCAGTTGCGACCCGTTAACAGTACAACAAGGCTGCACGGGTAGGCTTGATCGTGTGACTGACTCCACCGCTTTCGTTGTAACACTCTCCTGCCCCGACCGCCCCGGCATCGTCCATGCGGTAGCCGGAGCCCTCCTCGGGGCCGGCTGCAACATTGCCGACTCCCAGCAGTACGGAAGCCCCAGCACAGGCAACTTCTTCATGCGCGTGGAGGCAACCACCGCGTCCTCCCAGGAGGAACTGGCGGCCGCGCTGCGTCCGGTAGCCGAATCCTTCGGCATGACCTGGCAGATCAACCCTGTTGGCGAGAAGGTCCGCACCATCATCCTGTGCTCCAAGGACGCGCACTGCCTGAACGATCTACTCTTCCAGCAGCGCACCGGCACCTTGCCAATTGACGTTCCGGCCATCGTGTCCAACCACCGTGACCTTGAGTCGTTGGCGGAGTTCTACGGCATCCCGTTCCACCACATCCCGGTGACGCCCGAAACCAAACCGCAGGCCGAGGCGCAGCTGCTGAAGTTGATCGCCGAGCACGATGTTGAGCTCACCGTCCTGGCCCGTTACATGCAGGTCCTCTCCAATGATTTGTGCACGGAGTTGAACGGCAAGTCCATCAACATCCACCACTCCTTCCTGCCTTCCTTTAAGGGCGCCAAGCCGTACCACCAGGCTCATGCGCGTGGTGTGAAGATCATCGGCGCCACGGCCCATTACGTGACGGCGGACCTCGACGAGGGGCCGATCATCGAGCAGGAAGTCATCCGCGTGGACCACGCGCGCACGGCTGCCCAGTTTGTCCAGATGGGCCGCGATGTGGAAGGCCGAACACTTGCCCAGGCGGTCCAGTGGCACGCCGAACACCGGGTTCTTCTGGACGGCACCCGCACCGTGGTTTTCAACTAGCACCGCTCCGTCTTCCGCACCCCCGCACCCCCGCACCCAACTGAGTCGCAGTTGAGCGCGTTTTGAGCGCTCATAACGCGCTCAGCTGCGACCTACATGGGAAGTAGGCTGGGGCCTATGGCTCCCTCTTACACTTTCGCCGGGGACACCCCGGCCATCCATGAATCTGCCTTCGTGGCACCAACGGCATCGATCATCGGCAAGGCAACGTTGGCCGAGGACTCCAGCGCCTTCTACGGCGTCTCCGTCCGGGCAGATACAGCCGCGATCAGCGTCGGCGCGGGATCGAACCTACAGGACAACGTAGTCCTCCACGCAGACCCCGGCTTTCCCTGCACCGTGGGCGAGCGCGTGTCCGTGGGGCACAGCGCCGTGGTCCATGGATGCACTGTGGAGGACGACTGCCTCATTGGCATGAGCGCCACTATCCTCAACGGCGCGGTGATTGGCACGGGCTCGCTCATCGCTGCCGGCGCAGTGGTTCTGGAGGGCACCGTGATTCCTCCGCGCTCCTTGGTTGCCGGTGTCCCAGCCAAGGTACGCCGTGAACTTACGGACGAAGAGTTCGAGGGCGTGAAGCACAACGCTGCCCAATACAAGGAACTCGCTGCGGCGCACAGGGAAATGCACGCTTAACTGACGAATGCGAGGCCCGCTCTGCATCCCCACAGCCTCCCTGGCTTCGCTAGCTCAGCCAGGGAACCCGGGCGGTGTGGGCCCCGCGATTGGTTTGGGACGCAGAGCAGGCCTCGCAACGCTAGGGTTTAGTCCAAAGAGATCGGGCCGAGCTCGTCCAGGAGGTCGCCCGGTCCTGGGTTTCCGTCTGCGGACGAGCCACCCAGGTGGTTCACCACTCCCCACACGGCATTCAGGCCCGTGGTCACGGCGCCTTCTGCCCAGCCGGCAGTGAAGGACACGTCGTCGCCGGCGAGGAAGATTCCGCGCTGGTGCTCCGGCAACCGGTCCTGCTTGAAGTGGGTGAACAGGCGCTGCTGGTAGCGGTAGTGTCCGGGCAGGTTGGCCTTGAACGCGCCCATGAAGTTGGGATCCGCTTCCCAGGACACGGTGATGGGCTGCCCCACGATGTGGCTTGCGATGTCCACGCCCGGGTAGATCTGCTCCAACGAGTGCAGCATGAGCTTGACGCGTTCCTCGGCGGTGAGGGCCAACCACTTCAGGGCGTCGTCGTTCCAGGTGTAGGACAGGAGCATCACGGCGGGCTTGTCCGGACCGTCGTCGAGCAAGTACGTGGCCCGGTTGAGGCGGTCGGTGAGCGTCATGGAGAGGACTTCGCGTCCGGTCTCCGGATCAATGTCCTTCCAGAACGGGCGGTCCACCATGACGAACGTCTTGGACGACTGCATGTAGTGCGAGCGCTCGATCGCCGTCCACAGTTCTGCCGGGAACAGTGCTTCCTCGGTGTGGATGCGCGTGGACAGCAGCCAGGACTGGCAGGTGGTCACCACGGCTTGGTACGTGGCTTCGCGGCCCCAGTTCTCGCGGACCACGAGGTCGCCGTTTTCTGCCCGGCGGATGTTGTCCACGGCTCCGCGCGGCGAACCGCTGTGCAGCGACGACAGCGAGGTGCCTTCCGGCCAGTATGAAAGGCCCGACGGCGCGTGGTTCCAGAGTGCCTCGGGGAGCCGTTGCGCTCCTCCAGCGATGGAGCGGTGCTGGTCGTCGGCGTCGGTGTAGACCACGCGGAGGATTTCGAGGATGGAGTTGGGGAAGTCGGTGTCCCAGCCACCCGTGCCAAAGCCCACCTGGCCGAAGGCTTCGCGGTGCGCAAACCCTGCCTCCTTGAAGGACTTGCTCGCGGCGATGAAGCCGTAGAACGTTTGCTCGTCGAGCTCCGGGAGGAGTGCGTTCCAGAGTTCCTTGATCCGCTTGGTGTCGCGGGCCTTGATGGCCTCCTGCATCTCAGCGAAGGCCGCGCCGTCGTTGACTGCTGCTTTCCATGCGTCGGCAACCTCGCGGAAGAACTCCGGCAGTTCATCGGATGTGGTGGCGTAGTGCTTCTTGCCGGCGAGCTCAATCACGGTGCTGGACGTGGCCGGCGCCATGGGGTTAGGGAACTCGTTGGTGTCCAGGCCAAGAAGGTCCACGTAGTGGTAGAACGCTTTGCCGGAAACGGGGAATCGCATGCCGCCAAGGTCCGCCACGATGCCCGGAGCGGAGGGGAAACTGGCTGTCCGGAGACGACCACCGATTTGGTCGGCCTCGTAAATCACTGGTTTGAGGCCGAGTTTCATCAACTCGTAGGCAGTAACGAGTCCGGACAGGCCGGCGCCAATAATCGCGACTTCTGTGCCGTAGAGCTCCTCGGGAACCGAGCCGAGCCCGTCCGGGTGCGCCAGGTAATGATCGTAGCTGAACGGGAAATCCGGGTTCAGCATGGTGATGGGGGCTCCAGTTGCGTCTGAGGTGGGCGCACCTGGTTTCTCGACGACAGGGAGCTCGGTGGCAATGGTCATGAGTTTTCTGCTTTCACAGGTTCCGGGCTCACGGCCCTGGTGGTTAGTTCACGGTAGTCCTGCTCGCTGAGCGCGGCTACCTTGGAGTTCCGGCGTCCATAGCCGAAGTAGATGGCGACACCCACCAGCATCCAGACGCCGAAGGTAATCCAGGTATCCGCGCCGAGGTTGAGCATCAGGTACGCACACATGAGGGTGCCAAGGATGGGCGTGATGGGGTACAGCGGCACCCGGAAGCTCCGCTCCAAGTCGGGGCGGTTGCGCCGGAGGTAAATGACGGCCACATTGACCAGGGCGAAGGCAAAGAGCGTGCCGATGCTGGTGGCATCCGCCAGCGCACCCAGCGGGACCAGGCCCGCGGTGAGGGCGACGGCGGTGCCAATGATGAGCGTGCCGGCCACCGGGGTGCCGGTACGGCGGGATACGCGGCCGAAGACTTTGGGCATCATGCCGTCGCGGGACATGGAGAGCATGATGCGGGTTTGGCCGTAGAGAACGGTCAGAACGATGCTGGCGATGGCCAGCACAGCGCCGATGGAGAAGACCAAGGCAATCCAAGGCTGGCCGGTGATCTCGTGAAGGATCTGCACCAGCGCAGCTTCCGTGCCGTCGAACCAGTTCCAGGGGCGGGCCCCGATGGCTGCCACAGCAACCAGGACGTAGATGCTGGTGACGATCACCATGGAGAGCATGATGGCCCGGGGCAGGTCACGCTTGGGATTTCTGGCTTCCTCGCCGGCTGTGGAGGCGGCGTCGAAACCGATGTAGGAGAAGAAGACACTGGACGCTGCGGCAGAAACACCGGCGGCGCCCATGGGCAGCAGCGGCTCGAAGTTGCCTGCGTTGAAGGCGGTGAAGGCCACGGCGCAGAAGAAGATCAGGATGCCCACCTTGATGATGACAATGGCGGTGTTGATCCATGCACTCTCGCGGGCTCCCCGGACCAGCAGGATCATGGCAAGAATGACGATCACCATGGCCGGTACGTTCACCAAGCCCCCGTCTCCCGGCGGCTGGCTCATGGCATCAGGCAGGACCTGGCCGAACGCGGCGAGGGTCTCGTTCACGTACTGCCCGGCACCAACAGCAACGGCTGCCACGGAGACGGCGTATTCCAACACCAGGCACCAGCCGCAGATCCAGGCCATGCCTTCGCCCATGGTGGCGTAGGAGTAGGAGTAGCTGGAGCCTGCCACCGGCACGAGCCCGGCCATTTCGGCGTAGGACACTGCGGAGAGCAGCGCAGCCAAACCGGCAATGACGAACGAGATCCAGATGGCCGGCCCTGCCAGTGGCACGGACTCGCCAAGGATCACCAGGATGCCGGTGCCAAGCGTGGCGCCAACGCTGATCATGGTCAGCTGGAGGACCCCGAAGCTGCGGACCAACGGCGTGCCGCCTTCGCCGCTTCCGGCCTCGTTGACCATCTGGCCGATCGGCTTGCGGCGCAGGAGCTGGGCTCCCAGGCTCGGCCTGGCGATGCTTGCCGCTGCCGGGTTTTTGGTGTTCACAGGCACAGTCACCCTTGACGTCCCTTCAAAGTAGTTTCGATTTCCCCTCCACAAGACTGGCATGTGAGCCACCTCTCATCATGGTGCAAAATGACCTATAGTGTTCAACCATGAGACGTAATGCACACTATCAAGAGGTAGCTCCGGCCGCCCTTTCCGGGCAGGTCATCGTGGACCTGTCCGCCATTTCAGAGAATGTCAGGGCCCTGAAGAAGCGCACCGAGGCGCCGTTCTTCATGGCAGTGGTCAAGGGCAACGCCTACGGCCATGGCCTGGTGGAAGTGGCGCGAACAGCAGTTGACGCCGGAGCGGACTGGCTCGGGACGGCCCAGCTCAGAGAGGCCATTTCACTTCGCCAGGCGGGCATCACCGTGCCCATCCTTTCCTGGCTGTATCTGGCATCCCAGACCAGCGCCGCCATCCTTGAGGCCTTGGAGAATGACATCGATGTTTCCCTCGGGAGCGTCAGCCAACTGGAGGTATTGGCAGGCATCGCACAACGCCTTGGCCGTCCCGCCGTCGTGCATCTGGAACTGGACAGCGGCCTGAGCCGCGGCGGTGCGCGCAAGGAAGATTGGCCTGAACTTGTGGCACAGGCGCGGCAAGCTGAACTTGACGGCACCCTCCGCGTAAGGGGGCTGTGGACCCACCTGGCCTGGGCCGATGTCCCCGCCCACCCGGGGAACGCCACTGCCGTCGCAGAGTTCGAGGACGCCGTCCGCGAGGCACGCGACGCCGGGCTCAGCCCGGAACTCCGCCACGTTTCCAGCTCCGCGAATATCCTGGACCGGCCCGAATTCCACTTCGACATGGTCCGCGCAGGGTTGGCTATCTACGGACTTGCACCTGCGGACCACCTGAACCCGTCCGACTTCGGATTGCGGCCAGCGCTCAGCGTCACGGCTCCGCTGGTCATGGTCAAGAAGGTCCCGGCAGGCACCGGCGTGAGCTACGAACACCAGGCCATCACCTACGAACCCCGCTACCTGGGCCTCATCCCGCTCGGCTACGCGGACGGCATCCCCAAGGGCATCAGCGGACGCTCGGTAGTGAACATTGCGGGCCGCAGCGTGCCGGTGATCGGCAAGGTGTGCATGGACCAGTTCATGGTGGACCTCGGCCCGGACGCTTCAGGGATAAACGTTGGGGATACCGCAGTGTTATTCGGCGATCCGGCCGACGGGGCGGCGAGTGCCGACGACTGGGGCGCGGGTATAGGCAGTCACGGCGACGAAATCATCAACAGGATCGCGCCCCGACTACCCCGGGCTTACGCCACTACCGCTTACCAGTGCCCCGACTACCAGGAGCCGGCCACCGCCGGGCAGGACGATGTCGCCTGAGGCCGCCACTGCCCGCCTGAGTTTCGTCACACTCGAACAGTTCGTGGAGCAGCTGCCGCCGGAGTTGAAAATGCTTCACGACGGCGGCAGCGGCGCCTCGCTGCTGCGATGGGTTGAACCGAGTGAGCTCGAAGATCCCACGCCTTACCTGCCGGAGGGCGAGTTCCTCCTCACCGCCGGGTTGCCTTTCCTTGGGGAAGGCGGCTCGGCGGCCAAGGTGGATGCCTACGTCCAGCGGCTCGTGGGCGCCAAGGTGGCAGCCCTCGGGTTTGGGATAAGACCCTATTTCGACGCCGTCCCTGACGTCCTGCTCGACGCCTGCCGGAAGCACAACCTCACCTTGTTCGAGGTGCCGGAGTCCGTACCGTTCGCGGCAATCGGGTTGGAGTTTTCCCAGCTCCTGGAAACGGACAACGCCAAAGTTTTCCGGCGGCTGGCGGAGACCAACCGGCAGCTCATGCGGGCGGTTCTCTCCCCCAGGCCCGAACACGAACTTCTCGCCGCCCTCGTGCAGCGGGTACCGGTCTGGGCCGTTCTTGTGGGCGCTGACGGGCGGGTCCGGGCGCGCGGGCACAATGCCGCTGGACAGAATACCGCCGGACACAACGCCGGCGGCAGCAGCGGCGTCGAGCTTTCCTTGCTTTCGCCCATGCTGGAGCGGCTGCTGTCCGGCAGTGGTCCGCGCGTGGAAATGGATGGTTTCGAACAGCCGGGCTCAGCTTTGGTGTTCGGGCATCCGTTGCGCAGCACCAAGGACGCCAACCTGGGCGCGCTGATTCTTGGTTCGGATACACCCCTCACGCCTGCGCAGAACAACGTGGTGCAGTCCGCCGTTGGCCTGTTGGAGTTGTTGGTTCGGCAGCGGACCAGTGGCTCGCTGGCTCCGAGTCAGTTGGCCACGGCGGTCCTGCTGCACCCTGACTCGCTGGCGTCCGGCTCTACCAAACACGTCAATGGCCTCAAGGATCTGCTGGCCCAGAGCTTATCGTCCACCAGATCCGGGCAGATGCGGGTGGTTCAAGGTGTCAGGGTGAACGGCGCCGCGGACGATGGGCCGGTGCGTGAGCTGCTGCAATGGCGCAGGCTTTTCGACACCAAGCTGGTGGAGATCACCGACTACGGTTTCGCAGCCATTACCCGGTTGAAGGTTGATGACTCGCTGCTCTCTGATGTGGAAAAACTTGGCTGGCGGCTGGTCATTGGCGAACCGACGGAGCTCCTTGGGCTCCAAGCGGCCTACCAACGGGCGAGCTCCTTGCGCAGCCGCGTGGTGACCACGGGCAAGAGCGCACGCGTGGATGAGGTGACCTGGTCCGTTGCCGGTCTTTTGGGGCGCGAAGCGGGAACCCTGCTTGCCGAAAGGCTCTTGGCGCCCGTGCTCGAGCTGGAATCGGACCGTCGCGACCCACTGTTGGCTGTCCTCCGGGGGTGGCTCAGTGAAAATGGCAGCTGGGACGGTTCCGCCAAACTGCTGGGGCTGCACAGGAACAGCGTGCGGCGGCAGATCGGCGTGCTGGCTGAGCTGTTGGACATGGACCTTAACCAGGCGCAGGTGCGCGCCGAACTGTGGTTCGCCCTGCAGTATGTGGACGAGCTGGTGGCCGGCCTTCCTGTTGATGGGACGGGTGACTAGACGCGCTTGTCTTTCTGCTTACTTATCCCAGTTGGCGTACAGCTCCGGCCGACGTTCGCGCAGGTATGGGACTTCGTCGCGTGCTGCCTTGACTGACTCGGTGCCAACCTCGGCGAACAAGAGCGCAGCGGACTCCCCCGCCGCTGCAAGCAAGGAACCGTCCGGTCCGGCCACAACACTGCCGCCCAGGAAGTTGTACACGTCCTCATGCCCACTGTGGTTGGCATAGGCAACGTTCAACTGGCTCTCCAACGCGCGCGCCCGGATCAGGACCTGAGGCACATTATCGAATCCGGCAGACAAGGCGGTAGGCACCAGGAGGAGTTCGGCGCCTCTGGTGGCAGCGGCACGAACGGCTTCCGGGAACTCGACGTCGTAGCAGATGAGCATGGACGTACGGATCCCGTTGAAATCCACGACGGCGGGAGGTTCTTGTGCGGCCACAAATGCTTTGTGCTCCTCCGGGCCGAAGAGATGCACCTTGGCGTAGTTGAGGACTTCGGCGCCAGAGGCGTCCAGCAAAGTAGCCGTGATGTTCCAGCCGTTGTCAGCGGCAGCCGGCTGCGCGTCGTCGTCGTGCGCTGGCAGCTGCAAGCTCACCGCCGGAAGGCTGTAGACCAGGCCGATCTTATGCCGGCGAGCGATGGAGGCCAGGCGTTCACGAACGCCCGGGAGGGTGGCAGGGTCCAGTTCGGCGTGCAGACGCAGAGGGGCGTATCCCACGGGGAACAGCTCCGGGGTGAGGAGCAGCCCGGCCCCCGCCTGGGCGGCGCGCTGCGCGGCGTCATCGATTGTGCGCAGGTTCGCTTCAACATCCATGACGGAAGCGTTCGCCTGCAGGACTGAGAGCAGCATCATTACCACCTAGGTTTCGTTCACACCGGACCGATAGCGTCGGGATCTTCTTGCTTCCAGAGTAGGCAGGCATGGGAACCGGATGTTAGGGCGTTTGGACCCGCACGCCACGAAAGCAGGACGCATTGCCCCCAACCCCTTACGTTGCGAGGCTCGCTATGCGCCCTAACGGTGAACTTCGAGCGCATAGCGGGCCTCACAAGGGGTACAGGTGCAGTGTTCATGCATTGGAGTATGTCGGTAATGATTGACTCCTTGTGTTCACTTCTTGACTACAAGCTCGCTTGTGGGGCAATCTTCTTGTCATGTCCGCAACGCAGCGCTCAACGAAGAGCCATCCGAGAAAACCCGGCTCGCAGTCCGCACTGCGCCACCTGAATCAGCAGCGCATTATCGAGTGTCTATTGAGCGGGCCCTCCACGCAAGCAGAGCTCTCACGGCAGACCGGGCTTTCCACGGCAACGGTTTCCAACATCGTCAAAATCATGCAGGACGCCGGCTTGGTATCCACGGAGCCCACCACGAGCTCCGGACGCCGGGCGACCAACGTGCGGCTGAACAGCAACGGAGCGGTCGCCGTCGGAATCGACTTCGGACGCCGCCACCTGCGGGTAGTCCTTGCCTCGCTGGGCTATCACGTCATTGCCGAGGATTACATCGAATTGCCGCTGGGGCACCAGGCCGAGGAAGGCATTGCTGCCGCGGTCCTGCTGCTTGAAAAACTGCTCCAGGAGAATGGGATTGACCGTACTGCCGTGGTGGGAGCCGGTGCCGGCATTCCGGGCCCCATCGACCGCCGATCCGGCACCGTGGCCCAGGGCGCTATCTTGCCGGAATGGGTAGGCATCGACATCCTCCATCGGCTGGAGGAAGCACTGAACTGCCCCGTGTTCGTTGATAACGACGCAAACTTGGGCGCCCTCTCGGAGGTGACCTGGGGGCCCCACAGTGGGGTCTCAAACCTGATGTTCCTCAAGATCGGCTCGGGCATCGGCGCCGGCCTGATCCTCAATGGATTTCCCTACTACGGCAATGTTGGCATTACCGGGGAAATCGGCCACGCAACCATTCACGAGCACGGACTGGTGTGCCGCTGCGGAAACAGGGGTTGCCTCGAAACGATAGCCTCCACCACCACCATGATCGAGTTGCTAGGGCGCGGCCTGGAGGCGCAGTTGACGCCGCAGGACATCGTCCGAAACTGCCTCGCCGGTGACTCTGCCACCCAACGCGTAGTGGACGACGCCGGACTGGCGGTAGGCCGTGCGCTGGGCAACGTCTCCAACCTGATCAACCCGGAGGTCATTGTGGTGGGCGGTCCGCTGGCAGGCCTCGGCGACCTCCTTTTGGACCCCATCCGGAGGGGCCTGGTGCGCCACGCGGTACCTGTGGTGGGCGAGACGACGCACTTGGCGATGTCCTCCCTCGGGGCACGCGCAGAAGCGCTCGGAGCAGCAGCTTTGGTGTTCCAACACGCCGGTATTACCGGTAGGTAACGAAATCGTTAGCTGGATCATGCGTTCAAGTCTTGACGACAAGACGGGTGATCCAGTTTACTTTTTGATCAGACAGCCTCGCCATTGCGGGGCCGACAACGAAGTCATGCATTGGAGGCGTAAGGGCTGATGACATCCCTCGACACGCAAGGTGATCCCATCCTCTTGGAGATGCGCTCGATCACGAAGGAATTCCCAGGCGTGAAGGCCTTGTCGAATGTGAGCCTGCGCGTGATGGCCGGAGAAATCCACGCCATCTGCGGAGAAAACGGGGCAGGGAAATCAACCCTGATGAAGGTGCTGTCCGGCGTCTACCCCTACGGCAGCTACACGGGCGACATCGTGTACCAAGCCGCGACGCAGCAGTTCAAGGACATCCGCGCAAGCGAAGCGGCCGGCATTGTGATCATCCACCAGGAACTGGCATTGATCCCGGAACTGTCCATCATGGAGAACATCTTCCTGGGCAACGAACCCACCAAGTGGGGTGTGATCGACTGGGCAGAAGCGCGCAAGCGTTCCATGGAACTGCTGGCCCGCGTGGGCCTGAGGGAGGACCCGGACACCCCCATCAAGGAAATCGGTGTGGGCAAGCAGCAGCTGGTGGAGATCGCAAAGGCACTGAACAAGTCCGTTCGCCTGCTGATCCTGGACGAGCCCACCGCCGCGCTGAACGAGTCCGATTCCCAGCACCTCCTGGACCTGATCCTCGGCCTCAAAGGCAAGGGCATCACCTCGATCATCATTTCCCACAAGCTCAACGAGATCGAACAGATCGCCGACGAGATCACCATCATCCGCGACGGCAAGTCGATCGAAACGCTGAACGTCAAGCGGGATGGCGTGGACGAGGACCGCATCATCAAGGGGATGGTGGGCAGGACGCTCGAGTCCCGCTTCCCGGATCACGAACCAAAGATCGGTGAAGTCTTCTTCGAGGTCAAGGACTGGACGGTTGGACACCCCCAGATCCAAGACCGCCTGATCTGCAAAGGCTCCAACTTCTACGTCCGCCGGGGCGAAATTGTGGGCTTCGCCGGCCTCATGGGCGCCGGACGCACGGAACTTGCCCGGTCCCTGTTCGGCCACTCCTACGGACGCTTCATCAAGGGGCAGGTGTACAAGGACGGCAGGCCGGTCAACCTCCGCAGCGTCCGTCAAGCGATCGACGCCGGGCTCGGTTACGTCACAGAAGACCGCAAGTCGCTGGGCCTGAACCTGCTGGACGACATCAAGACCACCACGGTTGCTGCCGCTCTGGACAAGATCAGCAACTACACCGTGGTAGACGCCCGCAAGGAATTCTCCGTTGCCGAGGAGTACCGGAAATCCCTGCGCACCAAGACTCCGTCGGTTGAGGAAGGTGTTGCCAAGCTCTCCGGCGGCAACCAACAGAAGGTGGTGCTGGCCAAGTGGATGTTCACTGACCCGGACCTCCTGATCCTGGATGAACCCACCCGCGGTATCGATGTGGGTGCCAAATACGAGATCTACGGCATCATCCAGAGGCTCGCCAACCAAGGCAAGGGAGTGATTGTCATTTCCTCGGAACTTCCGGAGCTCCTGGGCCTGTCCGACCGCATCTACACCATTTTTGAGGGCGCCATCACCGGCGTCCTGGACAAGAACGAAGCAACCCAGGAAAGCCTCATGAAGCTCATGACTTCCGCCCGCAAGACAGCCTGACCGTTGGCCCAGCCTTACCCCTTCCTGACACAAGGACCAAAACAATGAACGCGCTCAAGAAGCTATTTGGTGGCAATACCCGCCAGTTCGGCATGATCTTCGCCCTGGTGGCACTTATCGTCTTCTTCCAGATCTTCACCGGGGGCCGCACGCTGACCCCAGGCAACGTGATCAACCTGTTCAACGGCAACTCCTACATCCTGATCCTGGCAATTGGCATGGTCCTGGTCATCATCGCCGGCCACATCGACCTCTCCGTAGGTTCCGTGGCAGCATTCGTGGGCGTATCAGTTGCCCTCGCCATGCGGGACTGGGGCTTGCCTTGGTGGGCAGGCGTGCTCTTCGGCCTGCTTCTGGGTGCGGTGATCGGCGCCTGGCAAGGACTTTGGACAGCGTATGTGGGCATCCCGGCCTTCATCGTGACCTTGGCCGGCATGCTCTTGTTCCGCGGCTTCAACCAGTTCGTGGGCAAGTCCAACACCATCCCGGTATCCAAGGACTTCCAGTTCATTGGTTCCGGATACCTGCCGGAGATCGGCCCGAACACCGGCTTCAACAACCTCACGCTGCTCATCGGCATTGTGGCTGCAGCACTGGTTGTGATCATGTCCCTGCGTGCCCGTGCCGCCGCGAAGGCCCTTGGCGCAGACGTTCCCGAGCTCTGGGTGGAAGTCACCAAGCTGGTCCTGATCTGCGGTGCCATCCTCTACGCAACGTACCTGTTCGCAACCGGCCGCCCCGGAACCTCCTTCCCCATCCCTGGCCTGATCCTCGCCGTGCTGGTCCTCATCTACGGATTCGTCGCTGACAAGACGGTCCTTGGCCGTCACGTATACGCGGTGGGTGGCAACCGCCACGCAGCCGAACTCTCCGGCGTCCAGTCCAAGAAGGTCAACTTCATGGTCATGATGAACATGTCCATCCTGGCCGGACTGGCCGGCATGATCTTCGTTGCCCGCTCCACGGCATCAGGACCGTTTGACGGCGTGGGCTGGGAACTGGATGCGATCGCAGCCGTCTTCATCGGTGGCGCTGCCGTTACCGGTGGCGTTGGTACCGTGATCGGCTCGATCGTAGGTGGCCTGGTGATGGCTGTCCTGAACAACGGTCTCCAGCTCCTGGGTGTCGGCGCCGACCTCACCCAGATCATCAAGGGCCTGGTGCTCCTGGCCGCGGTCGCTTTCGATGTCTACAACAAGTCCCAAGGCAAGAGGTCCATTACGGGCATGCTGATCAAGGGTTTCCAGCGGAATAACAACGAGATCAAGCCTGACGAAACCACAACAACCAAAGAGGTCATCTCCAAGGAGGCGTAATCCGCTTCCTGACAGACTCGCTCCACCCCACCCACACAGAAAGTGAACCAAGATATGCGAATGTTTGGTAAAGCAGGAAAGGCAGCAGCAGTCGCTGCCATCGCGGCACTGGCGCTGACAGCCTGCGGCCGCACTGACAGCGGCTCAAGCAGCAGCACAGCAGGCGGGGAAGCGTTCCCCAAGGACTCGCTGATCGGCGTCGCACTTCCGCAGAAGACCAGTGAAAACTGGGTTCTTGCGGAGAAGCTGTTCAACGACGGCCTCACCGGCGCCGGTTTCAAGGCCGACGTCCAGTTCGCCAACGGCGGCGTGTCCGAGCAGCAAAACCAGATCAGTGCCATGGTCACCAAGGGCGCCAAGGTCATCATTGTGGGAGCCATCGACGGCGCCCAGCTGGGTACGCAGCTCCAGCAGGCCAAGGAATCCGGCGCCACGATCATCGCTTATGACCGTCTGCTTCTCAACACCGAGAACGTGGACTACTACGTGGCCTACGACAACTTCAAGGTTGGCGAACTGCAGGGTCAGGCCCTGTTGGACGGCATGAAGGCCAAGAAGGCAACCGGACCGTACAACGTCGAGCTCTTTGCCGGTTCCCCGGATGATGCCAACGCGAAGGTCTTCTTTGACGGCGCCATGAGTGTCCTGAAGCCGAAGATCGATGACGGAACCCTTAAGGTCCTGTCCGGCCAGACCTCGTTCGAGCAAGCTGTAACCCAGGGCTGGAAGGCTGAAAATGCCCAGCGTCGCGCTGACACACTGCTCACCGGCAGCTACGGCACCGCTTCGCTGGATGGCGTTCTCTCCCCGAACGACACCCTGGCCCGTGCAGTCCTGACCTCCGTCAAGGCCGCCGGCAAGCCGCTTCCCATCGTGACCGGTCAGGACTCGGAAGTTGAGTCCGTGAAGTCGATCATCGCCGGCGAGCAGTACTCCACCATCAACAAGGACACCCGCAAGCTCGTTGAGCACGCCATCACCATGGTGAAGGACCTCCAGGCCGGCAAGCAGCTGGAGATCAACGACAAGGACTCCTACAAGAACGGTGTCAAGACCGTCCCCGCGTTCCTCCTGCCCCCGCAGATCGTTACGGCAGAAAACGTCAAGACGGCTTACGTCGACGATCCGGTACTCGGCCCGATCACCAAGTAACTGGTCACCAAAGCAAGACAGGCCCCGGTCCGCCATCAGGCGGGCCGGGGCTTCGCTTTGCCCTCGTTCAACCGCGCCGTTGCTACTTCCCCTCGCGGACCTTAATCACTCCGGGCCCCGAGAAGTTGAGCACGGCGTTCCGGACAGCGGCTGGCGATTTCAGCGTCTGGTATCCATAGACTTCCGAAGGTGACCACCCGACGTCGGACGTGAAGTTACGATTGGCCCAATCAGGCACCGGAGTCCCAGACTCAGCTGCGGCCGCGATCGCGGCAGCTTTCCGCTGCGCGAAGGAATCCTCGGCCACGGCGTTCATGTTGACGGACTCGCCGTTGAACCAGGATCCGGTGTCGCTGAACATGTTGCCGTTGTAGCTGCTCACGGTGATGGACTTATCCGCATCAGCGCCGTTGTAGTCGAAGGCGTTGTATTCGGAGAAGATCCTTGAGTCATACCCCGCTCCCAGGAAGTAGCTGGTTCCACCCTGCGCCTCGCTGATCATGGGGTAGTCCGGATCGTCGGTGCTCCCTACAAAGTAGTTGTTCAGGACGTGAACCTGACCGAATCGGACGCGGGGTCCGCGTTGCTGGGTGTTCTCGAACAGGTTCGAGATGAAGCTGACGCGCAGTTTCCCGCCGTCCTTGTCCACGTGTTCATCGCCGGAGCCCAGGAGGCTGGTCTTGTCATGGTCGCGGAGCTGACTGTTGGAGATGGTGACGAAGTCCGTACCGTCCTTCAAATCCAGGAGGCCGTCGTGCCGGATCACGGGTTCGTTTTTGAAGTCCTTGGGTGCTTCGCTGTCAGGGTAGCGTCCATCGGTCAGCAGGACGTGGTCAATCCAAAGGTGGTCCGACGTCACGGCAGACAGGCAGTCAAAGCGGGCGTTCCAAGCGCCGTCCCCGTCGTCCGGGGACCAGGTGGTGAACCAGTCCACCGGTGATTCGATGCTGAGGTTCCGGATGACCACGTTGCTCGCGACGTGCATGATCACGTTGGCGCCGACCAAGCCGGCAGCATCATCCAGCCCCAGCAGCGTGGTGTTGCTCGGCAGGTTTACCTCGATTTGCCGCTTCATGGCATTACTGCCCTGCTGGCGTAGCTGCCGCATCTGCTTGCAATAGGGAAAGGCTTGGTCGCTCCAGGTCTTCCCGTTGTCCAGGAAGCAGCTCATGTACTTCTGGATGTCATAGCCAGGTGCGTAGTCCTGTTCTCCCATGACCGTGCCATCGGCAGCCTCATTGCCGTTGATGGTCCCCCTAACGTAGATGATCTTCGGTGCCTTGGGGTCTCCGTTGTTCAACGTTGCCGCTTTCAGTTCGGCTAGCGTGCTGACCACGTGAATGTTTTCCGGCGGGGCGTCGGAACCACCGTTGGTCCCCGGCCCCACTGATGCCCAACCCGTGGGAGCGGAGTCGTGAACTGAGACTGTGGGCGAGCCGTGCAAATTGACGGAATCGGCCTGACCAGCAGAAGCTGTCGCCAGCGTAGCTGCAAGAGTGATGCCGACAATGGCGGATACTGCGGCGAAGCGAAATGGTTTGGTGCTTGGAATTTGTGATGGGGTGGACGTCATTGGCCTGTTTTCCGGCATGCCAAACAAAGCACATGCCTGGTAGGGATGGGCAATTCGACTAGCTTGGGAACCTTGCCTCAGCAGTGAGAAACCGTTTTCTCTGGGGCTTTCCTATTATGCCTGTGCAGCGCGCCACGCTGTCAAGGGTCGTTCGGAATACGTCCCTGTCGGTTTCCCGCAACCTTTCACAGCCCACGCATAGCTTCGGCTGGCTTCCTGCACAGCAGGACTCACGAGTCTTGGATCTGCAGCCCACGTCCAGTGGGCCAACAAACTTGCAGGTCAAGAGGAGAAACGTGAGCGTCCTTGCCCGAAGCGTAGGCAATGCCTTCCGCAACAAAATCAGAACGGCGGCTGTTGTTGCCGTCCTGGCCGTAGCCATCGGCCTGGCACTCGCCATGCTCGTGGCCAACCAGGCCGTGGGAGCCAAGGTCCAGGAGCTCAACGCGTCCGTCGGCACCACCCTGACAGTGAATCCGGCGGGCGGCCAGGGCTTCGAAGGTGGCGGCGAACCGCTGACGACGGCGGAGGCTGAGACTGCGGCATCGGTCGCCAACGTGACGTCGGTAGTGGGCACCAAGGCACTGCGTCTGCAGACAACCACCGATTCAACCACGGGTAGCACCCAGCAGGCCGGCCCCGGCGGTGGCTTCGGTCCGGGCGGTCAACAGGCAACGGTCAGTACCAACCTAACGGCCGCCGTCGACGCCGGTACGCTCGGCAACCGCAACAACACCAGCGGCACAACAGGCGCCACCGGAACAACCACCCAACCCGCACGCACCCTCCCGATCACGGCGACGGGCATTGGCGCCGAGGTGGACAGCACGGGGAAAGCACTGAACATCACCAGCGGCACCGGCTTGGGCGACTACACAGCATCGGAGGCGAAGGCCCTGGTGGGCACGTCGCTGGCTGAGAAGAACAATCTGGCCGTAGGTTCCACGTTCACCATCCAGGACAAGACTTATACCGTAGCGGGGATCTTCGACGCCGGAACGACCTTCGGCAACAATGCCGTCTACGTCACCCTCCCGGAAGCGCAAACGCTGGCCGAGACCCCGGATGAACTCTCCACCATGATCGTCACGGTCAACAGCATGGAGAACGTGGACAGCACCAAAACGGCCGTTCAGGACGCACTCGGCACGGAGAAGGCCGACGTCACCCAGGGCCAGCGCAACCTCGAAACCGCCGTCAGCTCACTGGACAGTGTCAAAAACATCTCGCTGATCGCTTTCATCGCAGCACTCGCCACTGCCGGAATCATCATCCTGCTCATCATGGTCATGTTGGTCCGCGAGCGCCGCCGCGAAATCGGCGTGCTGAAAGCCATTGGTGCCCGCAACCGCACCATCGGGCTGCAGTTCGTCCTCGAGTCTCTGGTCCTGGTGGCCCTTGGCAGTGTTGTGGGCGCAGTGATTGCTTCACTGGCCAGCGGGGGCATCGCCTCGGCCCTCATCAGTTCGAACACCACCACGACGGCGGCCACCACCTCCCAGCGGGGTGGAGGACTTTCCGGGGCGATGCCTAACGGCGCAGTCCCCGGTGGCGGGACCGGCGGTGGTTTTCCCGGCGGTGGCATGGGCGGTGGCCAAGGTGGCCCCTTCGGCGGCGCCTCACAGCTGCTGACTTCCGTCACAGCCAGTGTCTCCCCCGGCGTGCTCGCTGCCGGTATCGCGGCAGTGTTCGCGGTAGCCATCATCGGCGCGTTGGTACCGGCATTGCTGACCGCCCGCATCCGTCCCATCGAAGTCCTCCGAGGAGAATAACCATGATCGTAGTCAAGGACCTGGTCCGTCAGTTCAAGTCCGGTGACCGGACCATCAAGCCGGTCAACGGTGTCAGCTTCGAGCTGGAAAAGGGCTCGCTGGCATCCATTGTGGGCAAGAGCGGCAGCGGCAAAAGCACGCTGTTGTCCCTCCTGGGTGCGCTGGACAAGCCCACCTCCGGAGACGTCGTCGTGGATGGCGTCAGCCTGGCCGGGCTGCCGGACGGCAAACTGACAGAGTACCGTCGCCGGGACATCGGCTTCGTGTTCCAGCAGTTCAACCTGATCCCCAACCTCAGCGCAGTGGACAACGTCATGCTGCCCATGGAGTTCGCCGGTGTCCGCAAAGCAGCCCGGTTGCAGCGTGCCAAGGAGCTGTTGGAGCAGGTGCAGTTGGACCCGGAGAAGCACTCACGCCGCACCAACCGGCTGTCCGGTGGCGAGCAGCAACGTGTGGCGATCGCCCGGGCGCTGGCCAACGAGCCCAAGCTGATCCTCGCCGACGAGCCCACCGGCAACCTTGATGAGCACACGGGCGAGCACATCATCGAACTGTTGAGCTCACTGAGCCGCGATCACAACACCACCGTCCTGGTGGTTACGCACGACCGCAGCCTGGCGCAGAAAACCGAGCGCTGCTTCCGGCTTCAGCAGGGCAGGCTCACCGAGGAGGTCAGAACCGGATCGCGTCGATGACCTTGACGCGCACCGCCACGAGCGCAGGGATGGCTCCGGCGAGTGCGCCCACAAGGACTGCCGCGCCGAAGCCCATCAGCGCGGCGTCGATGGGGAAGGCCGGGTATTCGGTGAGTCCCGGCGCTACCCTGGATTCAATCCACGGGTGCTTCACCACTGCGACTGCCAGCATGACTCCCGCCAGGCCGGCAACCGCGGTGGCCACCACGGATTCCATCATGACGCCCACAAAAATCCGTCCGGAGGTTGCGCCGAAGCTTCGCCGGATGCCTATTTCGCGGACCCGGTAGCGCACGGTGACCATGGAGATATTGAGCATCCCCACGGCCCCGAGCAGGAGCACAAGACCGGCTACTCCTCCCACCACCAGCTGAACGGGCGCCAAGGGATCTCCGTACGCTGCATAGTCCATGCGGCTCGCTTGGGCGTAGTAGCCAGGGAATTGTCCCTGGAGATCGGCGGTGATTGCTGCTGTAAGGGCGCCGGCCTGTTCCTCCCCCACCCACATCTTGAACTCCGACATTTGAGGTTTGATGCCGGTCATGGCCGCGCCCTCGGTAAGGATGAACGCGGAAGGCGGCATGTTCGGGTAGGAATCAGGCACGACGCCGATCATCACCGCCGTAGCCGGCTGGTCGCCCGGGATGCTCACCGTGGGATGGGTGGTCAGGTTGGGCCTGCCCGCCTGGTTGTAGAAGGCTTCGGAGACGACGACGGCGGGTGCGAGCCTTTTGCCGTCGTCGGCAGCAAACCAGCTACCTTGTTGAAGCGGAACCCGGTGGATGATGCCATAGCCCACATCCACGATGGTCACGTTCACCGTTGTCACACCGCGGGGAAACTGGAACCCCGCCTGGGTCTGGCTGGCGTGCGTGGAGGTTGTGATGCCGTAGCGCTGTTGAATGCCTTGGTAGGCCTTCTCAAGTTTCACCGGATCAGGCATGGCTGGCCCGCTGACGTTCAAGGACAGCGTGGCGACGCGGCCACCATTTCGTTCGGACTGAACTTTCATGCCTTCGCGTGCCAAACTGCCCACGCCCACCACCGAGGTCAACGCCGCAACGGACAAGGCAACACCAAGGAGTGCTAAGAGAATACGGACCTTGTTGATGCGGAGTTCCTGCCACGCTTCTACCAGGGTGGAAATGAAGCCGGTCATGCGCTCACTCCTGCAGTTTCTGCCACAGGCAGCGGGCTGAGCACACCGGAATCCAAACGGTAGCAAGCCCGGGCGAGGGCTGCCACGTTGGTGTCGTGCGTGATGGTCACCAATGCCGCAGCCGTTTCGGTAGCCACGGTGTCCAGCAGGGCCATCACGGACTGCCCGGTTTCCACGTCCAATGCTCCGGTTGGTTCGTCGGCCAGGATCAACCTGGGCCTGCGCACCAAGGCGCGGGCAATGGCCACGCGCTGCTGCTCGCCACCGGAGAGCATGTTGGGCAGGGTGTTGGCGCGTGCGGCGAGGCCAACGCGGTCCAGCATGTCCATGGCAATCTCGCGGCGCCTCCAGAACTCCTTGCCTTTGGCGTAGAACAGCGGCGTAATGACGTTGTCCAAGGCACTGCGGCCGGGCAACAGGTTGAATTGTTGGAACACGAAGCCCACGGTGGAGCCCCTCAAACGGGCACGGGCGTTGTTGCCCAGACGATCCGCGGGCTGGCCAAGGAACTCCAGCTCCCCGGACGTGGGAATGTCCAGAAGGCCCAGCAGGTTGAGCAGGGTTGATTTGCCGCAACCGGACCGGCCAACAATGGACGTGTGGTCTCCGCTGCGCACCTCCAGATCGATGCCACGGAGGATATTCAGCTGTTGATCATCGGGCAGCCGGACGGATCGGGTGACCGACCTCAGACTGACGAGCGTTTCTTTGCCTGTTTCGTCCATGCCCTTAGCCCATCGGACCGTAGACGGCCTGGCCCGGACCCATCATGGGATCCTGAACAGCCGGTGCCCCGGGAACGAATTCGAGGACCTGCTCGCCCTCGCTCAACCCGGAGGTCACTTCCACTACGGAACCGTCGTTGAGTCCCAGCTGGACAGTGCGCTGCTCGGGGGCGGCACCCGTTCCGCCCGGGCCCGCGATCCACACGATCCCGTCCTTCACGCTGCCCTTCACTGACGTCAGGGGAACAGTCACTACGTCAGGTGCAACTCCGGCGCTCACTGTCATGGTGGCGCCAAGTCCGGCAAAGACCTGCTGACCGGAGGGAATCGGGCAGCTCAACGTTCCGGTAGGAGTGCCGCCTTCTTCCGGCTGGCCGTTTCCGCCGGGACCAGCAACCGCTGCGCCCACGCCCATTCCGGCACCTCCACCTGTGGCGGCCAGCCCGCCCGAGGCCGCACCGCCGTCGTCGGACGCGTTGTTCTTGAGCGTCACATCGGCGCACTGGAACGGCGCCGGACCACCCACCAAAGCAATGTCGGCCGGACCGGGCTTCCCCAGCAAGCGATACTGTTGGGCCGCCGTCACGGAACCGGCCACTGTGTACGTACCGGGATCGATCTTGCCCACGGACTCGCCCACCGTGACCTGCTGGTCAACGAGTGTTGTGAGCTGCTGCAAGGTTCCGGCCCTCGGAGCGAGGATATCGAAGTAGTCGTACACGGGCTTCGGAACCGTTTGCGGACCATCCTGTGACGGCTCCGGGGTTGTGACCGCGCGCTCGGCTTTGACCTGGAAAAGGGCGTCGCCTTTAGCTACGGTCGCGCCTTGCTCAACGAAAACCTGCACTACTTTTCCGGCTGACGTGCTGCGGACGGCCTCGGCGGGGTCGCTCTGGACGGTGCCCTTGATTTCCACAGTGTTGGTGACGGTAGCCCGAGTGGCCGGGACCACCGGAATATCCACCTGCGCCAAGGGTGCTGGCCCGGCAGCAGCCGATTCCAGACCATCCACAAAAGCGATTTTGACTAAGGCCACCGCAATAATCGCGAAAACCAACAACCAGGCAACCGGCAAAATGACGCGCCGAAAAGTACCCATCCCTGCTCCATTTCGGTAACTCCCCACAGAACCTCTGCGAGGGATGATTGCCTAAGCCTAGGCGAGGAATTTCGGTACGCCGAGCATTCCTATGACTTGACAGAATGCTTAGTGTGTCGGGGTATTAGAGCGAGCCGGGAGAAATCAGGGCAAGCACGGCACACAGGACAATCACTACGGCTGGCACGACGCACAGAACAATCAGTGGCATGAAATCCGTGGTTCTGCGCCCTTTGTTCCGCTGTAGTTGGGTGATGGCAATGGTCGGCAGAAGAAACGGCAGATAAACCAAGGCGAAGAGGATAGTGGCGTTGAGAAGATCGCCTTCGTAGCAACCAGAGCCGTATGTTCCCATGGTGCATTCCATACGGGTTGGATAAAGCCCAAGGCAAAACCGAGCAGCGCTGCCACCGGCAGAGAAAGCACTGACCCCACCACGCCGAGCACAATTGACGCAACTCGCGGGCCTGCTGAAGGCTTCTTAATATTCGTTTCCACATTCCCCCAATAACTGCATTTCCCAGCAGACGCTACCACTTTGTGCCAGCGCACCCGTTCCCGCCCAGGGCACCCCACATTCCCCACCGGCGCACCCCTACCCGCCGGACGCACCAGAGGTTACGGCAGCGAGCGGCGTAAAAGGGTGCGCACCAAACACACCCAACACCCCGCACTCGACCAGCCCCGGCCTTACCCTGCCCTGCCTGTGCCCGGCGCACCCATTCCCGCCCGACGCACCCCATGTTCCCCGCGGGCGCACCCGTACCCGTCGGACGCACCAGAGGTTAGAGCAGCGAACGGCGTAAAAGGGTGCACACCAAACACACCCAACCCCCGCACTCGAACGAACCTCGGCCCTGCCCTGCCTGTGCACGACGCACCCATTCCCGCCGGACGCATCCCACATTCCCCGCGGGCGCACCCGTACCCGCCGGACGCACCAGAGGTTACGGCAGCGAGCGGCGTAAAAGGGTGCGCACCAAACACACCCAAACCCCGCACTCGACCAGCCCCGGCCTTACCCTGCCTGTGCACGACGCACCCGAACCCGCCCGGCGCACCCCATGTTCCCCGCGGGCGCACCCGTACCCGCCGGACGCACCAGAGGTTACGGCAGCGAGCGGCGTAAAAGGGTGCGCACCAAACACACCCAACACCCCGCACTCGACCAGCCCCGGCCTTACCCTGCCTGTGCCCGACGCACCCATTCCCACCAGACGCACCCCACGTTCGCCGCGGGCGCACCCGAACCCGCCGGACGCACCAGAGGTTACGGCAGCGAGCGGCGTAAAAGGGTGCGCACCAAACACACCCAAACCCCGCACTCGACCAGCCCCGGCCTTACCCTGCCTGTGCCCGGCGCACCCATTCCCGCCCGACGCACCCCACATTCCCTGCGGGCGCACCCGTACCCGCCAGACGCACCCCACATCCCCCGCGGGCGCACCCGAACCCGCCGGACGCACCAGAGGTTACGGCAGCGAACGGCGTAAAAGGGTGCGCACTAAACACACTCAAACCCCGCACACAACGAGCCCCGGCCCTGCCCTGCTCGTGCGCGGCGCACCCCTGCCCGCCGGACGCACCCCACATTCCCCGCGGGCGCACCCCTACCCGCCGGACGCACCAGAGGTTACGGCAGCGAACGGCGTAAAAGGGTGCGCATCAAGGCCCGGTCGCTGCCAAACTCGCCTGCCCGAAATGAGAGGATGAACGGCATGACGCTCCCTATCGCCGTGCCATGGCTTTCCACCCAGACCAACCAGGATCCCCGGGCAGCAACCGGCCGGCGCCTCAAGTGGGGTGTGGTGTCCACAGGCAACATCGCCAACAGTGTTTCCCAGGACCTGGCACTGCTTGAAGATGCTGAGCTGTATGCCGTGAGCTCCCGCACCCAGGTTGCCGCTGATGCGTTTGCCCATACGCTTGGCTTTGCCAAGGGCTACGGGGACGACGGCGACGTACCCGGCTACCAGCGCCTGTTCGAGGATCCCGCCGTGGACGTGGTTTACGTGGCGACGCCGCATGCCCAACACTTCCAGATTGCCGCAGCAGCTTTGCGGGCGGGGAAGCACGTACTGTGCGAGAAAGCCCTCACCATCAACGCCCGCGAAGCCACAGAGCTAGTGAAGCTCGCCCGGAAGCACCACGTGTTCTTTATGGAAGCCGTGTGGAGCCGTTTCCTGCCGAGCATGCAGCGAGCCTTTTCCATCGCGGCTTCCGGGGAGCTTGGACAGATCCAGTGGGTCAGTGCTGACCTCGGATTCCCTGCACCCTACGATCCCTCCGCACGAATCTGGGCTCTCAATGACGGCGGCGGAGCACTCCTGGACATCACTGTCTACCCGCTGCTCTGGGCGCTGGGGACTCTGGGCTTCCCGCAGTCCGTCACTGCGATCGGCACGCTCAATGAGGACGGCGTGGACAGCCAGAACGCCCTGACCCTCGGCTATGACACCGGTGCACAGGCGCAACTGACGTCGTCGCTGATGGCACATGGTCCCCGGACCGCCACAGTGGCCGGCGGGCTCGGGTTCCTGCAGACCGTGGGGTCCGTGAACAACCCCCGCGAGCTAATGATTCGGATTGGTTGGGACGAGCCGAGGCGCGAGCACTTTGACGTGGTTGGGACCGGCTACACGTACGAACTCCGCGAAGTCACCCGCTGCATCCAGCAGGGCCTCACCGAGAGCCCTGTCATGCCGCTGGAGGACTCGGTCAATGTCATGCGCCTCTTTGACGGGGTGCGCTCACAGCTGGGCATTCGGTACCCCAACGACGCCCGCCGAGTCGATCCCGCGGTGAGTCAGCCCCGGCGGCGTGTGCCGCCGTCGTAAGTTAACTCAACTGTATTAACGCCCTTGGCGGGCTGGCTGCCGCGCCAGCTTGCGGTCCAGGGACAGAGCACCGGGACCAAGGAACACGAACGCGACGGAGATAGCTACATAGATGATCAAGAGTTCGGCGGTGACGCCGGATTTATCGGTGAGCAGGGGCTTGCCTGCTTCCGTCACGAACCAAATCCCTGCGAACATGATCGCTGCCAGGAATCCGGCCACCCGGGTCAGGGCGCCGAGCACCAGGAGCAGGCCAAGGCCCAGTTCGCCGGCGATCACCAGCCATGCCACGATCTCCGCCTTCTGCACACCCATGGCGGCAACAGAAGCGGCGAACGCAGCATGCCCGGCCGTGAACTTTTGGAACCCGTGGACCATGAGGAGCGCACCAAACACCACCCTCAGGATGGTGACGCCGCGGGCGGAGGACTTGGGTGACGGGTGAAGGAATTTCACGGGTTCCAATCTTCCATGCCTTCATGCCCACCGCCAACCGACCCACCGCCAACCGGCCCACCGCCAGACCGGCGGGTTGCTACGAGAGCGGGTTGTCAGGAAAGCAGCGCCGGGATGTCCTTCACGCCGTCCAGGATGTGATGGTGGGCGTGCGCGGCCAACGCTTCGCGGTCCAGCTTGCCCGTCAGGACGCCGACGGCGGTGACTCCCGCGTTGTTGGCGGCGGCGAGGTCGTTCAAGGTATCGCCGGCAGCGATCACGGCGCAAACATCCTGCACGCCGGTCAGTTCCATGGCCCGGTGGATCATGTGCGGCGCCGGTCGGCCCGCGGCTACTTCGTCCGAACACACGACGGCGTCGAGCAGGTTATCGTCGCCCACGCTCCAACCCAGCCGCTCAAGGAGAGGCTCGACGACGTCGCGTGAGAAGCCGGTAGTCAGGGCCACTTTGATCCCTTGGCGGCGGAGTTCGCGGAACGCATCTTCCACGCCCGGAAGCGCGACCGGCGGGTTGGCGTCGTAGAACTCCACGAGCAATTCCTTGAAGCGCCGGAATGCAGCCGCCACTACGTCCGGAGTAGCCGTTCCTCCTCCGGCCTCGATGAGCGCGGTGATGGCCTCAACTTTGTCCGCGCCCATCCATTCCTGCACAGCCTCGGGCGTGGTGGTCACCCCCGTTTCTTCAACACAGCGGGCCAGGGCAACATAGACATCGCCGTGTTCGTCGATGGTGGTTCCGGCCATATCGCAGGCAACAAGCTTGATCATGGGGTGGCTCCTCGTGTGGACTGAAGATCGGTGTGGATGCGGACCAGGGCGGCGCGGCGTTCCACGGTGTTATCGATAGTGAAGTTGGTCAGTGCCGGCAGGTAGCGGTCCTCGGAGTATTCGAGGGGCTGTCCGTCGCCGGATCGGGTGATGCGGCGTTCGCGTAGGAGCGGAATGCCTTCGGGTTGTTCCAAAAGTTCGGCATCCTCGTCGCTGGCCGCCACGGCGTCAATGGTGTGGCGTGCGCTGTGCAGGTCCACGCCTTGGTCCTTAAGGAACGCGAAGATGGACCCAGAATCGGTATCAAAGTCGAACAGTTTCCGGCCCACGTCCAGGATGAACGTGGTGCGCTCAATCATGGCCGGAGCTTCATCCAGGTAGCGGACGCGCAGGACTTCCACCACGGTGGTTCCGGGCATCAAGCCAAGAGCTTCCGCCGCTTCCGGACTGGCTTCGCGGCGCGCCACCTCCAGGGTCCGCTGACCGGGATTCTTGCCGATGCCGCTGGCCCATTCGGTGAACGAGTTGAACGTGGAGAACGACTGTGACGGCACGGACGAACGAACCATGGGTGGCCGGCCTCTTCCGCCAGTCACAGCACCTTCGGACCGCAGAAACGCGAGCGCTTGGCGGATGGGCCCGCGGGATGTTCCGAACTCACGGCACAGCTCCGCCTCGCTGGGCAGCTGGAAACCCGGGGGCCAGTCACCGTCGGTGATCCGGCGCATGAATTCCTCGCTAAGACGGACGTGGAGGGGCGCATTCTGCTGTGTGCTCACAAGTTGATAATACAAGTTGGGCGGGCCGACATCGTTGCTTTTGAGAGCTTTGAGATGAACTCATGGTGAACTTGAGTGAACAAACGTTAAATTCTGATTAACTTGTATATACAAGTGCCGCTTGAGCTTGATTCTCCACTGCTGAGCCGACAATGTCAGTGGTGTGAACAACCCGAGCACCTCTCCCCAAGCCACCAGCAGCAACCCAAGCCAGCCCACCGACGTCGTGATTGTCGGCGCTGGAATCGTGGGCCTGGCCCACGCCGCCCACGCTGTTGCCAACGGCCTGACCGTCACCATCATTGAGCGCGACCACCACGCGGCAGGCGCTTCTGTGCGCAACTTTGGCCACTGCTGCATCACGGCCCAATCCGGCGAACTGTACGAACTTGCGCAGACCTCACGTAAGTACTGGCTCGAGTTCGCAGAGCGTGCGGGATTTTGGGCCAGCGAAGCCGGTGCTGTTGTCCTTGCCCGCACCGAGGCTGAGATGGATGTCCTTCGCGAGCTCTCCGCAGTCCGTGAGCCCGGCCAGGTTGAGTTGCTGTCCCCCGCGGGCACTCGTGCCCGCTTGCGTCCCGCGGTGTCCGCCTCAGAAGAAACGCACGACGACGGCCCTCACCAAGGCGGCGAATGGCCCGGCCTCATTGGCGGAGCCCTCCTCCGGGACGACCTCCGCGTTGATCCCCGCACCACGGTGGCAAAGTTGGCCGAGTGGCTCAGCCAACAACCCGGCGTCGAGCTTCGCTGGAACACATCTGCACTGGGCTTTAGCCGATCCCTGGACGGTGTGACCGTCCTGACGTCACGCGGCGAAGTTACTGCGAAGCAGGTCTTCGTGTGCGTCGGCCATGACGTCGACTACCTCTTCCCGGATCTCGCTGAGGAACACCGGATTCAACGGTGCGCCTTACAGATGTCCCTGGCGGCCAAACCGTCGGGTGTTGAATTCGCTCCTGCAGTCCTGACCGCAACCTCTATGCTGCGGTACCCCGCTTTCACGGATATGCCTGCCGCTGCCGCACTCCGCTCCGAAGTATTGCAGAACCAGCCCGAACTGTTGGAGATCGGCGCCAACGTCATGTTCACCCAACGCCCCGACGGCACCATCATTTTGGGCGACTCGCACCACTACCAACTCACGGCCAATCCGTTCCTGGACGAAACCGTGACAGCCACCCTCAACACTGAAATCACAGGCCGGATCGGCCAGCCGCTGGAGATCATCCAGCGGTGGCAAGGCATCTACGCTTCCTCGGAGGTGGCACCCATCCTGGTCCGCGACGTCCAACCCGGCGTCACTGTGGTGTCCGTGACCTCCGGCGTCGGCATGACGCTGTCCTTCGGCCTGGCTCACCGCAACGTATCGCGCCTGCACTGACTATCCCGTTTCCCTCCCCAGTCCCCTTGCAATAAGGATTCCCATGAAAACCTCGCTCCTCACCGGTTCCGCGCTTGCCCTCGCCACCGTTCTGGCGCTTACTGCCTGTGGCGGCTCTGCGCAGTCCTCCCCCGAAGCCACTACCGCCACCTGCCCCAACGGCGAGATCAAGTTCGGCATCGAGCCCTACGAGGATCCCGCCAAGTTGAAGCCGGCCTACGACGTCCTGGCTGCGGCCCTGTCCAAGAAGCTCGAATGCCCGGTGAGCGTCCAGGTGGTGGAGGACTACGCCGCCGAGGTGCTGGCCATGCGCAACGGCAAGCTGGACCTGGGTCAGTTCGGTCCGTTGGGCTATGTATTCGCTGACACCAAAGCAGGTGCTGAGCCGCTGGTTTCCTTTGGCACGGCAGAGAAGGAACTCAGCAGCTACACGGCAGGGATCTGGGTTCCCAAGGACAGCCCCATCCAGGAAATTGGGGATCTAAAGGGTAAGTCCCTCGCCCTGGGCAGCGTCGGCTCCACCTCGGGCGATGTCCTGCCGCGCTTCGGCCTCCGTGAAGCTGGAATCGCGGACGCCGACATCAAGATGGACTACACCGGTGGCCACCCCGAAGCCCTGCTCGCCCTGACCAACGGCAAAGTGGACGCTGCCGAGATCAACTCGCAAACGCTCGCCACGGCCAGTGCCGCAGGCACCTTCACTCCTGATAACTTCCGGCAGGTGTGGACGTCCGATCCCATCCCCAACGACCCCATCACCGTTCGCGGCGACGCCGATCCCGCGTTCAAGGCTGCCGTGAAGGACGCCTTCCTCAGCCTGGATCCCACTGACGTGGCCAAGGTTGGCGAGTTCCTGGACGTCACCCCTCCGGGCCCGCTACTGGCGGTCACCAAGGACAACTACACACCACTCTTTGAACTCGCCGAGACCATGGGCCTCACCGAAAAGGACCTGTAATGCCGCTCTCCGTCCACGGCTTGCGAAAGTCATTCAACGGCCGGACCGTTCTGAAAGGCGTGGATTTCTCCGTTGCTGCGGGCGAGCTGGTGGCGTTCCTCGGCGCCAACGGCTCGGGCAAGTCCACCACCCTGCGCTGCGTCATGGGTATCACCAACCCGGATTCCGGCAGCATCAGCATCGACGGAACTGCGCTGGAAACCCTCCAAGGGCGTGAGCTGCAGCAGGCCCGCCAGCGCATGGCCATGATCTTCCAGAAAATACACTTGGTCCCCCGACGCACTGCGTTGGACAACGTGTGTGCCGGTGCCCTTTCGCGAATCCCCACCGTCCGCTCACTGAGTTCCCTGCTGTTACCGGCCGACGTCCAACAGGAAGCGCTCGACTGCCTGGACCGCGTTGGACTGGCAGACCGTGCCTTCGACCGCGTGGGCCGTCTTTCCGGCGGCCAGCAGCAGCGCGTGGCCGTAGCCCGGGCACTGTGCCAGCGGGCCGACGTCGTACTCGCCGACGAGCCCGTGTCCGCCTTGGATCCGCACGCCGCGGAGCAGGTCATGGCGCTGCTGCGGGAACTCGCTCACTCCGAAGGGCTGGCTGTGGCCGCAGTTCTGCACCAGCCCGATCTCGCCCTGCGGTACGCGGACAGGTCCATCGGCCTCCTCCACGGCTCCATGACCTTCGACCTTCCCTCCACAGAGATCACCGCGGATCACCTCGACACCTTGTACGCCCCGGACCGGGACGTTTCAGACAGGGACGTTTCAGACAGGACCCAGGCAGCATGACACCTCACACCTTGACCCCTGCCGTCGCGCGCCGGGACTCCACCAGCGAAAGCCGTGTGGCACTGGTCCGCCCCAAGAAGCCCCTGCGGTGGATCACGACGGCGGCAGTGGCGGCCGCCGTCGTCGGGCTTCACGCCGTGGCCATCGAGGGGACGGACTTCAAACCGGGACTGCTGGTGGATGGCTGGAAGGGCATGGCAGCGTTCATTGGCGATGCGTTCCCGCCGGACCTCAGCTGGGAAAAGACCCTCCGTCCGGGGCTGGAAGCCACACTGGTAACCCTGTGGATCGGGCTTCTGGGAACTACGTTGTCCGTTCCGTCCGCCCTGTTGCTCGCAGCGCTGGCTGCCAACAACACCAGCCCGCACAGGCTCGTCTATCAGGCCGCGCGCGCCATCCTGTCCTTCTTCCGTGCCGTGCCGGACATCGTGTTTGCACTGATCTTCGTCACCGCTGTGGGGCTTGGTCCGTTCGCGGGCGTGCTCGCGCTGATCTGCCACAACACCGGTGTCATGGGAAAGCTGTGGGCGGAGTCCATGGAGGAGATCGACGCCGGCCCGCAGGAAGCGCTCCGGACTGCGGGTGCCAATCGGATCCAGCAAGTAGCCAACGCAACGCTGCCCATGGTGGTCCCGCAGTTCGTGGGCCTGCTGCTCTACCGCTTCGACGTCAATGTGCGGTCCTCGCTGGTCCTTGGCCTGGTGGGCGCCGGCGGAATCGGGCTGCTGATCAACCAGTCCATCAAGTCGTTCCAGTTCGACTCCATGCTCACTCACATCCTGATCGTGCTGGTGCTGATCATTGTGGTGGACCAGTTCTCCGCGTGGATCCGCCGTCGCCTGGCTGCGTAACGCCCCCGCCGGACCCAACTGGGGGCAGAATGGGAGGTGGCCCTCTTCAGGGGTCGAGATTTTCAAGAGGGCCACGGTGGATGGAGCAGGCATGCAGGTTGACGTTGTAGTTGTTGGCGGAGGAGCCATGGGATCGGCTGCCGCCTGGCAACTGGCCCGGGCGGGTCGCTCGGTGGTTCTGTTGGAGCAGTTTGAGGCCGGACACCACATCGGCGCTTCGCACGGCGCCACCCGCAACTTCAACACCGCCTACGCCGAGGCCGACTACCTGGACCTCCTGGCCGAGTCCAAGATGCTGTGGGACGAGCTAGCGGCCGAGCACGGCGCGCCGCTCCTGGATATGGTTGGGCTCGTCAACCATGGAAACGTCCCCCATTTGCAACAAGTGCGGGAGGCCCACGAGGCACGAGGCATCGAGAGTTACTTCATCTCCCCCGATGAAGCTGCCAACCGATGGCTGGGCATGAACTTCGCCACCGACGTCCTCTTCGTGCCGGGCTCCGGCCGGATCCGCTCGGCTGACGCCCTGGTGGCGCTGCGGAAATCGGCTGAAGCCCATGGCGCCATTTTCAAGTACTCGACGCCGGTCAAGGACATCCGCGTCACCGGCGGCGAATCAGCGGTAGTTGTCACTGAGGACACGGAGTACACGGCCAGCCGCGTCGTGGTCACGGCCGGCGCTTGGACGCCCAAGCTCATCGGCAAGCTCACCGATCTGCCCGCCTTGGTAGTAACCCAAGAGCAGCCGGCCCACTTCACTCCCACGGACAACACGCTGGTGTGGCCGAGTTTCAACCACAACCCGGACCCCGATCCGAACAACGAAGCCTACGAGTACTGGTACAGCCCCGTCTACGGCATGCTCACTCCCGGCGAGGGCGTGAAGGCCGGCTGGCACGGCGTCGGCCCGGTCATGGACCCGGACGAGCGAACGTTCGAGCCCATCCCCCACCAGATGGAAGCGTTGGTGCGGTACGCAGAAGAGTGGCTTCCCGGCGTCGACCCCTCCACCGCGGTTCCCATCAGCTGCACCTACACCACCACACCCAATGAGGACTTTGTGCTGGACCACTTCGGTCCGCTGGTGGTGGGCGCCGGCTTCTCGGGTCACGGTTTCAAGTTCACGCCCGCTATCGGCCGGGTACTGAAGGACATCGTCGACGGCGGCGTGGCACCGCAGCGGTTCCGCGCCGAGCGTTAAACGGCAACTGACTCGCAGTTGTGGTTGTCATGAAGTTTCAAACAAACCACAACTGCGAGTCAGTTGGGAAACGCCGGGACTACTTCTTGAGGGTCGCAAGAACCTTGTTGAACGTAGCCGACGGGCGCATGATTTCAGCGGCCTTCGCGGCGTCCGGACGGTAGTAGCCACCCAGTTCGACGGCGGGACCCTGGACGGCGGCCAGCTCGCCGACGATTGCCTCTTCGTTGGAGGTCAGGGCGTCAGCGATTGCCGCGAAGTCCTGGGCCAACTCTGCATCTTCGGTCTGCTTGGCCAGTTCCTGGGCCCAGTAGGTGGCCAGGTAGAAGTGGCTTCCGCGGTTGTCCAGCTCGCCAACGCTGCGGCGCGGGGACTTGTTTTCCAGCAGGAACGTACCCGTGGCGCGGTCCAGCGTGTCAGCCAGGACCTGTGCGCGGGCGTTGCCCGTGGTGGTGGCAAGGTGTTCGAAGCTGACGGCCAGGGCAAGGAACTCGCCCAGGCTGTCCCAGCGGAGGTGGTTTTCCTTGACCAGCTGCTGGACGTGCTTGGGAGCGGAACCACCGGCACCGGTCTCGAACAGGCCGCCACCGTTGATCAGCGGAACGATGGAGAGCATCTTGGCGCTGGTACCGAGCTCGAGGATCGGGAACAGGTCCGTGAGGTAGTCACGGAGGACGTTACCGGTCACCGAGATGGTGTCTTCGCCCTTGCGGATGCGCTCCAACGTGAAGGCCGTGGCCTCAACCGGGGAGAGGATCTTGATCTCCAGGCCCTCGGTGTCGTGGTCCTTGAGGTACTCGTTGACCTTGGTGATTAGGTTGGCGTCGTGCGCGCGGGTCTCGTCCAGCCAGAACACAGCCGGGGTCTGGGAGGCGCGGGCACGGGTGACGGCCAGCTTGACCCAGTCGCGGACCGGGACATCCTTGGTCTGGCAGGCGCGCCAGATGTCGCCCGGGAAGACCTGGTGCTCAGTGAGGACGTTGCCCTTGCTGTCCACGAGCTGGACGGTGCCGGCTGCCTGGATTTCGAAGGTTTTGTCGTGGCTGCCGTATTCTTCGGCTGCCTGTGCCATGAGGCCCACGTTGGGAACGGTGCCCATGGTGGTGGGATCGAACGCACCGTTGGCGCGGCAGTCGTCCAGGACAACCTGGTAGATGCCGGCGTAGGAACTGTCCGGGATAACGGCCAGGGTGTCTGCTTCCTTGCCGTCCGGGCCCCACATGTGGCCGGAGGAGCGGATCATGGCAGGCATGGAGGCGTCAACAATGATGTCCGACGGGACGTGCAGGCTGGTGATGCCCTTGTCCGAATCGACCATGGCCAGCGCAGGACCGTCTTCGAGGCCCTTGGTGATGGCGGCCTTGACGCCTTCGCGGACGTCCTCCGGCAGGTCTTCCAGGCCGCTGAGGATTGCTGCGAGGCCGTTGTTCGGGCTGATGCCTGCGGCTGCGAGCTGCTTGCCGTAGGTCTCGAACAGCTCGGAGAAGTAAGCCTTGACCACGTGGCCGAAGATGATGGGGTCAGAGACCTTCATCATGGTGGCCTTCAGGTGTGCGGAGAAGAGGACGCCCTCTTCCTTGGCGCGGGCAACCTGTGCCTTGAGGAACTCGTCCAGGGCGTCGGCGCGGAGCACGGTAGCGTCCACAACTTCGCCGGCAAGGACCGGGAAGTCCTTCTTGAGGACCTTGGTGCTGCCGTCCTCGCGGACCAGCTGGATGGTCAGGGAATCATCAGCTTTGAGCACAACGGACTTCTCATTGGAGCGGAAGTCGTTCTCGCCCATGGTGGCAACATTGGTTTTGGACTCAGCGGACCAGGCACCCATGGAGTGCGGGTTCTGGCGAGCGTAGTTCTTCACCGACAGCGGTGCGCGGCGGTCCGAGTTACCTTCACGCAGCACCGGGTTCACAGCGGAGCCCTTGATCTTGTCATAACGCGAGCGGATGTCCGTCTCGGTGTCCGAGGAGGGGTTGTCCGGGTAGTCCGGGAGGGCGTAGCCCTGGGCCTGGAGCTCGGCGATGGCAGCCTTGAGCTGCGGCACGGAGGCGCTGATGTTGGGCAGCTTGATGATGTTGGCTTCCGGCTGCTTTGCCAGTTCACCAAGTTCAGCAAGGGCATTGCCCGTGCGCTGTTCTTCTGTCAGGAAATCACCGAAGACGGCGATGATGCGGCCGGCCAGCGAAATATCGCGGGTCTCCACCTCTACTCCTGCGGTGGAGGCATACGCTTCAACAATCGGCAGGAATGAGTAAGTAGCCAGCATCGGCGCTTCGTCTGTGTGGGTATAGATAATCTTGGCCATTGGCGGGGTTCTCCCTGAAAGTCTGCAGATTTCAACATCTCCTAACTTACCCGAGTAGACCGTTTTGGCGGCTCTTCGTGTCCGGGATCACGTGTTCGTTACCCTCTCCGG
The DNA here is from genome assembly GCF_018613695.1 of Arthrobacter sp. ISL-95. Taxonomy (GTDB): domain Bacteria; phylum Actinomycetota; class Actinomycetes; order Actinomycetales; family Micrococcaceae; genus Arthrobacter. The sequence continues at coordinate 62,881 of NZ_JAGGPR010000002.1, read as the reverse complement.
TGAATAACGTCCGACGGCGGCCTGACCGCCGCTGCTAACTCCCGCCGTCGTGTGCTTGTTGCTTTTGCTTCTGTGGACACTGCCCCTGTTGGCTTGCCGCGCAGGCCGCCATGACGAAACGAGGGCGAACGCTAACAATAATTCGGCGATGTCGCCGGCGTAGTACATGAGTTCGCCCGCCTGCGTGCGCTCCGCGGCGGATCCGTCCACCTGGACAAAGAGGCCGGCGTAGAGCAGCTGCGAGATGACCGCATGGCCGGCTATTGCCACCCCCAACACCACCAGGCGCGCCGGGACCGAAGGCCTTCGCGGTGCTGGATCCGGGCCGGCTATGGCCCAGGCGAAGAGGATGCCGGCCGCCACAAAGTGGAGATGGATGAGTGCGTGCAAGGCAGGGTTCCGGGTAGCTGCGTCATACAGCGGCGTGAAGTACAGGACTGCGAGGCCGCCCACGTTCAGGATCAACGCCGTGACAGGGTGGGCGAGGACGTGCAGGGGTCTTGAGCGGAGGATCCGCCCCAGCATGCGGCCTTGTTTCCGTGGAATTGTCCGGAACAGCAACGTCACGGGCGCCCCGAGGACCAGTCCGATCGGTGCATACATACCCATCAGCAGATGCTGGAACATGTGGGCGGGCAGGCTCCCGGTCGGATAGGGCGAAAGTTGCGGCGTGAGGCCGAATCCCAGGACGGCCAGCCCCGCCAGAAAGAGTCCTGTTCGCCACCGCGGCCAGCTTTTGGGCTGCTTGCTTTGCCGCACAACTAGGAGCACGTACAGGGCTGCAATCACGATGAGGGTGATCAGGATTCCTGGGGCGCCGGTCCCGGTAGGGTGCTGGTGCATGCGGTCAGGGCTGCTTTTCAGCGGATTGCTGCTTAGGGGACTCAGCGCTCCGCTGAAGCAGCCAACCGCCCACCATCAACAGCGCCCCGAACGCCAGGAACAGGATGTCGGCAAGAACTTGAAACCCGCCGCTGATGACGTGATGAATGCCCAGGATCTGGTGGTCGATGAGGCCCTCGACCACGTTGAAGAAGCCCCAGCCGAACAGCATCCACCCCCACAGTGCGCGCGAGGCCCACACCCTGTTCCGCGAGCGCTTGTCATTGAGCCGCGAATAGAGCATCCCGAGCCCGATCAGCACCGCCAGCCACGTCACGGTGTGGAAGAGTCCGTCCCATAAGGTGTTCATCTGCAGACCGTGCACCGTGGTCACGGGGTACGAGCCGACGTCGATATTTGCGGTCTCCGAACTGGACAACATGTGGTGCCATTGGAGAATCTGGTGGAGCAGGATCCCGTCCACGAACCCACCCAGGCCGATCCCGAGGATGATTCCGGGAAGGCCGATATCCCCCAGCGTCCGGCCGGCCTTTTTGACTGATGATGATTGAGCCATGTCTGCTCCCATCCTCCACAACCAGATAAACAGTACCCTTAGTACCTCACGTCATCCAGAGCCTGCGCAACCGCATGCCAAAGGGACCCCGCCACTCAACAAGGAAGTGACAGCAAATTATCACAAACTATGAAACATCTCTTTACAAACTTGTCATACGTTCGATACCTTCAATTTCGTCAGTCGGCGGTCGCCATCACTGACCGCCTCACTCCCTCGATAGGTAGGAACAACGTGACAAAAACCAAGACCCTGGCCACAAGCCTGCTGAGTCTGTCCGCTGCCGCAATCCTGGCGCTGGTTGGAACCACCAGCGCCAACGCGGCACCGGTCAACACCACAGACTCCAGCGGCGCTTCGGTCAGCAGCCATGTAGCGTCGGACGCCGGCGCTGCAGACTACTGGACCCCGGAACGCATGAAGAATGCGCAGTCCGGCGAAGTCCTTGCCGCGAAAGCACTCGAACGCGGCAAGCTCCTCAACCTCGGCAAAGCCCCGGTAAATGAAGCCCCGGGCGCCATCAGCAGCATCGCCGGCCAGCAGCCAGCACCCGATTCCAAGACCATCGACCGCAAGGTGAACCAGAGCGAAACGCCGGTCAAGCACATCGGCAAGATCTTCTTCACCCTGGGCGGCTCCAACTACGTCTGCTCCGGCAACTCAGTGACGGCTGCCAACAAGAGCACCGTCTCCACCGCCGGCCACTGCGTCAACGAAGGCCCCGGCGCCTACGCAACCAACTTCGTCTTCGTGCCTGCCTACCTCAACGGCGCAGCACCCTACGGGAAGTGGACGGCAAAGGCGCTGTACTCCCCCACCCAGTGGGCCTCCAACGGCAACATGCAGTACGACACCGCCTTCGCCGTCATGAACACCCTCAACGGCCAGAAGCTCGCCGACGTCGTCGGTTCCTCCGGCGTCCAGTTCAACGCCGCCCGCGGCCTGAGCTACAAGTCCTTCGGCTATCCGGCAGGCTCGCCCTTCAACGGCGAATCGCTCAAGAGCTGCTCCGGCAAAGCCACCAACGATCCCTACAACCCACAGTTCAACAGCCAGGGAATTCCCTGCAACATGACCGGTGGGTCCTCGGGCGGTCCGTGGTTCATCGGCACCAGCTCCACCGGCTACCAGAACTCCGTGAACAGCTACGGATACGGCAGCAACTCCACGTCCATGTACGGCCCGTACTGGGGCTCCGTGATCCAGTCCACGTACAACACTGCTGCAGCGGCTTCGTAGCGGGCTCTCTTTTGTAGGCACGTCCCTGTTAAGTACGTGTTAAGTACGACGGCGACCGTCCCCTTCCGGGGGCGGTCGCCGTTGCGTTGTACTGCTCTTAGTGGAAGAAGTGGCGTGCGCCAGTGAAGTACATGGTGATGCCGGCAGCGTCGGCTGCGGCGATGACTTCCTCGTCACGGACGGAACCGCCCGGCTGGACGACGGCGCGGACACCGGCGTCGATCAGGATCTGCAAGCCATCAGCGAACGGGAAGAACGCGTCCGAGGATGCAACGGCACCCCGGGCACGCTCAGGTGCGTCGCCACCGCTGGTGTTGGACGCGCCGCCAGCACCTTCGACGTCGGACTCCACCTTCACGCCCAGCGTGTTGGCGCGCTCCACAGCCAGGCGGCAGGAGTCCAGGCGGTTGACCTGGCCCATGCCGATGCCCACGGCTGCACCGTGGTTGGCGATCAGGATGGCGTTGGACTTGGCCGCGCGGCAAGCGGTCCAGGCGAAAGCGAGGTCAGCGAGCGTTGCTTCGTCGGCGGCTTCGCCGGCTGCGAGGGTCCAGTTGGCGGGGTTGTCGCCGTCGGCGTCCACCTTGTCGCTCATCTGGACCAGGACGCCGCCGGAAACCTGGCGCATCTCGGAGGGGTAGCGGCCGTAGCCCTCGGGCAGTGCGAGGAGGCGGATGTTCTTCTTCTTGGAGAGAATCTCCACGGCTTCAGGCTCGAAGTCCGGGGCGATCACAACCTCGGTGAAGATGTCGGCAACCGTGCGGGCCATGCCTGCAGTGACGGTGCGGTTCGCAGCAATCACGCCACCGAATGCGGAGACGGGGTCGCAGGCGTGGGCCTTGGCGTGAGCGTCAGCGATCGGGTCGGCTGCGTCGGCGGAACCGACTGCGACGCCACACGGGTTGGCGTGCTTGATGATCGCAACTGCCGGCCCGGCGAAGTCAAAGGCCGCGCGAAGGGCGGCATCGGCGTCGACGAAGTTGTTGTAGCTCATGGCCTTGCCGTGAAGCTGGTCGGCCTGGGCGATGCCCGCCGGAGCAGCCTTATCCACGTAGAGCGCGGCCTGCTGGTGCGGGTTCTCGCCGTAGCGCAGGACCTCGGAGCGTTCCAACGACAGGCCGGCGTAGGCGGGCCAATCGATGATGCCGTCGCCGTCTTCGTCCAGGAACTGGCTGGCAGTCCAGGAAGCCACAGCGTTGTCGTAGCTTGCCGTGTGAGCGAAGGCCTTGGCGGCCAGGCGACGACGGGTGTCGAGGTCGAAACCGCCATGTGCCGCGGCGTCGACAACTGCGCCATAGAAGTTCGGGTCCGTGACAATGGCGACGGCGGCGTGGTTCTTCGCGGCCGAACGCACCATCGCGGGGCCTCCGATGTCGATCTGCTCCACCACATCGTCCTGCGCTGCGCCGGACTTCACAGTCTCGACGAACGGGTAGAGGTTCACCACAACGAGGTCGAAGGTTTCGATCTCCATGCCCGCGAGGGTATCCATGTGCGACGGGACGCGACGGTCAGCCAGGATGCCGCCGTGCACGCGCGGGTGCAGGGTCTTGACGCGGCCGTCCAGCATTTCCGGGGAGCCGGTGACTTCTTCGACTTCCTTCACCGGGATGCCTGCGGCGGCGATCTTCTTGGCGGTGGAGCCGGTGGAAACAATGGCGACGCCGGCTGCGTGCAGGCCCTTCGCGAGCTCCTCCAGTCCCGTTTTGTCGTAAACCGAGATCAGTGCACGGCGGATGGGAACACGGTCAAGCTGCGTCAAGCTCACAAAAGTCTCCGTCTTAGTTCGCGTAGATGTCGCGGGTGGTTTCGCGGGTGGTGGGGATACGGAGAGTTTATCGTGTTTCGTTGCCGCCCCGGTTTTGCGTCGTGCAACATAGGGTTGATCCATGGAAGCCACCGAGGTTGTTCTTGTTGCCGATGTTGGGAAGAGCCGTTGCCGCGTGGAGCTGCGCGGCGGTACGGAGTTGCTGGGCGCAGCCGATCAGCACGGCTTCCCCGGGGTGCACGTGGACAACGGACCCACCCTCGCGTTCGAGCTCCTCCTCGAGACGGTCAGCCTGCTGCCGCCCGGGCTTCCCGTCGGCGCGATCACCAGCGTTGGCGCGGCCGTTGCCGGTGTTGAGGCATCCGCCGAAAAGTCGCAGGAACTCGCCACCATGTTGTCCCAAAGATTCAGTGTCCCCGCGGCCGTCCTCTCTGACGCTACGGCGGCCCAGCTTGGCGCACTTCAAGGCGCCCCCGGCACCACGCTCATCGTGGGGACCGGCGCCGTGGCCTTCCGCTTCGACGAAGCCGGAGTCCTGCACCGGGCCGACGGTTGGGGTCCCTACCTTGGCGATCGCGGCAGCGGACGATGGATCGGTCAGCAAGGTCTGCAGGCAGTTCTCGAAGCGCACGACGGCGGCCCGGCCACGTCGTTGTCGGCCGCAGCCGGCGCTTTGGTGGAGTCGCCGGAGATGCTCCCGGGCTGGCTCGCGGCCCACGAGAACCCTTACCGGGCAATGGCCCGATTCGCACCGCTGGTTCTGCACGCAGCGGAGGCGGGTGACGCCGTCGCACATGACATCATCGGCGAGGCGTGCCGCATCCTGACCCACACCGTGCGGCTCGCGTCCATTGGCGAGGCCGGTTCGTCGCGCGTGGCGCTCCTTGGCGGAGTGGTGGGATCGGAGTTCTTTGCCGCGCTCTTGCGGAAGTCCCTCGCTTCGGCTGGGATTGAGGTGGTGGCGCCGCTGGGCGATGGCTTGGACGGTGCTGCCCTCGCTGCGACGCGCTGCGGGCTCATCCAGGAAAGGTACATCCACCGTGACGGAACAAACTGGCCCGACTAACGCCGACAATCTTGCGGGCCTGCGCACGGAACTCGCCGGATTGCAGACTGAGGCCACAGCCGAGGGTTTGGAAAACCTGGACGTCCTTGGCACCGAAGAACTCGTCTCAGCCATGCTTGCCCACAGTGCAGGAGTACACGCTGCGGTTGAGGCGGCGAGCCCGGCGATTGTTCAAACGGTCGACGCCGTTGCGGAGCGACTCCAGCGCGGCGGCCGCCTTTTGTATGTGGGAGCCGGAACGGCAGGGCGGCTCGGTGTGCTCGACGCGAGCGAGTGTCCGCCGACGTTCGGCACCCCGCCGGGACTCGTCGTCGGACTGATCGCGGGTGGCACCAAAGCAATCCAGCAACCGGTGGAGTACGCCGAGGACAACGCAACCGCCGGCGCGCGGGACCTGCACGATGTCAACGTGACCGAAGCCGACGCCGTCGTAGGTATTACAGCCTCGGGCAGGACGCCGTACGTGATCGGCGCGCTGGAAGAAGCGCGGAAGCGGGGGGCTTTTATGGCATCGCTGGCGTGCAACAAGGGCTCGGCCGTGAGCCATCTCGCGGATGCCGCCATTGAGGTTGTGGTGGGTCCGGAGTTCATCGCGGGCTCCACCCGACTGAACTCCGGCACCGCCCAGAAACTTGTCCTCAACATGATCAGCACGCTGGTGATGGTGAAGCTCGGCAAGACCTACGGGAACCTCATGGTGGACCTGCGTGCCACCAACGAGAAGCTGCTGGCCCGCTCACAACGGACGGTTCAACACGCCACCGGGGTATCCGCTCAGGAAGCCGCCAATGCTTTGGACTCCGTTGGCGGTTCGGTGAAGGCAGCCATTTTGGTGCTCCTGACAGGCATCGAGGCAGGTCAAGCCAAGGGAGCTTTGGAAGAAGCCGGCGGTTTCCTGCGGAGAGCCATCCAGAACCGGAAGTAACGCGAACGGCGGTGCCTTCCGCAGCGCATAAAGTTGCTTGCAGGAGGGCAAATGAATACATACACAGCCGTGCCCAGCGGCGAACAAGTAGTGCAGGAACTGCCGTGGCGGTGGAAGGTCCAAGGACGGATTTTCGTCATCGGCGGGCTCGGGTTCATGTTCGACGCCTGGGATGTCACGCTCAACGGCATCCTCATCCCGCTGCTGTCCAAGCACTGGTCGCTGCAACCGGCTGATGCCGCATGGATCGGCACGGCCAACCTGATCGGCATGGCTGTGGGTGCGTTTGCGTGGGGAACCATTGCTGACACTATCGGCCGCAAGAAGGCGTTCACGGCCACCCTCCTGATTTTCAGCATCTTCACGGTTTTCGGCGCGTTAGCTCCGGACATCGTGTGGTTCTGCCTCTTCCGCTTCATGGCCGGCTTCGGCTTGGGCGGCTGCATCCCCGTGGATTACGCGCTGGTGGGTGAGTTCACGCCCCGGAAGCAACGCGGCAAGGTGCTCACGGCCATGGATGGTTGGTGGCCTGTTGGCGCGGCACTGTGTGGCTTCATTTCCGCCGGACTGGTGGCGGCCTTCGGCGATTGGCGGCTCACCATGCTGATCATGGTGCTGCCCGCGTTGTTGGTCTTCTGGGTTCGGCGTTCGGTTCCGGAGTCGCCGCTGTTCCTGATCCGTGCGGGCCGCCGGCAGGAGGCGGCGGCCGTGATCGATGGTTTGGTCGAGGCAACCGGCGCTTCCCCACGGGCGTACAGCTTGCCCGAACCCCAGGCCGCGCCGCGCCTCTCCCCCGGCAGCGCGTGGGCCCAGTTGCGGGGGATCTGGCAGTTCAACTGGAAGATCACCACCGCGGCTTGGGCCCTGTTCTTCAGCATCCTTCTGGTCTACTACTTGTCGCTGACGTGGATGCCCCGCATTCTCATCGGCGCCGGGTTCGAGGAGTACAAGGCGTTCGTCACCACGGCGAGCATGGCCGCCGTCGGACTCCTGGGCGTGGTGGTGGCAGCGCTGCTGGTGGAGCGTATGGGCCGCAAGTGGATCCTCGCCATCACCGGCCCCTTGTCCGCGCTGACCTTGGTGATCGTGGCGTTCGTGGTGGACGTGCCCTCAGCTGCCGTGTTCTGGCTGCTGGTGTTCGGGTTCATCGTCCAAGTGGCCATCCCGGTGCTTTATGCCTATGTGTCAGAGCTGTACCCCACTGAGCTCCGCGGTTCCGGCTTCGGCTGGGCCTCGACGTTCTCCCGCATCGGCGCAGGTTTCGGCCCCTTGGTGTTTGCCTCGTTCTTCTGGCCGGAGTTCGGGTTGGCGCAGTCGTTCGCTATGGCTGGCGGGCTGGTCCTGCTGTCCGTGCTGTGGATGGCGTTCTTCGCCCCGGAAACGAAGCAGCGCGTCCTCGAGTAGGCCCAGCTACCCAACTGAGTCGCAGCAGTGCGCGTTTTGACGGCTCAAAACGCGCTCTGCTGCGACCTACTTGGGTGACCAGCCACGTTGCTCGAGCGCCCTCCGGACTTTGGCGACGGCGGACCTCGCGCCGGTGCTCATGTGACGCTTTGAGATACGCACCAATATCCATCCTGCGCGGCTGAAGTCTTCTTCGCGGGCAATGTCCCGCACGATCTGCTCCGGATCTGAGTGCCCCTCGCCTTCATATTCAACCGCGACGCGCTGCTCTCGATAGGCCAGGTCTGGTTGACGTACGACGCCGGCACTCAACTCAGTGGGCACATTGACTTCCGCTGTAGGCAGCCCAGCCCACTTGAGTGCCAGCCTGAGCCTCGTTTCGGGGGCGGAGTCGGCACCCACGCATGCCTGTTCCAAAGCGAGGCGGGCTTTGCGGATCCCAAGTGTCCCCCAGTGGCGGTCGAGCATCTCTTCGAGCTCATCCATGCTGTGGATGTCGGGGCTGTGGCTACCAGGTAGAAATCCTGGGAACTCCCACAGCAAAAAGGCAGTGGCCTGCGAGGCTGCAGAGAACGGCGTGACCAACCTGATTGGGCGAACCATGTCCGCGAAGGCATGTTCTGCAGGCGCAAGATGCTCTACGGAAACTAAGTAGCAGCACAGCGCGGTTTGAGGGCTCGAAACGCGCTTAAATGCGACTCAGTTGGGTGCGGGGCTACTTGGTGGAGGCGGCGAGGTCTCTCAGCGTCTGGACCAGCAGGCGGCGCTCCACTACCTTGATGCGCTCGTGCAGGGATTCTTCGGAGTCCTCGGGAAGAACAGTCACGGCTTCCTGGGCGATGATGGGGCCCGTGTCCACGCCGGCGTCGGCCCAGTGGACTGTGCAGCCGGTGACCTTCACGCCGTAAGCGATGGCGTCGCGCACCCCGTGGGCGCCCGGGAACGACGGCAGCAGCGCGGGGTGTGTGTTGACGTACTTGCCACCGAAAGCATCAATGAAGTCGGCGCTGACGATCCTCATGAAACCGGAAGACACCACTACGTCCGGCTCGTAGGACAGGACTTTGTCCCGCAAGGCTGAGTCCCACTCGGCGCGGGTGTCGAACGAGTTGAAGTTGACCACGAACGTCTCAATCCCGGCCTCATCAGAGCGCTCCACACCGTAGGTATCGGGCCGGTCGGCACCCACAGCGGCGATCTCGACATCCAGTTCACCCGACTTCACGGCGTCGATGACTGCCTGAAGATTTGAACCGGTACCGGAGACGAGGACAACAATGCGCATTGCACTAGCTTATGGGCGGCTCGCGTAGGCTGGAAAACATGAATCCCGACGTCGGTTCCAAGCCGAACCAACAACCCCGCTCCGAGGCCGAAAAGTCCACCCTCGGCGTGAGCCAGAACCTCTTCCGCGCATTCCTCTTGGCGGCTTTGGGTGCGTTCTTCGTGTTCTCCCTGAATGTGAACTACGTGTGGTTGAGCGCCATCCTGACGCTTGCAGCGTTGGTGTTGGGCATCGTAGTGCTGGTACGGACGCTGAAACACAAGCACCCGAAACTGATGCTGTTCGGGACCATTTCGGGCCTGGTTGTCACGGCAGTGATGTGCCTGCTGATCCTGACCTCCGCGCTGTTCTTCAACCAGGTCAGCACGTATCAGGACTGCTCACGCGGGGCGCTCACGGAATCTGCCAAGACTCAGTGCCTCACGCAGCTCGAGAACTCGATGCCGGGGCCGTTGCGGTAGCTATTCCGCGGCACCCCAGCGCTAACTGATCGAACCCGCTCAGGCGTGTTCGTCGTCGTACGCGGCTTCGTCCAGATTCGCTTCACGCTGCTTTTGGCTGCGTTCCAGCCACGGCCCCGCTGCGTAGCCAATCACGACGCCGATGCCTACCTCGGCGGCCAGCCAGACTGCCATCCACAGCGGGTGGGGTCCGATTTCCGTGAGCCGTCCAACGCCTGCTGAACCGCGCGCAATCCACGCCAACGCCCCGCCTAGAAGCCCCGCAACGGCGCCAATGAATGCGCCCAGGAACAGGGTGGAAACAATAGCCGTGAACCAACGGGCTTTGATCTTGATGGAGAGCCACTCGTCAAAGTGGTTCTCGCCTTCGCGCAGGAACCACCACCCCGCCAGAATCCCGGCTACGACCGGCAGGGCCAGGGCCGTGGCCCCGGCGTCGAGCTGACCCGCGGGAAGGGCGCCGAGGACCGGGAAGGCCGGAAGCGGTCCGACGGCGGTACCCAGCGGCCCCGCTGTTGAGCCAACGCCGAGAGAAAAGCCGGCGCCGGTGGACCAGGACAAAGCGAAAATGACGAGGTTGGGCAGGTACCCGAGCTGCGCGATGGTGAGCACGGCACCGCCCAGGGCTCCAGCCTTCAGCCCCTCGTAGACCGCAATGATGTCCGTCCAATGCCACACGATGGTCACCGCCAGGAGCAGTGCGGCCAGGCAAACTGAAGCCATCGCCGCTACGAAACCGGCCTTCAATGCCGAGCCCACGTATGAGCCGGCCCAGCGAGAGTGCTGGCTGGTCTTCGCGATCCAGGCCACGGCGTCGACGCCGATCAGCCGGCTCCACGAGCCTGCCTCACGCCGGGCGCCCACAATCATGCCCAGGCCAAACGAGATCAGCGGGAGGGTCATGGCGAACCAAAGGTTGATGATAACTTCCGGGGTTCGGCAGACGAATCCGGTGGCCGTTCCGAACGCCGCGTACACCACGAACGCGCCAAGGAACGCCTGCCATAGCTGGTCCGTGTAAGACGCCCGGGCAAGCCGACGGCCAGCCCGCCACGCGAGCAGGAAGGGAATGAGCGTCAGGCCAAGAGGTATAAGGGACAGCAAGCCCGAACCGGGTTGGGCTGCAGTGCCGAGGTTGGCGTGCGCCAGCTCCAACGGAACCCCGTGAATCAGCAGCCAAGCCTGGCCAGCCAAACGGGCCAAGGAGTCCACGTTCCGGTCCTGGAACCCGTCGGTGGCCCACACTCCCACCAACGGGAGGATCACCACAATGGCGGAAATGAACGCTGCCTGAGCCGCTTCCAAACCACCCTGTAGCCAAAGGGGCATGGGGAGGCCACGGTTTCCGGTCTGATCAGCGCGCAGTTTCATCGTGATCTATCGTGCCACGATGCGCCGCACTCCCCCGGCAGGCGCCCCTGAAATACCGCGAATTCCAGCGCTTTTTCCTATGGGCCGCCGTAAAATTGGAGGTGTTCTCCCGGGGACGGAGCCCTCAATGACCACCTCAGCTCCTCCCCGCCTGCGCAAACTTTGAAAAGCCCGGAAACAATCGAAGCCGGGAACTAGGAGCGGCCAATGAATAGGTGTCACAACTCATAAACAGAAAGTCGTACTAGCAGCTGGTGCAGCCGCCTTGGGATTCGTTCCATAGGCTGCACCAGCCTTCTTTTTGTGCTTCTCCCCTCGCCGAGGGGCCAGATCTCAGCACTTTGAATCCACATAAAGTGGAGAGCTACCCCCTCGCGAAGAAGTCCACGCCCGACACGTATTCCATGGCCTCCACGAACTTCGGATCGCCCATCCGCGCGTACGCCTCTTCCGCGCTGGGCTCTGCAACCCGGCAATGGATCCACCAGAGATTACCCAACGGATCCCGGACCCGGCCTACTTTTTCACCCCAGAACATCTCCGTCATGTCAGTGACCGCCGTAGCACCCGCGGCGAGCGCGGCAGCGAAGGTGGCATTGCCGTCGTCGACGTACACGCGGAGGAAGGCAGGCATGGGAGGCCAGTCCGGGCGGGAGTCGAAGGCGAGGATGTTGGAATCGCCGATTTTTGCCTCCGCATGCCCGATCGACCCATTCTCCATGGGGACGCGGAACGCTTCCTGACCACCGAAAGCAGCGGTGATGAAGTCGAAGAGCTCGGGAGTGCTGCGCGAGATGATCCACGGTTCCACTGATCGGTACCCTGCCGGGACGGCACTTACTCCGTCGGTGCGGACAAGCGGTGCCATCGCCTTGACCGCGTCCGGGACCGGCGCATCCGGCTGACCTGTCATGTGCCGGTGAAGGGATTCAACGGCATAGTCCATCCCAGCCGCGTATTCGGGCGCTTGCCAGCGGATGGCGGCTTCGTCGTCGGAGACGTCTTCCATGTGCGACATGATCCACCAGACGTTTCCCAGCGGGTCCTGGATGCGGGCGCCGCGGTCACCCCAGGCGCTGTTATCGAGGACCGAAACCGTGGTGGCACCCGCGGCGAGGGCGTCGTGGAAGGCGGCATCGGCGTCGTGGGTGTAGACGCGGAGGTACGACGGCGTGGCGGGCCAATGCGGTCGGGTGTCGAAGGCGAGGACTACTGACTCGCCGATCCGCGCTTCCGCGTGCCCGATAGTGCCGTCTGCGCCCACAACGCGGTCAATCTCCTCAGCGCCGAACGCTGCTGTGATGAATTCGAAGAGGGCGTTGGTGTCCCTTGTGATGAGCCACGGGCTGACGCTGGAGTAGCCGGTGGGGACTGTACTGATGCTCGGGTCTGCCGCGGTCATGTTCGTGTCCTCTACAGGTGGGTTCCGTGGGTTTCAGCCTACGACTGCTTGAGGACAGGATCAGTCCGCTTTGCACCTGCGCCGAGGAGCGTCAAAGCTGCGGACCGTAGATGAACTCCCTGGCGTGGTTGACGGCCTTCTTGAACGCATCGTTGCGCAGGGTCACCTGCTCACCGCTGGCTCCTACGCCGGGTTCGGTGAAGGTGGTTGGTCCTGGGCGGAGCATCCAAATATCGCCGGCGGGTGGAAGGTAGAACACGCCGAAAGAGCGGTGCTCGGGGTCATCGGTCCAAATCGGCACGACGGCTACCGCGGCCCCCGTGTCCGGGTTGATCCACTGGGCGCGGGGCAGGGGTTGTTCGTGAACTTCGGGGTCCAGGAACGGGGCTGTCCCTCTCCCCCAGCGTTTCTCGAACCGCTCGTAGAACGCGGGAATGATGTGGCCGTCATAGGGGCGCCAAGCGCTCATCAATGACTCCTTGGGTTTCTTAGGGGCGAAGGTTCCCATCGGGCGGGTCCAAACGAAAGCGGGGCCTGCTCGCGTTGTGGAGGTGCGGACCCGGTCCTATGGAAGCGCACTTTAACCGGCGTTCCGCCCGCCCCCGCTGGCGCCCTTCGCGCACGATCGTAAGCCGCCCGCTTCCTCGGGTCCGACAAAACGACGTACGCCTGCATGATGGCGTGCAGTTTCTGGAGGTCGGCTGCGGAGGTGGTGTCGCCGTCGTCGACCCTTTGGTGTGTGTCCGGGTGATGGGTCCGAAGCAGCGTGCGGTAGGCGCGGGTGATCTCACGGGCCGTCGCGTCCGGCGACACGTGAAGAGTGGCGTAGTGGTCGGGTTGGGTGCTCACTTCTGGTTCCGGTTCCTGCTGCGGATTGGGGATGGCCCCCGGCTGAGCCGGGGGCCATCAATCGGGAGACGACGGGCGGGGGTCGCTTTCATGTGCGCTAAGAAACGCTGTGACGTGGCGCGAAGCCTGCGCCCAACTATTCCGATGCGGCCGCCTCCGTTGTTCCCGGCTGACGCCCCGCCGGTTGGCCACCCCCGGGTGAGCCTTCCGGCAGGGCGGACGGGGACTAGGCGTTGATTTCCTGCCTCTGCCCGCTGGATTGGATCTCGATGCGCCGCGGCTTGGCCTTCTCGGCGACGGGGATGCGGAGTGTAAGCACCCCGGCGTCGTAGCTGGCTTGGACGCCGTCGGTATCCAGGGTGTCACCGAGGATGAGCTGGCGGCTGAAGACGCCCTGTGGGCGCTCGGCCGCGATCATCTCGGTGTTCTCGCCCGCGGGCGACTTGCGTTCTGCCTTTACGGTGAGGACATTGCGCTCGACGTCGAGGTCAACGGTCTGCGGATCCACCCCTGGCAGATCGAAGGCAACAACAAATTGTCCGTCCTCCTGCCATGCATCCATCGGCATTCCGGCCGGGCGTGCTGTTGTGCCAAAAACCTGTTGGGCGAGCCTGTCGAATTCGCGGAACGGGTCAGTGCGCATCAGCATTTGGTTCTCACTCCTTTGGTTTTGATGCTGATTCTGTTGTTCGTACCAGCCTTCCTGAACCGCTTGATCTGTAATGGCTGGTATAGATTTTTTATAGCACTGGTGAGAGAGTGGATGCAAGTAGTTTTCCGGAAGATTTTTGGAGAGGTTTGCATGGCGGGTTCGGACGGCGGGACTGCCGCTGAAGAGTACGACGGCGGCCTGGCGTCTTCCGGCGCGGACGGCACCCCAGGCGCGGGGCCGGCTGGCTCGCGCGGGGTTTATGCGATCTCGGTTGCTGCTGAGCTCGTGGGCACAGGGCAGCAGAACATCCGGCAGTACGAGCGCAAAGGCCTGCTCACCCCCGGCCGGACCGACGGTGGGACCCGCCGCTACAGCGAAAACGACCTCGAGACACTGCGCCGGATCGGGGTGCTTTTGGATGAAGGGCTGAACCTGGCCGGGGTGAAACTGGTCTTGGAACTGGAAGCGGAGAACCGGGGGCTGACGGAGGACAACCGTGGGTTGGCTGACGATAACCGGGAGCTGCGAGCGGACAACCGGGGATTGCGAAAGGATTTGAAGCGAGCGCGGGAGACTACAGTCGGCGAGTAACTCGCAGCACTGTTCGGCTTACGAGCATGGCAATGGCCACCCCGAAACGGAGTGGCCATTGCTAAGACCTGCTATGGAGCTTTACTTGTCGCAGCCCCAGCCGTCGCCATCCTTATCAAGGTGACGCCCATATCCGGGTTGGCTGATGTGAATCGGGGCTGCACCAGCGGCTTTAACAGCTGCGCAGTTGGCGTAGTAGACAGCTGCGGGTGCCGCTGGCGGTGCCACAACCGGAGGCGCCGGCGCGACGGGTGCAACTGGCGCCGCGGGAGCCGGTGGCGCTTCCACAACCGGCGGAGCAACAGGCGCCACCACTGGTGGTGCCTCCACGACCGGAGCTGCTGGAGCCACGGGTGCCACCAACGGAACCGGTGCCTGCGTCGGGGCCGGAGTGGGCGTCGGGGTCGCGGTCTCGTCAGTGAGATGCTTGACCCCAAGCTTTATGGTTGATCCCTCGGCCACCTTGGTCTTGCCGACAGGATCTGCACTGACCACCTGCCAGTTCTTCTGGACGATGATTGACTTGTCATCATTTACGTCTTTGGCCTCGACCTTGAGACCGAGGTCCTTGAGCTGGTCCGTGGCCTTGTCGAGGGTGAGTCCGACGACGTCCGGCACTTCGACAGTCCGCTCAGCTACCGGAGATGCAGCCGCCGTCGCAGGCGTCTGGTTTGAGGCCTGCTTGGTGGCGCAACCGGTCAGCAAAAGTCCGGAGAGCACAACTAGTGCGAGTGTTTTTTTCAAAATGTCCCCTTTTTGAAGCGATGCCAGAACTCTGGAAAGGGCCTGAGTGCCGAGCTTTCTGAGGCATGCCAAGTCAAAAGGTAACAGTGCGCGGCCCGTAGTGCGGCTGTGCAAACAAGAAGTGCGTAATAATGCTGGCTAATCACCGTCATCACAATGTCCCCGCGCCACCGGTGTCGCGGCAAGATATGCAGATCCTCCGCTCTTGCCGCGACACAGTATGGGTTACAAAATGACAGTCATGCCTTCCCAGCCCTGGCCGATTTTCGTCGGGATAGGCCAAGCTGGGCCGCCACTGCCGGAGTACAACCAGAGGACCCCGGCGGAATCCCTGGCCAGAATGTCAGCTTTGCCGTCGCCGCTGAAGTCACCCGGTCCCACCAAGGTGTTCATGACGTTCCACCCTGAGCCGGTCTTGCGGGGGGCCAACCATCCACCGAATCCGTTCCCGGGATAGAGCCAGAGCGTCCCGGCACCGTCTCGGGAGGCCACGTCAGCCGTACCGTCGCCATTGAAGTCGCCGACGCCCATGATTCCGGACATACCCGTCCAGCCAGAGCCCACCTGAACGCGTGACAACCAACCGCCTGAACCATTGCCCGGGTACAGCCACAAGAGCCCGGAACCATCCCGGGCCAGGACATCAACCTTTCCGTCACCGTTAAAGTCGCTGGCAGCAGTAATGGCGGTCATGACAGACCATCCGGCGCCCACCTGCTTGCGGGGAAACCAGCCGCCCGTGCCGTTCCCCGGATACAGCCAGAGGGTACCTGCACTATCGCGGGCGAGCACATCCGAGGTTCCGTCCCCGTTGAAGTCACCTGGGGCGATCAAAGCCGTCATGACATTCCAGCCTGAGCCCACTTGAACCTTCGGCAGCCAGCCGCCTGCACCGTTTCCGGGATACAGCCAAAGCCGGCCCGCGGCATCCCGTGCCAGTACGTCAGTTTTTCGATCGCCATTGAAGTCATTCTTAACGGGCGCCGGAATGTTAGCGTCGATGACCGTCACCGTGTTGCTGCCTTTGTTAGCGACATAGGCTTTTCGATTGTCCATGTCCACAGCGGCTGCTACAGGATTGTTCCCTGTTCGAACGGTGCTTGAAGCATAGTTATGGTCAATGATGGTGACGCCACCGGCCAAGTTTGGGACGTAAACGCTGCTTTGGCCTCTGAGACCGCCCATTTTGCCCGATTCACCATTCGTGCCCACCTCCGCAATTTTTGTTTTGGTATCGGTATCGAACACCATGACGGAACTTCCGTTCATGCCATTCGATGCGGCCACGTTGAGCCGGAAATTCCCGTCCGTCAGGACTTCCCCGAGCGTCCCAAAAGTCTCGTACACGGTACTAGTAGCGTTGGTGAACCCGTTGATTGCCACAATTGAGGACTTATTTTGGCTCACTGTGGTAGCAAAAGTCGTGTTGTTGCTTGTATAGCTCGCGGCCACTCTCGTTACCGAAGCACCAAGGTCAATAGAGGTCGTCGCGTTGGTATTCTTGTCGATGACCGTCACCGCGTTGCCATTGGCAACATAGAGGTTGTGGTTGATCGGGCTGAACGCCATGTCTGTTGGCGTCTCCGGTAGTGGCACCGTTTCATCAGGCAAGCCGACTTGCATCACCATCACTCCGGTTTTGAAGGCGACGTAGATTTTACCGTTACTCTCGTTTGCCACCACTTGCCGTGGATCCACACCTGTTGGGTAGGTCTGAGCAATCTCACCTGTGAAAGAGTTCAGCATCACGACTGTTCCCGGTTTGCCCGCACCCGTAGAAACGCTCACATAAACCCGCCCCAGATGAATGGCGACGTCCTGAGGAACTCCGCCTACATCCACAGTGGTGACCCTGTGGGTGCCCTTTTCTATGATGGACAGACCGGAGTCCGTCACAACGTAGATTTTTTCGTCCCTGAACTGGCCGACGATCAGGTCTCGAGGCGCCGTTCCCACTGGTATGTCGGCCACGACCACGTCGGCTACCGCGGGCGTACTGATGAGCAGCGATGCAGTAAGAATCCCGGCAACGGCGAGGGCCGTCGTCGTGAGTCTTTGATATTTTCTTCTGGCCCCGGACACAGCTGATCCGAACGCGACAGAACCCATGGGACCCCCATTAATTGAGACGCGACTGTCGCGTCGATGAGCGGAGTCTACAGCGCGCACAGGAAACTCCCAGCATTGAGTCCTACTCCTGTGTTAACCCAACCCACCTGTTAACCAACTCTTCCCCCACAAGCCACCCGTTCGAACCCGCCAAGCCAACCGCCGCGACCACCGTTGTAAGCGTGAGGATCGCAATCGTCGCCGAATCATTCCTGCCATTGATGAATGGGGTAACCCACTCCATACTGCGGGTGCTGGAGCATCTGCAGGAGCGCGGGGATGAGGTGATGGTGATCGCGCCGTCGACGTCGGACACTGATGTTTCGAGCGTCGAGAAGGGTGCGTATGTGCACCGGCTTCCTTCGGTGCCGCTGGCCGGTTACACGAATGTGCGGGTTGCGTTGGGTGGTGTGAATCGGGTCAAGCGAATCCTTGCCGATTTCTCCCCCGACGTCGTGCACCTCGCTTCCCCGTTCGTCCTCGGCTGGCGCGCCGTGCAGGCCGCCCATCAGCTCGGCATCCCCACTGTGGCCATCTACCAAACCGAGGTTCCCAGCTACGCCGCCCGCTATGGTGTGCCGTTCCTGGAGAACTGGGCCTGGAACCGCGTGGACAACATCCATCTTCTGGCCACCCGAACCTTGGTGCCGTCAACATTTGCGCTGAACCAGTTGCGTGGACGCGGCATCCTACGCGTTGACATGTGGCGGCGTGGTGTGGACACCGCGCGGTTCAACCCGGCTAAGCGTTCGACGGCGTGGCGCAGCTCAGTGGCACCGAGCGGTCACCGCATCATCGGCTACGTCGGCCGGCTTGCCGTGGAGAAGCAGGTTGAGGATCTCGCCGTGCTGGCTGATTTGCCGAACACGAAGCTGGTCATCGTTGGCGATGGCCCGCAGCGGGAAGCCCTCCAAAGCGCCCTTCCGGCTGCCCACTTCGCCGGCTTCCTTGGCGGGGATGCATTGGCGGAGGCAGTCGCCGGCTTCGACCTCTTCGTCCATCCCGGCGAGTTCGAGACCTTCTGCCAAACCATCCAGGAAGCCATGGCATCGGGCGTTCCCGTAGTGGCTACTGGCCGCGGCGGCCCCTTGGACCTCGTGGAAAACTCGCGCACGGGCTGGTTGTATGAGCCCGGGAACCTCGGCCAACTACGCGGCTACGTTCAGGACTTGATCGGAGACGACGCCAAGCGCCGCGCGTTCGCAACGGCAGCTACCGCTTCGGTCCAAGGCCGGACGTGGCCCGTCCTCAGCTCACACCTGGTCCGCCACTACAACGAAGTCATCGCCGGTGTACCCAGCGGATCAAGCGGGCCCAGCGAATTCACCTCAAGCAAAGGACCCTTCTCATGAAGATCTCCGTGATCGGCTGCGGCTACCTCGGCGCAGTTCATGCCGCCACGCTCGCTTCGATGGGCCACACCGTGGTGGGCATCGACGTCGACTCCGCCAAAGTTGAGCAGCTCAATAAGGCGATTGCGCCGTTCCACGAACCGGGACTGGATGAGCTCCTCAAAGACGGCCGCACCACCGGCCGACTCATCTTCAGCACGGACTTCGCGGCTGCAGCAGATGCCCAGGTCCACTTCCTATGCGTGGGCACCCCGCAGTCCAAAACCGCTGGCACGGCCGATCTCTCCTACCTGATGGGCGCCACGAAGAGCCTCCTGCAGCATCTGGCCAAGGGTGCCGCCGTCGTCGGTAAATCGACAGTGCCGGTAGGCACGGTGGAGACACTCCGCGCCATCCTCGCCCGACGCTCGGACGTGCTGCTCGGCTGGAACCCGGAGTTCCTGCGGCAGGGTACAGCCGTCAAGGACTCTTTGGTTCCGGATCGTCTGGTTTACGGGGTTCCCGGCGGCAAAGGTGCTGCGGCAGGGGCGCCCATTACTGCTGTTCTGGACGCGGCGTACGAGCCCCTGATCAGCGCCGGGATACCACGGCTGGTCTGCAATTTTGCGACGGCGGAACTCATCAAGTCGGCGTCGAACGCGTTCCTGGCTACGAAGGTCAGCTTCATCAATGCGATGGCCGAGCTGTGCGATGCGTCGGGTGCTGACGTGAGCGAACTGAGCGAGGCGATGGGCTTGGATCCGCGCATCGGCAACCGTTACCTGCACGCCGGGCTCGGTTTCGGCGGCGGATGCCTGCCTAAGGACATCAGGTCTTTCCGTGCGCAGGCCCGCGAACTTTCGGTGCCATCGGTAGACGAGTGGATGGCTCTGGTTGATTCGGTGAACCTGGACCAGCGTTCCCGTGCCGTGGAGGTGGCCCGCGAGATGTGCCGCGGTTTCCTGTCTGGCCGCACGGTGACCATCCTTGGCGCGGCGTTCAAACCGGACACCGACGACATCCGCGACTCCCCCGCCCTGGACGTCGCCCAGCAGCTGGCCGACGCCGGCGCTCACGTGACCGTCACGGACCCCAAAGCCATCAACAACGCCTGGATCCGCTACCCGCAAATCCGCTTTGAAGCCTCCACCAAACGCGCCCTCGAAGGCGCCGAACTGGTGCTGCTGCTCACCGAATGGGACGAATACGTCTCACTTTCACCTGTTGTCGCGGGGGCACTCGTACGACGCCGGATGGTGCTGGATGCTCGCAACGTACTGGACGCTGAGGCCTGGCGCAGTGCCGGGTGGACGGTCCGCGGGTTGGGGACGGGCGCGTCGGTGGTTGTTGGGGCGGGCGACGCTGCGAAGCCTGCGGACAGGAAGAAGCACGCACGAGCGTAACCCTCGTTTGATTTACTTGGGGCATGGGAGAACTGAGGGGCAAGGACCGTTTGCTGCGGGTTGATGGTCTGGCCAATGGCCGCGATCTCGGCGGTTTGGAGCGTGCAGACGGAACACAAACTCCGCCCGGGGTGTTTTTCCGGAGCGACAATGTAGACCGTGTTGGCCCCGCCGGTTGGGAGCAAGTTTACGAGGCGGGGATTCGTACCGTCGTCGATCTTCGCCAACCACGGGAACGAGAAAGGGACACCGGAAAACGTCCAGTTTGGCTGACCACGATCAATCTGGATCTCGATGGTCTTGAGAACACTGAGTTCTGGGCGGGCTACTGGGACAACGGTTTGGTAGGCACCGCGCTGTACTTCCTGCCTCACCTCACGGCAATGCCAGAAAGAGCGGGGGGTGCCATCTCCTTGATCGTCAATGCACCGCCGGGCGGAGTCCTTTTTCATTGCATGGGTGGCAGGGACAGGACCGGACTTATTGCCATGATCCTGCTTTCGGCCGTTAACACCAGTAGTGAAGCAATAGTTGACGACTACCTCGAAACCGTCCGGCTGGGAGACGTCCGAGCCGCCAGCAGTAACAGAAACAACGCCGAACCCTTGCTCAACGAACTCTGCGAACGCTTTGGCACCACCACGGAAGAGGCCTTTCGGACGGCTTTGGCCGGGTTCGACCTGCAAAGCTTCATCGAGGCAGCGGACCTTCCCGAAAGTGACCGTGCTGCTCTCAGCACCTGGCGTGGCAGGTTGCCAGGCTCAAATATCACCTGAGGCCGGGCGTTCTACCATCACGGACGCCACTGCTCCTCAGCCCACGCCACATCAATGAGCAACAACCTGACCAACCTAGAAGCATCCTAGATGCTGCGGCCGTCCCAGCGGCTCTGCACGTCGAGCAGGAATCTGATGCCGGCGTCGGATGGTCCCAGCCCATCCGAACCCCACTTTGTCGAACCCCAAAGTCTCAGGCAGCGCAGGGTTTGATAGACGTCAATCCTCAAGCCACTTGCCCAGTCCAATGGAATATCAGCACCTGTGGCGGTTCGCAGGCCGCGGTCGTGGAGCGCGAGCTGCACCACCTCGTCCACCACATTCCAAGGCGGTTGGCTTCCCGTAAGCTCCCAGTGCACCCTGAGTTGAGTTGCAAGTTTCACGCCCTCGTGCCCGGGTGCGGCCAATCGATCAGCGATGTAATGCCAAAGCATCGTGGGCCTGTTTATGAGCTTTCTGGCTGCCGGAGTCAGGAGCAGCCTGTCTTTGCTTTTGCGAAGGAGTTTCCATTCTTGGAGCCGTTCGCGCACTACCCGGACAGGTGCTGCGTGACTTTCTGTTGAGACGTTCGCGTTCCAGGGTTCCATCCACCCGAGTTCTGCCATTGCTCGCCTAACCACGGTTGGTTTGAGATAACCGGCCGCTGTCAGTGGCAAGCCATCCGGGCCCGCCTGGTTAAGGAACCAAAGGACCGGCCCCAGGACGAACTCGACGTCTTCATCGGTGACGTTCCCTGGCCAAAGCCGACGAGCCAGCAGTCGCAGTTGATCGTTTACGGCGTTGCTATCAAAAGCTGCCGGATCAAACTTTGCCAGGCTCTCCTGAGCGTCACAAGCTCAAGCCAGTCCACAGCCTCTCTGTGCTCAGGATGCTTGGGGTTGGAAACCACAGCCACCACATTGGCGTAGCCCTGGACTCCCCCGGAATCCTCCACGGGACCCCGCATCGCTCCGCCGTTGCACGTGATGGAGCTCTCCGGCAGTACGGCAGGTCCAACGACGTCGATCTCGTGGGTCCAGTTGTCCCCGAAGTCGTAGTCGTACTCAAGGTCTGACTGTCCTGAGGTCTGCGCGTCAAAGAGCTCGAGTAGCCGCACACTCGCCGCTATCTCGCTATCAGCCGGGAGATCGCCGTCGTCTACTCCCATAATGATGCGCTTCTTGCCTGTGCGGTCACGGCCGGCAACGGCGTAAAGATGCGAATTCTTCCACCCGAAGGCGCACTGGATGGCCTCATGTAGCTCAGCAACTGTGGCGGTTTCGGGGAGAACGAGTTGGCGCCAGATCAGCGGCTCAGTTTCACTGATGGAAATGCGCAGCTCGACGGCGGGAACGGTGGCGGGTGATTCCATGTCCGCCATTCTGCCAGTGCCGTGGAGCGGTTTCGCGTCATGTGTCCTTGATTCGGGCTACCACCGCGAGCGCTCGACGGCGCGCCAACACCTAGGCGGCCCGCCCCACCACCTATTTTTGGTCCTCAGCACCCCTAATTCGGTCTCCAGCGGCACCTAATTGCCTCTTCCGAACACCTAGAGCCTGAAAACCGCCCATAGTCTCTTCTTGTGCCTTCGGGGCGGGCATCCCGGTGTCCGGCGGGAGTCCCACCCGTCCTGGCGTAGGAGGCACTACGGCGCGGCTCCACCTACCACCCCCTGGTGGGGCCGCGCCCAGCCGGAGACGTCAGCGGGTTGGGCGGATCAGCCGCAAACGCACCAAACGGTACACAATGCCCACTACGAACATCAGCACACCCAGCCCGGCGGACACCGGTGGCAGGGTAGCAACAAGAACCACGCAGGCAACCGCGCCCACCACCTGCAGGAACTTCGGGTAGCGGCGGTCTTCCGTCGGCTGCGTGTAGGCGGCGACGTTTGCCACTAAGTAGTAGAGCAGTACTCCGAATGACGAGAAACCGATGGCTCCGCGAAGATCAGCCACTGCGATGATCACGCAGATCACCACAGCCAGGGTGATCTCGGCACGATGCGGGACCGTATAGCGCGGATGTACTGCGGAGAGCCAGTGCGGCAGGTCGTGTTCCCGGGCCATGGCCAGACTCGTCCTTCCGAGCCCTGCGATGAGCGCCAACAATGCACCCAGGGAAGCCACCGCAGCACCGACGCGAACTACCGGCGCAGCCCAAGCCAAGGTCCCCGCACTCACAGCATCGGCTAACGGCGTGGGTGTGGCAGCCACTCCATCAGGGCCAAGTGCCGCCAGCAACGTAACCGCTATGACGGCGTAGATGGTGATGGTGATACCCAAGGCAATGCTGATGGCGCGTGGAATAGTGCGCTTGGGCTCCCGAACTTCTTCGCCCATGGTCGCGATCCTTGCGTACCCGGCGAACGCGAAGAATAGGAGCCCCGCCGATTGCAGAATGCCGTACCAACCGTGGGCCAATAGCCCGTCGCCCACAAAGCTGCCGAAGTCAGGACCGGAACCACCCCAGACAGCAGTAATAGCAATGGCCAGGGCAGCAAGCACTGCTATCACCAGGACGCGCGTCAGCCCGGCGGTTCGGGTTACCCCGTGATAGTTCACCGCAGTTAAAACCACGACGGCGGCAATCGCCACCTGGCGCTCCCAGCCTTGCGGCGCGGCATAGGCGGCGAAGGTCATGGCCATAGCTGCGGCACTTGCAGTCTTGCCGATGACGAAGCCCCAGCCCGCCAGGAACCCGGACCACGGGCCGAGCCGTTCGCGACCATATATGTAGGTTCCGCCGGAGGTTGGATAGGCTGCGGCGAGCTGGGCCGATGATGTAGCGTTACAGAAGGCGACGAATGCCGCCACCACCAAGCCGATGAGCAACCCTGATCCAGCGGCTGCAGCGGCGGGGGTGAAGGCCGCGAAAACACCCGCACCGATCATGGACCCTAGCCCAATCAGTGATGCGTCGAACGTGCCTAGTCGGCGGGCCAAAGCCGGAGAGTTGCTCACTGAAACCCTTCACACTGGGGAACCCGGCGTAGCTAGTAGGGCTAAAAACCGGCGATTTGAGGTGAATCCAGCCTATCCCGGGTCAGCGAGGCGGAAGTGAATTCCCCACGAGCATGAAGAGACTATTGCGGGACGTTGCACCCGACTTCCTCAATGCGTTGGAGATGTGGTTCTCCACTGTCCTGGCACTGATCCCGAGTTGTTCCGCGATGTCCACGTTGGTGTGGTGTCCGGCCAAAATGGCCACCTCGATCTCCCGTTCAGTCAGCGGCGTGGTCCTGAAGGAATTGTAGGAGAGCTGCTCGTTTGCTGATGGGAACCGGACAGCGAAAATGGACGAAGCTTGTGCCATGGCGTCAGCTGCGGTCGCATCGCCGTCGATCACATGGCGTTTGAGCGCTCCTCTAAGCAACATTCCAACCTGGTACGTGTCTACGTCAGGTTCATAGTGATTGAGGAGAATGCCAAGAAGCTTATGGTCACCTTCAACAACCGCGGATGCGATGGCAACGAGCTGATCGTGAACCGTAAGGCCACTCTGGCGCAAGATCTTCTGCAACAGGTCCAGAACCGCTCGGCCAGGGCAAAGGCACGTGCACAGCAGCGCTGTCATCATGGCTTCGAGGACGTAGCCGCTCTTCAACTGCCGCCTGATGAGTTTTATGGCCTTCCGGTCGAACGTGGACGGTTGAGAGTTGTTGTGGGCTACGAGCTCGTATGCCCCTTTGCCAATACCGGGAAGTGGACCGACATCAGCCACGTCCGTTCTCGCCTGTGCGGCTATGGAAAGCGCCGGCGCTATAGCGGTTGTAGCGTGTCTGAGCCCTGCGAGTCTGAGCATGGCGTCGTATAGCGAATCCACCACGAAGCCCGGGCGACCCATCGCGAAGACGCTGCTCATGAGGTATTCAGCCTCTTCGAAGTGTCCACGGTAGAGCAGGCCATGCGCGGCCACATAGCTGCTGGTGATCACACCGAACAGGTCCAGGTTCCTGCGTGCTTCGGCTCGCCAGTCCAAGGCGAGTACCAAAGACTCCTCCACCCGGCCTGCCGCGAAGAGTCCGAAACTGAGGACAAATGGGCGAAGATGTGGGAAAGCATCGTCCTCACCTTCTCCGTCCACCGCTTCCAAGGCTGCTACCGGTTTGAACCGATAGAGTTCCAAGAGCCCGTGCACCGAGCTCCCCATTCCTGTCTTCGGGCTCTCAAAAGCACCTTCCGCGTCACCGGTATTCGGCGGGACCCTGCCGTGGGACGCATTGAGGAACAACATGGCTTCCTCCACTTCCGTCCGCAGGCGCGGATTGTCCCCTGCGAACTTTTGGAGGATGTCGACGGCGGCCCTCGGACCCCGCCCGGTGTGAACGGCAAGCATGGCCTCGGTGATCGCGACAAACAGGAGGTCCCGGGGATCGGCGTCGAAGTTTGAGGTTTCGGCGCAGACGCGCGTGGCGCGCTCCACGTCCACGGGTGCACCCCAATAGATACGAAGGAATGCCGAGGCATTGGCCGCTGACTTGTTGTCCTGCCAGCGTTCAAAGCGGATACGTTCTCGGTCCGCGTTGTGCTCGTGGATTTGCCGGGAGGTGATGGCGTCGTCGTCGCCCTTTTCAAGGCGAAGAGATGAAAGCACTCGCGAGAGACTGTCAGCGGTCGTCCGCTTTTCCGGGACCTGGTGCGGAGGGGCCTCAAGAACGCCCGCGATCTTGCTGCGGAGCAGTTTGCGGTCTCGCAAGTTCTTGCTTCCGCGGAAGTAGTCAGCGATGACTGGAGGGCTGATGGCCGCGATGGAGCCGTTGTGATGGTCGGCCAGTACGGACAGGAATCCTCTGCGTTCCAAGCCCTCCAAAGCATCCGGTTGAATGACCTTGTGGAGGACATCCACCCGTGCCGTGCCGAGAATGGCCATGATGTGTAGGGCCGTGAACTCGTCAGCGCTCAGTTCAGCCAGGAGTGCCTCAAGCGTGCCGCGTAGGTGTTCGTTCCATAGGGTCCCGGCCGACATGATCCATTGCTTGTCCTTCAGGACTAGAAGGTTGCTCAGGGATGCGGTCTCTGCGATCCGTACTATGAGGCGTGGGTTGCCGGCGGACTTAGTGAGGATGCGCGCAGTGGTGTCCGCGTCAGCCGGGGCTCCCAGGACCTGTGCGATGAGGAAGTGGACCTGCTCGTAGTGGAGCGGATCCAGTTGCAGATGCGCTTCCCGGCCGTTGTTGAGGACCGCGAGCTGACCTCTGGAGAAAGCCCATGTGTCGGGAGCGGTGGCCACCATAGGACAATCCGATCTCCGTCTCACAGCTTCCAGGACGGCTAGAGATTCGCTGTCTACCAAGTGGAGATCGTCAACAAGCAGCAAGTGTTTACCGGCTTTGGCCAACTGGCTGGAGAACACGTCGGCGATGTCCAATACTCCGCTGCGGCCCGGTCTCAGGTCCAGTCCGAGTCCTTTGATGGCCGCGTATGGGATGGACCGGTGCGTGCGGAGACCACTGATGAGGTGTACGGAAACTCCGGCCTTCTCCAAGTTGCTCATGACACTGCGCAATACGGTGGTCTTACCGCTACCCGGTGCGCCGACAACCCTCACTCCGATGCCGCGTGCAACGAAGTCCAGGATTCGTTGAACCTCTGAATCGAACACGCGACCTAGCCTTCTGTTTTTGTGGATACCCGACATGCGGCTCACTTCGCAGGCTAGATCTTGAAAACGGGACTAGGTGGCAAAACAGCCTTGCACAGACAGTTTTGGGGCACTCTAGGTGGTGATTTGGGCCAAATTAGGTGCTCGCGGGACTCGTCTAGGTGGCGGAGGCGTTCAGAAGTTGGCTGATCCATGGGGTGCTTCCTCAGCTCGGCGGGTGGATTACTTCCACGCTACGGAGAGTTGGAAGCGAATTACATGGGTGTAATTCACTATGTGGATATGTGTTCGACTACGACTTCTAGAACTAGAAGATATATTCCATATGCGGGCAGACAAAAAAGCAGGGCCGGTCAGTGACCGGCCCTGCTTCTAAACTATCCGAAGACTAGACAGCCTGGATGTTTACTGCCTGGGGACCCTTGGGGCCCTGCTCGACGTCGAAGGAAACCTTCTGGTTCTCTTCGAGGGAGCGGTAGCCCGAGGAGTTGATCGCAGAGTAGTGAGCGAAAACGTCCTGGCTGCCATCTTCAGGAGAGATGAAGCCGAAGCCCTTTTCGGAGTTGAACCATTTTACGGTACCTGTAGCCATTTTTTCAGTCCTTACTGAAGGTGGAGATGGTCCCGACTTTCGGGTCTCCGGGTGTGGGGTGTTCTCCACAGTTACTTCAGAAAGTCACGATCCGGAAGGATCGTGGGGACTGCCTGAACTACCAAATGCCAAACACAACAACATCAACTAGTCTACAGAGATTTGGGGAGATGGGAAGCGGTAAGCCAACTTCTTTTGAAATTTATCCATTTGAGGTACGCCAAGACCGCCCGAAGCGGCTACCACCGCCAGCGCGCCTAGCTGGCAGCGCACCGCCGTCGTATGCTGCAGACAGAGGCAACCGCGCGCCAGGATCCGAGGAAATCATGCAGATGCCAAAGCCGTCCGAGGCTGACAAGGAACGCTTCCGGTCAGTGGTACCTGACCACCCGGACGTGGTGGTCAAGCCCATGTTTGGCAATCTGGGTGCGTTCGTCAACGGGAACATGTTTGCAGGACTTTTCGGTCCAACCATCGGCATCAAGCTTTCAGAAAATGACAAGGCCGACCTTGAGTCGTCTCACCAAACCCAACCATTCGGGCCGGAGGAACGTCCCATGGGCGGCTACGTCGGGCTCCCGGAAGCCTGGAATGACAATCCGGCAAAGGCCGAGCCGTGGGTGGCGAAAGCCTTCGCTCGCGTCGCAGCGCTCCCCGCGAAGGAGCCCAAAGCGCGGGCACCTAAGAAGCAGGGTTGATCCCTGGCCTTGCAGTTGCGCGGACGTGTATCTTGGAGCTCCGCCCGAGCGTAAACTCCACCTCATGGGACCGACCCCGGATACGGTCATCATCGGTGCGGGCCAGGCAGGGCTCGCCACGAGCTACTGGCTGACTCACTTCGGCGTGGAACATCAGCTCCTTGAGCGGCGGGAATCATTGGGTGGCGCTTTTCAGGACCGTTGGGACAGCTTCTACATGAATACCCCCAACCTCGCGCTGGACCTCCCCGGGATGCCGTACGACGGCGAAGACCGCCAGGCGTTCATCCCAGGGACCGCTGTAGTGAATCTCTTCGGGCGCTATGCCGAGCTGATCGCAGCACCCGTTCACACCGGCGTCGACGTCACTCGTCTGTCCTCCGCCTCAGGCGGCGGTTTCGAGCTTGAGACATCTCTGGGCGGCCTGCGAGCGCGGAACGTGGTGATGGCAACCGGCGCCTACCAAGTCCCCAAGATCCCCGCACTGGCCGCCAAGCTTCCAGCCGGCGTGACACAACTCCACACTCACGACTACCGCAGTCCGTCGCAGCTCCCGGCGGGGGCAGTGCTCATCGTCGGCGCCGGCCAATCGGGCGGGCAGATTGCCGAGGAGCTGCACGCCGCCGGCCGCGAGGTCCACCTCTCCGTCTCCATCGTTCCCGAAGCACCCCGCCGATACCGCGGCCAGGACCTCATCTATTGGATGCTGGAAACCGGCAAACACGGCCCCGACTACGGGGTCCATGCCCTCACCACCGAGGCGCTTTCCTCTCCCGCCCTTCGCTTCGCGCCCAACCCACTGCTCTCCGGTACCGACGGCGGACACAGCATCCACCTCCGCGAACTCGGGCGCCGGGGTATGCACCTGCACGGTCACCTGGAAACCATCGACGCCGGCGACATCACCTTCAGCGATGACCTCCCTGAACGTCTTGGGACAGTTGAGTCGATCTTCGCGCAACGCTCGGGAAGGGCGATTGATGCGTATATCGCGGCGGCAGGGATCGACGCACCGGAGCAGCAGCCTCCGCCGCCAGATGACTGGCTCCCCTCAGAACAAACTGAGCTGGACATCGTCGATGCGAACATCACGTCAGTTATTTGGGGCACCGGGTACAAACTCGACTTCAGCTTCGTCGACCTGCCCCTAGTCGACGAATGGGGCTACCCTCGACACTCGCGAGGCGTGACGGAAACCCCCGGACTATACGTCGTGGGCCTGCCATGGCTAACCCGACACTACTCAGCGATCGTTGGCGGGGTGGGGCTGGACGCGGAGTACGTAGCAGGAAGGGTTGCCGCTGACTAAATATTCGCGAGCCTGCCCACAGGGAGGCATGCAATGCTGCTAACGTCGCGGCATGACAGAGGGCCAGTCATTTCAGAATGAATTGCAGCGTATTTATTGGACGCGCCAATCCCTTCGTCTGTTAGTCGCAGTGTCTGCGGCGTGGCTGTTTGCGGCAATCTTCCCGTTCTTTGCTAAGCAGCGAGTCATTGGCGCTTCCGATACTGGCTCAGCCTCAAGCGTTTTACAGGAAGTGTTTGGTCGCCTCTGGATAGCTATAGGCCCGCCCACAGTAGCGATTGTGATGTTGCTCGTTGTAGCCGTTGTATTGCGAACAACAGACGTTCGTCGTCGTGATCCACGGCGACGGTTCACGCGGTACCAACGCCACGAAGGAATGAAGCGGGCATCCGGGCGTTGCGAGCTGGAGCCGGGTTTCGGGCGGCGTTGCGCCCGGGCTGCAGAACACGGAGATCACTTCTATCGATGGTCCAAAGGTGGAGCGACTTCGCTCCAAAATTTCGTTGCTGCCTGCAGTCACTGCAATCGGCGCGTAAGGGCGCCAGTATCCCGAGCCCCGGTATGTTATCGCGCCTTGAGCGTCGTCGTGCTTCGAATGTAGGAAGTGGCGATGCGATTTCGGTGGGTGAACGACGAAGCCTCTGAGGGACGCAACTCGCGCGCCTTGAGCAGCCTAGGCGCCGCCTCGCATCTTTTCCGCGCCCTGCCGTCTCTCCAGAACCACCCAAGCAACCGTCGTCGGGGCCGCGATAAGCACGAGCAGCGTCAGAGTCCAGAACCCGTCGATTACTTTTGTGAACTGCAGAGTCAAAACGGTCAGCAGCAGGACTGTTGATGCAATGTTCAAGACGCGGATCTTACGTGCAGTAGTCATTTTCAAAATCGTCCCCCTACGATGTCGTCCAGATAGCGTAACGTCATCTGTCACTGCGGTGCAGGACCTAGGAATCAGACATCCGATATTCCCGATCAGGATTACTTACTTATCTGCACTGTGGTGTGCCATCATCTTCCGCTTCGGGGCGGGTCATATACGCAGACGTGGGCAAGCTTTGTTGTTACTCGCCCCGGAAGACTTCTAGGACCCTACTTCCGCGTGCACGGCTAATTCGCTGTAGGCACGACTTGCTAATTCACCCACCCGCGCCAGCAAAGCCTCCGGTCCCGAGAAAGATCCAGCGGAAACTCCATTACGGACACTCCTGTGTTCAGTACTCGGCGGGAACGGGGCTGTCCGGCGCCTGCGTAAACGAGCCAAGCACGGGGCACCCCAAGCGCGGTGCAGTAAGCCAGCATTAGGTAATGGTCCGCGTTAAGAGACGCTCCACTGGAGATCCGGCCTTGTACTTCGCATCAAAGATCATCGAGGACCGTCCGCGGACGGAATGCACCACATCCACTTACCAGAGATTGAGCTGATCGAACAAGCGATCAGCGAACAACGTCTGCACCAAGTCGAGGCTGCCAATCACGTGGAAACTCTGGTGCTTCTCGCGTAACGGCTGCACGGAGCTGACGAGGTCCCGCCCGAGCTGAGAGGTGCCGGCCCATTCGGGATTCAGCGACTTTCGCGAAGCCACACATTTGGGAATGCGGTTGAACAACTGCGCGATTCTGCCATCCAGCTGCGGCCAATACGAAGCAAAGATGTCGCACGTTCGGCGCCCAAGCAGCAACGCGTCCATCCCCGCCAGGCCCGCGTCTATGTGCTGCCCTACCACATCGTCAATCAATGGCGCCTGCCAACCGCCGAACGCGAAGTCATCGGCTGGATCCTCCTCAGGGTCGCCGGGCGCCTGCACGACGCCATCGAGCGAGGCGAACGGGTCAATATGGATGAGTCCCATCCTGGGCTCCTTCTCTGCAACCCATCGTCACCCAGGCGACAGGATCACCACGGGGGTGCCACAGGTGGGTTGTTGGGCAATGGGCACCTGGAGGCACCTGGAGAAGGTCGGTGCAGGCGTGGGGTGACCCTAAGCGTCCGGCGGTTA
The DNA here is from genome assembly GCF_018613695.1 of Arthrobacter sp. ISL-95. Classification (GTDB taxonomy): domain Bacteria; phylum Actinomycetota; class Actinomycetes; order Actinomycetales; family Micrococcaceae; genus Arthrobacter. The sequence goes on along the minus strand of NZ_JAGGPR010000002.1, from coordinate 31,930 downwards.
ACCTGGCCTTACTGGGCCGACCCGAGAAATAGATCCCCACAATATGTGTGGGACACATACGGAACGTGACGCCATTTTTTCGTATATTTGAGTACAGATCGTTGGCACCATGCCAAGACTCAGACGATCTAGCGACGTGAACTCAGACCACGTCGCTAAAAGGGATAGGACCGGGGGGCTACTTCTGTGCGCGCATTATCTGAGCTGACTGACGCATTAGCAATCGCCAGGACCGTCGCCGAGTTTCAAACTTTAGGGCGAACTGCTTTCCTTGAAAAATATGAGCAGCAGGCTTCACATAGGTACTTCGCTGACGTTGATGGCACGCTGGTCGATTCGAAGCCGCTCTTGGCCGTTGCATATGGAAAGCAACATCCTGCCAACGGTCCCCTTCCGATTCGCCTATTTTCCGGCGGCGATGAGACTCGGCGGACCCTCAAACGCTTTGGTATTGAACTTGTCGTCCGGGACGATACCCAACCTGCACCCCACTATGGAGAAATCCCCGAATGCCCTCCCGGTACCATTTTTGCTAATCGACGAGAGGCTTACGACGCCGGCGTGCACAGGACACTGCAGGCAGGCATCGCTGGTCAGGCACACGGCACACAATCCATTTGTCTTTCAGCGGGGTACTCCGATGATGAGATCCAAGGTGACCTCATCACCTACACCGGCTTTGGGGGACGCAATGCCAATTCGGGCAGACACGTAGCTGACCAAAAGCTCGAGAAGGGAAATCTCGGCCTGGTCGAAAACCACAATCTGGGCCGGCCTGTGCGGGTGCTGGTCAAGGAGTCGGTGCTCACAGGGGATCGGTCACACGAACAGTACATTTATCTCGGCTTGTTCACAGTCACCAGTTGGAGCTGGGGCATACGTGATGGCTGGAAAGTACTGATCTATCAGCTGCGGGCAGTTGCAGGCGACAGCCTAATCCCGGACGAGACTGCCATCGCCCTAACGCGCGGGGAAGACGTGGCACCACTACGCCGCGGGTCACAAATCAGTCGCATCGTTAGAAACTATGAAGTCGCAGCTTCGATCAAGCGGCTTTATGACCACACATGCCAGATTTGCAGCGCCCGGCTTGTCACTTCCGCAGGGCCATATTCGGAGGGTGCACACATTCGACCGCTAGGCATACCCCACAATGGGCCCGATACGTTGGACAACATCTTGTGTCTATGCCCAAACTGCCACAAGCTACTTGATGGGCATGCCCTGACTATTCGTCCAGACGGTACCGTGCTGAACCTGGGTGAGCCAGTCGGGCAGCTTACTGTCGCCACAGCCCACGCACTGAATTTTGAGCACATCGCTTATCAAGAGCAGATCTCCATTGGCGTGTCAGGCCGCAGATAGCTAGTACTCGCGGCACGGGCGAGCGCCCTTACACGGAAGGGTGGACCGGTTCCACTACCTACAAGGTCAGCAAGCTTTACGGATCGAACAACAATGCCGAGCTTCTAGGGTGGCAAGGGCTCCTGGGCAGCCACGCGATGACCTACCTAGGTGCTGCTTCCTGGACTCTCTGCCGCCAGAGATGACTTCTTCTGCCCTGGGTGCTGGGAGCGAACCGCCCTCCCCCCCTGCACCAGACCCACCGCTCCCAGCACCAGCACCGCTCCCACGATCTGCCACCCCGACAACGACTCCCCCAAGAAAACGAACCCCAGCACCGTCGCCACAAGCGGGCTCAGGAATCCCAGGAACGACACCACCATCGTCGGCAACCGCTGGATCCCTCGGAACCACACCGCATAAGCCGCCAGCGCACCAATCACGCTTAGGTAAGCAAAGCCCGCCAGGTTAGGCAAAGTAACCGACCCCGGCAACCCTTCAACCACCAACGTCACCGGCAGGAGCATCACCCCACCCATCGCTAACTGCAGGCCGGTAAACCCAAGCAGCCCCACGCCGTCGGGCCTTCCCCAGCGTTTGGTGAGCACAATCCCCGCCGCCATGCTCAGCGCACCGGCCATCCCGGCAAGCACACCCACCAGAGTCAGGGACGCGTCGGACCGCAGGACGAGCAAGCCGACACCCGCCGCGCCCACCGCGCAGGCAACCACGTGCATAAGGCGGATCCTCTCCCCCAGCAGCAGCACCCCTAGGAAGAGGACGAAAAGGGGCTGAATGGACATGACCAGCGCTGCGAGCCCACCCGGCAGTTGGTACGCGGTGAAGAACAAGAGGAAGAAGAACAGCCCAATATTCAGCGCGCCCAGCGCCGCGGATTTGAACCACCAGCTCCCCCGCGGCCACGTTCGCGTGATGAGCATCAGAACGATGCCCGCCGGCAAAGCCCGCGCGGTTGCGGCCAGGAGCGGCCGGTCGGCGGGGAGAAACTCGGTGGTCACCAGGTAGGTGGATCCCCACACCATCGGCGCGAGTGCAGTGATGAAGAGGTCTCGAGGAGACGCCTTCGCCAGGCCGGAACCGATCGGCTTACCAGCCGTCGCCAAAGCGGACATTGTTCACTTCCATACATTTCGATGTCGAACTATTTGATGTAAGACAATGTAGGTGATGTACTGTTTGAGGTCAAGCATTGGAGCATGATGGACCGCGACGCAGTAGACATGATTCTTGATCAGTGGAACAACGAGCGCCCCGATCTGGATGTCAGCTCCATGGGCGTTCTGGGCCGGCTGAACAGGGCTAGCCGTCTGGCGTCGCTGGACGTCCAGAAGTTCATGAACCGGTTCGGACTGGAGCCCTGGGAGTTCGACGTCCTGGCAACGCTCCGCCGCTCGGCACCCGAGGCTCCGCTCACTCCGGGACGACTAGCCAGCTTGACCATGATTGGTTCCGCAGCCATGACCAATCGCGTGGACCGCCTCGTCAACCGCGGGCTGGTTCATCGTGAGACCAACCCGGACAACCGCCGGCAACTGCTGATCAGCCTCACCCCTGAGGGACTGGCCTTGGTGGATGAGGTGGTGGAGCACCACGTAGAGAACCAACACAAGATGCTCGAAGGACTCTCCAAGACCGAGCGGACACAACTCGCCAACCTTTTGCGCAAGTTCCTGCTGACAAACGACGACGGCGAACCCTCCTAAGCGGGCCCGTGCAAGGATGAGGCGTGGACACTTCCTCTGAAAACCTGGCGATCGCAATCGGTAAGGCCATGGGCGGCGGGGACGGAACGTCCTACGACGGCATCTCGTACTGCCAGAGCGGAATCCACGTCGAGCGCTACGCCATCTCGGTGGTCCCGAGGGGTTTCATCTGGTCCGCAAAAAAGTTGCCGGACGGGAGCTCCCGAAGCTTCGACCCCAAAAGAATGATCATCCAGACCGACGGCGTGGATGATCCATACAGCCTATCCATTGACCGAATCCCGTTTTCCTTCCCTGAACCCGTCAAGCTTGCCTTCCCCCTGTCCTTACCGATCTGGGGCCGGTACATGGACCGCTACCACCCGGTCGATTCCGAAGTACATGGCTCAGACACGACGCTCCTGCTCAGGGACCGCACGGACCCGACGATCTTCGGGTCCTTCACCTTTGAAACGGAAAGCGGGATCGCGAAAACTTTCTACACACTCTCCACGGTGCTGAAACTTGAGCGCGAGGCACGCCCGGACAACGGAAAATACGACTTCGGGTTCGTCGCCGGCTCAGGTGACCCGGATCTTCAGAATCGCCTTCGCCAGGAAAAAAACACCCAAGAATAGAGAGATGGCCTGCAGACGTCAGTCCACAGGCCATCATCAACGTCCCCGGTCATTCAGGCTCGCTAGGCTCCGGGCTGGACTCCTTACGTCTGCTTCGCCGCAACATATAAACGCCATAGCAGCCGAACCCCAACATGAGAACTGCGGCACCGGCACGCCACCATACGAACGGCTGCCACAACGCGAAATTGACGGCCATAAGGAAGAACGCCACGACTTGAAATGGATGTGGAACCTTACTCACCGATCCTCCTGCCATTGAGGAAAGGTCTTGCTGATGCGATTCCGAATCATGACTGCCCCTAGCGAAGAACCATCTTGCTTTGACTCGCACAGTCTGCGCCACGAATCCGGGACTAAGTGCCGAAAACCGCCAAACTAGGTGCCCCTTGAACAGAAATAGGTGCCAAAAACCCTAAAAATGAGTGGCCGCCAGCCTCGTCTAGGTGCCACCCCATCCTCGACAGCCCTTCCGGGAGAACCTCTGATGGCGGACGAACTCACCGGGCGCCTGACGCTAAGGTGTTCCGGCTCGTCAGAAACACCTAATGCCCTTAAATCGACAGTAACGGCTGGCCCGGCCTCCTCGCCCCATCGACCAAGTCTTGGTCAGCGTCAGCTAAGCGGTCGGCACCAAAGTCACCCTCCGCCGTCGTACTTCCAATTGGTGCACGACGGCGACTGGCCGGCTGGCGTACAAACTCTCGGCTTCGTGGAGGGATGCCAAATTTGGCAGTGCGTCCTCCCCGGAGTACCTAGTCGGTGGTGGGGAGCACTCATTTTGAGGGTTGTTCAGCACCTAGACAGGCCCGAAACGGCACCTAGAGGGTGCTTTTCGGCCCTAGGTGTCCCCTCTGGTGGGGCAGGGTGAACCCCGTGGGGCTTCGTCGTTGACCTTTTCGGTTTGTGACTAAGCCGTCATAAGGCACTTTCTTCTTGTTAGTGCATCGACTGGACATAACAAGCCCTGTTCACCATGCTGTTAAAGTGCTCCAGCACAACCATCTACCTTTGGGGGAACCAATGGCCATCTTTGACATGGGCGCCGAAACACTCGGGAACCTGAGCAACCAAACCGACGCGTCCCACCAGGACCTCGGCGCGCTCGTCCGCCGGTTCGTGGACGCCGTCACCCCGCTCGAAGGCAAATTCAGCGGCGCCGGCAAAGCCGCGTTCGACTCCTTCAAAAACCGGTCCGACCTCGTCGCCTCCGAACTGAACACCGCCCTGGCCGGCATCGTGACCGGCCAATCCGGGATGAACACCGCCTTCACCCAAGGCGACCTGACCGCCTCGGATAACGCACGCCGCTCCGAAGGAGCCGCGAACTTCGACGCCGCACGATTCCAAGGACGGGCATAACACCATGACCACCAACCGCATCGCCTACGACACCAACGTCTCCGCCCAAGTCCAATCCGACATCCAAGCCCTCGCCGCGCACCTCGAAACCCTCATCGCCGCCCGCCAAGCCGACGTCAACCAGGCCATGGCAGACTTCCGCGCCGACGGCGTCGACACCGAATACCAGGCAGTCGAAACCCGCTGGACCGCCGCCGCGGACGAAGTCAAAGCCATCATCGCCCTGGTCCGCACCACCCTGGGCACCAACGACGACACCGCCACCACCGCCGCGACCTCTGCCCGCAACGCCGTGCAGAGCATCGGCTAACCCGGCAGCCTCTCACTCATGGCTGTGTGGAACATAGACGTTGCTGCCGCGACTTCGACCATCAAAGCAACCGCGACCCAGGTCGAGGGCGTCCAGCCCTGTCTTGAAGGCATGGGCAAGGCGTTGGAACAGGCCGCGGCCGCCCTTCCGGGAGACGCGGCTGTGGTCCTCGCAGCGCTGAACGACGTAGTGGTCCTCGGACTTACACCGTCGGCCAATGAGGTGGTGAACCGCTCGGAAAACGTCATCACGGCCACCGCCCAAGCGCTGAACTTCTACCAACAAGGTGACCTGACCATGGCCACCGCGGCACAACGGAGCGCAGGCCAGGTAGATCAACACGCCGTGGCTGCGCCACATGGCGGCCCCGCGAAAATCTTAAGGGACTAAGAACATGTCGAATAGTTCGGATGTTGGCCCCTGCGGGTTGAATCCCACCGGCGGGTTCGCACTGCCCGACGTTGGTGCCCTGGACGCTGCGGCAAAGTCGCTGAGGCAGCACGCCGATGAGTTCCTCTCCGGAGTAGCGACCTCGACGGCGGTATGGCGTGGTTTGTCGTCCTCGTACTCCTCGGACGAGTCCCCCACCGTGCTCGCCGCGTTCGGGACCATCATGCCCTCAGCCCAGCGCGTGCAGGGCACAGCTGTGTCGACCTCTACCGCCTTGGCGACTTTTTCCTCCACATGCCGGGACTTGAAGCTACGCCTCGAGGCCTACGCCCGGAAGGTCCATGCACTAAACGCTGACATCGGCGCCTTTCCGACGTCAGTGGAAAAAGTCAGCGTCGTCAAAGACGAAGTGATCACGACCCGCGTGAATCAGCATTGGTCCGGCGAAGCCGACCTCACCGCCCGGCACGACACGCTCGCCGCCGAAGTCAAAGCCATTCATGACGACTACCTCGCCGCGCAGAACGAGTGCGCAGGCGCGCTGTCGTCTGTCTCCGGAGGTGAAATGTACTACGCCTCACGGCCTACCGGTCCTGACCTGAAATCCGGGAACCCGGTGGACGAGGCCCTCTGGAACGCCGGGACCTTCCTGGGAATAGAACACCCTCAAGAGGAACATCCCTGGGGCAAAGCAACAGTCCCCTACCGCCCGAACGGGACCCTGGGACTTCTGCAGGGGTTCGGTGCCGGAGCCATCGAACTCATCGACGGCGTCTGGTCGCTCACCGTGACGGATAATGACCTCAAAAGACAGCAGGCGCTAGCCGGGCTAGGCGCTACCGTAGGGGCGCTCAGCACACTGGCCATGACACCCTTGTCCCTCTGGGACGAAGAACGCAAGCAACGCGAGGCCCCGGAAGTCCAAAAGGCTTTGGACCTGTTCGGATCCATGGGGCCGGCGTTCATCCATGCCGATGAGGCCGACACGAACGCCAACTGGGCCGCCGGCGCCACAGTGTTCAACCTCGCCGGCATCGCCGCTTCCTACGGTGTCGGTGCGGCCGTAAAATCCGGGGCGTTGGCCAGCAAAGCCGGGTCCCTGGCCGAACGACTCAGCGTCGCCACAGTACACAGGCCACGCCTCGGGAATCTCTCGGCCATGCTCGGCACCACCGCGAATGGCCTCAACACGACCGCAGTGTTCCTGGCCAAACCCGGCTCCCTCACCCTGAAGATCTCTGACATCCTCATGCCAAACACCACCGCCAAAGTCATCAACACCACAGCCCAGGCCCGCCACGCGGCCTGGACCGCGGTAGGCAGTGCAAAAGCGGCAACCCTGGAAACAATCACCACCGCCAAACATGCGGCGGCCAACGAGCTTGAACGCCTCGCCGACGGAATCCGCGCAGCTGAGGCAACCATTTCGGGTCCGTTCATCCCGCACCCCAGTGGCGTCATGGCCCGCACCAGCATCGACACTGGATTCCCCGACAAACTCGACACCACCGCCGCCGGTATCCGCCAGAACAATCCACCAGCCTTCACGCCGCCCAAGGCCTCTCCGAGCGACACGCCGGTACCTCCCGCCGCTGCCACGACCATGGCCGAACGTTTCCCGAAGCCGGACAACGCTACCAACACCGTGGTGTATCGGCACGGCAACAGCGCCTTCCCGGTCCACCCCAAGGAGAACTTCGCAGCGCGTACCACTCTTGAACCAAACACTGAGTACATCATCGAAGGTCGCGGCCTGATGAAAGACAGCGCGGGTGAACTGAAGGAAAACACCGTAGAGAAGTACTACACCGATGACACCGGCACAGTCACTCGCGTAGATACATACGCAGGGGTAAAGGGCGCTTGGTCCCCTGAACTGAACAAACCCATGCCCAACGTCACCTATAACGTAGTCGCCCAGGTTGATGGCGGGTTGCAGAACACGTTCACGCTCAAAATGGACAGTAACGGGCACCTCGAATCAGCCAAGGGCCAGATCGTCTCCACATTGGTCGGCGACATGAACCGTAACGGCTATCAGCAACGCAAAGCAGGCTGGCTTGGCGGCCCCGGCTACGACGGCGGCCACGCAGCACCATCCTTCTTTGGATTCATAGGTGAGCGCGGCGGGCTCTTTCCCCAGCATGCGTGGCAAAATAGAATGTTGGGCACACCAAACGGACCGGAAGAAAGTAATTTCCATGCAGTTGAGATGACGGTCATCGCCGAAGCTAAGCGCCGCCTAGAGGCAGGGAAAGGGATTGATCTGAACTGGGAGGTTTCGTTGGTGCCTGGAAGCAAGCCGACACTGCCCAGTAGCGTGAAGCTCGAACATTGGTTCGGAAACGAAAACCACTCCGTTCACAAGTTTAATAATCTTAACGACTACATAGACGAATGGTGACGAACTAGACATGCTGGACCGGGCAGATTACATCCAAGAGGGCCTTCGCCGGCTTCAGCAGGAGGCCTTGGACTCGGGCATCTTGGGGGAACACCAGGAAGTACGTATTGAAGTGACGATTCGGGGAACATCGTTCTACAGATATCAAACTTTTCCTCAGCCCTCCCCGGGTGGACCCTCTGTACATATCCCCTTCTCTGAAAATGCCCTCGATAGTTGGGCAGAGGAGCTGAAAAGGCGCTCTTACGTACCGGGCGTTGGCACATGGATGAAGGTAGAGATCCAGCTTCATAAGGATGCGCCTGGGCAAGTTAAGTTCCTTGATGACAATGTAACGTCACCGGCTCATCAGTTTGAGGTGGGGCCTAAACCCAAAGAATACATAGTTGAATTAGCGGCCTTTCCTCGCACTCCTGACAGGATTCCGCCGTGGATGTGGGCCATCTTCAAGGAAGCGGAACTGCAACCGCCCATTTACAACCCCGAGTTCAAGGCAGTCGACTGGAAAAACAAGCGGCGGCCCGTGTCAGATCTTGGCACCGATCTTACTGCCGAATCGGTTGTCATCGACACTTCGTTAGAGCCAGGTGTCTTCGCGAAGATCGGCCGTAAGCTTTTTGGTGCTTAAGTACTCTAAACAGTCAGGAGCCCTTGCTTGTGGTAAATCGCATCATTGGAAGATTCAATAGTCTGAAAATAAGAAAATATCGGCCACCTCCCGCAATGTCGTGGGGAAGTTTCAAACCATCAAAATGCCCATCGTTCACACCTAGACAGGTGTTCGAGCCTCCCCCCTGAGACTACGACTACATACGATCTACAACTGCACCCTCTAGTGATGGACGGCCTTGAACGACTCCAAGATGAAGCCTTTGGTCATAACGGCTTTGCGCAAACAATGGACGAAGTTGTCGAAATCGTTGTGAGCCGGCCTTCGTCGCTATACCTCCGGGGGCAGATGGTTTCGGGACCAGTGACTGCTGTGGATTTGAACGACAACATATTCGTAATTGAAGGTCTTCAAAGGCTCGCTGAGGAAGCTTTCAATCCGGAGGGGTTTGCACATGGCATGGACGAAGTAGTTCACGTTTTGGTCAATCAAGGTTCAGGAACCTTCGGGTATGGACACAAGGTTATGGGCGGCAGAGAGATAAACAAGGCTCGTAGTTTTGACGATGACTTTTCTCACGATGCCCTAAACAACTGGCTTCGTGAGTGCAGGGCCCTCTCCTATTTCCCGGGCTCCGGAACGTGGACAACTGCCGAGTTCCACGTCTTTCCGGACAGACCAGGGAGACTGGTCGTCTTCGATGAAGAACACCTACCGCGGATGAAGGATGGCGGATGGTACCCGGGAGGTAAGCCTGCTGGTGCAGCTTCATGGGCCGAGCAACTCTATGCTTATCCGCGGACCGTCGACAACATCCCGGCGTGGATGTGGGACATCTTCCGGGCTGAGGGCTTGGCTCCGCCGATTTATGACCCTGAGTTCAAGTCTGTTGATTGGAAGAATCGTCGTCGACCGGTTACTGACAGAGGAACTAACTTTTCGATTGAGCCAACTGTTATCGATCCCTCGCTAGAGCCTGGTGTCTTCGCCAAAATCAGCAAGAAGCTGTTCGGAGCATAGACGACCGAGACCGGTCAGCGGTGGTAGGCCACTGGAGCCAATCGGAAGTCTTGCCACCTTCCAGGCCCTAGCCAGCCGCCGTCGACCCCTAAGTCCTTTAGACGGCCAGCCGCGGTGCGCGCGTCCCCTATCGCGCGAGCTGAAGGACGCTGTCAAGGGCCACGACGCTAATACCCTGGAGAAGTTCTACACCGACGAAAATGGCACAGTGACCATCGCGAACACCTACGCCGGAGTCAGAGGTGCCTGGTCCCCCGAACTGAACAAACCCATGCCCAACGTCACATACAACGTCGTCGCCCAGGTCGACGGCGGGCTGCAGAACACCTTCACGCTCAAGATGGACAGCAACGGGCACCTCGAATCAGCCAAGGGCCACATCGTCTCCACCCTTGTCGGCGACATCAACCGAAACGGCTATCAGCAACGCAAAGCAGGCTGGCTCGGCGGCCCCGGCTACGACGGCGGACATGCAGCACCGTCCGTCCTGGGATTCATCGGTGAAAGCGCAGGCGCTTTCCCACAGCAAGATCGACGAGGTTCGTTTCGGGAAGGTCGAAGCCGAGATAATCGGAGAAGTGAAACAGCGCCTGTACTCAGGAAAACCCGTAAGTTTGGACTGGGAAATGACCCTCACCCCGAGTCCCAAACCCGGCCTGCCCTCAAAGCTCACTCTGTTCCATGCATTTGACGGAGGGCCGCTTTTGACGGAACGATTCAACAACCTGCCAAAGGTCTGAAGGATCAAAAGATGAGAAGAAGCGTAGTAATCGACACGCCATTCGTTGCTGCCGGATTGGCCCGCCTTCAAGCCGAAGCCTTTTCGGAGGGTGGACCAGGATATGGCGCTCAGGAGGTCGTCAGTACATCTGTCGTACAACAGAGCCTCTCGCGCAGGTGCGAAGACGTACGAATAAATGGGCAGTGGGGCTTTCCAAGCTTTTCTGCCCGCTTCTCGGATGAAGCCATGGACGATTGGCTTCTGGACGTTCGCGAACGGTGTTATAGCCCCGGCGAAGGGACATGGATAACATACCGGGTGCTCCTCTACCCAGATGTCCCCGGTCGACTTGAGGTATTCGACGAAGAACTCCTGACACAAGGACTCTTTGCTTCGTCGGGGTCGCAGAGATCACCTTCTGATGCTGCAACTTGGAAATCAGAGCTCATAGCCTTTCCACGTACGGCAGACAACATCCCGGAGTGGATGTGGGCAACCCTCAGGGCGGAAGACATTGCACCACCGCTATACAATCCGGAACTCCGAACGGTGGACTGGGACAACCGCCGGCGGCCGGTCACTGACAGGGGAACCGATTTCACAGTCGAGCCAACTGTGATTGATCCTTCGCTGGAGCCAGGTGTTTTCGCCAAGATCAGCAAGAAGCTCTTCGGAGCGTAAGACCAACGGGACCGGTCAACGGTGTTCGCCTAACTGAAGGTAGTCAGAACTCTCGTCCGGCCCAACACCCTAGCCAGCCGTCGTCGACCCCCAAGTCCTTCAGACGGCCAGCCGCGGAGCGCGCGTCCCCTATTGCGCGAGATGAAGGACGCGGACGGGGGCCACAACGCCAATACCCTGGTGACCATCGCGAACACCTACGCCGGAGTCAGAGGTGGAAGAACCGGCGCCGTTCTGTCGCTGACCGAGGACCCGACTTTACGATCGAGCCCCACCGTGATCGACCTTTCGCGAGATGAGCACAAGCAGCCGGAGTGGCTTAGGCAGAAACTCCACGAGGGCAGCTCGAACTGAGCCGGCCGGAAGAACCTAGCCGCCCGCGATCTCCCGCAACGTCTGCAAGTGCGCCGCCCACACGTTCCGACCGGTACCCGTCAGGCTGGCCGACGTCCGAGGCATTTTGCCGGCGAAGCTCTTCTTGATCTTCACGAACTCGGCCTTCTCCAGAATTGAGAGCTGCTTGCTTAACACCGAGTCGCTGACCTGAATCGCGTCCCTCAGGTCCTTGAAGTCCAACGACTCAGCCTTCGCGAGCGCAGCCATGATGGAGAAGCGGACCGGCGAGTGGACGAGCTCGTTGAGCTTGTGACGCGGGTGTTCCGCCGGAGTGCTCATGCGCGCAGCTCACGGAAGGCAGCAGCAAGGCCGATGGCGGCCAATGCGATGGCAGCGGGGATGTAGAACCAGACGTTGCCGTCCCGGAAGAAGTAGGCGCCAACCACGAGCGCCACGACGTACAGCGCGAAGTACCCCAGAAGAGACGTCAGGAACCGTTTGGTGAAGCCGACCAAGGTGGACCGTTGGAACATTGGCCAGATGCACGCTGTGATCGCACCCCAGGCCCCTACGGAACAGGCCAACAACGCAGCGCCGTAGCCGGCGACCAGAACGATGTGCATCCCGATCATGAGCAGTGAACCCATAATCGCGAGACTGGTGAACATCACAGCCACTGGCCAGGCAGCTGCATTGGTGGAGGAGGCGCCCAGTGAATCGGCCCGTGCCAGGAGTTCCCGTGCTTCAGCCGGTGACATGTTGCCTGTGTTCTCGTTCATGGTTTCCCCAAAGTTGTGCGGATCAATAACCTCACTCTAAGAAAGCACTTTCCAAGTTGTCAAGTACTTTCCCATGACAGCCTAGTTAGCGCACGCACCATCAGTCCCGGTAAATTTGATTCCAAGAGTTTGACCCTCGGTGAGCAACACCACTCGCGCGCCTCACGAAAGCAGGATCATATGACCGTCTCTCCCCTCATCTGGGGCATCACCATCGTCGTCATTCTGGCGCTCTTGGCCTTTGACTACTTCTTCCACATCCGGAAAGCCCACGTCCCATCGCTGAAGGAAGCGGCCATCTGGTCCTCCATCTATGTGGGACTCGCGATAGTTTTCGGCATCCTGGTCCTGATATTCGGCGGCGGCCAAATGGGGTCCGAGTACTTCGCCGGGTACATCACGGAGAAGGCCCTGTCGGTAGACAACCTGTTCGTGTTCCTGATCATCATGGCGAGCTTCCGGGTGCCGCGTGAGGATCAGCAGAAGGTCCTGCTCTTCGGCATCGTGTTCTCCCTGATCGCCCGCACCGGCTTCATCTTCCTGGGCGCCGCACTCATCAACTCGTTCGCGTGGGTGTTCTACATCTTCGGCCTCATCCTCCTACTGACGGCCGGCAACCTGCTCAAGCCCGGTGACCATGGGGACGGTCAGGCCAACAACTTCATCATCCGGCTCGCCAAGAAGCTCTTCCACACCACGGACAAGTACGACGGCGACAAGCTCTTCACCGTCGTGAACGGCAAGAGGGCCCTGACTCCCATGCTGCTGGTAATGGTGGCCATCGGCGGCACGGACATCCTCTTCGCCCTGGACTCCATCCCGGCAATCTTCGGCCTGACCCAGAACGTCTTCATCGTCTTCACAGCCACCGCATTCTCACTCATGGGCCTGCGCCAGCTGTACTTCCTGATCGACGGACTGCTGGACCGCCTCATTTACCTCTCGTACGGCCTGGCAGCCATCCTCGCGTTCATCGGCGTCAAGCTGATCCTGCACGCCCTGCACGAGAACAACCTGCCGTTCATCAACGACGGTGAGCACGTGAACGTCATCGAAATCACCACGGGCCTTTCGCTGAGCGTCATCATCGGCGTCCTGATCATCACCGTGGTGCTCTCACTGATTAGCCCAGCGGGCAAGGCCCAGACGGCCATCAATAACGCGCGCCGTCACGCCGTCGATTATCTGGACCTCGACTACACCGCCGACGCCAACGAGCGCGAGCGCATCTACCGGGCGTTGACCGCCGAGGAAGCGCAGATTGTCCAGATGCCGCTGAAGTACCGGAACAAGGCCAAGGACGTGGACAGGATCCGCGAGCAGGTGACCGAAGCACACCGCCAGCACGAGGAATTCCTCAACCGCTAGAACCAGCCAGAGCGCTAGAGTCAGGCGCCCAGGAGCACGCTGATCTGATCCCGGATTTCGTCGCCAACCTGGGCGTCTGTCAGTTGGATAGTCGCAGAGGACGCCATGCTGACGAACATGACCGCGGAGACGATCCGAGCAAGTTTTTCCGGATCGCGGGAGACCAGTCGCTCGTCCCGAGTAAGGATCTCGGCAATGGCCGCCTCGGTGCGCATGGTGAGAGACAACGCCTCTGCATGGTGTGGTTCGGCAGGATCGCCAAAGACGATTTCCCTCAAGTAGGTGCGGCCGTTTTCGATCTGAACGCGGTTGCACTCAATGATGGGACGGATGATGGCCATCACGGCGTCGAGAACCGCTACTTCCGCGGCGGCGGCGTCCACCCCCGCCGCGAGCGCTTGAGCGTATTTGGCGTTGTGCACCAACAGCAGTAGCTCCGCTTTGGTTTTCGCGTACAGAAACAAGGTTCCCGATCCGACGTCGGCCTTGTCGGCCACCTGCTGGGTGGTGACCTCATCCACTCCGTACTGGGTGAAAAGTTCTCGTGCGGCCGCGGTGATGCGGTCAAGCTTTTCCTGCTTATTCCGCTCACGTCGGCCGAGTGTCTGGGGCGCAGGCTGCATTTAGCTACCGTATCAGCGGGCTGGCAATTCAGCGGGCCAGGAATTCGAGGGCCACAGGGACGAACCTGTCATGGAACTGGAAGATGCCACCATGCCCGGAGTCGGGGTAGATGACCAACTCGCTGCCGGGAATCCTCCGGTGCATGTCGGCCGAAAGCACTGAGGGCACCATGCGGTCGTTATCGCCGTTGGCAATGAGCGTCGGTTGGGTGATCACGCCAAGATCGGCCGACGGCGACAGTCCCCACTTGCGGATAGCTTTCAGTTGCGCTTGGAATGCGCCGAGCTTGATGGGCACCTCCCGGTTGGTGGTGCGTTCTTTGAGTCGATTAATGAACGCCCTCGCTGCGGGTTTGCCGGCGGCGTTGCGGTTGAAGAATAGGAACTCTTTGGGGTCCTGCCGGGTGAAGGTTCCCCGGAGAACATCGAAATAGGTGGTGGCGATGATCTTCTGGATGCCCTTCCCACCTGCAGGGCCTGTACCAGCCAGGACAAGCTTTCGGACAAGGTTGGGGTGTTTGAGCACCAGCGACTGGGCGATCATGCCACCGAGTGAGAAGCCGAAGAGATCCACTGTCGAATAGCCAAGGCCCTGGATAAAGGCGGCGGCATCATCAGCCATAGCTTCGATGCTGTCCGGCACGGACCCCGTGGAGGCGCCGACGCCGCGGTTACTGAAGGTAATCACGTGGTGCTTCGCTGCGATGGGTTCGATAATGCGCGGATCCCAGTTGTCCATGGTCCCGGCAAGGTGAATCAGGAAGATTACTGGAACTCCGCCCTCGGGCCCCATCTCACGGCATGCGTAGCTGACGCCGTTGGCCAAGACGGTTTTCGCGGGCACCCGCAGATAAGGCTGGTTGTGCTGTTCAGTGGTCATGATTCATCCTGTCGGTGTGGTTGATGGCTAGAGATGGCTGATGACGGTCTTGCCGCGGAAGCCACCCTTTTCCAAAGCAGCTAGGACATCGGCCGTCTGATCGAACGGGACCACCCGTCCCACTACAGGCTTGATGTCTCCGGAATCAATGAGCGCCGCGATCTCCCGCAACTGCTGCCCGTTCGCCTGCATGAAAAGGAACTCGTACGTGACTCCTAGCCGACGGGCTAGGCGGCGGATCCCCGAGCTCAGCAGGGTCATCAAACCCAGCAGTACCGGGTTTCCGCCCAACTGCCGGGCGAAGCCGGCATCCGGCGGCCCTGCGATGCCAATGGCCCGGCCACCCTTCTTCAAGACTTTCAGCGAGCGCTCAAGGTTCTCGCCACCGAGGCTATCCAGGACGAGGTCATAGTCATGGAGAATTTCGGCGAAGTCCTCAGTCCGATAGTCGATCACCACGTCCGCGCCCAGCTCCCGCACAAAGTCCTTGTTCCCGGCGCTGACGGTAGTGGCCACCGTGGCACCCAAGTACTTGGCGAGCTGGATGGCAATGGATCCCACTCCCCCGGCGCCCGCATGGATGAGCACCTTCTGGCCAGGCCGTACGGAACCCCGCTCCACCAACGCTTGCCAAGCGGTCAACGCCACCAGCGGAAGTGACCCGGCCTCTTCCATGCTGACGGTGGCCGGCTTGATGGCCAGGTCTCCCTCGGCCACGGCGATGCGCTCCGCAAACGTGCCAATGCTGTCATTACCGGGGCGCGCAAACACTTCGTCGCCGGGCGTGAAGGACCGCACCTTCGATCCGACCTTGAGGACGACGCCTGCCACATCGTGGCCCAGAACCTGGGGCAGCTTGTACGGGAGGATCTGCTTGAAATCCCCCTGCCTGATCTTCTCGTCCAGCTGGTTCAGGCCTGCTGCTCCCACGTCGACCAAAACGTCATGGTCTCCGAGCACAGGCTCGGGGACGTCCTGCTGCTGAAGGGGTTCCTTGTACTGATTGAGGACGAAGGCTTTCATGGGTTCTCCGTAATTTAATTTCTGACTTAACTCAATTATGAGTGGACTCAGAAACTTAAGCAAGAGCTGACACCAGGATGATTGATCTCAACGCACCAGCACTGTCCCCAGCTCGTCGCAAACGGGCACTACATAATGGTCCAGTGGGACAGCGGAGAAATGACGAGACAGAACAGTGGCGAACGAGAACACGATTGCCCCTGATCCTTGACGCACTCTTGGGATCCGAGGAGGATCCACCCGTCCGGCGGTTAGTCGAAGCACTCGGAGGCGAGCCGGCATCGGTGAAGGAACGCCTGGTGGGCCAACCCGCTTACCAATCGCGCCGGCTGCAGTTCGCATCCGGCGCCGAGGTCATACTGCAGGACGACGCCGTGGTGGCGACAGTGCTGCACGCAGCGCCTACGGACTTCGCAGCGCACGGATTCGACCTTCCAGAGTGGATCCCGGGCCTCAACAGCGGCGCGACCCTTGAGGACCTCAAGAAAGCAATCGATGCTCCCCGTTACCGCACGGGAATGGCCTTCGACATGGACGGCGCCTACGCGGTGCCCAATTTCAAGAACAACCGCGGCTGGAACGATCCTGGCAACCTCCTCAGCATCACCCTTACCGTCGAGGCGCCGGGACGCAGCTGCCGCCCGGAGGACGATAACTGTCCAGTCTGCA
The DNA here is from genome assembly GCF_018613695.1 of Arthrobacter sp. ISL-95. Taxonomy (GTDB): domain Bacteria; phylum Actinomycetota; class Actinomycetes; order Actinomycetales; family Micrococcaceae; genus Arthrobacter. Next base: position 15,069 of record NZ_JAGGPR010000002.1, on the reverse strand, counting down.
GCGACGTGCTCGTCCGCAACAGCGACTCCGACGGCGACCAGAACGGCGCCACTGGAAGTGCCACTGAAGGAAGCGCCGCTGGTATGGACGTGGAACGCACCATCGCAGCGCTATCCTCTGCGGTGTCCGCCGGTCTGATCAAAGAGAGCCTGCACTGGGTCCCCCTTGCTGATCTCCGACCGCTGTATGCATCCGGACTCATGGAAAGGGCAGAGAGCCAACTCACCTGCACCCAGTGCCGGAGGATCATTTGCCTCACCCTGTTCCGCGCTTCCGCACCCACCTTTGTGTATGCGGTCATGGACGAGGCCCGGCGAAGGCCACTGGAAAAGATCCCGCCTGTTGAGCAATGGGGCGACGCTTCGAGGCTGGCGAAGGATCGCAAGGCCATGCACTACGTCGACCACCACCCCAGTGCCTGGTTCCTGGTGGAACAGCAAGGAGAACTCTTCCTCCAAGCCCGGTATTGGCTCAACTCAATGGTGGACTCTGACGTTCTCCTCCGCCTGGAGCCTGACGAGCTCGAAGCCTACCGATCAGGAGGCAAGGACTTCCTCTCAGACCTCGCCCAACGCATCGACAAGAGCCGTCCTCACACGGAGGAATCGCCGTACTTTCACAGGGATCTCTACCGAGGGCCGGACAGTGCGGCGCTCGCAAAGAGTTTCGCAGCCGCGATCGTCAATCACACGTGGATTGCAGAACAGCGACGCCGGCCCTGACGCCGTCGGGACTTAACGACGCCGGTCCTCACCTCACAGCGTTCCAGCAGTTCCGCGGTGCGTACTGGCGTACAGGTCAATCACTTCAGCCCAGGACCACCCGACATCGACGCCGGGCACAGCCTTTTTGGCGCGGGGTTCAGACACCCAGCTGGCCGGCACCATGTGCAGCGCCAGGGACATAGTTCCCGCGTCTTCGGACCCGGCCCAAACGAGTGCGAGCCCTACGGCCTCGGAGTACGTCCAACAATCCACGTGAGTGGCCCCCGCTGAACGGAGGGCCGCCGTGTAAGAGCCGATGCTGTCTGAGCTACGCGTCTCCAGATCCAGAACCCGCCAAGGTCCCGCCCAGTACATCCCGGCAGACTGCATCCTTGACGCAAACACCGCAATCTCACTCGAACTGACGCCAGGGTTGAAGCCGCTGCGCGGATGGCCCCGCCAGGCGAGCGGCAGGATCTTGGCCAGCCCGCGCACCAGAATCGGGTTGTTGGGCGATATCCATCCGTCGCGCTCAGCCTCAAGCACGCCTGCGGGCAAGCCGTCCGGCCCCAGCATCCGGGTTCGTCCTTCGAAGGGCAGCATCGCTCCCGCCGTCAAGGATTCCGGGCCGAAAGCGCCCTCTCCGTCCCTGTGCAGGTCCATGTCAAAGTCCACTGATCGAGCCATTGCTCCTCCTAAACCGCGGGCTTGCGCCACATCACGGCCAGCACCAGCACCACAGCACTGAGGCCAAGCATCACCAGGACCATGATCCCCCAGTTGGCTTGGTTCACTCCCGGGCCGTACAGCACGCCGATCAGCACAGTCGCGGTGATGGCCCCAAGGTAGCGGCACGTCTGGAAAATCCCGGCAGCCACGCCCCGCTCCTCGGGACGGGCCGAAACGTAGAGGCCTTGGTTCGAAGCCGTACTCACAACGCCATAAGGAACACCCATCAAGGCAGTAAGCACGAACACCAGCGGAGCCCACAAACTCATGGTCAGGAACCCCAAAGTGCCGGCCGCAATGGTCAGAATCAACACCCCGGTGATGAGGACTGAACGCACGCCGAACCGCTCAATGAACCTCACGGTCACCGGCGTCACCACAACCGACAACGCCGCTAGGGGCAGCATCAGCAGGCCCACCACACCGGCGTCGTAATTCCCTGCCTCCTGCAGCAACTGCGGAAGGCCGAAGAACGCAAAATAGTAGACGCCGCTGAACACCACAAACAGCAGGTAGACCAGCAACAGTGGTCGATTCCGGCCCAGCAAGCGGAGGTCCAGGAACGGTGGCTGGAAACGCAGCTCACGCCAAGCAAACAGCGCGCCGATAACAGTGGCGGCGCTCAGCAGGTACCAACGGTAACCGGGCAGCACGTTGAGCAGTGCCATCATGGCCAGCATCAGCGAGGTGACGAAAGCCAGGATGCCGGGGATGTCGGAATCACGGATGAGCTGGCCGAGCTTGCCGGTCTCGCGCCCGGCATCTGCGGGCGCTGCCTGGCGGACTACCAACAGAGCCAACAAAGCGATGGGCACGTTGATTGCGAACAGCGCCTGCCACCCCACCAGGCTCACAAGGAGCCCGCCCACTACGGGGCCAATGGCGGCAGCGGACGTATTCGCCATTTGAATCCGGCCCAACGGCCGTGTGGAGGGCAAGTTGGCCAGCCGGCTCAGCTCCGTGACCATCACGACGGCGGACGGGTACGCCGTCGCGGTCCCTACAGCCATGAGCGCACGAGCCACGCAGACCAGAGCGAAGTTGGGCAGGAACGGCGCGATCGCGCACGTCACCGCCACCAAGGCCATGCCGAACATGAACAGCCGCCGGGGACCGAAGCGATCAGCGAGCCGGCCCATGAGCGGTTGGCCCGCCGCGGACGCCAGGTAGAACGAGGTGATTACCCAGGTGACGGTTGCGACGTCGAGCTCGAAATGTTCCCGCAAGACCACCAATGCCACGGCGATCATGGACGAGTTCAACGGGTTCAGCGCCGTCCCGAGGCTCAGCGCAGCAATCGCAAGGCCGGGGCGTGGTTTGTTGGCGGTCACCCGTCTAAGTCTGCTCCATGGTTGCCTTAGGTCACGAAACCGGGCCACAGAGCGGACGCGCGCCTCACTCCTCGAAGTGCGTGGTGATTTTCCCCGATGAGACGGCGGAGATGATGGACTTCGCCAAGTGCCGCAGCTTGATGTTGCGGTTGCTGGACGCGGTGCGGAGGATGGTGAATGCCTCGTCCTGGCTGCAATGGTTCTGCGCCATGATGGCGCCCACCGCAAGGTCGATCACAGTGCGTGACTGCATGGCTGCCGCGAGGTCGTTCCGGGCGTCGCTGAGCTGCGCGATCTTCAGGGCCAGGCGCAACGACTTAGCGGCGTGGGACGCGAAAACTTCGGCCCGCTCTATGTCCTCGGCGCTGAAAGCGTCAGGCTGCTCGGAATACAGGTTCAAGGCTGCACGGGTATCGCCTTCAACCAGAAGGGGGACGCTAAGGATGGATCGCAGGCCTGAATGCGAGGCGGCCTGAACGTACTCCGGCCAGCGGTGTTCCCGAAGAAGGTCCGGGACCATCACCGGAGTGAGCTTGTCCATGGCCGTGAGACAGGGGCCATCAAAGTCATTTTGGAGCTCGTCCATGGCTTTGGCGCGGTCATCGCTGCTGGCCGCGGTGGCCGACTTCTTACGACGCAATACAGTGATGCCACAAAAGACGGGCGCTTCCGGGCGCGAGAGGCTTTCGGCGGAGAAAGCCGCGAGATCGCCGAGAAAAGCTTCGACATCTTCGCTGCCCAGGACGAGATCTAAAAAGTATCCGTTCTGGAGAGCTTCCTGCTCAGGGCGGGGGTTGACCATGCACGTTCCTACTGACTGAAATGCGTCCCCAGCAGACAGCAAAGGAGCGAATATTGCCGCCCTCTGCAAAACGGTCTGGCAATACCTTATCGTCCAACGATCAACGGTACAAAGTGCGGCCCGGCGGTCTTGACCTGCGGATACATGAGTAACGGACAGCCATTTGTCAACCCCGGTAGCGGTTTCGCATGATCGCAGAAGTAAGTAGGCTTACTAATACAAACCGAGATCCGTGATACGGACTATTCGTTCAAAGGAGACATCTCATGGGCGTTGAAGACAGCATCCGCAAGGCCACCGAAAACGCAATGGAAGACCTGGCCGGCACCTCCGATCCCGTTAACGACGGGCATGTGCCCGAGCCTGGCGAGAAGGACGACGACATCCAGGTTCACTCCTCCATCAGCGAGGGCTCCAACGCTATGGACGAGGACATCTCACCGGACAAGCCATCGACGGGCACAGCTAAGGGGTCGGCTACGGACACTGGCCAGAGCCACAGCGACGCAGACACACCCGACGCCGACACCCTCCGCGACGACGAATCGGATGCTGACGTCCCAACCACCTCCGGCGACGTTCCCGGCCCGGCAGGATTGCCCGCGGGAGATCCTGACGATCTGCGCGCAGACCCCTCGGAGGGCGGCGGAGACCCGTCCACGAGCATGGGCCGGGGTTAGAAACCGCTATCTGACTGGCCCAGGGCTGTGCGCGCGATCTAGGCGACCGGTGCCGCCGTCGAGCCCCTCACCACCAGTTCCGTTCCCAGTTCGATCCGCTGCGGCAGCTCCTCGTCACCTTCAAGGTGGCGGAGCAGTGCCCGCATGGCAGTTTCGGCCATCTGAACTACTGGCTGGCGGATGGTGGTGAGGCCGGGCTCGATCCACTCGGCAGCTGGAATGTCATCAAAGCCAATGATGGAGAGGTCCTCCGGAATGCGCAGCCCGGCGGCCCGGGCAGCCCGATACGCACCGAGAGCTTGGGCGTCGTTGCCGGTGAAGATCGCGGTGGGCCGGTTCTTCAGGGCCAGCAAGGCTTCGGTCCCCCGGGCGCCGGACTCGGTGGAGAAATCTCCCGGCACCATGAGCGCGGGATTTGATTCGATTCCGCCCCGCCGCAAAGCAGCCAGATACCCGTCCTCACGGGCACTGCTGCACTGCAGATCCTCACGGCCGCCAATCATGCCGATCCGCGTGTGGCCCAGCTTCAAAAGGTGCTCCGTGGCTGAGAAGGCACCATCCCAGTTGGCTGCCCCAACGGTCATGAGGTCCGGCCCCGGCTGCCCAACGGGGTCGATCAGGATTACAGGAATGCCGAGCGACTTGATGCGCTGGATCTGCTTGGAGTCCAGTTCGTAGACCGCCAGAAGCACGCCGTCGGACTTGCGCTCCGCGAGGTTTGCAAGCCAATGGCGGATCCGCGAACCGTCCAAGGACAGGCTGCTGACCACGGTGCCGTAGCCCGCTTCCTGGGCCACGCGCTCCACGCCCTCGATGATCTCGCACGCCCACTCCGAGCCCATGCCCGGGAACACCAAGTCAATGAGGCCGGCCTTCTTGCTGCGCTTGGCAGGCCTGCGGGCGTAGTCGCGCTTGGCGATGATTTCTTCAACTCTGGCACGGGTGGCCGCAGCGACGTGGGCATGGCCGTTGAGGACCTTGGAAACCGTTGGCACCGAGACGCCCGCCTCCCGCGCGATCTCGCTGATGGTTGCCCGACCCGAATCCTGCTTGGTCACCATGGTCCCTCACCTTCCAGCCGGAATTTACGTCCCGACCATTGCAGTTTCGGAAAGTTCCCACGCCTGGATCCGGCCGCACATGCCGTAGATCCTGCGGGTTTTCCGTTCGCCCATCGTAGTCCTCGCCTCCTGCAAGTAGAAACTTTCCGAGGAACCCAGAGAGTCCAACTGCTGCCCCGTGACCGCCGCCTGTCGCTCAGCTCCCCCGCTGAGGAGATCCCTCCAGCTGACAGTTTTGGCTTGAACCAACCGAGCCGCGGCCGCATGGAAGTCCGCCAGCGCCGGAACCCCCGACTCCAACACCGCAGCCTTCAGCTCCAAATACCCCTCCAACGCAAGATCACGACGACGGCGCGCAGCCGCCTCCGCCGCCGCGTCACCGGCGTCGGCGTCTTTGAACGCCAGCGACGCCGCCCGGGAGTAAGCCCCGACGTCCACCAAATGCTCGGCCGGGAAGGTCAGGACGGCATCACCGTTCTCCGGCAACCCCGCATTCTGCATGACCACGAGCACCCTGAGATCGCCGCTGTCATTGATGGCGCGATGAATGGTGCCGGGCGTAAACCACACAACCGTCCCGGGCACCAGAGGAGTGGAGGTGAAGCCCCGCGAATCCAAGGTCTCCAAACGGCCGCTCCCCTGCTGCACCACATACGCCTCCGTGGACGCCGTATGCATGTGCGGTGACCCTCCGGCGGCACCATCGGATCCCGGCCAGCCGTAAATACTGACCTCGGACACTGCCGTGGCGCCCGGGAAAGATGTGCACATCTCAGACCCAGGCATCCAGCGCGGACTTTGCGGAATCGGCGAGCGCGGTGGCCTGCCCGTCCTCAAGTGCGCCTTCGGCTATGACGACGGCGTACCGATACGTGAGCGGTTCACCCACCTTCAGGGGGACTACTTCGCTGAAGAACGGGGCCGAGCCCAGGCAGGCGAACATGGAGGAGCGGGCGAACCACTGGTTGGAAGCTCCGGGGTTCGCCTGATCCTCGACGAACAGGATGCTGGATTTTCGGCACGTGACGTCGTGCTGGCCGGTGAACGCGATCCAAGGTGAACGGGTGCCCATGAACTCGTCCGCGCCGGTCCCGTTTTCGGATCGGAAACCGCCGCCGGTGAAGGACCTTGGTCCACGCCAGAACAAGCCGCCGTACCCTGCGTTGTCCCGGCCTTCGGTGGTGGGGCTGCCGATGTCGATCTGTGCGCCGGAGACGTTGTCCATGGTGGTTTCGAAGAGGAGTGCCCAGGCGTTTCCGGAGGGAAGGAGTTGGATGGCGAAGCGACGCTGTTCACTGATGAGGCGCTGTTCACTGATAAAACGCTGTTCACTTATGAGGGGTTTGCCTGCCTGCCCGGATTCGGTTGGCTGGGCTGTTGGTTGGGCTGTCCACAGCAGCGTTTCCGTGGCGGTGATGGAGGTGCCGGAGTCTTCGATGCTGCTAAAGCCTTGGTGGTTCATGGCCCCGTTGTTGTCCAGGTTGGCGTAGCCCGTCTCCCGCGTGTACGTGGCGCCGCCCCAGAAGTTGTGCTCACCTACGTTCGGCAATGCCCAGGAAAGACCTTTGTGCCATACGTGGTCCCACGGACGGGAAATGGTGACCTCATCCCCTTCCAGTGTGGTGAGCGGGTGGAAGAAAGGGCGGGGGCTCTCGTACTGGTCATCGCTGGGTAAATACGTATAGGTGGCGATGTCCTGGGTACCCACTGTGAAGGTCAGGGAACGGCCGTCGTCGGAATAGCTGAGGGTTTCGGTCTCTGTGGAAACAAGTGTTACGGTCATCAAGGTTCTCCGTTGAATGAAGGAATCAGGCGGAATGAAGGAATCGGGCGGACTGAAGGAGTCAGGCGCGGGCTGTGGAAGCCAGGACGCGGGTGCCGCGCCCCTCACCGTCCATGCCCTCGTAAAAGGCGTGCCCGGGAACAATGTCTCCCCGGCGCACGGGCTGACCGGTGAAGGCAGAAGCATAAATCGCGGCAGCGAACTCCAGTGTTTGCCTCGCTGAGTCCGCGCCGGCTGGGAGCGGCAGTCCGGCGTCGAGCGCGTCATACATGGCCAGGAACTGGGCGGAGTGTCCGCTTCCCCGCTCCAGAGGCTGACCTGACCAAGCAGAAGAAACGGTGTCCTCGTGTCCGGGCGCGGCAGTGATGGTCCAGTCCTTGGTGCTGTAGCCGTAGAGGTGGCTGAGTTCGATCGTGGCGAATTCGCAGTCGATGCGGATGTCCGAGGTTTCGCGCGGTGAGAGCAGCGAGTTGATCACGGTGGCGGCAGCGCCGTTCTCGAAGCGGACCAACGCGGCGGAGAAGTCCTCGGTGGACGTGGCGCGGGCTTGCCTTGATGCGATGGCGTTGACCTCCTCCCATGGGCCAAGCAGGTGGAGGAGGAGATCGAACTGGTGGATGCCGTGCCCCATGGTGGGTCCCCCGCCCTCCGCCTTCCACGTGCCCCGCCAGGGGAGGTCGAAGTACTCGTCCGGGCGGTACCAGAGGGTGTCGCAGCGGGCAACGAGCGGGCGACCGAAATCGCTGCCGCCAATCAAGCTCTGCGCGGCCGCCGAAGCGTCGCCGAAGCGGTGCTGGAACACGCACGAGAACTGCGCACCGCCCTTGGCCTTAGCGTCGTTGAGTCGGTCGAAGTCGGCCAGGCTAAGGGCCGGCGGCTTCTCGGACAGGACGTGTGCGCCCGCTTCGAGGCACTCGATCGCTTGGTCAATGTGCATCATGGGCGGGGTGCAGAGGTGCACGATGTCGGGCTTGGACTCAGCCAGCAACTCCGTAAGGGTCTGGTAACGGCCTACTATTTCGTGCTGGTCGGCAAAGGCTTGGAGGCGCGCGTCGTCCACGTCGCACGCCGCCACAAGCTCGGCCCGATCATCTGTGCGGGCCAGGTTGGATGCGTGCACTGCCGCTATCCCGCCCGTGCCCACAATGGCCACTCTGTACGTCTGCATGAGAGTCTCTCCGTCAGGATATGAGGTGAATAAAATCCGAAAGTTTCTAAAACTGCTGGGTAGCTTTCCACTGCTCGAATACAGGCAGCTCGCTGCTATTCCTCAACGCTAGGGAGCACTCTTGAGCTAAGTCAAGGAATTCTGACTATGGAAAGTAATGAGAAGTTTCTGATAGTTTCTAAAAATCATCTTCAGAATCAAGGAGAAGCCTGTGAGCACCGGCGCCGCCGATCAGCAAGCACCTGCCCGCATACCCACATTGGACGTCGTCGAGCACCTCATCCGTGAGATGACCCTTGAGGAGAAGCTCGCGCAACTGGTGGGAGTATGGGTCAACGCTTCCACTGACGGCGATTCCGTGGCCCCGCTGCAAAGCCAGATGGCCGGCGACACGCGCTCCTGGGATGACATCATCGCCAACGGCCTGGGGCAGATCACCCGCATGTACGGCACCGTTCCCGTGGAACCCGCCGAGGGCGCTCGCCGCCTGGCCGCCGCGCAGGAACAGATCATGGCCGCGTCCCGCTTCGGGATACCGGCGCAGGTTCACGAGGAATGCCTGGCAGGTCTGGCCGCGTGGAAGGCTACGGCTTTCCCCGTACCACTCGCTTGGGGCGCCACGTTCAACCCTGCGTTGGTGCGGGAAATGGCATCCAGGATCGGGGCCAGCATGCGGTCCCTGGGCGTCCACCAAGGCCTGGCTCCCGTACTGGACGTTGTACGTGATCTCCGCTGGGGCCGAGTGGAGGAAACCATCGGCGAAGACCCTTACTTGGTAGGGACGGTGGCCACTGCCTATGTGCAAGGCTTGGAATCCACGGGGATTGTGGCAACTCTCAAGCACTTTGTGGGCTACTCGGCATCCCAAGCCGGACGCAACCACGCGCCCGTCTCCATGGGCCCTCGCGAACTTGCCGACGTCATGCTGCCGCCGTTTGAAATGGCGATCCGCCACGGAGGTCCGCGTTCGGTGATGCACGCATATACCGACGTCGACGGCGTACCGGCCGCCGCGAACCGCGCCCTTCTGACCGGGCTGCTTCGTGAGGACTGGGGCTTCGCCGGGACAGTGGTGGCCGACTACTTCGGCGTTGCTTTCCTGGACATCACGCACGGAGTAGCCGCTGACTCCGGTGACGCTGCAGTGCTGGCCTTGAGTGCCGGCGTCGACGTTGAACTGCCTACTGTGAACTGTTTCGGTGAGCCGCTGCTGCGGCGTATCCGCGACGGCGTGCTGGATGAATCCGTGGTTGATCAGGCCCTGCGCCGGGTGCTGACGCAGAAGGCCGAGCTTGGTTTGTTGTCATCGGAGTTCTCTGCCGTTCCGCCGGTGTTGCCTGGACCGGCTGACTCCGATGCCATTGAGCTGGATCCGGCCGAGAACCGGGCGTTGGCGCGGGAAATGGCCGCTCAGTCCCTGGTGTTGTTGAGCAACAGGGAGTTCCGAGGTGCTCCGGCGTTGCCCCTCACTCTGGATGCTTCGTCCGGTTCTTTGGGCGTGGTGGGGCCGTTGGCTGAGGACCCTTTCGCGATGCTTGGCTGTTACTCCTTCGACGCCCACGTTGGCGCGTCGCATCCGGAGGTGCCCATGGGTATTTCGGTACCGTCCGTGGCAGCTGTTGCTTCTGCACGTTTTGGGCCCGTGCTCACCTCCGTCACCGGCAACTGCGAAGCGGCCACCGAAGAGCAGATCGCCGAAGCCTGCCACGTGGCATCCTCCGCAGACACGTGCGCGGTGGTGGTTGGCGACAATGCCGGGCTGTTTGGCCGCGGCACCTCTGGCGAAGGGAACGACGCCGCCGACCTCCGCCTTCCGGGCGATCAGCACCGGATGCTGGACCGGGTTCTCGCTGCCTGCGAGGCTTCCGGGACACGCGCTGTGGTGGTGGTTCTCAGCGGACGACCCTATGCCCTGGGCGACTTTGTTGACCGGGCCCACGCGATCGTCCAGGGGTTCTTCCCGGGCGAAGAAGGCGGCGAGGCACTCTGGGACGTGCTCACCGGCGTCGTCAATCCCTCCGGGAAGCTGCCCGTATCAGTGCCGCGCTCCCCAGGCGGCCAGCCCGGCACATACCTTCATTCCAAGCTTGCAGGACCCAGCGGAGTCAGCGCGCTGGACCCGTCCCCGCTGTTCGGTTTCGGGCATGGACTGACCTTCACCTCGTTTGAGTTGACCGGTCATCAATGCAGCGCGCCCACAATGTCGACGTCGGACTCGGTGCTTGTGAGTTGCACGGTGACGAATACTGGTTCGCGTGATGGCGCCGAGGTTGTGCAGCTGTACCTCGAGGATCCGGTGGGCGAGGTGGTCCGTCCGGTCCGCGAGTTGATCGGCTACGCCCGCGTCGAGCTGGAAGCCGGCGCGTTCGCCGTCGTGGATTTCGTGGTTCACGCGGACCGCACGTCCTTCACGGGGCTGGACCTCCAGCGTGTGGTGACGCCCGGGCTGGTGAAACTGCATGTTTCCACGTCCAGCACGTCCGATGCTGCTTCGCATGAGGTGATCCTTGATGGGCCGCGTCGCGTGGTGGGCTTCGAGCGTGAAATGTTGACACCGGTGAGCGTGCGGCAGGGATAGTGTGCCGCCATCACCTACTTTGGATTTCGGGACGCCCTAACTCAGCCGAAACTGGTTGATTCGCGGGCTTTGCGAGTTCAAAGAGGGTGAGGAAGGTACCGCCCTGCTACGGGTAGGCTTCGGGGATGCTCCCCCGCCCAACTGCCCGGCTGCGCTTCCGCGAGATGACAATGGCTGATCTCGATCTGATGAGCTCCATGCTGGGTGACCCCGACGTCATGACGTACTACCCGGCGCCCAAATCACGGGATGAGTCAGCGGCCTGGATCAAGTGGAACCAAGACAACTACGCCCGCCACGGATACGGGTTGTGGATCGTTGAAACGCACGACGGCGGGTTCGTGGGCGACTGCGGGTTGACGTGGCAACAGGTTAACGGGCAGTCAGAACTCGAAGTGGGCTACCACGTTCGCCGGGACGCGCAGGGACTGGGTTACGCAACAGAGGCAGCGTTGGCTTGCCGGAATTTCGCGCGGGATGTCCTTGGAGTGCCACTCCTCGTTGCCATCATTCACCCGGAGAACATGGCTTCCCGCCGGGTTGCTGAGCGGCTCGGAATGCGGCACCTTGGGGACGATCTGGGCGGATCCGTGGCGCGGACCGTGATGGGCGTTGAGTTCAGCTAGCTGGAGTCCGGTATGGTGTGCCGCCATCACCTACTTTGATCCTCGGAGGGCCCAAATTCAGCCGATGTTGGTTGTTTATGGGTCTTATTGGTTCAAAGAGGGTGAGGAACGCACAGGCCGGAAGGCCGCGAGTAAGGGCGCCGCTACCAGGCGAGGTCTGCCGCTCCCAGTGAAATGAAGCGTGGCGATGTACGGTCTTCGGAATCAAGCAGCTCCCTCAACTCACGGGCCGCGACCCGCGGATCCTTGGACGCGTCGGCCTGGCCCATTCCTGTGGCCAATTTGCCCGGGTGAACCGCCCAGCATCGCACCCGGCCCGAGAGGTCTTGAGCGAGGGAAATAGTCAACATATTCTGTGCAGCCTTGGAGATTTTGTAAGCGTAGCTCGTGGAGAGATCCGAGTAGTCACCGCGGGCCTGCGCCGTCACAGAGCCCAAGCGCGACGTGACATTGATGACCGCTGGGGCTGGCGCAGCCAGCAACTGAGGCAAGAGGGCCTGCACCAGACGCAGGGGTCCAGCGACATTGACGTCAACGGCGTTCAGAACGCCCGCTGCTGCGATGCCGCCCAATTTGGCGTGCGGAGCTCCCTGGGCGGCATTGTTAATGAGCACATCAACGGGCCGGTTGCCGATGGCTGACATCAGCTCGGCGGTTGGCTCATACCGGACGTCGTGAGTGGCTGCCATGACGTGCTGCCGGTCGACCGACGTCGTCGGTGTTCTTGTGAGTGCGACAACTGCCCAACCGGCGTCGGAGAATTCATCCACCAGAGACTTTCCCAGTCCGCGGCCGGCACCCGTGATAACGGCGAGCCTTCTCCTCGGCGTCAAACGGATCGGACGTCCGACTCGGGGTCCTTGCGGGAATCCAGCATGCTGATGATCTTGTTCTCGAGCGCGGCAACGGTGGCCTCGGGCAGGACGATCAGGCCATCGAGTTCCTTGCGGGCACGCTTGTACGCCGTTTGACGTTCGGCGGGGGTGGCCGCGGTGTCCTCGGCGATGCGCAGGAGCTTCCTTGCAGTCGCCAGGCGTTGCCGTTCCGGGCCGGAGAAGTTGCCGTCCTTGATGCGCCTGGCTTCGCGTTCGGCAACATCGAAAGCCAATTCGTAGCTGTGGACGGCTGCCCGATACTCAGCCAGCCTGGCCGGCGTCGAGATCTCCTCAGGAGTGGCGGGACGTAAGCCGTCGGCCTCTTTCTTGGCCCGCAGGAACGCGACTGTGAGCGGTTCGCGCACGTCCGTCATGAGCGGAAAATCGATGAGGTTACCTACGTCCAGCTCGTATTCCAGCCACCGGTGATTCACGGAATCGTGCGCTGCGACGAGCGAGACTACTTCGGCTTGGTTGGCTTCCTCGTGCACGGCCAGCTGGTTCCGCAACTTCAGCAACTCCACCTTGCGGCGGTGTCGTTCTTCGCTGGCCTTGGACCACGACCTTGCCCAGCCACCAGCCATGCCGCCGATAGGGAAAATAAGCCACCAGTAATGGCCAAGGAAGTCGAAGAGGGGTTCCACTGCTCCATCCTCCCACGCTTGGACCGGGTCTCAACAGGACTGGCCGTTGGGTCTAGTTCGTGATGTTGAGGGGCTTCATGGGCTTCGCGCAGGAGGCCATCTCCAGCTCGGCCTCGTCTGGACGGGCCCGGTTGTTCTTACCCGTGTCGTCACACCAGTCGACTCCCTCCGGCGCGGCATAAACGGCCACCTCACCCGCTGCCGTTTGCAGGGGAACCTCTGTGGTGAAGGCGAAGCCGCCCTTGTCAGACATGGGCGCCGTGGTGTTGAGCACGTCAGCTCCGGTGGCGTCGGTGAACACAATGCGGACCTGAGTGTTGCCGCCATAACGGGGATTGCACGTGGCATCCAGGGCCGAAACCGTTACCACTCCCCCAAGCTTTGCGGACGAAGGGGTCACGCTATATTCGGGGGGCATGCACGGCAGTGAACCCAGAGAAGGGCTACACCCCGCAGCGCTAATCGTGAGGAACACTGCCAGCACTACGGCAAGAATCCACGACTCCACCCTGCGGCGCTTGGTATGAGCTGCTTTGGCCATTCCTTCATTGTGGCACCGCCGTCGTACCTTCCCGCTACGATTCCCGTATGGACCAGCGACTGCATTTCCTCACGTTCGCCACAAAGGATCTGGACGCCGCGCGCGCCTTCTATAAGGACGGGCTCGGCTGGGATCCGGCCATGGACGTTCCCGGTGAAATCCTCTTCTTCCAGATTGCGCCGGGGCTGATGCTCGGCCTGTTCGACGCCGAAAAGTTCGATCAGGACCTCGGGGCCACTGCTCCGACGCCGGGGATCAGCGGAGTGACGCTCTCCCACAACGTCGGCAGCTCGGCGGAAGTCTCCAGCACCATCGACGCCCTGACCGCGGCCGGGGCGACTGTGCTGAAACCCGCCCAGGCCGGCGCTTTCGGCGGCATCTTCCACGGCCATGTCAAGGACCCGAACGGCATCGTTTGGGAGATCGCACACAATCCCGGTTGGCGGATTGACGACGACGGAACGGTGGTTTTCGGATGAGCGCCACACCGCCGACGTTCGCTGAGGATGTCATCAACCAGGATGCACGGGCCCAGTTCGATGCTTTCCTGGACGAGCACCGCAGGGCGCTCAACGAGTGCTTGGATGGACTCACGGAAGAGCAAGCGCGCCGCTCGCTGGTACCTTCCCGTACAACACTTCTGGGCCTGGTGAAGCACGCGACCTTCGTGGAAAAGGTCTGGTTCGACGAAGCCATCACGTCCCGTCCCCGCAGCGAGATCGGCATTCCGGCCACACCCGACGAGTCGTTCATCCTGAACGACGCGGACACCATTGCCAGCATCCAGGCGGCTCACCGGGAGGCGTGCGAAGCTTCCAGGCGTGCCGCGGCTCCTCTTGGGCTTGATGACCTTGTGTTGGGAAACCGCCGCGGCCCGCTCCCCCTACGGTGGGTGTACCTGCACATGCTGCGTGAGCTCGCACAGCACTGCGGGCACGCCGATATTTTGCGGGAGCAGATCACCCGGTAGCCGGGCACCCTAAAAATGTCGGACCCCCCTGACATGATGTTTTTATGGAAGATACAGGGCAGCTAACAGCACCCAGGGCGGAACTGTCCCCCGCTGTGGCTGCCCTGACCGCTGTCCGGTCACGACGCTTCTTGAGTACGCCGGACTTGCTTAGGGCCGGGTTTAAGGATTCGACGGCGCCCGTCACCATCACCGGCGCATTTCACGGCGTCGGGCTGGTCAGCAGCCTGGCTAGGACCGCCCGGGCTTCATCGCTCACGGGCCCCGCCTTGGCCGACGTTTCGGCCCAAAGTACAGGATCGAACCCTAAACCACAGCTGAATCCCCAGACCGGCCCTGGCTCCAAGTCTGCTCAGCCAGTCCAATGTTTTGACACTCAGTGTCCTGAACCCGTTGCGGTTTCGGGATCGGAGCTGACTGGACTTCTTGAAGACGCCGCTGCACTTCTGGACTCCGCACGCTTGTCCGCAACCGGTGGGGTGCGGTTGTTGGGGTTTGTTGAGGCTGCTGATTTCGCGGGCCGGGTTGAGGAGATCTCGCGGAGCGTGGAGTATTTGCAGGTCGTTGCGGCGCAGGC
>NZ_JAGGPR010000025.1 GCF_018613695.1 Arthrobacter sp. ISL-95 | reverse complement strand
ACCCACAACAACACCGTAAGGAAGGCGATCTAATCGTCGGGCCCGGCTCGACCTCGGCGATGGTGACGCTGCGCGAACGCAAGACCCAATACGGAATCATCATCAATCTGCCGATCGACCACACAGCGGCCCGGACTAACGCTGCCATCACCGCCGCCTTCGCTTCCCTCCCACCGCACCTGAAGCAGACTCTCACCTGGGATCAGGGCGTAAAGATGGCCCGACACCAAGAACTCGCCGCAGCGATTGGAATCCAAATTTACTTTGCAGAACGCTCCAGCCCCTGGCAACGGGGAGCCAATGAGAACTTCAACGGGCTGGCACGCCAGTACTTCCGCAAGGGCACCGACCTGTCAAAGTACACCCACGAATACGTCAAGAGCGTCTGCAACGAGTTGAACACCAGGCCCCGCAAGACCCTCGGCTACCTCACCCCCAAGGCACTCTTCCAGGCCGAAAAAAGCACCAGGCCTGCCACCTCCGGATACACTCGAAAACAGTCGGCTGAACGGCCCGACTCACTCGAACGTTGCGTCGATCCCTAGAATCCGCCCCCCGACATATGGCACCGCCGGTGCGACACTCAAGCGATCACAGAAGCCGCCAACTATCGGCAAAGTTCACAGGGGAGTGTCACCTTGATGGGTATCCCGGTTCTAAGGAACTGGGACGAATGAGTGTGGCATTTAGCAGATCGGCCCCGACCCTAGTGTTCGCAGGTTGCATTAGTGACGCTGCCCTTTGGCGCGGCGGTGGGAAGTACGGTTTGTCGGCGCGGCCTGTGCCAGAGGTTGCCCTCCACCATCCTGCCGGGGAGTGTCACTCCGGAACGCGCTGTTGCCCCTGGGCTCCCGTCCCGGAATCAACCGGACTTTGGGGGCCGGTTGGTATCGTCAGAAGCGACGCGAAACTGTGAGAGTTGTATGTCGACCTTGTGGCCAGCAAGTGCGACCTTCCTGAAGTTTGGCCGCTTGGTATGAATCCTCGGTTGGCTTCGGTTTTTCCACGAGAAGTAGGCTTCGTGTCATGAGGAAAACACGCCTGATACCGGTGGCGGGCCTAACCCTGGCCGTAGCGTTGGTCCTGTCGGCATGCAGCACCGGCCGCTCCGCCGATGAGGAGTACGCGCGTAAGTACCGTTCCTCTGTCGAAGGTCTGGACCATGTGGTGCGGTTGGAGTCGACTTATAAGACACATGTGGGCATGGGCAGTACAGCGGACCTGTTCCTCTACGCAGATTCCTCGGACCGCGACGTCCTGGAAGGTGTGCTCGAGGATGCACTCCCTGCTGTAGTTGATGCGGCCGAAGGTGACCCGGACGTCAACTTAGGCCTGCAGGTGATATCCGAGGACGGCCAGATAGCCGTTTCCCCGTCAGACCTCGGGTACGAGGGCACCGGGAATCTCTCCAGCTACCGCCAGTTCCTGAGGAAGGACTCTGAGTGAACTTGATCCCGACACCGCCCGCTCTATTATTTCGAGCATTCGACGGGGGTCGACCCGACGGAACTGCCGTCCGGCTCATCGCGACAGCACGTGTTTGGGCTCTCTGGAGGTTGAGTAAGACCAGTCGATGCTGTTCAAGTCTTCTCATGCCGCGGGTCGGATTTTGGCGCTGACTCTGGGTGATCTTCTTTCGTCCCCTGCACGATGCACTCATCGAAGAATGCTTTGGCCGGGCGGAATACGAGTGTGAGGCACGATCAGACTTCCCATCCGGCGATCAATGTGGACGAGAATTCTCCGGGCAACGTTCCCCGGGCCGATGAGCGGTCGCCGAACCGTCCGGTGGAGGATCCTGCGCCGCACACGATGGGTGCGGCTAGGCAGTATTTACTGGCGCGTTGAGCCAGTGTGTGCCGGCGGTGAGCACTGCGGTAGTGGCTAGTGCGGCGCGCACGGTGTTCGACGCGGTCCAACGGCGGCGGTAGACCGTCCAGAAGGTTGCGCCTTCTCGTTCGAGCCGCCGGTTCAGCGGAACGCTGACTGCCAGTGTCACGAGTGTGCTGGTCAGGGACGTTCCTGCAATGAGTAAGTCGGTGACGGCTCCTCGGGGCGCGGCGGTCACTGCTAGCCCGATGGCTGCTGCGGTGGCGGATCCGAAGAGCATGATGAATGGGCCGCGTTCGGCCGCCCGGTTGATGTGAACCATTGCGGCAGTGGCATCTTCATCGCTGAGGTGTCCAAGTGCCGGCATGATCATTGCCGAGAACGCGGCGTAGATGCCACCAACTAGCCCGGCCCCTACGACTGTGGCCACTTGGATCATGACCAAGCCCCGGAGGTAGCAGCCTGTCGCGCATAAGCGTGGAACGGTGATGCGGGTCGGCCAAGCAGTCGTTCGATCCCATCGGTGATGGAGGCGTTGCGCCCATCGAGAATCTCCGTGAATAGGTGTGCAAGAGGCTCGGCTTCTTGTGTTGGTACTCCGTCGGCGGCGAGATCGTCAACAAAAGCTTGCACGTCGACCGCCTCGAAGGTGACCGGTCGGTTGCGGGCATCGGCGAGTAGCGCGGCAGCTTGAGTAAAAGTCAGCAGGTCAGGGCCGGATAGTTCGTAGGTGGCCTCTTCGGGCACTGTTCGGGTCAGTGCGACGACTGCTGCGTCAGCTACGTCGTCGAGATCAACGAATGCTTCAGGAACGTCAGGGGCCGGTAGCCGCAGGCGACCGCGTCGGACTGGTCCGGTGAGGAAATGCTCGGAGAAGTTCTGCTGGAACCATGAACAGCGCAGGACCGTCGTCGGCACCCCGCCCTCGCGCAGGGCCGCCTCGCTCGCTCGGGCCCCCTCCTCGCCACGACCCGACAGTAGAACAAGGCGTTCGAGGCCCTTTGTGGCGGCCAGGCGGCCAAGGGCTTCCATTTTTTCGGGCACTCCGGGAAAGGCGAGGTCGGGGGTAAAGCAGACGTACGCGGCGGTGGTGCCATGGAGGGCCGGGGCCCAGGTAGCGCGTTCGTCCCAGTCGAAGCCGGTGCGGCGTGACGCGGGCCGTGCGGGGAGTGAGGCGGCAGTCAGGCGATTAAGGATGCGGGAACCGGAGCGGCCAGCGCCGCCGAGGATGAGAGTGGTCATGCATCCAGTGAACCCCAAAATTCGTAGACGAAGAATGGGTGAGGCTCGCTTCATCCTTCGTCATCGTCTAAGTTTATCGGGTGGACCCCTTGACGCATTTTCTCGACGGACCTCGCGCGGTGGGCGCTTTCGCTCTTTCAATGCATATGAACGGCCCTTGGGGCGTCAGCGTCCGCGACCAGGCTGCCCTTTCCGTTCTTGCAGTGACCAAGGGTCAGATCCGGGTCGACGGTACGCTAGTCGAGGCTGGCGATGTGGCTCTTGTACGAGGCCCTGAGCCGTATAACGTAACCGATGCTGCTGCTAGCGCCCCCTCCATTGAAATTGGCCCTGGCCAGCAGTGCACCACTCTCGATGGTCGCGACCTCCGCGACGATCTCCGGCACGGCATCCGCCGATGGGGCAATGCCGCGGACGGAGAGACATCCCTGCTTATCGGCACCTACGAACGCCCGGACGAGGCTGGTGGTCTCGTCACTCGGGCTCTGCCCCGAATTACCCTCGTGCCACGCGAGCGTTCCGACGGGCCCTTAGTAAGCCTGCTCGCACGTGAGCTCTCACACGACGATCCTGCGGCGCAGGTAGTCGTTGATCGCCTGCTCGATGTGCTCGTCGTCAGCACGATTCGCCGCTGGCTCAACAGTCCCGACCGCCCGGATAAGGCCACATGGCTCGCCTGCAATGACCCGTTAGTGGTGCGCGCCCTTGAATGTCTGCACTCCGAACCCGCAGCACCCTGGACCGTGGAGAGTCTCGCCCGCCGAGTGAATACCTCGCGCGCCTCATTCGCCGCCCGCTTCCGAGCAGGCGTTGGAGAGCCACCCATGACCTACCTCACCCGTTGGCGCCTCACGCTTGCCAGCGATCTTCTCCGGGCCCCGGGCGCCACCGTTTCGCAGGTAGCCCACACCGTGGGCTACCACAATGCCTACGCGTTCAGTACAGCATTCAAACGCCAAGTAGGAGCAACACCAACGCAATACCGCCAACGCCGCCCCACGCTATCGACAATCTCCAACCCCTATGTTGAAGCGACCAATCCTCATCAAATAACGCACGCTGAAGGATCCCTTATCGGACGCCCTCCGCTGATTCACGCCCACCCGCAGGGAGTGTTTTCCTAGTTTCCGGGAAAGCGTTCCCGCAGGTTCCGGTGGACGTCCGCCGCCGACTTTGCGCCGGTCGCCGCCTCCGCAGTGAGTCCGAGAACCGCCGAGGCCCCGGCACCAGGCGTTCCCTGGGGCGAGACGCGCGACAAGTCGGCGGCCAGCAGAACCTCGATGGCCAGCAGATCCTCGAGGAGGCCTAACGCTTGCTCGGTTGTCCGGACGCTGAGCATAGCGCCCGTTGCGTGGTCCTCGACTCCGACATCCAGGACGGTCGAGTCCAGGGTCGCGGGCGCCGCCAAGAGCCGGAGTTCGGTGTAGCAGGCGGACCCGGCGTAGCGAAGCTGCATCCCTGGGGCCGCGTCTGGCCCGCGGTTCCCGGGCGGAGGGCCCGACTTCCTCGCCGCCATGATGGCATTCCACAAATGGCTCATTCGGCGTTCGCTCAACTGCCCGACGTGGACCAGGGCGACGCGCAGGGCGTCGAAGGCAATGGCCAGCACGATCGGATGGAAGTTGCCGGTGCTCAGCACCGAGCTGGATTCAACGTCGATCAGGGGATTGTCGCTTGCGGAGTTCAGCTCGGTGTGCACTGCACGCCCGGCCGTGGTGAGAAACTCCCGGAACGCCCCGTGAACCTGCGGAACTACCCGGAAGGAGAGAGCATCCTGAAGGGACCGTGGGCCATCACGGGTCAGGAGTTGGGAGCCTTCCAGCAGTTCATGCAGATGGGCCGCTGCCGCCACTTGCCCCGGGTACGGCTTGGCCGCCGCTGCGGGCGCCGAGAAACCGGAGGGGTTCCCACGTATCGCCTCGATGGATAGGACGACGGCCTGGTCCGCTGCCAGGGCTGTCCGGGCCGCGCGTGCCAGCACCAGGGCGCCATGGCCGATCGAGACGCCGTTGGCCGAGATCAACGCCAGCCCATCCCGACCTTGAAGCCGGAGCGGTTGGATCCCAGCCCGGTGCAAAGCCTCCGCGCCTGGGAGAACCTCGCCCTGGAATTCAGCCGTGCCGGTTCCTACAGCCACCTGGGCGATGCCAGCCATTGGGCTGATGTCGGCAGCCCCGACCGACCCCCTGCTGTGCACTACTGGGTGCACCCCGGCGTTCAACATGGCCAGCAGCGTTCCCGCCGCATCCGGGCTTGCACCGGAACCGCCCCGGGCTATGCCGCAGACGCGAACGGCCATCGCGGCCCGGACCACTGTCCGGTCCAGCAGGGGCCCGAACGCGCCGCCGTGGGTCGCCACCAGGAACTGCTGCATCTGCTCAAGCTCTTCTCGCGGGACCCGGGTGTCCTTGCCGTGCCCGACGCGGGTGCTGAGTCCGTAGATCGCGTCGCCGCTGGACATGGCCTCATTCAACAAGGCCCGGCTTGCGGCAATCCGTGCCTTGGCCGACTCGCCGAGCACCAGCGGCGTGCCGTGGGCTACTGCGACGAGTTCATCCTGTGTCATTGGCAGATCGGTGATGGTGACTGGTTTCATGGCGTTGCCTCCCGTCAGCCAGTGTGGCCCCGCGTGCCTGAGCGGGCAAGAGAAGACCGTTCGGCAGGACACTTCCCGCTTGCTGCCGTTCGGGTTCGCGTAGTTGGGATCGGGCCATCCTGGGGCGTGTGAGGATTTCCAGACTCCGCACACGAAAGATAAGCAAAAGGGCAACGGCCCGTTGCCTCTCAGGAGAACATCATGTCCGCGATTCGCTCTTTTCCCGGCTCTCCAATCGACCGCGCCATTGCCGCCGGCTCAAGCCAAGCATCGGACCGCAAAATCTGTGAACCGCAACGCTATTTGGCGTCCTTTTCGCGACGCCAAATGGCCAGAGTCTTCCAGTTTGCGACCCGCAGTGGGGATAAGGGGCGCGATCTTCGAAAGCCCTCCAGCGTTGCGGTATCCGCTTCTCTGATCCTGCGTCCGGGTCACGACCCGGGAGTATTTGCCGACGAGGAACCTAGCCCCGAGTATTCGGGCGTCTATTCTCCCGACCGATCGATCACCGTAGTGCTCGCCAGGTTACGCGGGTGCCGCCACGTCTCAGCTAGGGATGGCTCGCATAAGGGCCCGTTAGCGGATCGATGCTTACGGGCGGGTTAGGAGACTACTCAGCCCGCGTAAGCCCGAATGACTGGATTACCTCCCCGCGTGTGGCGCACGGTTCGGGGGCGCGCTTTAGAGGCCGAGATATTGAGTCGTGGTCGTGTTGTCGTTGTAGGTGACTTCGATGGGAACGGCTTGGTCGGAAGAGTTTGTCAGTTCTGTACCAGGAAACCAGAAGGCGAACTGACCTTTGGAGACCGTTGCCTCGATTTGTTCCCCGCTTACGCTGGTGTAGGCGATAGCGGCAACGTCGGTTCCTACCTGACCAGATGCCATCGAGAGGGGATTGTTTGAAATTACCCCTGTTCCGAGTTGGGTGGCTCGGACTCCTCGGGGCGGGAGCGGCTGACCGTTTTCGGAGTTTCCCACTGAACCGATGGATCCTTTCTTGAACCATGGGGCGGTGCTATCTGTGGTGCATGTTGCTTCGAAGCCGTTGGATCCGGCGATGACGACAGTGGTCCAGGCGCCACGTTTTTCAGCGATGGCCACTTCTGCTGCTTCCAGATCCTTAGCGTACATACCGCTGCCGACACCTTGGCTTGACCGGATGCAGTCGGAGACCGCACTGTCGCGCTCGGTGCCAATCAGCTCACCTGGGGCGGCGGTCCACGTTGCGAAGGCCGGGTCGCCTCCTGAAAGTGCTGGTACGACGAGGAACCCGGCTGTGGCCGCCAGAGCAACGGCTCCCAAGGCGGGGGTTCGCCAGCGGCGGCTCGGCCGTGGCGTGGACGTTTTGGGGTCTGTGGGTGCCGGATCAGTTGGGTAGGAACTGAGAATCTGTTCCAGGTCTTTCTGTGAACGATTCGAATCTGGAGCTGCGCTTAGCTTGGCTGCGTCCAAGGAACGAATAAGCGTGTCAATATCGTGGGTGGTTTTCATGATGTAGAGGCCCTCTCGGGAAGTGTTGCTGGTGCGGCAGACTCGCTTTGGGGAAAATGGTGGAGCAGTAATCGCAAGGCTCTCCTCGCCCGGGTTAGGCGGAGCCGAAAAGCCACGGGAGAAATTCCTACGACGCTTGCTGCTTGTGGTGCGGAGAGGTTTTCCAAGATCGCGAGTCCCAGGGTCTCTTGGTGGACCTCAGAGAGAAGGGCCCAAGCTTTGCCCAAATCAACGCGGCAGTTGACCAGATCCGCGTGAGATGGGCGATGAGAAACGGTCGCCACCTCAGCTAAGCGGACACCCAAGGCCTGTCGTCGATGTTCTCCACGGCGCGCGTTCAGCATGAGATTTCGTGTGATGCCGAAGACCCAGGCACGTGCGTCATCCTGGAGTGCCGGCGCTTCCGAAAATCGTCGCCAAACTATGAGGAACGTCTCAGCCACCACGTCCTCAGCGTCCGCCGCTTCAGTGCGACGCTGAACGAACTTCAGTAGGTCGGCATACGCCGTTTCGTAAAGTGCCCGAAAAGCCTTTTCCCTGTCAGGGGCTCGCGATAGGTAGCTCATACCCTGTACTTGTCCGCCACACACCTAAGTGTGTTGCATTCATCAAAAACTTTCACAGTCCGAGTCCTTCTCAGCGCTGCAAACAACGGCGCCCAACGCCCCTGCGGCATCGTGCCTCGCTCGATGACGGCAGTACCCGGGGAAGGATCCCTCACCGGGCAGCCTTGACGCGGAAAGAAACGCATACCGGTACAGCGCCTTCGGGTCTCAATGGGTAGTGAGCCTTGGGCCCAACCAAGAAAATGGACCCTGGTACCAGGCAACAGATCTTAAACGGTTTGGGGCGGGCAAGGAGTGCATAAGAAATGCTCTCAACTTGCCCGCCCCGCGTTACAGATACTGCACTGGCCGTCTCACGATCAGGTACTGCTGGTGTTGCGCTGGCCGTCTCAAGCTGTCGACGACCAGATACTACTGATACTGCTGTGTCCGTCTCCTACTGCTTGACGGCGCGGTACTGCTGGTACTGCACTGGCCATCTCAAGCTGTCGACGACCAGGTATTACTGCAACGGTGCTTCCCCCTAAAACAGCTAACTACACCACTTCAGTCGGGGGAACTTCCGTTCTCGTTTTCTTACGAGAAAAAAATAGCCACTCTTTGAAACCTCGTCAAGTCGCCCCTGGACGCCCCGAGTCAGGTCCCCCTTCACGGCTGACCCGGGACCTGCATGGAAGGAAACCTTGCCGCAGCCGGGCGCAGCGACTACGGATCCGATGGACACGCGCCCAAGGGTCGAGATCTGCGAAAACACCTTCACCCTGCGCATTTCTTCCTCACGAACGCGGGGCGGTTGTACTGCACGAGACTGCGAAGAGCTCTCTGCCCGAGGCCATGAACGGCCACCTGTAGAGCTATGGCCAACGGAACAACCACAGCCAGGACTATGGCCGGATCCTTCCGTACGAACCATGTAAATAGTGCATCCACCCAAGGCTTGATGAAGGTATTGATCAAGTCAGCACCCTAAACGACGTTCGGCCTATCGAAGTTTCCCAGGAGTAGAGTCACCAGCAGGAGCAACAGCAAAGTAGTTTCGATGAAATGTCGAAAGACTGTTGAGAATCTGTCCACGACGAGTCTTGGAGTCCTGGCGGCCATGTTCGAGATCCTCTCATGACTACTTCTCAACACTGGCAGATGACGGGAAGTTAGTAAGTCGGCCCACAGAGCAGAAGGGCTTATGTGCGGCAGATACGTGTGTTCAAAACAGGGAGTGACCTTCTGAGCCATTTCGAGGCCAAGGAAGTTGAAGGTAGGCCGCCCGGGTCGAGCTGCAGCGTCGCCTCACCCAGAACGTGCCGATCGTGGGCGAACGACTGGAATGAGGACACCACGACCGGCGCCTGCTGATCGCAAAGTGGGGGCTGATGCCGTCCTGGTCGAAGGACAGCAAGATCGGGTAGAAACTTCTCTGCGCTGACTGATACGTGCGCGTCCCTTCACACGCGGATGTACCGAAGGCTGTCTCCGCAACGGGCAGTTTTGCAAGACTTTCGGGGCTACATACGGGACGGGTATGTTTCGCGAGTCTCCGAGGTACTGGATGGACGGGAAGTTGTCCCGTCCCGGTGGTCCCACTTCTAAGGAAGTGGGACTCTACGAATTCTGGCCGACGTGATTTTCAGTTAGGCGTATTCCGAGCAAGAGCCCAGGTGGTTCTGACTGCCTTCACCGCGAGGGCCCCGGTGAACAATAGCGTCATCAGGATCGCAGCTGAAAAGGCGAGGACCATTACCCCGATGATGTGAACCAGCAGGACGGCAGAGATCACTACAGTGTGTGTGTCGAAAAGTTCCATGGTTCATTTCTCGGGATGTAGGTTGATCGAGGTTGCTGCTGGTTCTATGAAAGGGGCCGGTAGAGCTGTTCGGGGCTGTAGCGGCCCAGTTTGGCGGCCCCAGTTTGGCATTTCCTCTGGAGGGTCCTCACTGCGGGATGTTTGTTATGGGGCGCCGGACCCGGCCGGTGTAGCCGGTCCGGCGCCGACGAGCTGGGTCCGGAGCCGGACCGGGATGCCCTTGTCGGTGAACTCTTTGTCCATGGCTTCCTGCGCGGTGGCGTACTGGCCGTTCTGGACAGAGTAGCCCTGGAACTCCCAGTTGTAGACGCTTGACCAGACCTGTCCGTATTCATCCAGGTATCGGCCGTTATTTTGGAGTTTGGCGATCCTGTACCAGGCGTTGCCGCCGTCCAGGCTCTGGGCCCGGAGGCCTTCGTCGGAGATGGAGTAGGCGATCCAGCCTTCGGCGCAGCCGAGCACGGTGTAGTGCTGCTGGTATTCGGCAGGGATTGGCTTAATGGCCGGGACCTGGTCCTGACGTTGAATGTCGATGTTGGCAGGTGTGCAGGCACCCGCGGCGGGGCCGGGAGGAGCTGCAGTGGTGGGCGGCACAGTGGTCGGGGCGGGAACCGGCGGTGCAACCGGCGCTGTTGTGGCCACGGCCGGGATGGTGGGCGTCGGCGCTTGGGTAGCCTCAGCCGTCGGGGTTGGCGTTGGGGTTGGGGTTGGCGTTGGTGACTGCGATGGCGTGGCCGTCGTCGTCGTCGTCGGCGAAGCGCTGGCGGTGTTGGTAGTGGCCGGTGCCGGTGCCGATTGCGGTGCCAGGTTCCCTGCTACGACGACTGCCCCGACGACGGCCGCGGCGGCGAGAACCACACCGGCGGTGCCTGCCCACCCCGTCCGCCGACGTTTGCGCTCGGTGAGAGAGACGACGTTGGGGTCGTCGGAGAAGACATGGGACCGGCCCGTCAGGGCACCCGGGGTGGTGCCAGGTTCGGGGACGCGGGGTTTGGAGTTTTTCATGAGTTGTTCGATGCGGTCCATGATTAGACTTCCCGTTCTGTCATGAGGTGTTGTGGTGCAGCTTTCGCAAAGGCTTTACGGGCCCTGTGGAGCCTGACCGCGGCAGCGGAGGCTGTGCATCCGAGGCTCTCAGCCAGTTCTGCGGTGGTGAGATCGTCCCAGTAAGAGAGCATCAGGATTTCCCGGTCGCGGTCCTTGAGCCTAGAGAGGATTTCGGCGACGCTCGCTTGCTGCTCATCATTGCCGGTAGTGGCGGCCCGGGTTCGGGCTTCTTCAGCCAGACGCTGCATGAGTTCTTCTCGGCGGCGCCGGCCTTTGTATTCGTTGCCCAGCACATTCCGGGCTGTAGCTATCAGCCATCCAAGGCCAGGCGGCTCGGGGGGGGGTTGTTTCTCCCAGACGATCCGGAACACGTCATTGGCGAGTTCCTCGGCCCGTTCACGATCGTTGATCCGGTACGCGATGTACTGGTAGATGCGGCTGAAGTGTTCAGCATGCAGAGCACTCAGTTCCTGCTCTCTGGTAGCCAACATCTTTATTTCTTTCCCCCGGGCTAGCGCTTGATGATTCAAACACTTAGTTTCCCGGAAGGTTCTGTTTCTTACATAAACGGAGTGAAACTTAAAAAGAGACACCCGGCGAGCTTCCTAGAAAGCCCACCGGGTGTCTGCTGTGCGGGTGCTAGGCCGCGTAGCGAAGACTGGTCAGCAGAGCCCGAAGCTTGACGTATTGATCAGTTTTCATCCACGCTTCAGCGGTTTCAGGCGTCATGGACGCGTCGATCTGGGCTACCGCGGTTGCTGCCCCGTTCGGCATGATCATGAAGCTGTTCACGGAGGGGCTGTCGGGGCCTTCTGTCATGAAGTAATCAGCCACAACCCCCATGTAGTAGCGGACCGGAAATTCAGGGAAGGTATTCTCATCCCTTATGAAGGCGAAGTGAGAGGCCCCGTTGCGGCTGTCGAACGTGCTGAGTTCCTGTGAGTCGAGGATGGTGCGGTTGACCGGCCCTGCGACCAGACCACCGGTGCCTCCGCTGGTGATGTGGGCAACTTTGCCACCGGTCTCGTCGAAGATATTGGCGGCCAGTGAGTTCTCTTTCGCACCGGGATGATCGGCATTTTCGTTGTACGGCGCCTGTTCCACCTGTACAGTCCAGCCGGCGGGCACATCAAAGGAGATGTGGCCGTCCGGGAAGGTAAACGTGCCGTTCCCGTAGTCGGGCGAGACGTGCGGGGTTGAGGGGACCACGGGGGTAATCGGTGTCACCACGGGTGCCGATGGCGGAGTGGTCTGGGGTGCGGTGACTGTGGGTTCGGCAGGAGCGGTTGGTGCTGCCGGCACGGATACGGGTGCTTGCTTTACAGGATTGGCAAGGACCGGGACCACGACAGCCGGTGCAGGCGCAGTGACCTCGGCCGGTTCACTGTCTTGGGCGGGAGCGCTGACGTCAGGGGAGGGGAGCTTAGCCTCCACAGGCGCGGCAGGTGGCTGCGCGGGAATCGAGATGTCAGCTGAAGCTGCGGGTGTAATCGAAGTACTCGCATCCGGTGCTGCCGGTGTGCAGGCGACGAGAGTGAGTGCCAGCGCAAGCGATGTCAGAGTCGCGTACTTGGCATAGTCGGATCGGCGGTACTTCATGGTTGGGTTCCTTCCCCATAGGACTGTTAAAGCAAATCGCCTGCTCATACATGTTGTTTCCAGCAAGGGACGGATGATTACACCCGAAACCAAAAATCGTTCAGCGATTTTTCTTCCCAGACGGGTCGCGACCCTGACAGCGGCCCCAACGAAGCCGAATGCATCGTGAAAAAGGTTGTAGCGACCACCCCGCGCCGCCGAACTGGCGGTCCTTGGTCTGTAGGACTTTGCTGGGCTGTACCGTGGGTGGCTGGCAGCCTGGCGCTGTGGCCCGGCTTGTGTGTGATTAACCATGGACGCAAACTCATGGAGGAAGGTATGGATCTACTGAGTTCAACCGCGGTGAGCGGTTTATGGGCAGGGATGGGGAGAAGCGCCCAGGGGTGTGGCACCTGAATTGGGTGTGGACTGCGTATGGTGGATACCGACTTTCCGAAACCCATGATGGAGCAGGCCATGAATGTAAATTCCACGCACGCCACTTTTAGGCAGAAGCTGCTGCTCGCGGTGGCTGCGGCTGGTTTGGCGGCTACTATTTTCCTGTTCGGCCGGCACTCCGGGTCCTGCTGAAGGCACTCTGAAAAGTGACTCCGGGATCGCCACTGACGCCGGGGAGGATACTGCCTCCGGGAGCCCCGAGGCCACGGAAGATGCTGAAGGGTCGCTGTCCACTAAAGAAGCCTGCAGCGGGTTCAACACCTTGTTCGCCGAATATGCGGCCAACAAGGGTACCGATGCCAACGCTTACGAAGATGTGTACCTCAAGGCTGACGAGCTGGGTGATCAGGTTACCGGTGACCTCAAGGGGCTCTTCGCCTCGCTGAGCGTCCTTGCCTTGGAGCACGCTACTGCCACGGAAACGGGTGGGTCGCCGTCCCAGGAAGCTCGTGACGCGGTGAGCGATCAGTTCAAGGTCAGCGCCCCGACCTGCACCGCGGAAGGCGTCACCCTTCGCCTTTAGACCAAATCGTTCGGTTCAAGGAACCGGGCCGTTCCTTGCGCCGTATGGCCGGATGGCGACTGACGGCACTGATGCTTGTGCCTTTGGTCATCCGAGTTCCGGATTCGAATGCCAGATGGACACGCATTGTTTTGTTCCTTGTAGCCGTCTCACCCTCATTTGGCTTCGGACTTTTCCACAAGAAAGTAGGCTTCGTGTTATGAGGAAAACACGACTGATAGCGGTGGCGGGCCTAGCCCTGGCCGTAGCGTTGGGCCTGTCGGCATGCAGCACCGGCCGCTCCGCCGATGAGGAGTACGCGCATAAGTACCGTTCCTCTGTCGAAGGTCTGGACCATGTGGTTCGGCTGGAGTCGACTTTAAGTCAACGGCGGGTATGGGCGGCACAGCGGGCCTGTTCCTCTACGCAGATTCCTCGGACCAGGACGTCCTGGAAGGTGTGCTCGAGGATGCACTCCCTGCTGTAGTTGATGCGGCCGAAGGTGACCCGGACGTCAACTTAGGCCTGCAGGTGATATCCGAGGACGGCCAGATAGCCGTTTCCCCGTCAGCCCTTGGGTACGAGGGCACGGGGAATCTCTCCAGCTACCGCCAGTTCCTGAGGAAGGACTCTGAGTGAACTTGATCCGGACACCGCCCGCTCTATTATTTCGAGCATTCGACGGGGGTCGACCCGACGGAACTGCCGTCCGGCTCATCGCGACAGCACGTGTTTGGGCTCTCTGGAGGTTGAGTAAGACCAGTCGATGCTGTTCAAGTCTTCTCATGCCGCGGGTCGGATTTTGGCACTGACTCTGGGCAGGACTCTCAGGAGAATTTTATGAGAACCGTGATGTATGTCGCATGGGCGATCTTTGTGGTGGTTGCCGCCTTGTCGATCGTTCTGATGGTGAGGAAAACGCGGCGGCTGGAGCGGGAAACCGCCAATTGGCCGCGCGCGACTGCCACCGTCACAGGGCATGTCCGGGGGTGGAGCAGCGGTGTTGGTGGGGCAAATAGGAACCCCCGCTATTTTCCCGCTTATCAGTTCGTTAACACACGCGGAACGCTCTTTGCGGGCCAATCAGAGATCCCCGGCGCCGAGGTCCCCGTGCCCGGAAGCACTATCGAAGTGGCTTATAACCCGGTAAACCCCAACCAGTCATTCCACCAGTCGCCCAAGACCCGCCACACGTTGGGCTGTGCCATTCCGTTCATGGTGGCAATCGCGGTGGCGTTCTACTTCTTCATCGGGATCTTCCCCCAATGACCACGGAAATCATCGTGGTACTACCAGCCATAGCGGCGACTGCCGTCCATCGGTCATCCGTCCCGGGCTGTTCCCAGCCGGGAGATTCCGCTTCCAAAGAAATGGGACGTCCTGATTAGTCGGCCGCGTGAACCCTCGTGCCCTAACGTTCCAGTCACCCCTTGGGTATACCAATGTCCGACAAAGAATCATCTAGGGGGGTGAGCCGCCCTTATCGGCGTCCTGGGAAGCGGCCTCCGGTACCGGGGCGTCCTGGAGGAGGCCTCGTCAGCTTTCTCGCGGGCGCCGGGGGAGGCTTCAAATGAAGCATCCACCAGAGTACGGGGTTGGCGACGACTTTCGGGCTTTCTGGGTGCAGAGAAGTAGCCGTAGGGAAGTGGCCGGGCACTAATCAACGCCGGCCGGTGAGCGATCGGCTATCGGGCACCCATGAAGGACGCTGTCTGGCACGCGGCCGTCATGGCAGATCGGGCTCTTCGCGCGTTCGATTTGATACACCTCGGAGTCCAGCTGAGCTTGGCGCGCGTGGGGATGGCGCCAAGGCCTAGCGAAGGATTCTCTGCGGGGCAGGCGGGTGATAGACGGTCGTTGGTCCTTCTTCGCAAGGAAGGCGGCCATGTGACAACGAGAATAGGTCTTTGCGTTTAGCATGGGTCCAGAGGTGCACCTATTGGGGGAGTGTGTGATGGGGCCGTTGGAATCGATCCAAGGAAACGCAGAGAAAAAAGCATCAGCAGGCGAAGATTCGCGTTCGCGGGTTCCACGAAAGCGAAAGCGCTCCTCGGGGCTGAAGAAACTCCAGCTTGGGATCCTGTTGGTGCTGATTGTC
>NZ_JAGGPR010000024.1 GCF_018613695.1 Arthrobacter sp. ISL-95 | reverse complement strand
GTCTGTTGTTTGAGAACTCAATAGTGTGCCAAGTTTGTTGATACCGATTGTTTTACAATTGGTTGAAATTATGGCCAGTACTGTCATGCACCCCCGTGTGTGGTGGTCTGGTTTTCAGCTGGTTTCGAATTTTGTGCAGCCGTGGTCGCCGTTATTTCCGGTGGG
Source organism: Arthrobacter sp. ISL-95 (assembly GCF_018613695.1). Taxonomy (GTDB): domain Bacteria; phylum Actinomycetota; class Actinomycetes; order Actinomycetales; family Micrococcaceae; genus Arthrobacter. Next base: position 5,559 of record NZ_JAGGPR010000024.1, on the reverse strand, counting down.
TGTGGTTGTGTCTGTTTGATTTGTTTTACTTCAACGGAGAGTTTGATCCTGGCTCAGGATGAACGCTGGCGGCGTGCTTAACACATGCAAGTCGAACGATGATCCCAGCTTGCTGGGGGATTAGTGGCGAACGGGTGAGTAACACGTGAGTAACCTGCCCTTGACTCTGGGATAAGCCTGGGAAACTGGGTCTAATACCGGATACGACCATCTGGCGCATGTCATGGTGGTGGAAAGCTTTTGTGGTTTTGGATGGACTCGCGGCCTATCAGCTTGTTGGTGGGGTAATGGCCTACCAAGGCGACGACGGGTAGCCGGCCTGAGAGGGTGACCGGCCACACTGGGACTGAGACACGGCCCAGACTCCTACGGGAGGCAGCAGTGGGGAATATTGCACAATGGGCGCAAGCCTGATGCAGCGACGCCGCGTGAGGGATGACGGCCTTCGGGTTGTAAACCTCTTTCAGTAGGGAAGAAGCGAAAGTGACGGTACCTGCAGAAGAAGCGCCGGCTAACTACGTGCCAGCAGCCGCGGTAATACGTAGGGCGCAAGCGTTATCCGGAATTATTGGGCGTAAAGAGCTCGTAGGCGGTTTGTCGCGTCTGCTGTGAAAGACCGGGGCTCAACTCCGGTTCTGCAGTGGGTACGGGCAGACTAGAGTGCAGTAGGGGAGACTGGAATTCCTGGTGTAGCGGTGAAATGCGCAGATATCAGGAGGAACACCGATGGCGAAGGCAGGTCTCTGGGCTGTAACTGACGCTGAGGAGCGAAAGCATGGGGAGCGAACAGGATTAGATACCCTGGTAGTCCATGCCGTAAACGTTGGGCACTAGGTGTGGGGGACATTCCACGTTTTCCGCGCCGTAGCTAACGCATTAAGTGCCCCGCCTGGGGAGTACGGCCGCAAGGCTAAAACTCAAAGGAATTGACGGGGGCCCGCACAAGCGGCGGAGCATGCGGATTAATTCGATGCAACGCGAAGAACCTTACCAAGGCTTGACATGAACCGGAAAGACCTGGAAACAGGTGCCCCGCTTGCGGTCGGTTTACAGGTGGTGCATGGTTGTCGTCAGCTCGTGTCGTGAGATGTTGGGTTAAGTCCCGCAACGAGCGCAACCCTCGTTCTATGTTGCCAGCGCGTTATGGCGGGGACTCATAGGAGACTGCCGGGGTCAACTCGGAGGAAGGTGGGGACGACGTCAAATCATCATGCCCCTTATGTCTTGGGCTTCACGCATGCTACAATGGCCGGTACAAAGGGTTGCGATACTGTGAGGTGGAGCTAATCCCAAAAAGCCGGTCTCAGTTCGGATTGGGGTCTGCAACTCGACCCCATGAAGTCGGAGTCGCTAGTAATCGCAGATCAGCAACGCTGCGGTGAATACGTTCCCGGGCCTTGTACACACCGCCCGTCAAGTCACGAAAGTTGGTAACACCCGAAGCCGGTGGCCTAACCCTTGTGGGGGGAGCCGTCGAAGGTGGGACCGGCGATTGGGACTAAGTCGTAACAAGGTAGCCGTACCGGAAGGTGCGGCTGGATCACCTCCTTTCTAAGGAGCTGCTAACAATTGCTGGTCTCCGTGTATGCGGATGGTTGGTGGTTGTCAGTGTTGCCCATTGCGCAGGCGTCTGTTCTGCGGTGGGTGCTCATGGGTGGAATATCAACGAATCAAACTTGTTTGGCATGGCCTTCACCGGTTGTGTCCTGGTGCCAGTACGGCAGCATTGTGTCCTTCCTTTGTGGGGGGTGTGGTGTTGTGGGGAAAGCTGCCGGGGCGTGGTGTGTGTGGGGTTGTGTTTGGCGCACTGTTGGGTCCTGAGGCAACAGGACCTTTTTGCAGCAATGCAGAGGGCATCTTCTGGTGTTTCTTTTGTTCCTGCTTCCGGTACCGCCGGTTACTCCTTGTGGGTGGTGGTGGTCTGGTTGATGGGGTTGTTGTTTGAGAACTACATAGTGGACGCGAGCATCTGAAACATGCACGGTGGCTGACCTTTTTGGGGTTGGTGTGTGTGTTTCTACAGCAATTTCTTATGAATGAACCTGGCCCTTTGTGGTCGTGGTTCTCTCGATTTGAATGATGCATCGTAGACCGGCAGGCCTCTTTTGGGGTTTGTTGGTTTGTGTGTGGTCAAGTTTTTAAGGGCACACGGTGGATGCCTTGGCATTAGGAGCCGAAGAAGGACGTAGGAATCTGCGATAAGCCTGGGGGAGTTGATAACCGAGCGTTGATCCCAGGATGTCCGAATGGGGAAACCCCGCACAACGCTGTCATGGTGATTGTGTGACCCGCATCTGAACACATAGGGTGCGTGGGGGGAACGCGGGGAAGTGAAACATCTCAGTACCCGCAGGAAGAGAAAACAATAGTGATTCCGTTAGTAGTGGCGAGCGAACGCGGATCAGGCTAAACCGTTCCATGTGTGATAGCCGGCGGGCGTTGCATGGGCGGGGTTGTGGGACTTTCCGTTCTGGTTCTGCCGGACCAGTGAGGTGAGGTGCAGGCATAGGTGAACGGTCTTGAAAGGCCGGCCAGAGAGGGTGTGAGCCCCGTAACCGTAATGTTGTGCACGGCCTGGGGAGTATCCCAAGTAGCACGGGGCCCGAGAAATCCCGTGCGAATCTGTCAGGACCACCTGATAAGCCTAAATACTTCCTAATGACCGATAGCGGACCAGTACCGTGAGGGAAAGGTGAAAAGTACCCCGGGAGGGGAGTGAAACAGTACCTGAAACCGTGTGCTTACAATCCGTCGGAGCCAGTCTGATTCTGGTGACGGCGTGCCTTTTGAAGAATGAGCCTGCGAGTTAGTGTTACGTCGCGAGGTTAACCCGTGTGGGGTAGCCGTAGCGAAAGCGAGTCTGAATAGGGCGAGTGTAGTGGCGTGATCTAGACCCGAAGCGGAGTGATCTACCCATGGCCAGGTTGAAGCGACGGTAAGACGTCGTGGAGGACCGAACCCACTTCAGTTGAAAATGGAGGGGATGAGCTGTGGGTAGGGGTGAAAGGCCAATCAAACTCCGTGATAGCTGGTTCTCCCCGAAATGCATTTAGGTGCAGCGTTGCGTGTTTCTTGCCGGAGGTAGAGCTACTGGATGGCCGATGGGCCCTACAAGGTTACTGACGTCAGCCAAACTCCGAATGCCGGTAAGTCAGAGCGCAGCAGTGAGACTGTGGGGGATAAGCTTCATAGTCGAGAGGGAAACAGCCCAGACCACCAACTAAGGCCCCTAAGCGTGTGCTAAGTGGGAAAGGATGTGGAGTTGCGAAGACAACCAGGAGGTTGGCTTAGAAGCAGCCATCCTTGAAAGAGTGCGTAATAGCTCACTGGTCAAGTGATTCCGCGCCGACAATGTAGCGGGGCTCAAGTACACCGCCGAAGTTGTGGATTTCACATAATGCCCTAGCCTTCGTGGTTCAGGGGTGTGGAGTGGTAGGGGAGCGTCGTGTGGGCAGTGAAGTCGCGGTGGAAACCAGCGGTGGAGCCTACACGAGTGAGAATGCAGGCATGAGTAGCGAAAGACGGGTGAGAAACCCGTCCGCCGAATGATCAAGGGTTCCAGGGTCAAGCTAATCTGCCCTGGGTAAGTCGGGACCTAAGGCGAGGCCGACAGGCGTAGTCGATGGACAACGGGTTGATATTCCCGTACCGGCGAAGAACCGTCCATGCCAAGCGGGGGATACTAACCGCCCGGAGCCTGCCCTATCACCCTTGTGGTGTGTGGGTTTTGGCCGAGCGCGGGATCTGATCCCGGGAGGTAAGCGTATTAACAGGTGTGACGCAGGAAGGTAGCCGGGCCGGGCGATGGTTGCCCCGGTCTAAGGATGTAGGGTCAGGGATAGGCAAATCCGTTCCTGTGTGTTTCGAGCACGATCCTGAGATCTGATGGGACCCCCGTTTGGGGGGATCCGGTGATCCTATGCTGCCAAGAAAAGCATCGACGCGAGGTTTTAGCCGCCCGTACCCCAAACCGACACAGGTGATCAGGTAGAGAATACCAAGGCGATCGAGAGAATTATGGTTAAGGAACTCGGCAAAATGCCCCCGTAACTTCGGGAGAAGGGGGGCCTGCCCCGTGATGGAGACTTGCTCTCCGTGAGCGGGTGTGGGCCGCAGAGACCAGGGGGAAGCGACTGTTTACTAAAAACACAGGTCCGTGCGAAGTCGCAAGACGATGTATACGGACTGACTCCTGCCCGGTGCTGGAAGGTTAAGAGGACCGGTTAGCCCTTACGGGCGAAGCTGAGAATTTAAGCCCCAGTAAACGGCGGTGGTAACTATAACCATCCTAAGGTAGCGAAATTCCTTGTCGGGTAAGTTCCGACCTGCACGAATGGAGTAACGACTTCCCCGCTGTCTCAACCATAAACTCGGCGAAATTGCAGTACGAGTAAAGATGCTCGTTACGCGCAGCAGGACGGAAAGACCCCGAGACCTTTACTATAGTTTGGTATTGGTGTTCGGAGTGGCTTGTGTAGGATAGGTGGGAGACGTTGAAACCCGGACGCCAGTTCGGGTGGAGTCATCGTTGAAATACCACTCTGGTCACTTTGGACATCTAACTTCGGCCCGTGATCCGGGTCAGGGACAGTGCCTGATGGGTAGTTTAACTGGGGCGGTTGCCTCCTAAAAAGTAACGGAGGCGCCCAAAGGTTCCCTCAGCCTGGTTGGCAATCAGGTGTCGAGTGTAAGTGCACAAGGGAGCTTGACTGTGAGAGAGACATCTCAAGCAGGGACGAAAGTCGGGACTAGTGATCCGGCGGTACATTGTGGAATGGCCGTCGCTCAACGGATAAAAGGTACCTCGGGGATAACAGGCTGATCTTGCCCAAGAGTCCATATCGACGGCATGGTTTGGCACCTCGATGTCGGCTCGTCGCATCCTGGGGCTGGAGTAGGTCCCAAGGGTTGGGCTGTTCGCCCATTAAAGCGGTACGCGAGCTGGGTTTAGAACGTCGTGAGACAGTTCGGTCCCTATCCGCTGCGCGCGCAGGAAATTTGAGAAGGGCTGTCCTTAGTACGAGAGGACCGGGACGGACGAACCTCTGGTGTGTCAGTTGTACTGCCAAGTGCATCGCTGATTAGCTACGTTCGGATGGGATAACCGCTGAAAGCATCTAAGCGGGAAGCTCGCTTCAAGATGAGATTTCCATACACATTTATGTGTGAGAGGCCCCCAGCCAGACCACTGGGTTGATAGGCCGGATGTGGAAGCGAGGACTAAAGACTCGTGAAGCTGACCGGTACTAATAGGCCAACAACTTACACCACACACAACACACTGCACGCGTCCACTATGTGGTTCCCGAACAACAACACCGTTGATTCGCAGGAACCAACAACAAAATAACAACACCACAGTTGTAACCCAAAGATTTCCCACCCCAACGGGACCAGCCCACACCAGGGCCGGCACACCACCGGGAACGGGTAACAGAGTTACGGCGGTCATAGCGTGGGGGAAACGCCCGGTCCCATTCCGAACCCGGAAGCTAAGACCCACAGCGCCGATGGTACTGCACCCGGGAGGGTGTGGGAGAGTAGGACACCGCCGGACAC
>NZ_JAGGPR010000023.1 GCF_018613695.1 Arthrobacter sp. ISL-95 | reverse complement strand
AATACTCGGTTGGCGGACAGCTTGAGACGGCCAGGGCAGTACCAGCAGTACTTGGTCGTCGGACAGCTTGAGACGACCACAGCAACACCAGCAGTACCCGGGCCGTCAAGCAGTAGGAGACGGATACAGCAGTACAAGTAACACCTGGTCGTCGGACAGCTTGAGACGGCCAGAACAGTATCAGCAGTATCAGCAGTACCTGGTTGTCGGACAGCTTGAGACGGCCAGAACAGTATCAGCAGTATCAGCAGTACCTGGTTGTCGGACAGCTTGAGACGGCCAGAGCAACACCTGTAACACGGGGCGGGCAAGTTGAGAGCATCCTTATGCATTCCTTGCCCGCCCCGGGACCGTTAAGAGCTGCTGTTGACACATTTAGAGCCTGCCGGCAAGCCGGTTTTAGAGACACTCCCCCTTGCCTGAACGAACCACGAACCGAGGCGCCATCCAACCAGCCGACGAGCTGGACGGAGGCTTAGTCCTCGAATCGCAGGGGGGCTTCGGGGCTTCCGCTCAGGTGGGCGATGATGTCGGCGGCGACGGTGTGCAGCTTTTGGTTCCTGTGGCTGGATGCTTGGCCCAGCATTTTGAAGGCTTCCTCGGGCGAGCAGCGGTTCTGGGCCATGATCACCCCGCGGGCAAGGTCAATGAGGGTTCTGCTGGCCATCGCAGTTTTGAGGTCCGCGTTGAGCTGGTCCGCGGTTTCGATCCGGATGGCCAGGCGGAGGGTACTGCCAGCCACCTCAGCAAAAGCGGCAGCCTCGGTGATCACGTTCTCTGTGAATAGCCCGGTTGCCGGGGCGAAGAAGTCAAGGACCGCCTCGGATGTTTCGCCCAGGTCCATCGGAACACCCAGTGCGCTGCGGACCCCCTCCGCCGCCAGGACACGGCTGTAATCCGGCCAGCAGGTGTCTGTCGCGACATCGGCCAGAAGCACGGGGCGTCCAAGGTTGATGGCATCCACGCATGGGCCCTGCTCGAGGCTTTGTTCGATCCGGTCAAGCCGCTCTGCCTTCTCGCTGCTGCCGGCAATGGTCGCCGTGCGTTTGCGTCGGCGTAACGTCAGTGCGCAATCAATGGTCGCCCCCGCGGCCTGGCTCATCGCCGCCGAGGCGAAGCCGGTCACGCCCTGAAGGATCCCCTTGATGTCGGCAGTTCCCGTCACCAGCTCGTGCAGGCTCAGGATGTGCTCGGCTTCTTTGGTGGGTTCCATAAGCCCCATCGTAGGGAGACATTCTCCCCACGTCACTTAATTGCTCACGCGAGTGGCGCCGTTCGACGTTCAAGGAGCACAACCGAAGACCATAGCCCGTTGTTTTCGGCAGCAATCAGAAGCTAGATTATTAGTAAGGAGCCTGATTATTAGGTTCTGCAGGAGGCACCGACGGCACTGGGATAGCAGTCATGAACGACCCACGGCACACAGCGCGCAACCTCATAGAACAGCAGGCCGTCAGCCTTGACCGCCTGTGGGTCTGGTACTGGGCAGAGGGCGGAAACGCCCCGACCTTCGAATTCGACGCTTTCCTGCACGAAGCGCTGCTCCTGCACCCCTTCGATCTCAAAATCCTTACCTGGGCTTTGGAAGACCTGGACGCCTCCGCCCGGTGACACGGCATCGATAACATCCCACTTCCTTGAATACGGGACATTCCCCGATTGGATGCTTGTGGGACACCGTCTACTGCCCGTCTCTTCGGGCACGGGGTTGTCGGGTCCCTGGTGTTGGTTCGTCACTTTCCCCCCAGCGAGATCCGTCGCTGATGTCCGCATACGTGAGATCCCACAGCTGGGTGCGTTGACGCACGGGCCACCGCAAGCGCGCGTATCATAAGGCCCTGAGCGGCGAGGGTTCGGGAGGAGAACAGCCATGGCAACCGATTATGACGACCTGCGTCCGGAGGTCAAGGAAGCACAGGAGCAGTCACTGGAAGCGCTGCAGACTGCCAACGCTCCTACCGCCAAAAGCGCAGTAGTGGAGCTGGAAGAAAGCGATGAACCAGACACAGCGCCGGCCGGAGAAATCATCACCGAAGAACTGATTGTCGAGGTCGTACCCCCGCGGCAGGATGAATTCACCTGCTCTTCCTGCTTCCTTGTCCATCATCACTCACAGATCGCACGGGAGCATGACGGAATGCTCTACTGCACCGAATGCGAAGCGTGACTCCCGAGCTAGCTCTGAATAATTTCCTATGCAATTGCGCAGGGGCGGACGGCACTTCTGGGTCGCACCGCCCGGACCCTTGCGGCGGACCCGAGGGCAGCCCCGGCCAAAGTGGGGGAACATCGGCCGTTGCGAGGATCCGCTGCGTTCAGTAAAGACGAGCAGGAACGCTTGCGCACGAGTAACCAGTACTCATTTTTTGCCACCTCCCGGAAGCTCACTACTTGCCCCCTGGTTATTCCTCGCGAACACTCATAGCGGCTGCTGGGCCTCTGACCTGAGGCTATTTCGGCCCGCAGGAATACCAGCCGGACCGCCCGTTTACCCCGAGAAACCGCCGGACGTTCGGCATAGGGTGGCTGCTTTTTTGTGTGAGGCATGTCACGTGGAGCCACGTAATGCCTCATGTCGAGATGCTCGCGGAAGTGTCGTGCGTGCCCATGTATTTCTGCTCGCGTGGCTCCGGGGCCAGTGTTTACGCTGCGGCGTAGGGGGGCCTACTCTGCTGTCGAGCTGTGCGTAGGGGCGGAGCCGTTTCTCGGCCCCGGGCGTGGGGTGCCGGCCCTCCTGATGTACTCCTCGACGGCGTTTTCAGGAACACGGTATGAGTTACCGAAGCGCGCGGAGGCCAACGCGTGGGTCCGAACCAGTCGATAGACGGTCATCTTGGACACTCGCAGTACCGCGGCAACCTCGGCGATGGTCAGGTAGTGGCTAGGCACATCTGCAATGGACATCTCGATCAGGCTCCGATGGATTCGACTCAGGCGGCTGGGATTGAACGGTTTGCTAGTCGGACCGCCTGAGTTGCCGGTAGTCGTAGAAGCACATCTGGTCTCCGATCTGGAGCCCCACAAACGTGCCCTTCTTGACGGCCACCCTGCCTTCCCTTCGGCCGTTGAAGGGGTCATCGCCGATGACTATTTCACCAAGCCGGTAAGGAACAGCTGCTGTCCGTGCACGCGCCATGGCGCGGCGGACGAGCGCTGACAACCTTCCTACTCGGGTGCCGGACGCCGGCGAGCCTCCGTGAATTTCCCCCATTGGATTTCTCCTTCACAGTGCTTCAACGTTGATGCCCTGGTGTGCGGGCCGCCCCGGGTGCTGCAAGACAGGCCGCCACCTCGGAGCAACATCATTAACGAAGCCTAGGTGCAAGTCACAGACGTAACAATGGGTAACAGTTGCCTCAGTAGTCACTTTTTGATAAAGAACTGGCGTGGAATCTATCGAAGGTATCCGCCCGTTCGTTTCTTGAAATATGGGCCAGCCTTTAGGGACACCCCCCACGCCGTGTACCCCTTCCCTGGAACTGGGACAGCCGTTAGGGGGACGCTCCCCCTATCCGGATCCGGCAGTTGGCTGACAAAATCTCACGCCTGAAACGAACCACACACCGAGGCGCCATCCACGGCATGCCACGACGGCACCGACCGCGCTATTGTTATCCGCCTGGGGTGTACTGAGCTGCTGGGCAAATGGGATCATCGAGTATGAGCCAGAGCATCCCGAAGTCTCCCGGGCCGTCAGCTTCAAACCATCGGACTTCCCAGAACGGCACCCCCGCCATAACCCGGCACAATCCAGTCACTCAACAAATGCTAACGGTGGGAAAGCGCCGTGAAACAGCCGAGGCCAAACTCGAGCAGCGGCTGCGTGAGGACCCCGCAACCAAACTTAAGTCCTAGCCCTCTATTGGGTTGGCCCCCGCCGCAGCTGGTCATCGACGTGGGTCAGCGTAAGAGCCGGCCGTCCTTTGGGTATCGCGGCCGCCGCGGGGCGGCTGACCCTTACAGGGGCCGCACGTTTTCGGCTTGTGGCCCTTTCTGGCCTTCTGTGACGGCGAACTGCACTCTCTGGTTTTGTTCAAGGGTCCAGTAGTCTCCGCTGAGAACGGCGGTGTAATGGACAAAAACTTCGATGGACCCCTCATCGGGGGCGATGAAGCCGAAGCCTTTCTCGGAGTTGAAACATCTGACCGTCCCTGTGGCCATGCTGATCCCTTCGACCTGGCGGAGATGCGCTTCGTTGCGTGTCCCGGCTCCGCGAGGTAGACCCCAAGTTACGGTGCGGGCACCCAGGGTGCAACGGTTCAGGACGTCCTTCCCGTTCGTGACCGACCGACACTGTCCATGGGGCTTGCCGCCTCACGTCGTGGTCAGGGCTCCCACGAGTGCCTGCAGTTCGTCGAGAAGCACGTTATCTAAACGAAGCCGGGCGAGGACCACTTGCTCCGCTTCAACAACCCGTTCAAGCATTTGCGTGCCGTGACCGGTCATGGAGACGAGCTGCACCCGGCCCTCACGCTGCAAGTCAACGCAGTTCTGGGCTTCGAGCCTGGCCAGAGTCTCTCCCAGGGATTGGGCCCTCACTCCGATGGCCTCGGCAAGTGCGGTCTGGGTGACGGGTCCGGTGAGGGCGAGAATCTGCAAAGCAACGGCCCCCGCATAGGTAAGCCCGATCGGCTGAAGGCTTTCATTCAAGGCGCGGTCAACCAATCGTGCCGCGGTGGTCAGCAGGTGCGATGCAGGCCAACGCTCAATCTCGGGCATGCCCCATCATAGACTCGCCGCGTGTTCCACTTCCTTGGAACCGGGACGCTTCCTAAGTCTGGACGCTAAGAGCTTTTTGGTGCCCGGCTCATGGAATAGACCGTGGGTCCATCCACGATCACGGTCGTGTCTGTGACAAGGAAACCAAGGCGTCCGTAAAGCCGCACATTACGCTCGTCCGAGGTTTCAAGCACCACGGCGCCTGCCTCTCGATCTATACGCGTAAGTCCCGCCGAGGCCACGGCCGTACCTAGCCCTCTGCCTTGATGAGCTGGGTCTACTCCCACGGTGGCCAAGTTCCACGCCGGCACTCTTGGCTGAGGCAATCTCAAGTCAGCCAACGCGGTCACGCGGGAACCCAACAGTTCCACAACTTCGTTCTGCATATCGGGTCCAGGTTCGGGTGCATCGGGCGGAAGGAATGCAGCGACGGAGCGCAGTTGTTCATCGGCCAGGACCAATCCATGGGCAAGCGCATGTCCGAGGTAGAGGTACTGCAACCGTTCGAGTCTCTGCTCATAATCATCTTCGGGGATCGACCATCTCGTCCAGGGATAAATCTTAAAGGCAAGGCCAAGTACTCGGGCCGCAGCCCCGAGGTCTGCGGCGGTTGCTTGGCGAACCATATCTGTCATGAGAAGTGCTCCTACGGAAGAAGGACCGCGGAACCCGCAGCCCGTCAAGCCTTCCACGCATGCTCGAATAAAGTCCATCTGGCAAAGTACCTGAGATACAAGCAGCGAAGAGCAGCCTAAACCTCTGGCGAGCTCCCGCTGAAGCCCCACCAACGATGGAATCGAATCAGTTGCGCTTGCTTGGAATCAGGACACCCTTGGTGGGGCACTTTCATCCGATCAAGGCGGGCCTTGTTTGGGAAGCTGGGGCGCCGCCTTCCGGGAAAACTCTCCAACTAGTCCGTGAGGATGAGAGCATCTAGTTCCGCGGACCGATGACCTGACTGCCATGACCCCATAGGTTCAAGAGAATGAAGACTTTGATTGCCCGCGAGCAGCGGTTCCCCTTGGCAGTGTTCATTTTACTTGGCGCGGTGCTCCTCACGGTCCCGTTCCCGGGGAGTCTCAGTGTTGTTTTGACCCGCTTCCTATCATCACCTGCAAGCATCCCTGGCGTTGAGCTTCTCTCGGAGGGGATACTCCTTATGCTGGCTGCTGCAACGGTCACAGCCATAACCTTCACTTGGCGGTCCCATCCGAGTCGGCGGTTGACTGTGGGCACCGGTGCAGTCGGCGTGGTCCTTGCCTACTTGCTCTCCGAGAATATGAAGCTACTCATCGCTCAACCGCGGCCATGCCAGCTCTGGTCCCTTCCGGGAGAGTGCCCGCCTTACGGGGATTGGTCCCTCCCTTCAAACCACGCCGCTCTTGCTTTCGGCGCCGTATGGATCATCGCGCTTGCGACCCGCGGCGCTGGGATTACCTGGCTTGCGCTCAGCGCTGCTGCACTTGTGGCTCTAGGACGCATCATGCAGGGCGCCCACTACGCCCATGACGTCGCCCTGGGAGCAATCTTGGGATTAGCGATTCCCGCAGTTCTCTCATTCCTGGTCCAGACGGTGCGGACCAAGCACACACCCGCAACTCGAAATAGTTAACCTGACCCTTTCGCCCGGCCGGTGCCCTCAGTGAGGCCCTGACCGCCTTCGCGTAAAGGCTCAACTTGCCCGGTGACGAGTGTCCTACAGCGCTGAGGCCCTCGTTCCATTTCCTTGGAACTGGAACATGTCTGGTGGGCATGCGCAATAAGCCTCTGGGCTCAGAGATGATTAGGGTCACGACGATGGTGCGAAGCTGCCCGTCTAGGGGCTCTCTGGTTCCGGAAGTTCCCACCTAGGGATGAGCGGCCTTCATTCCAGCGGTTGATGTGGACCTGTACGGGCCGAACCTAGGCTGAAAACTCCACAGCTTTTCTAAGGAGTCCGCCTGTGCCCTGGCTCGATATTGCAGCAGCAGCCCTGATACTGCTCACCCTCATTACGGGAATGGTGACTCGCCGGACCAAAGCTGCCATCGTCATTACCGCCGGCATGGCGACTGCCGCCGTCCTTGTTGTCGCCGTCAGCGTCGAAGGACCACGTCCGCAAGTCCTCGCACTGCTCACCCTCGCTGTCTTGACCGCCGGCGTCGTCGTCTGGCTGAGGTCATCCCGGCGTCCCCGGCTCGCGGCTGCCACCAGCCTCATCCTCATCCTGAGCCTGGTAGGCGTTGCCGGCGCCGCTTGGGTATTGCCACCCATCTCCATTCCCGCCGGAAGCGGCAGCTTCACGGTGGGGATGAACACCAAAGTATGGACCGACCACCACCGTGACGCGCGGGGCGGGACCCAGCCCGGGGAGAGACGTTCACTGCCTGCAACCATCTGGTATCCCGCCGAGGCCAGCGGTGAACGTGCCGCATACCTGCCAGGCCCCGAACGAGCCAAGGAACTATCCAGCGCCCTCGCCAACCTCTACGGCATTCCGGCTTTTACACTGGACTCTCTCTCCCGCGCCCGAAGCAACGCCATGTGGCAAGGCCAACCAGCGCTCGGTTCCTTTCCCGTGGTGGTAGCTTCGCCCGGGCTCAACAGCACCCGATGGTTCTTCACCACGTGGGCCGAGGAACTGGCCAGCAACGGTGTAATTGTCATCGCCCTGGACCACCCCTACGACGCACCCGTTACCGAACTTGCCAATGGCACTTGGGTCCACAGCGAACTGGAAACCACAGGTGATGACGCTCGCGATCAGGACCTCGCAGATCAATGGACAAGCATTCGTGCCTCAGACATGAGTGCCCTCATCACACAGGTGCTTGCCGGTACTTCCGACGTCCCCGGCCTACGGTTCGCTGACACCACCCGATTTATCACTGCCGGGCACTCCCTCGGAGGCGCCGCCGCCCTGGAAGCGGCGCGCCTCGACGCCCGGGTCAAGGCCGCTGTCGACATCGATGGGATGCCCAGAACCCCGGAGGGGGCCGTGACTCCTCCCAAACCAGTTCTTGCCCTCGTGGGCGGCGACGCGGACCCACTCCCCGACTACGACGCCGCACTCGACGCGTTGCTCGCGAACGGCAAAGGCACCCGCGTCACCCTTGAGGGCGTCACACACTTCGGCATGATCGACGTGGGTCTTATGGTCGCCCCTATTCCGGGGATCACGGGCACCCGAGGCTCTGCCGGACCAACCTCCGTGGCTCAGGCGACCCTGCGATTTATCGCCTCGGTGGCTACCGACAGCCCGGTCGATATCAGCTCACTTACCCAACTCTAGGCCTCCCAGCCGGACCATCAATAGCACCAGCCTCATGACTGCCAACAGCAGCCGGCCTTCGCGTAACATTTCCGTCCCGGAGGTTGTCCCAAATCGTCCGCTGCTAGCGGCAGTCACAAAGACAACTTCCGGGACAGTTACGTCCGTGGCTCAGGAGTCCATGGCCAAGTAGCGGTAGACGGTGGCGCGGCTGGCTCCGAGGATCTTTCCGATGTCCGCCGGGCCGCTGATGGCCGCGCCCGGGCTGAGGATGATTTTGATGTCCGAGTGAACTACGAGCAGTGTCTGCTCGGGCCCTCCAACTAACAAAAGGACCCTAGTACCGGGCAGCAGACCCTAACGGTTACGCAACCCGGCCTTGACAACTATAGGAGGCTAGCCAATACCTAGTTGACCCGGGAACGCCAACTATTAGATCAAGCCGCGAGGAAGCAGAAGAATGTTGCACATCACCGTCACCGCCAAGAAGCCCGTCGATCCCGAGCAGGACGGCCTGAGCCCTCCATACGTCGGTTATGAAGCGGGCATGACCCAAGACGAAATGTACGAGGCCAACATGGGGAATGGTCTATTGGTGCCCGCGGCAAGTAGGAGAGGTTCGCGCTTTTCTCCTTCGGGAGAACCGTCATCCAGGCCGTAGAAATCGACTGGTTGGAACGCACCACCATCTATAGCGGGAACCCCGAAGAGAAGCGCGACGACCGCTACACGATCCATGGCAGGATTCTCAGCAAGGGACACCCGGTCTTCGACAAATACGTTGGCCACCCGAGTCCGGTCAGCGCCGCTCGTAACCCGGTTCGCTACTTCGAGGACGCTGAATTCGACGACAACGCCGGCCGGCTCTGTCGATGCGGTTGCGGCGAAATGACAACGAGAGGTGATTTCGTTTCCGGTCACGACCAGAAGGCCATCCACGAACGCATCGCACGTATCGGGACTGTAGCCGAGTTCCTCGATTGGATCGATATCGTCCGTCCGGCTTCCCTTCGCTCCTAAATGGAACGGCCCGGCACCGCGTTAGCTCCGGCGCTGGGCCGTTCAAAACAACGCTTCCCCACTGCACTAAATAGGATCCAATCGATTCCACGTCACGGGCAGGGGCCGGGACCACACAGTCCCGGGCCCACCCAACTTTTCCATGAGGGTCAGGCGCGAAAGCAGCTGCCCATCATTGTTCCATCACGTGGGCTCGCGCAAAATTCACGACAATGTCTTGGTGGGCACGGTTACGCGCCCGTAAGCATCGGTCCTTCACCGGCCGCGGTATCGCGAATTCTTGCACGTGTCGAAATAGTCGTTTTCAGAAGGTGAGTGCACTGACGTCCCTGCGGTTACGGGAGTAGTGCATTCGGGTATGCACACATCTAGTGTCCGAAGTCCACTGCGCAAAGCGTCACTATGGTCGGTAGTCGTCTGCACGAAACGCTAAGTGCAAAGGACCAGGTTCACGATGCGCTGACGCGCTGGCCCGAGGTCACGGGGTTGGCGCGGCACATTGAAGGGCCCGGTACGGTGGAAAGGGCGACGCCGAAGAGTTCCGCGATCTGTGGTGGTGTGAACCCCATCCCGATGCAGGCCGACGAGGTGAGTTTCCTGGGCCTCGGAAAGTTTCGGCTGCTTCCCCCCGAGACGGCCCTTCGCTTCGCTACGGCCATCCCCTCCCCTGTTCTAGCGCGGATGAGGTCCGCTTCCAATTCCGCGACCAAGCCCAGCACATTGAACAGTGCCTTTCCCACTGGATCGTGGGGATCGTAGATGCTGCCAATGTCCAGGAGTTATGTTCCAGAGCTTGGGAAGCTCCTGGCGGGATCCTGCGATAAGGCAAACGCTACGTCCGATCGTCTGCGGCACGGCCCTGTAGGCCCATATGCGTAAAGGCAGGACTCCATACTGCACATGTACTCTGACATGGAATCAGTCATCACTCACTGGGGGACCCTTGACCGAAAACATACCGCCGATTTCGCCGGCTCCCACGCCCAGCTCGAACCAGGCATCAGAGCAAGGTTCTTACGCGCCGGCCGATTATGGCCAGCAGCCGTACCGGGCACCCCGCCAGCAGCCGTTCGCGCCACAGTACGCACCCGCACCACGCCCGGGTCAGCCCGAGATGAAGGCGTCGGGCCGCAGAAAGGCAGCAGGGATTGTCGGAATCATATTGGGCATTTTGCTTCTCCTTCCCGCCTTGGTGATGCTCGAAGATACCCACTTAGGCGTCATGGCCTTCCTGATGTTCCTGACGGCACTAGGCAACATCACGGTCGGCATCCTGATACTGGTCAAGCTTGGTGCACGGGCCAAGTGGGCCCCAGTGACCCTGCTGAGTACGTCGGCGACGGCTGTCATGCTCGGAATCATCGGCCCGTTGCTTGATCTGTTTAATTTGGCGCTGCTCATGATCAGTTTGCCCCTGGTCATTCCTATCGGACTCCTTCTGGGATCGGAACTCGCCAAACAAAAACGTTTGGTAACCCCGCACCGAGCCCCCTCCTACCCTTCAGGAACCTACGCACAGGCATCTGAGACATACGCGCAGACTCCAGCGTCTTACACCCCGGGCGCTTACACTCTTTCTCCCGAATTGCAGCGCACTGTCGCTCCGCTGCTTCCTGAGCGTTCCGGCGAGCCTGCACCCTTCCTTCAGGCAGCTGCAGGTCGGCGCCGTATAAGCGCCCTGTGGTGGTGGGCCATCGGAGGCGTGGCGGCAGTGTTGATCTTCGCAGGCTTGTTCTCGGGAGTGTCTTCTCTCAGACGGGAGCGAATGCAGATGCTTGCACCCTTTACGAAAGCGCGAACAACGATCTAGCAGCTGCCATTGAAGGCCAGAGTGCAGGAATCCTAAGCCAAGCGGACGTTCGCGCCGAATTCAAGGGCTTGCCAGCACGAATCAAAGCGGCCGCCGATACGGCTCACGGTGATGTTTTAGTTGAGATGCAGGAGTCGTACCGGTACGCGGCCACCTATCAAACATCTCAAACGAAAGATAACGGCATGGCCTTCTTCCTGCATCAGAACTCTGTCATTGAAGCCTGCAAAGACGCTGGCGCGCAGATCAACTTGGATTAGCTAGGCTCATATGCGGCGCAGTGAAGGACAAGACGTGCCGCATAAGACTGCGCCGCGTAGTCCCTGACAATAGAAGCAGCTTGGAGTAACAGCAGCATGATTACGGACCTGTCTGGCGAGCTCCGGCTGGGGCATATCTTCCTGGCCTCCGGACTAAACCCCGACGACGTCGTAGTCCTCCGGCATACCCTGACTCCAGACGGCCTGACCACTCAGGCCGATGCCAATGGCCCGACGCTCCTGAGCTACACACGCGAACAAGGACACCGGAACAAACTTGGCAAGAATCCTCCAAGGATCTGGTTGAACTTCCTCGCCACTACGGGACGCCGTGCCAGGTTCCTCAGGGCATTTGAGAACCACGGTGAAGTAGCGGAAGAACGTACAGAAACCCTGCGCTACTTCGATTTGCGGCCCTCGCCAGCACTAATATCGCTCAGCCAGCGCCTGGTCATCGAATGGACTGCTGATCCCGTCAACTGGGCCAAGCCGGGAAATTCTGCAAGCTCCCTGCCCATCATCGAAGTTGCCGATCCGCAGACCAAACCATTCCCGGGATACGACGCGCTGCTTGTCAGCTCCATGGAACTTCAAGCCATTATGGAAGACGACCGCTACAGCCAATGGCGAACCGCCCTTAGCACAGTCCAAGGCATCTATCTCATCGCAGACGTCAAGAGCGGTCAGCTGTATGTGGGCAAGGCCGACGGTGCCGAACGGTTCCTTGGGCGCTGGAGCGCCTACGCGCGGACCGGCCACGGCGGAAACGTCGCACTACGGGAAATTGCGGCCATGGACCTGTCGCATCCTCAGCATTTCCAGTTCAGCATTCTGCAGGTATTCTCCCCGAGCGCACCCTCCGCGCAGGTAGACGCAGGCGAAGCCCACTACAAAAAAGCCCTTTTAACCCGACAGTTTGGTTACAACCGTAACTAAAACGGTAGGGCGGGTCTCATGCAGAGGTCGTAGGGGTGGGCAGACCGGGCATCATCTCCCGGCAAAGGGCGTGTGCTCGATAACTTCTCTCCGGGTATGGCGCTTAGACGTTCCGTTTGCGGAACGGCTACGGGACAGCTGACTCCACATTCCTGTGCGTGGCCAGAACCGACCAGATTCGGCCGGAAGGCCCCTCGAACTCTCAAACCAATGGTGACCTGGAGAGAGCACCACGCACTTGCTGAAGAGCAGAGATCCGAGCCGATCTTTTGCGTAGGCTCGGCTGTTAGCACTGCTTCAACAATGGCTTTCGATTTCAAGCAAGCAACGACTTAATGGGGAAAGAAGACTGCGGAGAAGATTCTCATGGGAGTGATGGGATGCGTTGGTTTGATCGTCGGTGTCTTGATGATCATTAATCGCTCATCCTTGACCAGATTCATGGCTGATGCCCAGCGAGCCACATTCGGCAAGGCAGGAGACAAAGTTGCGGCCCGGGCCAACTCCGGGATGACGGCGGCGGTGGGCGCCGGATTCATCCTCATGGGTGGCGCGATGGTTGTCCTGGCTTTGACCGGCGCTGACATTTAGGACTGACCACCTTGGACAACTTCTGGCCGGCAGTGCTGATGGGGGCTCCTCTCGTCGTCACAGGATCCCTGCTGCTCATCTTCAGACGGCAAGCCCATCGTGTGGTGCACGCCCGCTATCTCGAGGCTCAGGAACGGCACCCGGACATTCGATTCCCCAGCAAATCTCTCATCGTTTATTTGGGAGCGACCATCCTACTGTTCGGCATTGTTGCCATAGGGCTGATTATCCCTATCCGGGCAGGATAAGGACTGCCCATCCCGCGTCCCTTCCGTGGGCCGGGTCGTGAGCTCCCGCGTTTCAAGCTCCAGATGACCCACCATCCCATCGAGTCTTCACCTCCCTGCAGGTGATCCTTCCTTGCCGGGACGGGACCATCCGAACCTGCTCTGCGTGGTTGGATGAAGAGCATGGAAATCATTGGGGACGGGACCGCCGAACATTTCGAGGACCTGGTAGCGGTCGACCAGATCGCACAGCAGGACCCTGAACGGCGAGAAGAACTCCGAAAATGGCTCAAGTCCGGTACGGTCAGGATCGCCATCCAGGATGGCTCACCGGTCGGCTACACGGTGGTTGAGCCCTCTTTCTTCGGCAATGACTTCCTGGTGCTCATCGCGGTCGGCGACCAGCATCGAAAAGCGGGTATTGGTCAACTGCTGATGGGCGACGTCGAATCCACCGAGCGGCACACGAAGCTTTTCACGTCGACCAATCTGTCGAACCAGGTCATGCAACGCCTGCTTGCCCGCCGCGGCTGGGTCTCCTCAGGGATGGTCTTCGGACTGGACGAAGGCGACCCCGAACTCTTCTATCAGTTCCCGCAGTCGTTCCACCTTGCTTCAGAGCGTGTCGACGCTGACGGGGCGTCGTTGTGAGTGTCATCGAGGACGACACGATAACGTTCGGTATCCCGGAATCGTTGGCATGGGTCCTCAAATAGGCCAGCGCCCGCGTCGGAGCCGAGTCACCGGTGGAGGATGGCTGGGTATTGGCTTCGGGTTGATGGTCCTGACGGTCTTCACGACTGCCTGGGCTTTGTGGGCCGGGTTCGATCTTGCGGCCGGCCAGCATTCCGCCGCGTACTACAGGAAACAAATCCCGCTCCGGCAAACAGTCCTAGCTGTGTCCGTCATCGTACCGGAACTGGCAGCCTTGGTGGCCGGTTACTCGGTGTTCGCCCGGCCCCGCAACATTCCACGGGGCGTCGCCGGGTCTGTTGTCGTCGTGATCTGCCTGGCCGCCGCCGTACTGTGCTGGATTCTCGGTACCGAAGCCATCCGCAGAGCCACATACTGGGCCGAGCACAGCACAGGCCAGTGGTAATCGGCAACAGGCGTCACACGCAGCGGTCGTCGAGCTCGGTGTTCCAGATGGCATCCTCGTTCTCCTGGATGTGCAGCCGTATGTCCCATGCCTTGGAGTGGCTCCGCCGGTCAGGTGAAGGAAGTTCTTTCGCCCTGGCATCGACCAGGGCGCTCTCCCAGTCCACGAGCTCCGAGGTCAGCTTCAGGTCTGTCGTCATGCGGACCATCTTGTCCAGTGCCAACGTGTAGTAGACGCTGTCGGATGGCTGGTCGAACGGGTACAAGTTTTGATCCTTGTAGAACCTCCGGATGACAGCCATTTGTTTCTTGTTCGGATAGAAGGCTTCGTAGACGGACTTGCCGTTGAGCTCCTCGTGCCGGACGCTGGTGAGCGCTGCAATGTACTCGCGGACCGCTGCGGGTGCTTCAAGCAGTGTCGGGGCTACCAAAACATCGTGTCGCGGATTAGTGATCTCGAACAGCGGGTAAACGAGGGTCCCGTGCTCGTCGAGGCCGACGCTAAGGGAAACGTCCACCGGGTGGGAGCTGTACAACTTCAGGCTTTGCTCAAATTCATCCCGGGCCTCATCCCAAGGTGTTGGCTTGGCAAAGGGTTTGTACCCGGTCATCGGGAACGCCTCATCATAGGGCGGGTACGCGGCGGAAGGGTGGAGGCGTTTCCATTCGACGGGTTCGCGGCAGACCCGCCGGGTGAGGTCTTCGTAGCCGGCTCTGGCTTCGGCCAAGGTGTGTCCCTCCCGCTCATGGGCATCGCCGTAAAGCTCGATCAGCACGGCGCGTCCGGACGGGACGTAGAAGTCATCCTCGAAGGGTTTCAGTCCCAGATGCCGGCAGTAGTCGCCAAGCATCTCGTGAGTGAAGCGGTCCGTCGTCTTCGGCTCCTCGTACTTGGAGGTGTCCTCGAAGTCGTAAGGCTCCCCATCCTGGCTGAACTTCCACGGCTCAGAGTTTCTGAGGCTGAGGAACCGCTTCAGACCATCCTTGTCATGGACGGACAGATGCCGGGATCCCCAGCGGCCCCGGTCAGGCTCACCATGGAAGCGTTTCATGCTCCGCGGCTCATCCTCGACTTCAATGGTTGTGATGCCTTGGGCGTCGGGGAAGTGATAGTGCAAGGCCGAATGCAGGTTGGACCCGCCCCGGGAGTTGTCCACCACGGCAGTCCATCCCTGATTGGTCGTTTCCAGGAGAAGCCACCGGTAGCCCCAATCGAGCGGCAGTACCTTCTCTAAGAGCTCGGGCAGGGTGCCATTGAGTTTGGTGACACGGACCTCGGTCGCCCATTCCGCCGGCCGGCCCTGAGCCCACACCCGCCATTCATGGGCGCTCTCATCCAAGGGCAGGCTGATGAAACCCATCCGGGTAGTGACAGGCGCCCACTCATTGCCCAGCAATAGCTTGGCCGAGAGCTTCTGGGCAGGTGTTCGACGCGGTGGCACTATAGATTTCCCTTCCTGAACGGGCGCGAATGATCGCCCCGACAGCATGCTGCCACATCAAACCCTTCACCATTGAACGTGGTCGGCGCACTCCGCGATTGGCCGTCGGGTCAAATAACAATGGCCGGGATTTTCTGACCATTGTTATTGGACAGCCGTTCCGCGACGTCGTCAGCCGGACTTTAGGCGGTTAGCTGGCGGCAGACTTACTCGAAGTCGGGATAGGTGGTGCCTGTGATGACGGCCAGTTTCGCGGCGATCTCTTCGCGAACCCCTTCGTAGGCGTCGATCACCTCCTGCCAGCGCTGGAGGGTGCCCGGGTCAACTTCGATGGTCACGGCGGCCGGGTAGTTCTCCGGCTTGTCCACGAAGGAGAAGACCGGGTACTGCTCGTCGACGTTGACATGCACCGTCTCACTGGTCGTACTCATGGTCACTCGCTTCCTACGGATTGGGAACCAGGGCCGCACCATGCTTCGACGCGGTCCTTCAAAATGATCTGCTGTACTAAAGCTAACCATTTTCCAGATTCCGTGCCGACGCCGGTCTCTCACATCTGCAGGGCTTGCATGGTTCAGATCCGGGTAACCTTCCAACCTTTCATGTAGAGCCACATAGCGACTGTTCCGGCCGTCACCAAGACAGGAAGCCACAGGAAGAAGGCACCAGCACCTGTGCCGAGACCCACAATCGCGATCCACCAGCAGAGCACCGCGGTGAAGCTCAGCAAGATCAGTACGGAGTTGCTCTGTGCTCTCAGAGCGGTCCTGCTGTTCAGAGTCGGTGCGCCGAGCTGGCGGGCCTGCGTGCGTCGGCGCCGCCTAGCTGCGACCACGATCCCGGTGGATGCCAGCGCTGGGACGGTCACGAATATTGCACCGGCTGGGCTGTTCACGATTCCGAGGAGTGCGATGCACCAGCTCAGTGCTGCTGTGAACACTGCGAGTATCAGCAGGTTTGAGCGCATCGAACTCCGCCCTGGCGTCAGTGCTTCATTATGACTGCTCACAGCCGCTCCCCTACGCGAAATTCCTGCCCTCCGTTGACTCCATGAGAGCACTTTCCGCAGGTTTTGGGGAGAGCGGCAGGCTTGAGACCTTCCTACGAAGGCGTTGACCGCATGAGAACAAATGACGCCAATATGCAGGTGCGAGCTTCACTTCAGATCTCAAAAGAATAATTATGTCCAGATAGATTTATTAGCGCCTGAGCCTCTCCCGTAAGGCCTCGTCCAGAAGATCCGTAATAGTGATTCCGTACTTCATCGAGTACGCATCCAACTCGTCGCGAAGGCTTATCTCAATCTTGGATGAGAAGGGTTCCATCCGGCGCTTCCCTCTCGGCCTTCCCGGCCCAGGACGCGGGGGTTCGAGGTCGGCGGGTGGCGCAGACTCCGTGTGAACCGTGGCGACCTGAGGAGCCTCCTCTTGTCTCGTTGCCGCCGTTCGCTTCTCCGTGGAAGTCAAAGCATCCACGACATCAGCAGCTGGTGCTTTGCGTATTGACGACTTGCGTTCCAAAGCCATTACTAGTTCACCTCATCCAGGTATCGCGCATGCGCAACGAATTTTTCAGTCATGATTGCGGCTCCCCTTCCGGAGAGCTTGGTAAGCGGCGAGCGTGTGCTGACGGAGTCCTGCATTGCTGTCCTCAGCGGAAGATGAGGCTCTCTGACTTCGTGCCCGTACGTGCTCTCCAGCTCTCCGATTTGGAAGGAGTGTTCGGATGTGAGAGGTGAGCTCGTCTTATTGATGATGATGCCCAAAAATTCCAGCTGAGGGTTTAGGTGCGGAAGTGATCTGACCTTCTTCACTGTGTCGAGGAACTCTGTTACGCCCTTTACTGAAAAGGCAGCTGGTTCAGTAACCGCAAGTACCCGATCGGCCCAAATCAGTCCGTTCAGTGTCAGTCGTCCCAGTGCCGGCGGAAGATCGATGAGGATGTGGTCGTATTGCTCAAGCTCATCTGCGCCCCATGCTGCGGTCTTGAGTCGCATTTCGGGTGTTAGTAGGGCTTCCGACTCGAGTCGCGCAAGAGACTCAGAACTGGGGATCAGATCGATCCCCGGCCATGTCGTCTGAGTGATGGCTTGGCCGAGGGTTCCGGCTTCTCCCCCATACAACACATCGAAGACGTCGAACTCTCCGGCCCCTTCAAGCGCTTCCGTTACATTGGCTTGTGGGTCGAGGTCGATTATCAACACTCGCTTACCGATTAGACGCAAACCGGTAGCCAGGCCAAGCGTAACTGAAGTCTTGCCCACGCCACCTTTGCGATTGCCTATGGCCGTGACTCTCATCGCTATCCTCCGGATTTAGCTAGGTACCGATGGGGTAGGCCCATCAATACATCAGTCTTTCAATCTAGCCATCAATCTATCAGTCGATCCAACCATCAATCAATACGTCTGGCCACCCATCAATCTTTCAAGCCACCCATCAATCTTTCAAGCCACCCATCGATCTTTCAAGCCACCCATCAATCTTTCTTTCATGACATAATTAATTCATTAGTCGGCGCTAGATCCGCGTCCTATAGAGATCCGGGGCTCCGGGAGGGCGCACAAGGCTCCTGAGCGGTGAGAGGCATGGCCACCCACCATCACTTCCGGGGGGAGGGGCCAAAACAGATATGGCACCAATAAGGGCTATCAATCAATATTTCTGTCATGACATAATTCTTTAAACTTCATCTTCTGCCATCGTAAAGGAACGCCTCAGGGCTCCTATGCTCGACCAGGGGAGTCCAGTCGAGCAGCGTCACGTAAAGTGGAGGAACGTCAAGAAGACCTGACAGATAGGACACTTCATGGAATGGGATCTTGGAGACGGATTCCACCGCGGACGACTCGGAATCCTTCTGAACGATGGCCGGCTGGGTTCGCACCATGAAGATAACGAGATGATCCGCGTCGAAGGAATCACCGGCAGAAGGAAACGAGACCCGCGGCTGCCTGGCTATGAACTCGTGCCGGAAAGTGAGGCCACTGGCTGGCAAGGTAGCTGCGAATGCGGTTGGACTGGTAGACAGTGGCAGCGCGTCCAAGGCCCGGGGAAAACCGACATGGCCAGGTACCGAGCAAAAGCACTAATAGGATCCCAAGCTATACCTCCCGTAGCAGTCGAAGAGACGATCCTGAACGAATGGCAGAGGCATGTAAAAGCTTGGGTCCTGCAGATGGCTGCACGCAGTTACGAGCGGGCCGCTGTGCGTCTAAACGAGGCAGTTAGCGCAGCACGTGGCTATGGACTGACTTGGACCGCCATAGGTGCAGAGACAGGGATGACACGCCAAGCGGCTCATCAGCGTTGGAACCAGCCAGAATAGCCGCCACTGGGGAGCGAGCGATCTTCTTGAAACGAACCGCATACTCACACGCCTATGCCAGAGGACCCCATTGCTGCCGATGAATTCGATCACGGACGCAGATGCTAGACCTGCGCGTGGATCACCTCGCCTGGGTAAACGCCATGTCCGCGAGCGACCATTCATCTGGTGGCCCCTCATAGGTTTCCCAAGGGTAGTCGTCCGTGGGGGATAGGAGTTCCGCTACTGTGTTCACGTTTCTCGAAAGCCATTCACGCCATATAGTCCGTTCAATGCGGTACCTCTGTATTTGGCCGACTACAGACTCCAACACTCCAAAGTATTCTGCAAGTTCTTGGAGGGAGGTCGAACTGACGACCATCCAAAATCGCCCACGGTTCCTCGACACCATGTTCCAAGCGGCCAAAATCTCAAGACTTTCGCTCACAGCAGTCCTGGACAGCTTTGTCCGGACGACCAACTCCGTGGTCGTCAAACCCGGAGTTTGTTCCAGAGCTTCGTAAACAAACGCTGCCGGCAAGCCCAGTTCCCGGAAAACGGGTCTGAGCGCGTGAATCTTGCCTGCTTTCCATAACAATTCCTCAGCCCCTGCACAGAGGCCTTCAGGAACAGTGAGCATGTACAGATCCCCTTTAGTCCCTCGTCCACGCTCAACCAGAGTCACCAGAGGATCCTTTTCCGAACGCAGGGCTCTCAAATGAGAGCCCACAGTTGTGTGGTCAAGTCCTGTCGCCACGGCAATTGACCGATCACCAAACTCGACGAAACGAGACGCGGTCATGTGGGCCGCTGCTCCGAGTGCCCTGAGAACCATGCGTCGCGCCAGACCCGTGCGTGAGCTGGCGTACATAGGCTCTCTTAGAGACAGAGCATTCCGCCAGGTCCGCAGGTAGCGGTGCTCACTGCTCGCACCAGACCTGAGTCCAGTTCCAAATGGGGGCTGTGTATTTGGCTGGCTTGTGGGGGATTTACGTGCATTGTTGTTTCCTGCCTCAACGGTCCGGCGTTTTCGCAGGTAAGCGACCGCGTTTTTCCAGTCCCGCTTCAGGGAGGGAATCCTGTGACGGGAGGCGTAGCGGGCATAGAACGATGCGAGTCCAGGCCAAGTACCTTGGAGAACTCGTCGTTCTATATCAATGAGACTCATACCGGCGGCGGCCGCCGCCGTCAGGATCGCCTGACGGGCTTCTGAATCGGAGGAGTACCGGTTCGCGTCGTACAGGCCTGATAGGGCCATCTGCTGCATGGACCTGGACATTCGCCCGGCCACTTGCGGTGAGTCATAGGCTTCGTCGTCCGCCGACAGGGGCTGCTCCAGTCTCAGCGCTCGTACGCCAGCGATTTCCTCTTTGAGATCTGCGCGAATTGTTGCCCATATTTGTTCCTTGTTTGGGCGTCTCGCAACGTCGTAGGCCATGCCGAGACTCATGGAGAGTTCCTGGTAGCCGCCATGCTTGTGCGGAGATCCCGGAGTACGCATGCAACCATGACGCATGTTCTGGTGCGGCGTCTTGTCCAATGTGCGGTATCGAGTGCCTAATGCCTCGACAACATCTCGTGCTTCAGTAAAGCCAATCCGTTTTTCCAGTGGTATGTAGACATGTCGTCCGCCATTGGGCGAGTGGTCTTCAATCCACCGAGCCCCACAGCGGTGCAGCCACGTTTGTAGGGACTTCACATCGGCCTCGACCCAGTCGACGCCTGCAATCGAGGAGTCGAAGTCAAGGAAGATGGCCGAGCAGCTGCCATCCTTGCCGAAGATCCGGGCGGCCGCCGGATAAGTGGGGAGGGTCTCAGTCAGGGCGCGTTCGTGCTTCTGGGGATAGGTCTTACCGCCGTCCCGGGAGAGGCGGATCCGGGGTTGACCTGCGAGAAGAGGCGTAAGGGCAGCCCACACCTGAGCGGCGTTGGAAGTCTGGGATGGCTCCTGAGACACGCCAACAGCGTCGGCTGCTGGCAGCATGAGAGCGTGCTGTTGTACGATGATTTTGTTCCTGTTCAGGGAATGAGAAAGGGCCGATCCTGCCAGATCGGTTTTGCAACACAAATGAAGGCCTGTTAAGGACTTCCATACGATTTACGATCTGTCTGCCGGCAAGCTATCCGGATCGTGAATCTTCAGCTTCGAAGGCCCGCTAATGGCGGGCCTTCCTTGTATCTATGAGGCCATACGAATCGGGAGTTCATCCTGCTGAGTGAACTGATCGAGCAAGGCCAAATCTTCGCGCAACGACCGGTCGACTGCAGAGGCAACATAGTCGGTGACAGTCATGCCTTTTGCGGCGGCGATCATGTGAACGTCCTCCGCGGTCTTGGCCGGCGTGCGGAAGCCAATGTATTTGCGGAGGCCCTTGCTGGGCCGCCCGCCTCCACGATTGATTACTGCGCTCATTGTCAGGTCCTTTGAATCTCGCACAACCAGGGGTTGTAGCTGGTTCATTGTTGGTGCCACATGCGGTCGATCGGGGTTTCGTTTACAGCTATCGACTGAATCGAACCTAGCACCGCGCAGAGTCTGATCAGGGGATTTGTTTACAGAAAACGGCCCCGCGTGTCGTCTCTCATCGTTCGTGAAGCGTAGGGCCGGCTCCGTCGTTGAGTCTGCTAGACGCCTGCATCGTCTATTCGCGCTCAGGCGCTCGATGGCCAGCCGGCCTGGGCGGGGCAGGGCTGGGCAAACGGTAAGGCCCATTACAACCGTGCTCGCTCGCCTGGGCAGCTGTCAATTGAATCCACGCTACGCCATCCTTTCCTGCTTGTGACAAGCGTTCAATGAGGCCCCCTTGGTATGGTGGGGCCCAGTCGCTTGGCAAGGCGCTGGATAGAAATCCGCCGCCTGAACATGTCTGAAACATGTTTCAGCATAGCTTAGCCGAACCCAATAGCTAGCAAGGGGAGATTAGTGGTGGCGCAAGGTCTGCCTACTCTTTCGATAACCACATCAGAACGAGCGTTCCGGGACGCGTCCGAAGCTTTCTCGGCGCTGAAGTTACCGACCAGGATCACCCTTGAACTGCTTGTCGGGGCCGTCGAAGAAATCCGTGGCCGCCGAATCCGAATCCGTTCAACAGACCGCCTCATAGGCACTTCCATTTGTGGTCTTTGGTTGCCTGGAAAGCGACAGGAGTGGGTGTTCCACCCACCTACGCCTTGGGAACTTCAGCGGCAGCAGTTCATCCTCCACGAGCTTGCGCATATGATCCTTGGGCACGACGCGCATCCCGGGGCAGGGGCCCTACTTCATGACGGGCTGCAGAATCTTCCCCCGGATCTGGTGCGGAGAGCGCTTATGCGGACGGAGTTCGGAAGCGTCGAGGAAGCAACAGCCGAGTACCTTGCAGATCTCATGGCTGAGGCCATCAGGGAAATCCCCGGTGAGCCGGGTGCATTTGAGGAGGTATTCGGCTAGTGGAAATCCTTGCGGCAACGCTGATGGCCGCCTTGACTTTGATCGTGCTAGCGACCCGACGCCCAGGAAAGGACACAAGTATTCTCTGGGCGGCGGTGCTTATTTGCATTTCATTGGCCCTGAACATCAACGCTGCATATACGTTCGTTGATGGACTGTTAGCTGGACGAAACTACGTCGATTTGGGAGCCAATCTCCTGTTGTTGGTTGGCGTCTACTTCCTGGCGCGCGCGATCCACCGAGCAGCCAGCCCCGCTTCAGAAAGGGTGGCGTCACCGCGAGTCCTGGGTAAGTCCGGCGTCATTATCGCCGCCTCAGCAGCCACCGCCTTGTTTGCGTTCATTGACGCGCCAAACACATCTACGATGTTCATGCGAGAATACGGTGACCAGCCTGCTGCAGCCCTATATTCGGCGGTACAGTACGCGTACATCGGTGCTGTTATGGCCACGGCGGGTTGGACATGCTTGCGGTTTCGCAGTTCCTGGAGTACGGGCGTCTTCACATTGGCATTCGGTTTGGTGGGCCTGGGATGTGCGTCCGCGGTCCTGTTGGTGGTCAACGTTCTACTGCTGGATCTGCTGAATGTTCTTGGCAATGAGGAAGTCATGACGTCGCTCGGCGGCATCTACGCTGTGCTGAATTCTATGACCTTCATCCTCCTCTGCACTGGGCTCGCGCTGCCGCGCGCGAGCCGCAGGGTCTTGACAGTCCTTGATTCCAATAGGACGAACGCCGTGCTGTCAGATTTAAAGCCCGTATGGAGCAGGGCTGTCATCGGAAACTCAGGTATAACTCTGGATACACGAGTAGTGACTTACCGGGATCACAGACCCCGCCGCGAGTTGCATCGCATGATTGTCGAGATTCAGGATTCTCTCGTTAGAGATCCCAAAGCTCGCGAACGAATCGGTGATGACGGACTGTCTAAACTGGCCCGGGCCACAGGCCATCTGGAGACCCGACCGTGGCGCTCAAGGTAATTAGCTTCTCCGCATCACTTGTAGCAGTTGCCAGTTGTGGAGCAGCAGCTATTACGGCCGTTGCTGCTAGGCAGTCATTGTCTACCGCGTCCCGGAAACGATACGACATCGTTCCTCTATCGGTAACTGATGAGGAGATTGAGCTCCGGGCCACGAGAAGGACGGATCTACCGGGCATTTTCGGACTCGACATCTTCGGAGAGGATGAACCGGCTGCTGTCGGACCCGTTATTGCGAAGGCGGACGATACTGTCAGGCGCAGCCTCATCCGCAGGCCAGTATCGCTATCAACCGATTCACGATGCAGGTGGAGTGGCATAGTGGCTGCCACTCCCGAACGCCCGTTCAATGAAATCCAGTTGCCGACATCGGTAGGGCTGGCCCCAGCATGGGTTGTGGACAAAGGCAGCGATGTCTGGGCGATCCATGTGCATGGCCAGGGGAGTGACCGCCGTCAGCCCTTGCGTGGCGTTGCCAGTGCAACGACCATGGGCCTGAACTCCCTAATCGTTTCGTATCGCAACGATGGTGACGCTCCAGCATCAGCCGACCGCCGATCCCACCTCGGAGAGTCGGAATGGCGCGACTTGGAAGATGCGCTGCAGTTCGTTTCCGATCGAGGAGGGACCAAATGCATCGTATTCGGGTGGTCACTCGGTGCCACCATCGCCATGAACACCCTTCAGCGTTCCAGACTCGCAAGCATGATCAGCGGCATTGTGATGGTCTCGCCCGTACTCAGCTGGGAGGCAGTCCTCCGAGCTAACGCAAGGCACCAGGGTTGGCCTCCTAATTTGGGGTCGCAAGTCGTATCGCTGCTGGGATCTAAAGAGCTAAGCCGGCTGGCCGGGATCAGCACGCCCCTGAAGATCAGGCAAGCAGACGCCTCCAGGCTAGGCGGTCCGCTCAAGACACCTATCCTGATTCTTCATAATAGAAATGATTGGTCTGTACCCTTCGAGACCTCAGCCCGATTTGCTGAAACCCATGCGGAACAGGTGGAACTCGTTGAGTTTGAGTGCTCGGGCCACACTCAGGAGTGGAATTCGGACCCGGTAGGGTGGGATTTGGCAGTTCGTCGTTGGTATGGAAGGTTGTTCCAGCCAAGCGCAACTGTGGGCAAAGCCGAGAAAACGGCTGGTGACATTTAGATGGGGTTGAATAATGGCTGGCGGTGATACTGCCCGAGATCGGCTTGCACGGGCGGAGACCCTTGCACGCAAGGTGAATTTGTTGTTGGACGTCGTAGTGGCGGAGGGCGGCAAATCCTACGAGTTCGCTGATATACAGATCGGCGTCCGTCAGCACGGATACGAGCTTTCCAGGACCCGCTGGTGGCGTATCAGAAGTGGGGAATCGCCCGAGGTGGTCCCGGTGGAAGCATTGGTTGCACTAGCCAAGTTCTTTGAAATTGACCCTGCCTACCTCACTGAAGAAACTGGTGACCTTCCGGAACGCATCGAGAAAGAGCTGCAGCTTCTTAAGACGATGCGGCGAAACAAGCTGAAGAACATAGCCGCCCGAACTCTTGGCGATATTGATATCAAGACGCTCGATGCAATCAACGCCCTACTGGACGACGTAGAAAAGTTCGAAAAAAACGAGACCGAAGCGGACTGATTCATGTTCGAAACATGTTTCATCCCTGTTAGGGTTGAGCCATGCCCATCAGGATCGCCGCCCGCATACCGTCGTCATCGGCCTTCAATGTAATCAACATACGCCCGCGACAGTTCTTGAATTCTCGCGGGCTGCAGCTCGTAAGTGACATCTCGACCTTGGCGCATGCCTCGCGGCGGATCAGTCTTGATCAATCCTGTTGCAGCAAGGGCTTCCAAGTGTCGGTTCAGGCTAGGTCGACTGATCTCCAACACATATTGCAACTGGCCGATTGTAGAAGGACCCAGTATGGCCAACTGACGCAAAACGTCCGCCTGTGCCCGACTGCCCATGAAACTTATTGCGGCCTCAACACCGGAGGGCAGATTGGGGCGGATCAGTCGCGGCATGGGTCCATCTTGCCGGACTTTGCGCCGAACTGCCGCTAGGTCGTTAATCCACTCTATTAGTAACCAATAGAGTGGGTCGCTGGCTGATGGAATTTCTTCGTCAAAGAGCTTTCGTACCCGCGAGTCGGTCACAGGTTGTCCTAGCAGCCAGTCTTTTCCAGCCCTATTGCTCGGAGCGATCCTAGCGATGGTCTTGCTGTTGGGGTCCATGAAACCACCGAGAAGCCCATGGGGGAGGGACAGTTTTTGAACAATATGCTGCGGTTCGGCACGCAACGGCCGATGAATGCATCACTGCCTACCTGTCACAATCACCGTGCTGGGGCAAAGCAATGATCGCCCGGAAAGCCATCACCAGTGGGTCGATCGTTGCGCTGCTGACGGTTGGCTTGGTGACTGTTGTCCTGGACGATAGTGACCCGGCGCAGGCGGCATCATCGTGTGCTGCACCTGCCGGTGTAGCCGCTGGCCCTGTCCTTGCCGGGGGAGTGGTCGGGTTTGATGCCGAGCAGATGAAAAACGCCCAGGCGATCATGAACGCGGCCAAATCCCTGAAGCTGCCGGTCTCCGCGCAGCTGATCGGTATTCAGGCTGCGATCGGTGAGTCCACGCTTCGTGTCATCGACTACGGCGACGGGGCCGGGCCGGATTCACGCGGGCTGTTCCAGCAGCGTGCCAATGGCGCGTGGGGTTCTTATGCGGACCGGATGGATCCCACCATTTCGTCGACAAACTTCTTCAAGGCACTCCAGAAGGTGGCGGGTTGGGAAACCCTCGAACCGACAATCGTTATTCACCGGACGCAGCGGAACGCGGACCCGAACCACTACACGAAGTTCCGCGCCCAGGCTGCGGAAGTATTCAAAGCTTTGGGTGGGGAGTCGGGCGCTGCGGTGGACCCGTCCGGTGTTTGCCCGGCTGAGGGCAATCAGGTTGTGGGGGAGTTGGCCGGTAAGTGGGTCGCTCCCATGGACGGGGCGATCAACAGCAGCGGTTACGGTCCCCGTCCTGCCCCGCCCGGCACTGCCGGGGGAGTGCTGGCCGACTTCCACTACGGCATCGACTTCGTTCACCCCGGAGGGCCGGGCACGATCGTGGCCATCACGGACATGAAGATCGTCAAGGTCCGCAACCTCGATGGCCTGTTTGGCACCGGGGTGACCGGCCAGAGCGTGGACGGGAGGCTCACCATCGGCATGTACCACATGGAAGCCGGCTCGGTGAAGGTCAAGGAAGGTGACACCGTTGCCGCCGGAACACCGCTTGGTACCGAAGGCGCGACAGGCAACGTCACCGGCCGCCACCTGCACATGGA
Organism: Arthrobacter sp. ISL-95; assembly: GCF_018613695.1. Taxonomy (GTDB): domain Bacteria; phylum Actinomycetota; class Actinomycetes; order Actinomycetales; family Micrococcaceae; genus Arthrobacter. The sequence goes on along the minus strand of NZ_JAGGPR010000023.1, from coordinate 65,118 downwards.
GTTCTTCGCCGGTGCCCTGCCCAACCCCATGGTTCCGATCAATCCCACCATCGACCCGACACCGATCATGAAAGAGAAAGGCATTCTCTGATGCGCAAGCACCTCGCACTCACCGCCGCACTTGCCGCCGCGCTCTCGCTGAGTGCCTGCGCCGGAAACGCGGGCACCGAGCCGGCCGCCGGTTCCACCCCTACGGTGAACACCGGACAAACAGGGCAGGAGAGCCACCATGCCGAGGACGGCCACGACGACGGCGCTGATGAGCACTATGGCGTCCCCGAAGTTACGTGGGACGCCGCCGCTGAGAAGGCGGTCAAGGACACCGCAGCCAAGGTCATGGGCCTGTTCGCCCGGCCCGATGTTCCGGAGACAACCTGGTTTGCTGAACTGGCCCCGCATCTGGCACCTGATTATGCCGAGGATGCGAAGTACATCGACCCGGCTAGGGTGCCCATCCGGAAGATCACGGACGGGCCAGCGATCAGCAGGGACGCCGGGAACCCGTTGACCGTCACGGCAACGTTCTTCACCGATGCGGGCCGCTGGACGATGCTCCTGCACCGGTCCGGGCAGCAGCAGCCCTGGCTGGTAACAGCCATATCCCCGCAAGACCCGACCCCATGAACCCAACGACTGAACCTGAACCGAGCGAGAGGAACCATCCGATGAGCACGAACTGGCAAGGGAGCGAACGGAAGAGCCGCGCACCCATCAGTCTGACCGACACCGAACCCGAAACAATCACGGCGGATCCGGCCATGATCATCCACGCAGTACCTGGTGCCGAACCGGCCGCAGTAGCAAAGGCGGAAACCCCTGTGGTGGAGGACCTGCACCGGGAGGCTCCGCTGGTCAGTGGCCGCCGCAGCGCCGCTGTGCTGCGTAAGGAGAACGTGAATGACCAGCTGCCGCCGGCCACCGGCTGGCAGGCATTCCTGCGTGCGGTGAGCTTCGGCCTGATCAGTCCCAAAGTGGGCGCAGCGGAGCTGGCACGCCGGGCGGACCTGTCCGCGATCCAGCGGGTCTATTCCCGTCCGATGCAGATCATGGTCGCACAGCCCTTGGGCGGGGTGGGCAAGACGATGTGCAGCGTCGGTCTTGGTTCCACGTTCGGGATCCATTCGGGTCAGCAGACGCTGGTGTGGGACAACAATGAGATGATGGGCACTGCCGGCGTCCGGACCAACGCGAACGACTCCACCCGCACTGTTTGGGATTTGTTGAACGTCCTGGAGTCCTTCGAAACCGTCACCGCACGCAAGGGCGAGCTGTCCTACTACACCCGCCATCAGGGGAACAACCAGTTCTCCGTCCTGGTCGCGGACGAGGACGCGGACCGGATGAAGTCCATTGGTGCCGATGAGTTCAACCGCATCCACACGGTGGTGAGCCGTTTCTACGACACCATCATCGTGGATACGGGGAACAACACCCGCTCAGCGAACTGGCTCGCCTCAATCGAGGTCACGGACCAGCTGGTGATCCCCACAACGCTGAAGCGCAACGCCGTGGTGTCCGCGCTGCGGATGATCGAACAGCTCGAGTCCATGTCCGAGCGCACCGGCAACCCGCACTACAAAGACCTGGTGTCCAATGCTGTCGTTCTGGTCACCCAGGGCGGCGGGGCGAAGGTCTCCGCAGCTGAGCAGGCTGAGCTTCGCGAGAACCTGGCCTCCGCGGTGCGGGTCCTGATCGACATCCCGTATGACGGGGCGCTGGATACCGGCTCGATCATCGACCGGCAGCTCGTCGGTGACCCGGCCCGCCGTGCCTTCGAACGCGCCTCCGCGGAAATCGCTGAAGGCCTCTTGGCCATTGACCGCACCACCTCCACCAAAACCACCAACCTCTAAGGAGCCGAAGAAGCATGTTCAGCACCATCAGCAACGAAGTCATTATCCGGTCCGCCGTGCCCATGATCGACAACCCGCTGGACGGGGTTACCCCCAGCATCAGCGTCCTTGGCGTGAAGTTCGAAGGAGCCGTCCAGATGATCCTCGGTGCCCTCTGGGCTCTTGCCTTGGTACTTCTGGCCGGTGCCTTCCTGTGGAACCTCATGAAGTGGGGCGTGGCCCGCAACCGCGGCCACTCGGACGACATCGAAGAAGGCGCAGCAGGGGTCAAGAAGACCGGTATCGCGTTCGGTGCGACGGCCGGGGCAAGTGTCATCATCGGCGGCATTTTGGCTCTCGCCACGGCAGCAGGAGCCTAGCCCATGCGGAAGCACTGGAAACTCCTGACAGCTTTGGGGGCGGTGGTCCTGGTCATTGCTGTTGCCGTCGTCCTGCTGAACCCACCGGCACCGGCGGCCAAACAGGATGACCCCAGCTCCCTGCAGGCCTCAGGGAAGTTCGGCTTCCCCGTCTCCGGGATCAAGATCGGCGAAGGCGGCACCAAAACCGCAAGTGACGGGAAAACCATCACCGGCTACAACGGCAGCTGCGACTCAGCCGCCCAAGCCGCGGCCCACTACACACCTCTCATCGAAGACGTTAACACCTCCACCTGGGCACAACAGAAAAAGGCCCTGTTGGAGGTAGGCAAGCAGGGCCCATGGGTGGAGCGAGCCACTTTCAACGGGGACCTGCTGGCCAACGCCAAGGACCTGCCCCCGGGAGCATTTGATGGTCAGTGGTACTACCGCTCCGACGTTGCTGCAGGTGGCCTGTACCGGATTGCCAGCTGTGAAGAGAAAAAGGAGGCAGTCGTGCAGGTCTTCACAGGAGGCGTCGCGGCAGTGGTAAATAAGGCGCCCAGCGCCTTCTTCCAGACTGTCACCTTCGAACTGACCTGGGCAGGCGACTGGAAAATCTCTGACTTCGCCATCGTCCAAGCAGGGCAGGACTTTGGTGGCCGGGTTAAGGACGGCGGACCAATGAGCGTAGGTACAAGCTTTGATGATCCGACTCCGACGCTCCAGAGCGATCTGGTTGATGCCTTCTTCAAAGACAAGAGCCGGGAAGGGTGGGTCGAGTATGCAAACGCTAAGCGCTAATAGGACGATCCGCCTCGTCGCAGTCTTTTTGGCGTTGTTCCTCAGCTTCGGGGTGATCACTGCCGGTCCTGCGCAGGCAGCGGATGACGTAAGCAAGTCTGAAAAGTTGAACGCAGACCAGCTCAAACGTTTGGCCGGGCTCCCAGCCGACCAGCGTGACAAAATCCGAGACCGGCTAAACCAAGAATTGGCCAAGAACGCATGTGGTGATTTCGCCTTTTCAACGGCGTCGGGTGCCAATTGCGAGAGTGTTTCTGCCAAAGCATTTGGGTCCTTCCTGACAACACCGGAAAAGGCGCTGGACTACGACGGTACGAACACCGTCCCGTTCTGTACTGCATTGCCAGGTGCGGGTGCGCCCTCCCCAGCCACCGCTTGGTGCGTCCAAGGTTCTGCTGTTAAGAAGTTTCTCCCGATCGCTGGCGTGGTGATGCGGACGGCCATCTCGGCAATGCCGGGCGGCCAGGTGGTGTTGGGCACGGTCGACACAGTGGCGTTCATCGCCAACGCGAAGGACGGTTTTGAGAAGTTCGCCAACACTGTCAAGGCAGAGGGCGTGAAATCCACCAACGAGGTGCTGAACAACCTGTTGAAGGTCTCGGTGTTCGAGGTTGATGACGGCTTCCGTGCCACGTGGGCTGGGTTTGCCGGGATCGGGATCATCGTCATGGGCTTGATGTACTTCAAGCTCTGGAAGGACGTTTCGAACGAAGAGATCGATATGGACTCCGCCCGGACGTCTTTGCTTTGGTACGGACCGTTATCCATGATCCTGGTGCTGTTCGGACCGGCTATCGGCTACGTGGTCAACGGATGGATGAGCGGTCTCACTGAAGGGATCACGTTCTGGACTTCCAGCAGGGTCACGGACTTCGGGGTTGCCATTTCCCGGTTCGCGTCGTACGAATCCAGCGGCGCCTTCGGTCCCTTGGCGGCGGTCCTGCTGTTCGGGCTGCTGTTCATCGCAGCCTGGGCCATGCTCGGGTTGTTGGCCCTCCAGCCGCTGGCCCTCTACCTGCTGGGCCTCTGCATCGCACTGATGGTCGGGTTCATGATCCACCCTAAATACCGCGAACGCGTGGGCAAGGTCGGCGCACTGTGGATTGGCATTTCCCTGTCAAAACCGCTGCTGCTGCTGCTCATGGGCGCCGTGTTCAGCTACATCGCCTCCCGTCCGGCTTTTAGCGACGAGGGCGTGGACGATGGCATGGTGAACGCCACGTCGGTGTTCCTGGCCGCGGCCGCGATGTGCGTTCTGGCCTTCGCCCTGCCGATGCTCTACAAGTACGTCCCGATCCTGCCGTCATCGTCGACCAGCCTCGGTGAGGGCCGCCAGTCCATCGCCGGCCCAGCAATGGTCGCCGGCGCAGGGGCGGCTATCTCTTCGGCGATCAGGCAGAAACGGACCGCCCAAGTCCAGTCCGGCACTACGGGCGGACGTCCTTACGGCGGCGGGCCGGCCACGAAGGGTCCCTCTTCGATGGCAACGCAATCAGAGGACCACGCCGGTTCAGGGCTGGGATCGAACGGCTCGGGACTCTCAGGCCGCCGGAGTGCAGCATCCAGGGTTCCGAACGAGCAGGCCGCACCCTCTGGCCAGGACCACCAAGGCGGCCAGGCACAAGGACAGGGCCAGCCGGAAACCCGAACGATCGGGGAGCTGCAGAAGGCCGACCGTGCCGGAACCGGTGGGGCGAAGGCAGCCCAGGCGTTGAAGACCGGTGCCGGTGCGGTGGGTAGGGGATCGGCCAAGGTCGCAGCCGGTGGCGCGACCGCGTTCCTACTGGCGGGCCGGGAAGCGGCACGTCAGGCCTCCATGCGCGGCCAGCGTTCTGCCCGTTCGATGGCACCGGATACCGACCACATCAGTGGCCGGTAAGAGAAGTACAAGGAGTAGGTAGTCATGGGAAGAATGGTTGTTGTCGGCGGTGAGGTCCAGAGCCGTGGCCTGTTCGGCGGAAACCGGACCGCACCGGAATGGATCGGCCTGTCCGTCTCCGTCGGGGCCGCGCTGGTGATCGTCCTGGCCGGCGGCAGTCAGATCGTCGCCTTGATCATCGCAGCTGTGCTGGTCCTGGCTGGGGTCATCCTGACCACACCCAACAAGCTCTCCGGCCACCGCTCCCTGGGTGCCATTTTCGTGGAGCTCCGGCACAAGAAGGTCCGCGCCAAGAACAAGTCCTTGGTCCATGTTCCGGTGAAGGCCCGTCCGCAGACGCGGATGGTCAAGGCCGGGAAGAAGGACCGGGGGCGTGCCGATGAGAAGGGCATGATCGAAGTCCCCGTCCGGCACAAGGACAACGCGCCGTTGATGGTGGGCACGGTCCGGCACTTCGCCATCGACACCCCGGAAGGACCGCTGGTCATCTTCCGGCATCAGGGCAAGGTCAAGAAGTCCTACTACACGGCCACGATGGAAGTTATGGGGTCTTCCTCGGGGATCCGGGAGGAGTACCGGAAGGAATCCGGTCACGTCGCCCGTGGCCAGTACCTCGCCCGTTTGGCCCGGCGTCAATCACTGGTGACCCATGTCCAGACGCTGGCGCGTGCGGTGCCGATGGACTCGGCCGACCATTTGATCTGGGTTAAGAACCGGGTCGCGCAGAACGTCCCGCGGATCCTGCTGGAGTCCTACGGTGACCTGTGCGGGACGACGCGTTCCCGTTCCGAACAGCACCGCACCTATGAGACGTTCCGGATCCCCAGCTCCGCTGCCCTCTTCCGCCGCGCCGAAGCGTACGGGTCAGGGGATGAAGGCATCGGTCAGGCGATCTATCAGGAAATCCGCTCCGCCATGGCCCAGGCCTCGATGATGGGTTCGATCACCAATTCCCGGCCTCTTGGCCCGCAGGCCATGGCCGCGCTCCTGCGTCACCTGCAGGACCCTGACTTCGATATCGACGACTACGACGGCGCCGACTTGATGGACTGCTGGCAGCACCTGGACGGCGCATCCTCTCCCATCTCCCTGGTGGTCAATGACCACTGGCATATCCGTACCGGTTACGTGCCGGCCTCGGCGTTCAGCCCGGCTCCCGTACCGGTAGAAGCGCTGGAAGCGATCATCAGCGGTATCCAACCGGCAGTGGTGCATTCGGTGTCCATGGTCATGGAACTTGAGGATGCCCGCAGTGCCCGGTCCAAAGCCCGCTCGGATGCCGCCATGGACAGGGCTACGAGCAATAAGGTCAGCAAGTCCGGTGTCGTGACCGATGGCACCGAAGAAGTATTGATGGGTGCCTCCCACCAACGCCTCCGTGATCTGAAGCCCGGCTCCGGGCACCACGGCGCGGCCTACGGTCTGTATATCTCGTTCGCCGTGGAGGATGCGAACGAGATCCTGTCCACCACCGACGTTGTTGAGGCCGCTGCTTCCGATGCCGGTATCGAATTCATTGACTGGTTGGACCAACGCAACGATCTTGCCCTGATCACCACCATGCCGTTCACGAGGGGAATCCGATGAGCACCACGAACGATGTCAAGCGTTTCAGCCTGCCTTGGGCTCTTGCCAGCAAATCCAAGCGGACACTCAGAGCCCAAGCCCGCGCCGGGAAACTGGAACTGGAAACAGCAGCAGCCGATACCACGGCCGAAGGTTTGCGGCACAAGAAGCCGCTGAGCAAGCGTGAGGTGAAGAAGGCTGAGAAGAAAGAAGCCAAGGACCGTGAGCTCCTCGAGGCCAAAGCGAACGCCAAGACACGCTGGCACCACGAACGGAAGTGGGCTTTCGCGTCGAAACTAGGATTCTATGACCCGGCAGCTCCGGGCCTTGCCTCTTCGACTCGGCAGATGGAGTTCTCCCACATGGCCATCGCTTCCCCGCCGACCTCGCACCGCGGCCTCGTGTTCGGCGTCGATGCCGGGTCCGGGTGGATGATCGTCCACGACCCGTTCACCGCCTACGGTAACACCCTCGAATCCCCGAACGTCTGCTACATCGGGGACCTCGGCCAAGGGAAATCTTCGGCCATGAAAACCTGGGGCGTGCTGCGCCAACTGATCCTCGGCCGCCGCGTCGTGGTGATCGATAAGAAGTACCAGAAGGACGTCGGCGGCGGCGAGTACACCCCGTTGGCACGGAAGCTCGGTGTCGCTCCGGTCCGGTTCAGCATCGGTGGTGGCGGATCCCGGATCAACATCCTCGATCCCCGCATCGCCGCGCGCCTGAACGAGGAAACCCACGACAGCGCCGAAGCGTTCCGCACCCCGGCCGGCCAGTCGATGCTGGTCCGTGCCGTCATGGAAGAAGCCCTCCGCCGGCCCATGACGCCCAAGGAAGGCAAAGCGGTCCGCATGGCACACCGTCAGGCCCTGACGGATGCTAAGAAGGCCGGCGAAGTCGCGCACATCGGGCACGTCCTCAAAGCCCTGTACGCGCCCAATGAAGACGCCGCGAAGGCCACGAGCCTGACAGTGGAAGAGCTGCGCGAATGGGGGCAGGACCCGGCCTTCGAGCTTGAACGCATGATCGAGGACGACCTGGCCGGTCTGATCGACGGGGAAACCAGCCCGGACATCCAACTCAACGCCGGCCTGACGGTGTTCGACGTGTCGCTGCTCCCGGAGGACGGCCCGGCGCTGCCGATCGTCATGACGATCATCAACACCTGGTTGGCCAACACCCTCTACCGTCAGGAAGAGGCCGTCCCCACGGTCCTGCTGATTGAAGAGGCCTGGCACACCGTCCAGGGGTCGGTGGCCACGGTGACCCGCCGCAACACCAAACTCTCCCGCGCCCTGTCCCTGTCATGCCAGTTCGCGTTCCACCACATCTCCGACATCCCGGCAGACAGCCCGGCGATTTCCATGCTCAAAGAATGCGGCACGGTCCTGTTGTACAAGCAGCAAAAGAGCGCCGATGCGTTGGCTTGTGAAGAGATGTTCACCCTCCCCGTGGGGACGGCCGAGGTGATCACGAAGCTGGTCAAGGGCACGTGCCTGTTCAAGATCGACCAATACGATCCCTTCGAAGCCATCCACGTCCGGAGTCCGCTGGAAGTGGAGCTGACCGACACGGACGGTGCCATGAAGTCCACCTCCACGATCGCGTTCACCGAAGAATCCATTACCGACGAAGCCACGGAGGTTGTTCCGGCATGAGCAAGCAAACGTCAACAGACACATTGATGAAGCTGGGCCTTGCCGGCGTCGTTGTCGGCCTGGTGGCTATCGCCTGGGTCTCGGCTTTCCTCGGTGAGTTCCTGACACCGACAGGGATGCCGTGGACCAATTTCTCCGAGTTGGTGGCCCGGTTCAAGGAGGGAACCTTCGCCTGGCCAGGAGCGGCGACATGGATCGCCATCGTCTTGGCAATCGGTGCCCTCTTTGGTGCGGCATTACTCGTTGCCGGCCGTGGCGGCGCGGGCAGTGCAGCGCAGCGTGAGCTGGGCGGCCGACTCGCAACCGGCGCCAAGCTCGCCCCCTTGATGGAGAAAGAGCGGAAGAAGGACGCCAAGCAGCTGCACCCGAAAGCCGTGGATTTAGCTCCTGGACAAGTGCTGGGCCAGACGGCTGCCGGGAAATCTGCCGTTCTGTATCAGGGCTGGCGGGATCTGGGTGTGTGCATCATGGGCCCTGGATCCGGTAAGACGTCCTGTTTGGTGGTTCCTCGTCTGGCAGCGGCTCCCGGCGCGGCATTGATGACGTCGAATAAGGTTGACGGCGTAGCTCAGGTGATCGCTGCCCGCCACCAGCTGGGAACGGTGTGGTGTTGGGATACCGGCAAGATTTACCGACAGTCCGACAAGCCGGACTTCATTTTCAGCCCGCTGCGGGAAGTGAAGGGCACCGAGGATGCCATGCGTTTGGCTTCGTGGATCATCACAGCTTCGTTGAAGAACAATCCACGTAGCGAGAGCGAAGCGGCCGAGGACGCCCAGTTCGGCCCCTCAGGGGAGTCTTGCCTGGCGTGGACGCTGCTGGCAGCGGCCCTGACCGGGAAGGCCCTGGGAGATGTCCACGAATGGATCTCCAAAGGCTCGTTCGAGAAAGTCTGCAACATTCTTGCCGACCAATACCCTCGCCCTGCTTCGGAGATGAGGGGCTTCGACAAGTGGCCTGACCGTACACGCGGATCTTTGGTGGCCACCACGCAGCGCATGTGCCGCGACCTGGTGCACGACGCAATTCTGGCGTGGACCACTCCCACGCCGGGGATCAGGAACTTCGACGCAGCCAAGTTCATGGAGGGACGTCAGACCATGATCCTCCTGTCCGAGCGTGGCCCCGGCGGTGCCGGTGCCGTTCTCACGGCGATGATCAAAGCCATCTGCAACGCCGCCGTCCGCAAAACCCCTGGAGAAGCACGATTGACCATCCCCTTGGTCGGCGAGCTGGACGAAGTGGCCAACATCGTCCCCTGGCCTACGCTGCCCCAGGATTTCAGCCACTACGGCTCCCGCGGCCTCTGCTTCACCCTTTACCTGCAGGGCTGGTCCCAGGGCTGCGGCGAATGGGGCAGCAAAGGCATGCAGACACTGTGGCAAATGTCCGGTACCCGGTTCGTGGGCAGCAACGAGGAAACCGACTGGACCGAAGGCCTGTCCAAGGCCATCGGCACCTACCAACGCAAGGAGCAAGGCTCCGACAGGAAGGAGCGTCTGCCCAAAGTCAGCGTGCAGGACTTCGCTGACCTGCCAAAGTTCTCCGGGATCCTCAGCAGCAGCGTCGCCCCGGCCACCTTGTTGCGGCTCACCCCATGGCACAAGAACAAGGAACTGAGCAAAACCATTGAGGCCGGCATGGCGGCCGCGGCCGCCATGGCCAAGGGCGAACCCCAGCCGGCCACGGATCCCGTTCCTGAAAAGCAGGTCGCCGCATGAGCGAAGCAGCTGGTGAATCCCCGGAGCTGAGCGAGCAGGAGTTGATCGATAACTTCGTGGACTGGGTTGAGGCGTTCATCCACGACATCGAGGCCGTCACCGACGACGAGAACACCCGGTACTGGTGCCCGCAGTGGTGGAACCACCCCGAAGCCGTCACAAGGCTCCGCGCGCTGTATGAGGAGTACGTACGGGCCGAGGACGAAAACACGCTCTCCGGCTGGTTCGTGTACCACTGGGACGCTCACTCAAAGACGCTCTTCTCAGCCACGGGGCCGTTCGAGCTGTGCCGGGACGGGCACCGATTCTTCGACCGCCAGGTCATGTACACGCCGCGCTTGGTTACGGAAGCTATCCCTGACGGCTGGGCACCATGACAGGATTACCAAACCAAGGGGGACACCGATAGTGCTAGTACAGAGGCCGACAGACTACGCGGCCGGGCAGGACTCCGTTGCGCAACCCCAACGCCCGAGATCTGGCGGCTCCCGGAGCGATTCTGCGATGCCGTTCCATTCGTCGCCGTACAGCGGCTTTAGCCTTCGCATTCGATGCAGTATGAGTGGCCATTGGTTTCACGGGCAAGTTGGGACTGGTGTCGGACCAGGAAGCAGGAGTAACAGGTGAACTCGTCCTCTGCCTGAGGGATGACCTGAACGATGAGTTCTTCGGAGACAATTTCTCCTCCGGGTGTTAGGCCCTCATCGAGGGCATCGGCCTCGTTCAATTCAGTGACCACGCTGCGGGCATCAGGCGCGTTGGCAGACTTCAGTGCCTCCAGCGAGCGGTCCTGCGATTCCTTGACGTCGGAGCGGAGATCATCGTAATCAGTTGCCACCTAAGTGATTCTCATTTCTCGTGTTCGATTCTGGCCTCCATGCAACGCGCACCACCGCGTAATTGTTCCCACGGACAAATGGTCTGGAGAGAGACGTAGTGGGAGAAGATTGCCCCGAGGGGAGTCGCATGTCTCCTCCCGGAGATGTCGATTGTCCAGACGCTGTCTGGACAAATGAATCCTGAGCGCCAGTGGCAGCCTACTAGGGTGGAGTTCATGACTGATGCACGCGCCCTGGCCCTGCCCGCGGACTACACCGATCTTTTGGCCGCGCTCAAGGACCGGGTCCGGTCCGCGCGTCTGACCGCCCTTCGAACCGTCAACACGCAACTGATCGAATTGTATTGGTCAATCGGCAAGACAGTGTTGGAGCGCCAGCAGGTCGAGCAGTGGGGGAGTGGAGTCATGGGACGTCTGGCCGAGGACCTCAGGGCAGAGTTCCCCGAGATGAAGGGCCTGTCTCGGCGGAACCTCTTTTACATGCGGGCATTTGCCGCCGCATGGCCGGACCCAATTGTGCAACAAGCCGTTGCACAATTGCCGTGGGGGCATGTCACCGTTCTTCTGGACAAGGCCGACACTCGCCAGTATAGAGATTGGTACGCCGGCGCCGCAGTTGAACACGGATGGTCCCGCAACGTCCTGCTGAACATGATCATGAACCGAACCCTGGAAAGGACCGGCGCGGCACCGTCGAACTTTGTCCAACGGCTTGTTGGACCAGATTCCGAGCTGGCCCAGCAGGTCGCCAAGGACCCCTACAACTTCGAATTTCTGGGTCTCTCAGGGGAAGTCGCCGAACGGGACCTGGAATTGGCATTGACCAGCCGGATCACCGAAACCCTCAGGGAGCTGGGACCAGGGTTTTCGTTCGTCGGCCGGCAAGTTCACTTCGATGTCGACGGCGACGACTACTACGTCGACATGCTGTTCTTCCACATGGACCAGAACCGGTACGTGGTTATCGAACTAAAAACAGGAAAGTTCCAGCCCGAGTACGCCGGCAAACTTAACTTCTACGTGGCTCTCGTCGATGACGTGCTTCGCCGGAAGCACCACAACGAAACCATCGGCATCCTGATCTGCGGCACCAAGAACGACCGAAGCGTCAGATACAGCCTAGGCCGCTCCACGTCACCCATGGCCGTTGCAGCCTACACCTACGACAAACTCCCCGCGGCCGAACAGCAAGCGCTGCCCAACGAAGGCCACCTTGTAGCAGCGCTCGAATGGGCCGAACCCGAGGATGGACAGCCCAACCCCGGCTAGGCCCACTGGGACGACCGGGATGCTAACGCCGACAAGGGCTCTGCTGTGGTGATTCGTGTGAAGCAAGCAAGCCCAGTTGTCCATCCGGGTCGTCAAAGCGGACGATGCGGTGATGGGGGCCCGTTCGGCGCCCGACACCGAACCCGGGGACGTAGCTCAGAAGCAGAGCGGGGGATGGACGGCGCCCTTCAATCATCCTCGGTCAGTCGTTCGAATCCGCTGGTCTCCACGAGGTCGTTACGGCGACCCTGCTCAGGGGGTGGCAGGTTTGACATGACATGATCGTCTCGGAAGGAAACGCATCATCATCCTTACAAAAGTCCGGGTAAGAGAATATGGGGGTAGCGGTATGGAGCCGCAGAGACCTGAGGGACCGGGGCACCCAAATAGGCCTCCCTATCCGCCCCAGCAGTACTTTGCACAAAGTCCTCAGCGGTTTCCCCAGTACGGCCAGCCCCAGCAGTGGGCTCCGCTTCCACCCAGGAAAAGCAAGACGGGATGGGTTCTCGGCATTATCGCTCTTTCCCTGACGATCTGCGGAATACTCCTGTTCGACGGTTGCTCCGCCTTGGTGAACGGGATCAACGGAGGCGGCGGAAGCCAGGCTGAGAAGGCTGCGGCCATGAGGGCTGCAGCTGACAACGTACGGGGGGAGGGTTGGACTGAAACTCATCGATTTGAGCGGAAGGTTGACCCCGGCTGCGTTTCCATTGACAGCCACTGCCTCAGGCTGGAAGTTGCGTGGGCCATTGACCATGAGGTACCCGTTAACGAGATTGCCTCACGCCTTGGTAAGAACATCGATGAGTTCAAAGCCGAAGGATATGGTGGCGGAACCTGCATGGCGAACCGCGACAGCAACAGCATGACCGAGATTTGCGTCGGTGAAAGCTCCGATGGTCGCCACAACGCCAGCGTCACCATGACTCGGAAATAGCCTGCCATTCAGCGGAAAAAGATCGATGCAAGCGGGCCGAGGTGGAGCGCAAGGTGCCCACACCTGGATGACCGAAAGCGCCACCACCCTCACCGCCACAGGGAGAACGCCGCAAACCTATCATCGTCACTATCGACGACGCACTCATCCTGCGGGCACCGGGAACAGCATCCGGCCAGGACCGGTACGGTTACATCAAGCTGACCCTGGTCCAGGCCGCCGCCGAGCCGATCAGGGGAGGCTGGCCCGTGGCCGGTCTCTCACCCGTTATCAGGAAGAATAGACGCGTGAGTTTCCCAGATACCGCCGTACCGAATAGACCTCAGACCTTCTGGGCCCGCCTTGGAGGCGTCGCGTTCGTCGCGTTATTGCTCCTGACGGGACCGGTGATGATCGGGATCGGGTCCTCGATGAACGACTCAGATGAGGAGCTCGCGCGCACCGGGCTTCACACCACCGGCTCCATTGTGGACTTCGCCGACGTACGGAAGGCGTCGAACCGGAACATCACTGTGCAGTACATTGACGCTGACGGCACCGGATACTCGACCTTCGCGTCCGTGAACCACGGCCAACACCCCACGGTCGGGGCGGACGTCACCGTGATCTACAGCGAATCGCACCCCGGAAAGGCCGTCGTCGTGGGCTACGAAAGCGATGGCAACTCCGTCCGCGGAATCGGCGCCCTCTTCCTGCTGATATTCACCTTTCCTCTCGGCCTGATCCTCATCATCAAAAAACTCCGGAAGAGCCGGAGACAGCGAACCGTCTGAACGACAGGGACAAGCCACAGCGCGTTCAAACGCCGTTCTCAAACTCATCGAGCATCCCCTCGCGACCAACGAGCTTCCACTCCTCGAAGACCATTTACCCGGAATTGCTCGTCGTCCGGGTTTCATGTCCCGGACTGCCCCGGGTTCGCGAGCAGCTTGAGCGGTTCCTTACCGTGGTGCATGCCATGCGCCCTGGCCACGAATGGGCCACGTGCGACTAATCTGCGGAAACAACCGAAACAGGGCAGGACGAGTTTTTATCTTCTTCTACCAAACGCCGATAAGCACCCATATGTCGCCCTTATTTGCCCGGGAGGCAGCTGACGCCCCGCCAGAGGCGGCGATAGGGGGAGGTCGCGACGTGAATCGGATACGGGTAGCGGGGTCTGAAAATGTACGGCCGGGATCGGTGCCGGACAGAAGTCACGCCTGGAGGTTCGTGTGGAGCTGGTTGAAAGCGTGCCGGGTTTGGCGTCAGATCGAGACTCCGAAGCCGGTGCAACAGGTTCTGCAGTGGCCTTGGATTGAAGGACATGCACGTGCAAAGGTTTACAGCGGAGAATTCTCCGCGGGCCGTTGGGGCCGGTCGATGGCGAAGAGTACGGAAGCCAGCGCAGGCGCTTCCCGGAGACAAATGCGAAGAACCGGACGGCAGTCCAAGGAGTATTGCTCGCTAAATCAGCCGCTCGCATCGGTACGGGCGGGGCGTTCTACTGCCAGACCCGCAGCCTCCTGCGCCAGCTCCTTAATCCGGCCCCAGTCCTGATCTTCAACTGCGGTCTTCGGCGTTAGCCAGCTGCCTCCGACACATGAGACGTTTGGCAGCGCGAGGTATTCCGGTGCTGAGGCAAGGCTCACTCCGCCGGTCGGGCAGAACTGTACTTGGGGAATGGGTGCTCCAATGGCGGCAAGGTACGGCGGCCCCCCGGCGGGTCCGGCGGGGAAGAACTTCATGGCGGTCAACCCGCTTTCCAGGACAGCCATGACTTCGCCGACGGTTGCCACGCCGGGCAGGAACGGAAGGTTCAACGACAACACATGCTGGAGCAGGGCTGGCGTGACTCCCGGGCTCACGAGGAATTGAGCGCCGGCTGCCGCTGCATGATCGGCTTGGGCAGGGGTGAGGACGGTTCCGGCACCAACAAGAATGCCGGGGACTTCCTCGGCGATCCATTGCAACGACTTCAGCGCCGATTCGGTCCTCAGCGTCAGTTCGATGATTCCTACGCCGCCTTCAACCAGGGCCTGGGCCACCGGGACTGCGTGCTCAGGGTTGTCTATTGTCACCACGGGTATGACTCGGGAGGCGTTCAGGATAGTGGAGACGTCAGCCATGGAGGATCTCGTTTCTCAGGCCCTCAGGCCCGTGTTCATCAATAATGGAGTACCAGTGCTTGAGTTGCTGAATGAACCCGGCGTCGGCCGCTAGACCGTCGTCGAAGATGCTGCGGCATGCCAGCAAGGCCGGAACCACGGCGTTGGCCGAATGATCAGCCGGCAGCAAGGCATGAAGCTCGCCCGCCAGCGGATCGTTCAGGTCTTCCAAAGACGTCGTTGCAACATGACGCATCCATGCCGCGACGGCCAGCGTCGCCCACCGTGGTTCGCGTCCGGCGTCGAGGTTTTCGCGAACTGTGCTGAGCAGTCTCAGCCCGATTTTCTGCGAACCGTCGCTTCCTACCTTTGCGGTGGTGTGGCCGAGCGCGGGGTTCGCGAACCGGCCCAGGACTTGTTTGCAATAGGTTTCAGCGTCGAACTCGGCCGGCAGATGGATGGTCGGCAGCACGTCGTCGAACATCATCCGTTCGCACGCAGTGAGAAAGGAGTCCTCGTTTACGGCGTCCGCAATGGTTGCCTTGCCGGTTGCCAGTCCGAGGTACGCCAGCATCGAATGGCTCGCGTTCAGCAACCGCAGTTTCGCTGCTTCCCACGCCGCCACATCTGCACTGAACACAGCGCCTGCATCCTCCCACCGAGGCCGGCGGCCGGCGAAGTTGTCCTCGATGACCCACTGCATGAACGGTTCGGCGACAACCGCCGCTTCGTCGCGTAGTCCGAGTTGGTGTTCGACGGCGGCAAGGTCGCCTGGGGTGGTGGCTGGGACCATGCGGTCCACCATGGTGTTCGGGAACGTGACGTTGGCTTGGATCCAGGCCAAGAGCGGCGCCGCTTCATCGTCAGGCAAAGCGGCGGCGAACGCGCGCACGAGTCTGCCCGTCAGCTCGCCGTTGCCAGGAAGGTTATCGCAGGAAACGACTGTAAGTGGTCCCCAACCCTGGCGGGAACGTTGCTGGATCCCCCGGGTTATCTGTCCAAGTGCCGTCAGTGGAGGGTTACCCGCGAGGTCTGACAAGATCTGTCCGTCAGCGGTGTTAAGGGACCCCGTGCGGGGATCCATCCTGTAGCCCTTTTCGGTGATCGTGAGAGTCACGATCGACGTAGTGGGAGCGGCGATATGTTCCACCACTTTTTCGGGGTTGTCCCGCCCGGAGACGGCTCCAACAATGCTCGAAATCACACGGAGCGGCGCGGAATTGTCGCCTCGTTCGGCGACAGTAAAGAGCCCGTCCTGCGGAGCGAGTTGCTGGACTACGGTGTCGGAGCGTTGCGTGACACCGACGATTCCCCAGATAAAGTCGCCGGAGGCCAGCATGGCATCCTCGGTGAAGACGGCGGTGTGGGCACGGGCAAAGGCACCCAGGCCGAGATGCACGATGCCCGGTTTGACGGACACACGGGGGAGTCGGGACTCCAGGCCGTCCGCTGATGCAAGCGTCGAGTCGCTCAGGCGCTCCATGAAAGCCGCTCCTCCTTGATCCCGGTGGCGTGCGCCTGTGTCTTTTTGGCGTGCGCCTGTGTCTGTTCGAAGGTGGGGATGAGCCCGGTGCCGCCTTTGCCTCCGACAACGAGTGAGGCAGCCGCAGCACCGTAGCGGGCTGCTTGCGGAAGGCTGTCGCCGCGGACAATCCGGGCCGTGGTGGTTCCAACGAAGGCGTCGCCCGCGCCGGTTTGATCCACCACGAGGGGCGCCGTAATGGCATCAATCCAGGCCGATACACTGTCACTTTCCAGCTGGATACCGTCCGCGCCGCAGGTGACAGCTACGTTCTTCGCACCCATGGCGCGGAGTTTGATAGCGGCTTCCCCTGCGGAGGAAACATTGAGAAGTGTTGACGTTTCTCCCGGGAAGGAAGGGGTAACCAGGTATGACTGGGGTGCTAGTTCGGCAAGCAATCTGGAGGCTTCTCCAGCTGACGTCAATCGTGGCCTGAAGTTCGGGTCGAAGATGAAGCGTTTGGTGAGCGATGCTGCGCGGAGTACTGCGGCCCTTGAGGACTCCGAGATTGCGCAGGCGATGCCCCCGGCCAGCACGGCTCCCGCTGAGGAGAACACTGATTCGTCTATATCGTCCGGAGACAAGGTGGATCCGACGCTTCCTGATCGGGCGTAGGAGAACTCGCGTTGCCCCAGCGGGTCGGAGTGCACCAGGTAAGCGCCCTGTTGGCCGGGGCGGAACTTCAGAAGGTCTGTCGCTATGCCGAGTTCGGCGATCCTGGCGGCGATCGCCTGACCGAGGTCGTCGTCGGGCAGTACTGCGAGCAGGCCTGTCCGGGCGCCGGCGGCGGCGGCCGCTGCTGCGACGTTGAGTGCGTCGCCTGAGATGCCGAGTTGAGCCGGTATCGCGTGTCCGAAGGGGACATCGGTGGCTACCTCGAGCAAGATTTCGCCCATGACGATGACGTCGAAGTGCTCGTTTTTCGTATCTTGTGTGGCGCTGTTCATAGGTTGCTCAATCACCAGTCGTGGATGGAGCCGTCGAGTCGGCGGTTGATGGGCAGGTACTTGGGGTCGAACGGGTAGGCGGCCGCGGCTTCTTCGTTGAACTCGACGCCGATGCCGGGAGCATCGCCGGGGTGCATGTAGCCGTCGGTGAAGGTGTAGGAGGTGGTGAACACCTCGTTGGCTGGTTCGCGGTGGCCCATGTACTCCTGCACGCCGAAGTTCGGAATGCTCATGTCCACGTGAAGTGCGGCAGCAAAGGACGCGGGAGAAAGGTCGCCTGCGCCGTGAGAGCCGGAGCGAACGCCGTAGAGGTCGGCCAAGGAGAAGATTCTCCTCAGATGGGTGATGCCGCCGGCGTGGGAGACCGAAGTCCGGATGTAATCGATCAGGCGTTCGGTGATCAGTTGCTGGCAGTCCCAGATCGAATTGAAGACTTCTCCAACGGCGATGGGGGTTGTGGTGTGCTGGCGGATCAGGCGGAACGCTGACTGGTCCTCGGCGGGAGTGGGATCCTCGATCCAGAACGGCCGATACTGCTCCAGTGAGGCGCCCAGCCGCCCGGCTTCGATGGGTGTGAGGCGGTGATGGACGTCGTGCAGAACATGCACGCCGTAGCCGAACTGTTCGCGGACATGGGCCATCATTTTCGGAGCGAAGTCCAAATAGGCAGTGGTCTCCCACATGTCTTCCTGGGGGACGTTGCCGCTTGCCGGCTCATACAGCTTCCCGTCAACGGGGGCGATCCCATAGGTTTTGTCCAGGCCCGGAACCGCTGACTGTGCCCGGATTGCTTTGTACCCGAGATCCAGATGGTGTTGGAAGTCTGCGCTTAGGTCCTCCAGCGTTGATCCGCTGGCGTGGCCGTAGACCATCACGCCTTCACGGGCTGCCCCGCCCAGGAGCTCGTAGACCGGCATGCCGGCCGACTTGCCCTTGATATCCCAGAGTGCGACGTCGATCGCAGCGATCGCGGTCATCGTCACCGGACCACGGCGCCAGTAAGCGCCTTTGTAGAAGTACTGCCAGGTGTCCTCGATCCGGCGGGCGTCGCGTCCGATCAGCAGGGGACAGAGGTGCTCTGACAGATAGGACGCGACGGCGAGTTCCCGGCCGTTGAGGGTGGCGTCACCGATGCCGGTAATGCCGTCTTCGGTTTCAATTACGAGTGTCACGTAGTTTCGCCCAGGGGACGAGACAACTACCCGTGCATCGGTGATCTTCACTGATTTCTTCCTTTTACTTCACGGAGTTCGTGCTGTGGTGGGCAGTATCGTTGCTTTGGTCTTCGTCCGTGACGGTCCACTCGGCGTATTCCCTGCCGCCAAGTTGGCTCGGGGCCGTTTCGGGCAGCAGGGTCAGGCAGACGACGCTTACGAGGATCAGCGCGGATACGTAGATGGCCACGCCCGTGATGGAGCCGCCTCCTGCAACGAGCAACGCCGTAGCAATGACGGTGAAGGGGCCGCTGGCGATCATGGCGCCGAACTGCCACACAATCGAGACGCCGGTGTAGCGTCCACGAACTGGGAAGAGTTCCGGGTAGTAGGAGGCTTGCGGGGCGTAGGTTCCTGCGTGGCCGAGTGCCAGGCCCGCGACGAGGATTGCGACGATGGGGAGCGTGTCTCCGCTTTCGATGGCGGCGAAGGCAGGCCAGATGAGCAACAGGTTGAGGATCGCTGCGCCGAGGAAGACCTTCTTGCGTCCGATCTTGTCCGTGAGCCAACCCCAAATGGGAATCATGATGAGTTCAGCGATGATCGCGATGATGATGGCCTGTAAGACGAATCCGGAGTCGTTGCCGACGTTTTTGGAGTAGGCCACCAGAAAGACGGTGTAGAAGGGGAAGACGGCGGCTTCGACGAACTTCGACCCCATGCCGAGGAAGACCTCGCGGCGGTTCTTGCGGAAGACCAGCTTGACTGGAGCCTGCTGGGCCTTGGCGTTTTCCTTGACGGCCTTGAATGTCTCGGATTCGTCCACTCGGAGCCGGATGTAGAGGCCGATGGCGACCACAAGGATGCTCAACAGGAACGGGATACGCCAGCCCCAAGCGAGGAACTGTTCTTCCGAAAGCTGCGTGGTGAGGAAGGCGAAGAGGGCGGACGGTACGAGGTAGGCGGCCGGTGATCCCATCTGTACCAAACTCGCATAGAAGCCTCGCTGTTTCGGTGGTGCAGCCTCAGCGGTCAGCAGGACGGCACCTCCTTGTTCGCCGCCGACTCCGAAGCCTTGGAGCAGGCGGACGAAGACCAGGATGACCGCAGCCCAAAGGCCGATGGTCTCGTAGGTCGGCATAAGGCCAATTGCGAAAGTACCCAACCCCGTAATAAGCAGGGTCCAGATCAGGGCCTTCTTCCGACCAATCCGATCACCGATATGGCCCCATACAATACCGCCGAGCGGGCGGGCAAAGAAGCCAACGGCGTACGTGGAGAACGCCGCGAGAGTTCCCAGGAGCGGATCAATTTCGGGGAAGAAGATCTTGTTGAAGACCAGCGCTGACGCTGTTCCGTAAATGAAGAAGTCGTAGTACTCGGCCATGGTGCCGATGAAAGAAGCTCCCGCGGTCTTGCGGGCCTTCTTCGCATCATGGGCCAGAGGCGCAAAGCTTGCGCTCATCAGTTGCTCCTTTGCAGGCGATGAATTCGGGGAGTCTTTTTCGGGAGACGCTGTGAGGTTGGACGAGCTTCAAACATGGTGTACAACCTCATGTTGATAGCTACCATACAAGCACTACCATTCTAGTTTGTCAACGATGGTTTAGACTTGGAATGTGGCTACCAAGAAACCTGAGCTCGACCCGGCTCCCCGGCTGTCAGTCCGTGACCGGACTCTGGATGTACTTCGTCGGCGCATCATTTCCTTGGAGCTGCCCCCCGGTGCGCCGCTCTCGGAAAACGAGCTCGCGCAGGAACTCGGCGTAAGCCGCACCCCGGTCCGGGAGAGTCTGATTCTCCTGCGGGAAGAGGGCCTCATTCAGGTCTTTCCGCAGATCGGCTCGTTCGTTTCGCTGGTTGATCTGGAGCGCGTAGCCCAAGCCCAATTCATCCGGGAAGCCATCGAGTGCGCATCTCTGGCCGACGTCGTGGCAGACCCGCAAGGGGTCGCCGGGCTCCGTGAGATCCTTCAAGCGCAGTGGGGTGCCGAGGCGGCGGGGGATATCGATCAGTTCTTCCGCTTGGATGAAGACTTCCACCGCGAACTCCTGCAGCTTGCCGGGCACGGCGCAGCGTGGAACGCCGTCAACTCTGCCAAAGCACATCTGGACAGGGCCCGCCGGCTAAGCCTCATCGATTCCGGACACGTTGCCACGCTGATCCGGCAACACACCGCAGTAGTGGATGGTCTCGCTACCGACGATCACACCGCAGCGGACGCTTCTCTACGCCTCCATCTCCGCGGAGTGTTCAAGGACATCGAACGCATCCAGGGCGCAACACCGGAACTCTTCTCCGACGGTTCGGCGCCACGTGCATCCCGTCGCAGCGTCGCCCGCCTCTCCTAAACGGAGCCGCAGTTCCACCCCACCCCTGGAATCAAGGCAAGCCCGGACGACGAAGGGCTCCCTAACGAATATCGGGAGTGACCCCAATACGCGAAAGAATAGAGGCATCGCGACGAAGGTCACGTCCCACAATCCGCAATTCACAGGCGAAGAAGGCACAATGAGAGGACGCCGAGACTTGTTCCTTCACTTACTTCTATTCGTCCGACTTGAGAGCAGACAAGGGCCCGTATGTGGCCTCTGATCCCAGAGGCGTCAGGTTCGGATCTAAGAGCTTCTTAGACCGCTGTCCATGAAAAGGACATCAGACCCTGATCTGACAGGTATCCATCGCCGACCTGACGTCAGCTTAGGTGTGACCTATACAGATGGATTACTTTCACATCCCAGCCAGCCATTTTTCGATGCGGGGTGAGAACCGGTGTATAAGGGGAAAACCCCACAGGGTGCACCTGCTATAGGTGCACCCTCTGGGCAGATATTTACAGGCCAGGCTCGCGCGTCATTAAGCAGTGCCTGGCCCTGCGGTTCACCGCATACTTCCGGTTGTTTCCTGGTCGAATGACTGCCCGGTGATTTCGGCCTGGTCGAGTGTGACGAGTGACTCGCGGCGCCTTTTCAGGTGCCCAGAGCCAGCACACGAGACCACCGATAAGGAGGATTGCCACGCAGGCGAAGAGCGCCACGTTGATACCCAGTCCGGCAAGGACGAGTGGGAGTAGGAATGTGGCGGTTGCTGAGCCGATGCTGCTTCCTGCGGTAACGATTCCTAATCCGGAGGCCAGCGCCCAGCCCTCTCGGGAATCCAGCGGCGGCTGGCCCAGCGGAAGAAAACCCGACCCGCCGACACGTGCTACAGCGTGCTGAGCATCGCCTCGACGGCGCGGCGCGCCTGATTGGTACGGTCAAGATCGCGGTCGAAGTCGTTAATGAAGACGTTGCCCATTGCTGCAGTGAGGATCCCCTCGGCCGCCCAAGAGCACTGCTCGGCGGAGGCTCCGGGGCGCGCCTCACCCACGAGCGCCAAAAGCCTGGCACGGGTGGCCCGGTGCGCCTCCGCGAGCACTGCGGCGATGCGCGGGTTGATGCGCGCCATTTCGACGAGGCCGAGCACGATGGCATCCTCATCGCTCGACTCGGTGAATGCACCACCGAAGAAGTAACCGAGCGCGTCGTTGAGTGAAGAAATATCCATAGGCATGATCGACGGAGCGCCGTCTTCGCCCGCGTAGAAGTACTTGGCGGTCTCGACCAGCAGGTCTTCCCTGTTACCCACAAAGTGGCGCACGTGTCCGCGTGACATACCAGCCGCGTCGGCGATGTGGTCGAGCGACGTGCGCGCTATGCCACGTTCGGCGATGGTCTTCATCGCAGCCTCGATGATCTGCTTGCGCCGCTTGTCTGCGACGGTTGGCCGTACCATTTGACGCTCCCTTCTTACAGTGCGGAATCGTGCTCCTGAAAAGACTACGTGCTTATGCGGCAACGCTACTAGTCTAGTCAGACTTGACTAAATATGAGGTAGATCATATGGTTTTAGTCACTGCCTCTAAGGAACGCTTAGACCACGTAGGAGTGGTATGCCCCAGTACTTGCACATGGCCCCCGGCCCCGTCAGCGATCTTGCCCGTGAAGCGCGGGTACGTATGCGTGACGGAATCTACCTCGGCACCGACGTCTACCTTCCCGGCGCCCCGGATGCCGCGGATGAGACCCCCGGAGACACGATCCTCATCCGCCTTCCCTACGACAAAAGCGGTGCTTACTGCTACATCCCTCAGGTCGCCGAGTACTTCACGAAGCGCGGATACCGGGTAGTGGCCCAGGACGTGCGCGGCAAGTTCCGTTCGGAGGGCGAGGCACTTCTCTTCGTGCATGAGGCTGAAGACGGTTACGACGCGGTCGAGTGGATAGTGTCGCAGTCGTGGTCCAACGGCCGCGTGGCTATGTGGGGTGACAGTTATTACGGATACACGCAGTGGGCGGCTGCAGCGAGCGGGCACCCCGCGCTGAAAGCCATTGCGCCTCGTGTTACTGGCACAGGACTGGGGGAGCCGGTGCACCGCACTCTCGGGGAGCGCACGCGCAAGGTGGAGATGGGCATCACCAATTTGTACCCGCTCACGCATTTCTTCGGCAATGACACCTACTTGTGGGAGCCGGACTGGAGGCGGCGGGATTTTGCCGGGCAGGCCGAAGAGTTTATGACCATGATCGGAGAGCGCTCGATCTCCTACGACCAGTGGGTGCCTCAGGTGGTTCCGCTGAAGCGGTTTCCAAACGGCTGTCCTTTCGCCGGACGATCCTTGCCTGTTTTGCACACGGTCGGATGGTGGGACAACTGTGCGCCGCTCTCGTGGACCGACGTCGCTGCGATCGCGCAGCATCCGAACTGGGACGCGCACCACTACCTCCGGATCGAGTCGATCGACCACGAAAACCACACCCTGCTCGAGCCCGCGGAGGATCGGGTAGCGGACCGCAGTGCCGAACAGATTGCCGCGATGCTGCCGGCGTACCTGGACCCCGCGCTGGAGTTCTTCGAGGTCTTCGTCCGCGGCAACAGTCGGCCATCCGAGATCCCCCGGGTCAAGTGGAATCTTGGCGGAACCGATGAGTACCGCACGAGCGAGACGTGGCCTCCAGCCCAGACGCGGTTGACGACTCGGTATGCGGATGTCGACGGAGGGCTCTCCGCAGGCCGCCCGACCGAAGCCACCGCACTGAGCTGGACGCACGATCCGGAGGACCTCGTGCCCTCCAGCGTTCCTGACGCCTTCTCGTACCTCCTTCACCTGCCCAACGAGGGGCCTATCGGCGACCGCGACGACGTGCTCGTGTTCACGAGCGGTGCGCAGTCGACGGATGTCGACCTCGCCGGCCCAGTGACCGCCCGCGTTCGTTATCGATCGACGGGGCCCGTAGCGGACTGTTTCGTGCGCGTGCTCGACGTCGCGCCCGACGGCACTGCGCTCCGCATCGCCCGTGGTCAGGTGCAGTTGCGAAACGCGACGGAGGACGAGAGCCTGGTCATCGACCTTGGCCAAATCGGCTACCGGCTGCGTGCCGGACACCGCCTGCGCGTGCATCTCTCGGCGAGCGACTACCCGGAGTTCCTGCCGCAGCCCGGGACGGGCCGCGACCCCTGGACTGAAGGGGAGGAAACCAAGCCAAACACGCAGACGATCCTGGTCGGCGGGCCCGACGCGTTCGCTATCGATATCCCCGTGCTGGAAGGAACACTCGCATGACCGAGCAGAACCAGGCTGAGAAGCCGCCGCTGTCTGAACCGAACTTCGAGTTCGTCTTCGAGATCCGGGCCACATGCACCCGCGAGGTCCATATTGGTCGCGGCCCGGACGAGGTGCTGTCGTTGACCCCGATCGTTGGGGGGGCCGTCGCGGGACCCCGGCTGAACGGCACTGTTCTCCCTGGCGGTGGCGACTGGGCGGTGGAACGTTCGGGCACGGCGCAGCTTGAGGCTCGATATGTAATCGCGGCTGACGACGGCGCGGCGATCGAGGTGCTCAACCGCGGCTACTTCCGCGCGACGCCTGACGTCATTGCGAGGATGGAATCAGGGGAGCACGTATCCGAGGACGATCCGGACATGTATTTCCGCACCGCGCCGGTATTCCAGACGGATGCGCCCGCCCACCGGTGGCTCGCGGAGAACCAGTTCGTCGGCAAGGCGCGCGACGAAGACGGCCAAGTCTGCATCCGGGTCTTCCGGGTGCTGTAGAACGAGGCGAAGGGGATGCTAGTCCTGGCGCGGCAAGGCGCGAACGGTGGCGATCGCCACCTCGCGCATGCGAGCCGTGGTCCAGTACTCCGGATCCTCGGCGTTCGCGAAGTAAACACCCCGAAGCAGCAGGTAGCCGGTGTCGGCAGCGAGCTGCGGATCGATGAACCCGGCACGTACTGCCGCCATGTAAAGCTCGTCGCGATACTTGCGGGACTCGCGTTGCAGAGCACGACGAAGTACCGGTTCGGTATCCGCGTTAGCCACGATCTCAAGGATGAGCGTGCGGAAGACCGACGCGGCTTCATCCGGAGTGGGGCTCCAACAGATGAGCTCTTCGAACTGCTCAAGCGGCGACAGGGTGCGGGCCAATGAGACGTATTCCTTGTTCCACTGTTCACTGGCGCGGTCGAGCACGTTCAGGATCAGTCCCGCGCGTGACGGGAGGTAGTTCGTCACTAGGGTGGTGGAACCGCCCAACTCTCGTGCCACGGATCTAATGGTCACCGCGTGCGCCCCCGAGTTTCTGGCGACACGGATCGTCGCGTCGGCTATGTCGTTCAGACGCCCCGCGCGATTTACATCTTTAGGCATGATTTCGAGCCTACTGAGAACCGATATCCAAATGCAACATTGATATACAACAACGTTATATATACTTGCCGGGGAGATCGATGATGACTCTCCCCAAGTGTTTCGAAAGGACGGAACCCCATGAAACGAAGCGGACTCACCGCCGGGTTCGTGCTCAGCACGGTGGCCCTCCTCACGCTGACGGCGTGTACGCCGCGTGAGGGAGGTTCGGGTGGAGACAAGCCGAAGGTGGACGAGACCACATTGGTGGAATCGCTGCCCGCCGGCGCGACGGCCGTCGATGAGGTGACCTGGGGGATTGTCGAGGGGGAGCCGGCGACTCTTGACCCCGGCACCTCGGCGCAGCTGATCACGCCGAATCTGTGTGACAATCTACTCACCCTGGACCCGGACTTCTCCATCTCGGAGGGACTGGCGAAGAAGGCGGAGTTCGTGGATCCGGTCACGTTCCAGATCGATCTGCGCGATGATGTCACGTTCTGGGACGGGACGGCGCTCACGCCGGAGGATGTGATCTACAGTCTTGAGCGCAACCGCACTCCCGCTTCCCAGTGGTATGCGGCGTTCGCATTGATTAAGGGCTTCGAGAAAACTGGCGATCACCAGGTCACCGTGCACTTCAACGCCCCGGATCTCTCGTTCCGTGATGTGATCTCGGGAGGCGCTGGAGCGGTACTGAGCAAGGCCTACGCTGAGGCGGCTGGCCCCGCCTTGGGCACCTCAGATGGTGGGTTGATGTGCACAGGCCCCTACAAGCTCGGCAAAGGCGACTGGAAGCCTGGTTCTGCGATCGTCACGACCGCTAATGAGAACTACTGGGGCGGCGCTCCTATGGTCAAGACGCTGAAGTACGTGTTCGTTACGGACAGTGCGACGCTCACCACCGCGCTCACCGAGGGCGAGATCGAAGGTGCCTTCAACGTCCCTGCGACTTCGCGTTCGAGCATTGAGGGCAAGGGTGCGGGGCGCATGATCCTCGGACCGTCAACCGCGTCCAATAGCTTCGGCCCTACCACGGCAGAGGGACCGGCGGCGAACCCCAAGGTTCGTCAGGCATTGAGCTACGCGATCGACCGCGAGCAATACGTCAACACCGTCATGAACGGCCTCGGCCACGTGCAGAAGACCATCGTGCCGCCGTTCGCGTTCAACAAGTCCGGCGAGCACGAGATCTACCAGGCGGCATACGATGCGCTTGACACGCCCAAGAAGGACATCGAGAAGGCCAAGAAGCTGCTCGAGGAGAGCGGAGAAGATCTCTCCCAGCCGCTCGTCATCGCGGTCCCGGCCGGCGGTAAGGAGCTGCAGCAGACCGCCCAGATCATCCAGGCCTCCGCCAAGGAGATCGGAGTGACGATCGAGATCAACGAGATGCAGGCGTCGGACTTCGGTGCGATGTTCTTCGACCCGGCCAGACGAAAGGGAATCGATCTGGTCACTACCACCGGCTATCTCGAGACCCCCGGCATCTTCGGCTACCCGTCGCTGTTCATGCTGCCTCCTGACCGGGGTGGCGTGTTCAACTGGTCCGGGTACGACAACCCGGACGTGACGAAGCACCTGGAGGCTGCTCGCACCGCTCCAAACGAGGCGACGTCGACGAAGGAGTTCGTGGCCGCGCAGGAGATCTTCACCCCCGATCAGCTGCAGACCACCCTCGCCGGCACCTATCAGCTGAGCTACCTGAATAACGACCTCACCGGCATCACCACATCGATCGCCATCGCCAGCAGCCCCTGGGCGCTGCACCTCGGCGGCAAGTAGCACGGTCACCGGCGGGCGCAGCTCGCCCGACGGTCCACCGGAAGGGATAACACCAGAATGAACTGGATACAACTGATACTGGGAAGGCTCGGGGGCCTCGTCCTCACGCTCCTTCTCGCGAGCGTGGTGATCTACTCCGCTCTGCTGCTGACGCCCGGCGATCCCATGTCGGCGCTGGCCGGAGGGGCTAAGCCGAACCCGGAGTTGATCGCGCAGATCCGCGCCGAATACCATCTTGACGATCCGATCTGGACGCGCTACTGGGACTGGCTTTCCGGTATCTTCGTGGGCGACTTCGGTCGATCCTTTGTCTACAAGACCGATGTGCTGGGCCTTGTAGCTCCTCGCTTCGTCGTCACCTTCCAACTGGTACTCCTCACAGTGGCCATCATTCTCGTCCTCGGCGTGGGCTCGGGGATTCTCGCCGCCACCCGCGGGCGGGCCGTGGATCGCACCATGGGCCTGCTGACCGCGCTGGGCTTGGCGCTCCCCGGCTTCGTTGTTGCGATCCTGCTCATGTGGATCTTCGCGAAGAGCCTCGGCTGGTTCCCCGGCTTCGTTGTTGCGATCCTGCTCATGTGGATCTTCGCGAAGAGCCTCGGCTGGTTCCCCGTCTTCGGAGAGGGAGGCGACGGTATCGACCGGTTGTGGCATCTGATCCTTCCAGCCTTCTCGCTGGCCACGATGTTCCTCGCCTACATCAGCCGGGTCACGCGTTCCTCACTGGTTGCCCAGCTCCACTCCGAGCACGTCGACACCGCAAAAGTACGCGGCATCCCTCGCGGGCGCATCTTCGGTACGCACGTGTTCCGCAACGCAGCACCGCAGATCCTCGCTATCTCGGGCATCACGATCGCCGGGCTCTTCGCGGCAGCGGCGATCGTCGAGGTGGCCTTTGGTCTCGGCGGGATCGGGTCTCTGCTCACCGAGGCGGCCGCGCGCAAGGATCTGCCCGTCGTGCAGGTCACTTCGTTGCTGCTTGTCACCATCTTCGTGGTGCTCAATGCACTGGCCGACTTCATTAGTGCCGTCATTGACCCCGACAGCGTTTCATCAGGGAGGCAGGCATGAGCGTCGGACAGCTCGCTCAGGGCAAGATGCCGGTGGCAGTGAAGGATGCCGCGAAGAAGGACTGGCTTTACCTCGTCGCGCTGGTCGCCTTCACGCTCATGGCGCTCATGGCACTTATCGGTCCGTGGATCGCGCCCTACAACCCCACCCAGTTGTATGCCGGACCTGAGAACGGACTCCCTACCGCGCAGAATCTGCTCGGCACCGATGACCTCGGTCGGGATGTCCTCTCGCGTATCCTCTGCGGCGCGGGGGTGAGCGTCTTCGCTCCGATCATCATCGTGTTGCTGTCGACGATCATCGGATCCCTGCTCGCCGTCACGGCCGCCTGGTTCGGCGGAATCACCCGCGGTACGATCGCGCGCATCATCGACGTCATCTTCGCGATCCCTGGTCTCGTGCTTGCGGTGCTCGCGGTCGCGATGTTCGGCAAGGGACTGCCCGCGCCCATCGTGGCGCTGTCGATCGCGTTCATCCCAGTGGTCGCCAGGCTCACACAGACCGCCGCCTCGCGCGAGCTGGGCAAGCCCTACATCGCGGCGCTTCGAGTGCAGGGAGTGTCGAGTCTCGCGATCTGCTTCAGGCACCTTATACCGGCGCTCGTTCCCGTCGTCGCCGCCCAGATGGCGGTGGGCTTCGGCTACGCGATGCTCGACCTCGCGGCGATCTCATTCCTCGGGCTCGGCCAGCAGCCGCCGGCCGCCGACTGGGGGTCGATGATCTCCGGGGGCAAAACCGGGATCCTCGCGGGTGCGCCGGAGCAGGCACTGTTCCCATCGATCTTCGTGGTCGTCACTGTGCTGGCCGTCTCGATCATAGGCGCCCGCGTCACAGCCTGGGCAGAAGAGAAGGAACGATGAGCAACAAACCAGTTCTCGAACTCGACCACCTGTCGATCGCCATGCCGCATCGCACGCTCGTGCACAACTGCACCCTTGCCGTCGCGGCGGGTGAGGCGGTCGGACTCGTCGGAGAATCGGGCTCCGGTAAGACCCTGTCGGTGCGGGCAGTGGCAGGTCTCCTGCCCGACGACTTCACGACGGGCGGTGCGATCCGCATCCTCGGGCGCGACGTTGCCGAGATGGGCTCAAAAGAACGCAAGGAACTCCGCGCCACTCGCATCGGCATGGTATTTCAGACGCCGCGCGCGCACCTCAACCCCCTCCTTACCATCGGCGACTTCATGACCGAGGCACTCGTGCACGTCGCCGGAAAGCGCCGCACCGCCGCGGACAGGCGTGCAGCCGAACTGCTAGACGAAGTCGGGATCCCTGATCCCGTCCGACGTCTGAGGCAATATCCCGCGGAACTCTCCGGCGGCCTTCTCCAGCGCGTGATGATCGCCGCGACGCTCGCGATGGATCCCGAAATCCTGCTCGCCGACGAGATCACCACGGCCCTCGACGTCACAACACAGGAGGAGGTGATGGCCGTCATCGGAGACCTACGCAAGCATCGCGAGCTCTCGATGCTGTTCATCACCCACGACCTCGCACTGGCGAGTGCGGTGACCGATCGGGTGGCAGTCATGCAACACGGCCGCACAGTCGAGACGTTGCACTCGGCAACGATGCGTCAGGAGGCCCGCGTGGAGTACACCAAGGTGTTGATGGCGGCCGCCCTCGACGAGGCAAAGCCTGAGGAGTTGGTCAGGGACCGCGACGCTACATCCGTGCTCGCCGTAAGCGGACTGAGCAAGACCTACCAGGTTCCCGGCGCCACTGGCGGCAGGGAAACCCTGGTCGCGCTCAACGGCGTCTCGTTCGAGCTAGACCAAGGCGGCTCGCTCGGCATCGTTGGCGAATCCGGATCCGGCAAGTCGACCTCGGCCAAAATCATCTGCGGACTGGAACGCGCGGATGCCGGCACCATCACCGTCACCGGCGAAGACTGGAGTCTTCCCGCCCGCGGGGGCGCGGCACGCCGCGGCCGGGCGAAAAAGGTACAGATGGTCTTCCAGGATCCCTACCAGTCGCTCGACCGTCGGCAGACGATCCGTGAGTGCCTCTCGGAGGCCATCCGCGTGCATCGCCCCTCGGACTCGCGCGAGGCGGTCACCCGGCGGATCGAAGAGCTCATGCGGCAGGTGACGCTCGACCCGGAGCTTGCCGATCAGCGCCCGAAGTCACTCTCCGGCGGTCAGCGACAACGTGTCGCTATCGCCCGCGCGCTGGCCGCAGATCCAGAGATCCTTGTTCTAGATGAGGCCGTCTCAGCGATCGATGTCACCACGCAGGTCGAAATCCTCACCCTGCTCGACACCATCCGCCGCGAGACCGGTGTCGCGCTGCTCATGATCACCCACGACCTCACGGTGATCCGCCGTCTCTGCGACCGCGTGGTCGTAATGCGCGCTGGCCGCGTGGAGGAGTACGGCACCGCCGACGAGATCCTCGATGCACCGCGGGCCGACTATACCCGGTTGCTGCTCGACTCGATTCCGAGGGAAGGATGGAAGCCGCGCCGCAGGCGCCCGGGCCGAACCTCGGCGATACCGACCATCACGCTAATGCACCGAGTGAAAGAGATGAGGGGCCTCTAATGGTCAAACTGATGGAGCCCGCGTTCGAATATTGCTTTGAGTTGCGTTGCCAGGTGGACGAAGCGCTCCCTCTCGGCGGGAAGGTGCCCGGTGAGGGCCTGCACTTCGCCCGTGTCTCAGGGGGAACCTTCACCGGTCCGCGCCTGAGCGGTCGCATCCTCAACAGCGGCGGCGACTGGTGGACCGGTGAAGGGCTCACCGTGCGCCTGGATGCCCGCTACGTCATCCAAGCGGATGTACCCGGCGATGGGACCGTGGGGGTCGAGGTCGTCAATCGTGGCTTCTGGCGTACCACGCCGAAGGTTTTCGAGCGGATGCTTGCCGGTGAGGAACCCCGAGAAGAGGACCTGTACTACCGCACGGCTTTCCAGTTCCGCACGGGGCACCCGGCACTGGCCTGGCTCACCGAGTCGCAGTTCGTGGGCTACGCGCGCGCCGAGCCGGGATTCGTTATCATCCGGGTCTTCCGCCTGGTATAGACAGTTGCATCATCGATGAGAAGAG
Source organism: Arthrobacter sp. ISL-95 (assembly GCF_018613695.1). Classification (GTDB taxonomy): domain Bacteria; phylum Actinomycetota; class Actinomycetes; order Actinomycetales; family Micrococcaceae; genus Arthrobacter. Next base: position 33,977 of record NZ_JAGGPR010000023.1, on the reverse strand, counting down.
AGTTGGATATGTCAGAATTCGCAGACCTCTGCCTGGTGTCGGGTCGGGTGTTCGACGGCCGCAAGCGCACGGTCTACACAGCCGTGGCGGTGAACGACGGACGCATAGTGCGTGTGGGCAACGACGCCCGGGTGCTCGAGCTGCAGGGTCCGGACACACACATCGTCGATGCGGGGGGCGGAGCGATCCTGCCCGGTTTCGTCGACGCACACGCCCACGCGGCCTTCGCCGGGGTCGAGCGCCTCAGCTGCGACCTGACGCCGGCCAAGACCGAGCAGGAGACCTTCGATCTGATCCGGGCCAGGGTCGAGCAGACCAGTGAGGGCTGGATCACCGGCGGCGGCTGGGACCACGCGATCTTCCCGAATCCCACACGGCAGATGCTTGATGCGATCGTGCCCGACCGACCCGTGGCTCTCTCGGATGCCGGTCACCACACACTGTGGGTGAACTCAAAAGCACTCGAGATCGCTGGCATCGACGGCCGCACGCCGCAGCCGCGCAACGGACACATCTATCTCGATGCGGACGGCGAACCCACCGGCTACTTGAACGAAACAGCGGCAGAACTCGTCGGGCGGGTGGTCCCACCCTCAACCGACGACGAGATCTATCTCGGACTCTTGAATGCGCAGGAGTTCCTCTGGTCGCTGGGGGTGACCGGCTGGCACGAAGCCATCCTCGGCCAGTACAACGGCAAGGCCGACTGCACGGTCGCCTACCGCAACGCCATCAAGCAGGGCACTCTCGCATCGAAGACCTCCGGCGCGCTCTGGATCGGTCCCGGCATGAGGGCCGAGGAAGTTCCTACGCTTGTCGAGCGCTTTGTGCGGCTGCGTGAGGAGAATGCCGCGGCGGGCTTTCAAACCAGCACAGCGAAGGCAATGATCGATGGCGTCCCCCACGGTGAGACCGCCGCGCTCATAGACTCATACTGCAGCCACGCCGGCAACGGCGAGATGCACTTCGATGAGGAGGCGATCTTCGCCTTCGTCGAACAGCTCGACGCGGCGGGGTTCGCCCTTCACCTGCACATCATGGGTGACCGCGGTATCCGGGTGGCACTCGACGCGGTCGAAGCTGCCCGAGTGAAAAATGGTCCCGGTCCTCGCCACCACTTCGCCCACCTTTCGATGATCCATCCCGACGACGCGCACCGGTTCGGTCCGCTCGGGATCACGGCGAACATGCAGGCGCTCTGGGCGGCGCCCGATCCCTTCGTCGTGCCCATGATCGGCGAGGACCGGATGCGCGCCGGTTATCCGTTCCGATCACTGGCCGACGGCGGCGCCGACCTCGCCATGGGGTCCGACTGGCCGGTCTCTCCAGCCGATCCCTGGGTCGCGATCCACGTAGCCGTCAACCGAACGCTTCCGGACTCCGCAGACGTGCTGGACGAAGACCAACGGCTGTCCCTCGAGGAGACGCTCGCTGCCTACACGGATGGATCCGCCTCACTTGTGCTAGCCACACCGGGCCGGGTGCGGGTGGGCGAACGCGCTGATCTCGTGGTCTCCACGATCGATCCATTCGAAATCCCCACGGAGGCGCTCAACTCCGTCGGCACGGCCGTCACCGTCGTGAATGGCAGGGTGGTTTTCGAGCGCGAATGACCTCCGAACGTCAAAGCGCCAGTCTCAGAGCGATACTGTGCCGAACTCTGCGCTGCTCATAGACGAGCGCCGGTGTCCTCAGAGCAAAACGCGAGAAGAGGACACAAGCTCATGAACGGCAAGAAATCGACCAGCCCAGCTGCAGCCCGGGAAGGTCCTGGTGGTCGATGAAGCCACGAGTGCCTTGGACGTCTCTGTCCGAGCGCAGGTTTTGGAGCTCGTGGAGGAACTGCGGGACCAGCTCGGACTCACCATCCTGTTCGTCACCCATGACCTGGCCGTGGTCTCGCGCCTTTGTTCCGTGCTCCTGGTGATGCATCAGGGACGGATTGTGGAGCAAGGGCCCCACGGCCCGCATTCTTGAGGACCCCGGGACGACTACACGCGGAACCTCATCGCCTCACGTCCCCGGCCTTTGTGGGACGGACGCCGAACAGGTCGCTGCTTCGGCAATCCCGCCAACACCAGCAGCCTCGGCCACCATCAACAGTCCCGGCGCCATGTGAGCGCGCCCAGGAGCAGGAGAATTTCCAGTGAATACCACCGTTTTCGAGCGGAACGTCCCGCAGGCCGCCGTCGTAGCGCATGCGTTGGAAGGCGCCGCCCACCGGGCCTTCTGGATCGACGACCTGAAGGACACCGCTACACGCTACCCGCAACTCGACGGCGACACTGCCGCGGACCTTGTGATCGTCGGTGGCGGCTACACCGGGCTGTGGCCTGCCCTCAGGGCCAAAGAAAGGGACCCCGGTCGGACGGTGGTCCTGCTGGAAGCGGAGCGGGTGGCGTGGGCGGCGTCGGGCCGGAACGGCGGCTTCTGTGAAGCCAGCCTCACCCACGGCCACGAGAATGGCAAGAATCGTTGGCCGGACGAGCTGGAGACGCTGAACCGGCTTGGCATGGAGAACCTGAACCGCATGCAGGAAGCCATAGAGAAGTACGGCATGGACTGCGGCTGGGGACGAACGGGCGAGCTTAACGTGGCGGTGGAACCTCACCAGGTGGCCTGGCTTCAAGAGGACGACAGCCCAGGCAGTGTGTACCTGGATCGCGAAGCCGTCCAGGCCGAGGCCTACTCGCCCACTTACCTGGCCGGCCGCTGGAACAAGGATTCGGTGGCCACAGACCTTGGCGTCAAAATTCACGAAGGCACTCGTGTGCGCGAGCTGAAGGACCAGGAGCACGGCGTCACCATCGTCACCGAACGAGGTAACGTGGAGGCCGCTCACGTTGTGCTCGCCACCAACGTCTTCCCTTCCTTGTTGAAGCGGAACCAGCTGATGACGGTGCCTGTGTACGATTACGCGCTCATGACCGAGCCCCTCACACCCGAACAGTTGGCCTCCATCGGGTGGGAAAAACGGCAGGGCATTGGCGATGTTGCTAACCAGTTCCACTACTACCGGATCACCAAGGACCACCGGATCCTGTTCGGCGGGTACGAAGCCCTCTACTTCTGGGGCAGGCGCGTGGACCAGCGGCACGAGCACCAGCCCGCCACCTGGGAGAAGATCGCCTCCCACTTCTTCACCACGTTCCCGCAATTGGAAGGGTTGAAGTTCACACACAAGTGGGCTGGGCCGATCGACTCGAGTACGCAGTTCTGTGCATTCTTCGGCACCGCCCGCAAGGGTCGCGTTGCGTACGCGGCAGGTTTCACGGGCCTCGGCATGGGCGCCACCGCATTCGCCGCCGACGTTCTCCTGGATCTGCTGGCCGGCCTCGACACGGAACGCACACGAGTGGAAATGGTCCGGAAACGGCCACTTCCCTTCCCGCCTGAACCGCTGGCTTTCCTAGGGATCATCCTGACGCGCCGGTCCATGGACCGGGCCGACCACAATCAAGGGAAACGGAACCTCATCCTCAAAGCGCTCGACGCCGTCGGGCTGGGATTCGACTCATGAGGGAAATCGCCCCAGGAGAAATGATTCAGGCGACGATTGCCCCGCTGGACAACCATCCGGTCGAAGTTTGGCAGCATTGCGAGGGGAACCCGTCCACTTCGATCACAAATTTGGGCTCCGTCGCAGGAGCTGAGTTTGGCCTATGGGAGATGAGCGCCGGGTCACTGCTCGACGTTGAAAGCGAGGAGGTCTTCCTTGTCCTCACCGGCGAGGCCACTGTTGAGTTCCTGGAACCAAAGCTGCCAACGCTTCGGCTCTTCCCCGGTTCGATCGTCCGCCTGGCCGATGGAATGCAAACTCGATGGACAATACACAAGAGACCTCTGCGCAAGCTGTACCTGGCCGCCAGAGTTCCACCAGACAATAGCGCTCTGACGAGTGAACTCTGAAGGGGTCATTCGGCGTCCCCTGACCTCGCCAAAGGAAGGCGAACCCAGGATGCAGCGTACAAAGCGAGGAGCTCGTCAAAGCTGTCTAGCTGTTCGCGGTGACGAGTCGGGCCACATCATTCACTGGGCCGTCCGAACCGTCAAGTAGAACTCCGATAACGGACGTTTCGTCAAGCCAATTCTATTTCCGGTGGACGGGCGACAGCACGTCAAATGCCATTCGTATCCACGGTGAGAAGTTTGGTCGGCAGCACGCGCGGCTTTCGGATAAACCATCATGATCGCAGTCGATGTCACGCAACCTTGGCTTCCGCTAGTTGTGCCCCTGTTGCCCCAACGCAGGGGTGCTTACTTGTCGGGGGCGGCCTCGAATGCAAGGCTATGGGCTCGGCTCCGTGATGGCAGTCCACGGGGCCGAGCCCACTAGGCGCGTAGTCAACGCGTTTTACTCGCCGAAGGTAAACCTTTCGGCAGCGAATGCCGCCTCGTACTCTCCCCGCGTGTGTAACATCTGTGAGATCACGAGAGCCCCGGTTACCGGAGGCCGATCCAGTACCACTGTGGTGGACTGTGGTCGTGAGATCGCCAGTAACGAGCGAACCTCGGCGGCGTATTCCGGCTGCGAAGCGATGACGGAGCCGCCGAGCACGATATGGGCCGCGTCGGCGCCGTGGTTTGCCACGGAATCCACGAGGTCACTCAAGGAACGCGCGGCGGCGTTGATCACCCATTTAGCAATGGGTGAACCGGTCGCAGAGGCGGCAAATACGGCAGGAGCGAAGAGTGCCCAGCGTTCGGGTCGTTCAAGCATGAGCTTCATGCTGACCTCTCCGATCCGGGTTACACCGGCCGCTGCCGTCAGGGTAGATTCCAGTATCTGATCCCTATGGCCACAATCGGACGCGATGAGGGCCGCACGGACTGCTTCTCGGACCAGACCGGTAGCACCACCATCGTCGCCTACCAGCCAGCCCCATCCGCCGGCCGAAATTCCCTTCCCCTCCGGCGTGGTGCCCACGGCTATGGATCCTGTCCCGGAAATGACGCCGATGGCCTTCGGATAACCGGCCGCGTAGGGAAGCAGATGTGCATCATTGACGACTCGGACGGGAAAGGTAGCCATTTCGGCGATGGCCTTTTGCAGAGCATCGCACTGTTCCTGAGTGTCACATCCATGGGCTCCGACGGCGAGGGCCGCTATGTCAGAGCCCACGTGTTGGTCCACCAAGTCCAATAGGACGCGCGCTTTTGTGGGGAAGCTTTCACCTCTCCACGACTGCGTCGGTACCGTGATGTCGGTTGAAAGGATTCCGGAACCGGCGTCGGCGGCTCGCACCGCTGTCTTTGAGCCACCGACATCGATTCCTACAACTGTGGTTTTCACAATGTTCCGTCGATGACCTGCCGCACGCTGTCCACCTTTGTGTCGTATCGCGTGAACGCCCGGTCTTCGATGTTCCGCCCAAAGGCGGCAGCGGTGTGCTGAACGAGGCGCTGCATCAAGGCCACTTCCAGGACAGAGCGTTGCACGGCGGTGAGCTGGGGGATGCGGATAATCGTTGCGGCGGCTGCCACGTCCTCGTCTGTAATCAGCAGGATCGGAACGATCTTTTCCGCGAGCTGATCAGCCAGCAGGCCTTCGCGCGCCCCGCCGATCAGCACATGAGCAGTGGAAGGGCCGGCGCAGTCCATCGGACCGTGCAGGTAGGACCTGGTGTCCATGGCCATAGAAGGAACGAAAGGTCCCTCGCGGAACAGGAGCGCTCCCTGCTCAGCCGATGTCAGGTTCGGGGCCGCGGCGACGACATCCACAGTTCCCCGTTCTGCAATTTCCGATGCAAATAGCCGAAGGACATCATCATTGTCAGCCATGACCTTCTCCGTCAGCGGTCCAATGGTGTCCCAACCTGCGTCCGTAGCTCCGTCAGTGATCCACTCCGCCAACAGCCCCAGGGCCGCAACCGTCGCCGTAAACCCGATCGAGGACATGCGGCTGTCCAACAAGTCACCCACGCTGAGGACGATCCCTGTCTCGCTGGCAAGGGGCGAATGGGAGTGGTTGACTACAGCCACGCGGCGTTCCCGCGGCACGGTAAGCAAGGCCTGAATGGTCTCCCGGCTGCGGCCCCCCTGGGAAATTCCCACGTATACATCCGCGAGGGCAATGCCCTCGTCAGGGACATCAGCGCAGGATGAGCGGAAGGCTGCAATACCTGCTTGGCGCAAGAAGTAAACAGGGGTTGCCGCAGCTGCGTAGCTTGCTCCGATGCCGGCGAACAGGAGGCTTTTTCCCTTGAGGGCTTCGGCTGCGCCTGTAGCAAGCCATTCACGAACTTTCTGCACGGACTCCGTGAGCCCCGCTGACTGCGCCGCGATGCCCTCGTCAAACTTGAGCCAAGGTCTAGTGGGTGTCATTTGATCTTCCTTCTTCAGTGCGAGCATTAGTTAACCAGATAACCTTACTAATGCCTATCGGTCAAGCAGGGGCACAGTTTGGAAGGTAGATTAATAAAGGAAACCTAGGAGGTCTGATGGCTGCTTCTCCCACCGGGATTGAGCTCACCGAGACCGAACGCAGCGTGCTTTCGGTTGTCTACGCAAAGGGGGAGTGCACACGTCCCGATATAAGCGCTTCCCTGGACGTGTCCAAACCAACGGTGAGCCTCGCGGTTAGTGCGCTGGAGAATGCCGGCCTCATAGCCCCGGTCCGCGCCCGGCAAGGATCGCTTGGCCGCTCCGCAACCGTCTATGCCATCGCCGCCTCCGCGGGATGGCTTCTGGGCCTTGATATCGGGTCCACCCGGGTCAAAGTCCTTTCACGGGGCTTGGATGGCCGGGAACTGAAGAGCGTTAGCAAGAGCCTTAGCGGTCCCGGTACCCGCAATGAACAAATCCTGAAGCTGATCGGTAGCCTGGTCGCCGGAATGATTGACGAGATAGCTCCCGTAGCCGGCCCCTTGCGGGCGGTAGGCGTGGCTGTGCCACGGGTCATCTCTCAATACCTCAATGAGGAATCCACGAGCCGGACAGTCGGCAGGCCTGCGCTTGCTGAAATCCTTGCCGCCCTCGATCTGAATGCCGACGTCCCCGTTCTGCTTGAAAACAACGTGAACTGCGCGGCCCTGGCGGAAATGGAACTGGGGAGCGCGCAGGATGTCAATGACTTCGTCTTCCTTCAGGTAGGGGTTGGAATAGGCTCAGGGATCGTCGCGGACCGGCGGGTTCTTCGCGGTGCACGGGGGGGAGCGGGAGAAGTTTCGTCCCTTCCGACCGGATGGCCTGCGCATACAGCAAAGGCCGACCGTTTCGCACTTGAGGATTACCTCGGCGCAAATCAGTTCCTTGACCGGTGGACATCGACCTGGGACGTCCGGCAGGGCCCTGTACCCACTACGGTTGCCGAGCTCTTTGACTCCGCCGCCGCGGGCGTTCCCACCGCAGTCGCAGCCCTTGATCAACATTCCCGGGACATCGGGCAACTGGTGCTCTCCCTTGCAGCGGTGCTCGATCCGGCACTGATTCTCCTGGGCGGAGGGGTCGGGCAAAATCCCCACCTCCTGGAAGGCGTGCGGGCCGTGGTGCAACGCATTAAGCCCGAGGTACAGGTGACGGCCGGCTCGCTGGGAGAGGACGCAACGGTCGAAGGCGCAGTCGCGCTAACTCTTGACCACGCCCTCTCCGGACTCTTGGGATCCAGGTACAAGCGACGCTTGGACGACCGGACGACAGTCGTTTTTGGCACCCAGAGCCCTGCCGACACCGTTACCTATGCGGACAGGTCACGCAGCGCACGAGGACTGACCTCAGTCTAAAAACGCTCGGACACCAACGGCCGAAATCTTCGCCAGCGACCCGGAACGGAATCCACGGGCCTCGGACCGCCTATGCGGGCCCTGCCGTACATCGTTGCGCCTTCACGGAACCTCTACGGATGAATCGCTATCAGGTCAGTTGGGGGCCTTCGCGGCGCTAGATGTACCCGGCCATGAGGTTGGTGACACTCGGGTGATCGGGGTGTCCTTGATGGCGGCGTGGATGCGTTCAGTGTTGTAGTAGTTCAGCCAAGGGTCAAGCGCTGCGGCTCTTTCGGTATTGCTGGCGAATGGTTTGGCGTAGGCCCATTCGGCTGCCATGGTCCGGTTGAAGCGTTCGATTTTGCCGTTAGTCCAGGGGCAGTGGGGTTTGATGAATCGTTGTTGCGCGCCGATCTGTGTTGCGGCGGTCTTGAATGCGGTGGAGTTTCTGTAGGCGAAGGCGTTATCGGTGATGATGCGTTCGATTTTCCCGATGCCCTGGGTTTTGAAGAATGCTGCAGCTCGAAGGAGGAACCCGGCAGCGGTTGTGCCTTTTTCGTCCGGATGGATTTCGGCGTAGGCCAGGCGGGTGTGGTCATCGATGGCTGCGTGGATGTAGTCGAACCCGATGCCCCGCCCACGGACTTTCTCCGAGCGGCCGTGGGCGCGCCAGCCTCCACCATCAGGGATTCTCCCGAGTTTCTTCACGTCCACATGGATCAACTCGCCTGGGTGTTGGCGTTCGTAGCGGACCGTCGTTGCCCGGGTGGCCCGGATGAGCGCCCCGGTAACGGGATCGCAGGCAGCAAGGGGCGGCAGGCCGCGTCGGACAAGGATCCGCGAGATCGTTCGTTCGGGGACCCCGGTGGCTCGGCTCAACCGCGCCGGCCCACATCTGAGTTCCGTCCGGGCCGCGACCACAGCGTCCTCCCGCTCGGAACAGGTCTTGGATGGACTCCTGTGAGGGCGGCTGGATCTGTCGAGAAGGCCGGACTCAGCCTCGGCCCGGAACCGTTTTACCCAGCGGTGGGCGCATTGCCGGAAAATACCCAATTCCTTCGCCACGTGGGAAACCGGCCGCTGATCACCGATCACCCTCTCAACGAGAAGAAATCTCCCGTGAATGGTCAAGCGGGCATTAGCGTGGGACATGAGGACCTCCGTGGCCGTGAAGATGTCAGATACCTCCACTAAGCCCCGGGGGTCCTCCTCACTTCAAGACCCATGTCACCAACGTCATGGCCGAGTACAGCTAGATCGCTTTCGGATTGACGATGCCCGCGACTGGATCATTCGCGCCTAAGCCCTGCGATGGTTCAACCGTCGGCGGGCGCTCATCTCACGCTAATTTCTTCGGCGGACCCGACGCGCTTGGCATGCGGGGTTGACCCAACAGCATTAGTAAGGTTATCTGGTTAACTAACACCGGCAGCCAGTGATCGCCCTCACACGAGCGCTTTCAACAAAGACGGCCTGCGGTCAGCCACAAGCCACGAACTGAAAACACAGCAGTTCAGTAAACAAGGAGCTTTGATGAAGAAAGTACTCGGCGCGGCGGCGGCGTTAGCTATCGCAGCTGGACTTCTGACAGGATGCAGCTCCAGCGAGGCATCCGACCCAAACAAGAAACAAGATCTCACTCTCTGGGTGTACTCGGACTTCACGCAAGGTGAAGCTGGTGCGGTCATGAACAAAGTCGTTGACGAATTCAAAAAGGAACACTCCAACGTAGGTTCGGTCACACTGGTACCAAAGAACGACGCTGACCTCCTTTCGGGGCTGATGTCCGGCGTGGGACTTCCCGACGCATTCAGCGCCAGCGCCCGCGATGCCAAAAAGTACCGCGATGCCGTCGGGCTGCTCAATCTCAAGCCAGCCTTTGATGCGGATTATGCAAAGGGCTTCTACCCAAAGGCATTGGAGACCGTCTCCCAGGACGACGGTGTGTGGGCAGTCCCGTTCATCAGCTATACCCCTGTCATTTACCGGAACCTGACCGTCCTCAAGAACGCCGGTATAGACCCCGCCGAGGGTACCCCCACCCAGCAAGCGTTCCTCGATCAGCTTGCAAAGGTGCAGGCATCGGGCGCCACCCCTACTCACTCCTGGACCAAGGACGACTACTTCGGGCCGGGGGCCATCATGGCCGCCGACGCCGACAAGATCACTGAGGGTGCCCAAGACGGCAAGACGACCATCAGGCCCGAAGAGCTGGAGCGCACCTTCGAGGTCGTCCAGGAAATCGACAAGTTCGGTAACCAGTCGATGATCTACAAGGCCGACAGCACGATGGAAGCCTTCAAGTCGAACAAGCTCGGCTACATGATCGGTGGCCCCTGGAGCGAACCGGCCATCAAGCAGAGCGGAGTCGAGTACGACTTCGTGCTTACGCCCCCTCACGAGGTGGGCGGCAGGACCGGTGGACTCCAGGGCTGGGACTTCTTCTACGGCGTCGAGAGCAAGGACGAGACCCGCAACGAGCTGGTTGCAGAACTACTGAAGAAGCTCGGGTCGTACGACGTGCAAAAGGAATGGACCCTCAAAACCGGCCGGCCCACGCTGCGTCAGGATGTCATGGACGATCCGGCCGTTGTCGGCTCCTCCGCGATGGCGAAAGTGTCCTCCGAGGGTCTCAAGGGCGGCATGCCGCAGATGGACTTCATGAAGTCAGGCGTATTTTGGCCCACCGCAATGACCGACCCGGTAGCAAAGCTGGGTGCCGGTGCACTCACGCCCAAGCAGACCGCCGAGGAATTCGTCAAGGGAATTAACAGCCTCTACGCCGAGGCCGGCGAGTAACACGGACATCGACTGTGCCCGGAGGTGACTCCGGGCACAGGTTGCCCACGACTGCAAGAAAGAAAGGTACTCCCGTGAGTACGGAGTTGAAGCCGACTATGGGTCGGACGTCGCATAGGAGTCGCAATGAGCCGGCACCGAACCGTCGTCTCCCTTTGAAAACCCGCATTGCCCGGAGCCTCCCGATCTACATAGGACTTGCTCCGTTCTTCGTCCTGCTCATCGTCTTCGTCGGGACGCCCATGGTCTACGGCCTGGCCATGAGCTTCACGGACTGGTCCGTGTCGAGCCGGAGCACCCTTCATTTCGTGGGCCTGGAAAACTACCTCTACATCCTCAGCGGCGAAGGGTTGGGATCAACCCGGTTCCTCAAGTCACTCCTGAACCTGGCCGTCTATGTGCCCATCACCGTCGCCATTGGCCTTGGGGTCTCCCTGGGTCTGGCACTCATCGTCCACAACCTGCCCCGCCGGTTCCAGTCGTTTCTGCGCAGCGGGTTCTTCGTGCCCACCGCGATTCCCTTGTTCCTTTGCGTGGGCATCTGGCTGTGGTTGATGGACTCGGAGAACGGGCTCGTCGCCTCCAACCTCGCCAAGCTGGGAATCGGAGTGGACGTCAACTGGGTCAACACCGCCGGATGGGCGATCGCACTGATCATCTTTATCGACGTGTGGCACTCCGTCGGATTCAACTTCGTCATCTTCAGCACCGGCATGCAGGAGATCTCGGAGGACCTCTACGAAGCTGCAGACCTGGACGGCGCAAACGTCTTCCAGAAAATGTGGAACATCACCATCCCGATGATGGAGCCCATCATCTTCTTCGTCATCACTTACTCGCTTATCAGCGCCCTGCAGGTATACGACATCCCGCAAATTCTGACCAGCGGTTCCGATCCCAACTCAGTCGGTGGTCCAAACCAGGTCATGCTATTCCCCGTGATGGAAATGGTCCGTAACGTGCGAATAGGCGGCGAAGCCGCCCTTGGCCGGGCAGCCGCCGAAGGCGTGATCCTGATGGTCATCATCATCGCCGTGACCTTCATAATGTTCAAGCTGCGCCGGAAGAAGGTGTGATTATGCCATCACGTATTGCTGGAAAGAAAAGATCGCGTACAGGCATCATCCTGATGGCCGTACTCGCGTTCATCTGGCTGCTGGCCAGCCTCTACCCGCTGTGGATGATCTTCAGCGCCACGTTCTCCTCAGATTCAACGAACATGAGCACCGCGCTCGTACCCGATGACCTCGCCAACGGATGGTCCAAGGTGGTCGAAGCGTTCACAGCGCTCGATCTGGGCACCACCTTGCGGGATACGCTGATCTTCACCCTGATCGCGATCGCAGGAATGGCCCTCACCAGCTCCCTGGCCGCGTACGAATTCACCTTCTTTGAGTTCCCAGGCAAAAAGTTCCTCTTCGCCATGCTCATGGGCTCAATGATGCTTCCGCTCGTCCTGTACGTCGTACCCCTGTACCGGCAGGTGTTCAACATGGGACTGGCCGACTCATACCTGGGCGTAGCCCTGCCGCTCATGGTCTCCCCTCTTTCGGTATTCATCCTCATGCAGTTCATGGAAGACCTGCCGCGATCATTCATCGAAGCGGCACAGGTCGACGGGGCCGGCCATTTCCGCATCTTCTTCTTCATCGTCGTCCCCATGCTGCGGAACGGTCTGATCACAGCCACAGTTCTGCTCGCCCTCAGCGTGTGGGGTGCGTTCCTGTGGCCCTCCCTGGTCACAGGCGAGGAAGTGAAGGCCCTCAGCGTCGCCATCGCCAACATGTTCAACCCGAACTTCTACGTGGACCCCCGAGTACGTTTCGCCGCCATGCTGATCGCAATGATTCCGCCGCTGCTGGTCTACATCCTCTTCCAACGGCACGTCATCAAGGGAGTGGCAATGTCCGGTGTGAAGGGCTAGTTTACGAACCTCCTCCTCTCAGGCTCGGAGAATCATCCAGGTCTTTCAACCGGAACTAAGCACGGAGCCACCCTCCCGAGGGTTGCTCCGTGCTTAGTTTCCCCGGTAGAAGAGGCCCGCCAGCAACTGCTGCCGGTCATCCCGCCTTTTATCGGCGCCCAAGCGCAAGGCATCCAGCGACAGGGTGCCTGATAACGCAGATTCAGAGGACAGGCTAGCCCCTAAGCCGCTGATTATGGAGGGTCAAAACTCAGACAAGGGACGTGAAGCCTACTAATAACTGTGCTGGCGCGCTGGCCACGGAAGACTTCCAAGACCACTCCCCGGGTCAATTTTCGATCGCCGATAACCTATCTTATGTCAAGCTGACTTCTGCGTATCTCATCAGATGAATCAATTCGCCCCATCCCTAATCCCGCCGCGTGGGCTGAATCGTCCTGGATTTCCGCGGATTCTGGGCTGACTTCTGGTCTCGCTGGAGGCCAAAGTCTGAAATCGTGTGAATTTCACTAAGCAGGCATGCGTGCGTGTCATAGTCCTGCGGCAGGCTTATCAACGTCAGACTCATCGAATCAACCGGGCATGGCAAAGTCGACTACGCCATTTCCCGGCTTCAGAGAGTACCTACGCAAAACCCTCAAACCTGGGCCGCAGCGAACCTGCCTTTGGGGTGGCTTGCGGCTACCGACATCACTCCCCCGGACGTGACGCCGAGCGAATGTCCCTAATTCAGAGATCAAAGTGCCGTCTTTCTGCTGGGTTTCATCCTGGCATAAGATACGGTGACGGCGATCCTTTACGACGCTCGGGCGGCCGCATTGCCGGAAGCGCGAGGGAAGATGGCTGGCGACAAGGAGAAGGCGCTGGCAACACTCGCCAATGAGTATCGTCAGCATCCTGCATGAGCTGCGGTTGCAGACATCCTTGACGTGGCCATTGCAGCGTTCAAGGATGCTCGCCAGTTGGTTCGGAACAAGCTGTCGTACGCGCATCCCTTCACGGCGGCCACGGATTCGGCAGGCAATTATCTTCCTGGTCTCGGATTCACGGTTCGTGATGGCAGCTCCTGGGAGACGCTGTCAAGCACACCAGAGGATCTGCTGGACTTCGCGACCGAGGTTGAGAACGCGATCACCCCGCTCGGCAGTGCGCGCAGGGCTGTTCAGCAGTTGCCTCTGCCAGCGCTAATCTAGCGGCAAGGAACAACAGCGCCCCGAGACTTCTTAGTCGTGGGGCGCTGTTGCATTCGGCCATGCAGCGAGAGGTATCGTCAGTCAGCCTGATTCTTCAGTTGCAACGACAGTCCCAGCGTTGCGGCGATCCTGCCGAGGGTTGACGTATTGACATCATCGCCGCGTTCGACCCGGGCCACCGAGGGTCTGGATACTTCAGCGCGGTCAGCAAGCTCATGCTGGCTCAACCCTGCGGTTAGTCGGGCTGCCAGTACCTGCCGGGCGATCTCGAGCATGGCTGCCTGTCGTTCAGGCATTTCCATCGACTTCACCAGCTTCGGCCTCATCAGGATCGGAGAGGTGGTGCTCGGCGTGCATCTTCTCAGCGGTGATCGCCAGCAGTGACGCGAGTACGTCCGGATCGGCGAGAGCCTTCTTGATCTCGTCGGTGTTTTGGAACGCCTGATACATGGCGTAGTCGCTCGCGTCGGAGAACTTGGTCGACCCCTTGAGCTGTTCGACGTTGTTGCTCCTGGCCATCGCGATCGCCTCCTCATCAGCGTTGAGGAAGCCCCAGTAGGCGGTGATGAAGCCCGCGATGCTGCCTGGATCCGCGTCGACGCCCTTCTCACCGAAGAGATCGTTGACCTTCTCGATCGCTTCTACGAGGGGCCCCCGCGGCTTGCTCCCGACGCCCCCTGGCTCGGTCGTGAACGTCGGCAGCTCGATGCTGGAGCCTTGGATAGCCGGATTCAGGCTGTAATCGGCGTTGACCTTTTCGGGAACGAGCTTCACTCCCCCGAGCTGCACACCGTCCATATAGCTGCTGTCATACTCCTCAGGCGTGAGGTGCAGGTTGCGAGCGAGAAGCGTCATGAGCACGGCGCGCAGACGCAGATCCACATCGTCGTAGTCGACGATCTGAGAGAGGAACTGCCACGCGTTGCGGTAGCTGATCGCATCGGAGCGGAACTGCTTCAGTTCCTCAAAGCGGGCTTTGTCCTTCGTGAGCCGAGCTTTCTGCAGGCCACTGCTCCAGGCGAACTTGATGGGTCCGAGGGCCTTCTGGATCGCCTCGCCGCCCGCATGGCCCATGTATGCCTGCGCGACGGCACGCATCTGAACTTCTGTGTAGAGGCCCACCGAGTCGAGGCGTTCGGAGAGCTCGTAGAGCGCGTTCGCGTCGACCTCGCCTTCGACGTGCGCGTCGGTGTAGTAGCGCGCGAAGTCCTTCTGGATGTTCTCTGGCGAATTGACGAAGTCAACGACCATCGGAGCGGACTTGCCCGGGTACATGCGGTTCAGGCGCGAGAGGGTCTGCACCGTGGCGATGTCACTGAGCACCTTGTCGACGTACATCGCCATGAGGCGCGGCTCATCGAAACCGGTCTGGAACTTGTTCGCGACGATGAGGACCCTGTACTCGTCTTCTTCACGGAAGGCCCTGGCCACGTCACCGAGTGCGTTCATCGAAACTTCGGTGACATCTTCGTCGGCGTCGTTTTTCACTGACCCGGAGAAAGCCACGAGCGTTTCGAGGCCGGTGTAGCCCTTGTCGGCGATGTAGGCGTTCATCTTCTCCGACCACAGGACGGCTTCCTTGCGCCCCGAGGTGACGACCATCGCGCGCGCCTGCCCGCCGAGCATGTGGGCGACGTTTCGCCGGAAGTGCTCAACAACGACCTGGACCTTCTGAGCGATCGCAGTGGGATGCAGTCGCGTGAAGCGCACGATCTCCTTCACCGCACGGCCGGTTTCAACCTCGGTCTCTTCCTCCTCGGCGTCGAGGGTGTTCTTCACGCGGAGGAACATGTCGTAGGTCGAGTAGTTCGTGAGCACGTCGAGAATGAAGCGCTCCTCGATCGCCTGCGCCATCGTGTACGTGTCGAACGCGTCCCAGCGGTCCTCGCCGGCGACCTGCGTGCCGAACAGACGCAAGGTCTTCGCCTTGGGAGTCGCCGTGAGCGCGATGAACGTGATGTTCGAGCTGGCAGCGATCGCAGAATCTGTTGCGGCCAGCAGATCATCGGCACTGAGGTCTTGATCCGGGTCGAGGTCGAGGTCAACCAGCAGACCTTTCAACGCACGAGCAGTGGAGCCCGATTGCGAGGAATGAGCCTCATCAGCGACCACGGCCCAATGGCGACCGTGCAGCGCATCGGTGTCTTCGATGAGCTTCATCACGTGCGGGAAAGTTTGGAGGGTGCAGGTAATGATGTGGTTGCCCTCGAGCAGCGCCTGCATCACCTGCACGGACTTCGCTCCGGAGGCGTCACCGATGTTGACGACGAGCCCCGCGCTGGACTGCACGAGGTTCATGTCGTCGCGGACGTTCTCATCGAGCACGGTCCGATCGGTGACGACGATGACCGAGTCGAACGTCGAGGACGCGTCTGTGCCGACGTGGCGGATCAGGCGGTGCGACAACCAGGCGATGGTCTTGGTCTTGCCCGAACCGGCCGAGTGCCAGATCAGATAACGGCCTCCGGTTCCCTCGGTTTCAATGTCGGCGACAACCCGTTCGACCGCCCGCAGCTGGTGGAAGCGCGGGAAGACCAGCCGCCCGTCACCTTTCTTCGAACGGTTGGGCTCGAAGAGCGCGAAGTTCTTCAGGATGCGCAGGAACGTCGGGCGGGCAAGAATCTCACGCCAGAGGTAGTTCGTCGCGGAGCCGGTATCCGATGGTGGGTTGCCGGCGTGGCCGTCACTGCCCTGGTTGAACGGCAGGAAGGTTGTCTCAGAACCCTGCAGCTTGGTCGTCATGTAGACGAGGTCGTTGGACACGGCGAAGTGCACGAGCGCACGAGAGGGGGCGAGAAGCGCGCGGGTCGGACCAGGCACGCGGTCGTTCTTGTACTGCGCGATCGCGTGGTTGACCGTCTGGGTGTTGTCGGTCTTCAGCTCGAGCGTGACCACCGGCAGACCGTTAACGCAGAGCACGACATCGATCGTTTCGTTCGTCTGCGTGTCGAAGCGTACTTGGCGAAGGACGCGCAGGCGCACCGCGTCTGACTTCTCGATGACGCTGAGCAGGTTCGGGTTCTCCGGAGGGAACTCCATGACCGGGCCGAACTTGGCAGCAGGCCTGCTGACCTGGGCATAGGTGAAGCCGCGCCGCAGCACGCCAAGCAGGCCACCGACAGGGTGCCCGGTGATCGGGTCCATCTTCGTCGTCTTGCCCAGCTCCTTGATGATGTGGTCCAGGAGCTTATGCTGCGCAAGCTCGAGTGCACCGTTGGTGAGATCGGATGGCACAGCTTTCTCGTACTCGTCGGGATACTGCGACGAGAGCCAGTTCAGGACCTCAGAGGGCACAATCGCTCGGCCGGTGTCCCAGCCGGCTGCATTCGGGTCACCGGCGCTCTCGTAGAGCCAGCCGCGTTCAGCGAGCTCTTCGCAGAGATTGGACTCGAACTCGTACTCGAGGATCTGGTGGTGGCTCATGCCAGTTCCTTTCGGCCAGTCACGACATCGGTGATGAGTGCCGCACGGCGTTCGGTGAGAAGGGATTTGAGTTCGGCGACCTTCGCCAGCATGGCGTCGATCTTACCGGTGACGTCATTGAGGTGATCGGCAATGCGTTTCTGCTCGTCGAGTGTCGAGGGGCATGCGATATGCGTCATTTTCATTCCCATGACGTCAACTGTGGGCACGGGGCCATTCTTGACAAGCGAGGGGATTGAGACCTCAGTCATCGCGTACGCCAAGAACCGAGGATCCACAACGCCATCACGCGGCACGAGCGCCTGCATGTTGTTGTCGATACATGCAGACTTCGTCGTCTGCACAAAGCGAGCAAGCATCAGCGCTGCACCAATCTTTGCCATCAGGATGCTCCCCGGGGGAATCACTCGAGCGCCAAGCTCAGCAGCGGTGCTTCTACTCACCGAGTTTTCGTCCTCGCCGAGGTAACCGTTCACTGCGGAAGACATAGACCCAACCTTGTAGAACGGAAGCTCGTTAGTCGACGCACCTTGATACTTGTCAGGGAACCCGGATCCCGAGATGACATCCACCGTGAGGGTCAGCTGCGCTCGCCCCGGAATATCCTGCAGCTCCCTCAGAATTACTGCGTCGCGCCGCTCCTCCAACTGCCCCGCCAACTCGTCCATCTTCGCCATCATGTCGTCGATCTCGCCGACCTCGCGGTCGAGGTAGTCGGCAATGCGCTGCTGAGTGGTGAGATCTGGAACCAACACGTGCATCGCATCAAGCTGTTCAGGCTGAAGATCCCATTGATTAGGCCGAACGCCCTTTGAAATACTTGCATAGACCTTGATGTAGTGGTCTGAACGCAGTGCGTAGTGCATAAACCGAGAGTCATTCTGGGATTGCGGCTTGTATACGAAGTAGGCGGGTGAGACGATGCCTCGGTGCTGCGAAACCCCAAGAGATCCTTGCCACGTCTTCATCTTATTGAGCACGAGATCCCCGGCATCCACAAGTTGATATGCGGAGAGGTCCTCACCTGGGCGATTCCAGTTGTCGTCACGGTCTGACTTCTTAATGACACCATAGTCTCGATAAACGGAGAGAAGTTCCTCGGTTGGGAAGCCCGTTTTCTTCCCACGCTTATAGAGCGACCAGAACGGTGCTGCTTTCCACTTTTGAGCGAGTGTCATCCTTCGTGCACCATCTTGAACATCTCAGCGAGCTCGCCCATGAGGCGCGCAACATCAGCGTCGATCTCCTCGAGCGTCCGAGGCTCCTCGGGAACGTAGAAGATCCGTGTGAAAGGAATCTCGTTGCCGGGCTTGGCCTTCGACTCGTCCCAAGCTGCGCCCTCGGCGAAGGGCAGCACCTCGCGGGCCATGTGCTCGTCGAGGTCTTCGCTCATGGGCACACGCTCCGTGATCTTCCAGCCGTCGAGCAGGACAGGGTTGCCCTTGCGGTCGACGGCCAAGGGCGCAGTGTCGTCCTGGATGCCAAGGGCGTCAGTGACGGCATCGATCAGTCCGAGCGGAGCTTTGAGTCCTGCGTTCCTGCATCGCTGCTGGAACGCGACAGCCAGGCCGTTCCACATAGAGCCGTCGAGGCCGCGGATGATGTCGGCGTGCTCGTCGGTGTAGTTTTTGTGCTCGGCGATGGTCTCGAGAGCTTCGTCGGAGAACACCGTCGCGAGACGGGCCTGCTTGAAGACCGGCACGTCGCGGAACATGAAGTCTTCTTTGGTCAGCACGCGCGAGATCGCTGGGTCCGCGTCCTCGAAAGCCTTGTACGCCTCATGGACGAGCTTGCGCTTCTTTTTGCCCATCTCGCGGCGCTTGTCGCCCAGCGGCTTGCGCATCGGATCCCAGAGGCCCGAGCCGTCGATCAGCTGGATCTTGCCCTTACGGGCTTCTTCCTTATTGGTGTCGAGGATCCATACATAGGTGGCGATGCCGGTGCCGTAGAACATCTGGGTGGGTAGCGCGATGATCGCGTCGATCAGGTCCTCGTCGAAGAGCCACTGGCGGATGGCGTTCGGTCCCTTGTCGGAGTTGAACAGCGGTGACGCGTTTGAGACCACTGCCGCGCGTCCGCCGTGACCGGCCTTGCCAGCCGGCGCGAGCTTGGACGCGCAGTGAGCGAGGAAGAGCATCTGGCCGTCGGACTTGCCCGGCAGGCCGTGCGAGAACCGCGAGCCAGGGACCTTCGCCTGCTCGACGACCTTCTTCTCCTGCTTCGACCAGTCGCCGCCAAAGGGCGGATTTGAAAGCACATAGTCGAACTGGCGGTCGCCGTACTTGTCCTCCAGCAGGGTGTCACCCTGGCGGATCGCATCCGGTAGACCACCCTGGATGAGGAGGTCAGCCTTGCCCAGAGCAAAGGCGGAGTCCATGAGCTCCTGGCCGAAGAGATTGACCTCGATGTCAGGGTTTAGCTCCGTGAGGTGGTCCTTGCCGACCAGCAGCATGCCGCCGGAGCCTGCGGTGGGGTCATAGATGGAGCGCGTAGTGTTCTGACCGGTCAGCGATTCCTCGTCGGCGGCGAAGAGCAGATCGACCATGAGCTTGATCGCGTCTCGGGGGGTGTAGAACGCACCGGCCGCTTTGCCCTTCTTGTCGAAGGCCCGGTACATGACGTTCTCGAAGAGGTCGCCCATCGCGGTGTTCGGCATCGCCTCAGGTGACAGGTCCAGCGTCGAGAAGTGACGAATCACCTGGTGCAGCGTGTTGGCGTCGGCCAGCTTCTTCACCAGACGCGGGAACTCAAAGGAGGTCCAGATGTCGGCGATATTATGAGAGAAGCCGGCGATGTAGTTGAGCACCGATGCTTCGACGTGGTCATCAGTCGCTGCGATCGCTTCGAGGCTCAGCGGCGAGGTGTTGTAGAAGCTCAGACCAAAGCGGCGCTTGACTTCGGCGTCGATGAACCGGACAGGAGTGTCCTTCGCGATGAGCTTGTCGACGAATTCGATGAGCTCGGCCTTAGTACCGGCGAGCAGGCACTCGAGGCGTCGGAGCACGGTGAAGGGCAGGATGTAGTCGCCGTATTCGGTCTCCTCGACGACGTGGCGGAGGAACTTGTCGGCAGTGGCCCAGACGACGTTCTCCGTCGTCGCGACGCGCTGAGTCTGCGGGGGCGTGGTGATAGTCATTGAATCTCTTCTTTGGTGGTGCCGATATTGAAGCTTGTATCAGAAAATTTACATAGCAGACGAAGTGCCCACCAGCCGACACGCTCTTTCGAAAGGCACGTGTTGCTTTGCACATCAATAAGCGGTGCTGTCGGGCAGGTCCACGCCCTGAGGCCGCTGCTGCATTGCTACCTCGAAACGCCTATTGACTAGAGGGGAACTGGGGCGGGTTCTCATCGAGGATGTCCTGCTCCTCGCGTTCGAAGGCGTCCCAGAGCAGGTTTGCCACGATGATCAATGACAAGGCCACGTAGGCGAAGCTGCCGGCGCTGACGCCGCTCAGGATCCAGGCGATGATGTGCACGTAGATCGGTGCACGGTCGAGCGTCAGGTTGGCGAGGACGAAGACGGACACTGTGAGCACGACCGACATGACCAGAGACACTAGGACATGCGCACCGGCTTCGTTGAGCGCCCTGACTTTGATCCTCTCGACTTCGCGGTTGCGCCGCAGGATCCTCTCCCGCCAGGTGACGATCTGGGCGAAGGCACCGATCAGCGCGGCCGACAGCAGAGCGGCCCCGGCGAGCAGCTGGTCCGCCTTCGTGAGCTCGACGTGGAACGTGATCATCAGTACCAGTACCACTCCTGGAACGCCGATCAGGACGAGCCGTGTCCAGCGATCGGGCTTCTCGTCCTGAGCACGAGCGCGGCGAAGCTTGAGCCCTTCGCGAAGACCCCGGACTAGTGGTCGAATATCGAAGCGCCCAGACATTCCTGCACCTCATGGGGATCGATCCGGTTGAGGTGCAGGTCGTCCTGCATCGCGATCGTGTGGATCCGATCAGCGACCTTCTCGTAGTAGTAGATGATGCTGGGCTCGCCGTCGGACACGGGGTAGGTGAACACGTCGCGCAGAGTGTCGACCGCGATGGTGGTCGTCTCGTTCGACTCGCTCTTGATGCTGAGAGACACCTGGTCATAACGGTCCCCCTCATGTTCGGCGAGCAGCTGCTCTTCCTCTAGCAAAACAGACACCTCTGACACTCCCTCGCTCGCGCTGGTGGAGCGGCCGTCGCGCATGCGACCCATCCATTTCCGGCCGATGGTCGGAGCGATCTGGCGCTGGTTGTCGTCGAGCAGGCTGATCTTCAACGTGCGGTCGACTCGATCAGCGGTGCCCCCTCGGTTCGATCCGATGTGGCTGGTGAACGTGGCGGCCGCCGACTTGGCCCCGCGGAGGATCTCGTCGAGGAACGCGTTGTCGGCTGCTTGCTTGGCGTCGAACAGTAACCGGGCTGGCGATGTGGCTGCCGGGGGCCGTTGTCCAGCGGCGCGTGAGAGCTCTTTCTGTCGCATCTGATCCTCTTGGATCTCCTGCTTCTTCCTCAGTCCCTCGTCGGTCAGGATCTGGAAGAAGCGGCGCACCGCGTCACGGCGGTGGATGGTCTGGCACACGACGATGAACCGTGTCGTGCGCTGGGGCGAGAACACCAGCGTGATGCGGTGCGGCTGCTCGGCGGACCGGTCCTTGATGTTCATCGGCGGTTCGACGGCGTGCGTGGCGTACCCGTGGCTGCCGGTCTCGCCGACGGCCAACTCGAGGTGGATCACTTCGGAGCTGACCTCCACGGGGCCGGTGAGCGTCGCCGTGCGCGTCGGTTTCTGGGGCTCGCCGTCCACGGGCTCCCTTGGCGGGAACCGGAGCGTGTTCCTAGTGGCGAGGCGCTCGAGCAGCTCGACGATCTCGTTCCGGACGTTTGAGGACGACGAGCAGTCCAGCGGCTGCTGGTCCTTTTTGCGGTTCATGAATGCTTCGACGATGAATACGCGGAATCCATAGGAGCGAGGCATGGCCTCATACTATCTGAGCGGGACGACACGATTGGGCGGCTGATTGGACCCCCGTTAGCAGTCCAGCGTCTATGCGATAGCTAATCGGTTTTCTTGCGTCCAGTTTTCCCAGTAGCGGTTCGGCGTCGTGCCGTTCAGGGATCCGTGGGGCCGTTCATGATTGTAGATAGCTTTTCATTCGTCAGCCAAATACTTCGCTTCGGCCATGTTGTCCATAATTTCTCCGGAGAGTTGTTCCCTTCTGAACTGGGCATTGAACGATTCGATGAAGCCGTTCTGCCACGGTGAGCCCGGGTCGATGAACGCGGTGTCCACGCCCGCGTGTTGCACCAATCGACCAGCGCGGCGGCGGTGAACTCGCGCCCGTTATCGCAGCGGACGTAGGTCGGGGCGGTGCCGGTTTCGGCGATGATGTTCTCCATTGCCGCAACGACGTCTGAGGCCTTGAACGACCGGCGCGGAATGACCGCCAATGCCCTGCGGGTGTACTCGTCGATGACGTTGAAGAAGCGGATGTGCCGCCCGCAGGAGGTCACATCGGACTGGAAGTCGAAGCTGACCAGTGCATGGGATACTGGGCGGTCAAACGCTTCTGCTCCCCGCGGAGCCAGCTGCACCCATGAGCACCTCGTTTGACTTGAAACAGGCGTTTGCTGCCAAACAGAAACACATGCTGTCCGGGCTTGGCCTCATGCCCACTTTCACCAGTCATCCAACAGCCAAGGGCGACGCCACGGAGGAACACTGGATACGCATGCTCAGCGATTTCCTCCCCCGGCGCTACGGAGTAGGCAGCGTCTTTGCGATCGATTCGTACGGAAAACAAAGCCAACAGATAGATGTGGCCGTCTACGACCGCCAGTACTCACCCCTGTTCTTTCAGCAGGGTGAGTTGACGTTTGTCCCCGTCGAGAGCATCTACGCGATATTCGAGGCAAAACCGGAGTTGAGCAAGGACTACGTTGACTATGCTCGGGAGAAGATCGGCAGCGTCCGCAAACTACATAGAACCTCCGTAGGCATCCGACACGCCGGGGAACTTACCCACCTCAAGAGCCAGCGAACAAACCCATTCTGGGAGGCCTGCTTGCCACTGAGACATCCCGGGCAGACATCCAAGGAAAAGCCGCTCGCAAGTCCCTCCTCACGGGAAGCCAAACAGACCGGCTGGACTTGGCAATAGCAGTCAGTGACGGGTGCAGTCGAAAGAGTAGAAGATGAGCTTGTCTTCGCACCATCGGACCAACAGCTAATTTGGTTTGCAATGCGACTCTACAAGAGGCTGTCCGCGCAGGGCACAGTACTAGCACTCGATTTAGACGCATATGGGCACTACATCGAGGACCACGCAGAAAGCTGATATCACCAAGCGTGGGCTCCCCAGACAGGCACGCCCCCGGATCCTCTCAATTGGCGAAGCCCCGATCAAATAGCGGTTGACCGAAGCTTCGGTCGTATTATGCCCACCTAAAGCTTGGGGTTGGCTGTGAGAACGCCAGCCAACATGGGCACCTCCACCACCGCAGCAGGTTCTGCGATGCCCGGGGCTAGAGCTCGCGTCCTTGGTCTTGTTGGTTTTGTCGGGCCTGCGCTGCTGCACGTTCTGCTTGCTGTTTGGCGGCTTCTTTCTGCTCGGCCGTTTGGTCGGTCTGCGGCTCTGTTTGCTGCTGCGCTGCGAGCCGTGCAGCGTTTCGCTCGGCCGTGATCTTCTCCAAGCGGCTGCGGAGTCGTGGCTTCTCGGTCTGCTCGGGGGTGATGGCGGCCGGTTCTTGGACGTTGGCCTGTCGGTCTGCGTCGGTTGCACGCTGAGCGGGTGCTTCGGGTGCGTGGGTGTCTTTGTTACGCTCGATGGCGCGCAGGGCGTCCAGCGTCCGGTCTTCTTCGGTGGCGCGTTCGGGCAGGGCGTGTGAGCGTTTGGACACGGTCACTGCCTGGTCGTGGAGCTGCTGGCCGATTTCTTCGTTTCTGAACCGTTCTGGCACTGGTGTGGCTTCCGTTTCGGGAACGTTGTAGCGGGCGCGGAACATTTCGATGCTTGCCGCGGTGTCGCGCCATTGTTGGGCGGCGTCGGGGCGTGCCGGGACGGGACCGAGTTTTTGCGCCCATTCCGGTGGTGTGGCTGCCAGGAGGTGGCCGCGTTCGTCGAACCTCGCGGCGAGGACTTCGCGGCGGGCGGCGAGTTCTTCCTTCCAGGGCTGGGGTAGGTACGGGCTTGCGGCCGCGCGTGCGGGGGCGAGCCATTCAGGCAGCCTGTCCGGTGCCGGTACAGCGGTGGCGGGGCGTGGTGTGAGGGTGCGGAGGCGTTCCTCAGCCCGTGCGCGGGCGGCGATGGTTTCGTGTCCCCAGGCGCGTTGGGTGTTGGCACCGGCGGCGGGGTTCTTCCCGTGAACGCTGCGGCCGCCGCGTTCGGCTGTTTCGGCCGTGCGCTGGGATTCTTTGAGCTGCTGGTTGCGGATCCGGTGTTCGTCTTGGAGCGCGCGCAGCTGCTGGTGGGCACGACGGGCAGCGGCGGGGTCGTTGATGGAAGCTGTTTCCCGTGCGGTGAACCGGGTGGTGAAGATCCGGCGTTCAAGCTCGGCGTCCGTGAGGCTACCGTGCCTGCGGTTGGTCCAGTGGTCAGCTGGTTTCGGGCCGTGAACTGCAGCTGCTTCACGGGCGGCCCGGGCACCGGCCTCGGCTTCTGCACGGAGTGCGGCCAGTTGCTCATCGGTGAGTCCCTGTAGGGGCCGTTCGCCTGCTTTGGCGATCAGCTCGGGGGCTTTGTCCATGATACTTTCCACGCGCCAGGCAAGCACAGCGGAGAGGTCATCGGCGCTCTGGAATTCGCGTTGACCGGCTGCGGTTCGCAGCAGCCCGGCAGTGTCCCAGCTGCCCTGTTCGGCCTTCGCCAGGTGGGTGGCCACCGCGCCCCAGGACTCAGCGGTGATGAACTTCTCTGCGTCTGGTCCAAGGATCTCCCGTGCCATGGCGGCCATGCGCAGCGTGTTGGCTTCTTCGGTGACGTAGCGGTACTGATCGGCCAGGGTCAGGGGCGAGTTGATGCGTTCGTATTCGGCGGCCATGGCTTCGTGTGCGGAGGAGTCCTGGCTGTGGTTCCCGGCGATCGCGGCGAGAACACTGTCCCTGTCCTGGCCTTCTTCGACGGCGACGAACAGTACGTTTTCATCCCGGCCACGCGTTGCGGCGACGTAGGCGTTCTCACGGGTGGTGGAGGCATCGAGGATGGGGATACCGGCGTCTTTGGTCATGCCCTGGGCGCGGTGTGTAGTCAGGGCGTAGCCAAGGTGGACATGCCCTGAGACGTACTCCGCGGGGAGCCGGATCGTCCCGCCATGCTCGAGATGGGCCACTGACAGGGACCCGTCCTCGTGGGCTTGTTCGACAGTCCAGAGGTCGCCATTCTTTACAACGTCCCGGCCGCGCTTGACCTTCAGCTGGGAATCGTTCAGACGGGTCACGATGTGATCCCCGGCCCAGGCATGGGAACCGTCGCGCAACTGCACGGACGTCCCGGTGCCTGCCACTTCACCGGTCTCGATCCGGTACGCCTGCGCACGTTCGGAGAGCCGTTGGGAGCTTTCGTTGGTCGGTGCCATCATCACCGCGGCGTCGCCTTGGTTCAGGCGGCTCTGCCACAACCCGAACGCCAGGCCTTCAACGGTTTCGATGCTTCCGGCCTGGACCCGTCCGTTGTCTTTGTACCAGGCGAACGGGTCAGCTTCGTGCTCGGTAGGGGTGCGAAGGAGCAGGGATGCTTCTGCTTCTTCGGGGCTGTGGAACCGGTGAATGGTCTCCAGCTCGGTCGCACCGACTTCGTTGATCAGCAGCCGCAGCGCGCCCCCGGCTTGGACGGCGGAAAGCTGCCGGTCATCGCCGATGAGGCGGACCAGTCCGCCGTCGGCTTCCACTGCCCTGACGACGTCGGCGAGTTTGCCGGTGCCCTGCATACCGGCTTCATCGACAATGACCAGCGTACCGGGGGTGACTGTGAAAGCCTCGTTGGGGCTGAGCAGGAACTTGTCCGTTGTCGCCGCCGTGATGCCGAGCTGTTCGCCCAGGTTCGCCGCCGCCACAGCTGAGGGTGCAAGGCCGATGACCCTGCCGCCGGCGTGGGTGATCGCAGCGCGGACCAAGCCCATGGAACTGGATTTTCCGGTACCGGCGGCTCCGATGCCCACGGCCAGGAGCTTCGATGAGGTGGCGAATTCGCGGGCCAGTTCGATCTGTCCGGCGTCCAGCGGGTGGGACTTTTCCCCGGTGGCCACGGCGAGGTTGTAGGCGTCGACGGCGGCGTCGAAGTCCTGCATGGAGGCTGCCGGGATGACGTCACGTTTGCCTGCACGCAGCAGCAGGTTTTCGTCTTCGAGGATCTTCGTGGAGGTGTACCGGGTGTCGGTTCGGTGGTTTAAGTCAGCTGTTCCGGCGTTGCGGGTGAGTGCTTCGAACCGGCCGTGAACCTGGTCCGGGGTGATGCGCACGGAGGCGGTGCTGAGACTGTGGGAGACCACTTGTTCCACGGTGCCGGTCGGAACCGGTCCGTGTTCGACGGCGTATTCGCGTGCCCATCGGTTGACTTCGGCCATGACGTTCTGCGCCGTCCAGGTCGAGCGCTTGTCCGAAACAGCGGCGACAATCTGACGCGCAACGGCGTCAATATCGACCCCGGTCTCAGCGGGGCGGAGTGTCCGGGAACGGGCACCGGTGATGCGTGTCAGGTCCTTCTCGGTGAACAGGGTTCCGGCTTCCTGCCGCCATGCTTTGGCCTGTTCCGCGAGGGTCTTGGGTGCCTCTTTGTCGGGCCGGGTGTCCAACGTCGCGGCCTGTGCGAGCTTGATCAGGGCGGCTTGGTCGGGGCTGTGGCCGTGCTGTTCTTCATACGCCTGGCGCAGTTCCGTCAGGCTTGAACGGATCCCCGCGCTGCGCTTGGAAAAGAGCGCATTCAGCTCGCGTGGAACGGACGCCACTTCCATGACCGGTTGCTTGGACCCGTTGACGGTGCGGGCTTCGAACTGAACCCCATGCTCTTCAAGGTAGGCCTGGATCTGTGTGTTGTAGTGCTCCGAGACGGCCACAGCGGAGCGGTGCAACAGCTTGCCGTCGATGGTCTTCCAGTTCCCTTGAAGGTCCTGGACCTTGTTGGAGACCACGAGGTGGGTGTGCAGGTTCGGATCCCCTAGGCGGGAATCGTGGTGCCGGAACGCGGTGGCCGTCAGTCCTCCTTTGACGGAGGTCTGGGCGATGCCGTTGGTCCCCAACCGGGTAGCCAGGGCGTGGGTTTCCAGATATTCCACGGACTGCTTGAGCGCGGCTTGGTGGGCTTCTTCGACCAGACGACGGGTATCACCGTCGCCGAGAGCCCACAGTACGGAGATGCTTTTGACGGGGGTAAAGGTCAGGTCGTACCCGGCTGCAGCGTTCTGCTGGGGACGCAGCTGCCCGGTGATGTACTTGCCCAGTTCTTCCTTGGAAGCGGGCGGGCGTCCGTGGTCCTCACAGAACATCACAGCCCCTGCGGTGGCCCGTATACGGTGCCGTTCGGCTGCCGTGGGTTTGCGGCCCTGCATGCGTTCGAAGTCGCTCTCGCGGACGCTGATGGCCTGTGCGAGGGCGTTGTCTTTGGGGCCGTAGTCGTAGTAACGGCGGCCTAATTTGGCCTCAGCCTGGGCGGCCTTCTCGGCCGCTTTCGCCGGAAGACCCTCGGCAAGCTTCGCGGCGAGGATTCTCTCGTATTCCGGGTGCCGGCCCTGCCCGAAAAGGTTCGCCATCTGGGCTTCGGTGACCTGCCCGGATACGTCCAGCGCTTCGGCTCCGCGTCCGAGCCACTGGCCCGGAGGAAGACCTTGGGTGGTGTAGTAGTCGCCCAGCTGGCGGTCGCCTGCGCGCAGCTCATCACCGCTGGCGGTCTCCTGTGTGTAGTACAGGTAGCCGGTGCCAGCACTGAGAACGTGCAGCGACATCATGATCCGATTCTAGCGGAATCGGCCTCGCTTATTCGAAATGCAAGAGGTGTGACTAAATTTGGCGTTTTGAGCGTGAAGCGAGCTAGCGAGTATCGGTTCGAAAAATGTCGGATTGAGTCCATCATCATTGGTGCGGGTATCCATATGAAAAGCGGCAGCTTTGATTGTTGATACTCGCTGGCAGGGGTTATGCACAGCCCGACAAACAGCTGTGGTTCCGTGCCTGCCCAGGCAAGTTGTGTCTAACCCCTGCCAGCGCCCGCAAAAACCGACTGCAACGGCCCCGTCGGCCCTTCCGGATCGAACACGGGTGGGCTTCTAACCGTTAGGTTTTCGGGTGGCCAAGTGCCTTCTGCAAGAATGGGGATAAGAGACAGAAAACCGACCACACCAAAGGGGGGCGTGATGGCTGGCAAGACACGCAACACGATGATCGTTCAGGCACGCCGGAAGACCGAGGAACTGGCCGCGAAACGGCGCGAACGCGAAGCGACGCTTCAGTCGCTGGCTACCGACTACCACGCCGCAACAATGATGGCCGAAGCCGGCGTCGAAGAAGCCGAACGGCAGGCAGCGGAGCTGATAGCCACGGCGAAGAAGAACGCGGCTTCGGCCATGGGTGATGCAAAGGAAACAGTACGGAAGATGCTCGCCACCGGCGAGACCCGCCAGGGCATCGCAGAACTCCTGGACGTCAGCGTTTCCTATGTCCGCAGCATCGACGTGGCCACACCGAAGAAGGCCAAGGCTGGCACTGACACATCGGCCGAAGCGCAGGACTCAGAAGAGAGTGGGAGCGTCGGGAGCGTGTCCGGACATGAGGGGTCGGATCACTGATTCGTCCCATCCGTGCTCTTTGAGCGCGTGACGAAGTGCCGCGACTGAGCGGTGAAGTTAGCGCGGCCGACGCCACGCCAACGCCACGAATGGGTGTTGGCGTGGCGTCTCTTTTGGGACCGATCCATCAGGTTCTCGGCTTGCGTGCCAGGGAACAAGTGGCTGTCCATTGCGCCGGTGGCACGGACACATAGCGGGATATCGCAGGAGTGCATGAGCTTGGTATCGGGGTCCAGCTGCTCACCGGTCAACAGCAAGTATGCGAAGCGTTGAGGCCGGACAGCCTGTTGACCTGTCGGAGTCTTGATCCAGTACCGCCCGTAGCCGTCGTCGCCGACCGCACCGGTCCAGAGCCAGCAGTCATTCTCCCGCGGGCCCTTGATCACCTTGGACCAAAAGCGTCTCTCGTCGGGCGTCATAGTTAGTGGCTGGTTCACCAGCGGCGCCAGCGGCGTTCGAGCCGGTTCGCGGCGAAGAAGAAGGCAACCATGAACAGCGCCGGTGGCACTGCCTGGAGCAGACTCTGACCGAGCCAGGCCACCACGGCGGTGATCAACGCGATGACGCCGGCGGTCTTGCACAGAAAGATCAGGATGCCTTGGCCGGCGGCTACCGGGTGCGTGAGTGCGTAGATGATCCAGCCGCCCAGGGCGACAGCGGCGAACGCTGCGAAGAAGATCAGAACGACGGCCATGGTGTTCCCCTAACGATTCGGTATTGCGCGGTCGGTGGTCTCAGCAACTCCATCGACACGCCTTGTTCTCCTGGGCTTGGTCAGCGGCCGCCGTGAAGTCCTCGCTGTAGGCGAAGGGCTTGCCGTAGCCGGTAGCTTCGGCATGGCCGTGTTCAAGGATCGCCCGGTTGGCCAGAGTGCCATCGGCGGTCCAGACGTAGGCAAGAATCCTGTCGTACTTGTCCCGCACTCCTTGTCCGGGATCCGCCGAGAGGAACACTTGGCTCCCGTCCAGGAGTGAGTGCAGGTAGGTGGACGCTTCCGGGCCGCCGCATTCGACGGGTGCGTCGTCTTTGACGCTTTCCGGGGCGTTGATGCCAACGAGTCTGACGCGGGTGCTGTGTCGTTGCAGCTGATCCGGATCGTGTCCCCATCCACCACAGTCTCCACGGCATAGGGGCCGCTGGCCGTGGCTTGAAGCGCCGGCGGCCGCTCCACCGTGCCCGTCGCTTCACACGGGACTTCATGCAACGGCGCATGGCTGCCGGCAGGAACAGTCAGCGGTCCGCCTTGGGCCGTGCAACCGGCCAGGGCAAGGACGGCCGGGACACGTCCAAGGAACCGGACCCTGTGCTGGGTGGTGGTCACGGGTGGTCCTCCTTTGCTGCTGTTTCGGCGCGGGTGCGCCGCCCTGGGCGAAGTTCGCCGGCTTCAACTCCCGGCCATTTCCGGCCGTTGTTGTACTTGCGCTGCAGCCGTCGCAGTTCCCGGCGCGCAGCTGCTTCAACGAAGTCCGTAAGGGACACATACCCCTCGAACTGACCGACGGCTTGAACCGCCGCGCGGATCTGCTTCAGGTCCTCTTCCGTGAAGTAGGGGCCCTTCTTCTCAGCGGATGTCATCGTCACCAGGCCACGGGTACAGCGTCGTCGGCAGCCCGGAGAACTTCGGGGTCCCGTCCTCGGCCACGGTGATCCCGGGATGGTCGTGGCTGCCGGTCGCGTGTGAGACTGCAGCCAGGACCAGATCAATCACATGACGGTCCAAACCGGTCAGGACATCGGCGAGGACCACATGGACGTTCCCCGCCAGCGAAGCTGTCAGCAGCAAGAAGCGTGCCTCTCCCCCGGAATAGGCGCCGTTGTGGGCGGTTTCGGCCAGCACATCAAAGTCGATCCATGCCGCCTGGTCTGTCTCGTGATCGGAGGTCGCCGGCGTGTGGATCCACGGGTTACCCGGTTCGGCGAAACGCCCGTTGAACGCCCGCAGCAACAGCTCGGTGGCCGCTTCGGTCGTGTACGTTCCTTTCGCCCAACGGCGAAGATCCTCTGCATGAGTCATGTTCAAGTCCTGTACCTGTTGGAGGGAGTGGTGCCGGGCCAGGGCAATGGCCGACCCCGACAGCTAGTGGTTTAGAACGGGGGCTCGGAGTCGGGGCCGTTGCCCCAGGAACCGGCGTTCGCTGACGTGTTTGCGGCCCACGGGTCGTCCTGCCGGGCAGCCTGCCCGGTGTTGGGCTGGTTGCCGAATCCGCCGCCGTTCCCTCCGCCCTGGTTGCTGCGCTGGGTGCGGTTCACTTTCGCGTTTGCGTAACGCAGTGAGGGGCCGATCTCGTCTACCTCAAGCTCTATAACGGTCCGCTTTTCGCCCTCTTTGGTCTCATATGACCGGGACTTCAACCGTCCCGACACGATCACGCGAGTGCCCTTGGTCAGGGACTCTGCCACGTTCTCAGCTGCTTCCCGCCACACACTGGCGCGGAGGAAAAGCGTCTCCCCGTCCTTCCACTCGTTAGACTGACGATCGAAGGTCCTGGGCGTCGAGGCGATCGTAAAATTCGCTACCGCTGAACCCGACGGGGTAAACCGCAATTCGGGGTCCGATGTCAGGTTTCCAATGACAGTAATGGTGGTTTCGCCGGCCATGATGGTTCCTTTTCCTCGTGCGCTGGTGGTGTTCTCGGTGGACGTGCTGGTTTCGTTCTGAGGTTCGGTCCCACCCGGTTCATCGTGGGTGAGGGCGTTGGGTTGGTACTGGTCCGCGGTGTGTTCATCCCACAGACCGCCGGCCCCGATCGGTGCCCTGCTGATCGCAGCAAGGTACCGGTCGTCCTCGACGCTGGAAGGGATGCCGTAGTAACCGGCAAAGGGTTCTTCCTTGGCGTCGGGGTAGATCCTGCCGCCGGGGTTGGTCTCCCGGAACAGGTCCACTTCCAACGGGATCCGCGGGCTGATCTTGAACCCGTCCACCGGGTGCGGGGTGCTCATGGTCCTCACCCTGCGTTGGCGAGTTCGGCTACGCGGACGCTCAGCCTGTCGCTCAGCTGCTCTTCAAAGAGATCGCGGTTGTTGACCTCGTACCTGCTTTCGCTTTCCTCGTCATAGAAGACAGTGGAGGCGTCGTGGAACCGCTTCTCGGCCGGAGTGGCAGGGGAGTCCAGGAACGCAAGCCCGTACGCGACAGCCTGGATTTCAGGGTCAGTGCGAACTTCCGAGAGGACACCATGGCCGTCCAGGATCAGGGCGATGGTCTCGGCGGTGATGGGCTGGGCTTTCATGATGCCTCCTGGCGGTTGGCTGCCGTGTGGTTCATGGCGGCTTGGACGAGCTTGTCCCGGCGGAGGCCGGACCAGTGGTCCTGGTCATCGGAGTTGTTCACGATGACGGGCGCCTGGGAGTAGCCGAGCTCTTGGGTGATGTACTCCAGCGCTGCCGGCACTTCAGTGATGTCCACGGGCGTGTAGGTGACGCCTTTGGAGTTGAAGTACTCCATGGTGCGGTCGCAGTTAGGGCAACCGGGCTTGGTGTAGACCGTGTAATCGGTGGTTGAGGAAGTCATTTTCAGTCCTGCGTTTCGTATCAGTTTGGTTAGGTTCGTCTGGCTGACTTGCTACTACTATTCTAGCGTTTATCCAATCGGATTTACAGGCTTTTACCCTTATTTCTAGAGGTTTTCGACCGGTGTTTGGTAGTTGTTTTTCGGTGATTCTGGAGTCTGGCGGGTTTTGGAAATGTCATTTTCAGAAGCTAACTGCACTCAATGTCAGAAGTCGTCTGCACTGAGGTTGCGTGGGTCGTAAGGAGATCCATCAGCGTGCCAGGTAACGGTCTGGGCCATGCGAGGTCGTTGGCCAGCCGCCAATGACGGAGAATCACTTCATGATGAGCACAGCGAAGAGTGAGAGTTTTGTGGTTCGGGTAGGTGGGCAGTCGCGAACCGAGGTCGTCCGGTCACTGCGCGATGCAGGCGTTAAGCTCAATGCCCACGCAGAGACCCTGCTCGCTCACCCCGCGTTCGATGCACCTGTAGACCGAACGCTGCGAATTGTGGAGCGGACCGTAGAGCAGCTTGGTCTCCTGGAGGGCGCCGTTCAGTCCCAGGTTTTCGCGACGGCAAGGAGCCAGGGTCTGGAACTGTGTCCCTTGGTGACCGGCCCTTACCTGCGGTTGGCGCTGATGGACCAGTCGAACGCGCCGGACTCAGTCCTGTCCGCAGGTCGCGGCCCGGCCGGAGCGATCCACATCGCGTCCGAGCCCGTCAGCGAGGACGTGGAGTACCCCAAAGGGTTCTACCTTCGGGTCGTGGCCAGGCAGCCCTGGCTGAGGGGTTATGGCTGCGATGACACGTACGTGTGGGCTCCGGAGCAGCGAATCGCGTTCCTACTGCCGGAAAGCGGATAAGGCACGGTCCGACCTGGTGACAGAACCAATCAGGACAAGATGCGGTCGTCCCGTAGGAGGATCCTTGGGTTCTTGCGGTGATTGCAACACTTAGCGGATGGGTGTTGCCATGGCAGGGTATTCAATTCATGTGAGACCTGATCTTTTGCAGGTTTTTTGGGCCGGGATGCAGGCAGGTGATTTCATCACTGATGCCGTGGTTCCGATCAATACGAGCAGGCGTACCGGACGCAGGGTCTTGCTTGAGGCCGGTGGTGTCAGGCCCCGGCGGGGCCGTGATCTGAAGGGCCGTTGCCTGACCTTCGCCCAGCGTGAATTGCGCGCCCAGGGACAATCTTTGCGGCAGATCGGCGCCGTGGTCGGTAGGGCGGCCTCCACGATTTCGAGGGAGTTGCGGCGTAACTCGGTGGCAGGGATGCCGTACCGGGCTTACCTCAGCGCACGCACTGGCCTACGAGCGGGCCTCGCGCCCGAAACCAGCGAAACTGCACACGAATACTGTGCTGCGTGCGAAGGTTGAAGAAGACCTGAACAAGAGGTACTCACCCGAGCAGATCGCAGGACGACTCCGGGTTGAGTTCCCTGATGAGCCGGAGATGAGGGTGTCACCCGAGACGATTTACCAGTCCCTATACGTCCAGTCCCGTGGGGCGCTGAAGCGTGATCTGGCCGTGTGTCTGCGCACCGGGCGGGCTGTCAGGCAGCCCTGCCGTAAGGCCGGTCAGCGCAAGAACCGGATCCCTGGAATGATCAATATCTCCGAACGTCCTGCTGAGGTTCAGGACCGGGCCGTGCCGGGCCATTGGGAATCTCAAT
>NZ_JAGGPR010000022.1 GCF_018613695.1 Arthrobacter sp. ISL-95 | reverse complement strand
ATCTCGCACTGCGGCAGCTTCATCAACATCCTGGGCGCGAACAACCTGCCCAGCATGGTCCGACGCGCCCCGCGCAAGCCGATCCGGGTCTGGCACCAGACAGGAAAGCGTGACGTCGACATCATCTACGGCAACATCCCCATCGCCAACCACGACCTCGACGCTGCCCTGAAGTACCGCCGCTACGATTCGATGTTCGTGTACGGCACCGCCGGGCACACCCTCGGGCACGCCGGCGCGGTATTTCCCGAGACGCTCCGATGGATCTTCCGCGACCAGGTTGAAGACAAGTGAGCCAGGACACAAAAGCAGAAGGAATGAACGACATGAACGCGGATACTGACACGGCAACTTCAGTGCAAGTGGAGCTGGACGTCCCTGCACGAATGCGCGACGGCGTCGTACTGCGGGCGGACGTGTACCGGCCTCTTGGCCAGGGTCCGTGGCCGACCTTGGTCGTGAGGACCCCTTACAACAAGGCTGATGCAGCAGAGAACGCGTGGAACGGCTTCCCTGCCGAAGAGGTATGCCGCAATGGGTTCATAATGGTGATCCAAGACGTCCGGGGCCGGTACGCCTCTGAAGGCGTCTGGGAGCCCCTGCGACATGAGGGGCAAGACGGTGCCGACACCGTTGAGTGGGCCGCCGGACTTCCGGGCGCGAACGGCAGCGTGGGAATGGTTGGCGGCAGCTATTGCGGCCATACCCAGTGGCGCGCCGCCATTGAGCAACCGCCGGCGCTGAAGGCGATCACACCATTGATGACCTGGTCGGAGCCGCGCGAAGCCCTGGTCGCCCGCGGGGGTGCCACACAGATCTCGGTCATCACGGGGTGGTCGATGGCTGCGGGCTTCGACTGGTTGTCCCGTCAGGGCCTGAGCGATGGAGAGCTTGCGGATCGCGTCGCCGCGCTGACGGAAGAGATGAAAAATCTGGAGAAGACGGGCTACTGGGGGCTCCCGGTTGCTGAACTGCCAGTCATCCACCGGAACGGGCTACCGAGGTTCGTCGACCCCGGTGACGCCGACGACGTCGAGGCCACTCAGCACATGCGAGTCGCGGGTCGGCATGCGCGCGCGCAGGTCCCCAGTTTTCACTCGGGTGGCTGGTTCGACAGCTGCGTGCAGGGAACCCTCGACGCCTTCATGACCATGCGCGACCTCGGTCTCGAGTCGCAGCTCCTGGTCGGCCCGTGGACACATACAGACTTCGGAAACGTGATCGGGGCGCTTGACTTCGGTGCGGCTTCGTCGCGGGACGCAGCGGTGCATCCTCATGGAACCTGGAATGCCGAGGTATTGGCGTTCCTGCGCCGCCACGTCGCCGGTGACGCGCAGGTGAAGCGCACAGCACCGGTGCGGATCTTTGTGATGGGACGCAACGCGTGGCGCGACGAGGAGACTTGGCCGCTCGAACGCGCCCGCACCGAACGTTGGCATCTGCACGCTGGCGGTGGCCTGAGCACGGCTACGCCCCAGGACAGCCGTCCTAGTGAGGTTGACTACGACCCCGCCGACCCTGTGCCCACGTGGGGTGGGACGGTCGGCCTCGGCCCCGGGCGGGGCCCTGTCGACCAAGCGCCTGTCGAGGCGCGTGACGACGTACTCGTCTTCACCTCAGGAGTACTCAAGGAAGATCTCGAGGTGACGGGCCCCATCAGGGTGAAGCTGCACGTGCAAAGCTCCGCGCCATCGACCGACTGGGTCGCGCGCCTATGCGACGTGGATCCCGACGGACGTTCCCTAAACCTGACCGACGGAATTCTCCGCCTGGACAGCGGTGCAGACGAGCCCCAAGAGATCGAGATCGATCTTTGGTCAACTAGCAACGCGTTCCTGGCCGGTCACAGGATCAGGGTGCAGGTCACCAACAGTTGCTTCCCTCGGTGGGACCGAAACCTCAACACGGGTGATCAGAGGGGGACAGAGTTCGTCACCGCGCAGCAGCGGCTTTACCACGACGCTATCCGTCAGTCATACGTCGAGCTCCCCGTCGTCCCGGAGGAGAAGAAACCTTCCGACGCGTAAGTGAAGTCCGAAGTCAGTCCTATTGCGCGCGCAATGCAGCGCAGTAGGACTGACTTGGCTTTTGGCGGGTTCAAACCCAACGTGTGAAACTATCCACCGTCTCCCGCGGCGTAACCAGTGTATTCACCGGGGCTGATTCATCGGCGTAGCCAAGGGACATGCCGCAGACCAGCGTCTCGTCTGCACCAGCTCCGATGATGGGCATAATGGTCCTCGCATAGTGGTTCCATGCCACTTGCGGGCAGGTGTGCAGGCCCCGAGCCCGCGCCATGAGCATGATGTTCTGCAGGAACATGCCGTAGTCGATAAGTGAGCCTCGCCCCAAGACCCGATCGACCGTAAACATCAGTCCCACTGGTGCATCGAAGAAATGATAGTTGCGCTGCAGCTGGGCGTGCATCTTCTTCTTTTCGCCCCTTGCGATTCCGAGAAGGCCATACAGACTCCAGCCGTTCTGACGCCGCCGCTCAAGGTACGGTGAAACCCATTCCGTCGGGTAGTAGTCGACCTTCTCGTGATACTTTTCCGCCAGACCAGGATCGGCGTAGACTGCGTCGTCCACCGCGCAGACCTCATTGACGAGGGTGTCCCGCCGCTCGCCCTGCAGCACATAGACCTTCCAGGGTTGGGTATTCGTACCGGACGCTGCTTGGCTTGCGACGCGGAGTATCTCTTCAATGTCCTTTTGGGCCACAGCTTTGTTGGGCAGGAACGCCCGGCAAGAGAAACGACCCTCAATGGCGGCTTGCACGCTCGTCGGGTCCTCTACTTCAACCGGGACGCGGGATGATATCAACGCAATTCTCCTAGCACCGTTACAAGATCTTCCGGATAACTGGGACGAGTTCAGTCGCTTTTGGCCTCCGACGCCAGCTTCCTGAGAACGGGGATGACTGCCTCGAGTGCCTTGCAGTCTTCCGGCGTCAAGCGGTCCGTGACTGCCCGGTCAAGCCAGCCATACCCGACAGACACCTCCTCAGAGAGCTTTTGGCTGCCTTGGTCTGTTAATTGGATCCAGACCCGGCGACGATCCAAGTTGTCAGGAGTGCGCGTCACCAGCTGCATCCGTTCGAGCTCACGGACAGCGAGTGAAATGCCCTGGGGGCTGACCTGTCCAGCCACAGCTAGTTCCGAGGTGGTTGCGCGCCCATGCTCAGACAGATTCCGGAGAACGCCCAGTTTTCCGGGCGAAAGGGTCCGTTCCATGTTCAAGCGGTTCAGTACAGGGTGCAGCGTCTCGAAGAATGAGCGCGTGATTTTCTTCTGGTCTGTCATTCCTCGAATATACAACGTACTTAATCAAGCTGATTGCTCTTCCAGAGGTGGAGAGGGCCCCCCTAATTATTGCCCCTGCTCTTGACCAAGACACCAAGGGCATGCAGGTCATGGACGACCATCTCGAGCATGGCCCTTCGGTCAAGCGCCCTGTCGCGGGAGCGTTTTCCCGATCGCGGCCGTTGGATGGACGACTTCCACGGGCCCGCAGGTGCCGATTGTGCTCGCCGAATGGAGCTGTGTCCTGTCAGCTCTTCCAACGGGTCAAAGAAGAGAGGCATGTATTGGGCGTCAGGTTGGGCTACGGCCGGAGGGCTTGCAGCTTCCTCGTTACTCTTCACTGCATTTCACCGCTTGGGACGTTGGTCGAGCAGCTCGGCCAAATGCAGGCTCTTGCGATTCGGCTCAAGCTGTTTGACCTGCATGGCGCAGCTGAAACCGTCGGCAAGGACGGGGACGTCGAAGGCTGTTTGGGCCAGGGCGGGAGCCAGGGCTTGCTCGGCGACCTTCATGGAGATGTCGTAGTGGTTGGCTTCGAAGCCGAAGTTCCCGGCGACTCCGCAGCAACCGGTGGCTTCGTTGACGTTGGCGACGCCGAGGGCTGCCAGGGCCTTGCGTTGGACGGTTGCCCCGAAGGTGGAGTATTCGTGGCAGTGGGTCTGCACAGTGACGTCCGTTGGCATGACGGGTGGCGTCCAGCCGCCGTCGACCCATTCCTTCACGGCTTCGGCAAAGCTGCGGATCCTGTGGGAGACGCGTTCGGCGGCTTCGGTGCCGAGCAGTTCGGGGGCGTCCTTTTTCAGGGCCGCCGCACAGCTCGGCTCAATAACGACGATGGGTGTCCCGGTGCCGTCGTCGAGCTTCGCGACCGCTTTGCCCATCAGTTTTTTGGCAGTGTCCAGCTGGCCGGTGGAGATCCAGGTCAGGCCGCAGCAAGCGTCGGATTCGCAGCCGACGGTGCGTCCTGTGCTTTCCATGACCCGGGCGGCTGCACCGGCTACTTCGGGCCGGAAGCCCTTGGTGAACGAATCGATGAACAGGACGGCATCTGCCGGGGTTGACGGTTTGGCGTAGGGTGCCAGCTCTTTGCGGAGCATGGTCCGGGACGCGAACTTAGGCATCTTCCGGTGGGTCGTCAATCCGCCTGCTGCGGCCACGACCTTGCCCAGCGGACTTGCCAGGACCAGGTTCACCAGCGGGCTGATCAGGGTGGTCAGCTTCAGCCAGCGCGGCAACCATCCGAGGGAGAAGTGCGACATGGGGCGCAGTTTGCCCTCGTAGTAGTGGGAGAAGAACTCCGATTTGTACGTGGCCATGTCCACCCCGGCGGGGCAGTCGTTGGAGCAGGCCTTGCAGGCCAGGCAGAGATCCAGCGTCTCCCGGACGTCCTCGGACTTCCACCCTTCGTCGATGCTTTTTGCACCGCGAACCATGTCCTGTAGAGCCCGGGAACGGCCGCGCGTTGAGTCCTTTTCATCGCCGGTCGCACGGTAGCTCGGGCACATGACGCCTCCGGCATCGGACCGACACCTGCCTACGCCAATGCAGGACTGAACAGCGTGGACCCACGGATCGGCCCCGGCAGCCTTAGCCTCAACGGGCCGAAGCTCAAAGTGGGTCCGCCACTCGCGGTCCGGGATCCCTTCGAGCGCTAGGTTGTCCTCGAAGGCATTGGGCTCGGTGATGGAGCCGGGGTTCAACAGCCCGGCCGAATCCCACAGCTTCCGGTAGGTGCCGAACGCCGCGATCATTTCCGGTGAGTACATCACCGGCAACAGAGCCGACCGGGCGCGCCCGTCGCCGTGCTCGCCGGAGAGCGACCCGCCGTGCCGGACGACGAGTTCAGCGGCGGCTTGCGTAAACTTGCTGAACACGTTCCGGCCTTCGTCGCTACGCAGGTCGTAAGTGATGCGGATGTGCATGCAGCCGGCACCGAAGTGCCCGTACATAATGCCAGTCAGGCTGTATTCGTCCAGCAGTTCCCGGAAGTCAGCCAAGTACGCGGCAAGGTTTTTGGGTGCCACGGCGGAGTCTTCCCAGCCTGCCTGTGATTCCCCGCCGCTGGCTGGACGGGAGGACAAGCCGGCGCCGTCTTCACGGACACGCCACAAAGTGGCCCGCTCGGTGGTGTCCGCGACAGCACGACCGTCCACGAGACGGCCGTTGGCTGCGAGCCGTTCGATGAGTCGATCCGCTTCGGCAGCCACGTCATCCGGGTTGTCACCATCCAGGTCCACGTACAGAAAGGCTTTGCCTTCGGGCAGGCCGAGCACGGAGTCGGGACCGCGGCGCATCCGCATGGTGTCCACGATCGCCTCGTCAATGCCCTCGACGGCGGCGGGAGAGAATTCAAGGATGGTTTCGATGTCCTTCGCGGCGTCCACGACGTCGGCATAGCCGAGGCACACAAGGAGCGCGCTGGGCGCTTTGGGAACGAGCTTCATGCGGGCCCTGACGACGACCGCGCAAGTGCCCTCGGTTCCCACCAGGGCCCGGGCCACGTTGAATCCATTCTCGGGCAGGAGATTCCCTAGATGGTAGCCGGAGACCTGGCGCTGGATACGTCCAAGCTCAACCCTGAAGCTTGCCAGGTTGTCCTGGGCGAGCTGCTTAAGGTCCTCCCCCAGCTCAAAGGCGCGGGAGACCGAGAACGCGTCGGTTGGGTCAGTCGCGCGTAGACCGGTCGGTGTGGCGGTTAGCTGTGCACCGTCGGAAGTGACGACGTCGATCTCCAGCACGTGATCAGAGGTGCGGCCGTACCGTACGGAGTGATTACCGCACGCGTCGTTCCCGAGCGAGCCGCCGATGGTGGCGCGGTTCTTCGAGGAAGGATCCGGCGCGAACGTGAACCCTCCGCCAGTGACCCTTTCGGTCTCAAGCGTGAGATGGGACAGGACGACGCCGGGGTCGACGTCGGCGGTTTTGGTAGCCTCGTCGACGCTGATGATGCGGTTCATGTATCGGGAGAAGTCCAGAACAATGCCCGGGCCGATGGCGTTGCCAGCCATGGATGTCCC
Organism: Arthrobacter sp. ISL-95; assembly: GCF_018613695.1. GTDB lineage: Bacteria > Actinomycetota > Actinomycetes > Actinomycetales > Micrococcaceae > Arthrobacter. The sequence goes on along the minus strand of NZ_JAGGPR010000022.1, from coordinate 28,139 downwards.
ACCGCCACGGCTGACGAGCGGCGTGCCGGTTTCCCGACATGCAGCCATCGTCGTAACGACGTCCTGGACGCTTCGCGGGAAGACCACGGCAATGGGCGGAACCCGGTAGTTGGACGCGTCATAGGAATATGCGGCAATGCGGTGGCCAGATTCCTCGGCCAGCACCCCCGCGGCTTCCAGCCGGGCAAGAACCGGTGCATGGCCCGGCGTGGAGAGGACATCTTGAGTCATAGCGTTATCAGGCTCCAGTTTCGGTCCCGACAAAATCTGGCACGCACGTCGGGATATGCAGTAGTGAGGAATTCTTTAGCTGGCAAACCCACCAATCTCCTCACGCAAATTCCGGTGAAAGTCTTGGCAGAGGGTCGGCGATGTTCTTTCAAGGCTGCTCCCTGGTGTCCTTCGTCATCTGTTGCCGCCGGCGATGAAACTCTTCTATCTCATCAAGCTGAAGACACACCGATTCGATGGGCCGTTTCACCGAAAGCACTTCCTCGGTGGTACGCGCTTCTACAAGCTCATCGAGAATCGCAAGCGTTGGGGGCAGCAGCTTAAGCCTCCCGGCCGCTTCGTCTTGGAGGAGCTTTCGAACGGATATCCACTCCGAAGACGTTGCCTCCGTCGTGACATGCCTAGGCTCCAGTTTCGGCGCTACGGCAGTGACAAAAAAGAACGTATCGAAACGTTTGGGAAAGCCCTCGGGTGTGATCCAGTTTGCCCAAGGAACCAGGGCTGTTGGCTGGAGGACAACGTCGCATTCTTCTGCAACTTCGCGGATGGCGGCAGCTAGAAGGCGGGCGGTAGTTTGGCGCGCGAACGATGCTTCGGCTCCAACGCTGGTCCGGCTCCACGCCCTTGCCTGTGAATCCGAGAGCGTTAGGTTGGGCGCCGATAGTGAGGAGTCGACAGCGTCTACCCTGCCTCCTGGGAATGCGACAACGCCGGCAGCAAAATCCATAGTGAGTGCCCTGCGTTGGACGAACACTTCAACTCCGTCAACTGAATCCCTCATCAGGACCACGCTTACGGCTAGCCGTGGAGCCGGGAGTACCGTTGAGTCCATTTCCTCGTACGTGGTGCTGCTCATCGCTTCCTCCGTCTTCATGGCGTGTAAGCCGCCGACCGATACAGCAGCACAACCCAGAATCCCTCTTGGCAGACTTCGCCTCGCTGATTGAGTATGTGAAGCCTCGTTTTCACGATGCCCCGGTCCGGTTTGGTCGCAGAAGGCCGGAGCTCTACTACTTCTTCCCGTACGGCAATCGTGTCGCCGATGCGCACAGGTGCGACAAGGTTCCACTCATGGATGCCCAGAAATGCTATGGCCGAACGGTCCTTCCATCCCATTGCCATTTCCAAGCCAAAAGCGACGGCAAGTGTCCCCGGACCGTGGAAAATCCTTTCCCCGAACTGGGTGCCACGCGCGTATTCTTGGTTGGTGTGCAGGGGGTGCATGTCTCCGGACCAAGTGGCGAAGGTGACCAGGTCCGTCTCTGTAATCGTTCGCCCTTGAGACGACCACGAGTCTCCGGGTTGAAGATCCTCAAAGAATCGAGTCGCTGAAGGGATCAGGCGATTTCCGGCTCCCGCATTCATCTTTGCTCCTGTTCGGTTACCGCTAGGACCCCGAAGGGCCCCAGCCGGCTTCGAGTCGGTCCGCGGCAAAATCCCGGCCAGTGGTCCCCTCATAGGATGCTGAGTCTCGGGGGACGATTCGGATTGGCTTCCCTGAGGAGAGTTCCTCAGATACGTGGGCGATAACGCCAGGGAGAGTTGACAGCAGGGCAACTCCGGTGCCTTCTTCGGGCGTGAAGCCCAGCCCCAGCAGTATCGCGGCCATAACACCAACGTCGTTTATCGGGATGTCTGATTTACCCGGGAGCTTGGTGAAGGCCCTATGCACGGCCTCGTACACTTCAGCTGCCTGATCCCACAAGCCTTCCTGCTGGGCAATCGACCGGAGCCGTTCAGCCCGAGGATCAACAACTTTGAAAACAGGGTGCCCTAAGCCTGGGATGCGTTCTTTTGCTGCACGCATGCGATTTACCTTTTCCTCGGCGAAAGCTTCGAGTGCGAGGCCAGATCCGAGAAACTCTGCGTGCGTAGCACGGATGAAGCGTCCGCTGTCCTCAGTCGCCAGAGTGTGCTTCCCGACAGACAAACAGGCGGCCGACATGCCGATGGCCATGCTCGGGTTGGCGGAGACAGCAAACCGCGCGGCCACTGTCCCGGGCTTTTCAAGACCATAATCCAGGATTCCGCTGAGGACTGCGTCCAAGGCCCGGATCTCATGGTCCGAGGGGATCCGTCCACGGATCACGAGAAATATGGCTGCCGTGAAGGGGACTTGCCCGATGAGGTCCTCGAGGTCATAACCGCGAACGAAAACATTCGTGTCAGTGACTTGGCTGACAGAGGATGACCAATAAGCCCCGGACTGGTCTGCAGTGTCCTTTTCCAATGTTTCTCCCGAACCGTCATGTATTCCAAAGTGACCTGCGGTGCTGGGCAAGTTGACGAGCCGAGCTCCAAAGTATGTAGGCCATGTCCTTGAACTTTAGGATCCACCGAACCGTCCCGGCATTGGAGATTTTCTGAAGCCGCAGCGCTCAGGCGTAGAAATTACCGGGCATCTGTATCTGAACTCGCTGACCATCAGGCAACCTGTATGGCGCCGGGTCCCCCAGCGTACGATCAGGTGGCCGACCAGGGTAGTGCCGCCGGCATAACCGCTGCGGCGTCTTTGTCCGGGCTCGTTGGCTAACCGAAATCTTCCGGCTGATCCGGCCGGCACGGATACCGAGCCTCCGGCCCGGCTCCTGTAGCTTCCACGACATCGTCAGCAAAAAGCCGTGAAGATGACAGTTTCACTCGGAAGATCCCCAACGTAGCTTGTAGGGCATGGGAAGCAAAAACGTAATTATCACCGGATCAGGCTCGGGCATCGGCCGAGCAATTGCCCAAGCATTCGTGGAAGCAGACTACGAAGTCTATGCGAGTGACATTTCAGAAGAGCGTCTGGCAGAGACCCGGCTGGAACTCGGCTCTCCGGCCTCCCTCCACACGAGGGTAGTAGATGTCAGCGACTACCACTCTGTGGCTGCTTTGGTGGACGAGGTTGTGGAAAAGACAGGCAAACTGGACGTCATGGTCAACAGCGCGGGAGTCTTCGACGGATACGCCGACGTGCTCGAGACAACGCCAGAGTTGTGGGCCAAGATCATTGGCGTCAACCTGACAGGAACGTTTTACGGCTGCCGTGCAGCAGCACAGGTGATGACGAAGCAGAACTCCGGTCGCATCATTACCATCGGCTCTGTAGCGGGCCAAAGGGGCGCAGCAGACGGCATTTCCTATGTCGCGTCCAAGGCCGGCATAGAGGGACTTACCCGTCGCCTGGCCATCGATGTTGCCCCACACGGGGTAACCGCAAACGTAGTCGCCCCCGGAGTCATTAAGACAAACCTTCGTGCCACGTCTGAGGAAATTTTGGGCGATCTCGTTTCAACCCAAGAGCGTGGTATCGGCGTGTCACCCGAAATCATGGACTTCCTCATCCCTGCGAAACGATCGGGCGAACCCGCAGAGGTCGCGAGCGTAGTGCTGTTCCTCGCGTCCGACCTCGCCGGTTATGTCAACGGGCAAACTATCCAGGTCGACGGCGGCTGGAACGCAACGTAGCCCTGCCGACAATATGGCCTGATAGCAGTAGAAACCCCACCCGCTCCCCCGTTGGGGGCCAACATGAACTATCCGGAAGCCAGAGTGATCAAGGGCTTCGATGTGAAAGGTGTACAAATGATCAAGACAACATTGACAGAAGCTCTGGGCCTCAAATACCCCGTGTGCTCCGCCGGCATGGCCCGTGTGGCACAGGCTGAGCTCGTGACCGCGGTCAGTAACGCCGGCGGCTTGGGATGCCTCGGCGGAGTCAGCTTCATGCCGGATGAGCTGCGCGCCGAAATCAAGAAGATCGAAGCCGGAACCGACAAGCCGTACGCGGTGAACCTTCTGTTGCCGGATTCGTTGACTTCTGAGGATGAAGCACAGTGGGCTCCCGTACGCGAGCTGTGGCAGTCGCTCTCCGGGGCTGACCAGAAGAAACTGGCAGGTGTCGAGGCCATGCTCACACCAGGTGCCGTAGCAGACCAGGTGCAGATTGTCCTGGACGCCGCACCTTCGGCAGTAGTTTTGACGTTCGCTACACCTGATTGGTTCATCAAAGAGTGTAAGGACCGCGGGATCACGGTGTTCTCCCTCGTCGGCTCCGTAGGCAAGGCCCAGGAAGCAAGCGCGGCAGGTGTCGATTTCATTGTCGCTCAAGGAACTGAGGCCGGCGGGCACACGGGATACGCATCCACTATGACCCTCGTCCCGGCGGTCATTGATGTGGTGGATCAGCCAGTCCTGGCCGCCGGCGGAATCGCCGATGGACGCGGCCTGGCCGCCTCGCTCGCTCTAGGCGCAGCGGGCGTCTGGGTGGGAACGCGGTTCATTGCCAGCCCCGAAGCGTATGGGCACGACAATTTCAAGAACAGAGTGGTGGGAGGGTCCTTCAAGGACAGCACCATCACCTACTCATACAGCGGTAAGCGTATGCGTGCATTCGAGAACAAATGGACCTCTGAATGGGAGTCGTCGGAGAAAAAACCCGCTGGCTTCCCCGGACAGTACGCGGTTGCCGGCACGCGGGTCGAAACTGGATATCAGGACGGTGACATGGACTTCGGAATGATGCCCGTGGGACAGACCATGCAGCTCGTTCACGAGATCCTGCCTGCTGGAGAGATTGTCGAGAACATGGCAACAGATGCAGAGAAAATTCTTCGTCGACTTGCAGTCGGACAGCAATAAGGATCGACTGCCTCCAAGCCAAAGACGCCCGTTGAGTTCGGCCAGATCGGCTCAACGGGCTCAATGGAATCTTCCAAGTAAATAACGAAAGTAGAGCGGATATGAATACATCGTCGACGGAGCTAACGGATTGTGTCTCAGCGCTGGAAAGCATTGCCAATCAGTACCCCGAGAAAACAGCGATTGTCGACGGCGACACCTCCATCAGTTACAAGGATCTCCAGGCGTCCATCGAGCACCGCTCAGCCGTACTACTTGAGGCCGGGTTGAAGCCGGGATATCGGGTAGCCCTCGTAGCAGAAAGCTCAGCTGAGTATCTTTCCACGGCGCTCGCAGTATGGCGCAGCGGCGGCGTGCTGGTCACGGTCTATCCTTCTTCAGGTCCAGAGGACCTGGAATACGCGATTGCCACGAGTGACCCCGCCCTGATAATCGTCTCCGAGAGCGTAAATTCTGCGCACATCACTGCTGCCGCGCAAAATGCGCCCATCGTCGATATCATTGACTTCAACATAACCAGTGTTCGGCACGACGCCCTAACGAACCCCGAGGGTCTTCGCGAACCGCTGTCCATGATCTGTTTCTCGTCAGGCACCACAAGCCGACCGAAAGCGATCATGCTTTCGGCCACAGCCATATATAACTGCGCGGACACCTATGGCGAAGTTTGGCATCTTTCCCCCGAAGACAAGGCAATAATCTGCCTGCCGATGGCATGGCTCTATGGGCTTGCCAGCACTTCCCTGGCGGTCCTGCTTCGCGGCGGCACTGTTGTTGTAGTCCGCAGGGCCCGTCCGGAAATGATAGCTCCGGCCATTGAGGAGCATTCCGCCACATTCCTGGCCGGCGTGACAGCGACTTTCGGGAAGCTGGCCCAGTACGCCGAACTCCAAGCAGGGGATCGCCCGGCTTTCCCATCACTTCGGCTGTGTATCTCCGGCGGAGAGCCCAGGAACGAAGCCGCATTCAGCCGCTGGGAGGCCCAGACTGGACTACCCGTCCTGGATGCGTATTGCGCCTCCGAATGCCTGCCCCTGGTGACTTACGACCCCATCGCAAACCCAACTCCCCAGCCCGGCTCAGCAGGCAAGCTTGTGCCGCGGTCGAAGCTAAAAGTTCTCGACGCCGACGGCGCGGAAGTTCCAGCCGGACAGGTGGGGGAAGCGTACTCCACTGGACCGGGGCTGATGCTCGGTTACTGGCGCGACGAAGAACAAACACGGACGGTCATCACTGAGGACGGCTGGTACCGCACAAAAGACCTTGTTCGGGTGGATGAGGATGGTTTCGTCTACGTCGTTGGGCGGCTCTCAGATGTCATCATCCGCGGCGGAACTAACATCTCGCCCGCAGAAGTTGAGCGAGTACTTCAGCAGCATTCCTCTGTTGGCGAAGTGGCCGTCGTTGGACTTCCCGACGACGTTTACGGCCAGCGCGTGGTAGCCGCCGTGGTCCCCAGAGGCCCGGCGCCTCTTGACGAAGCTGAACTGAAGGCGTTTGCCGCGGCCCGCCTGTCGTCCTACAAGGTCCCCAACGAATTCATCGCTGTCGAGTCCCTCCCCGTGAATTCGACAACCGGCAAAATCAACAGGCGGGACGTGGCCACGCTGTTGACGACGGAAAAGAGCCAGGGCCGGGCATAAGAGCCAGCTTGATACGCCGAAAATTCGTTATTCGGCACCCTCATACGTGTTGCATCAAGACGAAGTTAGGACATGACAAAATGAACCTCGACAAGGCCGGCGTGGTCGTTGTAGGCGGCGGAATGGTGGGCGTGTCAACCGCCTATTTTCTTGCTTCAAAAGGGCACGATGTTGTGCTTCTCGAGCAGCGGGAACTTGGTCACGGAGCTTCCGGGCGAAATCTCGGATTCCTTCACATGCAGAACCGCCACGGAGACTACGCCGTAGAGCTGACCCGAGCAGGCAGGGCCCTGTACGACGACTTTGCAGATATCCTCGGGCCGTCTTTCGAATATAGAAGCAACGGCGCCATGACGTTTTTCTACACGGATGACCAGCGCAGGGTCTACAAGGAATTTGTGGAAGCCCGGATCGCTGATGGCTTCAAAGCCGAGCTCCTGGACGACCAGGCCGCTCACGAAGCCGCTCCGATATTGCCGCCCGATGTTATTGGAGCAACATTCAGCCCGGAAGATGGCCAGATTCGGACACCGAAGTTTGTGCGCGCCCTGGCGCAGGAATGCCGAAGGCTTGGAGTACGAATCCATGAAAACACGCCGGTCCTCGGACTACTGAGGAATGGCTCGAAGGTAGTCGGAGTACGAACTGTCGGCGGCAATGTTTCAGCGGACAAGGTCGTATGGGCGGGTGGTGTTTGGTCTACGATGCTCGAATCAGAGGGCGTAACGGTACCGATCAAGCCGCACAGACTGGGTGCTGTCCTTCTGGCTCCGGTAGAGGAAAAGCTCGATAAAATCCTGAACGGTCCGCTTGCGGCAAAACAATACGCCCACATACGGAATCTCCCCAGTTACAGGGACGAGTACTTCACCTCCCCTTCAGAGGACCAGTCAACTGGTCTCGAGCACATGGAGTGTGTGGCCAAGACCGAGGACGGGAACCTATTCATAGGCTGCCCGATGGACTACCCCGACCAACTCGATGACAGGATGTCTGCCGCCGGCCTCAAGCTGGCCATCGATTCATTGCTTACAACTTTCCCTAACTACAGGTCCCTCGGTATCGAACGTGCATGGGCCGGCCTCGTCCCCGCCACCGCTGACTCCCTCCCGATCGTTGACGAGGTGGAGGAACTTCCCGGGCTGGTTTTGGCCACCGGGCACGTCTACGGCAACTTGGCCGGCCCGATCACGGGAAAGCTGGTAGCCGAACTGATCTCAGGCGACCGCCTCAGCCACTCCCTCGACGAACTCTCCCTCTACCGGCCGTCCCTGACCGCCCCAGTAGACGGAGTCATTCGCTATTAGCTCCGGTACCTACCCCGCCACAAGAGCACCAAAAACCAAACGGAAGTGAAACAACATTGACTACTCACCTACTCGGCACGACCAATGAGTCAGCCGTGCGCTACCTGGAAGAGCTGGATCTTGGACAGCAGTGGACCTCAGCGGGACGAACCGTCACAGAATTCGATGTCGTAACCTTCGCCACATGGTCCGGCGACATGCACCCGCTCCACACCAACGAGGAGTATGCCAAAACGACAGAATTCGGCACCAGGGTGTTCCATGGTCCCGGCGCACTTTCACTCGCCTTTGGGCTGGAAATGGCGCTGGGATGGAAGAACGGCTCAGCGATAGCCTTTCTGGGGATCGACAAGTGGAACCTCCGTGCCCCGATCTTTATTGGTGACACCATCAGTGTTCGTGAAGAAGTGATTGGCATCAAGCCGTCTGCCAGCAAGCCCGACCGGGGTGTTGTGACTACTCGGGTTCAGATTCTGAACCAGAACGGCGTGATCTGCCAGGAAGGCGACTGGATCGTCCTTCTTTCTCGTCGCCCGGTCTAGGTGGCCTCATACTCCATAAGGTTCGTCAAGGTGATCTCCTTGCGTGAAATAGAAAGGTGCTCGAAGTGCCTCTTCATTTACCAGAAGGCAAACGGCTTGCTGTTTCGCTAAGCCCCGATTTTGATGCCCAGAGCGTATGGCTGGGCACTTTCCGCTCGACCTCCCAATCCTTGATGTCCAGAGGTGAATTTGGTGCCGAAGTCGGTGCACCACGACTTCTCGACGCCTTCCGGCGCTACGGAATCACTACGACTTGGTGCGTGCCTACACACACGATGCAGACATTCCCGGGCTCTGTGGACGCGATTGTCAAGGCCGGCCATGAGATTGGCGCACACGGTGTGTACCACGAGTATGTGCCTGCACTCGAACGAGCCGAGGAAGAACGTCTGCTGGAATTGCAAATAGCCCAGCATGAAAAGCTCCTGGGTCAACGTCCCCAGGGATACCGCTCACCGGCACTGGACGTTACCGACAACACCCTCGACCTCCTTGCCCAATTCGAGTTCGACTGGGACTCGTCCCTGATGGGCAGGGACTTCGAGCCATACCGGCCGCGGATGGTAGTCGGCGTTAGCGAAGAAGAGGGAAACACCTTCGGCCCAGAGAGCAGCGTACTCGAGTTCCCGGTGTCTTGGTTCCTCGACGATTTCCCCGAACTCGAGTCTTTCAAGGGAAGCCCGCTCATGCAGAGCAACGAGACCGTTCTGGCTCGTTGGATTGACAGTTTCAATTTCGCCTATGAGCGCTGTGCAGGTGGCGCGATGACATGGACATTACACCCGCAGACGATTGGGCGCGCGCACAACCTTGTCATGCTGGAGAAGTTCCTCGACCACGTCACTTCATTTGACGATGTATGGTTTCCAACGCTCTCGGAGCTCTTCAAGTGCTGGCGAGACGACACGACGCCACGAGTGTCGTCCTCCCCTGTTTCCACACCCACTCAGAATGACTTCACCCCGCTAGATAGGATGCGCCCGTGATCAGAATGCTCCTTATAGGTCCCCCCGGGGCTGGCAAAGGTACGCAAGCAACGTACATTGCCGAGAGGTTCGGGATCGTCAGCATTTCAACCGGAGATATCTTCCGCGAAAATGTCAAAAATGAAACACGCCTGGGTCAAACTGCAAAATCATATCTGGATGCAGGGCAATTTGTACCCGATTCAGTGACGAACGCGATGATTCGTGAGCGCCTGAAAGAGAGCGACGCAGACAAGGGATTTCTGTTGGATGGATATCCCCGCACTCTGGGTCAGGTGGATTATCTCGACGAAATCCTGGCAGCCAAGGGTTACGAACTCGACCTCGTACTGCAGCTCACTGCTGACACTGAGGAACTGGTACAGCGCTTACTCCTGCGGGCTGACCGCGAAAACCGCTCGGATGACACCGCCGAAGTCATCAGAAGCAGGATGCAACTGTATTTCACCCAGACAATGGCTGTTACCTCCCGCTACAACGAGCGCGGCATCCTGACGGAGGTGGAGGGGATCGGCAGCATTCCGGAAGTAACCAGTAGGGTTTCAACCGCACTCGACCTTACGCTCGGATTGTCATCAAGGCAGACCACCACTTTGGGGGCCGGTATCGGGGTCTAGCCGATGCTGCCTCTCTAAGTACCACGCTACCCATTTGAATTACGATGCTGCTCTTACGCTCCGATCGGGCCGGACCTTCTCCACGCTAAATGATGGAATTGGTCCGGCCTCAGTCGTGAGCCGCGACATTGAAGGTGTGTAGCAATACCGCCATGCGGAACCCAAGTCATGATCCGTGGTCATCGCTTCCTGTAGGGGCCCCAACCCGTCGCGCGGTCCAAGCATGAACGAAAGCACTCGTTTGGCACTAAGTGTGACACCGCCTGGATCGGCTTCACCACGTTCACGCTCTTGGTTCACTCCCAGCGTTTATCGTGCAGGTGCCCGGACAACGCCGGCTCTTTCGCCGTATGGCCTCGAGTAGGGCAGGACATCGCTGGCTTCGACGTCCGATGGCCGACGGCTTCGTCCAGCATCGCCCGACGATTTGGGGCGCGACTGCTGAATCCGACCAAGCTCAAGGGCTGTCAGAGCCAAGAAGACGGAAGACACGGCACCCGGTTCCCTCAAATTGATACCCAGGATCTCTTCAGCCTTAGCTATGCGGTAGCGCAATGAATTGTGGTGGATTTCCAAATAGTCGGCCGCGGCATTGATGTTCTGAGCATGTTCGAAGTACGTCTGAAGACCCTCAACAAGCAGTTCCCGTCCCTCCAAGGGCTTCAGGAACTCTTGGGCCCATTTGATCATCTTGTCGAAACCCACGTCGGCAAAAAGCCTCGTTGCATAGTTGAAGTCTTCGTAGGCCATCACCTTTGGGCCCCGAGAATTACGTCGAAGGGTCCGAACCGCCAGCTGGGCGTCCTGATAAGAGTCCAGGATGTCTCCCAACGCGTGAACACTGCGGCCCACTCCTACGAGGGCTCCAGGGAGCTTGGAATCTTCAGCCACGATTACGCGCCGAAAGGCCTGAACATTGCACTGAGCAGCTATAATTATAGTCTTTTCTTTCGCGGTCATCAGGTAGGCGATGGACTGTGACTCAAGAGCCTTGCCCAACATCTCCAACAGATCCTCAGTAGCCGGCAACGACCGCGATGCCACCGCAGGTCGAATCGGCCTATAAACAATAGTGCGCAACTCCTCATCAAAAGACAGGCCGAAAGCCGCGATTCGGGCCGCAAGTTCGGGATTGTGAGGCTCACGGCGCAAGGCCAGCGCCTCCTCAAGCACGGCAGTGCGTATGGCCCTTTCCTGCTGTCTGGCTGCCACTGCCATCCGCTGGCTGGCCTCCACCAAGGTTGCTGCGACGTGAGTTGCGGAGGTTGAATGGCTATCCGGAAAATTCGTTCGCCGAGCTGCGACGACGAGCCATCCAAAATGAGAGTCAGCCTCGTCGGGAGCCGAAATTCTGGCTGCCACCCCACGCCATCCGTCCACGTCCACATTCTGGGAGTCTGCCGCTGTGCGGCCGATCTCTTCAAACAGGAGCGACATAGGGGTGGGACCGGTTGCATGGACAGTCTTGCCGAACCTGTCGATCAGGACAGCGTTGGCGTTACATACGTGCGCCAAGCGGGATAGTAGCGCCGCTATCGGTTCGGTTTCAGTCATCGCTTGACTGAGTGCTCTCTGCAGGGAGGCTAACCGGCGGGAAACGGATTCCTCCGGCATCTGCATCGACCGCGAAAACGACATCACGACTGCAGCAACGTTCAGGGCTGGATCAACAGCGATGACAATGTGCTGCTCCCCTAAGGCTTTGATACTTTCCGAGAGGGATGGCTCTTCGGCCGTGACAAAGATTACGCGGCCGGGGCCATCTAGGCGGCCCGCAACCAAGTCTGTGAAGCTCTCTTCACCCGGACATATCACAACCACATCCAAGTCGGCGGGCAAGTCCTCCGGCTTCAGCAATACCACAGCGCCGCGTACCTGCCTCGACTGTAGGGAGGCATCCCCCGCGACAAGCTTCGCTGCAGGACCCAAGTCCGCTAGAACAGCTCCAAGTGGCATGGAGTTCGAATCATCTATCATAAGGAACTCTCTCGGGAAGAGACCGGGATCGGCGTCTGGGCTCGCCCGCCGCTTTCGCCCAGACTAGACCAGAAATTTAGCCATCCCCCTGTAAGAATTCTAACGCTGTTCGGCAAAAGTTGGACAAGAAACAATTACAACAGTGCCGGTGGCCTCCTAACGTCACGGGTAGAGACTCGAATACCATACAGCTGGCAATGCAGCCCATAGCGTCATCTGACGTGCAGGTCATGCTGCATGGACTTGGCCTCCGGAGTTATGCGTCAAGGACTTCTCATCCTGCTATCGGATTCGTCTATCTGGAAGACTAACCAAGAGGGCACAGAACAGCCCAAGGAAGAAGGAATCTTGCCATGAGCGCTGACACACTTGCGACAGGTGACATTGTCGTCATAGGAGCAGGAATTGTGGGGCTTTGCACCGCTTGGGAGCTGCGCAAGCGTGGTTTCGACGTCGTCGTCGTAGAGCAGCGGTTCCCCACATACGGCGCTTCCGGACGAAATCCGGGGTCGTTGTGGCTGCAAACCCGACGCGCAGGAGATGAACTGTCACTCGCTAAAGCCGGCAAGGAAAAGTACCAGGAATACCTAAGCGATCTTGGCGACGTGTTCGACTACCGCAATCAAGGCGGCCTCTTTTTCTTCGAAAACGACGCACAGGGCAGGGTTCTTGAAGACTATGCCGCCAATCGGCGGGCAGCCGGACTGGACGCAACCGTGATCAGTCGTGAAGAGGCTCAGAAGCACTCATCAATACTTCCGGAAAGCGCTCTGGGCGCTGTATTTTGCGCCGATGACGCCCAAATAGATGGTGTCCAGTTCGTCAACGCACTGGCTAGCGCCTGCGTTCGAGCCGGGGTCCGCACGTTTGAAAATACGTCAGTCCTTTCGACACTGCGAAATGGCGAAACCGTCACGGGGGTCCGCACGGTTCGGGGCGAGATTCATGCATCAGGCGTGGTGTGGGCAACGGGTGCTTGGTCAACCAACCTCCGCGCTGAGGGGATCCATGTCCCCATCGGAACCGCAAGAGTCGGTCAGATGCTGACTCAGCCCATTGACACGAGCTTGAACCCCATAATGCACGGCCCCCGGGGGGTCTACGGATGTGGTGCGCTCACTGACCTTCCAACCTATGACGCCGCTATATTTTCCCGCCCGAACGGCTCCAATCACGGACAGAGCGTGGACGGAGCGTCCGCCTCCTCGTTCGTTGACTATGATGACTCGATTGCCCAAAACCGGGGCGGGTCGATATTCATCGGCAACAGCTTTGACGGACGGGGTTCACTCAATCCGCACATCAGCATCAATGCCACCAACGCAATGGTGTCAACAACCTTGGACAGATACTCAACGCTTGCTGAATACGGAGTTACGGGGCTTTGGGCAGGTCTGGGGAGCGAAACCAGTGACCACTTGCCCATCGTCGACCGGGCTGACGGCGCCTATGTCAATCTCGGTCACGCCTGGGGTATAGCAAGCGGTCCTATTTGCGGCCAGGTAATGGCGGAGGTCATCGCCGGGGAGGCGAGTGTTTTTGCTGGTGCATTAAAAATGAACCGGTCCGCCCTGAGTAGCTCTGCAGATTAGCTTCCCGCCACCCGGTTCCGTGCCAAAGCCTTGGCGGCCGACTCGATGGTCCTGACTCTTGGACTGTGCACCAAAACGCTGACTATCCTTTCGGATTCCTCCTAGTGTTCAGCCTCTCGAGGCTCCATTAGCGTCTATTGCATGAGTCGGCTGGCACGTGGATTGCCATAACAACGCCATGCGCCACTCTTCTTCGACCTGCCGACCAACTCGTCCGCAACCGCGGGAAGAATACACGTGGAAGAATCGCCGACCAGAGACGGCCGACTTCTCAGACAGGAGATTCCTATGACCAAGGCGTCACTAAAGGTAGCCACCATTCAGTTCGAGCTTCGGCCTGAGAGGACCCTCCAGCAATATTTGGACCATGTTGAGGGGCTGGTAAAGCGCGCAGCGGAGCAGCAAGCCGAAGTCGTGCTTTTCCCCGAGCTGGCCAGCACAGGGCTCCTCGGAGCAGTCACCGATCATGAAGTAACAACCGACACAATCACAGCCGACTATTGGAAGTTCCTTCCGGAGTTCACGGATGACCTCGTTGAGAGCATGCGCAGGATGGCCCGGGATTACAACATCGTGGTGGCCGGTGGAAGTCATAACCGAGTCGCCGAGGATGGATCGCTGCGCAACACAGCATTTATCGCCCACCCGGACGGTCGGATAGAATCCCAGGACAAAATCCATCTCACACCGCAGGAGCATGCGCTTGGCGCCCGTGGCGGCGATGAACTCCTGGTCACAAAGATCGGACCGTTTACCGTCGGCCTTCTGATCTGCGCGGACATCCAGTTCCCTGAGCTTTCACGTTACCTGGTCCACAAAGGCGTCGACCTTATCCTTTGCCCATCCCTCACATGGAACCGACGGGGCATCCACCGAGTACGTACTGGCTGCCAGGCGCGTGCGATTGAGAACCAGCTGTACGTAGTGATGTCACCACTATTCGGTACAAGTGGCATTCCCACCGATTCTCCGATGTTCGCAGTTGGTAAGGCCCTTGTCGCCGGGCCTGTGGACAAGACAGTGGGAATCAACGACGGTATCTTGGCCACCACCACAACAGCCGACGAAGAGGTGCTGGTCGCAGACTTGGATCATGACCTTTTGGTCGCCTCACGGGCAAAGCCTGAAGCACCCGGACTGGCACTTCGGAGGCTGGATCTTTACGCCAAACTGCAGGCAGAAATGGGAGCCTGATGCCGCTGTACCAGCATCGCGTGAGGAACCACGAGGTCGACTCGCAGGGGTTCCTCTTCAATAGCCGCTACCTCGAGGTCGCAGACGTGGCAATGACGGAGTTTTTCCGCAGCATTGGTTGGCCCTACCCGAAGCTGGTCGCTGAAGGGACGGATCCCTCGGTGGTCAGTGCAGCTCTTTTGTTCAAATCCCCCGCCTACTTCGACGACATTCTCGACGTTGACGTCAAGTGCCGAAACGTCGGGAATTCGAGCTTCAAGATCGACGTTTGGATTGCTCGTGGCGGGACGGAGGTGGCGACGGTCGAACTCGTCTACGTTAACGTCGATCCGGTTCAGGCTCGTTCCCGACCACTTCCGGACGCCGTCGCCTTGGCACTCCATGGCGCCTTGCAGGGCTAATATAGGCGCTTGCTCTGTATTTCTCTTCTCTTTAGTCACTTTTATCAATACAGGACAGCCGGGCATCCCGTCTCAACATGATGAATTCCTCATCAAATCACGAACTACAGCGTTAGGAGCCCACCATGGCTATCTCTTTGATCCACAAACCCGCCTTTGATCCTGCCAACGTGAACGACTTTGGTCCGGCAAAAATCGAGCATCGAACGGCCGGCAGCGACCTCCGGCAGCTTGGAACGTACATCATGACCTTCGAGGAGAACGGCTTCAGCGATCCCTGGACCGTCCAGTACGAGGAATCAATCTACGTCATCGAGGGCCAGGCCCGGTTGGTCATTATCGATGGGGAACAAAAGGAAACCCTGACAGGCGATGCCGACGAATTGCTTGTACTTCCCAAAGGAACCACGGTCCAGTACAGTGCAACCCCCGGTACACGGCTCCTTCTTTCCATCAGCCCCGTCCACTGGCGTGCGGCAGGCGCTTAGGCTGAATCCCGACAATGGAGGATATCCGAGCCCGGTTTGGCCGGGAACAATAACGGAAGGCCTCCCCGGGCTGGGACAGGATCGACCACTGCTTGGGGCCTGCTGGAAGAAGGGCACGACGTGGTTCTCGAACATGGCAATTACCGATTTGCTGGAAAAATAGATGCCCTGACCATTGACCACAATATCATCTGGGTTACGTCAGATCTCGGGGAACGGCGGCTCTATCATTAATCTGACGGTTATGAATTGTTGCCGTAGCGTCGCTATTCAGCACGGGAGTACGGCTCGGAGATGGGTAACGCCTTGTCGAAGTCATCAATGTAATGTGTCCGGCCTTCTTGCCACCGGTAGATTGCGTCGCTCAGGCTGTAGTCGAACTAATGCCTCCCTCGGTTCCAGCCTCCCATCAAGAGGGTGGCCGCCTGCGGCTTTGTCGATAGTATTCGTCAAAGAACCAGTGCAGGCGCCCAAAATGGTTCACTGCAGCACGTCGAATTTCGAAAGCACGAATGCACTTGCACGGCTTTCGACTCCAAGGTCCTTGCCAGCAGAAATGCTGGCGAGGGTCTTGGTGATGCACTCACCCTTTCCCCGAGGCCACCGGAGTCCTTTTCGGGGACCAAACTCAGTCGCGATCCGTCGAACGCGTCGTTCTCCGGCAAGAACAAAACCAGTCCCCGCCCGTGCTTCACCCTCGCTGACCATCTCGCCGGCAGGGCACACCATTGAAACCGTCACCGGAGAATCGTACCCGAGTGCAGAACGCGCCGAATCGAGCGGCTGCCCCGCCGTGGGCTAGTGGTTTAAAACGCACCACCGAGCGGAACGTGGATAATCCCTGGCGAATCAGGCGCAGCGTGGAGACCCTCCAGCGCGCTGTTCGTCCAATTCCTGCTGCCGAGCAAGTACGCCCGCGTCTGAGCAGTAACCCGTTCCACTGCGCTTGAGACAGAGGAGGCCCAGAAGGTGCCCGCCGGCGTCGACGACGGCAAGCCGACGCCGGCCCTGATGCTTCAGCCACCCGGTCGTCCGATTAATGGACCAGCACTGCAAGGCCGTCCTGCCCTCTAGCCCCCCTAGTTGCACAGCGGGCGACTCATCGGGTGCTTCCGTGGGAATGTCAGCGCGTTCGATCGTGGTCAGAAGCTCTCCGTCTGCCGCGACGACCAAGGCCATGTGCACGTGATCGTCGGCAAAGAGGGAGCGGACCTCGCCGACAGTGGAGGACGGAGGGAATGTCTTGGGAATCGTCACCATCAATGCGCCGACTGTGCCGCTCACCGCTCGCGGGGTTATCTCCTGCCAGCCCACACCTTCTCCCATCCCCATCTCGACTGCCATTGTCCAGGAACGTCAGTCCGTCCAGCGACGTTCGGCTCGAGTTATATCCAAGATTTTTGTCCAGTCGGACCTGGTCATCCCCTCATATCATCAGGGCGGTCCACGATTCGGACCTGTTCCCGGGCATTCACCCCACATCGCATCAAGGAGCGGATCCAGGTTTCCCAAGTGGCCGGCCGCTTGCGGCCGGCCACTCAGACGATCAAGGCGTGCCTGCCGACGCTTGGGAGCCCGCTAGCCAACTGAAAGTTAAAGGCTCAGCCCCTCCGCTGCCGCATGCCGGTAGAAGTCGACGTGCTCGGCGGGAAGCGGACCTTTGTTAAGGATCACGTCGGCCGCTTTCTCGGCGATCATCATGACCGGCGCATAGAGGTTCGCATTCGGGATAGAAGGCATAACCGACGCATCGACTACT
Source organism: Arthrobacter sp. ISL-95 (assembly GCF_018613695.1). GTDB lineage: Bacteria > Actinomycetota > Actinomycetes > Actinomycetales > Micrococcaceae > Arthrobacter. Next base: position 10,779 of record NZ_JAGGPR010000022.1, on the reverse strand, counting down.
CGAAGTCCGTCCACGCCGTGTACCCGGAAGCTGTGGGGATCAACGACAGACTGGTCATCGTTCCCCATCTTGCAGGTCCCGCAGGGGTGGTAGGTCGTCTCGGCATCCTGGGAGACCCATTCGAGGATCTCCTCGTCCGTCTGGACTTCAGGCCCGGGCGAGAGCTCGCCACCGTTAAATGCTGCGAAGGCGGGCTGGTTCATGAGGGCTCGCGTGGTGCGAACACCATCAATCCATTCCTGGCGATCACGTTCGGTGGACAGATAATTGAACGTGGCAACGGGTTGCTCGAACGGATCGCTGTTCCGCAACTTGATGTGCCCCTTCGACTGTGGCTGCTGCGGACCAAGGTTGATCTGGTAGGCGTGAGGAGTCTCCGCGGGAGTGCCGTCGTTCCGCACCCCCAGCGTGAGCAAGGTCATCATCAGGTTCGGCATCGGAGCGTCATCGAAGGAGCGAACGAAGCCGCCACCCTCAAAGTGATTCGACGCACCCGGCCCGGTCTTATTGAACAACCACTTGAGACCTGTCATCGGGTAGGTGTACTTCTTGACGATGCTCTGATTGGAGACGGGCTGCTTACACTCGAACATGATGAACGCTTCGAGGTGATCCTGCAAGTTCTCGCCGACGCCAGGCAGGTCGGCAACAATGTCGATGCCGTGCTGCTTCAGTTCGGCGGCGTTACCGACGCCCGAAAGCTGCAGCAGCTGTGGCGAATTGTACGCACCACCGCTCAGAATAACTTCAGTGCCTCTCGCGATGTTCCGCTTCCGGAACCGAGTGGCAAACTCGACGCCGACTGCACGGGTCCCCTCGAAGACCACCCGCGTTGCCCGTGCACCTGTGATGACATCGAGGTTTTTCCGCTTCTTCGCCGGGGCAAAATAAGTGCGCGCAGCGTTGTAACGTTCACCGTTTTCGATGTTTGAATCGAATGAGGAGAAGCCCTCCTGCCGGTAGCCGTTCACGTTGTTGACGAGTTCGTAGCCCGATTGCTCAGCCGCTTCAAAGAGCGCATCGAACAACGGGTTTCGCGTTCCGTTGTGATGATGCTGATTAACCGGAATGGGCCCAGATTGACCACGGTACTCGCCGGTTGGATCCGAGCCCTTGAACGTCTCGATCCGCTTAAAGTACGGAAGAACGTGGGCGTAGTCCCATTCTTCGGTTCCTGTCTCCTGGGCCCAGCGCTCGTAGACGAGTGGATTGGCGCGCTGGTAAAACATCCCGTTAATCGAGCTGCTTCCGCCCATGACCCTGCCGTGATAGTGGTCAATTCGGCGACCCTTAAGCCCTGTCTCCGGCTCCGACTTGGTTCGCCAGTCATAGAAGGGGTGGCCCATGAGGAAGAGGAATGCTGCGGGCACTCGCACGGGGACATCAAGTGAGGAGTACCTGTGACCGGCTTCAAGGACCAGTACTCGGTTTTGTGGATCTTCGCTCAAACGGTTCGCGAGGACGCAACCTGCGGAACCTCCTCCAACAATGATGTAGTCATAAGCATCAAGCTTCATTGTTTAGTCCTCACTTGGTAGATGGCATTGTCGAGCTGCGTCGTTCGACTAAAAGCCAAGGCCTTAGCAACATCTTTCCCCAGGTGCGGAGTTGTGGCGCTAGGGAAGATTACGAAGTACCTGAGGGGATCTTGTGAGCCATGACATATCAGTGGATCTCACGGTTGTCAGACGGAACTAGCCCGGAAGCCCGATCCGCATGCCCTCCCATGGTTGTCAGTTGTGCCACGGCTCACTTTTCTGCATTCGTTTCAGAAAATCTACGAGGCGCCATCCATCGCGGAAAGCCATGATGGAACTTGACGGTGGCCACACCTGGGCGACTACCACGACCACTGAGGAGCAACTCGACAATGACCCTGGAAAGCATGGACTTTATGGCCTTTGCAGAAACGTACCTCGCTGATGAGAAAGGTGAAGACGCTTCGAAGGTATTCAACCCGGCGACCGGAGACGTGATCGCCAGATTCCCTATAGCGACTAATTCCGACGTAGATGCTGCAGTGCAGCGCGCCTCTGCGGCGTTCAAGACGTGGGGAAGCACCTCCCCCGCTGAGCGCGCGGCCGTTCTGCTCAAGATCGCTGATGCGGTGGAGCAGAAGACCGATGAGTTCGCGCGGATCGAGAGCCTGAACGTGGGGCTTCCGATCGGAGATGTGCGCGACTTCGTAGTGCCAACGGTCGTGGATGTTCTTCGCTTCTTCGCGGGCGCTGCCCGCATCTCGACGGCGCCCGCCGTCGACGAGTACGACAACGAGAGCACCTCATGGGTTCGCCGCGAGCCTCTTGGTGTCGTCGGTCTCATCACGCCTTGGAACTACCCTCTGCTGATGGCAGCGTGGAAGATCGCACCGGCCCTGGCGGCCGGAAACACGATCCTCCTCAAGCCGGCCACCGTGACACCCCTCAGCACCCTCAAGCTGGTCGAGATTGCCAACAACTTCGTTCCGGAAGGCGTTCTCAACCTCATCCTGGGTAGCGGTTCAGCGGGCACCGCGATGGCCAAGCACCCGGGAATTCGAAAGATCGCGTTTACCGGCGCAACCTCGACCGGCAAGTTTGTCGCAGCAACGGCTGCAGAAACCGTCAAGAAGGTGGGCCTTGAGCTCGGCGGCAAGGCACCTGTGCTGGTGTTCGCGGATAGCCCCATCCGTCAGACGGCCAGGGACCTCGTGACTTTCGGGTATTCGGGCGCTGGCCAGGATTGCACCGCTGCTTGCCGCATCATCGTTGAAGAGTCTGTCTATGAGGAATTCGTCGAGGCTTACTCTGAGGAAGTCAGCAAACTTGTCCTCGGCGACCCCTCCGACCCTGCCACCACACTGGGGCCGGTGATTTCGGAAAAGCAACTGAAGTCTGTCCTCGGGTTCATCGAACGCGCACGGGACGCTGGCAACACAATCAAGACGGGCGGGCGACAGGCAGATCGTCCAGGCTGGTTTATCGAACCTACTGTGATCACCGACGTCAAGCAGACAGATGAGATCGTTCAGAGCGAAGTGTTCGGCCCGGTAGTGAGTATCCAGTCGGCAAAAAGCGACGACGAAATGCTGCAGCTCGCCAATGACGTCAACTACGGCCTGTCGGCGAGCGTGTGGACGACCAACCTTGCGCGCACGCTGCGCTTCAGCAAAGAACTTCGCTTCGGCACGGTGTGGGTCAACCAACACACGCCCAATGTTTCTGAGATGCCATTCGGCGGATACGGCGAGTCGGGCTATGGTCGCGAGCTATCGCTGCACGGCCTGGACGAGTACTCCCAGCTGAAGCACGTCATGGTCAAGCCTGGGCTCGACCTTTAAGAACCGGGGAGGACTAAGAGATGACAGAGAGATCAGTGAGCACGATTACAAAAATTCCCACAAAGATGGCTGCTGTCCAGCTGGTCGGCCACGGCGGCCTGGACCAGCTGGTGTATCGGACCGACGTGCCGACCCCAATGGCGGGGCCGGGAGAAGTGCTGGTCAAGGTTGGTGCGTGCGCGCTCAACAATACTGAAATCAACACACGCACTGGCTGGTACGACCGCGTCGTAGAGGAGTCTGTCTCAGAGGAACTTGGGCGGTCGGGGCGCGATGATGACGCCGGTGCCACGTGGAATAGCGCGAAAATGTCGTTTCCCCGCGTTCAGGGGGCCTCGGTGGCTGGAACCATCGTGGCGGTTGGGGAAGGAGTGGATGAGAGCCGGATCGGAACCCGAATCGTCGTCGACCCGTCTGTTCGGGACCCGAAGCTTCCCCGCCGTGCACAGATCGTTGAGTACCTCGGTGGTGACCGGGACGGGGGATTCGCGGAGTATGTGCCTGTGCCGTCCGTGAACGCGCATAGCATCAGCACCAACCTCAGTGACGCTGAGCTCGCCACTTTCCCCTGCTCTTACGACACCGCCGAGGAGATGCTGGCCCGGACCGAGCTGAGCGACGGCGAGACCGTCGTCGTCACCGGCGCCGCCGGTGGAGTGGGCACCGCGACCATCCAGCTTGCGCAGGCACGTGGCGCCCGTGTTATCGCCATTGCGAGTGCTGCCAAAGAGGCCCGGCTACGGGAACTCGGAGTCGATGGATTTGTCCCTCGAGACGTACCAAACCTGGCAGCCGCCGTTGCAGCTGTCATCGGTGAACGTGGAGCCGACGTCGTCATCGATGTTGTGGGAGGCAGCATGTTCGAAAGTCTGCTCCTGATGCTGAGGCGTGGGGGTCGATACGCGACGGCTGGAGCCATAGGTGGACCCGTGAGCCGCATCGACCTTCGGGAGCTCATCTATAAGGACCTGGAATTGCACGGGATCACCAACCCGACGCCGGAGACCTTCGCACGCCTTGTCAGTCTAATCGAGGAGGGAAAGATCAAGCCTCTCGTCGAAGAAGTCTTTCCGCTCTCTGAGCTCACGAAGGCTCAGGAAACGATGCTGAAGAGAACCCACATCGGCAAGATTGTGGTCACGCCCGAAGGTTCCACAACTTCCGATTGACGTACGCGTAACTGAAAACAGCCGAAGGCGCTGGCCGGGGAGTTGAAGCTTCCGGCCAGCGTTTTCGCTTTCGCCGGCCTCGAGACAGACGACGGCGACGGCCGCCCCTTCAAGGTGCGCGTCGCCGTCGTCGGTTAATCCGGGCACGGGACGAATAGATCGGTACTTCCAATAAGAGGTCGTTTGGAGTTTCCCCGATCACACGAGACAGCTGTCGGCTCTACTCCAATGTCCACGCTCCTGTTCCGGACCTAATCTTCTTTCAGAATGGCCTGGTACGTCCAATGACGTGAACGGGATCCAGATCGACGTACTCGACACGAGGCAAGGGGACCCAAAGCATGGGCACGCATTTGACACACTGGGGAGCCTTCGAAGCTGAGAGCGACGGAACGTCTCTGCGGTCCGTCAAGCCATGGTCTGGAGATCCGGACCCCAGAGACATTCTCGATAATGTGGCCTCTGCGCAACATCATCCAACTCGCGTGCTGCGCCCGGCAGTTCGTTCGGGATGGCTGGAAAACGGGCCGGGGAGTGGATCAGGACGTGGTTCCGAGACCTTCGTAGAGGTGTCTTGGGAACGGGCCATAGAGCTAGTCAGTTCGGAGCTCAAACGGGTCTACGCGGAATACGGTCCCATGGCTGTATACGGCTGCTCGTACGGATGGGCCAGCGCCGGCCGCTTCCATCACACCCAAAGCCAAATCCACAGATTCCTGAACTCCTTGGGCGGATATGTTGCAGGTGTGACTGACTACAGTTATGGGGCCTCCGGCGTCGTGCTTCCGCACGTCATCGCTCCCCCAGTTGAAATTATGGCGAAGGCAACATCCTGGGACGTGGTCAGCCGGAACACCGAGCTGTTCGTTGCCTTTGGCGGATTGTCAGAAAAAAACAGTGGAATAGGCCCGGGTGGGATCGGCCGCCATGTCGCCCGAAACGCAATCACGGACGCGGTTGCTCGAGGCTGTCGCTTCATTGATGTATCACCAATCGCGGATGATACCTATGCGGAGGCCAAGGCCGAATGGATCGCACCAGTTCCCGGCAGTGATGCCGCTTTGATGCTGTCACTGGCCTTCGTTCTGGATGCAGAAAACCTGGCTGACTCGCAATTCCTGGATCGCTATTGCGTTGGGGTTGACAAATTCTTGTCCTATGTCCGGGGTGACGTTGACGGAGCACCCAAGAACCCCCAGTGGGCAGAAAAGTTGACATCGATACCCGCCGAACGAATCGTTCGGCTTGCACGCGAGATGGCGGCCTCGCGGACAATGATCAACATCAGTTGGTCAATGCAGCGGCAGCAGCATGGCGAGCAACCTGTTTGGCTCGGGGTGACGCTGGCCGCCATGCTGGGCCAGATCGGCCTGCCCGGTGGCGGTTTCCAGCATGGATATGGCTCCTCGGCGGATGTCGGATTGCCCCTGCGAGTGTCCAGCGCTCCTTCCTTTCCCCAGGGGCGGAACCAAGAATCGTCTTACATCCCAGTCGCGCGGATCTCGGACATGTTGCTCGAACCCGGTAGCCAGATCGACTTCAATGGCAATCGTCTGACTCTTCCGAAAATAGAATTAATCTATTGGGCCGGTGGCAACCCCTTCCATCACCACCAGGACTTGGCCAAATTCCGTAGGGCCTGGTCAAAACCGGCAACCGTCATCGTCAATGAGCAGTTCTGGACCAGTACGGCGCGGCATGCCGACATAGTTCTGCCTGCAACAATGACGTTTGAGCGAAACGATTATGGGGCCGGTCGTAACGACCCCACGTTCTTTCCCATGCACGCTCTGACAGCACCTGCTGGAGAAGCACGGGATGATTTCGATATCTTCGCCGCCGTGGCAGAAAAAATGGGACGAGGGGAAGCTTTCACCGAAAACCGGGACACCATGGGCTGGCTTCGCCATCTATACGACGGCTGGCAGAAGAGGCTCGCCGACAAGGGAACCACCGTGGTGGATTTCGACACATTCTGGGCGAGCGAGAAGATCGAGATCCCGGTGATAAATACGGACCAGGTTCTTTTTTCCGAATTCCGTCGGGATCCAATTGGGCATCCGCTGGCCACCCCCAGCGGCAAGATCGAGATTTTCTCCTCGACAATCGAAAGCTTCGGCTACGCTGACTGTCCCGGTCATCCCGTCTGGATTGAGCCCGACGAATGGCTTGGATCAGCCGGAGATTACCCGCTGCACCTTATAGCGAATCAACCGAAGACCAAGCTACACAGCCAGCTGGACATAGGGGCCACTAGTCAAAGGTCCAAAATACAGGGACGTGAGCCCCTGCGAATGAATCCTAAAGATGCCGCCGCCCGTGGGCTCTCGGACGGACAGGTCGTTTTACTCAGAAACGACCGTGGAAGATGCCTGGCCGGCCTTGTAATTTCGACCGCAATACGTCCGGGTGTTGTCCAGCTTTCAGCAGGGGCCTGGTACGACCCGGCACCAGATGATCCATCGTTCTGCCGTCACGGGAATCCCAATGTGCTGACCTCCGACAGGCCGTCCTCAAGACTTTCGCAGGCCACTACTGCACAGCATGCACTTGTTGAGGTTGAGGCTTGGTCAGGCGACATTCCCGAACTGCAGGTGCTCACGCCGCCCGTTTTGGTTCCGGAGCAATAGGACGCAGTCTGCTTACCCCGTTTTCGGTCAGGCAGAGTTTATTGTTCTCCTTCAAACGGGCTGGCCGGTTGGAATACTGATAGGGCTGCGGGGCCTCTAGGAGCCGGAACAGTCACCCTGGTTGAGGGTTCATCATTCTGCATCTCTCTGGGTAACGGAGATATCCATCCAGGGAATCCACATGGCCTTTTCGTCCTGGACACCCGCATCCTGTCGTACGGGGGCTTGACCGCTAACGGCCACGTCGTAGAAGAGCTGGGGGCCGAAACGAAGGAACCCTACCGAGCGCTTTTTGCGGGACGTGTCCCCGGCTAGAACGGGCATGCCGACAGCGCCCTTATCGTGGAGCGGTTGCGCGAAGTGGGATCCGGAATCCACGAACAGATAACCGTTCGGAACTACTCGCTGGTGGCAACCGACGACTGGATCCCTCCTTAGCGCTGGGCACCCTGCAAACGCTGGCCGACCGCGTACTGGAGTGGATTCAGAACTACGGCGACAAAGACGGCGACGGTTTTGTCGAATATGAACGCCTGAACCATCGCGGCTTGATCAACCAGGGCTGAGAGGATTCCTGGGACGGCATCAATGTCGCCGACGGAAGTATGCCCGAGCCACCGATAGCCCTGTGTGAGGTCCAAGCCTATGTTTACGGGGCCTACGCGGCCCGCGCCTGTATGGCTAATGACGCCGGAGACGATGCTCTGGGTAACGAGTCCGCCGATCTAACGGTGAAGCTGAAGAAACGCTTCAACGAGGCATTCTGGATGCCGGAACGGGACTTTACGCCGTTGCTTTGGACGGAAAGAAGCGCCAAGTAGATGCGTCTGCTTCCAACATGTGCCACTGCCCATGGCTGGGCCTCGTGGACGAGGACAAGGCGCCCTCGGTATTGAAGCACCTTATGTCCCCGGAAATGTTCAGCGGATGTGGCGTCCGAACCTTGGCACCGACATGGGTGCTTATAACCCTGCCAGCTATCACAACGGGTCCGTTTGGCCTCACGACAACGCCATTATCGCAGCAGGACTCCTGCGATATGGGTTCGTAGGCGAGGCCCAACTAATCTCGACTGCATTACTGGAGGCGGCCGAGTTTTTCAGACGGCCGCCTCCCTGAGTTGTTTGCGGCTTCAGCCGGGACCAATTCGCCGTCCCACTGCCCTATCCCACCGCGTATTCGCCTCAAGCGTGGGCGGCAACGACGCCCATTCTGCTCGTGACCGGCCTCATGCAGTACGACGCCCACGTCTCCCGCGGCGGAGTGTGGATGGGCCAGGTCCTTCCCGCGTCTTTCGGCGATGTCCACATCACCAACGCGCCTATGGCGGGGGGACGGGATCACCATCGAAATCGCAAACTCCGTCACCCAAGTTATGGGACCACCTGAAGAGGTGACTTTTTATCGGGGTCACAGGCCATGGATTACGGAGCTGGTAGACAAGCCGATCGACGCCGGAAGGGCTAACAGCCTCACTGAAGGCTACGGCCGCTCTATACCTGCAAATGTTTGAAGGACTTCGATCGCGTGGGTGGTGGGGTCGTATGGCATGTTGCCGATGCCTTTTGAGATTGGTTCGGTGGTGACTGGTTCCCACAACTCCTCGGTCTTGCGTGTGGCTAGGGCGAGCAGGGCGTCGCGAACGAACGTGTCGCGGATGATCTGGTCGTTGCTTGCGCCGGGTCGTTTTTGTCCGACGATGCCGTACATTTCCGTGCCGTGCACGGCTTCGGCTCCCTCGAGAGGGCCGACGGCAAGGAGGTGTGCTCGACCCCCAGCGGCGGTGTGCGCGAGTGCGCCACGGACCTGGGGCAGTGTGAAGGAGTAGTTGGTCAACAGGGCGCTACGCACTTGGATGGGAGTGCGGCCGTCCGTGTCGAACGCGGCGACGATCTTCTGGGCGCGGCTGCGTGGGATGCGGTTCCTGTGGGAGAACTCATCGACCAGGCCCTCGATGCTGCCTGGGTCGAAGTCTTCTGCCTTGTGGTTGACCCACCAGTCGGTTTCGCCGGTGGTGCTGCTGAACAGGATGTCGATGTCCTTGTGCTTTCCGGACTCGAGGACGTTCATGGGGTGGTCGGTGAGGACACCGCCGGGCTGGTTCCGGTCATCGACGACGGCGATCACGTCACTGTCCACGCCGTGCGCCGCGCCCGGGTCCGCGGACTGTGTCTGGGCCATCGTCTCGGCAAGCAGCTGCGCGTCGATGTTCAGTAGCTTTTCAGGGTCGTCCTTGATTCCGAGGGCCGTGAGGACTGCGTGTGCGCGTTCTTCGGCGCCCCAGGCGGGGACCTGACGTGATGGCATGCCGGAAAAGGCGGCGATGTGGTGGTAAAGCCCATCGGCTAAGGGTGCTGCGAGCAGGGCCAGCGCGGAGAAAGCGCCGGCGCTGTGGCCGGTAACGGTGACGTTGTCCGGGTCACCGCCGAACCTGGCGATGTTCTCCCGCACCCAACGCAGTGCGGTGATGATGTCCTGCATGCCGAGGTTGGTGGCTTCCTCGAGCGCACCGCCGTATTGGGAAAGGGAGAGCGCGCCGAACGCGCCGAGGCGGTAGTTGATGGAGACGCCGACGACGCGACCGGCCGCGGCGAGCCCGGATGCGCTTGAGGTGGTTTGGGTGTTCGCGCCGAGCATCCATCCGCCGCCGAAGATGTAGACGACAACAGGCAGATGCTCATCCCCGGCGTCCTCAGGAGCCCAGACGTTGAGGTTCAGGCAGTCCTCACTGAATCCGTTGTCGGCCTCCAACCACGAGGTGTCCCCGGCTTGCAGAGGTGCGGGCCCCTTCCGGTCGTACGGCAGGTCAGGGTTAAACGGCAGCAGAACGGGACGGCGGAATCGTTCAGCAGTGGCGAACGGAATGCCAAGCCACGAACGAACGGCATGCTCGTTGCTGAGGGTGTCGTTGCTATCGGTCATCGGTGAGTCCTTTCTGGGAGCTCAATCGGGGTCGGGGGTCGTGGAATCGTTGCGGGTAGAAGCGTTTGGGACGGCTGCCCGCATCTCTGCCCAGTGGTGGATCCGTTCGGTGATGGCGCGTTCGTAACCATTGGTGGTGGGTTCGTAGAAGGTCTGCCGGGGCATGCCCTCCGGAAAGAAGTCGGCGCCAGAGAAACCGGTTTCAGTGTCGGGGTCGTATTGGTAGCCCTTGCCGTAGCCGAGGTCTTTCATCAGCCGGGTTGGGGCGTTGAGGATGTGAGCAGGCGGCATCAACGAACCGGTGCGTCGGGCTGCATCCCGGGCCCTGTTGAAGCCGCGGTACACGCCGATCGACTTCGGAGCGGTTGCCAGGTAGAGCACGGCCTGGGCGATGGCGAGTTCACCTTCCGGGGAGCCGAGCCGTTCATAGACGTCCCATGCAGCGAGGGCTTGCTGGATCGCGTTAGGATCCGCCATACCTATGTCCTCGGTGGCGAAGCGAGTGATGCGGCGGGCGATGAACAGCGGGTCCTCGCCGCCGTCGAGCATTCTAGCCAACCAGTACAGTGCTGCGTCCGGGTCCGAACCACGCATCGATTTGTGGAGCGCCGAAATGAGGTTGTAGTGGCCTTCCTGCGCTTTGTCGTATTGGGGTGAGCGCTTCTGTACCGCAGCGGCGAGGGTCGCCGGGTCAATGGGCGCCGGCAGCGAGTGGATCTGTTCGATCATGTTCAGCAGG
>NZ_JAGGPR010000021.1 GCF_018613695.1 Arthrobacter sp. ISL-95 | reverse complement strand
CCTGCTGAACATGATCGAACAGGTACAGCACCTGGAAGAACCCGTTGACTCAGCCACGCTCGCTGCCGCGGTGCAGATGAAGGACCTCGGCTACGGCAAGGGCTACCAGTACGACCCCGACACCGGCGCCGGGTTCTCCGGTGCCGACTATTTCCCCCCATGGCATACCCCGACAGACCTTCTGCGAACCGACCGCCAACGGATACGAACGCGCCATCGCCGAACGCCTCAAGCTGTGGGCGCAACAACGCACCGCCCCCAGGCGCTTCTACCGCCGATAACTCTACAACCCCGGGAACCGACTGAGCTCCGGGAAAGGACTCACCTATGACCGACACCATCGGCACCCTTAGGAATGAACACGCAGTTTGCTCCTGGCTGGGTATTCCCTACGCCACCGCCGAACGCTTCCGCCGCCCCACCCTGCTTCCCTTCAACCCCGACCTGCCCTACGACCAGAAAGGCCCCGCCCCGCTCCAAGCTGGGGAAACCAGTTGGCTCGAAGCCGACAACGGCTTCAGCGAGGACTGTCTGAACCTCAACGTCTGGGCGCCCGAAAACGCCGACGATGAACCGCTGCCCGTGATCGTCTACATCTTCGGCGGCGGGTTCGAGCTTGGGGCGAACACGCAGACTACATCGAACGCGTCCGGACTCGCCGCGACCGGACGCGCCATCGGGGTGTCTCTCAACTACCGGCTCGGCCCGTTCGGGTGGCTGTCCCTCTCGCAGTACGGCGGCGCACTTGAAGAGGCGACGAACCTGGGCTTGCAAGATATCATCACCGCACTGCGGTGGGTGCAGGAGAACATCGCCCGCTTCGGCGGCGACCCGGGTAATGTCACCGTCACCGGGCACAGCGCCGGATCGATGTCCTCCATCGCGCTTTTAGCCGCCCCCGCAGCTGACGGCCTATACCAACACATCGCTTCGTTCTCCGGCGCCACCTCACGCACCGTTCCCGCTTGGTGGGCCGAAGAACTCGCAGAAAGACTGCTGCGCGAACTCAACCTCCAGCACGCGCCCGAAGAACTCCTGCACGTCGACGCGCAACTGCTTGCCGCCAGCCTGGCCAAGGTCAGTCCCCGTGAGCTCGGTGAACGGAACAGTGTCGACAACACCACGCTGGGCATCGTCGATGACCACGCCCAGCCCGGCGGAGTCCTCATCGGGCATCCCTTTTCCGTGGTCGAATCCGGCCGGCGCCGCGACATCGACATCCTCCTCAGCTCAGCCACCGAAGAAGTCGACTACTGGGTCATCAACAAAATCGCCGGTTTCGACCCCGGCAGCCTTGACCACCTGATCGACGAACTCGTCCTCAAGTCCCGCATCCCTCGAAGCTGGGCAAAGCGTATCGTCGACGCCTACAGCATCAACGGCCGCAGCACCGCCCAAGTGCGTGCTGACCTCTTCACTGACTACATCTTCACCCTTCCCGTCACACGCGCAGCCCTCGCACACAGTGCCGCTGGCGGCACCACACACCGCCTCGTGATCGGTTCCGCCGAGGGAGCCCCGGCTGTCCACGGCACCGAAATGTACGGCATTGTCGGACAGGAACGCCCCCGCGCCAGCGACGAGCAGATCGTTCGCGACACCTTCGTCCGCGACGCCCTCCTGGCCTTCGCATCAGGCAACACCGACCAACTGTGGGCGCCAGTGACCACCACTCCCACAGCGAAGGGCATTGGCAACCTGACCTACGACCCGACCACCCACGCGGAAACCGTGCTCGAGCTATTCAATGGCATCGAACGCCCATAACCCGATCAACCACCTGACACTGGAGAATTCACCATGACCAACTCTGCCCCCGCGGAGCAGCACGCCGTAGGCTCTTGGCTTGGTCCTTCGCCACCGCCGAACGATTCCGCCGACCCACCCTGCTTCCCTTCAACCCTGACCTGCCGTACGACCAGAAGGGACCCGCCCCGCTCCAAGTTGGGGAGACAAGTTGGCTCGAAGCCGACAACGGCTTCAGTGAGGATTGACTGAACCTCAACGTCTGGGCGCCCCGAAGACGCCGCGGACGCGCCCCTGCCTGTTATCGTCTATATCTTTGGCGGCGGTTGGATGCTAGGCGCGAACACCCAGACCACTTCGAACGCGTCCGGACTCGCCGCGACCGGTCGCGCCTCGGGGTGTCGCTGAACTACCGGCTCGGCCCGCCCGAACGCTCTCCCTCTCGCAATACGGCGGTGATCTCGAGGAAGCCACAAACCTCGGCCTGCAAGACATCATCACCGCCCTCCGGTGGCTACGAGAAAACATCGCCCGCTTCGGCGGCGAGCCGGACAACGTCACTCTCACAGGCCACAGTGCCGGGGCCTTCTCCGCGTTGCCCTGCTCGGCCCACCTTCGACCGACGGGCTGTACCACCACATCGCCGCTTTCTCGGGCATGCCCTCACGCTTGGTGCCGGCCTGGGGGGCAGAAGAGCGCGCGCTGGCGGTCCTCACCGCACTCGGGATCCAGGACGCTCCCGAGCAGCTGCTGAACATCGACGCAGAGCTCCTCCCCGAGACGATGAGCAAGACGCAATCGTCGGACCCTGGCGCAGCCCACGGCGTGGACAATGAGGTCATCGCCATTGTCGATGACCGGAAACAGCCCAACGGCGTCCTCGCAGATCATCCGATGACAGTCCTCGAGTCCGGGCGACGCCGCGACGTCGACATTCTCTTCATCAGCACAACTCACGAGACCGGCTGGTGGGTCCCGCACAGGACAGAGGATTTCGATCCCGGCAGCACCGAAAGCCTGGTCGAAGAATTCGCTACCCGGAACCTCATCCCCGCGTACGACGTCGACGGCCGCACCCCCGTTGAGGTCCGTGGAGCCTTGCTCACCGACTTCTCCTTCACCCTGCCCCAGGCCCGCGGCGCGCTCGCGCACCCTGCGGCCGGAGGAAGCGCACACTTGCTTGCCGTCGGCTCCGTCGAAGGAGCGCATGCCGTCCACGGCACGGAGATGTACGGCATCGTCGGCCAGATTCGGCGTGATGCCAGTGGGGAGCAAGTTCTCCGCGACACCTTCGATCGGGACGCCCTCCTCGCCCTCGCATCAGGCAACAGCGATGAATTGCGGGAACCGGTGACCACCATCCCCACCACGTAGGGCATCGGCAAGATGCCCTACGACCCGACCACGCACGCCATCAATGTGCTCGAGACCTTCAGAGGAATCGATCGCCCATAGCCGACCAGTACCTGCACCGCGGATGCTTCTGGGATCCTCGCCGGAGGATCGTTGCTGCCGAACTGGCCGACTGTGCGCGACACCGGCTCAGGGCATCCGCTCCGAAGGCGCTTTAAAGCACCGGGAGAACACCGCCACCGAGCGCGCGGAGCTCGGTAACGGCGGCGTCGAGGTAACGGGTGTTCCAAAGGGTGATCGCATTCACGACAAGCCCGAGGGCACCGAGTTGGTCTTCTTGGCCTTCCCGGTATTTTTGCTAGATCAGGCCACGCCTGCCATGGAATACCTTGCGGGCCAGCCGGTAACCTGAAAGATCCGATGACGCGCAACATGGCCGTCCAGTGAGTTTCGATCTTGGTCAATTGACCTTGTGCGGGCGATAGCGCCTCACAGCCGCTGAGGTCTGACTCCTTCCTGGGCGAAGGACACGAAGATCGGTTCCAAGCTTCTCTGCATTAACTGATCTCAGGACCAATTGGGCAGTGTTCATCCTGGAGTGTTCCACTTCTAAGAAAGTGGGTCAGTGCGGGCGAACAATTTTCGCAGTCGTTAGTGGAGGAGCCAAGCTCCGGCGATTACGCGCTGCTTGAGTGCGAGACGTGACAGCGGTTCCTCTCCGTTCTGGAATTTCCCGCGGACCGAGGTCAGGTGCTTCTTCACACCGTCAGTACTAATTTGCAGAATCTCCGCGACTTCGCGGGAGCACATCGATTGTGCGTGGACTCTGCACCGGCGCAAACGTACTGCGACAGTGGGCTGGTAGCAGCGACATGGCAGTGCTCCTGAACCACATGGAACAAAGTCTCGGGCCGGGGCCGTGCCTGGACGCCTTGGGCCAGGGTAAGCCGTGGCTGCTTGACGACGTCAGCCCCGACATTTATGTGGCCTGATTACAGTCGGAAGCTGGTCGCCCAGGGATGTCACCTTGCACTCGATCAGACGCGGGTGTCGAGGGATCCTGCCAGATCGGGCAGGCGGGCGCTGGTGTTTCTTATGACCAGGACTGGGTCAGGGGTCGAAACAGCTCGCAGTTTGGCTGATTCTTCGTTGAGTAGTGCGTCCACGCAGAGTGATCCCAAGGCTTCGAAGTCTTGCCGCACGGTGGACAGTGGCGGGGAAAAATATGCGGCCTCGGGTTGGTCGCCGTAACCAACAATGCCCATTTCTGCTGGAACCTTCTTACCTGATTCGTGGATCCCGCGGAGCAGGCCGAGTGCCATTTGGTCATTGGCAGCGAACATCGCGGTCACTGTCCCGTCGGAGACCAGCTTCGCGCTGGCGTCGTAGCCGCTTCGGGCGCTCCAATCACCCCAGAGAAGGGTTTCGGCTTCCAACCCGGCTTCATCCAGGGCCTCTTGCCACCCTGCTCTACGTTCGGCGGAGTCAGTCCAACCCGGTGGGCCGGACAGGTGACCTATTCGTGTGTGTCCCTGTGCCAGCAGGTGTTGGACGGCAAGCCGCGCTCCAAGTCTCTGGCGGGAGTTGATGCTTAGGGTTACGCCATTGGAGGCACAACCTGCCGCAATGATTGGAATTCTGACGTCGATTTGTTCAAGCGCAGCTACGACACAGTGATGGGGGGTCAGAACAATGATGCCGACGACAGGTTGGCTGGCGAAGTTCTCCACGGCGCTTTGAATGTTAGTTAAAGTGTGCGCGGCTAAGGCTGACAGGCTGACGGAGTAGCCTGCCTTCTTAGCGGCTTTTTCTGCCCCCAGGATTGCCTGCATGGGCCCGTAACCGGTCCACCTGGTTGTTAGGACACCGATGGTCCGGGGCGTGCGTTGACGGAGGTCGCGGGCGAGGGTGTTTGGTTGGTACCCGAGTTCGTGGATGGCTCGTTCAACCCGTTGGCGGGCGTCTGCGCTGACGTGGGGGAGGTCGTTGATGACGCGGGATACGGTCTGGTGGGATACGCCGGCGAACCGTGCGACGTCCTTCATCACGGGCGACTCTGAGAGGGGGCTAGCTGTGGCCGTCATGCGGGTCCTCCAGTGGCTATCTCCAGTTCCCTGCCGAACCGGTTCGGACGTTTGCTCTCAAGCAGTCCTTGGGTTGCTGCAGAGATGGGCTTCGTGTTTTGTTGTTGAGGTTATGGAAGGCACGACCCCCAGCGTGCCGGGAGTCGCGCCTTCCTAAATAAGTTGCTCGGTGTTGGAGCTGGTATCAGGGGGTGATCGTGATGGAATCCAGTTCGGCGAATCCTGTTCCGCCGCTGAGTCCAGGTGATCCCTTAGCCAGGCGCATGGTGTCGAAGCCAGCTTTCAGGGTCATTGGGGTTGTGACGGTTGAGAACTTGTCCGAGGGGTTCGGTATTAGGGGGAGGGGCCAAGGCGGCTGTACGGCTGGGGATCGTGACCGAAGCGTTGGTCAGTACCCGGCATGCCGATGAGGGTGAGGTCGTGTTTGTCTCTTAGCTGTTCGAGGACTTTGGGGGGCACCTTTCGGCTTCGCCGATAATCAGCAGCTCGACCCCTTTGTTGGTGTTGCCAGCATGGACTCCGGTGACCTTGCCGGTGAGGCGTTGGTGTTCGTCTGCGACGTTGCCGATACCCGCGGGAGACTGCGTACGTCTTCGGTCTGCGCCGAAGGAAAGCGGGTGCTCGATGTGGTGGGCTTCGGCTGCAAAGCTCAGGTGGACTCTCTGCGTAGCCAAGCCAGTGCCGTGGGCTCGCAGCTGCGTGCAGGGTGGTCTCCATGGTTTCAATGGCCATGGAGACCACCCTGGCTCCAAAGTCGTTTTAGCTTCCCGGCGTGATTGTCGGAGCGCCGGAAACGAACTTCGCGAGGGTTACCATGTCGATGTCGGGCCCGTAAGCTGTCGCGTTGCCCATGACGAGGGTTCCGCTGGCTGTGGTGAGACTGAGCGGAACGGTTTTGTCCCAGAAGCTGTTCCATGCGTAGTTGTGGCGGAAGGTCGCGCGGGTGGTTGCGGCTCCGCTCTCGCTGATGTCAAGGAAGCGGCTGATCACCTGGGGGTTGTAGTTGATCGCAGCGGACTTGTCGGCGTTGGCAACGCCTAGGACGAGTTGGTACTCGCCGGCTCCGAACCCGGTCGGGCGCGGGATGCTGAGGGTATTGCCCGCACCGTTGCCGATGTATCCGACATCCTTGACTGTCCCCGAGGCGTCGGCCGAGCCGTTGGAGCCGGCAGCTGCCGTGTTGGTTCGTGCGGTGCCGGCCCGCGGCAGGGATTCTGCCTCGGCACGGTACACATTGGTTCCATCGGTATCAGAGGCCTTCTGGGCGGCGCCTCGGGCGGTGGTGATGGCGCTGATGTCTGCGCCGTTGGGTGCGGTTACTGTGAGCTCGTTGACTCCTTGGGGAAGGAATACGCGGGCGGTCGTATTCCACGCCCCGGCCTGGGTTGCTCCCGGGAGCTGCACCGACCGTCCGTTGACTTTAAGGGTCGGCGTTGAGGAACCGGTGGTCTGGAATTTCGTGCTGATGTCGTAATAGCCAGTCTCGGCGGTGGCCGCGTAGAATGTCGCGCTTGCGGACCCGTTCAGCGAGGCGGCCCCCGTCGTGGAGATTGCAGCGCCGCCGGCGAGGCGTGCGTCAATGGCCGGGTAGGTGCTTTGTTCTCCATTGGTGATGTCGTAGAGGTCGAATCGGTCCAGGGTGATGTCGGCCCCGGGAAGGACGGTGGTGCCGTCCTTGCTGGCACGGACGGACAGGGCATGGGTTCCCGCGGTGAGGTTGACGGTGACGTCGGTGGTCCCCCGGTAGGTCCAACTCAGGTCGGCCGAGTATTTGATCAGCTGGCTGTATGCGCCGTCGATGAAGAGCGCGTGCTGGCCAGGTTTCTGGTTCGCGCCGGCGAGCACACTGAGACGGTAGGGGCCGGTCCGCGGGACGGTGACATTCCAGGTGGCGGCAGAGCCCGCGGTGTTGAAGGAGCCCACGTCTTGCCCGTTCGAGGCCATCGTGAACCATTCCCTGGATGGGTCCTGGGCGGCGACGGTTGCCCCGGTCAAGGTCGTGTTCTCGGCCTCGGTGGTGTTGATACGGTCCGCGGCGGCGGGTTGGGAGGCCATGAGAGTGGGGGTAACTTCGACCTGGTAGGCCGAGTAGCGGTCTTTGTTCGGGATCGTGACTGAGACTTTACCTCCCATGACGGTCGCCGTGGTGGACAGGACAACGGGAGGCTGGAGCGAGGCGCCCTCGGCGCCGGTGAGCCGATCCTGGCGCACCACGACGTTGACGGTGGTGCCGAAAGTTGCTGTGTTGATCCCGGCTACGTTCAGGGCGACGTCGTTGGCGCCGCCACCGAGCAGGACGGTGGCCTTCTTCTTCGCAACGTCCACGGCACCGATGCCCTGGAGCGTGTCGGCGACGTTCAGCTGGGGCGGGGTGACCTTCACGGTCTGCGCGCCGGCCAAGTCCCCGTACCACTTGAACATCCACCAGCCGCCGTTGGCGCCGTTGTTCCGGGAGCTGTTGTCGTTAAGGTTGCCGGCATAATTCCAGTACGCGGTCTGTGCGTCGACCTTGGCATCTTCGAACATCGACATCCATTGAACGAGTTGCCCGGGCACGCCCATGTCCCGGAGCATCCCGTATTCGGTGATGTTCACCGGGATGTCTGCGATACCGAGGTTTTGGAGGATCTGGCGGTATTGGGCGACGTGGCCGCGGAAAGTCCCGAGGTTCCCAGTGCCGAGCTCATGCCAGATGAACACATCGGGAAGCTGGTTGTGGGCCTTTGCGTATGTTAGGAGGTCTGTGCTGCGGTCTGCGTGCCAGCTCGCGTCACCAGGCCCCCCGATCTTGGCGTGGCCGAGGCCATGGGCAGCGTAGACCCCTTGAATGGTGTCGTAGGCCGCGCTCCAGTCGGCCAGGAACTGGGTCTTCTGCGTTGACCAGTTCGGGTACCAGTTGCCGGCATCGGGTTCGTTGAACGGGATGAATTTGTAGTTCTCCGGGTGCGCCGACTGGGTCGCCACCTTCTCTACTGCTGCCTGGAGTATGGGGAGGTAGTCCCAGACACCATCATTGTTGGCGTCCCCCGGACGTGACCCGCCGTTGTAGGCCCAGTCCGGGTACTCGTCCTGGGTGTAGACGTAGAGGTCCTTCGAGCCTGAGGCGAAGAAAGACTTCTCCACGTCGAGGGCGTCGCCGTTGGGGTGTTGAGTGCCGCCTGGCGGTTTCTGCGAGACGTTGGTGACACGGGCGCCGTCGAGCACTGCCTGGGTGGGCGCACCGTCATCGCTGATCCCATAGAGGGCGCCGCTGGAGCCTCCGCGGAAGGTGCCGGTGCTCTGGGAGAGATCAACGTTGAGGGCATCGGTTGTGGCGGCTACCGCGGGGCTGCCGATAAGGCAGCCCATGCCCAGGGACAGTGCAGCTGCGGCCGCCGTCACTGCGGCGGCGGTACGGCCGGCGTTCCGGTCTTTGGTTCTCGAGTGGGCGTTCAAGAGGTACTCCTTCGTACTGTGTAGGGATTTCTGGAAATTTGGGTGCAGTGTGGGGTGATGGGAGTTGCCGTCTCCGGAAGCGGGTTGGGTGGATCACCTGCCTAGGTCGAAGGTGCCGGGCGGGATGAGGGCGTGGCGCAGCTCATGAGCAACGAACCGAATCAACCGATGGTTGAAAGCGGTTTCAAGAAGGGGTGGGACACGGAGGAGCCCGGGCGCGGGTGGGGAGGTGTCAGCGGGGGTGTTTGGAGGGGGGTGCGGTGCTCTCGCGGAAGACGAGTGGGGGTTCTACGGTTTCGAGGGCTAGCGGCGATTCGCCCTCGAGGAGGGCCATGAGCTGTGCTGTGCCGTGCCGGCCGAGTTCGGCGAAGTCCTGGCGGGCGGTGGTCAGGGCTGGGATGAACATCGAGGCCAGGGGGTGGTCATCGAACCCGACGACGCTGATGTCCCGGGGAACTTTCTTGCCGGAGTCGAAGACGCCGCGGATGAGGCCCATCGCGGTTTCGTCGTTTCCGCAGAAGACAGCGGTGACCTCGGGGTCCTTCGCCAGTCGGGTGCCGATCTCGTATGCGGTGGTGACATCCCATGAGACGTCCTCTATGGGGGGGACCCACTTGCGGTGGCGTTGGAGTGCCAGGCGCCATCCTGTGGTCCGCCCGTCTTCCTTGCCCGAGGGCGGGATCCGCACGTGGTGGACGGTCGCATGGCCGAGGTTCAGTAGGTGTTCGGTGAGTGCCGCGGCGGCCTCGGATTCGTCCAGGACCGCTTGCGGGACGCCTGCTTCGGGGACGCCGGAGAGCGCCACTACCGGTACCGCTGATTGGAGGGCCTTGAGTGCTGCGACGCCGGGAGGGTCGAACTTCAGGATGACGACGCCGGCGACGGACTGGCGCAGTACGGCGTCGACGGCGGCGCGCACTTCATCGTTCCGTTCGCTTTCGACGACGACGATGATGACGGCGTAACCGGCCGCGCGTGCGGATTCCTCGACCCCGCGGATGGCTTCGGCGTAGCCGTAGCGGGAAGTGTTCGCCGCCACGATCGCGATGGTCATCGAGCGTCGGGATGCCAGCACCTGGGCCGCTGCGCTGGGGCGGTATCCCAGTGAGGCGATTGCTTTGTCGACGCGGTGGCGGCGTTCCTCGCTTACGCGTGCGGCTCCGGTCAGCACGCGCGAGACGGTCGGGACTGACACCCCCGCCAGGCGGGCCACGTCGGCGATTGTGGCCGGTCGGTCCAGGGTCGCAGGAGGGTGAGTCATGGACCCATCATAGGAGGGCGTTTGCCGTTGGCTCATTTGACGGCGCCACTGGTGATTCCGGAGATGATTTTGCGTTGCAGGATCACGAAGGTGATGAGCAGCGGCAGGCTCATCAGGACGATGTAGGCGAAGATGAGGTGCCAGTTCTGCAGGTAGAGTCCGCTGCTGGCCACTTGGTACAGGTTCAACGGCAGCGTGTCGAGGCGCCCGCCGATCACGAAGAGCGCGTAGAAGACGTCGTTCCAGACGTAAAGGCAGATCAGGATGGTTGCGGTCGCGATGGTCGGGCCCAGCAGGGGCAGGATGACGCGGACGAACACGCGGATCGGGCCGGCGCCGTCGACCCGTGCTGCCTCCTCCAGTTCGGTGGGGATGGTCCGGACGAAGCCGGTGACGAAGAACACCACGGTAGACATGTACATGCCCATGTAGACGCCGATCATACCCACAGCCGTCCCAGCAAGACCCATTTGACGCAGCAGGAGAACGATCGTGACCACAGCCGGGGGAAGGACGATGCCGCTGATGGCCAGGGCGTACACGAACGCGATGCCCTTGCCTCGCCGGCGTCCCAGGATCCATGCGGCCATTGAACCAATGACGAGGACCCCGGCCACGGACAGGACCATGATCAGCATGCTCCCGAGGAAGGCAGGGACCATGCGGCCTTGCTGGAAGACGGTTGCGAAGTTTTCGAACAGTTGCCAGTGGGTGGGTGGTGCGAGGTTGGGGTTCAGTGCCTCTGCTTGGTCCTTCCCGGCTGTGGCAATGACAAGCCAGAAAGGAACCCCGAGCAGGAGGACAACGAGCGCAATCGCCAGGGCGGGTTGGAGGAGGCCTTTGGGCTTCCATGCCATCCTGCGCTGGGCGGCTTGGTGTGCCGAATTCTTGTCGGTGGTGGGCAGTGGTGCGCCGGTGACGGTCATGAGAGTACGTCCTCTCGCTTCCTGAGGAATTTGATGACGGGGAATGCCAGGATCGTAACCATGAGAAATAGCGTCAGGCTCATGGTGGTGGCCTGGGCGAAGAGGCCCTGGCCGAAGGTGCGGAACACGAAGATGTTCAGCAGTTCGGTGCTGCCGCCTGGGCCTCCGCCTGTCGTGGCTTGGACGATGTCGAAGCCGTTCATCGAACCCAGCAAAGCGGTGGCGACGTTGAAGGTGATGGCCGGGGCGAGCAGTGGAAACCGGATGGAGGTGAAGGTCTTCCACCAGGTGGCGCCGTCGATGCGGGAAGCTTCCATGATGTCAGGAGAGATGGTCTTGAGTCCGGCTAGGTAGATGAGCATGGAAAGGCCCATCCATTTCCAGGCGTGGATGAGGGCGACGACGACGATGGTCCATGTGGTGCTGCCGAGCCAGGCGATATCCACGTGCTGGCCGGTGAGGGCTCCGAGGATCGCGTTCAGGGTGCCGTCGGGCTTCAGGATGGCCCGGAAGACGTAACCAACGGCCAGGGCGGACATAACGACCGGGACGAAGAAGGCCACCCGGGCTGCACGGTTAATGCGTGTGTCGGCCTCAAGGATCAGGGCCAGGATCAGCCCGAAGAGGTTCTGGAAGATGGCCACCAGGACGGCGTAGATGAGTGTCGTGCGAAGGTCCGCGAGCAGGCTGCCGTTCTGCAGAAGAGAGGTGACGTTGTCGAGTCCGGCGAAGTTGATTTGTGTCTTGAAGCTCGACCAGTCCGTGAACGCGTAGAAGAAGTTGAAGAGCGTCGGAATGAAAAAGAACACGGTCAGTACCGCCAGGGCGGGGAACAAGAACCATGCGGGATGGTCCTGGCGGCGGCGGGACGTGGGCCGGCGGTCGCCGGTGTGCGTGCCGGTGCGGGAACGTGGTGGGGAGAGCTGTGCGGTCATGGAACTTTCCTAGGGTGGGGGCGGGGGGAGGGTGCCGGGCCGGTTTCCCGGTCCGGCACCAGGCTTTGCTAGAAGCCCTTGGCTCCTTGGGCCTTGGCGAGGCTCGCGAATTGCTGCTGCGTCGCCTCCGTGACCTGCTGCGGGGTCTTGGTGCCTTGGATCATATCGCCGAGGTTCAGGTACAGGTCGGGGTTGGCGACCGCGAGGGCCTGCATGGACCCCACTGATGTCGGGACCGCGGCTGCGGCGGCTTTGAGGGCGTCGGGGACGGTCGAGGGGGTCTCGACGCCCTGTTGGATCGAGACGGTCGACTGGGCCTTGACGAAGTCGGCGTAGCCGTCGCCCATCCAGTATTCAAGGAACTGCCGGGCGGCGGCTTCGCGGTTGGTGTCGCCGGTTTTGAACGCCACGAGTGCGTTGCTCTGGTCCGGGATGAAGGTCCCCATGTTTCCCTTCGGGGAGATTGGGAAGAAGCCGATCTTGTCGTTGAGGGTCTTGGTGTCCGACATTGCCTGAAGCTGGCCGAAGAACGAGTTCACCTGTACCGTCATGGCCGCGTCACCGGCAAGAAGGGCCTTGCCTTGGTCTTCGAACGTTGCGGTCTTGAGGTTGCTGTTGAACAGCCCTTCCTTGATCAGGCCGTTGTAGTTATCCACGGCCGTCTGGATCGTCGTGTCGGTGAACTTCTCCTGGTTGGTGTTGACGCGGTCCCAGAGTCCGGCCTTGGCTGCGTCGGCAAGCTGGACTTGGACCCACCATTGGGTGGCCCAGGGAGTGCCGCCGCCGAAGTCGTAGAAGGGGGTAACGCCTTTGCCCTTGATGAGGCGGGCGTCGGTAAGGAACTCGTCCCAGTTCTTCGGCGTGCTGGTGATGCCGGCCTTGGCGAACACCTCCTTGTTGTAATAGACGCCTTCAACGGCCGGGCTGCTGACGAGCGCCGCGTACCGGGTGCCGTTCAGTTGCCCCGTCATGTCGCCAAGGCCTGCGGTGTACTTGGAGACCCATGGTGCACCGTCCAGGGACTGGAGGGTCTGTGTGGCATTAAGCGAGGTGAGCTCGGATGCGGTCGGCTGCCAGAACGCCAGGTCCGGTTTGTCGCCGGTGGCGACCTTGGTTTGCACGCCTTGTTCGTAGGGGTCGGGGATGGTGACGACGTTGACTTTTGCGCCGGTGGCCTTCTGGAAGCCATCGATGACCGACTGGGGGGTCTTGTTGGAGTTCTGGGCGGCCCAGATGGTGAGGGTGACGCCGTCGAGCTTCGTTGACTGGGACGGCCAGGCTGCGGGACCGGAGGCCGCATCGGGTGCGGCCGGGCTGCTGCAACCGGTGAGGAGCGCCGCGGTCATTACGGCGGCGGCGACGGTGCCTTTCCATGCGTGCTTCATGTTCTTAGTTTCCTTCAGGAAGGGTGGATGGGGAGGGTTGGTGATGGATCGTGCTTGCACCGGGCTGGGCCGATGGTGTGAGGATGAACGTCCTGGCTGTCGGGGATTCGACAGTTGAGCGGACGGTCAGGGTGCCGGTATCGGCATTCCACCGGGTCTCCCAGGCCGGGAGTGATCGGGGGAAAACTGTGGTGACGTCCAGGCTGCGTCCGGCCAGGGCCGGCAGCCGCAGCACCGTTCCGTCGGTGCCCTCGCCGCGGTCCCATACCGACAGGACCACGCGGTCAGGAGTGTGGAGTGCCGAGGCGACCCACCGGTCGTCCCAGCCTGCCAGGCCCAACGGCCATGATGGGGTGGCCTGCACCAGGTTCGGTCTGAGGCAGCGGGCCGTGTAAACGGCGTCCCTGACCAGTCTCAGCTGGGCAGCGTCCATGCGGTTGAGGTAACCGGAGAGGTAAAAACGACCCGCGAGGCCGGTGACGAGGGTGAAGGCGCTCTGCTCCGCTGTCATCTCCGGCTGGGGGTACGCCCAGTTCGCGGCGGCCTCGGGGAGCATCGACATCGGCGCCGAGGCCGCGATCGGCGGGTACCGCCAAGGATCCTGCTGATCGGAGGTGGACTGCAGGTGCATGCGTGCCATGAGGGCCCCGTCCGTGCGCATCCCGCCGGAGGAGCAGTTTTCCAGGACCAGGGCCGGGTGCCGGTCCAGGAGGGCGTCGATCCATTCCAGGTGCGCCCTGTTGTGGCCCAACAGCCCCGCACCGACACTGTCGGCCGCGTGGTCGGTTCCCGGACCGGCGTCGATGTTGTAGTCGAACTTGAAGAAGCCGATGCTGAACTCGGCCACGAGCCGGTCCACGACCTCGTCCAGGTGCGTGCGCGCAGCGGAATGGCGCAGGTCCAGGTGGTAGCGGCCCTGCTCTTCGACGCGGAAACCGCCGCGTTGGAGGAACGCTTCCTCAGGCAGGGTCCGGGCCACGGGGCTGTTGACCCCAACGACCTCGGGCTCGAGCCAGAGTCCAGGGGTCATTCCCCGGGAACGGATGGCAGCGACGACCTCGCCCAGACCCCTCGGAAAGCGGGTGGTCGAGGGCACCCAATCACCCACACTGTCCCACCAGTCCGGGGAGTTCGAGTACCAGCCGGCGTCGATGCAGAAGGTTTCCGCCCCGACGGACGCGGCAGCATCGATCAGTGGCAGCAGTTTCTCTGTCGAGGGGTCGCCGTTGAGGGTGTTCATGTAGTCGTTGAAGACGATGCTCGGCCGGGCGTTGTCCGCGTGCGGACGACGGGTGCGGCGTCGGGCACCGGTCAGGGCGGCCGCGGCCTCGGTGAGGTCCTTTCCGACGGCGATGACCGCCGGGACCGTGGTGAAGGACCCCCCCGGGGCCAGCGGCTGGGACCACTGGTGGTCCCGGTCGGTCGGCCCGGAGAGGGCGAGGTAGCAATCTCCGTGATGCTCCCCGACTTCCCACCTCCACGGGCCGTTGTGCGCCACTTCCCAGAGCCACGCGAGGCCGTGCGCCTCGGAACGAACGGCAGCCACCGGAAGGTGTCCGCCCGTGGACCACGTGCCGGTCGCGATCCGGACAACCGCCGAGCGCGGCGTGTGGCCTGTGAGATCCTGACTCAACTCCGGCAGGAATCCACCGCCGCGGAGTACGTTCTCCCTCCACCGCCCCTCGCCGAGCCAGTCACTGAAGCCCTCAACCAGTACCCAGCCCCCGGCCGGGTCAGCAGCGTGGATACCGCTGGCCGTGCCGAAGGGGGAAACCCAGCTCGTCACCGAGGTCAGAAGGATGTCGTACTTGCTTGTGTTCTCCACCGTAACGCTGGACCGGAAGGCCCCGTCCTGCCCCGCAATGCAGAGCCGGGCTCGGAGGCCATCGGCAGTAGCGAGGAGGAAGGAAATCGAGGAGGATTCCTTGTCGACCTCGTGGGAGACGTACCGCAATTCCGTACCGATCGATGTCTGGACAAGGCGACTATTCGCCAGGATGTGACCCCTACCGGCCGCCAGCACCTCGACCAGGGGCAGCGCCGCAGGGAACTCGACAGACAGGGATCCCGAGACCAAACCCAGCAGGTGCAGCGGGGAGGCAAGGCTGTGGCCGAAGGTCAGGCAAAGCCCCTCGACTGTCCAGTCGATACGCTCCACGGCCGGAACCCCCACCGGCGTCCGACTAAAGGGCGCAAAGGGATCGAACTCTGTGATAGCGGTTTCAGACAAGATCTAATTCCTTCTCGGTTAATTGGATAGCGGATGGAGTGGCTGGGTTCAATGTGAGGCATGTGACCGTAAGCACATTTGAAACCGCTATCATTATGAACTAATAGATCCCTGCTTGACAAGACTTTCCGCTACACGTTTGTCAAGGACGGGTCCAAGGGCCCGTTGGTCCTGGGATCAGAAACGCCGCTGCTGACCGTGAGCGGTGAGCAGCATTCGTGCAGCCCATAGCACACTCAGTTCACCCCGAGTGCCGTCGTACTTAGTTGATGAGTATCATCCGGTGAAGGATCCTCCCTCTGCGGTCCAGTCCGCTTGGCTACTGGACTTTCTCGTTCCCAAGCGAAGGAACTGTCTCTGTGCCGGAACCGTCAGCGGTGGTTGCTTGAACTGAAGCAGCCGGATTGTCAGCGCAAGGACAGCAACATGCCAGATAACGTCAACGACGTTCCGCATCTCAGCAAACACTGCCAACTATCGACGCGGTTCGCAGGCCGGGCAACCGGATATCTGGATTGGGTGTGGAAATACGTCACGACAGTGGTGCCATCATGAACGCTTTCGCAGCTCGGTCCCAAATCGGAAGCGCGCATTTCGCTTGATCACGACCCTGCGCACTGCCCGTTCGTCGATAGGTTGCGCCTTCCGCACTAAATATGTGTTTGGCCATTTGACTGTCCTTGCTAAATGCCCCGCCGAAGGTCATAGTTGTTCAACAAGTATTATCTTTAGAAAGCAGGCGAGGAGCTCGGCATCATGCCCTAGCTGGCTCCGCATACGTTGGCCTTTGTGCACGGCAACGAAGGCGATTTTGCCCTACTGCCAAAATTGCGGGTCGGCCGCCACGGTTTTGCATGGACCACGATGCTCTTTCGTATCGTGTGCCACGATTCGCTCCTTCGGACTGCTAGTTGGACTCTCAACGCTAGGAATGACTTATGACAATGGCGCCTCGCGCAATGACTCAACCCGGTGATCTAGGTGCCCAACCCATCCGCCGCCTCTCCCCAAACGCACAACTGACAGAAGTGCAACTGCCTGGAGCAGGCACTTTCGCCCTCATCACGTTGACCGGTGGTGAGGGCAAACCCGCTACCTTTGGGCCCGAATCGATGGAGGCACTGCGGGCGCTGCTGCAAGAACTCGCGGAACGGGTGGACGCCGGACATGTGGCCGGCGTTGGCATTACTGGCCAGAACCGGTTTTTCGTTGCCGGCGCAGACCTGAAGGCTTTGAAAGGCGTGAAGGACTTGGAGTCGGCCCGGGTTATAGCTCGCCTGGGTCATCAAGTCTTTGGCGCAATCGCAGCTTTGGACGTTCCAACCTTCGCCTTCATCAATGGTGCGGCCGTAGGCGGCGGTTTGGAAGTTGCCTTGGCTGCCCGCTACCGAACAATCTCAACGGGTGCCAAAGCGATCTCTCTGCCCGAGGCTTACCTGGGCCTGGTGCCCGGCTGGGGTGGGGTGTATCGACTTCCTCGGCTGATCGGTCCCGCAAATGCCGTGAAGGTCATGATAGGGAACCCGCTGAGCAACAATAAGGTCCTTGACGGTCGGTCAGCCTATGCGCTCGGCATTGCAGACGCTATATTCGACAGCCCTGATTTCCTAAGTCAGTCCTTGGCCTGGGCGGACGGCATTATCACCGACGCTGCACGCAGGCAAGAACTTGACGAACGGCAGGCCTCGATTGCCGGCTCCACAAAGGAGGAGTGGGACGCAGCCGTGGCCGCAGGCTGGGCCATCGTTGAGTCGAAGACCTCCAATGCCGCACCTGCCCCTGCTCGTCTGCTGGAGTTGCTCGAACAGGGCAGGAGTCTGGACCAGGCGCAATCCGCAGATTTGGAAGTTAACGCACTCGGCGAACTGATCTTGACACCGCAGTTCAAGGACTCCGTGTACGCGTTTCTTGAGCTTCTGCAGCGTCGAGCCAAGAATCCGTCCCTCGCACCAAACCCGGCGCTTGCCCGAAATATCGATAGGATCGGCGTCGTCGGCGCGGGACTGATGGCTTGCCAGCTAACCCTTTTGTTTGTACGTGAGTTGCGGGTCCCAGTAGTGATGACGGACCTCGACCAGGACCGTGTGGATAAGGGCGTAAGTTACGTCCACGCCCAGGCCGATAAACTGTTTGGCCAGAAGCGCATCTCCTTAGACGATGCGAACCGAATCAAAGGCCTCGTCAGCGGATCAGTTTCCAAATCGGCTTTGGCTGACGCTGACTTCGTGATCGAAGCGGTCTTCGAAGACCTCTCCGTCAAGAAGCACGTCCTCGCTGAGATCGAGTCCGTCGTTTCCGAAGAGTGCATTCTTGCCACCAATACGTCGTCGCTGCTGGTCACCGAAATGGCCGCTGACCTCCTGCACCCGGAACGCGTTGTAGGATTTCACTTCTTTAATCCGGTCGCCGCCATGCCCTTGCTGGAGATCGTGCAAGCAGCCAAGACCAGCGATGAAGCCTTGGCTACAGCGTTCGTCCTCGGCAGAACGTTGAAGAAGACTTCTGTGCTTGTCCGCGACTCCACGGCATTTGTGGTGAACCGTGTGCTCCTACGGCTGGTGGCGGAGGTCTTGCGGGCCTTTGATGAGGGCACCCCCGCTGAAGTCGCGGACAAAGCACTCAAGCCCATGGGTCTGCCAATGACTCCATTTACTCTTTTGGCCATGATCGGTTTTCCGGTCGCGCAGCATGCTATGGAATCCCTAAATAACGCCTTCGGCACCCGGTTCCCACTCTCGGCCAATCTCCAGAAACTTATCGACCACGGCATAACTTCGCTGTGGACCTCTGACCCCTGCGTCAGCCCGCATATACCACGGTCTACCTTGGGCATTCTCGAATTGGCTGACTGCCCGGCCACTTCGGAACAGTTGCTGGAGCGTGTCCAGGACGCCTTGGCACAAGAGATCGGGCTTCTGCTTGACGAAGGAGTCGTCACCTCGGCGGAGGATGTGGACCTGTGCATGATGGCAGGTGCGGGCTGGCCGCTCCACTTAGGCGGGATCACCCCCTACCTGGACCGGACAGGCGCCTCCCAGAGAGTCAACGGGAAGCCCTTTCACCTTGACAGGGGGTAAAGTTTTGCGGCGAAGAGCACATGTTGGACCTTTAATAGTGTGTTGGGGCTCCGCAGCGCGGAGTGGCTTTGGCCCGGTTGCGAGCGATCGGCGTGATTTCCTGGTGAGCCAATAATTTGCCCACTGCCGCCGAGCGTGCCGTTGAAGGTCCGAGTTGAGGTTGCCACTATTCCTTGGAAGGCGCGCGTATCGGCATTGCTGGAGCCGGCGGAGCCGGCACCAAGGCTTATTCGCGTCATCGTTGGCTTTGCCCGCCAGAATGGGAGTTGCCGACCTGCTAGATTCAATCCTTGATTGTGGATCACTTAACAACTTCCGATTGCTGATCAGTAAGTCGTTGCGCGAGGTTGTTCCAAGGAGTATTACATGGGTAAAGAGCAGGCTGTGCAGGAAGCGGGAGGTTGGCTTTCGCGGAGTGCGGACGGTCAGGACAGGGATCTGGTGCCAAGGCCGGCCGTGCGGGGGAGTGAGGGGGCGCAGACTGTGGCTCCTCGCCGCCGCACGCAGCAGGAGCGGCGCGAGGAAGCCGAGGTGCGGCTTCTTGACGCCGCGCTCACCCTTCTTTCGCGCAAGGGTTGGGTGGGGATGACCTTGGCGGAGGTCGGCCAGGCGGCCGGTTACAGCCGGGGACAGGCAGCTCAGCACTTCGGTAGTAAGGGTGCGCTTTTGCGGGCCTTGACCTTGCATATCACCAGCTCGTTCGCCGACGAAATGAAAGCCGCGCCGCCACCCCCACCTGGTCTGCAGGCGGTACTGGGCTATGTCCGCGTCTACCTGGGTCGCGGCGATCCGAAGTGGACAAACACCCGCTCACTTCTTTTGCTGCTGGCGGAGTCCTTACTGGAGAACTCTGAGACAGTCGGCGTTGTCGCCGAATATCACCGTGAGATGTTTGCTTGGCTGGAAGACAACCTGCGGGTGGGAATTACCCGCGGCGAGGTGCGCAGCGATATCGATCCCGCGCTCGGGGCTGAGTTCGTCGTTGGCGCCATGCGAGGGCTGGCATTACAGCGTCTACTGCAGGGCCCGGTGTCAGACATACGTGGAATCAGGGACCAGGTAGTGCAGTTAGTCGAACACATGTTCGCAGCTCCGATCTGCCACAACCTGAACGACGGAGCAACCGATAAGCGATGACATACGGGAGATGCTCCATCAAACGGCGGTAAAGTTCTTCCCCAACGGACCCTCTGACATCTAGTTGCTGGGACCGAGGGATATCGGAGTGATCTCGCGTAAACTCCTAGGGGCTCGCCAGCGAACACGCCGCTCCCAAACGCTGGCACCGTATTTACTGCCAGGACCATACGGTGCCGGAGGTGAGCTCCATGACGTCTTGGAGACCAAGGCGGAATACTGGCTTCCGAAGAGCCCGGGTCGAAGCTCGACAAGCGGAGCAGGTTCCTCCTACTCACAATCCTCGGGGTGAGAAAAGCACTGCACATTTTCGGAACTACCAACTACTTGTTTATCGATCAGCAAGTGATATGGTTGACGGCACTTGATCAATTGCCGACCTGGCTCGGACTCTCGCTCCACTTTCGTGTGGCAGAACTGGAGTAACCATGACCGACCGCGTAGCGATCGCTGGAATTGGAATGAAGTCTTACCCGAAGGTTCCTGATCGATCTTTGGGGAGTCTCTCGGGAGAAGCTGTGCGCAGTGCCACGGGGCTCGGTGGGAGAGTTTCCGTCAACCCGAGCGGCGGATTGCTCAGCCGGTATCACCGCATTGGAGCGACCAGGACCGCCCAAATATTCGAACTTGCCCGGCAGTGGCGCGGGGAAGCGGTCGAACGGCGGCGGGAGTCAGCAGAGGTCGCGTCGGTCAAAGACTCAGGCGGACAGTTGGGCGGCGATTCGGCGGCCGCGGCGGTCTCCATCGTCGCAGCCTAGAGGTGCCGTGAAAAGGGATGAGTCGATGATTCGTTTTGAAGAACGCTTTCTCACGAGCGCCGGTCTGTTTAGCACCGTTTTGGGTTTTGGCGCTATGGAGCTGCGAGGCGCTTCGCACCGCGTGCCTCGTCTACTCGATGAGGGAGTTGCAGAATTGCTCCTCAACACTGTCCTGGACGAAGGCATCGGATTCATCGATACTTCGATCGACTATGGCGAAAGTGAGGGACTCATAGGGCGCCATATAAGTCATCGTCGGTCGGAGTATCTGCTTGCGTCCAAGGTGGGCTGTCCCCTGAATCACCAGCCTGACGGCCCGTCCAACGGCCCTCTGATCCATGACTATTCGCCCTCGAATATCCGTGCAGGAATCGAGCAAAGCCTCTCGCGTCTTCGCACAGATTATCTGGACCTGGTGCAGGTCCATATAGGACCCTCTGTGGCGGTTCTTCAGCGTGACGACGTGCTGGGGACACTGGAACGTGCCCGGGAGGAGGGCAAAGTGCGAGCGATTGGCATATCCTCCACTCTTCCGAACCTCCTTGACCACATCGACCTCGGCGTATTTGAGACCTTCCAGGTCCCATACTCGGCACTCGACCGTGATCTGGAGGATTGCCTGCCGTTGATCAGAGCCACCGGTGCCGGGGTGATAATTCGGGGAGGAACGGCACGCGGACCACTGGCCAAACGGACCCCCGACAGCCGGGCTGATCTACGCCTTGACGATCTGTTCGACGGGGACGACTTGCAGGGATTCCTCCTTCGCTTCGTGATGACGCGGGCCGAAGTATCCACCGTGATCGTCGGTACAGCCTCTCCTGAGCATGTCCGGGAGAATGCCAAGGCCGCAGCTCGAGGAGGCCTTGCCGGGGACGTATACGCAGAAGCACAGCGGCGACTGGACATTGCCGGATTCCGCACCTTGGATCCACGCAAATAGACCTTTTGATACGCCCCACGGATAGGCCGGTTCTTACTGCGCGAAACGGCTGGATACAGGACTAGTCGAACAAGTCCAAGGCCCCCTGGGCTCGGTTGCAGTCGGGAATCTCGCCCTCCGCACAACAGAAAGCGAATGATGATGAAAAGCTCCACTTTTCTCGTGACGACTCGTATCCCTGAGACAGGCATGAGCATTCCGGTAGAGGCTGGCGAAGTTGCACCGCCCGCTGTGTCCGACGGCTGAGCGGCTCCAGGAATACTGCTCCCAACGGGAAGCTCTTCACCTTCTTTAGTCGCACCAACAATTCACGTTAACAGCAATGGAGAACCAATCATGGAGAAAATCATCGTCCTGGACGGTGCGCGCACCCCCACCGGCAGTTTCGGCGGCATCTTCAAGGATGTCCCCGGCCATGTTCTGGGGGCGACCGCCAGCAGGGCAGCCTTGGAACGCTCCGGCGTTCCCGGGGACGACATCCAAGAAGTCGTCATGGGTTGCATTGGACAGGTGGGGGCCGATGCATATAATGCCCGGCGGGTCGCCGTGGCGGCAGGATTGCCGACACGGGTCCCGGCCTACAACGTAAACCGGCTCTGCGGCTCGGGGCTGCAGGCCATCTGGTCGGCAGCTATGGAAATGCAGTGGAACCAGCTTGACTTCGCCTTGGCTGGCGGCAACGAGTCCATGACCCGTATGCCGTACTACGACTTCGGCGCGCGTCAGGGCTACCGTCTTGGCAACCGTTCTCTAAGCGACGGTACTGTCATGATGCTCACGGACCCTTTTGACGGCACCCACATGGGAGTTACTGCCGAGAATGTAGCCGGTAAATACAATGTTTCCCGCATGGAGCAAGACGAGTTCGCTGTGGAATCTCAACGCCGCGCCGATGCGCCCGAGGCCCGGGCGGCTTTCGCTGAGGAAATAACGCCCGTCGTTGTCGCCGGCCGCAAACCTTTCACAGCTGAGACGGATGAGCACCCCAAACCAGAGACAAACATTGAGACCTTGGCGGGATTGCGTCCTGCTTTTGCCACAGGTGGGACCGTAACGGCCGGCAATGCTTCGGGCATCAATGACGGCGCCGCGGCCGTGGTCTTGGCTCGCGAGTCAGTTGCTGCCGAGCGGGGTCTGAAGGGCTTGGTTAGTCTCGAGGCTGTGGCCACCGCCGCCATGGAACCTGAACTCATGGGGTATGCACCTACGCTGGCGTTGAGGTCACTGTTCGAGAAGACCGGCACGACGCCAAAGGACATCGGTTCGATTGAACTCAACGAGGCCTTCGCCTCACAAGCGGTAGC
Organism: Arthrobacter sp. ISL-95; assembly: GCF_018613695.1. Classification (GTDB taxonomy): domain Bacteria; phylum Actinomycetota; class Actinomycetes; order Actinomycetales; family Micrococcaceae; genus Arthrobacter. The sequence continues at coordinate 12,551 of NZ_JAGGPR010000021.1, read as the reverse complement.
TGTCATCCGGGATGCCGGGCTCGATCCGGCCCAGGTGAATCCTTATGGTGGCGCCATTGCCTTGGGTCATCCAGTCGGTGCCACCGGGGCGATCCTGACACTCCGCCTTGCAAAGGATATGGCGCGCCGAGACTTGGAACTCGGAATTGTCACCATGTGCATCGGTGGAGGACAGGCACTCGCAGCACTCTTCCGGAGGATCTGATGCCCAAGCCAGTAACTTTGACGAAGGCCGGCGGCGTCGGACACCTGCAGCTCAACCGCCCGGAGGCAGCCAACACGATCAATATGCCGTTCGCGGAGGCCCTCGGAGAGGCGGTCGACCGTATCGCGCAGGACGACGCCGTTAAGGCGGTCTTGCTGACCGGTAACGGGAAGCGGTTCTGTGCTGGTGGAGACATTTCTGCGTTCGCAGAGTCCTCAGACCAAGGAGGATTTCTCTCTAAGCTGGCGGCCACGATTGATGGTGGCGTACAGGCACTCGAATCTCTGCAAAAGCCCGTGGTAGCGGCCGTTCACGGAGCCGTTGCCGGTGGCGGGCTTGGCATCATGCTGGCCGCCGACGTTATTATCGCAGCGGAGGGAACGAGTTTTGTGTTTGCCTACCCTTCCATTGGCCTCACTCCTGACTGTGGCACCTCAGCGAGCCTTTCCCGGACCATGGGGCTACACCGCGCACTGGCCTTTGCATTGTCCGGAAGGCCATTGGACGCCGGTCAAGCGCTCAACCAAGGACTTGTTACAGAGGTCGTCGTCGACCCACTGGCCCGCGCTGGTGAGGTGGCCTCAGCCTGGGCGTCCGGTGCGTCCGGTGCGTCCGGTGCGCTCGGCGATGTCCGAAGAATGCTGCGGCAGGCCCCCGGCCTTTCACGCGCGGAGGTAGGCGAACGCGAGGCTTCGACCATCGGCCGGCGCATGGCTACCGATGAGGCTCAAGTCCTCATCCAGTCATTCCTTGGCCGTTGATCGACGCCGGGCTTCAGCTTTTCACCTTCTGAGCGCCCCCGTCAGACCCGTTCCCGCCAATCCAACACTAAGCCTTAGTAATGACTAAGAAAATAGTTGTTCAACAACTAGTATTTGTGCTCTATTCGTCGTAAATTGGGATACGAAACCGAAAGTCTTTACCCGCCGAGGAGGGTTCTCCATGAAGGTTGTTGTGCTGGCGAAACAGGTTCCGGATACTTGGTCAGATCGTAAGATCGACCTGGAATCCGGACTGCTGGACCGCGGTGCGTCCGAGCCTGTGCCGGACGAGATTAATGAGAGGGCGCTGGAGAACGCCCTTCAGTTTAAGGATTCGAGTAAAGACACCGAAATTGTGGTGGTGGCAATGGGGCCGGAGGACGCGGGCAAGACCCTCCGGAAGCTGTTGTCGATGGGCGCGGATTCCGCGGTGTTGGTCTCGGATGGCGCCTTGGCGGGCGCCGATATGGTGCAGACAGCGCGGGTGCTGGCAGCCGTCGTCGGAAAGCTCGGAGCGGTGGACCTTGTTGTCGCCGGAAACGCGGCCACGGATGGGCGCGGCGGTATGGTCCCTGCAATGGTGGCTGAGATCCTGGGGTGGCCGGTGCTGCCTTCCTTGGATGAGGTGACAATCGCCCCGGATGCCGTATCGGGTGTGGCTCAGGTGGACGGCGGTGTTTTGCGCTTGTCGTCGGGTTTGCCGGCCGTGGTGTCGGTCACGGAGAAGTCCGCGGATGCGAGGTTTCCAAACTTCAGGGCGATTATGGCCGCGAAGAAGAAGCCGTTGGTCAGTTGGTCGCTGGACGATGTGGGAATCGCCGCCACTCCGGAAGTTGCATCGGTGATGGTCTCGGCGTCGGCCCGCCCTGCTAAGCAGGCCGGCCCGAAGGTTGTCGACGACGGCACGGCGGCAGCGCAGCTGGCCGAGTTCCTGGCGGCAAAGCGCCTCATCTGAACCCGGGCGATTTCTTTTTGACACAGAAGTTATAAAGCTGAAGGAAAATACCATGGCAAACACCGGAAATGTTCTGGTCCTGATTGAGACGACCCGCCAGGGATCGCCGAAGTCCACTGCGGCGGGCCTGCTGAGGCTGGCGGCTGACATTGGCAGTCCCGTAGCCGTGGCGGTTACTGCCCCGGGGAGATCCGGGGACTTAGTCGCTGACTTGGGGACACTGGGAGCGGCCCACGTGTACCTGGCCGAATCGGAGGCAGCCGGCACCGAGTTGGGATCCGCGCAGGTCGGTGCCCTTGCAGATGCGGTCCGTGAGTACGGGGCGAGCCTGGTTTTGGTTCCGGCGACGAATGATTCAAATGCTGTAGCTGGCAGACTCGCAATCGTGGCTGGTGGTTCCGTGGCCGCCGATGCAGTCGCGGTTCGCTTTGACGAGGAGAGCCAAGAGACCATTGCTTTCCATTCTGTGTTCGGAGGGGACTTCACAACTGAGTCGACAGTGGAGGGTGGCCTGATGGTGGTCACGGTGCGTCCGGGCAGTACGGAGGGCGCGGCCGAAACCGTCGCATCCCCTGTGGTCACTACCGCTCACATATCAACCATGACGGCGAAAGGCGCCACGATCGATGAGGCCACCGAGGCCGGGGCGAATGCAGACAGGCCGGTGTTGAGGGGGGCGAAGAGCGTTGTTTCTGGCGGACGCGGTGTCGGTTCAAAGGAGGCGTTTAGCCTCGTGGAGGACCTTGCAGACGCATTGGGGGCGGCGGTGGGGGCCTCGCGTGCTGCTGTTGATGCCGGGTACGTGCCGCAGTCTTACCAGGTTGGCCAGACTGGTGTGACGGTGACGCCGCAACTGTATGTGGCTCTGGGGATCTCCGGGGCGATCCAGCATCGGGCTGGGATGCAGACTTCCAAAACAATCGTTGCTATTAACAAGGATGAGGATGCTCCTATTTTTGACGTCGCGGATTTTGGCGTCGTCGGGGACGTGTTCACTGTGGTCCCACAGCTGATCGAGGAGATCAACAACAGGCGCAGCTGACCGCTGCTGGCAGTCCGCTCCCCGTCCAGGGCCATGAGCACTGGCCCGGGGGAGGCCTCCCAACCAATTTTTAACCGATGTTGATACCCAGTTGAAGGACCGAGATCTATGACTAGCGATGAGAACCCCGTTCATGCACCGAAAAGGCGCCGCATGGCTGGATACACGCCGCTAGCCGCCGAGCACACCGACGGTGAGTCCGTGGCCGAGGAACGCACATACGACCATTTGCCGCAGCAACAGTTGGGCGATTCGGTTGCCGGGAAGGCCATGACGCCGGTCCCCATAACGGAAGTTTCTCCTTCGGTGAGTAAGGCGCAGCTCGACGAAATGGACGTGCCACCGGAATCCGGGGTGCAGGAACGCGAGGAACGGGAGCATGCTCCTGCGCGCAAGCGCCGGATGGGCTCCGCCTCGCCGGCTGCTGGAGAGCACGAGGTCGAGGCGCCATCGAATACTTCAGCGGGTGCCGCCCAAGCGGATTTGGTCACACCGACGGCTACTGCGTCCTCTTCGACTCGTTTGGCCGGCACAAAAGGCGGGGCTGGAAGCGTCACCGCAAACAGGTCGACCGTGGCCAGTTCGGCATGGCGGAAGCCGGCCGTGACTACGGCCATTTTGCTGATTCTGGGCCTTCTAGTGGTGATTGGCGCCCGTTGGCTACGCACCCTTGACGGTGTCCAGGATTTCCTTATGGCCTATGACGGGCACGCATGGCAACCCGAAGTCGCTCCGGACGGGATCCCGCCATGGCTGGGCTGGCAACACTTCCTCAACGTATTCTTCATCGTGCTGATCGTCCGCACGGGACTCCAAGTACGTACGGAGCGAAAGCCTCCGGGCTACTGGACAGCGAAGAAGGACTCGTTTTTCTCGCCGAAGGGCAATAGCCCCAAAAAGGTCTCATTGTCCCAGTGGCTGCACCAAAGCCTTGATGTGCTCTGGGTAGTCAACGGGATGATCTTCGTCGCGCTGCTATTCGTCAGCGGGCAGTGGATGCGGATCGTACCGATGAGCTGGGACGTTTTCCCAAACATGCTCTCTGCGGCCATTCAGTACGCCTCGCTGGACTGGCCTGCCGAAAACGGTTGGCTACACTACAACGCACTGCAGGTAATGGCCTATTTCCTCACCGTGTTCGTCGCCGCCCCGTTGGCAGTCCTGACGGGCGTCCGGATTTCGACGTGGTGGCCCGAGCGCGCCAAGCGCCTCACGAGGCTGTACCCGGTGGGATGGGCGCGAGCATTGCACTTTCCGGTGATGCTCTACTTCGTAGCTTTCACGGCGGTGCATGTGTTCCTGGTGTTCTTCACCGGAGCCTTGCGGAACCTGAACCACATCTACAGCTCCCGGGACATCGTGGATTGGTGGGGCCTCGCCATTTTTCTAGTCTCCGTGCTGGTCATCGCCGCAGCCTGGTTCCTTACCAGACCGCTGTTCACCACACCCATCGCCGCGCGCCTGGGCAAGGTCACCAAATAGCCTAAACAAACTCGTTCCCGACTCAGGCGTGAGTGACATTCCGCAACTTCGTCCACTGAGTGGGGTAGAGGCGGCGTCGGCGCGAGGCCAAACCTGTGGGCTCGTCGCGTTGCGCGGCTTGGTTCCGCCAGAACATGGACCGGATTTAGCCCGAGTGCGCATGGCTCATCGGATCTCTTTCGATCCCCGGGGATCAAGTGCAGTGCAACATGTGGTTTCCGCGGCGTCCGCATACCCGTTGATGCAGGCAATACCCGGCCGTTGCTTGTGCTGGTCTTGGTCTGCTGATCCGCCCGCGACTTCGCCATGCGAATCGTGCCGTTCAAACCTTACGGCCCCGAGGCCAGGAGCGGGGTCGGTCGGGCCCAATAGATTCTGGAGGCTTCGTTCCTCCGGGCCGGCATCTAAATCTTCGCCGGAGAACTTCAATAACCAGCTGCATGTAATCGACTATCTGTAGGCCGTTTCAGCCGGAAATTGGAGCCACGTTGGTGGCTCGTTGAAGGTCAAAAGAGCGCTAAGAATCAGGCCTGCTTGTTACCGAATCATGGTTTCAGGGGCTTGCCCGTATAGAGATAACCGGGTGGGGACTCAGGCCCGCCACCTCGGATAGTTTCCTTGCGCCGCTTACCATTGCCGAGCGTATCCGGCGGAAAGGTGGAAAGCAGATGACGGCATCCATTTCCGTACAAGAAAACATCAGAAGGCTGGAGTCCCAGGGACTGCCGGGCCGGGAGATCGCCCCAGGCTGGGCGTCACGGGGTCCTCGGTGACCAAGTATGCCGATCAGGAGCGGTACTCCCCGGAGGCGGCCTCATCCGGTTTTGCGATTCTTCCATTCGAAGAGGAGCGCCCGGAGGGTTCTAGACGCGGCCTCATCGGGCAAATTCGAGGGAGCGGATGCGAGGCCTTGACAAGTGGAAGCAGGGCGTCATAGATTCAGCTGTACTGAAGGTCGGGACGACGTGCCGGACAATGGCACGATTGACTTGTAGGATCTGGTCCGGCTTTAGCTCGGCCAATGAAACTAAATGTGTGTAAATGCAGTGCGGGATCATCGGCGAATCCCAGCACAAAATCAACATCAATGAGGAGTGAGAATGGCTGCAAGAGACACCAACTCGTGGGAGACTGCAATTGCGAAAATCGAACCTCACGACGTGATAGTCCGAGGCGAGCGGATGAGTGAGCTCATCGGTAACGCTTCGTTCGCCGAGGTGGCGTACTTGATCCTGTCCGGCAAGCGCGCAACCAAGGGGCAAGCGAGAGTTCTTGAAGCTCTTCTCGTTTCGGTCATGGATCACAGCATCGCGCCATCGAGCACGGTCGCCAGGCTTCTGGCATCGTACGGTGTGCCCATCCAGGCGGCCATCGCAGGTGGCGCATTGACCTTCGGAGACATCCAGGGTGGTGCTGGTCAGGAACTGGCGCGCAACCTCAGCGCAATCGTTCAGCGGGTCGCAGCAGAGGGCGATGTAACTGACGAGGCGCTGCAGAACGCGGCCAAGGAGCTGGTCGCCGACAGTAGGGCGCGTCGGATACCGCTCGACGGGTTTGGTCACCCACAGCATGATCCTGATTTCAGGACACCCATTCTGCTGGAATTGGCCAAGAAGGAGGGTGTCTTCTCCCATCACTCCGCCTTGCTCAGCCACCTCGAGGACGCGCTTGCCGAGGCAATCGGGCGCAGGGTCGGTGCGAATATTGATGGGGCTTCTGCTGCCCTCCTTCTCGATCTTGGGCTCAAACCGGATGTGGCGCGAGCCCTTATCGTGACGCCCCGCACTGTCGGCCTCGCCGCACATTACCTGGAGGAGATTGAGCAGGGGAACACATGGCGACACGTTCCCGTCGCGCAGGTCACGTACACTGGCGCCCTGCCAGAAGAGTCGTGATAGTGCCGTGAAGGGTACGGATACGGTCAAACCGCTGTCGGGAGTGACTGTTATTGATTTGACACAATTGATGGCGGGGCCGTCAGCGACGATGTTGCTCGGCGATATGGGGGCTGACGTCATTAAAATTGAGCAGCTCGAGGGTGAGCTGTCTCGGCGCCTCGGTACTTCGGTGAAGTCGCTCTTCTTGGCGAACAACCGAAACAAGCGGTCGATGGCGATGGACCTCAAGCACCCTCAGGCGAGGGAGATCGTGCGCGAGCTGGTCGCGCGAAGCGACATCTTTGTTCAGGGTTTCAGTCCCGGGGCAATGGACCGACTGGGCCTGGGGTACGAGGATCTCATTAAGGTTCAACCGCGCCTCGTTTATGCGTCATTGTCCGGCTTTGGAACCTCGGACACGGGGACCAGCCGTAAGGGCGTCGATGCGGTGGTCCAGGCCGAGACTGGGATTATGGCCGCGACGGGGGAACTGGATGGCTCCCCCATGAAGGTTGGCTTTCAAGTAGTGGACGCAGCAGCGGGTCTGGCGCTCGCGCAAGGGATACTGGCATCGCTGCGGTTGAGAGACATGACTGGTGAACCCCAGTACCTGAGTACCTCGCTCTATCAGGTGAGCGCCTTTCTCCAAGGTCACTATTTCGTTGAGGCTTCCATTACGGGTGGCGAGGTGTCGAGAATAGGCAACACGGGCGGCACGCTGGCCTATCCCACTGACCTGTTTGTGACGTCTGATCGGGGATACGTCCAGGTTGCGGCGTACCTCCCGGAGCAGTGGCGGTTGCTGTGCGCAACCATCGAGAGGGCCGACCTCGTTGCGGACCCGCGTTTCGCCGACGTGTCCGCGCGGGTGCAGAATCAGGCATTACTGAGGACCGAGTTACAGAATGCTTTCAGTACTCGTTCCAGGGATGAGTGGACCTCCCGGTTCCGCGCCAGTGGCGTTGTGGCCGGCCCTGTGTTGAGCCATGGTGAGGTCATGCGTAGTGATGAGGCGAGCCGCACCAACTGTTTCGTCGATGGTGAGTTCGACGGCCAGGCGTATAAGAGCGTGCGCATCCCAATCACGTCCGCACCATACGAGCAGAGCCCCGTCTCGGCCCCCCGCCTGGGAGCAGACACGGACGCCATTCTCGCGGATCTCGGTTACACCGAAGAGCAAATACTGGCACTCAGCGAGGCGGGAACGACCCCTGCCCGCTGACCATTGATCCTCATCGCAAGGTCGCCGTCGACATAGACATAGTAGCGGATTCACGAGAAATAGTTGTTGAAATGCACTCTGACGAGACTGACGATGAGCGGCCTCCAGATTTGCGGAGCGTGGGTGATCAGCGTGCGTCGCCGCAGGAACGTGCGACGAGATTCGCTGCTGCATCGTGCAGCAGCATAATGCTAGGAAGGTAGTTGAACATGGGTGTTCTAGAAGGTCGGGTCGCGATTGTTACTGGTGCGGGGCAGGGGCTCGGGCGCGAGCACGCGTTGCTGTTTGCCGCAGAAGGGGCTCTGGTCGTGGTGAACGACGTCGGCAGATCGACCTCCGATTCGGGCTCAAGCCTCGCTCAGAGCGTGGTCGACGAAATCACGGCGTCGGGTGGGCAAGCGGTAGCGAACACCGATAGTGTCAGCGACTGGGCCGGTGCGCAGCGTTTGATCGAGACGGCCGTGAAGGACTTCGGAGACTTGCACGTCGTGGTCAATAATGCAGGGATCCTTCGCGACCGGATGCTGGTCAACATGACGGAGGAAGAGTTCGACTCGGTCATCAACGTCAATCTCAAGGGGACGTTTGCCGTGAGTCATTTCGCCGCGCAGTACTGGCGCGAGCAGTCGAAACTGGGGCTCGACGCCGATCGAGCCATCATTAACACCTCGTCGGGGGCAGGGATGCAGCCAGGTATCGGGCAGACCAACTACGCTGCCGCGAAGGCGGGTATCGCAGCAATGACGCAGGTCGCGTCGAAGGAACTGAGACGGATCGGTGTGCGGGTCAACGGCATCGCGCCGTTCGCAAGGACTCAAACCACCCAGGCGACGCCCGGGCTAGTCGAGCGCCTCGCCGAAGCCGAGTCGCGCAATGGCTTCGATCCCTATCATCCAGGGAACGTATCACCCCTGGTGACCTATCTGGCGTCGAGCCAATGCCACATGACCGGCCATATGTTCCGCGTCGTTGGCGACTTCATCGGTGTGTATGAGGGGTGGCACCTCGTCGACTCCTTCGAGAACGGGCAGCGATGGGAAGTCACTGGCGTAGCACAGGCATTGGCCGGAGTTCCCTCCGAACCTGTGACAGACGCACCCAAGATGCCCTCATAGGTGCGTGCATGAGATCGCGAGGCGTTAACCGCGGCGCGTTTCCTGTCGAGAGAACTCCCCGAAAGAGGACACAATAAAGGTGAATGCAGTGCCAGAGCCATACGTCTTCCTTACCCGTCCGCTGTCCGAACGGGTCATGCGGGGCGCCCGGGAGTCAATACCTGCCGAACTCCGAGTGCATGCCGACATTGACGGCCCCCCATCTCGGGAGTCGCTCCTCGAGGGCTCCCGAGGTGCCTCAGGCATCATCGCAATGCTGACCGAGAGTATCGACGAGCAATTGCTGGAGGCAGCAGGGCCACAGCTCCAGGTCGTCGCCAATGTCGCGGTTGGCTTCGACAACATTGACGTGGAAGCCGCAGCTCGAAGAGGGGTCATCGTTACCAACACACCGGGGGTGCTTGACGAGGCCACCGCCGACCTGACACTCGCGCTGATCCTCTCGACCGCGAGACGGGTGGTCGAAGCGGACAGGTTTGTGCGCACAGGACGGCCGTGGATCTGGGGCCCGCAAAGTTTCGTGGGTCTCGACCTCAGCGGCGGTGCCACCTTGGGTATAGTCGGCCTCGGACGCATCGGGATGGCAACAGCGCGTCGTGCTCATGCCTTCGGCATGAATATCCTCGCCACCGGCAGCCGAGCCACTTCGCAGGAGGCCGTTAGGCTCGGGGTTGAGGCGGTAAATCTCGAACAGCTCCTCGCTTGCAGCGACGTGGTCTCCTTGCATTGTCCCCTGACTCGGGACACCCGGCACCTCATAGGAGCCGAGGAGCTCGCCACGATGAGGAAGGGAAGCTATCTCATCAACACCGCTCGCGGTCCTCTTGTCGATGAGGAGTCGCTCGCCGATGCCCTTGAGAGCGGCCATCTGGCAGGTGCAGGTCTCGACGTGCACGAGAATGAGCCGCAGGTCAATAAGCGACTGCGTCGGATGGAGCAGGTTGTGGTTCTGCCGCATATCGGGAGCGCCGCCGCTGCGACTCGTGACGCCATGGGGACCATGGCGGTGAAAAACGTCGCTGAGGTACTTCTCGGACGACCGCCCCTGACTGCGGTTGCTTTGTGAAAGCGAGAACGTGCGAGCTCTGCGGGGTAAATAGAACAAAACATGTGGAAGGTGTCGGACGTGTCATGTTCCTCCTGTCCATCCGGTTCTTGTCTAGAGGCCTTCCTCGGCGTTGAAGCGGATGTTGTAGAGGGGCTGGTCCGTCGAACCCTTCGGGATTCGTCCTGGGGATGATGTTCATTGGATGTTGAAACAGGCAGCGTTCCTTTTAGTTCGAAGTTACATTGGGCCTCTTGGCCGGGTTCCGTTGCGTTCCCGGCCGAGGGGCCACTTTCGTGTGTCATTTGAAGCCACTAAGTTAAGTGTGGGACTGCTGCAGGGATAGGTGCCATAGCGACTGTGGAATCGTGGCATGCACGCATAACTCAGGCGATGACGAAGCCGGGACTACGAGCCGGCTTGTGAACAAGGCCGAGTTGCCCGTGTCAAGTGTTTCTGACCCAGGCCGGACGGACATAGCTTGCCCCACCGGAAGGCTAGAGCTGTTTAGTAGACATGCGAATCTAGGGACTAGTTCGTCCCCACCGGAACAGAACGCACGGCCAGCACCCGTTGACATCAGAACCCGCACCTCAGGTTCAGTAGCCGCCAGAACAATTTGTCCCACCAGTGCCCGCTTGACCGGATCATCCAGCGCATTCAAAGTGTCGGGTCCATCCAGCCTGCAGCGGAGTACTCCAGCTGCAGGCCGGTCAATCCTGAGTTCTGTCATGCCGTCACTCTCAAAATACGAGGCCGCCCCAAGCCCGGGTTCAGTTGTTGCACTCGGATGTCGGGTTTGGCACATCTACCGATCCGCCTGACACGACGAATCGAGCAATCTCCTCTTGGGAGTACCGTCGCGATCGGATAGACCCATGTTGTCGAATGGGGAGTCGGAACCAAACTGGCATAGTCGAAGAGGTGGATATGTCGCTCCGTCGCGGTCTCCAATTGCTAGGGGTCAACGGCATCGGAATGTCGCGGGTTTCATGGAAGCGGTCCAAATTCCGGAATCTGGCAGGCAGTGCGGTACTCCATACTTAGGCGGTGAACCAAGTCAGCCACGGAAGGAGTGTCATAGATAAGATCAATGCCTTGGCCGGCACTCCAGATGTCACGCCATGGTCGACTCTTGGGCGGCAGATGATCATAATTGCCGCGTCCGGAGGAGACAGGAAGATCCTCAGGATCTAAGCCATGCGAGATGAGCGATGGCTTTAGCCAATTTGCTGGAACGGCGGTTACGCTGGTCGTGTAGATCAGATCGGTCGACTTTGCCTCCACAAGCATCCGCCGATAGGCCGGGGGTACATTCGCTTCTTTAGTCGCAATAAAGCGAGTCCCAAGGTATGCAAGGTCGGCACCGAGGACCTCCGCGGACCTAATCGCGGCGCCCGTTGAAACGGTTCCGGCTAAAAGGACTGTTCCATCGAATATACTCCGCACCTGCGGAATGAAGACGAATGGGCTGAGAAGGCCCGAGTGGCCACCCCCTCCGCCGACAATGCACGTCAGACCGTCCACGCCGGCAGAGATCGCCTTCTCAGCGAAACGCATGCTCGTGACATCATGAAAGACCTTGCCACCCCACCCATGCACAGTTTGAGTGAGTTCCGTGGGATCGCCCATGGCGCTGATGATGACTTCTACCCCGTACCGCGCGCAGAGATCAAGATTTACTCTCATCTCATCCGAGGTCCAGCGTCGGGAATAATTCACGGCCAGAGGACCGATGATTGCCGCAGGATATCGTTCCTGATGATCTTCAAGAGCTCTGCGGATATCGCGAAGCCAGTTCCCGAACTCAGTTATGTCCGCGGCGTTATGGCGAGGCAAAACGCCCATAATTCCCGACTTGCAAGCCTCCCTCACCAACTCGGGCCCAGACACCCCCGCCATCGGGGCGCAGACGACAGGAAGAACTAGGGAATTACGTTGTAGTGGATCCAGTGACATGCAGTGCTCCCTACTCTTTTGACCAGGGACCTAGTCGGCAATCTTCGGTGCTCAGTTCTGAGATGAACCGTTACAGGATAACAAATTTGCGAGTCGAATAGTAAGTTTCTTCGCACGGTCTGGGCCACCGCCGGCTGCTGCTCTGGACCGGCGAGACCCTCTCCGACAGAGGCTGCGATCGCCTCCAGCACGTCTTCGACCTCGATGATCCGACCGGCAAGCTGCGGGCGGCATGGAAACGTCAAAGAGCAGCTCCGCGCGCTGCTGCGCACAGGCTCACTCGAAGACGCCGCCGCGAAGAAACGGTTACAGGACCTCGTCGAACACGCCGCCCAGCCCGAAATGACCAGGCTCTGGCGCACCGTCTGCCGCTGGTGGAAGAAAATCGAAGTCCTCGTCATCACCGGCGCAGCCATGGTGCAACGCCCTAAGCATGGTTCCTAAATCCAACATTATGGGGCGGTGCCCCAGCTTGTGCGGGAGCGCTGATCGATGCTAAGCATCCACTAAGCGCCCTCTCCGGTCTCATTGTTGGGAGGCATCCATGCAGCATCGTTTCCTTGCTACTCATTCCTTGCGGTGGGTTGTCCAGGGTCATTTGTCTTCAACTTGGTCTCGGAAGATCCATTTGAGTGTCTCGGGAAACACGGCGCCAGCGTGCCTGAGGCTGTGTCCACCGGTGCCGTACACGAACATGGAGTCGTAGCGGCGGTACTTCAGGGCCGCGTCGAGGTCGTGGTTTGCGATGGGGATGTTGCCGTAGATGATATCGAGATCGCGCGTCCCGGACTGGTGCCAGACGCGGATCGGCTTTCGCGGGGCGCGGCGGACCATGCTTGGCAGGTTGTTCGCACCCAGGATATTGGTGAAGCTGCCGCAGTGCGAGAT
>NZ_JAGGPR010000020.1 GCF_018613695.1 Arthrobacter sp. ISL-95 | reverse complement strand
ATGCAGTCCGGGCGTTCCTGGCGGCGATGACGACGACCGAACACGAAGCCGTCTTCTATGCCGTCTCCGCGAACACAGCACGGTGGTGGGACCTAAAGGCTGGACATGACGTCGGGTTCCTCCCTGAAGATGATGCTGCCCAGTGGGGAGCGCAGGAGGACTTTGATCCCAACATGCCTCAAGGCGGGATTTACGCGGCCAAGGACTACTCGACCGGGAAGATGCGCCTGTAGCAGGCGCGAAGCTTCGGTGAGGGGAGCGCACCTTGGCCGCCCCCTGCTCATGATGTGGCGAGACGGGCCGAGCTGCATGCTGCGGATAGTACGGCGTTCACACTCGCAGTCAGGATGGAGCGATCTTTACCGGCTGCCCAGCGTGTGCCTTTTGCGTCGCGGTATTCCACGAGTGTCAGGGCCTCACTGTCGGCGCCCGCGGTAAGGGAAGTTTGGTGCAGGGCGAGGACATCGATCGAGATGCCGTGCTCGCCGAGCAGTTGCGTCACCGCCTCGACGGGACCGATAGTGTCGTAGCTGCCGCTCCGCTCGCTGCCGTCGATGCGGACATTGACCCTTGTGGTGGTCGTGTTGTCGTGGCTCAGGGATTCAAGGTCGAGTAGGTCGATGACGTCGGCGTCCCGCTGCAGATAGTTGTGTTCGAACAGTTCGAGCAGGGTTGGTGCGTTGATTTCGAGTCCGGTGCTGTCGGCGTGGTCCTGCACGCGTCGGGCGAAGTCGATCTGCAAGCGACGGGGCAGTTCGATGCCATAGTCCGTTTCGAGCAGGTAGGCGATGCCGCCTTTGCCGGATTGGGAGTTGACGCGGATGACGGCGTCATAGCTGCGGCCGATGTCGGCGGGGTCGATCGGCAGGTAGGGCACTCGCCACTCGATCTCTTTTTCGGGACGGCCCTCGGTCTTGGCCCGTTCGCGATGCTCGGCGAAGCCCTTCTTGATCGCGTCCTGGTGGGTGCCGCTGAAAGCTGTGTGCACCAAGTCGCCAACGTAGGGGTGGCGTGGGTGAATTTCGAGGCGGTTGCTGTATTCGACGGTGCGGCGGATCTCGTCGATGTCGGAGAAGTCGATCATCGGATCGATGCCTTGGGCGTGCAGGTTCAGGGCAAGCGTGGCGATATCGACGTTGCCGGTGCGCTCTCCGTTGCCGAATATGCAGCCCTCGACTCGTTGGGCGCCGGCAAGTATGGCTAATTCGGCGCAGGCGATACCGGTGCCTCGGTCGTTGTGGGGATGCACTGAGAGGATCACGGCGTCCCTGCGGGCGAGACTCTTGTGCATGTATTCGATCTGATCGGCATACACATTCGGTGTCGCGATCTCCACAGTCGCGGGCAGGTTCAGGATCACCGGACGATCGGGCGTCGCCTGCCACAGCTCAGTCATGGCGTCGCAGAGCTCGATGACGTACCCGGGTTCGGTGAGGTTGAACACCTCAGGTGAGAACTCGAACCGCACGTTTGGCAGGTGGCCGGCCAACTCGAGCACGTCGCGTCCGCCGGTCAGGATCAGCTTCCGCAGTTCGTCGCGGTCCTTGTCGAGGACCACATCGCGCCAGACGGGCGCGGTGGCGGTGTACATATGGATCACTACCCGGTTGCGGATGCCGCGGATCGAAGCGACGGTGCGCTCAATCAGGTCGCGCCGGGCCGGGGTGAACACGACGATCGTCACGTCCTCGGGCGCGATGTCAGTATCAGCGATCAGGCGCACGAAGTCGTAGTCGGTCCGCGACGCAGATGGGTACCCGACCTCAATCTCCTTGTAGCCCATCTTCACCATCAGCTCGAAGAACCGGCGCTTGCGGTCGGGGTCCATCGGTTCGGACAGGGCCTGGTTGCCGTCACGCAAATCCACGGGTACCCACAACGGCGCCTGAACCAAGCGACGGGAAGGCCAGTTGCGGTCGGCGAGCGGAACCTCCACACGGGAATACACATCGCGATAGCGGTGGGAGGGCATTTGTGAGGTTCGCTGACGGTTCCAAGATGGTGCGACGGCGGGCACTGGCCCGGCGGGCGTGGAAAGGCGCGGGAAATCATTGGTGGTCATGGCGTGGGAGTCCTTCTTCATTCGATGTAGTCCGACGACCGGCGCGCGTTTCGACTCCACGTCGGGGAGCCGGTCAGGCTATGCCCCGCCGTGGCGGCGAAGAAGAAGAAGTCCGTAAAGCATGAATTCACGTTAGCACAACTCCTCAGACAAGTAGAGAAGTTTGGAAGTAAGAGATGATGGTTTCATGACACAACTGCGCCGCGAACCGCTCGCCGAACAAGCCGCCGAGGCACTTCTCGAACGCATCCGCGGCGGCGAATGGGCGCTCGGTCAAAAGCTGCCGGGGGAGACGACGCTCGCTCCGCAGCTCGGCGTCGGCCGGTCCACAATCCGCGAAGCCATTCGGCACTTGGCTGGCCGCGGCGTGCTCGCGACCCGTCAAGGTGCCGGAGTCTTCGTCACGGCGCTGGATGAGCCCGAAGATTGGGACCAGGTCCTTCGCCGCGCGGATATTGCTGCCGTGATAGAGGCGCGTATCGCGATCGAGGTGGAAGCCTCCGCGCTGGCGGCGGAACGACGCACCCTGTCGGATCTCCGTGCCATGAAGCGCGCGGCAGAGGAGCGGGATTTGCACCGTTCGGGCGTGGAAGAGCACGTCGACGCAGATACGGTCCTTCACCGCAGCATCGTTCTGGCTGCCCATAATCAGATCCTTACCGAATTGTTCGACACTTTCACCCCGCGCAGCAGGCAAGCGATGATCGAACTGCTCCGGCGCCGTGGCGAACACGGCGGCGAGGCCGACCACCTCATTCACATGCGCATCCTCGAAGCGATCGCCCACAGAGACGCGGAATCGGCGGCCGCGCTCACCCGGGACCATCTGCTCGCGCTCAAAGCAAAACTGCCCTAATCCGACGTTGGACGCCCTGTCCACGCCTTACCCACCGACCGCTCGATCGCACAGGGGTTATGGCGGTCAAGGCTGGTTTGCCGGAGATCAGCCCGTTTCCGACCAAGGCGTCCGGCGTGCCATGCCATATCAGAGGAAACGGGATTGTGATCGTGACTGAAAAGAGTTCGGTACGTGGACCGCTCTTCGTGGCGGCGTGCCCTTAAGCTCGTCGAGTGTTACGACGAGCTGATGCTCCAGAAGGTTCGAAAGCCGAGTATGAAAGAATCGGCCGGCATCGAACACCGGTTAGGAGGCAGCGAACGCTCGATAGCGTAGCGAAATGATTGCAACGCGCGAAGTCACCTACGAAGCTGACGGTTTGACAATGGTCGCGCACCTCGCGCGACCGCACGGCGACGGCCCCTGGCCGGCCGTTCTTATCGGACATGACGGGATCGGCCTTCACGACTATCAACGCCGCCGCGCCGAGGCCTTGGCCGAGCAGGGCTATATAGCCCTGGCAATGGACTACCACGGTGGCCAACTGTTCTCCGGCAATCCAACAGCAATGCTGGCCCGGATCATGCCGCTGATTGCAGATGCAGACCGGATGGAAGCAATCGGCCGCGCCGCACTCGATGTGCTGCTCGCGGTGCCTGGTGCCGACCCCGGCCGCCTCGCCGCCCTCGGCTACGGGGCCGGAGGCAGTATCGTGATGGAACTTGCCAACGCCGGCGTGCCGTTCAAGGCCGTCGCCGCGATCCATCCCGGCCTTCCAGCAGCCCGCCCTGAGGACTGGACCAGCGTGATGGGACCTATCCTCCTGTGTACAGGTTCCGAAGACCCGATCTGCAGCCCCGACCACGTCCTGACATTTACCCAAGCGCTCGAAGAGGCCGGGGTCGACTGGCGCGTGAACATCTACGGCGGAGCCAAGCACGCCTTCTGGGCCCAGCCGACAAACCCTGACGGGTCGCCCACAGGTGGGACCACCCACACCGAAGCGACCGTGCCCGGCGTGGGCTACCACCCTACACACACGGCCCGAGCGTGGCGGGCAGTGCTCGACCTGCTCGACGAGACCATCGGGGCTCCATCGTTCCTGCCCAAGTGAGCCGGCGATTCCACCCACGGTCCACCATCGGTCACCGCCGACATCCCATAAGGCGATGGGATCACGGGCGCAGGGGCGACGCCGAAGAGCGCGACTGGTACGCCGCTGCGGCTGTGGAGTACGGCTGGTCGCGGAATGTCCTGCTGAAACATGATGGTGAACCGCTCGATGGCGCGCACCGGCACGGCCCCTTCGAACTTCACCTGCCAGCTCGTATCCCCGGACTCGGAGCTGGCCCAGCAAATGGCCAAGGACCCCCTACAACTTCGAACTCCTCGGGCTCTCCGGAGAAGTCGCCGAACGTGAACTCGAAAACGCCCTCACCGCCCGGATCACCGAAACCCTCCAGGAACTCGGGCCCGGGTTCTCATTCGTCGGCCGACAAGTACACTTCGACGTCGACGGAGACGACTACTACGTCGACTTGCTGTTCTTCCACATCGAGCAACTCCCATACGTCGTCATCGAACTTAGGACGGGCCGCTTCCGCGCTGAATATGCAGGCAAGCTCAATTTCTATGTCGCCCTGGTCGACGTCCTCCGGCGCGACTATCACAACGAAACCGTCGGAATCCTCACCGGCGGCACAAAAAACGACCGTAGTGTCTGCTACAGCCTCGGCCGCTCCACCTCGCCCGTGGCAGTTGCAGCCTACACCACGACACACTCCCCGCCGCTGAAAAAGAGGCACTACCCAACGAAGGACACCTCGTCGCGGCTCTCGAACTGACCGAACCCGACGAAGGAGAGGCCGCATCCGCTTAGCGACCGCGGATGTTTCGAGGCAGCAGAGCCACCCGCCGGATACGAAATCCCGCACACATGAGAATATGTGTCCACCATGGATTGGCATGAAGCACTTGAACTTAACCTCAAATACGTCGAGGCCCTGATTTGGCCTGCACTAATAGTGTTCGGGATACTTCTGTTCAAGAAGCAAGTCGGAGGTTTGCTAGAGAACCTTGAAAGCGCAAAATCGTCTGGCTTTGAAGCGACAGTCGGCGAGATCCGACTTCTCCATTGCGGCGGCACATGGGCTCACTGATATCGGCATTTTCGTGCAACTCAAGTGGAACGCTAGAAAGCTGGTGACCAGCGCTGATCAGCACCTGAGATATACGAATCGAGCCATCGGTTCGTCCATTTTCCGTTCCTCCTGCCCAGCATGCGTCCCGTAAGGTCTAATAGCCAGCCGGGCCGTGCTTTAGAGAGATGGCCACACACCGGTTCCTCGAAAGGGAACACACCTGGGTGGGAAATGGCGTTACCCTCAGCCTTGCCGCAGCCGGTTCAGTCTTCGAAGTGCAGGGTTCCCTCGGCTTTGCCGCTTAGGTGGGTGATGATGTCGGTGGCGACCTTGTGGACTTTTTCGTTCCGGTGGCTTGAGGCTTTGGTGATGAGTTTGAAGGCTTCTTCCTGGGTGCAGCGGTTCTGGGCCATGATGGCGCCGCTGGCCAGGTCGATGACAGTTCTGGTGGCCATTGCTGTTTTCAGGTCGGTGTTAAGTTGTTCCACGGTTTCGATTCTGATCGCCAGGCGCAGGGTGCTGCCGGCTACATGCGCGAACCCGGCGGCCTCGTCTATGACTTCGGGGGTGAAGAGGCCGGGTTTGGACGCGAAGAAGTTCAGGACCGCTTCGGAGGTTTCGCCCAGATCCATGGGAACACCCAGAGCACTGTGGCATCCATGGGCGGCCAGTTCGCGGCTGTACTGGTGCCAGGACACGTCCGTGGCGACGTCGTCCAGCAGCAGGGGCTTGCCCTGGTCAAGAGCATCCAGGCACGGTCCCTGTCCGATGCTTTGTTCGATGTGGTCCAGGAGGACTGCTTTGTCGCTGTTGCCCGCCACCGTCGCGGTGCGTTTACGCCGGCGCAGCGTCAGAGCACAATCGATCGGCGCACCCGCGGCTTGGCTCATCGCGTTGGACGCGAAGCCGGTCACGCCCTGCAGGATCGCATTGATGTCGGCTGTTCCGGTGACCAGTTCGTGCAGACTCAGGATGTGCTCGGCGTGTACGGGGGTTTCCATAGCCTAATGGTAGGTCCCTTGTGTACTTCCTCGTCCGGTTGTTCGGGGAAGCATCGTCCATGTAACTTTAATTAGTAAGCAGACTGATCATTCAGCCTGCGTGCAGGAGGCCCGTCGATAGCACTGGGATGTCAGAGATGAACGACCCGCGACAGAGAGCACGAGACCTGTTGGAGCACGACAGCAGCATCACCCTTGAACGGTTATGGATCAAGTACTGGGCCGAAGGCGGCAACGCCGACCCGCTGGAACTGGACGCTTACGTACACGAAGCGTTGAAACCGCATCCTTTCGAACTGGACCTTATCGCCTGGGCCATGGAGGACCTTTGCCCCTGACAGCTGCAGGGGCACTGACCCTACACATATCAATCGACGGTGCAGCTACGCTTCCTGGTTGACCTATTGCTTTCTCATTGGCCTACTGCTTCGGGACGCCAACTCCGTCGACGAGTGTCTGGGCCACGTCGCGCAGTTTCTGATTCCGATCGTTCGAAGCCTTCCTCAGGATACGGAACGCTTCCTCATGGGTGCACCGGTTCTGGGAAATGATCACCCCGCACGCCGTATCAATAACGGACCTGCTCTTACTTGCGGCGTCCAGGTCTTCGGTGGCTTCGTTCAACGCGGCGATCCTGATGGCCACCCGTAACGCTTTGCCGGCAATTCCCGCGAAGGACAAGGCATCGGTGACACCTTGCCGGGTAAACGTCCCCGGCGCGGGAGCGAAGAAGTTCAACACGGCGGCGGCGTCCCGCCCGAGTTCCATCGGCACGCCAAGTGTGCTGCGCATCCCTGCCGCGGCCAACGCTTCGCAGTAATCACCCCATTGGGGTGATGACAGGGCATCATCGAGCACAACCGGCCGTCCACTGCCCAAGGCGTCGATGCAGGGTCCTTGTTCCAGGGTTTGCTCGATCCGGTCCAGCAGCATCGCATGGTCACTGCTGCCGCCCATCATGGCGGTACGCTTCCGCCGTCCCAACGTCACAGCACATTCGATACGCGCCCCGGTCGAGCGTGTCATCGCAGCCGCCCCCAGAACAGTCATCCCGTCGAGGAAGGCCTGGACGTCATCAGAAGCGATGAGGAGTTCGGCGAGGCGCTCAGCGTCCTCTACCTGATTCTCCACCGGCACAGACTCCAACGAAAACACCCGCCTTTCACAACAGGTACAACCACTCGATGGGCCTTGCTGCCGAAGCCCAGAACACCCCTGGGATTAAACCCCATCAGCGGCGATGATCCGCAGCTGAGGGGTCGAGGTTGTGTCCGCGAATAATTTAGCAAGGAAGTCTAGCAATCACTAAAAGAGCTCAATGGCGGACGGACCGAAGGGTCCTCCGCGATGGAACCGCCGGCTGCTTGACGGCTCCATCGGAGCACCAGACCGGCATTCAGATGGCCAGGAGACTTGCGTGTTTCACGAGAACGGTCAAAAACGGATACACCAAGGAATTCGTTTCGGCGCTGTTGTCCTGGTCAGCATGCGCCTTAAGCAGCGCAATAGCCAATGGAGTCGCACACGCATCGTTCTGCTCCGCTGCGATCAAAGGCTTAGCCGTGTGGATCAGGGGTCAGTGCTGGTTAGATGGGAGCCATTAGAGGAACTGGCAGAGACCACCGGAACCCAACGGGGCCTGGCTGCCACAACGGGACGGAGCGGACCCTGATGCGCGACTGGATACGAAACCACGGGTTGCTGCTGGCCAACATCGCCCTTTTTCTCATCTTCTTCGTGGGGATGGTCATCACCGGCGCTGCTTCCTACAGCGAGGACCAGCAAGCCCACGGCCAAGCTGCAGTGGCATCGGCGAATACCTGAGCACGGGCGCGTTCGTGGAAGCGACCTTTGAGAACTGGGAGTCGGAGTTCCTCCAGATGGGAATGTACGTCGTCCTCACCGCCTACCTCTTCCAAAAGGGATCTTCCGAATCCAAACCCGTGGGCAAAGCAGCACCCCAGGACGAGGACCCCCGGGCGGCCACCAAAGGCGCCGATACTCCGTGGCCTGTCCGGCGGGGCGGCTGGGTCCTGAAAGTCTACGAACACTCATTGTCAGGGCTTTTCTTCCTGCTGTTCGCGGCGTCCATCATCCTGCACGCCGTCGGCGGTGCTAACGCCTACAGCGAGGAACAAACCGCGCACGGTCAGCCACCGGTGACCGTTCTTGAATACGTCGGGACCTCGCAGTTCTGGTTCGAGTCATTCCAAAACTGGCAAAGCGAATTCCTCGCCGTCGCAGTCATTGTCGGAGCCTCCGTCTACCTGCGCGAACGACGCTCCGCCGAATCCAAACCCGTCGCAGAACCCCACTACGAAACAGGCACCTAACCCATCCCGCGCGGTAGCCCAAGACGCTGCAGACCGCCACCGGAACGCCCGCGGAAAGCCAGTTTTCACCCACAGCATGGAATGCTCCAGCTCCCGGGAACCGGGACGTTCCAATAGGTACCCCGTGTTGTGCGTCTGGCTGCCTGCATGGCCGGAGCCGGGTCCTCGCCCGGACGCCCACAAACGGATACACTCCTCGCATCCAGCCCGGACTCCTGATGGGTGTCGTCCCTCTGGCGGCAGTGATGTGGATCGGAGTGATCATATCGATGCTGCTCGGACTGGACCGCGCAAACCGGCACGACAAACCCACAGAACAGACTGAGCATCCGGGCGAACCGAAGGATGCCGAAGAGACGACCAGATGACGAATCCCTACCGGCCCCCAAGGGCGGGCTTCCTCTAGCGGTCAGTAAGCGGCGGGAACGTCTGAGCGGCGTCACCGAGCCATGTCAGCGCCTTAACCCTGGAGGTGAAGAATCTGGTGGGGCACGGGGCCTTGCTTGTTTGGAGTTGATAGTCGACCAGTGCGCGGTCCACGGGGCTCTCTCCGAGTAGAGCGATCCTGGACACTGCGCATGGTTCGGCGAAAACTTCACGTGCGCTGCGGCTAAGGAACATGCTGGCAGCCATGTCGACCAACAGCGGGTACGTTCGGCCGCTCGCGAGTTTGTTGACGGCGTCCATGGCCGCGCGGGCGTTGCCTGCGTCAATGCGCACGCCAGGGTTCCAAACCAGATGCAGCAGAGGACCATCCTCAAGCCGGAGGACGCCCTCGCCTAAATCCAGCTGTTGTTCCATCAGGCACCTCCGATGTCTTGTGTCACCGAAAAGCCTAGGCGTAAGGGCCGGACAGCAACTTCTGGGTACGGCCGTCCTGCCCTTGCCGCGGACCGGGGCAGCCCCGGCCAAAGTTGGGGGCTCCTTGGCCGTTGCCTGGACCCGCTGATCTCAGTAAAAACCCCTCACTGGCCCTGAACACGGGTAATCGGTACTCATCTTTCGAACCCCGCCATCTGACCGCTACCTACCCGTCTGCGGGGAGACCTGAAGAGTCCAGAAAAGGCTCCCTTACAGGACACATTCAGAGGATCCGGCCGGGTTGCAGCCCATAGGACATCGTTTCCTCCTAAAGTGATGGCACGATGACACGCACGAGGAACTTCAATGACCGACGCCGCCACTACACGGTGTCCACTCCGACCCTGGAGGTGGACATTGTTGAAGACCACGCGGTGTTGTTGGACGGCCTGGCCGTGTGGCTCGAACAGAACACTGAGGGCATCCGGGTTGTCGGCCGGTACCGGTCCTGGGCCGAACTGGCAGCACGGATGGACCACCTCTCGGACGTGGTGATCCTGGACGTGCTGCTTGGGGACAACATCCCCTTGCCCGTCAAGATCCGGGCCCTTCTTTCAGATGGTCCACAAGTGGTGGTGTGCAGCTGCGTGACCGACCCGGCCGTGATCCGGCAAGCGTACGCGGCCGGGGCCTTGGCTTATGTGCCCAAGACCGGGCCGGCCGCCGTCATTGAGGCTGCGCTCCGTGCAGCGGCCGCAGGCCAGCAGTACGTCCCCGACGAAATCGCAGCTGTCATGGCCACCCCAGAAGCAGCCCCGCAACTAACCTCAAGGGAGCACCAAGTGGTGTCGATCTACCTCAGCGCAGACGGGCGAACCATGGCAGATGTCGCCCAAACCCTGGGAATCACCGTGGACGGGGTGAAAAAGCACCTGGTCGCTGTTCGCCGGAAGTTCCAGGACGGCGGAGAACCCTTGTCCAGGCTCGCTCTGCGGCAGCGTTTGGTCAGCGGCGGGTGGCTCCACGACTAGGCACAGACACTCAAGATTACGAGGGCCGCACCTGAGCGACCAACATCCCGTTCCGGACAGCCCTTTAGCGTCCTCAGTATTTCAACGGCGGCTTTGTAGCGTTCGAGGACCTGGGCGCTGATCGTCCCCCTGTCGGCGACCTTGATGCCGTTTTCCTTTGCCCAAGCCCGCACCTTGGCGTTGCGATTTTTCTGGGTGCGTGCCTTCATTGGTGAGTGCACCGCCCGGGCTGCAGAAACATACGATTGGAGCATGGATCGGAATTCGTGAGCGTTGGGACCGCTAAGGTCAATTTCATACTCAACGCCGTCAATAGCAAAGGAAATGCTCTCCTCTGCCTCTGAGCCGTCCAGATCGTCGTGCAAAGTGATGATTGTTCGCGTAGCCACCGGATAACGGTACCCGCCTTGAACATCTGCCTTGCGAACGGCCCCCGGGGTGTCCCGCTTGCCAGCTTTCCCGGGCTTTTTCACAACAAGCGGCGGATAAGAACAACGGAGGCCAAAGCCTCGGCCTGTCCGGCGTCCTCCAGAAACCCCACTGATCGGTAGTACCGGACCGCGGCTCGGTTGGTCCTGCGGATCACCGCGCGAATGGATGTGACATCATAGGTCCGTGCGTGGCGCATCGTTTGGTCGATAAGACCGGTGCCACCTCCTTGTCCGCGCGCGTCCTGGGACACGAACGTGGCAATAGCCGCCATGCCCTTCGGTAGGTCGTCGTGGAACCGCTCCACCACCTGGAAACCCAGGATCCGCCCGCGGTCCTCCTGCGCGAGCATGCAACTCACGCAATGACTGCCGGTAAGAAACCATTCAGTAAACTCCTCGCCCGTTAGACGGGAGTTGATGGCTGTCTTGTCACCTTCATCGACGACACGGTTCAACACCTGGCTAAGAGGCGAGGCGTCCGATCGGGGTGCAGCGCGGATAAGCATCGACCCCATATTCCTCTCCGAGAGTGCAGAGTTCAATCCGTCGAAGAAGCACCGTCACAGCCGCCAGAGGTGTGCACCAGAACTGTTGGTGGAACCCTGTGTCCCAAGATGTCCCGCTTCCTTGGTACTGGGACACCTCGGTGGCACATGACACGGCTAGTTGTCCTCCTCCTCGGAAGGCTTAGGATTACCGCCCGAGGTGCGGAGCGGTCATGCCCGGACGCGTAGTCCGTCCACGCCGCCTCCTGGGCGTGCGGCTTCGGAATCGTAGAACGGCCACGGCGCCGGTGGTTGGTTCTTTGATGTCGTCAGATCGTAAGCAACTGGCAGGGAGGGGCAACCGCCCTGCCCTTGCGCCCTACAAGATGCGTGTTAGGCCGCACCGTCTAATTCGCACACCGGCTCCACCTTGATCTCTGGCATGCCCCCAGGGACAACAAACTCTCGGTTTCGAAGCAGCATGAGCATCTGGTTGTGCATCTCCCCGCCCAGCGCTTGACCTGCATATCCAGGTACCGATGCAAGGGCCAAGGACATTTCTCCGTCCAGCCGGATACCTGCCATAACGCTCGGGAGTTCAAGCGCCGCTTCCTGTAAGACTTCCTGCTCCATCTCAATCACATGGGTAACCGTGATGCGAAAGCGTGCCATGCCCGAACCTTCCTTTAGTGGTTACTCTCTTTAGACTGGTCTTCCATGCTCAATCTCTGAGCGGCTCACTCACGCTCCAAGATCTCCGAGATGAATCGGATTGCAGTTTTGGTCCGCTTCATCGGAACTGGACTCGCTTTGTTGGAGGACGGTGCCTACGAGCGAGTCAGAGCCCCCTTACGGATACAGTGGGGGCGCTCAGGGATTCGTGACGCGAAAACCGTGGATATTTTTGGGCTGCGTTCTATCCTGCTTCCGCGTGATGATTCTCGCCGCGCAGTTGGTGGAGTCGGCAGGACAGGCGGGTCTTGTGGATTTCGGCGAGCAGCTCACCTTTGGTGACGGGCCGGGGTATTTCCCCCGTCGGGCCGTCCAGGTTCAGGGTGGTGGCGGAGTCGTAGAAGCGTCGTTCCACGTCACTGGTCGGTTCCTCAATGGCTGCCAGGACATAAGCGAGGGCCCGCAGCTCCGGATCGTTGTGAAACTCTGTTGGCACATCGTGCAGGTTAAGGATGGCGGTGAGAGTAGCTTCGGTGATGCTCATTGCTGGATCCTTTCCTGTGTGCCGGCACCCCTATGTTGATAAGTATGCCGATGATGCAGGTGGAAGGAAGCGTCCTGACGGCTCCCTTTACCTCCGGGGAAACGCGAACCGTGACCTCACGTCATTTCTCTATTCAGCCTGCATTGCGCTGGTTCGTCGTCAGACCCATCCCTCAAGAATGTCTGCGAACCATGCATCCTGGAACTTTTTGAATAAGGCAACTCGGGCTCTGGTGACATTTCGAATTGTTTTGTAGTCTGTCCCCAACCGTTGACTGTGAAGGAATCCACGGAGGATCCACGCAGGTCAGCGGTCGACTACACGCCACGAGGGGGGTGATGGCAGGACGCGCCGCGCTGCTGCGGGCAGCTCCCGGACCGGTCTCTTTGGCTTGGTGCTTCTGCGGTGAAGACCGCCTACACGTGCTGAGTGAACCTCCCGGTCCGAACCCCGGCTGAAGTGGGTTTGACGACGACAGCCGGAATCACCGTTCATTTCTGGGAAGGCATCATTGTTATGGACCGTAATTCGGAAGACAAGTCGATAAGGAATTCCACCGCCCGTATATGGAAAGCAGCAGTAGCTGCGCTTGCCGCCGTAATACTGCTGCTTCCTTTTGCTATCGGCATCGGTGTAGCAGCGCCTGCTGCAGCCGCGGCGACTCAAGTAGACCTCGGAACGGCAACCCCCTTCGCCGTCCTGGCCGGCAGTACCGTCACCAACACCGGCCCCAGCGTCATCAACGGGGATCTCGGACTCAGCCCCGGGACCTCAGTGACGGGCTTCCCGCCCGGAACCGTCAACGGAACCATGCACGTCACTGACGCGGTCGCCGCCCAAGCTCAAGCGGACCTGAGCACCGCATACCTCTCCGCGGCCGGAATGGCCCCGGATGTCAACCTCACGGGCCAGGACCTCGGTGGGCTCACCCTGACCCCCGGGGTGTACAAGTTCGATTCCTCAGCCTTCCTCACCGGCACCCTCACCCTCGACGCCCAAGGCAACCCCGATGCTGTGTTCGTCTTCCAGATCGGCTCGACGTTGATCACAGCGCCGAACAGCTCAGTGGCGCTCATCAACGGCGCTCAGGCCTGCCATGTGTTCTACCAAGTCGGCAGCTCAGCCACCCTTGACACCAACACCACCTTTGTCGGCAACATCTTGGCCCTCACCTCCATCACCGCGAACACAACGGCCACAGTGAACGGCCGGCTCCTCGCACAGAACGGCGCGGTCACGCTGGACACCAACGTCATCACCAGGTCCGACTGCGCGCCTCCGGTGACCCCGACGATCACGGTCTCCAAGACCGCTAACCCCACATCCCTGCCAGCCCCTGGCGGGACTTTCACCTACACCGCAACAGTTGCCAACACCGGCAGCACGGCCATCACACTGACAACCCTGACCGATAGCATCTCCGGGGACCTCAACGGCCAGGGCACCTGCGCAACCGGCGGCACGATCGCCCCCGGTGCCAGCTACAGCTGCCAGTTCAGCCGCGCCTTCACCGGCGATGCCGGGGCTACCGAGACCGACACCATAACGGCCACCGTAACCGCCCCCGGAGGAACCACGGCAACCGGATCCGACAGCGAAACCGTGACAATCACCGCGCCTCCGGTTACACCGACGATCACGGTCTCCAAGACCGCTAACCCCACATCCCTGCCAGCCCCTGGCGGGACTTTCACCTACACCGCAACAGTTGCCAACACCGGCAGCACGGCCATCACACTGACAACCCTGACCGATAGCATCTCCGGGGACCTCAACGGCCAGGGCACCTGCGCAACCGGCGGCACGATCGCCCCCGGTGCCAGCTACAGCTGCCAGTTCAGCCGCGCCTTCACCGGCGATGCCGGGGCTACCGAGACCGACACCATAACGGCCACCGTAACCGCCCCCGGAGGAACCACGGCAACCGGATCCGACAGCGAAACCGTGACAATCACCGCGCCGACGGAGGCCATCAAGGTCTGCAAGATCGCAGGCAAGGGTATCAAGGTGGGCAGCATCTTCACCTTCACTGTTGGCACAAAGACTGTCGATGTGCAGGCGGGCCCGGCCAGTCAGGGCGGTCACTGCGAGACCGTCACCGGCTTCACCCCGGGCAGCGAGGTGACAGTGTCCGAGGCGGCCACCGCTGGGGTTAGAGTCTCGGACATCACCGTCGCGCCGTCCGAGCGCAAAGTGTCAACCAGCACGGCGGCCCGTACAGCAACAGTCAAAACCGGTAGTGATTACACCACGGTGACGTTCACCAACGAAGCTCACGGTAACGGAGGCGGAGGCGGCGGCAACGGCGGAGGCGGCGGCAACGGCGGAGGCGGCGGCAACGGCGGAGGCGGCGGCAACGGCGGAGGCGGCGGCAACGGCGGAGGCGGCGGAGGCGGCGGCAACGGCGGAGGCGGCGGCAACGGCGGAGGCGGCGGCAACGGCAACGGCGGCGGTTCGGGAATGAATCAAGGCTCCCGCGTTCAGACTGCAGCCGAGGAGTCCGGGGCCGGGCCTCAGATATCGTCGGCTCCCTGGGGTGCCATCCTCACGGGGCTCTCGCTTCTCCTGGCAGGAGGGGTAGTACTTCGTCGCAGTACTAAATGAAGAACTAGGCAGTCCTTTCTTTCACAAAGACAAAGTTCCGGTCCGCAGTATGGGCCGGCAACCGTCACAGGGCATTGCGGGAGGTGCCGGGCGTTTCAAGCCGGCACCTCCCTGAGCTGGCGATAAGGAGCATCTGCTGTGGACCAATTCGATAGCGCCCACCCGAGCAACCCACGCAGGTCGGCCCTGGCGACGTCTTTGGTGGTTGTATTTTGCGTGCTGGTGGCGGCATTGTTGGTTGCCGGCGCTTTCGTCCTGAACCCGCAAAGGGGCGGTGATACGCGATCGGGATCGGGATCTGACCAAGTATCCGCAGAGGTTTCCGGGCAGGCAGTGAAACCGGTTCTGCCTCAATCGGCCCCGCCTCCTGCGCCAGCTACCGCGCCGTCACTTCCCAGCCCCTCGCCGCCGACGACGGGGAGTGCCGTGGCTCCGCCGCCCCTGGAATCGGACGATCCTGCCCTCACCGCCGTTCCCGAGGCGTCCACCCCCCTCCGATTCAGTATCGCCGCAGCCGGGATCGACATCCCGCTGTTTCCATTCACGCCCCCCGGTACCGGGGAACCAATTGATCCGCCTCGGACTCTGGATGGGTACTGGCTGACTTCCTTCGGGACGCCGGGTGAAGGTTCCGTGAATACCACCTACATCATTGGCCACAGCTGGGAGGGCCTAAACGCACCCTTCAACCAATTGAGCACCCATGTTCGGAGCGGAGATCTCATTAAAGTCACAACGGGAACCGGAGCCATGATGTACGTCGTTGATTCGGTTACCACCCACGACAAGACAACCCTGGAGGAAGCAGATATCTGGAGGATCGTGCCCAACAGGCTAGTAATCATTAGCTGCTATACCGGGGATCTGTGGGGGCAAAATCTAATTGTCACGGCCTCCCCCACCGTTGAGGGCCCAGGCCTGGACATTGGTTGACACAGGACTAACGAACAGAATTAAAAACACGTACGGCGCAGAACTGGTCCGGTTCTGCGCCGAGCTTCGCACAGCATGCCAGACAGAACGCTCCAAAGTGGGCAACTATCTCCGACGTTCACCCCGGCTAGGCCCCATGCAATCGTTCGAGGACACGAACACGAACCTGACGATCGCAGCCCATACAGACGAGTTGGCTTGGTTCACTGCCGAGCCGGTTGGGCCCGGTACCTGCATCACCGTCATCATCGCAGGGCATAGCAGGGAGACCGGCATCCGAGCTCCACTGCCCCTTGACGAATGCGATACATGGGCACATGTCATCCTGGGACCCGCCTGGATCACGCACACTTATAAGGCCTCAACGTGCGGAAATATCCGTGGTCACCTCCATCTCCTCAGGTACCGAGTGTTCCTCGATGACCAAGGCAACCCGATTGGCAGGCCTGATCAAATCGGTGACGACGAATTTCGGCCCTTGAACGATGGCCCCTGAGGACGAGCCGCAGACAAAGGGGCGACGGCGACGATGGCCCGGGCATCGCGAAGACCTCCGGGTTCAGTGGCTGGGCCGCCTTCGTGACACCGGCGTTCCAGGACGAAATGCAGTTCTTCCTGGTCGGACGGTTCTCGTGGGCGAGGCTTACTCCGCTGTCGAGCCGTGCGTAGCGGAACCATCTTTCGATCCCGGGCATGGGGTGCCGGCCTTCTTGATGTACTCCTCGACGGCTTTTTCAGGAACGCGGTACGAGTTGCCTAAGCGCACGGAGGCCAATGGGTAGGCCCGGACCAGTCGATAGACGGTCATCTTGGATACTCGCAGTGCCGCGGCCACCTCAGCGACGGTCAGGTAGGGGCTGGGCACGTTAGCAATGGACATGTCGATCAGACTCCCGCGGGCTTGAATCAGGCGGCTGGGCTGACTGGGATTGAACTGGTTGCTAGTCCGGCCGTCTCAGTTGTCGGTAGTCGTAGAAGCACATCTGGCCTCCGGTCTGGAGCCCCACAAACGTGCCCTTCTTGACGGCCACCAGGCCTTCCCTGCGGCCGTTGAAGGGGTCCTCGCCGATGACTACTTCACCAATCCGGTAAGGAACAGCTGCTGTCCGTGCACGCGCCATGGTGCGGCGTACGAGCGCTGACAACCGTCCGACTCGCGTGCCGGACGCCGGTGCGCCTACATGAATTTCCCCCATTGGAATTCTCCTTCGCAGTCCTTCAACGTTGATGCCCTAGTGTGGCGCCGTCCCGAGCTACCAGAATGGCCACCGCGTGGAGCAATGCAATTAACGAAGAGTAGACACAATTCGCGTGCGTAACAATAAGTAACAGTTGCCTGTTGAGTCACTTTTTGATAAAGAAGTAGCGCGTAATCATCGAGGGTGCCACCCATTCGTGGCCGGGCAACGACTGAGCCAAACGACATCACCAGGAACGCCCTGGCCTACCAACTCTCCACCACCATCCTGGCCTGCTGGATCGAACACCCGGAGCAGTAGCAAGCTCGAGCACTGCAGTCACCGCAGCATGCCCGCGAAGCATGAACGGCTGCATGATTTCCGGAATGGACGCTCACGGACACGCTAGAGGCCTCCGGACAAAATGCCGGAGGTCTCGTATGAGTTTGTCTCCTACTGCGGATCGCCCCGCGAGATGAGTCCGTGAAGTCCGACCATCAGCATGATGAATCCAAGCAGGCCAACGAATGCAAAGTTGAAACCAAACATCAGCGGGCCGCTGTTCGAGTGGAACTGGCTGCTCCGATGAAGCAGAGCACGGTGATGAGATTGGCCAGCCACATAACGAGATCCCGACCACCAAGTCTGCGGCGGACTTGTACTGCACTCACCTATTGGCCGAGATAAATTTCTACATGGACCTGTTGCAGCGGCATGACGTTGACTGCCAAGTGATCTACTCGTCCGACCCAAGCGGGGTTCTCTGAAGTCCCCTGCGCGGTCCATGTCCCGCCGCTCTCCACTGATTTCCTGATGGGACCTCAGAAGTCCTTCGCGGATGTAGCCTGCATGCTTGGCAGTCTTAATGGATGCCGTGTTCCATGGCTCGATGTAGAGTTCGGTGCGATGAAGCGTGGGTATTGTCCAACCGAACGCTGTGACTGCGCGGACGGCGTCGGCTGCGAGACGGCGACCTCTGAATGACGGGGCAATGCCGTAACCGACTTTCGAGCGGCCCTCGCTCAACTCCCGGATCCATAACCCAACAAAACCCGCGCAGCGCCCTTGGGCATCATCGATAACGGCAAAGGAGAAGCCAGTGCCTTCGGAGTAACGATTCTGCTGCCTTTCTACCCACAACTGGGCTTGGCTGGCTGTGGCGTTTGGAGGGAGCGAGCCAATTGCTGAGATGTAGGGGTCGCAGGACAACTCCCTGGTCATTTCAGCGTCCGCCGAACAGAACTGTCGTAGCGTCACATTCCCTTGAGTCGGGTCGATAGTGGGCCACGGGTAGATTGCTCCAGACATTTCCATGGTCAAAGTTTGTCAGAGCCATAGGCCTGTACCGGATCCCCGTACCAGGGGCATACCGAGACCCAATGCGGGGCGCGACGGCATGCGCCGACCGGTAAAGGATCCCTCACCGGGCGCTCTGAAGAGTTCGGAGAGGTACCGGCTTACGGGATTAGGAATCGGTGTCACAAAATCTGCCATGGCTCCGGGGTGTGCCATCGAGCAAAGAACTTGTTGATTTCGTCTGTAGATGACTGATCGACGGACAACCATTCCGCGGCTGCCTTGCGTCCGATTTTCTCGCAGGCTTCCTCCGACGCCGGACCGGCTGGATTGTCGTAGAGGTCGCTGATTTCCATCCAGAGGGCATATGCGCCTCCATCGTGGGAGGAACCCAGGAGCTCGCAAATGAACTGCTCGGCTTCCTCCATGACCAGGTCATAGATATGCTCACGTTCGGCCTCCAGCACCTTGTTAGCGACCTCGGTCATTGCTCTCAAGAAGCGAGACTCAAGAACGGCTTCATTCATATAAGTTGCTGTCCTATCGGGGATCAATTATCAGTCATCCGCCTAGTCGGATCAGATGGCCCGTTATCTAGCAGGACACGCCACGTACGCATTAGTTCGTTGCTGCCCACAGCCGCGCCCGTGAGCCCGTCGTTTCATGCATGTGTCTTCTGGCCCTTTTACCTAAGGATAGGGATTTCATAGCCTGGGTTCTTGCTCCGTGACCCGCTGGTTCAATGGATGCCCTATGCCCGGTAAAGGATCCGTTACTGGGCGCGATGGTCGTCAGTGGTGAAGCCTTTCCTCCTGGTGCGTTCTTGCAGTGTTTCAAGTTCTTGGAAGAAGGTCAGCTGCCAGCCGGCAGGACCTTGCACTCTTCCGTTGACGGTCTCGAACGGAGTTTTGATTGGGGGCGCGAGCACCTTCAACCCAAACTCTTCGGCGGAGGTCATCGCAACTTCGGTGTTGTCCACCTCTAGGGCGATTCGGAGCGTAGGCCCTTCGGCAGATGGTGCGTTTTCGATAGCGTCAATGTTGCGAACGTGTGTGGGTGTGGCGAGCTCTATTGTCGCTGCGCCGACGTTCAGTATTGACACTCGATCCTCACCATCAGTTGCGAAAGCGGGCTGTTCCGAAAGGCCAAGGACATCGCGGTAAAAACGTAGGGCGCTATCGAAGTCGTCTGTTTCGATGATCAAACGCAATTGCTTCGGCTGCTGTGAAGGAGTCATGTCCATCATTTTGGAGGGTGACATGCGTGTCAGGTGCAAGCCCGTATCGATCCCCCAGCCGTTTCAGTTTTAGAAGTTCGGCTTCAACGGATTTCTTCTCGCTAGTAAGCCGCGCCTGCGCAGCAGTTAATGAGGTCCGGAGCAGATCACGATTATTTTCGGGATTGACCAGGGCGGGAAGCAACGCGCGAATTACGGAGCTGCAAAAACCAGCTTCAAACAAGTCTTGGATCTGGAACACAAGACGCTCGTCCTCGATCGAGTAAAAACGGTGACCCGACGAAGTGCGTTGCGGCTCAAGCAGGCCTTGCTGTTCGTAGTAGCGCAACGACCTGACGCTGACGCCAGTCTTCGTCGCTAGTTCTCCAATCCTCATGCCCCCATCTTCGCTGATTCTTGGCGCCCGTTGTCCGATCCGCTTGCGGTCAGGGCGACTCTGCCTGCCCCAAAATTGTCCTTAGCGAGTTGGCGCCGCGGACAGGTTGCCGCCGGCCTTTAGGACTCTGAAACTTATCGATGAGTGCGCGGGGACAATGGGGTTTGCTATCGTCGCAGAAGTGAAGACTTCTTCCCCGCCCCTAACCCTTGATCCCCGCGCCGCACTGGTGATCGTCGACGTCCAACAGGCTTTCGATGACGCCGTCTACTGGGGTCCGCGCGATAACCCCTCGTGCGAGGTGAACATCGGCGCCCTGCTGACGCGCTGGCGGGAAACCGGCCGCCCCATCGTTTTCGTTCGCCACGACTCCACCGCACCCTCCTCGCCCCTGCATCCGAACAACCCCGGCAACGCGTTCAAGGAAATCATCCCCGGCGCCCCGGATCTCCTGGTGAGCAAGAACGTCAACTCCAGCTTTCACGGCACCCCTGACCTGCATGCCTGGCTGCAGGAGAACGGCATCAAGGAACTGGTCGTCTGCGGAATCACCACCAATCACTGCTGCGAGACTACTGCCCGAGTCGGGGGCAACCTCGGCTACCGGGTGTACTTCCCCCTGGATGCCACCCACACCTTTGACCGCACCGCTCCGGACGGTGAGAACGTTGCCGCGGCTGTGCTGTCCCGGATGACCGGGGTGAATTTACACGAAGAATTCGCCACGGTCGTCAGCACCGCCGGCTTGCTCGAACAGGTACAGCAACCCGCCACCGCCCTGTAACCGGAGCGGACAGGACAGGCCCGCAGGCCCCGCAAAGGAGGCGCAACAAGAGGCGGAGAGAGCCGCCGAACCGATACCGTCTGGTACCCCGGTGAGGGAAAGGCATAAGGACACCGAATCAAGGTGCCTCAGTCGTTGAAGACGGACCAGCAGATGCTGTTTCTGCGGCTCTGGTCCTCAAGGACCAAGGTGCGGAGGTGACCGGGAATCTGCTGGCGCTGCCAGTTGCGTTCAGCTTGCCTAGTTCCTCGCCTCTTATGCTCAGGTACCGCAGCCGCAGCAGCCTTAATGGCATAGGCGGCCGCCCCCAGATCGTGTTCGGGAAAATGGGCAACACACCCCGCTTGGCCGGCTGCGTACGCCGCGAACCGTGCGGCACCACGCAGAGGACGCGCGGCGCCCATCGCATGCCCTGCCATCGCACGGGTAGCCATCATCTTCGCTTCACCGCGCGCCCAGGCTCGGGCCGCTTCGATCGCTGTACGAGGCCGGTGATCCCCTGGATTCGCTTCCTCGAACAGCCCCAAAACGTGCTCGGCGCAGGCCAGCCGCCCAGAAGGTCAGGAGTTGATGATCGTCATCGGTAAGGAGCCCCCCGCGCCGGATAGACACGAGACGAGGATCGCGGACAGCAGGAAGGATCATATGACTGTTTCATACTCTCCCGGAGTCCCGGTGGCAACCGACCTCCCCTGAAACCACAGGCACGAAGAACCATCCCTAACCGATCACCTCTGTCTCTGAGGCGTCGGCGGAGTGAACGATTGACGGAAGCCTACTAAACGGCTCTGAGGCTGACGGCCTTCAGGATTGCCGGCATGCGGAGGTCCTCGGTTGCCGAGATGATGTTCTTCACCATTTCCGGGTCGGCTTTACTCGGGGATCCGTAATCGAAAGGTGGCTCGGGGTCATATTCAATGGCCAGCTGGATCTTTCGGGCTTCATCTTCCCCGTAGAGTTCAGCGGCCAAGGTAAAGGCGAAGTCTATCCCGGAGGTAACGCCGGCCCCGGTGATCCTGTTGCCGTCACGGACCACTCTCTCAGAAACAGGGATGACGCCGAAGTGTTCAAGCATCCTCAGCGAAGCCCAGTGGCTTGTTGCCCGATAGCCGGTGAGCAATCCCGCCGCCGCGAGGGCAAAGGCTCCAGTGCATACCGACGTCACCCACCGGGCACTCAGGGCCTGACGGCGCAAAAAATCAAGCGCGACAAGATCCTCAAACAATTCGAACGCACCGGCACCTCCGGGCACAAAGATGACGTCTGCCTGGGGGCACTCGTCAAGGGTCGTAGTGGGCACGATGCACCACCCGGCATCGGTAGGGATCGGATCCACGCTATGCCAGGCCAGGTGAAGTTCGGTGTCCGGAAACTTGGAGAAAACCTGAGTGGGGCCCGTGAAATCTAACTGGGTGACCCGTGGGAAAAGAAGGACAACGATTCTCAGCGGACGGGAAGGCATGGTCTCAGACTATATGAGCGCGTGCGGCATCCAACGCCTCCCGCACGAATCCGGTACTCGAGGACAACCCACGTGCCAGCGCTTTTTACCTCAAGTCAGGATTCGCTCCGAATGGGGCGCGGAAGCTCTTGCTGCCCGACGCGGGCTGCCAGAAATAAGACTGGTTTTCCTGGGCTGCGACGAGTGAAAGTGTCCGGTAAAGGATCCTCCAGCGTGCAGCTGGCCCCGATCATTGTGGCGGGCTGGTATGGCACCATGTGGTTATGAGCGCGCAGCTTGAAGTTCCAAGGCTTGAAGACCTGAGTGATATCGGGGTTGGGGTCGAGCCGTCTGATCAGCCTGGGGTGGTCTCTCTGGTCGCGTGGGCGAACGACGGAAGCACCGTGACGCTTACCTGGGACGAGATCGCAGGGTCAGCGAGCATCCGCTGGCTCTACGGTGACGAAGTGAGCCTTGTTCTTGAACGAGAGACCCCGGTGAAGATCAGTGTCCGAGACGAGCGCGGGGTCACTGAGTTCCACGTCTGATCCCGCTGGGAAGGAATGGGCGGCGACTTGATCGTGCGGGTCGGCGAGCACGTGGCGGTCCACGACACACTTCTGCGCACATAGCAGCCGTCTTGCGTTCGGTCGGGGATCCTCCTACGGGACGGCCGCATCTTGTCCTGATTGGTTCTGTCACCAGATCGGACCGTGCCTTATCCGCTTCCGGCAGTAGGAACGCGATCCGCTGCTCCGGAGCCCACACGTACGTGTCATCGCAGTTATAACCCCTCAGTCAGGGCTGCCCGGCCACGACCCGAAGGTAGAACCCTTTGGGGTACTCCACGTCCTCGCTGACGGGCTCGGACGCGACGTGGATCGCTCCGGCCGGGCCGCGACCTGCGGACAGGACTGAGTCCGGCGCGTTCGACTGGCCCATCAGCGCCAACCGCAGGTAAGGGCCGGTCACCAAGGGACACAGTTCCAGACCCTGGCTCCTTGCCGTCGCGAAAACCTGGGACTGAACGGCGCCCTCCAGGAGACCAAGCTGCTCTACGGTCCGCTCCACAATTCGCAGCGTTCGGTCTGCAGGTGCATCGAACGCGGGGTGAGCGAGCAGGGTCTCTGCGTGGGCATTGAGCTTAACGCCTGCATCGCGCAGTGACCGGATGACCTCGGTTCGCGACTGCCCACCCACCAGAACCACAAAACTCTCACTCTTCGCTGTGCTCATCATGAAGTGATTCGCCGTCATTGGCAGCTGGCCAACGACCTCGCATGGCCCAGACCGTTACCTGGCACGCTGATGGATGGGTCAGCGGACGCGCGCCATCATTCGTGATGGTTCGGTCAGTTCAGTGAAGCCATATTGAGCGTAAAGTCCGTGGGCATCGGCCGTCGAGAGCAGAGTCCGTCTTAGGTCTAGAGGTTCCAAATCCGCCATTACACCAGCGGCGAGCATCTTGCCGATGCCTTGACCGCGGATTTCGGTAGCCACGAACACGTCGCAAAGCCAAGCAAACGTAACGCCGTCAGTCACGACGCGGCCGTAAGCGACCTGCTCGCCAGTCTCGATGTCATACACACCGTAGTTCCGAGAGGCGTCGATGGCTGCATCCTGCTTCTCACGACTCCGACCTTGCGCCCAGTAGGACTGCTCGCTGAGCCACCGGTGCACGCGGGTACGATC
This sequence comes from Arthrobacter sp. ISL-95, assembly GCF_018613695.1. Taxonomy (GTDB): domain Bacteria; phylum Actinomycetota; class Actinomycetes; order Actinomycetales; family Micrococcaceae; genus Arthrobacter. The sequence goes on along the minus strand of NZ_JAGGPR010000020.1, from coordinate 18,302 downwards.
AACTCGGTCCACTTCGGAGGAGAAGAAATATCGCTCAGTCATAACAACACCCTAGGGGACCGGGACAGGGCACCTTCAAACAATGCAAGCCACCGTCAGTCTCGATCAGGGATCCCCTTCCGCACGCTCGGCTTCGTGTTCAGTTGTTTAGGCTGGCCATGGTTAGCTCGAGCATGCGGGTGACTTGTGGGTTCCAGGGCCTGTTTGCTGGCCCGGTGAAAACGAGTCTGCGTTCCAGGCTAGGACTGATGTTCACCATGACGAGGGTTTCGGGCAGCATCGACGCGGCTAGGGATGGCATGATTGCGACCCCTACATTGCTTTCGACCATGCTTAGGAGGGTGGAGATTTCTCGCACGCGTTGGGCTGGGCTGTAGCGGACGCCGCTGGCGGTGTGGAGTGCCCTGATCTGGGGTTCGCATCCGCCCGAGGAAACCAGTAGCGGGTCCTCCAACAGTTCAACTAGTCCCACCTGGTCCTGGGAACTGAAGGGGTGGTCTTTGCGGAGTACAGCCTGAAACCTGTCGGTGAGTAGTTCGACGCCGCCAGGGGGTGTGGATTCGGGGTCGATGACGATGGCGCAGTCCACCACGCCGTTGCTCAGCCACTCCTCTAATTCGTCATCATCGCCCTCGAAGACCCGAACATCGACGTCGGGCAGGGCTTCAGCCCAACCATTCAGCAGCTTTGGGAGCATCCGGTGCGCTGCGGTCGGGGACGCGGCAATCTTTACTATTCCTTCGGGCTTGTTTAGGTGGTGCTCGCTAATGAGGGAGTCGATTGCCCTGGCGGCAGCCAGTGCGGTACGGGCATGCGGTAGCAAGGCCTGCCCCAGTTCAGTTGGACGCAGCGGGCCCTTCCGGTTCACTAGAGGAGCGCCTGTGACCTTCTCCAGGGCAGCAATGCTGTGAGACACCGAGGACTGATCGACCCCGAGTTCCTCGGCTGCCGCCCCAAACCCGTCATGCTCGATTACTGCTGACAGGACTGCTAACTGCTTCAGCGTGATGCCCATGGTGTGTCCTCATACGTAGATGCTGTGCATGCATTGGACTCATAATGCCCCATGTGGCGACGCTAGAGGAAAGAGCGAAGGGAACCGCATGTCTACAGAAACCACGAAGCCAGCGAAGACGTCGTTATCGATCGGGGCCCAATTCATAGCGGCGGCGGCCGTGTGGGGAGCGAGTTTCCTATTCATCAAAGTCGCCGTCGAGGGCATCTCACCGGCACAAGTCGTCCTCGGCCGGCTCATGGGAGGCGCAGTCTTATTAGTGCTCGTCATGGTCCTGACACGGCGTAAGTGGCCGACCGGTATGAGAACGTGGTTGCACTTGTTCGCCATCGGGATCCTCATGTGTGTCGCCCCCTTCCTGTTGTTCTCCTGGGCTGCGCAGTACCTTCCGTCAGGGCTTTCAAGCATCTTCAACGCAACGACCCCGATCGCGACGATGATCATCGCCCTGGCAGTTCTGCCCGAGGAAAGGCTCACCAGGATCAAAACGACGGCGATGCTCATCGCCGCCGGCGGCATTGTCCTCGTCCTCGGCCCGTGGCGGTTACTGACTGACCTGCAGGACGCGAACCTCATCGCCCAGCTGGCGTGCTTGGGCGGGACCACCTGCTACGGGTTGGGATTCACCTACACCCGCCGGTTCTTCCGATCCCATACCTACGACGCCACCACGGTCGCGGCCAGTCAAATCGGCGCCGGGGCTCTCGTCATCGCCGTTCTCACACCCTTCATCGGCCTCGACCCGGTGAGCCTGTCACCTGCGATTATCGCCAGTATCCTCCTGCTCGGAGCGGTCGGCACCGGTGTCGCCTACATCTGGTACACCAACGTCATCAACGCCTGGGGAGCGACCGTCGCCTCGACAGTCACCTACCTGACACCCATCGGAGGCGTGATCCTCGGGATCCTCGTCCTGCACGAAAGCATTCACTGGAACGAAGTCATGGGTGGAATCATCGTGATCCTCGCCGTCCTTGTCAGCCAAGGCAGACTCACACTGCCAGTAGCATCGCTCTCGCTCCGGCGCATGAGAAAGCTGCAGGCCCATCCTGATCTGGAAGGGCACCATGGACGCCTCCGCTAACCCTTACCTCGTCAGAACACTGCTGCCAACCGGCACATAGGCCAACGACGCACAGCCGACGAAGAACGACGTACCCTGTCTTTTATCGTCACGGTCGCAACCCTCATCGTCTGGCTCACTAGGATTCCCTAACGCCGGAGGAAAGGTCCTTGATTAACCGTTCGCTAAGGGATCCCCTGCCGAGCAGGAACACTAGCGAGCTGGCAATACGAACGCGAGCCGTTGTTCTGGCTCCCACACATACGTGTCATCACACCGGTAGCCTCTTAGCCAGGGCTGCCCGTCCACGACACGGAGGTAGAACCCTTTGGGGTCCACGTCGTTGCTCAGCGGCTCGGATGCGACGTGAATTGCTCCGGTTGGGGCGTGGCCTGCTGACAAGACGGAGTCCGGTGCGTTCGCTTGGTCCATCGTCGCCAATCGGAGGTACGGTCCCGTCACCAAGGGGCAGAGTTCGAGGCCTTGATCCCTCGCAGCGGCGAAGATCCTGGGTTGTACCGCGCCGCGCCTGAATCCGAGCTCGTCCACCGTTCGCTCGACGATTCGTAAGCTTTGACTCCTTGGGGCCTCGAATGCGGGGTGAGCGAGCAGTGTCTCGGCGTGGCTATTGAGCAAGACTCCCTTATTGAGAAGCAACTGCACGAGCTCCGCTCGTGACCGACCGCCCACCCCAACCACGAATCCCTCATCCTTCGCTGTGCTGATCATGCACCGATTCTCCATCACTGCGAGCCTGACATCGACTCACCTCAGTGATTCGAGATGTCCGCTTGAGGATCCTCAACCGGGACATCGGAGGTGTCCGGCATACGGGTCTTATTCAGGCTGAACCTGTCAGTGCGGTTTCAGGCGCGGTCGTAAGTAAGGACCCGCAAGCCTGAGTCGAGCAGCGTCTCGTCGACAGCGCAACGCCTTCGATGTAGATGGTCCGCTTCGGAGTTGGGAGATGTCGCACGAACATTGCCCGCGCCGGCTTGCGGAATAAGACGGCGCACAGACATACTTATGGATGTGCCTAAGTATCATGATGAACTCGACGCCGTGCTCCGCGCTCTCGCGGATCCCACGCGCCGGGCTGTCGTGGAGCGGCTGGCGACGTCCCCTGCGGTCGTGTCCGACCTCGCGGCACCATTCTCAATGGCGTTGCCGTCACTCATGCAACACCTTCGCATCCTCGAGAACGCGGGAGTGGTCACGTCGGAGAAACACGGGCGTGTCCGTACCGTGAGCCTGCGACCTGGGGCCCTCGACGTGCTACACCTGTGGCTCGGCGAGCAGCGCACCCCCGCCGAGCATCAAGCCGACCGGCTCGGCATCCATCTGGCGCTCACGACCCCGAAGGAAATCTGACATGACTCGCGTCCGCTTGGACCTGTTCACATCGCTGGACGGATACACGCCGTCCGACCCGACACCCGATAACCCGATGGGTGAAGACTGGGGGCGACTCACAGCTGCGTACGCCGCTACCCGAACGTTCCGGGAGAACGTCTTCGGCGACACCAGCGGCGCAGGCACGACCGGCGTCGACGACCGATACGTCATCGCGTCCATCGAGGGAGTCGGCTCCGAGATTATGGGCGCGGGGAAGTTCGGACTCCACGCCTTTCCCGACGATTCAGACTGGAAAGGCTGGTGGGGCGAGACACCGCCCTTCGGCACCGCGGTCTACGTGCTCACCCACACCGCACCACGTCCGTCGCTCCCGATGAAGGGCGGCACCACGTTCCACTTCCGCGACACCGCAATCGAGGACGTACTCACCGAGGCGACGGAGGCGGCCGGCGACCTGGATGTGCGCGTCGGCGGTGGGTACCGTACAGCGCGTGACTTTCTACGTGCCGGGCTGGTCGATGACCTGCACCTCCTGGTCGCTCCCATTTTCCTCGGCCGCGGTCATCGACTGTGGGACGACCTGCGCGGCATCGAAGTCACCCACAGAGTTACGACGGAAGTAGCAGAGAGTGGCATGATTCACGTCACCCTGAAGCGATAGGACGCAATGATGACGACAGAACGCCGACTCGCACGCTCCGGATTCACACTCACCCGCGAATACCCCGCTCCCCTTGAACGCATCTGGGACGCGTTCGCCGACGAGGATCAGAAGCGGGGCTGGTGGGGTGACGGCGACCGCGTGCAGACTCGTGAATGGACGTTCGACTTCCGCGTTGGCGGACGCGACGTCGACGAGGGCAAATTCCACAACGGCCCAGTCTCACGATACGAGGCCACGTACACCGACATCGTCGAACAAATCCGCATCGTCACGACGTACGACATGTGGCTCGACGGGGCCCACATGTCGACATCCGTGGCGTCATTGGAATTCGAGCCGACCGATGCCGGTACCCGATTCACGCACGTCGAGCACGGCGTCTTCTTCGACCAGTTCTGGGCCGACGGGCCGGGGCGCGAGGAAGGCACCCGCGGCCTACTCGACGCACTGGGCAACTACCTCGCGTGACTCACTTCCTTCACTCAACCGTCCTGTCACCGCAGAACCCTTGTCGGAGCCCATCGCGATTCTGCGCCTCACCTTGGCCCCTCCTCGCCGCCCCAGCGTTCCAGCGCGACGATCGCGTCGCGCAAGGCGAGCCCTCTCTCGGTCAGCGCGTAGGCCCGGGTGTTGTGCCGGAGGGGCAGACGGGACAGTACCCCGGCGGCCTCGAGCTCGCGCAAGCGGGTGGCGAGCATGTTGGTCGGCACTCCGAGGTCGCGCTGCAGATCGCCGTAGCGCTGTGGCCCGTCGAGCAGCCGCTCCACGATAAGCAGGGCCCACCGCGCTCCGACGATGTCGAGGGCCGCGGCGAGGTTGCTCACGCGGTCGGATCGGTTTCCGGTTTCATCCAAAACGGCGAGTAGTGGTAGCCATCGGGGTCGTCGAACTGGCGCTGGTACATGAAGGGGTAGTCGTCGGTGTCGCAGATCCGCCCGCCGGCGGCGCCGGCGCGTTCGATAAGTTCGTCCACCGCCTCGCGGCTGTCGAGGTCGAAGGAGACTGTGACCTTCGAGGGGGTGTCGGGTCCGCCGACCAGCTCCTCGGAGGCGCCGATGCTCGCGTACATCTCGCGGCTGCCGAGCATGACGTACTGCTCGGGCGCGATGGCGAAGCATGACACGTTGTGATCGGACATTTTGGTGTTGAGGGTCCAGCCGAGGGCGGTATAGAAGGTGGTAGCGCGTTCGACGCTCTCAACCGGGCATGTGATGAAGAGGCTCATGCGGCCCATACTTGCAAAATGCAAGTGTGACGTCAAGGCCTGGGCGCGCTTTACGACTTTGGGGGCGCGGGGCTAAGCACCCACAGCCTCCTCGGTGGAATGCTGTGTGGAGGGATATCCAAGCGTGGTGGCCTTCTCTCGATGCGGAAACCCGCGACTGGCTCATTGAACACAACGGCGAGGCACTGCCGCCGAAAGTAGTCGCCCGCATCATGGCGGCTACAGGCGGCACTACCGATTCCAGGTGGTGGGCCAGCGAATCAACAGACGGCCCCCAGCTTTCGGACGAAGCTGTGGACTGGATCGAGGGTGTCGCGAACGACGAGGGTCCAGCCGTCAGCTGACTTAGTGTCGAAACGACCCGCAGAAGGCTCAGCTTTTGGGGATCGGCTTACGCAACGGCCGGTGAGATCCTACGCGAATACCAGAGCGATAACACTAAGGCTGTACCCCAAAGGAAAAACAGCGGATCCCATAGCCATGCGTGGCCAATCATCGCGTTCAGGTCATAGCCCTCTGCAGGACGAATGACTCCCGCAAGGACGGCCCCACTGATGACCGTGTTCACGCCGCCGTACATGACGAGGAGCAGCCCGCCAGCCCAGCTCACCGCACGCCAGAACCTCTGCCAGGGCATTCGTTCATAAGCGACGACGACGGGGATCGTCGCTGCCAGCAATTTCCCTACCGCGACAATGCCAAGCACGAGTCCCGCCTCGAGGGGGGCCTGGACTGAAAGCTGGACTGCCCATGGGCCGACCGTGGCCAAGAGCCATTGCCCACCCAGTGCCCAGTACAAGCTGAACCCGGCATGCACGGTACCGGCTATGCAGGCTAGCCACACCAAGGATCGGCTGAAGGACAGTTTCCTCTCGGGTATCACCTGGCTCACTGTAGCTAACGGCTGAAGATCGGCTCATACGGAGGTAGCGATTGCCGATCCTTGAGCGGACGCTTTCCACAGCTACGCTGGAACGCGCCAGGGCTTCTGGCATACCTTTGTTCGGTAGTCTCAGCTGGTGACTGATTATCGGCAACATCCCAGCGTGGTGGCACACTGGCTTGTCGGCTCGCTGCAGCCTCTTCCCGAAGCCTTGGAAGCACCAGAGACTTTATGGTTTGCACTGCCCCCGGAACCAGACGCTGAGCAAATGTGGGAAGGACTGCGCGGACGCGTCGAAACAGACGGCACTGCGACTGTTCTCGCGGTGCCTGCCTATCTCTACAACATCAACTTTGGCGACCGGGTAAACGTGATGCGATCAGAGGAGAACGCCCTCGTTGCCACGGGCCTCAACCACGACGCTCTTAACTTCACTTTCAGAGTCCTGCTGAACCCGGATGGGCCCAATGCCTGGCAGCCGTTGGCCACTGATCTCGCCAGGCTCGGATGCCTCGTCGATGTCATGTCACCGTAATTCTTGGCCATATCCTGCAGCGAACCCTTGTCCCAGGAGGTCGCCGACAAACTGTTCACACTCCAAAACAACAGCGTCCTTCACTACGAGACTGGACGAACACAACTACCGAGCCACAAGTAGATCGTGCGCCATGAGTGAAATGACGAGCAAAGACGAAATCATCCGAGAGTTGGGGACTGCCCCCTGCTGGCTTGACTCGTTCACCTAAGTCGCATGGTGACCGAAGCGTCCGTAAAGGATCCCCTTGCGGGACACCCGGACTGTCGCTTAAGCCCATAGCCGACTCCAGACCACGAGCACGTACCTTATGTGACTCAGGCCTTCCGGCTATAGTTTCTCTGGCTAGAGCCCTTTACCCCTAGATAACGTGTCCAAACGCGTCCTGTGTCGTTGTGGTTACGACTGTGCAGGTCAGCAGCCATCGTTCAGGATCGTCTTTGGGCAGCTCAGGATCGGGCCAGAACTCGTACAGGCCGGCGAAGCCCAGCAACGGTTCCTTTTCGGAGAACAAATAGTTGGGGATCTTCTTGCCATTGTCGGTCTTCTGCCACTCGTAATATCCCTCCGCCGGATTCTCCCGTATCAACGGTGCCTCGGGTGGCCTTTTCGCAGCTCAGAACTGTTGAAGACACGTCTTCAAAGAAGTATCGTCCTGCTGCGGCGCTAGTGGCTTCCATGCTGGGCGCCGTGACCGTGGTCCTCACTTCCTTGGATTCCAGCACTTGAGTCAAGGTAGCTCCATTTAGCGTCGCTGAGTGCGTGGTAGGCGATGTGGAGTTCTGTCGCAGTTTCCGCGACACCCACGGTGTCGCGCCGTTCCAAGGTGGGGATCAGCTGTCCGACTGCCGCGGTAAACCGGTCCGAGGCGGGTTGGAGCTCGGGAGGCCAGGTCGTCACGGCTACTGCGATGAGGGCGTTGTGGATCAGGGGTGCCCAGTTGCGGTCGATTCTGGGTTCTGCCCCAGTGAGGGCGGTGGCGATCCCATGGAAGCCCACCGTGTCTATGTGGGTCAGGGCTGCGAGTACTCCTGTTGCGGTGACTGCAGGTTCTGCGTCGGTATGGATGTGTTCCATCGCGGTGTCCTTGGGTCAGGTTCTTCAAGAATGGCCTCCCTTGCCGGTTGCCTCAAGGCTTACCACGGGCCCGCGTTTGCGATCACGAACCCCCTTGCGCCAATATACCCCTCGGGGGTATATTGACGTTGTTGTCAGTGAGTGGTCTGTCGCGGAGGCCCTTTGGGTTTCTCTTTACAACCGTTCAAACACAGCACTCGTCGCATCTGCTGCAACTAAGGACAACTGACATGCAAGCACCATCACGTACCGAACTGCCTCTGACTTCTGCCTCCTCCTCGGGCTGCGGCTGCTGCTCCACCGAAGCGAGCCAGACCCCGCAGGAAATCACTCCCGGTGTCGAGTACTCGGTGGAAGGCCTGACCTGCGGCGGCTGCAAAGCCAGCGTTGAAAAGGCAGTCAACGCCGTGGAAGGCGTGGACGCCGCGACCGTTGTACTCGTTCCCGGCGGGAATTCCAGTCTGGTTGTTTCCGGAAAAGCCACACTTGCCGCTATCCGGGACGCCGTCACGTCGGCTGGATACAGCCTGACCAGCTAGTTCGAACCCACACGGCCTGCGCCGCCCCGTGCGATGCCGCGGCTGTAACTGGAGGAGCTCATCATGGGAGAGCACGATCATCACCATCATCACCCTTCACCGCCGCAATCAGGCGGGGCAACAATGACCGCGCATGGGCACCACGGACGCCCCGGCGGGCACGAGACCGGGGACGATCACGCGGTGCACAGCCAGGGCCAGCATGCCGGGCACAGCACGGCCATGTTCAAGGACAGATTCTGGCTGACCTTGGCGCTGTCGGTCCCGGTCGTGTATTTCAGCCCGATGTCCGGGCATCTCCTGGGGTACATGCCACCGGAATTCCCGGGGTCGGCCTGGATCCCGCCCGTTCTGGGAACGGTGATCTTCCTTTATGGGGGCATGCCGTTCCTTAAAGGTGGCCTAAACGAGCTGAAGTCCCGGCAGCCTGGCATGATGCTGCTGATCAGTATGGCCATCACCGTCGCGTTCGCCGCGTCGTGGGCGACCAGCCTGCGGATCGGGAACTTTGATTTGGACTTTTGGTGGGAACTGGCGCTGCTCGTGGCCATCATGCTGCTTGGACACTGGATCGAAATGCGCGCACTCGGCTCGGCCCAGGGAGCCCTTGACGCCCTGGCCGCTTTATTGCCCGACGCAGCAGAACGCCTCACCACTGCCGGCGTCGAAACCGTCCCGGTTTCCGAGCTGAAGACCGGAGACGTTGTTCTGGTCCGCTCCGGGGCCCGGATGCCCGCCGACGGCACCATCACTGACGGACAAGCTGAGTTCGACGAATCCATGATCACCGGTGAATCCAAAACGGTGCTCCGCGCCGCGGGCGACCCCGTGGTGGCCGGAACCGTGGCCACCGACAACACCGTCCGGGTCACCGTGACGGCGGTCGGGGACGACACGGCCTTGGCCGGCATCCAGCGGTTGGTCGCCGAAGCACAGGCCTCGTCTTCGAAAGCCCAGGCCCTCGCGGACCGAGCCGCGGCGTTCCTGTTCTACTTCGCCACCATCGCCGGTGTCATCACCTTCATCGCATGGATCCTCTTGGGCAGCCTGCCCGTAGCAGTCACACGGACCGTCACGGTCCTGGTGATTGCCTGCCCCCACGCCCTCGGCCTGGCCATTCCACTGGTGATCGCCATCTCCACCGAACAGGCCGCCCGGGCAGGGGTGCTGATCAAGAACCGGATCGCCCTGGAGCGGATGCGGACCGTCGACGTCGTCCTGTTCGACAAAACCGGAACCCTGACCAAGGGCCAACCCGAGGTCAGGAACACCGCCACCACTGACGGCGGGGACACCGACGAGCTGCTGGCACTGGCAGCAGCCGCCGAATCCAACAGCGAACACCCCGTAGCCCGAGCCATCGTCCGGGCAGCGAAAGACAAGGGCCTCAAGCTCCCACCCGCCACAGGTTTCACGTCCATGACGGGCCGAGGCGTGCGCGCGATGGTCGGCGGCCGGACTATCCAGGTCGGCGGGCCAGCGCTGCTGCGCGAGCTGGGGCTCACGGAACCCGAGGCCTTGGCCACTTTGACCCGGGAATGGATGGGCCGCGGCGCAGCTGTTCTGCACGTCGTTGATGGGGACCGGATCCTGGGTGCGGTCACCCTGGAGGACGCCATCCGGCCCGAGTCCCGGCAAGCCGTAGCAGCGTTGCAAAGCAGGGGCATCAAGGTTGCCATGATCACCGGCGACGCCGTTCAGGTGGCGAAGGCCGTGGGTAAGGAACTCAACATCGATGAGGTCTTCGCCGAAGTGCTGCCCGCGGACAAGGATAAGAAGGTCGCTGAACTGCAGGGACGTGGCCTGAAAATTGCGATGGTCGGGGACGGGGTCAACGACTCCCCGGCGCTGGCCCGGTCCGAGGTCGGCATCGCCATTGGTGCCGGCACCGATGTGGCGATGGAATCGGCCGGGGTGATCCTGGCCGGCAACGACCCGCGGGCGGTGCTGTCCATGGTGGACCTTTCCAGGGCGAGCTACACCAAGATGTGGCAAAACCTCGTGTGGGCCACCGGATACAACGTCATCGCGGTGCCCTTGGCAGCGGGCGTGCTGGCATTCGCCGGGATCGTCCTGTCCCCGGCAGCTGGGGCAGTCCTGATGTCAGTGTCCACGATCGTTGTCGCCCTCAACGCCCAACTGCTCCGCCGGGTGAAACTGAACCCCTCGCAAGTTCGTTGACCCCACAGTGACCGGCACCGGCACCGTTACCCACCCCGGGTGGGGAACGGTGCCGGTAGCCTAGACATAGCAAGCACGCAGGGAGGAGGAACAGCATGGCCGCGCAGCGCACCATGGCCCGTTCCGCCCTGCTCACGGCCTCCCTTCTGGCCACCGTCCTCGCTATCATCGCCGGAATCCTGGGCATGCACGTCATGACCGGCACCCACTCTGCACACTCAAGCGCCATCGTTTCCGCAGGTACGCAGGATACGACCGGGCACGCTCCGTCCGTAAGCGAAGCAGCCGGGCACGCACACCACATGCCTGCACCGCCAGAGCCTGCCGCGTCCCAAGAGCTGTTTACTTTGGATGGTGCAGCATCACCGGCGCAGTGCTCCTGCTCCGGGAACTGCTCAAGCCAGCACTCCATGAGTGCCTCCTGCATCCCCACGGTCGCGACCGGTGGTCTGGCGGCGCCCGTGCCGGATGACTCGGTCTCCATCACGGCCGAGTCCGCAGCCTTCATCATCACAGCTCGAGTCCCCTGGTCCTACCGTCCCGGCAGTCCTTCACCGGGCGACTTGTCGATCAGCAGAACGTAGCCGTTCCGCCTGCCCGGCCCCAAGCCCCAGGCTGTTCTTTTCTTTCGCCCTCCCAGCCCTTTAGCGGCTTACCGGCGTAGCAGATGCACTCATAACCCCTTTTTGTGCGGGCGCCTTTGCGCCCCCTGAATTCCTATGAAGGACCTGATTTTGATGACTACGAAGAAATTCTTACCTGTTGCCGCATCGGCCATCGCCGCCGCCATCGCACTGGCCGGCTGCAGCTCCTCCGGTGGTTCCGGTTCCTCCGGGACGTCCATGCCGGGCATGGACCATGGCAGCAGCTCCCCCAGCGCATCAAGCCCTGCCGCGGCAGCGGACCATAACGCCGCAGACGTGATGTTCGCCCAGATGATGATCCCGCACCACGCCCAGGCTGTGGAGATGAGCGACATGATCCTCAAAAAGCAGGACATTCCCGCCGAAGTCACGGCCCTGGCCACCCGAATCAAGGACGCACAGGGACCGGAGATCGAAAAGATGACCGGCTGGTCGAAAGGCTGGGGCGAACCCACCCAGATGCCCACCGGGCACAGCATGGACGGCATGATGGGCGCCGAAGACATGACCAAACTGGAAGCCGCCCAGGCTGTTGAGGCCGCGAAGCTGTTCCTGACCCAAATGATCGCCCACCACCAAGGTGCCGTGACCATGGCCGAGACAGAAACCACGGACGGCAAGGACACTGCAGCTGTCCAGCTCAGCAAGGACATCGTGAGCGCCCAGGAAACCGAGATCAAGGAAATGCAGACGATGCTGGCCACCCTCTAGCCAGCCACAGGGGTGCCGGTCCTCCTCACAAAGGGGGGCCGGTACCCTCCGCATACCCGTCTCCACCTCAACCTGGAGCTTCCCATGCAATCCTTCACCACCGCGGTAAAGCGGACCGGAGCACTCGCGGCCGGTGCCGCGCTCGTCCTCGCCTTGGCCGCCTGCGCCCCGGCCGGCCCGCAGGCTTCCACAACACCATCCATCGAGCTGACGGATAAGCCCCTGCCCAGCAGCCATGTCCACGGACTGACCGTCAACGGTGACACCAGCCAGGTGCTGTTGGCCACCCACGACGGGCTGTTCGACGTCACCAAACAGCCAGCCAGCAAGATCGGCGGCACGAACGACCTGATGGGTTTCACCGCCGGCAAAGACGGCGTCTTCTACGCCTCCGGGCACCCCGGCCCAGGCTCCGATATGCCCAACCCCATGGGACTGATCAAGTCCACCGACGGCGGACAAACCTGGGAAAAACTCTCACGGCAAGGCGAATCCGACTTCCACGCCCTGACCACCACCAAATCCGGGATTGTCGCCTTCGACGGGCAACTGCGAAGCAGCCCCGACGGGAAAACCTGGAACACCGTGGCGGCCATGTTCGCCCCGGCGGTCCTGGCCGGGCACCCCGACAGCGACACCGTGCTGGGCACCACCACCGAGGGAATCCAGCGCTCAGCCGACGGCGGGGCAACCTGGGCACTGGACAAGACCGGCCCGGTGGTCCAGTACGCCGCCTTCGCCAGCCCTGACGAAGCGGCAGGCGTGGCCCCTGACGGGACCACCTACTACTCGGCCGACGCCGGCAAGTCGTGGACCAAGAAAGGACGGATCGACAGTGAAGTTCTGGCCATAGCGGCCCTCAAGAGCACCGACGGGAACCCTTGGATCTGGGCTGCCACACCCGAAGGGATCGTCGTCTCTACCGACGGCGGCACGAGCTACCGCCCCGCTGACGCCGCCTGAGACCTTCAGTTCTGCCAACGCAAACGAGGCCGGCAGGCCTCTGGCGTGCCCCGGATGCCGGGTCCCCGTGGTTCGGCACCGGAAATTATCGACGACGGCACAACCGGGTTCCTGCGCCGCGGAGTCCGCGAACTCGCGGACGCCCTGCACCAAATCGGAACCCTGGACCGGAGCATCTGTCGGCGCACGGCCGAGACACGCTTCAGCGCCGAACGAATGGTCGCCGAACACCTTCAGCCCTACGAAAACGCCCTGACAGGGGCAGAACTTCCAGCCACTACGGGCTAGGAATCATGCGGTCCCGGGCCACAGAAAATCCCACGCACGGAACCGGACCACCAACCAGACCACCTCTCAGACAGCGCCTGTCCGGCCCAGGACCACAGATGCGGCCATCTAGCGCACAACGCCCAACGCCAGCACAGGAGCACCAGGCCATCAGTGGAACGCAGACCAAGAACGGCACGTTCCGGGTAACCGCTGGGAACCGGGGCCCGGCTGTACGGCCCGTGCCCCTGCTCTCCCAAGAAGACCGCGACTTCATCCGGCTGAAGGCAAACGAGGCTCAGGCATCGCGCCGGAAATCCGGGGTTTCTCCGGCAGACCAATCCTGACCCGACAGGAATACAGTAGCCAGGGTAGGCTGCTGCCCGCCTAACCCGCGTGTGGAGGATTCGGACACATCCGGTCAAGATCCGAATGGCTCCAACCCCGTCCTATTGAGGGCGGAGACGCGTAAGCCCCGCCGAACCCGGCCCGCTGCGGTGGACCAAACACCGATGGCCATATCTGCCGAGCCGGGGAGCTTGGAGGGGGACGTTGAAGACCAGGACAAGGGAGCCCTGCATTCGGTACCCGCCGGGGCGGTGGTTACCTGGGTCGGTAACTACAGGACGCCTCCATCTCCAACGCCGATCTTCATGTTCTGTGTTTTTTCGCTCCTACGCGAATCGATCTTAGGATTCCGCGGAGAGGCCGGCCTTCCTGATGTACTCTTCGACAGCGTTTTCAGCAATGCGGTAGGAGTTGCCGAAGCGCACAGAGGCCAATGCGTGTGCCCGAACCAGTCGATAGACGGTCATCTTGGACACTCGCAGTACCGCGGCCACCTCGGCGATGGTCAGGTAGTGGCTAGGCACATCTGCAATGGACATCTCGATCAGACTCCTGTGGGTTCGATTCAGGCGGCTGGGCTGACTGGGATTGAACGGGTTGCTAGTCCGACCGCCTCAGTTGCCGGTAGTCGTAGAAGCACATCTGGTCCCCGATCTGGAGCCCCACAAACGTGCCCTTCTTGACGGCCACTGCGCCTTCCCTGCGGCCGTTGAAGGGGTCATCGCCGATGACTATTTCACCGAGCCGGTAAGGAACAGCTGCTGCCCGGGCACGCGCCATGGTGTGACGGACGAGCGCCGACAGCCTTTCAACTCGCGTGCCGGACGCCGATGCGCCTCCACGAATTTCCCCCATTGGATTTCTCCTTCGCAGTGCTTCAACGTTGATGCCGTGGTGTGCGGGCCGCCCCGAGTGCTGCAATACAGGCCGCAATGTCGGAGCAAGATCATTAACGAAGACTAGGTGCAAGTCAAACACGTAACAATAGGTAACAGTTGCCTCATTGGTCACTATTTGATAAAGAGCTGGCGTGGAATCTATCGAAGACCAGCCAGCCGACGAACTGGGCGGAGGGTCAGTCCTCGAATCGCAGGGGTGCTTCGGGGCTTCCGCTCAGGTGGGCGATGATGTCGGCGGCGACGGTGTGCAGCTTTTGGTTCCTGTGGCTGGATGCTTGGCCCAGCATTTTGAAAGCTTCCTCGGGAGAGCAGCGGTTCTGGGCCATGATCACCCCGCGGGCAAGGTCAATGAGGGTTCTGCTGGCCATCGCAGTTTTGAGGTCCGCGTTGAGCTGGTCCGCGGTTTCGATCCGGATGGCCAGGCGGAGGGTACTGCCGGCCACCTCAGCAAAAGCAGCAGCCTCGGTGATCACCGACTCTGTGAATAGCCCGGTTGCCGGAGCGAAGAAGCTCAGGACCGCCTCGGATGTTTCGCCCAGGTCCATCGGGACACCCAGGGCGCTGCAGACCCCCTCAGCTGTCAATACACGGCTGTACTCCGGCCACGCGACGTCAGTAGCCACATCGGCCAGAAGTACCGGGCGGCCCGCATTGAGGGCATCCACACACGGGCCCTGGCCAAGGGTTTGTTCGATCCGGTCAAGCAGCTCGGCCTTCTCGCTGCTGCCCGCAATGGTCGCTGTGCGTTTGCGTCGGCGTAACGTCAGGGCACAATCAATGGTTGCCCCTGCAGCCTGGCCAATCGCGATCGAGGCGAAACAGGTCACTCCCTGAAGGATCCCCTTGATGTCGGCACTGCCCGTCACCAGCTCGTGCAGGCTCAGGATGTGCTCGGCTTCTGCGGTGGGTTCCATAAGCCCCATCGTAGGGAGACATTCCCCTCACGTCACTTAATTGCACGCGCCAGTGGCGCCGCTTCGATGTTCAACGAACACACCGGAAGACCAGCCCGTTGTTTTCAAAAGCAACCAGAAGCTAGATTATTAGTAAGGAGCCTGATTATTAGGTTCTGCAGGAGGCACCGACGGCACTGGGATAGCAGTCATGACCGACCCACGGCACACCGCGCGCAACCTCATAGAACAGCAGGCCGTCAGCCTTGACCGCCTGTGGGTCTGGTACTGGGCAGAGGGCGGAAACGCCCCGACCTTCGAATTCGACGCTTTCCTGCACGAAGCGCTGCTCCTGCACCCCTTCGATCTCAAAATCCTTACCTGGGCCCTGGAAGACCTGGACCCCTCCGCCCGGTGACACGGCATCGACAACATCCCACTTCCTAGGAAATGGGACACCGTCAGCGAAACACTCCCCATTCTGAATCGCAGCGCTGGGCTGCGCTCCCGGCGGGAGAACAAAAGGGAAGATTTCACGGAAGCAGCCAAGCCGTCACCTCCGGCCTAATCTGCTTCCGCCCCTAAGCCGGTGGCCCAATAAGACGCTCCTGCGTTCGATAGGGGATCAGCTCGCGTGACCTGCAGGTGCCCGCAGTGGTCTGCGCGGCCTTGACTACAGTCGCACAGGATCTTTATAGGGGCGGCCAGAACTCAGGGTTGAATCCCATGCGCATGGGATTTTGGGAACGAACCCAGCCCTGCGGGTCTCTGCTCAAGGCTTCCACATCCATGGAAGGGTCTCCTGGTGAGGCATCTTCATCCGAAGCCGGGACCGGCAAGGCTTTTTTCTCATTTGACACGGCATGTCCCCCTCTGGCGCGGCCACAGCCGCGCGACTGGCTCGTCCCCCACGTGCTTGGGATTTCTGGTAAACGCTTCGGACGAGGATGGCTGCCGAGCCTTTCCTACCCGTGCGACAAGCCCCCCGCTCCCCCAACGTGCTCACAACTTTGCGCTCCTTCGACCCGAAAGTAAATACCCCATCGTTTGGATAGATGGTGCGCGGAGGACGGCCATTCTCTGCAGGAACGTCAAAGACTTTCCGAATCTTCAGCGTCGCGGGTGCTGCGTATCAACCTCGCGAACCCGGATGGGAGAAGGCATTCGTCTGATACCGGAGATGAAACAGACCACACGCACACTGGCAGTGGAGTTCGTCCTGCCTTTGTGCTGAAGACCACACGCACTAGCGCGTCACGATCGGACCGCCTGGCCGTTAGTGGGCTGTAGGGCATCAGTCGCCCCTGCGGCGATGTTCTGCACTAGGACGCGGCCGTGAGACCCCCGCGTATCCGAACACAGCGGCATCAGCTGGAAGACTCTGGCTGATGCCGCTGCAGGACTGGCCAACAAACTGCGTCCGACTATTCGAGTTAACCAAAAAGGGTCTCGCATGGCGCGTCATGATTTCGGCTATCGTCCGTTGAGTAGGTGAAACGAACCAGCCCGCGCCCGTGACCGAGGAAGATATGTCCATCACTACCTACACTCCCGCTTCCATTGCTTCGTGGGAGTACTCCCTTGCTTCCCGCACTGAGCTCTGCCTTTCAGTAGCGGGGATGAACGGCGGCAAGTTGACACTGTATGCCGGTCCTAACACGGGAGGCGGCCGCGAACCCTTGGCGGTACTGGCCGCACCGGACGCGGGCACTTACATCAGCAGCCCCGCCACCGGGGACATCGAAACATGGATCCAGGGAATCCTTCAGGCTGCCGAGGAACTCATCCCCACAGCAGAAACCGAGCCGAGAAGCCTTGGCGAACCTGCCTTACGGCTATGCGCCTGAACACAGCCCCTAGCTCCCTCCCAGGTGCCGGGACGATTCTCGGCGCCGGTAAACCCACTCACCAGTTCGACAGGATACGACCACTCCATGGCTACAAAAACCATCATCACGCTTCTCGACGATCTGGACGGTTCCGAGGCAGCGGAGACTGTCCGGTTCGAACTTGACGGCATCGCCTACGACATGGAGCTCAACTCCCGCCACGCCGAAGAGCTCCGCACGGCCTTGGCCCCTTTTGTCCAAGCAGCGCGCAAGGCAGCGCCAACACGAGGACGACGCAGAACAGGCCACGGCAACGCCGGTCTGGTCCGGGCCTGGGCGCGGGAGAACGGCATTCCCATTGCCAGCAAGGGAACAATCAACGCCGAAATACTCGAGCGCTACTACGCCGCCCACTAAAAGAAGCCACCATTTACGAATCAGACGGGCAAGATGCCGCCCCTGGCTGACAGGAGCTTGGCCTGAACTTCCGGGCAACACAAGGTCCGGGCAACGCAAGAAGGGAACATGGCTGCTGCAGAGTCACTCAAAATACCTGTTGAGGAGGAGTTGATACGCGAGTTGGGCTCGCGCTACACCGGTTACCGTAGCGCGATCGCGCATCCCTTCGACCCGGTGAGCGTCCTGGGTTTGACGGGACAGGTACTTGAACCCGTCAAACACATCCTGGCCTTCCTCGATCAGCCCGGAGCCATCCTTGAGGGTCCACCTCACCCGGCGGCCAACAAATAAACCGCAGCCCCGAAACGGACATGCCCTGCGCCCGCACTGAGAGATCGCATTCGGGCAACCCTGAACGTGCTATTCCGGAGCCCACTCCCGGTTACTAAGTCCGCTTACCTTGTCCTATAGAATGCTCGATGACGGCATGCCATCCTTGCCCCAAGCTACTCCCCGGAAATTCACCCCAGCTCCAGTTGGGGACCGCATATCCGTGTGCTGACGTTCTCGGCCTTGGGTGTGCGGGCCCGGGGAAGGGCGCCTTCCTTCCCGGCAAAAGCCGGCATGGGGTTTGAGTTGGGGGAAACACGATATGAAGGACCAGTTGGGGCGCAGTGAGCTGCCCGCAAACAGCAGTGAGCTGCCCGCAAACAGCAGTGAGCAGCGACCGTGTTGGGTAAGCCAGTGAGCGAGCCGGTGGTGCCCGTGCCTGATGAGCGTTCTGCACCGTCCGATGAGGATCTTGTCCGTG
>NZ_JAGGPR010000019.1 GCF_018613695.1 Arthrobacter sp. ISL-95 | reverse complement strand
ATGCAGTCCGGGCGTTCCTGGCCGCGATGATGACGGCCGAACACGTAGCCGTCTTTTACGCCGTCTCCGCGAACAGCGCTCGGTGGTGGGACCTCGAATCGGGAGAAGCCGTCGGGTTCCTACCTGAGGACGACGCCGCTCAGTGGGGCGTCGAGGAGGACTTCGATCCGAACTTACCCCAAGGCGGGATTTACGCGACCAGGGACTACTCGACCCACAAGATGCGCCTGTAGCAGGGGTCATCGTTTTTGCATTGCCCACTCGCGGCTCTGGCCCTTCGCTGGACCTTCCCAAAAGTCGAGAGTGTCCCGATTCTAAGGAAGTGGGACACCCAGGATGGGAAGCCTTGGACAGGAATATGACCTTTGAGTGGGCGCCAACACTTTCAAAACGATCTAGACCGAACGCCAAATTAAGGTGAAATTACTCCATGACGTTGAACCATGACCGTGGAAGAACTACGAAGGGCAAGCCGGAGTTTGTCCTCCTGCCGGAACGTCCCTACTACTACGCTTGGGGCGGCGACAAGCGCATGTACGCCTACACCCGGGATGAGTGGGGCATGGGAGGTTCCTTGCCTAACGGTGGCAACTACTGGGTACGTTCATGGGTGGTGCAGTGCATCCTTGCGATCATTATGATCCCGGCCGCGATCATCAGCTTCATCGTGCTTGTCACGGCAATAGTTAGCTTGAACTGGATCGTAATGATCTTCGGCCTGGTCTGTACCCCCTTATTTGCTGCCGCTCCTTATGTTGGATTCAGAGCAGCCAGGCATGAACGGAAAGCACGGAAGGCTCGCAGACTGAAGGATCTACCGAAACCTCAGACTTCCGTGGATGATGAAGCATCCCGGCGATACTTCATAAAACACCCAGAAGCAGGGGTAGAGATTACCCCGGTGAACTTTCCTGATGCCAAGTGGTGAACCCTCCCCCCGTCGTCAGAATCTCCGCCCGCCTGCCGGCACTCGTAATCAAGCGCGAGGAGTGAAAGTCTGTTCCGGCACACTGGCGTTGGCCCTGGATCTGGACGATGACCGGAGGGAGGGAGGGAGCAGGCAGGTAGAGGACCTTGTGGGTGTGCCCGAAAGTTGAGTACCGGTTACTCGTGTGCGTGGGCTGGTGACGGGTTTTTACTGAGTTCAGCGGTTCCAAGCAACGGTCAATGTTTCCCCCACGTTGGCCGGGGCTGCCTTCGGTTCCGCGGCAAGGGCCGGACGGCGGTACCCAGAAGTTGCTGTCCGGCCCTGTGCCTATGCTTTTCGGGGACGTGGAACATCGGAGGTACCGGGATGGAACAGATTGATGTGGGCGATAGCCGCGTCTGGCTTGAGGATGGCTCTTTGCTGCATCTGGTCTGGGCCCCGGGTGTGCGCATTGACGCCGGCAACGCCCGTGCCGCCATGGACGCTGTTAATAGAATTGCGAACGGCCGCACGTACCCCTTGCTGGTGGACATGGCTACGGTCACGTTCCTGAGCCGCAGCGCACGCGAGGTCTTCGCTGAACCATGCGCGGCGTCCAGGATTGCCTTGCTCGGACAGGGTCCGGTTGACCGCGCATTGGCCGACTACCAACTCAAAACGAGTAAGACCCCGTGCCCCACAGGGTTCTTCACAGCCCGGGGCGAGGCTCTGGTCTGGCTCGGCGAAGCCGGCCAGGCTGAGGGCACGTCGGTTCCCGCAGCGTCCTAACTAATCCAAGAAGCCCACCGATGGGGGACCGGTGGGCTTCTTGCATGACGTTAGTGCGTGCCTGCGTTCACCATCAAATGGAGTATCGATGGCTGGTCGCGGGGCAGGGTTCCAGAGGTGTACCGTGGCCTGGCTCACGGTGATTCTTTAGCCGGCTTTGGAAGTGGTGGCCGCTCGCGTTGTGGAGTCCAGGGCCGGGAGCGGTTCTGGGCAGAGCTTCTGAACGATAGTCCTGAGTTGGGCTGGGCGGAAGGGTTTTGGAAGGTAGGCGTTGGCCCCGGCGCCCATGCCTTCGAGTTCGTCCCCGGGCTGGGCGTACGCGGTGATCATCAGGATCGGGACGTTCGAGATTTTGCGCAGCATCTGGGCAACTTCGCGGGTTTGATGGCAAGGCATTCTTCCATGACGCGGTGGGCGTCGTAGACGATGCCGTCGAAGGTGCAGTTGGTCAGGGCGATCATTTTCACTTTGTGCAGGCGACCTGATCGGCGGTAGGCCAGGAGTTGGCGTTTGATGTTCTCCAGTGGCACCGCTCCGTAGAAGGAATACCGGTCCAAAGGGTAGGCGTCCAGGTAGCACACGCGTGCTCCGGCGAGCATGAGGGCGTAGTGGTGTGATTTGTGGCAGTTGCGGTCAACCAGGGCTATGTCGTCGGGGGCCAGGATTGATTGGTGGACGATCTTGTTCGCTGTGGATGTGCCGTTGGTGACGAAGTAGGTGCGTTGGGCACCGAATGCGCGTGCGGCGAGTGTTTGGGCGAGTTTGATGGAGCCGTGCGGGTCCAGGAGAGAGTCCAGTCCGCCTGAGGTTGCTGAGGTCTCGGCCAGTAGTAGGTTGCGTCCGTAGAAATCTGCCATGTCGCTGATCCAAGGAGAGTTGATGACCGAACCGCCTCGGGAGATGGGGAGGGCGTGAAATACGCTTCCAGGTCGGCGGCTGTGTTGCTGCAAGGCGGTGAAGAAGGGGGTTTCGTAGCGGTCGGCCACGCCGGCCAGTATGGACAGGTGAATGTCTTGGTGGTCTTCGCGGCGGAAGATTCTCCGGAACCGGTGGGCGAGTGTGACGGCGAGGGTTTCCATGGCGACCCCTGCCACGAGGTAGATGTCCAGTTCAGGGCGCAGGAGGTTGATGGTTTCGGCTAGCTGCTGGATCCTGTCGGCGGGCTTTAGCTCTTCCAGGGCCGCTTCTCCTAGTTGGCGGTCAAGCTCCTCTTTCAGGTCGCGGGCGAACTTGTGGTTGCTGCGGGGGATAAAGGTGGGCCTGATGATGCAGGCTTGGATGTCGGGATTGATGAGCAGGGCCACGAGGGCGTCTTCGTAGCTTGGAACGGTGTTCAGTTCATAGGTGAAGGCGTCCTGGGTGCGCCGTTGTGCGGCGAGGGCTGTGCTGAGTTTCCCGGCGTCGGGGTGCGTTGTCTCACCTATTATCAAAACTTCGAAACGGGGTTTGCTCGTTGCTGCCTCCGGTGCGGTGCTGCTGTCCGGTTCCGTGTTGGGTTCTTCTTGTTCGGCCGGGTTCTCTGGTGTGGGCCGGGTCCCTGTGGTGTTTCGTCTGGTGCTGATCAGGTCCAGTGCGGCTTGAGGGTTGCCGTTTCTGTGTGAGGCTGATGCTTCCGTGAGCGTGGGCAGACCCGGGAAGGCCCAGTAAGGTTCGATGGCCTGCAGCACACGGAATGTTCTATCGATGTGGTTCAGCAAGTCCGCAGCGGTGGGTCCGGACTTCTCAGCGCGGATGGATTCCCGCAAGGCGTATTCCAGGAACTCCCACGCATCGGCCCGGGCGCGCCATGCGCTGCTGGGGGTTGCGATGGCGTGACCGGTTCCGGTGTCGGCGGCCTGTTCTTTCACTTCTGCTCGTTTTCTTTGGCGCGCCGGTCTCGGCCGGGCTGGATGGCTGGGGTGTGCCTCAGTCAGTCTCTGGACCGTGGCAGTAGTGGCATAGGTCCTCGCATTCCGTCGGGTTGCGGGACTGCGCTTGGGTATCTTGCGTTTTGGTATGCGGTTGGGGGGCGGATACGGCTGTTTGTGGGTTCATGGGGTTCATGGGGTTCCGTTTGCGGGCGGGGTTCGGCGGCCACGAGGTGGGGTCCTGCATGGCCGCCGGAAGCGCTCTGCTAGGTGCTGATTTCCTGCGGGGCCGGCATCCAGTAGGTGTATTGGTCCCAGTGAGGGGGCAGGGGTTTGCCTTCCTCAATGAACCGCCTATTTCGTGGATCGTTGACCGGGGCCCACAATCCGCTGGTCGGACACGAGGATCCTGTGGCTGCGTATCGTGGCACCGTGGTGGTTGCGTGTGAAGTCGGGTTGAGCCTTTTCATGAGTGCACTCGTAATTGGTCGCGGGGGAGTTCTTAGCCGGCGGCGAGTTGCTTCGAGGCCTCGGCGGTCTGGCGGCGGGAGTACGCCCGGGCCCGGTCGACGAGGTCGCTGAAGAGGCGCTGGGACGGCGGATCTGTGAGGGCGAGTTCTTCAGGGTGCCATTGCACGGCGAGGATGCTGCCGTCGTCGGTTTCGACGCCCTCGATAAGGCCGTCGGGTGAGTATACGGTGGCTTTCAGTCCCTCTCCGAGGGTGTCGATGCCTTGGCGGTGGATGCTGTTGACGTGGATTTCTCCTTCGCCGAGGAGTTCGGCAAGTCGTCCGGCTCGTGCTTCCACTGTGTGGGCGAGGAAGGCGCGGTGTTCTTCGGGGCGGTGGTTGCCCTTGTAGTCGGTGTATCCCAGGAATTGGTGCAGGCTGCCGCGGTGGTAGACGTTCAGGAGTTGCAGGCCGCGGCAGATGCCCAGGATCGGGACGCCACGTGGGATGACCTGGTCCAGGACGGAGAATTCCAGGTCGTCGCGTTCGACGTCGGTGCTGCGTTTGATGGTGGGGTCGTGCTCGGCGTTGTAGCGGGAAGGTTCCACGGAGGCGCCGCCTCCGAGGACGACGCCGGCGACGTTTTCCGGGACCGTGAATCCCTCATCGCCGGCGTAGGCGACCAGGGGGATGGCGCCGGCTCGGGCGACTGCCTGGGCGTACGGGGTTACGTTGTTTTTGTAACCGATGGTGATGAGGACGAGCGGGGCAGACATGGCTGACCTTTCTGTGGTGGTTATTTGAGTCCGCTCATGGCGGACCCTTCGACAAGCCGGCGTTGGAAGACGACGAAAAGGATGAACAGGGGAAGCAGCGAGACCAGCGAAACGGCCGTCATCGGGCCCAGGTCTGAGCCGCTGGAGGCGTCCAGGAAGAACCTCAGTGCCACGGAGACGGAGAAGTTTTCCGGGGTGTTCAGGTACACCAGCTGGGGCATGAATTCATTCCAGCTCCAGATGAACGTGAAGATCGCGGTGGTGGCAATGGCAGGGGTGATGAGGGGGATGGTGATGTGCCAGAGCCTGCGGAACGGCCCGCACCCGTCCAGGACTGCGGCCTCGTCCAGTTCCTTGGGCAGGCCGCGGAGGAACTGCACGGACAGGAACACGAAGAAGCTGTCCAGGGCCAGGAACTGCGGGACGACCAGAGGCAGGAAGGAATTGGTCCACCCCAAGGCGTGGAAGATCGTGTACTGGGGTATCAGCAGTACTTCCTTGGGGATGAACAAGATGGCGATAACCATGGCGAACATGATGCTGCTGCCTCGGAAGGACAGCTTCGCGAAGGCGTAGGCGGCCAGGGTGCAGCTGATCACGTTTCCGATGACCGAGAGTACGGCGATGATCGCTGAGTTGGTCAGGAAGGTGGTGAAGGATCCGATGCCGGCGAAGGTCCACCCCGTGGTGAAGTTCCCCAGGGTCCATTCCTTGGGCCAGAGCTGGGCCGAGGCGATGATTTCCGAGGTGGGCTTGAAGGCTGTCAACACCATCCAGAGCAAGGGATACAGGATGACGGCCAGGACCAGGGCGAAGGCCAGATGTCGCCAGAGCGGCGCGAGGCGCCGTGCGCGACGGCTAGTCGTTGGCATAGTGGACCCACTTTCGGGAGGTGAGGAAGAGCAGCGCTGCGACCGCGCCGAGTACGATGAGCATGATCCAGGCGATGGCGGAGGCGTAGCCCATCTTCTGGTATTGGAACGCCTGCTGGTACATATAAACGGCATAGAACAGGGTTGAATCCGTGGGGCCGCCGTTACCATCGCCGACGATCTGGGCCGGCGTGAAGGTCTGAAAAGAGCTGATTACGCCCATGACGAGGTTGAAGAACAGTACGGGGGAGAGCATCGGCAGCGTCATGGTGAAGAATTTCCGGATGGGCCCGGCGCCGTCGATGCTGGCGGCCTCGTAGAGTTCCTTCGGGATCTGGTGCAGGCCGGCGATGAAGATGATCATCGGGGCGCCGAACTTCCAGATTTCCAAGGCAATGATTACCCATAGGACGGTGCCCGGGTTGTTGATCCAGGACTGCTCCGGAATGCCGAAGCTTGCCAGGAACTGGGGGACGGCCCCGTCACGGTCGAAGATGGCACGCCACGTGATGGAGATCCCGACGCTGGCCCCGAGCAGGGAGGGCAGGTAGAACAGGGCCCGGTAGAGGCTCTGACCTTTCCGGGCGGGGGCCAGCATCAACGCCACGGCCAGCGCACTGACCAGTTGCAGTGGCACTGATACGACAACGTAGCCCAGCGTGAGCAGCATGGAGTGCACGTAGCGTTGGTCCTGGGTGAAGAGCCGGATGTAGTTCTCCAGACCCACCCATTTAGGGGCTCCGAGGATGTTGTAGTTGGTGAAGGACAGGTAGAGCGAGATCAGCAGGGGTAGACAGACCAGGCCAACCACCCCGATCATCCACGGGGTGAGGAAGACGTAGCCGGTGTTGCTGCGGCGGAAATCAAAAGCTTTGCGTCGCTGCGTCTTACGGGGGACATCAGGTTTAGTCACCGTTGTTCCCTGGGTAGGGGATTTGGCTGGGGTCAGAGTCATTTGAGGGATTCGATCAGGTCTTGGGCCGCTTTGATCATCGCTTCAGCTGCGGATTGGGGGGTTTGCTTGCCGAAAATGACTTCGCCGGAGTACCGGGTGAAGATGTCGGAGCGGAGGCCGCGGGTGCCGGCCGGGTCAGGGTTGGGGCCGGTTCCGCTGTTACCGTCCTGGTTCAGGTAGTCGGCGTACGCGACGATCTGCTTATCCTTCGGGGCGAGTGAGTCGCGGACGCTCTTCAACGCGGTGTCGCTTGCCGGGACGCCCCGGGTGAGCTTGAGCAGGGCGCTGGCTTCGGGATCGTTGACGAGGAAATTCACAAGTTTGGCCGCGTCCTCGGGATATTTGGTCTTGGAGTTGACGGCCCAACTGGCCGAGCGCAGTTTGTATACCCCCGGGTTGCCTGCTTCGTTCGGGATCGGACCGTAGGACCATTCCTCACTGGGCAAGGTGATGCTGGTTCCATAGATTCCCATGCTCACCAGGTTCTTGGCGACCGGGTTCTGGCTCACGTCGCCTCCTGCGCCTCCGGTCGTGATGTCGGCCGGAGGAACCAGCCCGTCGGAACGGAGCTTGGACCAGTAGGACCACCAGTCCGCGGCGTCCTGCGCGTCGAAGCCAAGCGATTTCCCGTCCGGGGAGAACCAGCCCTTGCCGCGCTGACGCAGGAAGACTTCAAAGTGGTTGGGCTGATTGCTGCTGTCCGCCAGAGCCCACGTACCGGCAGGCAACGAGGGCTTCAGCGCAGCTGCTTTCTTCGCCAGGTCATCCCAGCTGTCTTTCGAATCCGGTGCGGCGACTCCGGCCGCGTCGAGGACACCCTTCTTGAAGACGAACGACATCGGGCTTGTACCGGCCGGAACTTCCAGGAGCTTGCCGTCGATGGTGGCCTGATTCAAAATCTTCGGGTCGATCGAGCTGGTGTCGATGATGTTCTTGTACTCGTTCAAATCCAGCAACAGACCGTTGTCCGCGAACGTGGCGACCTGGTCATCCTGGAAGATGTCCGGGGCCGAGCTCGAAGCGAACTGGGTGTTGAGCTTGTTGTAGTAACCATCGAAGCTGCTGGGGACAGCCTCGATCTTGATCTTCGGATTCTTCTTCTGGAACAGCTCGATGGCTGCCTGGGTCGCTTCAGCCCGGGCGGTGTTGCCCCACCAGGTGATGCGCAGGGTCCGTTCGGAGTCGTTCGTGTTGGTGGCTCTGGGGCTGCAGCCAACCAGGAGAAGCGTCGCGGCGCAAACGCCGGCCAGTAGTTGCTTTTTCATGGTGTTCCTTCTGATTTTGGGTGCGCAGGACCGCGGCAACGACCCGCAGGCCCAAGGTTGGGGGAGAAGCCGGTTCTTGCAGGTGAGGTTTAGACGAGCTCCCGGTAGGCACTGGTGTGCAGCAGTTCCTGTTGCAGCTGGTGGTCCTTTATCAGGAGTTCAGCAACGCTTCGGAGGGAGGCGGCCTCCGGGAGGTGTTGAAGTTCGATCAGCGTCTTGGTTCTGCCGGTGACGCGTTGGACCATGGCGGTGGCAACCGTGGTGTGCAGAACGATGTCGGCATCACCGACGTGCCCACGCAATGAGGTTTCGTCGGTGTCCAGCACAAAAACAGGCTCGACCAGATCAGGCCGTACAGAGGCCAGGATGTTTGTGTAGATCTGTGCGGTCTCGGGCCGGGCGACGAGCAGGATCTTCCGCGCGTCTACCGCCGCAGGGATCCGGTCGGTGAGACCAGGAGCCAGCTTTGAAACCAAGGTCAGGCAGCGAACGGGCCAGTCCGTCAGGATTGTCTCGATTTCCCGTCGGTGAAGGGGCAGGGCAACAGCGTGGGTCACACCCGCAACGTCGAACCGTCCCTGGCGCAAATCTTCGATGTCGGCGGAGCGGACCTCCAAGCCCTCCGGCAGAAGATTACTGATTTGCCGTGCATACCTCGAAGCCGAGGGCGTCACGCCAAAGAAGACAGCGTGAACTCCGGTCTGACACACGGCCAGCCGCTGACGGAGAATGCGCGCCTCTGCGGCCAAATCGATGCCATCACGGGCCATGGCGAACAAGGCGCGATCCATGCGTTCCCATCGATCCTCCCTGGCTTCGAGAGTCGATGATGGCTCACTTGGCAACGAGGTGAAGGTACCCACCCCGTGGATGGTCCTGACGAGGTCATTGCGCTGCGCCTCGTCATAGGCCTTCCGTACGGTGTCCACCGCGATGCCCAGATGATTCGCGAAAGCCCGCACCGGCGGCAGCTTTGTTCCCGCCGGGATCTCACCTGTGGAAATAAGGTACTGCAACTGTGTTTTGAGTTGAACCCACAGCGCAACCTGCATCTCAGGGTTTAGAGTGATTCTCTTCCAAGGACCCAAATCCGGAGTGCGTGTGCTCTGTGTCATAGAGTTATAGTACTACCAAACACTGGGTGACGAAACCCCAAACTTCTCTCTTTTTTCCTGCGGGCTGAAGTCACGCGTCCGAGCACGCCCGCAGGGCACCCAAGCCGGCACCCGGCCTTTGCCGAATCAACTCGCCGGTGCAGGGCCGCGGATGCTTTGCTCCAGCGGCAGGCCGGCAACGAATCAGGACCGGTGCTTCGACGGCGAGGAATCTGTGCGTCCCCGTGGCGGCGTCGATAATCAAGCATGCTTTTGGGTATACCCCATGAGGTGAGCCCCGGGATCGAATGGCCGGTGTTGGTCATCTCCCGGTAAAGGCGAGGAAATATTGTCCGGCTAGCGTGGTGATTAATGAATCCGTGCGGAGGGAACTGAGATGCGTGTAGGACTGATTCGGGTGTTGACGACTTCGGACCGTCGTCTGCTCCATGCCCATGGGAAGCTGCTGCAGGATACGTTCGGCTTCACCGTCACCTCCCGTTGCATTCCCGATCAGCCATCCGGGGTGTACGACGATGCGTCGCTCGCGGCCGCCGGGCCGAAGGTTGTCGAGTTGGCGCGGGATATGGCAGGAGAGTTCGATGCGCTGATCATCAGCTGCGCATCGGAGCCAGGCTTGGCCGAAACCCGTGCCCTGGTAGGCATCCCTGTCATCGGTGCAGGTTCTGCGGCTGCGGCCGCAGCCTTGACCTTCGGCGGTAAGGTCGGCGTGCTGGGGCTCAAACACCAAGTGCCGGGACCGATTTCCGAACACTTGGGCGACCGGATGGTCCTCATCGATGGGCCCGAAAGCGTCGAGAAGCCTGAGGCATTTCTGATGCCCACGGGAATCTTCGACGCTCTCACATCAGCCCACATGCTCGTCGATGCCGGTGCTGATGTCATCGTTCAGGCGAGCACCGGGCTGAGCAGCATCGGCATGGCCGAAGTTCTCCGCCGCAACCTCGGTGTCCCGGTCATTGACGCCGTCACGGCCGCTGGGTCCATGCTTGTCTCAGCAGTGGCAGCCCCCGAGCCGCAGGAAATCTGAATCCGGTATGGTAGGCGAACTCGACCAACGCGCAGGTCAGGTCACCGAACCCGCATTCCGCTGCCACTTAGCGTGCCGGGGACGGCGCCTTTCCAGGCTCGAGATGCAGTGCGCCAACCGGCAGATCCGGGTCGGCGGGGGAGCATCGCTAAAGCTGCCCCATTTCCAATAATGGGACAGTCTCCAAAGGCGGCCATCGGAGTTAGGGGCTCGCCCTGCGGCATCTGTTGCAGAGAGCACCACACCCCTAGCGGGGTCCCCGGAGTGCGGGTATAGACCGCATTTCACTCGGATCTCTCGAACACGGTGCGGTCCGGCATGACCGCTTCAAATATCCCGGTGAGGATAGCCTTCCCGAAACATCGGATTCAAGGCATTGGCCTTGGGCTCGCTTCCAGCCCTGCCGAAAATGTAGCTCCACTCAATGGCCCACTTTCGGTATAGCCGAGGCCATCTGCGGGTCCGTGCGACCGGGCATGGCCTTGGAGGGGCAATATTCAATTGTTGATGCTCCTTAGCAATGTCCGGCGTCAACGTTGTAGGTGGCCTCGTATCCGTCATCGCGCTGGACCCGAACGGTTGAAGTCGGTCTGTCGAACCTGCATTATTCTGGCGTCATGGGTGAGGTCGGTGATGGCTGACTTCACTGTGGCTGAGCTTCCTGACCGTTTGTCCTAACGGAGGGCGTCTCGCTTCAGCAGATCGCCTGAACAGTCTGGTTTCTCAGGGGTTTCCAAGCGCGTTCCACCACCCGTTCTCACCACACCGTCCAGAGCGGATACCCATGCCGTCAACGCTGCTGTTTCATGGATTCCACCGCGAAATCATCGATACCCGTCGAAGTATCGAAGTATCCGCAGGCGATCAGCATTTGGGTGTCACGTCGGAAAGGAAACGGCAGGTCCAGTTCAGATAGTATTTCGTTCATTTTCAGTTTCTGCTCCTCGTACGTCGGGTTCTGATTCGGTGTTTGTTTGGGTGGTGCGCAAGTCGGCCCGGACGGCCAGGGCTGCGCAACCGGTAAGGACGATCACTCCACTGATTTGGCGTCCGTCCAAGTACTGGTGCAGGCCCAGGAGGCCAACGGCGGAAGCCAGGACAGGGTCCATAGCCGAGACCAAAGCGAAAGGCAGTGCCCGCAGGCGCTTCATCGCGTACAACTCCAGCGTGAAAGGAACCACCATGGTCAGCAGGGCGATGGTGAGTGCCTGGGCGGCCATCGGAACTGTTGCGGTAACCGGTGGTGATGGGGCCAAAAATTGTCCCACCAGAACGACAGGAAACGCGACCCACAAAGCCTTGGACAATACCGCCAACGGGTGTGCCTCCGCAGGCATTGTCGTGCCCACCCGGATATAGACACTTAACAAGACGCCCGTCGCCAGAGCCCACAGGACCCCCGTGACGTCTGTTCTCCCGCCGTAATCAGCGATGAGGAAGAGACCGGCAACAGCCCCGCAAACCGGTCCCCTGATCGCCCATGACCTGGACCTCAGGCACCCCAGGACCAATGGGACGACAAATTCAATCGAAACAGCCAACGAGAGGGGCAGGAGGGAAATCGCCTGGTAGAAACACAACTGCATCAGGCCAAGGACAAGCCCGTAAATAATGATTCGGCGACCGGGAACAGCGGAAGAGCGCCGGGCCAGAAAAACGGCCGGGAACAGCAGCACTGCCGCGACCCCTACCCGCAATGATGTCGCCAGGGCCGGACCCACCGCCTCGATCAACCCAACAGCGAGACCATTACCGAATTGCAGTGTCGTCAGGCTCACCGCTATAGCGATAACACCCGTCGGAGCACCCCCAAGGTTCCTCAAGAACCGCGCAGGCACGAGCAAAAGCCCAGACGTCCCC
This sequence comes from Arthrobacter sp. ISL-95, assembly GCF_018613695.1. Classification (GTDB taxonomy): domain Bacteria; phylum Actinomycetota; class Actinomycetes; order Actinomycetales; family Micrococcaceae; genus Arthrobacter. The sequence goes on along the minus strand of NZ_JAGGPR010000019.1, from coordinate 27,357 downwards.
CATAGCGCCATGCGGCAATAACCCCCAATATGTCTTAGCAATTCGCAATACCGGGCAGGCTACATGACGCCCTCCCACCGTCAAAGTCACACGCAGACGCGTCAAGCCGTCACCGTCCTCTCACGGGCGGGACCTTCCTGGCGCAGCAGGCGGTCATCTTTGCAGCCACAGGTTTGACGATGGATTTTTTGGGTTAGGCGCACCGGAAGGAGATGGTCCATAAAGGGTGTCCCAGTTCTAAGCGGCCTAGGGGCGCTGCCGCGCCGTGAGGTGTGAAAATGGGGGACTGGTTGGCTTTCCCGGCTCTGGTTTTCCTGCGGGCGTCGGGTGCATGATTGCCGTGTCTGCCGCGGATGAGGCCGGATTTCCTTGGTGTCGAGACTGAGCCCGCTTCTAAGCGTGACGTGAAGGACTCCCACGGGAACCGTGGATTGTTGCTTTGAGCACGAGTGCTAGATTCCTGAATTTATCCCTGTCCTTCCCGCGGTGGACGCTCCGCTACTGAACAAAGGACTAGGCAATGGATATTGTGCATGAGCGCGCCGTCGGCATGGATATCTCCAAACACGACGCTAAGGTCTGCGTGCGGGTACCGGGAGGCCAGCGGGGCCGGTTCGCCTCGACGGTCACTACCTGGGGATCGACCACGAATGAGATCCTGCAGTTGCGCGCTTTCCTTGAGGAGCAGCAGGTGACACCGGTGGTGATGGAAGCGACCAGTGATTATTGGAAGCCGTTCTACTATCTGCTGGAATCGTCCCTGCCGGTGATGCTGGTCAACGCCAAGGCTGCCAGGAACATTCCGGGGCGCAGGACCGATGTTTCGGACGCGTCGTGGCTGGCGCAGCTCGCATCTCATGGCCTTTTGAGGGCATCCTTCGTTCCGCCCGAACCCATCCGGGAACTGCGGGATCTGACCCGCGCCCGGGCAATCGCGGTGCAGGACAGAACGCGGGAGATCCACCGCCTGGAGAAGTTTCTGGAAGGCAGCGGCATTAAGCTGTCCAGCGTCGTCAGCAACCTCACCGGTGTCTCTTCCCGGGCAATGCTGGAGGCACTCGTTGGCGGTGAGCGCGACCCAGAAGTGTTGGCGGAACATGCGCAGAAAAGCATGCGGTCAAAGATCCCGGACCTGGTCGAAGCGCTCACCGGTAGGTTCGGGGAACACCAAGCATTCATGGTCCGGGTGCACCTGGACCAAATCGATCACCACACCAGCGCCATCACTGCCCACGCCGAGCGCATAGAGATGGCGATTGCGCCCTTTCGCGCTGCACGAGAGGCGCTGATCACAATCCCTGGAGTGTCCATTCTGGTCGCCGACGTCATTATCGCCGAGACTGGCGCGGACATGGACATCTTCCCCACCTCGGCGCATCTGGCCTCATGGGCCGGCGTCTGCCCTGGCTCGAATGAGTCCGCTGGACACATCAAATCCACCAGAACCAGACCGGGCAACAACTACCTGAAGGCTGCCTTGGGCACCTCTGCGCTGACGGCAGCCCGGCTCAAGGACACGTTCCTCTCCCAGAAATACCGGCGGATCGCTGTCCGGCGGGGTCCAAAGAAAGCCCTCGTCGCAATTGAACGCGTCATCCTCACAGCCACATGGAACATGCTCGCCAACGGCGAGATCTACACCGATCTAGGAGCCGACTACTACCTCAGGCGCGATCCCGACAAGGCCAGAAACCGGGCCGTCCGCCAGCTCAAAACCCTCGGCTATGAGGTCAGCCTCACGCCAGCAAGCGGGTAACTCACCATCTATTTACGTACTAGGAAGTGGGACGACGGCTGTCTCTGCCTCCTAACCACAGCTGCGCTGCTCTGTTCCCCCCCCAGTAGTGTTCATTGACCTCCGTGGCTTGAGGGGACGGACCGCGAATAAGTCCAGATGTGCGCACGAAATATGATGGCGTAGTGGAAGTGAAGCTGACCTATGAGACCGGCAATGGTCAACGAGGACATGTAATCGCCTTCGGTCCCAGCTATGAAGCTGCCTTGGCTGCTGCACGCGTCCTGGTGCCCGATGGCTGTACCGTGCTCACCATCAGCAAGTAGTCGAAGCACGCGGCCCCCGATGTCCGGACCGGGCAGACTGTCAGTGCTGGCGCTATTCAACTACGCAGCGAGAGGTAGCCCCTTTCGGGCCGAGGGCTTCGGGGCTCCTTGACTGGGCCGCAATCTGAGAAGGGAAGATCGATGAGTGGGATCTTGCACGGCTGTTTGCCGGACACGGAGTATTTCGAGGTCACCGCCCGGTCGGGGCACTGTTATGGCGTCTGGGTGACCACGCCCCCTGGATATGGGGACTCCACAGAAACGCTGCCGCTGATTTACGTAGTAGATGGTAATTGGTCCGTGGGCCTTACCGCGCCTCTGATCGTCACCCAGGCAGACCCGTATCTGACGGTGGCGCCGTACATTCAAGTGACTATCGGGTATGCCGGTGAAGAGGCCGCGGATTGGGCGCACCTCCGCAACCGGGATCTGGTACCGCCCGGGGAGCCGGTTAGCGAGGAGATGTTGGCCACGGTCGCGGCGGCTCGTGATACGGGTGCGATGACTCAGGAGCAGGCGGACGCTTACCTTGCGAAGCTAGCGGACACTCACGCGGACGTTTTCCTTAACTTCCTGACCGAGGAGCTTCACCCCCGGTTGCAGTCACGGTTGCGCGTGAGTGAGACCGGGCATGGCCTCTTCGGGTACTCCTATGGAGGCCTGTTCGTCCTTTATGCATGGCTGCGGAAAACTGATCCGTTTTCGACCTTCGGTGCAGGGACCCCCGGTGTCGCGGCTGCGCAGAGCCAAGTGTTCGAACTCGTCGACGCCTTGCCTGAGCACGGTGAGGGTTCATGGGCTCCGCAGTTGCACATCACCCTGAACGAACTGGAAATCTTCGGGGACATCCCGATCTACCGCCAGATAGCGCGCAATGTTCTCAACGTCCTGGAAAAACTGCGAGCCAAAGGACTATCGCGAGAAGTCACGAACACAATGTTGCACGAGTCGCACGTCACCGGATTGCAAGCCTCGTTCCTGAGCTACCTGAAGACATGCCATTCGCGTTAGAGACAGCTCACGCACGCCTCCTCCGAATGTTGCGTCGACACAAACACGTCAAGAGTCATTTCCAATCCCGGACCACAAGCTAAACGAAGTGATCGCGGACTTGGGTACGAAGCTGCTGAGCCGAGCACTACCGATGAGTATGTCAACCCGATTCAGGACCACTGAGACGGCCTGTCTAGGACCACCTGCCGTTCCGTTGCAGGACCCCTAAACAGCTTCCTGCATCGGATGTGCGCCGAGGTGGCAGGGTCCAACTTCAGCCCAACGCCATTGTCAGTTCCGCCAGGGATTCTATGCGCATGTCGGCCAATTCGACCTCCGGGCGCTGTGCGTGGAGGTATCCCCACGGGCCACGACGAACAAAGGCAGTCCGCATGCCAGCCTTGCGGGCAGGCAGAACATCGTTATCGAGGCGATCGCCGACATACAGGATCTGCCCGGCATCAAGCTGCGCGGTGTCGACGATTCGGGAATAGAACTCTGCGGAAGGCTTCGCCACACCCCATGCGGCAGAGGAAGCGATGAAGTCCGCATTGAAACCGGCCTCGCGCAGCTGGGCCTCGACACCAGCCGGCTGGTTCCCGGCTATACCAACCGACAGTCCCGCGTGCCCAGCAGCACGTAGACAAGCAAGCGCATCGGGGTAGAGGTCGACTCGCTCGATGAGTGGAGGCTCGGCCGGACGCTCGACCCCCATCAGGTCCCATACACGTCGGTGGTCCTCGTCTCGGGCGATGAGTGCACCGAGAATCCCCATCAACGTGAACGGCGTTACTCCCGCGCGTTCTGCCTGGGTCGTCCATGCGCGTGTTTCGTCAACCAAAGTTTCTCCGACATCGAACACCACCGCGCGTACTCCAGCAGGCATACGAATTGTCGTCATGGTGTAACCCTTTCACTACTCCAGAGCCGTCCGACGCCCGAACCCCTTCCGGGAATGTTGCGAGGAAGACCCGACGAACAGACTCTCCCCAGCGTTAGTCTCTTTAAGGTGTCCGGGACGTCCCGATCGAGTCACCATGGAACGTGCGTGTAATTCAAGGAAGTATGACCAATAGATGATCAATTCCAGCTAACTCCAGTCAGCTATGTCGTTTTCAGACGCCGCGACTGCGTACTCTTACAGCTGCGTCAGGGGACCGGTTACTTAGATGGGCACTGGGCCAATGCTGCTGCGGGACACGTTGAATCAAATGAGTCAGCTATTGGCACCGCAGCGCGCGAAGCCTATGAGGAACTGGGAATCGTGGTTAGTTCAGCGGACCTGCGCCCACTCGGAATGAGACGCACACCGGTACAACGCCTTCGGGTCTCAATGGGTAGTGGGCCTTGGGCTCAACCAAGAAAATGGACCCTTGTGCCAGGCAACAGATCTTAAACGGTTTGGGGCGGGCAAGGAGTGCATAAGAATGCTCTCAACTTGCCCGCCCCGCGTTACAGATACTGCACTGGTCGTCTCAAGCTGTCCGACGATCAGGTACTGCTGGTGTTGCGCTGGCCGTCTCAAGCTGTCGACGACCAGGTACTACTGGTACTGCTGTGTCCGTCTCCTACTGCTTGACGGCCCGGTACTGCTGGTGTTGCTCTGGCCGTCTCAAGCTGTCGACGACCAGGTGTTACTGCAACGGTGCTTCCCCCTAAAACAGCTAACTACACCACTTCAGTCGGGGGGAACTTCCGTTCTCTGTTTCTTACGAGAAAAAAATATAGCCACTCTCTGAAATCTCGTCAAGTCGCCCCTACCTTGCCGAGGAGCTTAGCGATACCCCGTCTATACCAAGGAAAATATCCCCCTTATAGTGTCGCGCGGGGCAGTAGGCCAGAATGCTGTTGCGCCAGGAGCGCGATGCCGAAGTTAACGATGGTCAACAGTGCAACAACCATCGCTCCCGCCTAGCCGACTACTTGGTTGAGATTGGTCCAAGCTTCTTCCATGGGTCAAGGCAATCACCGCCGACCAGCCACCCGTTGTCTGTCGGTGCAGGGTCGTGGATCGAGACGACCGTTCGAAAATGGGAACCAAGTTTGGGGTCATTCAATTTAGAGATAGTGTCTAGAACGCGCTCAAAACTGGCAAGCACCGATCCATAGTCCAGAGTCAACAGCCATACACGTAATCGGTCGTACTCGTGCATGGGAACAATCTCAATGCGGATGCCGACGGGTGTGCGGGTGGTACGCCGGTGGCGCGCGTCCGTCGCCTATCGCTTACTGGTGGCACTACTTGGGCATCGTCAATTTCGTTGTCCACGAGTCGGCGAACTGATTTTCCCCGGAGGCGTTGACCGTATAGTTTCCGGCCATCCCGATTGACGCGCCAGACCCAGCCGTGTTGAGGATGTCGCAGACTTGGGACATCGACCTCACCGGCGCATTTTGCATGGTCCGTACGATGTCTCCTAACTCCAGGTCAGCGTCCTCAGCAGGGCTGCCTGCGTCCGTACCGACCACCACCATCCCGTCGATGCCTTTGGCCTTCAGGACGGCGTCCGCCTGTTCACCCAATGACGTGTCGCCGAGTCCCAGGGCCGGAATGAGCGTAGACATGGGGACGCTCGACAACGGCTGAAGCGACCACCCAACATTGGCGATGCTGCGTCCAGCCTCCAGTTCTGGCAACAAGGACTTCACTTTGTTAATCGTGATGCTATAGAACTGGCCCTGTACCTGCTGGCTCCCAGTACCGAAGTTCGTCAGCGTATTGATCCCCACGACCTGCCCTTGGATATCCACCAGGGGACCGCCACTATTGCCGTGATTAACCGTGGCACTGTGCTGGATGGCGTCAGGATAAGTGGGCAAGTCCGCCCCGACTTCAGCCTTCACCCCGGCTGCCTGCACACTGCCCTCGGTAAAAGCGATCTTGCTTTGGGTAAAGTCCTGGAATGAGGCAGGGTAGCCGAGCACCGAGACATGGTCCGCCGGCTGCACAATACTCGAGTCGCCCAACGGCAGCGCCGTGGCCTTACTGTCCATGTCAGTTATCTCGATGACCGCCAGGTCCGAACAGGGTGCAATTCCCCTCACCCGTGCGTCGCTCTCCGTGCCATCGCTGAACCGTGCCTTCAGCGTGGCCAACCCCGCCACCACATGTGCATTGGTAATGGCTAAGTGCTTGTCCTTGTCATAGATGACGCCGGTGCCGCCTGAGGTGCTCTGTCCCCGACGGCCGTACAGCTGGATGGTGGCGGGCGAGGCGAGATCAAAGACCTGCTTGCCCGTAAGCGCTGGCGCAGATGACGAGGTGGACGGCGAGGAGGCAGGGCTGCCGCTGCCAGTTGCACACGCGCTCGTCCCCAACAGGACGGCGAGTTCAAGGGCAGCCATTGCCCTCGTGCAATTTTTAGTGCTCCTTTTCCTCGAATTACCAGAGATGTGACGTGATGCGGAGGAGGAATGGAGAGGGAAGACGTCGTGGCGCTGCAGCAAAGACTTCATTTTGGGCTCCTTCTTGGCAGTATCGCGCTTCCGACCCCAGCCCCGAAGTGGCCGCATCATACCATCTAACGTAGTGCCGAATCAACCATGCCAGCTATTGCTCCCTCCTCCCACGCTTTCTCTCATTCCGCGGCGCAGGCGGGAAAGCCTCGGCTTCGGTAGCCGGGCAAAGATGAACGAAATCGTTCGTATTCGTGCACTTGCTGAACCCTCGACGCCGGGATTCCCGGCCCCGCGTCATGTAGGCGAATCCAACCCCCAGCTTTTGCACGTAACACTGCACGAAACCGGGAAATGAACAACGGCGCCCTGTATTGAGTTTCGTGCACTCTTGCTAACCTAAGCGCATCGGCAACATCCGCCGCACCAACAGGAGAAACCAATGCCTACCCTCAAACCCAGGCGCGCGGGCGACCACTCCAAGGAGCCACGGGTCCTGATACAGGACGTAATCCCCTACGCGGTGGCCGGACGCCTTGACGCCTTACAGGGGCCGGGGGAGGGTGTCCTGATACTGCCACACCACATCTACTGGGGTCCGCAGGCGGACTGCGACCTGGGGCAGCCCGAGGGTGTTTTCAAGGCGTATCAGGCGATCTTGCGTGAAGGTACGCGTGCGGACCAGGAGCAGCTGCTCAACGCCGGCCTTTTGGTGAAGGTCTGGGACGAGCTGATGCTTCCTGTTCGCGTCCGTGATTTGTGGGAGAGCAAGTTCCCGCAGCTGGCGCAGCGCTCCTAATGTCGGACGTCGAATACCAGCGTGAGGTCACGCGCCTGGCGCTTGATGCCTTGGCTAGCGGAGGTTTCGCTTTGGCAGGCTCCGGAGCCATTAGGGAGCACGGGATCATTGACCGCCCCACACAGGACATCGACCTGTTTACATCCGTCACCAGTATCGAGGCTTTCGCGCTTTCAGCGCAACGTCTCGCGACCGCGATGCGGGAGCGCGGCCTCGAGGTAGTGGAGGTCCGTAACGCACCGCAGTTCGCGAACTTCTCTGTTGCATCCCCGACAGGCCAGATCGTGGAAGTGGACCTTGGCGTCGACTGGCGCGCGGCCGAGCCGGTGAAACTTTCCATCGGCCCGGTCCTGAGCCTGGAGGACGCCGTGGGAAGCAAAGTTGTTGCTGTCTACAGCCGCGGTGAAGTCCGCGACTACCTTGACCTTGATGCCATCAGGGAATCCAAGCGATTCACTGACGGGCAGCTGCTCGACCTCGCAGCTGACCGCGACCCCGGTTTCGATGTCGGCATGTTCGCCGCACAGCTCGACCAAGTACAGCGCATCTCCACCACTCTTCGTGTGCAGGAGTACGGCGTCGGAGAACACGAACTGGCGCAGATGAAATCCCGGCTCAGCGGATGGGCCGATCAGCTGCGCACCAACCCGCCGACACTTGGCCCGCTCCTGGTCCAGAAGAACCAGGAACAATCGACGGCCGTGGATCCCCGCATGGAAAAGGTCATGAAGCTGGTACATGCCTCCTACCCGGGCTCGCCACGCGATGCTTTGCGGCCACCGGCCCAGGCGCCTACAGCCGAAGCAACAAAGCAAGCCAAGGGGCGAGTCACCGAGCAGGACAAATCGCGGTGACCGCGAACCTCATCGGGTACGCCCGCGTCAGCACCGCCGAGCAAAACCCCGAATTGCAGCAAGACGCACTGGACCGCGCCGGAGTCATCCGCACTTTCACCGACTACGCATCCGGGTCAACGCAGGACCGTCCCGAATGGCAGCGGTGCTTAGACTTCCTGCAACCGGGAAACGTCCTGGTAGTTTGGAAGCTGGATCGTGTGGGGCGATCCACCGCAGATCTCGCCCGCATCGTGACCGAACTGGACCAACGAGGCATCCAGTTCAAGTCCCTCACCGAGAGCTTCCTCGACACCACCACCGCAGACGGCCGACTGATCTTCCACATCTTCTCCGCACTGGCAGAACACGAACGCAGCAGAATGCTCGAATGCACCCGCGCAGGGCTCGAAGCCGCCCGTGCTCGCGGCCGCGTCGGCGGCCGGCCTTCCACCATAACCCCAGCTCAGGTGAACGCCGCACGCACCATGCACGCGAAGAAAACACCCATCACCGAAATCGCCCAAGTACTCGGAGTCGGACGGATGAGCGTAAGCCGCGCCCTGCGGAAACAGCAGGCCGAACAATCCGCTTGAACTGTTCCCCTCCAAACAGGGGCGAGAATTAACCAGACATCGCTCAGAGGGGAATCGCGCAATGGACGCACTTGCAACCGGGATCGCCATCCTTGGCGGCGTAACAGGACTGTCCGGCTTCATCATCTCCATTCGTGCGGACCGCCGCGCAACGCGGGCAGACAAGCGCGCGGCAGCAGCCGACCAGCGAGCCATCAGAGTGGAAGAAGAAGGCGCCCGAGCAAGGCAACGCGAACGGTGGAGCGAAGTCACTAGTGCCATGCAGGATGTTGTGGGAGCCAACGTTCTTGCCCAAGATCTCAGGCCAGTCCTCGTGCGCGTTCGTTCATCCATGATGGAGTTGGTCGACGGGGTAAGCAGCGAGCACTACAAGCGACTCGACAGATGGATGAGCGTCGAGCACAAAGTGATCAACGGACTGCTCGAACAGACGATGGTTCAGCTAAGCGGCAGCGGATACACCATGAAGCAGATAGAGGATGCCCACCATGCGCCGAACGAGTGGGCCGCGTCGTTCATCAACAATCTCCGGGTGGCAAGAAAGTTGGAACCAAGTCCCGAGGTGGAGGCCAGCATCGAGGAAATGATCGCAGCGGGGGAGACGGCCCTGAGCCATCTGCCGGAGCGTAAGCCACCGCAGCGTAGCAACAGCAAGCCTGCCGAGAGAATCGTCTAAAGCCCCTCGACCACATGGGCACGGCAAAAGCTAATTCCTTCGGGCTTTTCCCGCACACATGTGGACGACGGGACCCACCTGACCGCCTGCACACAACCACCACGTCACCACCGGGACAAACCTCACCAGGGCGAGCGGTGGCCGTGTACAGCCTGATCGCCGGAATCCGGACCGAAGTTGGCTGAAGTGCTCTCAGCCGCCTCACTTTCTCTTGCGCTCGTTGTGGCGGGAGCGTCGATCTACTTTTCGCTGAAAGAGCACAACGCGCGAACGAAGCAAGAGGCAAAGAGCATCGAACAGGAACAGGCGCAGAATCGGCTGCAGGAGCGTGCCCAAGCTGAACGAGTAGCGTGTTGGCTTGAGTATCACGATAAGTACCCCGCCTACCGGGTACATGTTCTCAACGCGTCTGACCAGCCGATCTGGGGAGTCCGGATCAAGCAGGAATTCGGTGAACCGAAAGAGAAGTATTTTGCGGTGGTGCCCCCTGGTTCGCAGGAGGTACCAATAAACTACACCGGCGAGAACCCCGGCAATCAGGCGGTCTACATCAGTTTTCGAGACAACAACGGGCAAAGGTGGGACCGCCCTACATCGTTTGACGGTGCCCTACGCAAGGCCCCTTTTGCAGATTTCGGAGAGCCAACAGTGACCCAAGAAGCACCACCAAGTGAGGAAGCGTAGTTCGTTTTCGCGCGACGGGTTAGCAGATACTCGCTGAGTGGTCCTGTCGTTTCTGGTGTGGGCTGGGTGGTGGGTCTTGGGTGATCGCAGGGAATACCCCGACGTGAAACCCCCTGCCGCCTTAGTGGTCTCCCCGCGCCTGTGGTTCCTGTGCCCGCCATGCACCGGCCCCGCGCGACCAGTGTGTGTCGTCAAGGCTGAAAAGAACCCGGCCCCGCCCCCACGGTGCGACGGCAACGCGATCTTGGATGCTTCTATATTCGTCAAGTGTCGTTCTCGTTGCCCATGATGCCTTCTGGAACTGTGGAGGTAATAAACCTCAGCGGGGAATATAGCCTTCAAGAGTGTTTGGCGTGTGTCTGGATTGCGGGTGTTAGGCTCGACGAAAATGGCCTGTTTTGGGCGGGGTTTAGGGGGATCATGGGAACTTTTCGTGCTTTATCGGTCAAGTGGGCGGCTTTTGCCGTGTTGGTGCTGGGGTCAACAGCGGTTGGTGTGGGTCCGGCCCTCGCCCAAGGTGACAGCGCGTCCCTTCAACAGTCGTCCCAGTCCCCTGCGCAGATGATGGGGGCGCCTTTCGTGGGCTCTGAACTAAGACTTGCGCGGACCGGCAACGGGGGTGTGAACTACTGCCCGGACGAAAACCAGGATCCTCGGTTCGTCATGGAGTGGTTGAGCAATGGTGTTCCACTACCGGCAGAGCGTCAGGGAGACGTCCTGAAACTTCTTCCCGAAGACCGCGGAAACCGCATCTCTTTCAACGTCCAAACGTGCAGTTCTGAAACTAAGCATTACAGCCTCGAGACGCCTCCCATCGCAGCATCGAACCGCGCCAATGGCTGGACCGGGCGGGGAAACTTTGAGCTGCTGGGCCGGACTGCCGACGGGGACCTGGTGCTGTACCCCCGCACGTACGAGCCGCAATGGGTTCGCTTCATGGAGTTTGATAGGGCCATTAGCTTCAACGGTTCCTGGGATGAGCCCAGGGTGGTCGGAACGGGCTGGAATATCTTCGACATCGTTTTCTCCCCCGGTGATTTCGACGGGGATGGTAACAACGACGTCCTGGGGCGGGGCAGTGCAGGAAATCTGATGCTCTACTCCGGTGACGGCGACGGGGGCTGGTATCCGCCGAGCCAGGTCGGTTCTGGATGGAACATCTTCGATTCCATCGTCGGGCCCGGGGATTTCAACGGCGACGGCAACAACGACGTCCTGGCCCGGGACCGTTCAGGGAATCTGTTCCTTTACCCTGGCGACGGTCAAGGCGGCTGGTTGGAACCCTCACAGGTCGGCTCGGGGTGGCAGATTTTCGACAAAATCATTGCCCCCGGAGATACCACCGCCAAAGGGGCGGTAAGCATCTTCGCCCGCGACCGCAGCGGCTACCTGCACCAATACCCCACTGATGGGCAGGGCGGTTGGAAGGCCCCGGGCGTAGTGGGCCAAGGATGGGACGTCATGACCGAAATCAGCGGCGCCGGCTCGTATTGGAAGGAAACCAGCCGGGGTACCGCCGAACGTAATAATCTCATCGCCTACGGGCATGACGGCGATCTCATCTCGTACGGCAACTACGATCTCAGCCAGTCTCCGGAATACGCCGCAGCACCATACGGACTGGATAACCAGGGTCCGATCGGTAGCGGCTGGGACATTTTCAAAAATTTGATTTGATCCAGGGTCGATGCACTTACTAGACGCTCATGGAATCAGGGCCCTTTCTCAGCCGAGAAGGGCCCCTGATCCGCGTCTGGGGGTTTGAGTGGACGCCCGGTTACTTGAGGCGCCTAGTCTGAGCTAGGGCATCCAACGTCAGGCGCGGTGTTGAGGGTGCGGTGGATCTGGCGGGTGATGTATCGCTTGAGGCTGCGGATGATTTCTTTCTTGGTGCGGCCTTGGCTTGTTCGTTTTGCGACGTAGTCCTTGGTGGCTGGGTCGCGGTTCATTCTGATGAGGGCGATGGTGTAGATCGCTTTGTTTAGTTGGCGGTCGCCTCCAGGTCAAGGGATGCCGAAATGACTTACCGGACCACGCGACGTCGGCCGCCACCTCGACTACGAACGGTTCAACCAGCGTCAGACGCACCGGGCCCCCTGTCCTTACTGAATCTGTTCAGCGAGGCCTCGCTGATCTCTTCCGGTCAAGGATGACCAGGCTGTGCCGGGCGGAGCCGGCGGCCCAGCTCACGCTGAGCCAGATCAGGCAGCACCCTCGTCAGCTCTTTGCCTTGACGGGAGTAGAGTCTCACCCGATCAGTCTCAACAAGGGCTATCGCCCAGCATGTTAACTGCACCTTGTTGGCCCATTGACAAGCGGTGTGAAGGCTAGGGCACGGCAATGAGTTGGGCAGGACGGTGAAATTCGGAAGATCGACAGCCGCACCTAGCGGTCGGACTCGTTAGGGGTCAATGAGGGGCCCACCCACATAGAGTCACACGAATGCGCGATAGTCCAGCGAGTCGTCGTCAACCTTCCTTCCGGGAACAGTCACCCGCCAGGGCCATGGCGCACTGCACGTGCAGGTCAGCGAGTGACTTGTTGCCCCACTATCTATTCGGTGGATGCTGACACGCCTTCCCCCAGAGACGGTCAGATGCCATGCTGAAGGCGCAGACACAGTTGTAGGGGGGACAATGCGGAAACATGTTTTGGCGCCGGTACTCGTTATGCTGCTAGCCGCCTGTGCTGCACCTTCCGGCCCAACAGATTACGCCCATACTGCTTCTGCAGACATCGGAAAGATCATCGGAGCAAGCCGCGCCACCGTATACCGATACCTGGCCATGGACTCCTGAGTCACAGAGGCAACTGTCCCTGAAGTCGTCTTTGTGGCTGCTGTCCACAGCAGATGATTTGAGACAACATCTGGGACGGAAATATTACGACGGCCGGCTGCTGGGGGCACAGCAACTCGCCACCCGTTTGGCGATCATCCACGGGTAATGTCTCACTCTAAGGAAATGGGAAGTTTGTGCCCCGCTACGGCGGGATGTCTGTTGGCATCGGGGCGTGTTCCCCGGGGCTATGCTTGGCAGGCCTTCGTCGTCGGATCGTCATGTTTACGCCCGTGAGGACTGTGGCCAGCGCTAGGGCGAGGAGTGTCGGGGGCAGGAAGAGGCCCAAAGCGAGGGGGAAAATTTCGGTTGCTACTTCCCGCATCGCGGAAAGGTCGCCGTTGAGGACCCGCATGCCGAGTGCGTTCCCCACGGATGTGAAGAGCGCCGGGGTGATCCACAGTCCGGCCAAGGACGTAATCCAGACCAGCAGCCGCCGGAGCGGGTGGAGGCCGCACCAAGCGAGCACCACTGCTACGAGGACCGCGGGAAGCCATTTTCCGATGGCCGGGATCTCGGGTGGTAGAGCTCCTGGAGAACTCAGCATCGACGCCGTGTCCACGATCCACAATGAGAAGGGCACGGCTGAGAGAGCCATGCCAAGGGAGGCCACGCTGACGGACTTGCGGGTCGCCAGCCAGAAAACCCCTTGGGTGAGGAACACCGCGAAGATGGTGCCGCCCAACAAACCGCCGAAGTACAGCACCGCCCGTTGGTCCACGCGCGGTTCGTGGAGTCTCAGGCCGTCGGCGACGACGGCGAAGCTTTGGATGATCGCGATGCTGTGCACCACGAGGACGCCCACCGCTGCGGACCATGGGGGCACCTCGACCAGCCGCCTGAGCAATCGCACGGCCAAGCCTGCGAGGGTCCCGCCGATAAAGAGCATCACAGCGATGCGCAACGCGTAATACTCGCTCACGGGCAGGAGTGCCCTTGGCATGTCGCCGGGCAGGACTTCGTACTGCCACAAATTCTGAACCGGCAGTCTGGCCCCGGTGAGAAGCCACGGAACAAGAACGAGAGCAGCGGACGCGAATCCGATGGCGAGCCCGGTGAGAGCCCCGCTGAAATGCCCCACGTGCCGGACGGCCGTCAAAGCAGTTCCGCGAGCACAAGGTGGCCAACGCGCGCGACGACGGCATTATTGTATGCCGTGTTAGGGCTATCCGTCCTGGTCATCACGGCGAGTGTCAGCGGCAGGCCCGTCTCCGGCCACACCACGCCGGCGTCATTTACCACGCCGTAACCGCCGGCACCCGTCTTGTCGGCGAGCTCAGCCCCCGGTGGCACCACCGCCCCCAGCCGCTCCCCGGAGGTGGCATTGCGCAGCATCCAGCCGCGAAGACGTGCCTGCCCGAGCGTACTCAGCGCGTCGTCGACCAAGAGGTCTTCGTAGAGCTTGTACATATCCGACGGCGTGCTGGTATCGCGAAGATCTCCGGGAACTGCTTGATTAAGCTCAGGCTCCCAGCGGTCCAAGCGGGTGTGGCGGGCACCGAGTGTCCGGGCATACCTTCCTATCTCCGCTGGACCTCCGATGAGTTCGAGCAAGAGATTGCCTGCCGTGTTGTCGCTGAAACGCAGCGCCGCGTCCGCGAGTTCCTCCACGCTCATGTTCCGGTCCTTATCGGCAGCACAAATTCTGGAGTTCTCCACGATTTGGTCTTCGCGGAAACGAATTCGACGCTGCCAAAAATCATCGTCATATGCGTGGTCGCGCAGCAATCGGGCAACCGCGAGTGGCTTGAACAACGAGCACATAGGGAAGGCGGCTTCACCCCGGTAGGCATAGGGGGCTTGCCCCTCTCTGCCCGCGGTTACGCCGATCGTGACACCATGCGCCACTTCGAGGTCAGCGATTGTCCGGTCGAGGCGCCGGTGAAGGCCTCCCCCTTCCGGGAGCTTCTCTTGGGCGGAAGCGGCACTCGCCCCCATGCCCATGAAGGCTGTGAGCACGCCGCCTGCGCCGAGCTGGAGGAGCCTGCGACGGGTTGCGTCGGAGGGGCGTTCTTGTGGATGGGAAGTCTGTGGCGTCAGCATACGGCCAGTCTGCGGGACAGATTTTCACTACTCAAAGCCTAAAATGACGAGATTGATGCGTTTGCGGCATAATTGCGGGATGGATGTCCTCCGCGGTGCGCGCGCGTTCGTCGCCGTCGCCCGTCGCCAAAGTTTCTCCGCCGCAGCGGAGGACGAACGGACCACCCAACCCGTTGTCAGCCGCCGCCTCGCCAACTTCGAGGCACACCTGGGCGGAGCACTGTTCGAGCGGAGCACCCGTCAGGTGAATTTGACCCCGCTCGGCACGGCACTTCTGGGATATGCACAGGCGCTGCTGAGCGCCGAACGGTCGCTTCTTGATGCAGCAATCTCTCATCGCCGTGGCACAGTCCGCCTTCTCGTTCCGCGTGACCTGGACCCGGCTTCGTGGGCAGCCCTTCGTTTGCGGGCGCTCACGGCGGGTACTGACCTTGAAATCGAGGAAAACGACCGGGAGAGGCGCTTTTTGCGGTTCCGGCTTGGGGAAGCAGATGCCGCTATTCTCCCGGTCGAGACGGCCCGCGCGGACTGGGTAGTGCCTCTGGGCCTCGCACAGGTGACCGATCGGCTCAGGCCCCTCACACTAGCGGCCCTGCGTCCCACCCGGGCTTTGGGAGCTCCCGCAGCGGCCCGTCTCATTGTGCTGGCCGAGGATGCGTCCGTCCAGCTCCTGTCCGCAGTTCGAGGGGCAGCCGCGGAATCCGGACTGGCCGCGCACCAGGTGTACGAGTCGCCAAGCGTCGTGGGGGCGCTCACCGGAGCGCTGGCGGGTGACGACTGGGTCCTGTGCAGCCAAGAGCAGGCGGCTGCATGGCGTTTGCAGTGGTTCGATGTGCGCGAACTGACGGTGGCGCGTGCCTACCGGCTCGAATCGCGCACACCGGAGGGCAGGAAGGTGTTCGAAGCGGCCCTTGGACGGGAAATCCCTGCCGCGCTTGGCGGCGTCAGGGGGAAGAGCCATGACAGATTCGGTGTATGACGCCGGAGCCCATACGAGCGCGCTGCGCCGGGCAACGCAGGTGCTTGAGTCCGCAGGGCTCTCGGGATCGCTGCTCGTGCGCCACCTCGGGACCGGGCGGGAGCTTGCGCTTGATGCCGACCGGCCCTTCCCGCTGGCGTCCGTTGCCAAGTTGCCGCTGGCCGCTGCCGCGCTCGACGCCGCGCACCGGGGAAAGCTGGACCTGAGCACGCCGGTACGCATTGACGCGGCCAGCCGATCCCAGGGTGGTCCCGGTATTGCCCGGTTTACTCACTCGGCGACGATCGCGCTGGGGGATCTGATCCGGCTTGCAGTAGAGATCAGCGACAACACTGCCGCGGATGCAATTTTCCGTGTTCTCGCCCCACGCGAGGTCACCCAGTGGCTCCAGGGCCTCGGAATAAGCGGCATCGTTTTGCGTCATCCAATTGGCGAGCTCTACGACTCGCTCGCAACGCAGGCCGTGAGCGGCGATGCTGCTACCGTGCACTCCCTCGTCGTAGCTGCTGACAAACATGGCCATCCCTCTCCCTTGCCCCAACTGGACATCGAGCGTGCTAACGTCGGAACAGCCCGGGGGCTCGCTGACCTCCTGCAAAAGATCTGGGACGGAGGCATCGGTGAGGCTGTGGCGGCACCCCTGCAGGATATGCTCGCCGGTAACGTCTTTCGCCATCGCCTCGCCCCGGATTTTTCCGCCGATACCTCCGTCTGGTACTCCAAGACGGGCACATTCATCCATCTCCGTCACGAAGCCGGTGTTGTCGAACATGCCGGCGGGGAGGCTGTGGTTGTTGTTGTGCTCACACGCAGCCAGGTGCCGGCCGCCAGCCAGCCATCTGCGGAGCAGGCGATGGGTCATGCAGCGCGCATCCTCCACGACGAACTCGTTTAGCCGTTAGATACGGTGCACGGCCGAGGAGACAAAACCCCATCTTCCATTCCCTAAATCCTGTCCATGCTGGGGGGCTACCACCCCGTGAAACCTCACCGCAGTCGCCTCGCCAACGAATAGCCGCAGGACTTTTTGTGACCAGATCCCGGTACGGTCGCGTTATCCCGGTGTCTCACGTAAGGTGTCCCAGTGCTAAGGAACTGTGACACCGCGGCCCAAGCAACATAGCGGACCAACGCGACGGACGTCGTACCCCCCCGAGATGTGTCATGGCTGCTGCGGCTCTCACGCCTTTGCTGGGCCTCGGCTGTAGTTGGTGCCCGAAGCAGGCTCAGGAAGTTTCACAGTCCCTACTGCCCGTTTGCTTAAGCCAGACGTCCCGCCTGGAATTGGGGGAAACCAGGCGGGACAGGAACCTACCGTACCAGCCTGTCCGGTTCCGCTTGCAGGTGGGGGCCCGGCCTGGAGGCACTCGCTACGTCGGCATAATTGGACACGTTTCGGGAGTCGATGCCAGCAGCACTGAGCCGGTACGTGAGAGCCGTGTTGTCTTGGATTCGTTCGTACGGCACAGTCAGCCATCCGTGGCCCATCGGACGTTCATTGCCCATGCGTGCCGGCTCCACACCTCGTCGGAGCGTATCGTCGTATGCGGCGGGATCGGTGCGCACGAGCTGGCGAATGCGGTTGGTCTCAGCATCAGTTTGATCAGGGTTCCGGTTATCCGTCGAAGTGGGTGTTGGGAATTTCCTGACCGAGGGATTGCACAACAGTGGAAGCGACGGCGTTGAGTTTGACGTTCCGTCCGCTGGAAGCGGCTTTGAGGATAGTCAGCGCTGTGTCGTGGCTGCACCTGTTCTGGGCCATGATGATCCCTGCTGCCACGTCGATAACGGTGCGGGAGTTCATGGCGGCTTTGAGGTGTTGGCTGGTTTCGGTGGCCTTGGCAATCCGTACGGCCATACGCAACGACTTCGATGCCTGGCGGGCAAGCAGTTCGGCTTCTGCAATGTCCTCCGCGGTGAAGTGCCCTGCGTCGGGTGCATACAGGTTCAGTCCTGAATTAGCGTCGCCGTCGAGCGGGATAGGGACGCCAATCGCTGAGAGAATGCCGTGGTCAGCAATGGCCTCCGGATACTTGCCGAACCTGGTTTCGGTGCGAAAGTCCGCGACCGTGTAGGTTCTCTCTTCCCGCGCAGCCCGCAGGCAAGGGCCGTCGTCGAATGCGTACTGGACTTCATCCAACTTCTGCGCATGTTCACTGCTGCTGGCGACGGTGGCTTTTGTTCGCGGCCGCAGGAGTGTCACCGCGGCGAGGACTTCAGTGTCAGGGGAAGAAAACCTTCCTGCGGCCAGTTTCGCCAGGTTCGTCAAGAATCCCTCGACGTCGATACTCTCGAGCACCATGTCCTGCAGCATCCCCTGCACGGAGACTTGGCTATTACCATCAGCTCCGACATCAGAAGGGGTACTAGTGCGTGTGTGGTTTTCAGACATATTGTTCCGACTTTCAGCGGTTCTCACCGTCGCGGTCGAGCTTGGAAGCCCCAGCATTCCCAGTGAAATCTTTGATCTGCTAGTTGCGGCTAACCCTAAACCTAAACCCGCTACGAGTCGATCACTGAAGGCTCCGGTCACCTGCGCGGAAACCTTAACGGTGCCCGACCTTCCGGGCAAGGTTCTGTCGAGCATCGCGAAAGCACGGAGACCCCGATCGCAGCCAGCTTGACTTCCTACACCGTCCCCAAAAGTGACCTGTACTTTAGCCCTCACTTAAACGAGTGGGCGTTTGAGGCATCTACAGGAACTCGTCGCCGACCCGCAGTGCTCATGACGTTCTCTCCTGGAAAAATTGCGAGCCAAAGGACTATCGCGAGAAGTCACGAGTACGTTGTTGCACGAGTCGCACGTCACCGGATTGCAAGCCTCGTTCCTGAGCTACTTGAAGACATGCCATTCGCGTTGAAAGCAGCTCACCCTACGCAGCCTCCGAACGTTGCGTCGACGCGGTAACGCCAAGAAGGTGATCCTTGAACCCGAGGTGAACTCGACGAAAAATCCCGTTGCAATGTCCCAGTTCCAAGGAAGTGGGACGTCCGCAACCAAAAGCATGCCTAGGTCCCCAAGACAGGCGAAAGGCCGGACAGGCTTCTGGTTACCGCTATCCGGCCTAGCCGGCAGATTACTAAGGCATTGATCGGCGAAAATGGGGGATTATCGTCGTCTGCCACTAACCCGCTGACTCCATTGAACACCTACCGATGGTCCTGCACACAAGTAGTCGGTACTCGTTCTTCACAGGCGTCAGACAGACCTACTACTTGGTCCCCCGGGCGTCTGCCGCTGAACCCAGCCCATGGTTTCGCCCTGCCGAGAGAGCAGCCAAGTAAGGACCGCTGGCGGGTAGAAGCGGTGCGGCGCGTTCCTCGGAAGTGCTGCGAGCTCCACGTCATCCCTTGGGAACAACTTCATGTGGTCGACTCCTTAAATAGTAAGGCTGCTTATGATATCTTCGGTTTACGAAAGTTCCAGAGGACCTGAACGCTCTGGGCTCCGGAGCGTCTTCGCGACCGAGGAGAAGAACAATGACATCTGCCCAAACCTCCGCGCGGAGCCGCGCCACCATCCAGCGAGCCGCCCAGGTGGTCGGGGCGGTATTCCTTCTCGTCGGTGTCCTGGGGTTCATCCCAGGGATCACCACCGGCTATGACTCGCTGGCTCTGGCCGGCCACGATTCGGAAGCACTCCTTTTGGGTGTCTTCCAAGTATCGATCCTGCACAACATTGTGCATCTGCTGTTCGGGGTGGCTGGCCTGCTAATGGCACGAACCCCGGCTCAAGCCCGGAGCTACTTGATTGGTGGCGGAGCCGTGTATCTGGTGTTGTGGATTTACGGGTTGGTCATTGATCAGGAATCTGCGGCCAACTTCGTCCCTGTCAACAACGCTGATAACTGGCTTCACCTGATTCTGGGTGTGGGGATGATCGTCCTGGGCGTCCTGGGCGTCCTGGGCGTCCTGGGTAGCCGCCGGACTGCAGATAGGACCGGTGCCACCACTCAGCGGTAAACGGCAAGCCTTCGCCTTTGAAGCATCATGGCTTCGCGAGCAGCTCCACGACGGAAGCAATGTCGAGGCGCCGTGGATCGGTAGCCGCTGAACTCGTCAACGTGGGCTGGCACGAGCAGACCTGCGGTGTCCCAATGCCGCAGCATCCGATGGGCCTCTGCCCGATCTGCGCGAAAGCTCCGATGGATAACATGTCTCAGTTCTCTCGCCTTCCACAGTGTCAGGGTCAAGTATCGCCCGAACCGCTGCGACCCGGCCGTTTCTCATTGCCCGGCAGTCCGCCCGTAAGCCAGCTGATCACCGCACGCAAAAGCGCCCGCTCAACGATCCCGAATCGTGCACCTGGAACGTCCGTTGAGCCAACAGATTACTGGACGACTGGGATTCTGCGCCGTGAGCGACGGCTTGCGGTCTAACAGCTGGTATGCCCATTAGTGTGCGGATGTGAAACCTCGCGGAGTTATTTCGCGGCTCTTCTGCTGGTAGTCGTTGTAGTTGCATTAATTGCGGCTTGGGCAGGTTTCGGTGACCGACCGGGTCCGATGGGCTCTGCGGTGCTCGATCAGGCGCGAGAACACTCGAGCCTCGGTTCCTTGATGTAATTTGCCATAGGACTCTTGAATACGCGGAAGATCTGCCCGTTGAGGATTTTTACCGGCCGCTCTTCTTAGATTGGCTGAAGGAAGTCTTCTCCCTTTGTCCGCGATCTGTAGGGCCTTTACCCATAAAAGGGTGTGAATTTTGCCGGGATGTGTCTCGTGACTGGGCGGTGGTTCTCAGCACGACCAGACCGTAAATGATTGCTGCGGGAGTTGCTGCGGCTGCCAGCGCAAGGCCGAGGAGGGAAACCTGTCCATCATGCGCCAAGAGGAGCCCGGTCGGTGGCTGGAGTGCCGTTGTAGCGCATCCGACCCAGGTAATCAGTGCCGCGGCGCGGGTGGGGGACGGCGAGCCTTGCGGCAGGAAAGGGCCCAGAAATCCTCCCACCGCGGCCATCCCGGTGACGATCAGAACAGTGCGCTGCGCAACGGAGGTCATTCCTGCCGGCCCGCCGGTTCCTGGGCCTGTGACACCCCAGTAGAGCATCGCCGCCGCGAACGAAAGCATCCCGAACCCGCAGACGCCGGTTACCCACGATCGTTGTGGTGGGCGCGGCCCGGCGGCGATCAAATCGCCCCACCGGTCTTCTGCGTACAGTCCGAGCAAGATCGCCAGCCCGACAGCCATCAGCCCGAAACCACAGTAGATGATTGCGAACATCCAGCCTTCCAGATTTCCTTCGCCTCCGGATGCAACGCGTCCTTCGATGGCTAGTTGGAGGGCGCTGCCCAGCGGTAAACCGACAAGGATCGGTGCGAGCAAACCCGTCGCGCCGCCGCCGACGATGAAGACCATCCAAGCCGGGACGCGTTTACCCCCTGGCCTCACCAAGACCAGTGCCAGCAGGACCGCCATCATGTCCATGGCGATTGTCAGGACGTTTCCGATGACGAATCGGGGGGTGTTCATTTCACCCGCACCTGTGCCGGGGACCATGCCGAAATGCGAACCAGCCAGCCAAGCGGTTTTCACCAGGGCGTAGGGAATAACGGCGACTATGACAGTCCAGAGGGCGGCCATGCGCCAGTGTCGTTTGGTCAGTGGCATCTTTCCCCCAAATATCTCTAGAGAGGCGTCTCTAGATGAGTATCTCTAAGGTGGCATACGATGGCTGTGATGGCAACACCCGTTTCGTATACACGTGAACAAATCCTCGACGCGGCCATGGAGGCTGTGCATGAGCACTGGCGTTCAGCGACCGTGGCTCAGGTGAGCGCCAAACTGGGCGCGCCCTCGGGGTCGATCTACCATCGTTTCCGTTCCCGCGACGTCCTCTTCGTCTCTGCGTGGGTGCGGTCGATCAAGCGATTCCACAGGGAACTCGAGCAGATCGGCACGGCCGATCCGGTCGAGGCGATCACCAAGACTGCCCTGCTTATCCCCCGTTTTTGCCGTGCACATCCGTTGGACGCACGAATGATGACGGCATATCGATACAGCGACCTCATGAAGGACCCGCACCCCGACCTACTGCCTGAGCTGACAAATCTCAACGATCCCGTCCGCGAAACTATTGACCGGTTGACCCTTGCGAGGTACGGGCGGGTGACACCCCAGGGACTCGCCATTGTCGCTCTTGCCTGCCGCGAGACACCGATTGGCCTGATTCGCCCGATGATCGGTGACGAAATCCCCCTATGGATCGATGAGGCTGTCCGTGCTGCGAGCACAGCCATTGCGCAGCTACCGGACGCTTGATCCAGACGCGACCTCATTCAGCCGTTCACCAGACTGATATATATGCCGTAAGCCGGTGGTTCAACGGACGCCGCTGCGTCCGTTGGAGGATCCCTTACGGCACAGGTAGCCGACGCTAGGCTGAGGTGGTGATCGAGTCAGCCGCTTTTGCCATACGCGCCGTTGGCCACGCCGTGGATTTCGTTGTCGACGCCTTTGCCTCCCTTAGACCCTATAGCGGCGCTGCAAGCTGTCAGGCGAGGTGAAGAACCGGAACCCCTTCGAGTGCCCCTGGTGTTCACCGGAGTGCATTCGGGACCAGTCGAATTGGCGATTGAGGTTTTACAAGAACGTCCGGAAGCCGCGGCTCCTGTTTGGGAACACGTCCACGAAGTGTCCCCGACACTGCCGGAAGGGCGGGCTTACTTCAATACCCCCACGGATTGGGAAATGAAGGACCTTGGCAACGTAACGGGTGACGAAAAGGGCAGCTACCGTGCGCGGCTCCACACTACCGGCCGGGATGCAGCTTTTGACCTCGTTGTGGACGCCCCGACCGGGCAGCACCTGGTCCAGTTCTGGAAAGAATCAGCATCGCCGCCAAATATCATTTCGTCCCCCGTTGACAACATCATTGAGATTCCTTCGGATTGTACGTGTCCGCTCCACCCCGTCTAGCCCCTCCAAAGTCGGGGCCTGCGGTCCGAAAATTCTTTAGCCAGGGATCCTCGCTAGCTCGGATCCCGCAAGATTTTTCTGCCCTTGCCCTGCGGGTAGACAGGCCTCCGTCGGTTACAGCGCCGCAAGCTTCGCCAGCAGCCAAAATACAAAGGGGGACAGGGGAAGCTGGCCGGTCACCATTGCCGCCCCACCCACCAACTTTCTCGGCAAAAGAAGGAGCAACACCAATGAATGCAGCACCTACGCTGGAAATGCACTATTTACGGACACCAACGCTCAATCGAACAACGCCGTGCATCGCTTTCCAATGCGATCCATGCGGCGATCGTGTCGACCCTCGATTACCCACCTGAGAAGAAATTTCAGCGTTTCATTCCGCTGGCCGATGCCGACTTTATCCACCCCGAGGACCGCGGTGAGGATTACACGATCATCGAAATTTCCATGTTTGAAGGCAGGACAGAGGGGCGAAACGCAACCTCATCACTGACCTCTTTGCGCGCATCGAAGCCGAGACGGGCATTGACTCACACAGCCTTGAAATAACGATCATCGAAAGCCCGCGGGTGAACTGGGGCATTCGGGGCACCAATGCCGAGGACCTAGCGCTCACTTAACAAGTCAACGTCTAAACGCTCCACAGCGACCCAGCAGAGCCCAGTAGCGGTCTGGCGGTTCTAATGAGGCTCGGCGAGGAGGAAACTTCCGGAAGCCTCTCTTCGGCCTGCCCAATTTCGTCTCCTACAGTTGCCCGATGGGCGCAGCCAAAGTGGCGAGTGAGAGAAGCCAGCACAGTAGAACTACTACTTGACGAATATTGAAGCATCCTAGAGTCGTGACGTTGGCGGCGATTCCACTAACGAGCTTGCTGCCCCTGGTTCAGCCCAGCGATGAGCTGACGCGGATCGAAGGTGACGCGGATGCGCTTGATCTTCCCGTCTTCGACATGCGCCCAGTTCGCAACGGCGGCCGGCCCGGCGATTGAGGTGTGCAGATCGAACCAGGTGATCACGTCGCTGTTGTCCGCGACCCGAGCGCGCACGTCTATCCGCGTCAGGACCTGCCCCAAACCCTTCAACCCCGCGAGGGTCTCCTCAACGCCGGAGGTCTGCCCGAGGGCGCCAACAAAGTCGACATCCTCGGCCAGGACACTGCCTAACGTGTCGTAGTCGCCTGCTTCCCAGGCCGTGAAGTAGGTCTCAGAAATCTGTCGTGGAGTGCTCATGAAAGAAGCATGCCGCGCTCCAAGTCATTAGTCCAACAGATAGATCAGATTTGTCCTATCGTTGTTGTTTATGGAACTCCACCAGCTTCGCTACTTCGCTGCCATCGTTGACGAGGGCTCGTTCACCGCGGCCTCCACGCGCCTGCATGTGAGCCAGTCGGGCGTGAGCGCTCAGCTGGCGAAACTGGAGCGTGAACTCGGTCAACAACTGCTGTACCGCGCTGGTCGTACCACTACGCTCACACCAGTCGGAAAGGCTGTCCTGCCCATGGTGAGAGAAGCCCTCGCCGCCGTCGAGGACATCATGAACACGGCCGGTGAGTTTGCCGAAGCAGTACGCGGCCCTGTCCGGCTCGGCACCATCGCCGGATGCACCATCCCCGGCTTCCTCGATGTTCTGGCCGGTCTGGGCAGGACGCACCCCGGGATCACGCTAGGCCTTACCGAAGACGACTCAAACGTTTTGGAGTCCTCCGTCCGCCAGCGCAGACTCGACCTGGGTCTCATTGGGTACGGCGGCACCATAGCCCCTGGCCTGGACCTACACGTCATCAGCACAGAACGACTCGTAGCGGTCACCGCACCCAAGACCAACCTCACCCACAAAGAGATCCGCCTGGCCGACCTGGTCCGCGGGCCGGTGCTGTGCCTTCCATCCGGCAGCGGCATACGCGACGCCTACGAGAAGTCCTGCACACAGGCAGACGTCAAGGCCCGAGTCGATGTCGAGGCCTCGTCGCCACTGACCGTGCTCGGTCTCGCAGAACGCGGAGCAGGTACTGCCGTACTCCCCGCCTCCACCGTGACGGATAACCAGGTCAATACGGCCGTCCTCATCGACGCCGACGTCCCGGCCTGCCTCGGGCTCATCAGCCGCCCCGACGAGCACTCCCCAGCCGTCCGCCTGACCCTGCAACTGTTGAGGAATGCGCTCCCAACCTCCTGACCACAGCTACTTGTCACCTAGCGGCAGCTCGAGGAGTACCGGAGACCTTGACGAATATAGAAGCATCCAAGACAACCGCCGCCGGCCCACCGCCCGCTGGGGAACAGGTCCTTTTCAGCCGGGACCACACACTGGCAAATCCGGGCGAACCTGACGCGGGTACTAGAACCTAACGCCCTGGGCGGCCGCTAAAGAAGCCGGGGGAGTTCCAATGAGCTACTATCCGCGATCTTCCTGTCGTTTTCAGAAGCTGACTGCACTGACATCCCTGCGATTACGGGGTAGTGCAGTCGGGTATGGACACTCTGGTGTCCAAAGTCCCCTGCACAAAAAGTCATTTTGGTTGGTAGTCGCCTGCACGAAAGTGCTAACACCGAAGGACCAGGTTTACGATGCGCGGTCTCGCTGGCTGGAGGCCAGGCGGTTGGAGCTGCACGTTGAAGGGCTCGGTAGACGGTGGAACGGGCGACGCCGAAGAGTTCCGCGATTTCGGTGGTGGTGTGTACCCCGCCCCGGTACAGGTTCACGAGGTGAGTTTCCTGGGCTTTGGAGAGTTTCGGTTGCTTTCCGCGAAGCCGGCCTTTGGCTTTGGCCACGGCCATGCCTTCCCGTGTTCTGGCGCGGATGAGATTGGCTTCGAACTCGGCCACCATGCCCAAGACGTTGAACAGCAGCTTTCCTACCGGATCGTGGGGATCGTAGATGCTGCCGCCGAGGTTCAAGGTGACACGTTTGCGGGTGAGTTCATCAGCGATGTCCCTGGCATCAGATAGAGAGCGCGCCAGCCGGTCGAGTTTGGTCACGACGAGCGTATCGCCGGCCCGGCAGGCCGCCATTGCTTCACGGAGGCCTGGGCGCACCCGATTTGCACCCGTCAGACCGTGGTCGACGAAGATCTGCTTCTCTTCTACGCTCAGGGCAAGGAGAGCATTTCGTTGGGCCGTGAGGTCCTGATCGCTCGTTGATACGCGGGCATAGCCAATCTTCACTCCAACCATAAGGAACATGGTTGCAGTTACCCCCCCCGGATTCTGTTGATCGAAGCAATACCCAATCCAGGGAGTTCCTTCGATGTATCAACAGTTCGATTCGCCTGCCGGTGTCAGGTTTCTTGCCCTCATTAAGGAAGGCAAGAGATTCAGAGAATCAGTACGGCTGGCCGGAATCGGTAAGGAGACCGGTTATCGGTGGTTGCGTGATGAGTACCTCCAATTCCGCAGTGAAGGCCTCGATCACGTAACTGCCCAGACAGAACTGGGGTTCACCTCGCGCAATGCCGAGAAATGGAACGACCGCTTCCTAAACGGAACGGGGCGCCATCACTTTCAAGTCGATCCAGCCGTCGAGGAAGTGTTCTGGTCCTGCTACTCCACCGGCATGAGCGTGGTGGCTGCTGCCGCATCAGCAGGGGTAAAGCATACGACTGGGTACCGGTGGGTTTACCGTCGTTTCATCGCCTTGCGAAGCCGGCTGCGCCTGGCGGAGGTTGTACACGCTTTACGGCTGTCCCCGGGAACCTCCGTCAGGTGGGAAACCCAGCGGAAGAAAGAGCTGGAATCCGAAAAAGCACGTCTGCAGAAAGCCGAGCGGGACGCAATCCGGACGGCGAAGATCGCAGCCGAGAGAGTGGCAGCTCCCTGGTCGCCAGCACAAAAGCGACGCGCTTTACGCGAGACACGGTACTGGGACCTGGTGAGTGCCGGATCCAGCAATGCTGAGGCCTGCAGGATGATGGGTATGAGCAGACGCGCCGGCACGAAACTTAGGAACCAACGGGCCGAGCAGAGCCATATGAGGGTTCCTGCTCAAGGGTCCGGACGGTACCTGTCCCTGCTGGAAAGAATTCAGATCACTGACCTTCTCCGGCTGGACTGCTCACTGCGGCGCATCGGGCGTGAACTCAGACGCTGCCCCTCAACGATCAAAAGGGAACTGGACCGTCACCGCGACGGCCACGGCCAGTACTCACCGCACGCCGCCGATCACAGCGCCAGCCAGCAGCGGCGCCGGCCACGGGATCGGAAGCTTAAACGGAACCGGCGACTACGCGCGATTGTTCAGCGTAAGCTCAATCGTCACTGGTCGCCCGAGCAGATCTGCGGCTGGCTCGCACTGCAATTCCCCTTCGAACCGGGCCTTCAATTGAGTCCTGAGACCATCTACCGTGCACTGCTCTTCAACGATGACGGCGGTTTAGATAAGAAATACTGTCCCCGACTGCGCACCGGACGGAAAATCCGCAGACACCGCTGCCGGACCGGTTCCGGCCACGGCGCAGTGGTCCGGAACATGACCATGCTCAGTCAGCGGCCGCCAGTCATTGAGACAAAGACGGAAGCTGGCCACTGGGAATCTCAATGTTTCTGTC
>NZ_JAGGPR010000001.1 GCF_018613695.1 Arthrobacter sp. ISL-95 | reverse complement strand
ACCCACAACAACACCGTAAGGAGGGCGACCTCATCACCGGAACCAATAACCAGTCCGCGATCGCGACCCTGGTCGAACGCACCACCCGCTACGTGATGCTCGTACACCTCCCAGGCGACCATACCGCCGAAACCGTCCGGGACGGCCTCATCAAAACCATGGCCACCCTGCCGGCGCACCTGCGCGGATCCCTGACCTGGGACCAGGGTGCGGAAATGGCTGGCCACAAATCCTTCACCCTCGCCACCGACATGCAGGTCTATTTCTGCGACCCCGCCAGCCCATGGCAGCGCGGCTCGAACGAGAACACCAACGGACTGCTGCGCCAGTACTTCCCCAAAGGAACCGACCTGTCCGTCTTCGGCCCCGAAGACCTCGAACACGTCGCCCAGGAACTCAACGGCCGTCCACGCAAAACGCTCGGCTGGAAAACTCCAGCCGAGCGTTTACGTGATTTACTACTAACCACCTAACCAACAGGCATTGCAACGACCCCTAGAAACCGCTATGGACCGGGCCCTTCCTGTGTGCCATCAGATAATCCCGCGGGCCTCCAGAACTTTCAAAACCCAGCAGGGCTACTGTGTACGGTACCCCGAGGAATAGTTCCGTGTAGAGCGAATGCCGGGGCGCTGCAACGGCACCCAGAGCTTGTAGCGGTCAGCCCGGTAGTAAGAGACAGAGTAGTCAACCATTGCACGGGCTACGAAGGCATGGCGTTGAATCTTGAGCAGCGGGGCACCAACGTCAACATTGAGAAGCCTGGCAGTGGAGGGAGACGCCGCAGTGGCCTCAATCATGTCCTCGCCCCACTCCATAACCAAGCCGAACCGTTCGCTCAGAACGTTGTATAGCGAGGTCGGAGGTGCCTCATCGAGCAAACCGGGCACTCGATGCGCAGGAATGAAGTTCTCATCCACGCTCATGGGTTCGTTGTCCGCCAGCAGCAGACGCCGGAACCGTACCAGAGGCGTGCCTTCGTCCAATTGCAGTTCCCTGGCAAGGAACGCGCTGGCGGCGATTTGTTCAAAGCTCAGAACCTTGGCGGCGGGCACCATACCGCGACGCTGCATCTCCTCGCTATAGGAGGTCAATTTCACTTGTAGATCCAGCTTTGGTTTCCTGACGAAGGTTCCAAGGCCAACAACGCGCTCAATAACTTCCTCGCCAACCAAGGCGTCAATGGCTTGGCGGACGGTCATTCGCGCCAGTCCGAACCGTTCGGATAGATCCCGTTCCGATGGGAGCGCGGAACCGGGTGGACAGGACTGGGCAATGAAGGTTCGCAGGATCTCGCGGAGCTGAACATAGATGGGTGTGCCACTGGCTCGGTCGATCTCACCGGCTATGCTTGCTGCCTCAGCCACGGCAGACATCCAGCAATTGAGTCATATTCCAAGGATAAATCAGTCGGCCCGGAGGTCTAGACCAGCACGACCAGAGGTGGAATGCGGTCGGGCCCGGCGGCTACGCTGGTACGGAACATTTTTCAGACGGAATCCGTCGCGTATCAGAGGAGCTGGGTTGCCGGAGCAGAAGACCTTCGTTGCCGCCGAAATTGGTTTGCACGCCCGGGCGGCTGCGGTATTCGTTCGTGCTGTCACTGAGACAGGTCTTCCCGTAACTATCCGCAAGCACGACCGTGCGCCTGTTGACGCCCGCTCTTTACTCGAAGTCATGACCGAGGACTTCGAACACGGTTGCGTAGTGGTCCTGGAAGTAGCCCCAGAGGCTCTCAGTGACGAGCAAACCCTGTCGGGCGCTCCACTCTGCACTCGTGAAGCTTTCGGCTGTCCTGGAGGGCACCCAGCCCTGCTAGAGCTGCCTCCAGAGTGTCCGCGGCGGCGGGCGCCTTGTCGGGGCAACTAACCGTCAGGCCGGACTTAACGACGATGGGCCCCACCAAAAGGTGGGGCCCATCGTTGTTACCAGTCAGTCAGTGGGCGTGATCGCCACGGCTGTATTCGAAAACCCAGCCCACGAGCGCCACTAGTGCGAGGCCACCGGCGACGTAGGTCACCCAGAAGCCGATCGCCAAGCCGAGGAATCCACCGGCACAAGCCAAGCCAAGAACCAAGGGCCACCAGCTCCAGGGGCTGAAGTGCCCCTGCTCGCCGGCGCCTTCGTGAACCTCTGCGTCGGGGCGATCCTCGGGCCGCAACCCGATTCGCTTACCCGTGAACCCGAGGTAGGCACCGATCATGCCTGCAAGGCCACCGACGAGGAGGATGCCCAGAACACCCACCCACTCGTTCCATCCCGTCAGGAAGCCATAGGCGATGGCTACGGGGACGAAGAAGAAGACTCCGGCTCCGAAGAGCCACGATTCAATTTTCATTTGCTGACGTCCCTTTGGTCGGCATTACCCAAAACGGCTGCTGCGGGTGACGGAGCCTCGGCAGTGTGAACCTGGGCCAACTCCGGGTGGTGGAGGTCCAGGGCCGGGCGCTCGGAGCGGATGCGGGGCAAGGAAGTGAAGTTGTGGCGCGGCGGCGGGCAGGACGTTGCCCATTCGAGCGAAGCGCCGAAGCCCCACGGGTCATCCACTTCCACCTTCTTGTTGCTGCGCCAGGTGATGTAGACATTCCAGAAGAACGGCAGGAGCGAAGCACCCAGGACAAAGGAGGAGATGGTGGAGAACTGGTTCATCCACGTGAAGTTATCCTGCGGCATGTAGTCGGCGTAACGACGCGGCATACCCTCAACGCCCAACCAGTGCTGGATCAGGAAGGTGCCGTGGAAGCCGAGGAACAGGAGCCAGAAGTGGATCTTGCCAAGGCGCTCGTTGAGCATCTTGCCTGTCCACTTGGGCCACCAGAAGTAGAATCCTGCGAACATGGCAAACACAACGGTACCGAACACCACGTAGTGGAAGTGTGCCACCACGAAGTACGAGTCGGAAACGTGGAAGTCAAGCGGCGGCGAGGCCAGGATGATGCCGGTCAGACCACCGAAGAGGAATGTCACCAGGAAGCCAATGCTCCAGAGCATGGGCGTTTCAAACGTGATGGACCCCTGCCACAGGGTACCGATCCAGTTGAAGAACTTCACGCCTGTTGGTACTGCGATGAGCATGGTCATGAAGGCGAAGAACGGCAGCAGCACAGATCCGGTGACGTACATGTGGTGGGCCCACACAGTAACGGACAGGGCGGCAATGGCGATCGTTGCGTAGACAAGGCCCTTGTAGCCAAAGATCGGCTTGCGGCTGAAGACCGGGAAGATCTCCGACACGATACCGAAGAACGGCAGGGCGATGATGTAAACCTCGGGGTGTCCGAAGAACCAGAACAGGTGCTGCCAGAGGACCGCACCGCCGTTCTCGGGGTCGAAGATGTGGGCGCCAAAGCGGCGGTCGGCACCGAGTGCGAAGAGGGCAGCTGCCAGTGGCGGGAAGGCCATGAGGACCAGGATTGCCGTAACAAGAATGTTCCAGGTGAAGATCGGCATACGCCACATGGTCATGCCCGGTGCACGCATGCAGATGACGGTGGTGATGAAGTTGACCGCACCAAGAATGGTTCCGAAACCGGACAGCGCAAGGCCAAAGACCCAGAGGTCACCACCCACACCTGGGCTGAACGTCGTGTTGGACAGCGGGGCATAAGCGAACCAGCCGAAGGATGCAGCACCCTGGGGGGTGATGAAGCCGGACACGGCGATGGTGGAACCGAAGAGGAAGAACCAGAAAGCCAGGGCATTCAGACGCGGGAAGGCGACGTCGGGGGCGCCAATCTGCAACGGCATGATGACGTTCGCGAAGCCGGCAAAAAGCGGTGTTGCGAACATCAGCAGCATCACAGTGCCGTGCATGGTGAACATCTGGTTGTACTGCTCTTTGGTCTGCAGGATCTGCATGCCGGGTTCAAACAGTTCGGCGCGGATCAACAGCGCCATGACGCCACCAAGGCAGAAGAACACGAAGGATGCAATCAGGTACATGTACCCGATGGTCTTGTGGTCGGTGGAGGTGATCCAGTTGACGACGATGCGCCCCTTGGACTTAGGAACTACCGGAGCTTCGAGAACCCCCGGTGCGGATTGAGTGTACGTAGCCACGTCGCTTCCCTTACTTGGATTCGTTCAGGTTCGGGTTGCGGTCATATTCCGCACCGAGGAGGCCCGTGTTGCCTTCCTGGCGAAGCTTGTCCATGTGGGCCTGGAATTCAGACTCGGAGACAACCTTGACGCGGAAAAGCATTTCGGAGTGGTATTCACCGCAGAGTTCGGCACACTTGCCATCGAAGGTGCCCTCCTTGGTGGGGGTGAACCTGATGTAGTTCGTTTTGCCCGGGATCATGTCGCGCTTCTGAAGGAAGGCGGGTACCCAGAATGAGTGGATGACGTCGCGGGAGTTCAGCTCCAGATCCACGGACTTGCCGACAGGCAAGTACAGGGTGGGGAGCAGTTCCTTGTTGACCTCATTGCCGGTCAGGTGGGCCTGAACGCCGGCCTCGTGGAGATCTTCATTGATGACCTCGCCCTGCTTGTAATTGAAGTCCCACGCCCACTGCTTGCCACGGACGTCAACAACGACGTCGGCAGGCTGGGAGCGGTCATCAATCGCGCGCTGGTCCTGGTCAGTGAAGTAGAAGAACACCAGCACCATGAACAGCGGGATGGTCAAGTAGAAGACCTCGAGCGGCAGGTTGTAGCTGAGCTGCTTGGGGAAACCCGTGGTGCCCTTGCGGCGACGGTAAGCGATGATGCACCAGACCAAGAGGCCCCACGTGATGATACCGACTGCCAAGGCGGCGATCCATGAGTTGACCCAGAGGTCCATGATCCGGTCAGTGTGGTTGGTCGTGCCGCGCTCTGTAGGCAGCCAACCCTTCTCTACCTCTGGTGAACATCCGGTTAAAACCAACGCGCCGGCTAGTGCCAAGCCAGTGATCGATGTGATCTTTATGCGTCGGCTGCCGGTTCGGTCCTGCGAACTCACAGACGGCCCTTCCTCTTGTTGCTGTCTCCCGGCAGGCCGAAGGCTCACCGGGCACACTAAAAGTTTTACTACCCGATGTAGAGCTTACCGCTATCACGCGGTTTTCGCGCACATGTCAGCGCCGTGGCTCCAAACGATTTCAAACTCGCTCGAAGGGGCGCCGACATGCGGCGATGGCTCACATCAGTGGAACGAATCGCCGCAGGCGCAAGACCCGCCGGCGTTCGGGTTATCGATGGTGAAGCCCTGCTTCGAAATGGTGTCTTCGAAGTCGATGCTTGCGCCGCTGAGGTAAGGAACACTCATCTTGTCGACTACGACCTCAACGCCGTCGTAGTCGCGCACAGCATCTCCGTCGAGCAGGCGCTCATCGAAGTAAAGCTGGTAGATCAGGCCCGAGCATCCTCCAGGCTGGACTGCAACGCGCAGTCGAAGGTCTGTGCGCCCTTCCTGCTCGAGGAGGCTGCGGACCTTGCCTGCGGCGACGTCGGTCAGATTGACCTCGTGCGTGGCCAGTTCGTCGTCGTTGGTGACGAGCTGTGCTCCGGTGCTGTTTTCGTTGGTTGCAGTGCTCATTGGCCTACCTTCTTATGAAGCTCTTGGCGGCGGCGCCGGAACGCTGCCTGCCCTTACCCAATTACGTACGGGTTATAGCTAATGCTACGTCGCGCAGACGCTTAGCTGTAACTCCTGACGTAACCACAGACAGCATTGGGTTGTTCCCGGCGCGCCGTGGGAGTTTACCCGGCCAAGCCGTCGGTGTTGAGCCGGGCCAGCATCAGGGACTCGGCCAGGACCGCGTGCCGGAAGTCTCCGATGTGCAAGGATTCGTTGGCGCTATGCGCGCGTGAGTCGGGATCCTCCACTCCCGTAACCAGGATCTGGACATCCGGATACATTTCCAAGAGATCAGCAATGAAGGGAATGGAGCCGCCTATTCCCATTTCCACCGGCTTGACGCCCCACGATTCCCCCAGCGCCCACAGCGCAACCCGGGCTGCGGCGGAAGTTGTATCCGTGGAGAAGGCGTTGCCCCTCTCCCCCGGAGTAAACGTCACCTTTGCACCGAAAGGCGCATGTGACTCAATGTGCTGTTTCAGGGCAGCCATTGCGGCTTCAGGATCCTGGCCCGGCGCCAACCTCATGCTGAACTTTGCGCGGGCAGCCGGTATAAGCGTGTTGGATGCGACGTCTACGGCCGGGACATCCATTCCAATGATGGAGAGTGCAGGCTTGGTCCACAAACGCGAGGCGATCGTTCCGCTGCCGGCCAGCCTCACGCCGTCGAGCACTGATGCATCGGCGCGGTAATCCGCCTCGGTGAGATCCACCGCCACGTCGTCCCGACCAACAAGGCCGGCCACGGCCACGTTGCCGGCGTCGTCGTGAAGGGTGGCGATGAGCCGTGACAATAGGGTAGGGGCATCGAGCACAGGCCCCCCGAACATGCCCGAATGAACCGCATGTTCCAGGACGTGTACTTCGAAAGTTCCATCCACCAGGCCACGAAGGCTGGTGGTGAGGGCCGGCACGCCCACCTTCCAGTTGCTGGAGTCGGCAACAACGATTACATCGGCCCGGAGAAGTTCCTGATGCTCCTCAAGGAAGGTCCGGAAAGTCGGCGACCCCGCTTCTTCCTCGCCTTCGAAGAAGAAGGTCACACCAAGCCCGAAGTCCTCCCCAAGGACCTCGGTCACGGCACTGTAAGCGGCAAGGTGGGCCATGATGCCGGCTTTGTCGTCGGCGGCACCCCGGCCGTACAACCGGCCATTCCGCTCTTCGGCGACAAAGGGTTCCGAGTTCCACAGGCTCCGGTCCCCGGGGGGCTGAACGTCATGGTGCGCGTAGAGCAGGATGGTCGGTTTGCCCTCGGCGGCAGGTCGGCGCGCGACGACGGCAGGACCACCGGGCGTTCCGTCGGCCTTGTCGCAGCGAAGAATCCGGACGTCCTCCATGCCGGCTTCCTTAACTAAGGCGGCAACGGCGTCGGCACTTCGATCCAGTTCCTTCGGATCGAAGCTTGCCCACGCAATCCCGGGAATAGCCACCAGGTCTTCCAGTGACGCGAGAGTGGCCTCAAAGGATTCGTTGACCGCCGTGGTCAGTGCCTCGACGGGGGTGGAGCCGGAGTGTCCTTGCTTGTTCTGCGGGATCTCCGCATGTGCTGAAGTCATGGGCCACACTTTACCGCCGGGGATTCTCCCTCCGATGCAGGCACAGCCGGAACAGCGGGCTTCACGCAAGTCAAAGGGCGCCGGCAACCGGACACGTAACGTGCACCACCTTCTTGAGGGGTATTCTGTATGGGTGTTCGGACGCAAAAAGGAAGAGCCCAGCGCTCAATCAGTAGTAGATCAGGCCTACGCCATCGCACCGGAGTCCGGTGCAGGAAAGGGCGCACCAACGCCCAAGCGGAAGGACCAGGAAGCGGCCCGCAAGCGCCCGTTGGTTCCCACCGACCGTAAGGCCTCAAAGGCAGCGGAAAGGGTGGCCATCCAAGATCAGCGGCAGAAAATGCGGCAGGCCTTGGATACTGGAGATGAGAAGTTCCTTCCCCTCCGGGACAAGGGTCCCCAGAAGCGGTACACGCGTGACTACGTCGACGCACGGTTCAGCCTGGGTGAATACCTCATGTTCGGAGCATTGCTGTTCGTGGTGGTCTCGTTGATCATTCCGCCCACCAGCGCAGGCATCAGCTACGTCCTTATTGGCTTCTGGATCATGTTCCTTGCCGTCTTCGTGGACGTCTTCATCCTCTCCCGCAAACTTCGGAAGCGCCTTACGGAGAAATTCGGCGAAGTGGAGCGCGGCTCAATCTGGTACGGCTGCATGCGCGCCCTTCAGTTCCGCAAGCTCCGCCTTCCCAAGCCTCAGGTAAAGCGCGGACAGTACCCCGCTTAGGCTTCACACACTGAAGAATCAAGAAGACCCCGGACCAATGGTCCGGGGTCTTCTCTGTTCCGGGCTGTTCCGAAAAGGGGCACCACTCATCCGGCCACCCTCAGCGGGCTGCCCGCCGACGAAGTTTCACAAGGCCCTTATTGATCCGCGAAGCCCAGAAAGGGCCCTCGTAGAGGAAAGCTGTGTAGCCCTGCACCAACGTTGCCCCGGCGTCCAGGCGGTCCTGAACATCCTTCGGGGTGGCAACACCACCCACCGCAATGAGTACAAGCTGGTCCCCTACCGAGCCCTTGAGCCTGCGCAACACGTCCAAGGATCGCTGCTTGAGGGGCGCGCCCGACAAGCCGCCAGCGCCAAGAGACTCTACTTTCGCGGCGTTTGAGAGGAGCCCGTCGCGGGAAACGGTGGTGTTGGTGGCTATGATTCCGTCAAGTCTCAGGTCCAGCGCAAGCCGGGCGACGTCGTCGATATCCTCATCTGAGAGGTCAGGAGCAATCTTGACCAGCAGGGGGATGTGCCGTCCGGCGGCTTCGTCGGCAGCGTCGCCAACAGCCCGCAGGAGGGGACGAAGAGTTTCCACGTTCTGCAGCAATCGCAGCCCCGGGGTATTGGGAGAGCTCACGTTGACCACCAGATAGTCAGCCGCAGGCGCCAGGCTACGGGCACTCATCAGGTAATCCTCGGTAGCGTCGTCGAGCTCAACCAGCTTGGTTTTGCCGATGTTGACTCCGATAATCGGCCGCACGTCCGGGTGCCGCCGCCGCAAAGCAGCCCGTGCTGACTTGAGTCTTGGCGCCACTGCTGCGGCCCCGTCGTTGTTGAATCCCATGCGGTTGATGACCGCTTTGTCCTCAATCAAGCGGAACAGACGCGGCTTTTCATTGCCAGGCTGTGCCTGGCCGGTGATAGTCCCCACTTCTATGTGCCCGAAGCCAAGCTCGGACAAGGCTTCGATGCCGTGGCCCTCCTTATCGAAGCCTGCCGCCAGGCCGAACGGGGAGGGAAACGTAAGCCCCAGCGCCTCTGTGCGAAGGGAAGCGTCAGGGGTGGTGATCCTGGCAAGAATCCTCCCGACGCCGGAACTGTGAGCAGCCCGGATTCCTTGGAAGCCGATCTTGTGGGCCTTCTCGGCATCCATCCAGGAGAAGGCCAACTTGAAGAATGTGGGGTAAACACGCATGGTCCTAGTTTTCCCGCTTACTCACCACTCACCAAACCCGTGACCTGTCCTGCCGCTAGCATGTAGGCATGCCGCTGGAAAATCGTGACGCAGATCATGGGAACCACAAGATCACTGCCGACATCCTGGTGATCGGTGCGGGCTTGTCCGGACTTGTTGCCGCAGCCACAGCGTACGCCGCGGGCAAGACGGTGGCTGTCCTGGACCAAGAGCCGGAGGCATCTGTTGGCGGTCAGGCCCACTGGTCCTTCGGCGGCCTTTTTATGGTCAACACGCCGGAACAACGGCGATTGGGCGTGAAGGACAACGCTGAGCTCGCCCTGTCCGATTGGCTCGCTTCGGCAGCATTTGATCGATCGTGGGATCACAATGCCCGGGAGTGGGCGGAGGCCTATGTCCACTTCGCCGCGGGCGAAAAGCGGGCATGGCTGCGGAGCCTGGGCGTTGGCATCTTTCCTCTGGTGCAATGGGCTGAACGCGGTGGCTATGGACCGCAAGGCCACGGCAACACCGTGCCCCGATTTCACGTCACGTGGGGAACCGGTCCTGCGCTTGTGGAACCGTTCCTCGCCAAGGTGCGCGAAGGCATCGGTTCCGGCAGGGTCAGCCTCTACTTCAGGCACCGGGCATCGTCTTTGACCACAACTGCGGGCAATGTCACCGGTATTTCAGGCGAGATACTGGAAGGCTCGACGGCGGTGAGGGGCCAGGCGTCCGGGCGCACCGCCGTCGGGAGCTTTGAGGCAAGGGCAGACGCAGTGGTGGTGACCACCGGCGGCATCGGTGGTAACCACGCAACAGTGCGCAGACAATGGCCGGGGAACACTGCACCCGACTATATGCTCAGCGGAGTACCGGCGTCAGTTGACGGCGAATTCCTATCCGCCGTAGAGTCAGCCGGCGCTTCCCTGATCAACGGCGGCCGGATGTGGCACTACCCCGAAGGAATCCACAACTACGATCCCGTGTGGCCCAACCACGGCATCCGGATCCTGCCCGGGCCTTCCTCGCTTTGGCTGGACGCGGAAGGCCGACAGCTGCCCGCCCCGCTCTTCCCGGGCTTTGACTCGCAGGGAGCACTTCGGCACATCGTGGGGACGGGACACGGGTACTCGTGGTTTGTCCTCAACCGCACCATTGCCCTGAAGGAACTGGCCCTTTCCGGGTCCGAGCAGAACCCGGATCTTACGGGTAAGGATGTAGGGCTGCTCGCATCACGACTTCGGCCCACAGCGGACGCGCCCATACAACGTTTCATGGATAGGGGGGTTGACTTTCTCCAGGCGTCAACGCCTGCAGGTCTTGCAGTGCGCATGAACCAGCTCGCCGGAACCTCCTTGATTGAAGCCTCTGTACTTGAGGCAGTGATACGTGCACGGGACAGCCAGGTTGCCAGTGGCCTGGGCAAGGACCCCCAACTGGCCGCCATCAGGGCGGCGCGTCGATTCGCTACGGACAAGCTCATGCGGGTGGCTCCCCCGCACCGGTTGACCGACCCGGATCATGGACCCCTGATGGCCATCCGCCTTTCCGTGTTGACGAGGAAGAGCTTGGGCGGAATCGCCACGGATCTGCACTCACGGGTGCTGGATGGCAATGGCGTGGCCGTCCCGGGCCTCTATGCTGGCGGTGAAGCAGCCGGCTTTGGAGGCGGAGGTATCCACGGGTACCGGGCGTTGGAAGGGACATTCCTGGGAGGTTGCCTCTTCACCGGCAGGGCTGCGGGCCGGCACGCAGCCGCCAGTGTCTAAGCTGAAGCCATGGAATGGACCGCTGACATATTGGGAACCGACTTCCAATCCTGCGGCCTTGACGCCACAGGCCTCGATGGCGTGATCCGGCATGCCACCTTGGTCCGGCACAGGGTCCAGCCTGAGAGCCAGTCCAACGACGACGGCCAGTCACCGCCCAAGAGCTACGGCGCCGTACTTTTCCTTCACGGTTGGAGTGACTACTTCTTCAACACCGAGCTGGCCGGTTTCTGGGCAGACCAAGGCTACGACTTTTACGCGCTGGACATGCACAACCACGGCCGAAGCCTCCAGGCTGACATGCCGGGCGGCTATGTAGCCAACCTGACCGACTACGACGCCGAGATTGAAAATGCCATCCACATTATTCACGGAGATCGTACTGCCTCCCCCAGCGGGAGCCTGACCCTGATGGGCCATTCAACCGGAGGATTGGTGGCCGCGCTATGGGCCAGCCGTCATCCGGAGCTTGTCCAATACCTGATTCTGGACAGCCCGTGGTTGGAGATGCACGGCAGTTCACTGGTGCGGCGCGCCGCGCAAGCCATGGTGTCCCCTCTTGCAAAGCTCCGCCCCGAAACTGTCTTGAGGTTGCCGGAACGCGGCTTCTACTTCCGAAGTATCAGCAGCACCGCCGAAGGGGAATGGACCCTAAATGAGAACTATCGGCCTCCGTTGGCGTTCCCGGTCCGCGCAGGCTGGCTAAGTGCAGTCTTCGCCGGCCATTCACAGGTGGCCCGGGGTTTGAAGCTGGAAATGCCGGTCCTTGTGCTGACCTCCACCACCAGTGCAAACGGCATGGTGTGGCGGGAGTCGATGCGCCGTTCGGATGCCGTGCTGGATGTGGGCGTCATCGCCCTGCGGGCCATGGCTTTAGGGCGGACGGTTACCTTGGAACGCATTGATGGAGCCCTCCACGACGTCTTTCTTTCGGCACCTGCCGTGCGGAAAGACGCTTACGCACGGCTCGCCCGGTGGGTTAGAGGATTCATGGATACCAACAAGCCGGAGCATCGGCGGGAAGGAGACACATGACCACCACGGAGGAGTCGGTTTCACTGTGGCAACCCGACGTTCTGGGCCACGGCTACGAGTGCATGGACCTGCCCATGAAAGCCGATGAAGAGGGACCGGTCAAAGCGACCCTCATCAGGTATGCACCGCCGGCGGCCCACCCGTCCCCGCAGAGCATGCTGGACTTCCTGGGGTCCTTTACCAAACGCAAACGCCGCCGCACACCGGCTGACCCCGGTGGAGCTCCGAGAGTAGTTCTCTATTTGCACGGCTGGGCGGACTACTTCCTGCAGACCGAACTGGCAGAGTACCTGACGGCTTCGGGCTTTCACTTCTATGCTCTGGACCTGCGGAAGTTCGGCCGCAGCCTGTTGCCGGGACAGACGCCCGGATACACGTCGGATCTCGGCGTTTACGACGAAGACCTCGCCGCGGCCTTACGTGAAATAGAACGGGACGTTGCTCTAAGAACCGGCAACGCTACCCCGCCCACCATCCACTTGCTCGCCCATTCCCTGGGCGGGTTGATCGCGGCCCTATGGGCCGACCGCAATCCCGGCAGGGTGGGCACACTCGTCCTGAATTCGCCCTGGCTTGAACTCCAGGGAAGCAGTCTGGTCCGAAGCATCGCCATGCATCTGGTGGAACCTTTTGCCCGGACCGATCCAAAGCGCCCCTTCAGATTCCCGGAAATGCCTGCGTACTGGGAAAGCGTCAGCAATGAGGGACATGGCGAATGGATCCTGGATCCCGTGTGGCGGCCGCGGGCTTCGTTTCCCATCCGGGCCGGATGGACAAAAGCAGTTCTGGCGGGCCACGCGGCAGTAGAACACAAGCTCAACATTGACGCCCCCGTGTTGGTGCTCCTGTCCGGTAGGACGCGGATCCAAGCCGAATGGACTGCGGACCTTATGCGCGCCGATGCGGTGATCGACGTCGAGGAAACCTCACGGAGGGCACTCGGCCTCGCTCGTCGGACAGCGGTGTTCCGCTACCCCGGCGCCCTGCACGACGTATTCCTCTCAAGGCGCACCGTCCGTCAACAGGCATACCGTGACGTGGCCGTGTGGCTGGCGGCATATCCCTACTGATTTAACAAGCGCGTGCTATTTGGCTGGCGTGTTAGTTCGTAGCGGGCGCTGCGTCTACGGCCCCGCCATAGCGACGGTCGCGTTTCGCATAAATCTCGACGGCGTCCCAAAGGGTCCGCCTGTCCACGTCCGGCCACAAGGTGTCCATAAAGACGAACTCCGCGTAGGCCGATTGCCATAGCAGGAAGTTGGACAACCGCTGCTCTCCCGAGCTGCGGAGAAAGAGATCCACATCAGGGAGGTCCGGCTCATCCAGATACTTCTGGATTGTCTTCTCTGACACCGATCCCGGTTTCAAGCGGCCGGCGGCGACGTCGTGTGCGATTGCTGAAACGGCGTCGGCGATTTCTGCGCGGCCACCGTAATTAACACACATGGTCAAGGTGCAGGTGTCATTGGCGCGGGTATAGTCCTCGGCCTCTTCCAACTCCCTGATCACCGAACCCCAAAGCCGCGGGCGGCGCCCAGCCCAGCGGATGCGGACGCCCCACTCATCCAGTTGGTTGCGCTGGCGGCGTAGTACATCCTTGTTAAATCCCATGAGGAATCGAACTTCCTCGGGCGACCGGCGCCAGTTCTCGGTGGAGAACGCATAAACGCTGACGTACTTGATTCCGAGTTCAATTGCCCCGGCCATGACATCCAGGAGTGCGGGCTCCCCTGCTTTGTGCCCCTCTATCCTCGGGAGGCCACGCTGATTCGCCCACCGCCCGTTGCCATCCATGACTATGGCCACGTGCTGAGGGATGAACTCGCTGGGGATGCTCGGCGGCACAACCCCGGAAGGATGTCCGTAAGGGGCAATTACAGGAGACGTCCTTGCCACGGTCGTTTTGCTTTTCTTTCCAAGTACCACTGTCAGCTTCGCTCCACGTGTTTGAGTGATTTCAAGGCCCGTTCAAGATGCCATTGAAGGTAGCTTGCCACCAAGCCGGCTGCCTCCCGCCTGTGCCGCGGGTCTGAAGCATCGGCCACGCTCCAGGTACCAGTCAGCAAGGCACCGAGCAGTACCACAGTCTCCGGCGCCGGAGCCGGAGAACCCGGGGGCCTGCAGTCGCTGCACACCATCCCGCCCACGGGGGCGGCAAATGCTGTGTGAGGACCAGGACGCCCACAACGTGCACAATCGGTGAAGCTCGGCGCCCAGCCACCGGTGGCCAACGCCCGCAATAGGTAAGAATCGAGAATGAGTTCCGGCGGATGGTCCGAACGGCTCAGGGCAGCCAACGCACCAACCAGCAGATTGTAATGGGCGGTCCCTGATTCAGTATCTGCGTCCGTAAGCTTCTCGGCAGTCTCCGTCATGGCTGCGGCCACGGTAAAGCGCCCGTAATCGGCGGCGATGCTGCTTCCATACGCGCCCTTAGCCACGGCCTGGGTAACAATGTCCAGGGTACGGCCTTGGACAAGTTGCAGGTCCGCCACCATAAAAGGCTCCAGGCGGGCTCCGAAGCGGCTGCTGGTCCTACGGATGCCCTTGGCAACAGCACGAACCTGGCCATGGTGCTTGGTCAGCAACGTAATGATTCGATCGGCCTCGCCCAACTTGTGGGTGCGGAGCACCACGGCATCGTCCCGATAGGACCGAGCTGCAAACGACGGATTGGCCACAACTAATCTTCGCACTATGCCAAGGTCCGGCAGTGTTCGCCGGACCGTGTGGT
Organism: Arthrobacter sp. ISL-95; assembly: GCF_018613695.1. Lineage (GTDB taxonomy): Bacteria > Actinomycetota > Actinomycetes > Actinomycetales > Micrococcaceae > Arthrobacter. Next base: position 211,769 of record NZ_JAGGPR010000001.1, on the reverse strand, counting down.
GACGGTATTTCCCGTCACCACACGGCGCATGCTTAGGCCTGGGAGTCCCGGACGGCCCGGTTGACTGCCGAAATCAGGGCTTTGAGGGATGACGTGGTGGTGCTGGGATCAATTCCCACACCCCACAAAACGCGCTCTCCGACAGCACATTCAACGTATGCTGCCGCGCTTGCGCTGCCGCCTTCGGACAGGGCGTGCTCGCTGTAATCCAGCACCCGCACATCAACGCCGTCGTGGTGCAAAATGTCCAACAGGGCGGCAATAGGACCGTTGCCGTGGCCAGTCCGGCGGACTTCGACGCCGTCAATCCTTAGATTCGCATTCATGGTCATTGCACCGGATTCGTCCGTCTCGGTGCTCACGCTGCCCAACCCGTAGCGGCCCCACTGGGCTTGCTCTTCGTCAGACGGCAAGTACTCGTCCTGGAAGATTTGCCACAACTGGGCACCACTGACCTCGCCGCCTACGGCGTCGGTGCGACGCTGGATGACTCCGGAGAACTCGATCTGGGCCCGGCGAGGCAGATCCAGGTTGTGCTCGTTCTTCAGCAGGTACGCAACGCCGCCCTTGCCGGACTGCGAGTTGACCCGGATAACGGCTTCATAGCTGCGGCCCAGATCCTTGGGATCGATGGGCAGGTACGGCACCTGCCAGGTAAAGTCGTCAACCGATCTCCCGGCAGCAGCAGCGTCCTTCTCCAACGCTTCGAAGCCCTTCTTGATGGCATCCTGGTGTGAGCCGGAAAAGGCGGTAAAGACGAGGTCACCGCCATAGGGTGAACGCTCCGGAACCGGCAACTGGTTGCAGTATTCCACGGTGCGACGGATTTCATCAATATCAGAGAAATCAATCATTGGGTCTACACCCTGCACGAACATGTTCAAGCCCAGCGTTACCAAGTCCACGTTGCCGGTACGTTCGCCGTTGCCGAACAGGCAGCCTTCAATGCGATCAGCACCTGCCAGGTAACCAAGTTCAGCAGCAGCTACACCTGTTCCGCGGTCATTGTGAGGGTGGAGGGAAATGATGATTCCCTCGCGAGGGTGCAGGTTTCGGTGCATCCACTCGATGGAGTCGGCGTAGACGTTGGGAGTTGCCATTTCAACGGTGGCCGGCAGGTTGATGATGACCTGCTTGTCAGCAGATGCCTCGAAGACGTCCGCAATGGCATTGCACACCCGGGCGGCGTACTCGAGCTCGGTTCCTGTGAAGGACTCGGGCGAGTATTCATACGTGATGTGCGTGTCCGTGAGGGTCTCTTCATACTTCTTGCACAGTCGTGCACCCTGCAGCGCAATGTCCAGAATGCCGTCCTCGTCCTGGTTGAACACAACGCGACGCTGCAGTACGGAGGTGGAGTTATACAGGTGCACAATAGCCTGCTTGGCGCCCACCAAAGACTCGTAGGTGCGTTCAATCAGATGCTCACGCGCCTGGGTCAGAACCTGGATGCTGACATCGTCCGGAATGTGGCCGCCCTCAATGAGTTGGCGAACGAAATCGAAGTCGGTCTGGGAGGCCGAGGGGAACCCAACCTCGATCTCCTTGTAACCCATCTTGACGAGCAGCTGGAACATCTTCAGCTTGCGGGCCGGACTCATCGGATCGATCAGCGCCTGGTTGCCGTCTCGCAGATCAACTGCGCACCAACGCGGAGCCTTGGTGATGACCTTGTCCGGCCAGGTGCGGTCCGGAACCTCGACGGAAATCTGGTCCTGGAACGGCAGGTAGCGGTGAATCGGCATACCGGAGGGCTTTTGTGCATTACGCATGACGTGTGGCCTTTTCTCTAATAACTAAGTGAAAGCTTAGCCGGACACCACGGAACTCCGCGGCGAGGATGGCCCAGCTTCAAATAGCTTTCAGGCCTCGCCGCGGCAGCTAAGAAGAAGCATCGCCGCACGCACAAATTCACAGTAACACGATGCGTATGATGACAGTGCAACACCTCATGCAACGTCCACTATGCAGACGCCGCGACGGTGGCAACGCCGGCTGCAGTGTCCACACAAGGAGCCACAGTGCCACAGTCGGGGATCTCTCTTTCCAACATCGATCACAGCGTCCGGCCCCAGGACGACCTCTATCAGCACGTCAACGGCGCGTGGCTCAACAGCACAACCATCCCGGACGACCGGCCGCTTGAAGGTACTTTTACGGCTTTACGGGATGGCGCCGAGTTGGCCGTCAAGGCCATCATCGAAGAAGCAGCCGCCAAGGGACAGTCGGCTACCGGAATAGAACAAAAAGTCGGCGGTCTTTACGCCAGCTTCATGGACGAAGAAGCGGCCGAAGCTAAAGGCATGGACCCCGTGCGAAGCCGCCTTGATGAGGTACGGGCGGTGGGCTCTGCCGAAGAACTGGCTGCCCTCTTGGGACGTTTGTTCCGCTCGGACGTCTCCGGCCTCTTTTCGATCTACCCCGCGCCCGACGCCGGCAACCCCGAACGTATTCTCCTGTACATCGGACAAGGTGGCCTGGGTTTGCCGGACGAGTCCTACTACCGTGAGGAAAAGTTCGCGGCCATTGTGGCTGCGTACGGCGATTACATTGCCAAGTTGTTCAACCTCGCGGGTATCCCGGACGCGCAAGCTGCCTCAGGGCGCATCGTCGCACTTGAAACCGCCCTGGCATCCCACCACTGGGACAACGTAACGCTGCGGGATCCCCAAAAGACCTACAACCTCAAGACTGCCGATGAAGCCGTGGCGATCTTCCCCCTTCTGGACACTTGGTTCCAGGCGGCACGGGTGGAACCAGCAAAGCGGAGTGAAATAGTGGTGAGCACTCCGGACTTCTTTACGGGCGCTGCGGCCTTGCTGAAATCCGAGCCACTGGAAGCCTGGAAAGAATGGCTGACACTCCGGGTTCTCAGCTCGGCCGCACCGTATCTGTCGTCCGGCTTTGTCTCCACGAACTTCGACTTCTACGGCACAACACTCAGCGGTACGCCGCAAAACAAAGAACGGTGGAAGCGCGGGGTGGCAGTGGTCGAAGCAGCCCTGGGTGAAGCAGTGGGTCAAATCTATGTTGATCGGCATTTCCCTGCCGGACACAAGGCCAGGATGGAGACACTCGTCTCAAACCTGATCGAGGCTTACCGGGAAAGTATCTCCTCCTTGGGATGGATGGGCGAGGAAACCAAGAAAGAGGCATTGAAGAAGCTGGACGCCTTCCGTCCAAAGATCGGGTTCCCGGAGAAGTGGATCGATTACTCCGCCGTGGAGATCGACCCCACGGATCTTCTGGGCAATGTGGAGCGTGCCCATGATGCGGATGTGGACCGGCACCTGGATGAAATCGGGAAGCCGGTTGACCTGACCAAGTGGCTCATGACCCCACAGACGGTAAACGCCTACTACCATCCAATGCTCAACGAGATCGTCTTCCCTGCGGCAATTCTTCAGCCTCCGTTCTTCACTGCGGATGCCGATGACGCTGTGAACTACGGTGGTATCGGTGCGGTGATCGGCCACGAGATCGGCCATGGCTTCGACGACCAAGGATCCCAGTTCGATGGCAGCGGCGCGCTTCGCAATTGGTGGACAGAGGATGACCGTACGGCCTTCGAAGCCCTGACGGCCAAATTGGTTGCCCAGTACGACGCCTTGTCCCCTTACGCAGCGCCGGACCATAAAGTCAACGGCAAGCTGACCTTGGGTGAGAACATCGGCGACCTCGGAGGCCTGACCATCGCGTACAAGGCTTACCTCTTGAGCTTGAACGGAGCCGAGCCAGAGGTACTTGACGGAATTACCGGGTTCCAACGCTTCTTCATGTCCTGGGCCGCGGGTTGGCGACAAGTGATCCGCACCGAAGAAGCGATCCGAAGACTCGCTACCGACCCCCACTCCCCCAACGAGTTCCGAACCAACGCCATCGCCCGCAACCTCGACACGTTCCACGAAGCGTTCGATGTGCGGGAAACCGACGGCATGTGGTTGGAACCAAGGGAACGCGTCACTATCTGGTAGTTCCTGAAAACGTGAAGGCCGGGCCAGTTGGATGACTGGCCCGGCCTTCACAATTTACACATCTCGCGGCGACGCTAAGATATTGGTCGATGTTTCCGCTTACTGGTCGATGTACAGGGGATTCACCTGTTGACACACGGCATCGTTGGCCGTTTGGTTGACAACGTCGGAGGGCACAGAGGCTGCTCCGTAAGCAGTTCCGGTGCCGAAATCGGTTCCCACGTAAAGCTGCACCCCCGCTACACCCGGAGATTCCTGAACCTGCGCGGCCGGGATACCGAAAAGTGTAGCGATGTCCGCAGCAACGTCCGCGAACCCAGGGCCGTAGTAGAGCACCGTCTGATCCACCGGGTTGGCCAAGTAGGACACCGCCTGGGTAAAGCCGCTGCCGGTGAGCACGGTCATGAGTTCCTGTGCCCTGGTAGGAACTCCGCTGCCGTTGGCTACAGCGACCGGCTGAATCGCCTTGTCGTAAGCGGGCGGGGCCGGCGTGGTAGCCGTCGGCTGTGGGGCAGGGCTTTCGCTGGGTGCAGGTGTAGACGTCGCACCTGGCGTTGTGAGGTCAAGATCCGCACGAAGTGCGGCAAACAGCTGTGACGCCTGGGGCTCGACGAGTTCCAACCGGTTGAGGTCAGCCGCTGCCTGCTGCGTGGGCACAGCCACGAAAGCTACCTTGGAAACGTCAATATCCTTGAGTCGCCCACCAATGGTGAGCAGCGAAGGAACTGACGCCAGTCCCTCGTCCACTGTCAGATTCTGGGTGACCACATCTGCTATCTGCAACAGCCTCTGCGGGTTGCCCAGAGTTCCCTCGTCTTTAAGCTTCCTCGTAAGGGACGAGAGGAACGCTTGCTGGCCCTTGATCCGGCCGAGGTCGCCTCCGTCGCCGAAAGCGTGCCTGGTCCTGAGGAATGCAAGGGCCTGTTCTCCTTCAACCAGGGAATCACCCTTGGCCAGGCGGAGCCGGGAATCGGGGTCAAAGACAGGATCGCTGACGCAGACGTTCACGCCGCCAACAGCGTGGGAGAGCTCCTTGACAGCGTTGAAGTCCGCCATCATGAAGTGATCGATTTCCAAGCCAGTGAGTTTGTTGATCGTGTCCACGGCACAACCAATTCCAGCTTCAGCCATGGCCTCATTGATCATGACGCCACTGCGGGCAGGGAAAGTCTGGTTGTTGGTGCGGTCGGTACATTGCGGCACGTCCACCAGCAGGTCTCGCGGAAAACTCAAGACATTGACGCGTTTGTTGTCCGCCGAAATGTCCAGCAGCATCATGACATCGGAGTGCCCATAACCGGTGGAATCTTCGGTACTGCCGTATTCCGCGTTTTTGCCGTCACGGGTATCGGAACCGAGGATCAGGATCTGCAAGCGGTCTGTCTTGTCATCGGCCAGGGGGTCACCGGCATTACGGGTTTCCCCGGCGCTCAACGGCGCCTTGGTGATATTGGTCTGCAGCCGGATAAACCAAAAGGCGGCAAAGGCGACGCCTGCAACCAGCGCAACGGAAACTACGCCGGTAACAATCTTCAACCAAAGCGGCAGCCCTTTGGGCGCCTTCATATGGCGAGGGGTACCGTCGGTATCCTCGCCATGGCGTGCCCCGGAGGGGCCAGCGGTGCCGGTGCCCTGCGGGCGGGCGTCACGACGTCGCACTATTCGGTTTACCTTTCATCAAACAGCTGGATCCCCGCAATCATAGTTGCCGTTTCTGGGAAGTTCCTTATCGGACCCCAAGCCACGCCGGATCCAGAGAGGCCAATCAGAAGCCGAGTTTGACCAATTGCTTGGGATCGCGCTGCCAATCCTTGGCAACCTTAACGTGGAGATCAAGGTAGATTCGGGTGCCCAGCAGCGTTTCAATCCCCTTCCGGGCGTTGGTTCCCACCTCACGCAGCCGGCTTCCGCCCTTGCCGATAATGATGGCCTTCTGTGAGGGTCGCTCGACATAAAGATTCACCCGAACATCCAACAGCGGGTTGTCCTCGGTACGGCCTTCGCGGGGAACGATCTCCTCCACCACCACTGCCAGTGAGTGGGGAAGCTCGTCGCGGACGCCCTCCAGGGCTGCTTCGCGAATGAGCTCAGCGATCATTACCGCCTCAGGCTCGTCAGTCAGCTCGCCGTCGGGATACAGCGGCGGTGACGACGGCATATGGCTGATCAGAACATCGGCAACAGTAGAAACCTGGAAACCATCGGCGGCAGAAACAGGCACGATGTCGGCCCACCCCTGCTCCCCCAGAACGTCGCGGCCCAATGCGGCGACGGCGAGCAATTGTTCCGTCAACGCCTGCCGATCCACAAGGTCCGTCTTGGTCACCAGCGCCACGATGGGCTTGCGTCCGACGGCGGCCAGTTGAGCCGCAATGTATTTGTCGCCGGGGCCGATCTTTTCGTTGGCCGGCAGGCAGAAACCAATAGCGTCCACTTCCGCCAGGGTATCGGCTACAAGCTCGTTCAGACGCTTCCCCAGCAGAGTACGGGGCCGGTGAAGGCCCGGTGTATCCACAAGGATCAATTGGGCATCCTCGCGGTGGACGATACCGCGGATGGTGTGCCGTGTTGTTTGCGGTTTAGCCGAGGTGATGGCCACCTTCTGCCCCACCAAGGCATTGGTTAGTGTTGACTTTCCCGCGTTGGGCCGGCCCACAAGCACCGAGAAGCCCGCGTGGAAGCCACCGAAATCTGCGTCGGCGTCGAATTTCTTATCTTGCTTGCTCACGTGGAACTCCCTGTTGCGTTGAGTCGGCGTCATCGAGTAGGTCTTCAAAGTCAGTGTCTTCCTTTGGCATGGCTGCCGCAACGATGTGGCTGACCCTGTTTCGGCGACCCTCCAGCCTATCGGCCCGAAGCGATATTCCGTTCACTTCAACGGCGCTCCCCACAATGGGAACCTGACCAAGGGCCTTAGCAAGCAGACCGCCCACTGTATCCACTTCGTCATCGTCCAGATCGATGTCGAAAAGTTCGCCAAGGTCATCGATGCTCATGCGGGCGCTGACGCGGTAAGTGCCATCGCCAAGGTCAACCGCCTCTTCGGCGGCGGCGTCGTATTCATCCACGATCTCACCAACAATCTCCTCGATGAGGTCCTCAAGGGTGACCAACCCTGCGGTGCCACCATATTCGTCGATGACTATCGCTACGTGGGTGGACTCCTTCTGGAGTTCCCTGAGAAGATCGCTCACCGGCTTCGACTCCGGGACATACCTCACGTCCCGTGCGAGCGAGTCAACATCATGGGCTTGTAGTCCGGGTTCCCTCCGATGCATGGCGGCAGCCACATCCTTGAGGTAAAGAATTCCACGGATCTGGTCAGTGTTCTCCCCGATAACAGGGATCCTTGAGTAACCGGACCGCAGGAAAAGGCCCATCGCGGTCTCGAGATTCGAATCCGTGCCGATGCTGACGATGTCGGTGCGGGGAACCATGACCGAACGCACCAAAGTGTCACCGAAATCAAAAACTGAATGAATGAGTTCTGCCTCATTGTCTTCGATCATGTCCGATTCCGCAGCACGATCGACGAATTCGCGGAACTCTTCTTCACTGACAAAAGCATCGTCACCGCTTGGGGCTCCTGGTGCCACTGCCTGTCCCAACGCCACCAGCCAGCCGGGGATGGGGCCCAGTATCCAGCAGAGGAATCGGATGAGCGGTGCAGTGAAGCGAACGACGGGTCCAGAGTGCGCCCGGCCCAGCTGCCTGGGCGAAACACCCACCAACACAAAGCCGATCACCGCCATGATGCCCGTGGCGGCAAGGCCTGCGAGCCATACGTTGTCCAGCAGACTGTGCAGGACCACCGCGACGGCGACCGCTGCCGCCATTTCGAACCACACGCGCCAAAAACGTAGGGCGCGCATGTGCGCGATCGGGTTCTTGAGGATACCCCCCAACGCCTTGCCCTTGCTCCGTACTATGGATTGTTCGGCCTCGTGCCGGGGCAGGAAGTTGAACGCAGCCTCGGCTGCGGTTAGCAGTGCAACGAAGCTGAGGAAAACCAGAGCCATGCCGACCAGAATGATCGAGGTCACTGCATGGTCTCCATGGGGGCATCCTTGCCCAGGAATTCAGACAGCAGTTCCCGCTGCAAACCGAACATCTCTTCTTTTTCTTCCGTCTCGGCATGGTCGAAGCCAAGCAGGTGGAGAATGCCATGAGTGGTCAGAAGCAGCATCTCATCCTTCGTGGCGTGACCGGCGTTGCGTGCCTGCACCTCTGCCACCTGAGGGCAGATGGCGATGTCGCCCAGCATGCCTTGCGGCGTGGGCTTGTCCGGAGTCCCCGGCGTAAGTTCGTCCATGGGTACGGACAAAACGTCCGTGGCCCCGGGCTCGTCCATCAGTTCGATGTGGAGTTTCTCCATGGCCGGTTCATCAACAAGAAGGATGGACAGTTCCGCTTGGGGGTGGATGAACAATCGCTCAAAGATGAAGCGGGACAACGTCACCAGTTGGGCCTCGTCCACCGCTACGCCGGACTCGTTGTTTACTTCAATGCTCATTTACGTTCTCCACGTTTGTACTGCGCTCCGGGTCTGTACTGTGTGCTCGCGGCGTCGCTGCTATGTGCGTCATCCCAGGTGCTGTATGCGGAGACGATGTCGGCAACCAAACGGTGCCGCACGACGTCGGCCGCTTCCAGGATTGAGAAGTTGACGTCGTCGATTCCCTTCAGGATTTCCCTGACGATCCTCAGGCCCGACGTCGAACCGGATGGCAGGTCTATCTGCGTGACGTCACCGGTAACCACCATTTTTGACCCGAACCCCAGACGAGTGAGGAACATTTTCATCTGCTCCGGAGTGGTGTTCTGTGCTTCGTCGAGGATGATGAAGGCGTCGTTCAGCGTGCGTCCCCGCATGTAGGCCAAGGGGGCTACCTCGATGGTCCCGGCAGCCATGAGGCGGGGAATGGATTCGGGATCCATCATGTCGTGCAACGCGTCATAAAGCGGGCGAAGGTAGGGGTCGATCTTGTCGCTCAGCGTGCCGGGGAGGAAGCCCAGCCTCTCCCCCGCTTCCACCGCAGGCCGGGTCAGGATGATTCGGCTGACTTCCTTTGTCTGCAGGGCCTGCACCGCTTTGGCCATCGCCAAATAGGTTTTACCTGTACCTGCAGGACCGATACCAAAAATCACCGTGTTGTCGTCAATGGCGTCAACATAGTTCTTCTGGTTCAGCGTTTTGGGCCGTATGGTCTTACCCCTGCTGGAGAGGATGTTGTGCGTGAGGACATCGGCCGGATTCTGCACGGACTGTGCCCTGAGAAGAGACACGAGTTGCTGAAGGGTGTCCGGAGTGACAGCCGTCCCTTTCGCCACGAGCCCGCGGACTTCTTCCAGAAGACGCATGACACGCGGAATGACGGTGGAAGGACCTGTCATGGAGAGTTCGTTGCCCCGGACATGGAAATTGACGTCCTGGAACTGTTCCTCGATGTAGCGCAAGGCTTCGTCGTGGCTGCCCAACGAGTGAACCATCTGGTCGGAGTTGTCGAAAGTAACAACTTCCGTGCGCGTACCCGGTAGTGTGTGCGGGAACTCGGTGGGCGGCTGGTTGCCGTTTCCGGTCCTGAGCCGCCCGTTCAAAGATTCACTCATAGTGCTGGCCTTAGGCCTTTTCTCCTCCGGTTGGTCGTATTAACGCCATCGATTCGACATTCGTGACCGCTGAGAGCCGCCATCCGGATGCCGGAATGTCTTCAATCCTACGCCAGCCCGGCGTCCGATGAACCGAAACCTGTGGCGACATCAGGGCCCCGCCGTCACGTCAGACATTTTGTCTCAACTCGGCATCAAGCGGGTATCAATCATGTTTCAGTTGGTACCGGTCCGCCCAAACCCGGCCGACCGCCGTCGACGATGTGCCAAGCTGGCATAGCGGGTGACATCAGCGCCCTGCGGCCCGACCCAGGCGGCTGGGGCTGCCATGAGACACACGGTAAGGCAGGATACCCATTACAGAGCCAGTAAGCATCGGAGATGGCGCGCGCAGACGGACGAAGTCCGTCATCGCCGTGCCGGCGATGCTTGCCGTCCTCTTGTTGACCGGTTGCATAGCCAATGGCGGGGGCACCCAAGCCACCACAAGTTCGCCACCCGTCACCATCCAGGACGCCCCGGCCAGCCACGCACCGCTGGAGACTACGCAGGCTTCCACCAAAATCCCGGTGTACTGGATTGGGCGCAGCAAGGAAGAGGTTTACCTCTACCGCGAGTTCAGGGACATCTCCAGCGATGGAAACCCCGTCACCACAGCTCTCCGGATCATGATGTCTGAAAAGCCCCTGGACCACGACTTTTTCACTCCCTGGCAGGCCCCCGAAAGTCTGGCCACGTCCATCTCCGGCAAGAATGTCATTACGGTTGATGTTTCGCGGGATGCCTTCAATTCAAACCTCGACGCCGGAATGGCGCAGCGTGCTGTCCAGCAGTTGGTCTACACAGCGACGGCAGCAGCCTCGTCGTCCGGACTCATAAACTCCGGTCAGCAAATCCAAGTTGTCATCCTGGTTGACGGGCACAAGGACTACATGGCCTTCGGGCAGGTGAAGCTCGGCCAGCCCATGGAACGCAACGCGTCCTTGGTGGCGCCTTTGTGGATTATCGATCCGCAGGAGGAAACAACATTGCCTCCGGGTGTGGTCAAGTTCAATGGCCGCAGCACCGACAATTCAAGGCCCGTCAGCTGGCAGATACTGCAGGAGAACGGCAAGGGCGAAAAGACCAGCCTGTTCACGGGAAAAACCCAAGCAACCGGTGAGCCGGGTCAATACGGAGTTTTCACCTTCAGCGCCACGTTGAAGGCCGGAAAGTATGAGCTGCGGGTTTCTCAAGTGGACGAGGCCGGCGCAACCATCGAAACGAGCACTGACACCCGCTTGTTCAACATCGGATAGCTGTGGGGTGGGCTAGCAGCCGGGTCCGCTGGCCCCGCGGGCCACTACCAGCGGCCCAGAACGTCACTGGCAAGAACGACGGCGGCGGGTCCCGCCGTCGATGACCTCAGGACGTGGTGACCCAAAAGTGCCGTCACGGCTCCCGCGTCACTGAGACGCGTTACCTCACGCGGCGAGATTCCACCCTCCGGCCCAACGATCAAGAGCACCTCGCGAGGCGTCCCCGCTTCTCCATTCAGGACCGCATGTGCCTCTTCAAGGACAGTACGCAGTGGGTTCTTGGCGTCTTCATGGAGGATGATGGCCACATCAGCGGCGGCCACGGCCTTCGCCAAAGCGCCTGAGTCCACGATGGACCGCACCTCAGGAATCCAAGCACGCCGCGCCTGTTTGGCTGCCGCAGTGACCACTGACTGCCACTTGGCGTGCGCTTTGGCGGCCCGGTCACCCTTCCAACGTACGATTGCCCGCTCAGACTGCCACGGAATGACGGCGTCTATTCCGAGTTCCGTGGCAGTCTCGATGGCCAGTTCATCCCGGTCCCCTTTTGCCAGGGCCTGAACCAGCACCAGCCGAACCTCCGGCTGGGGCTCGACGAGGACCCCGGATGCCTTCACGGTCAGGGTGCTGGAACCGGCGTCAACTACGGTGCCGGTCAACCGCACGCCGAAACCGTCCGCTATGTCCACGGGCTCACCCACAGCTAGTCGCTTGACCGTGACAGCATGGCGGGCTTCAGCACCTTCCAAAACGAAGGTGGACCCGGGATTCAGCTGACCGAGGCTACCGGCCGGTGCAAAGAAGACCGCATTGCTCACTGCTACAGGTTACCGAGCTTGTCACGAAGCTTCGCGAACATCCCGCCGCTGGCTACTAGCTTTCCCTCGGTAAACTGCTCACCGCGCAGCTTGGCGAGCTGCTGCAGGAGTTCCTCTTGAGCGGGGTCGAGCTTGGTTGGTGTCTCCACGTGCAAGTGAACCTTGAGGTCGCCACGGCCATAGCCGCGGAGGTGTGTAACACCCAGGCCGCGGAGGGTGATGACTTCTCCGGATTGGGTTCCGGCCTTGACGTCAATGTCCTGTGCGCCGTCGAAGGTGTCCAGCTGCAATGAGGTGCCAAGTGCCGCCGCCGTCATGGGCACGCTCAGTGTTGCGTGGAGGTCGTCGCCTTCACGCATGAACATGGAATCGTTGTTGACCCGGATCTCCACATAGAGATCACCGGCGGGTCCACCCGCCGGGCCCGCTTCACCCTGCCCGGACAGCTGGATGCGTGTACCGGTGGCGACACCGGCCGGGACCTTGATGGTGAGTGAACGGCGGCTGCGGATGCGGCCCTGCCCGTTGCACTCGTTGCAGGGGTCCTTGATGACGGTGCCGAAGCCCTCGCAGGAACCGCAAGGGGCGGTGGTCATGACCTGGCCGAGGATGGAACGGACGGCCCGTTGGACCTGGCCGCTGCCACCGCAAATGTCGCAGCGTTCCGGGTGGGTGCCCGGGCGGCAGCAGCTGCCATCACAGGTGGGGCAGATGACCGCGGTGTCCACTTCGAGCTTCTTATTGACGCCGAATACGGCATCCTTCAAGTCGATGCGTACGCTGATGAGCGCGTCCTGTCCGCGACGGACGCGGGACGCTGGTCCACCGTGGCCGCCGCCTCCCCCAAAGAAGGTGTCAAAGATGTCCTGGAACGCGAATCCCTGGCCGGCATAGCCGCCACCGAAGCCGTTGTCAGTGCCGTTTTCATTACCCGTGGCGTCGTATACGCGTCGCTTCTGGGGATCCGACAACACTTCGTAGGCGTGGGTCACGGCCTTGAACTGCTCCGCGACATCTTCACCGGGGTTTACGTCGGGGTGCAGTTTCCGCGCCAACTTGCGGTACGCCTTTTTGATCTCTTCCCCGGTGGCTTCCGGCGAGACTCCCAAAACGTCATAGTGGCTGCTCAAAGTCGGTATCTCTTCCTTGTTGTACTGCGGATATTTCCTCGGACCGGTGTTCAGGCGCCGAGAATGCGGGAAAGGTAACGGGCCACGGCGCGAACGGCTGCCATGGTGGTGGGGTAGTCCATGCGCGTGGGACCAAGAATCCCTACCTTGGCACCGGAGCCGTAACCCGTAGCCACGACGGACGCCTCCGCCAAACCGTCGTAGGGATTCTCACGTCCAATGCTCACGGTAACGCCGCGGGGATCATCCCCCATGTCGGATAACAACCGGAGCATGACAACTTGTTCCTCGAGTGCTTCCAGCACAGGTCCGATGCTCAAGGGGAAGTCCACGTTGGAGCGGGCAAGGTTTGCCGTTCCAGCCATCAGGATGCGCTCTTCGCGGCTGGTGTCGCTCAGTGATTGCAGGCCCTGGGCCAACGTTTGCGCCAGGCCGCGCAGCTCCGGAGGACACAATGCAACTACCGACGGGAGCACTTGCGGCAAAAGAGCCAGCTGTGTGCCTGCAATGTTGCCGAGGAACCGCGACCTCAGGAGCATCAATGCCTCATTGCTCACATCAGTACCGGCGTCGATGACCTTCTGCCCCACGCTACCGGTGTCCGCGATCAAGACCACGAGCACCTGTTGCGGAGCCAGCAGAACGAATTCCACGTGACGGACCAACGCGCGATTCGAATGCGGGTACTGCACGACGGCGACCTGGTTGGTCAGCTGCGACAGAAGCCTAACGGTGCGCTCCAGGATGTCATCAACATCATCGGGGCCTTCGAGCAACGAATGGATGGCCCTGCGTTCGGCCGCCGATAGTGGTTTGACCTGCGAAATGCGGTCAACGAACAAGCGATAGCCCTTGTCCGTGGGGATGCGGCCAGCGCTTGTATGGGGCGCTGCAATAAGGCCTTCCTCTTCCAGGACAGCCATGTCATTCCGGATAGTGGCACTGGAAACGCCAAGATGGTGCCGCTCCACGAGGGCCTTCGACCCGACAGGTTCCCTGGAATGCACGTAATCTTCAACGATGGCACGCAGCACTTCAAGCTTGCGCGGCTCACTCATTACTCCACCTCCTGACGACTGCCATGGTCTCTACGACCGGTCAACGCGGGGTCTCAACTGGACCTCCGAACTTAGCACTCAACATGCCCAAGTGCTAACAAGTCTAGTATGAGCCACCCCGTTGTTAGCATTGAAACCTGCCGCGGGCGGCTTCGGCCCGCACCATAAACCAGCACAAAAGGTAGGAATCCCTTGGCTTTGAACAATTGGGGTCCGCAGGATCTGTCCGCTCCAGCCAAAAAGCAACTGCCGGAAGTAGCCGTCCAACGGGGAATGGTCCTTGAGGACGTGCAGTCGGGCTGGGTGGGAGAAGTCACGCGTGTTGAGAAAGCGGGCGGCATGCATGTGGTCTCCCTGGAGGACCGCCGCGGTAAGACCAAGTCCTTCCAGCTGGGATTTGGCTTCCTGCTCGAAGGGCAGGCCATACGGTTGATGCCTCCGGCCCCGCGTGCTGCCACGCCCGCCGTTCCCTCTGGCCGGACAGCCTCAGGCTCCGTCAGGGTGCAAGGTCAACGGGCCCAGGTAGCCAAGGCCAGCCGGATCTGGGTGGAAGGAAAGCACGACGCCGAGCTCGTCGAGAAGGTCTGGGGTGACGATCTCCGGGTAGAGGGCATCGTCGTGGAACCACTCCACGGCATAGATGACTTGAAGTCCGCCATCGCAGATTTCAATCCCGGCTCAGGCCGCAGGCTTGGCATCCTCGTGGACCACCTTGTCCCCGGCTCCAAAGAATCCCGGATCGCCGCCGATGCCATGACAGTGCCGGGCGCTGCGGGAAACGTCCTCATAGTTGGACACCCCTACGTGGATGTCTGGCAAGCCATCCGGCCAAAGGTGCTCGGCATCGAGGCATGGCCGGCCGTACCCCGCGGGACCGATTGGAAGACGGGAATCCTCAGCGCCTTCGGCTGGCCGCATGAGACCGCAGAGGACATAGGCTTGGGTTGGCAACGGCTCCTAAGTGCAGTCCGCACTTATGCCGACCTCGAGGCCTCGCTCCTGGGTCGCGTCGAAGAAGTCATTGATTTTCTGACCGTTCCTTGAGGTGAGGTCCCTCAGGTGTCCGCAACTTCCGTGTCAACAGGGCGTTTGTCCCGGGAAGTGCGCCGGGGCCGGTATTCTTGGACAGCAACACCGCACCATCTTTACAGCAAAGGGAAGACACCGTGGCAGATAACGCTCCTGAAGAACCGGGCAGCGCCGCAGGCCGGCCCCAGTACCATGGCGCGCCTGCCAACGCACTCCCGTTGACGGCCAGCGAGGATAGGCAATGGGCTACATTGGCTCACTTCGGCGGCATCCTGGGATGCCTGCCGTCTCTTCTGATCTACTTGATTTTCCGGGATCGTGGACCCTTCACCGCACAGGAATCCAAAGAAGCGCTGAACTTCACGCTGCCTCCCACCATCGCTGCCGTTCTGGCCAACATCCTGGTTTTGCTGCCTGTAGTTGGCAACATCTTCGCAGTCATCGCCACGGCCATATGGGTGGCACTAACGTGTTTCTCCGTCTCGGCGGGCATCCGGGTAAACCACGGCCAGCCTCACCGTTACAAGGTCAACCTGCGCTGGATTAAGTAGCGTCCCCTTCGCCGTAGCGCCCCTCCGCCGCGCATGGCGGCTGATGCGTCTGCCGGGGAGGAGCCTTCCGGTCAGTCGGGCAGGATCCTTCTCACTACTGCGTCTGCCAGGAGACGACCCTTCAGGGTAAGGACCAGCCGGCCCTTGAACGCCTGCACAGGGTCCACCAGTTCGTCAGCAATCAGCCCGGCCATCGCGTGCCGTCCAATTGCATCCAAAGCATCCACTGACAATCCTGTGCCGAGCCGGGCTTCAAGCATGATGCGCTCCACTTCCCGGGTTTCGGCATCCAGGGTTTCCCGTCCGGCAGCCGGAGAGCTCGCACTCCCGAGCCTTGAGGCGTATGCCGTGGGGTGCTTGACGTTCCACCACCGGACGCCTCCCACGTGGGAGTGGGCGCCGGGACCGATGCCCCACCAGTCGTCTCCCCGCCAGTAGGCAAGATTGTGCCGGCAAGCCTGTTCCGGCGTTCGCGACCAATTGCTGACCTCGTACCAGTTCAAGCCCGCTTCGGAGATCATTTTGTCTGCCAGCTCGTATTTGGAGGCGTGGTCGTCGTCATCAATGCCGGGTACCTCACCGCGACGTATCTGGGCGGCAAGTTTGGTGCCGTCCTCCACGATCAACGCATAGGCACTGATGTGATCAGGCTGGTACGAGAGCGCAGTTTCGAGTGACAACTGCCAGTCGGCCATGGACTCTCCCGGCGTGCCGTAGATGAGGTCCAGGCTGACTGCTAGGCCGGCTTCACGCGCCCATTGCACCACGAGCGGCACACGGCTGGGCGTGTGCGTGCGGTCCAGGACCTTCAGAACGTGAGGCACCGCTGACTGCATGCCGAAAGAGACCCTGGTGAATCCGGCGTCAGCCAGTACCTTCAGGGATTCAGGAGTTACGGAATCCGGATTGGCCTCGGTAGTGACCTCGGCGCCGGCGGCAAGCCCCCAGTGGCCGACGGCGGCTTCCAGGATCCGCGCCAGATCTTCTGCCGGCAGAAGGGTGGGGGTGCCACCACCAAAGAAGACAGTACTGAGCGGACGTCGAGGCAAACCGGACGCATCCAGAGCCGACGAGGCGAAGTTCAGCTCAGAGACGGCCGTAGAAGCGTAGGCGTCCTGAGAGGCGCCCCCGCCGAGCTCCGTGGCAGTGTAGGTGTTGAAATCGCAGTAGCCACAACGAACAGCACAGAACGGTATGTGGACATAGAGCCCGAACTTACGGCGCTCGACGCCGGCCAACACCTGCGGAGGCAAGATGCCATCCGCAGGTGCCGGGTCGCCCAAAGGTAGGACGCTGGGCATTTACTTCTTAGCCTTGTCCTTGGACTCATCAGTGGTCAGGGCGGCGATGAATGCTTCCTGGGGCACCTCCACGCGACCCACCATCTTCATGCGCTTCTTGCCCTCTTTCTGCTTCTCGAGCAGCTTGCGTTTACGGGTGATGTCACCGCCGTAGCACTTGGCAAGAACGTCCTTACGGATGGCCCGGATGCTCTCACGGGCAATGATGCGGGATCCGATGGCGGCCTGAATGGGCACCTCGAACTGCTGCCTTGGAATAAGCTCACGGAGCTTGCCGGTCATCATCACGCCGTAGGCGTAGGCCTTATCGCGGTGGGTGATGGCGCTGAAGGCGTCCACCTGTTCACCTTGCAGCAGGATGTCCACCTTTACGAGGTCAGCCACCTGCTCCCCATCGGCCTTCCAGTCCAGCGAGGCATAGCCGCGGGTCTTGGACTTCAGGAGGTCGAAGAAGTCGAACACAATCTCTGCCAGCGGGATCCAGTAGCGGAGTTCAACACGGTCCTCGGACAGGTAGTCCATGCCGCGCATCTGGCCGCGGCGGCCCTGGCAGAGTTCCATGATGGATCCAACAAACTCGTTGGGCGCCAGGATAGTCGCGGAAACCATCGGCTCGCGGACCTCGGAGATCTTGCCCGTGGGGTACTCGCTGGGGTTGGTGACGTGGATAACCTTCTTGTCCTCGAGGGTCACCTCGTACTCCACGTTGGGAGCGGTGGAGATAAGGTCCAGGTTGTATTCGCGCTCGAGGCGCTCACGCGTGATCTCCAAGTGAAGCAAACCCAGGAATCCTACGCGGAACCCAAAGCCCAGCGCGGCAGATGTCTCGGGCTCATAGACCAGTGCGGCGTCGTTGAGCATCAGCTTTTCGAGGGCATCACGGAGTACCGGGTAGTCCGTGCCGTCCAACGGGTAAAGACCGGAGAAGACCATCGGTTTGGCGTCGGCATAACCGCTCAGCGACTCCGAAGCCGGCTTGGCCAGGTTGGTAACAGTATCGCCAACCTTGGACTGGCGGACATCCTTCACACCTGTAATCAGGTAACCCACTTCGCCCACGCCAAGTCCCTTGGACGGCGTGGGCTCCGGGGAGCTGACACCAATCTCCAGGAGCTCGTGCGTTGCCCGGGTGGACATCATCTGAATTCGTTCGCGCGGGTGGAGCATTCCGTCCACGACGCGTACGTAGGTAACGACACCACGGTAGGTGTCATAGACAGAGTCGAAGATCATGGCCCGGGCCGGAGCGTTGGGGTCGCCAACAGGGGCAGGAAGATCGCGGACAATCTTGTCCAGCAGCGCCTCCACGCCTACTCCGGTTTTTCCGGAAACCTTGAGGACGTCCTCGGGGTCCCCGCCAATGAGGTTGGCAAGCTCCGCCGCGTACTTCTCAGGCTGGGCGGCCGGGAGGTCGATCTTATTCAGCACAGGAATGATGGTGAGGTTGTTTTCCATTGCCAAATACAGGTTGGCAAGAGTCTGCGCCTCGATACCTTGGGCGGCATCCACCAGCAGCACGGCGCCCTCACAAGCGGCGAGAGAGCGGGAAACCTCATAGGTGAAGTCGACGTGGCCTGGGGTATCGATCATGTTCAGCGCGTAGCTATTGCCATCGAGTTCCCACGGCATGCGTACAGCCTGGGACTTGATGGTGATGCCGCGCTCACGTTCGATATCCATACGGTCCAGATACTGGGCCTTCATGTCGCGTTGCTTAACGACGCCGGTGTACTGCAGCATGCGGTCGGCCAAGGTGGACTTACCGTGGTCAATGTGGGCAATGATGCAGAAGTTCCGGATGATGGCCGGATCTGTTGCGGCGGGCACCGGTGCGGTGCGGGCCATGGGAGACACGCAGGATCCTTACTGTCGACACTCGCGCGGCATTTCCTGGAACCGGGCACAAGGCCAGCCGGAACACGCCGCGCATCTGATCCTCTAGTCTCCCATGAACCGGCGCTTCGCCGTACATTGCGCATCCAGCCTTGCAGCGTCCGCCTGTAGCGTTGACACATGGCTTTCGACTTGCGCCCCTTGGGCAAACTTCTCCTGCGATCACTCAAGGCACTCGGGGGCAGCACCACGAATGCGGACACCCGGTCCGGCACGTCCGGGCAAGGCGCCTCCAAAGCGCGAAACCGGCGGACCGCCGTCGAGCGTCAACCGGGTTCCTACCCGGGCGACTTTCGAGGAAGAGCTTCCGTCCACTACTCCCCCAAGCCGGATGGCCAACCGGATCCCGGCGAGATCGTGTGGAGCTGGGTTCCCTACGAAGAAGACCACACGCAGGGAAAGGACCGCCCCGTGCTCCTTATCGGGCGGGATGGACAGTGGCTCCTGGGGCTGATGCTGACCTCAAAGGACCACGACAACGGCCTCAGGGCCGGTGACTACGTTGATATTGGTACCGGTTCCTGGGATCGGCAAGGCAGGCCAAGTGAGATCAACGTGGGCCGCATCATCCGCCTGGATCCTCAAGCCATTCGTCGCGAGGGCGCGGTCTTGGGAAAATCGCAGTTCCAACAGGTAGTCCAGGCCCTCCAAGCAAGGCCATAGCAGGACTGAGCCCCTGAGTCTGCGTGAGCCCTGACTTTCTGCTATCCTTTATAGCTGTGTGTCCGTGCAGGTCGACGGCCACGCATGGTTGGCTGCCATAGGCATCCCCACGCCGCTCAGTCGATGGCCAACCTGAAAACCCTCTAGACCATTTCCGCATTAAAAAGAGAGTTCATACGTGGCTAATATCAAGTCCCAGAAGAAGCGCATCCTCACCAACGAGAAGGCTCGCCTGCGTAACAACGCCGTCAAGTCTGAGCTGAAGACGGCCATTCGCGCCGTCAGCACCGCCGTTGAGTCTGCCGACAAGGATGCTGCTGGAACTGCACTTGTTGCTGCCAGCCGCAAGCTGGACAAGGCTGTCAGCAAGGGCGTTATTCACAAGAACAACGCTGCAAACCGCAAGTCGGCGATCTCCAAGAAGGTCAACGCACTCTAAGGTTTTCCAGTTCGACTGAGCTGATCAAAAGGCCGGCGCCCCTTGGGCGCCGGCCTTTGGGTTTAATTGGAGGCCGGAGCTTCAACGAAAGCGGAAGCTTCAGCGGCGGCTGGCTGACGTTGCAATCACCGTAACCGCATGCTCCACTGCGTAGACAGGGTCCCGCGACTCACCCTTCACCTGGGCGTCTGCTTCTGCGATCACCTGGATTGAACGGATCAGCCCTTCGGGGGTCCAGCGCCGGACATCACGCTGCGCCTGCTCCACGAGCCACGGCTGCATTCCCAGGTTCTTAGCGATGGTGGCCGGAGAACCATTGGCGCCGGCAACTTTGGCCAACGTCCGCAGCTTGGCCGCCAGAGCCGCAACCAAGGGGACCGGGTCAACTCCGGTGGCCAAGGCATGCCGCAATGTTGATAGTGCCACCGGTCCGTTGCCGGCCATGGCGGCGTCGGCAACTTTGAAGGCTGTAGCTTCCACCCGGCCTCCGTAGTAGCGTTCAACGGTTTCAGCTGTGACAGCGGTGGTGGCGTCGGCAATGAGCTGGTTGCAGGCAGCAGCCAGTTCTGAGAGATTGGCACCCACCGCATTCACCAACGCCTGGACGGCCTCGCCCTCAATGCGGCGCCCCCCGGCCCTGAACTCGGAGACGACAAATGCGGTCTTGTCCGAGTCCTTCTTCAGCGGTTGGCAATCAATGACGGGCCAGCCGGCGGACTTCACGGCGTCGAGCAGCTTCTTGCCGCGGACTCCCCCGGCATGACGTAAGACAAGGACTACGTCCTGGTCCGGATGCTGGAGGTAAGCCAATCCGTCGGCCAGGAAAGCGTCGTTCATGGCTTCCAGTCCCTCAACCTCAATGAGCTTCCCCTCTCCGAAGAGGGACGGCGTGACGGTCATAGCCAACGAACCGGCCTCGTAGGAGCCCGCGTTCAGCCGGCTGAGTTCCACATCCGGAGTAGTGGTACGCACATGGCTACGGATGCCATCCATGGCGCGGATACCCAGATACTCTTCCGGGCCCATGATCAGGACTACGGCGGCCGGCGCCGCATCGCGCCAGGTGACGGTGCTCGCCGCGATGCTCTTGGCCCGGGTGTTTTGGGCAGCAGCCACAGGTGATTCCTTCCGGACGATTTTTTGCAGGCTTCAAGTCTGCCATGTTTGCGTCTTGCACCGCGCTCTATCGTCAGCATCACCGCGCGATGCAGCATCATGACCTGGTGCACCACTCCTGTCGGGTGCAGCATCATCCAGAACACCAGCACGGAAACGACCGATAGGGCCACCATCGCCGAGACTCCGGCCGGACCTTCGGCCCATGGCAGGGCCGCCCCGGGCAGATGGGCGAAGAACCGGGCCAAGCCTGCCACCACTCCTGCGCAGACCCCGGCCACAGCTACGGGCGCCGCAGCCAACCACGGAAGGACGGCGGCCAGCGGAACGGCAAAGGTTCCGAAGATGGTTATTGGCGCTACCAATGGACCAGCCACCACGTTGGCGACCAGGGCGTAAGGAGTGAACTGTGGTTGAAGGGCCGCGATGACCGGACCGCACAGCAATTGGGCGGATAGCGGCACCGCAATACCGGCGGCCAGCCAGCGCGGCACCGTGGAAGGAATCCACGACGCAATCCGGGTTGCCAGCAGAATGATACCCAGGGTTGCCAGAACGGACAGGAGGAACCCGACATTTGACGCCATGCTCGGATCCAGCAGCAACAGAATGATGGTGGCCAGGCACAGGAAGGTTAGGGACCGACCCCGCAGGCCTCCAACCAAGGCAGCCAGCCCCACGGTCCCCATCACAGCAGCTCGTAGAACACTGGGGTCCGGCCCTACCATGACAACAAAGGCCAGCAAACCGCATGCAGCAAAAATCCCGGCTAGCGGGCGGGTCAACCTGAGGCATCTCGCTATCAGAATGAAGCCACCCAGCACCAAACTACAATTGGCGCCGCTGACCGCAGTCAGATGTGTCATTCCTGTTGTCTTCATATCTGCCTTGAGACTTTCCGGCAGCGCGCTGGTGTCTCCGGTCACCATTCCGGGCAACAGCCCGGCGGGGTCCGGAGGTAACCACCCCGATGCTGCGACGAACTGT
Organism: Arthrobacter sp. ISL-95; assembly: GCF_018613695.1. Classification (GTDB taxonomy): domain Bacteria; phylum Actinomycetota; class Actinomycetes; order Actinomycetales; family Micrococcaceae; genus Arthrobacter. Next base: position 189,902 of record NZ_JAGGPR010000001.1, on the reverse strand, counting down.
CGCCTCAGATCGAAGGCCGAGTGCCGGACATCAAAAGCAGACGTGAGGACAACGGGGGCGGAGGCTGCGGCCAAGAGAGCCGCCTGCGCTTGTCCCTCCCGCACAGGCTTCAACGTTCCTGAGGTTCTGACGTGCTGCCCGGGCCGTACGTCCTGCCAGCCATTTCCACCGACCACCATCACGTCTGCGGAGCCTTGTGTCACTGAACCCTTGGAGGTGACTTCAACCAGACCCGCCTCCACCGACCATCGGTTGCCACCGGAGTGGCCCGGCGCAGGGACCTCCGCGGGAACTCCGGTGATGCGCACTTCGATAAGGACACCGCTTCCCTCTGCCACAGCTTCTGCCAGTGGCCCTCCTTCGCGTGTGTTGGCTGTGACAGCACAACTAACAGCCACGGCTGCACCCAGGACGCCTGCCAAGGCAAGGGTTGCAGAAATCGTTCTAGCCCGTGGCACGGCCCGCCGATGCCGCCGTGTCCTGACCAGCAGCAGTGTCCCCACCAGCGCCATGACTCCCGCCAGTGCTGCGGACCACGCTGCGTCGATCAGGGATCCTGCAAAAGCAACAGACCAGGTGACCAGCACGGCAGGGATCAGCCTCAAGTCCGTGCGCTTCGGTGACCCAGCGCTGCCCTGAGTACGAGTGAGCAGAGGGGGACCGGCCACCCCCGCTGACTCAGCCACCCTGCACCGTTACCAGATCTTTGAGGGACTCCATGAGCTTAGGTCCAATGCCGTCAACGGCGTCGAGTTCATCTATGGAAGCAAAAGGTCCATGCTCTTTTCGCCAGTCAATGATTCCTTGCGCAGTCACGGGACCAACTCTGGGCAGGGTGCCCAATTCCTCCAATGAGGCTGTGTTGATGTTGACTTTCGCCCCTTGAGCCGCAGGGGCCGTGCTTCCGCTGGGGCTGCCGGAACCTCCGGCAAGTGGGGACGACGCGGGGGGCGGTATCTCACCCACCAATGGAACGACGACCTTGGCTCCGTCGATGACCACCTCAGCAAGGTTGAGCCCATTGAGTTCCGCGTTGGAGGCAGCACCCCCGGCTGCGTCTATTGCCTCAAAGACCCTGCTGCCCTGGGGCAATGCCACGACACCGGGCTTCTGCACGGCACCGGCCACGTGCACAACCACACTCCCGCCAGGCCCCGAGGCTCCTGCCCGCGGAGTTTCCAACAACTCCGGCAGTGCAGGGCTGGAAGAAAATGAAGGACTGAGCGGTTCGGAACTTGGCTGTCCCACAGCAGACTGCCATAGGTGCCAAGCAATTATGCCAACTGCCAGGATGGCCAGGAGGGCAGCAACCCGCCACGGGGTCCGCCACCGGGTCCCTGCGTGATGCAGCTGGGCTTCCTGCTCTGACTCATCAAAGGCCGGCCCGGCCTCGAGTGGCAGCTGCAGCAGCGGAAGAGCTTGGGTCCCGGTACCCAGACGCGATGCAAAACGCTGTCGGGCTGCCTGCGTTGCGGCATCTGGGGAGGCATCCCGGTTCCGGCGTGGCATATTTCGAGCCTATGGCTCCTACTGCGGGAACGACGGGGCCCAGGTGCTCTATGTGGATAAAAGGACCCAAGGATCAGTCCGTAGGCGTACTGCTCTCACCCACGATGACCGCAAGAACTCCCAAGCCTGCATGTGCTGCCAGCACAGCCGGGAGCGCACTGATTTGCGGTACCGGGCAGTCCGGACATTTCTCGTTCAGGCGTGCGGCCAGGGCTTCGGCTTCCAACTGATTGCCAAAGTGGTGAACGGCCAATCGTTGCTGGCCGGCGGGGCGGGAGGCCACGTCCGCGGTAACGATTTCCTCAAGGCGAGCTATGGCGCGCGCAGCGGAACGGACCTTTTCCAGCGGAACGATCCTGCCGCCGTCGACCGCCAGGATGGGCTTGATGGCAAGGACGGTCCCGAACAGGGATGCTGCCGCACCGATGCGGCCACCCCGCCTCAATTGTTCGAGGCTGGGTACGTAAAAATAGACTTTGGTGCGCTCCATGCGCTTTTCGGCGAAACCGCGGACTTCTGCGGCTCCTTGGCCATCGGCTGCTGCTACGACGGCACTCTGCACGCCCATTCCCTGTGCCATTCCCACTGTGCGCGAGTCCACTATTTCGACCGGAATGGTTACCCTTGCCGCGGCCAGCCTGGCGGCGTCAGCGGTTCCGGAGAGTTCGGACGAAATGTGGATGGACACCACAGACTCGAAGCCGTGGCGTTGCGCAGCGAGGTAAGCCTGCTCAAACTGCCCGGGTGATGGCCGTGAAGTTTTCACCGAGGCGCCCGAAGCGAGAGCCAAAGAGAGGGTTTGGGTAATATCGTCTTCACCCTCGCCGTAGATTTCGGTCCCAACCATAACCGGCATGGGAACAACTGCCAGACGCCCGTCGGCCGTGAAGGCGGACACCCAATCCGGAGGCAGGGCAGCTGCGGAATCAGTGACGATCGCAGTCTTGACGACGGCGGCCAACGGCACGTCCGCGACCACAACCGGCGCGGTTGGCTGCCGGAGACGCGCCACTCTTTCCTTGAGCCATATCCATGCGGGTGGTTCTCGCTCAGGCACGCGACCTCCAAAGATGATGGCCGGCCGCCGGCAGACTGCCGGCGGCCGTTCAATACCTGCTAGGCAGGGACGATGTTCACCAGTTTAGGTGCCCTCACGATAACCGTCCGGATGCCGCGGCCGTCCAGGGCCCGCTGGACGTTGTCCGAGGCCAGGGCGAGTTCACGCAGCTCGTCCTCGGTGATGTCCGGCGAGACTTCCAAGCGGTCGCGAACCTTGCCTTGAACCTGGACCACTGCGGTGACCGTATCCTGAACCAGCAGTGCGTCGTCGTGCTGAGGCCAGCCCGCATTGGCCACGGAAGCAGGGTGGCCGAGGGTGTTCCAGAGATCTTCAGCGGTGTATGGCGCAAAGAGGCTCAGGATCACTGCTACGGCTTCCACGGCTTCACGAACGGCGGGATCTGCGGCACCTGCACCCGAGTCGATGGTCTTGCGCGTGGCATTAACCAGCTCCATCAGACGGGCAACCACCACGTTGAACTTGTTGTTGTCCAACAGTTCGGCGGCGTCGGCGATGGTCTTGTGCGTGACTGTTCGCAGAGCACGGTCACCGGTGGCAGGATCGACACCGGGTTCGCTGCTGACGTCCTGGCCAAGGCGCCAGGCACGGGCCAGGAACTTGGCCGAACCCGACGGCGAAACGTCCGCCCAGTCGACGTCGTCCTCCGGTGGGGAGGCGAAGACCATGGTGAGGCGGACGGCGTCGACGCCGAACTTGTCCAACTGCTCGCCCAAATCCACACCATTGCCCAGGGACTTGCTCATGGCCTTGCCGCCGTTGAGTACTTGGCCCTGGTTGAGCAGTGCCGAGAACGGTTCGTTGGCCTCAATCAGGCCAATGTCTTTGATGACTTTGGTGAAGAAACGTGCGTAGAGCAGATGCAGGATGGCGTGCTCCACGCCTCCTACGTACTGTCCAACGGGCATCCAATTGTTGATCTTTTCGGGATCAAACGGGCCTTCGGTGTAGTCGGGCGAGACGAACCGCAGGAAGTACCAGGACGAGTCCACAAACGTGTCCATGGTGTCCGTGTCACGTTGCGCAGCACGGCCGCAGTTGGGGCATTGGACGTTGACCCACTCGACAGCGGCGGCCAGAGGTGAAGTTCCCTTGGGTGACAACGCCTCACCGCGCAGGTTGTCCGGCAACCTGACCGGGAGCTGGTCGTCGGGGACGGGCACTTCGCCACATTCACCGCAGTGGATGATGGGGATAGGGGTGCCCCAGAAACGCTGGCGGCTCAGCAGCCAGTCACGCAGCCGGAAGTTGACGAACTTCTCACCGGTTCCCAGCTTCTCCAGAATCTCAATTGCTGCGGGTATGCCTTCGGACTTGGACAAGCCATCCAGGTCACCGGAGTTCTTCAGCTTACCTTCGCCGGCAGTGGCAATACCGGTCTCTGCCGGGTCTTCGGCGCCGGTCTCCAACACTTCCCGGACAGGCAGGTTGAAGGCATTGGCGAAGTCGAGGTCGCGCTGGTCGTGGGCCGGCACGGCCATGATGGCACCTGTGCCGTAGTCGGCCAGGACGTAGTCAGCGGCCCACACGGGGAGCTTCTCGCCGTTGAGCGGGTTAATGGCGTAGCGGCCGGTGAAGACGCCGGTCTTCTCGCGTTCGGCGGACTGGCGCTCGATTTCGGAGAGGGCCTTGACCTTCTCGCGGTAGGCCATCAATTCATCGTGCTGTTCCGGAGTCACCAGGTCCAGGGCCAGGTGCGCATCCGCTGCGACAACGAAGAACGTTGCACCGTAGAGGGTGTCCGGCCGCGTGGTGAACACCGTAACTTCGCGCTCGGCACGGTCTTGCGTGGCTTCGATGACGAAGCGTACGTGGGCTCCTTCTGAACGGCCGATCCAGTTGCGTTGCATGGCCAGAACGCGCTCAGGCCAGTGGCCTTTCAGCTGGTCCATGTCTTCGAGGAGGCGGTCAGCGTAATCGGTGATCTTGAAGTACCACTGATTCAGGGATTTCTTGGTGACAGGCGTGCCGCAACGCTCACAAGCACCGTTGACTACTTGCTCGTTCGCCAGGACGGTGAGGTCCTTGGGGCACCAGTTAACGGGTGAGTCCTTGCGGTAAGCCAGGCCACGCTCGTAGAAGCGTTTGAACAGCCACTGGGTCCACCGGTAGTACTCCGGGTCTGACGTGTGGATGCGGCGGGACCAGTCGGCAGAGATGGCGTAACGCTTAAACGACGCCGCCTGGGTGTCAATGTTGGCGTACGTCCACTCGCTGGGGTGAGCGTTGCGCTTGATCGCAGCGTTCTCAGCAGGCAACCCGAAAGAATCCCACCCGATGGGGTGCAGGACGTCGAAGCCCTTCTGGCGCAGGTAGCGCGCTACGACGTCGCCCATGGCGAACGCTTCTGCGTGGCCCATGTGGAGGTCGCCGGAGGGGTAGGGGAACATGTCCAGCACGTAGCGGCGTTCCTTGGAACCGTCGTCGGCAGGGGTGAAGACTTTGAGGTCCTCCCACACCTGCGGCCACTTGGCTTCCATCGCAGCGAAGCTGTAGACGCCCTCTTCAGGCACTTCGGCTGCGGCTGTTGGTGCTGTTCCGGTCTCTGTCTCCGGCTGAACGCTCACTGCTGCCCTCTTCTGTTCTTCGATGGCGGTTTTGACTCCTGCTTGGCACCGGAATGTCCCGGACACACAAAAGCCCCTCAACAATGGAGGGGCGGCCGCACGGCTAGTAAAGCCGAGCGGCTAGCTAAGCAGAAGGATCGCACGCATACCAATACCTTACCCCACCAAACCCATGGGCTGGGTGTAAGACGGCCGTGCGCCAAAAGAGGTTCCGGGGACTCCCCGCCATGGTGTGGTGGGCACCGCGAAGCGGGCGGGCGGGAGTCCCCGGAACCTCTGTCGTGAGATGACTACTTCACATCTTCGTCGACCCAGTCCATCGACTTTGTTACAGCCTTCTTCCAGAGGCGCAGCTGGCGCTCCTGCTCTTCTGCCGGCAGCTGCGGTTCCCAGCGCTTGTCTTCGTTCCAGTTAGCGCTGAGCTCGCCCAGGTCCTTCCAGAATCCGACCGCGAGGCCAGCGGCGTAGGCAGCGCCAAGGGCCGTGGTTTCGACCACCTTCGGACGGACTACGGGTACTCCCAGGATGTCTGCTTGGAACTGCATGAGGGCTTCGTTGGCGACCATGCCGCCGTCGACCTTCAGTTCGGTGAGCGGGACACCTGAATCGGCGTTGACGGCGTCGAGTACCTCGCGTGTCTGGAAAGCAGTTGCTTCCAGTGCCGCCCGGGCGATGTGGCCCTTGTTGGCGAACCGCGTGAGGCCGACGATCGCGCCGCGTGCGTCTGCACGCCAGTACGGTGCAAACAAGCCTGAGAACGCCGGGACGATGTAAACGCCGCCGTTGTCCTTAACACCGGCGGCGAGTTCCTCGACCTCCGGGGCGGAGCTGATCATGCCGAGGTTGTCGCGGAGCCACTGGATCAAGGACCCGGTGACGGCGATGGATCCTTCGAGGGCGTAGTGCGGCTTGGCGTCGCCCAGTTTGTAGCCGAGGGTGGTGAGGAGGCCGTTCTTGGAGTGGACGATCTCTTCGCCGGTGTTGAAGATCAGGAAGCAGCCGGTGCCGTAGGTGTTTTTGGCTTCCCCTGGTTGGAATGCGGCCTGACCGAAGGTTGCTGCTTGCTGGTCGCCGAGGATGCCGGCTACCGGCGTTTCGCGAAGCAACTGCGAGGTGTGGACGTGGCCGTACACCTCGGAGGAGGACTTGATGGCAGGCATCATGGAGGCCGGGACACCGAAGACGTCCAGGATTTCCTGGTCCCACTGCAGTGTCTCAAGGTCCATGAACAGGGTGCGGGAGGCGTTGGTGACGTCAGTAACGTGCACACCGCCGTCCACACCGCCTGTCAGGTTCCAAAGAACCCAGGCATCGGTGTTGCCGAAGAGGAGGTCGCCGGCTTCGGCTTTCTCACGGGCGCCTTCGACGTTGTCCAGGATCCATTTGATCTTGGTGCCGGAGAAGTACGTTGCCAGCGGAAGGCCGACCTTCTGTTTGAAGCGCTCCACTCCCCCGTCCTGTGCCAGTTCATCGACGATCGGCTGGGTGCGGGTGTCCTGCCAGACGATGGCGTTGTAGACGGCCTCGCCGGTGTTCTTATCCCAGACGACAGCGGTTTCGCGCTGGTTGGTAATGCCGACGGCGGCGATGTCGTGCCGTGTCAGGTTCGCCTTGGACAGGGCTGAGGCAATGACTTCGCGGGTGTTGTTCCAGATTTCGGCGGGGTTGTGCTCCACCCAGCCGGCCTGCGGGAAGATCTGCTCGTGCTCCATCTGGCCTGTGGAGACGATGTTGCCCGTGTGGTCGAAGACGATGGCACGGGAGCTGGTGGTGCCCTGATCGATGGCGATGACGTATTGATTCATGGTGACGTCCTTGTCTGTTTTTGTTAGCTGCTCAGGTGGTGATCTACAACGTGCGGATGGGTGTTGCGAGTGAGTGCATTACTAGCCTGCGAGTGCGGGCATGATGTCCGGCACCCAGATGGCCACAAGCCCTGCGAGGGCACCGCCAGCCAGCGGTCCGACGACCGGAATCCAGGAGTATGCCCAGTCGCTGCTGCCCTTGCCCTTGATGGGAAGGAGGGCGTGGGCGATGCGGGGGCCAAGGTCACGTGCGGGGTTGATGGCGTAACCGGTGGGGCCACCGAGGGAAACGCCGATACCGACAACAAGCAGTGCAACTGCCAGCGGGCCGAGGCCTGAGGGGGTGCCGCCGAAGGTCAGGATGACGAAGACCAGGACGAACGTGCCGATGATTTCGGTGATGAGGTTCCACGGGGTGGAACGGATGGCCGGACCGGTGGAGAAGGTGCCCAACTTATTTGCCGCAACGGGCTCCTCATCGAAGTGCTGCTTGTAAGCGAGCCAGCAAACAACAGCACCCAGGAATGCGCCGAGCAATTCAGCGCCGAAGTACGTCAGGGTGGACGCGAAATCCACGGGAACGCCTGGGGCGTATTCTGCTTTCTGATTGACCAACAGGCCTAAAGTGACGGCCGGGTTGAGGTGCGCACCGGACTTTGCAGCCACGAAAACGCCCGCGAAGACCGCAATACCCCAGCCCCACGTCACCATCAAGAATCCACCGTTGTTGCCCTTGGTGCCTTTGAGCGCAACGTTTGCCACGACACCGCAGCCCAACAGGGTCAGCATCATGGTTCCGAATACTTCGGAAAGGAAAACAATTCCAAGAGACATCTTTGACTCCTCATTTTTCTGTTGTCAGCCTCCTCGCGGGTGAAGAGGCTGTTGGGACGGTTCCGATGTACCCCGGAACCGTCCCGGTGTGGTGGGCCCCTGGCGGGCCCACCTACCCCATTCCGTCCCTACCGCACGCTGGGACGGTCAAGCTGTTTTCCGCTGCTTGAGCTCAGGCTACGAGACTGTGCACGTCAACCTTGTGGAAGCGCTGCAACACTTCTTGGGCGTGGCGGATTTCTGCCTCGCGGGCAGCAGCGTCCCAACCCAGCGGTTCTGCCAACGCCGCGGCAATCTCATTGAGCAACTCGCCGGTAACCAGGCCACGGAACGCGAGCGAGGTCCTGCGGATGAGGACATCCACCAAATGCCCGATTTGCTCGTGCTCGGCCATGAAAGCCAATTCCCGGACGCTCAGTTCGCGGGTGGAGCGCAGCGGAGCGTCGTGTCCGGCGTTGAGGTAGTTGATGACGTCCTCTGCCCTGGTTCCGTACCGGGTCAGCAGGACAGCTACCCGGTCAGCGTCCAGGCCCGGCCCCATGTGCTTCTTGATCCATTCCTGTTCCCCTTGTTCAGTGGCAGGGAAGCCGGCGCCACCGCCAATGGCGAGTTTCGCCGTCGAGACTTTGCGTTCCAGCCCCAGTTCGCCGAGGACGTCGTTGGTCATGTGCTCGGCCAAGGCGCGGAACGTGGTCCATTTACCACCCACCAAGCTGAGGACGACGGCGGCCTTGCCGCCTGGCGTCGCCACCGAGTCGCTGCCGGTACGGACGCTGCGTTCGATGCGGTAGTCGCGTGAGACGAATCCGGGCTGGGTCTCGTCGTGGCGCGGCAGGGGCCGAACACCGGCGAAGCTGTAGACGATCTGTTCGCGTTCCACCTTGATGGTGGGGAAGACATGGCCAACGAGATCGAAGAAGTAGTCGATTTCTTCCTCTGTGCAGACGGCGTCTTGTGACATGTCAGCGTCCACGTCCGTGGTTCCAACCAGCACACGGTCTCCCATGGGGTAGATCAGGACGATGCGGCCATCAGTGTGCTCGAAGAAGATTTCCCGGCCGTTGCAGGCAGCAAGCAGTTCAGGGTGGTCCAGGACGATGTGCGATCCCTTGGTGCCGCCCATGAACTTGCTGACCGCTCCCATGGCCTGGTTGGTGAGGTCTACCCAGGCACCGGTGGTGTTGACGATGACGTCAGCCTGGAAGTCGAATTCCTTGCCGGTCAGTTCATCGCGGAGCCGGACTCCGTCCGAGCCCATGGACACGAGCGACACGTAATTGCTGGCTCGGGCGCTCCCTCCCGGCAGTCCACCGCCGCGGCCTGCTTTCTCACCATCCTGCAGGACGTCGAGGGTGAGGCGTTCCGGGTTGTGAACGGAAGCATCAAAATAGGTAGCCGCGTACTTGATTCCGGAGTGAAGCTTGGGAAGCTCGGCCAGGGCCCTGGTACGGCCCCGGAATTGGTGGCGGGGTACGCTGCCGCCGTCGCGGGAGAAGAAGTCGTACATGCTCAAACCGACCTTGATGAGAAACGCGCCGCGTTCCTTGGGCTTGCCCTGTTTGTGGGTGAGGAAGCGCATGGGTGCGGAGAGGATGCCGGAGAACGTGCTGAAGATCGGAATGGTGGTCTGCAGTGGCTTCACGTAGTGCGGAGCGATCCGCAGGAGCCTGTTGCGCTCAACCACGGATTCCTGAACCAGGCGGAACTCACCGTTCTCCAGGTATCGGATGCCGCCATGAATCATGTGGGACGACGCTCCGCTGGCGCCTTGGCAGTAGTCACCGCGTTCAACAAGTGCCACGTCCACGCCTTGCAGGGCGAGATCGCGGAACGTTCCCACACCATTGATGCCCCCGCCGATGATGAGTACCTTGGCCGAAGGCCTCTCCTGCAGGGCAACCACGGAGTCGCGCTGAGTTTGCTGTGAGGTACCGGAAATCTTGTTGTGTCCCAAAACTGCTCCCTTGGGCTTGGTTCGTGCGCCGCGCCACTCGCTGCTGCACCGTTCACCACTAATCTTGCGAAGGTGGAAAATGGAGTCAAGCTATATGCACAAACGTGCAGTAAGGAAATGAGATGGCACGATCACGTCACTCGGATGCGCTCCGGGCTGCACAGATGTATTACCTGCAGGACCTGACCATGGATGCGATTGCCCGGGAACTCCGGACGTCCAGGTCCACGGTGTCCAGGCTGTTGTCTTCCGCAAGGGAAACAGGCTTGGTTCAGATCCAGATTCGAAGTCCCTTTGATACCGGCCCTGAGCTGGAAAGCCAGATCCGGAACCAGTACGGCGTGGACGTCCACGTGGTTCCGGTTCTGGATACTCTCAACGAGGCCGAGACCTTGGACCGCGTAGCCATGCAGGCTGCACGAACAATCGGGCCCTTGGTGGACTCGAATGCCATCATCGGCGTGGCCTGGGGCGCGACACTCAGCGCGGTCAGCCGGCACCTCACCCGCAAGGTGACCCACGACAGCATTGTGGTTCAGCTCAACGGCGCCGGAAACATGCAAACCACCGGCATTACCTATGCCAGTGACATCATGCGGCGCTTCGGGAGCGCCTACGGTGCGCGCGTGGAGCAGTTCCCCGTTCCGGCGTTTTTTGATCATGCCTCCACCAAGACGGCAATGTGGAATGAGCGCAGCGTTCAACGCATACTGGACTTGCAGGATCGGATGAGCATCGCCATCTTCGGCGTCGGATCGGTGGATTCGGACTACCCGAGCCATGTCTACGCCGGTGGTTACCTCGATGAACATGACCTCACCATGCTGGCGGCCGACGACGTCGTGGGTGACGTTGCAACGGTCTTCTTCCGGAGTGACGGGTCCTCGGACGGCATCACCCTGAATGCAAGGTCAACCGGTCCCAGCCATGAACAGTTGCGTCAAGTCAGGCGCCGGATCTGCGTGGTATCAGGAGCGTCCAAGATCAACGGCCTCCAGGGAGCTCTGGCAGCGGGACTGGCAACAGACCTTATTCTGGACGAAGCCTCAGCCCGACGCCTGGTGAGTTTCAACGGCCATTCCTGAAGCAATCGTGCAAGGAATGGGTAGAGTCGTTGCTATGAGATCCCCTTCCGAGCTGACATCAAACACGTTGGCGCTGAACAATGGCGTACAGATGGACCGCATGGGATACGGACTCTATAAAGTTCCCGCCAAGGACGCAGAAGCATTGGTCGCCACGGCACTCGGCGAAGGCTACCGGAGATTCGATACAGCAGCTATGTACGGCAACGAGGTAGGTGTGGGCCGGGCATTGGGCGGCGCAATCGGCGACGCCGCCGAAGCCAACAGAGGCACCGGCGGCTCCGGCGAATCTGTGCACGCACTCGCACGTGAGGACGTCTTCGTAACCACCAAGGTCTGGAACGATGACCAGGGCTACGATGCAACGCTGCGAGCCTTTGACACATCCATGGCAAACCTTGGACTCGACTACGTGGACCTCTACCTGATTCATTGGCCGTGTGCCGGACGGGGATTGTTCGCCGAAAGCTATAAGGCCATGGAAACCCTTTACAGGGAGGGAAAGGTGCGGGCCATCGGCGTTTCCAACTTCCAGCCCGACCATCTCGACCAGCTGATGCAAAAGGCCGAGGTTGTTCCTGCGGTCAACCAGATTGAACTGCACCCTTGGCTGCAGCAGACCAGATTGCGGACTTTGCACGAGCAACTCGGAATCCGCACCGAGGCATGGAGCCCCCTTGGCCGCGGGCAGGTGCTGGAGGACCCGGCAATCCTCTCGCTGTCCGAAAAGTACAGCCGGACTCCGGCCCAGATCATTCTGCGGTGGCATCTTCAGTTGGGAAATCTGGTCATCCCCAAAGCGAGCACAGCGGGACGGATCAAGGAAAACTTCGCCGTCTTCGATTTCGACCTGGAGGGCGCGGACATGGACGGCATCGCAGCACTCGAACGCCATCATCGGACGGGATCACACCCGGACAACGTGAAGTAGGGACCAACGTATGGACAACGTGGACACCGAACACTCCACCAAGGGTGTAGAGGCCACCAACGACTTCTTCAGCACGGGGCTGCGGGGGCGGACGAGCGCCTCCGACGTCGATGTGGACGGCAGCAACGTAGCCTACTGGACGTACCGGCCTGTCAGCGTCACTCCCATGACCCGCACCGTTCTGGTCATCCATGGCTTCCGGGGAGACCACCATGGATTGCTGCGCGTCGCCGATCACCTTCCGGAAATGCGCATCATCATGCCGGACCTGCCCGCCTTCGGGAGCTCGGAACCCTTCGTCGAGGACGAACACACCGTTGAACGCTATGGGAAGTTCATCTCCGGTTTCATGGCCGCGCTCGGTTTGGATAACAAGACTGTCCTTCTGGGTCACTCCTTTGGCTCAATCGTTACCAGCCACTTTGCCGCCGCGAATCCGGGAGCCGTCTACCCGCTGGTCCTCATCAACCCGATCGCCGCCCCGGCTCTGGAGGGTCCCAAGGGCATCATGACAAAGCTTGCGGTGCTGTATTACCAAGTGTCCGCCAAACTTCCCCGCGCGCTGGGACTGGCGGTCCTTCGCAACCGGGTGATCGTTCGCATCATGAGCATCACCATGGCCAAGACCAAGGACAAAAACCTGCGCCGTTTCATCCACGGCCAGCACGACGCCTATTTCAGTGCCTTCGCAGACAGGAAGAGCCTGCTCGAATCGTTCAAGGCTTCCGTCTCGGGCAACGTAGCTGAAGTCGCTGAGCAATTAGCGCTCCCCGTGTTGCTCATTGCCGGCGAAAAAGATGAGATCGCCACCCTTCCCAACCAGCACAAACTCATGAAACGCCTACCCGAGGCAAAGCTGGAAGTGATTCCCGACGTCGGGCATCTCATCCACTACGAGACGCCGGTTCCGGCCGCAGAAGCAATCCGTACCTTCCTGGAGGAACATCCCGCGTGAAAATCGTCATCGACGCCCGCTTTACCCGAACGGACCATCACGATGGCATCAGCCGCTACGGTTCCAGCCTCATAGCCGCAACGTCAAAAATCGCCGACGTCACCATGCTGATCAGCGACAAGCGCCAACTGGCCCTTCTCCCTGACGTCCCGCACGTCATGGTCAACAGCCCGCTGTCACCTTTGGAATTGTTCGTGGCCCGCAAGGTCAACCCCGTTGGTGCTGACGTGGTGGTCTGCCCCATGCAGACCATGGGCACCTTCGGCCGCAAATACGGGCTGGTTCTCACCCTTCATGACCTCATTTACTACGAACACCCGACACCCCCGGGCTTCCTGCCCGCCCCCGTCCGCCTGCTGTGGAGGCTCTACCACAAGGCGTTCTGGCCACAGCGGCTCCTGCTCAACCGCGCCGACATCGTGGCTACCATCAGCCACACCACTGAAGCCCTCATGGCCAAGTACGCACTGACGAAGCGTCCCGTTCGAATTGTGGGGAACGCACCCCAACCCGGTCAAACACCTCGAGACCCTGAAGCAGGCGCAGACAAGTCCATCCTCTACATGGGTTCGTTCATGCCCTACAAGAACGTCGAAACCATGATCCGGGGCATGTCCGGCCTGCACGAATACACCCTGCACTTGCTCAGCCGGATCACCCCCCAACGCAAAGCTGAATTGGAGGCCTTGGTTCCCGACCGAGCCAAGGTGGTGTTTCACAACGGTGTCACTGATGCGGAATACGACGAACTCCTGCTGAGGGCCACCGCACTGGTCAGCCTTTCACGTGCTGAGGGATATGGATTGCCGCTTGTTGAGGCCATGGCCTTGGGTACGCCCGTAATCGCAAGTGACATTCCCATCTTCCGTGAGGTCGGAGGCGAAGCCGTCAGCTACGTTCACCCTGAATCGCCGGCGGAATTCGCGGCGGCTGTGACTGCACTGGGCGAGGATTCCCTCTGGCGGGAGCGCTCCCGAACATCTGTGGAACGCGCTGCAAAATTCAACTGGGACGAATCGGCACGGCAGCTCCTTGCCGCAGCCGAAGAAGTGGTGTCTCAGCGTCGACGAAAGGCGTAGCCGAGGGCACAGCCAGGGTCAGAGGACGTCTACTCCGTCCATCCGCAACTGCACCGGGCCCGACGTGCGCTTGGCGGCACTGGCCACCTTCACAGCCCGCATGGCACGGGTGGTCTCCGCAGCGTCTGCGTAAGGAATGAAGTAGAGCGTCCTGACCTCTGCATCGATATCAGCGGCTGACGATTGGGCACCGCCGAACAACTGAACCGGCGCGGGCCCGGCTTTGCGGAGCTTTGCTACCGAGCCCAGCGCGGCGCTGGCCTCCAGAGCGTCGCTGAAATGCACGACGTCGGCCCTGGAACCGGTCACGGAAGCCACGCGGACTGCCGGGGGCAGCTGCAATTCCTTTCGAAGCGCCAGTTCACGTGAGGCGAAGCCGGCAGCATCCCACCGCAACAGTGCTCCCGTAGCCGCGGTATCGTCGGCTGTAATGACCACGAGTCCACCTTGGCTGGCCGGCTTCACGAGGGATGCGGCGTTGAACCACCGGCGGACAGTGTCCTCCCCTGCGCGCAGGTTCTCGCGCCGGAGCAACGAGTTGCCGTCCAGTAACAGGGCTGCCGCGTAACCGTTTGGTGCAACAGGCTCAGCGCCCACCGTAGCGACCACCAGGGCGGGAGCATCAGAAACAGTTGCCTTGATGTGTTCACCGGAAGAGGTCACCACCGCTTTGCCCGGGAAAGCCCGCCCCAACTCCTCTGCCGTCCGCATGACGCCTGCCGCTCCCCGGCGCAGTCGTGTTCCGCTGCAGTGAGCGCAGCGCCATTGCGGCGCGGGCGTGGAGCACCACCGGCAAGCGGGCATGGCCGAACTGCTGGACACGGCCAGAGGCCCCTGGCAGGCGTTGCAGCGCGCCAATTCGCGGCATGTCTCGCACACTAAAGACGGGGCATATCCGGCCCGGGCCACCTGGACCAGGACAGGACCCCGCTCCAGGCCCTCTTTGGCTGCCCGCCACGCCGCACCCGGCAAACGCGCAATACGCGCCAGTGGGTCACGTTCTTGTTCGAAACTGTCGGCGGTGTTGAGAAGCCTGGGCGTTGTGGCGCGGACAGTACTTCGCGGTGCTTCAATCGGAACTGCCCACTGCATCTCAACAAGGCGTTGGAGTTCGGTGCTTCGGTTGTGCGAGGCCATGAGACAAGCAGCGTTCTCCTGCTCGGCGCGCAACAGCAGGACTTCCCTGGTGTGCGCATAAGGAGCCCGTTGCTCGATGTGGAGGTCGTCGCCGTCGTCCCAGCAGATCACCAGACCAAGATCGCGAACCGGAGCATAGGCCGCCGAGCGAGTGCCGATCGCTACTCCCGCCGCACCGCTAAGAAGCCTGAGAAAGTTCCTGTAGCGGGGAGTTTGTCCGTCATCGGCCGTTAGCCGGGCAACGTCGGATGCGGGCAGGACATTGCCCAGCGCCCTTTCCAACTGCTCAAGATCACGATAGTCCGGCACCACCACCACCGCGCCGCGTCCCGAAGAACGAACCGTGGCAACGGCCGAAGCTACCAGGGCCGGCCAACCATCAGGGCCGAATCCCTGGAGAGCAGTGAGGACAGCTTTGGGGGAACCGCCGTTAGCGAGGTGCTGCAGATACGGCTCGCCATTGCCGTAAGAAGCCCACGCGCGGGCATCCGTGTCCGGTTTCAGGTCAACAACACCCGCGTCCAACTCTCCGGCCAGCAGCTCCTTCTCCACCTTGGCCACCCGCGGAGGAATTGCCGTTCGAAGGACATCGCTGAGGGTTCCGGCGTACCGGGCAGCTACGGTACCGGCCAACTCCATAGCGGCCGGGGTGAGGACCGCAACCGGTGAGACCACTTTGTGCAGGGTGCTCAGCGGTGCCGCAGCATCCGAGTCTGCGCGCCTTTCAATGATGTAGCCGTTGAGCTCCTGGCCGTTGAATTTGACCTTAACCCGGACGCCGGGCGCAGCCACCTCCGCGAGTTCAGCTGGAACGCTGTAGTCGAATGGCCGGTCCAAATGGGGCAGGGACGACTCGAGCACCACCCTCGCCACCGGATTTTCAGCCGCAAGTGGCGGACCGTTGATCGGCGCGCGATCCGGAAAGCCCTGCAGCAACGACGGCTGGGCATCGTGACCTGCCAAGCACTTCACCTCCACCTCTGGCGCGGAAAAGCACCACGCATTCTTAACCTGGAATGCCCGCAGCGGGATTGACCCGCCGCGGGCATCTCTCTGGCACCAGCCAATCATGGGCCACTGACATTACAACAACGCAGGGTTGATGCGTCCGCCGCCCAACCGGTGTCCAAGGGTCAGGCGTTGAAGTATTCCTTCAGGTCGGCCACCCGGTCCAGGCGTTCCCACGTGAAATCGGGGTCGTCGCGACCAAAGTGACCGTGGGCCGCCGTCTTTGCGTAAATGGGCCGTTTGAGATCAAGCGCATCAATGATGGCGCGCGGACGAAGGTCGAACAGTTCATCGATGGCTTCGCTAATGCGGGCCGGATCAACGGTTTCCGTGCCGAAGGTCTCAACGTACGTTCCAACCGGGCGTGCCTGGCCGATGGCGTAGGCAATTTGAATCTCAGCCCGCTTGGCCAGTCCGGCGGCCACCACGTTCTTGGCGACCCAGCGCATGGCATAAGCCGCTGAACGGTCCACCTTGGACGGATCCTTACCGGAGAATGCGCCACCGCCGTGGCGGGAAAATCCCCCGTAAGTGTCCACGATGATCTTGCGTCCTGTGAGCCCGGCGTCCCCTACGGGACCGCCGATGACGAAGGCGCCTGCAGGGTTGAGGATGTTTGCGGTGTGTGAGATATCCAGGTTGGAGGCTGACATGACGGGGTCGATCACGTAGCTGGCCAAGTCCGCGCGAAGCTGCTCAAGGCTGGCCTCTTCAGCGTGCTGGCTGGAGATGACCACAGTTTCCACGGAAACCGGCCGATCGCCGTCGTAACCT
Source organism: Arthrobacter sp. ISL-95 (assembly GCF_018613695.1). Lineage (GTDB taxonomy): Bacteria > Actinomycetota > Actinomycetes > Actinomycetales > Micrococcaceae > Arthrobacter. The sequence continues at coordinate 173,186 of NZ_JAGGPR010000001.1, read as the reverse complement.
ACGGTGACCTGTGTCTTGCCGTCCGGGCGAAGGTAAGCCAACTCGCCGTTCTTGCGGACCTCAGTAAGGCGTTCGGACAAACGGTGGGCGAGCCAGATGGGGGTAGGCATGTAAGACGCCGTCTCATCGCTGGCATAGCCAAACATGATTCCCTGATCGCCGGCGCCCTGGAGGTCGTAGTCGTCCTCTTGCCGGCCTTCACGGGCCTCAAGTGAGTTGAATACGCCACCGGCGATGTCGTTGGACTGTTGGCCGATGGACACCGACACACCACAGCGGGCGCCGTCGAATCCATTTGCGGACGAGTCATAGCCAATGCCCAGGATCGTCTCGCGGACAATCTGCGGAATCTCCACGTAGGCATCGGTAGTAACCTCACCAGCCACGTGCACCAAGCCCGTAGTGGCCATGGTTTCAACAGCGACCCGGGATTCAGGATCAGCAGCCAGCAGAGCGTCCAAAATGGCGTCGCTGATTTGGTCGCAGATCTTGTCCGGGTGCCCTTCAGTGACCGATTCGGAGGTGAAGAGCCGGAGCTTGGACGGGGTGCCATGGTGTTCATGGTGCAGCGGTAAAGTCACTCGACCACCTTACTGGGTTGCGGGACGGCGGCATCTGCCGTGTGTCCCTTTGCTAAGAATTCGGGTGTGTGGGCTCAGTTACGTGGCCGGGAAGACCCGCGTGAGTTCGGCGCCCACCCGATCAATCACAGCAGCCGCGACGTCGGCCTTTGAGCCGGCGGCCGATTCAGCTGCGGCTCCGTGACCGGAGAGAATGACCACTGAGTTCTCATCTAGGCCGAAAACACGGCCAATGCCCACTTGGTTCACCACCAGGAGGTCGCAGCCCTTGCGCTTGAGCTTGGCCGCTGCATGTTCCAGGACGTCGCCTTGGGCGTCGCCCGTTTCGGCTGCGAAACCGACAATCAACTGCTGGCCACCGCCGGCATTGCGACGCTCCACCAGCTCGTGCAGAATGTCCGGGTTCCGGATCAACCGCACCACAGGTGCGTCCTCGCCGTCGACCTTCTTGATCTTGGTGTCCGAGACCTCTGCCGGACGGAAGTCCGCGACGGCAGCAGCCATAATAACGACGTCGGAGTCCACTGCAGCTTTTAGCGCAGCCTCGCGCAGTTCCAAGGCTGATTCAACGCGGACAAGCTCGACGCCGGCAGGCGGCTGGACGTCCATGTGCGCAGCAAGGAACCGAACTGTTGCTCCGGCAGCCAAAGCCGCCGCGGCCAAAGCTGCGCCCTGTTTGCCGGAGGAGCGGTTGCCCAGGAACCGGACCGGGTCCAACGCTTCCCGGGTGCCACCGGCGGAGATGCTGACCGTACGTCCAGCCAAGGATGTGTGCGCGGCTGGTGCTGCGTCCGGTTCGTCATCCGTAGAAGCCTCAGCCAAAGCCATGGCGGCAGCAAAAATGGCTTCCGGTTCGGGCAGACGGCCCGGACCCGAGTCGGCTCCCGTCAGGCGACCGGAAGCAGGCTCGAGCACCGTCACGCCACGGCTCCGCAACGTCTCAACGTTGGTTTGGGTTGCGGCGTGCTGCCACATTTCCGTGTGCATGGCAGGAGCAAACAGAACCGGCCCGTTGGCCATGAGGAGCGTGTTGGTGAGGAGGTCGCCTGCTTGTCCGGTAGCTGCCTTGGCCAGGAGATCGGCGGTGGCAGGAGCAACCACGATCAGGTCCGCCTCATGCCCCAGGCGGACATGGTTGACCTTCTCGACGTCGTCGAAGACGCTGTTGCTCACAGGGTTGCCGGAAAGGGCTTCCCAGGTGGCCACACCGACGAATCGGGTAGCGGCATCCGTGGGGATGACCGACACCTTGTGACCGGCTTCAGTAAAAAGCCGGAGGAGCGATGCAACCTTATAGGCTGCGATCCCTCCCCCGACTCCGAGGACTATGCGCACGTGACCTCCGTCAACAGGCAGTCTTTGTTATTCTGCGGGCTCGATCGGCGTGGAAACCAGCAGGCCTTCGTTGATCTCGCGCAGCGCGATGGACAACGACTTCTCATTCAGCTTGGTGTCAACCAACGGGCCAACGTACTCGAACAGGCCCTCGTGCAGCTGTGCGTAGTAGGCATTGATCTGGCGGGCGCGCTTGGCGCCGAAGATGACCAGGCCGTACTTGGAATCAGCAGCCTCAAGCAGCGAATCGATCGGCGGGTTGATGATGCCTTCAAGGTTCGTGGACACGAATTCTCCAAATTTTAGCGGGCCAACAAATGCAAGCGCTTTAGCGCTGGTGCGGGGTAAGCCCCATGAGTGAAACAAGCTCGTCCGCTGCCCGGCGAACGTCGTCATTGATGACGGTGTGGTCAAACTCCGGTTCAGCAGCAAGTTCCAGTTTAGCGGTTCCCAGCCTGCGCTGCTGTTCCTCGGGAGTTTCGGTGCCGCGACCCACCAGGCGGCGCACCATTTCGTCCCAGCTGGGTGGTGCCAGGAACACGAAATTCGCGTCCGGGACGGCAGCTTTGACCTGTCGCGCACCTTGGAGGTCAATCTCAAGAAGTACCGACTTTCCGTCGGCGATAGCGGCATCCACGGTGCTGCGGAGGGTCCCGTAGCGGTTTCGGCCATGTACCACGGCCCACTCCAGCAGCTCACCCTCAGCTACAAGGGAGTCAAACTCCTCGGCGGACTTGAAGAAGTAGTGAACCCCGTCCTTTTCGCCCGGACGCGCAGCCCGGGTTGTTGCCGAGACTGAGAGCCAAACCTCCGGATAGTTGTCCCTGATGTAGGTGGATACGGTTCCCTTGCCAACGGCAGTGGGGCCTGCAAGGACAGTCAGTCCGGGTTTCTTGCTCACGGATTCCTTCGGGGAGATGCGTCAAACGCTTTGCTGGGTATCCATAAAATCTACCAGCGCCCGGGCCTGGTGAATTCCCAACCCCCTGATGCGCCGGGATCCCGCAATGCCGATCTCCGCCATGATCCCGGCAGCCCTGACGGGCCCGATGCCGGGCAGGGCCTCCAACAACTCCACTACCCTCATGCGCGCAATGGCTTCATCGGTGGTACCGGAAGAAATGAGCTCCGCTACGCTAACCTCCCCGCGCTTGAGTCTTTCCTTGGCGGCGGCACGCACGGCCCGCGCCTTGGCAGCCTTCTCAAGCGCATCGGAACGCTCCTGCGGTGTCAGCTCTTTAAGGCCCACTGCCAAACCCCTGTCAGATCGCGATTGTGATCCAGATCACGCGGACTGATCCTGAACCTACCGGCAGGGGGCCCGGTTGCGCAATGAGGGTGGGCAACTTACTCCGAGCGAAGCCCGCCCAGCGTCTCTTCTGTAGCGGCACGCAGGCCCGCCAAAGACGGACCAGCAGCCAGGATCCTACGGCTGGAGGTCGCCAGGACGCTGGGGTAGGCGGCGCCGAAAGTCGCTCGAAGATCAGCAGGAGTAGCGCCCTGGGCGCCGAGGCCCGGGGCCAGGATAGCTCCACGGACCGGGGCAAGGTCGATGCCAAGATCCTCCAGCGCGGAACCGATGGTGGCGCCAACAACCAAACCCACAGAACCAAGAGTGCCCTGGTACCGCTGGTTTTCAGCTGCAGTTGCGGCCACAATCCTGCGCGCAACGGAATCGCTTCCGCCGACGTGCTGGACAGACTTTCCTTCCGGATTCGATGTCAGTGCAAGCACGAACACTCCCCTGCCGTACTGCGCAGCAAGATCCAAAGCCGGGCGCAGGGACTCAAAGCCAAGGTACGGGCTCAGGGTCACCGAGTCCGCAGCCAAGGACGAACCATCCCGCAGCCATGCATCCGCGTAAGCCGCCATGGTGGAGCCGATATCCCCACGCTTGGCGTCGGCGATGCTGAGCACGCCCGCCTCCGCGGAGGCGGCGAGGGTGCGTTCCAGAACAGCCATTCCGGCCGAGCCGTGTCGCTCGTAGAGCGCCACCTGCGGCTTGACCGCGGCAGCGAGTGAAGCCACGGCCTCCACCACTGTCAGCGAGAAGCGCTCCAGGCCGGCGACGTCGTCGTTTAAACCCCATTCAGCCAAGAGCTGCGGGTGGGGGTCGATACCGACACAGAGCGGACCGCGGGCCGCCATGGCCGCAGCCAGCCGGGAGCCAAAAGACTCCCGGGCCGGCTGCTGCTCCTGCTGTGGTGAAGCAGACTCAGGCACTGGCTGCTTCCTTTGCTGCCGCGAGGTTGGCCGCATGCTCCTGCAGGCTGGTCACAGACCATTCGTAGGTGCGCAAGGCCTCAATGGCCTGCACGGCGGCGTTGAACTCGGCAACGGTGGTGATGCAGGGAATGCCGATGGACGTGGCAGCGGCACGGAGTTCGTATCCGTCGCTGCGGGCCTCGCCACCGGAGGGCGTGTTGAAGACCATGTCGATCTCGCCCGCGATGACCAGATCAGCAATGGTGCCTTCGCCCTCTGCGCTGCTGCCCTCGGCAACCTTGCGTACCGGAGTCGCCTGGATGCCGTTGCGGCGCAGCACGTCAGCCGTGCCTCCGGTGGAGACGATCTCGAAGCCCAGGTCCGAGAGGCGCTTGACGCCCATGATCACCGAGCGCTTGTCGCGGTTGGCTACTGAGACGAAAATCTTGCCTTCGGTGGGCAGGGCGTTGTTTGCCGCTGCCTGGCTCTTGGCGAACGCCGTGTCAAAGTGCTTGTCGATGCCCATGACTTCACCGGTGGAGCGCATTTCCGGGCCGAGCAGGGAGTCCACAACCTTGCCTTCAGGAGTACGGAAGCGGCTGAACGGAAGGACTGCCTCCTTGACAGCAACCGGGGCGTCCAGCGGCAGGGTGGAGCCGTCACCGGTTTCCGGCAGCATCTTGTAGGCGCCGCGGAGCTGGTTAATGGTCACCCCCGTGCCGATGAGCGCTGCCGCCTTGGCCATTTGCACACCCGTTGCCTTGGAGACGAACGGAACGGTGCGCGAAGCACGCGGGTTGGCTTCAAGGACGTACAGGACATCAGAGGCCAGTGCGAACTGGATGTTGATGAGGCCCCGGACGCCCACACCTTCGGCAATGGCTCGGGTCGCCGTGCGCACCCGCTCTATCACGTTGTTGCCCAGGGTGATCGGGGGAAGCACGCAAGCAGAGTCACCGGAATGGATCCCGGCTTCTTCGATGTGCTCCATGATGCCACCGAGGTACATGTCAGTGCCGTCGAAGAGAGCATCAACGTCAATTTCGACGGCGTCCTCAAGGAAGCGGTCGATCAGCACCGGGTGGTCCGTGGTGATTTCCGTGGCGTTGGCGATATAACGGGAGAGGTTTGCTTCGTCGTAGACGATTTCCATGCCGCGGCCGCCGAGGACGTAAGACGGACGGACCAGCACCGGGTAGCCGATTTCGTCGGCGATCTTCTTGGCGTCCTCGAAGGATACGGCGGTGCCGTTCTTCGGGGAGGTCAGTCCGGCTTCATCCAGGACACGGGCGAACGCGCCGCGGTGCTCCGCCAGATCGATCGCTTCTGGCGAAGTGCCCAAAATCGGAACGCCGGCGTCGGCCAGCTGCTGCGCCAGCTTCAACGGGGTCTGACCGCCAAGCTGCACGAAGACGCCCATGACGCCACCGGTGCGCTCTTCAGCGGCGATGACCTCGAGGACGTCCTCAAGGGTCAGCGGCTCGAAATAGAGGCGCGTGGAGACGTCGTAGTCCGTGGAGACGGTCTCCGGGTTGCAGTTGACCATGACGGTCTCGTAGCCGGCCTTGCGCAGCGCCATGGAGGCATGGACGCAGGAGTAGTCGAACTCGATGCCCTGGCCAATGCGGTTCGGCCCCGAGCCAAGGATGATGACGGAGGGCTTGGCGTGCAGGCCTACCTCATCTTCCTCGTCATAGGACGAGTAGTGGTACGGAGTGTAGGCGGCGAACTCGGCGGCACAGGTATCCACTGTCTTGTAGACCGGACGGATGCCCAGGGCCTGGCGGACGCCGCGGACGACAGCTTCGTTGTTGTGCGTCAGCGCACCGATCTGCTCATCGGAGAAACCATGGCGCTTGGCGTTCCGCAGCATTTCCTCCGTGAGCACGCCGGCCTTGCGGATCTCCTGCGCGGTCTCGTTGAGGAGCTGCAGCTGGTCCAGGAACCAAGGATCGATCTTTGTTGCTTCGAAAAGGTCTTCCACCGTGGCACCGCCCAGCATTGCCCGCTGCACCTGGTGCAGGCGGTCCGTTGTGGGGCGCTTGGCCTTCTCGATGAGCTCGGCAACCTCGTACTCCGGCACGGAGCTGAAGTCGAGCTGCGAGCCCTTCTGCTCCAAGGAACGGAGAGCCTTCTGCAGGGCTTCGGTAAAGTTGCGGCCCATGGCCATGGCTTCGCCAACGGACTTCATGGTGGTAGTCAGGGTGTTATCCGCTGCCGGGAACTTTTCGAAAGCAAAGCGCGGAACCTTCACCACCACGTAGTCCAAGGTGGGCTCGAACGAGGCGGGCGTCTTCTGCGTGATGTCGTTCGGGATTTCGTCCAAGGTGTAACCCAGGGACAGCTTCGTGGCGATCTTGGCAATAGCAAAGCCGGTTGCCTTGGACGCCAGCGCGGAGGACCGGGATACGCGCGGGTTCATCTCGATGACCACTACACGGCCTGTGGCGGGATCAATGGCGAACTGGATGTTGCAGCCGCCGGTGTCCACACCGACTTCGCGGATTACGGCGATGGAAACATCGCGCAGCTTCTGGTACTCGCGGTCCGTCAGGGTCAACGCCGGAGCAACCGTAATGGAGTCACCGGTGTGGACACCCACGGGGTCGAAGTTCTCGATGGAGCACACCACAACGACGTTGTCGTTCTTGTCGCGCATCATCTCCAGCTCGTATTCCTTCCAGCCCAGGATGCTCTCTTCGAGCAGGACCTCGGTGGTGGGGCTGTACTGGAGGCCTTGGCCGACGATGCGGCGGAGGTCTTCCTCGTTGTACGCCAGGCCCGAGCCCAGGCCGCCCATGGTGAAGGACGGGCGGACCACCATCGGGTAGCCGAGGTCCTCCGCAGCAGCGAAGGCCTCGTCCATGGTGTGGATGATGTGGCTGCGTGCAGATTCTGCGCCACAACGCTCCACCACGCCCTTGAACTTCTCGCGGTCTTCACCGAGTTCGATCGCGGCAATGTTGGCGCCGATGAGTTCCACGTTGTACTTCTCCAGCACACCGTTCTTGTCCAGTGCGATAGCCGTGTTGAGCGCGGTCTGGCCACCCAAGGTGGGCAGGATGGCGTCCGGACGCTCCTTGGCGATGATCTTTTCCACCACCTCGGGAGTGATGGGCTCAACGTAGGTGGCATCAGCGAACTCGGGGTCCGTCATGATGGTGGCCGGGTTGGAGTTCACGAGGATGACCCGCAGGCCCTCCTCCTTCAGGACGCGAAGCGCCTGTGTACCGGAGTAGTCGAATTCGGCCGCCTGGCCGATCACAATGGGGCCGGAACCGATGACAAGGACGCTCTTGAGATCTGTACGCTTGGGCATTACTTCTTGTCCTCAGTCTTGGAATCGGTGGAGTTGGCGCCTGTGGCCTTGGACTTGGTGTCGGCCATGAGGTCGATGAAGCGGTCGAAGAGGTAAGCGGCATCGTGGGGTCCGGCCGCGGCTTCAGGGTGGTACTGGACCGAGAAAGCGGGGATGTCGAGGCAGGCGAGTCCTTCGACGACGTCGTCGTTCAACGAAACGTGGCTGACTTCAACACGGCCGAAGCGCTCCTCCGGCGCCACGGTGGAACCGTTCAGCGGCGCGTCAACGGCGAAGCCGTGGTTCTGCGAGGTAATTTCCACCTTGCCGGTCCGGCGGTCCATGACGGGCTGATTGATGCCACGGTGGCCGTAACGGAGCTTGTAGGTGCCGAAGCCCAAGGCGCGGCCCAGGATCTGGTTACCGAAGCAGATGCCGAAGTACGGAAGTTTCTCGTCCAATACCGAGCGCAGCAACGAGACCTGGTGGTCTGCCGTGGCGGGGTCACCGGGTCCGTTGGACATGAAGAAGCCGTCCGGCTTGACTGCGTTGACGTCCTCCAGGGTGGAGGTTGCGGGCAGGACGTGCACGCGCACCCCACGCTCTGCAAAGCGGACGGGTGTCATCGCCTTGATGCCCAGGTCAACGGCCGCGATGGAGAAGCGCGGCTCGCCTTCCCAGCCGTGGTCCTTGGGTTCCACGACGTAGGCCTGGTCAATGGAGACTTCCTCAGCCAGCGCTGCGCCTTCCATGGGGGCACTAGCCAGGACAGCGTTCAGGAGTTCCTTGTCGGTGGCCTGTGCGGCCTCACCGGAGAAAATACCTGCACGCATGGTCTTGTGCTCGCGAAGGTGGCGGGTGATGGCACGGGTGTCTACGCCTTGGATGCCGACGATTCCCTGCTCCACCAATTCTTCATCGAGGCTGCGCTCGGAGCGCCAGTTGGAGGGTCGGCGCGCGGCGTCGCGCACAATGTACCCGGCCACCCAGATTCGGCGGGATTCAGCGTCTTCGCTGTTGACGCCTGTGTTCCCGATGTGCGGAGCAGTTTGGACCACCAGCTGGCGGGCGTAGGAGGGATCGGTGATGGTCTCCTGGTAGCCGGTCATGCCGGTGGCGAAGACTGCCTCACCCAGGGCGGTTCCCTGGGCTCCATAGCTACGGCCGCGGAACATGCGGCCGTCTTCGAGCACGAGTACTGCTGCTGAGGGGGCGGGGGTGGTGGCTGCGTTACTATCCGTCACTTTATTACTTTCCACTATCGGCATCTGCCTGAGGGGCTGCGGAGATCAATTCTTGGAGGGCATCGAGGAGGAGCTGCTTGTCGGTTGCGTGCCTGGAGCGGAATCCGGTGTCGAGTTCACGGGAGCCCAGCTTCCAGTTGATAACCAGGAGTCCGTCCTTTTCGACGAATTTTCCGGCCATGCCGTTGGTTTCGCGGCTATCGACCAGTGCGGAGCGCGGGATGAATACCGGGGCTGCACCGGAACGGTCGAACAGTGCGCCTTCAGCGTGAATGCTCAATTCCGCGTTGGTCCGGATACCGAGGCCTTGGACTGCTATCCGGTCCAGCCAGTCGCCCGCCGTGGTGGTGGCCACGTACTGGCCATCTGCGACCACTGCGGCCGGCGTCAGCTGTTCGGGCACCTCCGGGAGGCGTTCGACGTCGGCTTGTCGCCTCAGCCGGTTCCGCCAGCCCAGCCAGATCATCGCGAGGACGACGACGATCAGCGGCACCGTGATGAGCACGGTCAGAGTTTGGTTGTCCATTAGTTGCTGCTGACTGCCGGGTACCTGTAAGGCGTGTTGAGCTGACCGTCGAGGACCGTGGGGTGGCCTTTGAAGAAGGTTGCCACCACGGATCCGGGCAGCTCCTTGCCCTTGAACGGTGAATTGCGGCCCATGGTTGCCATTTTATGCGGGTCAACGGTCCAACGCGCAGCCGGGTCCACCAAGATGACATTGGCAGGTTCGCCAACCTCCAGCGGGCGGCCCTGATCAACGACGCGCCCAATGACTGCAGGCGTGAACGAGGTCACCCTGGCGAAATCAGCCCAGGTCATGAGGCCGGTTTCGATCATGGTCTCCTGCACCACGGACAGTGCGGTTTCAAGACCGGTCATGCCCATGGCAGCCTGCGCCCATTCACATTCCTTGTGTTCGCTGGGGTGCGGGGCGTGGTCGGTTCCCACGACGTCGATGGTGCCATCGGCCAGGCCCTCCCTCAGCGCCTGAACGTCGGCATCGGTGCGCAGCGGGGGGTTGACCTTGTAGACGGGGTCGTAGCTGCGGACCAGTTCATCAGTGAGCAGGAGGTGATGCGGAGTGACCTCGGCAGTAACGTTGATCCCCCGCGCCTTGGCCCATCGCACGATTTCCACGGATCCTGCCGTGGAGACGTGGCAAACGTGAAGGCGGGAACCCACGTGCTGGGCCAGCAGAACATCGCGGGCAATGATGCTTTCCTCGGCAACAGCCGGCCAGCCGGTGAGTCCAAGTACTGCGGACACTGCGCCTTCATTCATCTGCGCACCGGCGGTAAGGCGGGGCTCCTGCGCGTGCTGGGCCACCACGCCGTCGAACGCTTTGACGTATTCCAAGGCACGGCGCATCAGGACGGGATCGTGGACGCAGATGCCGTCATCGGAGAACATCCGGACTTGGGCGCGGGAGTCCGCCATTGCGCCCAGTTCTGCCAGCTGCTGTCCCGCCAAACCCACGGTGACGGCACCCACTGGCCGGACATCCACCCACCCGGATGCACGACCCAGGCTGTGAACCTGCTCGACGACTCCGGCTGTGTCAGCCACCGGGTTGCTGTTGGCCATGGCGTGGACAGCGGTGAAACCACCCAGGGCAGCCGCGCGGGTGCCGGTCTCCACCGTTTCGGCGTCTTCGCGGCCGGGTTCGCGCAAGTGCGTGTGAACGTCCACCATGCCTGGCAGTGCAACGAGGCCCTGGGCGTCGATCACAGTTGCGTCGTCCGCGGAAAGGTCCTTGCCGCGTGCTTCAATGACGCCGTCACGGATCAAGAGGTCTTCAGCTTCGCCGCCGAGGATGGCGGCCCCACGAATCAGGTAGGTGTTCTCGGCCATCAGTTGGTCTCCTTGCTGGACAGGCTTACGTTGGGGGCGGCTTCACGGGAATCACCGGAGAGCAGCAGGTACAGGGCCGCCATGCGGACCGAGACACCGTTTCGCACCTGAGCGAGAACAGTTGAACGCGGCGAATCGGCGGCTGCCGATGAAATCTCCAAGCCCCGGTTCATGGGGCCTGGGTGCATGATGATGGTGTCCTTCATGCCGAGGTCATCCAGCGCGCGGAGCCGTGCGTCGTCGAAACCCCACCGGCGCGAATACTCGCGGGTTGAAGGGAAGAACGAGGCGTTCATGCGCTCACCCTGGACGCGCAGCATCATCATGGCGTCGGTGCCGGCTTCCAGCGTCTCATCCAGGTTGTAACTGACCTTGCAAGGCCAGCGCTCGACGCCGATGGGCAGCAGCGTGGGTGGCGCCACGAGCGTGACCTCGGCGCCAAGGGTCTTGAGCAGCCAGACATTGGAACGGGCAACGCGCGAGTGCAGGACATCGCCGGCAATCGCTACCCGCATGCCTTTGAGGTCTGCCCCCGTGGACTCAGTGCCGTTGACCTGCGACCAATGCCTACGCATGGTGAAAGCGTCCAGCAGGGCCTGGGTGGGGTGCTCATGGGTCCCGTCGCCGGCGTTGATGACCGCTGCGTCTATCCAGTCCGTAGCAGCAAGCCGGTGCGGCGCGCCGGAGGCCCAGTGCCGGATCACGACAGCGTCCGCGCCCATGGCTGCCAGTGTTTGCGCCGTGTCCTTGAGGGACTCTCCCTTGGATACCGAGGATCCTTTGGCGGCAAAGTTGATGACATCAGCTGAGAGTCGCTTGGCTGCTGCCTCGAAGGAGATGCGGGTACGGGTGGAGTCCTCGAAGAAGAGGTTCACCACGGTCCGGCCGCGCAGCGCCGGGAGTTTCTTTACCTCACGCTCGCCGACCACGGACATTTCCTCGGCCGTGTCCAGCACACGGATGGCATCGAAAAGACTGAGGTTTTCGGTGGAAAGGAGATGTTTCACTTGCCAGCCTCAATAACTACCTCGTTGACGGGGACGCCGTCCACGGAGTCGATCTCCTCGAGGTGGACCCGGACCTTTTCCGATGAGGAAGTGGGCAGGTTCTTTCCCACGTGATCTGCCCGGATGGGAAGCTCGCGGTGTCCCCTGTCCACAAGCACAGCAAGGCGGACAATCCGCGGGCGGCCAAGATCAACCAGGGCATCCAGAGCAGCGCGAATGGTCCGCCCCGAATACAGGACGTCGTCAATCAGGACAACAACTTTGTTATCGATGCCTGACAACGGGAGCCGGGTGTGTCGCGGGGGCCGCGTGGGCTGGTGGGAAAGATCGTCACGGAACATGGTGACGTCCAGTTGGCCCACCATGGCTTCGGCGTTAACCGTGGGGTCGGCTGCTGCGATCTTCCTGGCAAGCCGCACGGCCAATGGATAGCCGCGGCTGGGAATGCCCAACAGGACCAAATCCTGGGATCCTTTGTTGGCTTCAAGGATCTCGTGGGCGATACGAGTGAGCGCACGATCAATGTCCGCCTGATTGAGAACAACCCGCGACGGCACGTGCCCTGAAGTGACTTCAGTCATCGCTCGTCTCCCCTTTCCCCGCCTCACGGGACGGAATTAAAAAAGGAATATTTGCTTTTCAAAGCTACCACAGCACCCCTTTCCCAACTCATCCGAGGCAGCCGCAGCTGGTGAGTTTAAGCTCACAGTCCGTGCCGTGGAATAGGCTCTTGCCCATGACCATGAACCACCACGGCCAACCCGGCGGGCAACCATATCCGCGGCCTTACCTGGAGCCTGGCGCCAACCCCACGTGGATCGGCCGCGTCCAGCCCGGGAACTACCAGCCGGCCCCGGGCAATCCTGCAACTCTCCCCCGCCAAACCTGGGCCATGCCACCAGCGCCGCAAGCACGCCGAACCTGGGGGACGCTTCCCCTGCTCGTCGGGGCAACAGTGCTGGTTCTCGGCAGCATGTTCCTGGTGGTGCCGTTTCTGCTGGGCAACACCGGCATCACCGGTTTTGTGATCGGCTTCATTGCCTCCTTGATTCCGCTCTCCGTGGTGCTCCTGACGGTACGCCTGATCGACCGCTGGGAACCCGAACCAAAGAGGCTCCTGTGGTTCGCTTTCACGTGGGGTGCCGCGGTTTCCATTGCCGGGACACTGCTCATCCAGCCGCTCTTCGCCCTCGCCGCCCCCACCTCCAGCGAAGAAGCCTTCACTTACTTCATGGCAACGGTCCAAGCCCCCATCGTGGAGGAATTCACCAAGTCGCTCGGACTGTTGGTCCTGATACTGGCAGCACGCAAGTACTTTGACGGACCCGTTGATGGGGTGGTGTTCGCCTTCACCATCGCCGCAGGCTTCGCCTTTACGGAGAACATTCTCTACTTCGGAAGGGAAATAGCCTCGTCCACTGATCCAGGCACTGACTTGGTCCGGATCTTCATCCTCCGTGGTGTGATGTCGCCATTCGCGCATGCAATTTTCACGGGGACAACCGGACTGATCATGGGCTTCGCCGCCCGAAAATGGCACACGGGCTATGCACTCCTGGCCTTTTTCATCGGCTTGCTGCCCGCAATTTTCCTGCATAACCGATGGAACAGCATGGGTCAGAACTTCCTGGTGGAATACTTCGTGGTCCAGGTCCCGATCTTCCTCGTGGCAGCGGTGGGAATCATCCTCCTCAGGGTCGCTGAAGGAAAACTCACCCGGCAACGACTCCTCGAATATGCCCGCGCAGGCTGGTTCACTCCGGCAGAAGTGGAGATGTTGGCTACCTCGCGAGGCCGACGACACGCTATTCGCTGGGCATCTTCCCGCGGGCGAGGCAGCAACATGAAATCCTTCATCAAAGGGGCCACCACACTGGCATTTACCCGGCAACGGATTCTCAGCGGCCGCGACGTCCACGTCCATCAGCATGACGAGCTCGAACTTCTCAGGAGCATCCCCTCACTCAGGGCAGCAGTGCTCCAATAACGTAGAAGGACCCGCATCCAGTGGATACGGGTCCTTCTTAATTTCAGGCGGCTACATCCGGCGGCAAAACATGCCTAAGCCAGGAGCGACGGCTTGAGCTTCTGCAGGCGGCCAAGCAGCCCATTGATGAAGGCGGGCGATTCGTCCGTAGACATGGTCTTTGCGAGAGCTACAGCTTCGCTGACAGCTACGCCGTCCGGAACTTCGTCATTGTAGAGAAGTTCCCACGCACCGATGCGGAGAATGATGCGGTCAACCGAAGGCATCCGCTCCAGCGTCCAGCTTTGGGCATACGTCTGCAGGAACTCGTCGATGGTTGCCTGCATGGAAACAACACCCTCGACGATTTCCACCGTGTAGGGATTGATAACAAGATCGGTCTTCTCCCGGCGCGCTGTCATCGCGTCGAAAGCCGAAACGGAACGTTGCTCCGCCTCGAAAAGTACTTCAAGCGCCCTGCTACGGGCTTTACCGCGTGCGCTCACTAGTCGTTGACCCGACCCAAGTAGCTGCCATCCCGGGTGTCAACCTTGACCCTGGTGCCCTGCTCAACGAACAGCGGAACCTGGATTTCGTAGCCGGTCTCAACGGTTGCCGGCTTGGTGCCTGCCGAAGAGCGGTCGCCCTGAAGGCCCGGCTCCGTGTAGGTGATTTCGAGGACAACGCTCGGGGGCAATTCGATGTACAGCGGCGTGCCCTCGTGGATGGCAATGTTGACCATCTGGTTCTCGAGCATGAAGTTGGTGGCATCGCCCACGGTGGCACCGGACACAGTGATTTGGTCGTAGTCCTGGGTGTCCATGAAGACAAAGTCTTCGCCGTCCTGGTACAGGTACTGGTAATCGCGGCGGTCAACCGTAGCGGTTTCAATCTTCAGGCCGGCGTTGAAGGTCTTGTCGACCACCTTGCCGGACATGACGTTGCGCATCTTGGTGCGGACGAAGGCACCGCCCTTGCCAGGCTTGACGTGCTGGAACTCGATGATGTTCCAGAGCTGGCCCTCGAGCTTCAGTACGGTCCCGTTCTTGATGTCGTTTGTGGTTGCCACTCGTATCCTCTGGTTATCGCACTGGTGCTGGCTGCCAGCTATCTATGCCAAGCAGGCGTACCAATCGGCCCGCCAGCGCGTATTTATCAAAAATCCAAGAACCATTCTACCGGCAAATACTTCAAAGGCTTGCGGGGAATGTTCCACAGGGCCTCAGGAAGCGAGTTCCAGGACGTTCCGGGCCCTTTGGAGGGCAACAGCGGAGGAGTAGATCAGCGCAGCATCAGCAGCCATGGCCACGCGCAGGTCCAAGGCTCTGGCGAATTCCTCGGACGCGGCTAGGGCGTTACCGCTGACGAAGTATGCCCGGCCCAGGTATTGGTGAACAATTGCTTCCTTAGGGCTGCCCTGGACATCCTGCAGCAGGTGCTTGAACAACTGGACAGCACGATCCAAGCGGTTGGTTGCCCGATGGACTTCGGCCTCGAAAATCCTCAACCGGAAAGACTCCGGATCTTTATAACGGGCCTCGGCCAGGAGCTCAGCCGCCTCTTTGGGTTGGTTGTCCAGCAAGAGCGCCATGATCCGATCCGCCGGGTCTTCGGATGCCGCAAGTGCGGACTCCATGACTTCCTCGTTGACAACCACGGGAAGCAAAGTGTCCGGGTTCATCCGGACTCCCGGGAACCCGGCGGTGGGCCAGTCGCTGACGCCTTCACGAAGAGTGACGGTCATGATGCGATCTCCTGGTAGGCAGCAAACAGGAGCGAGGTGTCAGGGACTTCGAGGATTCCCGGCTTGGCCACCCCGTCCAGGACAACAAACCGAAGGAGATCACCGCGTGACTTCTTGTCCCGGCGCATCCCGTCGAGAAGGCCCTGCCAGCGATCCTTGCGGTATGTGGTGGGCAAACCGAGGCCTTCCAGAATGGTGCGGTGCCGGTCCGCGTCAGCATCGGACAAACGGCCCACGCTTCGGGACAACTCGGCAGCAAACATCATTCCCACAGAAACTGCGGCACCGTGACGCCAGGAGTAACGTTCCACGAGTTCAATGGCATGGCCCAGAGTATGCCCGTAGTTCAGGATTTCGCGGAGGCCTGATTCCTTGAGGTCCTGGGAGACGACATCAGCCTTCACGGAAATGGCGCGTTCAATGAGCTCGCGGACAACATCCGATCCCGGGTCCATCACGGCGTCGGTGTTCTTTTCGACGAGATCCAGGATGGCCGGATCAGCGATGAAACCGCACTTGATGACCTCAGCCATTCCGGAAATGAGCTCGTTCTTAGGCAGGGTCTGAAGCGTGTCAAGGTCAGCCAGGACAGCGGCCGGCGGGTGGAAGGAGCCCACCAGGTTCTTGCCCTCGGCAGTATTGATGCCGGTCTTTCCACCTACAGATGCATCCACCATGCCCAGCAGGCTTGTGGGCATGTGGATGACTTTGACCCCGCGAAGCCATGTAGCTGCCACAAAGCCGGCGAGATCCGTTACTGCCCCGCCGCCGACTGCCACGATGGCATCGGATCGCGTGAAATCGTTCTGGCCAAGCACCTGCCAGCAGAAGGCTGCCACCTGAATGTGCTTGCCTTCTTCCGCATCCGGAATTTCCGCCGTGAGCGCCGTGAAGCCTGCAGCTTCGAGCTCGTCGCGCACAGTATCGCCAGTCAGGCGAAGAGCCCGCGGGTGGATCACCAGAACGCGTCGGACACGTTCGCCAAGCCTGGTCGGCAGGGTGTCCAACAGGCCGCGGCCCACAACGACGTCGTAGTCTTCATTAACGGACTGGCCGGTCACCTTGATGACAGTTGCTTCGTTGCTCACTTTTCAACTTCCTCTTTCAAGGCTGCATGCTGGAGCAGCCGCTCCTCCAAATGGAGGCCGATTTCCGCCACGGATCCGGAACGGACGTCCATGACAATGTCCGCAAGTCGCTCATAGACCGGACGCCGGGTGGCAAACAACGCCCCCCAGCGGGTCATGGCGTCACCCTGCAGCAAGGGCCGCCCGGTGTTCCGCGCAATTCTGTCCGCGACGGTTTCTGCATCGCACTCCAGGTAGACCACAGTGCACTCCCCCAACAATTGCTGGGTGCCGGAGTCAAGCACCGCTCCTCCACCGAGGGAAATAATGGCCGGGTCGACCTTCGCAGACTCAATGGCCTTGGCTACAGCCCGCGCCTCAATCTCGCGGAAGGCGTGTTCACCCCTGCCGGCAAAAATATCGGCAATGCTGCCGTGGGCAGCAACCACCACTGCATCAGTGTCCACAAAGGGCAGATGGAGCTGGTGGGCCAACTGCTGGCCTATGGCCGATTTCCCGACGGCCATGGGGCCAACCAGAACAACGGGCCGGCCATCCGGGATAGCGCGGACCACTACCGGCCGACCGAGTCCAAGGTGGCCGGGATGCTTTCAAGGTAGGCCTGCAGGTTGCGCTGGGTCTCGGCCACCGAGTCCCCGCCAAACTTCTCGGCGACAGCCTCTGCCAGAACCAACGCGACCATGGCTTCAGCCACCACACCGGCTGCGGGAACCGCACAAACGTCTGAGCGCTGGTGGTGTGCCTTGGCAGGCTCACCGGTACTTACGTCGATAGTGCGCAACGCACGCGGAACTGTGGCAATGGGCTTCATTGCAGCCCGGACACGAAGGACTTCACCAATGCTCATGCCGCCTTCGATGCCACCGGCCCGGTTGGTCTGGCGAACGATCTTGCCGTTCTCATCCTTGAGGATCTCGTCATGGGCCGCAGATCCACGGCGAGCCGCCGTAAGGAAGCCATCGCCTACTTCTACGCCCTTGATGGCCTGGATACCCATGAGCGCGGCCGCCAGGCGGGAGTCGAGACGACGATCCCAGTGGACGTAGCTGCCCAGTCCCGGCGGAAGCCCGTAAGCCAGTACCTCTACCACGCCACCCAGCGTTTCGCCTTCTTTGTGGGCGGCATCCACCTCGGCCACCATCGCGTTCGAGGTCTCACGGTCGAAGCAACGCAAGGGGTCGGCGTCGAGGGCTATGACATCCCGGGGCATCGGCAACGGCCTGCCCTCGGGGACGGTCACGCTGGCAATGGAAACAGTATGGCTTACCAACTCGATGCCCAGTTGCTTAAGGAACTGGGCGGCAACGGTACCAAGAGCCACGCGTGTGGCCGTTTCACGTGCACTGGCACGTTCGAGAACCGGACGGGCTTCGTCGAACCCGTATTTCTGCATGCCCGTGAAATCGGCGTGCCCCGGACGCGGACGGGTCAAGGGTGCATTGCGGGCTTGATCGGCAAGGACTTCAGGATCTACGGGGTCAGCAGACATAATCTGCTCCCACTTGGGCCACTCCGTGTTTCCAACCTGAATGGCCACAGGGCCGCCTTGGGTAAGCCCATGGCGTACGCCACCCATGATGGTGACTTCGTCCTGCTCAAACTTCATGCGGGCACCACGTCCATAGCCAAGGCGGCGACGCGCCAGCGCATCACGAATCTGCCCGCTGGTGAGTTCAACACCGGCAGGCACGCCTTCAACAATTCCGATCAGGGCCGGACCATGGGATTCACCGGCAGTCAACCAACGCAACATATAACCAATCCTGCCATGTAGGGCGTCTAGAACACTCGCCGGGGAAGCCCGACTGAGTCGCACATCACATCTATGACGGCGGCGTCGACATCACAGCCGCTAAAGCGCCTGATCTGCTCGGCCGCCTGGTACATCAGCATCTCCAAGCCCGGGACCACGGCTCCCCCTTGACCGTGCCAGACTTCCGCCAGGCGGCTGGGCCAAGGATCGTAGGCGACATCCAATAGCACACCGGCGCCGGTGCGCGGCAGCGATGCCAGCTCCTCCGCCAGGGAATCGGCGGCACGAGGTGGAAACGTGGAAATCACCAGATCCGTCCCGGCCACAGCGGTTGCAGCTTCCGTCAAAGGCCGGACGGTGAGGGAAATTCCGACGGCGGCAGCTGCGGCTTGCGCATCACCGGCACGTCCGGCGTCGCGAACGAAAACGTCAACGTGGCGGGCACCGAGTTCCTGTGCTGCGGCGACAGCCGCAGCCGAGGTGCCGCCTCCGCCGAGGATGGCCGCGTGGGGTGCGGCAACCACACCTGCGTACCGCACTGCCTCCACGATGCCTGCAACATCGGTGTTGTAACCCACCCGACGAACCTGCCCGGCGTCGTGCTCGAATACCACCGTGTTGATGACGCCAAGGTGGGCGCCCGCGCCGCGTACATCATCGACTTCCTTGACCATGGCCGACTTCAACGGCATGGTAACCGAAAGGCCGCACCAGGCGTCGTCACCACGGAGGGAATCCATGAAGGCAGGAAGCCGGTCCACAGTGACGTCGATCGCGGAGTAGTCGATATCCACGCCCAACTTGGCGTAAGCAGCAGAGTGCAGTGCCGGAGACTTCGAATGTGAAATCGGGTGCCCCAGGACTGCGGCACGACGACTCACACACACCGTCCCGCATTGGCCAGGCACCACGCGTTGTACTGCTCAACGTAAGTGTTGTGCTCAGCCAGCGTCTTGGAGAACTTGGTCTCCTTGGTATCCAGATTGATGGTCACCCAGTAGAGGTACTCGTTCTGTGTGGGTTTGGCAGCAGCATCAATCGCCGTCTTGCCCGGCGAGCCAATGGGCCCCACCGGCAGCCCCACGTTGGCGTAGGTGTTGTAGGGGTTGGACTTATCGGCCTTTTCTTCCTCAGTGAGGTGGAACGACTTCTTGCCCAGGCCGTACGTCACCGTGGCGTCGGACTGGATCAGTCCGCTGGTCTCCACGTTGTTCGGCTTAAGCCTGTTGTAGATTGCTCCAGCTACGTTTCCGTAGTCTGCCTGGCCACCTTCAGCCTGAACAATACTGGCGATGGTTACGGTGTCGTACTGCTTTGCGGGGTCAGTAACTCCTTGGGCCTTGAGTTCATCAAGGGTGGTGGTCACCAACTTCTGAATGATGGCCTTGGCGGACGTACCGAGCTCGAACCGATACTCGCCCGGGGCCAGGAAGCCTTCGAGGTTCTTGGCCTTGGCCGGAACACCGAACTGACCCGGTGCCTGGTTCAGGGCGTTGAGCTCTTGCATCGGAATACCCGAACCCTTGGAGATGGCCTCCAACGATTCATTGATACGCAGCCCGGCGCTCAGCGCAAAGTACATCACCTTGGATGCATCCTTGTTCACAAGGACAGCCACAGCATCTGAAGTCTTCATCTCGGTGCGGAAAGTGAAGGAGCCTGGCGACAGTTCACCGCCTTCGTTGACGAACTCCTTAACGAAAGTATCGGAATCAGCCACCACACGGTTCGCAACAAGATCGTTGGCTACGGCCTTGGGGCCGGACCCCTCGGGCACCGTGATGGTCACCGACCCCGTCCCCGGACCGGGGTAGTCGGAAATTTTGTCCATGCCCAACAGGGGCTTGAGGAACTGGGCACCGATGGCGATGGCGGCGACGAAGACGCCCAGTGTGATCAGAAGGGCCAGGACTCGACGACGGCGGCGGGCCTTCTTAGCGGCGGCCTTGGACGCCGGACTGGCTGCAGGGGCAATGAGGTGGTGAGGATGCTCATCATGAAGAAGAACGTCATTGTGGAGTTCGTCATGGATGCCGAGTTGGTAGTGAACATCGTGCTCCGCGTACTCATGACCGTCGGCGGGCGCCTCGGGATGAACTGCGGAAACAGATTCGTGCTCCATCTCACCATGATGGAGATCATCGGGGCGGATATGACCGTCCGGAGTATCTCCGTGATCAACCTCGCCGTGCTCAACAACAGGATGCTCACTGGCGGCGTGCTCATTGGCCGCGTGGGAGTGGCCCTCACGCTCATGCTCATGCTCTTCATGTTCATGCGGGCCCCGATGGTGGCCCTCCGGCTCTCCATGCGCTTCTGTCGCGGAAACCGAGGCCTCATCAGCCTCATCGGCCGGTACCTCGGGTTGCGTCTTGGTGGCTGCGGACGTTGGGGACGCGACAGGTGTTGGGGGTGCCACGGGTGTTGGGGGTGCCACGGGCGTCGGGGGTGCCACGGGCGTCGGCGGCGCTACGGGCGCAGGACGCCCGGCAGGTTGGACCGATGCCGCTTGCTGAACCGCCGGGACCGGTCGGGGCAATTCCGGCTCACCAGTTTCGGAGGGAGCTGCCTCCCCCGGAGTGGCTTCGGGAACGGGCACCACGTTGTGGTTCTGCGTGGCAAGGAATCGTTCACGCGCCCGCAGCTCTTTGCGGGTGAGCGGCATACCGCCGCCGGCGGTACCGCTGGAGGGGTCGTTGTTGACCGGGCTCACAATTGCAGTCCCCTCTTAGAAGAATCGGATTCACGGCCGGAGGCAGCCCGCAGCGTTGGGGCACTGCTGGGTTTTTCGGACTGCGCCGGTGCCTGCACTCGGCGGCCAACATCCGTTCCTCTGGCTTTTTGCATGTCGATTGCGTGCTGCAGTATTCCAGCAGCGGCAACCTGATCAACTACTTTACGGTGGTTCCTGCTGCTCATGCCAGCTTCGTGCAGGTTGCGGTGTGCCGTAACAGTTGAAAGTCGTTCATCGACGAGGTTTACGGGAACGTCCAAACCTACGCGTTGAAGCTCGCTGGTAAGAAGGTCCGCGTAGTCCATGGCCATTTGCGCGGACGCTCTTTCCTCGCCCTTCATGGTGCGGGGAAGACCCACAAAAATCTGTACCGCCGGCAGTTCAACAGCGTGCTTGACCACTACCCGCACATCGGAGTTTTTCTTGCTGTCACGCCCCACGGTCTTGAACGGTGTGGCCAGGATCCCGTCCGGATCGCAGATGGCCAGACCCACCCGAACGGTACCGACGTCTACCCCCAGCTTGATGCCGCGGGGGTAGACGTCATTGTCAGAACTGGAATTCACCGTCAGCGCTTGGCAATCGCATCCACCACCGCTGTGAGGGCCTCAGAGACCTTCCCAGCGTCGGTGCCGCCACCTTGGGCAACGTCGTCCTTGCCGCCACCGCCGCCGCCGAGGATTCCTGCAGCCAAACGCACCAGCGCTCCGGCCTTTACGCCTGCTTCGCGGGCAGCCTCGTTGGTGGCGATCAGGATGACGGGACGGTCATTGCTGACACCTGCAACGGCCACCGCAGAAGCTTCCGATCCCAGGCGGTTGCGGAGATCGAGTGCAAGGTTGCGAAGATCATCAGCTCCCCCCACCTGACCGGCGTCGTGGGCTACAACCCGCACACCGGCAGCATCCCTGGCAGTACCCACCAGGGTGGCGGCCGCTGCTGCGAGCTGCTCTTTGCGGAGTCGATCAAGCTCCTTCTCCGTGGCCTTGAGCTTGTTCAGGGTGCTGGAAATACGGTCGGCAAGTTGTCCGGACGGAACCTTCAAAAGATCCGTGAGCTCCGAAACCAGGGCTCGTTCGGCTGCCAGGTGACGGAATGCGTCCAAGCCAACAAAGGCCTCAACACGGCGGTTTCCCGAGCCAACAGACTGTTCGCCCAACAAGGAGAGACTGCCGATCAGGGACGTGTTGGCCACGTGGGTGCCACCGCACAATTCACGGGACCACGCGCCGTCGATCTCCACCACACGTACTTCGCTGCCGTAGTTTTCGCCGAAGAGTGCCATGGCGCCCAACGCCTTGGCCTCAGCGAGCCCCATGACCTTGGTGTCCACCCGGAAGTTGTTCCGGATGGCGATGTTGGAGACCTCTTCGATTTCGGAGCGCGTAGCCGTGCTGAGGCCTTCGCCCCAGGCAAAGTCAAAGCGAAGATATCCGGCCTTGTTGTACGAACCGCGCTGTGTAGCTTCCGGGCCCAGGATCTGGTGCAACGCAGCATGCACAATGTGAGTGCCCGTGTGGGCCTGCTCGGCGGCATGACGGCGTTCACGGTCGACGGCGGCGCGCACCAACGCTTCGGTTGCGATCTCACCTTCACGGACAATCGCCTTGTGAACGCTAAGGCCCTTGATGGGGCGCTGTACGTCCAGAACTTCCACGACGAAGCCGTCGCCGGTGATGAGGCCGGTATCAGCGGACTGGCCGCCGGCTTCTGCATAGAACGGAGTTTCGTTGAGGACCAATTCAATTTCGTCGCCGGTGGACGCGTGCGCCACCGGCCGGCCGCCGCTGACGATGCCCCGGACCTTTGCTTCGCCCTCAAGTTCGCTGTATCCGGTGAAGACTGTTTCGCCCTTACCCAGGAGCTCCTGGTATGCGCTGAGGTCGGCGTGGCCGCCCTTCTTGCCCTTCGCATCGGCCTGGGCACGCTGGCGCTGCTCGAGCATGAGAGCGCGGAAGCCTGCCTCGTCCACTTTGAGGCCGGCTTCTTCAGCCATTTCCAAGGTGAGATCGATCGGGAAGCCGTACGTGTCGTGCAGGGCAAAGGCGTCCGCACCGGAAAGTGGAACGCCGGCAGCCTTCGACTCGGCTACAGCATCTTCCAGACGGGCCGTACCGGAAGCAATAGTGCGCAGGAACGCCTTTTCTTCGGCGTAGGCAATACGGCTGATGCGGGCAAAGTCGGTCTCCACCACCGGATAGACGCCCTTCATGGCGTCGCGGGAGGCGGGTAGCAGGTCAGGCAGGCAGGCTTTTTCGACGCCGAGCAGGCGCATGGCGCGGACAGCGCGTCGGATCAGGCGGCGCAGCACATAGCCACGGCCTTCGTTGGACGGTGCCACGCCATCGGCAATGAGCATCAAGGCAGAACGAATGTGGTCGCCAACAACACGCATGCGGACATCGTCCGTGTGATGCGGATCTTCCGGTGACTCAGCCGAGGTGTACTCGCGTCCGGACAGTTCAGCTGCTTTGTCGATCACAGGACGGACCTGATCGGTCTCGTACATGTTTTCAACACCTTGGAGGATCATCGCAAGACGCTCCATGCCAAGGCCGGTGTCGATGTTCTTCTGCGGCAGTTCACCCACGATGTCAAAGTCCACCTTGGAGCGAACGTTCTCGATCTGGTACTGCATGAACACGAGGTTCCAGATTTCGATGTAGCGGGTCTCGTCGGCCAGGGGGCCGCCTTCAATGCCGTAGGCAGGGCCGCGGTCATAATAGATCTCGGAGCAGGGACCTGCAGGGCCGGGCTGACCGGTGGACCAGTAGTTGTCAGCCTTGCCCATGCGCTGAATTCGCTCAGCGGGAATGCCGGTGTTCTTGAGCCACAGCTCTTTGGCTTCGTCGTCCTCTTCGTAGACCGTCACCCAGAGGCGCTCGGCCGGAAGTCCGTAACCGCCGTCGTCAACGCTTGTGGTGAGCAGCTCGAAAGCAAACTTGATGGCGTCTTCCTTGAAGTAGTCTCCAAAGGAAAAGTTGCCGCACATCTGGAAGAACGTGCCATGGCGGGCAGTCTTGCCTACTTCTTCGATGTCTCCGGTGCGGATGCACTTCTGGACGCTCGTAGCACGGCTGTAGGGAGGCTCTTCGCGCGCGGTGAGGTAGGGAATGAAAGGCACCATTCCGGCCACAGTGAAGAGAAGTGACGGGTCGCTGGAAACGAGCGACGCGGAGGGAACGGCGGTGTGGCCCTTGTTGACAAAAAAGTCCACCCAGCGTTTGGTGATCTCCTGCGACTTCATTAGCTGATTACTTACCCTTCTCAATTCACTGCACACGATGTGCGCGGTACCGGCTGGTGCCGTTCCGCAGCTTTCCATTCTGCCCTGTTGAGGGCGCGGGGGCGAACCGTTCCCGCTAGCGCCGTGAGGCTACGGCGTCGTCGATACCCAACGCCGCCCGCAATTCCTCTTCGCGTTGGTGTGTTCCCGTACGCACGGCGTCGGCAAAGTCGAACAGACCATCAGCCATCCGGCCAACAGCTCGGTTCAGCCCTTCCGGTCCAAAATTTGCTTGGGCTTCGGTGATCTTACGGAAGGCAATGACGCCGATGGCGACGCCAATGCCCATCCACACAATTCTTTTCATGAGGTCTCCCTGTAGTTCAGCGGCAGGTTGGGTCAGCGGCTGGATGGGTCAGCGGCTGCGGCGGCCGGAGGAGGGTGTGCGGCGTCCAGCGAACGCAGAACGGACGCCGTAGCTGAAGGCGGCCACCTTGATCAACGGCGAGCCCACCGTGGCTGCAACAAGCGAGGACAACGCGGAGATGTTGGCCGACGCGTCGGAGACGTTGGAGGCGATGCCGTCAACCTTCTTCAGCTGCTGGTTGGTGGTGGTGACTGTTGCAGTCACTTCATCCATCAGGGGCGTGGCGCCATCGCTGATGGAACGGATGGAGGTCCGCACCTCGTCAAAAACGCCGCCCAGCTTCAAAATGGGCACGGCCAAAAGCAGGACGAGGAGCGCGAACACTCCTGCTGCGATGAGGCCGGCGATGTCGCCACCAGACATAGAACTCTTCTCCTTGGATCGTTTTGCTGCCCCGCACCAGCCGGTTCCCGGCTCTGGGCAAGGCCTCCCCAAGTACCTTACCTATATTGGACCGGTACCTTACATACAAAGAAGCCCGCGGCGTGTGCCACGGGCTTCTTTGTATGCGCTGCTGAAATTTAGCGAGCGTAGAATTCGACGACGAGCTGCTCTTCACAGATCACGGGGACCTCGGAGCGCTTCGGGCGACGAACCAGGCGGGCCTGGAGGGCGTCAATCTTGACGTCCAGGTATGCCGGCACGTTGTTGAGCGCGTGTGCACCAGCGGCAGCCACCTGGAACGGGGGCATAACCTCGGAGCGGCTGTGAACGTGGATCAGCTGGCCTTCGCCAACGCGGAAGGACGGGCGGTCCACGCGGATGCCGTCAACCATGATGTGGCGGTGCACAACCAGCTGGCGGGCCTGTGCGATGGTGCGGGCGAAGCCTGCACGGAGCACGAGGGCGTCCAAACGCATTTCGAGGAGCTCAACCAGGTTTTCACCGGTCAGGCCCTTGGTGCGGCGTGCTTCTTCGAAGGCACGGGTCATCTGGGCTTCGCGGATGCCGTACTGGGCGCGCAGACGCTGCTTTTCGCGCAGACGTACGGCGTAGTCGGAGTCCTGCTTCTTGCGGGCACGGCCATGCTCGCCGGGGCCGTACGGGCGGCGCTCCATGTACTTGGCGGCCTTGGGGGTCAGAGCAATGCCGAGTGCACGCGAAAGGCGTGCGGTACGGCGAGCACGAGTGTTGTTAGCCACTTGTGTCCTTCCAATTACTGCGGTGTGTCAGTGTTACTGGCCTCCATCAGGGAGAGCATCGGCCAACCGCTACCTCTTGCTACTAGCCCAGGCGCACAGCACTATTGAAGGAATCTTCAGTGGGATTGTGCGTCAGGCCATGCCAGACAAGGATCAATCCTACCATGGGCAGGGCTGGCATCCGCAGCCGGCGTGATCGGGGTGCTACTCCCCCCGCACGATCTTGCGGAGCCGTTCCAGCCTGGCGGCAATATCACGTTCAGCTCCGTTATTAGTGGGCTGGTAATAGTCCTTACCCACCAGGTCATCCGGGGGATACTGCTGGGTTGCCACACCGTGCGGTTCATCATGGGCGTACTTATAGCTCTTCCCGTGACCCAGTTGCTTTGCGCCCGGGTAGTGCGCGTCACGGAGGTGCATGGGGATGCCGCCCCCGAATCCGGCACGAACATCTGCCACGGCTTTGTTCAAACCCATGTACGCCGCGTTGGACTTGGGCGCGGTGGCCAGGTGGACCACAGCTTCGGCCAGCACGATCCGCCCCTCCGGCATGCCGATCAATTGCACTGCCTGGGCAGCTGCCACCGCGGTCTGCAACGCCGTGGGATCGGCCATTCCAATATCTTCCGCAGCGGAGATCACGATCCGCCGCGCAACGAACCTTGGGTCCTCCCCGGCCTCAAGCATCCGCGCCAAATAATGCAGGGCCGCATCCACGTCAGAGCCCCGAATGGACTTGATGAACGCACTGGCCACATCGTAGTGCTGGTCGCCGGCGCGGTCGTAGCGGACGGCCGCAGCATCCAACGCACGCTCAGTATGGCGGAGTTCCACCACTACGGGAGCGTCAGGAAGGCCGTCATTCGCAAGTCCGGTTTCGCCGTCCTCGGGTTCACCGTCCTCTACGGGCTCTACGGCATCGGCGTCGATAATATCGACGGCGGCGGAGTCACCGAAGGCGACGCCGGCAGCGGCTTCCAATGCTGTAAGAGCCCTCCGGGCGTCTCCTCCGGATAGCCGGACCAGATGGTCCAACGCCTCAGGGCTCAGCTCCACACGGCCGGCGAGACCACGCGCGTCGGCCACCGCCCGCTGAAGCAGACCCGAAATGTCGTCATCGGTGAGCGGCTTCAGGGTGAGCAGGAGCGAGCGGGACAGGAGTGGCGACACCACGGAGAAGGACGGGTTCTCCGTGGTGGCAGCCACCAGCACCACCCAGCGGTTCTCCACACCAGGGAGCAGGGCGTCCTGTTGGGCCTTGTTGAAGCGATGGATCTCGTCGAGGAAAAGGACGGTGGTCTTCTTGTACAGGTCGCGGGCAGTCAAAGCCTCGTCCATGACGCGACGAACATCCTTGACGCCGGCGGTAATTGCCGACAATTCAACGAACTTACGTCCCGGCCCGCGAGCGATGACATGGGCGAGCGTCGTCTTTCCGGTGCCGGGCGGACCCCAAAGGATAACCGAACTTGGGCCCGCGGGGCCGGCAGCTTCAGCACCGGCAGCCAGCTGCCTCAACGGCGAACCCTGCCCCAGCAGGTGCTGCTGCCCCACTACCTCGTCCAAGGACCGGGGTCGCATTCTTACGGCGAGCGGACTCCGCTGGGAAGCCATCCAGTGGGCATCGGAAGGACCCCCTGACGCGGGCAGATCCTCGGACTCGTCGTCATCAACTGCACCGGCACCAAAGAGATCTTCCACATGGATAGGCTACTCATAGTTCCAGCAAAGGAGACATCGACGTGGATCGCCGAGCATCTGCCCCTCATCAGAGTTCCGGCAACCGGACCGCTTTGGTACCCGCGGCCAGGTTGCAAGGTTGGGTGGACCGGTTTGCGTTAAGCCATGGACCGGTTCGGGAAGACTTCGACCACGACGGGCTTCTTTTGCGGGCAGCCAATGGAGCAACCGCCCTCTTGAAAGCACCGTGGCCGGCCGATGGACGTCCTGGCGGGGGAAGGACTGGAGTGGACCGCTTGGCTTCCCTGGCAAACCAGGAAAGAGGGCTTGGCCTGCTGCTGGTTCGCAAGGGCGGTTACGCCGTAGCCGCTGCCAGCGGCAGCACGATCCTCGCTTCGAAGAGCGGCAATCGATTCCTCGAAGCCAAGGCCACAGCAGAGCACGCTGCGCGGATCTTCAATGACCACCGCGTTGAGTACATCGTCCCGGGCGGCGACCGCGTGCTGGTGGATCAGGTTCTTGCCCAACCGGTGCTGAGGGCTTTGTCCGGGCGGGCGCGCTTGGCCTTCCTGGACGTTCAAGCTCCAAAGACTGCAGTGCTGGCGAAGGCCGCTGCCGATGCCTGCGCCGTACGCATCACGGTGACTGATCCGCCCGCCTGACAGCCGGCTGGACCAGTAGTCCTTGGCCTGCGAACCGTGGTTCGGCAGTTCTGGGCTAACAGCCGCTGGGCGCACGCCTCAGGGATGCCTGCCGGTACAGGTAGCTGCCGTGGTCGGTGAAACCAGCTCGCGAGTAGAGTTGCTGCGCCCCGTGATTGGCCTCGGTAACCAGCAGCCAGAATCCCTCAAGACCTTGATGGGCACCGGCATTCAACAACGCCGCCAGAACCTCGGTCCCGTATCCGCGCCTTCGGTGCTCTGTCGACGTCGCCATGGTGTAGATTCCGCCCCAGCCATCCACCAAAGCGAGGCGCCCGACGGCGGCCGGGACGCCGTCGTCGTCCCTCACCATCGCGTACAGCGATGGGCAGGCGGAGAGCATATTGTGAGCGACCGACAGTTCAGCGTCGCCTCCACGGCCGTCGACGGACCACCACACGCGTAGCCATTCCTCAGACGGTTCATCGGCTACTTCAACATCTCGGCCTGAGGTGCCAACCGGCAGGCCCTCCCCGCCACGGACCATGATCTTTGTTGCCGACTGCCTCGTGAAGCCCTGCTCATCAAGCACGGCATTGAGGGCCGTGCTGCGGGGGTCGTCGAAGACTTGGAAGATCAGCGGAAGCCGGCGAAGCCGATACCACTCCGCTGCTGTACGCACAGCTCGCATGATGCCCTGGCTACCCTCCAGAGAGCCGGTCGGGTTGCGGGGCCATACGGAATTAGCCCTCTGGGTCACTCCGCCCGAAGCACGCAGGACCCACTCCCCTACATCCTTACGCTCAAGCGCAGGCCAGGCGTTGTCCATGAGCGATTCCAGGAATGCCTGCTCCACCATTCAGCAGCACCTTTCATTGACAGGAGGGTTCGACAGCGGGGACGCCAAAGGCCCTCCACTGTGGTGAAGAGCCTTTGACTGCCGCTTACTGCTTTATTCGGACTTGGTTTCCGGCTTGCCTGCGGGCTTGGACTCCGGTTTGAAGTCGACGCCTGCTTCCTTGCGCTGCTGGGGCGTGATCGGTGCCGGTGCAGCCGTCAGGGGGTCGTAGCCGTTGCCCGACTTCGGGAAAGCAATGACGTCGCGGATGGACTCCACGCCGGCAAGCAGTGCAACCACGCGATCCCAGCCCAGGGCCATTCCGCCGTGCGGGGGCGCGCCGTACTTGAAGCCTTCCAGCAGGAAGCCGAACTTCGTTTCGGCGTCTTCCTTGTCCAGGCCCATGAGCTGGAAGACACGTTCCTGTACCTCGCGCTCATGGATACGGATGGAGCCGCCGCCGATCTCGTTGCCGTTGCACACGATGTCGTAAGCGTAAGACAATGCCGATTCGGGGTCCTGATCGAACGTGTCCATAAACTCAGGCTTGGGTGAGGTGAAGGCGTGGTGCACTGCCGTCCACTGCCCGGCGCCCACTGCAACGTCACCGGAGGCGACAGCTGCGGCTGCGGGCTCGAACATGGGAGCGTCCACGATCCAGACGAACGCCCAGTCCTTGGGATCGATCAGGCCGGTACGGTGGCCGATTTCAACACGGGCAGCACCCAGCAGGGCGCGCGCCGCGGACTTCTCCCCAGCGGCGAAGAAGATGCAATCGCCGGGCTTGGCGCCGACAGCGTCAGCAAGGCCAGCGCGCTCTTCATCCGTGAGGTTCTTGGCAACGGGGCCAGCGAGCTCGCCATCTTCCTTGAAGAGGACATAAGCCAGGCCCTTGTGTCCGCGCTGCTTGGCAAACTCCTGCCAGCCGTCCAAGGTACGGCGCGGCTGGGAAGCACCACCGGGCATCACAACGGCGCCAACGTACGGCGCCTTGAACACACCGAAGTTGGTGTCCTTGAAGAACTCCGTGAGTTCGGTGAGTTCAACACCGAAACGCAGGTCCGGTTTGTCCGAGCCGTACTTTGCCATTGCATCCAGGTACGTCATGCGGCGGATCGGCGTGGGGATCTCGACGTCGATCAGCTGCCACAGCGCCTTGACGATTGCCTCGCCGAGCTCAATGACATCGTCCTGATCGACGAAGCTGGCTTCGATGTCCAGCTGAGTGAATTCCGGCTGGCGGTCCGCGCGGAAATCCTCATCGCGGTAGCAACGGGCAATCTGGTAGTACTTCTCAAAGCCGCCCACCTGAAGGAGCTGCTTGAAAAGCTGCGGCGACTGCGGGAGCGCGTACCAGGAACCCGGGGCAAGACGTGCCGGAACAACGAAGTCCCGGGCGCCTTCCGGCGTCGAACGTGTGAGCGTGGGAGTCTCGATTTCGACGTAGCCACGCTGGTGAAGGAGTTCGCGTGCCACGCGGTTTGCCTCCGACCGCAAACGCATGTTGCGGGCGGGGCCGGGGCGGCGGAGGTCAAGGTAGCGATGCTTGAGACGGGCTTCCTCGCCAACCTCCACGTGTTCGTCAATCTGGAACGGCAGGGGGTCGGAGGTGTTGAGGATGACCACCTTGTCCGCCATGACTTCAATCTCACCGGTGGCCAGTGCGGGGTTCTCGTTGCCTTCGGGACGCTTGTTGACCGTTCCCGTCACCTGCAGGACGTACTCGTTCCGCAGGCCGTGGAAGACCTCTTCTTCACGGACCACCACCTGGGCTACACCGGACGCATCCCGCAGGTCAACGAATGCAACGCCACCGTGATCACGGCGGCGGCCCACCCAGCCGGCCAGGGTAACGGTTTGTCCAATGTGCTCGGAGCGAAGAGATCCGAGGTCATGTGTGCGCAGCACAGCATTCCTTTCAGCATGAAATATAGAGGGATCGTTGCAAAGACGATCCCGTCCGAGTTTACCTGCCCCGGCCACGGCTCCCGCCACAACCAGGGATCAATCGTTGGACCCTAGCCGGTGGTGGTGACCCGGACGTGCAAATCCTCGTCAGCAGGCATCCAGCTGGCGGGATCGGCATCAACTTGTACGCCTGAACGAATGTCCTTGACCTGGTGCTTGCCATCGTCATCGGTAAACCACACAAAAGGGATACCGCGACGATCGGCAAACTTAATCTGTTTTCCGAATTTCTCGGCTTTGGCTGCAACTTCCGTGGCAACACCCCGGCCGCGCAACTGGGCTGCAATGTCCTGCGCGGCAGACCAACTGTCGTCCGAGTTCAGGGCGATCAATACCGCCGTGGGCACTGAACGCGATGCGGCGGCCAGTTCCTGGCTGAGGATGCGGGACACAAGGCGGGTTACGCCAATGGAAAGGCCGACGCCGGGGAACTTGCGGTTGCCCTTGCTCGCCAGCGCGTCATAGCGGCCTCCAGAACAAATGGAACCCAGCTGCTCGTGGCCCACGAGCACCGTTTCAACCACGGTCCCGGTGTAGTAGTCCAGGCCGCGGGCGATGCTGAGGTCCGCGATGACCTTGCCGGGAGCGCGCAGAACTGCGGCTTGGATGACCTGCTCAAGTTCGTTCAGGCCTTCTTCCAGGAGATCATCCTTCACTCCAAGTGCGCGGACCCGGTCCACAAACGAGGCGTCCTCGGTACGGATCGATGCAAGTTCAAGGGCAAGACCGGCCTGTTCGTCCGTGGCCGCGAGCTCGCTCTTAAGCAGTTCGGCTACCTTCGCGGGGCCGATCTTCTCCAATTTATCGATGCTGCGCAGCACCCCGGCTGTGTCGCTAAGCCCAATGCCGCGGTAGAAGCCTTCGGCCAGCTTGCGGTTATTGATCCGAAGCCGGAAGTCCGGGATGGGCAAGGCACTGAGGGCCTCGGCGATGACCAACGCGATTTCGACGTCGTAACGGAACGGCAGTTCGCCGTCGCCCACAACATCGATGTCCGCCTGGGTGAACTCACGTGCCCGGCCTTCCTGCGGTCGCTCACCCCGCCATACCTTCTGAATCTGATACCGGCGGAACGGAAACGCCAGGTAGCCGGCGTTCTCCACCACATAGCGGGCGAAAGGAACAGTCAGGTCGAAGTGGAGGGCCAAGGCGTTGGGGTCGGACTTGTCCGATTTTGCGTCCTCACCTTCGTCGTCCTGGAGCCTGCTGAGACCATAGACCTCTTTGTCGATCTCGCCTTTGCGCAGCAGTTGGCCCACGGTTTCAACAGCACGTGTCTCGATGGAAGAGAAGCCGTGCAGTTCAAACGTCTTCCGGAGCGTATCCAGCACATGGAGCTCCACCAACCGCTCCTGGGGAAGCCACTCGGGGAATCCGGACAGGGAGGCGGTACGTGCCATGGTGGAAAGTCTCCTCGAAGAAAGCTGACGCTGGCATCGCACCGCAGCTTTAAACGCCCTTTCGGCGTTTACAGGGCGGGCGTCCAGCCGGTCATGCATAAACTATGTGCGGCAGCCAGTTTATGCTTTCCGCGCGTGCACATCTAATGCAGCATGCCGGGTTCCTGTCGGCAGCCTTCGAAAGTGGACACAATCAGGAGGACTCTTGGCAACAAGGTCGCGGGATGACCGCGAAGCGAAACGGCGCATCAGGCAAATGGAAGCCAAGCGTGCCCTGCGGCAGGAACAGGGCAAGCGACGCAAAAGGGACAACACCATCGCCGCGAGTGCAGCCGGTGTGGCAGTGGTCCTGGCCGTAGTGCTGCAATTGACCGTTTTCAGCTCCAATCCCACCGAGGCGGAGTTCGCCGCTGCCGAAGCAGGGCTCAGTTCGCCTTCCGCTTCTCCGGCCGCATCGAACAGCGCCGACATACCCGGTCCTGAAACGGCTGCCGGTAAAACTTTCACTGGCGAGCTCGCATTGAACAGCGGCGTTCTCGGCATTGAACTGAACGGAACCGCAGCACCGCAGGCCGCCGCCGTGTTCAAGTCCCTCAGCGACGCCGGCTACTACAACGGCGCGACCTGCCACCGGTTGACCACTTCCGAAACTTTCGGCCTCCTCCAATGCGGCGCCAAGTCCGAAGACGGAGCCGATGACGCAAATTACCGGTGGGGGCCGCTGGAAAATACTCCCGCGGACAACAAGTACGCTGCAGGGACGATTGCCGTGGCACGTACCGGCAACAACGCTTACGGCAACGGGCACCAATTCTTCATCGTCTACAAGGACACCACCATTCCGGCTGATACGGCCGGCGGGTACACCGTGGTGGGTAAGGTGACCAGTGGCTTGGACGTCGTTGCCAACATTGCGGCAGCAGGCCTTAAACCCGGTGAAAACACCAGCGACGGCGCCCCTGTGGCACCTGTCACGATAGACTCGTTTTCTCTGAAGTAACCAGCTCCAGGCCCGGCCCGGGGTGCATTACCTGAGCAGTTCCCTCCAAGCGAAAGACTTTTAGCGGTGACAGACAGTCAGAAATCCGACGAAACAGTAGTAGTGGCCAACGAAGAAGCAGTCGAGGCAACCGGCAACAACGGTTCCGGCGCGCCGGCTCCGGAGGAGAATGCTCCGGCCCACGAGGCAGCACCAGCCAACGATGCAACGCCAGCAAACGGGGCAGCTCAGGCAGAAGAGGCCTCGCCTGCTGCAGGGGAAGTCAGGGAGGAAACGGCCGCAGAGCCCGCATCACCGGTTGCGCCGCGTCCGACGCCGTCAGCAGCGCCTTCACCCGCAGCCTTCGCGGCCCGCCCCAAGGCTCCCGCCGCCGTCGTTCCTGCCGCACCTGCGGTTTCGGCGGCTTCACTCGCCGAGGCAGCCAAATGGGGACGCGCCGAAGGTGATGGCCATGTCTTCCTGACGCTGGACGGTGAAGAGATCGCTGTTGGTCAGTACCCGGGCGTCAGCGCCGACGAGGCACTTGGCTACTTTGCCCGCAA
This sequence comes from Arthrobacter sp. ISL-95, assembly GCF_018613695.1. Classification (GTDB taxonomy): domain Bacteria; phylum Actinomycetota; class Actinomycetes; order Actinomycetales; family Micrococcaceae; genus Arthrobacter. The sequence goes on along the minus strand of NZ_JAGGPR010000001.1, from coordinate 139,516 downwards.
GTTCGACGACGTCATCGCGCAGGTAGTTCTCCTGGAACACCGTGTGGAGTCCAAGGCTCCTGCCACGGACATGCAAAAGACAGTAACCCACCTGCGTGAGCAGCTCTCGGAGCGCAACATGGTGGGCGACATCCGTGCTGCCGAGGCCCGCCTGGACGCCCTGTCAACCCAGATCGTTGAGCTGGAAAAGTCGGAGAAGGCCGCCCATGAGGCGGTGCGCGCCAACGAACTTGCGGCACGCGAAGCGATTGTTGCCGAAGCTGAGACCATTGCCGGCCAGGACCCCGCTCAGATCCAGTGGAAGACCTCCAGCGCACGAATGAACGAGCTGTTTGAAACATGGAAGGCCGCGCAAAAGAGCGGGGTCAGGCTCGGTCGTAGCAACGAAGACGCGCTGTGGAAGCGTTTCCGTTCGGCTCGGACGGTATTTGATCGTCACCGCCGCGCCTACTTCTCCCAGCTGGACAGCAACAACTCCGCTGCAAAGTCCGCCAAGGAAGCCCTGATTGCTGAAGCTGAAGCGCTCTCCACCTCCACGGACTGGGGGTTCGCTGCGGGTGAGTACCGCAGGCTGATGGACCAGTGGAAGACCACTCCGCGTGCGAGCCGCAAGGATGATGATGCACTGTGGGGCCGCTTCCGCGCTGCCCAAGACGTCTTCTTCAGCAACCGTCAGGTTGCCAACGACCAGATCGACCAGGAATACACGGCGAACCTGGCCGTGAAGGAACAGCTGGTGGCTGAGGCACAGGCGCTCCTGCCCATCAACGATCTCAACGCCGCAAAGAAGGCCCTCCAGTCCATCAGGGATCGTTGGGAAGATGCCGGCAAGGTTCCCCGGGCCGATATGGGCAGGATCGAAGCCGGGCTTCGCAAGGTTGAAGATGCGGTCCGTGAAGCTGAGGAAGAGAAGTGGCGCCGGAGCAATCCGGAAACCAAGGCCCGCACCAACAGTGCCTTGTCACAGCTCGAGTCCGCAATCGCAGGCCTCAAGGAAGACCTGGAGAAGGCTGAAAAGGCTGGTGACCAGCGCCGCATTAAGGCCGCCCGTGAAGCCCTGGAAGCGCGTCAAGCATGGCTCGACCAGATCCAACGCTCCGCCAGTGACCTCGCTTAGGGTTTCTGAGTAAGCAGTTTCCTACAGGCTCCGTCCGGGTTATCCACATAACCCGGCGGGGCCTGTACTCGTAGGGCGGCCACACGGAATGATCGATGAATGGTCCCCGCTGTCACCGCCCCCCACTTGCAGGAGCCGGTCATATCCGAGCTCTACTCCCCCAGCCGCGTCTTTTCGTGGAACGAACTGCAGGGCATGGCATTCGATGGCATCCTGCTGCCCCTGTACGGGAAGAGTTACGCCTCACCCGGTATGGCTATCACCCACCGCCTTAGAGCCCGCGCAGCGGCCCTGACAGTCCCGGAACGAATCCGGACCAAGGTGGTCGCCGGACGGCTCACGGCAGCATGGATCTACGGTTGCGCCAAACCACCCGAGCACTTGTCGCTGCTGGTTGATGCGAAACACCGCATCTCCAGCCTGCGGGGAACCACGCCGTGCAGCCTGCACGAAGTCCGGCTAGGTCAAATGGACGTTGTCAGCCTCGGAGGAATGCTGGTCAGCAGCCCGCTCCGTACCGCAGCTGACATCGCTCTCCACGTTGAAACTAATCGCGCTCTGCCGGCGCTAAGGCGTCTCTTGGCACGGGAGGAGCTCGGCATCAAGCTCCGGTTGCTCGTTCTGGCCGTCGAAGCCGCCCCACGGGTCCCTCACAAGAGACGCGCCTTGGCCACCTTGGCGCAGCTGGTCTCATCAGAGCTCTAGATGAGACCCTTCTTAGCTGAGTCCCTTGTTAGCTGCGCCGGCGGTTTCCAGTAGTGCGGTAGACGTCGAACACACCGTCGATCCGCCGGACCGCATTCAAGACGTGGTGCAGGTACTTGGGATCACCCATCTCGAAGGCAAATTTCGAGATCGCAACCCTGTCACTGGACGTGTGAACAGATGCGGCAAGGATGTTGACATGGTTTTCGGACAAAATACGGGTCACGTCGGAAAGCAGGGACTTCCGGTCCAACGCTTCCACCTGAATTTCCACCAGGAAGACACTGGACTGGGTAGGCGCCCACTCAACGTCAACAATTCTGTCCGGCTGGTCACGCAGACCCGCGACGTTGGTGCAGTCCGTCCGGTGGACGGAAACTCCAGAACCGCGGGTGACGAAGCCCAGAATGGGGTCCGGCGGTACCGGTGTGCAGCACCGCGCCAGCTTGACCCAGACGTCACCCACGCCCCGGACGATGACGCCGGAATCCGAGAACTTCGACTTCGCAACCTGGGTGGGGATACTGACTTCATCGAGGTCATCGTCGGGCGTTTCATGGCCGCCCAAGTGTTCAACGAGCTTTTCCATGACGGATTGGGCTGACGTGTGCCCGTCACCGACACCTGCATACAGCCCGGAGATGTCAACGTAATGGAAGTCCTCTGCCACGGCTGACAAGGCGTCGTGGGTCATCAGGCGCTGCAGTGGCAGGTTCTGCTTGCGCATGGCCCTGGTCAGCATGTCCTTGCCGCGCTCAATCGCTTCTTCGCGGCGTTCCTTGGTGAACCACTGGCGGATCTTATTGCGCGCACGGGCCGATTTGACGAAGTGTTGCCAGTCCTGGCTTGGGCCTGCGCCTTCTGCCTTGGAGGTGAAAATTTCAACCCAGTCGCCATGGTTCAGTTCGCTGTTGAGCGGAACCAGCTTGCCGTTGACCCGGGCGCCAATGGTTCTGTGGCCCACCTCAGTGTGCACGGCGTACGCGAAGTCCACAGGCGTTGACCCTGCCGGAAGGGCCATGACCTCGCCCTTCGGGGTGAAAACAAAGACTTCCCGGGCGTTGATCTCGTAGCGAAGTGAGTCCAGGAACTCTCCGGGATCGGAGGTCTCCTGTTGCCAGTCAACCAGCGACCGCAGCCACCCCATGTCCCCGTCACGCGGGCTGCCCGGACCTTGCGCGGTCCGGTTGGGCTGGTCCTTGTACTTCCAGTGGGCGGCCACGCCGTACTCGGCCCGGCGGTGCATCTCATGGGTGCGGATCTGGATCTCCACGGGCTTGCCGCCGGGGCCAATCACGGTGGTATGCAGGGATTGATACATGTTGAACTTGGGCATGGCGATGTAATCTTTGAACCGGCCCGGAAGCGGGTTCCACCGCGAATGCAGGGTCCCCAGTGCTGCATAACAGTCACGCACCGAATCCACCAGCACCCGCACGCCCATGAGGTCGTTGATGTCGTCGAAGTCCTTATCGCGGACAATCATCTTCTGATAAATCGAGTAATAGTGCTTGGGCCGACCTGTGATGGTCGCCTTGATTCGAGCCGTCCGAAGGTCATCCGCGATCTGGTTGCGGATAACGCTGAGGCTCTTTTCCCGCTCAGGCGTGCGGTCTCCCACCATGCGCACGATTTCCTCGTACACCTTGGGGTAGAGCGCTGCAAAGGAAAGGTCTTCCAGTTCCCACTTGATGGTGTTCATACCCAAGCGATGGGCCAGTGGTGCGAAGATCTCCAGCGTTTCGCGGGCCTTGCGCGATGAAGACTCCGCAGAAACGAAGCGCCAGGTGCGCGCGTTATGAAGGCGGTCCGCCAGCTTGATCATCAGTACGCGGATGTCCTTGGCCATCGCGACGACCATCTTGCGAACTGTCTCCGACTGGGCAGCCTCACCGAAACTGACCTTGTCCAACTTGGTGACGCCATCCACCAACATGGCAACTTCGGGGCCGAAATCCCGCGTCAGGTCAGCCAGGGTGTACGGGGTATCCTCCACGGTGTCGTGCAGCAGGGCGGCCGCCAGCGTTGTCCCGGTCATGCCGAGTTCAGCCAGGATGGTGGCCACTGCCACCGGGTGGGTGATGTAAGGATCACCGCTCTTGCGCTTTTGCCCCTGGTGGCTCTGCTCTGCCACCGCGAAGGCGCGCTGAATCAGATCGAAGTCCTCTTTGGGATTGTTCGCCCTCACTGTACGCAGCAGTGGTTCCAGAATGGGAGAGTACGGAGCAATGCCCCGGCCCGTCAGGCGGGCAAGGCGGGAACGGGTGCGTTCCCTCCGTCCGGGGAAGGTGGGACGCACGCCGGGAGCATCGACCGGAACCGCAGCTGCAGTCCGTCCGGGCACACTCGTTGCCGGACCTGCCACAGCCTTGGGGCTGTCATCCCCGCCCGCCGGTGGTGCCGACGTCGCACGTTCTTCCACAGAAGTACCCCTCACAACCGATTTAATTCTCCCAGTCTATTCCCGCAGGTGAATGCTTCTGCAACCGGGCAGCACATGACGATGACACAGGCAAGTCAAAGAGCCGGCCTCCGCACAGGTGCGGAGGCCGGCTCAAGGCAAAATTGCGGGGCTGCTCAGCCCTGAACTGCGGCTTCAGTCCTGCGATGGGCAACCCTCTTGGCTTGCTTCACCAGGTCAGGTTCGCTCTGTCGCAACCATGCGTACAGCGGTGCCGCGATGAAAATCGTGGCTGCAGTGCCAATGAGGATGCCCACGAACAGAGCCAGGGAAAGATCCCGCAGCGTTCCAGCACCCAAGAGACCGGCACCAATGAAGAGGATTGCTGCAACCGGGAGGATGGCTACCATCATGGTGTTGATGGAGCGGACCAGGGTTTGGTTGACAGCAAGGTTGACTTCTTCGCCGAACGTGCGGCGTGTGGACGTGGAAATGTCCGAGGTATTTTCACGGATCTTGTCGAAAACCACCACGGTGTCATACAGCGAGTAGCTGAGCACGGTCAGGAAGCCGATGATCGCCGACGGCGTGACTTCAAAATCGCTCAGGGCGTAGACACCCGCCGTGGTGAACATGGTGACGAGCATGCCAACAAGTGCCGACAACGACATTTTCCAGGTTCGGAAGTACAGCGCCATCAGGACAGCTGCCAACCCTACAAAGACCACCAGGCCAATGAGGGCTTGACGGGTGACATCCTGGCCCCAGGTTGGTCCCACGAAGTTGGACGTCACCTCGTTCTCCGTCACCCCATAGGCGCTGGTGAGGCCATCCTTGATGCGGTTCGTCTCGTCATCGGTCAACTGGTCCGTTTGAATGCGCATGGTGTTGCCTGCCACGTTTGCTACACGCGGGATGGCTCCCGGCACCACATCATGCACGGCCTTTTCACCGAGGGCGGCATCAGTGGTGCTCACGTTTGAAACAGTGAATTCCGAACCGCCACGGAACTCAATACCGAGGTTGAAGCCGCCCTTGGCGACGGGAACCAGGATGGAGAGCGCCACGGCGACCGCCGCGATGATGAACCAGATCTTCTTCGACTTTACGAAGTTGTACGATCGCTTGCCCGTGTAGAGCTCATGGCCGAAGGTTGCGAAGCTCGTGGTCATTACTTCTCCTCCTTGGTGCCGTTCGAAGGACCAGTGAGCTGGCCCTTCTCGGCGAGGCGCCTCTCGGCGATGGTCATGCGACGTTCGGCTTCGGCAGCCGCACCAGTGTTCCGAGGGCGAACCACTGCGGGCTTTTCGGCGGGCGTGCGAAGCCGGCCAGCGCCACGGTAAAGCGGAACCGCGCCTAGACGGTCAGGGGAAAGCCCCGAGAAGCGGTGTCCTTCGCCGAAGAACTTGGTGCGCCCCAAAACCTGCAGCATGGGGTGCGTAAACATGAACACCACCAGGAGGTCAGCCAAGGCGGTCAGGCCGAGGGTGAAGGCAAAACCGCGGACGTTGCCAACAGCCACGAAGTAAAGGACAAGCGCCGCCAGAAGGTTGACGGCCTTCGAGGCCAGCACTGTACGCTTGGCCCGCTTCCAGCCGTTCTCCACGGCAGAAACCAGTCCACGCCCCTCTCGCAGCTCATCCCTGATGCGTTCGAAGTAAACAATGAACGAGTCCGCAGTCTGGCCGATGGCCACAATCAGACCGGCCACACCAGCCAGGGAGAGACGGTAGTTTTCCGTCCACCCGAGGATGGCAATCGCCAAATAGGTCAGCACACCAGCAACTACAAGGGATGCGATGGTCACCAGGCCAAGGGCACGGTATTGGAAGAGTGAGTAGACAACTACGAGCAACAAGCCGATCATGCCTGCCAGCAGCCCGAGGCGAAGTTGGTCGCCACCAAGCGTCGCGGAAATCTGCTCTTGTGATTGGATCTCAAAGCTGATGGGCAGTGCGCCGTATCGGAGCTGATCGGAGAGGGCCTTCGCAGACGCCTGGGTGAAGTTACCCGTGATCTGGGGCTTGCCATCAGTAATGACAGCCAGCGCGCGCGGGGCGGAAAGCACTTTGTCGTCCAGCACGATAGCGAACTGCGACTTGGGATCATCAGTACCTTGGGCCTGAGCCGCAGCGTAGAACTGGTTAAGGCGTTCGGTTACGGCCTTGAACTTTGCCGTGGCATCCGAGTTGAAAACGATGTTCACGCCCCAGGTATTGGTCACTGACCCCTGGGCACCCTGAACCTGGGTGAAGGTGGAATCGCTGATGTCCTGGCCCTTGACCTCAACAGGCCCGAGGATGTACTTGATGGCCGGGGTCTTGTCCGTGGCCGCCTCGCAGGTCACCAACGGTTTGGCGGGATCCGAACGATCGCGCTTTTCCGGCGACGGATTCACACAGTCGAGCGCTTCGAATTCCTTGACGATGTCCGCGGTGACCCAGTTGATGTCGCTGGCGTTTGTGGGCTGCGCGGTGGGCTTGGGGAGCTGATCCTCAGGGGTGCGCTGCTCGGCCGGTACAGCTGCCGGGTCACCATAAGTGATGACGGGGCGGAAGTTCATGTCGGCCGAGGCCTGAATGAGGTCGCGGGTCTCCTTGGAAGGCGTTCCCGGAAGGCTGACCACAACGTTCCGGCCCGACTGAGTGCTGATTTCGGCTTCGGCAACACCGGAGCCATCCACACGCTGCCGGATGATGGCGACAGCCTGGTTGAGTTGCTCCTCATTGATCTCGCTGGAGCCCTCTACCCGGGGAGCCAGGATCATCTGGGTTCCGCCTTCAAGGTCCAGAGCAAGCTTGGGAGCCCAACTGGCGTGGCCAGTTACCACTCCGCCAGCCAAGACAGCGGTTAATACAACGAAAATTGCTCCAAGCCAGGTCAGCACCCTGCGGGCTGAGTTTTTGGGGCCGGTCCTTGCCATTATCGATCTTCCTGTTATCGCCGGACAGCCGCCGGCCGACGCTGGTAAGCGTCTGCCGGCGGCTTTCCGCTGCCGTAGAAGTTGCCTTGCGCGGTGTCGCCGCGACTGACGGTGCTAGATGTCCTTCTTGTCCTCTTTGTTGAGGCGCGCGATGGTTTCTTCCGGGGTCTCGACGGCGGCAGGAGCTTCGGTCTGCGCGGCGGTCAGGGAAGATGCGTCGTCCGGAACAACCGGTGCTTCCTCGGGGGTGGTCTCGACCACCTTGGTGACAGCCTGACGGTGAACCGTTGCCTGGTTACCCGGCGAAAGTTCAATGACGACTTTGTTCTCGGCTTCGTCGATGGACACGATGCGGCCAAAGAGACCGAAGCTGGTCATGACGTCGACGCCCGGAGCGAACTTTGACTGCATTTCAGCCTGCTGCTTCTGGGTCTTCTTGTTGCGGCGGAACATCATGAAGACAAAGAGTCCAAGCATGACGAACAGCAATATGGTCATTGGATCCACAGGGAAGTTCCGTTCTGTACTTACGTTTTGGTTCACGGCAACGTCCCTGGCAGATCCGCAGAGCGGGCATGGATCAAGGACTCGAACGTGCCGAGCGTCATACCAGTCTAGTGGGAAAAGCTGAACAGAGGGTGTTAACCGACGGTATCCACACTTTCGGCGTGGTTTTCGTCCTCACCGAACAGGGCCAGTGTCTCCTGACCGAAGACTCCGGCCGGGACCGCATAGCCAAGGTGGGTCCAAGCGGATGCCATGGCGATCCGCCCCCGCGGTGTGCGTCCCAGTAGTCCTTCGCGGACCAAAAACGGCTCAGCGACGGTCTCCACCGTTTCGGGTTCCTCACCCACGGCAATGGCCAACGTGGACAAGCCCACCGGGCCGCCGTTGAACTTAGTGATGAGGGCTTCAAGAACGGAGCGGTCAAGCCTGTCCAGGCCGCGTTCGTCTACTTCATACATATCCAGGGCCGCTGAGGCCGAACGTGCATCGATTTGATCAATGCCATGAACCAGAGCCCAGTCACGGACACGACGCAGGAGCCTGTTGGCAATACGCGGCGTTCCCCTGGACCGGCCGGCTATCTCCGTGAAGCCCGCAGAATTGACCTTCAGGTCCAGAAGACCAGCAGAGCGCCGGAGGACAAGTTCGAGTTCTGTCACTGAATAGAACTCAAGGTGCCCGGTGAAGCCGAACCGGTCCCGCAACGGACCCGGAAGAAGTCCGGCGCGGGTTGTGGCTCCCACCAGCGTGAAAGGGGGCAGTTCCAAAGGAATGGCAGTTGCACCAGCGCCTTTTCCCACCACGATGTCCACGCGGAAGTCCTCCATGGCCATGTACAGCATTTCTTCCGCCGGCCTGGACATGCGGTGTATTTCATCAAGGAAGAGGACCTCGCCCTCCGAGAGCGAGGAGAGGATGGCGGCCAGATCCCCCGCGTGCTGGATGGCCGGCCCGCTGCTGATACGCAGTGGCGCGTTCATTTCCGCTGCAATGATCATGGCAAGGGTGGTCTTACCGAGACCTGGAGGCCCGGACATCAGCACGTGATCGGCGCTGCGACCACGCATTTTTGAAGCCTCAAGCACCAGGGCAAGTTGCTTGCGGACCCGGTGCTGCCCCACGAAATCATGCAGGTTCTTGGGACGGAGAGCAGCTTCAATGACCCGCTCTTCCGGTTCCTCTCCCCCGCTGACGAGTGACTGCTCAGCCACGGCTGCCTACACGGTTACCTGCGCGCGCCCCGTCCTGGCCAAGCCAGCGAAGAGTGGCCCGGAGAATTTGAGCCACGTTACCAGCGTCCACAAGGTCCGGTGAGTCGGCCATGGCTTTGTCGATGCTGCCGTTGGCGTCCTTCTCGGACCAGCCCAGGCTGGTCATGGCTGCGACAACCTGCGGCTTCCATTCGGCGTTCGGGGCTGCAGCGGGAGCAGCGCCGGCACCGGTTCCGTGGGGAACCAACTTTCCGGCCAGTTCAAGGACAATCCGGCCGGCTACCTTGGGACCGATCCCCGGCACCTTGGTGAACGTCTTGCTGTCACCGGTGTGCGCCGCCACCCGAATGGCTTCCGGTTCATGCACGGCCAGGACGGCCAAGGCCAGACGTGGCCCTACCCCGCTGACGCTGAGCAGGACGTCGAAGACTTCGCGTTCGTCGTCGTCCGCGAAACCGAACAGCGTCAGGGAATCTTCGCGGACGATCATGGACGTGAAGAGCTTGGCTTCAGTTCCTGTTTTGAGGTGGCTCAAGGTCTGCGGCGTGGCGAAAACGCTCATTCCCGCACCGTTGAGGTCGATTACAGCGGTGGACAAACCAACGTGGGCTACGGTTCCACGGAGAAAACTGATCAAGACCCGGCTCCTGAAATACTGTCTGCTCCGTAGCCGTAATACTGCGGCTAAAGCGGACTATCCGAACATATCTACGAATACCCTAGCAAGGGGAGCTGACAATCACCGTTTCCGGCGCGCTTTCGCTTCGGCTTCGGCCCATGCTTTTTGGGCGGGAGTGGGACCGCCGTTGCTGCTGGCGCCACCAGCTGAGCCCATTCCACTGCCCACGCGCCATGCGTGGGTCAGGGCAAGCGCAAGAGCGTCCGCGGCATCAGCCGGCTTGGGCGGCGCATCCAGGCGCAGAATCTTGGTCACCAGCTTGGTCACGGCGTCCTTGTTGGCTGTGCCGCTGCCTGTGACAGCCGCCTTGACCTCCGAAGGTGTGTGCAACGCGACGGGGATGCCGCGCCGTGCGGCCGCCACGATCACCACGCCGGACGCCTGGGCTACACCCATCACCGTGCTGACGTTCATCTGTGAGAAGACACGTTCGACGGCGACGACGTCCGGCTTGTGCAGGTCCAGCCATTCGTCGATGGCTTGGGCAATGACCAGCAGGCGTTTGTCCAAAGTCAGTTCAGCAGAGGTGCCCACCACCCCAACGGCCACCATGGTGGCCCTGCGGTTCTTTTCTATATCCACCACACCTATGCCGCAACGGGTAAGGCCCGGATCGACTCCCAATACGCGAAGAGTCAAGTCCGGGCCTTCCTGGTGGCTGTGAAGCTGCTGAGTGTCAAAATGACGCGCTGCGCCGTGGCCGACTATTCGGCGTCGAGGGCAGCCTGAACTTCCTCGCTGAGGTCCGCATTGCTGTAGACGTTCTGGACGTCGTCCAGGTCTTCCAAGGCATCCACGAGCTTCATGAACTTCTTGGCGCCGTCAACATCCAGGTCAACCTGCATGGAGGGAACGAATTCGGCTTCATCGGTGTCGTAGTCGATGCCCGCTTCTTTCAGGGCGTCGCGGATGGCCTGAAGATCAGAGGGCTCGGAGTGGATTTCCCAGTTCTCACTGCTGTCCTTGACTTCTTCGGCTCCGGCTTCCAGCACCGCCATCAGGATGTCGTCTTCGCTGAGGCCATTCTTGGGCAGGACAACAACACCCTTGCGGGCGAAAAGATAGCTCACGGAACCGGGATCGGCAATAGTGCCTCCGTTGCGGGAGATTGCAAGGCGCACCTCGGATGCAGCGCGGTTCTTATTGTCGGTCAGACATTCGATCAACAAGGCCGAACCCTGGGGACCGCGGGCCTCGTACATGATCTCGGTGTAGTCCACCACTTCACCGGTGAGGCCTGCCCCACGTTTGATGGCGCGGTCGATGTTGTCATTGGGAACCGAAGTTTTCTTGGCCTTGGTGACGGCAAGTTCAAGTCCAGGGTTGCCGGCGAGGTCCGGACCACCCATGCGGGCAGCAACTTCGATGTTCTTGATCAGTTTCGCGAACGACTTTGCACGCCTGCCGTCAATGATGGCTTTCTTGTGCTTGGTGGTCGCCCATTTGGAGTGGCCTGACATGCTTTACGCTTCTCCTCTGATCATTCGAATAAAGAGTTCATGCACACGTTTCTCTCCCGTCACTTCCGGGTGGAAGGAGGTGGCCAGCAGCTGGCCGGAACGCACTGCAACAATTCTAGCCACTCCATGCAAAGTAGCCGTGTGGCTGGCGTGGTCGGGGTCAACCTGGGCAAGGACTTCCACACCCGGACCTACACGCTCCACCCAAGGACCTCTAATGAACACTGCGTGAACGGGATCCACGCCGGATTCCCCTGCACTGAAATCGAGACTTTTGAAATCGAGGTCGGTTTCGAAGGACTCCCGTTGCCGTCCAAAAGCATTCCTGCGGACAGTGATATCCAGCCCACCAAAAGTCTGCTGCGGATTTCCGTCCAGGTCAGTTGCAGGGTCTGCGATTTCGTTGGCCAACAGGATCATGCCGGCACAGGAGCCGTAAACCGGCAGGCCCTCGGCGATGCGCTTTTGGAGGGGATCACGGACTTCGAAGATCCGGGAGAGTTTGTCAATGGTGGTGGATTCGCCGCCGGGGATGATCAGGCCGTCGATGTCGTCGAGCTCTGAAGGGCGGCGTATGCCCACGCCGGTGGCGCCAGCGGCCTCTACAGCGTGAATATGCTCGCGGAAGTCGCCCTGGAGAGCCAGCACGCCGATCCGGAGTCCTGAACCCACGCGTGACGGAGCGTCAGAAAGGGGGTTGGTCATTCGACCATCATAGTGGCCCAAGGCCGTCGTGACGCTGCCCGCGGTTACCAAGCCCACACGCCCGGTCGGGGTTCCATGCCCTGACTGGGATATATTACAGAGCATGCTTTCCTTCAGCGTTCCCCTCGGCAAGCTGGTCCGCACACTGTCCCGACTCCGGGGCGGAGGCTCAGCTTTTCCCGGCTTGGTGGTTGAGAAAATCGATCCCGGCTTCATGCAGCGAACGCTGGCTTCGCTCCCCCTTGGCGTTGCCGTGGTCAGCGGCACCAACGGCAAGACCACCACCACAAAGATGGTGGTGGAACTCCTTGAAAGCCAGGGCCTGAAAGTCTTCACCAACCGCAGCGGCAGCAACTTCACCCGTGGTGTGGCTGCTTCCCTTCTGGGGGATGTGGATTGGCGTGGAAAGCTCGATGCGGACATCGCCATTTTGGAATTGGACGAAGCCCACGCTGTGCATTTCGTCAACAAAGTGGAGCCGCGATTCAGCCTCCTGTTGAACGTCCTGCGGGACCAGTTGGACCGCTTCGGTGAAATTGACAAGACCGCCCGGCTGCTGGAACACATCGCCTCCAAGACCACCGCCACCGTTGTCCTCAACCGGGAAGACCCCCGCGTCGCCCGGATTGCCACCGCCATCAACACCCTTGAGGCCGTTCACCACCCTGAAGTCCGGTACTTCGGCCTCGACGAATCCTTGCGGAGCACGTTCCCCAACGACGACGAAATGCGCACCACGGCTATCGGCCCGTCCCCGTCAGGGACCTCTGTTGCCGCAGAGACCGGTGAGGATGTAGACCTGCCGGCTGCCGACGTCGTGCTCCGACGGGTAGGTGCCCAGGACGCCGACTTTGAGTTCGACGGGGAGACCGTCACCACATCGATGAAGCTGCGCGGCGTCTATAACATCTTCAATGCAGCGGCGGCTTTGTCGCTGGCGAGGTCCATACTGGGAACCGGCCCCGTTGATACACCCAAGCTCGTGAAGGCGTTGGGGGAAGTTGCTCCCGCTTTCGGCCGGGGCGAAAGCCTCACAGTGGATGGACAGCCCCTGGAGTTGGTGCTCGTGAAGAACCCCAGCGGTTTCCGGCTCGGGCTGAAGTCCTTCCCCGCCGGCGGGTACGCCACCATGATCGCCATCAACGACAACTACGCCGATGGCAGGGACATGTCCTGGCTGTGGGATGTTGAGTTTGATTCCCTGCGCGAAGACGGCGTGGAAGTTCTTACGGGCGTGCGCGCCTACGACATGGCGCTCCGACTTCAGTACGACGATGTTCACTTCGGAGTGGTTGAACCGGACATCACCGCAGCACTGCGGGCCTTCATCGACGGTTCGCGGGGCAAGCCCAAGCGCGTCTTCTGCACGTACACTTCCATGCTCGCCATTCGTCGCGAGCTGGCCAAAATCACCATAGTTGAGGTGGTCTCATGACTTCGGAAGCACAGCCCACGGCGGACAGCCATCCCACGCCGGACAAACAGTCCAGCAAGGGAACAATCCGCGTGCTCCAGCTCTACCCGCGCGAAATGAACATCTACGGTGACTGGGGCAACGCCCTGGTCCTCAAGCAACGGATCAAGTGGCATGGCTACACGCCGGAGTTGCTCGAGTACAACGTGGGTGACGAGTTCCCGGACGACGTCGACATCATTGTGGGCGGAGGCGGGCAGGACAGCGGCCAGCTGGTCATTCAGAACGACCTCCAATCGCGCGCCGGCCAGTTAAAGCAGCTGGCGGACGAAGGCGCTCCCATGCTGGTGATCTGTGGGCTTTACCAGCTTTTCGGGAAGTTCTTCAAGACCAGCACGGGTCCGGTCATTCCTGGCATCGGCATCCTTGACGTCGAAACCCACGGTACTGATGAGCGACTCATCGGCAACGTGACCATGAAGTCCACCGAGTTTGGCGACATCCTTGGCTACGAGAACCACAGCGGGCAGACTACTTTGGGCCCCGGCGTCGAGCCACTGGGGACCGTGACCAAGGGCGCCGGCAACAACAGCAAGGACGGGCACGAGGGCGCCCGCTACAACAACGTTGTAGCGAGCTACCTGCATGGTTCCCTGCTCCCAAAGAACCCGGCCATTGCCGACTTCCTGATTCGCACGGCGGCCGAACGCAAGTTCGGCAGTTTCGTGCCGGGAACGCCCGACGACGGTTATGCCCGACTTGCGCGCGAACACGCCGCCCGCCGGCCGCGGTAGGCGCTACTTTTCCTTGGTGATCAGCAGTTCATGTGCGCCTGCGGTGGCTGCGCCCATGGACTCAACCACTTCTTTGGTTCGCTGATGAGTCTCAGCGTCCGCCGCAGGGGTGGCGCAGACTCCCTGCGGTGCGTCGCTGGCCACGGAGCACCAACGGTACGGATCCCTAACGATTACTGACGGAGCCCAGGCGAGGTCCGAAGCAGTCCATATCCCCGAACTGTTTTGGCTGAATTGCGCCCTCACCAACAGCCCTTCGTTGTTCAGGACGTACCACGGCGACAATTCAGTGACGCCGTTGCCCAGACCGTAGACAATCCACGTGCCCTTGTAATTTTCGATCGGCAACACCGAGTGCGTGTGGTGCCCGTAGATCATACTGAACTGGCCACTGTCCACCAACGCGTGCGCAACCTCCTGCTGCTGGGCGTTGGCTTCACTGGCGTACTCGTCGCCGGCGTGCATGACGCCCAGCACGATGTCAGCCCCAAGTGTCTTGGCCTGTTTTGCCTTCGCGATCATGGCCGCCGGATCCAGCTCGTCAACCAGCCAAGGGTATTCGGGGATCTGACCATTGTGGCCATAGGTTCCAATGATGACGGCCACTTTGGCAGCGTCCGTCTGGAGCATGAGTATCTCCTTGGATGCCGCCTCCGTCCGGTACGAACCTGTGTGCTTCAGGCCCGCTGCGTCCAGGGCGTCCAGAGTCCGGAGCAAACCTTCGGTTCCACGGTCAATGGTGTGATTGCTGGCCGTGGTGCAAGCCTTGTAACCCACATCCTTGGAAGCCGTGATGATCTGCGGCGGCACGTTGAAAGACGGGTAGGCAGAGAAGGGCCCTTCCGGTGTAGCAACGGGGGTTTCCTGATGGCAGATGGCGAGGTCGCTGTTGCGGATATAGCGTCGCTGCCCTTCGAGAAGAGGAACGAAGGTATATCCAGTCTGTCCCGACGCCGCTGCGTCAGCTCTCGCTTGTTGCCAGAGCTGGGTGTGAACCAACATGTCCCCTGTCACCGTGATGGAAGTACAGCGGAGTTCCGGACAAGCGGGCCCCTTGCCCGGGGTGGGGTTTGGTGCGGGGGTGCGGGTTGGGCTTGGCGACTCGGCGGCCGGGGCCGGAGCAGCGCTGCTGGGGTCGTCAGCGTCATTGTTTTCTGCAAGAGCACCGCAGGCGCTCAGAGACAAGGCCAAAGCCATGCCGCTCAGCAAGAGTGCCGCTTTGTGAGGACGGAACCGTCCCACGGAAAATGTGATTTTGCCCATGAATTTCATCATACGGCGGAAGCCTTGGGGATCCGGGCGTGCCGCTCTTGAGGACACGATTCTTACGTGAAAGAGTCACTTCATGACCAACCCACTCTTGAGCCCCAGCGCTCTGCCCTACGGGCTTCCTCCCTTCGCCGGCATCTCGGCAGAGCACTACGCCGAGGCCGTAGAGGCAGGTTTGTCCGAGCATCTCAGCGAAATTTCCAGGATTGTGGACAATTCTGAGCTGGCCACCTTGGAAAACACAGCCGTGGCCATGGAGCGGTCCGGACTTCTCCTCAATAGGGCCGCGGCAGCGTTCTTCACCCTGGTTTCTGCCGATGCTTCCGATGCCATCAAAGCCTTGGAGACACAGTTGTCCCCCAAGTTCACAGCACATCAAGACGCTGTTTACATGAACCGCGGGCTCTACGAGCGATTCGCCGCGATCGAAACCGCCGGCCTTGATACGGAGTCGTCCCGCTTAGTGCAGGAGTACCTGAAGGAGTTCCGGCAGTCCGGAATACAGCTCGATGACGCGGGGCAACAACGCCTGCGCGAAGTGAACGCCGAGCTGTCCCGATTGGGGACCGAGTTTGGTCAGCGCGTCAAGGAAGCCATGAAGTCCGCTGCTTTGCTGCTTACCGAGGCTGATGAGCTCGCCGGTCTGCAACCTGAATTGATCACCGGCGCCGCTGAAGCAGCGAAAATTGCCGGTCATGACGGCAAGTACTTGCTGACCCTGATCCAGCCCGGCAACCAGCCCGCCCTGGCCTCCTTGGAGAACCGGGCCATCCGCCGTCGGCTTTACGAAGCGTCCCTGGCACGCGGCACTGATGGCGGAGCCTTGGACGTTCGTGACTTGGTGAAGGCTACGGTCCGGTTGCGGGCAGAGAAAGCAGCTCTCTTGGGTTTTGCCAACTTCGCTGAGCTGGTGGTTGACCAGCAGACTGCTCCCGGTTTCAGTGAAGTACAGGCGATGCTGGGCCGACTGGCGCCGGCCGCTGTGCGAAATGCCCAATCGGAGGCGAAAGCGTTAGCGGAAGCCGCGGGTCATGAACTGGAGCCTTGGGATTGGGCATATTATTCTGCCCGGGTTCGCAAGGAGAGATTCCAGGTGGACGAGCAGGCCCTCCGCCCCTATTTCAGCCTAGAAACTGTCCTCAACGACGGCGTCTTCCATGCGGCAACGCAGCTCTTCGGTGTGACTTTCCATGAGCGGAGCGACGTGGAAGGCTATCACCCGGATGTCCGCATTTGGGAGGTCCATGATGAGGACGGCTCCGGGCTCGGCCTGTTCCTGGGCGACTACTACACTCGTGAATCAAAGCGCGGAGGTGCCTGGATGAATTCCCTGGTGGAACAGTCCGGCCTACTGGGAACGCGGTCCGTGGTGATCAACAACCTCAACATCACCAAACCGGCTCCGGGTGAGCCCGCACTGTTGTCCCTGGACGAGGTCCGTACCGTTTTCCATGAGTTCGGCCACGCACTGCACGGCCTGTTTTCGGATGTTACTTACCCCCGGTTCTCCGGAACGTCCGTACCGCGGGATTTTGTGGAGTACCCATCCCAGGTCAACGAGATGTGGATCATGTGGCCCGAGGTACTGGCCAATTACGCGCGCCATCACTCCACGGGCGAAGTCCTCCCCCAGGACACAGTGGACAAACTAAACGAGTCACTGCTGTGGGGAGAGGGATTCGCCACGACCGAATATCTGGGGGCTGCGCTCCTTGACCTGGCATGGCACGTGATTTCCGAGTCGGAGGTACCGGACGATGTTCTCGCGTTCGAGGCCAAAGCCTTGGCGGACGCAGCCATCGCTCATCCTCTGATTCCTCCGAGGTACCGGACGGGCTATTTCCAGCACATCTTCGCCGGCGCGGGTTACGCAGCGGGATATTACTCCTACATTTGGAGCGAGGTGCTGGACGCCGACACCGTGGAGTGGTTCAGGGAAAACGGTGGCCTGACACGAGCGAACGGCGATCACTTCCGTTCCGAGCTGCTCTCACGGGGCAACAGCCGAGACCCCTTGGAGTCGTTCCGCGCCTTCCGAGGCCGCGAGGCAGAGCTGGAGCCCCTTTTGAAGCGCCGAGGATTGGACTAGAACGACGTCGGGCCGGTCACCTTGGAGGTGACCGGCCCGACGTCGTAATTCTCTTGCTGTTTACCAGCCGCGCTCTGCGAGGCGGTGCGGCTGCGGGATATCGTCCACGTTGATGCCCACCATGGCTTCGCCCAGGCCCCGGGAGACCTTGGCAATGACATCCGGGTCGTCGTGGAACGTAGTTGCCTTCACGACGGCGGCAGCACGCTCTGCGGGGTTACCGGACTTGAAGATACCCGAACCAACGAACACACCGTCGGCGCCGAGCTGCATCATCATTGCAGCGTCGGCCGGGGTCGCGATGCCACCGGCAGTGAACAACACCACGGGAAGCTTGCCGGTAGCGGCAACTTCCTTGACCAACTCGTACGGGGCCTGCAACTCTTTGGCCGCAACGTAGAGCTCGTCCTCGGGAAGGGCTGCGAGCTTGGCGATCTCCGAGCGGATCTTGCGCATGTGGCCGGTGGCGTTGGAAACATCGCCGGTACCGGCTTCACCCTTGGACCGGATCATGGCCGCGCCCTCGTTGATGCGGCGCAGGGCCTCACCGAGGTTGGTGGCACCACAAACAAAGGGAACCGTGAAGTTCCACTTGTCGATGTGGTTGATGTAGTCGGCCGGGGTCAGGACCTCGGACTCGTCGATGTAGTCCACACCGAGGGACTGCAGGACCTGGGCCTCAACGAAGTGGCCGATGCGGGCTTTGGCCATGACCGGGATGGACACGGCGGCGATGATCGCATCGATCATGTCAGGATCGGACATGCGGGAGACGCCGCCCTGGGCGCGGATATCGGCCGGGACGCGCTCGAGCGCCATGACAGCGACGGCACCGGCATCCTCGGCGATGCGGGCCTGCTCGACGTTGACGACGTCCATGATGACGCCGCCCTTGAGCATCTCCGCCATGCCCCGCTTGACGCGGCTGCTGCCCGTGACGCTGTTCGCGGACGAACCGGCTTCGTTGCTTACATCTGGTGTAGACACAAAAACCCCTATGGGTAGATAAACGACCTTCTTGCCGGAAGCGCGCGCAGCCACACGACCGCAATCAGCGCACACCGGGTTTCAGGTCAAGGTGACCAAGTACTAGTAATAGTAGTCGCACCTTGCCTGCCGGCAGTACATTCATTACTGCCTTGGAGCGCACCAAAGCAGGCTGTGGTAGGTCAGGTGCACAACTGCGCAGGAGTGACTTTGGTCGGTTGCCAGTTCCCCTGGGAGCTATGACTCTCAAGCGTTACGCTGCAGCTGGGCCGCCGGCTTCGGCCATTGCTTGCCGCCGTACGGTGGACATCCGCTGGACGATGGTTATCACACTCGCCAGCGCCAGGAGGATCAAGGTCCCGAATAACACTACGGGTGGGAGGCCTAATCCCGTGAGCGCGGTTATGAGCAGCACGGACGCCAACCGTTCTGCGCGTTCGGCAATCCCAACACTGGCTTGGTAGCCCAGGGACTCCGCCTTGGCCCGAGCATACGAAACGACCATGCCAAGGACCAAACAGACGACGGCGGCAGTAGCAATTGCAGGATCCTCGCCTCCAGTGAAAAACCAGATGGTGAGGCCTGCGAAGATCGCGCCATCGGCGAGCCTGTCCAGGGTGGAATCCAGGAAGTTACCCCAGCCACCGCTGCGGCCCTGCAGCCTCGCCATGATTCCGTCCACTACGTCCGAGAAGGCGAAGAATGCGACCACCACTGAGCCCCACCATAAGAAACCCAGCGGGTAGAGGACGAGCCCGCCCAATATCACCCCTGCCGTTCCTGCAATGGTCACGGCGTCCGGAGACACCCCGATCCTGAGGAGCCAACGCGCTAAAGGAGTAAAGAGTGAAGTGAAGAAGCCGCGCGCATGCCTATTGAGCATTCGACTCCCCCGGCCAGGCTTCAGCCACAAGCTTTCGGACCTCATCGAGTGTCTGCGTTATGGCCTTGGTCTGGGCGATGATGGGGAAGAAGTTTCCGTCCCCGCCCCAGCGCGGAACCACGTGCTGGTGGAGATGCGCGGCAATGCCGGCACCGCCGGTGACGCCTTGGTTCATGCCCAGGTTGAAGCCGCTCGGATTCGAAACCTTCCGTAGCACGCGCATGGCTGTCTGTGTAAGTTCGGCGAACTCGGCCGTTTCCTCCACGGTGATGTCCGTGTAGTCGGGGACGTGCCGGTAAGGGCAGATCAGCAGGTGACCGGGATTGTAGGGGAACAGGTTGAGGACGACATAACAAGTCCGTCCCCGGTAGACGATCAGGGATTCCTCATCTGATCGGGTGGGTCCTACACAGAACGGGCAGTCATCCTTGTTCTTGAATTGATCCTGCCCGCCCTTGATGTAGGCCATCCGGTGCGGAGTCCACAGGCGCTGAAACGCGTCCGGCACGCCCGCCAATCCGAAGTCATCGGTTACGTCGGCGTCACCTGGAAGGCCATTCGCCGCACCTGTGTTCTCCTGCACCGTCAATGTGTCCGTTCCGTCAGCTCTCGCGGTTCTTGACGGCGTCAACGATCCTGCGGACCGCCTCGGCCACGGGCACGCCGTTGTCCTGGCTGCCATCCCGGAAACGGAACGACACTGCACCGGCCTCGGCATCCTCACCACCCGCAATCAGGACGAACGGGATCTTGTCCTTGCTGGCTGTGCGGATTTTCTTGGGGAACCGGTCCGAGGAAATGTCCACCTCGGCACGGATGCCCGCTGCCTTGAGCTGGCCCACGACGTCGAACATGTAGTCGTTGAAGGTTTCGGCCACAGGAATGCCCACTACCTGGACAGGTGCGAGCCATGCCGGAAAAGCTCCGGCGTAGTGCTCGGTGAGCACGCCCATGAAGCGTTCCACTGAACCGAACAGTGCCCGGTGGATCATGACAGGACGCTGGCGCGTGCCGTCGGCAGCCTGGTACTCCAGTTCAAAACGCTCCGGCAGGTTGAAGTCCAGTTGAATGGTGGACATCTGCCAGGTCCTGCCCAGGGCATCCTTTGCCTGGACGGAGATCTTGGGGCCATAGAATGCTGCTCCGCCCGGATCCGGAACGAGTTCCAGACCGGAGGCCGCGGCCACCTCGGAAAGAGTGCGCGTGGCTTCCTCCCAGGCGGCGTCGTCACCAACGAACTTCTCTTCGTTCTTTGTGGAGAGCTCCAGGTAGAAGTCATCCAAGCCGTAGTCCTTGAGAAGGCCCAGCACAAAGTTCAGTGTGGTGGTGAGCTCGTCCTTCATCTGCTCGCGGGTGCAGTAGATGTGGGCATCATCCTGTGTCATGCCGCGGACGCGAGTCAGCCCGTGCACTACGCCGGACTTCTCGTACCGGTACACAGCACCGAATTCGAACAGGCGCAGCGGAAGTTCACGGTAGGACCGGCCCCGGGAGCGGAAAATCAGGTTGTGCATGGGGCAGTTCATCGGCTTCAGGTAGTAATCCTGAGCCGGCTTCCGCACGGTGCCGTCCTCGTTGAATTCGGCGTCCACCTGCATCGCGGGGAACATACCGTCCTTGTACCAGTCAAGGTGCCCGGAAACTTCGTAGAGGTGCCCCTTGGTGATGTGGGGGGTGTAGACGAACTCGTAACCGGCGTCCACGTGCCGCTGGCGGGAATAGTCCTCCATGGCCTTTCGAATGATGCCGCCCTTGGGGTGGAACACAGGAAGGCCCGAGCCCAGTTCATCGGGGAAGGAGAAGAGATCAAGTTCCACGCCGAGCTTGCGGTGATCGCGACGCTCGGCTTCAGCAATGCGTTCCTGGTACGCCTTGAGGGCTTCCTTGGTGGGCCACGCCGTGCCGTAAATGCGCTGCAGCTGCTGGTTGTTCTGGTTGCCGAGCCAGTATGCCGCGGAGGAGCGTGTCAGGGCGAAGGCGTTGGAGATGATTTTGGTGTTTTGCAGGTGGGGGCCGCGGCAAAGATCGCACCAGATGCTCTCGCCGCTCTTGCGATCCACATTGTCGTAGATCGTGATGTCTCCTGCGCCGACCTCGACGTTGACGCCTTCGGCTGCGTCGCCAGCGTCGTTCTTCTTGCCCAACAGCTCCAGCTTGTAGGGCTCGTTGGCCATGGCTTGGCGGGCTTCGTCCTCGGTGACGACACGACGCACGAATTTCTGGTTCTGGTTGATGATTTTTTGCATCATCTTTTCCAGCGTGCGCAGGTCTTCCGGGGTGAACGGCTCAGCGACGTCGAAGTCGAAGTAGAAGCCGTCAGTGATGTAGGGGCCGATGCCGAGTTTGGCGTCGGGGCGCAACTGCTGCACAGCCTGCGCCATGACGTGGGCTGTGGAGTGGCGGAGAACGTTGAGTCCATCAGGGGAATCGATGGTGACACCCTGGACGTCGGCGCCCTCGGTGAGAACCTGGTCAAGGTCCTTAAGCACGCCGTTGACACGGGCTACAACGACGTCGCGGCGCTCGAAGAAGAGTTCCGCGCCGGTAGTCCCTTCCGTCACCTTGGTCTCTTCGCCATCGACGATGAGGGTGATCTGTTGGGCATCTGACACGGGTGTCTCCTATTCATAGTTAAGGCTTCATAGCTTGTGGCGTACGGGGACCACAGCCAGCCACCGTCAATCGTATCCGCTTCAGCGAAGGCGGCCAAAGCAGCGCGCCGTGGCCGGATAGGGCTGGTCAAGGCAGGTTTCTGCTCCGGGTTCAGCTTCCCAGACCAGTGATGGCAAGGTGCCTGGAGATACCGTGAAGCGGCCCACGGTGGGTGTATTCATCAGGTAGTCCCACTTCGGCAGGAAGTAGTTCGGCATAAGGCAGCGCTTCGGAGCGGCTGAGGTCCCAGGCTTTGCTGGCACTGAGGCTGATTCCTTTGGGCCCGGTCCTTCTGGTGGTTCCCCGGATCAGCAGCAGGCGGGTGCCAAACAGCAGAGGCCCGGATTCTTCCTGGGCCTCATGGAAGAAGACTGAGTCCACGCAACCGGTGCCGTCATCGATACTGATGAAGACCACGCGCCGTCCGCCTCGCATTGGTGGGGTTTGGGTGGCAATCCGGACCCCTGCCACCAGGACTTCGGTTCCGTTGCGTAAGCCCAGGAGTTTATTGGCTGTGGTGACACCCAGTTTGTCCAAGAGCGGGCGATGGCTTTCCATCAAGTGTTCGCTGACATCCACCGCCATAAGGTCAAGTTCTGCCCTGACGTTGTCCACCATGGTTGGCTCGGGAAGATCTGGAGAAAGGTTCCTCAGTTCAACATCCCCCAGGGCAAATGACAGCTGCCCTTCAATGACATCGGGAGCTTTCTTGGAGGGGCTGCTTTGGAGTGCCTGCAAATGGTGCACCAGGTCAGCACGGTTCGCTTTTCCACCGGAATCCTTATGCAGAGCATCAAAGGCGCCCAGCTGGGCCAGTCTCTTGATGTTCGGCTTGCTTACCCTGGCCCGCGCCCGCAAGTCTGCCAGGGAATCGTAAGGTTGCCCGGCAACGATCCGCTTCAGTTCTGCTCCGGAAAGCCCATAAATGCCTGTCAGGCTTAACCGGATGCCCAACTTGCCCTGATCCGGGCCATGCTGGATCTTCTCTACCCGGTATTCAGCCTGGCTCCTGTTGATATCCAAAGGCAGGATGGGGATGCCCAGCCGGCGCGCTTCAGCGACCAAGAGTCGCTTGGGATACATCCCGGGATCGTGTTCCCACAACCCGGCCAGGAAGGCCTCGGGATGATGGGCCTTGAGCCAGGCCGACTGATAGGTAGGTACGGCAAAAGCAGCGCCGTGGGCTTTACAGAAGCCAAAACTGCCGAAAGCCTTCAGGGTCCCCCAGACTTTATCCACCACTTCGGGGGAGTATTTCTTAATTGCTTCACGTCGGAAGTACTTCTCTACTCCTGGTTCATGCACTTCGTCGCCCAAGGCGCGACGAAACTCGTCAGCCCTGTCCAAACCGCAATCGGTCATGACGTGGAAGGTCCTCAGGATCTGCTCATGGAAAACCGTCACCCCGTGGGTTTCCTGGAGGACTGGTTTGAGGTCCGCGTGGGGATAAATCTCAGGAGCAAAGCCGTGCCGATGCTCCAGGAAGGGCCTCACCATGTCCGACTTCATGGGTCCAGGCCTGAAAAGTGAGATGTCGATGATGAGGTCGTTGAATTCCCGGGGAGCCATCTTGCCAATGAGTTCACGCTGTCCCGGTGATTCAATCTGGAAGCAACCAAGTGTGTGGGTACTGCGGATCAGTTCATAGGTGGGCTCATCTTCGAAGGGGACGGCATTGAGGTCAATCCTGCCGTCAGGAGCAATGTAGTCAGGACCATTTCCACCCGGCTCCACCGGGTGCTTTCCTGCTGCGACGACTTCAGCTTTGGAAGGATGAAGCCGAATCACTTCCCGGACCGCAAATGCCATGGCGCTCTGCATCCGGACTCCCAAAACATCCAGCTTGAGCATTCCCATGGGATCCATGTCGTGTTTATCGAACTGGCTCATGGGCAGACCCAAACCGCTGGGTTGAACGGGGGTTCTATCCAGGAGCGTGGCATCTCCCAAAATCACTCCGCAGGGATGCATTGAAATGTGCCGGGGCAGCCGATCCAGCCTTTCGGTAAGATCCACCAACAGGTCCAGCTGCTGGTTCTCCTCCAAGGCTCCCCGTTCCACCCGACCGGCAAAATCCCGAAGCTCGGGCTTCTCCACCAGAGCTTCACGGAATTTGCGTGCAGAGAATCTCCACAGTTGCTTGGCAATCTCACCGACTTCTTGCTCCGGCATCCCCAGGGCCATCCCTGCATCCCGCACGGCACCACGAGCCCTGTACCCGTTCTGCATGCTCATCAGGGTGACGCGTTCTGCCCCGAAGCGGTCAAAAATCTTTCGGTAGACGTTGTGCCTCTCAGCACTTTCCACATCAATGTCGATGTCAGGGAGGGTCGACCGCCGACCGGAGAGAAAACGTTCGAAAATGAGGTCGTGGCGTATCGGGTCAACCTGGCTGATATCTATCAGGTAATTGACCAGACTTGATGCGCCGGATCCCCTGGCGGCTACGCGTACACCCATATCGAGGATCATCCTTGATACTTCAGCCACGGTGAGGAAGTAGGAGGCAAAGCGAAGCCGACAGATGATTCCCAGCTCATGCTCCAACCGCGAGCGCAGCTGTTTTTCTGCCTCCGCTTTGATGCCTGGGAACCGTCTGTTGATTCCTGCTTCGCAGCGTTGGGTGAGTTCCACCATGGGGTCTGCGTCGATGCCGATGATGGAAGCTTCAGGGACTACAGGCTTCTTCCAACCCATGTCGAGGATGGGATCGATGCGGCATTTGTTGGCGAGCGCCTCGGTGTTTGAGAGGAGTTTGGTGAGGTCGGCTTTTCCTTGGCCTGCCGCGTTCATGATTTCTTTGCCGAGTTGGAGCATTTGCTGCGGCGTCTTCAGCCAGCCCTGCCCTGTGGGTTGTAGAAGGGGTTCTGCGGAGAGTTCCGGAAGGGATTTTAGGGTGCGTGCGGAGTCGAGTACGTCTGCGGTGGCGGCGCCGTCCTGGGCGCAGTAGCGGACGGCGTTGCTGAGGATTGCGGGGATGTTGTATTCGAGCGCGAGTTTGAGCATGCGCACTGCGTGGGCTGTGCTGAGTGGTTCTCCCGGGGCGCTGAGGTGGGAGACGACTTCGGCCACCATGGTTCCGGCGGGCATGGCGTCGATCCATTGTTTGAAGAGGGTTCTTGGTCTGAGGTATTTGCGGCCGCCCAAGGCTCGGCCTACGTCCGAGTCGGGTCCTATGAGTACGGTCAGGACTGGTTTGAGGGTTTTGGGGTCAAGGGTTCTTGAGGCGAGTTCGCTGCGTGTTACTGCAGCGGGGACCGCTCCCCCGGCTTTCCCTGACGTGCGGGCGTGGGCGTCGGATATGAGGCGGCACAGTGCCCTGTATCCGGCGCCGTTGTTGTTTCCGTGGGCGAGTACGACGACGCGGCCCGCGACTTGGGTGCGGTGGTCGCCGTCGTCGTCGAACACTGCCAGGTCTACCCCTATGATGGGGTCGATTCCTGCGTCCATGCATGCTTTGAGGTGTTTGATGGTGCCGTACAGGCCGTCACGGTCTGTGCAGGCGAGCGCTGTGGCTCCGTCTGCTGCTGCTGTTTGGGCAAGTTCTTCAGGCCAGGAGACCCCGTAGTGTGCGCTAAAGGCTGTGGAGACGTGCAGGTGGGTAAAGCTCAAGGTTCACGCTGCTTCTTCGGGTTCTACGGCGCGTGATGGTGCGGCGTCGTGGATTCGCAGGAGTCTCCAGCGTCCGCTGCCCAGGTGCCGGACGAGGTCCAGGGTGATGGAGCGGTTGGGTTCCGGCTCAGCTGTGGGTAGGAGTTGTACCCGCCAGATCTCGTGGTCAACCAGGCCCGCTCCGTGCCCCAGGGGTGCGCGGCTTTCTTCAAGCCACCATTGGCGTCGCTCGTACCAGCGCACGGGTTCGTTGGTGACTGTGTACTGCGTGCCTTTCCATTGGACTTCCTGCGGCTGGCCTGTGTCCGTGCAGCTAACACTTACTGATTCACTGAACAGCCCCACATCTTCACCTCTTACGCCGGGAAACCATATTCGAAAGTATGTTCGAATAAACCCAGTTTACGCCGACGCTCCGACAAAACCTACTTCGAAGTTTCAGCCCTTTCCCGGGCTCCCGACACACGCTTTCCCACCTGTTTGAGCAAGACGTCGCGCAGGGGTTGCGCACCCTGCGCAAGTGCGACACTCCCCATGAGGGATGAAGCTATCCGAAGTAGTTGTGTGCGCATGACCCTCTTCCTGCCATAGGCGGCAAGCGCCTTTTCCTTAGGCAGCTCGTTCAGCAGTTTGCCCAGTGTCACTGCATCGATCAGCGCTTCGCAGGCACCCCGCCCCAGGTTGGGGGTCATGGCGTGGGCGGCGTCCCCTACCAGCACTGCGTTTCCTTGCGCGTATCGGGCCAGGGGCGGAGAGATCCAGATGCGCTGGGCAAGTGAGTTTTCCGGGGTGGCAGTAGCGAGTACATCCTGTACAGCGCGCGAGTGGTTTGCATACCGGCTTCGTGTCACTTCAAGGGCCTCCGCCACTTCTATCCTTTCCGACCCCAGGTCTGAGCGGAAGGAGGCGTACCAGTTGCTTCCGCCTCCGGCCGGTGCCAGACCGAATATCTGACCACGGCCCCAGTATTCGCCGATGTCCTGTGGGAGCGGGGTTCCGGGAATGACTCCCCGGACGGCCAGGAACGGGGTGGGCTTTGCTGAGCTTTGCCGACCCCGGATGTTTCGCCGAACAATGCTGTTGACTCCATCTGCGCCCACGGTCAATCCGGCAGCACCTGGGAGGTGATCCACTCTGCCCATTTCCCGGCGGACTGAGCGAGGTACCGCCATATCCAGGAGCCGCAGGAGTTCGGGCCGGGATACTCCTAGCAGTCCCTTGCCTTCCATGGACAGCAGGGGTTCTCCGGAGGGCCTGCGAAGGGCGCCTGCTTTGATCATGGCTCCGCGGCTCCGGACGGCTCCGAGTATCCCCAGCTCGGACAGCGCCTGTTGGGCTGCCGGCCACATGGCCAGAGTTGTTCCAACCGTGGGGAGTTCAGGCCTCTGCTCGTGGATGGTGACGTCGAACCTTCCGGGGTCAAGTATTCCCGCGAGCGCCAGTCCGGCGATTCCTCCACCAATGATGTCCACCTTTTCCATGGGCCTCACTGTACTACTACATTTGTAGTAGTAATAGGGGTTGAAGCTAGACTTTCGCCATGCCGGACCGCCGAACAGAACTCGCCGACGCCGCCCTGGCCGTCGTTGCTGCCAAGGGATTGAAGGGACTCACCCATCGGGCCGTCGACGCCCAGGCCGGTGTCGCCGTCGGAACTACCTCGAACTATTTCCGCAACCGCGCCGCACTGATGGGTGCCGCCGTCGACCGCGTTGAAGAACGCGACCGCCTCCTGCTACAGCAGGGTGGGATGGAGATCCCGACGTCGGTAGCCGCCTTGGCGGAGCAGATCGCCAGAGCGGTCATGGGACTCGCGCGGGAGAACGCCGAACTGACCCGCGCCAGATTCGCCTTCGCCCTTGACCAGCCCGGCGTTGTGGCCGCCGGGCATGAGCGGCTGGTATCGGCCTTGACCCAACTGCTCGACGCCATGGGCATACCTGAGGCAAGGGACCGGGCGGAGGCCGTATCCGACTACAGCGACGGCCTGGCCATGCACCTGCTGACCGCCCGCAAAGGGCAGGATATAGACAATGCCACCGTGGCGCGGAGCATCCGGCGACTCTTGGAGGGATGACCCCCAAGGGGTGGACGCCAGCCGGTCCACAGAGCAGGATTGTGGCATGAGCACCAATGACGCACTCCTGAAGCAGGTCAATATCTCCGCCGAAGACGACAACCTCATAGCAAGGTTCGAAATCGATGGCAACATACCAGGCTCCGGCGCTTACGTCGTGGGCCTTGTTGCTGCCAGCGAGGACTATTCCTCACAACGCAGGCTCGGCATCGAGTTCATGAACGGCGAGGCGATCTCGTTCTATTCGTTCAACCACTCACTCAGTGCCGAGGAGAACTACGACATCAAAGGCGTGGAGCATTCCGGGAACGTCATCACGGGGAACTTTCCGATGTCGGCCATTCACGGGCTCAGCAAAGGCCACGTTATGACAGGCTTCAGCGAAGCCGATGGCCGGGAGTTTCAATCCGGCGTGCCGGTCACCGAAGCTCTCTGACCCCTAGAAGAGCGCTTCCACCGGTTCGATAAGTTCCGGTGAGTTATTGCGGACATTTCCCACCGCGGCCCCCACCGCGTCCAACGTCCATCCGGCCGCGGCGTCGTGTGCCCTGGAACGGACCAGATCCACCAAACCTTGGGCGTCTTTCTCCCGCGGATCCAACCACGCTTCCATCGTCTCAGTGCTCATGGGCAACGGAACGCGGTCATGAAGTGAAGTCAGCTCGTCAAAAACCGAGGCACTGCGCCGGGTCTTCGCCTCATCCACCGTTGGGGTATCGGCCGTCAGGATGGACATGGACAGCAACCACCGCCCCGGGTCATCATCGGATGCCGACTGGTCACGCCACCACTCATACAAGCCAGCAAAAACCAGACCGTGGCCGTCCCCCGGGTGGACATAATACGGTTGCTTGTTCTTGCCCTCGCCCTTTTTCCATTCGTAATAACCATCCGCCGGAACCGCGCAACGCCTGGCAACAGCAGCCTTCTTGAAGGACGGCTTCTCCAGCAGCGTTTCACTCCGGGCATTAATAAGCCTCGCACCACCCTTGGGGTCCTTGGCCCACGAGGGAACCAACCCCCACTTCGCCACATGGAGCTGACGTTTCACGTCATCGTCAAGCAGCCTCTCCAGCACAATGGGAACGGCATCGGTCGGTGCCACATTCCACGACTTCTCCAGCGCAATCTCGTTCTCAAGTTCGGCGTCGAAATCGGCGAGCAGGTCCCCCACCGCACGAGCCATCACATAGCGTCCACACATGGCAACAGTCTGCCTTCTCATCGGACAACGCACCAGCGCCGGCACGTGACGTAACCCGGCTTCGCCGCAAAAGGGGAATTTTTCGGACGCGGGTTACCGTTGATAACAACGAATCATCCCGTATACCGAACAATATTGAGGAGAGCTCTGTGGACTTCACTCCCGACTCCGGCACCATCACCATGTTCTCGACCACCTGGTGCGGCTACTGCAACCGCCTGAAGAAGCAGCTGGACGCCAAAGGCATCGGCTACACCGAGATCAACATCGAAGAAGTGGATGGTACTGCCGAACTCGTCGAGCAGCTCAACGGAGGCAACCGCACCGTTCCCACCGTGCTCTTCCCTGACGGAACCGCGGCCACCAACCCGTCCGCCTCCGAGGTTGAAAGCCGCCTGGCCGCATAGGCTCTCACACAGCTGCCGCTGGGCCCGCACGGAACAATCCACACTCTGTCTGCCACCTGTGATAGACAGAATGGGAATCCGTAGCGGGCCTTTTGCCTTAAAAAGGACCCGCTCCCCGAAAGCCCGAAGGGAACATCTCCATGGTCCACGCAGTCAAAGGTGTCGTCGTTCGCTCCAAAGGCGCACCCGCAAACCTGGAAACCATTCTGGTTCCAGAACCCGGCCCCGGCGAAGCATTGGTGGACATCCTCACCAGCGGCGTCTGCCACACTGACCTCCACTACAAACTCGGTGGCATCAGCGACGATTTTCCGTTCCTCCTCGGCCATGAAGCCACCGGCGTCGTCAGCGCAGTCGGCCCCGATGTCACCGACGTTGCCCCAGGAGACCGCGTCGTCCTCAACTGGCGGGCAGTCTGCGGCAACTGCCGCGCCTGTAACCGTGGACAGGCCCAGTACTGCTTCAACACCCACAACGCCACCCAAAAGATGACACTCGAAGACGGCACGGAACTCTCACCCGCCCTCGGCATCGGCGCGTTCATCGAAAAGACCCTCGTCGCCGCCGGTCAATGCACCAAGGTAGACCCCGACGCCGATGCGGCCGCGGTGGGACTCCTCGGCTGCGGCGTCATGGCAGGTTTGGGCGCAGCGCTCAACACCGGCAACGTCAAGCGAGGCGACTCCGTTGCCGTGATCGGCTGCGGCGGAGTAGGCGTAGCAGCCATCGCCGGCGCTGCGCTCGCAGGGGCCACCACCATCATTGCCGTCGACATCGACGCAAAGAAGCTCGAGCGCGCCAAAGACCTCGGCGCAACCCACACCGTGGACTCATCTGCAAGCGACCCCATCGAAGAAATCAGGGCGCTGACAGGTGGCTTCGGCGCCGACGTAGTAATTGACGCCGTCGGACGTCCCGAGACCTACAAGCAGGCCTTCTACGCCCGCGACCTCGCAGGCACCGTTGTCCTGGTTGGTGTCCCCACGCCGGAAATGACCTTGGAACTGCCGCTGCTGGATGTCTTCGGCCGCGGCGGATCACTCAAATCATCCTGGTACGGCGACTGCCTGCCCTCCCGGGACTTCCCCATGCTGGTGGACCTGTACAAGCAAGGCAAGCTGGACCTGGACGCCTTCGTGACGGAGCGGATCACCATCAACCAGGTGGAAGAAGCGTTCGACAAAATGCATGAAGGCGCCGTCCTCCGATCGGTGGTTGAACTGTGAATACCCTCACCATCGACCACGTCGTCACGTCCGGGACTTTCTCTCTCGACGGCGGAACCTGGGACGTAGACAACAATGTCTGGATCGTGGGCGACGACTCCGAATGCATCGTCATCGACCCCGCCCACAACCCCGAAGCCATCCTGCAGGCTGTCAATGGCCGCACGGTCAAAGCCATCCTGCTCACACACGGCCACGACGACCACATCCGATCAGCCGGTGACTTCAGGGAACTCGCCAAAGCACCCATCCACCTCCACCAGGACGACTGGATGCTGTGGCGGGCAGTGTTCCCCGACGTCGAGCCCGACGCAGCGATCGCTGACGGAGCGGAGTTCACCGTTGCCGGGGCCACACTAAAGGCAATCCACACCCCCGGGCACTCACCAGGCTCGGTGTCGTTCCACCTACCCGTCGAAGGGACACTCTTCAGCGGAGACACGCTCTTCCAAGGCGGCCCCGGGGCCACAGGACGCGCCTACAGCGACTTCCCCACCATCATCGAGTCCATCCAGACAAAGCTGCTGATTCTGCCGGAGGAAACAGTGGTCCGCACCGGCCACGGGGACTCCACCACCATCGGAGCAGAGAAACCGCACGTGGACGAGTGGATCGCCCGCGGACACTGACGCCCTTCAGTTCCGCTGGCCGGCTGCCGTTCCGTAAACCGGTGCGGCAGCCGGCTCTAGCCGGATGATCACAGACTTCGACGCCGGCGTGTTGCTCTCGTCCGCCGTCGAATCCAGCGGCACCAGCACGTTGGCCTCCGGATAATAGGCAGCGGCGCAACCACGCGCAGTGGGGTACGACACCAAACGCAACTGCGGCAGAACGCGGTCCACGCCGTCGTCGGCCTCGCTGTGAACGTCCACATATTCGCCGTCCGCGTATCCCAACTCGGCCAGGTCCTGCGGATTGACGAACAACACCATGCGGCCCTTCTTGATACCCCGGTAACGATCATTCAACGAGTAGATGGTGGTGTTGAACTGGTCATGGGACCGGAGGGTCTGCAACAGCAGGCGGCCCCTTGGAATCGCAATGGTCTCAAGGTCATTGACCGAGAAGCCCGCTTTGCCCGTTGCCGTGGGAAAGGTCCTGCTGTCCCTGGGACCATGGGGCAGGACGAAGCCGTCCTTCTCCCGGATGCGGTTGTTGAAGTCCTCGAAACCCGGCACTACGTGGGAGATGTGGTCCCTGATGGCGTCGTAATCGCTGCCGAGTCCGGCCCAATCCACCGGTACTTTGATCCCAAGGACAGCCTGGGCAATATTGCTGATGATCGCCACCTCGGACAAGACCTCCGGTGCAATCGGTTCCAACGGACCCGACGAGCGGTGCACAGCACACACAGTGTCCTCCACGGTCACAAACTGCTCCACGCTGCCTTGCCTGTCGATCTCGGTCCTGCCCAACGTGGGCAGGATCAACGCCTGCTCCCCCACCACCACGTGCGAACGGTTCAACTTGGTGGAAACCTGCACGGAGAGGCGGGTTCTCCGCACTGCCGCTTCCGCTACGCCGGTGTCTGACATCGCGTGGACCAGATTGCCGCCCAACGCCACCAACACTTTGATCCGCTCCTCGCGCATCCCCCTGATGCTGTCTACGGCATCCACACCAGCATGCCTTGGCGGGTCAAAGCCGAACTCCCGCCGGAGCGCATCCAGGAAACGTGGCGGCATCTTCTCCCAGATACCCATGGTCCGGTCACCTTGGACATTGCTGTGTCCGCGGATCGGGCACGGGCCCGCCCCGGGCTTGCCGATGTTGCCGCGAAGCAGGAGCAGGTTGATGATCTCCTTAATCGTGGGCACAGCCTTCTTGTGCTGCGTCAGCCCCATGGCCCAAGCGATGATGACCTTTTCTGCGCGGAGATACCTCCCGGCAAGTTCATCGATTTCCGCGCTGGTCAGCCCCGTGGCAGCAAGGACATCATGTTCGTTCAACGTGGCGAGGTGGGCTGCGAAGCCAACGAATCCTTGACAGTGTTCCTCGATGAACGTGCGGTCCAGCACCGTTCCAGGAGAGGCCCGTTCGGCATCGAGGACGCGCTTGGAGAGCGCCTGCAGCAGTGCCATGTCTCCTGCGATGCGGATCTGCAGGAACTGGTCGGCAAGATCGGTGCCCTTGCCGATGAGTCCGCTGGGACGTTGCGGATTGCGGAAATTGATGAGCCCGGCCTCGGGCAGTGGGTTCACGGCGACGATCTCCGCGCCCGCCTGTTTTGCCTCTTCCAAGGCCGTCAGCATCCGTGGGTGGCAGGTTCCAGGGTTCTGTCCCATGATGATGATTAGATCCGCCGCGGCGAAGTCGGTGTAGGTGACCGCCGACTTCCCTACGCCGATGGTCTCCCCCATGGCCACACCCGTGGACTCGTGGCACATATTGGAGCAGTCGGGGAGATTGTTGGTTCCAAACGCCCGCACGAACAGCTGATACAGGAACGCGGCTTCGTTGCTTGTCCGCCCGCTGGTGTAGAAAGTGGCCTGATCCGGATTGTCGAGCTTGTTCAGTTCCCCAGCCACGACCTCGAAGGCATCATCCCAACTGATGGGCACATAGTGGTCTGAACCCGCGGCTTTGTGGACAGGCTCCACCAACCTGCCTTGCTGACCCAGCCAATATTCCGAACGATGCTCGAGGGAACTGAGGGAGTTGTCCGCCCAAAAGTCCCGGGGGATCTTCAACGGTTCCGCTTCCCAGCCGATGGCCTTCGCACCGTTCTCGCAGAACTCGGCAGCCTTGCGCTCTGGCGGGTCGGGCCACGCGCAACTCATGCAGTCGAAGCCGTCTTTTTGGTTGACAGCCGTCAGCGTTTTCCACGCCCTGGAGGGGCCCATGTACGCCACGGCGTGCCGAAGCGTCTCGCTCAGGCTGGGTAAACCGGCAGCGGACCGCTTCGGTGGACTGACGCTGATATCCACATCAGAATCCTCAAGAGGGTGTCTCTTCCGGCCCATGATTTCCACCGCGATCCGCGTGTTGGTTAACGTGCTTACCTCAGCCTAAACCCGGGGTCAAACACGCTCAACGGCTTGGGCGCCGCTAGCTCACCAGGCTGCGGAAGTCGCCGTCGAAGACGTCCGCGTACCCCCGGTACGCCTCAATGACAGCGTCCTCAACTGTCTGGACATCCAGGTGCGGCAGCAAATCGTTCGCAGCGCCCGCAGTGGCTGGATCCCACTCCAGACCAAGCGCTGAGTAACTGGCGGTCATCACGTCACGGATGGGCTGGGAGTTCTCCACAACGATCACGGAGCTGAAAAGCCAACCACCGGAAACCACGCGCTGGGCGGTGCCGATCAGTTTAATGCTGTGAGCGGGAAAGTCGGGATCCTCGCCATGGACGCTGAACTCGCCGGGGCAGTACTCCCCCGGGATCTCGCCGACGGCGGCATGAACACCGACGCTGCGAAGAGCACCGGCCAGCAACTCACCGAACTCCGAAAACCGGGCCTTGGCCCGCACAATCGCGTCCGGATGCGGCTCAATGTGGTCAATCACCAACGTCCCCTGGTGATAGGCGGCAGCGCGTCCGCCCGCTTTCCGGATCAAGGGTTCGAACCCAAGCTCCCGGCAGGCTTCGGCCGCCGCCGGGAAACCAGGGAGATTCGCATCCCGTTGTCCGAACGCCACTGTGGGCTGCGGACGGTAAAGGCGAAGCATGGGGCCCAACTGCCCGCTGCGGGCACGCTGCAACAGCTCCAGGGCAAAGTCCAGGTCTTCTGCGGCACCCAGGGACTCCGGCTGGCGGTACGCAGTGAGCTGCGCCGTGGCCGTTTCGGCCCGCATCAGCTCTTCCTCAGCGTCAGGATCTGCTCGGCCCTGCCGAACGGTCCGTTGACGTCATGAAGCACGGTGGATGTCAAGCCGATGCCGTCGGCGCCGAACGAGACCTTGTTGTCCAGCCCCAGCCATTCACCGGACGGTTCACGGTACATGTGGATCTGCAAGTCCACGTTGGGGAAGATGTAGCTGTCCTCACCCGGAGCGACCCTGGCTGCAATGCCGTTGGCTGTGTCCACCAAGCCCATCAAACGCGCGAGATCCGAACTGTCCTCCTGGTCGGTCAGCGGATGCGAGGTACGGATCCACACTTTGCCTGATCCAGGGCGGTGGCCCTCCGCCAAGCGCATTTCCAGGGAGCGGATGTAGCCACCGGGCCACACACTTGCACCCTCCCACGGCTTGCATTCGTCAGGGGCCGGCATCGACTCGTCTTCCACCGCGGCTACGGCACTGGTATCGCTGGTGACCATGCGCCACGCCGCGGCCCGGATGGCCACCCGGCCTCCGGCTGAGAGTTCGGCCTGGATAAGTTCAATGGTTCGTCCCGGCCTCAGCGTTGAGGTGGTGACCTGGAACTCGCCGCCCGGGATCAGTCCAAGAATTTCGTAGCTGATCCGTGCCATTCGGACGTCGTCGCGGGGCTTGTGCCTGACAAGGGCATCGGCCATGATGCCCGAGGCGGGGGCCATGTGTTGCTCGTGCGGATTCCACGCACCCTGGGCGTGGATCGTGGACCTGTAACGGCCTTTGCCCAACGATTCGTAGTAGAAATCGCCGTCCGCCAGTTCCGGTAATGCAGTAGTCAACCCGAGCCTTTCGCCGATCCAGCAGTAGAACTCAGACCACTGTATCCGCTGATTTGGCCGCAGAACGACGCTTGCGGGCCACCACCACCCAGACGACGATGACCGCAAGGGCCACAGCTCCCAGCCCGGCCCCGACGGGCGACGCCGCTGCAACCGCAAGCCACGCTTCCAGCGCGGCGAGGCCAATGGTCGCATAAAGCAGCGCCCAGAGGACCGAACCGGCAATTGCTGCCGGCAGGTATCGCCGCAGGGGCATCCGCGCGGCGCCTGCGGCAAGGTTGATGGCCGTCTGAAGACCGATGGTCAGGAAAGAAAGTACGACGGCGTATGGCCCCCATCGCTGGATCAGGGCTTGGGCCCGGGCTGCTTTGGGACGCTCCAAGGATTTTCCGAAGCGGGTGTGGGCGAAGCCAGCCACGGCGCCCCGTCCAATCCAATACGTAGCGTTGACCCGGATCATGACAATCGCGAAGAGCGCCGCGAGGGCAACACCGAAAGGCAAGCTCATGATCTGGTCCACTCGACTTAGGCTACCCTAAGCATCGGAGCATCGTGGATTCGTTCCCGAGGGCTTACCGATTGAAACCCTAGGATGAGTCCATGGACCTCCGCGATGCTGCCCAGGAGCTGTACGCCGTAGTGCCCCGCGACTTTACAGCTGAGCGATCTGCGCTGGCGCGCAAAGCCAAGGACGCCGGCGATAAGGACTTGGCGAAGGATATCGGCGGTCTGCCCAAACCTGCTGCCGCCGCCTGGGCCATCAACATGCTGTCCGCTCACAAGCCCGAGGTGATTGACGGCGTCGTGCGTTTTGGCGTTTCGCTCAGAGCCGCCCAGGAAGAGGGCGATGCGGAGGCTTTCCGCGAGCTCGGTCAGCAACGGCAGGGGCAGCTGTCAGCAGCCGTGCATGCAGCCAAGGACCTGGCCGGCGAACTGGGAGCGCCGCTGAGCCCAGCGGCTGGAGCGGACGTTGAGCAGACGTTCAGGGCAGCCATGGCCGATGCCGGGGCGGCTGCTGCCGTAACGACCGGCCGACTGGTACGTGGGCTGAGCGGCAGCGGCTTTGAGTCTGTAGACCTTACAGGTGCAGTTGCTGCCGCTGGCCCCGCGGACCAGGCTGCACCCGGGCAAGAGCCCACCGCGAAGCCGGCGGCCAGGAGCAGCGCCAAGAGCGCTGGCACCAAGGCGTCAGGGTCCCCCACCAAAGATGCGCCTGCGTCAAAGAAAGCACCACAAGAACAGGCCACGTCGCTGGCAGACCGGCGCGCGGCCAAGCAGCAGGCAGCGTTGAAAGAGGCCCGCAGCGAATTCGAAGCAGCCGACAAAGAGGCTCGGATTGCCGAAGAAGCTGCGTCCAAAGCGTGGGACCTCGTCAACGAACTGTCAACCCGCCAAGCAAACCTCAAGTCGGACATCGAGGACGCCAAGAAGCGCTTGGCGTCCCTGGAAGCGGAGCTGATTGGAGGTACCCGTGACGCAGAAACAGCCGAGTCCGGGAAGAAGATCGCGGTTCGGGCAGCCACGCAGCAACGACGTGCCGCGGACCAAGCCAAGCGGCGCGTCGATCGGCTCAGCTAGTCCTTTTTCTTAATTGGCGACTTCTGCAGGTGATGGGTTGCAGGGCCCTCAAGGTACTTGCCCTCGGGTGTGAAGCGGGAGCCGTGCAATGGACAGTCCCACGACTTCTCGGCGTCGTTCCACCCCAGGAGTCCGCCCAAGTGTGCGCAACTTGCGGACACCATGCAGACTTTGCCTTCGACAGTGGACACAGCGGCTGGTTCACCCTTGTAGAGTCCGACGACGCCCGTCCCCTCGGGCGGGCGGGTTTCGTCGGTGATTTCCGGGTTCTTCCTGACCTTCGCCTTGTCCTCGATCATCCGGCGCGCAATGTCTGCATTGTGTCGGATGGCTTCTGCTGCACCCTTGGGCGAAGTCACGCGGTGATGGATAGCAGTGGCCCAGTCGGACTGACCACCCAGGATGTCCGAGGTGATGGACAAAGCGGCGGCGACGCCATTGCTCATCCCCCACTTGTTGTAGCCGGTGCCAAAGAAGATCCGGCCGTGTCCCCTGGGCAATTTCCCGAAGAACGGCATGAGGTTGGTTGCCTGGTAGTCCTGGGCGGACCACGTGTGGGTGACCTCGGCCCCGGGGTAGTGCTGATGGGCCCATCCCAGCAGGTCATCCAGGTGCTGCTTCGGCGAAACGGCCCGGCCGCCCGGGTGCCCGTAGCCGCCCACCAGCAACAGTTCACCATCAGGAGTCGGGTAGGTTCGCTGGGAGCGGGTTGGAGCATCGATGGACAGGTACATGCCGGACGGGATGGTCGAGTCGCCCGGAACGCGAAGAGCGGCAGCGTAGGAACGGTTGGGTTCGAGCTTGGCGAAGTAGAGTCCGCGGTCCAGAATCGGAATTCCTGTCGCCAGAACAACCGTGTCTGCAGTGAAGGCTCCCTTTCGGGTAGCGACCTCCAACGGCCTTTCCCCACTGACGTTCTGCACTTGTACGTCCTCAACAACGAGCCCGCCGTGGTCCCTGATGTCGCCAGCCAGGTTCTCCAGGACATCCATAGGGTGGATCTGCACCTGATCCTCGAGCTCCAATGCCTCCACCACCTGGAACGGCAGTCGGGCATCCCGGCTGAAGTGGACGTCCAGTCCTGCGTCCCGCGAAACCGCCGCTTCCTTGCGGAGCCGCTGGCCGCCGTCGTCCGTGGTTGCGAAGGTGACGGCCGTCCGGCGCTGAAACGAAATGCTTTGCTGCTCCATGTACTGGGTGAGCCAGGCCTGCCCGGTTTTGTTCGCCTCCACGTAGGCCTGCACCACTTTAAGGCCATACTGGCTCCGCAGAGCAGAGAGCGCACCACCTTGGAGGAGGCTCAGCTTGCCGGTGGTGTTTCCCGTGGTGACCGCACCGAGTGTCCGTGCTTCGAGGACCACCACACGCTGGCCGGATCGTGACAGCAGCAAGGCCGCCACCATTCCAGTGAGCCCTGCCCCTACCACTATCGTGTCAAAGTGCTTCTCGTCAGGGATGGCATCGGAGGTAAAGCGGGATTCGCGGTCCAACCATAGCGATTTCATCGAACAACCTGCCTTTCGCGTCACTGGCATGTGGTGAAGGAAACGCTAGGCGGGTCGCTGATGCTTATCAAGGGTCGGTGCCGCCTGTCGCCAGGGCAGCAGCGCGGCGCAGTTCAGGGTCAGGGTCTTCGGCCCAACGTTCCAGGACGCGATTCGCGCGGTCCCTTGCCAGCCCCTCCAACCGTGCAACCAACGCGCGCACCACATCCTTGGCGAGAGGATCCACCAGCTCCCTGGTTCCGGCATGCCTGATAAAACCCTCCATGCGGGTCAGGTCTGTGTTGATCAGGAGCTTTACTTTCGTCTGCAGCAGAACCACGGCGGCGAGGCGACGCTCGAAAACGGGCTCCTCCCATAATTCCGAGCTCAAGGCAGTGATGTCGTCATGCCCGAGATCCTTGAACTTCTTCAAGGCGTCCCGCACCGTTCCCCGTACCGCGCCAATTGACGCGCCATACACCTTCAGGCTCCCGCTCAGACGCTCATTGGTCTCGGCGGCTTTCTCCCAGGTCGATTCCATCTGCAGGGTGTAGTCCACGAATTCACCGGCTTCACTCACCCGCCTATTTTGTCAGTGCCTCCCCCTAGCGTGGCAACAACAGCAACCGACAGGAGCAACATGCCATCCCAAGAGCTCGCCACCGAGGCATCATTTCCGAGTGTCCCGGCTGCTTCGTCCATGCCCGACTGGTACCCCACCTTGCTCAACACCGTGGCACAGGAAATCCGCGTGGGCCGGACCCGTGCCATGGCTGCGGCCAACGGTGAGTTGCTGAATTCCTACTGGAGCATTGGACGGCAACTCGCAGAGCGCGAATCGGAGCAAGGCTGGGGAGCCAAAGTAGTCACGCGCTTGTCCGCTGACATTCGTACCCGCTTCCCGGAAGCGAAGGGCTTCTCCCCCAGGAACCTGAGGTACATGAAGAGCTTCGCCCAAGCCTGGCCTGACTTCCCAATGTTGCAAGCGCCGCTTGCAACATTGCCTTGGTACCACCAGATCGCACTGCTGGAAAAGCTCGACGACGCCGCCACGCGGCTTTGGTACGCAGCGGCGGCTGCCCAGCATGGATGGTCGCGCAACGTGCTGACACACCAGATTTCCACCCGCTTGCACGAGCGCTCAGGGCAGGCGATCACCAACTTCGCTTCCACCATGGTCCGTGCGGACTCTGACCTCGCGCAGCAGGCGACCAAAGACCCGTACGTCTTTGATTTCCTGGCCATGTCTGAGCGGCACACCGAACGCGATCTGGAGGTGCAATTGGTGAAGCATGTGGAAAAGTTCCTGCTCGAGCTGGGCCAGGGCTTTGCTTTCGTTGGGGAGCAGGTTCGGTTGGAGATTGCCGGGGACGAGTTCTTTGCTGACCTGCTCTTTTACCACCTCAAGCTGCGCTGCTACATGGTGATCGAGCTTAAGGCCGTGAAGTTCGAACCCGGTTTCCTGGGCCAGCTTGGGATGTATATGGCTGCCGTGGACGACCTCATGGCGCACGCGGACGACAAACCAACCATCGGCTTGCTGCTATGCAAGGAGAAGAACAGCGTGGTGGCTGAGTACGCGCTCCGAGGGTTCAATGCACCGGTGGGCATCGCGGAGTGGAAGACGTCCCTCGCGGACTCCTTGCCCGACGAGTTGGTGGCGAGCCTGCCGAGCATCGAGACCCTGGAGGCTGAGTTGGCCAGCGAGGCTGCGCGGTTGCAGGGCTGAGTTCTCGGGTATGGCGGCTTAGACGTTGTCCTTGAACCACGCCAGGGTGTCGTTCCACGCTGCCGTTGCTTGGGCCTCCACGTAGCGCTCACCGGTGTCGTTGTGGAATGCGTGGTCAACTCCCGGGTACACCTTCAGCTGATGCTTGACCTGGGTGTCAGCCAAGGCATCTCTGAGCTGGGGCATGGCGCCGGTGATACGTGCGTCGTTCTCGGCGTACACACCAAAGACCGCGGGCTTGATGGTCGGCACCTTGGCCAGGTCCGGTGCTGGCCCATAGAACGCGGAGGTGGCTTTGAGACCTTGGATCTCCGTGCTCGCCTGCCACGTAATGCCGCCGCCGAAACAGAATCCGACCATGACGATGCGGCCTTGCTCCACAAAGTCCTGGCTGTTGAGGTAGTCGAACGCGGCTTTGAAGTCGCCCACGTGGCGTGCGGCGCCTGCTTGGGTCAGCGCTCCCGGAACGGCGTCGGGATCCATGTTCGCCGTGCCGCCTTCCCGGCTTAGGAGATCCAAGGCCAGCGCCGCGTAACCTTCCTTGGCGAAGCGACGGGCAACGTCCTGAACGTGAGGTGTCAGTCCGCGGTTCTCGTGGCAGATCAAAACGGCTGGACCAGGCTGGCCACCCTCGGGCCGGGCCAAGTAGCCACTGATTTCAGTCCCGCCGGAGTCGAAGGTCACTGTCGCCGTTGTCAGACCTGCGGCGCCCTCAGGAACGGACAAAGGGCTCTTGGCGTTGGGAACTGCCGTAGTGGCTGGCCCTTGAGATCCTGCCTTGGATGTTGGAGAGGGCGTTGGCATCGGATCCGTGGCTCGCGGCACCTCCTCCGGCTTACAGCCCACCAAGGTCATGGCGCCCGCTGCCGCCGTCATG
Organism: Arthrobacter sp. ISL-95; assembly: GCF_018613695.1. Taxonomy (GTDB): domain Bacteria; phylum Actinomycetota; class Actinomycetes; order Actinomycetales; family Micrococcaceae; genus Arthrobacter. Next base: position 98,928 of record NZ_JAGGPR010000001.1, on the reverse strand, counting down.
CTTCCCATGACGAATGCCACCCGCCGGGTGAATGTCTTGTGCGACATGTCCCCCGACCGGAAGTCATCGTAGAACTCTTCAATCAAGTACTTCTCGAACTTCTCCAGCTGCACCATGGCAAACCTCCCGACGATGTGATGATCTTCCCCTGATGTGAAGACGCGGACAAGGGGTGGGATGGTTCAGCAACGTCCCGGACGAGGCCTTAAATAATGTCAGTGCCCCCCTGCGAGAGTGGGAACATGAAGCAAGTTCGGGAAATGCCAGCGAAGGCGACAGTGTCCGTCGCCAATCTCCCTGCAATTTCCCGAGTGCCGGCTCAGCCTGGCACTATCAGTGGCGATCTGATCAGTCAGTTGCGAGTGCTGGAGGAAATGAAGTCGGCCATCGCAGGACTCCAAGCACAGATTGCTGTGGCTTTTGACTTGGCACAGCGAGCCGAGCAGGCCGAGGCTGGGGTGCCTGCCGCAGAACGCGGCAAGGGTGTAGGGGCCCAGGTGGCGTTGGCGAGACGGGAGTCACCGAACCGTGGATCAAGGCTGTTGGGGCTTGCCAAAGCTCTTGTCACAGAGATGCCGCGGACCCTGGCGGCATTGAACTCGGGCCAGTTGAACGAGTGGCGGGCCACGCTGCTCGTCAAGGAAACAGCGTGCCTGTCGGTGGAGGACCGGAGCGCGGTGGATGAGGAGCTCGTCCCCGACGCCGGGACCTTCGAAGGGGCCGGCGACAAGGCCATCATCGCCGCCGCGAAAGCTGCTGCATACCGTCGTGATCCACGGTCGGTGGCTGAACGGGCCAGCCATGCCGCCAACGAACGAACGGTGAGTCTGCGTCCGGCACCGGACACCATGACCTATCTGACCGCGCTGCTTCCTGTAGCCCAGGGCGTTGCGGTGTATGCCGCGCTGACCCGGACGGCCGATTCTGCGCGCTCCAGCGGCGATCCCCGAAACCGTGGGCAGGTCATGGCCGACACGCTTGTTGAACGCACCACGGGCACTCCCGGCGGGGTCTCGGGCGTCCGACTTCAAGTCGTTATAACGGACAGGACACTGTTCCAGGGCGACAGCGAACCAGCCAGGCTTCAGGGCTACGGAATCGTGCCCGCAGAATGGGTCAGAAATCTCCTCGGTGCAGAGAATGCCGAAAGTGCAGGAATCGCGAGAAACCCTGGGCAGGCAGCAATACCCGGACGAGCTACTGCCGCCGACCGGGGAGCAGTACCCGACGCGGGGCAGGCTGCCGGCCAGGAGATCCCGCCTAACCACGATGGCGAGTTCTCGGTCTGGCTCCGCCGGCTCTACACCCCCCTGCCACCGGCCAGCTGTTGGCCATGGACTCCAAAGCTCGACTCTTCCCGCATGGACACCGGCGATTCATCGAAGCCCGCGACCACAGCTGCCGGCGCCCTACTGCGACGCGCCCATCCGGCACATCGACCACATCGTGCCCTGGAACTCCGGAGGCTCCACCACCCTGGACAACGGCGCAGGCCTCTGCGAGGCCTGCAACCACACCAAGGAAAACCCCGGTTGGACCGCCAAACCAGTCACCGCGGACACTCACACCCTCGAACTCCGCACACCCGCAGGACACAACTACCAATCCAAAGCCCCACCACTTCCAGGGCACAGGCCCTCCAGAACGTGATGAGACACAAGAAAGGCGAACAGCGACTGCTCGCTGCCCGCCTTTCAGGGAAGTACTACTACCTAGAACTCCCAGTCCTCATCTTCCGTGTTGACAGCCTTGCCAATCACGTAGGAGGAGCCCGAGCCGGAGAAGAAGTCGTGGTTCTCATCAGCGTTCGGGGACAAGGCGGACAGGATGGCCGGGTTTACGTCGGTGACGGAAGCCGGGAACATGGCCTCGTAGCCGAGGTTCATGAGGGCCTTGTTGGCGTTGTAGTGCAGGAACTTCTTGACGTCCTCCGCCAGGCCGACTCCGTCGTAGAGGTCGTGTGTGTACTGGACTTCGTTTTCGTACAGCTCGAAGAGGAGCTCGAAGGTGTAGTCCTTGATCTCCTGCTTGCGGGCCTCGGAAACCTTCTCCAAGCCCTTCTGGAACTTGTAGCCGATGTAGTAACCGTGCACGGCCTCGTCACGAATGATGAGGCGGATGAGGTCTGCCGTGTTCGTGAGCTTGGCACGCGAGGACCAGTACATGGGCAGGTAGAAGCCCGAGTAGAACAGGAAGCTCTCCAGCAGGGTGGAAGCAACCTTGCGCTTCAGGGGATCGTCGCCCTGGTAGTAATCCATGACGATCTGCGCCTTCTTCTGCAGGTTCTCGTTTTCGAGCGACCAGCGGAAGGCGTCGTCAATCTCCTTGGTGGAGCACAGGGTGGAGAAGATGGACGAGTAGGACTTGGCGTGAACAGACTCCATGAACGCGATGTTGGTGTACACAGCTTCTTCGTGCGGAGTGATCGCATCCGGAATCAGCGAAACAGCCCCGACAGTGCCCTGGATGGTGTCCAGCAGGGTGAGGCCGGTGAAAACGCGCATGGTGAGCTGCTGCTCATCCGGCGTCAGGGTGTGCCACGACTGGACGTCGTTGGACAGCGGCACCTTCTCCGGGAGCCAGAAGTTGTTGACCAGCCGGTTCCAGACTTCCACGTCCTTGTCGTCCTGGATCTTATTCCAGTTGATGGCCTCGACGTGTGTCAGCAGCTTGACCTTTTCGGTCATGTCATCCCCTTTAAGCGATGGTTTCTTGAGATAAGCCTACGACGGCGGGTAGCAACCCGCCGTCGTGCTCTTTAGTTTTGAGTACGGCCCAGACCGCAAGTAATCAACCAATAACGGTTGACTAAAGCATGCAGCTGACGCAGCCTTCCACCTCGGTCCCTTCCAGCGCGAGCTGACGGAGACGGATGTAGTAGAGGGTCTTGATGCCCTTGCGCCATGCGTAGATCTGCGCCTTGTTGATGTCGCGCGTGGTTGCGGTGTCCTTGAAGAACAACGTCAGGGACAAGCCCTGGTCCACGTGCTGCGTGGCAGCGGCGTAGGTGTCGATGATCTTCTCGTAGCCGATTTCGTAGGCATCCTGGTAGTACTCCAGGTTGTCGTTGGTCAGGTACGGAGCCGGGTAGTAGACGCGGCCGATCTTGCCTTCCTTGCGGATTTCGATCTTGGCGGCCACCGGGTGGATGGAAGACGTGGAGTTGTTGATGTAGCTGATGGAACCGGTAGGCGGCACGGCCTGGAGGTTCTGGTTGTAGATACCGTGCTCCATGACGGAAGCCTTCAGCTCACGCCAGTCATCCTGGGTGGGGATATGGTGGCCGGCGAAGAGCTCGTTGACGCGCTCCGTTGCCGGAACCCATTCCTGCTCGGTGTACTTGTCGAAGAACTCACCGGATGCGTAGGTGGACTTCTCGAAGCCGCCGAACTTCTGGCCGGTCTCGATGGCGAGGCGGTTGGAGGCGCGCAGAGCGTGGAACAGCACCGTGTAGAAGTAGATGTTGGTGAAGTCCAGGCCCTCTTCGGAACCGTAGTGGACGTGCTCGCGGGCGAGGTATCCGTGGAGGTTCATCTGGCCGAGGCCAATCGCGTGGCTCTGGGCGTTACCCTGCGCGATGGACGGCACCGAGTTGATATAGGACATGTCGGACACAGCGCTGAGGGCGCGGATGGACGTCTCGATGGAGCGGCCGAAGTCCGGGGAGTCCATGGTCTTGGCGATGTTCATGGAACCGAGGTTGCAGGAAATGTCTTTACCCACGGTCTCGTAGCTGAGGTCCTCGGCGTAAATGGACGGCGAGGAAACCTGCAGGATCTCCGAGCACAGGTTGCTCATGGTGATCTTGCCGTCGATCGGGTTGGCCCGGTTCACGGTGTCCTCGAACATGATGTACGGGTAGCCGGACTCGAACTGGATCTCCGCGAGGGTCTGGAAGAACTCGCGGGCGCTGATCTTGGTCTTCTTGATCCGGGAATCGTCAACCATCTCGTAGTACTTCTCGGTCACCGAAATATCGGAGAACGGAACACCGTAGACCTTCTCCACGTCATACGGGGAGAAGAGGTACATGTCCTCGTTCTTCTTGGCGAGCTCGAAGGTGATGTCCGGAACCACAACGCCCAAGGAGAGCGTCTTGATGCGGATCTTCTCGTCAGCGTTCTCACGCTTGGTGTCCAGGAAGCGGTGGATGTCCGGGTGGTGAGCGTGCAGGTATACGGCACCTGCACCCTGGCGGGCACCGAGCTGGTTGGCGTAGGAGAAACTGTCTTCGAGAAGCTTCATGACGGGGATAACGCCGGAGGACTGGTTCTCGATCTGCTTGATCGGAGCCCCGTGCTCGCGGATGTTGGTGAGCGAGAGGGCTACACCGCCGCCACGCTTGGAGAGCTGGAGCGCGGAGTTGATGGCGCGGGCAATCGACTCCATGTTGTCTTCAATGCGGAGCAGGAAGCAGGAGACGAGCTCGCCTCGCTGTGCCTTACCGGCATTGAGGAACGTAGGGGTAGCCGGCTGGAAGCGGCCGTCGATGATCTCATCGACGAGCCGGTTGGCGAGGTCTTCGTCGCCGCGTGCCAGGTGCAAGGCAACCATGCAGACGCGGTCTTCGTAGCGCTCCAGGAAACGCTTGCCATCAAAAGTCTTCAACGTGTAGGACGTGTAGAACTTGAAGGCGCCAAGGAAGGTCTCAAAGCGGAACTTCTTCTTGTACGCGCGGTTGAAGAGGTCGCGGATGAAGTTCATCGTGTACTGGTCGAGGGTTTCGCGCTCGTAGTACTGGTTCTTCACCAGGTAATCGAGCTTCTCTTCCAGGTCGTGGAAGAACACCGTGTTGTTGTTCACGTGCTGCAGGAAGTACTGGTGCGCAGCTTCACGATCGGCTTCGAACTGGATCTCGCCGTTGGGGCCATACAGGTTCAGCATGGCGTTGAGCTCGTGATAACCCAAGCCCTTGAAAGCCTCAGGCAGCGGCTTCTTGACCGTGTCCACAGCGCCCCCGGTTACTTCTGTTTCTGCGACAGTTGTGTCCAAAACTTTTCCAGCCCTTCGTTGACCCGCTGAACGTCTTCCGGCGTTCCCATGAGTTCAAATTTGTAAAGATGCGGCACCTTGCACTTGACGGAGATGATGTCCCCCGCAGCGCAGTAGTTGTCCGCGAAATTAGTGTTCCCTGCTCCAATAACACCGCGGATCAGTTCCCTGTTCCTGGGATCGTTGAGAAATCTGATGACCTGCTTCGGCACGGAACCTTCGCCGTTTGTTCCGCCGTAAGTGGGCAGTACCAGGACGAAGGGTTCGAGGGCTCTCAGCGGAGCATCCTGGGCATATAGCGGGATGCGTGCTGCATCCGTACCCAATTTTTGGACGAATCGTTTGGTGTTCTCGGAGGTCGAGGAAAAGTAGATGAGGTGACTCCTCGTGGTCACAGCTTCCGCAGCATCGCGTACGGGTGCCGCTGCCAGCGGTGCCATGGGAGTCACCTCGACTACATAGGAATTCTTAGTGTGCTGTGGTGGCGAAGTTTGAATGAAACTTAGGCCACGGAGGAAACGGCCTGGGCCAGTTCCTCGATCTTGTCCGGGCGGAAACCAGACCAGTGGTCCTGCTCGGTTACGACAACCGGTGCCTGCATGTAGCCCAGTGCCTTGAGACGCTCAAGGGCCTCGGCATCCTGGGAGATGTCCACACTCTGGTAGGCAATGCCCTTCTTGTCGAGTGCCCGGTAGGTTGCGTTGCACTGAACACAGGCCGGCTTCGTGTAAACCGTTACGGTCATGATCCCTGTCCCCTTAGTTGAAGTCTGTCGCTCTTCGTATCTGGCGGGCTCAACCGGAACTAAATACTGAATCCGATACCGGCCCGCGGGCTGCCGTGACAGCCAACACGCTCTGATTTTGTCTTGTGCTGGTTTCCCGCTCAATCCGTAAATCGATACTACATGTAGTGCAAGAGAAGAACTGGAACCCCAAGATGATGTATTACAAGTATGTCATTCAATCCACCGCTCGTCCACAGGCAAGGGCTCTCAAAATGTCCGTGATTCCGCCACATTGGGAGATGTCATCCACACCCTGTGGACTACTTAGCCACATTTAATCTTCAGCGTGTCGCCCGGATACGGCGTGTCGTGACACTTTGAAAATGTGGCGTGGCGAACAGCTAAAATCGGTTGATGGTCAACCTTCTCCATCTCCGCACCTTGATGGAGGTCACCCGGCTGGGATCCTTCGCAGCCGCTGCCGCCCAACTCGGCTACACAGCTTCGGCAGTCTCCCAACAGATGGCAGCGCTGGAACGCGATACCGGCGTCGAGCTCTTCCAAAGGTCGGCCCGCAGCGTTATACCAACCGAGGCCGCGGTGACCATGACCCGGCATGCGTCCAAGGTGCTGACCGACGTCGAGGCCCTTATGGCAGCGGCCTCAAGGACCAACGACTCCCCCGCGCAGGAGCTGCGGCTGGGTATTTTCCCCAGCCTGGCTACCTACGTACTGCCGGAGATCCTGCGAAACAAACGGTGGAGCGGGCTGGGCATTGAGCTACGCGTGTCCGTGGCCGAGCCCGCACAAACCATCCAGGGCCTGCGCAGCGGCGGTGAGCTGGATGTGGCGCTGGTCTATCAAGTGGGTCAATCCGGCCTGGCATGGCCGCATTCCCTGGAACGCCAGTGGATTGGCGACGACGACTTCCGGGTGGTGCTGCCTGCATCATGGAAAATCCGTGAAGACGCCGAGATCGAAGCCGCACACCTCTCGGACATGCCATGGATTATCCACCACCCCGGCACCAGCGATGCCTTGGTGATCGAACGCCTCTTCGCCAGCTGCAACCTGCACCCCCGCGTGGTGGCTTACAGCGACGACTTCCATGCGAGCCTGGAGATGACCGCCGCCGGCCTGGGCGCCTCGCTGGTACCGGAACTGGCGCTGCGGAACCGGCCGGCCGGCGTCGTGGTCCTTGACGTACCGGACATCCGGCTGGCGCGGAACGTGTTCGCTTTGCTCATCAATGAAAAGCGGACAGCCCAAGTGCAGTTGTTCACACAGCTGCTCGCAGACACCCTCAGGGACACCTCAGGAAAGAGCGGCCTTCACCCCCTGAGATCCGCTCCTGTCAAGGGTCGGAACCTCCAGAGGTGAATTGGCTCGAAGTGCTGGAACCCGCCGGTTGATGGGGTTAGATTGATCACATGGGCAAGGTAGCGAGCAAACATTTTGGGGAGATCGAGCTCAACCACGGGCGTGAACATTGCTTCGTCGCCAGACACGAACTCGGCGGCAACCAGCTTGAGCTGGACCTCAACGTCACCGCGCACGACCACTTCGATGAGGCGGCCATGCGCAAGGTGGACTACAGGTTGCGCTTCCTGCCCGAACTCGTGGACCAGGTCAGGGAAATGATCGCCGACGAACTCGACCAGGACGGAACCAACCCCCAACAGTTCCTGCACTTCCATTGCTCCCAGCTCAAAGAAGAGCAGCTCGAATCCGTGTTCGGTGTCAGCGACAAAGGCCAACTCACCAATGACGTCTTCCTGAAGGCCCTCAAACTCGGCCACGTGGCCATCTACCCGGGCCAGCCGGAGCGGTACTTCGTGCTGGACTTCACCCTCGGCTCACACTTCACGGACGAACTGCTGGTGGCGGCCGCTGACGAAGACGGCGTGGTGGACGACGAAATTCTCTGGGAGTCCTAAAACAACCTTAAACGTCGACGGCGGCCGGTCACCTTCGAGGTGAGCGGCCGCCGTCGTTTTTACTGAGTTACTTAGCGGTTTCGAGCAGCGTGGCGCGTACCGTCTGGGTTGCCTTGACGAGGTTGCGCAGGGACTCTTCAGTCTCGACGTAGCCGCGGGTCTTCAGGCCGCAGTCCGGGTTGACCCAGAGCTGCCGGGACGGAACGTGCTTGACAGCGGTTTCCAGCAGTTCGGTAACTTCCGCTTCACCCGGGACGCGCGGTGAGTGGATGTCGTAGACGCCCGGGCCCACCCCGCGGCCGAAGCCGTGGGACTCGAGGTCGTGAACTACCTCCATGCGGGATCGCGCAGCTTCAATGGAGGTGACATCTGCCTCGAGGCCGTCAATCGCGTCGATGATCACGCCGAACTCCGAGTAGCAGAGGTGGGTGTGGATCTGGGTGGCGTCGGCGGCACCGGCTGTGGCCAGGCGGAAGGAGTCAACGGACCACTTGAGGTAGTCAGCGTGGTCTGCCTTGCGCAGCGGAAGGAGTTCGCGCAGTGCGGGCTCGTCAACCTGGATGACCTTAATGCCGGCAGCTTCGAGGTCAGCGATCTCGTCGCGCAGTGCCAGACCAACCTGGTTGGCGGTCTCCCCCAGCGGCTGGTCATCGCGGACGAAGGACCAAGCCAGGATGGTGACCGGACCGGTGAGCATGCCTTTCATCGGCTTGCTGGTGAGGGACTGCGCGTACTCTGCCCAGGCAACCGTGATGGGGGCGCTGCGGGTGACATCGCCCCAGAGGATGGACGGACGGGTGCAGCGTGAGCCGTAGGACTGGACCCAACCGTGAACGGTGACATCGAAGCCTTCGAGGTTCTCGGCAAAGTACTGGACCATGTCGTTGCGCTCGGGCTCTCCGTGGACCAGGACGTCGTAGCCAAGCTCTTCCTGCAAGTCCACCACACGCTTGATCTCGTCCTTCATGAGCTTCTCGTACTGCTCATTGGTGAGGTCACCCTTGTTGTTGCGGGCACGGGCGGAGCGAATCTCCGAGGTCTGTGGGAATGAACCGATGGTGGTGGTGGGCAGGGGCGGGAGGTTCAGGGCCTCTTCCTGGGCTGCTTCACGGACCGAGTATTCCGAACGGCTGAAGTCAGCGGCGGTCAGGGCTTCGGTGCGGGCACGGACATCGTTACGGCGGACGCCTTCAGCGGTTGCGCGGGAGGCAATCACAGCGGATGCCTTGTCAATGGCGGTCTGCGCGGAGGCGGGATCTGCCAAGTAGTCGGCAAGGGTCTTGACTTCCACGGCCTTCTGGTCCGAGAACGCGAGCCAGCTGCGCAGCTGCTCGGAAAGCTGAGCTTCCTCGGCAACGTCGTGGGGAACGTGCTGGGTGGAGGTGGAGGTGCTGACGGCGAGCTTGCCGGCAGCGGCCTTCAGTTCATCAAGCTTTGCAGCAGAGACGGCGAGGTCGTTGCGCCAGATGTTGTGGCCATCAACTACTCCGGCAACCAGGGTCTTGTTGCCCAGGCCGGCAAGGGCTGCTGCCGGCGGAAGGGCGCCCTTGAAGACGTCCACGTGCAGGGCATCGATGTTGGTGGCCGCAAGCGTGCCAAGCTGGCCATCGAGCGAACCGTACGGGGTGGAGACCATGATTTGGGGGCGCTTGGCGGCGGAGGTGAGGACCTCGTAAGCACGTGCAACAGCGGCTTCGATCTCGGATGCGGGGGTGTCCTGGTCCACTACCAGTGCGGGCTCGTCGAGCTGGACCCAGCTGGCTCCGGCTTCGGCCAGCTTTTCAAGGAGTTGAACGTAGACCGGGAGGATGTCTTCGAGGCGGGACAGCGGCGCGAAGCCGGCCGGCGCGTCGTCGGATGCCTTGGAGAGCAGCAGGTACGTGACCGGGCCAACGACGTAGGGGCGGGTCTCAACACCGTTGTCCAGGGCGAAGGCGAACTCGTCCACCTTGGCGGTGGAGGCGAGGGTGAACTCGGTCTCCGGGCCGATTTCCGGAACCAGGTAGTGATAGTTGGTGTCGAACCACTTGGTCATTTCCAGCGGCTGCTGTTCTTTGTTGCCGCGGGCCAGGGTGAAGTAGCCATCAATGTCCAGTTGTCCCTCAGCGTTGAGGAGCTTGCCGAAACGGGCCGGAACTGCGCCGAGGTGCGCGGTGGTGTCCAGGACCTGGTCATAGTAGGAGAAGGTACCGGGGACGGCCGCCGCTTCGGTCAAGCCGAGTTCCTGGAGCCGCTTGGCGACGGTGAGCTGGATGTTCTTGGCTGCTGCGTCCAGGGCAGCGGCGTCAATCTTGCCGGCCCAGTAGGCTTCTACAGCCTTCTTGAGCTCGCGACGGCGGCCGATGCGCGGGTAGCCGAGCAGCGACGCTGCCGGAAATGGGGTTGCGGGAGTGTTCTCAGTCATGGATTGTCCTTGATGAAGTAGGTGCTAAATCTGGGGAGTTTTGGGGAGCCGGAAGGATCCGGCGGCTTTGCAGCGAAAGGATCAGCTGGCGAATTCCTGGCGGCGGGCGTTCGCGCCGAGGCGGCTTGTGGGCCGCGCGGCCCGTGGCAGCGCCAACTTGTCCAGTACGTCCAGTGCATGGGCGTGCTCGTTGAAGGTGTACAAGTGGATGCCGGGCGCGCCGGCGTCCAACGCCGCGTTGGCCAGGTCCACGGTGGCGTTGACTCCGATGCGGCGGCGCTCAGCTTCGGTGTCCACGGCGCCGAGGCGCTCCATCAGCTCCACGGAGGGGTCGACGCCGGCCAACTCACCCAGCCGCTTCAGTCGCCTGAGGCTGGTCAGTGGCATGACTCCCGGGATGATCGGAATGGTCACTCCTGCCCGACGGGCACGGGTCACAAGGTCCGCGTACTCGGTGGCGTGGAAGAACACCTGGGTGATGGCGAAATCCGCACCCGAACGTTGCTTGGCGAGGAGCACCTCAACGTCATGTCCCACGCTGGGCGATTCAGGGTGGCGGGTGGGATAAGCCGCAACACCGACCGCAATTTTGCCTGCGCACAGGAGTGCTGAACGGCGCTGCTCCACGCGGCGGATCAGTTCGATCAGGTCCTGGGCGTAGCGGAGCGAACCGCTGGCCGGCTGGCTCCCGTCCTTGGGAAGGTCACCCCGCAGTGCGAGGATGCCGCGAACACCGTGATCCAGCAGTTCACCGATGATCTCCGCCAACTCGGCCGGAGTATTGCCAACACACGTCAAGTGAGCCAACGGACGGAGGGTGGTTTCCAGCAGAAGCCGGTTGATCAGGTCAACTGCAGTATCCCGGTTGGACCCGCTGGCGCCGTAAGTCACCGACACATAGTCGGGTTCAGTGGCTTCGAGTTCGCGAATGGTGGTCCACAGGGTTTCTGCGGCTGCGGCCGAACGGGGCGGGAACAGTTCGTAGGACAGTGCTACGGGAGCTGTTCCGGCAAGGTTGGGATGTACGTCAATAAGGCTTGGTGGAGACATTTGCGTCCTTGGCTGTGCGTCATCGAACGTCATTCTCTGGATCCGCTGGATCAAGAGAATGCATGATCGATGAATTGAGTTTGGGATACACGAAGGAACTCCAGCAGGACGCAGCAGCGACTGTTACGCCGGGAATGAAGTTGTCCGTGTGCAAATGTCAGGCCCACATGGGGGCACCCACACCCTCCTCACCACCCTTGCGGGGCGGATCCAACGGAGGATCGCTGACACGTTACCGCGGTAACTTGTTTACGACTCTAGGACGGCGGCAAGGGGCGGTTCAACTCGAACGCCGAATTAAGACGCAGTTTTACGCTCTGTGTCAGCGATTGCGTGAATATTGTTCGCCGAAAAAGTTCACCATGGCCGGTCCACACCCGGGGCCTTGTCCGGCCCACGCAGGTACTCGCCCCGTTCCTGCCCCTCGGAACGCTCACGCTGGGCCTGCTGCGCGTTCTCTTCAAGCTGCTGGAGTTGCCCCTGGTTGGGCGGTGCCTGCGTGTCTTGGTTGGATGTGGGTGGATTCTCGGCGGGCGACTCACCCGCGGAGATCTTGCCGTTGAGACGGTCCTCAGCCGCATCCAGGCTCTCGCCCTCTCCGGCTGAGTTTGCCGGACCTGCCGTATGGCATTGCGGCGGAGCACTTTCAGCTGCGGCCTTGGCTTCCTTGAACAATTGGGCTGCTGCATCCGGTTCCCCAACCCCATCCCCCAGCTTCTCAATGCTCAACACAAGGTTGACGCGCACCTTGCATTCGTCAACGCCGGCCTCGGCCCCCAACGCCGACTCAAAGTCCTTCCGTGCAGAAGCAAAGTCACCCGCCAAAACGTGGGCATCTCCCGAGGCGAAGAGTCCCTTATGTGGTTCCAGGATGTTCGCCACCTGCAGCCATGACGCCGCGTTGGCCAGCCCCTCCCGTTCGCCGGTTTCAAACGACTGCCCGGCAGATGCACCCAAAACACCAACGCTCAGGAGCTTCGCCGCAACTGCGAGCGCGAGCAGCGCAGGTGGTGCTGACCAGAGCGCAAGTCGGCTCCGCCGTCGTCGTTCGTTGTGGCGGTTCATGGGGTGGGCTCCTTCCGCACGGCAGGCCGAAGCGATTGGAGAGAGCTGAAGTGCCGCAGAGGCTCGTGGATTGCCAAGAGGAAAGCGGCCAGGGCGAGCAACCAGTAAAGTTCCACGCGGCCCGGGCCGTCGTGGGTCATCGCGGTCATGGCGCCCGGGCGGGATTGGCTCAGCATGTCTGAGGTTGGCTGGGTGCCTGTCCTGTGGGTGTAAGGGACGTGGAGCTGCTCTGCGATGGCGCGCAACTGGTCTTCGTCGATTTGTGAGATGGCGTCCTGCGGGGTGTCGGAGGTTTTGTCCCTCACATAGCCGGCGTCGGCACTGGAGGTTTCCTTCATCCGGCCGCCTTGGCTGGTTCCGTAACCGAGCACCGCTCCCCCGGCCACGTTGCCGGCGTCCATGGGGGCCGGCGCTTCTGCACTGGTGTTTTCACCGTCGCCGGCGTAGAAGACCAGCGCTGGGCGGCCCGGGTGTTGCTGCTTGGCCGCTTCGAGCCTTTCTTTCAGGAGTTGCGCCGCACCGGTCACGCTGCTTCCTTTGGCGTACCTGCTGTTTTGGGGTTGCAGGGTGGCCATGGCGGTTTGTAGTGCTGTTGCATCCTGCGTGAGGGGCATGCGGACGTTGGCTTTGTTGTCGAAGGTGATGAGCGAAAATTTGGCTCCGGCCAGTTCTTTAGCGATCGCTATGACGTCGTGTTGGACTCCTGAAAGCCGGGTGCTGGTTCCGTTGTAATCTTCTGCGGCCATGCTGGTGCTGGTGTCTACGACGAAGAACACGTCCAGGTCTGCCGTGCCGGTTTGGGCTTGCCCTCCGGACCAGCCGGGTCGCAATGCTGCGAGGAGCAGAAGAACGACGGCGGCACTCCGCAGGGCTGCGGGCTTCCAGGTTCGCCGCGGCCGGCTTTGTCCATGGCGCAGCATGGTCCGTCCATGGCGCAGCATGGTCCAGGCAGTAAAGCCCAGTATGCCGGCGAAGGCCAAGGCCAGCAGGGGCCAGGGGATGATGGGGGCGAAGGTCATGGCTCCAGCCGCCATCCGAGCAGCAGCATTCCCGTACCCGCAATCAGGGCAACTCCCAATGGCCAGTCAGGGGCATCGGCGATCACTACCCGGGGCGCTGCAAGGTAGCTTGTGGCTTCGGTTTCCTGCACTTCCTTGACAATCCCGGGCACGGCGTCCGGGCTATCCAGGGTGAAGTAGGTGCCGCCGGTCCGTTCTGCTGCTGCCTTGAGCAGCGCACCTGGCTGGTCGGGTTGCCCGCCATAGTCCATGTCTCCGGGGTTGAGAGCGTGGACTTTCACCTTTTTGTCGGCGGCCAGGGCTGCGGCTTCTTCCAAGGTGAAGATCGGGTTCCCTGAGAGGAAGTTGTCCGTGGCGAGCACCACGGACCGCGAGCGCTCCCCTGACTCAGTGCCGGGGAAGCTCTGCACGCAGGATGCCAGCCCGTCGCCTATGAGTGAGGAGCCTTCCCCGTTCCATGTGCCGTCAAAGAAGGACCCCGCACCGCTGTCCAGGGCTTCCTTGGCTTGGGTGAGCTGTTCGGCGGCGAACTGGTAGTCGTCGGTAAGCGGGAAGAGTTGGACGCTGCTGCTGTCGAAGATGACCATCCCGATTCTTTCGCCGTCGAATTCCTTGGCCAGGTCTTCGAATACTGCTGCGATGGCGGCATCCGTGCTGGTCATGGATCCGGATACGTCAAGGCACAGCACAATGTCCCTGTTCCTGATTTCAGGTTGCTCTGTTGTGCGGTGGATGGGTCTTGCAGCGGCCGTGGCAGTGGCAGCGAGGAACACGGCGCCCAGCGCTACCGCGAGCGTCAGGCGTGTGCGGTGCCGGCGAAGGGCTTGCTGGTATTCGGGGAGGGCGGTGAGCCGCTCACCGTGGGCGATGGGCCTGGTCTTTGGGGGTCGGCGAGGGCGGTACAGCCAGGCGGTGATGGTCACCGCGGCTGCGGCCAGGGGAAGTATCCACCAGTAGCTCAGTTCCATGCGCGTACCACCTGACGTGCCGCTTCTGCGGATTTCCTGACGGACTGGACCGGCAGGGGCGCGAATTCGTTGGGATAGATGCCGGCTATTCCTGCCGCCAGATCCTTGAATTGGTGGCGGTGGAGGTCTTCGAGGGTCATGGAGGTCATGGGCAGGCCCGTGGCCGCTCCGGCGAACTCCCGCACGAGGAAGCTGAGCCTTTGGTGGGCGTCGCGCTCCGGCAAGCGGCCGGCGTCGGCGTCCGTTGCTGTGGCGTCGATTGCAGACAGGCAAGCGGCTCGAAGTGTCTCGAGGTGGCGTACCTGGCGGGCCGGGGCGTTCTGCCGGGCGGGCGCCTTCGTGCGGCCCGACACGAGGATCCACCCGTACCAGGCTCCTGTGAGGAGCACGAGCGTGAGTCCGAGCCACAACCATTGCGGTTCATACTGCAGGGGCGAATAGAAGCCCGCTTCATCCTGCACGGGAACCGCCCTTGGTAGAGATCCTTGCAGTGAAGGCTCGGGAGCGGTGCTTTTCGAGGAGAGCGAAGACTGACGTCAGGACGTCGTCGCTACCGGTTGTTTGTTCCTCAGCGATTCCGAGCCGGTAGAACACGTCCTGCCGCCGCCGTTCGCGTTCGATCGTTGCCGCCCTGTATGCGGCACGTACCTTGGCGTCCACGGCCAAGGGCAGGGGAATTCCTTGCCCGGTGCCTACATCCGTGCTGTCCTGCCCCCGGCTCCCTGGTTTGGCAGTGATTTCAGCGGCGGGCCCGGCAGCGAGTTCGGCGTCACGGACCGTTAGCCACAGCACCTCGTGCCGGCCGCGCAGCCGACGCATCAGGGTCTCGGTGCGGGTGTCCGGCAGGAACTCGTCCGCGACGGCGACAATCAGCAAACGCCCCTTCAGGTACCTCAACGCGTAGTCCAGTTGTTCGGCGATGCCACTGGCTGGACCGTCCAGCGAGGCGCTCGCATCCACTTCGCGGAGCAGCCGTTCCAGGTGTTCCTCACCGCTGCGGGGCGCGAGGAACCTGGACTCAGTGCCGTTTCCGTGCAGGAGACCTACGTCGTCACCATGACGGGAAGCCAGATAACCCAGCACGCCGGCCGCATGCACGGCGATGTCTTTCTTGGACTCCCCGGACAATGCTTGTGCGGCCATGTTCCTGCCGGTATCCACCAGGAGAAGGACCGTGTGCCGGCGAACTGCCACATAGCGCTTAACCAGGGGTGATCCGTGGCGTGCTGTGGCCTTCCAGTCGATATCGCGGACCTCGTCACCAGGGACATACGCGCGGAGTTCATCAAAGTCCAGGCTGCGGCCTTTGAAGACCGAACCGTATTCGCCGTCCAGAAGGGTCAGTGTCCTGCGGTGGGCGAAGATGAACATCTTCGACTTAACGCGTCGGAGGAGGCTGGGCACGTGGCGTCCCCGCTACGGTGTTTGCACGGATGCCAACACGGCATCGATCACGGTCTCCACGGAAATTTCCTCCACCACGGCATCGAATCCGAGAATGATCCGGTGGCGCAGTATCCTGTGCGCAAGGTTCTTGACGTCCTCAGGAATGACGTGGTCGCGCCCCTTGAGCAGTGCCATGGCCCGGGCTGCCTGGCTGAAGGCTATGCTCGCCCGCGGGCTGGCCCCGAACTCCACCACGTTGGCCAGCCGGGGCTCCAAATACTGTGAAGCGTTGCGGGTGACGTAGGCGAGCCCGACGATGTACCGGACGATTGCCGGATCTATATAGACCCGGCGCACCAAGTCCTGAACCTGAACCACGGCGTCAAGGGAGGCAGCAGCCGGGGGCTTCTGCTCTGCACTGAACACGCCGGCGTCAATCCGCCGGATGACTTCGGCTTCCTCCGCAGGGCTCGGATAGTCCAGAACGTCCTTGAGCATGAACCTGTCCATCTGTGCTTCTGGGAGACGATACGTCCCTTCCTGCTCAATGGGGTTCTGTGTAGCGAGCACCAGGAAGGGCTGCGGCAAAGGATAGGACTCGCCGCCAATGGAGGTCTGCCGTTCCTGCATGGCTTCGAGCATGGCGCTCTGCGTCTTTGCACTGGAACGGTTGATCTCGTCCAACAGCACAATGTTGGCGTGAACCGGTCCCAGCTGCGTGACAAACGTACCCTTGGCGGCGTCAAAAATCTGCGTACCCGCGATGTCGCTGGGCAGCAGGTCCGGCGTGCACTGTATCCGGCGGAAATCTGCACTCACCGACTCAGCTATGGCTTGAGCAGCTGTGGTCTTGGCCAGGCCGGGCACACTTTCCAACAGCACATGGCCGCCGGTCAACAAGCCGATAACCAAAGTCTCGCGGAGCCTGGCCTGACCTACCACCTTGTTTTCGAAGCTACGGACGATGCTGCCAACGAGTTGCTGGGCACGGGCCATATCCGGTGCATCGATTCCGGCCATGGCTGTGATCTGTTGCACTCGTGGTCCCCTCGCTGGCGTTGATGTCAAACGGCCACTCTATCCAAGTCTTCCCGGAACGAGGCCGCAATGGGGACCCCTCCCCATGTGGACTTCGGAGGTCTATCCTTTTGCCATGCATCAGCTACCAGCCGCCTATCAGGACTACCTCGCCTCCCAGGACCAGCACGTCATCGACGCCATACGGCCGGTCCTGCTCCAATCAGCAGCAGACCAACGGCACGGCGTCCGAATCATCTACAACACGGGGTCCACCGGTCACCAAGCCCACCTGGACGAATCCATACCCTACGGCGAAATCATCGAGGACATCGACTGACAAACGCCTAGCCCTTCATGGCACCGGAGAGGGCGAATGAATTTCCCATGCCACGGGATACCAGCGCGTAAAGCACCAGCACAGGGACTGAATAGAGAATGGAGAACGCGGCCAGCTGGCCGTAAGCAATCGCGCCGTGCTGGCCGAAGAAACTGAAGATGGACACCGCGGCTGGTTGCTTGCCGGTGGACAGCAACAGGATGAAGGGAACAAAGAAGTTCCCCCACGCCTGGATGAAAACGAAGATGAACACCACTCCCAGCCCCTGCCGCATCAGGGGCAGCACAACGCTCCGCAACGCCGCCAGGGTCGAAGCCCCGTCCACCCACGCCGCTTCCTCCAGTTCAAGAGGGACCGAATCCATGAAGTTCTTGGTCATCCAAATCGCCATGGGCAAAGTGGTGGTGGCCATGAAAAAGATCGTCGCCGCCATGGAATCCAGAAACTGCAGCTGAACGAACAAGCCATAGACAGGCACCATGATGGCCGTCACTGGCAACGAGGTCCCAAACAGCACCGTATACATGAACGGCTTATTGAACCTGGACTGATACCTGGACAACGGGTAAGCGGCCAGCACAGCAGCAAGGACATTCACCACGGCCGTACCCGCCGACAACAGGAAACTGTTGGCCAAGGGCTGGAACAGCAGTTCAGGAGTCATCACAGCACGGAAATTCTCAGTGGACGCTGCCGCCGGAACCTTGGTCTGGTAACCGGCCTGGGGATCAACGGCGGCCAGCAGCAACCACAGCAAAGGCGCAACAAAGCACACCCCGATCACGGCCAGGGCAATATCCGCACCCAGTTTGGCCCTGGCCCTGGAGCTGCCACCCGCCGTCGTGCTTTCCTTCCCCAGCTGCGCTCGCAGTCGACTGGTGGTCATGGCCGTTGCTCCCGCAGCAGCTTCACGTACACCGCGCCGAAGACCATCCCGAGCAGAATCAGTACAGAGGCGACGGCGGTACCGTAGCCAATGTCACCGAACTTGAAGGCCTCTTGATAGGCCAATACGGGCAACGTGGTGCTGGCACTGGCAGGACCACCTGCAGTCATCACCCAGATCAGGGTGAACACCGCCAACGTCTGAAGGGTGATCAGCATCAGGTTGGTGGCTATGCTGCTGCGGATCAGCGGAAGGGTGATGAAGGCGAGCCGTTGCCATCCGCGCGCGCCGTCCATGAGGGCCGCTTCTGCCACATCCCGCGGGACATCAGCCAACGCCGCGCGGTAGACCAACATGGAGAAGGCAGTTCCCCGCCACGTGTTTGCCAGGACGATCGCCACCAAGGGGAACGAGTACAACCAATCCGGCCCCTCGCCCCCAAAGACCCCCAGAACTTGGTTGAGCGTCCCGTCCCGATTAAAGTACGCGTACGCAGCAAACGCAGCCACAATCTCCGGGAGCACCCAAGCCGCCACCACGGCGGTTCCTACCCACGATGCCACTAGCCTGCGCGAGCGCGTCATCAGCAAGGCAATGAGCAAGCCCAACACATTCTGGCCCAACACAGCGGACGCGGCGACGAACACTACCGTGAGCCACGCGGCCAACGGGAAGGAATCATCGCTGAACATTCGAACATAATTGTCCGCACCCACCCACTGCGGATCCCTCGCCGCCTTCCCCGACAACGCGGCGTCCGTAAACGAAGCGTAAAAGGACCACGCCACAGGGGCCAGCAGAAACACCAGGAGCAGAAGAACGGAGGGAACTACCGGGAGCAGCCGCAGGAAGCGGCGAGTTCTCATTTCTCCAGGACCTTGTCCTCACCTACCAACTTACGGACGGTGGCATCGTACTCAGCCGCTGCTTCCTCAGGACCCTGTTTACCGGTAATGACGGACTCTGTAGCTACCTGGACAGCCGTGGAAATCCTGGGGTAATCAGCAGTCGCGGGCCGGTAATGCGTCACTTTCACCAAGTCTGAAACGTCCTTCACAAACGGGTTGGCCGCCAAGTACTCAGGCTCCGATGCCACGTCCGTTCGCACCGCGATCTGGGAATTATTGATGTCGTAGGCAAGCGCATTCTTTTTGTTCAAGGCCGTGGTGAGGAAGCTGAAGGCGAGCTCAGGGTTCTTGCTCTTCGCCCCCACAGCCAGCGTCCAACCGCCGGACATGCTCACGCCGCCGGGATCTTGTCCCTTCTGGGTGGGGAACATCGCAACGCCCATATCCTGCTCGTAGCCGGCCCACTCGTAGGCGCCGCCCTTCTGCCAGAACGACGGCGTGTAGGATCCCTCCACGGTTGCGCCAAGTTTTCCTTGCGGGAACCACTCGCCAAAAACCTTCTTCCAGACGTTGGCGTCCAAGGCTTCGGCAGGACTCACGGCAAGCTTCTCGTCATAAAGGGTCTTCAGGAAAGCCAGGGAATCCGTGAACCCCTGGGACCCCACTACCCATTTCTTTTCATCCGCGTCATACAAGCTGCTGTCAGTGCCATACAGCAGCTCATAAAAGCTCTGCATGACCGTGCCTTCGCCTGTCCCTTTACCTGCATACATGTTGAAAGGGATGACATTGGGATCCGCAGCCTTCATGGCGCGGGCAGCCGTCAGGATCTCGTCCCAGGTTTTCGGCTGCCACGGCACCGGAATTCCAGCCTTCTGCAGGACGGTCTTGTTGTACCAGATTGCCCGGGTATCGGTGCCCAGCGGAACCGCGTAAATACCGCCGTCGTCCGCGCGGCCAGCCTCCTTGGCCGCTTCGTTGAACGCCGACCACTCATCCCACTTCTCAAGGTAACCGTCCAACTTGAGCAAGTAACCGGCGTCGACGTCGGAACGCACCTTGAAAGTGTCCTCATAGAAGACGTCCGGTGCCGTGTCACTTGACCGCTGAGCGAGGGCCAGTTTGGTACCGTAATCGTCGTCATTGGCCTGGATGGGCTGTAGGTCCACTGTGACGCCGGTGTTGGAAGCTTCGAATTCCTTCTTGGCGTCCTGCATCACGGCATCCAAGGCCGTGAACGAATCGGTCTTCTGGTACACGATCTTCAGGGTCTTGCTCACCGCAGCCTCAGGCGTAGGCGAACACGACGTCGCTGCCGCAAGGACAGCAGCGACGGAAACAAGGGCGGCGGCGAACTTCACCGGTGCTTTAATCACTGGGCGGCGCATGGTGCTCCATTCACTCGAAGTTGGCTACAGCCCCCATGCTTCACCGTGACACACCTGCGACGTGGCCGAGCCTTGCGGATATTCAGTTGTCCTGCCTCGAGCTAGCCTTCCA
This sequence comes from Arthrobacter sp. ISL-95, assembly GCF_018613695.1. Classification (GTDB taxonomy): domain Bacteria; phylum Actinomycetota; class Actinomycetes; order Actinomycetales; family Micrococcaceae; genus Arthrobacter. The sequence goes on along the minus strand of NZ_JAGGPR010000001.1, from coordinate 78,789 downwards.
GCAGGAGCCTTTGCGCCCGTGGTGCCAGCATGTGCTCCAAAACCAAGCAGGCTGCACCAATGGCCCCAACGTCTTCGCCTACGCCGGAACCCACAACTTCGAGATCGTGGATCATGCGGGCTGCGTTGTTTTTGTCCAACAATTCCGGAACGCGTTCCATGAAGTAGGGCGACATCCGCCCCCAGAACGGACCACCGAATACGACGCGCTCCACGTCCAGGGTGTTGGTCACTACGGAAACGGCGCGCGCCACCAGGGTTGCGGACTTGTCCAGGATGGCTATTGCCTTGCTGTCACCGGCGTCGGCTGCGTCGCACAACTGGGCATACCGTTCCTGGACTTCGGGGCCGTCCGCCCCGGCACGGTGTCCTTCCAGCACACCAGCGGCTTCGGCCTCGGCCACCAGCACCTGCGGGATACAGGAAGACTTCACGCAGCCATGCAATCCACAATCACACTCGGGACCGTTGGGGTCCACCACGATGTGGCCGATTTCGCCGGCATTGCCCGAGGTTCCGCGCACTACTTCGTCATTGAGCACAATGCCGCAGCCGATGCCGGTTCCCATGTACATGAACACAAAGCTGCCGGCTCCGCTGGCACCGCCAGCCCACGTTTCCGCCACAGCAGCACTGGTCACGTCCTTGTCCACCAGCGTTTCCATGCCTGTGGCCTCGGCCAGTGCCTCCCTGATGCGCACACGGTTCCATCGCGTCAGCAGCGGCGGTTCCACCACGGAACCTTCGTCGAGGTCGATCGGACCGGGGACGGCAACGCCCAGTCCGGCGATTTTGGACGCGTCCACCCCTGATTCCTCAATGAGGATATTGATCTGTTGGGCAATGCTGGTGATCACCCCGGCAGGATCGCCACCAGGGGTGGCCATCCGGGAATGCTTAACGACGTCACCCAGCAAGTCCAGAACAACAAAGGTGATGACAGCCGGGTCCAGATGGACGCCCACAGCGTACATGCCTGCCGGGTTCAGGCGCAGGATGGTCCTGGGCTTGCCAGGCCCTGAGCCTTCCTTGCCGGCCTCCACAATCAACTGCTGATCCAGCAAGCGCCTGGAAATATTGGAAATCGTCTGCGGGGAAAGTCCCACGATCCGGGCCAACTCAACGCGGCTGAGGCCACCCGATGATCGGCGGATCGCCTCCAGAATGACGGTTAGATTAAAGTCCCCCATGCGGGGAAGGTTGGTTCCGCGCCTCGGTGTCGGCTGCCGGATCTCAGTCACTGATGCCCCTCGTCATTGGGATGAAGTTCGTCAAAGTTGGTCTTTGTCTGAATCGTACGATACCGCCGCCGTTACGGGTATGAGCACACGCTGACACCGGCATCAGGGCTTGGTAACGATGCCGCTGAATTGCGGGCGACCGCCCTTTCGAAGCTCCTTGATGGGCCCGACTCAGGACTTCCGGCTGCGGGTGACCGTGAATTTCGGATTTCGCCCTTCCTCCACCGTCGGTCCAATGTGCCGTTCAAGGGCACTCCGGTACTGCAAGTGGCTGTTGTAAACAGTCCACAGCTCTCCACCAGGGGCCAGGACCCGCGCAGCAGCCTGAAACATCTTCAGCGCAGCGCCCGCGTGCACGCTTGCGCCCAGGTGGAACGGCGGGTTCAAAAGGATAAGGTCGGCGCTGCCCGGCTCCAGGGTGGACATGGCGTCATCGTGAATCACTTCCACTCTCTCACCCAGCCCGTTCGCCCTCGCCGTGGCCTTGGCTGAAGCGACGGCTGCTGCGGATTGGTCGGTGGCCACCACGCGGGCGTCCAGGTGGCGAAGTGCGTACATCGTGGCGAGAATACCGGTTCCGCAGCCGAGGTCCACAGCCTGCCGGGCGGCCGGCATGCGGTCCATGAACGTCAGCAAATAGCGCGTACCTATATCCAGGCGGGCGCCGGAGAACGCAGCCCCATGGGCACAGACCGTGATACCCAATTCCGGCAGGGACTCCACCACCGGAAAGGGGAGCTCAGTGGACGTCGCTTTGGGATCCCGCGCCACCAGTACCCGGGACTTCTGCCGGGCCAGTTGAGGCTGGACGGATGAGAAGTACCGTTCCAGCACTGCGTTCATGCCAAGGGTCATGTGCTTGACGCGACCCCCGGCAAGCAGGACGGCATGCGGGGCCGCAAACCTGGCAACGGCGTCGGCGATTTCCTCCAACTCAGCCAGCGACTTGGGCAATTGCAGAAGTAACACGCCGGCGCCGTCCAGCAAATCCAGGCCCAGTTGGTGCTCGGTGAAGCGACCCTCCAAGCCGGCCGGAGCGGCGTTGTTTTTCAGTGCCAGCCTCCCTGTGAAAAGGTCCTGGTTGACGCGTACATGCCCGACGCCGAGCCCAGCCAAAGCGCCCAAGGTCAGGGCGCCATAACGGTCGCCAATGACAACCACTTTGGTGTCGGGTCCAAGCAAATCTGCAGCCGTTTCCAGCAGGAGCCTGTCTGTGGCATCAAATGCCTGCAGATTGTCCGCTTCGACGTCAGGTAGCCTGCTCAAGCTAACCAAGAGCGCTTCAACATCCACTGCCGTCACGGTGCGGTTCTCGCTTTCATGCATAACTGTCTCGACTTTAGGGTGGCTTGGGAGGAACCTAGTGCTTGCACGACGCAAACACCTGCGACGCCTTTGGTTGGCGAGAGCCCCCAACGGTGGCAGGCATAGGTCACGGCGACCCCTGGAGCCAGGCACCGGGATCCACCTATCATCAAGCTCCCCTCCCTCTGTGAGAAGCCATGAGTGTCAATGTTGTCACGAACCTTGAAGTAAAGTCCCACAACTCCCCGGACGAAACGAGACGCCCCGACAAGACGGTGCTGGACCTCGTCACCGTGGGAGAATACACAATCGGCCGCATGACCTTTGAACCAGGCTGGACCTGGGCCGACTGCGTAAAACCGGTAGTTGGCACTGACTCCTGCGAGTTAAGCCACGTGGGATTCTGCGTTTCCGGCAACTTGGAAGTAGAAACCAACGACGGCGGCAAAATCAGTATTTCAGCCGGCGATTCCTATTCCATCCCGCCGGGTCACAACGCCCACGTGGTGGGCGACCAGCCCTTCCAAGGCGTCGAGTTTGTCAGCGGTGCAGAATTCGCGCGCCCCGCTGGATAGTCAGAAGCGCCCGCGAATCAAACAAAAAAGACCCCGCTCAGTGAGCGGGGTCTTTTTACCGAAGTGGAGCTGAGGGGACTCGAACCCCTGACCCCCTGCATGCCATGCAGGTGCGCTACCAGCTGCGCCACAGCCCCGGATTTTACTGCAAGTACATTGCCTTCATGAGGTTTGATTTCTCTTCCCGTCGAAGCAACTCGTCAATACTAACCACATTCACGTGAGAAGCAAAATCGCAGGAACATGAGCTGCATCACCCCGCCCGACTGCCCTGCCGCGGCTAACCGCAGCCGAGGTGCGTTGGATTACTCCCCCGCACCTCCCCCCAAAACCAGCTGCGCCGGAGCCACCCAAAAGTGCCGTGACTCCCCCTGAAGTCTAGAATTTCTTTCCAACAAAACCAAACCGTTCAGTCGGTTTTACACTACGTGACCCGCCAAGCCGCCGGTGGTAGCGTTGGGGAGTCTCGACGGCGGCCCGCCCCTCCGTCTCCTGACCCACCTGAGAGGCCACCCACTACAGATGCAACAACGTGCGAAAGACACCCGGCTGTCCGTCATCGAAGGCGCCGCCCGGGTTTTCGCGGAAGTCGGCTACGGGAACGCCAGCTTGACCGATATCACCAAGCGCGCAGGCGTCACCAAGGGTGCGCTGTACTTCCACTTCACCTCAAAACGGGAGCTGGCGTTGGCTGTCATCGAGGAACAGCACGCCATCGTCTTGGCGGCGGGGGCTGACATAGCATCCTCGGATGCCCCCGCCTTGGAAAGGCTCATAGAGCTATGCAGGATGTTCGGGCAACAACTTCTGGACGAACCAGTGGTTCAAGCAGGCATCCGGCTCACTTTTGAAGCCTCCGCCTTCGACGCTGATGTCTCAGGCCCTTACCTGGACTGGATCAATACAGCAGAGGAACTGCTGCGGCAGGCAGCCGCAGATGGCACCGTTCGAGCCAACCTGGATGCCGCGGCCTTTGCCAGATACCTGGTTGCGTCCTTCACCGGAGTTCAGATGGTTTCCGACGTCCTTGCATCACGCGAAGACGTGCTGTTAAGGATCGAACAGATGTGGGAGTTCATGTTGCCGGCGTTGTGCCCCACATCAACGAGCTAGCCAAAGTTCAGCGGAGAGATTGTCCGGCAAGAAGCCCCGGCAGATTTTCCGGAACGAAAAAGGCCCTGCCCTCTTCATATGATTCATGAAGAAGACAGAACCTCGTTGGTGGAGCTGAGGGGACTCGAACCCCTGACCCCCTGCATGCCATGCAGGTGCGCTACCAGCTGCGCCACAGCCCCATATTCTTGCTGCTTCGCGTTCAGCTTTTCGGCTACCCGCGCCGAAGCAACTCAAATATCTTAGAACAGCGTTTCCGAAAATTCCAAATCAGACATATTTCGGCTGAGCGCTGTCCCTAGTGCTCCGAATCCTCCACGGAAACAGCCTTGGCAGAAGCGTCATCGCCCAGTTCCAGGTCCACCACAGGGCAGTCCTTCCAGAGACGCTCCAGAGCATAGAACACGCGATCCTCGGAATGCTGGACGTGGATCACGATGTCCGCATAGTCCAAGAGAACCCAGCGGCCCTCCGATCGTCCTTCGCGGCGGACAGGACGAAGGTCCTGCTTCATCAGTTCTTCCTCAATACCGTCAACAATGGCGTTGACCTGACGCTCGGTGGGAGCCGATGCAATCAGGAAGACATCAGTGAGCGCCAAACGCTCGCTGACGTCCAAGGCAACAATGTCCTCGGCAAGCTTCTCTGCGGCGGCACGCGCGGCGTGACGGGCGAGGGTGATGGATTGTTCATGTGCAGACACGGGGTACTCCTTGTTGTGGCCAGTGGCCTATGTTTGGCGTGAGCCATTTTTTTCAACGCAATTCAGGGTTCAGCAGAATTAGCCGCTGGTGATCATAATGATGCCGACGATGAGGGCCACGATGCCCAACGCCAGGACGCCGAACTGCAGCAACCTGTTACGTTGCGCGCGGGCCAGACCCGCAGTGTTGGCGTCCAAAGGGTCAAGGCCGTACGCTGCGCTGGCCGAAACGGGAGGACGCTGCCCTTCCTCGGACGCCTCCGCCGCAGGCTCAGGACGTTTCCGTGCCGACTTCGCTACCGCTTCTGCACGGGCAAGCACGCCGGCGCGGCCACGTGGCCCCGACTTTTTGGCCGGAGCTTGCCCGGCTTCGACCTTAGGCCCTGCTGAAGTGACCAGCGGGACAAACGTCGTGGTGGGGCGCTTCATGACAGGACGTTCAATCCCCGGCACCTTGACGAACTCCAACGGAGTCACCATCGCGAGGTTGTTGGCAGTGGACGGACCGGCAGTTGCCGACGGCGACTTACCGTTCCCCCCGGATTCCGAAGGGTTTTTGACCGAATCCGGTGTGCTCTTGCCGGTGCCCGCCGTCTTTCCAGAATCCAAGGCAGCTTTTCCAGAATCAGCTTGGGTCTTTTCGGCAAGCTTCTGCTTGGCAGCAGCACGTTTGTTCAGGACAGCGGCACGCTCCGCCAAGGCAATCTGCTGAGCAAGAACATTAGGATCCACGGCCAAGGGATCCTGCTCGGCAATATGTTCCAGCTTTGCCGTCTGGTTTTCCACCTGAGCGGCAATCAATTGCCGAACTGCAAGCGCCTGCTCCACGGACATTTCGGATTCCGCGGGGGCATTGCCGCGCCCCGCACCATCCGTTGCGGGCACAGGAGCGCTTGGAGACTTCTCAGTGGAGGTCTTGTTGGCTGCCCCGGGCTTGGGAGTATTGTTGGCGGCCGCGGGCTGAGGCCTGTCCTTTGCCGGCGTGCGAACAGCAGGCGCGGTCCCAGCAATTGAAGCCGCGGGCGCGGGAACAATGGGATTCATGGAGGTGGCAACTTCGGCCTGAAGTTGCTGGAGACGCAGCTGACGACGCGTGGGGGGTCCCCCGCCGGAGAGCTGCTCTTCTTTGTCCGCCAGCTCCTTGATGGTGCGCAGAGCTGCACGATCCCGAGCGCGGATTTGAGACGACCGTTCCTGGGCTGCCGGTCCCACGGCGTCCACCGGGGCATCGGCGGCGCGGCGATTGCGGCCGTTCGGACGCTCGGTGTGAGGAGGGTTCTCTACCTCATCCGGTGCGGAAGTATCCACTTGCTGTTCATCGGGGTGCTTTTCCCGGGCACGCCGAAGCTCACGCCTGCTGCGGATGGGTCGCTGGTCCTGGCTGCTCATTCAAAACTCATTCAGTACGTGCTTGGTCGTCTGATCCGGACAGTGCGGGTGTCAGATCCGCTGCGATGGAGGGCGCCGCGTACAGTCCATACTTTGCGATGTACTGCACTACCCCGTCAGGAACGAGGTACCAGACCGGGTTCCCTGCGCCCACGCGGGTCCTGCAATCCGTGGAGGAGATCGCCATGGCAGGCACTTCCAACAGGCTGACGTCGTCCCTGCCCATGTCGTGAAGTTCATGGCCGGGACGGGTGACGCCGACGAAGTGGGCCAAAGACCACAACTCGTCCACATCCTTCCACGAAAGAATCTGAGCCAAGGCGTCTGCGCCCGTAATGAAGAAAAGGTCGGCTTCGGGACGCTCAGCACGGAGATCGCGGAGGGTGTCGATGGTAAAGGTCGGCCCGGGACGATCAACGTCCACCCGGCTCACTGTGAACCTTGGATTGGAAGCTGTGGCGATGACCGTCATGAGGTAACGGTGCTCAGGCCTGCTGACCAGCTTGTGCGACTTCTGCCACGGCTGGCCTGTAGGAACGAAAACCACTTCATCAAGGCCGAACTGGGCTGCCACCTCGCTGGCAGCCACAAGGTGGCCGTGATGAATGGGATCAAACGTTCCACCCATCACGCCCAGCCGGAGCCTGCGCCCCGCCTCCCCACGCGGTGTTGCGGCGATAATGTTAGTGGCCTTGGCCGTGGGTGTGCTTGTTCGGGTGCTGGCGGTGCGGATCAGCGTGCTCTTCCACAGCCTCATGGCGGTTGCCAAGGTTGGTGTAGGAAAGGGTGACGAACAAGAGAACCAGCATCAGGGCAAACATCGATACGCCGAAGACCCACGGCTCGGCCCACAGCGGAGCGAGTTCCTCGTGGCCGCCTTCAGTTTGGGCGGCAATGGACGTGGCGATCTGCTGAAACAGCATCTTCTCCCCTAGTTGGTTCTCAAGGATTTTCGACGGCGGGACTCCCCGCCGTTCCGGACTTCTGTTCTATGTTACCGCGTTGCTAGGCGCGGATCTGGCCCTCACCCTGGACGATCCACTTGGTGGTGGTCAGCTCGGTGAGGCCCATGGGACCGCGGGCGTGCAACTTTTGGGTGGATATACCCACTTCGGCTCCTAGCCCCAACTCGCCGCCGTCAGTGAACCGGGTGGAGGCATTGACGATCACAGCTGCAGAATCAACGTTGGCAATGAACTTCTCAGCATTGGCCAGGTTGTTCGTGAGGATCGCTTCCGTGTGGCCAGTGGTCCAGGTGCGGATGTGGTTGACTGCCTCATCCAGGCTGTCCACCATGGCAATGGCGAGGTCGAGGTCCATATATTCGGTGGCCCAGTCCTCGTCATCAGCGGGAACTGTCTCAATGTCCTTGCCCAAGGCCGCAGCGATCCGCTCGTCCACGTGGAGCGTGACTCCGGCGGAACGCAGTGCTTTGGCAACGGCAGGCAGCACCGTGGTACCGGAGTGCACCAGCAGGGTCTCCACGGTGTTGCAAACGCTGGGACGCTGCGTCTTTGCATTGAGGAGAATCTCCACGGCCATTTCTTCGTTCGCGGATTCGTCGATGAAGATATGGACATTGCCTTCGCCGGTTTCAATGACGGGCACGGCCGAGTTGGTCACCACAGTCTGGATGAGCTCGCGCCCACCGCGGGGAATGAGGACGTCCACATGGCCACGCGCGCGCATCAGCACGTTGGCCCCTTCGCGGCCATACTGGTCCACGGTCTGCACAGCGTCGGCAGGCAGGCCGACGGAATCCAGCGCTTCGCGAAGGATCCGAACCAGTGCCTCGTTGGTGTTGGCCGCGGCCGAACCTCCACGAAGGATCACTGCATTTCCGCTCTTCAGTGCCAGGCCGGCGATGTCCACCGTGACGTTCGGCCGGGCCTCATAAATGGCTGCCACAACACCCATGGGGACATTCACCTGGCGCAAGCGCAGTCCATTGGGAAGCGTCTGGCCACGAACCACATTGCCCACAGGATCGGGCAAACCTGCCAGGTTCTCCAAGGCAGCCACCAAGCCGTCAATACGGGCCGGGGTTAGGGTCAGACGGTCCAGGAGTGCGGCAGAAGTGCCGTTGGCGCGACCCACGGCCACGTCCTTGGAGTTGGCCTCCAGTACGTGCTTCCGGTTCTCCACCAAGGCAGTTCCGATGGCACGCAGCGCACGGTCCTTCCATGCCCGGTTTGCCTGTCCCATGCGTCGGGCGGCCTTACGGGAGCGGTCCGCGATGGCATGGACGGCAGTTTGGACATCTTCCGGTGACAACGGCACTCCGCCTGCCGCAGGGTTCTCCGGCGTCACGCCGGGCGTACCGGAAACGTCGGAGATCGCAGGGGCGTCAGGGGTCAGCGCGTCAGTCATGCTCCAAGTTTAGATGAGCGTGAGGCCCTCAGGAGCACCAGATCGTCAACATGAACAACTTCGCGGTCATAGCCACGGCCCATGGCCTGACCCAGCTCCTGGGTGGTACGGCCCAGCATGCGCGGGAGTTCTTCCGAAGAGTAGTTCACCAGGCCGCGTGCCAAGACCGTCCCGTCATGGGCGACCATCTCTACAGGGTCCCCGGCTTCGAAGTCACCACTGATGTCTGAAATGCCTGCGGGAAGCAGTGATCTGTGCCGGTCCCGCACAGCTTTCACCGCGCCGTCGTCGAGCATCAGCCGGCCCTGAACCGTCGCCAGGTGCGCCAACCAGAGAAGGCGGACGGGCTTGCGGTTGCCGTTCACGGCGAACCAGGTTCCCACGTCCTCGCCCGCCAAGGCCGCCGCAGCATTGGCCGTTGACGTCACCAGTGCGTGGATACCCGAGCCGGCAGCAATGGACGCTGCCTCCACCTTGGTCATCATGCCCCCGGTTCCAACGCCCGCCTTGCCTGCCTTGCCAATGGTCACGTCCTCGAGGTCCTGCGGACCACGGACCAACGGAATGCGTTGCGCGCCCTGGGACGGCGGGCCGTCATAGAGGGCGTCGACGTCGGACAGCAGCACCAGCGCATCGGCGCGGACCAAGTGTGCCACCAAGGCAGCCAGGCGATCGTTGTCGCCGAAGCGGATCTCATGAGTGGCCACGGTGTCATTCTCATTAACTACCGGCACCACACCGAGGTTCAGCAACCGGTCCAAGGCGCGGAAAGCATTGGTGTGTTGCGTCCGGCGCATGAGGTCATCGGCGGTCAGCAGGACCTGGCTGACTGTTACGCCGTGCGCGCTGAAGGCTTGTGTATACCGTGCCATCAGAAGCCCCTGCCCAACGCTGGCGGCAGCCTGCTGGGTGGCCAGGTCCTTGGGCCTCTTGGCCAGGCCCAAAGGCGCAAGACCGGCAGCGATGGCACCCGAAGACACCAGGATAATCTCAGTACCCGCATTGCGCTTTTCGGCCAGGGCATTGACCAGCCCCGTGAGGGACTTTTCGGAGATGCCGCCCTTGATGCTGGTCAGCGAGGATGACCCCACTTTGACAACAATCCGTTTGGCGGTGGCAAGGGCCTGGCGTTCAAGGCCCTCAGCCATGTCCGGAGCGTCGACGGTCCTAGTCGTCATCACCGGAATCCAGGTGGCTTTCCTTCACTGCCTGGGCACGGCGACCACTGACAGACTCAGTCCAAATACCTGCCTTGCGCTCAGCTTCAAGTTCGGCCCTCGCAGCAGCCTTGGCTTCGCGGCGCTCGGTCTGCTCATCACGCTTCTGTGAACGCGTGGGACGGTCGCCGATGTCCGCAACGCGAATATCGGTACCGCGGGGCGTTGCCAGGAGTTCTGCACCGGCCATCATGGTGGGCTCCCAATCGAACACCACGCCGTCGTCTTCACCAATGACCACGGTATCGCCGGGCTTTGCGCCAACCTTGAAGAGCTCGGTTTCAACACCAAGCTTGGCAAGGCGATCTGCAAGATAGCCAATGGCTTCCTCGTTGGTAAAGTCAGTCTGCTTGACCCAGCGCACGGGCTTCTCGCCCAAGACGCGGAACAGCGGCTCGAGGTTCTTCTCCTCGCGGCGGATCTTGAAGCCGGACTCGTTGACGGCGCGCGGACGCAGGACCGGAGGGGCCACCTTAGGCGGGGCAGTCTGAACGGCATCCCGTGCTGCCTTGACAATCTCAGCCATGGCAAAGCCGAGCTGACGCAAACCTTCGTGGCTTGTTGCCGATACTTCAAAGACGCGGTAGCCGCGGGCTTCGAGGTCCGGGCGGACGAACTCGGCCATGTCCTTGCCGTCGGGAAGATCCACCTTATTGAGGACTACCAGCTTGGGACGCTCATTCAGGGGCACCACTTCACCGTCAACGCCGGCGTAGCTCATGTCTACTGCGTACTTCTCAAGTTCGGCCTCGATGATGGCGAGGTCGGAGAGAGGATCGCGGTCCGATTCAAGGGTTCCGCAGTCGAGAACGTGCACCAGGGCGGCACAACGCTCCACGTGACGCAGGAAGTTATGGCCCAAGCCCTTGCCTTCGCTGGCACCTTCAATCAGGCCGGGAACATCGGCAATAGTGAACCGGACCTCGCCTGCCTGCACCACGCCAAGGTTGGGAATGAGGGTAGTGAAGGGGTAGTCGGCAATCTTGGGCCGGGCAGCGGACATGGCTGCAATGAGGCTCGACTTACCGGCAGAGGGGAAACCAACCAGGGCGATATCTGCGATGGACTTCAGTTCCAGGACGATGTCACTGGATTCACCTTCGATGCCCAGCAGTGCAAAGCCCGGGGCCCGGCGCTTCTGGGATGAAAGGGATGCGTTGCCAAGGCCGCCCTGGCCACCGGCGGCTGCAATGTACTCGGTGCCCTCGCCAACGAGGTCAGCCAGGACTTCGCCGTCCTTGGTCTTGACCACGGTGCCGTCGGGCACGGGCAGAATCAGGGTTTCACCGTTCTTGCCGCCTCGCCAGTCACCCATGCCGGGGCCACCGTTGGTGGCGTGGCGGTGGGGAGCGTGGTGGTAATCAAGCAAGGTTGTGGTCTGGGCGGAAACCCGAAGGATGACATCGCCACCATTGCCGCCGTTGCCGCCGTCAGGGCCACCGAGCGGCTTGAACTTCTCCCGCTTAACAGAGACACAGCCGTGGCCGCCGGTTCCGCCGGATACGTGCAGGACTACCCGGTCTACAAAGCTCGCCACGTGGATCTCCTCAGTTGCTGTCTTACAGCGTTTGTTGCTGTTGCCAGCGCTGTTGCAAAAACCAGTGCGCTAAGCGCCCTAGTCGATTGTAATGCGGTTAAAAGAACGGTGGAGCGGGCCGTTTGGCCCGCTCCACCGGTTCAGAACTTGTTGTTACTCTGCAGCTGCAGCAGCAACAATGTTCACTACGCGACGGCCGCGGCGAGTACCAAACTCAACCGCCCCGGCCTGCAGTGCGAACAGGGTGTCGTCGCCACCGCGACCGACGCCTGCACCGGGGTGGAAGTGGGTTCCACGCTGGCGAACGATGATCTCGCCAGCGGAAACTACCTGACCACCGAAACGCTTGACGCCCAGGTACTGAGCGTTGGAGTCACGACCGTTGCGAGTGGAACTCGCGCCTTTTTTGTGTGCCATGTGAAATGCCTGCCTCTAAATTTCTGGGGAAACTGAAAAACCTGAACAGCGGGTAACGTAAAGTTACGCGATGCTGGTGATCTTGATCTTGGTCAGTTCCTGACGGTGACCCTGACGCTTCCGGTAGCCGGTCTTGTTCTTGAACTTCTGGATGACGATCTTCGGACCACGGAGGTCCTCGAGGATCTCAGCCGTGACCTTGACGTTGGCCAGTTCCGCAGCTGCGGAGGTGACCTTCTCGCCGTCAACCAGGAGCAATGCGGGCAGCTCAAGCGTGCTACCGGCTCCACCGGGGACGCGGTTCAGCGTTACGTAGTCTCCAACGGAAACTTTTTCTTGGCGGCCGCCTGCGCGGACAATCGCGTACACCACTTGGGTACTCACTTCTCTCGACGTTTATTACAAAATTTGCGTGCGGAACCTTGAACTGGAATCAGGCCTGGTTCGCGCTGTGCCTCAACGCCGTGGACTTCTGATCGAAGTCCGCGAGTCATCCCATGAACAATATCAAGGGGCATAACCCAAGTGTTGGCGTAAGCACCGAAGATCAAGATTACGCTAGTTTGACCTTCAGCTGCAAATGAGGCCGAGTCCGGAGGCTACCTCGTGACTTGCGTCACCAGTTGTAACGGACCCTCCCGGCACCGTGCCCAAACAGCCTACAGTGTTTGGACGAGATTAACGCGATTCAGCCGGCGACGCGCGGACGTGTCGCCGCGATTGCCCTGGCGAAGCCTAAGGGAAAGCGGCTGAGCCGCCGCCCGGGAGGGATCAAGCAAACAGCCTGGGAGCATCGAAGAATGCCGTCTCGTAGCGGCAGGACTGGGTGAAAGCCTCCATCATGGCGGCCCTCTCCATGTCAGAAGCCGCCCTCGCCGCAGCATCCGTGAGATTGATCGCTTTCCGCGTTGCCGCAGCGAAGTCCTCGTCGGCGTACGTCTTCAGCCACTCGGCATAGGCATGATCTGCGGGGGCGCCGGCGTCTACGTAGGCAGCATGAAGCTGCTGACCCACTTCGGCGTACAACCAGTAACAAGGCAGGATGGCCGCAAGGACCACGGCGTAACTGCCGGAAGCCGACGTTGCCAGTAAGTGGTCCACATAGGACTTGGTGACCGGCCCCGTTCCTGAGGACGCGTCGCGGGTGCTCAGCCAGTTCCTGTGCAACTCCGACTCAACCTCCAGGCACTGCTGCGATGCCTTCGCCCAGAACAGTTGTTCTTCTTCGGTGGGTGCCAGCCCGCCGGCGCGCGCCAAGACCCTGGAGTATCCGTTGAGGTAGATCGCGTCCTGGGCGAGGTAGTAAGCGAAATCACGTTCCGGAAGTTCGCCGGATTGGAGTTGCTGAATAAACCGAAGTCCGTAAATTGATTCGAGTTCCGGAACGGCAGCCTTCCACAATGTCGCAGCAAAGGCGCCCGGCGATGGCACCCGCCTGAGGTGGTGGAAGTGATTCACCGGCCCGTTCCCTTGGCCCACTTGGAGGTCCTCCGAGGCCGTCAATGCCCCCAGCAGCCACCGTTTTACCTCCCGCAGCGAAGCTTCCCAGTCACCTGTGCGGGCTTGGACTGTGGCCAGGGCGGACGATAGGGAGCAACCCGTTCCGTGGCTGTTGAGCGTAGCCACACGGGGTCCCGTCACCTCCACCACGTCCCGGGACAGCAGCCCGGTGGTGTTCACCAGGGCATCCGGGCAGTCCGGGCCCGGCAGGTGGCCGCCTTTCACCAGGACCGTGTTCCCGTACTCTGCGGCTAGACGCTTTCCTTGGTCCAGCGCCGAGGCCCAGTCCCCTGCCTCAGGTTCACCCAACAACATGGCCAGCTCCGGGATGTTAGGCGTGATGAGGTGGGCCAGGGGAAGCAGTGAACGCAGGGCCTGCTCGGCGGACTCCCGCAACAGACGGTCACCACTGGTGGCCATCATCACCGGATCGAGGACCACGACGGCGGGTCGCACCGCTTCGAGCCAGCCGCGGACCTGGTCAATGACGGCAGCGTCGCCAAGCATCCCGATCTTCACGGCATCAATGGTGATGTCAGCGCTTATGGCCTCCAGTTGCTGACGCAGGAAGTGCGCGGGCGGGACGTGGACGGCACTGACCCCTACGGTGTTCTGCGCAGTGAGAGCCGTGATGGCAGCCATGCCGTACCCGCCCAGTGCTGCAATGCTTTTCAGGTCCGCCTGAATTCCGGCACCCCCCGATGGGTCCGAGCCGGCAATACTCAGAACGCGTGGGATTCGGTCGGCCAACGTGTGAGCGTCGGAAACGCCAAGAGGGTACACCGATGAGTATGTTGATGCAGTCATGAGGACATCCCTTCGCCGGTGCTAACCGGACAGGTTCAACGGGTCTGGATCTCAGCCTGGCCCAACGCCCGGCACCCCGTGTCAGTCCCCAAGCCTAGCGGGGAAGCAATGTGGTGCGGGTACCGGACCACGCCGGAGCCCGGATATGACCAAGCACGCTGCCGGCGCCATGGATTGACGGGGCCATGGATTGACGGGGACGTAAAGGGCCCCGCACTAACCGCCAATGGCAGGTAGTGCGGGGCCCTCCCTCTCAGTCGCTGTTGGCCGCGATGAGAGCGGCCTATCCTTGCTTAGAGCTCCGAGGCCGGAACCCCGACTCCAAGGATGATGGGCTCGTCGGCTGACACCTTCTTGGCCGGCTCCACGGGCGCCTTGGCCTCATGGGCTGAGCCTTGGGTGGCCGATACCGTCACGTCATGGTGCTCCACGCTGGTTTCATTGGCCGCGCCCTGGGCCCTGCTGGCACTGCGGTTGCGACGACCACGACGACCCCGCGGAACTGAAGCAGCCTCGGGATCTTCCTCTGCAGGCGAACTCGGGGCCGCAACCGATACGGCTTCTTCCTCAGATGCCGGAGCAGCGCCCAGGTGGGAGAACGCTTCTGCCAGGAGATCCAGGCTCATGGCAGGCTGGGCTGCCTGCGGTTCCTCGTGGTGCTCCACGAACGGCAAGGCAACTTCTTCTCCGCCGAAGCGAAGGACCGGAGTAGACCTCGCTTCCTGGACTGCTGCTTCGTGGGCAGTCGCTGCTGCTTCACCGCTGGCCGCAATTCCGGATGCGGTGCTGGTTGGCTCGTGCTGCCCGGCGGCCCGTGCTTGCTCTTCTGCGCGGTGAACTTCGTCGTCATGCAGGTGTGCGGCATGCGCTGCAGCTGCGATGGTCGCCAAAGCAGCCCTGGTGGCCTCAGCCTTGGCTTGCCGGGCAGGATCCTGCGGTTCAGCCGTGGTCGCGGGGGCAACCGGGGCGGACGCAGGCGTATGGACCTGAGCGGGGGCTTCGGCAATGGCCTGTCCCCCACCCTTCCCGCGGCGGCGCTTGCGTTCGGTCCGTGCAGCAGCAGGCTGCTGCACCTCGGTGTGCGGCCGGTGATGTTCGGCAGCTACAACGTTGGCGCGGCGGTGCTCAACGGGTTCGTCGTGCGTCACGACGCCACGGCCGGCACAGTGCTCGCACTGCTCGCCGAAAACCTCAAGGAGGCCAGTGCCCATGCGCTTGCGTGTCATCTGGACCAAGCCCAGAGACGTCACCTCGGCCACCTGGTGCTTGGTGCGGTCACGGCCAAGGCACTCCACCATGCGTCGCAGCACGAGGTCGCGGTTGGATTCCAGGACCATGTCGATAAAGTCGATGACAATAATGCCGCCGATATCCCGCAAACGGAGCTGGCGAACCACTTCCTCGGCCGCTTCAAGGTTGTTCTTGGTGACTGTTTCTTCGAGGTTTCCACCGCTGCCGGTGAACTTGCCTGTGTTGACGTCCACCACGGTCATGGCCTCGGTGCGGTCGATGACCAAGGAACCACCGGAGGGCAGGAAGACCTTCCGTTCCAGTGCCTTGTGGATCTGCTCATCGATGCGCCAGGCAGCAAAGATGTCCTGATCCTTGGTCCACTTTTCAAGGCGGCCCACCAGGTCAGGGGCAACGTACGTCACGTAGGCCTCAATGGTGTCCCAGGCGTCGTCACCGGAGACGATCAGCTTGGAGAAGTCCTCATTGAAGACGTCGCGAACCACCTTGATGGTGAGGTCGGGTTCGCCGTACAGGAGTTCAGGAGCCAGGACCTTGGTGGACGAGGCCTGCCCTTCGATGCCTTCCCACTGTGCGCGCAGACGGTTGATGTCGTGCGTCAGTTCTTCCTCCGACGCACCCTCAGCGGCAGTACGGACAATAACGCCCGCGTTTTCGGGCAAGCGATCCTTCAGGATGCGCTTGAGGCGGTTGCGTTCGACGTCGGGCAGCTTGCGTGAGATGCCGGTCATGGAACCACCGGGCACGTACACCAGGTAGCGGCCCGGCAAGGAGATCTGGCTGGTGAGGCGGGCGCCCTTATGACCTACGGGGTCTTTGGTGACCTGGACCAGGACGGAGTCGCCGGATTTCAGGGCGTTCTCGATCCGGCGCGGCTGGCCTTCGAGGTTGACCGCGTCCCAGTTGACTTCACCGGCGTACAGGACGGCGTTGCGGCCACGTCCGATGTCCACGAAAGCGGCTTCCATGGAAGGCAGCACATTCTGGACCTTGCCCAGGTACACGTTGCCGATCAGGGAGTCCTGCTGGGTCTTGGACACGAAGTGCTCGGCGAGCACGCCGTCTTCCAGGACACCAATCTGAATTCTGTCGTCGCGCTGACGGACAATCATTTGGCGGTCCACCGACTCGCGCCGGGCAAGGAACTCGGCCTCGGTGATGACCTGGCGGCGGCGTCCGGTCTCCCGGGACTCGCGGCGTCGCTGCTTCTTGGCCTCCAGCCTGGTGGAGCCCTTGACGGCCGTCACGCGGTTGGACGGAGCAGTTTCGGTCACGGGGCGGGGGGCGCGCACACGGGTGACGGTGTTGGGCGGATCATCATCCGTGCCGCCGGTCAGTTCAAGATCCTGGTCTCCACGACGGCGGCGGCGACGACGACGCGACGTCACACCTTCTTCAAGAGCCTCAGCTGCCGGCGCTTCCTCGTCCTCGGACTCGGACTCGGTGCCGTCTTCAGTCTCATTCTCGTCGCGTTCGGTTCCGCGGCGTCCACGGCGGCCACGGCTCCTGCGGCGACGACGGCTTCCCGCATCTTCAAGCTCGCCCTCAGCACCGGCTTCGGTTTCTTCTTCGGGCTCCTCGGCCTTCTCTTCCACCGCGGCAACACGGGGAACCGTGGTGAGGTCCGGGGCTTGGAAGATCATGGAGGTGATGGAAACAGGCTCCATGAACAGGGAAGTGGATGCTGCCGAGGCCGGCTCCTCGGAGGCGGCTTCCCCTGCTGCGGCCGGGGCCGCCTCTTCAGCGGCAGGCTCTTCCGGCTGGGAGGCCTCGCCCGGCGTCGTGCTTTCTTCGATGGCTGCCGCAGCAGCGGGCACCTCTACGGCCTCAGCTTTGGGTTTGGTAGTACGACGACGGCGGACCGGCTTTTCGGGGGCAGGCTCGGCGGCTGATTCGGGGCTGGCCTCTGCAGTACCTTCGTCTCCCAAACCCGGCAGCGGCTCGGCGGGCTCCACCTTTTTACGGGAACGGGTGCGGCGCGCCGGTGCTGCGGTGGCCTCGGCGGCTGCATCCGGGGCGGACACCTCTGCGGCAGGTGCCTCCACGTCAGCAGCAACCTTGGGCGCAGCCTTGCGCCGGGTCCTGGTGGCTTTCTTGGGCGCTTCCGCAGTTTCCGCGGGAGCTGCCTCGTCATTAACGGCTACAACCTGGTCATTATCCATATGTGGCAACACTCCTGCCCCAGCGACACCGCCACATCCGGCGCCCAGTGGAGCAAATATTGTCAAAACCCTCAGGCGTTGACAGAAGTCGGCAGTATGCCTTCCGGTTCGCACCAGCATTGGGGTGCGGCAGCCCTGGAAGGCCGGCGGCTTTATTCTGAAACCCGTTGTTCTGCTGCCACAACCAGGTGCCGTCCATTGTCATGGCGGGCCTACCGGGGATCACGTGATCCAGGCATGCCCGGCTCATACTGGCGGTCTTGGGAACAAAGTCACCGGACCGGGCGTCGAATGTGGATCGACTTCCGGCCATGTTCATTCTCTCACACCCCTGCACATTCCCCGCGAAGGCCGCTGTGTCGCGGAACTCCCCCCTCTTGCTGGGGCCGCCGTCCAGTCTTCGGAGTTACAATCCTCCCAAGAGCCCTTCCCGGCTTGCCGGGCCATATGTCGAAAAGGATCACATCCGCGATGCCAAGCACCGCCAGGGAAAACCTGGCCAATCAAGCCACAAGCCATGCGGAGGAAACGTCCGTCCACCAGGATTACCTCCCTGCAACGGTCCGCGACAAGCCTTTCGCCTGGCTGCTGTTGATCACCGGCGTTATTGGCTGGTTGGCGTCCGGCGCCCTGGTATTGGAGAAACTTGAGGTACTCAAAGATCCCAACCATGTGACCGTGTGCGATGTGAATCCCTTTGTCTCCTGCGGTGCCGTGATGCAGACACCACAGAGCTCGGTGTTCGGGTTCCCCAACATGTTCATCGGGATCGTCGCTTTTGCCGTGATCATCACTACGGCCATGGGCATTCTTGCCGGAGCGAAGTATTCACGGGGTTACTGGCTGGGTCTCCAAGCCGGCGTGACCCTTGGCTTCGCCTTTGTTGTGTGGCTGTGGTCGCAGGCCCTTTACGTCATCCACGTGCTCTGCCCGTTCTGCATGGTGGTGTGGGCCGCCATGATCCCGCTTTTCGTCTGGGTGACAATCCGCAACGTCACCACCGGGGTCATCAAGGCGCCACCCGCGGTGGTCAAGCTGTTGTCCGGGTACGGCTGGATCATCGTCGCCCTGCTGTATGTCGCAGTGATCGCCACGATCTTCTTTTCCTTCATCCACCTCTTCGTACCGTCGACAGCGTAGAACCACCGCTCGCGGGATAACAGTTAAGGCCAATGTTCATCAAGAACATTGGCCTTAACTGTTATTGCGGTGGAGGTTGTTTAGCCCTCGAACCAGATCTTGATTTCACGTTCCGCGGAGTCAACCGAGTCGGAGCCATGAACAAGGTTCTGCTGGACTGCCAGGCCCCAGTCGCGGCCGAAGTCGCCGCGGATGGTGCCCGGTGCCGCCGTCGTCGGATCCGTGGTTCCGGCCAGCGAGCGGAAGCCTTCAATCACACGGTGGCCTTCGAAAACCGCAGCGATGACCGGTCCGCTGAGCATGAACTCAACCAATGGCTCGTAGAACGGCTTGCCCACGTGTTCCTCGTAGTGCTGCTCCAGCAGTTCGCGGGTGGCGTTGACCTTCTTCAGCTCCGCCAGGGTGTAGCCCTTGGCTTCGATCCGGGCGAGGATGGTTCCGGCCAGGTTGCGGGCGACGCCGTCGGGCTTGACCAGGACAAGGGTCCGTTCAATGCTCACAGTTGCTCCAATGCGGTTGGTAGGTGATTTTCCCAGCCAGTTTACGGGGTTTGGGTGCCAGCTTGGTCATCATGGGCTGCGTTCCATTCGGCCTGTTCACGGTCGCGTTGGGCCACCTCGCGGTCAATCCGCATACCGGCCCTGATCCCGTACCACCAGCAGATGGCAAACAGGATCCCCACGATGAACATGGTGGGTTCGGCGAAGCCCGTAAGGACCAGCACCAGCTGCAGCCCCCACCCCAGGGCGATGCCCCATGGCTTGGACAGCACGGCACATGCCAGAACCAGCACCACCGTCAGTGCGATTCCGACCCCCAGGATAATGCCTGGGTCAACTTCCCCGCGCCTCAAGCCGAAGACGGCCAGCGTGCCGAAGAAGGCGACGAACGCTTCGAGCAGCAGCACGGTGGAAGCGAACATCACTTTGGTGGACCGGCGCTTTTTGGGCATACCCGGCCGCCATTCGCGCTGGGCCTTGGTCATTTTTGCCATGCTAGGCACTCGCCTTTCCGAGAAGGATCCGTGCCTCGGCCACCACCGTAATGGAACCCGTCACCAGGACGCCGCCTGAAAGGTCATCATTGGATTCGGCACGCTCCACGGCCCACTCCAGGGCATCGTCCAATTTCTCGGCGATGTGGACGTTGTCCTCGCCGAAGCCGAGATCGACGGCGAGTTCGGCCAGTTCCGCTGCCGGAACGGCGCGGGCGGAGTTGGATTGGGTGAAGCAGAACTCCTCAGCCAGTCCGCCCAAGGACTCTTTCAGGGTCTTGAGGATCTCCTCGGCATCCTTCTCCCGCAGAACGCCAACCACCACTACCAGCTTGCTGAAGCTGAAGGCCTCCAGGATCGCTTCGGAGGAGACGCGGATGCCGTCCGGATTGTGCGCAGCGTCCACCACCACGGTGGGCGCAGTGCGAACTACTTCGAGCCGGCCGGGCGAAGTTACCGAGCCAAAGGCTTCCTTGAGAACCTCGGCGTCGAGTTCCTTCTCTCCCCCACCGAAGAATGCTTCCAAGGCGGCGACGGCGACAGCTGCGTTTTCGGCCTGGTGCGCACCATGTAGCGGCAGCAGCAGGTCTTCGTAGCGTCCGGCGAGTCCCTGAATGGTCAGGACCTGTCCACCAACGGCAACGCTGCGGGACTCGACACCAAATTCGACGCCTTCGAAACGGAACGGCACGTCCACTTCGCGGGCTTTCTCCAACAGGACCTGGGCAGCGTCCACCGGTTGAGCCGCGCTGACCAGGAAGCCGCCGGGTTTGATGATGCCGGACTTCTCGTAGGCAATGTCCTCAGTGGTGTCACCCAGAAGATCCGTGTGGTCCAGCGAAATCGGCGTGATCACGGAGACTTGGCCATCCCCCACGTTGGTGGCATCGGTGATGCCCCCCAGGCCGACTTCCATGACGGCAACATCAACAGGCTGGTCCGCGAACACCGCGAACCCCAGAATGGTCAGGCATTCGAAATAGGTCAGCCGCGGCTGGTCCTCGGCAACAAGCTCGCTGTCCACTATTTCCAGGTAGGGACGGATCTCATCCCAGATGCGGACGAACGTTGCGTCCGGTACAGGTTCGCCGTCAATGCTGATCCGCTCGGTCACCTTGGACAGGTGCGGGCTGGTGTAACGGCCAGTGCTCAGCCCATGAGCCCGCAGTCCGGCCTCGATCATGCGGGCCGTGGACGTTTTTCCGTTGGTACCCGTGATGTGGATGATCGGGTATGCCTTGTTCGGCTCCCCCAGTACGTCCATGGCACGGAACAACGGAGCAAGGCGCGGTTCCATCTTGTTTTCCGGGGCACGCCCCAGAAGTTCGGCGTACACGCTTTCAACCGAGAATTCATCAGTCATGGATCAGGCCCCTGCCTTTGCGACGGTGACCTGCGGTTCGTCGACGCCAGCCAGCAGAACCTCCAGTTCCAACGTCAGAGTTTCGGTCTTGACGAGCTCAGAGTTGGCTTCCAGGGCATCCACCACGTCCTGCGCGGCCTCAACGGAAGTACGGATGCGGTCGCTCACCTTGAGTCCGGCGTCCTTGCGGGCCTGCTGGATGGCGCGGACCATGTCACGAGCCAACCCCTCGGCCGCAAGTTCCGGAGTAACCTCGGTGTTCAGGACCACGAAACCGCCGCCGGGCAGAACAGCAACAGCCGAGCTACCGCCGTCGGCTGAGTCCGCCACCACCGTCTCAAGCGTGTATTCCTGCGGTTCGAGCTCGAGGCCGCCGGCCACCACCACACCGGCGTCACTGACGGACCAATCGCCGGACTTGGAACCCTTGATGGCCTGCTGCACGTTCTTGCCAAGGCGCGGACCAGCAGCACGGGCGTTGACCACAAGTTTCTGCTCGATGCCGAACTCCTCAGGCGAGGCAGTCGCAGCGTCCAGGAGGCGGACCGAACGGAGGTTCAGTTCATCGGCGACGACGGCGGCAAAGCCTTCGAGCGCATCTGCACCAGGTGCCACCACAGTCAGTTCCTGCAACGGCAAGCGCACGCGCAGGTTCGCGGCCTTCCGAAGGCTGGAGCCGGTGGAGCAGATCTGCTGGACGCGATCCATTGCTTCAACCAGTTGCGGGTTTGACGGGAACAGCGAAGCGTCTGGCCAGTCCGCCAGGTGGACGGAACGGCCACCCGTCAGCCCACGCCAGATCTCCTCGGTGACCAACGGCAGCAAGGAGGCAGATACACGGCACACCGCTTCGAGGGCCGTGTAAAGGGCATCGAAGGCGTCAACGTTCTCATCGAAGAAGCGCTGACGGCTGCGGCGGACGTACCAGTTGGTGAGCATGTCCAGGTAGCTGCGCAGTTCATCGCAGGCTCCGGAAATGTCGTAGCTGTCCAGGCTTGCGGTGACATTTCGGACCAGGTCCCCGGTATTGGCCAGCAGGTACTGATCCAAGGTGTCGGCGTAGCCGTCATAGCGGAGCTTTGCTTCGTACCCCGAACCGCCGTTTGCAGCGTTCGTATAGAGCGTGAAGAAGCTGTACACATTCCACAGCGGCAGGATGACCTGGCGGACGCCGTCGCGTATGCCCTGTTCAGTGACCACAAGGTTGCCGCCGCGAAGGATGGGGCTGGACATGAGGAACCAGCGCATGGCGTCAGAGCCGTCGCGATCCAGGACCTCGGAGACATCCGGGTAGTTGCGCAGGCTCTTGGACATCTTCTGGCCGTCGGAACCGAGCACGATGCCGTGGCTGATCACATTGCGGAACGCCGGGCGGTCAAACAGCGCGGTAGAGAGAATGTGCAGCATGTAGAACCAGCCGCGTGTCTGTCCGATGTACTCCACGATGAAGTCCGCCGGGTTGTGGGTGTCGAACCACTCCTCGTTCTGGAACGGGTAGTGAACCTGGCCGTACGGCATGGATCCGGAGTCGAACCAAACATCAAGAACGTCTTCCACACGGCGCATGGTGGACTTGCCTGTGGGGTCGTCCGGATTGGGACGTGTCAGCTCATCAATGAACGGCCGGTGCAGGTCAACCTGACCTTCATTGTTCATCGGGAGCCGGCCGAAGTCGGCTTCGAGATCGGCCAGGGATCCGTAGACATCGGTGCGCGGGTACTCGGGGTCGTCAGACTGCCACACGGGGATGGGCGAACCCCAGTACCGGTTGCGGCTGATGGACCAGTCGCGGGCGTTGTCCAGCCACTTTCCGAACTGGCCGTCCTTAACGTTGCCCGGGATCCAGTTGATCTCCTGGTTCAACTCGGACATGCGGTCCTTGAACTTGGTGACTTCCACGTACCAGGAGGACACGGCGCGGTAGATCAAGGGGTTCCGGCAACGCCAGCAGTGCGGGTAGCTGTGCTCGTAGCTGGCTTGGCGGACCAGGCGTCCGTCGGCGCGGAGCACCTGGGTGATGGGCTTGTTGGCTTCGAAAACCTGAAGGCCAACGATCGAGGCAAGCTCGCCGTGAGTAAACAGGGGCAGGAATTTGGCACCCTCGTCAACGGACAGGACCACAGGGATGCCGGCGTCTTCACAGACCTTCTGGTCATCCTCACCGTAGGCCGGAGCCTGGTGAACGATGCCCGTACCGTCGGTGGTGGTGACGTAGTCGGCCACCAGGAAACGCCACGCATTCTGGGTGCCGTACTTCTCGGCATCGGCAAAGTCATCCCAGAGCGGTTCATACTCGAGGCCCGCCAACTCGGTGCCTGTGTGGGTGGACACCACAGCGGCAGCGGCGGCAGCGTCGTCGTCGTACCCCAGATCCTTGGCATAGGACCCCACGAGGTCAGTTGCCAGCAGGAAGCTGCCGGTCACCGGCGCTTCAGCGGAAGCGGCCTTGACGCCGTTGGGGCCGGCGGGCAGAACGGCATAGGAGATCTCAGGCCCGACGGCGAGCGCCAGGTTGGTGGGCAACGTCCAGGGCGTGGTGGTCCAGGCGAGCGCCTGGACTCCGGCAAGCGCCTTGGAGAGTTCGGAGTCCCCTGCTTTGACGGGGAACGTGACAGTGACCGTCTGGTCCTGACGGTTCTTGTAGACGTCGTCGTCCATGCGGAGTTCATGGTTGGACAGCGGGGTCTCGTCCTTCCAGCAGTACGGGAGGACGCGGTAACCGTTGTAAGTAAGACCCTTCTGGTGCAGCTGCTTGAAGGCCCAGAGCACGGACTCCATGTACTCGACATTGAGCGTCTTGTAGTCGTTCTCGAAGTCCACCCAGCGGGCCTGGCGCGTGACGTAGGCCTTCCACTCGTTGGCGTACTTCATGACGGAGGCGCGGCAGGCATCGTTGAATTTGTCGATGCCCATAGCTTCGATCTGGGTCTTGTCGGTCATGCCCAGCTGCTTCATGGCTTCGAGTTCAGCGGGGAGGCCATGCGTGTCCCAGCCGAAGCGCCGCTCCACCCGCTTGCCGCGTTGGGTCTGGTAGCGGCCTACGAGGTCCTTGGCGTAGCCGGTCAGGAGGTGGCCGTAGTGCGGGAGGCCGTTGGCGAAGGGAGGGCCATCGTAAAAGACGAACTCGTTGCTGCCGTCCTTGCCGGCATCCCGTTGGTCGATGCTGGCCTGGAAGGTGCCGTCTTCATCCCAGTATTTGAGGATGCGCTCTTCGATTTCCGGGAACTTCACGGAAGCGGACACGCCGTGCGTGCCGGAAGAAGACGCTGAGGCCTTGGGGTAGTGGGTCATCTCATATCCTGTGATAGCTGGTTGACTGTCAGGATGCGAGGACGGCTTCGGTCTGATCTGCATCACACCGGTACCGCGGTACCACCTCACTTACCGGAACCATGGCCTCCCCGGGTAAAGGGATGACTGCCGGCGCCGGCCTCTCATTACTGCTGTGACGGGCTTACCCGTCCGGTTCTACTGGGCGCTGGCCACCTTGCAGATGGTTGGTGCTGTTCTTCCGGAAGCTCACCGGTGATGGCCGGGTCAAAGCTGGTCCCCCAAGTCTAGCGGCAGTGGGGCGCCTGCTCTACCCGGGGGTTCATCCTATGGATGGAGTACGGGTGCGCGCAGGGTTGCATAGACTCAGGCCATGACACACCCCGCGCCTGCCGTGACGGAAACCCGCCCTGCGCCTCGCCGCGCTTCCCTGGGGTGGTCGGTGTTGGCGCTGCTTGCCGCACTGCCCGTGTCCGGGGTTTCGATCTTCCGGGCGATTCCGGTGGAATGGCCCCTAATCGTGGTGCAGTTGCTGTCCTTCACCCCGTGGTTGGTGCTTCCGGCAGCGCTTGCCCTGGTGCTTGCTGTGGTGGGGCGGAGGCTTTGGGTCATTATCACGACGGCGGCGCTGTTGGCAGTGCAGCTGTTTTGGCTGTTCCCCCTGGACGCCGGAAAGCCGGAAGCAATACCCGCCGGCACAGCAACGGTGCCGCTGAAAGTGATGAGCCTGAACTCTGAATACGGGGAAGCGGACGCCGCCTCTGTGGTGGAGATGGTCCGGTCCAACGGAATACAGCTCTTGGCCATTCAGGAACATACCCAAGGGCTGGAGGATCATTTGACGTCCGAGGGTTTGGATGAGTTGTTGCCCAACCGGATCAGTGCCCCCAATGACGACGCGTCCGGTGGAGCCGTGTACTCGGTGTTCCCCCTCGAGGCCGTTGGACTTCTCCCGGATACCCCGTTCCGTATGGACGTCACGCGGGTACTGATCACGGACCCTGGGGTCGGGTCCACGGCGGCGCTGAACCTAACCAACGTCCATGCCCTTCCACCCGTCGATGAGCGAATCGATCAGTGGCGAAGTGACGTGGACAAAGTGGCCCGCCAAGGGTCCCGGTCGGGAAATCAGTTGCTGATGGGCGACTACAACGCCACCTACGATCACTCAGAGTTCCGGGCAATGCTTGATACTGCCCTGAGCCGGCAGGAAACCCGGACCGGTCAGCAGGAAGGCAGGAAGCTCGTCGACGTCGGGACAGCGTCCGGAGCACGTTTCTCACCCACCTGGCCCATGGAAGGGCTACCCCTTCCGGGCGTAGTGCTCGACCATATGGTCACTTCGCCCGGTATCGGCAGCAGTGACTACGCGGTCCACAAGGTGCGGGGTTCAGACCACGCGGCCATCATGGCCACTCTGAGCGTCCCGGCCGGCTAGCTGTCTTTTCGGATCAATTTGTGGTTTGCCGCCTGCGCCACGGGGCGGATCACAATCTGGTCCAGGTTGATGTGGTGCGGCAACGAGACTGAGTAAGCCACTACACCTGCCACGTCCTCGGCGGTCAATGGCTTCTCCACCCCGGCGTAAACCTTCGCCGCTGCGTCTTTGTCGCCGAGGCGGTTCAGTGCGAACTCTTCGGTCTGCACCAGCCCGGGAGCCACTTCAATGACGCGGACGTTGTTGCCCACCTCTTCCAGGCGCAGGGCGTTGGTCATGGCGTGCTGGGCAAACTTTGCTGCGTTGTAGCCCGCGCCGCCTTCGTAGGCTGACAGCCCAGCCGTGGATGTCAGGTTCAGGACGGTTCCTTCGCCGTGTTCCCGCAGCATGGGCAGGAAGGCCCGGGTGATCTTCATGGTGCCCAGGACGTTGACCTGGTACATCCAATCCCAATCTTCAGTGTCAGCATTGGCGATGGTGTCCGCCCCGCGTGCGCCGCCGGCGATGTTGATGAGGGTGTCGGCACCTCCGGCTTCGGTGACCGCCGCGAGCAAGGCCGCGACGTCGTCGTCGGCCGTGATGTCAGCCGGGAACGGCACCGCACCGGTAGTCGCTTCCAAGGCATTGAGCCTGTCTGCCCGACGCGCTACGGCAAAGACCTTCCACCCGGCGGAGACCAGCGCCTTCACCGTGGCCTCACCAATACCGGTGCTGGCACCAGTGACCACCGCCGACTTGTTGTTCCCTGCATTCTGTCCGGAAGGTGTGTTGTGCGCTGCCAAAGTCATGGAACTACCTTATCCGGGGTGCCGGGTCCCCTGACGGGCGGGCTGTAACGCCAGGCCATGAAACAATTGACCCATGGCTGAATCAACGCAGGGTACAGACACGCCCGCCACCGCCCCCATCAACGTTCCCGACAAGCCGGCCCTTGAAGGCCTTGAGGCTGCCCTGACGCAGCGCTGGCTGAATGAAGGAACCTACAAGTTCAACCCGGACACCACCCGGGAGCAGGTCTACTCGATCGACACTCCCCCGCCCACGGCATCCGGCTCGCTCCACGTGGGCCACATGTTCTCCTTCACCCAGACTGATGTCCAGGCCCGCTACATGCGCATGACCGGCAAGAACGTCTTCTACCCCATGGGATGGGATGACAACGGCTTGCCCACCGAGCGCCGCGTCCAGAACTACTACGGTGTGCGTTGCGATCCCGCCATCCCCTACAAAGCCGACTACACGCCTCCCGCACAGCCAGCCAAGAACCAGCGCGATTTCGACGTCGTTTCGCGCCAGAACTTCATCGAACTGTGTGAAGAACTCGCCGTTGAGGACGAAAAGGTCTTCGAGAACCTGTTCCAAACCCTTGGCTTGTCCGTGGACTGGGACCTTACCTACCGCACCATTGACGACACCTCACGTGCGGTTTCCCAGCGTGCCTTCCTCGCGAACCTCTCTGCCGGTGATGCCTACATGGCCGAGGCACCCACTCTGTGGGATGTGACGTTCCGTACCGCTGTTGCCCAGGCTGAGCTTGAGGACCGCGAAGTCGCCGGCGCCTACTACCGCTACCCCTTCTTAACCGAAGACGGCGGGAAGATTTTCATCGAGACCACCCGCCCGGAACTGCTCGCTGCCTGCGCTGCACTGGTGGCAAACCCCGACGACGAACGGTACCAACCGCTCTTTGGCAAGACGGTGAAGTCTCCGCTCTTCGATGTGGAGCTTGAAGTCAAGGCACACCCCCTCGCCAAAGCGGACAAAGGCTCCGGCATTGCAATGGTGTGTACTTTCGGTGACCTGACCGATGTCACTTGGTGGCGCGAACTGCAGCTTCCCACCCGCGCCATCATGGGCCGCGACGGCCGCATCATTGCCGATACCCCTGAATGGATCACCACCGACGCCGGCAAGGAAGCTTACGCCGCGATCGCCGGAAAGACCGCCTTCTCCGCCAAGGAGGCAGTGGTTGAACTGCTCAAGGCAGCGGATCTGCTGGACGGCGAGCCGAAGAAGATCACCCACCCGGTGAACTTCTTCGAAAAGGGTGACAAGCCCCTGGAAGTTGTTACCTCCCGGCAGTGGTACATCCGCAACGGTGGCCGCGACGAGGAACGCCGCGAACGCCTGATCGGCCGCGGACAGGAAATCACCTTCCACCCCGCGTTCATGCGTTCCCGCTACGAGAACTGGATCGCCGGCCTCAACGGTGACTGGCTCGTATCCCGCCAGCGCTTCTTCGGCGTGCCCATCCCCGTCTGGTACCCGCTGGACGCCCAAGGCAACCCGGACTACGACAACCCCATCCTGCCTTCGGACGAGATGCTTCCCGTTGACCCTGCCGCGGATGCTGCTCCCGGATTCGAGGAATCGGAGCGCGACCAGGCCAACGGCTTCACCGGCGACGCCGATGTGCTGGACACCTGGGCAACGTCATCTCTGACCCCCCAGATTGTGGGTGGCTGGAGCCGCGACGAGGAACTGTTCTCCAAGGTCTACCCGTTCGATCTCCGCCCGCAGGGACACGACATCATCCGCACTTGGCTGTTCTCCTCTGCCGTTCGCGCGGACGCCCTGCAGAACAGCGCCCCGTGGAAGCATGCGGCCATCTCCGGCTGGATCCTTGACCCGGACCGCAAAAAGATGTCCAAGTCCAAGGGCAACGTTGTTGTTCCCACTGATGTGCTGAACGAGTACGGTTCGGACGCCGTCCGCTATTGGGCAGCATCAGCGAAGCTAGGTGCTGACACGGCCTACGAGATCGCCCAGATGAAGATCGGCCGCCGCCTGGCCATCAAATTGCTGAACGCTTCGAAGTTTGTGCTGAACCTCGGCGCCACCGAGAACTCAGTGGTGACCTCTGACCTGTCCGTGCTGACCAACCCGCTGGACCGGGCACTTCTGGCCCAACTGTCCGACGTCGTTGCCCAGTCCACCAAGGCGTTCGAGAACTACGACTACGCCCGCGCTCTCCAGATCACCGAGTCGTTCTTCTGGCAGTTCACCGATGACTACGTGGAACTCGTCAAGGACCGCGCGTACGGTGCCGCCGGTGACTCCGAGCAGGCCTCCGTCCTGGCCGCTTTGGCCACAACCCTGGACTCGCTCTTGCGCCTGTTCGCGCCGTTCCTGCCCTTCGCAACCGAAGAGGTCTGGGGTTGGTGGCGGACCGGATCAGTTCACCGTGCCGCGTGGCCCGCAGCCTTGGAGATCACCGATGGTGACACCACCATGCTCGGCACCGTGGGCATTGCACTCAGCGGTATCCGCAAGGCCAAGTCCGAGGCAAAGGTCAAGCAGCGCACCGAGGTTTTGTCTGCATCCATTACCGCTTCGGACGTATTGGTGGCTCAGTTGAAGGCCGGCCTTGGTGACCTCAAGGCCGCCGCCAACGCAAAGGAGATCACTCTCCAATCCGGTGATGGCGAGCTGACAGTCAGCGATGTGGAGCTGGCACCCGTCGAGGAACTGCCTGCGTCCCAGACGTAGCCCACGGCCCTTTTTTGGGCGAAAGATTTTGGGCAAAAGGGGAAGCCCCATCAGCGTTTTGCCGTTGGTGGGGCTTCGACTTTTCGGCTGTCTGGTGATGACTGGACAGTCTGGCGGAATCCTTGGAATTTCAGGTCTTCCTACCTCATCACTGGTAGGTTGCTTCCAACTTTGCCAAAGGCTGCGTTGGTTGCAATCACTGAATCTTTGGTTTCCGTGTCCCTCTTCTTTCGAAGTGGGTAAGAACCATTGTTGTCCCGTCGACGATGATGCACAAGGCCTTCGAACGAACTACAAACTTGTAGTTCCCGTGCCTTTGAACGGCCACCTGTGGCAGAGTATTGACCATGCCGGAACTCCCCGAAGTGCACGGCCTGTGCATGTACTTGGACAACCAACTCCATGGAGCCGTGCTGACCGAGGTCCGCATCAACTCCTTCTCTGCACTCAAGACGGCGGATCCCCCCTTCACGGCGCTCGAAGGCCGGACCATTCTTGGTGCACAACGCATCGGCAAGTTCGTGTGCCTCGACGCCGATGGCCTGTTCTTTGTTTTCCACCTGGCCAAAGCCGGCTGGGTCAGATACACCGAACACCCGTCCTCTGCCGGGCTGCGCATGGGCAAAAGCAACATCTCGGCACGGCTTTTGCTCCACCGGCCGGCCGACGACGTCCACATCGGCGTGGACCTGACCGAAGCGGGAACCAAGAAAAGCCTTGCGATCTACGTGGTGAAGGATCCGCAGGATGTTCCGGGCATAGCCACGCTGGGACCGGAGCCCCTCAGCCCCGATTTTGATCTCGATGCACTTGCAGCCATCGTCGGGTCTAGCTCTCAGCAGATCAAAGGCCTCCTGCGCAGCCAGAGCGTGATCGCCGGAATCGGCAACGCCTACAGTGATGAGATTCTCCACGCCGCCAGGATTTCACCCTTTGCCACCGCCAAGTCCCTTGACCAAGCAACAGTGGCCCGGCTTTATGAAGCCATGCAGGAAGTCCTGGTGGGTGCCGTCAACGCGGCAGCCGGCAAACCCTCCAGCGAGCTTAAGGACACTAAGCGCAGCAACTTCAGGGTGCATGCCAGAACCGGCCAGCCCTGCCCGGTGTGCGGGGATACCGTCCGTGAGGTGTCCTTCGCGGACACGTCACTTCAGTATTGCGCCACATGCCAGACCAACGGGAAGATCCTCGCCGACCGGCGTACTTCGCGGTTCCTCAAGTAGAGGTTCACCGCTAGTTGAATTCGGGGCTTTCAGTCCGGCTGCGCTTGAGCTCGAAGAAATGGGGGTAGCCGGCAAGCGTCACCGTGGCGTCCCAAACCTTTCCGGCTTCCTCACCCCGGGGAATACGAGTCAGGACCGGACCGAAGAACGCCGTGCCGTTGACAGCTACTACGGGCGTTCCAACGTCCTGGCCAACCAACGAAATACCGGCCTCGTGGCTGGCTCGCAACTGGGCATCGTATTCGTCCGAGTCTGCGAACCGTGCCAGGTCAGCTGGAAGTCCGGTCTCGGCGAGGGCCTTCCGGATCACCGAAGCACGGTCCTTGTTGCCCTCGTGGTGGATCTGCTCCCCCATGGCGTCGTACAACGGCTTTACGTAGCTGCTGCCGTGGAGTTCCCGGGCAGCGATGATCACGCGAACGGGGCCCCAGCTGTCATCCATCATGGCCCGGTAGTCCTCGGCAAGGTCGCGGCCCTCATTGAGCACTGAGAGGCTCATGACGTGCCACTCGGTCCCTATGCCCCGAACCTGCTCCACTTCACCAATCCAGCGCGAGGTGATCCATGCAAACGGGCAGACGGGGTCGAACCAGAAATCGGCCTTGTTGACGTTCTCTTCGGACACGATCTGTTCGGGCACAGGTAACTCCTCTGAAGGGTGTGAAAGCGACATGACGGCGGCCCCAAAGGGAACCACGTCCTGTTTAGGCCAACAGGAGGCTAGGCCGACTTATTCCGGCGCTTGGCCACCACGTCGTGGGCGATCATGGTGGGCTGTGCTGTCTTTGCCACGACGTCGGCCGTGATTACCACAGTTGCGATGTCATCCCTGCTGGGAAGATCAAACATGACGGGCAGCAGTACATCTTCCATGATGGCCCGGAGGCCACGTGCGCCCGTGCCACGCTCAAGGGCTTGGTCCGCAATGGCGTCCAAGGCGTCGTCCTCGAACTGCAACTCCACGCCATCGAGCTGGAACATCTTCTGGTATTGCTTGACCAACGCGTTCTTTGGCGTGGAAAGGATCTGAATCAACGCTGGCCGGTCCAGGCTGGAGACTGTGGTGATCACGGGGAGCCGTCCGATGAATTCCGGGATGAGGCCGAACTTGAGCAAGTCCTCCGGCATGACTTCGCCGTAAGTGTCAACGTTGTCCCGGGCCTCGTTGAGCGGCGCACCGAAGCCGATGCCCTTACGCCCGGACCGCGAACCAATGATGTCTTCCAGCCCGGCGAAGGCACCAGCCACAATGAAGAGAACGTTGGTGGTGTCGATCTGGATAAATTCCTGGTGGGGGTGCTTCCGGCCGCCCTGGGGTGGAACGGAGGCCACAGTACCTTCGAGGATCTTCAGGAGTGCCTGCTGCACACCTTCGCCTGATACATCGCGCGTGATGGACGGGTTTTCACTCTTACGGGAGATCTTATCGATCTCATCGATGTAGATGATGCCTTGCTCGGCCTTTTTGACATCATAGTCAGCGGCCTGGATGAGCTTGAGCAGGATGTTCTCTACATCCTCGCCAACATAGCCGGCCTCCGTCAGGGCAGTGGCGTCAGCTACGGCGAACGGCACGTTGAGCCGGCGGGCCAGTGTCTGGGCGAGGTAAGTCTTTCCGCAGCCTGTAGGGCCGATCAGAAGGATGTTGGACTTGGCGATCTCCACATCCTCGTGGTGCGATCCCTCGCCGAGGCTGCCGGCCTTGGGTGCGTGACCTGCTTGGATACGCTTGTAGTGGTTGTAGACAGCTACCGCCAGCGAACGTTTTGCCGGTTCCTGGCCGATCACGTATTCCTGCAGGAAGTCGAAGATCTCACGAGGCTTGGGCAGTTCAAAACTACCGAGATCGGAAACTTCAGCGAGTTCTTCCTCGATGATCTCGTTGCAAAGCTCGATGCACTCATCGCAGATGTAGACACCGGGCCCGGCAATCAGCTTCCGTACCTGCTTCTGGCTCTTTCCGCAGAAAGAACACTTCAGCAGATCCGTGCTCTCGCCAATCCGAGCCATGTGTGAATCCCTTCGTTGCATGCGGGTGATGCGGCTCCGCGCCGTACTCAAGTGTGCGGCTGCGCCGCGGTTGGCGCCACCGTGACAACATCCACTCTAGGTCACAATGGGCTGCTTGGGTGGAAACAGAACGCCGGTGCGGTCCATATTTCGTGAACCGCACCGGCGTTCAAATCCGTGCACTACCGGGTGATTGCCTGGGGCTTGATCTTCCGGGAGTCCAGAACCTGGTCGATGAGACCGTAGCTCAGGGCATCCGCAGCGGTGAGGATCTTGTCTCGCTCGATGTCGTTGTTGACCTGCTCGGACGTACGGCCCGAGTGGTGCGCCAACGTGTCTTCAAGCCAGGTGCGCATGCGCATGACTTCCGCGGCCTGGATCTCCAGGTCAGACGCCTGTCCGCCCTGGCCACCGGAAAGCGCCGGTTGGTGGATCAAGACGCGGGCGTTCGGCAGGGCCAGTCGCTTACCGGGCGTACCAGCGGCAAGCAGGACTGCAGCTGCACTGGCTGCCTGTCCAAGGCACACCGTCTGAATTTCCGGACGAATGTACTGCATGGTGTCATAAATGGCCGTCATGGCCGTGAACGAGCCACCCGGCGAATTGATGTACAGGGTGATGTCGCGGTCCGGATCCGTGGATTCGAGGACCAGCAGCTGGGCCATGATGTCGTCAGCGGAAGCATCGTCCACCTGGACGCCGAGGAAGATGATGCGGTCCTCGAACAGCTTGGTGTACGGGTCCTGGCGCTTGAAGCCGTAGGGCGTGCGCTCCTCGAACTGGGGCAGGACGTAACGGCTGGACGGGAGATTACCGGCAGACCATCCGAAGTTGTAGTTCATGTTCTTTACTCCTGGGGTTTCAGTGGTTCTTTGTGCCGGTTAGTTTTCGGAGTTCGACTGGTTGGCCGTTCCGCCGCCACCTGCAACAGAACCGGCGTGCGCCGAGATCTTGTCGAAGAAGCCGTACTCCAGGGCTTCAGCGGCCGTGAACCACTTGTCGCGGTCGTTGTCCTTGAGGATGGTTTCCACGGACTGCCCGGTCTGCTCTGCCGTGAGTTCGGCCATGACCTTCTTCATGTGCAGGATCAGTTCAGCCTGGATCTTGATGTCCGAGGCCGTACCGCCGATGCCGCCCGAGGGCTGGTGCATCAGGATGCGGGCGTTGGGCGTTGCATAACGCTTGCCCTTGGTGCCGGAGGACAGGAGGAACTGGCCCATGGATGCTGCCAGGCCGGTTGCCACGGTGACCACATCGTTCGGGATGAACTGCATGGTGTCGTAAATGGCCATGCCGGCCGTTACGGAGCCACCCGGGGAGTTGATGTACAGGTAGATGTCCTTCTCCGGGTCTTCGGCCGAGAGGAGGAGGAGCTGAGAGCAAATGGCGTTGGCGTTCTCGTCACGGACTTCAGAGCCGAGCCAGATGATGCGCTCTTTCAGCAGGCGGTTGTAGATGTAGTTGTCCTGGGCTGCGGGATCGACAGTTGCCATCCGGGGAGCCTCTGATTGCTGTGACATAAGTACTTACCTCTCGCTGGTGCCAGTGACCTCACTGAACTTCACTACTTGGACACTAACCGTTTTCACGGGCGATTTGTTCGCCGAAATCGCACTGTTCGCTGACGGCGCACGTGTCCGTTCAGGGCTTAAAGCAAACCGGCCCCGGATCATGTGATCCGGGGCCGGTTGGAGTCGTTGACTAGAACTTCACTGCTGCGGGGTCGTCGCTTGCAGCAACTTCAGCATCTTCGGTTGCTTCAACAGCTGCAGCCTCTTCGGTCGCTGCTTCGCCTGCAGGGCGGACGAAGTCGGTGAGGTCAACCTTGTTGCCCTCGGAGTCCACTACCTCGGCCTGGCCCAGCACAACGGCCAGGGCCTTCCGGCGGCGAACCTCGGAAACCATCATGGGAACCTGGCCGCTCTGATCAATGATCTGGGCGAACTGGTTGGGGTCCATGCCGTACTGGCTGGCAGTGGTGACGATGTAGTCGATCAGCTCGTTCTGGCTGACGTCCACTTCTTCCTTGTCAGCGATGGCGTCAAGGATGATCTCGTTCTGGAAGGCGCGCTCAGAGTTGGCCTTGACCTCGGCGCGGTGTTCCTCGGTGTCGTGGTCACCTTCACCGTGTGCGTTCTCCGGGTTGAAGTGAGCTTCGATCTGCTCTTCAACTACGGAGTCCGGGACCGGAACCTCAACAAGCTCAACGAGCTTGTCCAGAACCTTGTCGCGGGCTTCGACGCCCTGCTCCACTACCTTGGAGTCGGCTGCCTGCTTGGCGAGGTCCTCACGGAGTTCGGCAAGGGTGTCGAACTCGGAGGCAAGCTGCGCGAAGTCGTCATCTGCCTCGGGAAGCTCGCGCTCCTTGACCGCCTTGACACCAACCTTCACCTGTGCGGATTCGCCGGCGTGGTCGCCGCCAACCAGCGTGGTCTCGAAGATAGCTTCCTCGTCGGCAGAGAGGCCGGTCACGGCTTCATCGAGGCCTTCAAGCATGGTGCCTGCACCAACCTGGTAAGAAAGGCCGGAAGCGGAATCGATGTCTTCGCCATCAATCGTGGCGGTGATGTCGATGGTCAGGAAGTCGTCGTTCTTGGCAGGACGCTCAACGGACTTCAGCGTGCCGAAACGGCCCCGCAATTCGTCCAGCGCTTTGTCGACGTCGGTTTCGGAAGACTCAGCAGCGGCAACCTCAACCTTGATGCCGGCGTAGTCGGGCAGCTCGATCTCGGGGCGGACATCGATCTCCACTTGGAACTTGAGCTCGCCATCGGTTGCGGACGGGTCCGGAACCTCGGTGATTTCAACTTCGGGACGGCTCAGGGGGCGAACGCCCGTTTCCTGAACTGCGGCCTGGTACCAGCCGTTGAGGCCATCGTTGATGGCGGTCTCCAGAACATAGCCACGGCCAACGCGCTGGTCGATCAGCTTGGAGGGAACTTTGCCCTTGCGGAATCCGGGAACCTGGATCTGCGAAGCAACGGTCTTGTACGCGGCATCGATGCTCGGCTTGAGTTCCTCATAGGGAACCTCGACGTTGAGCTTGACCCGCGTTGCGGTGAGGTTCTCGACAGCGCTCTTCACAGTCTAAGTACTCCTGAATTTGTGGGTATGGGGTTCTGTCGTGTCCCTGAAGCGGACACAAACACAGAGTCGGGGTGACAGGATTTGAACCTGCGACTTCCTGCTCCCAAAGCAGGCGCTCTAGCCAAGCTGAGCTACACCCCGAACGCACAGGACAGTCTACGGGGAAGTGAGCCAAGAATGCACATTTGACACTGCCGCCGGAATTAGGTTTAGTTGTACCCGGCTTCAACAGCCACCGGGAAGATGTCCGAAACAAGGATATCCGTCCTGGGGACGTAGCTTAATGGTAAAGCCTCAGTCTTCCAAACTGATTACGCGGGTTCGATTCCCGTCGTCCCCTCCGATAAGAAGGGCCCCGATCCACGGATCGGGGCCCTTTTTTGTCTGGAAGCTCGTTGTCCAGGAACGGATTCCTACACCTGGCAGCCCGGACACCAATACAGTTTGCGGGCACCGATTTCCGTCATCCCCACGAGCGTCCCGCAGGTGCGGCAGGGCAGGCCGTTCCGCTTATAAACAAAGTGTGCATCGGCGTCGGGCGCTACACCACCGCCGCCTGTCCACAGCGCGGATGGCGTTGTAACAATGCGTCCATCCCGGACGCCGTCGGACATGCTGTCCACGGTGTCATCCCAGAGGCGACCAGCAGTCTCGGCGTCTATGCTGCTCCCCGGCGTCCAAGGATCTACTGCTTGCCGGAACAGTACCTCGGCCCTGTAGATGTTGCCGACGCCGGCCAGGACGGACTGGTCCATCAGCAGCAGGGCCACGGCTGTCTTACGGCGACGCAGGCGGCGGATGAATTCCTTGCGGTCGCCTTGACGATTGTGCAGCGGATCGGGGCCCAGACGCGCCAAGACGGCAGCGGCCTCCGCTGCCGTTATTGCCGCACAGGTGGTGGCACCGCGGAGGTCCGCCCAACCATGGTCTGAGACCAAGCGGACGCGCACAGCACCTACGGGCGCGGGCGGGCCGGTGTACTCACCGGCGTCGGAAGAAGGTCCCGCTTCCCGTTCGCCGATCCGACGCGGAGCACCGATGCTGGACGCGCCCGTAAAGGAACCATCGCCACCGAAACTCCAGGCACCGTAGAGGCCCAAGTGGACGTGAAGGAAGAGCTCATGGTCA
Organism: Arthrobacter sp. ISL-95; assembly: GCF_018613695.1. Lineage (GTDB taxonomy): Bacteria > Actinomycetota > Actinomycetes > Actinomycetales > Micrococcaceae > Arthrobacter. Next base: position 42,061 of record NZ_JAGGPR010000001.1, on the reverse strand, counting down.
AACCTGAGAAAGAGCTGCTTTCCGTGGGCCATGGAGTCCTCCATGATGTGCCCGGTGAGGAGCTCCGCGCCGGCAGTAAACCTGCCTTGCGGGCTGGAAACGTCCAAGCGCCGGCCCCCAAAAACATCCTGGAATTGGCGGGCCAGCCTATGGACAGAATGCCCCTCAGGCACTACTCAACGATCTCGCCGGTGGTTTCATACACCGCAATTTTTCCGATGCGGCGAACGTGGCGTTCATCGTTGCTGAACGGTTCCTGCAGGAAGGCCTCAATGAGTTCAGTAGCTTCTTCGACCGTGTGCTGGCGTCCGCCAACAGCTACCACGTTGGCATCATTGTGCTCGCGGGCCAACTTTGCCGTGGAGAGGTTCCAAGCCAGTGCGGCGCGAACGCCGTTGACCTTGTTCGCAGCAATCTGTTCACCGTTGCCCGAGCCGCCCAGCACGATGCCCAAAGCGTGGACGCCGGCTTTCTGGTCCGCCACTACAGCAAGGCCGGCATTGATGCAGAAGGAAGGGTAGTCATCCAGTGCGTCGTACTCCTTGGGCCCGTGATCCACCACTTCGTAGCCCTTGGCCGTGAGGTGGCCGACCAGGTGGGCACTGAGTTCCATGCCGGCGTGGTCCGTAGCGATGTGGACGCGGGGTGTAGTCACAGGAAGTCCATTCTTTCTGGCGCGCGGCGGGTACGGCATGTGGCCGGGCGCGACGATGAGGGATGCGCTACCTAGGGTACCGCTACCCGGGGTGTTGGGCCTGCCCGTCGCCCTGGGCCCGATGCGCCGCCCGGTTGAGAACTCCGGCGAGTTTGTCTGCCGAAGCCTGGGTCCCTGCGCTGAGCGCCACCCGGCCTCCATTAAGTTTCCTTACGACGACGGCCGGGCCGCTTCCAACGAGCATCGCGGTTGCGTCGTCGTGGTGCCGCCAGCCCCACCCGCCATAATCTGCGGCCTTGACCTCCGCGGGGGCTGCTGCAGCGATGTCAACGGCGGGGACGGTCAGGACGCGCACGATCCCGCCGGCGAACACTTGAAGCCCTCCCCTGTCCGCCCGCACCCTGGCGAACAGGAAGCCAGCGCCGACCAACGCAGCCGCTGCAACCAGAGCGCCGAGCCAAGGAACAGCCACCGCTATCAGTGCGGCGGGGAACAGCGCCGAGACTACGATCATGATGAAAACGGAACTCCGGGCATGCACCCACAGCCGGAGCGTGTCGTGGGCGAGATCGGGATCCTCGAGAAGCCGCAACTCTTCTTCGAGTGCAACGTCATCCTCCCGGGTCCAGCGCGGGTCCGGCTTGAACGCGAACATCATCACCACACCCAAAGCCACGGCGGCGCCGCTGCCCATGGCCAGCACAATCGGGTCCACGTGGGAGTCGCGCGCGTCCGCCAGGCCGGATTGGCCCACCAGTCCGGCCGCCACCACCGAGGTGATGAAGAGGCTCACTGTCAGGCCAAGGCCCATCATGACGCGCCGCATAACAACCGGCCTGGTTAATGACACCGCTTGGAGGAAGACTGCCCAGCCGCAGAAGATGATGAGGGCAGCGCCTCCGGCTACATACGCGCCGAACGGCGCGAACGAGGTGCCGCCGTCGGCGTTCCACATCACCGCAACAGGATTGGGGAGGTCGTTGCGCAGCATCTGAGCGCACACCACAAACCCCACGGCGAGCAGCAGCGGAAAGGCAAGCGCAAACCTCAGTGCACGGAAATCGATGGTTTCCCGGAACGATGCCATGATCCAACGCTACTCCCTAGGGCGACACTGTGGTGCCCGCTCCTTGCCTTCCCGGCCCGCAGTGAAAGAATGGCTTCACACCAGCGTCCGGCCATGACTGGCCGGCCATCCCAATCTTCGGAGGCACCACTTGCCAGGCCTGAACCTTACGCGCGACGAAGCCGCGAAACGCGCCGAACTGCTCAACGTCGATTCGTACAACGTCACCCTGGACCTGACCCAGGGAGCAGAAACCTTCGGCTCCACCACCGTTGTCAGGTTTTCTGCGGAGCCGGGTTCGTCCACATTCATCGATGCCATCACGGCGGCAGTCCACAGCGTGACCCTTAATGGCAGCGAACTGGACCCCTCGGAAGTTTCCGACGGCGTCCGCATTCAGCTCCCGGACCTGGCGGCGGACAACGAACTGGTGGTGGTGGCCGATGCTCCGTACATGAACACCGGCGAAGGCCTCCACCGCTTTGTTGACCCTGTTGACAGCGAGGTTTACCTCTACACGCAGTTCGAAGTACCCGACTCCCGGCGCATGTTCGCCGTCTTTGAGCAGCCCGACCTGAAGGCAAGCTTCACGTTCACCGTTACGGCGCCGTCGCATTGGGACGTGACCTCCAACTCCCCCACGCCGGTCCCGGTTGAAGCGCCTGCTGCAGATGACGGCACGGCGCGTTCGGTTTGGAAGTTCGACTCCACTCCTCGTCTGTCCTCCTACATCACGGCATTGATTGCCGGGCCGTACCAGTCGACCCGCTCCGAAGTCACCAGCTCCGACGGCCGCGTTATTCCGCTTGGAGTTTTTGCCCGCAAGTCACTCATGCAGTACCTCGACGCGGACAACATCTTCGAACTGACCCGCCAAGGCTTCGAGTTCTTCGAGGAACAATTCGGATTCCCCTACCCGTTCGAGAAATACGATCAGCTGTTTGTTCCGGAGTTCAACGCCGGGGCCATGGAAAACGCCGGTGCCGTGACCATTCTGGAAGGCTATGTCTTCCGGGGAAAGGTCACCGGCGCCCAGATTGAACGCCGTGCCATCACGGTCCTGCATGAACTGGCGCACATGTGGTTCGGGGACCTGGTGACCATGCGCTGGTGGAACGACCTCTGGCTCAACGAATCCTTCGCCGAATACATGTCACACCTGGCCGCCGTGGAGAACACGGAGTTCCACCAGGCCTGGACAACGTTCGCTTCCGTGGAAAAGTCGTGGGCGTACAAGCAGGACCAGCTTCCCACCACCCACCCGATCTTCGCCGAGATCAACAACCTCGAAGACGTTGAGGTGAACTTCGACGGCATCACCTACGCCAAGGGCGCCTCGGTCTTGCGCCAATTGGTGGCTTGGGTAGGCCCGGAACAGTTCATGGCCGGCGTCCGCACGTACTTCGCCAAGCATGCCTGGAAGAACACCGAGCTCGCCGACCTCATGGTGGAGCTCGAGGCAGCCAGTGGCCGCGACCTGGACGCATGGGGAAAGCAGTGGCTCGAAACTGCCGGAGTGAACACCCTGGCTCCGGAGCTGACAGTAGATGCCGAGGGCACCATCACCGGTTTCGCGATCCTGCAGACCGCAATCGATGAACAGCCCACCCTCCGCCCGCACCGCCTCGCCGTCGGCTTCTACTCACTCTCCGGTGACGGCAAGCTGGAACGGACCCACCGCGAGGAACTCGACGTCGATGGCCCCCGCACCGAGGTAGCCGCCTTGGTTGGAAAGGCCCGGCCGGACCTGATCCTGCTCAACGACGACGACCTCGCCTACGCCAAGGTCCGCCTTGATGAACACTCACTGGCAACTGCCAAAGCCCACCTGAAGGACTTCGCCACCAGCCTGCCCCGTACCTTGGTGTGGGGTTCGGCCTGGGACGCTGCCCGCGACGGTGAAACCCCTGCCCGCGGCTACGTGGAACTGATTCTGGCGAACATTGCTTCGGAAACAGATTCTTCAGTCATCCTGGTCCAGCTGCGTCAGCTCGCAACCACCCTGACGTACTACGTAGCCGCAGAACACAAGCTCGAGACCACCATCGCAGCCGCAGACAAGCTGTGGGAGCTCGCATCCGCTGCTGCTGCGGGCTCGGATGCCCAACTGCAATTCGCCAAGTCCTATGCCCAGCTGGCACGCAGCGGCGGGCAGATGGACCGTATTCAGGCCCTCCTGAACGGCACGGAAACACTCGAAGGCCTCAGCATCGATCAAGACATGCGCTGGGAGTTGCTTACAGCACTCGTCGCCGGTGGACGGCAGGACCAGGCCCGTATTGATGAGGAGCTCACACGCGACAACACTTCCACAGGCCAAAATGCAGCAGCATTGGCCAAAGCAGCCATCCCCACCCCTGTTGCCAAGGCAGCAGCCTGGGACGCAATCGTGGTCAAGGGAGACCTCTCCAATGCCCTGCAAGCCTCAGCCGTGGCCGGGTTCATGCGAGTTCCGGACACCGCCCTGTTGGAGCCTTTCGCGGAGAAATACTTCGCTGCCGTCCCGGGAATCGTCGAGGAACGAACACACGCCTTGGCCCAGCAGATCGTGGTAGGGCTCTACCCGGCACAACTCACGACACAAGCCACGGTGGACCGCACCGATGAATTCCTGGCCGGACTTCCACAGAAGAGCGCAGCACTGCGCCGCATGATGCTGGAAAACCGCGACGGCGTAGCCCGGGCCCTGCGTGCACGGGCAGCGGACGCCTAAGCCCTGCAGCACCTGAGGCCCCTGCGGGCAGCCGGCATTCCATGGCTAGACTGTCCGCATGGGCCTCAACGAACACCACTACGCGCTGACCGTTCGCTGGACCGGAAACCTTGGCGAAGGCACGGCCGGATATCGGGCGTACTCCCGGGATCATGACGTTGAGATCAGTGGCCTTCCCACGTTGAAAGGTTCCGCAGATCCCACATTCCATGGGGACCGGACACGGTACAACCCGGAACAATTGCTACTGGCAGCCCTCTCGCAGTGCCACATGTTGTCCTTCCTCCATGTGGCCGTCAAGCACGGGGTGGTAGTAACCGGCTATGAGGACAACGCCGAAGGCCTTATGAAGCTAAACCGGGACGGCAGCGGGCAGTTCGAAAGCGTCACTCTGAAGCCGCACGTCACCATTGCCGATCCCGCCCATGCAGATTTGGTCCCACAGCTTCACCATGAAGCCAATCAAGTGTGCTTCATTGCCCGCAGCGTCAACTTCCCGGTCCTCCACGAACCACTGACGACGGCGGCCGCAGCCTAACGCTGTTCGAGCCGCCAGAGTGCCACAAGCCTCTGTTCTGTCTCACGACGCAGTCCCGCTTTACGGTCCCTGTCCAGGCCCCGCTGACGTTCATCCTCGAGTGTGGCCGCCAAAGTCTCCTGCCATGGACGCAGGGCCATGCCACGCTCCCGTGCCGCTCGGTTGGTCCGCGCCTGAAAGCCATCGTGGCCTTCCGGCAGCCAGAGGGGCAGCGAATCCGGTCCTGACCAGTATTCGATGCCGTGTCCCACAAGCCAATCTTCATCAACGCGGACAAGGTCCTCAGCGTCCGTGTTTCCTTTTGGTGTTCCGGCCGCGCGCTGTGACTCCGCGAGGTAGTCCTCGAATCGAACCACATCTCCGAGGGCGTTAAAGGTACCTGAGAGTCCTTTTTCGGCGGACTGCAGGATCCAGGCCGCGAGATCCCGGACATCGATGATCTGTGTAGCGTCATCCGGAATATCCGGAACGAGCACGGGGCCAGCGTTCGCAGCGAATCGCGCCGGCCAGTAGCCGTATCTGTCGGTACCATCCCCGGGTCCGCCGATGAGGCCGGCGCGGACGATGTGGGCCTTATTCCCCACGGTTGTAAGCGTCATGTGCTCAATCGCGGACTTGGACTCTCCATAGGTTGCCGGGGTGCCTGCCTGACCAACCGGCAAGGGCTCCAAAAGTGCCGCGCTTTCGTCCGCACCGGGCACCGAATGGTCCGCATACACGGAGCAACTGGAGACGAAAGTCCAATGAGCTGCCGCCGGCCCCAACACGTCCAGTGCCACACGTGCCTGCACGGGATCCCGGGAGACGTCCACAACCTCATCCCAACCGCCGGCAACGTCCGTGAAGGCCGCAGCACCCAAGGCTCGGTCGCCCCTCACCCAGGTGACGCCGTCGGGCGGGCCAGCTGAGGTACCCCGCGCCAAACAGGTGACATCATGTCCGGCAGCAACGGCCTGCCGTGCGATTTCTGCCGACAGGAAGGCGGTACCGCCCAAGACCAGGATGCGCATACCGTCACGCTACGGCGCTAGGGTTATAGGTGGACAGAGTGTTCCGCGCCCGGCGAACACGGGCCGACGACAAGGAGCTATTCCACCTTGACCTCCATCCCCTTGGCGGAAACGATCAACATCGAACCCGAAAAAATCGACCTCATGTCGATCCTCATCACAGTAGGCGTAGGCCTGGCCGTGTGGATCGTGGCACGGTTCACCATCCTGCGCATCACGCGGCGGGTATCCGCGGGAAGTTCTTTCTTCAAGAAGCCACACTTCAAATGGGTGCAGCCCGCAATCCGCGCACTGGATCACGAACGCCGCTCCCAGCGCGCCGAAACCATCGGCACACTGCTGACCAGCCTTGTGAGCGTCGTGGTAGTGGTGATCGTCATCATCTACGTCCTCAAATACATGAATGTGGACGTCGCGCCGCTCCTGACCAGCGTAGGAATCCTTGGTGTTGCCATCGGTTTCGGCGCCCAACAATTGATTCGCGACTTCCTCGCAGGAATCTTCATCACCATTGAGGACCAGTATGGAATTGGTGACGTAATTGTAACCAGCGAAGTGATTGGTACCGTTGAATCAGTGGGCCTGCGCATTACCAGGGTCCGCGCTGAGGACGGAGCCATCTGGTACCTGCGCAACGGCGAAATCCTCCGCGTGGGCAACCGATCACAAGGCGACTACGTGCCGGTGGAGACACCTGACCCCAGCGACCAAAACGGCGCTGTAGCTGCACCCGTCACAGCAGGCGCACCGCGCGTCACCAAAGCCGAGGAGAAGTCCAATGAGTAACACTGCAGGTGGGCCGCCACCGGCGCCGCAGACCGGCCCCCGACGCCAGCTGATGCAGAACGATCCGTTCAGTCAGCCCGCCTACACGGACAGCTTCTACGCCGCAGTTGGCGGGCACGAGACATTCGTCAAGCTGATCGACGCCTTTTACGACGGCGTTGCCACGGACCCCTTGCTTCGGCCCATGTACCCCGAGGAAGACCTCGGGCCGGCCAAGCGCCGCTTCCTCATGTTCCTGGAGCAATATTGGGGCGGCCCCACCACTTACGGCGAGGAACGCGGCCACCCACGGCTGCGAATGCGCCACATGCCATTCAGGGTGACCCCGGAAGCCAAGGACCGTTGGTTGTTCCACATGCGGACGGCCGTGGACTCTTTGGAGCTCTCGCCGCTGCATGAGGGCACCCTGTGGGACTACATGGAGCGGGCAGCGCTGACCATGGTCAACAGCCCTTCAGCCGGCGCCTAGTCTCTAGAAGCCGAGTCCCAGGCCTGCCCCGGTCCTGACCAGTACATGGCCGCGGGGTCCGCTCAGGCGGAACCAGCGGCCATTGCGGAAGACCTTCTGCTCGGCGTCGCCCAGGAAACCCAACGCGAAGGCAGCGAAGGCAGCGCCTGCCGGCAGCTCGTCCAGGCCGGGCAGCTCCCGGCCCCACACTGCCGCCCTGGCCGTGTTTACCACCGCAGCTCCCGCCAGCGCCGGAATGACACCGGCTACCTCCGCGATGCCGGCCTCTGCAGCTGCCTTGAGGCCTGCGTCCAAAACTGATCCTTGGGGTACCCACCCGGTCCGGGGCGCGCCGACCCCCGCCCAGGACTCAGAAACGGTCGACGGCGGGATGGGCAGTTCCACATCGTCGACCCCTGACCGGGCCAACCGGTCCAGGACGGACGCGAGCGTAACGGTGACATCGGCGTGGGCAGGCTCAGCGAGGGCCATGGTCCTCAGGCCAAGGATGGTGGGGGTCGATTCGCCCAGGATGCGAGGCCTCAGCACGCACACATAAGCGGCAAGGACGGTGCCCGCGGCCTGGAGGCGGATGGCGCCGTCGTCGATGCTTTTTGCCCTGGTGACAAAGGTTCGCAGGTCTGCGAGGTCACGGGGATCGGCGAAGCGGAAGGACTGGGTCAAGACGTCTGTCACATCATCGACTCTACCGGCATGTCCCCGGTTGAGAGGGGTCGGGGCGGCGTCTAAAGTCGAACCATGACTGAGACGAATGCTGGCCTCGAGGTGGAAGCACCCGTAGAAGACCCCATGGAAGTGCTGATCAGCCTGCTGGACCTTGGTGATTTTGACGGAGCCCGGACCAATGAGGACATCTTCCTGGGCCCGTCCCAAAAGCAGCCCCGGCATCGTGTTTTCGGCGGCCAGGTGCTGGCGCAGTCCATGGTTGCAGGCATGCGGACCGTGGAGCCGGACCGGGTGGCACACTCCATGCACGGCTACTTCCTGCGTCCAGGTGACGCCAACAAGCCCATCACCTTCGGGGTGGAGAGGCTTCGGGACGGCCGGTCTTTCTCCGCCCGCCGCGTACACGCCTACCAGGACGGTGTGCCCATTCTCTCCATGATCGCTTCCTTCCAGGTAGAGGACAGCGGCTTGGACCATCAGGCGCAGATGCCCGAAGGCATCCCCGATCCTGAATCCCTGCCCAGCACGGCCGAGCTGCTATCCCACTACGACCATCCCATGGCGCGGCACATGTCTTCGGAGCGGCCATTCGACGTCCGACACATCGACCCGGCGCTGTACGTGTCACCGCCCGCCGATCACGTAGCCACCAACGCAGTGTGGATGAAGACCATAGGTCCCCTGCCTGATGACCCCAACCTTCACCGGGCAGCGCTGGCGTATGCGAGCGACTACACGTTGCTGGAGTCGATACTCCGTAAGCACGGCCTGGCGTGGATGACGCCCGGGATGAGCGTTGCCAGCCTCGATCACGCCATGTGGTGGCATCGTCCCGTGCGTGTGGATGAGTGGATGCTCTACGTCCAGGAATCCCCCAGCGCCCAGGGCGCCCGGGGACTCGCCACGGGACGTATCTTCAACCGGGAAGGGCAGCATGTTGCCACCGTGGCCCAGGAAGGCATGGTCCGGATTCCGTAGCCTGCGGCCATGACGCAGAAAGGCCGGTCCCAGCGGGACCGGCCTTTCTTGGTTTTTACCTGTCAAGCGACATGAATTAGTCGCGGGTCAAGCGGCGGTGCGTGACGCGGTGCGGCTTGGCAGCATCGGGGCCAAGGCGCTCCACCTTGTTCTCTTCGTAGGAGTCGAAGTTGCCTTCGAACCAGTACCACTTGGAGGGGTTCTCGTCGTCACCTTCGTAGGCGAGGATGTGGGTAGCTACCCGGTCCAGGAACCAACGATCGTGCGAAACCACCACTGCGCAGCCCGGGAATTCGAGAAGAGCGTTTTCAAGACTACCCAGGGTTTCGACGTCGAGGTCGTTAGTGGGTTCGTCAAGGAGCAGGAGGTTGCCACCCTGCTTGAGCGTCAATGCAAGGTTGAGGCGGTTGCGCTCGCCACCGGACAGAACACCAGCCTTCTTCTGCTGGTCCGGGCCCTTGAAGCCGAACGCCGACACGTAGGCACGCGAAGGCATTTCGACGTGACCGACCTGGAGGAAGTCATGGCCTTCCGAGACAACTTCCCAGAGGGATTTGTTGGGATCGATGCCGCCACGGGACTGGTCCACGTAAGAGATCTTCACGGACTCGCCGATCTTGAGCTCACCATCGTCCAAGGGCTCCATGCCGACGATCGTCTTGAAAAGCGTGGACTTACCCACACCATTGGGTCCGATGACGCCAACGATGCCGTTGCGGGGCAGCGAGAAGGAGAGGCCATCGATCAGGACTCGATCATCGAAACCCTTCTTCAGGTTCTTGGCCTCGATGACCAGGGAACCCAGGCGCGGTCCCGGCGGGATCTGGATCTCTTCGAAGTCCAGCTTACGGGTGCGATCGGCCTCTGCAGCCATTTCCTCGTAGCGGGCAAGACGGGCCTTGGACTTGGTCTGGCGGCCCTTGGCGTTGGAGCGCACCCACTCCAGTTCCTCGGTAAGGCGCTTGGACAGCTTGGCGTCCTTTTTGCCTTGGACCTCCAGGCGAGCCTTCTTCTTCTCCAAGTAGGTGGAGTAGTTGCCCTCGTACGGGTAGAGGTGCCCGCGGTCGACTTCTGCAATCCACTCAGCCACATGATCCAGGAAGTAGCGGTCGTGGGTCACGGCAAGAACTGCACCGGGGTACTGGGAGAGGTGCTGCTCCAGCCAAAGAACGCTCTCAGCGTCCAAGTGGTTGGTGGGCTCGTCAAGGAGCAGAAGGTCAGGCTTCTGCAGGAGAAGCTTGCACAGCGCTACGCGGCGGCGTTCACCACCGGAGAGGACGGTGACATCGGAGTCAGCCGGCGGGCAGCGCAGCGCATCCATGGCCTGCTCAAGCTGGGAATCAATATCCCAGGCATCCGCGGCGTCAATGGCTTCCTGAAGCTTGCCCATCTCATCCAGGAGCGTCTCATAGTCCGCATCCGGGTTGGCCATTTCTTCGGAGATCTCATTGAAGCGCTGGATCTTGCCATAGATCTCGCCAACACCTTCCTGGACGTTGCCCAGGACGGTCTTTTCCTCGTTCAGCGGCGGTTCCTGCAGGAGGATGCCCACGGTGTAGCCGGGGCTCAGGCGGGCCTCGCCGTTTGAAGGGGTGTCCAGTCCGGCCATGATCTTCAGGATGGTGGACTTACCAGCACCGTTCGGGCCCACGACGCCGATCTTCGCGCCAGGGTAGAACGACATGCTGACATCGTCCAGAATAAGTTTGTCGCCAACGGCCTTGCGAGCCTTGGTCATCGTGTAAATGAATTCCGCCATGCCCTTAAATCTAATGGGTAGGCGGACATAACTCACATTCGAGCACTGGGGTGGAACTAGCGGGCGTCTCCCACGAAGCATTTTCCCGAGGCCAACACGGGCAGCACAGTGACCGCCACCCCGCCATCGCGGATTTGCCCCATGATGCAACTATCGCCCGTCCGGGCTGCGGCTTCCATGGCGTCGACGTCCAGTCCGGTGGGCGTGCGGCTCACGGACACCTCCACATTGTCTTTGGGGATGCCCGCAGAAACCAAAGCTGCCCGCAACGTCTCCCGGTCGGGCTGTTGGTTACCGGCAACCAAGCTTCTCAGCGTGGACTCCACGGCCGAGGTGGTTGCCGCAACAGCGGGATCAACAGTGGAGGTGGCCTGCGGACTGGCGGACTTCGAGGGGGAAACCGTGGGCTGAACGGTTGAAGACGCGGGCCCTGCCGTGCAAGCCGTCATCGCCAAGGCTGCAACGATCATCAGCATCATTCCGGCCACGCCAACTTTCGTTGCCTCTGCTGCCCTGCCGTTTGCCTGTGCGGTTCGCCTGCTCATCACCTAGCTATTCTGCCATTCGCACACGAGTGCCATTCACTTGGCGTGCTGACGGGCGTAGCGTTTCCTCAGATGGGTTTCGCAGGGCCGGACAGAAGGTGGAGCTGCACAATGAGTGGACAAATCCAGGATGCTGTCGCATCGACCAGTGTGGCTGCCCCGCCTGAAAAGGTTTGGGAGGCGTTGACTGACCCCACGCTCATTCAGCAGTACTTCCTGGGAACCAATGTCACCACGACATGGCGGGTGGGCGATCCCATCACGTACTCGGGCGAGTACGACGGCAAGCCGTACCAGGACAGAGGCGTCATCCTTGCTTTCGATCCCCCGAAGTTACTGAAGACCACGCATTACAGTCCAGCGTCGGGGCTCCCCGACGTTCCCGAGAACTACCACACTGTGGCCTACAACGTGACCGAAGAGTCTGAGGGAACAACAGTGACCATCAGGCAGGGCAACAATTCGAGTGAAAGGGAAGTGGAGCAGTCCACTGGGATGTGGGAGTTGGTACTCCAGAATCTCAAGGAATTTCTTGAATCAAGGCCTTAAAGTGACATCCCCCTCGGACGCTGTTCCGAGGGGGATGTTTCTGTGCCCCAGGAGGGAATCGAACCCCCGACCGGCGGATTAGAAGGCCGCTGCTCTATCCCCTGAGCTACTGGGGCGCACTCGCGCCATTACCAACATGGGCCGCTGGCGCCACAAAGAGTTTACAGTGCGATCGGTGAGCTACTTGCCACACCCTCCCAACTGCCTCTATTCCTCCACAACTGTCGTATGGCCGGGGTTATTCACATACGCGTATGAGGCACTCCCCCGCCGGTCTTCGTTGGATGAAGCTGGAAGAGCCGGACAGGCACTTCCCTACACCGAGAAGGACCACCAAATGAATGACATGATCACCGTCCGGGGCTTCGTGGCCTCGGAGGTCAAGAGTTCCACCACAACGCGGGGCACGGCTACTGCATCATTCCGCCTCGGAACCACGGAGCGCCGCTACGATCGCACTACCAACACCTGGGTGGATGGAAACACCAACTGGTACACAGTCCAGTCATTCCGTTACCTCGCCGGGCACATTGGATGCAGCATCAAAAAGGGACAACGGGTGCTCGTGGTTGGGAAGCTCCGCCTGCGGCAATGGGAACATGAGGGCCGCGTCTACCATGTGGCCGAAATCGATGCCGAATCAGTAGGGCATGACCTCATGTGGGGCTCTGCCAACTTCACCCGAATGAACGGCACCTCAACCCCTGCCGATTCGGCCCCTGCTGTGGAAGCGCCCGGCACTCCTGACAGCAGCAACGAGTGGGACTCCGAAGACCACCAGCCAGTACCGCCCGAAGACGAGTCCATCCCAAGCAACCTGGACAACCCTGACGGCACCGGCCCGCTACTGGTCAACACCACAACCGGGGAACTGGTGGGTGCCGGAGTTTGACCGTCGCGCCACGGCTCAGGTGCCTGCGGGACCAGCCCTGCACGCCGGGCCTATTCTGGGTCCATGGCACAGAACCATGCTGCTTCGAGGATCGAAACGGCTCCGGCTACCTGGGCGGCCGTTGAGGAACTGTTCGGAACCAAGGGCGAACCCTCCCGGTGCTGGTGCCGGTGGTTCGCCCTTACCGCCAAAGACTGGGCCAGCTCATCGCCGGGTGACCGTAGGGTATTGCTGAAGTCAGCGTTCCGGACAGGTCCGGCGCCCGGCGTCCTGGCGTTCCGGGGTGGACGCCGAGTCGGTTGGTGCGCAGTAGAACCCCGGCGAAGTTACCCGCGATTGAAAAGGTCGCAGGTACTCGGGGCAACGGCGGCTACACCCACGGAAGACCCCGCTAGTCTCTGGGCGGTTAGTTGCTTCGTCGTGGCACCTCAGCACAGGCGCACGGGCGTATCCTCCGCGTTGCTGGCCGCAGCGGTCCGGAAGCGTTGCCTATGGCAGCGTCAGGATGACCGGGCCCTCAGCCGTGATAGCTATCGTGTGCTCACTGTGGGCGGAGCGCCGGCCGTTTGCTGAACGAAGAGTCCATTCGTCCTCGTCGTGGTAGTAGTCGTCCTTGCCGCCCAAGATCAGCATGGGTTCAATGGCAATGACCAGGCCTTCTTCGAGCTTCATGCCCCGGCCAGGCCGGCCAAGGTTGGGAACGGGAGGTTCGGCGTGCATTGTCCGGCCGATGCCATGGCCACCATGATCAGCCAACAGCCCGAAGCCGGCACGTTTGGCCTCACCGCCGATTGCATAGGCCAGGTCGCCCATCTTGTTGCCGACGCGGGCTGCGTCGATACCGCGCGCAAGTGCTGCTTCTGTCGCTTCCACCAAACCCTGATCCTCCGGGACTGCGGTGCCCACAACAAAGCTGACTGCAGCATCACCGCACCAACCTTCCAGGAAGGCACCGCAGTCCACGCTGAGCAAATCGCCGTCCTCAAGTACATATCCATTCGGGATCCCGTGCACCACGGCATCGTTAACGCTGGTACAAATCACGCCGGGGAACGGCACTGCCGCCCACCGCGGGTGGTAATCGAGGAAGGCGGGCTTTGCGCCGGCGTCGGAGATCACGGCGGCTGCGACGTCGTCGAGCTCCTCAAGTGAAACACCCACGGCAGCGTGCTCCCGCACGGCGGACAGTGCATGAGCCACAACGCGCCCCGCTTCACGCATCAACGCAATCTGGTCCGGTGATTTCAGTATTGACATCGAGATTCCTCCGGTTTTGCCGACGTGAGCCAGCGGTGAGTGAATGGAGCAACTGACCGTACGCGGACCTGCGCTTCCGAATATGCCCCACTCTACGGCTGGCCCACAGTGGGAGCGAGGCCCTTGGTTCCCTCGGCCACCATTCGAACCCTGTTGATCCATCACCCGTCCTAGAGTTGTGGCATGACCAACAATGTCCTGGTGCACTCCATTCGGTCTGCTCTCCATTCGGCCGCTGACGCTGAGCGCGGACGTGGTGCGCAGGCCTATATGAAGTCCGATATGCCTTCTTTGGGTGTCCGGGTTCCCGAGGTACGCAAAATCGTGAAAGCGGCAGCAAAGCAGTTTCCCGCGACATCGCCGGATGACCTGCGACAAGCCGTTCTTGAGCTGTGGCGCAACGCTGAAGCCCGTGAAGAGCGTTACGCAGCCATCGACCTGACGGGCCTGCGCATGGTTACGAAAGACCTTCAGATGCTGCCCGTCTACGAAGAGATCATTCGGACGGGTGCTTGGTGGGACCTCGTAGACGGAGTGGCGCACCGGATCTGTGGGCTCCTGCTCGCCCACAGATCCACCATGACGCCGACGCTTCTTCAATGGTCCAGGGATGATGACATGTGGATCCGGCGGGCAGCTATCACTGCACAGTTGGGGGCGAAGTCGGAAACTGATTCCGGCCTCCTGGAAGCGGTTATCTCCTCGAACCTCTCAGATAATGAGTTCTTCATTCGCAAGGCCATCGGATGGGCGCTTCGCGAGTACAGCAAAACAGAGCCTGCGTGGGTCAAGGCTTTCGTTTCCAGCAACGCGGCCACCATGAGCCCGCTGTCCACCCGCGAGGCCTTACGGCTGTTGCAGTCCACCTAAAACAAGGAATCGCAGGAGCGAGGAACAGCAGGCACTGAGCTACGACGTGCCTCAGATAATAGGGCGCAAACCTACTTCGTCCCGCACCCGGAACAAGCTCTTGGTCTTCGGATCCATGAAGATCAGGTAAATAGCGAAGAACAGCGCAATGATGGCCGCGCCGATCCGGGCCAGCAACAGCGCCAAGCCCAGGTCTTCACTCTGAAGGTATGGGAACACATCCAACTGGTCCGAGATGGCGTAGACCATGAAGAATGACACAACAAAGTACAGGGCCTTGACCTGCCAGTCGTTGCGAATACCGGTCACAGCAAACAGTGGGATCAACCACACCACGTACCACGACTGAATCATGGGCGCCAGCAGGACAATGGCCGCAAATGCCAGCGTAAGGCGCCGCATAAGTCGGTCGTAGTCCCCCCGGAAGATCAGCCATGCAGCGGCCGCAACCATAAGGATCTTTCCGGCATCGTAAACAACCTTGGCCATGACGTCGCCGTCCAACCCCAAAACGTTGGAAATCGAAGCGACAGCCAACCCGAGAAGACCAACGGGCGCATACCAGATCGCTACGCTTCCAGGCGCTGACAACCCGTTGATCCAACCAAATCCGAAGCCGTTGACCAAGCTCAATGCGTAAAGAAGTCCGAAGCTCAACGCCGCTGTCAGGAACCAATAAAGGAATTTGCGCGGCCAGGAGGCGTGTTTGCCTGCCCACAGAAGTCCGATGAAGGGGAGGAATATCACCGTGATCGGCTTGACCGAAATGGACAGCGTGACCAGCACCAGTCCGGGAATGATGCGACGGGTTGCGCAGTAATAAAGGCCTGCCAGTGCCAGCCCAATCATCAACGCATCGTTGTGGACACTGGCAATAAAGTTAGTAAGGAAGAGCGGGTTGGCCGCTGTGAGCCACAGTGCCCTGTGAGGATTCACGCCGTGGAGTTTCGCGAGCTTCGGCACGTACACAATGCAAAGGACCACCCCCACGACGGCGACAAGACGGAAGAGCATGACGCTTGCTTCCGGTTGAACGTTGGTCACCCACACTACAAACTGTTCAATCCAGAGAAACAGTTGCCCGTAGGGTACCGGCGCCTCTGTCCACTGCTTGTCGGCACCCAATTGGAAGTAGTTGGGCAACGCGGATATACCGTTTTCATACGGGTTGATGCCTTCCACCATCAACCGGCCCTGGCCGATGTAAGCGTAAACGTCCCTACTGAAGAGGGGGACGGTGAACATCATGGGCAGGCCCCAGGCCACTATGGCCTGCAGCGTGGCCTTTCGGGCTTCCAGCCCCCACACCCGGACGCGTTGGCCCAGTCGCAGCCAGGCGCGGACCAGCAACATGCCACCGATGGCCAACAGCACAATGGATAGACCAACGCCCACACCCTCGGTGCGCATCCAGATAAAGAGCGGCAACCGACGCAGTTCGGAAACCGGTGCAAGCCAGCCAACGCCCAACGAACCGAACACCATGAATATGGAACCTATGAAACCGGCGATTAATGGCGAACGTGCGTTATCTACCTCGCCGGCTACGGCGTCGGCTGACGGCGTTGCTGCCCCTGCCAACTGGGCGGCGGGTATTGGCACCGTCATGTGGTCGTCATCCAATCGTTCACCCGCTGTGTTCGGGTCAAAATTCTGCGTCATGGGGGCTTTCGGCAACAGGAATGAACGACACTGCCGCGCTCAAAAATCGTACCATCGGAGCACTTGGAAGCCACTGAGCGATAGGCTGGGCGCGTGCCTATTACTAATGAACGCATCGTCTGGATCGACTGCGAAATGACCGGCTTGGACCTCATCAACGACGCCTTGATCGAGGTCGCAGCGTTGGTAACAGATTCCGAACTCAATATTCTGGGCGACGGCGTAGACGTCGTCATCAAGCCCGATGATGCCGCACTGGAGCAAATGAACGACTTCGTGCGGGACATGCACACCCGCTCCAAGCTCCTGGATGAGCTCCCGCAGGGAAAGACCCTGGCCGAGGCCGAAGCACAGGTTCTTGAGTACATCGAAAAGTGGGTTCCGGATCCCCGCAAGGCTCCGTTGGGCGGAAACTCCGTAGGAACGGACAGGATGTTCCTGGCCAGGGACATGCCCAACATTGTGGAACACCTTCACTACCGTGTCATCGACGTCAGCACCATCAAGGAGCTCTCACGCCGTTGGTTCCCGCGTGCTTACTTCCAGTCTCCCTCCAAGCATGGTGGCCACCGTGCGCTGGGCGATATCAAGGACTCAATCGACGAACTTCGTTACTACCGCCAGGCAGTCTTCGTGCCGGCGCCGGGACCGGACACCGCCACGGCACAGCGTATTTCCAAGGACATCATTGCCACCGCGGAGACCTTGGAATCCAGCGAAAGGGTGTGATCTGCACCATTTTTCGAGGTTTTTTAGCCAAAACCGGCAAAAGTGGACTTTGCACCCCAAAACAGCAGGTAAGCTATTTGTCGTTGCCTTGAAGGAAAGCCGGTCAAACGGTTCAGCCCCAAAAGGCACATGGTGGGCTTAGCTCAGTTGGCAGAGCGCCTGGTTGTGGTCCAGGAGGTCGCGGGTTCAACCCCCGTAGCTCACCCCACCGAGATTGGCTCCAGAGCCGGTTTCCACAAAGGCCGCACCGGTTATCCGGTGCGGCCTTTGCTTTTAACCCGGGGCGGGCTAGAGCCGCGCCTGGCCAAGGCCGCGACCGGGCCGGGCCGCCACCGCACTACAGCGCTAGACGAAGGAATTACTGAGATGACCGTCCTGCCAGTCACCATCTGGGGCGAACCTGTGCTGCACCGCCGGGCAAGCGAGGTGGAGGCATTCGACGACGAACTCCGCACCTTGATCGCAGACATGTTCGAGACCAATGACGCCGCCAACGGGGTTGGGCTCGCCGCTCCGCAGATCGGCGTGGGCAAGCGGCTCTTTGTCTATAAGTATGCCAACGATGACGACGTTCCGGAGCAGGGCGTGGTGGTCAACCCGGTGCTGACGCTTTCCAAGGTTTCAGGGGCACTTCCCGACCCCGATGAACACGTTGAAGGATGCCTTTCCTTTCCAGGCGAATACTATCCGTTGCAGCGTGCTGAATGGACGCGGGTTCAGGGCTTCGACGGAGACGGTAACCCTTTGGATTTCGAGGCGACAGGCTGGTTCGCCAGGATCCTACAGCACGAGTTTGACCACCTGGACGGCAAGTTATATGTCAACCGCCTTGTGGACCGGTACTCGAAAAAGGCACTCAAGCAGGCCAAGAGGAACGGATGGGGCGTGCCCGGCCTGACCTGGATGCCTGGAGTCGATCCCGATCCGTTCGGACACTGAGCCATGGCCGCCAGCCCTCACGCGAAGCTCTTCAACCTCCTGGATATCACCGGCGAAGACGCGGTTGAGTGTGCGCATCTTCTGGACACGCCTCCGGATGAGCCTGTACTGCGCGCGATCACCGCAATGCAGGGGAGGCTAGGGACCTTTCCGGTAGACAGTATTCGGGCAGACGGCGCCGGGCAGGATGAAAGCGCCGTGGAGAGTGTCTGGATCGAGGCACTCCTCCGGTTTGCCCCGTCAGTTCACGCATACCATCTGGATCTTGGAATCGACTCGGCGGTGTCGGCGGCTTCCTTGGCAGATCTGGGTCTGCAGCTCCGGCTCAACCGGCGGGTCCACGGTCAGTTTGGCCTGGATACCTGGGCCTGGCTGACGTTGCATATGGCCGGAAATCTGTTCCGGCTGGGCCGTCTGCAGTTCCACCTGGTGCCTGCCGAAAGCCAGGACTTAGACTGGGTTCTTGGCGTCCATATCCCCGAAGACGGCGGCCTCTCCCCTGACCTGGTGGATGCCAGTTTCACGGAGGCCAGATCTTTCTTCCCACAGTATTTTCCTGAGAAGCCTGCTCGCACAGCTACCTGCGATTCATGGATGTTGGACCCGTACCTGGTAAAGCGGCTGCCTGAAAGCAACATCGCGTCATTCGCCCGTCGCTTCACGCTGGATCGCTGTACTGATGCTCCTACCGACGCCATCTACTTCACCTTCAGGCAGCGGGGACTCCAGGACCTGGATAAGCTCCCACGGGAAACCTCACTGCAGCGCGTGGTCCTGGAGCGGATCGACGACGGCGGCACCTGGCAGCTCGGGCACGGTCACCTGGCGCTGTAAATGGTCTGCTGTTCCGGGCAGGAAGACAGGACCCTCTTCATGGCGTCCTTTTCGGCCTGCGTAACCCAGAGCTGATAGGCCGCTTTTACGGAGACTTGCCGTGCAACATAGTGACAGCGGAAATTTTTATTGGCCGGCAGCCAGGTCGCCGCGTCACCCGCGCCCTTCTTCACATTGGCGGGGCCGTCCGCAGCGATCAAATTCAGGGGGTCGTTCGCGAACATTTGCCGTTGCTGAACAGTGAGCTGCTGGGCGCCCTTCTGCCAAGCGTCGGCGAGGGCCACCACGTGATCGATTTGAACAGCAGAGCTGGTGTTCTGACCTCTTTGAAAAGTTACCTGCGCCCCTGTGTAGGGTTCGCGGAAGCTACCACCGGAGACCTTGCAGGACGAACCCTCCGAAAATTCAACTCCAGCGAGGTCCCTCCTCAGAATGTCATTGCGGGTATCACACCCATTGCGGTCAGCGTCTGCCCAGGCCTGGCCGAACGCGGCCCTGTCGTAGTCCGACTTCGCCGCCCGCCCCTTTACCGGGAGCCGTTCCAAGGCATCGCTTGCCTTCTCAGGGGTAACAGCTGCCGCGCCCCGAAGTGGCTTCATCCAGTCAGGATTGAAGACGGGAGCTTGGCTGGGTCCGGTCGCCCAGGGCTCAGCGGCATTGAACTGTCCGGTGGTGAAGTACCAGGAGAGGCCCGCGACGACGGTTGCGGCGCCCAATCCAAGAATGGCCCACGCTTGACGTGACCTCCTGCGGGCGCGTTTGTAGGCAGACCAAGTGGTACTCAAGAGACTCCATCCAGAGGGAAAGCAATGTCCTACGAGCGTAGGACACAGCTCCGACATTCAGAGCCGATGTCCACAGAGTTGGGGACAAGTCACAGTGTTGAGGACCAGTCACGGTGTTGAGGACAAGTAACGGTGTGCAAATGTAGGCACACCCTTACCGTGGGGTACTTTGGTGGCCGCGTTGTGCTCCGTTGGCTTATTGCTCGCGGGTTACGCGCTGCAGGTC
Source organism: Arthrobacter sp. ISL-95 (assembly GCF_018613695.1). Classification (GTDB taxonomy): domain Bacteria; phylum Actinomycetota; class Actinomycetes; order Actinomycetales; family Micrococcaceae; genus Arthrobacter. The sequence continues at coordinate 22,133 of NZ_JAGGPR010000001.1, read as the reverse complement.
CTCTGTAGCCACCGCGAGAAGGCTTCGCAGCTGTTCTACGCGCTGATCGGTGACGTCACCGGCCGCATTGGCTGCGACGGCGTGATCCAAGAGCTTTTGGGCTTGCTTGTGGTTGGCCTTTGCTACGTCCAAGGCGTGTTCAAGCGCGGTTTCATGTTCCAGCGTTGATTCGTTTTCCATGAACCCATTTTGGTCAGGTTTCCCGGCTGATACCAGTGACGCAGCCGGGAAACCTGGGGATACTTCAGAGTTCTTAGGCTCCAGCTGTTTCAAGCACGGCGATGGGAGCTATCACGTCACGTGCCGGGAACGACGGCGGGTTCACACCGGCCATTTCCTCCATGACGCGAACTACCTGGCAGGAGTAGCCGAATTCGTTGTCGTACCAGACATACAGAACGAGGTTCTTGTCGTTGGCAATCGTTGCGAGGCCGTCAACAATGCCCGCGCGGCGCGAGCCAACGAAGTCGGTGGAGACAACATCCGGGGAGTCGATGTAATCGATCTGCTTGCGGAGATCCGAGTGCAAGGACATTTCGCGGAGGAAGTCGTTGACTTCATCCCGCGTGGTGCCCTTCTCAAGGTTGAGGTTCAGGATGGCCATGGAGACATCCGGAGTGGGTACACGGATGGCATTGCCCGTGAGTTTGCCCTGAAGTTCCGGGAGAGCCTTGGCTACGGCCTTCGCGGCACCGGTTTCAGTGATGACCATGTTCAATGCTGCGGAACGTCCGCGGCGATCACCCTTGTGGAAATTGTCAATGAGGTTCTGGTCATTGGTGAAGGAGTGAACCGTCTCCACGTGGCCGTGAATGATGCCGAATTTGTCATTGATGGCCTTCAGCACCGGCGTAATGGCGTTGGTGGTACAGGATGCTGCGGTGACGATCTTGTCGTCATCGGAGATGTCACGGTGGTTGATGCCGTGAACAATGTTCTTGAGTTCGCCCTTGCCCGGCGCGGTGAGCAGAACGCGGGCTGCGCCCTTGCTCTGCAGGTGCTGGGAAAGCCCATCGGCGTCGCGCCAGCGGCCGGTGTTGTCCACTACCAAGGCATCCTTGATGCCATAAGCGGTGTAGTCCACAGTGGCCGGGTTGTCCGAGTAGATGATCTGGATCTGCACGCCATTGGCGGTGATGGTGTTGGCTTCCTCATCCACCCGGATGGTGCCCTCGAAAGAACCGTGCACGGAGTCACGGCGGAGCAGGGAAGCACGCTTGACGAGGTCGTTCTCAGCGCCCTTGCGGACGACGATCGCACGAAGGCGCAGCCCGTGTCCGCCGCCGGCCTTCTCAATCAGGATGCGGGCAAGGAGGCGGCCGATGCGGCCAAAGCCGTAGAGCACGACGTCGGTGCTGGTGCGATCGTCAGCGCCACGCTTTCCCACGATCTCTGCAAGCTCGGCCCGCAAGTATTCATCCAGCGAGGCGCCGTTGCCTTCGGCCCGGAACTTCTCGGTCAAGCGTGCAATATCAATGGCTGCTGCGCCCAGTTCCAATTCAGAGAGGGCGTTCAGCAGCGGAGCAGTCTCTTCCAGGAACAGCTCATGGTTGCTCATCCGGCGCGCGAAACGGTGGGCCTTCAGGATGTTCATGGTGGACTTGTTGATCAGGCTCCGGCCGTGGATGCTCGTGACCACATTGTTTTCCCGGTACAACCGGCCGATTACCGGAATCATGGCCTCGGCGAGAGCCTCCCGGCCCATCCACTTATCAAGACAAGAATCTGACGTCTGGCTCACAGAACTACCTTCCTTGGGTCAACCACATACGTCCTCGTATGCAGATGGCAGCGGCCGCCCGGAGTAGTCCTGCGGCACATGCGCCGGCGGGCTTCGGTCCACCCACAGCGCCTTGAACGAGAGCAAAGAAAATCCGCCGGCTGCGAACGCAGTCCCGGCGGCAGAACATCTACGTTCACTAACCATTCTAGGGCGGAAGGAGGGGGTAGAAGACGCCCGGCGGCGTGAAATCACTCACACGCCGGTTTTGCGGGAGTCATAAATGGATGGGTCGACCGATACGCCGGGTTCTGTCATCCCTTCCGTTACCGGAAAGGGAGTGGCGGCCATCCATCTACGAACGCCGTTGCCGACGCCCTCCAGCAGCCTACCCGGACACTCGGGCGAGCAGCCCTCAAACGTGTCCTGTCTGGCCTTGCTCCGGGTGGGGTTTACCTAGCCTCCCCGGTCACCCAGGGAGCTGGTGGTCTCTTACACCACCGTTTCACCCTTACCTGCTGCCCTGTGATGCAAAACATCACAACGTGCAGGCGGTCTGTTCTCTGTGGCACTGGCCTGCGGGTTACCCCGAGTGGGCGTTACCCACCACCCTGCTCTGCGGAGCCCGGACGTTCCTCGAGCCACTTTCGTGACGCGCGACCGCCTGGTCGACCCATCCGTTGTCCAGTCTACCGGCGTCGGGACGTGCCAAAGTCCGGCGGTAATATCGACTGGTGCTGATTCTGCTGCCGCCTTCCGAAGGCAAGACCCCCGCTGCCACGGGCCCGTCCATCAACTGGGATTCGCTCAGCTTTCCTGAACTGAACCCCTACCGGGCCACGGTGCTCGAAGCGCTGGGGACGGTGAGCGCGCATAAGGATGCACTCGCGCTTCTGGGGGTCGGGGCCTCCTTGCGGGACGACGTCGACCGCAATACGCGGCTGCATGCCGAGCCGGCCGCACCCGCGCATCAAGTCTATTCAGGGGTCCTCTACGACGCCCTGTGCTACAACAGCATGACACCGGCGCAACGCCGCAAGGCCAACGAGTCCATCCTGGTGGTCTCCGCCCTATGGGGTGCAATCGGCTTTGGCGACCACGTGCCCGCCTATCGGCTGTCCATGGGAACCGCACTGCCCGACGTCGGCCGCCTCGCCACCTACTGGAAGCCGCAGCTTGACGCTGCCCTCGCCTCACGCGCCGAAGGTGAACTGTTGGTGGACTGCCGCTCCAGCACCTATGCCGCAGCTTGGACTCCCCCGGCGTCGCAGACAGTGAGCGTCAACGTCTTCAACGAGGCGAACGGTAAGCGGACGGTGGTCAGTCACTTCGCCAAGCACACTCGCGGCGAACTGGCACGACACTTGTTGACCCGGCGCGGCAAGGCGCCGGCGTCCCCGGAGCAGCTCCTGAAGGCTGCGCGCGAAATCTGGACGACGGAACTCGTTCAGGGCACGGCCCGCAAGCCGCACGCGCTGAACATCATCCTGTCCAGTTGACTTAGCCGCTGCAACTGAAGCCGGGCTGAGTCAGTTCCACTCCGCCGAGCGAACCAGGATGACACCTGAATCCGGGCAAAAGACAATATCGTCCTCAGCTGCGGCTTTGACCTCTGCGAGGTCGCCGGGGCTGAGCATCATGCCGGAGCCTTCGGACTTGCCGTGGAACAGCCGGGCTGCGCCGACGCCCCGCTTGGCAATGGTCTTTTCATAGATGGCAAGAATTCCCGCGTCCAGGGATTCTGCGAAGACGGCTCGCTGCCCGCGAACTACTGTTTCTTCTGCCGCGATCTCGGCGATGGCTTCATCGAGTTCAGCCCGGATGCTGCCAAAGGAACCCTGGATGTCGTCAACGATCGCCTGCTGGGCGGCCTGACGCTCGCGCAACGTGTCCAAGCGTTCCAGGATTTCGAGCTCAACGTCTTCCAGGTCCGAGCGACGCTTGTTGAGGGAGGCAATGTCACTCTGCAAGGCAACAAGGTCTTTGGACAGGCCGCTGCCGCTGTTGAGCCGGGTCTCGTCGCGTTCAATACGGGTTGCTACCTGCTCCACATCGGCTTCCGCGCGCTTGAGTTCGGCTTCGGCGTCATGGACGGCAACCTTGGCCGCGCCAAGCTCACCGTTGGCCACACTCAGCGCATCCGTGAGGTCGGTGATGCGTGGATCGGTCTCCAGAACTTTCCGGCGGCCGGCAAGCGACCTGAGCTTGGCATCCAGACCCTGCAGTTCAAGCAATTTCAATTGTTCTGCCGGTGCTGCTTTCGCCACGCTTACCTCCGCTGTTAGCCACCGGGCCTGGGGATCAGGTCCGGCCGAACCGCCACTATCCGTCAGGGCTGTCCATGTCCTTCTAGACTCTAGTCCCCGCCGGGAGTGAGTATGAAGTCCCAAGGATCGCTGTTGGTGCCGCTGACACGGATCTCGACGTCGTAGCCCTGGTCCGCGAGCACGTTGCCCAATGCTTCAGCGGCAGTAGGCAGCCATAGCCACTCGCTGGCAAAATGCGAAACGTCGATCAAGTAGGGCCGGCCATTGGTGGCGCCTTCACGGGCTTCGGAAGCAGGGTGATGACGCATGTCTGCTGTGACGTAAACGTCAGCGTTACTGGCCCGAACGGCGTCGAACAAGCTGTCTCCGGCTCCACCACAAACGGCAACGCGCCGGACCAGGCCATCTTTATCTCCGGCTACCCGGACTCCCCCTGCCACAGCGGGCAGCATTTCAAAGACGCGGGCAGCGAAATCACCGAGCGTCTCGAGGTCCGGGAGGTCCCCGACCCGGCCAATGCCTTCCTCCGGCAAGCCGTTGCTCGCCGGCGTCAAGGGAGTGACATTCTCCAGGCCGAAGGCGTCAGCCAGGACATCGGAAACGCCACCAACGGCTGAATCTCCATTGGTATGAACGGTCAAAAGCCCTGTTCCGGCCTCTATCAACCGGTGCACGGCAAGGCCCTTCGCTGACGTGGCTGCCACAGAATTCACCCCTTTGAGCAGCAGTGGGTGATGGGTGATCAGCAGGTCCGCTCCCCATTCCACGGCCTCATCGATCACGGCCAGCGTGGGATCCACTGCAAAGAGAACTTTGGTGACGGGAGCATTCGGGCGGCCAACAACGAGGCCCACCTCATCCCAGTCTTCAGCCAGGGACTCCGGCCAGAGTTCCTCAACAGCCAGCAAAACCTGACCGAGCGTCGGATCACCGCCGGCGTCCGCTGTTTCGTCCTCTTCGACGGAATCCACATCGGAAATGTGGGTGTTTACTGCTTCCATGCTCTTATTCTTCCCTACTGAGCCGGATTTCTTCCCTACTGAGCCCCCAACAGGTTGCCTCCACTCCGTGGTACCTCCCCGGTACCGTAATTCTCCCGTAAGGTGAAGCGGGAATCATCAGGCCCTCCGATCCATTGAAGAGAACATGAAAACTTTCGTACTTGGCGGCGGCTGCTTCTGGTGCCTTGATGCCGTTTATCAAAAGACCCGCGGCGTCAGCTCGGTAGTGTCCGGCTACACCGGCGGCCACGTCCGCAATCCCGATTACTACGAAGTATGCTCCGGAACCACTGGTCACGCGGAAGTCGTGGCGGTGACATTCGATGAAACCGTAGTTCCCGAAGAAGTCATCCTGGACATGTTCTTCGCCCTCCACGACCCCACAACGTTGAACCGCCAGGGTTATGACGTCGGAACCCAGTACCGTTCATCAATGTTCTACACAACCACGGAAGAAAAGGTGTTGTTCGAGGAAGCAGTCGAGCGCGCCCAGTCCCTCTGGTCCGATCCCATTGTGACCGAGGTCAGCCGCCTTCCCGAGTTTCATGAAGCCGAGGAAGTCCACCAGAATTACTATGCAAAGTTCCCTTATCAGGGGTATTGCCAGGTGATCATCAACCCCAAGTTGGCAAAGGCCAGGAAATATTACTCTGCGTGGCTTACTGCTTAGCGGGGTTTCGATCCCGCTGGTTAGGCTGACCTCAGCATTCCCTCTTCAGAGATAGGCGTAATTTTCATGGCAAGGATCTACGACGACGTCACGCAGCTGGTCGGCCGCACTCCGCTGGTTCGCCTGAACCGGCTCACCGAGGGCCTCGACGCTACCGTTGCAGTCAAGCTCGAGTTCTACAACCCGGCCAACAGCGTCAAGGACCGCATCGGCGTGGCCATCATTGATGCTGCCGAGAAGTCCGGCGCCCTGAAGCCAGGCGGTACCATCGTCGAAGGTACCTCGGGCAACACCGGCATCGCCCTGGCCTTGGTGGGTGCAGCGCGCGGCTACAAGGTCATCCTGACCATGCCTGAGACCATGTCCACTGAGCGCCGCGTCATGCTGCGCGCTTACGGCGCCGAGATCGTCCTGACGCCCGGATCCGAAGGCATGCGCGGCGCCGTCGAAAAGGCGCAGGAAATTGTTGCCAACACCGAGAACTCCATTTGGGCGCAGCAGTTCGCCAACGAGGCCAACCCTGCGATCCACCGTGCCACCACAGCCGAGGAAGTCTGGGAAGACACCGACGGTGAAGTAGACATCTTTGTTGCCGGGGTAGGTACCGGCGGAACCATCACCGGTGTTGGCCAGGTCCTCAAGGAACGCAAGCCCGGCGTGCAGATTGTGGCCATTGAGCCCAAGGACTCCGCGATCCTCAACGGTGGAGCCCCAGGCCCGCACAAGATCCAGGGCATCGGCGCCAACTTTGTTCCGGAAATCCTGGACACCAACGTCTACGACGAAGTTCTGGACGCCACCTTGGAAGATTCGGTCCGCGTAGCCCGTGAACTCGGCGCTCGTGAAGGTATCCTGGGCGGCATTTCGTCCGGCGCCATTGTGTGGGGTGCTTTGGAGTTGGCCAAGCGTCCTGAGAACGCAGGCAAGCTGATCGTTGCCGTCGTGTGTGACTTCGGAGAGCGTTACATCTCCACTGTGCTGTTCGACGACATCCGCGGCTAACACAACGCCGGCACGCCTTCATTTCCTGTAGAAAGGTCTTTGTGAGCTTCTTCGCAAGGCTTAAGGAAGACCTCGACGCCGCCCGGTCCCACGACCCGGCGGCTCGAGGCTCTTTTGAGAACTTTTTCGCCTACTCCGGCCTGCACGCCATTTGGGCACACCGGATAACGCATCGGCTCTGGCAAAATCCGGCGCTCCGTTTTCCTGCGCGCCTCATTTCCCAGTTGGCAAGATTCCTTACCGGCATCGAAATCCATCCCGGCGCAACTATCGGCCGGCGGTTCTTCATTGATCACGGCATGGGTGTGGTGATTGGTGAGACTGCCGAGATCGGTGAGGACGTGATGATCTATCACGGAGTAACCCTGGGCGGCCGTTCGTTGGCCAAGGTCAAGCGTCACCCAACCATCGGCGACCGCGTCACCATAGGCGCCGGTGCGAAGGTCCTGGGTCCCATCACTATCGGTGCCGGCAGTGCTATTGGCGCCAATGCCGTGGTGGTCAAGGACGCCCCAGCGGAATCCATCATCACCGGCATCCCCGCAACGTGGCGACACCGTGATGCACGATCCGAAACCAAACCAGCCGTGGATCCGGCGGAGTACTACATCGAATACCGGATCTAGCCGGCCAGCCTTCGGTAGAAGTTCCAAAAGACAGCATCGAAGGCGCGGTCCGGAAGAATTCTGCGCATTGCCAAGACGCTCCAGGCGCCCCTACCCACCGGGTAGCGGGTCCTGGGGCGTTTTGCCGTTGCGGCTCGAACAATGGTTTTTGCTACAACCGTCGCAGGCGTAGATACCATGTGGCCGGTTGCGGATGTCGAAGCCAGCGCGGCGGCCACAATGTGTGCTTGATCCTTGTACGGTCCATTGCCCGAGGTAAGCAAGAGGCCCTCCCCCGCTATGGTGCCCCACTCACTATCTGTTCCCGACGGTTCAATAATGACCACGTCTATTCCATGTGGCCTCAACTCCAGCCGCAGTGAATCGCTCATTCCCTCCACCGCGAACTTCGTTCCGTGATACCAAGCGCCCAGCGGCTCATGGATTTTGCCACCTATGGAGGTGACATTGATAATCCGTCCGGAGCGGAGGCTGCGCATCCCCGGAATTACCAGTTGGGTCATCCTTGCCAGGCCCATGACATTGACGTCAAACTGGCGCCTGCCCTCGGCCAGCGGTACTTCCTCCAGTGAGCCGTAGGAACCATAGCCCGCATTGTTGACCAGGACATCGATCCGCCCATGGGCCGCTTCAACCAGCGACACCGCGGAAGTCATAGATTCCTCCGAGGTGACATCCAAGGGCAGGATGGTGACGCCATGGTGCTTCAGCGGTTCCATTCTCTCCACACGGCGCGCGCCCGCGTAGACCGTAAAGCCAACCGCACTGAGCGCAAGGGCAGTGTCAAATCCGATTCCGGTGGAGGCCCCGGTGACAAGCGCAATGCGGGATGCCATGGCTGGTCTCCTTCAGTGAAGTACGGCAAACAGTGAGACACAGCAAAGGCCGGCCCACCCCAGCGTAACTGGGTGGAACCGGCCTTTGGCGGGAAGCTGCTGCTAGTGGGTGTCGACTGCCGAGATTTCGGACTTGTCTTCGCCCCAGAGGGTGTGGAACGTTCCTTCGGTGTCCACGCGACCGTAGGTGTGGGCGCCGAAGAGGTCGCGCTGGCCTTGGATCAGGGCAGCGGCAACGCGCTTGCGGCGCAGACCGTCGTAGTAGGCCAGCGAGGAAGAGAACACCGGTACCGGGATGCCCAGCTGGACAGCTGTGGCTACTACGCGGCGCCAAGCCGGAAGTGCCTCGGCAATAGCCTTGGTGAAGGCCGGCGCGAACAGCAGGTTTGCGGGTCTTTCCTCAGCGGCGTAAGCCTTGGTGATGTCCTTGAGCAGCTCGGCACGAATGATGCAGCCTGCACGCCACAGCGAAGCGATTTCGTCCAGCTTCAGGTCCCAGCCGTACTCCTTGGCAGCGGAGGTCAGCATGTCCAGGCCCTGGGCGTAGGAGACCAGCTTGGAGGCGTACAGTGCCTGCCGGACATCCTCGACGAACGTCTCGGGGATCTCCACCGTGGCTTCTTCACCGGCAAGCAATTCCTGGCCAAGCTTGCGCTGCTCGGTCTGGGAAGACAGCGCACGAGCGAATACGGACTCGGCGATGCCGGACACCGGGGAGCCTAGTTCCAGGGCGGAGATGACCGTCCAGCGGCCAGTGCCCTTCTGACCTGCGGCATCAACCACGACGTCCACGAACGGCTTGCCCGTCTTGGCGTCGACGTGTCCCAGGACCTCGGCGGAGATTTCGATCAGGAAGGAGGACAGGTCGCCCTTGTTCCACTCAGCGAAGATTTTGGACTGCTCAGCGGGCTCAATGCCGGCGCCGGAACGGAGGAGGTCGAACGCTTCACCGATGACCTGCATGTCGGCGTACTCAATGCCGTTGTGGACCATCTTGACGAAGTGGCCGGCGCCGTCGGTGCCGATCCATGCGCAGCACGGTTCGCCGTCGACCTTTGCCGAAATCTTCTCCAGCAGTGGGCCCAGGGCGTCGTAGGACTCACGGGAGCCACCGGGCATGATGGACGGGCCGTTCAGGGCGCCCTCTTCGCCACCGGATACCCCGACGCCGACGAAGTGGAGGTCCTTCTTGGCCAGCGCGGCTTCGCGGCGGCGGGTGTCCTCGTAGTGCGAGTTACCGGCGTCGATGATGATGTCACCGGCCTCCAGCAAGGGCTCGAGCTGCTCGATGACGTTGTCAACGGGAGCGCCTGCCTTAACCATGATCAGTACACGGCGGGGCTTTTCGAGGGAGTCTACAAGTTCCTGCAGCGTTTCCGTGCGGATGAAGTCGCCGTCCGTGCCGTGCTTTTCAAGCAGGGCGTCAGTCTTTTCCACGGAGCGGTTGTGGAGAGCCACGGTGAAGCCATTACGGGCAAGGTTTCGGGCCAGGTTGGCGCCCATCACCGCAAGGCCGGTGACACCGATGTGTGCTGACATCAAAACTCCAATTCGTTCGTGTACAAACAGTCGCCCGTTCCCCTATGGGGCACGCAGGAAGCGATTTCAAAACCAGGGGCTGTAATAAACCATACGTATTTCAGCCATGTGCGGGAAAGCGGCGCCCACGTTTTGGAACGGTGCCGCGTCATAAACAGTCTATGATGCTGCCCCGGATTCCCCGGCGCACCGGACGTCGCCGCGCCACTATGCTTACCTCTATGTCAACCAGCCTCCACCACCGCGCCGTAGAGCACTTGGGCACCAGAATCGTCGGTGGCGCCCTTCCCACGGGCCATGTCATGCTGGCCGAACATTTGGAAGACGAGCTCAACGTCTCGCGCTCCGTGGTTCGTGAAGCTGTCCGTGTTCTGCAGTCCCTGGGACTTGTGGAGACCATCAAACGAGTGGGTATCCGGGTTTTACCGGCACATCGCTGGAATCCTTTCGATCCTTTGGTGATTCGTTGGCGGCTTGCCGGCGAGGGGCGCGGCGCCCAATTGAGGTCGCTTGCCGAACTGCGCTCCGCCGTCGAGCCTGTAGCGGCAGAACTGGCAGCAGGAAATGCACCCGAAAGTCTTCGGCAGGAGTTGGTGGACATTTCACTTGCCATGAAGGAAGCCGGCGATGCCGGCGACATGGCCCGGTTCCTGGACCTCGATATCCGGTTCCATGCGCTGGTCCTCTCCGGCTCCGGCAACGAAATGTTCGCCAACCTGATTGGCCAGGTCACGGAGACCCTCACCGGCAGAACCGTCCACGGCCTTATGCCTGAACATCCCCAAAAGCAGGCGCTGCAGTGGCACATGGACGTCGCCCATGCGATCGATGCAGGCGACGGTTCCTTGGCGCGCGACGCTGCCGCCAAAATCATGCGGCAAACCATTGCGGAGCTGGCACCCAGTTGGAATGACCAGCCCCGCGTGTTCGTCCCCGTCACCAAAAACTAGACAGCTACTGCTGGAAGTTCAGCAGTACCTTCCCGGATTCGGCTGAGTTCTTTGCCACCTCAAAGGCTTCAAGTCCGCGGGAGAGGTCAAATTCGTGGGTCACCACGGGGTCCACAAACAGCGAACCGTCGGCCAAAGCAGCAATGACATGGTCAATTTCGTCGTTGAAGCGGAATGAGCCAAGCAGTTCCAGCTCCCGGGTGATGGCCAAAGAGATGAATACTGGCTGGGGTCCCGAGGGCAGAAGCCCCACCATCACCACTTTGCCTCCGCGGGTGGCACCTTTGATGGCCGAAGCGAGACCGTAATGGCTTCCCGAGGATTCAATAACGACGTCGGCGTCCACAGCCGCGATTGCCTCAGCTTCGTCGCCCTTGAGGACCTCATGGGCGCCAACAGCCCGGGCTATTTCCAAGGGCTTGTCATGCATGTCGACGGCGACGATCCGGGCCGCGCCGGCACGCTTCAGAACGGCGACGGCGAGTGCACCGATGGGGCCGCTGCCGATCACCAGGGCGGTCGTTCCTTTGACGTCACCTGCCCGGCCAACAGCGTGCCAAGCAACACTGGCAGGCTCCACAAGCGCGGCTGTCCGCAGCTCCAGGCTCTCCGGGAGCGGCCGAAGCATCCTTGATGGCAGGTTGGCGTAGCGACTGAACGCACCGTCAGTGTGCGGGTACCGGGCAGCACTGCCCAGATAGGTGCATCCCGGGGAAAGGTTGGGCCGGTCCTCGGGGTACCTGACATTCCCGGCTGCAGGAGTCGCAGGGTGAACAGCCACCGGCGTTCCTACGGCAGGGCCGGTGCCATCAGATGCCTGCTGGACCACCACACCTACAATCTCGTGTCCCAGGACCATGGGTTCTTTGAGGATCGACTCCCCTGCTGCACCATGGAGCCAGTAATGAAGGTCGGAACCGCAGATCCCGCCGTAGGCAATCTCTACAATCACTTCATCAGTGGCTGGTGCGGTCAGTGGGATGTCCTCGATCCTGAGATCGCCCTTGCCATGGGCAACTACGGCGGGTCCGGAGACCGGGAGAATGATGCTCATCAGACCACCACCGTCATTCCACCGTCGACGAAGATCGTCTGGCCATTAACAAAGTTGGACGCTTGCGAGGCGAGCCATACCGTTGGCCCGGCAAGATCGGCCACTGTCCCCCACCGGTTGGCCGGCGTCCGGCCCAGGATCCAAGAGTTGAAATCGGGATCGTCCACCAGGTTTTGGGTCATCTCGGTGTGGATGTACCCTGGCGCGATGCCGTTGATCTGCAGTCCACTGCCTGCCCATTCTGCGGTCATGGCGCGGGTGAGGTTGCGGAGCCCACCCTTCGCCGCCACATAGGGTGCGATGGTGGGGCGGGCCAGGTCTGTCTGGACTGAGCAGATATTGATGATCTTGCCTTGTCCCCGGGGGATCATGTGCCTGGCCACTTCACGCCCTACAAGGAAGGCGCTTGTCAGGTTGGTGGTGATGACCCGGTCCCAGTCCTTGACGTCAAGGTCCAGCATGGGAACACGGTGCTGAACTCCTGCGTTATTTACCAGGATGTCCAGCGGTCCTACGTTCTCCTCAATCCATGCCACTCCAACAGCCGCGGCCGTGGCATCGGTGACGTCGAACGCGCGGCTGTGGATCCTCCCTTGCGGGTAGTCAACGTCCATGGCTTGGAGGGCTGTTTCGAGACGCTCCGGACTGATGCCGTTCAACACCACCGTGGCGCCTGCATCTGCCAGCCCCCTCGCAAGGGCGTTGCCAATGCCGCGGCTGGAACCGGTGACCAAGGCAACCCGCCCGGTCAGATCAAAAAGTCCACTCATGGTTTATTCATCATTCCTTCTTGGGTTTGACCGATTCAGCTGGTGCAGGCCGTTTAATTGGTGCCGGCCGACGCGCTTGAGATTTGGCTGAGGTTTGCGATGGTTTGCCGGACGACGGCGAGGTCCTGATCCCCGAGTCCTTGGCGCTTGAGTTCGGCGTACAGGTCGATTGCCGCCGATGCCATGGGAACCGCGGAACCGACGGCATCCGCACTGGTCAGCACGAACCCCAGGTCCTTGTGCATGAACTTGGCCGGTCCGGTGGGGGCATAGTTCTTGGCGGACAGCCGGGGACCAACATTGTCCAGGACCTTGCTTCCGGCTAGCCCTCCGGAGAGGACCTCGTAGAGGGCCTCCACATCCATACCGGAGCGTTCGGCGAGTTCGGCTGCTTCGGCGAGGGCCGCCGTCGTGGTTCCTACGATGAGTTGGTTGCAGGCTTTGGCGAGCGACCCCGATCCCAGTGGCCCCATGAGCCGGACCGTGGTTCCCATGGTTTCGAGAAGGGGCTTGAGCTCTTCGAACTGGCTTTGGGTGGCGCCCACCATGATGGCAAGGGTTCCGCTTTGCGCACCCGCGGTGCCGCCGCTGACCGGCGCATCCACTACCACCGCATTTCCACCGGAGGCCTGCTGAACAGTTTCGCCGAACTGCTGGACCGCGGTAGGGGAAACGCTGCTCATGATAACGACGGTGGTGCCCGGCCGCGGCGGATTGCTCCGCCAGGACTCAAACAAGTCAGCCGCGGCTTCTTCGATGTAGGGAAGGTCGGGGAGCATGAAAATGATGACTTCCTCATTGCGCAGTTCAGCGACACTGGCCGCGCGCTGGACGGTGAGGTGGTCAAAGGCGGCGCCGGAGCGGTTCCAAGCGGTGACTTTCCAACCGGCCTTAGCGATGTTTGAGGCCATGGGCGCCCCCATGAGTCCCAAACCGACGAAGCCAACCCGTTTGCTTGTCATAGCAGGTAATCCCTCACTTCTTTGTGGTCATCTTGCAGAATTCTGTTCAATATCCTAGCCTCCATTCAGTATGATGAACACTATGACGACTGATGAACTTACCATCGCCATCGCTGTACCCCTCGAAGCCGAGCATGTAGAGCTGATCCGCGCCGTAGATCCCTCCGTAACAGTTCTCTACGAACCCGAGCTCCTACCGCCGGAACGCTTCCCGGCCGATCACGCCGGTGATCCCGCCTTCAAGCGCGCACCGGAGCAGGAGGAACGCTACTGGGACATGCTGAACCGGGCGCAGATCCTGTATGGATTCCCCAACGAAAGCCCTGCCGGACTGGCACGTATCGCCGGCAGCAACCCCCACCTGCAATGGATCCACGCCATGGCAGCCGGAGCCGGTGGCGCCGTCAAGGCCTCCGGACTCGACACCGAAACCTTGCAGAAGTTCCGCGTGACAACGTCCGCGGGCGTCCACGCGCTGCCCCTGGCAGAGTTTTCAGCCTTCGGCATCCTCAACGGCTTCAAGCGCAGCGCAGAAATGGCACAAGACCAAGCCGGCAAAGTCTGGCCTGAACTGAGGACGCCCACCAAGCTGGCCAACGGATCAAGGGTGGTGATCACGGGCCTCGGTGAGATCGGCATGGAAACCGCCCGAATCGCGCAGGCCCTGGGAATGAAGGTCAGCGGAACCAAGCGCAACGTCGAAGCCATTGAAGGGATCGACCAGGTCACTGACAACGAAGGCCTGCCTGGCCTGCTGGCCGAGGCGGACGCAGTGGTCAACACACTGCCCGGCACGCCGTATACGGAGAAGCTGTTCAACAGCCAGCTTTTCTCCGCCATGAAACCAGGAACCGTATTCGTCAACGTTGGCCGCGGGACCGTAGTGGACGAAGAAGCCTTACTGGAGGCGCTGAACAACGGTCAGGTTTCCTACGCCTGCCTCGACGTTTTCGCGGTGGAACCCCTCCCCCAGGGCAGCCCCCTGTGGAACCACCCCAAAGTCCTTGTGTCACCACACACCTCGGCCTTGAGCGCTGCAGAAAACCGACTCATCGCAGAACGCTTTTGCAGCAACCTGCGAACATTCTTGGATGGCGGGGAACTTCCCCACCTCGTTGATCCGGTCCATTTCTACTAGGCCGGCAGCTACCATCCAGTGGCGTCAAACCACCTCTCGGACAACGTCTCGGTCATCGTCCTGACGTACGTGCTCGAGAGGTGGTTGTCGTCGAGGTAGACGTACACGTTGCCCACGATGCCCGGGCAGGATCTCCCGTCACAGATCAGGTCCGTCATATCCAGGATCGACAACCCCGTGAACGTGCCCTCCAACTGGTTTAGCGGATTGGTTTCTGCGAGCACCGAGGACAGGGCAGGGCGGCAATGCGGATCATCCACTCCGGAAGCCATGGCACATTCACTGGGGCTGAAGGAGAAACGTGGATTGTCCCGCATGGCGATAACTTCCACACCTTGATCAGTAATTTCACCCACCAACTCGTCAAGGCCCCAGGTGAGGTCCTCGTCGGGTGAGTCGGGAACAGCAGCCGTGCCTACCAGGAAGACGGCATCCGGCCGATGGACACGGATGTGTTCCCGGACGTTCCTGTTGAAGGCATTGCATTCGTCCCCCACCTCATCGGTTTCGGTCATGAACGGGCAGGCGCCGAACGTGATGGATTGGACACGCCAGCGGTGTTCCTTTGCCAACGGACCGATTGCTCCGAGCCATTGCAGCGAATGGGACTGACCCACGACCAAAACGGTCTTCTCTGCGTCAGCGCCGACGTCGTTCTGCTGGCACTCTGCAAAGAGCGCTGGATCCGAGGGCCGGAGGTCACCGGTACATGGGCCATCCAGTTTTCCCCAATCCTCCGGGAGCTGCTCAGGGGTAGGCAGTGTTCGCGCGCCTTCGCCAACCCGGTCAAGGTAGCCGGGCAGCAAAGCCCGCGCCCCGGGGTTATCCTCGGCGCCCTGCTTGGCAATGAGGTCCTTCTCCGCCTGCTGTTGAAATCCAAACTGCGCCATCGGGGCCGCAGCCACTGCCAGGCAAACCAACACAGCCAAAGCCAGGCGACGTCGTTTCGCTTCCGGCCACCTCCATGCACGCAGTGGCTGCTCCACAAACCGCGTGGTGAGAAACGCCAACAAAAGGGACGCACCAACAATCAAGGCACCGGTCAAAGCATCGGCATGATCCCTGCCCATCCATACCAGAGTGGTCACCAACAGGGGCCAATGCCACAGGTACAGGGCATACGAGGTAGATCCCAGCCCCACCAACAGTTTGGACGAAAGGATGCGGTCAACTCCGAAGCGGCTTCCCGATTGTCCTGCAATGATGACGGCTACAGCTGCGAGCGTCGGCCACAGGGCTACGTAACCGGGAAAGGCGGTCTGGACCTGAAGGAGAGCGCCGCAACTCAACATGGCCGCCACTCCTACCCACCCCAGCACGCTCCTCATACCGCGGCCGGGCTGAAGATACGGAAGTAGCAGCGCCACAAGGGTGCCCAAGGCGAACTCCCACAGCCGGGCAAAGGTATCGAAGTAAGCCAGTTCCTGATGGGCGGCCGTGAAGTAGACCGAGTACGCCAGAGATACGGCAAAAACCAGTCCGAACACTCCCAACAGCACAGCCCGATACCGCAGTCCGAGGCGCCGACACAGCCAGGCTGTGGCAACAAAGATGGCCGGCCACATGATGAACACCTGTCCTTGGATGGACAGCGACCAGAAATGCTGAAAAGGGCTCGCTACGCTGTGGTCTGCCGCGTAGTAGTTGACTACCTGCCGCTGAAGCAGCCAATTTTGAACGTAGAACAGGGATGCCCAGCCTTGGCTGACTATCTCAATCCAGCGCGTGCGCGGAATGATCACATAAGTGGACGCCAACGTTCCAAGCAACACCACGACGACGGCAGGCAGCAGCCGCCAGAACAGGTGCAACCAGTGCCGCACCAGTGATACCGGCCGGGCATCCTCGTAGCGACTCACGAATTGCAGGGTCATCAGGAACGCCGAAATCAGCAGGAAAACATCCACCCCACCAGAGACCCGGCCGAACCAGATGTGGTACGAAACAACCATGAGCACGGCCAGCGAACGCAGGCCCTGAATCTCGGGCCGGAAATTAGTACCCCGGCCGCCTGCCCGGACCCGCCCAGGACTTTCCGGTGATGCGAGGCCCTTGGTAGCCGTCATGCACACGCTCCTCATTCACTGCACCAATTCTGCACTGTCACGCGTCTTTTGCCATCACGCTCTTCACGCCCATTTTGTGTCCCCGGACATGGAAGAGCGGCACCCTCCGCATGGAGGGCGCCGCTCTGTTGGTATTGGTTGTCAGGCGTTGCTTCGCTTGGCTGCTCCTGGGGAAGCTATTTCGCGTCTTCGGTGCTGACCAGGTCCCTGCCTGCAGTCTCCGGCGTGAAGAACGTGGTCACGAAGGAGATGAGCGCCAGGACCAGTGAATAGATGGCAAGGACCAGCCACGAGTGATGGGTGGCGGCCAACATCAGCGCGCCCAGCAACGGCGCCAGGCCACCGGCCAGAACCGCTGAGATCTCCCGGCTCATGGCGACACCGGTGAAGCGGTATTGCGATCCAAAAAGTTCGGGCAGCAGCGGACATTGGGGGCCGAGCATTGACTGAACACCGATTGCGATGCCTACCGCCATGACAATCCAGACCAATGTGACGTTGCCCAAGGTGACCAGGTAGAAGGCTGGGACCGCGATGATCGCTTGGAACAGTGCACCGTAGCGGTAGACAGGAACGCGACCGAACCTATCGGACAGTGCACCGAACGTGACCACCAAGACGGCGGCGAAGCCGGCGGCAATCAGCAAACCGACAGGACCGATTGAGTTGTTGCCTGCAAAGACACCTGCCGGCATGCTCATGAAGGAGACCAGCAGCGCGGAGTAGATCGAAGAGTTTCCGTTCTCTCCCATGCGAAGACCGATGCCAAGCAACACATTCTTCTTTGAGTGCTTCCAGAGAGCGCCAATAGGGTTCTTGACCACGTTCTTGTGCTTCTCGAGCTCTTGGAACGCAGGGGTTTCCTTGAGCTTGAGACGGATGAAGATGGCCACTGCGATCAGAATGAAGCTGGCCAGGAAAGGCACACGCCACAGCCAGCCTTGGAGGACCGACTTGTCTGCCATCGCGATGAGCGCAAAAGTTCCAGCACCGAGGAGCGTGCCCAGCTGGATGCCGACGAACGGCAGCGAAGCGTAGAACCCACGACGGCGGCGCGGTGCAACTTCCGAAATCAGGGTTGTTGCGCCGGCCTGCTCCGCCCCTGCTCCCAGTCCCTGGATGATCCTAAGGGTGACCAGCAGAACAGCGCCGAGCATTCCAGCTTGTTCGAACGTGGGTAGCAGCCCAATGGCAAAGCTCGCTGTTCCCATCAGTGCGATGGTCATGATGAGAACCATCTTCCTGCCGAAGCGGTCACCGATGTAGCCGAAGATCAAACCACCGAAGGGACGTGCAGCGAAGCCAACACCATAGGTGGCGAAGGATGCAATGAGAGCACCATCGGGGCCCAGCGGTGAAAAGAACAGCGGGCCGAAGATCAGCGCCGACGCAAGGCCGTAGATATAGAAGTCGTAGTATTCCAGCGCGGAACCTACAGAGCTGGCCAACGTAGCCCTGCGGAGCTGTTCCGGCTCAACTACAGCGTCGTCAGCCTCGGCTGCGAGCTTTTCATTTGCACGAGTTATCACAAGCACTCCCTCAAAATCACCCCGGGCCCCCGTTGGCCCAGCGAGATAGTGATGGCATCACCGCCAAGATCACTATGATGAACAGCGTACAGCGTGTTGAACTCAGTGCCAAGGTTGTAATCAGATTTATTTAGCAGGAGATCGCAAGGCTAGCCCATCGGGTTGCCCAGGGAACGCGCCAACTCCTTCAATTCCTTGACCATGAGCGCACCTTGTTCTTCGGAGTAGGTGGCCTTGAGCGCCGTCACGGAGAGGCCAAGGCTGGGGCCATGGGCTCCATGAGTGGGGACCGGCACAGCCAGACACACCACACCCACCGTGGATTCTTCGTCCTCGAAGGCATATCCCCGCTGACGAATGACAGAAATCTGCGCTTTGAGCTCCTCGGCGGACTTAAGGGAGTTGGCAGTCATGGTTGGGAGCTCCATGCCATCCGGGAACATTGAGTCGATATCGTGATCGTGCAACTGGGCAATCAGAGCTTTACCCACACTGCAGAGCGAGACAGGCATCTTGTCGCCGATGTTCGACGTCAACCTGACCGCAGGGTGCCCCTCATATCTCGCTAGGTAGATGACGTGGTCGCCGTCGAGCATCGCGATCCTCACAGTCTCCCCGGAGAGTGTGGGCGCCTGCTCGCAATATTTGTAGAACTCCTGGACCTCGTCGAGGCGGCTGAGATAGGCAGCTCCAAGTTCAACGAGCTTTCTGCCCAAGGCAAAGTCCGCCCCCTGCCTGGTGATGAGGCGAGCTTCTTCCAGGGCCAATAATAGGTTCGAGGTAGACGACTTGGGGATGCCAAGTTCACGAGAAAGATCGCTGAGCGTCAAGCGGCCTGAAGGCGACGCTGCAAGTGCCTCCAGCACCGCAGCGGCACGGGTGACGGCAGGCGCCGGCGATGAGGCACCCAGCCCTTCGGAACGGGGAGAGCGGGAATCAGCCATGATTCTCCTTCAACATCGCAATTAGAGTGTTCAATCTACTGAACACTACTCATCATAGTGGAATGAAGAAGGCGGAGCAGGGCGGTAACCGACAGCACTTCCGACCTGGGAGGGGGCCATACTTTTCAAAGCCAAAAGTTCTCTGTATATTCATCTTCGAGCTCTCCACCGCGGCATCCCCCAATAGTCGCGGTGGAGAGCTCATCCATTTCCCGGCCCAGGGCTACGCCGCAGCGAGTTCCTCGCCCCGGATGGACCAGCCACCACCGGAACCGTCCCGCACCAATTCCCACGTGGCGATGCCGGACGCAAGGTTGTTTCCCAAGCGAACCTGGACCTGCCAGACTTCAACGTCAACCCGCCCCTGCCCTCGCGGCATCCGCCGGGACTTCTCCCACCAGGCAACCCGCTCAAACCATCGAACAGGTTCCACCACCATGCGCCACTCCCGGCCTCCACGCACTACTACCGCCGGTGCGCCTTGCTCAACCGCGGGGATGTATATCTGCTCCATGGAATGAACCGTAGGGCGATGCTCCGACATTAAAAGAGTCATGGACGGGAAACGGAGACACAAAAAACCCCGCCGTCCAAGCCTTACGACTTGAATGACGGGGTTTATTCGGTGGGTCCTACCGGGATCGAACCGATGACATCCACGGTGTAAACGTGGCGCTCTACCAGCTGAGCTAAAGACCCAAAACCGCTGCCTCCGCGCTTCGTAACTTCCTCAGCGCTTCAACCAACGAACAATGACTCTACATGATCAACCAGGGGAAACACCAATCGGCTCAGGAGCCCGGGGAAGATCCGGCAAAGAGCGTGCAAGGTAGCCCAACGCGCCGCTGACTCCCAAATCCAGTTTCAGCTCTGCAAACTCATCCCCACGTGTAGTTCCCCGGTTAATGATCACCACTGGTTTTCCTGCTTTTGCTGAATGACGGACGAAGCGCAGTCCACTCTGAACCGTCAGCGACGATCCCGCTACCAAGAGGGCGTCCGCGTTGTCCACCATCTCGTAAGCCCGGGCCACACGATCCTTGGGGACGTTCTCGCCGAAGTAGACAAAGTCCGGCTTCAGCGTTCCGCCGCATATGGGACAAACAGCCATAACGAACGAGGTAATGAGCTCAGAATCCTCAACTGTAGCGTCAGCATCGGGTGCCATTTCCACCACTCCGGACTCCAACGCGGCTTCGAGGAAACCGGGATTGATTTCTTCAAGGATCGCTGCAATCAAACGCCTACTGAAGGTGTGGCCGTTTTCAAGACAAACCACCTGGTCAAAGCGGCCGTGCAGATCCACCACGTTGACACTTCCGGCGTCCTCATGGAGCCTGTCAACATTTTGGGTGATGAGACCAGTCAGCAAACCGCGCCGCTCCAGGAGCGCCACCGCAACATGGCCGGCGTTGGGATCGGCGTGCCTGAGATGGGACCACCCAATGTGGTTCCGTGCCCAATAGCGGCGACGGCTGGCCTCACTCCCAATGAACTCCTGGTAGGTCATGGGGTTCCGAGGCGCAGAGCCCGGGCCACGGTAGTCAGGAATCCCGGAATCGGTACTCAACCCGGCGCCCGTGAGAACAGTCAAGCGCTTACCCCCAAGAAGATCCAAGGCAGCCCTCAGTTCGTCCAGTTCCCGCGGAGTCAGCTGTGCCACCGGCGCGGGCGCCATGCTGGCGAACCCGGTCATTCCCACTCCGGGGCTGTGATGGCTCACGACTACTGCTCCGCCAAGGACGACAACGCCCGACGATATTCGGCAAAGTCCCGCGCCTGGCCTCGTGGATTGACAACCACATAGCGGACAACTCCCGCAGCGTCGATGATGAACGTCCCCCTCAACGCCATGCCACTCGCCCCGTCGAAGACGCCGTAGCTTCTTGCTACCGCTCCATGTGGCCAAAAGTCTGCCAGCAGGTCAAAGCCGAACTGCTCGTGCTCAGCGTATGCCCGCTGGGCGAACTTACTGTCTACGGAAATAGCCAATACCGTGGCGTTCGTATCCTTGAAGGCAGCGATGTTGTCGCGAATCTCACAGAGCTCCCCTGTACAAATGCCGGAGAAGGCAAAGGGAAAGAACACGACAACAACGTTTCGGCCCCGAAAGTCGGCCAAGCGAACAGGCTCGCCGTACTGATTCAGCAGTTCAAAATCCGGTGCAAGCTGCCCTGTTTTGGGAGCGAGCACAGAGGCAGGTGCCTGCTGGACTTCGGTCACTTGTTCTTCTTGGGCACCAAACGAGTGGCGCTCCAGTCCTTTGAAACGCCTGCCGAGGTGGTGAGGTGCAGCCCGGAGGTGGGTGCGGCATCCTGGATATCCGCCGGAGATACGTAGTTGTCACGGCCTGACTTTGGGGTCAGCACCCAAACAACTCCGCCTTCCTTCAGGTTGGTGAGCGAATCCATGAGGGCATCAACAAGGTCACCGTCGCCGTCCCGCCACCAGAAAACAACAGCATCTACGACGTCATGATCATCTTCATCCAACAACTCGGAGCCTGTGACATCTTCGATGTCGTCACGCAAGTCGAAATCGACGTCGTCGTCGTAGCCGCGTTCCTGAATCAGATCCCCATCTTTGAAACCCATTCTTTCCGCCACTTTTACCGATGTGGCGGCGTCGGCCTCGCTCACGTTTCCTCCTTTTGCAGTGACTTCCATTACTAACAGCCAACACCCTTTGGGCGTGTGCTTCAAGCCATTGTCCCAGCCAGCGGCCATATTCCGCATTCCACACGGTGTTTCGAGTCCACAAGGATTGCGTGCTTTGCGTCACGGAGGCGGCGGGAGTGTGACATACAACGCCCCTCGGGCCCCACGGCTACGCATCGCGACGCCGAGAAAGCTAGAGTGGCCATGAGCGCTACGGCTGCAGGGCGATCGCCCCGTGAAGTTCCACAGGCAGCCAAGCGCTCACAAGACCTGCCCGGCGCATCCGACCGGGCTGTTGAAACAGAGATGTCGCACACGACGCGTTCACGACGGGCAGTTACCCTGCCGGACTTGAGGCGCCGATGCATGCGCCTAAAGGAAGGTTGGACGTGGCTGCAGGAG
>NZ_JAGGPR010000018.1 GCF_018613695.1 Arthrobacter sp. ISL-95 | reverse complement strand
ATGCATTCCGGAACGGGCATATGTTTTGGCTTTCGTCCTTACTTTATCGGCAGTAAGTACGGTTGGCGCATTTGTTAACCGCTAGGAACCTCGCGGAGCCTTTGTATAACCTGCACAGAGATCCAAGAACCTGGTGTTGGCTTCCACCTCGCCGATGCTGACTCGAACGCCCTCGTTTCCAAAGGCCCGGACAGACAAGGCCCGCTCTGCAGCCAAGGCAGCAAACTCCGCGCTGTGCTCCCCGAGATTCAACCAAACGAAATTGCCTTGAGCCTCAGGAACGAACCAACCGAGTTCCCTCAGGCCGGCCGTCACGCGATCACGTTCATCCACCAGGCTTTGTACCCTTTCCACAACCTGATCGAAATTCTCGATCGAAGTAACGGCAGCGCGTTCGGCGATTTGGGAAACGGCAAAGGGAGTGGCCGTCACCCGGAGGTGCTGGGTGAGCACGGGGCCGGAGACACTGTAGCCAACACGCAGTCCCGCCAGGCCGTGTGCTTTGGAGAAGGTCCTCAGCACCACAACATTGGGGTATTTGCGGTAGACCTTGATGCCGTCTACAGCGTCGGCGTCCCGCACAAACTCCTGGTATGCCTCATCGATGACTACCACCACGTTGGGCGGCACTGCTTGGATGAAGCGTTCCGTTTCCTCGGCTGTGAGGATTGGGCCGGTGGGGTTGTTAGGCGTGCACAGGAGGATCACTTTGGTGCGGACGGTCACTGCGGCGGCCATGGTCTCGAGGTCGTGGCGCCCGTCCGGGAGCAGCGGGATTTGTACACTGGCTGCACCGGCAAGGCCGACACAGATGGGATATGCCTCGAAGGAACGCCAGGCGTAAATCACCTCGTCTTGCTTACCGTCGTCATTCTGCCCGGCGAAGGTGTCCAGGATTTGGTTCAGAGCCCCCAAGCTGCCTGCACCGGTGACAACATCATCAGCCGGAACATCCAGGAAATCGGCCAAAGCTTTGCGCAGCTTTGTAGCCAGCGGGTCCGGGTAACGGTTGATGTCGGTCTGGTCCGCGATTGCCTGCAACACTGCAGGAATCGGGGGCAGAGGGTTTTCGTTGGACGACAATTTATAGCTGGTGAGGCCCTCAATCGCAGCAGGGGGTTTGCCGGCCGCGTACTTGGGAAGCCTGTCCACGACCGGACGAGGGATTACGCCCTCCGGTACGTTGTCAGTAGTAGTCATGGCTTCAAGCCTACTTGCCCATCCATGGCTAACACCGAGCTCTTTATCAGGCCCGTGTGAAAGCATGGGGCCATGGGTTCATTCATCATTCGCGTCCTGATCAACGGGCTTGCCCTGTGGGTTGCAACTTGGCTCCTGCAAGGCATGGACATCACCACCAGCGCCACAGAGTCAGCAGCGGCCAACGCAGGACTAACGCAGGGCGCTGACACCGCCGGCATCATTCTGGCGTATCTGTTCATCGGCCTGATCTTCGGAGTGGTGAATGCCTTCGTCCGTCCATTGGTCAGAGTGTTGTCCCTTCCGGTGACCATCCTGACGCTGGGCCTGTTCACCATCGTGATCAACGCAGCCATGCTGTACCTGACGGCATGGTTGAGCACCTTTACACCAGTGCACCTCACTATTGACTCCTTCTTCTGGACAGCAATACTGGCGTCCATCATCATCAGCATCATTTCCATGGTGGCGGGCCTTATTCCGGGCGCCAAGAAGCGCTAACTCCTGAGATAAGTCACCTTGGAACGAGCTCTACCTTGTTGCGGCTCCGGACCTCGTGTCCTGGATAGTAGGTGGCGAGGCGGGACGTAGCGCCCGTGGTCGGACCGGAAGCGGCGCTCTTTCCAGCTTGAACCGAGTCACCTTGGCAACCCCGCCCATGCCGACAGCACCAGCGAACGCGGCAGTGGACGCTGCCAGTGACTCGTCATGGCTTGCCGTCACCAGCGCTGCTCCTGCGGCATAGTTTTCCTGATCATGGCCAGGGCCGATGCCGGGATCCTGCCCGTCGGGAGTTTTGACCTCATTAGTCAGCGTGACAGTTACCCGGTCCTTTGTGTCGACGTTAAGTCGGCCTTCGGCTCCAGGAACCCAGTCTTGGACATGTTCCAGATGCAGTGAACTGATGCCGGGCTCGGGGGTGATGCCTCCCACGGGTGCTCCGGCTGTCAGCACATACTTGAGGCCGAATTCGCTGAGAAACGCTGTGTTCCGACTCAAGTTCATGGCGTGGATGCCACCCTGGCTATGTCCTACTGCCACTACTGGCTCGCCCGCCTCAGCACCGGCTTCGCGGAGTGCCTGGCCGACGGCAGGTACAACTTCTTCTGAGTCGTAGCCCAGCGCTTCGCCGATTCCTTGTTCGTCGAAGGGGTTTGTACTGGGTGAGTCGGGCTGGGTTCCCGGGATCAGCACCATCCATGAAGGCGAGCCGTTGTTGTCGAGGCGGATAACCTCAATCTCGCCGTCGTTCCGGGCGTGGAGTCTCTCGAGACGACGAAGGCTTTCCGCCATGGACGGTTCCATGTCCTCGACCGATTCGTACGTCTTTTCGATGCTTACGGGTCTTGGCCGCATGTCCGAAAGTTGAGGCGCCTCCAGGACGTCATGAACGACGTCCCCTGGGGTTGTCCAAAATGGAAGAAGTGCTGAGGCCAGATAGTTGCTCATTTCCCGGGTTGGCGGCCAGGCCGGCTTCATCTCGTCGAGGGTGGGGAACCGTGGGATAACATTCTTGGCCTCCGCTTCCACATAGTCCCTGTGGCTTGCCCGCACACTTGCGCTGACCTCCACAAGTTCCTGCCGGACCCTCCCCACTTCCTTGCGGCTCTCGGCCACGGCATTGAGGGCGTTGCAGCCTGTCTCATAAGAGTCGTAGAGAAAGGGCTCCAGGCCGTCTTGGACCTGACGGGCCTCGTTTTCAATGCCCAGGAGTTGTTGAACCAGTTCATCGAGCGTTCCCGCTCCCCGCAGGAGTTCCTCGAGCTGAAAAGACATTCCGCCTACCCCTCCCCTGATACTGAGGATTCCGTCGTTGGCCGGACGGGAGGGCTTTGGCGCTGCGCCGGCCCCGACTGGAGCTGAATCTGCCATCACGGACCCCGTTCGCTTGAGACGGAGACGTTTTGAGAGTGCCGGAGCACAACGGCCACTGCGGCCTCCAGCGACTCACGTGCACGCATCAGCGCTGAAGCATGCAGGGCAATAGTTGTCCTGTAGGCCCGCCCTGCGGGGGAAAGCCAATCGTCCACCTGGGCTTTGCGCAGGGACGTAAGAACCACGTCCACTTGATCCACGCACGATTGAACTCGCCACGCCAGCCTCTGGACTTCATGGCTTCGGGAAGCACACTGCGAGGGATCAAAAGTGGGCGGGTTGGGTGCAGGCATCAAGCCGACGCTCATTGTCTGTGTACTCCGTTGATTGTTCTGCTGATCGATAGGGTCGACGCTACGGAGCAGCCGAACCCAACGGAAGTTGCGCTGTCGCCTATGTGGATAACCTGAACGGCCGTCCACATAGCCTCGTCATTGACTCCATGCCCCCGCGCGGAACATGAAAGAATAGGTCTCATGGCTGAATCCCTCCGCGTGTCCCTCGCTTCCGAACCCCTCGCCCTTGGCGCCCTTGACGGCCGCTACCGTGCCGCCGTCGCGCCGCTCGTGGACTACTTGTCCGAGGCCGCACTTAACCGCGATCGCGTTCACGTTGAAGTTGAGTGGCTCATCCACCTGACCAGCCAGTCTGTACTGCCCGGCGCGGGGCCTCTGTCCGACGAACAGGTGGCCCAGTTACGTGCCATCGTTACCGAATTCAATGCCGCGTCCGTTAACGAACTCGCGGAAATAGAAGCTGTCACCGTCCACGACGTCAAAGCTGTTGAGTACTACATCGGCCGCCGACTGCCTGCCATCGGCATCGAGAACCTCACTGCCATGGTGCACTTCGGTTGCACGTCCGAGGACATTAACAACCTCTCCTACGCTGTGGGGATCAAGGGCGCCGTGGAAGATGTGTGGCTGCCCAACGCCACCGCCCTCGTGCAGCAGATCGAGGCCATGGCCGAAGCAAACCGCTCCGTGCCTATGCTGTCCCGCACGCACGGCCAGCCCGCCACGCCCACCACTCTGGGCAAGGAACTTGCAGTCATTGCGCACCGCTTGAACCGCCAGTTGGCGCGCATCGCCAAGACTGAATACCTCGGCAAGATCAACGGCGCCACCGGAACGTACGCGGCCCACGTGGCTTCAGTCCCGAGTGCTGACTGGGAAGCAGTCGCCAAGACGTTCGTGGAAGGCCTGGGCCTCACGTGGAACCCGCTCACCACGCAGATCGAGAGCCACGACTGGCAGGCTGAGCTGTACGCGGACATCGCACGCTTCAACCGCATCCTGCACAATGTTTGCACGGACATCTGGAGCTACATCTCCATCGGCTACTTCCGCCAGATTCCGGTTGCCGGGGCCACCGGCTCCTCCACCATGCCACACAAGGTGAACCCGATCCGCTTCGAGAACGCGGAAGCCAACCTGGAAATCTCCAATGGCCTCCTGGACACCCTTGGCGCCACCTTGGTCACCTCCCGCTGGCAGCGCGACCTCACGGACTCCTCGTCGCAGCGAAACATCGGCGTCGCCTTCGGCCACTCGCTGCTCGCCATCTCCAATGTGGCCAAAGGTTTGAAGGCCCTCGACGTCGCAGAAGAGGTCCTCGCGGGCGATCTCAACACCAACTGGGAAGTCCTTGGTGAAGCCATTCAGATGGTCATGCGTGCCGAGGCAATTGCCGGCGTCGAAGGCATGGAAAACCCTTACGAGCGCCTCAAGGACCTCACCCGCGGCCAGCGCGTGGACGGCGCCCGCATGCAGGAATTCGTTCAAGGTCTCGGCCTCTCCGCAGACGCCGAAGCCCGCTTGCTCGCCCTGACCCCGGGCAAGTACACGGGCATCGCGGACAAACTGGTGGACCACCTGCAGTAAGGATCACCTGCAGTAAGACAGAACGCTCGACGACGGCGGGTTGGGGCTGGGTGCCCCGGTCCGCCGTCGGCGTTAACCCGCGGTCGAGTCAACCCATAGTCGGCGTAACCGCAGTCGCGCTAAACCCGTCGACGTATAAGCAGTCGCGGTAACCCGCGGTCGAGTCAACCCCCAGCCGGCGCTTGGGCTGGTGAGCAAAGCGCGTTCCATCCCGGTTGCGCGCAAGCTGCGCGTTCCATCCCGGTTGCTGAGCCTGGCGAGCAGCGCCGGCCGCGGGCGACACGGCGTGTCGTGGTGTTCCAGTGCGCACGCGGCTGATTGGCTGGAAGCAACCGGGCGGGGGCGCGGCTAGGTCCAGTGAAGAGAGCGCAGTGGACCCGGAACATTTACGACGTAAGGAGCGGAGCACCCATGAAGCTCCTGTTGATCAGGCACGGACAGACACCCGGCAACGTCGCAGGACAGTTGGACACAGCGTTTCCGGGTCCGGGGCTGACTGAGCTCGGTGAGCGCCAGGCGTCGGCCCTTCCAGAGGCGCTGGCCGACGAAGGCATCGAAGCTTTGTACACCTCAACCTTGCTGCGTACCCAGCGGACTGTCGCTCCACTGGCGAAGACCACAGGATTGGAGCCGACAGTCCTGGACGGGGTCCATGAGATCGAGGCCGGCACGCTGGAGAAGAAAACTGACCACGAATCTCACCTCCGCTACATGAGCACTGTCTTTGCGTGGACGGGTGGCGACTTGGAGGCACGCATGCCCGGGGCTTTCAACGGGCACGACTTCTTTGCCAGATTTGATGCGTCAGTCCGGCAGGTTGCGGACGCGGGGCACTCGACGGCGGCGATCGTCAGCCACGGTGCTGCGATCCGTTGTTGGGCGGGCCGCAGGGCAACGGACATTGACACCCTCTTCGCCGAAACGCATCAACTCCCCAACACGGGCATCGTGGCCTTGGAAGGGGACCCCGACGGGGGATGGCGGGTGCTGCATTGGGACCAAATCCCTGTTGGGGGCATGGCGCTTGCCGACCAAACAGCCGATGACCCCACAGGCGAGGCCCTTCAGCCCTGACCCCGGTTAGCCTGCTCTTTGCGTCGCGGGGCCTGTCCCGCGCGTTGCGGGGCCTGCTCTGCGCGCCAAACCCACGCGGGAGGGCGCATAGCGTGCCCCGCAACGTGGGAGCGCCCTCAATTCTCCCGACGCTTACGCGCAGGAAACACCGCGGTAACCACAGCTGCCTAGGCTTAGTACGCATAGACACCTCCTGAGAAACCCGGCGAAAAGAGGCAAAGATGCAGACCAACCCACGGCTCAACATCCGGCAGGTAACGTGGGCGAACCCCGTGGGCGCAGACCTCCGAGCCGCACAGCAGGCAGAACTCGATGCACGGTTCGGAACAACGGACCATGAGCCTGGATCCCCGCCGACGGAAGCGGACACTGCTGTTTTTGTGGTGGCCTATGAGAAATGCTCGGGCCAACCTTTGGGATGCGGCGGCTTGAGGATGCTGGATGAGAACACCGCGGAGATCAAGCGACTCTATGTGGTCCCCTATGCCCGCGGCTCCGGAGTGGCAAGCTCCATCCTCGCCGCCCTCGAAGCGCAGGCCCATGCGCACGGTTTCACCGTGATCGCAGCTGAGGCAGGGTCAGCCCAGTCGGACGGTCGAAGCTTTTACGAGAGCGCAGGGTTTGCTGCCGTACCGAATTTCGGCCCCTACGTGGGTGCTAGCGGATCGTACTGCTACTCAAAGAGGATCGACTCACACAGCGCTTCGCACACCGCCATGGCCTAGGACGGCGGCGCAACATCAAGCGAAGGTTGCGCCACTTCGATAATCTCGGATTATGGAAAAAGCAGACATCACCTTCCGCACCCGCAAATGGGTGCGGCCCGAGGACCTCAACGCCAACGGCACACTCTTTGGTGGCAGCCTGCTGAAGTGGATCGATGAAGAGGCCGCGATCTACGCCATCCTCCAACTGGGCAACGGCCGCGCTGTCACCAAGTACATTTCCGAGATCAACTTTGTCAGTTCCGCGGTCCAGGGTGATCTGGTGGAGATGGGCCTCACTGCGAAGCGCTTTGGCCGCACATCCTTGACCATGCGCGCCGAGGTCCGCAATATGATCACCCGAGAGGCAATCCTGACCATCGAGGAAATCGTGTTCGTAAACCTCGGGCCGGACGGCCGCCCCCAACCGCACGGTTACACGGAGATCACTTACGACCGTGACCGCATCCCCACGCATCACCTCACGGAGACATTGGACGAAGACTGAACCAGCCGGCGTCGTTAAACGGGTGCTGGCGGCCGCGACAAACGCGACCGCCAGCCTATATATCCGGTGACGGGAGTGTGTGTCACCGGAACTTGTGGGGCGTCTGAACCGCGGAGGTCAGCGCCGGTCGAACGTCAACGCCGGTCAAACGTCAGGCCACCGGGCACCTGGAACGTCGGCATGAGTTCGAGCATGCCCACATTGACGTGGCGCGGCGTTTCGATGGCGTAGTCCAGGGCATTGACGATGTCGTCCGTGGTCAGCGACTCGTAGCCCTCGTAGTACGTCTGCCAGGCCTCTTCCATAGCCTCGGGTGTGCCGCCCAGGTTTCGGCCGAAGATCTCGGTCTCCACGCGGCCCGGGCAGATTTCCGTGACCCGGATGCGCTTGCCAACGGTGTCGTTCCGGAGCTGGCGGGAGATCTGGTGTACGGCGGCCTTGGTTGCGTGGTAAACCGTGTGGCCGTAGAAGTTGTAAACGCCGGCGATCGAGCTGATGTTGATGACGTGGCCGAGGTCGCGCTCCACCATCCCTGGCAGGACCAGCCGAGTGAGCTGCAGCAGGCCACGAAGGTTCACGTCCACCAGTTCGTCAATGTCTTCTGCGGAAGAGTCCAGGATGTTGCCCGGCCGGGAAACCCCGGCGCAGTTCACCAGGACGTCCACCTTGAGGTCATTCACGACGGCGGCCAGCGCGGCGGTATCAGTCAGGTCCACTACGTGCGGGATGGCTCCGGTGCGGTCGGCCAGTTCGGCGAGGCGTTCCTCGTTGCGGGCCACGGCGTGAACGGTCAGGCCGCGCTTGGCAAGGCGTTCAGCGATGGCTGCACCCATGCCGGTTGAGGCGCCGGTGACGAGGGCGGTGGTGTAGTCAGAAAAGGACATCGGGTTCTCCAAATGGTGGGGAATCGGTGGGGAAAAGTGCGCCGGACTTGGAGGCCCGGCGCACTTGCCGGAGGTGGGTGGGGCTAGGCGTCGCGCAGTGGCTCGTGGGCACGGTCCTTGACCGTGCTGACCGCAATGAGCGTGCCGAGCGCGGTGATGACTGCATAGAAGGCCGGCATGTAGATGTTGCCGGTGCTGCCGATCAGCCAGGTCATCAGCAGCGGCGCCGTGCCGCCGAAGAGGGCCGAGGAGATGTTATAGCCAAGGCCGTAAGCGGAGTAGCGGACGCGGGTGGGGAACAGTTCAACGATCAGGATGTGGATGACTGCGGTGTGGCCTGCAAAAACGATGGCCATGATGCAGGCGCCCAGAATGGCCAGACCCATCTGACCGGTGGCGATCAGGGCGTAGGACGGGATGCCGAGGACTGCCATGGCGATGGCGGAACCGGCAATGACTTTCTTGCGGCCAACGCGGTCGGAGAGGGCGCCCATGAACGGGATGGCGATGCAGATGACAACCAGGCTGCAGGCGGTGACCAAGAGTGCTTCACCGATGGTGAAGTTCAGTTGCTTGCCCTTGAGGAACGTGGGCATGTAGGAGAACAGGACGTAGTAGCCGGAGCCGTTCATCAGCGGGATGAAGAGGGCCAAGAGCATGGCACGGCGGTGTTCCTTGGACTGGAAGGCTTCCTTGAGCGGGTTCTTGGAGAGGCCGCCCTCTTCCTTGAGCTTTTCGAAGTTAGGGGTGTCGCTGATGGCCTTGCGGATATACCACCCGATGATGCCCATAGGGATGGCGACCAAGAACGGGATGCGCCACGCGAACGAGCCGAAGCCACCGCCGTCGATCGCTGCCTGGGTAAGCCACGGCGACATGGAGAAGGCCACCAAAGTACCGGTCAGCAGTGCTGCGAAGGAAGCGATCTGGGCATAGGAGGTGATGATGCCGCGCTTGCCCTCAGGGGCGTGCTCAGCGAGGAAGGTCATGGCGCCGGCAGCTTCGCCACCCACCGAGAAGCCCTGCAGAAGACGCAGGAGGACCAGCAGGATGGGGGCCGCAACGCCGATGGCCGCATAGGGAGGCAGCAGACCGATACCGGCGGTGGCAACACTGATCAGGAGGATGACAAAGACGAGTAGCTTTTGCCTGCCGATCCGGTCCCCGAGGTAGCCACAGACCACGGCGCCGAGCGGGCGAACGAAGAAAGAGACCGCGTAGCCGGCGAACACGAAGAGCAGTGCATTGTCCGGGTTGCCCGGCGCGAGGAAGACGAGGGCCAGTGTTCCCGCCATGAAGGCGAAAATGCCGTTGTCGTACAGTTCCACGAAGATGCCAACACAACCTGCGGTGACAACCTTGCGGGTTTGGCGGCTGGTGAGCCGCTCATGCTGCACTGGCGCAGCGTTGGTGCTTGCGGTCATGACTTTTCCTTACTGAGATGAGCGTAGCAACGCCTACTGGTCTAACGACAGGGGTTATTAGCTGCATGCCGCAACTGGTAGGTCCTGCCACTGGGGACGGCATCCGATGCCGAGGAGTCCGAAGACGGTGTTGACGGATTCGCGGAGGGTTTCAAGTTGCGCCCGCGAGCGCCTGTGGGCGGCAGTTGCTTCTGCCACTGTGGTTTTCCGAAAACGGACTTTGTCCCCTGGCCTCGCTTGAGCCAGGACATCCAGTCCGGTGCTGGTGACCACTGCAAGTACGGGATACCCGGCGGTGACGCCGCGGCCCCGGTGCAGTACCAGCAGTTCTTCCCTGGAGGGAACCTCGACGGCGCCTACCGGCACTCCGCGGGAGAGGACCTCACCGCTTGAGGTTCTTTCCGGAAGCTCTCCGCCGAGCCGCAGGCCAATGTGGTTGCTGCGGTCACTGACTGCGTACTCCGAGGTGAAGAGCAGTTCGCCGGATTCGCCAAATTCGGCGACGTCCGGCCCGTCCGTCACATCAACCAACAGTTCTGATCCCATGCTTGGCCGTTCAAGGCCCAGCCGGAAAAGTGGAAGGTCAAAGTAGGGTTGGCGTACGGGCCCAACGCTCCTGCGGGCGCGGAGGCTGATGCCTTCCTTCAGTTGAAGCCCGAAGCCTACAACCGTGTCCGGGGCGCAGCTGCCAAGCAGTGTTTCGGCCTCTATGGAACCGTGGATTGCCAGGTACGCACGAAGACCACTGTGGATGCCACGGATGGTCACTGACTCCCCGGCCCGAACGGATACCGGCTCCCATTGGCTGCAGGGCCGACCGCCCACGGTGAGCGTGAGCGGAGCACCTGTGACAGCAATCAGGATGTCGGTGGTGGCCTTCATCCGAAAATCCAGGGCCGTGATCTCCACCAGCGGATGGTGGTCCGGATTCCCGGCCAGGATGTTGGCTGCACGGGCCGAGTACTGATCCGAAGCTCCGTTGACCGGAAGTCCGAATCGGGGTCCGCGGGTTCTGCCAAGGTCAGTGACCACCGAGTTACCAGCCTGCAGGATCAGGATTGGGCCGCTCATGGCCGCGCCCCTGACTCCACAAAGTCCACGTCCTCCGAAGCCACGTCCAGCGGCTCCAATTCCAAGCCGGCGTACTGGCCGAAGTCTTCGGTACGGATCTGCCGGAACCGCAGGATGTCGCCCGGCTTGTAGGGCACCAACGGTTCGCGGCGGATGTTCAGGACCGACATCGGGGTCTGTCCAATGACGCACCATCCACCGGGAGCCACCGCCGGAGCAATGACTGCTTGGCGACCGGCAACTGCCACTGCACCAGCGGGGACGCTGAGTCGGGGGTCCTTGAGCCGCGGCACCGGCTTGGGGAAGGCGGGGCCATCCATCATTGGGGAACCAGCCGGAGCACCGAGGCAACGAACGGTGTAAGTCTTGGCGGTGTGGAGGCGAATGACCTCGCCCACTGAGATCCCCTGGTGCTCCGCGACGCGCTCTAAATCGGGGCCGTACTCGCCGCCATACACCACGGGGACATCGAATTCACGGGGTGCTCTTGCGGATTCGCCGGCGTGGCCGAGTTCCAGCAGCCCGAGCGTCACGAAGGCACGGACCTGCCGTGCCGAGACGAGGATGGGATCGAACTCCACCAGCACGGAATCGTAGGTTGGAACCGCACCGCACAGACCCTCGGCACCGCAGTTTTCCAGCCAATCTGCCAGCCCGTGGACGGTCAGCCAGTTGTGTTCGCTGGCTTCGGAGATCGCGACAACACGCAGTGCGGAGTCTCCGGATTCGTAGATCTCGGTGGGGGCCGCTGCAAGAAGGGACATGTCAGGCCGCCTTCCTCTTGGCATCCATGACCTCGGCCAGCGGAGCGAGGCTGACGCCGGCGGAGATGAGCTCGGACCGGATCCGGCCGGCCAGTTGTACGGCACCGGGGTTGTCGCCGTGGAGGAGGACGGTGTCGACGTCGATTGTCATGTCCACGCCGTTGGCGCAGCGGAGCTTGCCCTCAATCACCATGCGAAGGGTCCGCTCAACGATCTCGGCGGGATCGTGGAGCACGGCGCCCGATTGGGTTCGGGGAACCAACGTGCCGTCTTCCTGGTAGGCGCGGTCCACGATGCCCACGATCGCTACGTCAAGTCCGGCGGCCCGGGAAGCGGCGGCCAGTTCACCTTCCTGTGCGACAACGATCATCTTGTTGTCCACCTTGGCAGCAGCCTGCGCCACGGCCCGGGCATAGTCGGGGCGGACAGCAACCAGGTTGCCGAGCCGGCCGTGAGGTGCCAGGTGGGAGACCTTGGTGCCGTGGAAGGCTGCGAAGCCGTTCAGTGCTCCCAGCTGGTAAAGGACGTCGTTCTGTACCTCGCCGGCGGAGAGCCCCATATCGCGTCGTCCGAAACCACGCAGGTCCGGGAAGCTCGGATGCGCACCGATGCCAACTCCACGGCGTACACATTCAGCAACGGTAGCTGCCATGATGTCCGGATCACCGGCGTGGAACCCGCATGCAATATTGGCGCTTGTTACGATCTCCAGGAGCTCGGAATCGTCGCCAATGGTGTAGGCGCCAAATCCCTCTCCAAGATCCGCTACAAGATCAATTGTGGGGTTCACGTGGTTCTCTTTCCGTGAGTTCTGAATTAATAGCGGAAATATCACCATGCCTCTGTGGAAGGTGACCTTGAATTTCCGGAAATTGTGGACGCTGGATTCAATCCGATGCGTTGCCTGAAGTTCTTTCCAAAAGTCTCGCACTCGGGCAGACCCCCGCACAAAGACCTAATAGCTATCCCGTGATAGCTCTCCGTTATGACCTGCACCACCCTGTACTGTGTCATGGGTCCCACAGGTGCCCGGATAGAATTTACCCAACGCATGCCACCCGGGGACGTGGCTCTCCAGGAAGGCAAATCCATGGACACGAGGAAGCTCTCATACTTTGTTCAGATCGTTGATTCAGGGAGCATCACCAAGGCAGCTGCTGCCCTTCACGTTGCCCAGCCGGCGCTCAGTCAGCAGGTATCGGCACTGGAGAACGACCTCAAGCAGCGACTCCTGATCCGCAGTAAGCAAGGGGTTGAACCCACTGCTGCCGGGCACACCCTCTACCGCCATGCCCAGTCGATCCTCAGGCTCGTTGAGCAAGCCCGGCAAGATGTGGCCACCTCCGGAGCCGCGCCTTCGGGCAGGGTGTCCATAGCGATTGCGCCCTACAGCATGGCCTCCAGCCTGACGCCCCAGATCATCAGCGAAGTAGGGCGGCGCTACCCGGACATCGTGATCCACCTGACAGAGATCTTCGGCGGCGTGCTGAGCGAGGCCATCAAGAACGGACGCTTGGACATGGCGCTGATCTACGAACCCGGGAAAATCCGCGGGGTTCAGTTCACCACCATGATTGTGGAAGACCTGCATTTGGTGGTGCACCCGGATGTGGACATCAACCACGGCAAGGACACGATCACCCTTGCGGAGGCGAGCACCGTGGGGCTGTTCCTCCCCGAAAAGAACCACACGCTGCGCCAGCTCATCGAGAAGGGCCTGACGGACCAGGAGCTACCGCTCAAGCTGGTGGGGGAAGTGGAGTCCGTTCCTTCATTGACACGACTTATCCGAGCCAATCTAGGCGGCACCGTACTGCCGAAGTCAGCCGCGGACGCCCTCTTCCCGGACCAGGACTTCAAGGTACTGCGGATTGTGGAGCCAGGACTCCAGAGCAAGATCGCCCTCTGCACCCCTGACCACGAACCGCTGTCCGAGGCCGCCTCAGCTGTCCTCATGGTGGTCAAGGAAATGCTGCATCAACAACTCATCAGCAAGTACGGAACCGACCCCGTTCAACTGCCGGCCCATCCATAACAAAGCCTTATCCGGACAGACAGCTTTGGTCTTATTCACGAACGCCGAATTTTCCTACTATCGAATTAGCAACAAATTCGAAAACAGCTCACGCATCCCGCGGGCGAGTTCAAAGGAAACAACGGTGAAAAAGATCAGCACAATCGGATGGGTATCAAGTCCAACCCGCGGAACAGTTAGCGCACGAACCGGATTCCATTGCCCACGAAATGGTTTCTGGCGTCCGATCGGCGGGATAGGCGAACCCCTGTTCGTCTTCGAAGGCAGCCTGATGCCACCTCACGCCGGTAGCAGCATCGAATGGCAGTTAGTGGATACCCGCCCGGGACACTCGGGGCTGGACTAAGCCCCGGGTGAAGGGAAGCGGCCAACTCAGCCACCCGCCGTCGGGCCTTCATCAAAGTTCCAACGCCACAAGGCGCCCTGCTCCGGCACGGCGCCTTTCTTGTGCCCGAAAACAGCAAGCGCGCCAAAGGGCCGGCCGCCGCGTCTCCACGTCGCGGCGGCCGGCCTTCAGCGGAGGTTCTAGTCCTCTACCAAGAGACCCTTCTCCTTGAGCTTGTCCGTCAAGCCACACAGCTCGATGGTGGTGCCGCCGTCGTGGTACAGCTTGATGATCTCACGCTCGTGGTCGTCGCGGGCCTGGGACAGGGCGATGACTTCCTCGGCTTCCTCGCGTCGAACTACCACAACGCCGTCAGCGTCGCCGCGGAGGATATCGCCGGGGTAAATGATCTCGTCACCGAAGACGATCGGGTGGTTTACCGGGCCCAGCGTTTCCTTGACCGTGCCCTTGATGCTGACACTGGCGGAGAAGACGGGCAGGCCAAGTTCGATCAGATCCTGGGTATCACGGACGCCGGAATCGGTAACCATTGCAGCGATGCCTTTGGCTTTCATGGCATTGCCCAGGACATCGCCGAAGGTGCCGGCTTCAGCCATTTCCTGGGCACTAACCAAGACAACGTCGCCGGCTTGAGCATAGTGGATGGCGACTTGGAGCATGAGGTTGTCCTGGGGTGCGCAGGCGACCGTGACGGCCGGACCACAGAAGGACATGGAGCGGTCGATCGGCTTGATCTTGGAGCTCAACGCGCCGCGGCGGCCCTGGGCTTCGTGGATCGTAGCGGAGGAAAATCCGGCCAGGCGGCTGACGACGTCAGCGTCGGGGCGCTCGAATTTAGTCTTGACGTGGATCATTGTGGAATCTTTCTGTGGGGCTTACGACAGGGCGTTGATGGCATCGCGGATGGCGTCCACGCCGCCGTTGATGGTTTCCATGGACGTGGCGAAGGAGATTCTGAAATAGGGGCCAAGGCCGTAGGCCGAACCCTGGATGACGGCGACGCGGGCAGCGTTCAGGAGATAGAGCGTGAAGTCCTGGTCGTTCTCGATGACCGTGCCGTCGGACGCGGCTTTCCCGATCACACCACTGCAGTTCACGTAGGCGTAGAAGGCGCCTTCCGCCGGCGCAACGGACAGGCCGTTGATGGCGTTGAGGCCCTCGACGGCGGCGTCCCGACGCTTGCGGTAAACCTCCACGCTGTCGCGGACGAAGGACTGATCGCCGTTCAGCGCCGCCGTTGCTGCGGCCTGGCTGATGGACGACGGGCAAGACGACGTCTGGGACTGCAGCTTGTTCATGGCAGCAATCAAGGGCGCCGGTCCCACACCGTAGCCGAGGCGCCAGCCGGTCATGGCGTAGGCCTTGGATACGCCGTTGACCAGAAGGATGCGGTCCTTGAGCTTCGGCGCGGCGGTGGCCAGGCTGGTGACACGGCCGTTGCCGAAGTGGATTTCGTCATAGATCTCGTCGGTGAGGATGAAGACGTGGGGGTGTCGTTCCAGAACTGCGCCGAGGGCTTCGAGTTCCTCGCGGGTGTACACGGCGCCGGTGGGGTTCGACGGTGCATTGAGGATGAGCCACTTGGTCCGGGGCGTCACGGCCTCTTCCAGCACTGCCGGAGTGAGCTTAAAGCCGCTCTCTTCCGTGCATTCGACGATCACCGGCGTGCCGTCGTTGGCGAGCACCATATCCGGGTACGAGACCCAGTAGGGCGCGGGCACAATCACCTCATCGCCTTCGTTGACCGAAGCCATCAGGGCAACGTAGAGGACCTGCTTGGCGCCGCCGCCGATAGTCAGCTGGTGCGGCTCGTAGTGGTGCCCTGTGTGGGCCTCGATTTTGCGAAGGATGGCGGTCTGCAGCTCAGGCGTACCTGTCACCGAGGTGTATTTGGTTTCGCCGTTGTTGATTGCCTCGATGGCGGCGGCCTTGATGTGGTCCGGGGTGTCAAAGTCCGGCTCGCCGACGGTCAGGTCGATGATCGGGATGCCTTCAGCTTTCAGTTCACGGACACGGGCCGCCGCGGTGACGCTCGCTGAGGACTTGATGCGGATGACCCTCGACGCCGGCAGGTAGTCGGACATGTCTCCTCCAGGAATGTGGAACTCAAGACACGCGGATTCGCGTATCCCCTTTTTCGAGACTAGGGATTGGCGCGCTTTGTGGATAAGACCTAATGTGCGTGGATCTATAAGGGGTCCTTATGACGCTTGACCAGGTTTCCTGCCACACGCGCCGATTCAAGTGCTTTCCGCGCCGAAAAGTGCTTTTCCATGCACTTTACTTATGGGTTCACGCGGTATTGGTATTTCCTCGGCCGGGCGAGCAACGCCTACATTCGAGGGATCACAAGGACCTGATCCGCACCGAAAGGGAGCCCATGCCCCTCCGAACCAGCTCAGCCACGGCCGCTTCCCTGCAGGCTCGCTCAGCCACTGGAAGGTACGCCTACCGGGCCAAAGCACCACGATCGCAAGCTCCAGATCACGGCGAACACACCAAGCTCGCCCACGCACTCGGGGTTCATCGGCAACTTCTCTCGCATGCGGCCAGTGCCATCCGGACGTTGACTGCAGCCAGAAACGAGCTGATTGCCCAAGCGATAGAGGATGGGCTCACGGTAGCGACTGTCTCGGCGGTTACCGGAGAGAACCTGCGCACCGTCCGCACCATCGCTTTGGCTTATGACGATCATCATCCCAGCGGACTCCCCCGCCAAGCCCACCTGTCCGCGCTGCAAGTGAAAAGCGATGAACTCCGGGCAGCGGAAAGCCATCGGGACCTGATCAGTGAACGTCGCGAGGCCTTGATTATTGGGGCGCTCCGGAACAGGGTCTGTGACGACTTGGAGCTTGCCTCGATGACCGGCCTCACCCAGGACCACATCCGCCGGGCATCCCGTGGAATCGCACGCCCGGCCAGGTGAAAGCAACTCACCCACCGTTGAACCCACCGGCCCAAGCAGGGTAGAACGGGTAGATGACCAACGACGTGAACTTTTGGATGGATCAGTACGAACGTGCGTGGACGTCAAATGAGCCCGACGACATCCGCGCCCTCTTTACTGAGGACGCCGTCTACAACGACCGCCCCAACACTGAAAAACAATGGAACGGCCACGACGAAATCGTCAAAGCATGGGCCGACGCCGGCGACAAACCCGAGGACTGGACTTTCGAATGGAACCTTCTGGGCGAGGACGGTGATACCGCGTTTGTCCAGGGCCTGACCACGTACCTCAACGGGGATCCCACCTATGACAACCTTTGGGTGATCCGTTTTGCCGAGGACGGGCGCGCCCGCGAATTCACCGAGTGGTACATGGCCCGCAAGAACCCATCGCCCCACCAACCCAACTAACTGGCAGTAGTGGCTCTTCCCAGGGCTGGGAACGACCACTACTACTGCCAGTCAGTCAGTAGGGGAAACCCAGGTCAGGCGTCCGTGGGAACCTTGTCCGTGGGGCCCTTGTCTGCGGAAGTGAACGACGACGGCGTGCGGCGATCGAACACGGTGGCCCCGACTTCCTGCTCGGCCTGGTTGTCGATCCCGAGGTCAATGCCCTTGCGCTCGCGGGTCAGCAGCACGGCGACCGTGGAAATCACGGCAACAATCAGCAGGTACGCCGAGACGCTCATAGTGGTTCCCGTCGCTTGAACCAGTGCTGTTGCAATGGTCGGGGCGAAGGCTCCGCCGATGATCGAACCAAGTGCGTAGGAGATAGCGACGCCGGAGAACCTGATGGATGCGGGGAACAGCTCGCTGTACAGCGCTGCCTGTGGACCGTACGTCAGTCCCAGCCCCAGGCTGAACAATGCCAGTCCAGCCACCATGGCCCAGATGTTCCCGGTGTTGATCAGCCAGAACAGCGGGAAGAACGTGACAATCAGGCATGCGTAGCCGATCAGGTACGTCTTCTTCCGGCCGATGCTGTCAGCGAGGTACCCGGACACGAGGGTGAAGATGAACCACAGGGCTGCGGAAGCTGTGATGGCCAGGAGGACCTGCGTTCGGTCCATGGCCAGCCCCTTGGGTGCAGTGGCGTAGCTGAGGATGTACCCGCCGGTGGTCATGTAGCCGGCGGCGTTGTTTCCCGCGAAGATCAGCGCGGCCAGGATGACCAGCAGCCAGTGCTTCTTGAACAGTTCCACAATGGGAACCCTGGTCTGCTGCTTACGTGTGGCGATCTCGGCGAAGACAGGGCTTTCATCGACGCCCCTACGGACAATGAAGCCCACGATGATCAGCACGAAGCTGAGCAGGAAGGGAACACGCCAGCCCCACTCTTCGAACGCTGCGCCGGGCGTGATCACACCGGACATAAGGGTGAGGACGCCGGAGGCGAGGAGCATGCCCAAAGGCACTCCCAGTTGGGGGAACGAGCCGAAGAGGCCGCGCTTATTCCGGGGCGCATGCTCCACAGCCATCAGGACGGCGCCTCCCCATTCACCGCCGGCCGAAATGCCTTGCAGAATCCGCAGGAACAGCAGCAGGATCGGGGCTGCGAGGCCCGCCGTCTCGTAAGTGGGCAGGACACCAATGAGCATGGTGGCCGCACCCATCAGCACGAGCGTCAGCACCAGCATGGCCCGGCGTCCGAGTTTGTCGCCGAAGTGCCCGGCGAGGAAGGCCCCCAACGGCCGGAACAGGAAGGACAGGCCCACTGACGCGAAGGAAATCAGCAGTGCGATGTCGTCACCGGCCGGCTCGAAGAAGAGCTTGGCAAAGATCAGGCCGGCAGCGTTGGCGTAGATGAAGAAGTCGTACCACTCAACCGTGGTTCCAACGATCGTCGCAAACGCTACCCGGCGGTTGTTCCGCGCCGAGTGGCGCTTCTCCAAACCAGCTTGTGCAGATGGTGATGCGCTCATGAGTGTGACTCATTTCCCGCGGACACAGCTATGTGCCCGCGATAGGTGGCATTGATGGGAGGCTCAGACTGCGTAGGGGTCGGCGATGCCGATGTATTGGGTGGTGGTGTACTCGGCGATGCCTTCGGAGCCGCCTTCACGGCCCAGGCCGGATTGCTTCACACCGCCGAATGGTGCTGCGGCGTTGGAGATGACGCCGGCGTTGAATCCGACCATGCCGAACTCGATTTGCTCCGCGACCCGGAGCAGACGGTTGAAGTCCTTGCTGTAGATGTAAGAGGCCAGGCCGTATTCGCTGGCGTTGGCCAGGCGGATGGCGTCCTCTTCGGTGTCGAAGTTGGTCACCGGGGCTACGGGCCCGAAGATCTCCTGGCGGAGGATATCCGCGTCATTGGGTACGTCCGCCAGCACGGTGGGCGGGTAAAAGTAGCCGGGACCGCCCGCAGGCTTACCACCGGTGAGGGCGGTAGCACCGGCGTCGACGGCGGCACTCACCAAGGCGTGCACGTCGTCCCGGGCTCCGGCGTCAATCAACGGACCAACTTGAGTAGATGGTTCGGTGCCGCGGCCGGTCACTAAGGCTCCCATGGCGCTCGCGAACTTACGGGTGAACTCCGCGGCGACAGAGGAGTGGACCAGGAAGCGGTTCGCCGCGGTGCAGGCCTCGCCCATGTTCCGCATCTTCGCGGCCATTGCCCCTTCTACCGCGGCATCCAGGTCTGCGTCCTCGAACACGATGAACGGGGCGTTGCCGCCAAGTTCCATGGAGGTGCGCAGGACGTTCTGCGCTGCGTCAGCCATGAGCCGCCGTCCTACCGGGGTGGAGCCGGTGAAGGAGACCTTGCGCAGGCGGGGGTCGGCGAGCAACGGCCCGGAAATCCCTGAAGCAGATGAGGAGGAGACCACGTTCAAGACTCCGGCGGGGAGCCCGGCGTCGAGCATGGTCTGGGCGAAGTACTGCGCAGTCAAAGGCGTGAGTTTGGCGGGTTTGAGGACCATGGTGCAGCCGGCGGCGATCGCGGGAGCGACCTTGCGCGTGGCCATGGCCAGCGGGAAGTTCCAGGGCGTGATGAGCAGGCACGGACCCACGGGTTTGTGCTGGACCAGGATCTTGTTCTTGCCCTCGGGCGTGGTGAGGTACCGGCCATAGTCGCGGACGGTTTCTTCGGAGAACCAGCGCAGGAACTCGGCCCCGTAGGTGACTTCGCCACGCGCCTCAGCCAAGGGCTTGCCCATCTCCAGGGTCATCAGCAGGGCGAAGTCGTCGGCTCGTTCGATGACGAGGTCGAAGGCACGTCGCAGGATTTCGGCGCGCTCACGCGGAGCGGTCCGGGCCCATGAAGCCTGCACGGCATCGGCGGCATCAAGGGCCGCCACGGCGTCGTCACTCGTGGCGGACGCGAGCGTGGCCAGGACCTCGCCAGTGGACGGGTCGTGGACGTCAAAAGTTCCGCCGTCGGACGCGTCACGCCACTGCCCGCCGACCAACAAACCAGTGGGAACGGAAGCCAGCAATGACGCTTCACGGGACGACAAATCAACAGGTGCAGCAGACATGGAAATCTCCTAGGAAATGCGCAGACAGGACCCACTACGCGGGCAAACGCCGCGGTGGGCAAAAGACCGCGAAAAATGGGAAGGTCAGTAGCTTTCGCGCTTGGCCGTTTCAGACACGGGAATGAAGGTTGACGCGAAGCCCTCGGAAGCACGGGCCAGCACAGAGACATCGGCGCCCACCAGCACAAAGGAGGCACCGGCGTCGAGATAGGCGCGGGCGGTTGCCTCGTTGAAGGCGTTCACGCCCGCCGGCTTACCGGCGGCTTTGGCGGCTGCGAGGCAATGCTCGACGACGGCCCTCACTAAGGGATTTTCCTGCTGTCCCAGCAGGCCCATGGAAGCAGCGAGGTCCGAGGGGCCGAGGAAGATGCCGTCCACACCGTCGACGGCAAGTATCTCCTCCACTGCCGAAGCCGCGGCCTCGGATTCGATCTGAACGGTGAGGCTGATCGTTTCCGAAGCGGCCGCCAAGTAGTCCGGGACGCGGTTCCAGCGCGAGGCTCGGGCAAGTGCCGAGCCCACTCCGCGCACCCCGAGGGGCGGGTACCTTACCGCGGCTACGGCGGTGGCTGCCTCGAAGGCCGAGTTCACCATGGGGATGAGCAGGTTCTGGACGCCGAGGTCCAGGTATTGCTTGATGACCACGGTGTCATTCACGGGAGGCCGGACCATGACCTGCAGCGGGTAGGCGCTGACGGCGTGGAGCTGCGCGAGGATGGATTCGAGTCCGTTGGGGCTGTGCTCGGCGTCGATCAGCAGCCAGTCCAACCCAGAACCGGCACAGATTTCCGCCACCAGCGGACTGCCCGAGCACACCCACATTCCGGCGAGTGGACGACCTGCACCGGAGAGGGCCGAATAGAAAGTGGGGCCTAGCTGAAGTGACATGTCA
This sequence comes from Arthrobacter sp. ISL-95, assembly GCF_018613695.1. Lineage (GTDB taxonomy): Bacteria > Actinomycetota > Actinomycetes > Actinomycetales > Micrococcaceae > Arthrobacter. Next base: position 63,984 of record NZ_JAGGPR010000018.1, on the reverse strand, counting down.
CAACTCCCAACGGTCCGTAATCCGCGTGCACAGTATCACCTTTGTACACCCACAGAGGCCTTGTAAACGAGCCCGCCAGGATGATATCTCCGGCGTTCATGGAGTCCCCGTGCGCAGCGATCTTGTTGGCCAGCCAATGCACTCCGTTGGCCGGGTGATCCAGCACGCCGGCGGCCACGCCGGTCTCTTCCACGGTCTGGTTTTTGTACAGGATGGCGGAGACCCAGCGGAGGTCGACGGCGTCGGGACGCACCGGCCGGCCACCCACCACCATGGCGCCCATCGCGGCGTTGTCCGAGATGGTGTCCACGATGGTCCGGCCCTCCATCTCGATCCTGGAATCCAGGATCTCGAGGGCCGGAACCACGTAGTCGGTGGCGTTGAGGACGTCGAAAATTGTGCAGCCGGGCCCCTTGAGGCCGGACTTCAACACGAAAGCCAACTCCACTTCCACCCGCGGGTGAGTGTACTTATCCCACTCCACGGAGCAGCCGGTTTCGAGGACCATGTCATCGAAAATGGCACCGTAATCCGGTTCAGTGATGCCCGTGGCGGCTTGCATGGCCTTGGACGTGAGGCCGATCTTGCGCCCCACCAACGTGCGCCCGGCTTCCTCGTTCCGCCGCATCCACAACTGCTGAACGGCGTATGAATCTTCCACCGTCATCTCGGGATAGCGGGCAGTGAGGCGCGGAACCGGCTTGCGGTTTCGGCCGGCCTCCAGCAGTTCGTCGGCAATGGCTTCGATCGTCTTCGCGTCCAACATGGCTCTAGACCTGCGCTCCCAGCTTGAAGCCCTCGGCAGCTTCGCCTGACGCACCCTCGGGGCGGGTGTAGGAGAAGCCGTCGGCGCCCACGGTGACGGCCATTTCGGATTTGTCTTCGCGCTCGATGATGGGCTGGGGGTTGCCGTCGAGGTCCAGTACCAGAGACGCTTCGGTGTACCAGGACGGGACCACGGGGTTGCCCCACCAATCACGGCGCTGGTTATCGTGGACGTCCCAGGTGACGGTGGGGTTGTCGGGATCGCCGGTGTAGTAGTCCTGGGTGTAGATCTCTACGCGGTGGCCGTCCGGGTCCAGGATGTAGAGGTAGAACGCGTTGGACACACCGTGGCGTCCGGGGCCTCGCTCGATCCGGTCTGAGATGCGCAGTGCGCCCATCTTGTCGCAGATCTGGATGATGTTGTGCTTCTCATGCGTGGAGAACGCGATGTGATGCAGGCGGGGTCCGTTGCCACCGGTCAGGGCGGTGTCGTGCACAGTCTGCTTGCGGTGCATCCACGCGGCGTAGGTCACGCCGTCGGAATCCTTGATGTCCTCGGAGACGCGGAAGCCGAGGTCCTCCAGGTATTTACGGCCTCGGGGGACGTCCGGGGTGACCTGGTTGAAGTGGTCCAAGCGGACCAATTCGCCGGCGGAGTAGAGGTCGTAGCGCTGGGTGAGGCGTTCCACATGCTCCACGTCGTAGAAGAACTCGTAGGGGAAACCCAGCGGGTCTTCCACGCGGACGGAGTCACCAACGCCCTTGGTGAAGCCTTCCTTGCGGCGTTCAACGCGGCAGCCAAGTTCGCGGTAGTACGCCTCGGCGGCGTCCACCTCGGCCGGAGACTTCACCCGGTAGGCGAAGGCTGCGGCTGCGGCGACCGGGCCCTTGCGGAGGACCAGGTTGTGGTGGATGAACTCCTCAAAGGAGCGCAGGCAGATGGTGTTCTCGTTCTCTTCCGTGACGTGCAGGCCCAGAAGGTCAACGTAGAACGCACGGGACTTGGCCAGATCCGTGACCACCAGTTCCAGGTAGGCGCACCGGACGATGTCCGGAGCAGGGACTGTGGGGGTGGGGATGGGACCGGTGAAGTTGCTCATGGGATTCTCTCTTCGTTGAAAGGGTAGGTGGGAAGTTTTAGGCGCCAAACTTGGGCGTGTGAACCGAGCCGAGCGTGATGTGCACGGCCTGCTGGTCGGTGTAGAAGTCGATGGAGCGGTAGCCACCCTCATGGCCCAGCCCGGAAGCTTTCACGCCACCGAACGGGGTACGAAGATCGCGGACGTTGTGGCTGTTGAGCCACACCATGCCGGCCTCCACATTCTGGGAGAAGTTGTGGGCCCGGGTGAGGTTCTGGGTCCAGATGTAGGCCGCCAGGCCGTACTTGGTGTTGTTGGCCAAGGCGAGGGCTTCGTCGTCGTTCTCGAAGGGTGTGATGGCCACGACCGGACCGAAGATTTCCTCCTGGAAGATCCGCGCATCAGGCGCGACGTCGGCGAACACCGTGGGTGCGATGTAGTTGCCTTCGGGCAGGTGGTCGGGGCGGCCGCCGCCGGCGAGGAGCCGGCCTTCGGACTTGCCGATCTCCACGTAGGAGGCCACCTTGTTGTAGTGCTCCGGGTGGACGAGCGCACCCACCTGGGTCTTGGGATCGTGGGGATCGCCCACCACGATGTTCTTGGCCCGGGCGGCGTACTTTTCGCAGAATTCGTCGTAGATGGCCCGCTCAACCAGGATGCGGGACCCGGCCGTGCAGCGTTCACCGTTCAGGGAGAACACCCCGAACAGCGCCGAATCGATCGCGGCGTCAAGATCGGCGTCGGCGAACACGACGCAGGGGGACTTGCCGCCGAGCTCCATGGACAGGCCCTTGAGGTTGGCAGCGGCGTTGCGGAAGATGGTTTGGCCCGTGGTGGTCTCGCCGGTGAAGGAGATCAGCGGCACGTCCGGGTGCTTCACCAGGGCATCGCCGGCTTCTTCGCCCAGGCCGTTGACCAGGTTGAACACGCCGTCAGGCAGGCCGGCGTCCTTGAAGATCTGTGCCCAGAGAGAGGCCGAGAGCGGCGTGAACTCGGCCGGCTTCAGCACCACGGTGTTACCGGTGGCCAGTGCCGGGGCGAGCTTCCAGGACTCCAGCATGAACGGGGTGTTCCAAGGGGTGATCAGGCCTGCGACGCCGATCGGCTTCCGGTTCACGTAGTTGATCTGCGAGCCCGGGACCTTCATGGCGTCATCGAACTGGGCCACGATCAGGTCCGCGAAGAATCGGAAGTTTTCCGCCGCGCGCAGGGCCTGGCCCTTGGCCTGGGTGATCGGCAGGCCGGTATCGAAGGTTTCGAGTTCGGCGAGGCGGGCTTCCTGGGCCTCCACGGCATCGGCGATCTTGTTCAGCACACGGGAACGTTCGCGTGGCTTCATCTTGGGCCAGGGACCGTTGACGAATGCTTCGCGGGCGGCGGCAACTGCGAGGTCGATGTCTTCCTTCTGGCCGGCGGCAGCAGTGGCGTAGTTGCCGTTGGATACCGGATCCAGGACATCGAAAGTCTTGCCGGAGATGGAGTCAACGAACTCGCCGTTGATGAAGTGCTGGATGTGGGACGGCAGGTTTTCGGGGATGTAGTGCTTGGTGGTCTCTACGGAGGTCGTCATCGTTGAAGTCCTAACTAGCGATCAGTGGCTGGTGGTTATTGTTTGGCTTGGGCCAGGTAGGCGTCCAGGGTGGCGGCGCGGTGCTGGCGGGCTGCTTTTTCAATGGTGTCGGCGTCTGCGGCGTCCTCAATGAGTTCCAGCAGGGCTTCGTGTTCGCGTACTGATTCCTGTGCGCGGCCGGGGACGAACCGGAACGTGGACGAGCGCAGTGATGCCAGCCGGTTCCAGCCGCGGTGGACCAGGTCCAGAATGTGCGGGTTGGGGCAGTGTTCAAAGAGGACGCTGTGGAAGTCCTGGTTCAGTGCGGTGAAGCGGACGGGGTCGAAGTGCTCCAGGCACTCACGCATTTCATCGTTCACCGCACGGGCGCGGGCGATGGCTACGGAATCGATCAGCGGTGCGGACAGCGCGGTGGCCGCGCCTTCCACGATGCTCAGGGTCTGCATGGTGTACAGGTATTCGGTGGGGTCGATCCCGGACACGGTGGCGCCGACGTTCCGCTCGAACTTCACCAGCCCTTCGGCTTCGAGGCGGCGGATCGCTTCCCGGACGGGGACCACGCTGAAGCCCAGGTCTTCGGCGATCTTGGCGAGCACCAGCCGGTAACCCGGAGTGTAGGTTCCCTCGATGATGCGCGCTTTCACCGCGGCATACGCCTGCTGGGATTTGCTTTGGGACTTGCTTTCGACGGCGGTGCTTCCGACGGCGGTCTCAGTCATGGCGGGCTCCTTCCGGGCTTTGCTTGGCGGACCACTCCGCGTACCGCGCCTGCCATTCCTTGTTCATGGGGTACAGCCCGTCGACGCTGTTGCCTTCCTGGACCATCTGGAAGATGAACGTCTCTTCCTTTTCCTGCTGGATGCAGTCGTCCACGAGTTCCTCGGCGATGGCCGGCGGGATCACCAGGATGCCATCGGAGTCGGCCACGATGATGTCGCCGGGCTGGACCGTAGCACCGCCGCAGGCGATGGTGATGTCCGTGTCCCACGGAATGTGCCGCCGCCCCAGGACTGCCGGGTGCGGGTTGGCGAAATAGGTAGGCATCTCCAAATCGGCCACAGCCGAATAGTCGCGGACGCCGCCGTCTGTAATGATGGCCGCGGCCCCGCGGACTTGGGCGCGGAGCGCGAGGATGTCACCCACGGTGCCGGTGCCCTTCTCGCCGCGCGCTTCCATGACCAGGATTTCGCCCTCGTTCACGGAATCGATGGCCTGCTTCTGGGCGTTGAAGCCACCGCCGTGGGTCTTGAAGAGGTCCTCGCGGTTGGGCACGTAGCGCAGGGTCCGGGCCAGGCCCACCACTTTACGGTCCGGGCGGGTGGCCTGCAGTCCGTCAATGCTCACATTGTTCAGCCCGCGCTTGCGGAGCTGGGAAGAAAGCGTGGCCGTGGCGACGGATTCCAGCTTCGTCTTCAGCTCCGGAGTGAGGACACTCTCGGCAGCCGCCGGTTCCGAAGCCTCCAGTCCAGCGGCTTCGCGCGAACCGTACGCTTCTTCCCGCTGGGTGTCATCAGTCTTGGGACGGGCACCAAAGTCCGCGAACGGCGTCGTGCCTTCCGTTACCTTGGTGGCCAGGCGGCCGCTGCTGAAGTCACCGCCGGTGACCTCAATCTCGACGACGTCTCCGGGCTTTGCCACCGAGGCGCCCGCGGGGGTGCCGGTGAGGATGATGTCGCCCTCTTCGAGCGTGAGCAGCTGGGAGAGGTCCGCCACGAGCTGGGCGAACGGGAAGAGCAGGTCCTCGGTGGTGTCGTCCTGGACAAGGTCTCCGTTCTGCCAGGTGCGTATCCGCAGCCGGGCGGGATCGACCGCGTCGGCAGGAATGAGAGCCGGGCCAACGGGGGTGAAACCGTCGCCGCCCTTGGACCGGACGTTGGAGCCCTTGTCTGCGTAGCGGAGGTCGTAGACGCCGAGGTCGTTGGACGCCGTGACCCACTCGACGTGGCTCCAGGCATCGTCCAAGCCCACGCGGCGGGCGGACTTACCGATGACCAGTGCGATTTCGCCCTCGTAGCCGAGCAGTTCACAGCCGGCGGGCCGCTCAACCGTGCCGGGCGCATCCGCGGAACCGAGCGCCAGAGACGAGGACGGCTTCAGGAAGTACGACGGCTGCTGCGGAGTGCGCCCGCGCTGGGCCGCACGGCTGGGGTAGTTGATGTGGACGGCAATGACTTTGCGCGTCCGCGCCAGCATGTCCTGGCTGACTTCCTGGGTCCGGAACTCCAGTGTCACGGCGCCTCCTCTTCTTCGAGTCCAATCAAGTACGAAATCGTATACGAATTACTATGACGGGTCTTCACTGCCGCGTCAACCCCCTTCCCGAAACCCAACCGAGTAGCCTCACAGCGCATTTTGAACCCCGGCAGCGCGCCCTGCTGCGAGGTATTTGGGGGATGCTGGGTATGAGGCTGAGCCGCAGGAAGGAAAACATGGAGCACAAGAAGGAGCGGGAGCTATTACGATTTGCCCACAGCGCGGAATGGGAAGGCTGGCTCACCGCCAACCACGCCGCCCAAACCGAAGCCTGGCTGGTGATCGGCAAGAAGAACTCGAAAGCCGGGCTCATTGAAATAGAGGATGCACTGGACGGCGCCCTCTGTTTCGGCTGGATTGATGGCCAACGCAAGGGCTACGACGAGAGCAGCTTCCTGCAAAGATACTCGCGGCGCAGGGCTCGAAGTTCGTGGTCACAAGTGAACGTGGGCAAAGTGGAAACGCTGGTTGGTGAAGGCCGCATGCGTCCGGCAGGTTTTGCCGAAATAGATGCAGCCAAGGCCGATGGCCGCTGGGACGCGGCGTACGTATCGCAGGCCAATGCCGCCGTTCCGGAGGACTTGCACGCCGCACTCGCCGGAAACCCGGCCGCCGGGAAGAACTTTGAAAACCTCGGCAAAACCGATCGCTATCTCATCATCCTGCAGATACTCAAGGCCCGCACGCCGGAGTCGCGCGCCAAGATCCTGGCGAAAACCGTGCAGAAGCTGGCGAAGGGAAACTAGCCACTCTTACAAACCGTCGGTGGGCTCCCGTAGGGTACCGGCATGGACATCATCCTTGTACCCGGTTTCTGGTTGGACGCGTCGTCGTGGGAGGAGGTGACGCCGCCGCTGGTGGCGGCCGGACACACAGTCCATCCACTGACACTGCCAGAACTGGAGTCGGTGGATGCCTCACGTGCGGGCATCGGCCTCCGCACCCACATCGACGCCGTGGTGGCGAAAGTGGACTCCCTGGACGGCAAAGTCGTCCTGGTGGGCCATTCAGGGGGCGGCGCCATCATCCACGGTGTGGCAGATGCCCGCCCGGACCGAGTGGCCCGCGCCATTTATGTGGACAGCGGACCCCTCGGTGAGGGCGGGGTCATCAATGATGAACTGCCCGACGACGGCGACGACCTCCCGTTGCCGCCGTGGGAACTGTTCGAGGAAGAAGACCTTGTTGACCTGACGGATGACCTCAAGGAAGCCTTCCGCGCGCGGGCGATCCCGGAGCCGAAGGGCGTTGCCATAGACCAGCAACACCTGAGCGACGTCCGGCGCTATGAAGTACCCGCCACGATCATCGCCTGCCAGTTCCCGTCGTCGCTCCTGAAGGAATGGATGAATGCCGGGCACCCGTTCACCGCCGAACTCGCCAGAATCCGGGACGTCCACTACATCGACCTCCCCACCGGACACTGGCCTCAGTTCACCAAGCCCAAGGAACTGGGTGAGGCGATCCTGACCGCGGTGGAAAGCGTCATCTAGTGCTTGGGCGGCGTGTTGATAGCCGGTCCTTCCGGTGCAGCGCCGCCCTCGTCGGACCAGTCACTTCCCGTGGTGTCATCCAGGGCGGGATCGGACACCACATCAGACTTGATAGTAGGTACGGTAGTGACCGTGGGCTTGCTGTCTGAACTAGCGGCGCCGGGATTCTGGCCAGTCTTGGCGGAACTGATGCCCGGGAACATGCTCTCGGCCCGTTCCATCAGTTTCTTCCCCGCCTCGTACAAGTTGTCCAAAATGTCCGGCACTGACTCCTGGACTGCCTCCGTGGCCTGATGCACGTTCTCTTGAACCTCAGGGTTCTTCCACAGCTTCTCAGTGCCTCCGCGGACCCGCCGATACACCTCCGGCCAGGACTTCGACCCCCACACGTAGCCGACAGCCACGCCTACGGCGAACAATGCTTTCCCTTTCACAGCAATCACTCCTTCCGAGGTGTTATTCCTCCGACATTAGCCCTGCGGGCCATGCCCTGTCACCTGCAGTTGATTGCGGGCTGAGTTAACACTGATTTGCCGAAATGAAACATTCGACTAAACTATTATGCCAACCAGCGGATACCCGCTGGAAGTAACTGCATCACAACCCGAGGAGTGAAAACCATGGGACTGGGCGACAAAGTTGGAAATGCTGCTGAAGAAGCAGCTGGCAAGGTCAAAGAAAAGACCGGCGAAACCACCGGCGACAGGGACCTGCAGGCTGAGGGCCAAGGGGACCAATCGAGGGCAAACCTCAAGCAGTCAGGTGAGAAAGTCAAGGACGCCGCCAAGGGCGTTTCGGACTCCTTCAAGGGCCACTAGGCTGCGAATCCGCGGCATTCCGGGCCCGCAAGCAAGGAAGGGCTAATAGTCAGGTTACTTGCTACCAGCCCCCGAAGCCGCTAGCGTTGCTGGTGTAGTACCGAGACCGACCCAATCGGCAGGAGTGCTTTATTGGCTGTATTTCATAAATTCATCGGGGTTTCACACTAGTTCCAATTCCCCACATTCCATAGGGCCTTCAGGGGCCCCATTACGGTGCCTACACCTTGGAACAGGCACCCGATGAAATTACTCGCTTCATCACGTTCATGGAATTTCCATCAACAAGAAAGTAGGAGCAAAAATGGGTTTCTTTGGTTTTCTTCTGCTCGGTCTTTTGGCCGGCGCTATCGCAAAGCTTATTCTTCCCGGCCGCCAGGGCGGCGGTTGGCTTATCACCCTCCTGTTGGGCGTCGTCGGCGCACTCCTGGGTGGTTGGATCGGCGGGCTGATTTTCAATACTGGCCTGCAGGAATTCTTCTCCCTCACCACGTGGCTCCTGGCAATCGGTGGCTCCATCATCGTGCTGCTGATCTACGGCCTGGTCACCGGACGCAAGGCACACCATGGCTAATAACCAGAACCGCGATGCCAACGGTGAGGAACTGGAAGGCCAGTACTCCGAAGGCGACTACGGCGACACCGGAGTGTCTCCGGAAACCCTGAAGGATGACGCCGGAGGCGACTACACCGAAGGTGACTACGCCGAGAAGACGGTACCTTCGGCAGACGCCGAATTGAACGAAAAGAACACGGAAGACGTCCCTGAGGACCGACCCTTCTCCTCCGAACCGGACGAAGAAGCATCAGGCTCAAGTCGCCCGTAACATCTGAAGACAGTCAAGAACCCGGAGAACTGCAACTGCAGCCTCCGGGTTCTTGCGTTGGCCGGGGCCTGCTCCATCCCGGGCCTGATACTTTCGGGCATGGATTGTTGGGGCATGGACCATGACGCCCGCGTAGCGTCGACGAAAGGATGGAAACAGGTGCAAGAGGGAGACGGGGTGCAGGAAGGGACCATGATGCAGGGCTGGAACCGGGCAATAGAGCTGATCGAGCAGGACCTCACCACGGACGTCGAGGTGGGGATCCTGGCCAAGGCCGCTTTGACGTCCGAGTATCACTTCCGGCGAATGTTTTCCTCGCTGGCAGGCATTCCCATCTCCGAGTACATCCGCAGGCGGCGACTGACAGCCGCCACCGCGGAAGTTCTGGAAGGCCTCACGGTCTTGGATGTTGCCGTTCGCTACGGCTACGGATCAGCAGAAGCATTCAACCGTGCGTTCAAGGCCATGCACGGGCTGACCCCTTCCGAGGCACGGCTGCCGGGCGCCGTTCTCCATTCCCAACCTCAGTTGAGGTTCCACCTCCGAGTCGAAGGAAATACTGACATGTTGCACCGCATCGAAGATCAACCGGCTTTCCGCCTTATTGGCCTCAAAGCCCGGGTCCCGCTGGTCCACGAAGGACCTAACAACGCCATCATCGAGTTCCAACGCGGGTTGGACCCCGCCGTCACCAAGCGCTTGCTGGAGCTTGCCGACATGGATCCGGCAGGCCCCGTATCCGTCACCGACAACATCCAGGAGGAGCGCACCGAGGGAAGCGAGCTGGACTACTGGCACGCAGTGGCCTCTACCAAACCGGTCCCGGCAGGTTTCGAGTCCCTTGAGGTGCCGGCAGGCTTATGGGTGGTCTTTGAAACCGAAGGGAAGTTCCCGGAAGTCCTTCAGGGTATGTGGGCAGACGCCGCTACGGAGTGGTTTCCCGCCAACCCGTACAGGTGGGCACCGGGACCGGAAATGCTCAGTGTCCAGGTGGAGCCCGGCGGCACGCACGGCCGCGGCCAGTTGTGGATCCCCATTGAAAGGGAAGACCTACGCTGACGGAGCCGTTCCGAGAAGCTGGCGAATCTCGTCCATCGGCAGCACATTCTGCCGGTATTCGCGGGTAAACACCCGCAGTACGGACTCGGCGGCTTCCGCATTTTCTGTTCCAATGGCTTCGGCTGCGTAGATCACTTTGATGTTGTGGGCGAACGCGTCAGCGGCGGTCTGAGCAATGCAGTTATGGGCTGAGATGCCGGCAAGAATGACGGTGTCCACCTCCCAATTCCGCAGGCGCATTGCCAGGTCCGTCCCAAAGAAGGCGCTGTCCCGGGTCTTGATCAGCAGTGGATAGTCCTCCGTGAGCAGGCCCGGAACGAATTCGGCCTGCTCACTGCCCCTGAAGATGAAGCCTTGGTCATCGTCCAGCATGTTCAGGCTCCACGTAGACTTGTCCCGTTCATGCACGGTTCCCACCAGGAGAACTTTGCCCCCGGCTTGGATCGCTGCGCTGGTCAACGAGTTGCAGGCAGCAACAATTTCTTCCTGACGCCCCTTCAAAGCCGGGTCCTCGAAGTAGGCGTTCTGCATGTCGATCACCAACACTGCGATCATTCGTATCTCCCTTAAATCTCAACCCCATCAACCCGCCCCGCCGCGGATCAGAGTCCCTTGCCACCTGTGACGGGAAGGACAGCCCCTGAAATGTAGGATCCTTCGTCAGACGCCAGCAGAACGTAGGCCGGCGCCAGCTCGGCCGGCTGGCCGGCCCGGCCCAGGGGCGTGTCCTGTCCGAAGGTGGGAAGCTTGTCCGGCCATTCGGTAGCGGGAATCAGCGGAGTCCAGATGGGACCGGGTGCCACAGCGTTGACGCGGATTCCCTTGGGCCCCAGTTCCTCGGCCATGGCCTTGGTGAAGGCCACTTGGGCTGCTTTGGTCATGGCGTAGTCGATCAACTGGGCGGAGGGATTGAAGGCTTGGATGGAGGCTGTGACAATGATCGATGCGCCCGGACGGAGATGCGGAATGGCTGCCTGTGCCGTCCAGATGAGGGAGTACAGATTGGTCTTGAAGACGCGGTCAAACTCCTCGGTGGGTATGGTCTCCAGGCCTTCGCGGTTCTTCTGATAGGCCGCGTTCAACACCACCACGTTGAGCCCGCCGAGTTCCTGCACGGTACGTTCCACAATCCGGGCCGCAAAGCCTTCATCCCGTGCGTCACCGGGCAATAGCAGGACCTGCGATCCGCACTCACGGATCCATTCCGCCGTCGACTGCGCATCTTCCTCTTCCTCCGGAAGGTAGCTGATGGCCACATTGGCGCCTTCGCGCGCGTAGGCAATGGCTACTGCAGCACCGATGCCGGAGTCGCCGCCGGTGATGAGCGCCGTTTTGCCCTGCAAGCGTCCGTGCCCCACGTAGCTTTTCTCGCCATGATCCGGTTGCGGATCCAAAGGCTTGGTGAGACCGGGCTGCTCCTGCTCCTGCTGGGGAAATTCGCCTGAGTGGTACCCGCTGCGAGGGTCCGATGGTGCGGAGGTGAGGCGGTTCCCGTCGGTTTGCGGCTTGTCAGTCTGGTTCGGTTCACCTTGAGTCATGGTTCTGCCCCTTTTCAGATTGCACTACACGGTACTTTTGCCCTGTACCCAGCCTCTCAAGCTCCTAAACGCGGACAGCCCTAGGTCCGAAGAGTCCTCGCTTTGACCATGAGGAACAGCCCATACGCGATCAGCCCGAGTGCCACTGCAGCCAGCAGGTAAGGCCCGTAAGGCTGCTCCTTCAAAGCTTTCAGGCCCCCGTCAAGCCCGGTTGACTGTTCGGGCTGGACGCGGACCGCAGCGATAACCACCAGCAGGCCAACAAGGAACAAAGCGATTCCCTTGGCGATGTACCCCACCACACCAACCCAGAGTTGGAACTTATGCACGGACGGGTTGGATGACAGGGAAAGGTCATTGGTGAACTTCTTCCGAAAGCCCCTCACTGCAAAGACGACGCCGGTAATCGCGATACCGGCACCGACGGCGACCAGCAGGAATATCCCGAACGGCGCCTTCATGAGGGTGCCGGTGAAGTCGCTGCTGGACTCGCGGCTATTTTGGCCCTGTCCCATGACGAAGGACATGATGGTGGCAGCCAAGGCAGCGAAGACAAGGGCCTGACCCAGAGCTGAGAGCCTCTTGGTCAGCTTGTTGTCCGAGACGTTCCGGTATCCAAGAATGGCGTTTCCCAATTGCCACAAGGCGAGCGCCGCACAGGCCGCAAAGCAGGCCCAGAGCAGGACGGGTCCGGCTGGCTTGCTGGCCACCTCGGCTACCGCACCGCTGACATCGGCTTCGCCGCTGCGGCCCACCGCGAGTTGGATTGCGATGATGCCAATGAGTATGTGCAACAGGCCGCTCACGGCATAACCCGCCCGGGCAACAGCTGCGAACGTCTGCGAATTAGCGGCTTCCTCGGCCACTCCGGCGGCCTTTTTCACCTCGTCCTTGATGACAAGCCTCCTTAGTTATTGCGCTGGACTCCATCGTCCCTTAAACGACGTCGGGCAGGGTACCTTCCCGAAGAGAAAGGTCCCTGCCCGAGTCAAAAGCTGCGGCGTTCTAGAATCCGACGACCGACTGCGGCCATATGCTCCGAAGACCGGCACCAAGTGGGTTGAACGGCTCACGGATGGTCACCACTGCCCGGGCCTGTCCAGGGGCGTCTCCGGAGTGGCCGGCAGCATCCGCGGAGCCTGCGAGGGCATCGGACGCCGTATGGGCGGCGCCGGCTGTTGCGGACTTGGCGGAGATCTGGTCAGTCATTTTGGTGGTCCTTCCTGGAAGTTCCCGTCAGCTGATTGGCTGATGTTTCAACCATGGGACGGGGTCCTCAAGAAGGACGCCGGGTCATCTCAAGATTTCCTCAAGATTTTGGGCCGAGCGCTGGCTCAGCTGCAGCCGGTGGATGGTCACGGCACCTTTGACTACCAGCCGAAGCGTGCCGCTGGCTGTCCAAGCCGGGAGAACGGGAGGGGTCGACGTCGATCCGAACCTCGCCGTTGTAGCCCTCCTTCAGTTGGCACTGGCCAAGGTTCAGCCAGGTATCGGCCGGCCCGGAGGTCTGGACGGTGATGCTGCAACCGCCAAAACTCCTGGCTGCCTTGGTGGACAGGACCTCACAGTGGACTGCAGTTATTGGCTGCAGCTCCCATTTCCGGTAAACCGCCCACGCAGGCGTGCAGGGATCCGCCGGAGAGATCGCCGTACCCGAGAGGGGCTGCGCAGCAGACGTACGACGGCGACCTCCCGCCGTCGTGCGTTTGCTGCTTTTCGCTGGTGGTCGGCTTAGCGCGCGTCCTTCTTCGCTTGGCGTCGGGCGCCTTGCGAGCTGCTGGAGGCGTCCCGTTTTACTCCGCCGGTGGTTTTTTGGTGGGAGCGTGCGCGGCCGGAATCGTCGGTGGAGGGGCTGCCGGTTCCGGTACTCTCCGGTCCTGTGGACTTGCCGGCGCTGGCGCGTTCCAGCCGCTCATCCTTAAGTTCCTCGGCGGCCTCGTGCGCCACCCGGGCGAGTTCGTTGCTCACAATCGAGAGTGCTTCCTCGAACACAAACGCCCGCGCCCGCGCTTTGTCCGACTTGTTGGCTGCGGCTCCGCGACCACCAGCTACCAGTACCTCGTCTGCTGCTTTGCGCCGGTAATTGGTGGTGTATTTGTTCCGGGCCTTCCGCACCCGTTTATGGAGTTTGAGGAGGCCGTCCTCGTCCAGGAGCTCAAGTCTGGCTGGCTCCAATTCGCGAATCACATCAAGTTGATCTTGTTTCAACACCCACAGATATTGGTCCATTTGCCGATACTTCCATACCTCCTGTCCGAGGTATAGAGCGTCACGGAGTTCTCACGCGAAGAGGTAGGGAACGTTTCTGCCGGCGTGGTCACGGCGGAGATGCTCCCAGCGAACCTGCAGGGTTTCTCTGAGGATCGGCTGGCTGCTCTGCTTCCACGAGCCACGTCCTTGCCTCAACTTCGGAGGTAAAGAACCGCGTGGGGCAGGGTGCCGGCTGGGCGGCCAGTTGGTAATCGACGAGTATGCGGTCAACGGCGTTTTCACCCAGCAATGCGATTCTGGAAGCCGCGCAGGGTTCGATGAAAACGTCCCGTGCTGCGCGGCTCAAGTGACTTGCGTTAGCCATTCTGACCAGCAAGGGATAGCGATTACCGACAGCGAATTCGTTGACTGCATTCACGGCTGCCCGGGCATTGTGGGCCTCAATACGGACACCCGGATCCCATGCCAGTAACAAGACGTTGTCCGGCTCAAGCTGGAGAGTGTAATCGACGTGGTCCGCCTCAGCCATAGAACCGTCTCCATCTCTGCAGGATCGCAGGACCGCCCGCGCGCCGCGGACTGACTCCACCCTGCACCACGCGGCAATCATCACGTCTCATCCGAAAAGAGTGATCTTTGGCTGTGCGTTACACCGGAAGGAGTCAGGCCGTAAAGCGACGCCTGTAGTCCGTGGGCGAAGTGGAAAAAGCCCCCGCAAAGTTCTGCCTAAGGGTCACTGCGCTGCCAAAGCCGCAGTCGGCCGCCACCTGGTCGATGGATAGTTGGGTAGTTTCCAACAACCTGCGGGCAGCATCCAGCCGGCGGGTCCGTATCCAGGCCGACGGCGTGGTCCCGGTTGAGGCGCGGAAGGCCCGTACAAAGGTTCGTCGGCTCATGTGGGCTTGGGCCGCGAGCCGTTCAATGCTGAGGGGTTCGCCCAGCCGCCCCATGGCCCACTCGAGCAGCCGCGCCATGGGGTCGCCTTCGGCTCGCGGCGGGAGGGGGTGCTCGATGTATTGGGCCTGCCCACCTTCACGGTGTGGAGCGATGACCAGGCTTCGCGCCACCTGGTTGGCTGCCTCCGACCCCAAGCGGCCCCTCACAACGTGCAGGCACGCATCGAGTCCGGACGCTGTACCGGCGGAGGTGAGGACATCGCCGTGATCGATGTACAGCACCGTTTGGTCCAGGGAGACATCGGGATGCCGGACAGCGAGGGAATCAAAGGCCTGCCAGTGCGTTACGGCAGAACGTCCGTTCAGGAGACCGGCGTCAGCAACAGGAATGGCTCCCAGGCATAGACCCACAATCGTTGCGCCCCTGCCGTGGGCTTGCCGGAGGACCTCGCTGAGGGCTTCGCCGGGCTCGCGTTCGTCGTCGAACCACGAGGGCACCACCACGACGTCGGCCTGTTCCGCCGTCGACGGTCCCTGGACCTGCCCCAACGTGTACCCCTCAGCGGTTTGGACGTGGCCGGCCCGGTCGGAGAACAGGACAGTTGTCCACTCAGCCAATCCCTGACGTGAAACTTCGTCGAACACCATTTGGGGGACGGCCAGGTGGAACATCGTGACGCCGTTGAAGGCATATACCGCGATCTTCACACTGCGCCCCTTCTTCCTTTTGGCCCGAATCAATCGTATATGGGCATACGTGCCACTGGTGCCTGATGACGCATGGACGGAAGGTGGAAGGGACCACCGAATACGCCCAAGTAATCACTCCGGGAGAACACCATGAGCACAGCCCGCCGCGCCTTGATCCTCGTCGACGTCCAGCAGCAGTACTTCAGCGGACCTCTGGAGATTCAGTACCCGCACCACCAGGAGTCGCTTCCCATGATCGCCAAGGCAATCGATACTGCAACTGCCGCCGGCATTCCCATCGCAGCGATCCAGCACAATGCCGGAGAAGGCGCGCCCGTCTTCGCCCCGGGAACAGTTGAATACGAGCTGCACCCCGAGGTGGAAGCCCGCAGGACCAGTTCCTGGAAAAACGTCACCAAGCAATACGGCTCGGTTTACGCCGGCACCGATGTTGCCGTCTGGCTGCGGGAGCACGACGTCGATACCGTCACCTTGGTGGGCTACATGACCAACAACTGCATCCTGGCCTCGGCCGTTGAAGCGGAGGTCCTCGGCTTCAACACCGAAGTCCTCTCGGATGCAACGGGAGCCATCAACCTGAGCAACGACGCAGGAACCGCCGACGCAAAGACCGTGCACTCCACATTGATGGCGCTGCTGAACTCCAACTGGGCTGCGGTTGCCTCCACCGAAGCCTGGGCCAACGCCATCGAGGCGAGACAGGCTCTGGAAAAGAGTGATCTTGGCAGTTCTGCCGCGGCAGGAGCCGCGGTGCACGCAGCGTCGTGATCGACCCGGAAAGCCGGCATTGTCACGAGCAATACTCCCTGGAGGACACCTCTAGTGGGAGGACGGTGAATCCACGTTTTCGCTCTCCTGCTCCTCCGCCGCTTTCTGCGCGTATGAGGCAGATACGCGACGGTAGACCGGAGTCAGGAAGGCGATCAACGCCACCACGATCATGATGATGCCGGCAGCCAAAAACACCAGGGCGATGCCACGGGAGATCCCCTCGCCCAACAGCGGTTCCAGGCTGGCCGAGCCCTCAGCGGAACGGGCGTAGGGGATGATCCAGAATTGGGCGATCGGCGCAATGAGGAAGGCAGTGATGGGTGCTGCCGCGGACTCGAATGCCATGGCGAAGCCAAACACCCTGCCCTGCCGGGGAAGTGGCACCACACTTTGAATAACGGTCTGTTCAGCGGCTTCCACCACGGGGACCAATGCCATGTAGACCCAGATTCCCACAATGTAGAGCCAGGCCCACTCCCGGAAGGTGAACACCGCACCGACTACCCCCATGAGCGCCACAGCAATGAGCATGGTCCGCAAAGGGTTGGACCCGAGGCCGAACTTTCCTATCAGCGCACCGCCCAGGATGAAGCCCGTGGCACCAATGGCAAAGACAACTCCCCACATTTCAACGGAGAACATCTCCAAGCCGTAGGGGTCCATCAACGCCATGTAGACGCCGCCGATGAAGTTGTTGAACGTGGAGAAGAGGATCAGCGCGAACAGCCCGGATATCGCCATGACCGCAGCCCACGACCCCCGCAGGTCAAAGCCGCCTTGTGCATCGGAGGCCGCTGCCTTCACTTCCTCCGGCAGGCGCAACGTGAGCAAGTGTGCGAAGGCGAGCGCGGTCAGAACCAGGGCCATAACTACCGTCCAGCCCATGCCCAGCAGCCCCACCGATAGCCCGGAGAGGACGGAGGTGACAATGAACATGAGCCCTTGCACCATGCCCACCAGCCCGTTGGCATTGGCCCGCCGATCGGGTTCGATCAGGATGGTGACGGTGGTGGACAGGGCAATGTTCCGCATGTTCTCAACCACCGCGCCGATCAGGATGATCAGGGTGAAGATCCAGAACCACGGCTGTTTCAGGTCCAGGAGCGCTTGCTCCGGTGTCAGCAGGAACATGACGCCTGAGAGGACGAACATCACCATGGTGAATGCAGCTGCGAAACGCATCACGGCCAGTTTCCGGTATCGGTCCACGAAGGTTCCAAAACTGATGCTGGAGAGGGCGATCAGAAGCATGTAGGCACCGCCGATCACTCCCGTAGCAATGACGTTGCGTGTCTCCAAGTACACCCAGAAAGTCAGGGCGAACCACAGGTAACTGGTGGTGATGTTCGCCAGGGCCGTGTTTACCAGGATCCCGTAGAAGGTCCGGGATCTTTGTGCGGGAGTGCGTACGGAGAGATCGATACTGTCAGTAGACGCGGCCGGGGCCGGTTCCTGCTCGGTCATGGGTCCCAGTAAACCACCGCCGCCACCGTCCCGGTAGTATCGGCAGGGAATCCTAATGACGCTTGGGGGAGTAATAACATGACGGAAGTTCAGGGGCAGTTGTCCTTCACTGACGACATCAGCCGTGACCTGGAATTACAGGAGTATGGCCTGGACCCTGCGGCGGATTCCACCCTGCTTCCCAATGCCGCCGTCATGAGTGCCCTCCAAAACCTGGTGCGGCTCGCCACGGAGCTTTGCGGTGCTCCCTTTGGCGTGGTCAACATCATCAGCGCGGAGTACCAGCACCAAATCGGCGCTTGGGGCGTGGACCCCGGCGTCTGCTCGCGTGAGGACTCCATGTGCGCCAAGGTGTTCCTCTCCCGCGAGAGGACCGTGGTGGCAGATGCGTCACAGGATCCGCGCTTCGCGGACAATCCCTTCGTTACCGGTGAAATCGGAAAAGTCCGCTTCTATGCATCAGTCCCTCTGCAAACGGAATCCGGATTCGTCCCTGGAACCTTGTGCGTCTTCTCGGATAAAACCAATGAGCTGCGGCCCGAACAGGTGAGCATGCTGGAGGTTTTGGCGAAGCAGGTGGTGGAGTTGTTGGAGCTTCACCACCGCACCGTCCAGCTGGACCGGACCTATGCCGAGCTGAGGGACAGCAACGCCAAGCTCGCAGGGTTTGCCGGGCGCGTCAGCCACGACCTCCGCATCCCCTCACCACCATTCTGGGCTACGTGGAGCTGGTGGAGGACGATCCCGACGTCGAACCGAACAGCACCGCTGCACGTTACCTGGACCGTATCGGCTCCAGCGGACGGCGGATGCTGGGCATGCTCGAGGACGTTCTGAGCTACTCCCGGGTGGGCGGCGCAGTCCAGCCCACCAGCGTCTCCCTGCGCCAGGTCACCGAAGAAGTGGTCCGTGACTTGGGCATTGAGAACCACCGGATCGTGGAGGTGGAGGATCTGGCTCTGCATGCCGACCGCGGACAACTGCGGACGCTGCTGCAGAACCTGCTCTCCAATGCCATGAACTACCGCAGTCCTGATCGCGATCTCCGCGTCCGGATCAGCGGGGTTTCCAACTATCAGGGCGCCACCATCTTCGTGGCCGACAACGGTAAGGGCATCAAGCCCGAGGATCGCGCCAAAGCCCTGGAGCCCTTGGTGCGTCTGCGTCGGGAGGGCGACGGTCCGGGTTCCGGACTCGGTTTGGCCACCTGCAGCAGCATCGCCAAGGCACACGGGGGCGACCTCACCCTGACGGAAACTCCCGGCGGCGGAACCACCGTAGCGATCAGCTTTCCCTCCGGTCTCTAGGGGCTCCGGGGTGTCGCCGGGTCCTGAGGCGTTGTGCCTGTCATTATTCGAGGCATGACCACCTCGTACGCCCGGTAGAGGCAACCATGCAGCGGCCCGCCCCCGTCCGCTCACCGTTCACGATTCCACTCGTCGTCATCGTGCTCTTCCTGTCCGCCTGCGTCCCCGTGCCTATCCAGCCAGGGCACCCCCTCCAGCCGGGGCTCAGCGCACCCATCGCGGTGATCGGCGAGGCACCGTCCAAGATCCACCTGCAGGGGTCTGCTCTGCAGGGATCCATCGTTGACATGACGACACGCACGGCAGGCGCAGCACCTACCGTTGCGACGTGGCAGTACATCAGCGGGGCGGAGGCTTTCAACAACAGGCTCGATACCCTGCTGCTCAGTATTTTCGATACGAGGGCCGGGGGACTCCACGAACCTGCGGCGCTGCCGGCCACGCCCGGCGCTCTCCTTGCCGATGGTGTTTCGGTCACCCATGAAATCGTCCTGGCTACCGGCAGCATTGTTGGGTCCAGGTTTGTGCAAACAACAATGAGCGACGGCGTCCGCACCGGTCTCGTCAATGAGATCACCTACGAGGACCTCAGCACCGGCGTTGTCACCGGTAGTGCTGCCTTGATCAACTCCGCTATGACAGACAGGTTGCGGGCGATACTTGCAGAAGCCATCAGCCCGGTTTCTGCGACGTCGTCCTCCGCCGCGACCTCGGCACCAACACAAGCCCCGTCACCAAGTTCCGCTGACGACGCCGGGTTGCTCACCGCCGTCGTATTCACCTCCGAAGGAAACCTCAGCGTCACTCTGCACCAGGACCCCGGAACAGGCGCAGCCCTCCCGCGGTCCCTCACGGTGACGTTGAATGCCGAGGCAACAGTCGATGTCCTATCGCCCGCAGGCCAGCGTCTTCGCACTGCAGTGATCAGCGGCGCACCCTTCAATGCTCCCCGACCATCCCCCGACGGCGCAGCTCACATCAACTGCAACCTCGTGGCCTGCGCTGCCCTCACGTACGACGACGGGCCAAACGCCCAAACAACCCGTCTTCTGGCGATTCTCGAAAAACACAATGTCTTTGCCACGTTCTTCCAACAGGGCGGGTACGTCAGGGCAAATCCGGAGGTGGCGAAGGCCGTGGCAGCTGCCGGTCACACCATCGCAAACCACACCATGAGCCATGCATACCTCACCAAGCTGTCACCGGCCGGCATCGAGGGCGAAGTCCAAGGGGCCAGGAACGCCATCGAGAAGGCGACTGGAGTGGTACCGGCCTATGTCCGTCCACCCTACGGAGCCACCAACAAGTCAGTTGCCGCTTCGGTGGGATTGCCCCAGATCCTCTGGGATGTGGACTCCATGGATTGGCAATCCAAGAACAAGGCCGTGTTCCTCCCCCGGATCATGAGCCTGGTCAAGCCCGGATCCATCATCCTCCTGCACGACGTCCACGCCTCCACCGTGGACGGCCAAGGCGAACTCATCACCCAGCTCAAAGGCAAGGGCTTCTACTTGGTTACTCTCCCGCAGCTTTTCGCGGGGATCGACCTGAAGCCGGGCGCATCGTACAAGTGCCGCAGCAACGCCCCGGGGTGCGTTGCCGGACGCTGAACGTCCGGGACGGAGCGCGCACGACGGCGGCAGGTCGCCGTCGTGCGTTATTTCAGTGGGTTGGGGCTACTTGCCCTCGCCGGATCCCTTGGCCTTTTCAGACTTTTTCTCACTCATGCCGTTGCTCTTTTCCTTGGCAATGTCCGGGCCCGGCACCACGGCGGGCGCTTGTACTGGAGCGGGCGCCTGTACTGGAGCAGGTGCCGGGTCCTGGGCTGGCTCCTGCAGATTGACTACATCAGCGGGCTGGACGTCAACATTTCCGGCGCCGGAGTTACCGGCGTCGGCTGGCACAGCGTCAGCGGGCGAAGGCGCAACAGGAAGAGCGGGCACAACCGGCGCGGTTGGTTGCGGCTCTGCCTGCGAGACGCCGGTGTCCGCAGGCTGGGAGGGATCTGCGGTGTTGCTTGTGGGCGTGAGCCCCTGGGCGAGGATCAGGAGAGCGAGCGGAATGGTTACCGCCGCAGCGGCCACACCGCGAACGGTCTTGGGTCGCCGTTTGCTGAAGTCTCTGAGACCTGAAACTGTGGCCTGCCGCCTGGTTGGCGTGCGCAGTGGTGGCCGCGAAGGCATGGAAGGCAGGAGCGCGGTCCTTCGCCCGGCCTGTATGCCTTCGTCGCCGAGCGCCTGCTCGATGTCTTGTGCGGTGGGGCGCTTTTCAGGATCCATGTCCGTCATGGCTTCGAGCAGTTCCCGCAGCGGACCGGGCAATTCCAAGGGGATCTGCGGCGCGCGGTGAAGGCGGGCTGATGCCGTTTCAATGGGTGTTCCCGGGTACTCGGCCCGGCCGGTGAGGCATTCGAGGAGCACCAGGCCCAGCGAGTAGATGTCGCTCGCGGGAGTCAGGCCAAGGCCTTGAGCCTGTTCCGGGCTGAGATACTGGGCGGTCCCCACAGTGAAGCCGGTTGCGGTGAGGCGGTTGTCGTTCATGACCAGCGCGACGCCGAAGTCCGCCAGTTTTACGGAGTGCTGTCCCAGGCCGTCGTCGTCGGATACCAGGATGTTGGCCGGTTTGATGTCGCGATGGATGACACCGTGCTGGTGAACCTGGGACAGTGCCCCGGCGAGCCGGATCCCGATTCGTGCGGTCTCCGGAACGGTGAGCGGCCCCTCGGTCAACACGGCGCGCAAATCCCGACCTGCAGCCAGTTCCATGACCAGATACGCGCGTTCTTCGTTGTTGCGTGTATCGACGCCTGCGTCGAAGGCGGCCACCAGCCCCGGGTGGTCAAAGGCGGCCAGGAGCCGCATTTCGTTTTCCTGGCGGGCTCGGAACGACTCGTCGCCGGAACCGGGCAGGAAGATTTTGATGGCTACATCACGGCCAAGCAGCAGATCCGTCGCTTGGTACACGGCAGACATGGCGCCTCTGCCCAGCAGGGATCCCAACTGGTAGCGGTGGTCAAGTATTTCAGTAGCGCCTGCTTCTGTTTCTGCAGTTGCGCTGGAGGTGGGGAGCTGGGAGTCCACGGCCTCGTAGTTGTTGCCCACGAATGTCACGTCCTTCAGGCATACCCGGAGTCACGGACCCTATCGCTGTCCTTGCGTCACCCAAGCAATGCCGTCAATCAAACTTTCACGATGGCCGCGCGGCCGTCTGCTTCAGCCACGTGCGGCCCAGGCAAGCAGCCCAAACAGCATCATCCGGTTTACCAGATAAGTAATCAGGATACTGATTAAACAGACGGAAGGGTAATGCGAAGGCATCGCAGGCCCGCTACCAGCCGGTCCGCAGCCGGTCCACGGCAGCACGAAGCTGGCCGGGCTGAACACCCAGCGACCATTCAGCCACGTCGGTAACGAACCGCTTGAAGGCGTCATAGTCGAAGGACTCGGCGTTGTTGATATAGGAGCCCACGCCGTCAATGGCCACCCAAATACGGATGCACGCCGCAAAGGGGTCCGGCGCCACGAAGTCGCCGGACGCGACGCCATCCTCAATAAGGGCGGTGAGCCGGTTGCGATCCAGATATTCCTGCCCCAGCAGCGCCTCGGTCAATGCCGGTATGAAACGGCAGAGGTGCCGGGCGTTGAGCCACAGCCGGGTGAGCTCCAAGGTTTGATTACTTTCGATGCGCGAGACCAGGTGAGCCATGCGCTCCAAGGGAGTTCCGTCGTCGGGAAACAACTCTTCCCGCTCCTCTGAAACGGCGCGCACAAACGCGGCGATCACCAGGTCCTCAGCTGCCGGGTAGTAGTGGCTGATCAGCCCTGGACGCACACCCAGGCGATCGGCAACGGCGCGGAGGGTAATCCGCTCGAGCCCCTCACCCAAGGCAATGGAAGCGGCCTCGGCGAGTATTTCGGCTCGTCGCTCGTCGGGTAACTTCCGGACGCGTTGGGCTGCGGGGCTTGACACCATGCCATTCAGTCTATTGGATTAGTGACCAATAGCTCATTGGTCATGCGATCAATAGCGTCGATGGGCCGGTTTCCCAGCGTTGCGAGCCGGTCCTTGCCCGAGAGGAACAGCGTTGTCCCACCCCCACATGGCCGATCCGGTCAGCTACCCGGAGCCCCTCGCCCACCCCGAAACCCGCGGCATCGAACTCATCGAAGCCTCAGAGCGGCATGGCCGCGCCAGGGACCTCTTCCCGGTCTGGGCGGCCCCAAATGTCAGCGTCCTGAACTTGACGGTGGGCGCCTCCCTGATTTTGCTTGGCCTGGAGCTGTGGCAAGCCCTCGCCGTCATCATTGCCGGCAGCCTCCCTTGGATTCTCACCGGCATCGTCGCAACAAGCGGCCCGGCCGCCGGGACGTCAGGCTCCGTCATCACCCGCGCCATCTACGGAATCCGCGGCAACCGAGTGGTGGTGGCCTTCTTCGGTTGGTTCATCTCCGCGGTCTTCCTGGCCCTGAACTGGCTCGCGTCCTCCTTCATGGGCGCTGAACTCCTGGCACAGCTTGGCTTCACGGATCCTGTCCTGGTTCCGGTGTTCGTCACCCTTGTGGTTGCGGCGATTACCGTACTGGTGGCCGTGTACGGTCACAGCCTGATCCTGCGCAGTTACCCCATGGTGGCCGCGGTGCTGCTGGCCATCTTCCTGCTGGTCACGGCCTTCGTCCTGCCCCATGTCCAGTGGAGTTACGCTGCTCCTGCGCCGTTGGAGGGTGCGCCGCTCTGGGCCGCGATGACAATCGGCTTCGCCATCCTGGCGTCCACTCCCCTGTCCTACTCGAACAGCCCGGACCTGGCCCGCTACCTCCCCAAGTCCACCAAGCCTTCCCACATCATTGCGGCCACGGCCCTCGGCGGCGCCCTGCCTTGCATGTTCTTCACGGCCGTGGGCTCGTTGTTGGCGACGGGAATTGACGCAGCAGCAATGGATCTTGGCATTGAGTCAGCACTCCTCGCCCTGCTTCCGGCCTGGCTCGGACCCATCTTCGTGGTGGGCGTCATCATCAACACCATCTCCCTCAACGGCATGACTACCTACACGGCCAGCATGGCGTTTCAATCCATCGGCGTCCCCATCCGCCGTATCCCGTCCGCGGTAGTGGTGGGAGCGATCGGCACAGCGCTGACCATCTACCTCGTCATGTCCACGAGCCTTTTGGAAGCCGTCAACCTGATGCTGCAACTCCTGGTCCTCATTTCAGGGCCCACCATGACCATCTTCGCCACGGACGTCATCCTTCGGCGCAACCGCTACAGCGGCGACGACCTCTTTGACGAGAAGCCCGGCAGCCCCTTCTGGTACAGAAGCGGCTGGCATCTTCCCGGCCTCCTCGCCGTCATCCTGGGCGCGGCCGTGGCCTCGCTCTTCCTCAGCAACGCAGTGTGGACAGGCCCCGTGGCAGCCGCCATGGGCTCCATGGACCTCGCAGTGCCGGTATCCATGATCGTCACCGCAGGCCTGTACATCGCCCTCAGCCCGGCGTTACGCCGCGGCCTCAGAAAAACCCCGGTCGCCGAAGGAGCCCCGGCATGACCACCCCCGGAAACCATCCCCCGCGTTACTGGGGCGCCGCCGGTCAACCAACCTTGGACACCTGGCAGGAGGGCCCACACAACCGGTGGACCTTTGCCCACCTTGGCGAAATGCTGCCGACGGCGTCAGTCACCCGCCATTTCCCGGCGGCCCCGGCTGCGGCTACTGACCGTTTGGCCTCCTTGGCCGTTCCCGGCCTGAGGCAACAGCTGGAGGAGAGCTTCACCGACGCCTTCCTGGTTCTGCACCGCAACGAAGTCATTGCGGAGTACTACCGCCCGGGCTTTGCCCCTGATGATCTGCATCTGGTCATGAGCATTTCGAAGTCGATGTGTGGCCTGGTAATCGGAGCGTTGGTGGATTCCGGCGAGATCGTCACGTCCGCCCGCGTTGTTGACTACGTCCCCGAACTCGCCGGAT
Source organism: Arthrobacter sp. ISL-95 (assembly GCF_018613695.1). Taxonomy (GTDB): domain Bacteria; phylum Actinomycetota; class Actinomycetes; order Actinomycetales; family Micrococcaceae; genus Arthrobacter. The sequence goes on along the minus strand of NZ_JAGGPR010000018.1, from coordinate 39,260 downwards.
CAGCCTACGACGGCCCCACCGTCCAACACGTGCTGGACATGGCTCTGCACCTCAACTACAGCGAGGACTACCTGGATCCGGCCTCCGAGGTGCAGACCCACGACCGCTCTGCCGGCTGGCGCACCCACCGGGACGGCGACCCGCAGGACACCTACTCCTTTCTCACCACGCTTACTGGCAACGGCACCGTGGGCCGCTTCCAGTACTGTTCCGCGAACACGGACGTGCTGGCATGGACCATCGAGCACGTCACCGGTCTCCGCTACTCGGAAGCCCTGTCCAAATATTTGTGGTCCAAGCTCGACGCCGACCAGGATGCAACCATCACCGTGGATTCCAGCGGCTTCGGCTTCGCAAACGGCGGGGTCTCCTGCACCGCCCGCGACCTCGCGCGGGTAGGCCGCCTCATGCTCGACGGCGGCCTCGGCCCGGCTGGCCGGGTGGTGTCGGAAGGGTGGGTCCGCAGCATACTCGCTGGAGGAGACCACCAAGCCATGGGCGATGCCTCTTTCACCGGCGCACACCCCCACGGCTCCTACACCCGCCAGTGGTGGTGCACAGGAAACGAGCGCGGCAACGTGACAGGAATCGGCATCTACGGCCAGTACCTCTGGATCGATCCCTCCACGGATACGGTGATCGTCAAGCTTTCCACCTGGCCGGAACCTGATACCGGCCACCTCCACGAACTACAGAATCAGCTGCTCCTGGATGTCAGCCGCTCCCTGGATAAGCCCCTCGCTACACAAGAAATCCCAGCAGAAGAAACAGCACCGGAAAGCAAGGAAACCGCAGCGTGAAAACCCAGCTCTACGCCAACGCCCGCATCTTCACCTCCGATACCCGCCGCTGGGCTGAGGCCATGCTCGTTCAAGACGAACGCATCCTCTACGTCGGCGATGCCGAGACAGCCGAACGCCTTCGCCCGGACGCAGAACGGATTGACCTCGAGGGCCGCTTGGTGGTCCCCGGTTTCGTGGACGGCCACGCGCACGTCGTCGGCACCGGAGAGGCCCTGGGGCAAGTAAGCCTCTGGGGAGCCAAGTCCGTGGAGGAAATTCAGCAGCGAATCAAAGCAAGAGCCGCGGAACGCCCGGATGCTGACCGGATCCTGGCTACCGGCTGGCTGCATGGCGCAATTTCGGGCGGCGTGCCGGACGCAGGGATGCTCGATGCCGCAGTCCCGGACAAACCTGTGTACGCCTTCGCCTACGACTTCCACTCCGTGTGGGTGAACACTGCGGCGCTTGCCGAACTCGGGATCGATGACAACACGCAGAATCCACACGGCGGCACCATCAAGCGCGATTCCGACGGACACGCTACCGGCTACATCGACGAAAACGCGTTCTACGACATGGTGCTCCCCTTCCTCGACGCACAGGTGAGCGAGGACGAGCACGAGGCAAGCATCGCCGCCGTCCAACACGCCTACCGCGAGACCGGCGTGACCACTGCCTGCGACATGGGTTTCAACGAAACCGACCTCGAAGCCTTCAACCGGGCCGACAAAGACGGCTCATTGACCAGCCGCCTCATCGCCTATTGGCGCGTCAACAACGCTGGATCGGCGGAGGAAAACATCGCCCAGGTACAGCGTGCGGCCGCGCTCGCCGTCGACCATGATTCGCCTTTCCTGCGCGTGGTGGGCATCAAAATCATCATTGACGGCACCATCGACGGGTGCACAGCCACGCTCGGAATGCCATATGCCGATGGCTCAAATGCGGAGCCGATCTGGAGCCTCGAGGAACTGGCACCCGTGGTTGCCGCGGCAGACGCCGCCGGTTTGAAAGTTGCGATGCACGCCATCGGTGACGAATCAGTACGGATCGCCATCGGCGCCGTGGAACATGCCGTTGCGGAGAACGGCCCCCGCGAACGCCGGCACCGCATTGAGCATCTGGAGTTGGTGGACAGGGCCGACGTCCATCGCCTCGCCTCGTTGGGCATCACGGCCAGCATGCAGCCGGTCCACGCCGATCCCGCCATCAGCGAGAACTGGGCCGCTAAGTTGGGTGACGACCGCGTGGATCGCGGCTTCCCGTGGCCGTGGATCACGGAGACGGGAGCCCGGTTGGCTTTCGGTACGGACTCCCCCACCTCCCGCACGCGCCGCTGCCCAACATGTACGTGGCTACCACCCGGGCTTCGGCGTTGGATCCGTCCGCCGGAATCAACCTCCCGGATTTCGCGCTGCCCCTGGCCGAATCGATCGAACACGCCACACGGGACTCTGCGTGGACCTGCGGTGCAGAGCACGAAATTGGTCGTCTTGCTGCCGGACTGTACGCGGACTTCGTGGTCCTGGACACCGACGTGCTCGCGGCGGACAATCCGGCCTCGCTCTTGGACGCGAAGGTTCTTCAGACCGTGGTTGGCGGTAAAACGGTGTACCAACGGGACCAGGCTGCCTAGGCAACGGACCAGGCCGGGCGGCACTAACCGCAGCAAAACGCCCGACGGCGACCTCCCGCCGTGGGGCGCTTCCTTAGGTGCGGCAGCGGTGTTACGTGACGTAGGAAACAGCGGCGCGGCACACCCGCAAGGCACAATGGAAGGCATGACCCTCACAACTTTCGCCCTCGTCCGCCACGGCCAAACCGATTGGAACGCGGAGCGCAGGTTGCAGGGGGCCACCGACATCCCGCTTAACGACGTCGGACGCGGACAGGCGCGCGACGCCGTCGCCTTCCTGTCCGATCAGCAATGGGACACCGTGGTGTCCTCGCCCCTGAGCCGCGCCTCCGAAACGGCCGGGATCATCGCCGAAGGCCTGGGGCTCAAGGTCGCCCGGCTTGTTCCGGAGCTCACCGAGCGCAGCTTCGGTCCCGCCGAAGGACTCCAGGCCGGGCCCGAGCTGGAAGCACTCCGCATCCCGGGAGGCTTCCGCGGTGGCGAAACCGACGAGGCTGCCGCCAACCGCGGTATCGCCGCCTTGGAATCGTTGGCCGGAGAGTTTGCCGGCAAGCGCGTTCTGGTGGTGGCACACGGCACCCTGATCAGGCTGACACTGAGCCGAGCAATCGGACGCACCTTGGACAGCGTGCAGAACGCGGCGCTCAACCTTGCCCATCACCACGTCAGTGACGGCTGGCAGTTGGAGTACTTCAACGGCGAGCGGGTCACGGCCGACGTCGAGTCCTGATCTGCAAGCCGCCGCACTGATCAAGTAAGCAGCAGATCAACTAGTAAGCGCGACAGGCAAGGGCCGTGATCCTCGATGAGGTTCACGGCCTTTGCTGTTTTCCGGGCCTTCAGCGTCGCGGCGGCAGACTACCGTGCGCCCAGCCGCGCCTTCAGCTGCTCAGCGTAATCCGTGTAGGCGGCAGCAATCTCTTCGAGGTCAACGGTCTGCGGGAAGTCGATCACGGGTTGGTGTTCGGCCAAGTAGGTGGTGGTCTCTTCAACAACATGCTGCTCGTCGAAACCATCCAGGCCAACCTCGGCAAGGAACTCCGGGTTGGTGTGGACCAGGGATTCCCCGGTTTGGCCTTCCGAGGCCCACCGCACCAAGTACTCGTTCTGATTGACCAGTTCAATGTTGAATGACTTCTCCATGGCAGCAGCCTACGCCGTTACGAAGCAGGTGCTGACACGCTCCGGGCCGCAATGAACTCAAGCAGGATCTCGGCTTTGATCCCCAGAAGAGCAGCCGCAAGGCTCACCATCAGGTCAAGCACATACTCACTGCTGGCACTGCCGGCCAGCACGTCCATCACAAGTCCATCTTCCGGGGCAACCATGGTCCGGGCGATCTTGGCCGGGTCCAGAAGCGGAGAGAACTCGCCGGTGCGGGTTCCGGCGTCAATGATTTCCCGGTAGACGCGTTCCTGTGCAGCGGTGAGCTCTTCCTGGATCCGGCGTTGCTCGGCGTCACGGAGCATGTGGGGCCAGTACTCGTAGAGAATCCGGGAGACGTCGTCATCCAACCCGGCTGTAGTGCCTGCGCTGATGACGGCGGCGAGCCGCGCCGTGGGGCTCATGCCGGGGTCAACGGAGTCGGCGAGCTTCTCAAGGAAAGCCCCGCCGGCCAGCGCAGCGGAGCCGCAAGCGCATAGCCGCACACCGCTTAACTGTAGAAGCGCACGACTTAACTGAAGAAGCGTACGACGGCGACCACCCGCCGTCGTGCGCTTCTTCGGTGAATTGCGGCTGCTAGACCTCCGGGCGCCGCTCGACAACCGTGTGGGGATCGCCGCGGCGTTCAACAACGGTGCGGCGGGTCCGGTTGGACATGGCGATGGAGATGATGAGGCCGATAACGCCCACCGCCATCAGGATGTAGCCCACCAGGACTTGATCGAGGAAGGGGATGATTCCGGGGGCGAGCGCGAAAGCCAGAATAGCTCCAATGGCAATCAATGCAATGGAAGAACCAATTCTCATAACGTGCTCCTCATGTTGTTTTCGGCGTAGTCAGGGTTTACGGCCGAATCTGTGTCATCAGGATACTTATCATCTTGGGCTCCGGCCAGTCATTGCCGCGCCGCGTTCATCGGCGTTGATCAGTGTTGATTAGTGGCCGTAGCGTTTTGCCACCCGCGCGATCGCGTCCTCGGGAGTCGGCGCAGGACCGAACACCTGCTCCTGACGGGTGACGTCCGCGACGTACTTCCCAGTCTCAAACCACGCCACCATGCTTGCCATATCGCCCACCAAAGGAAGGACCTTCGCGGTCACCTTGCCCAGTCCGGCAATGGCACCAGCGGGTATGGACATCACCTTGATCTGCTTGCCGGCCCGGCGGCCAGCCACTTCCGCAGCTTCGTGAATGGACACCGGGCGACTCCACCCAATATCGATCCGCTCGCCCTCAACATTGTCCGCGTCCACAGCCTCCGCAAGGTAAGCGGCGACGTCGCTGGCCAGGACGAACGTCAACCGGGCATCCTTGGAGCCGAGCCATACAAAGCGGCCCTTCGCGAAAGGATCGCCACCCATGCCCACCGCCTGGTCAAAGAAGGCGCCGGGCCTCAGGGCCACAAAGGGAACACCGAGCTCTTCGAAAGCGTCCTCGGCCAGCTTCTTGTTCCAAAAATGGGGAATCTGGGGAGTTTGGTCGCAGGTGACGATGCTGATCAGCACGAAGCGCGGGACCCCAGCCTGCTTGGCCGCGACGGCAAGGTTGCTGTTGCCGAAGGTGTCGATCGCTTTGGCGTTCTTGTCATTTCGCGTATAGCCGGCGGCTGTGGAGATGGCCGCGGAAACGCCGGTCATCGCGGCGATCAAGGACGCAGCGTCCAGCATGTCTCCGCGGGCGATCTCCACACCTTTGGCTTCAAGTTTGGCGGCGTTGGACGTGGGCCTCACCAGTGCGCGGACCTTCTTTCCGCGCTTGAGGAGCTCGTCCACAACTTGTCCACCCAGGAATCCCGTAGCGCCAACAACAAGGACAGGCAGGTCTTCGGCCACAATTTCTCCTCAGGGGGTTGTTCCTAGGGTCAGTGGTAGCACGCTACGGGAGCTGGGGGCTAGGTCCGCTACGGTTTCATACGAATAGTGCACTGATAGTGCAGTATGATGCACTTATGGATGAAAGCACCAGCACCCTCTCCTTGGCGATAGGCGCCCGGGTGAAGCAAGAACGCCAAACCCGCGGATGGACCCTTGATCAGTTGGCAGAGGCTGCTGGCGTGAGCCGTCGAATGATCATCAACGTGGAGCACGGAGCCGCGAACCCTAGCGTTGGGACATTGCTGCGGATCAGTGACGCCTTGGGCGTCGGGCTTCCCGCACTGGTTGAATCTCCACTCCCCAAGCCGATCAAGGTTATCCGCAGCGGCGAAGGCGCAACCTTATGGACCAGCACGCTGGGCGGACGTGGAGTCCTGGTGGCCGGCACCGAATCTCCGGATGTTGTGGAACTGTGGGACTGGACCTTGGGTCCGGGAGACCAGCACGGCAGTGAAGCCCATGCCTCCGGGACCAAGGAACTCCTGCAGGTCCTCCAGGGCACCCTGGCCGTGGAGGTCAACGGGCAGGTGACCACTCTTGAGGTGGGCGACTCCATGACATTCCCGGGCGACATCGCCCACTCCTACGCAAACTCCGGCACGGATTCCACCCGATTCTCCCTGGCAGTGTTCGAGCCGGGCGTGGGCTCAGGACACCTTCAGGAGGCTGGCTCATGAGGACCCCCCAACGCATTCCTGTACCACCGTGGGGGCTTGCAGTTGCAGCCATGATTTCGGTCCAGCTGAGTTCCGCGTTCTCGGTGGATCTCATCGGCCAAGTGGGTCCGGCCGGTACGGCGTGGCTGAGGTTGAGCATGGGCGCCCTCATCTTCCTGGCCATTGCCCGCCCGCCGATTCGATCGGTCCGCCGGCCGGACATCCTCCCCCTCTTGGGACTCGGCGTCGCCACGGGGCTTATGACCATCATGTTCCTCGCCGCGATCGAGCGCATTCCGCTGGGCACCACGGTGGCCATCGAGTTCCTCGGACCGCTGACGGTAGCAGCGATCCGAAGCCACAACCGGAAAGCCTTGGTCTGGCCGGCGTTGGCGTTGGCCGGAGTTGTCCTTCTGACAGAACCCTGGCATGGGGAGATCGATGCCTTAGGCGTGATGTTCGCAGCCATCGCGGCTGTTGGCTGGGGTGCCTACATCCTGCTGACCCAAAGAATCGGTGACCGCTTCACGGGAACCGGAGCACTCTCACTCACCGTCCCGGTGGCCGCCGTTACAGCCGCAATCGTCGGTGTTCCCCAGGCTGCCGGACACCTCAGCCTGGAAATCCTGCTGGTCGCCCTCGGAGTCGCCGTGCTGATGCCGGTTCTCCCGTTCATCTTGGAAATGATGGCTTTGCGGCGCATGACGTCCACGGCTTTCGGCACGCTGATGTCCTTGGAGCCGGCCTTTGGTGTGCTCCTTGGGCTGCTGGTACTGCATCAACAGCCGTCCATCATCCAATTCGTTGGCATCACGCTGGTGGTAGTCGCGGGGGCCATGGCGCAGCGTGGCGGGAAAAGGAACCAACCGTCTCCAGAGACCGTCGCCGGCCTGGAACCGCCGCTCACCCAGGCCCTGCCCGCCGCTGGCCCACGCAACGAGACCTGAGATATTCACGGGGATTGAACACCGCCACGCTTTACGCCGCTTTTCGGGCAGGCCGAAGACAATCACCAGGCCCAGTGCGACGAGGGGGTAGACCAGCCACGGAACACCGAGGAGTTCGGGCACCTGGGACATGAAGATCAGGATGGCCAGGGCGTTGACGAAGCCCACCATGACCGAGCGGGGAATGAACCGCATGAGCTTGGCGACGCCGGAGAGTCCCAGAACGACTTGGAAGATACCGGCGAGGATGACGGCGGCGATGAAGTAGTCCACGCCGTGAGACTTCACCAGTGGGGCAATAACCAGGGCAATAGCCCCGGTGGCCGCGTAGATTATGGCAGGGCGTCCGCCGACAAAGGCGATGGTGACGGCCATGGTGAAGTAGGCGAAGAGCCCGATCCGCGGATCGACGCCGGCGATGATCGAAAAGGCGATCGCTTCGGTGGGACCACACGTCAAGCACCGCAGAACCCGCCCATATCGGCCCCAGACCAACGGCAAGGTCGAACGCTTTAACCGAACCCTCGCCAGCGAATGGGCCTACTCCCGCCCCTACGCTTCAGAACCGGACCGCGCTGCCACCTACCAGAGCTGGCTACACCACTACAATCACCACAGGACCCATACCGGCATCGGAGGAAAAACCCCCATCAGCCGCGTAGCCTACCTCCGTGGTCAATACAGCTAGACATTAGGCGGGAGGCCTGCCCGGGCCTCCTGCGCACAGGCCAACCGGCCCAACCCTCGAAAGGCTCCATATGCTCAACTCTGTCAGGTATTCGATCACCGCCGTTGCCGCCGCACTCATCCTGAGCGGATGTTCCACCTCAGCACCAGCTCCGACACCCGAACCCACTACAGAGACCCCAGCCTCGTCCACCACCGCGCCGGCACCTGCTGGCGCGAAACTCACCGACGCCGTATCCGGATGCGGACTTGACGGCGCCCACGGCGTAGAGCTGACCGCGGACGGGAAAAAGCTCTCCATCGACAGCAAGGGTCCCCGGGAAACCTCAGGAGCAGCGATGACTGACGTACAATGCGTCCTGAACGCCTTGGAAGTCCCGAAAGACATCAAGTCGATGATGAAGCTCACCACCTCCACAGCAGAGCCCACCGACGCTGCGTGGAAAGATTTGGGCTTTGCGTGGAACTACAGCCCGGAAAATCACTTCCGGCTCGCCATCGTCCAGCTTTGAGTTCCCCGGTACGGCGCTCCCCGATGACCAGCCAGGGGAGCACCGTACACATGGAAACCATGACGACGGCAAGAGGGCCGAGATCCCGCACTGCCTGAGCGGGCGCTGCTCTGCATCGCCTGCAGCGGAGACTGTCGAGACGCCAACGGTGCCTACACGATGTGCGTCTTCTGCGATCTGCAGGGAGTCGAGGCACCTGAGGAAGGACGGACGGCCGCATAGCCCCGCCGGGTAAGTTCCCGCATGGTCAAGTCCATTTGCGTGGTGTATGGGGCTGTTGCGTGATTCTTGGGGTTAGGTGCGTGATTCTTGGGGTCAGGTCAGCAGGCGTCAGATCCACTGAGGCGAGAAGTTGGCATTGGAGCGCTGCGGAATCGTCGTCGTTTTCCACGCACAGCATTCCGGAGCCCTTGGTCTCGCGGGTCATCGACCCGGGACCACGCAAAATGCTCAGGATACGGGCCTCCGAGCCGACATGGAGGGGCGCAACGTAGGGCACCCACCCCCGGCCGGCCGAAGGCTCAGGCTCCCGGAGGGACTCGACCAACTGGTTCACGGTCGTGACGCTGGGAAGGTGCACGCCGGCGAGCTGTTCAGCTTTGAACGCCGGGTCCCTCATCTGTTTGGCCAGGCTTGGATATTAGTTCCCGGCGTGGAGAAACGTGGCCGCTGAATGCGGGGACCGGGCTGGTTTGTGCCTGAGTTCAGTTCCTAATCACGCTGCATCTGAATGGTGACCTCAGAGGAATCCGAGCCTTCCGGGGACTCTTCGATGCAGAGTGACTCTCCGCTTACTCCGTCAAACTCGGTCTTGATGCAACCCACGTACCGTCCCAGTGCCGGGCCGTTTTTCCCGGACTTCATGCCGAACCTGCTTGCTGCATCTTCAAGGCTGACCTTGTGGTCTACGGACCACCGGGCGCTCAACCCAATCATCCTCCGGTACGTTGTTCGCCCGGGTCTTCATGTCACGGGCCTCCTCCTTTGGGGGCCGCCGCCACCATTGATCTCCTGGGCGAGGGCTGAGTATCCCGCGAATCCAAGAATGCACAGCCGGGCCACCGTCAGCGCGACTCCACCGAGTATCCAGCCAAGCCTGCTCTTCTTCTGCGCGGAGGCCCCTGCCACCCGGGCTGAGGCGTCTGAAGTAGGGCTGTCGCTGAGACTGGGCCTGAGGAGAGCGGCGCGGTTGTGGGGGACGCGGCGGCTGATGTTGTTGGTCGGGATTCATGCACGGGCCCCACTAAGGATCGGCCCCGGTCGCCGGAGGCGATTCCTGCGCCCCCACCTCTGATATGACTGTTTCCTGCCCAAAATCACGCGTCCCCCAATTTGTTGCTCTTCGGGCGATTCTACGCGGGCAGACGCAGCTGATTGTCGACGTTGCCAAGGACCGGACAGTGGCAACCGTAGCGTCGATCCGGCGGAATCAGCGCTGAACTGTTACCAGAGAAGTGACGCAAACATTGTTATGCCCAACGCACCGAAGATCACCAGAATGAGACCTGTAGCCATGCGGCCCTTGGCGACCACAGATCCCGGACGGGTGGACTCAGCGGGGTTGGCCGGGTTGTAGCGCACCGGAATGGCCGTGCCGATGATCTCCTGGTCCGGGCCGTAAATATCGGACTGGCCCAGCCAGCGCTTCCCGGCGGCGTCGTAGAATTCGAAGGACGGCGCGAAGCGGTTCCGGCCGTTGCTCCCGTGGCCGTCTTTGCCGTGCAGGTTTCCGGTGACGGTAGCTAAAACCTCCACCCACCCGCGCATGGAGGCACGGCGCCGATAAGACGCAGTCAAGGACATCGCTGCCAGGATCAGGCCAAGGACCAGGAAGAGCCCGGGCAGGACGATGAAAATCAGTTTCACGGAGTCCATGGTTCAGCCCAGCGGGAAGGCGCCGGCAAACCAGAACAGCAACAGGGCGAAAAGTGCGAAGACCGGGATCAGGCACCCGACCACCGCCTTGGATTCGGAGGATACCTCGAACGACTGGTTGGGATTCGCCGGGTTGTAGGCCACATTCAGGAGCGATCCCGGTTCCTGCTGGTTGCGGTACGAAACCTCGGATTCACCGGCATGCAGGGCTCCGTTCGGGTGAACGAACTGGTAGGTGGGGTAAAAGACCCGGCTTCGGGTGCCTCCGCCGCCGCCGTTTGTCCAGCCCCCCACGTTGCCTGTCACAGTGGCCTGCACTTTGGGCCAGCTGGCGATCTGCTGTTCATGCCGCTTTGTTTGCCGCAGGTGTTTGACGAGCAGGTAAGTGGCGGTGGCAACAAACAGCGCCCAGATAATGTACAGCACGATTCTCATAAACGTCCCCGGTTCCAGTCACCTGAAAGTATGCCATCCGGACGGCGCCGGTCCGTAACGAGGCGTCAGGCGGGCAGCCGGTAGCCGTCCTGGTGCAGGTGGGCCAGTCCGTCACAGACCGCGCCGCCCAGCGCGCGTTCGAGCTGTTCCGGCGCGGAATTGAGCCGGTGGAGTGCGGCCAGGGGCATGCCGATGCCCCCGGGCCGGATCGGCAGCATCACCACTCCGGCTGGCGTCCCAGTGTCGCTGCCGCGCCGTGATGGCAGAAAGTTCGCCGTTGCCTCGCCCGGCGTGTCGAGCCGGATACACAGTTATTTCCACAGTCCCGCGGTGGAATGGGAGTGTGAAAGGCCCGGACGCAGCAAGAGACTGGCCGGCCGCAACGGCTCACCAGTCTCTCGGGGGTTGCTAGAGCGGCTGGATGTTCTCAGCCTAGGGGCCTTTGAGGCCCTGGGTGATGTCGAACTGAACCTTCTGGTTCTCGTCCAGGGACTTGTAACCGCTGGATGCGATTGCCGAATAGTGTGCGAACACGTCAGCGCTTCCGTCGTCAGGGGCAATGAAACCAAAGCCCTTTTCGGAGTTGAACCACTTGACGGTACCTGTTAAACCGTACCGGGTTTTAGGCCGTCTTCTTGCTGGTGGCCTCGTCGTCTGATGAGGCGTCTATTTTGAGCATAGTAGTTCTGCTCGAACTCGTCGGGCGGGATCATGGACAAGGTGCTGTGCATCTGCTCTGTGTTGTACCAGTGGACCCAGTTCATGGTCGCCAAACGTAGATTTGACGGCTATAGGAGCATCATGGGCACGGCAAAAGCTAAATCCTTCGGGCTTTTCCCGCACACATGTGGACGACGGGACCCAGCTGACCGGTTGCACACAATCGCCAGAGCACCACCAGAGCACAAGTCACCAACAGCGACCGGCGATCATGCACAACCTGGAATATCAACCATCCGGCGTGTACCTCAATTAAGGAATCCATGGACCAGCCACTCTTTATAGTTGCGACCCTTGTCGCGAGTTTCGTCATCTGTCTCGCCGCGATTTCGGTCCTCGTCGGACTTATCGAAGTCCTCTTCTATAAACAGCGCGTGGTTGGTCTCACGGAGAACCAACGCAAGCAATACATCACCAACGTCATCAAGGTCATACTCACAACGGGTGCCGCCAGCCTGGCCGCAATTGTGCTCGTTTTTCCTGGATTTACACAACAAAACGCACCTGGGGTTCCGAGCTACACTCCCGCCCTCACCTTGATAGTGGTGATTGCCGCAGCACTAGTTACATACCGACTCGAACTAGCCAGTGAAAGCCCGGACACCCTCAACGACCTCTACAGTGACTTACACAAATCCTGGGCAGAAGACGAGGATCTGAAACAGTTCGCACTCGCGCGCCGCAAGACTTGGCTGGAAGACTTCATAAAGACTGATGGAGGCCGCTCAATGCTGTCCTCCAAGAAAGCTCTCAATGCGACCTACCAAGCTGCAATCGACAAAGCGCTGGACAGCAAACCCGGCGAAGTCCCCCACGAGTGGCCGCACATAAAATACATAAACACCCGATTCAGTAGGCTCGCCCGACTTACCAACGTGAAGATGGTTTTCATGATGATTCGGGGATACAAATGGCGGTCCGTGTGACTACTCACCCCCTTGCCGGCCGTCCTCCTCTCATGGGTCGCGGTAGCGCTCCTCTGGACGCCAGATAGCAACCCAGATGTCCCACGAATTCTGCTCCTAAGCGCCAACGCGAAGCCAGAATGACCGCTTGACGTATATAGAAGCATCCAAGACTGCCGTTGCCGTCGCACCGTGGGGGCGGGGCCGGGTTCTTTCAGCCTTGACGCCACCCACTGGCTGAGCGGGGCCGGGGCATGACAGGCACAGGAACCATGAGTGCCGGAAGTGTTCTCAAGCGGCAGGGGGATTCACGTCGGGGTACTCCCAGCGATCACCCAAAACCCACCACCCAGCCCACACCAGAAACGTTGAAGTTCGTTAAGGTAGCACCTCAGCGACCGCAGGCTGTGCACGGCCACCGCAACGGCTAGAGCCTCACGCCGGCTACCAGCCCCACACTCAACACGGAGACTACATGACCGCAGTACCCCAGCGCCGCCCCCTCAGCCGGGAACGCGTCCTCGAGTGCGCCGTCGCTCTCGCGGACCAGTCCGGGATCGCTGCCCTGACCATCCGCACGCTCGCACAAAGCATGGGAACCAAACCCATGTCCCTCTACTACTACGTAGCCAACAAGGACGAGATCCTGGACGGCATCGTGGACATGGTCTTCAGTGAAATCACCCTGCCGACGCCGGGGGAGATTGGCGCGAAGAAATGCAGCGGAGGGCTAACGGAGTGCGGTCAGCGCTGAGGCGCCACCCGTGGGCAGTCGGGCTGCTGGAGAGCCCGTCCGCCCCGGGCCCGGCCACACTCCGGCACCATGAAGCGACCCTCTCCACGTTGCGGGAAGCCGGCTTCTCCGTGCAACTGACAGCCCACGCCTATGCCCTGCTGGACAGCTTCATCTACGGATTTGCCATCCAGGAAGCTGCCCTGCCGTTCGAGGGCCACGACACCGCCGCCGAAATCACCAAACCCATCATGGAGCCTTTCTCCACCGGCGAGTATCCGCGGATGGTGGAGATCGCCGTCGAGCATGTCCTCAAACCCGGCTACGACTTCGGCGACGAGTTTGAGTTCGGCCTCAACCTCCTCTTGGATGGCCTTGAACGCTTGAAAGCCGGCACCGAATAAAAGCCCTCCCGCAGGAGGCGCGAGTCTCATTGGAGGCACTCAGCCCCAGGGGGTACGGTCGGGCATAGCTGACGATGCCGAGCGAGGGAGTTAAAGTTCATGGCCAGGATCGAGGACTATGCCATCATCGGGGACCTGAATACGGCCGCCTTGGTGGGGCGCAGCGGCTCCATCGACTGGATGTGCCTGCCGCGCTTCGATTCCCCGGCGTGCTTCGCCGCTCTGCTGCATAATTCCGACGCCGGTCGCTGGCTACTCGCACCCACCGGCACACCTGACGGCGGCAACTGCACACGCCGTCAGTACCGTGAGGACACGCTGATCCTGGAAACGGAATGGGAAGTTGACGGAGGCTCGGTCCGCGTCATCGATTTCATGCCCGTCCGCGACGAGGCCGTGGATCTGGTGCGCATTGTCGAAGGACTGTCCGGTGCGGTGACCATGCAGATGGAACTGGTTCTGCGCTTCGACTACGGCCGCGTTGTGCCGTGGGTCCGCCATAGCGAGCACGGCATCAGCGCGGTGGCCGGCCCCGACTCGGCGTACCTCACCACCCCGGTCACCTTGGAAGGCCGGGATAAGCGCACCTTCAGCGAATTCACGGTGAGAGCGGGCGAGCGCGTTCCCTTCGTGCTGCGCTGGGCACCCAGCCACGAGCGGGAGCCGCGGCGGATCGACCCCTTCCGGGCGGTTTCCGTAACCGAGAAATTCTGGCTGGAATGGACTGGCCGCAGCGAGATGACCGGCAAATACAAGGAGCCGGTGGAGCGGTCCCTGATTACTCTCAAAGCCCTGACTTATGCACCTACCGGTGGCATTGTGGCCGCCGCAACTACGTCCCTGCCGGAGCAACTGGGCGGCCCGCGCAACTGGGATTACCGCTACTGCTGGCTGCGCGACGCCACCCTGACCTTGCAGTCACTGCTCGCCGCGGGCTACACGGAAGAAGCCGCCGCTTGGCGGGATTGGCTGCTGCGGGCTATCGCCGGCGACCCGTCCGAGCTGCAGATTGTGTACGGGCTCGACGGCGCCAGGAGACTCCCGGAAGCGGACATCCCCTGGCTCTCCGGTTACGAAGGTTCACAACCGGTCCGTACCGGAAATGCCGCCGCCCCACAGCTCCAGTTGGATGTATGGGGCGAGGTGCTGGATGGTCTTTCCCTGACCCGGGCGGCGTCCCCTGACGGCACGGTGGACAACTCCTGGGATATCCAGATCGCGTTGATGGAGTACTTGGAAGGCGCATGGGATCAGCCTGATAACGGGCTATGGGAGATGCGTGGACCGCGAAGGCACTTCACCCACTCCAAGGTGATGGCTTGGGTGGCGGCGGACCGTATGGTCAAGGCCGTACGAACATCCGGCCTGCCGGGTCCTGCTGATAGGTGGGCGGCACTGCGCAGCGAGATCCACAAGGATGTCATGACCAAGGGCTTCGACGAGAAACTCAACACCTTCGTCCAGTCCTACGGCAGTACGGAATTGGACGCGAGCCTGCTGCTGATTCCACGGGTCGGCTTCCTGCCGCACCGACACCCCCGTGTTGCAGGAACTGTGGAGGCCATCCAAAAGGGCCTCACGGACGATGGCTTGGTTCTCCGGTATCGCACCGAGTCCGGTCACGACGGACTCCCGGGCGATGAGGGCGTTTTCCTGGCCTGTTCGTTCTGGCTGGTGGATGCGCTGCTGGGAATCGGTCGCGCCGGGGAAGCAACCCGGCTATTTGAGCGTCTTCTCAGCCTTCGCAATGATGTTGGGCTGCTCAGCGAGGAGTGGGATCCGCGCACCCGACGTCAACTCGGCAACACCCCGCAAGCGTTCAGCCACTTCCCGCTGATTCACAGCGCCCTGCAACTTCACCAAGGCGAAGCCCACAGCAGTGACACCCCGCTGCATAAACCCAAGCATCCGGCGCGGGCCAGCGGCTCTACACTTCGGAATGATCCTCGCCTTCGGTAGCAGTCGCTTCGCCTTTGTGGCTCGCTTCCTGCAAATGAAGGTCCAGCTTTCGTTCGGCTTCACGCCGGCGCTGGCCGACGGTCCGCATCTGCTGCGTGGTGGGATCTCCCCGTTCTTCTGACATTGCGCTGCCTGCAGCTGCACCCTCGGCGGGCTGCACGTTCTCTTGTTCGCCCATGAGTCAATGGTCCCATCACCAGTTCATCAGCGATAGCTCAAACTGCCGTTGCGAGGCCCGCTCTGCGCACTCATACGAGTTCTAGGGGCGCAGAGCGGGCCTCACAACATGCGTTTAGCGCCTGTTCTGGTCTACGTCGGTTCCCTCGGTTTCGATCCGCTCCTTACGGACTTCTTCGTCAACCTGGACGTCATCAGTGACCGTGTCCTTTTCGAGGCGTACGCGCTCCACCGGAACGGTTTCCTTCTCCACCACTGGCCGCTCTTCGTGGAGGGTGACCTCATGTTCGCTTTCCGTCAGATCCGCACCGGACATGGCGTCACCCGCGTTGGCGTCCGTAATGGGTTCCCGCTCCAAGCGGACTTCCTCACGCTGCACCGGGACGGTGGTGGTCACGTTTTCGGTGGTGATGTACTTGCGCAAGCGGGCCCGCCCCGTGGCCTGCTTCTCCGTGCCTACGTTCAGCCGCTCCTCCGAGCGCGTCATGGCGTCATCGCCGCGGCTGGTGTCGGCATCGCGGCTGGTGTCGCATCGCGGGTGTAGTTGGCGTCTGTGTCCACTGCGTCCCTAGTGCCGGCGGTTCCGACAGTGCCGGCGGTTCCGACAGTGCCAGTAGTGGTGCCGGCGTAGTCATCGTGTCCGCTGAAGCCGCGTTCCCCTTCGAGCCCGTAGTGGTTGTAAAGGCGGCTCTCCTCACCCGGATCCAAGTGACCGTCCTCGGCCACGCGGGGAGCGTCCTTGATGTGGTCCTTGCTGAAGGGCACTACGACGTCGTCGCCTTCCACCGTTGCTTCCTGGAGCGGAATGAACGATTCCGAACTGCCGAAAAGACCGGTTTTGACGGTCACCCACGTGGGTTCGCCTGTGTCATCGTCGGTGTAGAACGTACCGATGGAGCCGACCTTGTCACCTTCAGTGGTGCGGACGTTTCCGTTGAGGCCCATCAAACGGTCAATGTTTTCCCTCGCGAGCATGATGTCTCCTTGGAATGCGGTTCTCTTATGTGGGTTGCCAAGCGGGCTGCATCACCAGGCATGGTTTCCGGACGCCGGACGGGGAATGAATTCAACCCGTCAGCTTTAAGGAACACCAATACAATAAGCATGCTTAGTGTTTGCTTGGCAAGCCCCAATGTGAGAACCGGCGGCATCGCGGCCCCATCCGTGGACCCCGAGTTGGACGTCTATCTCGACACCACGGCGTTGAACTGCGACGAATGCAGATTCAGCGTCGGGGTTCTGGACTAACCGGCGCTTTACAGCGGCTTAACAGCGGCCGCTGAGTTCTGCGGCACGCCAAGGTAGATTGCGCACGACGGCGAGCTACCGCCGTCGTGCGCTTACAGCCGGCTACCCGGGAGCTTGGGTGAGCGGCCCGTCACCGGTAGCGTGAGCCGGAGACAGGTTGCGACCCGCCGCGAGCGAACGATCCCAAGGAGTTGCCGTATGAGCAGATCCCACCGAGCGTCACAGCATGAACCGGACACCGCCGTCGAACTTAATCCTTTGTTCAGCAGGCCTGGCGAATCCACCATTTTTCCGCGTTTCACCCTGCCGGACGGTGAATCCCTGCCGGGAACGGCCTACCAGGTTGTCCACGACGAAGCGATGCTTGACGGCAATGCGCGGCTGAACCTGGCCACGTTCGTGGGGACGTGGATGGAGCCTGAAGCATCAAGGCTCTATGCCGAAACGTTCGACAAGAACATGATCGACAAGGACGAATACCCTCAAACGGCGCTCATTGAAACCAGGTGCTGGCGGATGCTTGCGGACCTGTGGAATGCGCCGGATCCCGCGAAGAGCATCGGCACCTCAACCATCGGCTCCTCCGAGGCCTGCATGCTGGGCGGGCTGGCGTTGAAACGGCGCTGGCAACACGCCCGGCGCGCCGCCGGCAAGTCCACGGACAAACCCAACCTGATCCTCAGCTCCGCGGTCCAGGTGTGCTGGGAGAAGTTCTGCAATTACTGGGACGTGGAGCCCCGTTATGTCCCGGTCTCCGCCGAGCACCCCACACTGGATGGCCATGACCTGGACCAGTACGTGGACGAGAACACGATCGGCGTGGTCGCTATCCTGGGCGTCACTTACACCGGTAAGTACGAACCCGTGGAACTCATCTCGGAAGCCTTGGATGAGATCCAGGCACGCCGCGGACTGGACATACCCATCCATGTAGACGGGGCGTCCGGAGCTATGGTGGCACCGTTCCTGCAACCGGAAACGGTATGGGACTTCCGGCTCCCCCGGGTGGCTTCGATCAACACCTCGGGCCATAAGTACGGGCTGGTGTATCCCGGTCTCGGATGGGTGGTGTGGCGGGATGCGGCAGCCCTGCCTGAGGACCTGATCTTCCATGTCAGCTACCTCGGCGGGGACATGCCCACGTTTGCCTTGAACTTCTCCCGGCCCGGCGCCCAGGTGTTGCTGCAGTACTACCTTTTTCTCCGCCTTGGCTTTGCCGGCTACAGGTCCGTCCAAGCGACATCGCGGGATGTGGCCCTTTACCTCTCCAGCGAGATCGGGGAAATGGACGCGTTCACCCTCTGGAGCGATGGGTCGGACATTCCGGTGTTTGCGTGGCAGCTCAGCGACGGCCACACGGAGCACTGGAACCTGCACCATCTCTCGGAGCGGCTCAGAATGAACGGTTGGTTGGTTCCGGCGTACCCGCTGCCTGACGGGTTGAGTGAGGTCACAGTGCAGAGGATCGTGGTCCGGAACGGTTTCACCCGCGACCTCGCCTCCAGTTTCCTGGTTGACCTGAAGAAGGAAGTCGACTACCTCGACAGCCTCACGGCACCGATGCCCACGAACAAGCAGTCGGAAGGTTTTCATCACTAGCTCTTGGAAGGGAAGTTCCCTATGTGCCGTCTCTTCGGGCTCCACGCCGGTCCCCGGCCGGTGCGCGCGACGTTCTGGTTGTTGAACGCCCCGGACAGTCTCTCGGTTCAGAGCCGGCGGGAGCCCGACGGCGCCGGCATAGGAACGTTTGATACGGCTGGCAAGGCTCACGTCGCCAAACAACCTTTGGCCGCGTGGGAGGATCACGCCTTCGCCCGCGAAGCGCGGGACCTGTTAAGCACCACGTTCCTGGCCCATGTGCGGTACGCCAGCACGGGCGCGCTCACCTGGGTCAACACGCACCCTTTCGAGCAGGACGGGCGGCTGTTTGCGCACAACGGCGTCCTTCACGGCCTGGAACGCCTGGATCAGCGCCTCATCGAGCTCGGCGTGATGGACCTGGTGCTGGGACAGTCTGACAGCGAGCGACTCTTCGCACTCATCACTGTGGAGACGCGTCGGGCCGGAGGAGACGTGGGAGCCGGCATAGTGGAGGCGATCAACTGGGTGGCCTCTGAACTACCCGTGTTCAGCCTCAACTTCATTTTGTCCACCGCGACGGACATGTGGGCACTGAGGTACCCGGCGACCCACGATTTGTACGTGCTGGAAAGGCACCCGGCCAGCGCATCCGCCCCGCTGGACGCTCGGAGTCCGCGAATCCGTTCAAAGAGCACCGAGCTTTCCCGCTCCCCGCACGTTCTATTCGCCACTGAACCCATGGATCCCCGCCCTGGCTGGCGTGCCATGGCCTCCGGGGAGCTGATTCACGTTGGCCCCGACCTCGCCGTGTCCTCCGCTGTGCACTTCCCGAACGCTCCCAGCCATCTGCTCACCCTCGCCGACCTCGAACCCACCGCGGCGGCGTCGCAGCAGCCGTAACCGCTAAGTCGGTCCCCACCTGACAGGACAAGCGCCGCACCCAACAGGACAAGCGCACGACGGCGACCTTCCGCCGTCGTGCGCTTCTCGCCTTTCCGCGGTGTCAGACCACGCTCGGCTTCTTAAGGAAGACGGCCACAACCGCAGCAGCCCCGAGGCATAGCGCCGCATTCACCGCGATGGCTACGGTCACGCCGCTCATCACCGCGGGCGCGTCGCTCACCCCGACGGCAAGCAGCTGAGCCGCGAATACCGCGCTCATCACCGGGATGCCCATGGTGATGCCGATCTGTTGGCTCATGGTTGCCAGCCCGGTGGCCATTCCTTGATCAGCGTCGGGGAGCCCTGAAGTGGCGGTGACCATGAAACCCACAATGACCACCAGGTTGGCGACTCCCCCAATGAAAGTCGCCACCAGGAGGAGACCGATCGAGGCCGGATTTGAGCTGAGCACTATCAGCACCCCGGTTGCGGCTGCCTGGACCACGAACCCGTACACGATCGCCTTCTTGCTGCCCATCCTCGAGATGACTTTAGGTCCCAGCATGCCTCCGAGGACCGTGCCCAGGCCCAGGACCGCGAAGGAAAGACCCGCGCCGAGCGGCGTATAGCCAAGAACCTGCTGCAGGTACAGGGTCAGCAGGAACACCAGCGAGGTCTCGGTAGCAAACGCCAGGGCCCCGGCTACGTTGCCCCACGCCACGTTGGAACGCTTGAGGATGCCAAGGGGCACCAGCGGGTGCGGTGCGCGGCTCTCAACCCGGGCAAAGACCGCGAAGAGGACGACTGCGGCCGCAAGCGCACCGAGTGTTAGAGGGTGGCTCCATGAGTGTTCGGCGGCGCGGGTGAGTCCGAACACCAAGGCGAGCAGCCCTGCGGTCACGGTGAGGGCCCCCGGCACGTCAAGCCGCAGCTTGGACGCTGGTCTGCTTTCGGCGAGGACAACGGGTGCGATGACGAGAACCGCCACCGCAATGGGAACATTGATGAAGAACGCCCACCGCCAGCTCAGAAGGTCGGTCAGCAGCCCACCCAGAATGGCTCCGGTGGTGAATCCGGCAGCCATCAGGGAACCGTTGAGTCCAAGTGCTTTATCCCGACGCGGGCCTTCCGGAAACGAAACCAGCAACAAAGACAGAGCCGCCGGCACCACCATGGCCGTGGCCATGCCTTGGCCCACCCGTGCCAGCAGCAGCAACGCCGGTTCAGTGGCCAGCCCGCCCGCCAGTGACGCCGCCCCGAGCAGTGCCATGCCGATCAGAAACATCTTCCGCCGACCCGCCAGGTCTGCCACGCGACCGAACAGCAAAGTGAAGCCGGCCGCGCACAGGGCGAAAGCCGTTGCCACCCATTGGAGGTTTTCCAGAGAGAAGCCAACGTCTGTGCCGATGGCAGGCAGCGCGACGTTGAGGATGGAGAAATCGACAGCCAGCGTGAAGCTCGCTGCCAGGAGGACGATGAGTGCCAGACGTTGCCTGGTGGTCATGGCCTGCGCGGTCATGTTCCGCGGGGTCATGTCCGGCGGAGTCATGTCCGGCGTTGTCCTGCTGAGTGTTGGTCCGGCGTCGGAATGGCTGGCTCTATCGGTTGTTGGCATGCCTCCAGCGTGGCCATTTCCGTAGACGGTAACCACACCCCGCTGTGGGTATCACTGGCAGTGACAGGACAACCCCGGCCGATGGCTGAACAATGGGTGAATGAGTACACACAGTGAACTTGGGGAGTTCCTCCGCGTCCGCAGGGCAGCCTTGCAGCCTGAGGACGTTGGTGTTCTGAATTACGGCATCCGGCGCGTCCCTGGTCTGCGCCGGGAGGAGCTTGCCATGCTGGCAGGGGTCAGCACCACCTATTACACCCGGTTGGAGCAGGGCCTGAGCACGAACGCCTCAGAAGCCGTTATCGACGCCATCGCCCGCGCCTTGAATCTCAGCAAGGACGAACGCTCGCACCTCTTCAATCTGGCGCGTCCCGGGAAGACGAAGCGGCGCTTGCCGACCAAACCGGACAAGGTTCGGCCCGGGACAATGAAGCTGATCCAGTCCATGCCAGGAACGCCGGCGGTTGTGTTGGGTCGTCGAAGCGAAGTTTTGGCGTGGAATGCCTTGGGGCACCGGCTCGTTGCCGGTCACGTGGACTTCGCAGCGCCGGAGGCACCTGCCACTCGTCCCAACATGACCCGACTCCTCTTCCTCGACGATCACACACGGGAGCTGTACGCGCGGTGGCCGGAGGAGGCGAGCCGCGCGGTCGCTTCACTGCGCCTGGTGGCGGGAAAATCCGCCGACGACCAGGAGCTGGCATCCTTGGTGGGTGAGCTCACGTTGAAGAGTCAGGAATTCGCGAAGCTCTGGGCCAAACACCCGGTGGAGAACTGCATGTCCGGTATGAAATACCTGCACCACCCTGAAATCGGATATCTGGAGTTGGACTTCGAGGTCCTTACGCCCCCGGACGAATCCGGACACCGGGTGCTCCTGTACGCAGCTGACCCGGGATCTCCAGCGGCGACGGCTCTTCAGCTTCTCCAACGTTCGGGCGGCATGGAGGAAGTCCCGCACAGTTTGGCAGTCATCGACTCCTGAGCCATCTGCTCATGCCCACGTGTCCGCCCGGCCATCGGCGATCGCTTTGATGCAGCAATTTAGTAAGTATCCTTGCTTTCCTGCTGAAAGTGGTGCTTTGCTTGATTAACCACAGTTCAGGCACCCGGCATAGGAGCTGACATGGCAGATGAAAACGGCGCGGGATCGAGCACCCCTCAAGGCCGCAGGGACGACGTTGTCAGAGCGGAAAAGGAACGCTTTGGCGGCATCAAGTGGGGTTCAGCCTTCTTTGGCTGGTTAACGGCCATCGGCATGACTGTCCTCCTCAGCGGTCTGGCCACAGCCATCGGCGTAGGCGTAGGAGCGGCGAACCCATCCGGCGCCGAACAAGCGGCAAACCAGGCCCAGCAGAACGCCGAAACGTTGGGCATAGTGAGCGGAATCGTCCTTGCGGTCGTCTTGTTCGTGGCCTACTACTGCGGAGGATACGTCGCTGGCCGCATGGCCCGGTTCGACGGCGTGAAACAAGGGCTCGCCGTGTGGCTATGGGGCATCATCATCGCCATCATCGTGGCTGTTCTCGCTGCGGTGGCCGGAAGCCAATTCAACATCCTCGGCAATCTCAACGGCGCCCCGCAGATTCCCGTCGACGGAAGCCTCATGACCGCCAGCGGCATCATTGGCCTCATCATCGCCCTGCTCGTCCCCCTCATCGGTGCCATTGTGGGAGGCAAGGCCGGCATGCGCTTCCACCGCAAAGTCGACCAAGCCGGCGTCGATCACCAAACCGGGCTCGTCAGTTAGGCCCCGCCCAAAAAGGTTGGCCGTCGGCCTCAACCTCCTCGATCAGCGGAACCTATCCGGGGTTGGAAACCTCCAGTGTGGTGCGCCCGGCTTCCAGGATAGTGACGGGGGCGTCCCCATCTCCTTCGACCGCAGCCTGCTCGGGCAGGCCCAGGGCGTCACGGAAAAACGCTAACGCAGCCTCAGCCCCCACCACGAGGCGCAACTGCCGTACCGGTGATGCCGGGCTTGGTTCAATGGGCCTGTTTGCACGGTAGTTCGTGCAGCTCGGATTCCATCAGTATTCTGCGCCTCGAACCGGGTTTTCCACATAGCACCGATAGGGGCTGATGCCCGTCGAGCCTTCGTGACAGGGTTGAGTTATGGAAGGCATAGGGCAGATTTTGGCGCGGCGGGCAGGTTCGCCCGGCGCCAATGAGGCGCCCCAGGATGTCACACGCATCTCCTTGGACGTGGCCTCCCGACCACCAGCGCGCAAGTGCCCGACGGCGGCAGCAACCAACGCGGGAATGTCCCGGAGCACTGGGCTGCTATTTGGACTTGAGACGCTGTCCGAGGGTGCAAAACCCGGGTCGAAAGGTTCGAAATCCGGGTCGAAGAGCGTGGCCGGGCCTTTGTCCGCGGCTTTGCTTGAACCGTTGACCGATCCCGCCGAATCCGAGCCGCAACGCGTACCTGCGCCCTTGTCCACGCCCCTATCCGGGTCCACGGAATCCACACCTGGGGAAGTGCCTGAGTCGCTGGGCACCTCGGCGGGATGCGCGCCTGCGGTAGGGACAGAGTCACTGGGCACCTCGGCGGGATGCGCGCCTGCGGTAGGGACAGAGTCACTGGGCACCTCGGCGGGATGCGCGCCTGCGGTAGGGGCAGAGTCGCTGAGCACCTCGGCGGGATGCGCGCCTGCGGTAGGGGCAGAACCGTCTGCGGGGTTCTCCGGGTCCGATGTTCATGCGTTGGAAGCGGCGCTTCTAGCGGGTGCTGCTGCAACCAATGTGTTGCGATCAATGGCGGCCAGTGAGGTGCGGTTGTTGGGGTTTGTGGAGGCTGCTGATTTTGCGGGCCGGGTTGAGGAGATCTCGCGGAGCGTGGAGTATTTGCAGGTCGTTGCGGCGCAGGCGGTGGAACAGGCCCGGAAGGAAGCACAAGAATCGGGACCTCGGTCGTCGTCAGCGACAGCAGGTGCGCAGGATTGGCGGACGGGGTGGACCGAACCGGTGACGGGAACCGACACGGAATCATCGTTCGTTGGTGAAGAACGCTCCACTAACGCGGCACAGGCCGTAAGTAGGGCCTGTTCCGCAACGAGCATGGGCACAGGGTCAGCGGGTGGCGCCAGGTCCACGGCCAGTGTGCTGGATGATGGGTTTCGGGACGCGGCACAGTTCCTGCGGGCACGGTTGCGGATCGGTATCGGTGAAGCCCGGCGCAGGCTCGCGCTCGCCCCCGACGTCCTCCCCCAGACAGGCATGACCGGGCAGCAGATCCCGGCCCGCCGCGAAGCCCTCGCCGACGCTGTCGGATCCGGACTGGTGTCTTCCCGGTCCGCGACGATCATCAGCACCGCCCTGGACAAAGTCCGGCACCTCACCGACGCCGAAACCATCACCCGGATGGAACACGCCCTGACCACCACCGCGGTGGAAACCGACCCGGACTTCGTCACCAAAATGACCAAACGCTGGATCGACCACATCGACCACGACGGCCCCGAACCATCCGAAGAAGCCCTCCGCCAACACCAAGGCGCGTTCCTGCGCAGCCGACGCCGCTACGGACTCCACCACATCGAAATCTTCGCCACCGACGAACAATACGAAACCCTCACCACCGTCATGAACACCGCCACCAACCCCCGACTCCAAAGCACCGACACCACCCCCGAAGCCGTCGCAGTCGCAACCAACGCTGAAGGACGCCGAGGCGATGATGCCGGCACGGACAAGGGAACCGGCCCGGACCTGGACCGGCGCTCCCGGGCCCAGAAACTCCTCAACGGCCTCGTCGGTGCCTGCAGCGTCGCGATGACCACAGAAAAACTACCCTCCAACGGCGGACTCCGACCCCAACTCACCGTCACCATCGGCTACCAAGAACTCCTCAAACAACTCACCGACCACAACCAAGCCAGCCAGCCCAACGACACCAGCACCGGCAGCGGCAGCGTTGTAAGGGCAGGGACCGGGTCCGGGATTGGGACTGGGACTGGGACGTTCCTCGGACCGATCCACCCCAGCACCATCCGCAAAATCGCCTGCGACGCCGACATCATCCCCGTCCTGCTCGGCAGCGACTCCCGCGTCCTGGACATCGGCCGCACCACCCGGATCTTCCCACCCCACATCCGCAAAGCCATCACCGCCCGCGACCAAGGCTGCACCTTCCCCGACTGCACCATGCCCGCACCCTGGTGCGAAGCCCACCACACCACCTACTGGTCCCACGGCGGCACCACAGGCACCGACAACGGCACCCTGCTCTGCAGCCACCACCACCACCTCATCCACAAAGAACACTGGCGCATCGACATGAAAACCGGCGTCCCCTGGTTCATCCCCCCACCCCACATCGACCCAAACCAAACACCCCGACGCAACCACCACCACACACCCCACAGAACACAAACACGCCACAAATGACGCAGGGCGCTGCCCTGGGTTGGCGTGGGACTTGTCTGAATAACGGCGTGTGGCGTGTGGCGTGTCCGGTCCGATGCGATGCGAGGGGCGGTACGGGTTGTGGGGCAGGCTCCAGGCAGGGGCGATACACGGTCTGGTCGGCGACTCCTACTCCCACCAAACCTGCGTCGTGCATCCCGCCGCCTGCCCTCGGCGACCCGCGCCCAGGGCGGCCCAGGGCCCGGAACCGCGCCCCCCAATATCCAGCGTGGAACGTCCAGCTCTTACCGCGAGGTCGGCCAGCCCGTGTACGACTCCGCCAGATACGCTTTGGCGTGCTCGGACGTGACCACGGAGTGAAGCTCGCCGAGCTGGCGGGCGCGGTCGAAATCGTCGGCGCTTGGCACGGTGTGCAGCATGGACGTCATCCAATACGAGAAGTGCTGAGCCTTCCACACACGGTCCAGGGCGCGATCGCTGTAAGAATCGAGCAGCGCAGTGGAGCCGCTGGAGTAGAAGGAATCCAAACCCTCGAAGAGCACCTTGACGTCGTGGATGGCCAGGTTGAGGCCCTTGGCGCCGGTGGGCGGAACTGTGTGCGCAGCATCGCCGGCAAGGAAAAGGTTGCCGTAACGCATGGGGGTGTGGACGAAGCTGCGGAACGGCAGGACCATCTTTTCCAGGACAGGTCCTTCCTTGAGCTCAAACCCGTTGCCGTTGACGCGCTTGCGGAACTCGGTCCAGATGCGTTCGTCGTCCCAGTCGGCCACGTTTTCCTTGGGGTCGCACTGGAAGTACATGCGCTGAACGGTTTCGGTGCGCTGGCTGATCAGGGCAAAACCGTTCTCAGAGTTGGCATAGATGAGTTCGTCGGCACTGCGGGGCGCCTCCGCGAGAATCCCAAACCATGCGAACGGGTACTCGTGGAAGTACCATTTGCGGTTGGCTTCAGGGATCTGGAAGCGGCAGTGGCTGCGGGATCCGTCGGCGCCCACCAGGAAGTCGGCCTGGATTTCGAACTCCTGGCCTTCGGCGTCGGTGAACCAGACTTTCGGCTTGCCTTCGAGGTCGTGCACGGTGGTGTCCGTGACGCTGTAGCGGACGTCGCCGCCGTCGGTCTCCCGCTTAGCGGCAAGGTCCGCGAAAACGTCCGTCTGCGGGTAAAGCCACACGGATTCACCCACAAGTTCCTTGAAATTGATGCGGTGGCTCTCGCCGTTGAACCGCAGTTCGATTCCGTCGTGTCGGTCGCCTTCGCGCAGCACCCGGTCCGAGACACCGGAATCGACCAGCAAGTTCACGGTTCCGTGTTCGAGAATTCCTGCACGGACAGTTTCCTGAATTTCCTTGTGGCTGCGGATTTCCACCACCACGGACTCGATGCCCTGCTGTGCCAGCAGATGGGAGAGCATCAAGCCGGCAGGCCCTGCGCCCATGATGGCGACTTGGGTGATAATCGGTGTACGTGCCATGGTTTTCCTCGCTTCGTTGCGGATCCCGGCTTTCTTGGAAGCGGGATGAATCTGGATTCAGTGTGGGCCGCGAGGCGTGATTGGCGTTACATGGATTCCGTTGAACGGAAACTGGAATTTAGTCGCCTAGTTGACGGCCGATCCCCCGAGCCGCTGTTTGGAGCGCGGGCACCAGCGCCTGTAACCGCATCTCGGCTAACGGCACAACCACTCCAAGCGCCGCTACAGTGCGCCGCTTGCCGTTTATCACCGGCACGGCAATTCCCCAGGTGTCCGGATCCACCACGCCAGCCAATTGCGCGTACCCCTGCTGCGCCGCTTCTGCCAGCAGATGACGCACGACGCCGGCAGTTACCTTTCCGGACGGATCTGCAAATTGCTCGAGGTACTCCGCCTGCACCTCACGCGACTGGTGTGACATCAGGGCCAGGCCTGCAGAGGAAATGTGGACGGGCATCCGTCCTGCGACTCGCGCCCGGTTGGCCACTGATCCCCGCCGGGAAAGCCGTTCCACAAACAGTGCTTCCCAGCCGTCAAGCACAGCCAGGTTCACATTCTGGTTGAGGACTTGCTGTATATCCTCCATGAAGGGCATGGCCGCTTGCCTGAGAGCCAGCGTGGGTGAATTCCGGTTGACGAGTTCCCACAAACGCAGTCCCAAGCGGACCGTTCCGCCTGCGCCAAGATCCAGGAGGCCATGCCCGGAGAGTTGCCGGACCAGACGGTGGGCCGATGACAACGGGAGCCCGGACCGGTCTGCGAGCTCACTCAACTGCAAGGAGGTCACCCCTTCCGGGAAGGCCTCGATGACCCTGACCACGCGGTCCACCACAGAATCGCCTGATGCCGAGTTGGCCACGAGATGCTCCCTTGCTTTTTGGTCGTCGTGTCACAGGTACTGCTTCCCGGGCGGGGTTGTCGTAGGCGCTACTTCCCGATCACTACGCCATCGGCGTTGCTGCCTGTTTCGCCGATCACGTGTTCCAGGGGCACGGTGTTCCAAGGGCACGGCACCCGAGCGCCCTACTTCAACTATCCTTCACCCAGCAGCCTTCCATTCAATGGTAGGGCGTGTGCCAGACAACAGCATGCGGTGATACAACTCTCATAACTGACTGACCAATCGTTCTGCTGTCGGAACGATCCATCTGAGAAGTACCGAGGACGCTATGCCAACGATGTCATCTGCCCGCCGCTCCCAATGGCCCGTTTGGCTCTGCTGGTTGGCCATGGTGTTGGACGGCTTCGACCTCGTGGTGCTGGGCACCGTCATCCCAACACTCATCAAGACAGGCGAGCTTGGCTTTGACGCCATCGGGGCCACCTTCGCCGCCACCATTTCACTGGTGGGCGTAGGCCTCGGTGCACTCTTCATCGCGCCGCTCTCAGACAAGTTCGGACGCCGCAAATTGCTGATCGCCTGCGTGGCAAGCTTCTCCCTGTTCACCATCGGCGTTGCCTTTGCCCCGAACGTGGCAGTCTTCTCCCTGCTTCGCATGCTGGCCGGACTCGGGTTGGGCGCCTGCCTTCCCGCCGCTTTGGCGTACATCAACGACTACGCACCCGCCGGATCCGCCGGTAAGTCCACCACCCGGACTATGACCGGCTATCACGTTGGCGCTGTAGCAACGGCACTTCTGGCAATTTTCATCGTTCCAAACTGGCGGCTCATGTTCATCATCGGCGGCATTGCCGGCCTGGCACTCCTGCCCTTCCTGTGGGCCAAACTGCCGGAATCGCTCCTTGAAGCAGCTCCGGCCAAGGTTGGCCCGGCAGAAGCCGAGAGGCCACAGGCGAGCGAACCCGCGAAGGCGAAAATCGCCGTCGGGAGTTCAACGGCCACCAAGCCAAAGACCGGATTCCGCGACCTCCTGCAGAAGCCGTACCCCATGGTGGCGGTCGGCATTGGTATCGCCTCGTTCATGGGGCTTCTGCTGGTTTACGGCCTAAACACGTGGCTGCCGCAGCTGATGGCCGCCGCCGGATACCCCGTCAGCACGGGCCTTACGCTGCTACTGGTCCTGAACCTTGGCGCCGTCGCGGGTCTTTTCCTTGCCGGAGTCCTGGCCGACAAACACGGGACCAAAAAGATCGTGCTGATGTGGTTCGGACTGTCTGCGGTGTTCCTGGGGATTCTGAGCGTCAAGATCCAGAACGAGTTCCTGCTCAACGCAGCAGTGTTCGTCACCGGGGTCTTCGTCTTTAGCTCGCAAGTCTTGGTCTACGCTTGGGTCAGCCAACTCTTCCCGCCTCGCCTTCGTGGAACCGCTCTGGGCTTCGCAGCTGGAGTGGGCAGGCTAGGAGCGATCGTCGGGCCCGCAGTGACGGGGACTTTGGTTGCCGCGAACATCGCCTACCCTGCCGGCTTCTACGTGTTCGCCGCCGCCGGGCTGTTGGCCGTAGCCGCACTGTTCCTGGTGCCGCAGGAGGTCAAGGCGGCTGACACCAGCGTGCCAGCCGAGCGCTGATCCCTCACCCTGAACCGAACCCGCGATCCTCACAAGAGATCCGAGGCCTAATAAGTAGTCCGGGGCCAGGAGCAGAGCGACTCCCGCGCCTTCCGCAGCAACTGCGGTCCTGCAGCAAAGCAACGGTCCGTGGACTGCTGAAGGGCAGGGAATGCCCGGACCGCGGAGTCGAATTGGTCTTCCCGAATCATCAGTTCGATGGCCTCGCACTGGCCCTCTGTCTCCAGAGCTCCCACCATGGCCGAGGAAATCTTGAGGCTCAGGATGGCGTCCATGCTCACAACGGCGTCGTGCCGGCACAAGCCGCGGGAGATGTTCAGTATCCGGTCCGGCAGCATGGACAGGTAGTTGGCGAGAAAGCCCAGTGCCGGGGTTGAGTCCCCCAACTCGTCAGCCAACTCTTGCAGTCTCCACGGTTCCAGGACGGCTGCCTCGATCGTGGGGCCCAAATCCTCACTCACTGCTTGCTGCCTCGGCTCCTGCGGTGTCTTCCGGCGTGGTCTTGTTGGGGTTTTTGGTCCAGATGGAGGCGAGCATTCCGATGACCAGGATGGCGGGTGCGCCGTACATGAGGGTGTTCATGACGATGGGTTCGCGGAGGGTGCGGATGGCGTTGCCGACGTGCGGGATGGTGGCCATCTGCTTGTCCACGGTTTTGCCTTGGAGGGTGGCGATCCAGGGGTCGATGCCGTTGTTGGCGTCGCCTTTGGTTTGGACCGCGATGCCGCCGTCGGCGGTGGTGGTGATTTCGGTGATGCGGTGGGTTTCCACCCGCTGGTCTTCGACCGGGATGTGGTAGGTGATGATGTCGCCTACCTTGACGTCGGTGATGGGGGTGGGGACGGTCACGACGACGTCACCGGGGTTGATCAGGGGCGCCATGGATCCGGTGAGCATGGTGGAGGTCTGGTAGCCGAGGATGCGGGGCCCGATCGCCAGCAGTACGAAGACCATGGCGGCCAGGACCAGCATGCCCACGCCGATGCCCTTGACCACTTTGCCGGCAACCCGGCGGAACGCACGCGGTTCAGCACTGACGGCGGTTACGGTTGTGGCCGCTGCGGGCTGCTTCACAGCGGCGGTCTCGGCGGCCGGATCCGCTGAAATCCCGACGGCGGCACTAGCCTCCGCGGCGGAACGCCGGCCATGGACTGCGCGTTCGTTGATGCTGGTGATGGTGCTCATGAGTTGGCGTTCCTTCCGTGTGGGGGCGAAATTCGCGGGGGTAGAGCTTGCTCGCGGTGTCAAGCGGTGGCTCCGGGTGCGTCAAGCGGTGGATCCGGGTGCGTCAATACCGGCGGACCTGATCGGGCAGGGGGGGCGCCCGACCAGGCCCGGCGGGGCTGGTGGTGGTTCTTGTACTTACCTGGTGTTGCTTACTTGGTGGTTTCGGTGCGTTGGGTGCCGGTGAAGGCGAAGGCGATGGTTGAGGTGGCGCCTTGGAAGTCGTTGTTCGCGGTGGTGGGGAACGCGGTGGTGACTTTGAGGTTGTCGGTCTTGGCCGAGGTCAGGGAGGCCAGGTTGCTCAGGGCCTTGTTCGCTGCGATCACGGGGCCGGAGGCCAGGACGGTGCTTCGGGTGCCGGTGCAGCTGTAGGGTGCAGTGGCACCGGTCCAGGCCACGGAGCAGTTCTCGATGGTCAGCTGCAGACCGTTCGTCACATCCGTGGTGAGCAGCGATCCGGTGGCGCCGGCGGAGGTGGTGAGGGTGACGTTGTTCAAATCCGAGTTGCCGGTGTTGGCCAGGGTGACGAGTTTTTCGACTTTGTCGCCGGGCAGCAAGCCAGCTACCGGGACGTTGAGGGTGCTGGCCGGTCCGGGTGCGCCCAGGGCGATGGTGACGGTGCCTGCGGTGACTGCCTGGGAGGCTGAGGTGGAGGAAGTGAACGCGCCGTAGGTGCCCATGCCGGCGACGGCGGCTGCGGTGCCGACCAGTGCGACGGAAGCGAGGATCTTGCCGGAAGTGGTCTTGAGGCTGATGGCCATCTGAGTATGGTCCTTTCGGGAGGCCACCGCGGGTCCGGCCGGCCGTTCATTTTTCCAGCCTCTCTGGCTGACAAGAACTACTCTGCCGGGCCCGGATCAAGAACAAATCCTGTGAACGGTCAACACTTCCTCAGGAAAACCTCAAGACTCCCACAAGCCAATCCCACGCAGGCAAATCGAGCTCCCCCATCGAACGCAGCCCTATCGTGCAGTTTCGGAAAAGCAATCCGGGCCTTATGTGCAACACTTCTTGATGCACGTGTAAAGGCCGATGGAAGGCGGGAATTATGCCGATGTGGTTGCAGGCCTTGATGTGGGGAACGCTGGCCGGTGGTGCTTTGGTCCTCGGGGCGGGCGTAGCGTGGATCTGGAAAGTGCCGGCCAAAATCGTGTCCACGGTGATGGCTTTCGGCGCCGGCGTCCTGATCTCCGCGTTGGCGTTCGAACTGGTTGATGAAGCCGTGGAGGGCGGCGGGCTGCTCCCCACCATCCTGGGTTTCCTCTTGGGCGCCGTGATCTTTGTGGGCTCCAACGTCCTGCTGGCCCGGGCTGGAGCCAAGCATCGCAAACGTTCCGGAGGCACTCAACCTTCCGAGAAGGACTCCCCCGGAAGCGGCACGGCCATCGCAGTGGGTGCACTCATTGACGGCATCCCGGAATCAGTGGTCCTTGGTGTTGGCCTCCTCGCAGGTGGAGCTGTCAGCCCGGCCATGCTCGCCGCCGTCTTCATTTCCAACGTCCCGGAGGGCCTGTCCAGCACCGCCGGCATGAAGAAGGCCGGACGTAGCCCCGCCTACGTTTTTGGCACGTGGACCGGAATTGCACTGTTCAGCGGGCTCGCTGCACTACTGGGATACACCGCCTTGGAAAATGCTCCGGAGAGCGTGATCGCGTTCATCACCGCCATCGCCGCGGGCGGAATCCTGGCCATGCTGGCCGACACCATGATCCCCGAGGCCTTCGAGGAGCACCACAACCTGACCGGGCTCACGGCCGCCGTCGGCTTCTTGAGTGCGTTCACGATTCATCACGTTGGCGGCTGAACTCCCCGAGTTCACAGCTAATGACAATGTTCCCGAGGAACATTGTCATTAGCTGCCACTTGGGCAGTACAACTAGGGCAGCAGCCCAAGCAGCGGCAACGCGACCGCCGTCGAGATTGCCATGGCCGCAGTGTTACCGATAACCGGATGGAAGCCGACGGGCAGCTGCGCGGAAATAGCCCGGGCCAGAGGCGGGGCGAAGACCGCGCCCAGGACGGCCCCGCCCACCATTCCCTGCCAGGAACCGCCGTACGCGAGGACTGCCGCCGGAGCAACCGACACGACGGACGCGTAGGTGGCTGCCCACCCGCCGGCGCGGTACCAGTTCCGCCATAGGACGACGCCGATGGCCGAGGTGAACGCTTGGGCAAACAGAATGTGCGGCAGCAGCCCCGTCCCGTAGGCCGGCAGTCCCGGGTTGAGGACAAACGCCGTGGCCACAGCCAGGATCACACCAGCCCCGGCGAGTTCGTTGGCGAAAAAATGGGTTTCGGTGAAGTCCTTGAGTACCCGTCGCGCAGCCCAAGCGGCGTCTGCCGGGATGTTTCGGTTGAGGCTCGACGGCGGCAGCTCGGCTTGCGTCTCCGGGCGAACCTCCCGAGTATCCCGAGTTTTCCGGGTCTCCCGCAGGGCAAGCCACGGCAGCCGCCGGGCCACCAGGAACGAGATGACCGAGCCCACCGACATGGCAGCCACGTTCGCCACCACGGCTGGCAGACCCAGAGGTGCTGAAAGGGTGGGAATGAACAGCAACGCCAACGGTGTGGTGGTGGCGGCTCCCAGAACGGCGCCGGTGATGCAGGTCCTCCACCCCGCTCCGTAGAGCAGGACGATTGCAGGAGCGACGCAGACGAAGGGCACGAACGTGGGCTGCCACCCGTCGTCGAGCATCCACCCGAACACCAGGTTGGAGAGCATCAAACTCAGCGACGCGGAAGCCAGAACCCAGGGCCACAGCCCGGAACCGTAGCTGAGGGTGCCCGCCCAGTTGCTGCCTCGTCGGCCAACCCACCACGCGGCCACGGCACCTGCGAGCAGTCCGAGGGCTGCGAGGTGGGACTTGTAGAACAGGGGCTCGGTCATGTCCCCGAAGAACCAACGCAGTGCGGCCAACGGGGAATCGATGGTGTCCAGCGCCCAGCCCGAGTAGCCGGGACCGACTCGCAGTGAAAGCTGAGCCAGCATGTGGAGGAGAAATGCGAACACGCCGACGACGGCCACCATCCCGAACGCTCCCAAGGCAGTGCCAGCAGCGCTGCGTTCGACGACGGGGCTGCGCTCGAGCGCAGGTTCCGACGAATTTTCCGACTGTGGGACGGCGTTGTCGGCGGCAAACGAGTGCGTCATTGGTGGCCCTATGCGTGCGGAGTGTGGCGTGGCTTTGAGCAGCGTAACCGACCTCTGGACGGCGTCTGCAGCTGCCCGGCTACGGGGGATTTGTGACCGACTGGCATGCACCTATCCCAGCCACCCGTCGTCGAACGCCAACCACCCACACTCACCCTTAGTGGGTGATCTTTCTGCCTCAACGCTTCCGATACCTTGAAGGCGCACGCACTTGGGCGCGACGCCGGTGCCTCCGCCGCCTGCACCGGCCGCCGTCGTCGATCCAACAGATCACATGCTCGCCCAACTCAAGCAGCTCGGGGAGCTGAAAGGTGCCGGCGTGCTCACTGACAATGAGTTTCAGGCCCAGAAGGCCAGGATTCTGGGCCGTTGACTTAGCGGTGGGCTGGCTTAAAGCAAAAGCCCCGACACTGCAGAACGTGCAGTGTCGGGGTCTCTTTGGCTTGGGGCAGTTACGCCTTCTTGCGCGTGACCAGTCCCCAGATGATGAGGACAAGCAGTGCGCCACCGATGGCGAGCAGCCATGTGGAAAGCGACCAGAACTCGTTGATGCCCACCTTGAAGAGTGCGCTGCCGATCCAACCACCCAGAACGGCGCCCACAATGCCGAGGAGGATTGTGGTGATCCAGCCGCCACCCTGCTTACCGGGCATGATGGCCTTGGCAATGGCGCCGGCAATCAGACCCAAAATAATCCATCCGATAATTCCCATTTTTCATTCTCTCTTTCCTAAAGGAGGCCCCAGTTCGGCATAAGGACGCATGCCGCTATCGGCCTGATTGTTGGCTACCAGCTGAGTCGTCGGAGCATACCGACGGCTTGGCTGGCAGACGGCCTGCCGGCCGGATTGGGGTCTGTCATGGCATGAAGCACCATGGACCAGCGCCGCCGCACCGTGCCGGGAATTCGGGGTTCCCCGAGAGTCCTTGCCACCATGGACTCCAGGGGAGGGCCTGGGAACGCTTTGGTTCCGGTCAGGCATTCAACATGGTCAGTGACTCCCGGGTCGTGGGTGTCTCCCGAGTCCAGAACTCTGACGATGTTCTTGTGCCGCAAACGTCCGTGGATATCCAGCTCCCGCCGAAAGGGGGCGTTATCCGTGGAGTCCGTTGACCTGAAGATCTTGACCGCTACCGCTTTGCCCGTATCCAGATCCCAGGCTTCTTTGACGTACGCCTCCGAGCCTCCACCCAATTGGGAGCCGAGCCGGTAGCGGCCTCCGAGCACCACATTGGGATGACTGGCGTTTGCAGATGCGGCAGTTGCGGCGCTTGCGGTTGCAGCTGCAGATGCGGCAGTTGCGGTGACGCGAGCTGCCCTGGAAGTTTCCCTTGCAGCCGCGCGATCAGTACAGACAGCCCCGCGATCAGCGCGGACAGCCGCCCGTTCAAGGAGCGTCACTGAAGAAGGGAGTCGATTTCGGTGGCCGGGACTCCGGTCACCTCGGCCAGAGCGCGAGGGTCGACACCGGCGTCGACCGCTTTCTTGAACGCCAGCTCCAGCGTGTTCTGAGCAATTGCCAGTTCGTGCTGCAGGCTCTGGCGGCGAAGCGCCGCGATCCAGACACCGCTCACGGGGTCCAGGGCGTCGACGTCCATGCGGAAACCGCACCCGCAGGCCCACTCGGGCCAGATGGGCTCCACGGAGACCCATTGCATGGAGTCGTAGGATGGTCCGGCGGAGATGGCCATATGTGAACCACAGTGAACGGGTCCTTGGGGGATAACTTGTTCCGAGACAATGTCCACGGTATTTTCAGCCACTGGTGTGGAGCTTAGTTCACGCAGCGCGACTGTCATCGTTCTCTCCCACACATTTACTAGTAAGTAGCTTGGCTATCTAGTTATATGTGTACTTACTACTTAAGTCCAGTCGGGGTTACGGAGCCACGCTGTCAATGGCGCCGCGCATGCGCCTGAGAAAGTTCACCACCACTGCCGTTTCCTCGGGATCAAGGGTCCCCGCAACTTCCATCATCCGGGCATGCATATCACCCAGAGTGTTGCGGACCTCCTGATCCGATCCCAGGGTGGGCTTGAGAATGAGGGCCCGCCGATCAGTGGGGTGCGGCTCACGGCTCACGTAGCCGGATCTGACCAACCTGTCCACCAAAGACGTCATGGAAGCTGAAGTGATTCCCAATCGGACCGTCAACTCCTTCGGCCCTACGTCCCTTCCCGCGCGCTCAGCTTCCAGGAGATACCTCAGGGCCATGAGATCTGTTTCGCCCATGCCCATGGAAGCCTGCGTTCGTCGCCGCATGTCAGCTTCGGCGGAGCGGTAGTCCCTGAGGGCGTTCAGGACATCCACGGCGCCCATCTGTTTGCGGCTCTCCAGCCCGTACCAATAGCCCTGACGTTCACCTTTGTCGCTCATCACCAGTCCTTTGGTAGACATGTATCTCGCTTGTCTAACCAGTTGATAGTAGGTGATTTGTTCCCGCGGTGCCGAAACCTGGCGTTGCCCGAGTGCTAAGCGCCGGGTTCAGACGCCCGCAAACGCCGCCAAACTGCCGGAGCCACCACTACTGCGACGCCGACGGCGGCACCAATGACGGTCTCGATGATGCGGTCCCGCAGCAACAAAGCGGGGTCAACGGGGGCAGCCAGAAGTGTGGCGATCAAGGCCAGGGGCGTCACGAAGACCTGCGCCACCAGGTACTGCCGCGCAATGAACATCTCCGCCCCGAACTGGCACGCGGCGATCACCAGGACCATGGCCCACGGCGCGGGATTCAGCCAGAGAATGCCTGCCAGCAGCACCAGCCCGAGCACCGTTCCCGCGATCCTTTGGATGCCACGGCTCACCCTGTGCCGGGTGGAGTGACCCACCAGCGGAACAACAGCCGCCACCATAGCCCAGTAGGTGTGCCCGAACCCGAGCCGCTCCCCCACCAACGTTGCGATGGTTCCCGCCAAGCCTGCAGCAACCAGGTAGCCGCCGCCTTCAAGCCAGATCGCCCGCCGCTCAGCCGCGGTGTGACGGATGCGCGGCGGGCGCTTCCACTGAGTCCGGTGGCTTTTGAGGACGCGCGATGACATACCGATCAGCAGGCAAAAGATCGTAGTACCCACCGCCACCAACATGGCTTCCCAAAGGGGAGGCTGCGCGGCGATCGAGGCAATGGCAGCGAAGGCAAAGATGTGAAAGAGCGAGCCGCCGGGACGGAGCCGCCAAGCCGCCACCACCACGGAGCACGCACCGGCCACAATAGTGGTGGCTGCAGTCAGCAGCCAGGAATAGGCGGCACCATCGATGCCTCCGGCTTGCGCGAAACGGGCCACGAGTGTGGCCAGAAGAATGATGAAAAGCATGAAGCCACCGGCGCGCAATTGGCTCCGGAAACGCACGCTGTGGGGTTCGTTTCGACCATAAATTCCGGCGAACGCACCGAACGACGCGAACACGGCCAAGTCCAGCCGCCCCAGTAGCGTCAACGTAATCAGCGGCACAAACACGCCTACAGCGCAGCGGAGTGCGGGATGGTGGTCCTTGTTTCCAGGGCCCATCGTGAACATTTCCGCTACAGCCTTCAAGGGGCGGCTCGCCTTTCGTCGCAGGATCAAACGTACGACGGCGGCACTGGCGTCCGCTTCAAGGTTACGCCCGGGTTTTAGGGCTACCCGGTAATTGTGGGCAGATAGTGCCCCTCATCACGCGTCCGGGGCGGCAGGCTGCTTAGACCGGCTGCGGAAGCGCATCCAAGGAGTTGAAGCTGTAGAGCTGGATGCCGTCTATACCCGGACGTTCGGCCAGCTCGAGGATCAGCGTTTCAGGCGAGTAACGTTCACCCACCAACAGGCGCCGGGCGAGCGGGCCCTTCTTGCTCAGGAACTTCAACGACGAACCCACCCCGATCTTGGTGGCCAGCGAAATGAGCTTGGCCTTGGGTACTGCACCTGCGACGCCGGCAATCACCGGAAGGTGCACGCCTTCCCTCCGCAGCGACTCCACATAGCTGTGGATGGTCTCTGCAGAGAAGCACATTTGCGTGACGATCCCGCTGGCCAGTTCCTGCTTCTCCAGCAGAGCCTCCACGAGTTGGAGTCCGTTGATGTTCGGGTGCCCCTCGGGGTAGCCCGCCACCCCAACCCTCATTTGGCCACCGGTGACGTCCGCGATGTCCCTCAGCAACTCACTGCCGGTGGCATAGGGTCCTGCCGGTTGGGCCGCGTCCCCGCCTATGGCAAAAACTTCGGAGATACCCGCATTCTCGCAATCCCGCAGAATCTTTTCGAGCTGGGCCCGTCCTTCCACGCACTTAGCGGCCACATGCGGAACCACGCTATAGCCGAGCTCGCTGAGCTGTGCCGCGGTGCGCAGGGTTGGCCCGATCCCGTGGTGCGGCAGGCAAGTAACACTGATAGCGGCGCCTGTTGGTACTGCCTTGCCGACGGCGTCAACAATGCCATCGGTAGGAACGATTTCAACACGTATGGGGATCATGAGGGAGTCCTTGGTGTGCTTGTGGTGTTTGGCAGGTGTTGGTCTTTAGCCGTGGGCGGCGAGGATGGTGTTTAGCCGTGGGCGGCGAGGATGGTGGAGGCTTCCTGGCGGGTGGTGCCGGAGGACTCGATGTGTGCCAGGGCGGCGGGGATTTCCCAGCCCTTTTTCCGCATCGCGGTGGCCCACAAACGCCCGGCCCGGTACGAGGACCGCACCAACGGCCCGGACATCACACCAAGGAACCCGATCTCCTCGGCCTCGTGCTGAAGGTCCACGAACTCCTGCGGCT
Source organism: Arthrobacter sp. ISL-95 (assembly GCF_018613695.1). GTDB lineage: Bacteria > Actinomycetota > Actinomycetes > Actinomycetales > Micrococcaceae > Arthrobacter. Next base: position 1,051 of record NZ_JAGGPR010000018.1, on the reverse strand, counting down.
TGACCCACCGGTCCACCGGCAAGTGCCGCTCGGACGGGCGCAGGTACTGGGTGATCGTGATCAAATCACACCCGGCCGCGTGCAGATCCCGCAACGCCTCGGAGATCTCCTCACGGGTCTCGCCCATGCCCAGGATCAGGTTGGACTTGGTCACCATCCCCAAATCCCGGCCCTGCGTGATGACATCCAAGGACCGCTCGTACCGGAACGCTGGACGGATCCGCTTGAAAATCCTCGGCACGGTCTCCACGTTGTGCGCGAACACCTCGGGCTTGGAATCACAGATCGCCGCGATGTGCTCAGGCTTGCCGGAAAAATCAGGGATCAACAACTCCACCCCGGTGCCCGGATTCAGCTCATGGATCTTCCGGACCGTTTCGGCGTACAACCACACACCCTCATCGGCCAGGTCATCACGGGCCACCCCGGTCACGGTCGCGTACCGCAACTGCATCGCCTGGACACTGCGGGCCACCTTGGTGGGTTCGAACATGTCCACCGGCGACGGTTTACCGGTATCGATCTGGCAGAAATCACAGCGCCGGGTGCACTCGGACCCGCCGATCAGGAACGTCGCTTCCTTGTCTTCCCAACACTCAAAAATGTTCGGGCAACCGGCCTCCTCACACACCGTGTGCAGGCCTTCCTTCTTCACCAGATTCTTGAGCTGGACAAACTCCGGACCCATCTGGACCTTGGCCTTGATCCACTCAGGCTTACGTTCAACCGGGACCGCCGAGTTACGCTGCTCAACGCGCAGCAACTTACGGCCTTCAGGTGCGAGTGTCATGAGGTTCTTCCTTGTTGGTGTGTAAGTTCTTGCGTTGCGGGGCCTGCTCTGCGCCCGCAACGAGCGTTCAGGCACGCAGAGCGGGCCTCACAGCGCATGCGGCGGTCAGCATTCGACGACGTTGACGGCCAGTCCGCCCATCGCGGTTTCCTTGTACTTGGTGGACATGTCCTTGCCCGTTTCACGCATGGTCACGATCACCTCGTCCAACGACACCCGATGCGTTCCATCACCCCACAACGCCATCTTCGTAGCATTAAT
>NZ_JAGGPR010000017.1 GCF_018613695.1 Arthrobacter sp. ISL-95 | reverse complement strand
ACAAGACCTTCGACTTCCTGTCGGCGCATGCACCAAGGCGGTAGGCCTGGCATCGCGAAACCCGGAAATTCAATTTATCTCCATGATGGAACTATTATTGTTGTATGACTTCCTCTGTGCAGGTAAACGCGGATAAGCGCCGCCCGGTTCTGTTCTGGGTTTCTGCTGTGTGCATTGCCGCGTTGGTCCTCGTTCCCCTGTGGATGCTGCTGGGAAATCCCGCTGTTCTGCGTGGTCATCCGCTCCTGCCGGCGCTGCTGGTGACGGCCGCCGTCGTCGGAATTCTTTGGGGCGTCCTGCTATGGAGGCGACGCGATTGGTCCGCTAAGCGCTCCGTCGCCAGGGCTGTTGGCGCTTGGGTGGCGCGCATCGCTGTATTCGCACTCGTGGCCATGCTGGTGTGGTTGAATCCCTTCGCCTACCAGGGGTCCGGAGCGGCTGAAGCGGGATCGAGCGCGGGTTCTTCCTTGGTGGAGTCGCCGACGTCTATTACCATGACTCCGGCCGGGGAAGCTGCCACGAAAGGACTGGTTTTCTACCCGGGCGCCCGCGTTGAAGCGCGAGCATATGCGGACATCCTCAAGCCCGCAGTGGACGCCGGGGTCCTCGTGGTGATCCTCAAGACGCCCTTGAATCTCAGCCTTTTGGACGGAAACCAGGCGCGCGGGGCCATGGCCGGCCACCCTGAAATCTCCACGTGGGCAGTAGGGGGCCATTCCTTGGGTGGGGTGAGCGCGAGCTCTTTTGCCCTGGCAAACAAGGATGTGGACGGCCTGCTGCTCTACGCCTCCTACCCTTTGGACTCCGTGCGTGACCGGTCGGGCCTGCAGGTCCTGTCAGTCTCGGGCTCTGAGGACGGACTCAGCACTCCCGCCAAGATTGACGCCTCCCGCGAGCTACTGCCCCTCGACACGACCTTCGTCGAGATCCAAGGCGGTAATCATGCCTTCTTTGGAGACTATGGTGCGCAGCCCGGCGACGGCGAACCTTCCGTAGGTCGTGACGTTGCCCAGGAGCAGATCGCCGGGGCTACTGGGGCGTTTCTAACGCAGCTCAAGGGGTAGCAGGGGAGTCCCGGGAATACTTCGGAGCAGCGCCCTGTTCATTTATTTAGATGCAAACGCATGTAAGATGAATGAACGAGCAACAGGAGAATGCCATGGAAACCCGCCGCATCACCGTACTTTCCGCCGGACTCGGCGTCCCGTCGTCGAGCCGCTTGCTGGCCGACCAGCTGGCCGCCTCCACCGAGCGGCAACTGCGCGCGGCCGGGTTCGACCCCAAGATTGAGGTCGTCGAACTGCGCGATCTCGCGGTGGACATCGCCAACAACTTCGTCACCGGCTATGCCGCACCGCGGCTCGCGGACGTGATCGCCGGCGTCGAGAATTCAGACGCCATCATCGCGGTCAGCCCCGTCTTCAGCGCCTCTTACAGCGGTCTGTTCAAGTCGTTCATTGACGTCCTGGACCCTAAGTCGCTGGAAGGAAAGGCGGTGCTGCTGGGCGCCACGGGCGGCACCGACCGCCACCAGATGGTCCTCGATTACGCCATGCGTCCCCTCTTCAGCTACTTGCGCACCAGGATCGCGGCCACCGGTGTCTTCGCGGGGCCGCAGGACTGGGGAAACACCGACGACGGCGGATCGCCCCTCTCGGTGCGCGTGGACCGGGCCGCGGGTGAACTCGTGCAGCTTTTGAGCGGATCCCAGCCGCGGCGCAAGAACGAGTCGCTTGGGTCGCTTCCTTTCGAACAGCTGCTTGCCGGGATCTCAGCAGGCAGATAGGGCGAACTTATTGCCAGGGCCGATCGTTGGGGCAAGCATGAAGTGTCCTGTGGATTCCATTGACCTGGTAATGAGCGAACGAAGCGGCGTAGAGATCGACTACTGCCCCCAGTGCAGGGGCGTGTGGCTGGACCGTGGGGAGCTGGACAAGATCATTGACCGCGTCGCGGCCGAAACCATTCCGGCCCCTGCCAGGGCTGCCGCCGCACCGCCCCAGCCGCCCATCGCGCCGCCGCCCATCTACAACCCTTTCGAGTCACGGCCCCAGCAGCCGCGATATGACGATAGGGACAGGCGTGACTACGACCGTCGGGACAACGATCGCCGCGACAGCTACGATCGCGACCAGTACGGACGCAAGCGCAAAAAGAAGGAAGGCTTCCTGGGAGACTTGTTCGACTTCTAGTCTTTTAGTCGTCCAAGAGTTCAATGAACTCGCGGGCCTGCTTGATGCTGATGTCTGAGTGGCGCGTCAAAGCGAGGGCCGCGCCTTCGACGTCGCCACTTTTGGCCAACGTACGGATACGTCCGTAGATCTCGTCGTTGAGCATATTGCTGCTCACTTCCCGGGTGACATCGCCCTTGCTGACGATTGCCCTGTACCTGTACGTAAAACGTTCGGGCTCGTCGTCGTCGTCGGCCAGCAGGTCTTTGGGCGGGTCTTCCGGCGTGAAAGGCTGAGGATGCGCCGCCAAAGCGCCGACGGCGTTACGCGAGGCCCGCAGGCCCTCTCCTGTCGCCTGCAGGTAAAGCTTGATGGCCGCCATTCCCTGTCCTTGCGCAATCAGCGAGTAGAGCAGCCTGTGCTGCTCTTGATTGAGCTTAGCTGCAGACTCCCTGGCCAACTCCACAGGATCCTTGGGGGCATTCGCAGCTGCGAAATCGGCCTTGCTTTCAGCTGATCGCTTGGAGAAAGAGCGGATAAGCAGGAGCACGCCCGCAATGACCGCAACAAGGATCAGGAGCGGGATGAGGATGGAATCCATGGCGTCGTCAGAGCCGATCTACGTAGTTCTTGGCAGTAAGCAAGTCTGAGTGAGTGGCCTGACGCAGAACCTTGATGGCCTCAATCTTCTTTCCGCTACGGACCAGGTTCTGTAACTCGAAGGCGAGTTGCGGGTTTAGTTGACCATTGGGAAGCACGGCGGGCTGGTGTCCCGTTTGTCCGGCAGCGTGAGACCGTGCAGCCTGTGCCTGGATGGCCGTCCTGCTGTTCTCCGCCTGTTCCCTCTGGCTGGCCTCGTTCTGGCTCGGCTTTGTGGTGGCATCGATTCGTGCGCGAAGAGCCAGCGCCTCCTGCACTTGGGACGCTTGGTGGGCAGCGGAACGTGCCGCCAGTTCGCGCTGATATCTCTCAGCGTCAGAGACGCCGGTATCGCGCGGCTTGAAGGCTGCCGTGAGCGCCCACAGCAGGCCCACGAGGACAAGAAGCGGAAGGACAATCGTCAGTACGTCACCAAAGTTCATCCCCATGCTTAGAGCTTATGCCAGAACTTGGTTATCCACAGCACATTCCACTTTCGGCATAGGCTTCTGAGAGATCTCTGTCAAATTAAGGCGGTCTTTGTAAGATGCATCACAAATGAGGCATGTATAGCGTGATTTTCCTCTGGTGGAAGGCGGCTGCAGCTGGGCCGGCTGTGGATTAATTGCTCCCCAAACTTTCTTTCCTCCACAGCATGTGAAGAGCGTTTCCGCAGGTCAGGGCTCTAATTCCCTGAAAAGAAATTCTCTATCCACAGGGTAACGCACAGTCTGTGCACAACGTGTGGTCGGTATTCCACAGGTTATCCACAGGGGGTGTTCCGCACCTGCTGTAACGTGTCTGAAGTGTCCATTTTGGGCACGAATATCCCCGCGACGAGTTTCTTGGGCTCCCTGAAAGTCACCTCGTGTGACGGGTCCACGGAATCAACTGTGGATAACTTGTGGATACGGCTATTCTGTCGGACCTGCCTGCCATCGTGAGATGCAACAGGCGGACCCGTAGCCACGCACTGCGCTTTAGGGGCCGCCAGGGAAAACATCTCTGCAGCGGCACACAAATGGAGGACGGCTTTGTCAGTTACGCACTTGGACTCAATCGAGGGCTCACGCGCTTCGGACTCGAGCCGGAAACCTCCCCAGGACATCCCTGCTGAACAGTCGGTGCTCGGCGGCATGATGCTGTCCAAGGACGCCATTGCCGACGTCGTGGAAATCGTTCGTGGACACGACTTCTACCGTCCCGCCCACGAAACCATCTATGAGTCCATCATTGACCTGTACGGCCGTGGCGAACCCGCTGACGCCGTCACCGTCTCGGATGAACTGACAAAGCGTGGTGAGATCAACCGGATCGGCGGCCCCGCTTACCTCCACGAGCTCATCCAGACGGTTCCTACCGCGGCCAACGCCGGCTACTACGCCGAGATCGTTGCGGAGCGTGCCGTGCTGCGGCGCCTTGTTAACGCCGGTACCAAAATCGTCCAGATGGGCTACGGCCAGGACGGCGAAGTGGAAGACCTCGTCAACCAAGCCCAGGCCGAGGTGTACGCGGTCGCTGAAAAGCGCACTGCCGAGGACTACGTGGCGTTGAAGGACGTCATGGAATCCACCGTGGATGAGATCGAAGCCTCGGGTCACCGCGGCGAAGGCATGACCGGCGTACCCACCGGTTTCTACGAACTCGACGAACTGACGCACGGGCTCCACCCGGGCCAGATGATCGTTATCGCAGCCCGTCCTGCCGTGGGTAAGTCCACGTTCGCGCTGGACTTCGCCCGTTCCGCGGCCATCAAGAACAACCTGGCTACGGTCATGTTCTCCTTGGAAATGGGCCGGAACGAGATTGCCATGCGTCTTCTCTCCGCAGAAGCGACCATTGGGCTGCAGGATCTCCGTAAAGGCACCATCAAGGACGAGCAATGGTCCAAGATTGCTACCACCATGGGCCGCATGAACGATGCTCCGCTGTTTATTGATGACAGCCCCAACATGTCCCTCATGGAAATCCGGGCCAAGTGCCGCCGCCTGAAGCAGCAGCACGACCTCAAGCTCGTGATTCTCGACTACCTCCAGCTCATGAGCTCCGGTAAAAAAGTTGAGTCCCGCCAGCAGGAAGTCTCTGAGTTCTCCCGTGCCCTCAAGTTGTTGGCCAAGGAGTTGCAGGTTCCCGTCATCGCGCTGTCGCAGCTGAACCGTGGTTCAGAGCAGCGCCAGGACAAGCGCCCCATGGTGTCCGACCTCCGCGAATCAGGCTCCATCGAGCAGGACGCCGACATGGTGATCCTGCTCCACCGTGAAGATGTATACGACAAAGAATCACCCCGCGCCGGCGAGGCAGACATCCTCATCGCCAAGCACCGTAACGGTCCCACTAAGGACATTGTGGTTGCCTTCCAGGGCCACTACTCACGCTTTGCCAACATGGCCGGCGAAACGGGTGCCGGCGGCGGCGGATTCTAGCCGCTCCATACGCCGGACCGTGCAGGCAAAGCGAGGACAGTAGTGTTGGTGAGGTCCGCGTCCGCGGCGCATCACTAAAGATTATTGGGGAAACACATGAGGAAAAACTCGCTGCTCGGATTCGGGGCATCGGCTCTGGTCATTATGGCCCTCACGGCATGCGGTGGTGGTACCGCGGTCTCGCAGGAATCTGCGTCGACCCCAGCCAGCGAAACTGCGACACCCACGCCGACGCCCGCGAAGCAGTACACAAACGAAGAGCTCACAGCTTTGGTTGGGCAGGTCAAGGAAGCCGATGGTACCAGCCGGGCGGTAGTTTCCGGACCGGACTTGGTAGCCCAATATGAACCAGTTCGGGTGCTGACGAAAGCAACCATCGAACCGGCAGGGTGCGCAAACTTGGGCACCCTCGGTGTGTACCAGTCCATCGACGGCTCCGCGTCTGCAGGCACCACAAGGTCCAAAACCGGTGACTTCATCACCAGCCTCGCTTTGACCTCCGGCGTTGAAGCAGGACTGCTCCAGGCGGGCCTGGACCAGACTCAGTCGCAGATCGAGGCTTGCAAGAAGGTGACGCTTTCCGCGGACGGGGACACCATGACGCTTACTACTGAAAAGATCAACGGCGTCGGCAACGTGCCGGGGACGGTTGCGCTGAAAACCCTGATGGTGATGCCGGATGGAAAGGCTGGAGCCATCTACAGTGCTCACGCAATCAAGGACGGCGTCCTGATTTTCGCCACGGCGTCCAGTAACGACGCCGCATCCGGCGGCCCGGAAGCAGCCGGCGCCCTCATGGACCAGGCAGCAGCGCTCATCAAGTAATCACCTCCAAAAGGGCTTCACTGGTGTAGATTCAGCCGCCGGTGGAGCCCTTTTCCGTGCCTCTATGGAGGAGTCAGAGCTAAAGCTTCCATCAGGAGCTCGTAGGTCTCCTGGATGTGACCTCTGTGGCTGGCGACTGTAGCGGCAGATGGACGGGTATCAAGGCCGATGATGAGGTCGTCGTACATCGACTCCAACAAGTGCGAACCTCCACCTTCTTCCACGATGGCGGTAACACGGGCGTGCCAGGGATCCTCGCCGTCCGTGCGCGAATAGAACCTTTCAACAGAAGCATCACGGCTGTCCATGAGAACGACTTCCCTAAAGCCAGCGCCGGCCTCTTCCGCCGCAGTCCGGAAAAGTAAAATCTCATCCTCGGAATCGAGATACTGCGGCATGATCACTGTGTGCCCGGCCGACAGATGCGTGGCGGCCATACTCAGCGCAATCGGGCGCACCAGGTCCCCGGCGGCTTGGAAGTCCTCCTTCCAGCCTCCGATCAGGCAGCGCACCTGATCGACATCAAGGTTGAGGACCCCGGGATGCTGATCCACATACATTCCGGCGAGAGTCGATTTTCCGATTCCGGGCGGACCATTCAGCAGGATCAGTTCAGGCATCGAGTGTCCCTCGCTTGAAGCACGTGGTGGTGGGCATACCTGACACCCTAGGCCACCCGAGGGCTGGCCACTCGGCTGGACCGAGCTGCCAGCAAGGCTGCATGTGTGAGTGCTGTTGCGGTTCCAAAATGCATCTCAGCCCTCGAACTGAAGCGATCTCTGGTGCTTTTGCATAAAGCGCATTTCTTCGGGTTGGAGAAAATTTCTGTGATTAATCAGAACCCAATGATATGAGGCCTGTGCCAACTATCAGTGGTCGCTTCTTTGGTATCTACGTGCGGAGGTTATCGCCACTCATGAGACAACCGACACGACCGGTGTCATTTAGTGATATTGATTGCAAGCAATCAAGTACGCCGATGTGCCGTCCGGCAATGCCGGCGTCGGCGTAATGAGTGGTCTCCGGACTGAGAACTTCGGCAAGATCCATTTTCGGAAAGAGGGACATAACCATGACCACAGGGCCGACGACGAGCATTCACGGAAATTCAAGAGGGGTTGGGTTGGTGGAAGAACCAGCAAATGTCGCAGGGCCGCGCGAACTGAAACTCCGTGTCCTGGGGTCTGTTGTCTCAGTGGTGCTGCACGAGGGAGTGTCCCCGGACCTTCACGCGGAATTGCGGCAGGCGTGGTCACGCTGCCTCGATCAATGCGGCGAGCCGGTGCCTCTCGCCGGGAATAGCTTCCTGGCAGATTCGGCTTCCCATGAAGAGCGTCCCTTCCGGGCAACAGTCTCCTCGGTTATTGGCACTGCCGAGGTCACAGGGGGCACGTTCAGGGAATTTGCGTCGGAGCTGACAAGTGCCATCACCTTGGCGGGCATCACTGCGGGCCGGGGGAACCTGGTTATGTTGCATGCCGCGGCACTGGCAGATGAAAAAACCGGCCGGGCAGTGGCCCTTGTGGGGCGATCGGGCATGGGAAAGACCACTGCAACGAGACGCCTCGGAGCTGCACTAGGCTACGTCACGGATGAAACCGTTGCCGTTGATGGCTCGGGCACGTTGGTTCCTTACGCCAAACCGCTATCGCTGATAGTTGAAGAGCCCACCGCTCCCAAGCATCAGATCAGCCCGGATGACCTCGGGCTTCTGGTGGCGCCGGCCTCGCCGACGCTGGCGTTGGTTGTCCTGCTGGACCGAAGGCCGGATGCTGCCGTTCCCACGGTAACTCCGCTTTCTCATGCCGAAGCGATTATCGAACTGGCGCCCCACACGTCCTCCCTGGGGCAGGTCAGCCAGCCTGTGAGTCGCCTTTGCGGGATCCTTGACGCGACTGGTGGCGCCGTCCGGGTGTCTTACCGCGAGGCAGGAGACTTGGCAGCAGTCTTGCCAACTATCCTTGAACGGCCAGCCATCTCCAAGACGTGGACGTCAGTCCTCGCTGAGGGGACACAGCCTGCCGAAGGTCATCCGCGCCTCCATGCCGGTCGTTCCATGCTTTACAAGAGGGCCGAGCTTCTCGACGCCGTCGAGATTCCGTTGCCTGGCGGACAAGGCACGGAACTCATCGTCATGACAGGCCAGGGCGTAGTCCGACTAACCGGCATTGGGCCTTCAATCTGGCACGCCTTGGCTACTCCCTGCGATCTGAGCGGCATCGCAGAGCGAATCGCGCCTCATATTGGACTTCCGGCCGGGTATGAATCCCGTTTGCTGAGGAGTGTGGAGGAACTTCAGTTACACGGAATTCTGGCGCATGCGTCGTCATTGGACCCCGTGGATCTTGCATAGTACATCCCACGCAGAAAATAATCTGCTAAATGAGCGCAATGATAAGTTCCGTTTGCACCGAAATTTCCACGAAGATTTACTTCAGTCAGCTAGCGCGCTGACTGGCTTGAAGGAGCAAACGATGACCTTGGATAAAGGTAAAATAAAAGATTCAACTATTGACCGACGTAAGGTTGTTATTGGTACGGCGTGGAGCATTCCCGCTATTGCCATAGCTGCTGCAACTCCGGCACTGGCTGCCTCACTCCCGCCCGTCGTTGTGACGCCTGGAACAGGGACGGTCATCAGCAACTGGAGTGGTGACCACCATTACGGGAGCTTCGAAGAAGATCTGGATCAACGGGCCTATGACTTCCCGGTCACCGTCAAGGACGCAAACGGTAACCCTGTTGTCGGTGCCACGGTCACCGTCACCGTCTCCGGACAGAACGACGACGGCGACATCTTGGGTATTTACGCCCACCCGGCGCCGGATAATGATGGCCCCGAGTCGGATCAGAGCCGCAGCGTCACCGTTGTTACGGGAGCCGATGGTGTTGCGCTCTTCGCAGTGAGTACACAGAACCTGAGTTCCAGCGAGCGGCCCTCTACCGCCACGATGACTGTGACCGTGACCAACAACGGCACCACTACTGTGTCTGTCATCAATGTTGTTTTGACCGAGTCTGACTAGTAGCAGAAACATCAGCTGCCCCCGCTTCGGATGGGGGCAGCTTTTGCAGTTCCGGTCTTACCGGGTGGTGGGTGTGTGCGCCCAGCCCGGAAAGAGCGCACCTATGGGTTCGGCCCCTGTTCGTCGAACCCGTAGGTCGTGTTCCAAGGCCTATGGGTAGAGCCCGGCGTCAAGGACTGAGGCTCCCCCCTAAATTCCGTGGCATTGGGCCACGAAGATGGTTGGGCCCTTTCGATTGCCCATATCAAGCCCGCCCTTGCCCCTTTGGGGCAATCCTTTTGCGCCATGCCCTTCACGCCGGGCATCTGACTGCTCCCTGTTAGCGACACCGCTCACTCGCCTCCGCTGCTGTCTGCGGCTTTAGCACTGTTAGCGGCTCATTCGTGGGGCGATGATCTCAGTGGTGGATCGCCAAACCTCTACGTGGCCGATGCCGCTTATGCCGGTTTACCATCGCCCGGCAGCATGCCATTGCGCTTCAGTGTGGCTGTATCCAATTTCCTGAAGCGCATTCGCCAGTTCCCCGCGCGTGGCACATTTAAAGCCTGCAGCAGCGAGCTTCCGGCGGCCGCGGAAGAGATGACCCCGTACGGTGGTGGTCCGGAGCCCGAGCCCTGCGGCCAAGGAGGAAGCTGTCAGCGCCCGGCGTTGTGCGAAGAGTTCCAGTACCTGGATTTCACGGTCTGTGAGCCTGGTGCCGACGCTGAGCTGTGTTGGAAGCGTAGGGGCTGCCCCAACAACCACCGCTTCAATCTGCCGGGGAATCTCCGCAGCTGTAGAGTCGCCCGCCAGAATTGCAACAGCGCCCTCTGCGGCCAGCGCAGACCGTTGAGCTGAACTCACACTTCCCACCACAATGCAGCGTCGGCCCGTCGCCGCAATGGTGCGGACCTTCAGCGGAAGAGGGACTTCATCATCAAGAAAGGCATCCAATGCTATCCAGTGGGCAGCTCTTGGATGGTCGTGCGAAAAGGGAGCCCAGGAACTATAGACCTTCCCAAGTGTTGTGGCTTGTGCGCTGCCTGCCCATTCGAACATTACTGCGCTGTTGAGCACCGGATTTCTGTGAATGAAGTCGACATCAAAGGTGTATGCAATAGCTCCCAATTTGCCCCCCGATCGATGAACAAACCCAAGCTTGTCCCGCGCCAGCAATAAGTAGATGTCGATCTGACACTTGAGTAAGTTAGCCCGCGGCTACGCCCTATCAGTGGCCTTTCCTGCACGGGCTCAGTGTCGAAAGGTCATGCCGGGCGAGAGCCCTGCCTCACGCTGCCCGGCCGCAATACCCCTAGTACTTTGGGAGCAGTCAGAGCGCCTGGTGTCACGGGTCCTTCCATAATCAGACAGGCGGAGCAACTCCGCCTTCTGTCGGGAATGAAGAGAGATGACCGAACGCGAGAGGCCACAATGCCACCATTCCTGGCCCGTTGCGGCCATTCAAACGGGACCTCGGACCACACTCCTTCCGGAACCATTAGCTAGCCACATGGGATTTCCTGGTGTTGACATTGATGAATAAACCCACCCACCGCGCGAGCAGTTCACGTCAGGTAAATGACAAGCTGGACATGCTTGAGCATGACGGCCGGGTGAGGGTCTTGCTGGTCGATTTCCTTTGCATCACGTGGGCTGTTGCGATCGCCGAACTCCTTCGCTTCGGTTTGGAGCGCCCCTCATTGGGCATAGGGTCCGTACAGACGCCATACCCTCTGGTGAGTGTGGTGCTCGACGTCCTATGGTTGATTACCTTGGGTGCGTTAGGGACCCGTGAGCCGCGAATCCAAGGCTTTGGCACTGAGGAGTACCGGCGGGTGGCCACGGCTTCATTGTGGCTTTTCGGGGCGATAGCCATCTTCTCTTATGTGTTCCAGCTCGACACCGCCAGAGGCTACGTTGCGGTGGCCTTACCGTTGGGGATCGTCAGCCTGCTTATCGGCCGTTGGGCTTTAAGGAAAGACCTGATCCTCCGGAGGAAGTCCGGTCAGCATCTGCGTCGTGTTCTTGTCATTGGAGGGGCACCGAGCGCCGCCCACCTTGCCCGGCAACTCCATGCTCATCCAGCGGCGGGCTACCAGCCGGTGGCGGCTTACCTGACCACCCCCGATGCTACTGAGCCTTGGACGACAGGCCTTGAGTTGCCTGTCATTGGCAGGGGCAAGGATTTGGAAGGAATATTGGCAGCGGTGGAGGCCGCTGCGGCGGACTCCGTGGCCATATCCGGCGCGGACGTTGACCCGCCTACGTTGCGGCAACTGGGGTGGACTCTGACTGCCCGCGACATCGGCATGTTTATGGCTCCTGCATTGACCGATGTTGCAGGGCCGCGTATTCATATGCAGCCGCTATCGGGCTTGCCACTGATCCACGTGACCACGCCGAATCTGGAGGGCCTGAAAGCCGTAGCCAAACGCGGTTTCGATATCTCTGCTTCATTGGTCTTACTCATGATCCTGGCTGTCCCCATGTGCTTGGTCGCCTTTTTGGTTAAGCTCGACAGTTCTGGCCCGGCAATGTTCCGCCAGACCCGCATCGGTCGTTCCGGTGAAGTGTTCAGCATGCTGAAATTTCGATCCATGGTCACCGATGCCGAGCAACAATTGTCCTTGCTCACCGAATTTAACGAGGGCAATGGCGTCCTCTTCAAGTTGAAGGATGATCCTCGCGTGACCAAGGTGGGCCGATTCATCCGGCGGTACTCAATTGACGAGCTTCCCCAACTCTTTAATGTCCTCATGGGCGACATGAGTTTGGTGGGTCCCCGGCCGCCACTTCCAGTTGAAGTGGAAAGCTACGACGACTTTGCCCACCGACGCCTTTTGGTCAAACCTGGCCTAACCGGTCCATGGCAGGTTAGCGGACGCAGCGACCTGTCTTGGGATGATTCAATCCGCTTGGACCTCTATTACGTGGAGAATTGGTCAATGTTCCAAGACATGATCTATCTCCTGCGAACCGTTAGAGCCGTCTTTGCCAAAGACGGCGCTTACTAAGAAGTCGACTCTTCGCCGAGGGGAGAGCGGCATTTTCGGGTTTTGACGGATCACCGGTGGACGACACCGGGATTCTCCCCGACACCCTGTGCCTCAACGGGCTACCGAGCCTCTGAACCGGGGACACCACTACGCCGTGCCGTGGTCCTGCGGGCGGAAGAGGCCCGCGGGCGGAAAAACCCAAGTTCAGCGACCCGGAATTGAGCCCGGTTGTCATAGTGTGCTGCGTATGACGCAGGAATCGCTTGAGGGCTAAACAGGAGCTGACGGCAGAAAGCCGAGCGCTCCCCGTAGAGGCTGTCCGCCGCAGGAACCGGCAACGGCCGGATCAAACGCTAGGTACAGCTTGAGGGGATAGCTCGGCTGGAGAGCAACTCACTGTCTGCCGACAAGCTCGGGGCTAGCTGGGAGGGGCCGAACGCCGGCCTCTGGATCCGTCCCGGGGAGCACGCCACCGGTTGAGGGGATCCGGAGCTGTTGAGCTCTCAAGGCGCCCATGAAAGGAATTTCCCGGGGCAGCCTCAAGAGCCCCGTCCGGAGCTGACGTTGCGTTGCTGGCGGGCATCAGGGGAGTGTGGCCCTGGGGGTCTTCGGCGCTCCCATATGCGCCGTAGTAGCCGTAGTTGAGATCTCCGGGTCCCCTGGTGGCTACGCAGTTAAGAATGACACCCAGGACGCGCCCGCGAACACGCGTGAGGTTGCCGAGCGCGCGGTACAGGGTGTCGCGGGTCGTTTTGCGCGCCCTTGCAACCACCAGGGTGCCGTCGGCGACGCGGGAAAGCACAGCTGCGTCCGTAACCGGGAGCAGCGGTGGCGCGTCGATGAGGACGATGGCTCTCTGCGAAAGATCCTTGAGCAGGTGTTCCATGGCCCGCGAACCAAGGAGCTCGGAAGGATTTGGGGGTATGCGGCCCGCAGTGAGGATCCGGAGGTGGGAATTCGGACCCCACTCCTGAAGTACGTCATCGATGGACGCCCGGCCTGAGAGGATGTCCGTCACACCAACATCCGGCAAGACACCGAAAACCTGATGAACTGTGGGACGGCGAAGGTCCGCATCCACAACAATGACGTCTCTGCCCGCAGCGGCGATGGTCGCGGCCAGGTTGCTGGTCACTGTGCTCTTGCCTTCGGAGGGCAAGGAACTGGTAATAAGCAGGATTCGTGGAGGGTTGTCCACATCGATGAAGTCCAGATTGGTGCGTAGTTCCCTCAAGGCCTCAGCCATGGCATGACCGCCGGGAACCCGATGAGTTCCCGCAGTACTTTCAAGTACGCTCGATTTTTCGCTGAGTCGTTTGTCCAGTGGCAAAGTTCCGACGACCGCCAGGCCGAATAGTCGTTCAATCTCGCTGGCACCGCGAATCCGTCGGTCCAGGTGGTTTCGGGTGAGGGCGTAACCAAGACCGATGAGCAATCCCGCGGCCAGTCCAATGCCCATGGTCGCCGCCAGCAGCGGAGAAACGGGCGCTGATGGCAGGCTCGCCTTGGCCAACGGAACGATCTTGGTGACCGGTTCTGTCCCGGGGCTCGCATTTCCCTTGTCCAGGTCATAGACCTGCGCGGCCAGGGCGGTGACCCATGCATCAGCCACATTCTGGGCGATCTGGGGATCAGATGACCGTGCGGTGATCCGGATCTCCACCGAATCGAGGGGAACACTTACGCTGATTGATCGGGTGATGTCCGGCGCCGATTCCTTCAATCCCAATGACTTGATGACGCTTTCAGCTACCAGGATGGACTCACCCACCGACTGATAGCCCTTGGCTTTGGACTTGGCGAGGCTGTCTCCCGCGAGGGACATGCCGAGGTTTTCGGCCCCGGCCGTCACCACTATGCCGCTTGATTCAGCGGAGTAGACCTTGGGCTGAAGGGCGTACCAACCCAAGGATCCTCCCACCATGAACATTGTGATGAGAAGGATCCCGAGCCAATGTGAGCGGACTACGGAAAGGAGGTCATTTCCTGACATCCCTTGAGGTTTATCGTCCTGCAGCAATTGTGTGGTCCTCTCCATGCATGCCAGGGTGCGTACTATTCCAAGACTTGTAGTGTCAGTCTCGGTACTGCCACGGAGCACTGAGAACTGCGAAAGCGGCGCGCCTCAGTACCTGATCCGCCGTCGTTATCCTGGGTCGTCGGTGCACACCGCGAATCGGAGCATGGCTAGCGGCTAGTCCGGCGGTCCTGCAGGAGGGCTGTCACAACTTTCAGCGAGGCCATGGAAGGACAGCCCGGCCAGGAAGTTACTGACTTGCTCCGCCACGGAAGGTTCATCCGGTCCCGAATAGGCGTTAGCCAGCTCTTTGAGAATGTCCGTTTCGGTACGTGTTCCATCAATGAGTTCCCAAATCGAGGCCGCCGACCCCTGTAGGACGAGGGGGAGGCCGCGTTCCAGATTCAGGACGACCAGGCGCTCTTCACCCAGGGCCGGGACTTCAGCCACGGCTTTCGCCCTGTGCCAGAAAGGATTCTCTTTAGTGCATCCGTGGCGTTGCTGAGATGATTCTGCGTAGTCGCCCGCCACTTTGTCAGTAGCTAGGGGGAGGCCCACCGGCCCCTTGACCATCTGTTCCATGGAGGAGCGCGGTTGCCTCACGGAGTAGCTGGTCAGGCTCTGATAAACGTCCTCAAGCTGACTGGTCACCGCGTACATGGAGAACCTTTCCCGGGCCAGTTCGACGGCGGCTGCGGCCGCCGAAGCTCTTAGCCCTGGTTCTTCGACAAAGCGGCGCATGGCTGCGGAAAGAGCCTCGACGCTTGAGTTTGCGACGATTCCAGCCCCGGACTCCGCAATGAACGGTGCGAGCCCGCAACTGTCGGTCACGATCACAGGGACGCCCACCGACATGGCTTCAAGGACGCTCATGGGAAATGGTTCGTCAACCGAGGGCAACACATACACGGATGCCCTTCGCATGCGGTCAAGAGTGCTGCCGGGCGTCAGCGGTCCTTCGATCGTGATCCAGTCCGAGGTTCCCGTGGCCTGAATCTGCCGACGCACCTTAGACTCTTCACCTTCATCCGGCCCCACAAAAGCCACCTCTATGTGCTTGTCACAAGTCGTGGCCAGCATGGCCGCCGCTTCGACAAGTACAGTGGGCCGTTTCCGTCTGTGCAGCCGGGCCAGGTAAAGAAATTCGAAGGACCTCTTCTCCTTATCCACGGCGACCCTTGTCCCCTGCGACATTGCCCATGGCGACGGCGGCCAGAGGCACTCCGTTGAACAGCCGTTCGAGAGTTCCGGGACTGTCACCCAGAAGTTCTCCCAGGGACGTCTGTTCCTCCGGCGTCAACCAAAAGCACCGTTGACTGGCGCGCAGCACACGAAGGGTTAGCAGTCTGTCCAGGATCTTAGCCAGTTTCTTCTCCGATTCGTCGATCATCCCGTGCGTTTGGACCACAAAGGGGGTGCCCCGGATCACGCACAGGAGGGCGGCCGGAAGCATCACCAAATCACGGGCAAGGTGCAGGTGGACGACATCGGCATCCTTGATCGCCCGCCACAGGGCCGGCAGCATTGCTGGAGCGCAAAGCCCGGCGAACCCGGTACCGGGGATGATCCGCTGGGCTTTGAAAAGCCGGGTTCGCACACTTGGACCGAAGTATGCTTCGTCCACGGCCCCGCGGGCGCCCGCGAATATCTGGACCTGATGTCCGCGATGTGAAAGTTCCATTGACTGGTTTTGTGCAACCCGGACGGGGCCGCCGTATGCCCCGTCCGGACTGACCAGGGTTACTACCTGCACAATTTTCATTGGATTCCTAGTGATTCCTGCCATGACCGGACTCCATCAGGGTGCGCTCGATCGCCGCATAATAGCGGTCCACCATGACGTTCTCTTTATGTCGGTCCGCATGGGCTACGGCGTCTTTTCGCCGCGCAGCAACGTCCTTCGGATTGCTGAGCAGCACCTTAAGATGACCGCTCAACGACGTCGAATCGAGTGGCGTGAAACCTATTGCTTGCTCGCCGGCTGCATCAGGCAGCCCGCCGTGATTCGCGTAAACCACCACGCACCCTGCGGCAGCCGCCTCCAGCGCCACGGTTCCGAAAGGCTCTGGCATCCGGCTCGGTATAACGACGATGGAATTCCGGTTCAGAATCCGGTTGGCCTCCTCCGGCCCTTGAGAGCCCAAAAATTTCACGACGTTGCCCAAACCGTTCTCCCGGGCGAGGGTTTCAAGGCGTACACGTTCGGTGCCATCACCCACGATTGTCAGTGTGAAGCCGTCTATTTCTCCTACGAGATCAGCTGCTGCCTGGATCAGAAGGTCAACGCCCTTGTCCTGGCTGAGACGGCCCAGGTACACGATTCCCAGAGGAGCGCGCCCCTCGTCGTCGAGGACGGAGAAGAATTCGTCCCGGTAACTGTTCGGGATGACTTCGACATCGCCGTCAACATGATTCGCCAGAACCTTGCTATTGGCTACAAGCACATCCGCCCGCCCGATGATCCGGTATTTGGCGGCATACTTCAGCCGCTGAAGGCGGGACAGTTTCTGCCCGGGCATGGTCACCCACATTCTGAGGGTGACCATCCAAGGCTTGCGGATCAGCGCCAGAGGCCACCAAAGCGAGATAGCCGGGTTGTTATGGAATACGACGTCGGCTCTGTTCACCAGCGCTAACAGGCGCCATGGGGACGGCCGCCTGATGACGTCGTAAGGGAAAACCCGCGTCTGGTGGGCCTCTGGTGTGTTGGTGATGACTGTTACTTCAGCACCATGCCGCATGAATCCACGCGCAAGAATGTCGGAAGTAATTTCCACTCCTCCGACACTCGGGTGGAAAACGTGCGCTACCAAAGCGATTCGTAGCGGCCGTTGTTTGGCCTTGAGCTCAATGGCCACGAACACCACTCCCAATATCTTGGAGAAATTGCGCAGTTCCTTCACGAAAAGGCCCCCACCCCGAGGCTCTGGCGATCTCCAACGCTTTGGCGCTCCGCTCTTCAACCAGTCCGGGATCGTCCAGGAAGCGGTGCAGTTCGGCAACGATTTGCTCAGACGCAAAGCGTTCCACTATGGCTCCCGCACCTTGGGCCACAAGGTCCTCTACTCCGCTTCCGGCCGTGACCACCGCGGGCAGGCCCTGGCTCAGTCCTTCCAGGGCTGCGAGGGAACGGCCTTCAACAAGGCTCGGTAGCAACAGCACGTGGTGCTTGCGCATTTCCTGGAGAATTTGGTTCCTGGGCATCGTCCCGCGGTAATTCACCGTTCCGAACATGTCCTCGAGGGCAGGAAAAGTCTCACCAGGCAGTTGGCCAATGGCAGTAACGCGCACGGCCGGAGAGAGGGCCTTGGCCGCGGACACCACGTCCGCGATCCCTTTCATGCCCACGATCCGGCCCACGAACAACACCTTCAGCGGCCCATTCCCGTCCCAGCTCAGCGGGGTCTGCCCGGGTTGAACGTCAGGACAGCCGTAGGGTATCTCCATGATGTGGCTGTCCACCCCGGCCGCCCGCAGGCTTTTGGTAACTTGGGTCGACGGTGAGATCAGCCGGGTTGCCAACGAAAGCTCGAGGTCTTCCATGGCATGAACCTTGGTTTGTGATAAATCCTGACGTGCCGTGATCGCCCATCCCGGTGCGAAGTTTTCGAGCTTTCCGGCCCAGCTCCTGGTGGTTGCCCAGTGAACGTGGGGAACCTCCAGGATGGTTTCCATCTCGCGTTTCCTGGCCGCCGTGAACACCCTTGAAGCGAAGGTTGAGTACCCGTAGACGGCGGTGGGCGGATTCAATCCATCGAGGGCCTTGATCGCCTTGGTCTGCACCTGTTCCGCGACCCAGTGCGCGGAAAGGGGACCTGATGCTGAGCCAAGCCGCCTTATAGCTGCGGGCTGTGCACGCAGGAGAAGATTGCGGACAAGTTCACTCGCCGGAGTGACGTGCAGCTGATGGTCTCCGATCATGGGAAACAGCCGGCGTTCAACCAGTGACCTCGCGGGCCGGAGCCAGGACAATGCCTCCGAATCTGTCCATCCGATCGCGGTGACAAAAGAAGACAGTTGGTGGTGTTCGCTCAGCGCGGTCAGGGTTTGACGGACGTTCTCGTTCCCGAACGGATGTACAAGCATCGTTTCCATGGAACCCACGGTTGAATTTGGCATGGGAACCGTCATGGCTTGTTGGTGATGTCGTTGGTGATGTTGGCGATGTCGTCGGGACCAAAGACCGCAGCCAATTGGGTGTCGTTCTTGCCTTCGCTCACGTTCTCGTTGTGCAGGGCATGCTCCTGTGATCTGGGGTATATGGTGAGGTGTTGTCCGGCAGCGTCAACTACCCGGCGCCGATAACCGTGGCGGATCGCCAGAGCATTCAGCCAGATGTCGTCCGCACGGGGTGCCAGCTCAAGGAACAAAGTCCCCGCTTCCCGGATCACTGACTGAAACCGGGGAGGTAAGAGCACCCCTGCTCCTCCAGTGAAAAAATTGGCGTGGCTGGTTGAACCTGTGGGAGCCGGTGCCCATGAGTTGTAATTTGCCAGAGTGCTCCGCGTGGCATCGGTTCTCATGCGGTGTGCTCGATAAGCGGGTATCTCATGGAGTTCTCCGGACGTGCGAAGAAGAACCTCGAGCCAACGCCGCGGGTACATCAGGTCATCGTCAGCCAGTGCGAGGTTCACATGATCTTGGGCGAACTCACGACAATAGGGAAAGTACTTTTTGTGAGGTCCAAAGTCCTCGCACCGAAGGATCTCCAATCCTCGACGCTGAAGACGCTGGAGCATGGGATACGTGGCTACCTCAAAATCCGGCTCATCAACCCAAAGGATCATCCGTGCCGGGCGCATTGACCCCGCTGCGATGGATTCCAAAGCATGGGCAACGATTCCCAACCGGCGCCCATAGGAAGTCATGCTCACCACGGCGTCCCCTGACCCCGTCACCTTCCGCTGGCTAAGGCGGTTGCGTATCCTGAGGCTACTGATGAGTCCCGCCTTGTACGCAAGCCGGGGAACTCTCGGCAGTGAGCTGTCCAGGGCAAGTTGAGGCCCCGGATTAACTGGAAACGGCATGTACGTTCTTCTTTCCTGTCAGTTTTAGAATCGTGTTGCGGACGAGCTGAAAATCCACACGTCTGAGCCCGTAGAAGTCACGCATTGCCATCCCAAAATGCACCCGAAGCCACACGATGTTCATGGTGCCGGCGACGATACTTCCGGCCAGTGTGGCCAAAGCGGCCCCCATCGCCCCCAAGGCGGATACTGTCGCCAAAAGGATGGCGGTGTTGAGTAGGGCTCCAAGGACCATGCCGATACTTCGTAACCCGGGCCGGCCACGTGCGCTGAGGCCGGCGCCGGCTACGGAGCCTGGGGTCCCCAGGGCCACACCCGCAAGAATTACCCAGCAAACGGGGACGGCGGCGCTAAACGCCGCACCAAAAAACAAGGGAATGGCCCACGGAAGAACCACGCCGATTCCGATGCCCGCCAGTACTGTGGCCGCTGCGGTCAAGCGTGCGGTCTGCTGCAGACGCTCCCGGTCCTTGGCCTGGTGAGAGCTTTCCGCGTCCGAGGAGAAGGCGACGTTGCGCACGGCTCCTGAAAGCAATGCAGGGATCTCACCCAGGCTGACAGCCACTGAATAAAGTCCGAGCTGAGCGGCGTTCCCAAAGGGGACCATCAGAAGCTGGTCGAGGCGTAGAAGGACAACCCCCGCCAAGGAGCCAACCCACAAACGACTTCCATAGTTGAACAGCCGCACTCTTGCGGCGGTAGCATTTCTCCAGCCCCGTCGATATGCGACCAGGTACGGCAGAGTCAGAAACCCCTTCAGGAGGGGAAGGCCGAGCATCACTATCGTCGCTGCCAACGGGGTCAAAATATTCGCCATAGCCAGAACGGACAACACAAGAAGACGCAGTGCCGATAGGCCCAGATCAATCCTGGCTGAGAGCTTCCATGCGTGGTTTCCAGCTAAGACGCTGTTCGGCACTGACGCCCAGAAAGTGGGGATGGTCAGGACCGCGGTAACAAAAATGAGCTGCTCGATTTCCGCGTTGCCATCGGAGAGGAGTGATGCGCTCACTGCCACAAGGGCCGCTGCTGCCGTCCCCAAAAGTGTGAGAATCCAGAAGGCTCGTCTGACCGCTCTTCTGGCCCCTCGCGCCTGCTTGGCAACATAAAATGTGAGCGCCTCCGGGATGCCAAGTGCTCCTACTGCCACAGCGAACAGCATGGGAGCCATACCGGCAGCGAGCTCTCCCCGGCCCATAACTCCAAGGGACTGTGCCAGGATCGGAGCCGTAGCTAGGGACATCAGAGGGGTGATTGCCGAGCCGGCTACGGCGTAGAAAATACGGCTTCCGTGGTTCTTCTCCTGAGCCGTGTCAGTGTTCTTCCTGCGGAGCATTTGGGCGCTCATGAAGCGAGTACCTGCCCTGCAGGAATCACCGGTGAACGGTCCGGAACCGGGAGCCGACTGGACGGGATCCGATGGGGCTGCTCCGTTGTCCAGGGAGTGCGGGTGGAGCGGTAGCTCGCCATAGCGAGCACAAACCAGAAGAGATGGATGTCGATCGAGTTGCCGCCGATGGAGCTGTAGCCGTTGATCGCCACGACGATCAAAGCCGTGGCTGCGACGCCCGGCCAGCTTTCCCGGTCCTTGATGTCGATCTGCCCTAAGAGGAGGCACATCATGAAGATGAAGAACGCTACAACAGCGAGAATTCCGAACATGAGAGCCATCATGAAGTAGCCGTTTTCAAGGCTGGAGCCCAAGGTGCCCACGCCTTTGAGATCACGTTGGCCCGGATAACCGCCGGTGAGAAAAGCCGCTGTATGTTCCCAAAACCAGTCGAAAGCGGCCACTCTGAGGGCGGCGGAGCCATTGTCATCTTCGAACTTCCGCAAGAGCTTCTCTCCCGCCACACCTTGGATGCTGACCACAAGGGCAACGAGTACAACTGCGGCGAAGAGAATGCTTCGAAGGACTTTCCGTCCTCCGATGATTACGAGGAAGATAAACCCGACCACTGTGAGGATAAGGCCCATGCGGCCGTAGGCAAGGGGCACAGTCACGAGGAGGACGGCCGCCAATGCGAAGCGCAGCAGCATCGACTTAATCAGGGCAAGAAGAGGCATAACGGCAGCAAAAAAGACGCCGACTTGGATACCGTGCCCAAAGGTTCCAATTGCGGCACCCAGCTCGGAAACCGTGCCCGTGAGCCAAATCCTGGAGAAGTCGCTTTCCCAAACTATTGGCTTACCAGTAGCCACTTGGATCTGTGACAGCACAGCTTCCATGAGTGCCAGGAGCGCAAACGTCACCAGGAAGGCTTTCCCGGCCCCTGGTATTGAGCGGATTGAATATCGCATAAACACGAAGACGTAATAAGGCGCCCACACGATGCCAACGACGAACATCGCAGTATCCAGCAATCCAGCGCTGCCCGGATTTCCGACGTCGGTCATCATAACTGCCGCGATTCCGCCGATGATTGCCTGGGGCCAAACGCCTGCGGAACGGATCACCCGTCCGAAGATGCTTGGAGCGAATGCCAGCTGAACGAGGATGAAGCACAGGAACAGGTATGTGGACGGATGCAGCCCGGGCATGATCTCGTTTTGAACCACGCCGGGAACCAGGATTCGCACCACAATGACGGCAGCCAAAACGATGTGCATCCGAGCTACGAAGACGACGCTTAAGACCAGACCGAGTCCTAACCAGACGATTAGCGTACTCAACGGGGCTCTCCGTCCGCCTTGCCCGTCCGCGCTGACCACGTGGTGCCCGTCGATGCCAACAGGCGCGTTCCGTCCGGTACGTCCTTCACTACCAAAGCGCCGGCTCCCACCAGGCAGGAAGTGCCGACCTTCACGCCGCGCAGCACTGTTGCCCGGGCACCTATCCAACTACCTTCACCAACCAGGATCGGAGCGTTATCGAACTCAAAGGTAGGGGAGTCGTATGAGTGGCTGCCGGTGCACAGGAACGCACCTTGTGAAATGCAGCAATCGGAACCTATGGTGACCGGCTCAAGGTTGAGGATCCAGGCATCGACGCCGATCCACACGTTGTCACCCAGTGTCAGCTTCCACGGCCAGTGGATTTTGACGCCGTGGCGGACTTTTACGCCTTGACCAACGGACGCACCAAAGCACCTGAGTATGCGCACGCGCACTGACGACGGGCACCACCACGTGCTGAAGACCAGATTTTGAACGGTGAACCAGGCCGCTTGCCAGAGTAGTCCACGGCCTTTGTTGTAGCCGGCGCCGGTGAACCCGGCCAGATCCATCCGGCTCATCCTCGGTGGTGTTCCAAGGCCTGGGCGGGGCCTGCGGTTGATGCTGAGCATGCCAGCGCCCTCGTCATGGTGTCCATTTGTCCTCGGCTTCTGTCATTCGGGTACTCCCCGATTGTTGTTCGGACGCACACCCCTTAGACCCGAAGCGCCTCACTTTCTCAGTGGTGGGATCAGCCGCATGGTGTCCGTAGGAGGACTGCCAATGGCGGGATCATGTGCCTCCACCACCCCGTCGCACCGCAGTTGCTCTCCAGGCTCTCCGTGGATGTTGACGGGTATTACGTATAGGCGCAGAGGTCACCTGCGTGTCAGGAAGTGCCGCTGCGGAGCTCCACGCAGAGATCTTCCGCAGCCCTACCTAAGGCGAGGCGGATCTCCACGGAGAAAGCGGAATTCCCGGAACGTTCAGGGAGCCCTCAAGTGGCACCCGGCAGAAACGATGGCCGGTTTCCACTGAGAAAGTGGCGCCTTTCGGCTCTAGGGGGCGTAAGCCGCCAACCACAATCGACTGGTATCCGAATGACAGAAGGCTGAGGACAAATGGACACCACGACGAGGGTGCCGGCATGTTCACCAACAATTACAGGCCATGCCCGTGCGCTGGAACACCAACCGGTGGCTCAAAACCCGGTTTTCCACACTGGACCGGAAATCCCGGTCGAGCCCCATCCCAGGGCCAGTGGAAAGGGCCGCCGTATCGCATTGTTTGCGGGCATCATCATGGGCCATGTAGTCACCCTGTTCGGGCCGTGGTTGCTTGGCCGATGGCCCTTGGCACCCCTGTGACGGTCAAACTCCGCATGAGCGGTGACGACTCATGAAAGCGCTGATCGTTGGCCTGAACTACGCCCCCGAACACAGCGGAAACGCCCCGTACACCAGCAAACTCGCTCAGGGACTGGCGCGGCGCGGGGTTTCTGTCAAAGTTCTGACCGGCTACCCCCACTATCCAGAATGGAAGATTGCGGACGGCTATACCGGCCTCTCCATGGAGGAGAATCTGTCCGGCGTTCCCGTCAAACGGCTAAGGTCCAGCGTTCCCAAGCGGCCCAACGGACTTGGCCGCCTCGTCATGGAAATGACTTTCGGGATCCGCACCATGCTTGAGCGCTGGGACCGCCCCGACGTGGTCCTGGTAGTCAGTCCCGCCCTTTTCTCTGCGGCGTTCGCCATTCTTCGGGCACGCATTTCTCGTGTCCCGGTTGGCATTTGGGTCCAAGACCTCTACAGCAAGGGAATAGCGGAAACGGGCGATGCCCATTCCCCGTTGGCCGCACTCATGACGCGTCTTGAATCGGCGATCTTTAACGCTGCGGATGGAGTAAGCGTGATTCACGAACGTTTTCGCGACCACGTCATCAGGGACCTGGGTGTACCTGCACACCGTGTCCGGGTGATTCGAAACTGGACTCACGTTCAACACCACCATTCTTTTGACAGATCGGCCGCCCGCAAACGTCTCGGCTGGGCGGCAACTGACTTCGTAGCACTTCATGCGGGCAACATGGGCGTCAAGCAGGGGTTGGAGAACCTGGTTGATACAGCGCGCCTCGCAGGGCGTAGCGGAAGCGATGTTCGTTTCGTCTTGCTGGGCAACGGTAACCAGCGGCGCACCCTCGAATCCAGAGGTGTGGGTATCGACAGGTTGCAGTTCCTGGAGCCGCTTCCGGACCGCGACTACTCGGAGGCGCTCCGATCGGCCGATGTGCTGCTCGTCAATGAGCGTCCGGGTGTCAGGGAGATGTCGGTGCCGAGCAAGCTGACAAGTTACTTCGTGACCGGTCTTCCGATTATTGCCGCCACGGAGGCAGGCAGCGCAACAGCACATGAGTTGTCGGCAGCTGGGGCGGGCATCCGGGCTGAGTCCGGATCGCCGCTGGACCTGGCGGCCGCCATCGAGCGCCTTCGCACGGATCCTGACTCTGCCAAGGACTTCGGAGCTGCCGGCCGACTGTACAGCGACAGGATTCTTACCGAAGAGGTGGCCGTACACAGCTACCTCGAGTGGTTGAGCGATCTGGCATCGCGAAAGCGACCCCGCTGACACGGGATACCCCCATTTATCTGTACGAAGAGATATCTGTACGAAGAGAAGGAAATAACTTTGGCCAAGAAGGCGCTCATCACTGGAATCACGGGGCAGGACGGCTCGTATCTTGCCGAACTCTTGCTCTCCAAGGGCTATGAGGTGCACGGCTTGATACGCCGCTCCTCAACCTTTAATACCTCCCGCATTGACCACCTCTACGTGGACCCGCATAACAGCAAGGCACGCCTCTTCCTCCACTATGGTGACCTTTCCGACGGCGCCCGGCTGGTGACGCTGCTGGCGGATATCCGTCCCGATGAGGTCTATAACCTTGGGGCCCAGTCCCATGTCCGGGTTTCCTTCGACGAACCGGAGCACACGGGCAACACGACGGGGATTGGTACAACCCGGCTTCTGGAAGCCGTACGCATGGCTGGAATCGAAACCCGCTTCTACCAGGCATCCTCGTCAGAGATGTTCGGCGCTACCCCGCCACCGCAAGATGAGGCCACGCCTTTCTATCCCCGTTCTCCCTACGGCGCGGCCAAGGTTTATAGCTACTGGATGACCAAGAACTATCGGGAGGCCTACGGCATGTTCGCCGTTAACGGCATCCTCTTCAACCACGAGTCACCCCGCCGTGGTGAGACGTTCGTGACCCGTAAAATCACACGTGCTGTCGCTGCCATCAAGGCAGGTAAACAGTCCGAGTTGTACATGGGAAACCTGCAGGCTGTTCGCGACTGGGGTTACGCTGCGGAGTACGTCGAGGGCATGTGGCGCATGCTTCAGGTGGATGAACCTGATGACTATGTTCTGGCGACCAACGTGGGCTATACCGTCAAGGACTTTCTTGAAAATGCGTTTGAACATGCTGGTTTGAACTGGCAAAACTACGTCCGCTTTGACGAACGTTACCTTCGTCCTACAGAAGTTGAAGCGCTCATTGGCGACTACTCGAAAGCCAAGGAAAAGCTGGACTGGGAACCAACCGTCAGAACACCTGAACTGGCCCGCCTCATGGTGGACGCCGACATAACGGCTTTGCAGCACGGAGGAAACCCGTGGATCGATGCCGTAAATCTGGCAACCTGGAAGGCTCTCGCCCGATGACGGGCTTCACTCCCGAGCGGCTTGATCGATCGTCCCCTTTCTATGTTGCAGGGCATGGGGGCTTGGTGGGATCTGCCCTCTGGCGGAAACTCTCGGCGGAGGGTTTCACGAACACTATCGGGCGGACGTCCAAGGAACTGGACCTCAAGGATCGTGCCGCTGTATTCGCTTTCTTCGAAAAGGAGAGGCCCCGGTACGTCGCTCTGGCCGCTGCCAAGGTTGGTGGCATTCTTGCGAACAAGACGTACCCGGTCGATTTCCTCAGCGAGAATATCCGGATCCAGGTGAATGTGATGGATGCAGCCCTGGAACACGGGGTGGAACGACTGCTGTTCTTGGGTTCATCCTGCATCTACCCCAAGCTGGCACCCCAGCCCCTCAAAGAGGAGTACCTTCTGACAGGCCCGTTGGAGGAAACCAACGACGCTTACGCAATAGCCAAAATCTCGGGAATCATGCAGGTCCAGGCCGTCCGGCAGCAGTACGGCTTACCGTGGATTTCAGCTATGCCCACCAACCTGTATGGCCCCGGAGACAACTTTTCAGCCCAAGGTTCCCATGTCTTGCCGGCCCTGATCCGTCGCTTGGACGACGCCCGGGTTCGGGAACTTGAGTCGGTTACCAATTGGGGAACAGGCGCACCCCGTCGCGAATTTCTTCACGTGGACGATTTGGCCGATGCCTGCTTGCACCTGCTGGAAAACTACGATGGCCCGCAACATGTCAATGTTGGCGTGGGGGCGGACATGACCATTAAGGAGCTCGCCGGTCTGGTTGCCACCACTGTCGGCTTCGAGGGCGCACTCGAGTGGGACGCTACAAAACCCGACGGAACACCCCGCAAGCTGATGGATGTTGGAAAGCTGGAGTCGCTCGGATGGACCGCGCGCATCTCCTTGAAGGACGGGATAGAGTCCACATACGCCTGGTTCCAAGCGCACCGCAACGGACTCAGGGACTAGCTTGTGGCGCGGCTTCAACTTCTGCTGGCGGTCATGAGGCCGCCGGCCCCGGTAACACCACCGGGCGAAATTCTCAGGATCAACGAGTCGGTCCTGCTCTCTGCTGCGTTGGTTTCCCATGTCGCCGTGGAGTGCAACATCCGAATGCTGCTCATCAAGGGCCCAGCGGCGACCCTCATCGGTGCCCGTCCCGTGAGAGCATCTCTGGACCTCGACATCCTCCTTGAGCGCTCCGACGTCGAGGTTCTGCTGAATGCACTTAGGCGAAGGGGATGGGAGGCCAGAATCCGTGAAGTCTCCGAAGCGTTCCCTGATCACTCCACGACTCTCATCAACCCGGGGTGGCCCTCCGATATTGATGTTCATTGGAGGTTTCCGGGGTTCTACGAAGATGAGTCTGAGGTTTTCGAGCGTCTTTGGGCTGACAGGCAGAGCATCGAGCTAGGCGGCCGACAGGTGTGGACGCTCTCGCACAATGACGCCCTCCTGGTTACCCTCCTGCATGCATTGCGAAGTCCAGCACAGGGTGTCCTCCACGACGACGTTTCATTCTGCCTCCGGGAGATAACGGCATCCCCGCAGAGGCACTATGACAGGGCCTTGGAACTCGGGGCCATGGGCCCCTTGGGGCCGTTGTTTGCGACGATGCCGGAGACTCGGGCCTTTGATGTCGGTGAGCCGCCCTTTGATTGGGTTCTTCGGACGACGGCACAACGGTCCGCCACGCTCCGTCTCTTCCACCTCATGGAGATCCCATGGTCCAGGAAGCCGGCAGCGCTGTGGCAAGCACTGGTCCCCTCCCGGGAATCCATCAGCTGGAATGACCTGGAACTTCGCAACATGAATCAGTGGCAACAAACTTCTTTCCGGCTCCGCAGACTGCGGCGGAGTTTGAGTGAAGGTCTCCAAACCCTGAACGAAGTACGCGAAATCCGTGCCCGCATCAGGAAATAGACGGACACCACCGCTCTTTGGCGGCCCCACACTTTTGATCATTGTTGTCACTCCGAAAAGCGAGAACTCATGCGTATAACCGTCATAGGCACCGGCTATTTAGGTGCTACCCACGCCGCCTGCATGGCCGAACTCGGCTTTGAGGTGCTTGGACTCGATATCGACCCCACCCGGGTCGCGTCCCTTTCAGAGGGGCTATTGCCGTTCCACGAGCCCGGCCTTCCCGAACTTCTTGGAAAGCATGTGAAGAGCGGACGCCTTCGCTTTACCACGTCCTACCAGGAAGTGGGAGCCTGGGGAGATGTGCACTTCATTGGTGTGGGAACTCCCCAGCGCGCCGGCGATGGTGGTGCCGATATGTCATTCGTGGATGCTTCCACCGTTGCCCTGGCCCAAAGCATCACCAAGGATGCCCTTATTGTGGGGAAGTCCACCGTCCCGGTGGGTACCACGAGGCGTTTGAAAACCCTTGTGCAGGACAACAAACGCCCCGGCGTCACAGTGAACGTTGCTTGGAACCCTGAATTCCTCCGGGAGGGCTTCGCCGTAGTGGACACCCTGACCCCTGACCGGCTGGTTATTGGTGTGGAATCGCGGGAGGACGAGGCAGTCCTGCGAAAGGTGTACGCAACAGCCCTCGCTGGCGGCGTGCCCCTGATCAGCACCGACTTTGAAACCGCAGAACTGGTGAAGGTTGCAGCAAATGCTTTCCTGGCGACAAAGATTTCCTTCATCAATGCCTTCTCCGAAGTAACCGAGGTCATTGGGGGAGACATCCGCACGTTGGCGGACGCCATAGGCATCGACACCCGGATTGGGCGGCGCTTCCTGAACGCAGGCATCGGGTTCGGTGGCGGGTGCTTGCCCAAGGACATCCGGGCCCTTCAGGCGCGCGCGGCCGAGCTCGGCGTGGATCGCAGCATGCGATTTCTCGATGAAATGGATGGGATCAATCTGAGGCGACGGGAGCGCGCTGTTGATTTGGCCCGCACGATGCTCGGATCCCTTTCGCAAAGCAGGATCGCCGTTCTTGGCGTCGCGTTCAAGCCCAACAGTGACGACGTCCGTGACTCACCGGCCCTGGACATCGCCAACAGGCTGTCTGACGAAGGCGCGCAGGTATGGATCTACGACCCGGCAGGCAACTCCAACGCTTCCCGGCGATCGCCTCAACATCACTACGTTTCCTCAACGGAGGATGCCGTCAAGAACGCCGACCTTGTCCTCCTTCTGACCGAGTGGGACGAGTTTAAAGCCCTGACGCCGGAGGGTCTTTCCGTGCAAACAGGAACGCGGAAGATCATTGACGGCCGAAATATACTGCAGGCCCGGGTATGGGAAGACTCAGGTTGGTCTGTTGCTTCGCTCGGCCGACGCTACGTAACGACTCAGACGACTCACAGGCCTCCCAGTGAGCAACTGCAGATGAGTTCCGGCCCAGCCGTATAGGGGTACTAAGCCGATTGCTTCGAAGGTGCCGCCTGCCTCACGGTAGCGCGGTACCTTCGGCTCACTGCCGAGCGGCTGGCCTGCGGGGGGACTCCCAATTTTCGTCTGACCGACGCCAGTTGGTTTCGTAGAGTCGAGTCAGCAATACCCAGCCGTTTCGCCACTTCACTCCGAGGTAGTTCCTCGTCATTGAGGAAGTAGGCATTGGCCGCTACTTCCTCAGCAGCGGTCAGCGGGACGTAATTCCGGCCGGAAGCAGGATCAAACGGCAGGTGTGTTCCGTCGGCGGCAACGCTCTTGACCGCGGCCAGCAGCACGGGGAGTGTGGCGGTTTCAGGTACGTAGCCCCGTACGCCAAGATCCATCAAACGTAAGACGCGCGAGCTGTGCAGCACGCCGCCGTAGACAAGCACCCTGTAGCTTTCATGGACTAGGTCCACCACATCGACTTCAAGTTCCGGCAACGTCCCATCAACCACAGCTACTTTGCCTGAGGACACGGTATGCAATGAATTGGTGGCCCAATGAATCAGCGCAGTGAATTGCCGATGCATGCTGACAACTAGTATCTGGGGCAACTCTGTACTCCTGTTTTGTGGATCAAAGGTTCTCGCAAGAGCGCTATGAGGTGGCTTGGGAAGCCGCAATGGTTCCTGCTGCCAGCGACTTGGGCGCGTTTCGAATGAGATCTGCTAGTTGTTTTCGGGTGGTCGTATCGGTTTTTCGCAGAGCATTTGATATGTGGCTCTCCACAGTCCGGATGCTGATGCCGAACTGCTCTGCGATGTCCTGGTTGCTCTGTTGCCCGGCGACGAGGGCAACTTCAATCTCCCTTAGGGTCAAGGAAGAGCCGGGAGGTTCCGACCTGAAATCAAGCAACGTCCCCACCACACCGAAACGGGCGGCGAAATCCTTGGCCGCCCTTCTGATCTCGCTCGCAACAGCAGGCTCGCCGCTGAGCTGACACCTCTGCTCTGCCCCGCGAAGAAGCATGGACACCTGGAACGTGTCTCCGTCCAGCACGTAAGAGTCCAGCAAATGACGTAGCCGCGGAAGGTCCATCTCTATTGCGGCACCCGCCACGGTAAGGAGCTGCTGGTGCACAGTCATGGCGCGGTCCTCCAGGATTCTTTGGAGGAGACTACGGACACGAGGGCCCGGGAGGAGTCCCAGCGCGAAAAGCCCCGTATGCATGGCTTCGAAGACAAAACCGCGCGCCAAGGACTTTTCGATGATTCGGCTGGCGCGTTCGTCGAAAGCTTTGGCGCTCGCGGGTCGGCTGGCGGCGAGGTCGTGCAAACCCGTTCCAAAACCGGGGAGCGGGCCATTTTCCCTTCCGTTGGATTCGGGTGTTAATCCCAAGGAAGTGGCCGGAACTGCGTCCCTCAGTGAGGATAGGCGCAGCATGGCCACGTGCAACGACTCAACCAAAAAACCAGGTTTGCCCAAGGAAAAGGCCCGGCCCGCGAGATATTCGGCTTCATCAAACAAACCGTGATGAAGAAGGGAAAGGGCAGCTATGTAACTCTGGCTGACGAAGGCAACCTGATCGACATTCTGTAAAGCCTTCTCCCGAAATTCGAGCGCCATCACAAGGGCTGCTTCTTCCCGACCGTCAGAGAGCATTGCCATTCCGCGAATAAAAGATTCGACGGGTGGGAAACCGGGGTTGCCCTCAGCTGAGTCCATGATGCTCTGGGCCTTCCGGGGGTTGAGATGATAAAGCTCCAGCATTGCTTTGATGGTTGGGATAATGCCGCCCTGCGACCCTTGCTCTGGGATATCAGCAAAAAGATGATCCTGGTTGACGGGGACGCCGCCATGGGATGTGCGTAGAAATGCGATGATTGCTTCGGCTTCGCGCCGCAGGCCCGGTTCCTTGGAAGACAGAGCCTGCATTGTGGCTATTGCGCCGGGCAGGTTCTTCTCATGTGAGAGCTGCCAGCAAGCCAGGGACATGGTGAACAGGACGAGATCTCCTGGTTCACCTCCGTCAGAGTCGGTTTGACGCAGCACCTCGTGGATTCGATGAGGATTGGCAGGCGCCCCCCAATAGACCTTCAGGATCGCGACGGCATTGGACAGGCTGGGATCGCGTTTCCAGCTCTGGTAGCACGACTCTTCAAAGGCATCGCGGCGCTGCTGGAAGTACCGGGTAGCGGCGGCGTGGTTGCTTCCCATTTGCTTGCGAAGGACGGAAATCGAGGCCGACAACATGTCATCTGCATCTACCGGCGCGGGGTGGTGGCCGGGTTCTGCAACGACGTGATCAGTTACTGCGCTCCGGAGAATTCTCCGGGAGCTAAGGGTGTGGGCCCGAAGGTAGTCGTCCACTATCGGCGGAAAGACAGCAGCGAGGAGGGCTCCATCCGGGCCTTCAATAACCGAGATCAACCCGTTGTATTCAAGGTTATCCAGGTTGTCCTCACCGACAGCTGCGACCAGACGGTCTACGGGGCTGGGACCAAGAAGCGACATCTTGTTCAGTGCCCGGACTTCCTCGGGCCGCAAACCTTGGAACAGAGCTTCCACGGTTCCGTGGAGATGTTCGTTGATCAACGTGGTGCCGTTCATGCACCACCGGCCGTCCTTGAGGATCACTCGCCCGCTGAGGGCCGATGTCTGGATGATTCGAATCGCCAACCGCAAGTTGCCGCCGGATTTAGTCAGAACATTTGCTACCACATCCACTTCGGCCGGATGACCAAGCGTTTCCACGATGAGTTTGCTCATTTGTTCGTACTCCAGCGGCGCAAGGGAGACTGTCGCTTCGGGAATGCTCCCGAGGTAGCCGGAGGTTCTGGGCTGGAACGGTCGGTCGTTCATGGTTGTGATCAGCGGGACGTTGCTCCTTCTCCGCAAAACGTCCACTACCGCCAAGGACTCGCGGTCCAGGTTCTCGAGATCGTCGATCGCGATCAGATGTACCCCGGTCCTGGCCATCTGGACTGAGAGAAGATCTACGATGCCAAGAATTCCGACTGTTCTGGAACGAAGATCCAAACCCAGGGAAAGCACGCCGGCAAAAGGCACGGCGGCAAGTGC
Organism: Arthrobacter sp. ISL-95; assembly: GCF_018613695.1. Taxonomy (GTDB): domain Bacteria; phylum Actinomycetota; class Actinomycetes; order Actinomycetales; family Micrococcaceae; genus Arthrobacter. Next base: position 107,499 of record NZ_JAGGPR010000017.1, on the reverse strand, counting down.
CGGCGCAGCGAACATGGTGTAGACCGTGGCGCCATCTTCTTCCAGCTTGGCAACGACGCCCTTGAGGAGACTGGTTCGGCCACTACCGGGTGCCCCGACGATTCTCACGCCTAGACCTTTGGCGACATAGTCCAGGACGCTCGTCATCTTCCGCTTATACAAATGCTGACCCCTTATGGAAGCGGCTGCTGGACCATTTGACGCTGCCAATAGCCGTGCTTCTGTTCGACCTACCTGTTTGTCCGAGAGTCATCGAAGAAAGGAAGTACAGACCTTTCAACAAACGGAAGTGGGGTCCCGAAATGACATGCCTTCGCCCCCTTCACGTATTACTCAGATCTCAAGTGCCTCAATGACCTGATTCGTGTCGAGGAATCGGGATGTTGCTTAGTACTTCCGAATGGCAGCAAAAGGCACAGCGAAGCCGTCCCGGCACCTAAGCCGTGGCAGCGTTGAAGAAATAAAAGTCCGCTAGCTTCCAGCGAGTTTCTGCAGATGGTCCGGCAGCCGGTTACCAGGTGCCCGGCCTCGGATCTCCAGCAGCTCGCGGGCATGTGCGTGCAGCTTCTTGTCCTCGTCAGAGACTGGCTCCCAGGCAGGTACGGGGACTGCCGTCCCCGTTTCATCGCGCGCAACCATCACCGTGAGGCAGTAGGTGGTCAGGTTCATGACCCGGCTCTTGGGGTCACCCGAGCGGACGTGTACCGCGATGTGCATGCCCTTGGCGCCGGTGTAGACCAAGCGCGCCTCCACTTCGACGACGTGGCCGATCAGCAGGGGCCGATAAAAGCGGACGCCGCCGGAGAACACAGCTACGGCGTCCATGCCGCAGTAGCGGGAGGCACAAACGTAGGCGGCTTCGTCAATCCACTTCATCACAATGCCGCCGTGGACCTTGCCGCCCCAGTTCACATCAGTGGGTGACGCCATGAACCGCAGGACGACGCGCTCGGCGGTCCCGGCGTCGGTATATTCCTGCGCGTTCATCGCGTTGACAATCTGCTCCCGGACCTCGATGCGTGCCAAGGCGTGGTCGCGCTGCTCGATCTCCGCAGCTGTGGACGGGGCAAATTGCGGTACGGGAATCGGCTTGCCGTCCGGACCGACGGCAACGAAGATCACCATGCATTGGCTGTGCATGGTCTCCGGGCCGCCTTTAGGATCCCGGGAGCTGACCACGGTGTGGATATGCATGGAGGAGCGCCCCGTGTAAACGATGGTGGAGGTCACCTCCACCATGTCGCCGCTGTTGACCGGATCCGTGAAGTGAATGTTGCCGACGTACGCCGTAACGCAATATGCCTTGGCCCAGCCAACAGCTGCCGCATACGCTGCTTTGTCCACCCACTCAAGGACAGTGCCGGCGTCGACGGATCCGCTGTGTCCCACGTCCATGGGAGCCGCGAGGAAGCGGAGGGTCACTGAATTGGCGGCGTCATCGCTCATGCTTGGAATCTTACTGGCGCCACGTTTCTGTTACGTGACTAAGTCTGACTACCAGGGGCCAGACTACCGTCGCTGGATACCGAGGGTGGCGATAAGATCCTCGTGGAGCTCGAACCAGACCCGGTGGAAGGAATCGCGATCGGTGGCGGTGAGCCATGCCGTGTCCTGGACAGCGTGCTTGAGTGCGCGCAGCAGCCGCTCAGCGTAGCCCTCACAACGAGGCAGCACACCTGTTAGCTCAGCCTCGAGTGGACGCCATGACGCCAAGGCGCCCATCAGGACATCCATGGCATCCTCGCTGGCCTGAGTATGCAGCTGGATGGCACTACAGGCCTCCACGACGCCGGTGTTGATGTCCGCAAAATCATCATGCACGGCCAGCACCGCTTGCCGTGCCTGGGTCCGGTCCAACTCTTCGGCCAGTAACCGCTCATTTTCGGTTCTCCCGAGACTCGACAGCGACCAACCGCTGATCCCCGCGAAGGTGCTGTGCGAAACCAAGCCGTTCACGCCGGCGTCGATGAGCTGGGATTCCACTAGACCGGGCTCCTGGAAGAACCGGGCCGCCACCGTTTGCGTATCAGCGAAACCAAGGAGGCGGACCGCATGCAAGGTCAGGAGGGTCATTCGCTGTCCATCAGGGTGACGGTTCCCCGGGCTCCATCAATGGCCAACGATTCTCCGTCGGCAAGGAGGTCCAGCGCATCCCGAACACCCAGCACGGCTGGGATTCCGAACTCGCGGGCGACGATCGCAGCGTGCGACAACATTCCGCCTGTCTCCGTGACCACCGCTGATGCCATGCTGAAGAGGGGTGTCCATGCGGGGTCGGTGGTGCGGCACACCAGAACGTCGCCGGACTGGAATTGCGTGAAATCGTCCGGGCCGTGGATGAGCCGGGCAAAGCCATGGGCCGTACCGGTGCTGGCTCCCACTCCAATAAGGATGGTCATCCGGCTATTTCTACCACCGAAAGCTCCGGGTACCGAACAGCACAGCTTCGGCAGAAGAAAAGCACGGCCCCGCACCAACAGGTACCGGGGCCGTGCCCGCTAGGAAGGACGAGCTATTTGGCGCCCGTATATGCAATATTCGGCATAGAAGGCGCATCCATGCCTACACCGATATAGAAGCCCGGGTGCGGCGGCTGGTTGTAGGCGATGTTCTCGCGCGCAACCGAGAGCCGGTACACGGGATCGTGCATCAACGTCCGGAGCCGGACATCAGTACCGGAAGTGGTGGTGTAGATCCGGAGTTCCGTGCTGTCCGCTGAACGCCAGGCAATTTCTTCACGCCAGTCGCCCAACAGGTCGGCTTGGATTGCCGGGTTGCCCTTGGTGCTGTTGTTGGTCAGCGCACCCGAGGCCGTCAGCAGGCGATCGCTGCTTTGGGTGTTCCAGTTCCACTTGCTGATGCTTGGGGTGCCGCTGTTGCTTGCGACGTCCCAGTCGTGGTCCACGATTTCGCGGAGCAGATCTCCGTCCCACCAAGCAAGGAAGTTCGCTGCCGGGATGTTGGTGGAGATCAGCTCTCCCTTGGCCGAGCGGAGTTCGCCTACCGGTGAGTTCCATGCAGCGTCGCCGCCGACGGCCCATCCTTCGGCTCCCAGGTAGCGGGGGTCGATGTCTCCTGCGGCTCCGCGGCCGGTATCCCTGACGGCCGGGATGCTCCAGAGCACCTCACCAGTGGCGGAATCACGGAAGGTGGCTCCGAGATTTCCACTGGAGGCCATGTCTTCGTGGACTGCGAAGGTTTCCAGACCGGGACGCGATGGATCCAGGTCGCTGGTGTGGATGGCATCGCCGTGGCCGAGGCCGGTGGTGTAGAGCGGCTGACCATTGTCATCGATGGTCATGGAGCCGAAAATGAACTCGTCCTTGCCGTCGGCATCCACGTCAGCCACGGACAGGTTGTGGTTGCCCATGCTCCGGTACTGATCCCCGGAAACGTTGGAGTCGAACACCCAGCGCTTCACGATCTTGCCGTCCACCAGGTCATAGGTGGCCAGCACTGCCCGGGTGTAGTAGCCGCGGCTGAACATCATGGACGGGTGCTCACCGTCGAGGTAGGCAACAGCACCAAGGAAGCGGTCCACGCGGTTGCCGTACGTGTCGCCCCAAGCGCCCACGTCACCGCGAGGCGGGTCATACGCCACGGTGTCCATGATGGTTCCCGTCTGCCCATGGAAGACAGTGAGGAACTCCGGACCGGTGAGGACATAGCCGCTGCTGTTGCGGTGATCTGCGTTGGCATTGCCGATCACGGTTCCTGCAGCATCCCGGGTCCCATCGGCAGTCTTCATGGCCACTTCAGCCTTGCCATCGCCGTCGAAATCGTAGGCCAGGAGTTGGGTGTAGTGAGCGCCGGCGCGGATGTTCTGGCCGAGGTTGATGCGCCAGAGCTTGGTGCCTTCCATGGTGTAGGCGTCCACGTAACCGGTGCCCGTGTAGCCGGCCTGCGAGTTGTCCTTGGCGTTGGACGGAGACCACATCTGGATGATCTCGTACCGGCCGTCTCCGTCCAGGTCGGCGACTGTGGCGTCACCCGCCGAGTAGCTGTAGGGCTGCCCGTCTTTGGTGTAGTCGTCAGCCGGCTTGTCCAGCTTGATGGCCAGGTAGTCCTGCGCCAGAGGGCTGAACTCCTTGGTCTCCTTGTCGCCGCTGTTTCCGCCGCCAGCTGCTTTGATCACGTACTTCGAGGTGGCGGTCCCGGTGGTATCCAGGTAACTCGTGCTGTTGGTAATGGGCGAGGAGGTGATCTTCTTGCCGTCCCGGAAGACGTTGAAGCCGATCTTGTCTTCATCGAGGCCGAGCATGCGCCAACCGATGCGGATTCCCTCCGTCGTTGGAATTGCCACAGGCGCCCGGTCCAGCTTCTCCATCTGGCGGTCCAGGACAACCACGTCATCTGTGCCGACGGTTTCCGACGGAGCCGATTCTCCGCCGGGGTTCAGTGCCGTAACGCGGTAGTAGTACTTGATGGTGGTCAGGACTGTGGTGTCCGTGAACTTTTTGTCATCGGTTTTACCCACGTAGGTGAAGGTGCCGTCAGGTGCCGTTGAGCGGTAGACGAGGTACGCCGTCGAGCCCTTAACTTCGCCCCACTGAAGCGAAACGCTGGTCTTTTCAACCTTCTTGGTTTTCAGCTTTTCGGGTGCGGCGGGCGCTGCAGTTGCGGGGTCGACCAGCGGCACGTCCAAAGTGTTGGACGGGACGGACTCCAGACCAGTGCGGTCTACGGCCGTGACGTAGTACTTGTAGGGCAGGCCGGCCGTAGCGGTGGTGTCCGAATACGCCGGTTCGGAGACGTTCTCCGCGATCAGCTGCGCAGACGTCTCGAACGGTGCCTGACGGAACACGCGGTAGCTGGCGGCGTCGGCAACAACGTCCCAGGAAAGCCCGACGACGGGCGGCTGGGCGCCGGCGTCGACGGACGTGGTTTTGAGGTTGCTTGGGCCGACCAGGAGGGGCGTGACCTCGAGCCCGTTGAGGCGCTGGCCGGATCCGCTTATGCTCAGGTTGAGTTGACCGTCGGTTACCAAGACTTCGTTGATGACTTTGGTGGCTGACGCGGCTTTGCCGGAGGTGACGGTACCGAAGCCCTTGCCTTCCACGGCGATGTCAGTCCGCGTGGAGCCGATCCAGTCGCTGTGGTACGTCTTCAGGGCGTAGGTGCCGTTGGGAACGTCCAGTTGGAATTCGAAGCTGGCGCCGCTGAGGACGAAGTCCCGGAGCAGGTTGGTGGTGGTTGCACCGCGGTCGCGATCGCTGAGGACCGTGATGTCCTTGAAGCCATAGCCGCGCTCGGCAGAGTAAGGCATGGTGCGGTTGACCTCGGTGTAGCCGCCCTCCACGGGGGCGCCGACGGGTCCGAAGTCGAACTTGTAGGTGGCCTGCTTGGTGGTCAATGCCAACGCGTCGCTGTACTCGGAGAGGCCTTTGCCGTTCATCGCCGCCACGCGGACGTTGTAGGCGGTGCCTTCGGCGAGGCCACTGAGGTTGGTGGTGGGAATGGTGGAGGTGGTGGCCAGCTTGTAGGCGCTGTCCGGTTCAGTGGCCAGCTTGCGGTAGACCTTAAAGATGTCTGCTCCCTCTACCTGCTGCCACTTGAGCAGCGCGCCGGCGTTGGAGACGCTGCCGGCAACCAGGCCTTGCGGCTTGGCAGGAAGGTTCGACGGCGGTGTGACTTCCTGGACGCGCGATGCCAGCGGAACGTTGAGCTGCTTCATGCCGCTGGCGAGAAGGCGGGCGATCTGGATGGCGCCGTATTCCTGGAAGTGGGTGTCATCAGCGGTGCCGCTCGGACGCCCGGGGTACACGCCGGCGTCGACATGGAGGAAGACCGACTTGGTTTCTTCCGGTCCGATTTCGTCGTAGTAGCCACGGCTGAGGGCGGACAGATCCACCAGGGCTACGTTCTCTTCAGCGGCGAGTTCCTTCATCTTGTCCACGTACTCCGGGAAGCTGACGCGGAACTTGCCGGTGGTGGCGTCGAAGTCACGGCGTCCCACCGGAGTGACCAGGATGGGGGTGGCGCCGCGCTGGCGGGCACCGTTGACGTAAGTGCGGAGGTATTCCTTGTAGTCCGCGGGGGACGCGTAGCGGTCGTCGACGCCGATGGTTGCGTCGTTGTGGCCGAACTGGACCATGAGGTAATCGCCGGGGTTGATGACGCGGAGGATCTCGTCAAGTCGGCCTTGGCTGATGAAGTTCTTGGAGCTGCGGCCACCGATTGCGTGGTTGTACACGGGGACTTTGTCGTCAAGGTAGCGGTCGATCATCTGGCCCCAACCCGCTTGGGGAGCGTAGCCGGGATCGTAGGTCTGGACGGTGGAGTCGCCGGCCAGGTAGACGCCGGGATCCGTTGTCGCCGCGCGGGGAGCGCGGGCCGCAATGACCAGGGAGTTGATTTTGGCAGCCGTGCCGGTGATGTCCAGGTTGAGCTGGCCGTCCACCAGCGAGATGGGGAATTCCATCTCCAGGAACTGGCCGGCCGGCTTGTCAGTGAGCTGGACCTTGGCCATCTTCTCTGCCGTGATGGCGATATTGGTGGCTTCCGTTGCGTCGCCTGCTATGAGCTTTACCGTGTAGTCGCCATTGGGAAGGTCTACTTGGAAGGAGCTGCCCTGGGCTTGGACGAAGTCGCTGCGCAGGGTGTCCGGGGTGCCTCTGTCAGTTTCTGAGGTGAGGGCGGTGTCCGTGAAACCGAATTTTGTGGCGGCGGTATAGGCGCTGCCCGCGTTCACTTGCGTGTATCCGTCGGCCACGACGCCGGGCCCGAAGTCGAATTTGAAGCCGCTTCCGGCCGGGGGGAGTGATGTCTCGGCGTGCGCTGCAGGAAGCCCGGTAAAGGCGAGAGCAGCCGAGGCGACGGCGGCAGTCAGGGCAGTAGCGCCCGTTCTGACCGCGCGTTGAGGGGGGTGTTTCACGAACATCTCCTTTGATGACGCGTGGGGTGTGTACCAACCACACTGTCGGACTTTGTATCGTTTCATTGACGGGGTAAGCGCATCCAGAGTGGTTTGGCGGGGGACCGCCGGTCGGAAGGGGGATGCGGGTGGAACAGCTGGAAAACGCTTGCCCGGTGGGACATGTTTACCAGTGTTTGAAATCGCGAGTCAAGGAATTGACGGGAGAATTTGTTGTTTTGTGTTCGAAGTCGTGAAGTATGACATCAGCCCGCCGCCCTGGAAGCCGATCCTCTCTCACTTCCCATGGCCTAAACGCCATCGCTCTCTCCCTTTCTTGAAGCAAGGGAGAGAGCGATGGCGTTTAGGGGCTGTTATGTGGAAGAGCGTCCGGGGGTGTTGGTGGAGGCTGGCGGTGCGGGGCGGCTTAGGCGAGGACGCGCAGCTTGGAGCCGGAGCGGCCAAAGAGTGCGGCGTCGGCGGAGATCTTGCCGGCACCTGCCAGCGCGAGGGCCAAAGCGGCGCCGGCGAAAAGCAGAACCAGTTCGTATCCCCCGTTGCCAACAAAAACGCCGGCCGGGGCATGCACCAGGAACAGGGCGCCGAGCATGTTGACGGCCAAGAGCGCGGCGAAGATGCGGGTCAAGAGGCCGATGATCAGCGCGACGCCACCCACCAGCTCAAGGGTTGCTACTACCGGGGCCACTGCAGACGCGCCGGGCACGCCCATCTGGGCGAACGATGCCTGCGTCCCGGCAATGGTGAATTCGTTGAACTTCTGCCAACCGTGCGCGGCGAAGAGAAATCCTGCAATAACGCGCAGGATGGTCAGGGCTGTGGTGGTCATGCTGGACTTGTTCATACCTTCAACCCTTCCGGAGGTAAGTTGAAGTGTCAACTAATTGAGGCTCTGTATGACCAAAGCCTCAGCTACCTGCTTTGTCTCCCTGCCACATTGCGCGGTTTCGCCTGTAGCCACGGCTGCAGCAGCCTCGTGGTGATCGGCAGGAAGATGTAGGTCATCAGCGGTGTGAGGATCACGATGTTCAGCAGAACCGCAAGTACCAGAGGCCAGTCCTGCGTCAACGGGTGCAGCAGGAAGTTGGCCAGCAGGCTGAGCGGGAAGAACGGCAGGAAGATGCTGATGGCCTGCTTCCACCGCGGTGGCACCACCGTTTCGGGCACAACTACCGAGACGTCGCCGGGCCGCGCGAACCAGCCCTCAATGCCTGTGTGCCGCTCCACCCGGGTGGTCTCCATCATGTCCCTGGCGCTATCGATCCACCAACGGCGCTCCTCAGAGTCTTCCCAGTCCTGCAGAGACTCAGCATCTGAGAAGCGGTAAAGCATGTGCCATTCAGTAGAATCCACACCATTGCGCACCCAGCCCGACCCCAAATATCCGGGCCATTCGCGGGCAAGCTCCTGACCGGCATGGGCCCAGGCATTGGCTTGCCGGGTATAGCCGGGGAGGATGGTGCGGGCGACTGAAACGGTGACGGGATGCTCGTGTGACACGGCCCAAATGTACCCGGCCATCGGCGGACTAGGCTTGTTTAGTGCCTCAAACCACAACCACACCCACTCGCTCCAACGCCCACGAGATCCTGCGCCTGGCCGTCCCGGCCTTCGGTGCACTCATCGCCGAGCCGCTGTTCCTGCTGGCTGACTCCGCCATTGTGGGGCACTTGGGGGTCGACCAGCTGGCAGGTGTCGGCCTCGCGTCCACCCTCCTGCACACCGCCGTAGGGCTCATGGTCTTCCTCGCATATTCGACAACGCCGGCAGTGGCCCGGGCCATCGGCGACGGCAAACTGGGGAAGGCTTTGGCAGCAGGGCGCGACGGCGTGTGGCTGGCTCTACTGCTCGGATTCGCGCTCGCCGTGGTTGGTTTTGTGGCGGCCGAGCCGCTGGTTGGCTTCATGGGAGCTACCGGTGACGTCCGCCAGTTCGCCGTCGATTATCTGCGATGGTCCATGCCAGGCCTGGCCGCGATGCTCCTCATCTTCGCCGGCACCGGTGTTCTCCGCGGCTTGCAGGACACCCGGACACCGCTGGTTGTGGCAACCGCAGGCTTCGCCCTGAACATCGCCCTCAACGTGTTCTTCGTCTACGGATTGAACATGTCCGTAGCCGGCTCCGCGATCGGCACGAGCATTGCACAGTGGGCCATGGCCGCCGTCTACCTGGTGATGGTCAGCCGGAATGCGCGCCAACATGGGGTGTCCCTTAAGCCCGACTGGCACGGCGTCCGGGCCATGACCAAAGTGGGTTCCTGGCTCATGCTCCGTACGCTGAGCCTCCGCCTCGCCATATTGGCGACAGTCCTGGTGGTGACCGCGCAAGGCGCCGTGAACTTGGCCGCGCATCAGTTGGCCATGACCATTTTCTCCTTCCTCGCCTTTGCCTTGGACGCGCTGGCAATCGCCGCGCAGGCCCTGATCGGCAAGGAACTGGGCGCCAGAAACGCCCAACGCGTCCGCGAACTGACCCGCACCATGATCCGCTGGGGCCTCGGGTTCGGTGTGATCACCGGCGTGCTCCTGGCCATCGCGGCGCCCTGGGCCGGCTATCTCTTCACGTCCGACGCCGGCGTCCGGTCCGCTCTCACCGTTGCCCTCTGGGTTCTTGCGGTGGGACAGCCGTTGGCAGGCTACGTCTTCGTCCTGGACGGAGTCCTCATAGGCGCCGGCGACGCACGCTACCTGGCGATTGCCGGCGTCGTAAATCTGGTGGTCTATCTGCCGCTGCTGGTGGCAATCCACCAGATAAAGCCCGACGGCGAGGCGGGGCTCCTCTGGTTGTGGGCTGCGTTCGCGCTGGGCTACATGCTGGCCCGCGGGGTGACTTTGGGGCTGCGCGCGCGGACGGATCGGTGGATGGTGCTGGGTTCGCACTAAACTGGACGGGTGACTCTCCCAGCGACTCCTGCCCAGACTCCTTCTGCCACTGCGGCCGGACTCTGGAAACCCGTGCTGATCCGCTCCACGGTCGCCCTGGTGTTCGGCGCGGTCACCATCTTCTGGGCTTCTCCGTCCGTGAACGTCCTGGCGTGGGCCGTGGGTCTGTATCTGTTGGCGACCGCGGCGGCTGTGTGGATGTCCCGCGCTTTGCCTGTTGCTGTTCCGGTGGTCGTTGCGCTCGGAGGCATCGGAGCTTTGGTCACGCAGTCGGACCAGGGCGTTGCGCTCTCGGCCATGTTTGCGCTGCTGGTGCTGGGCCTCCTTGAGTTCGTCCATGGCCTCCGGAAGCGGGATCCGTTGGCGCGCGACTGGCTTGTGTCCGGCGTCATTGCTGTGGGCACCGCAGTGCTGCTGCCGTTCTTCACGTCGTTGGGTGCGCATGCGCTGTTGGGTGTGGCTGGTGGTGGGGCCATCATTTCCGGCGTGCTGTGGATTCTCTCCGGGTTGACGCTGCGCCACGAAGCCCGGACCGCTGTGGGCGGACCGGCTCAGGCTGCTGCTCCCGGCGCTTCGCCCGAGGCCGTAAACTAGTAGCTGGACGTTCTACTCGTTGTAGAACTTTTGCTGACCGGCGGAGACCAACCGCCATCATTGGAGGAATGACCGTGGCAGACCAGACACCAGGAGAACCGCGCAGGATGCGGACCTCGGTCAAGGGACCCCTCATGTTCTCCGCGTTCTTTGCAGTGCTGGCATTCGTTGCCGTGCTGATCTTCGCCTCCGGCGGCAGCGCCAAAGCCCCGCGGTTCGACCTCGCCTTCACCGGCGCGGGCATCGCGTTCATCGTGAGCCTCGTCGTAGCGGCCATGTTGTCCATGAGCCACAAGGAGAACGCCGATCACCTCGGCAAGGGTTCCGGCGTCAACCTCAGCTCCAAGCGCCCCAGCCATGGCGGTCCGGGTGCTCCGGACGACAGGCCTGAAACGCCCGACGCCGGCCGCTAACCTTCAGGCGCTTCCTCACCTTGGGTGGGGGAGCGCTTTTTTGTGGTCTCGCCTGGTCTTCCGCACACGTCACGCGGTGCACACTTCGGCCGGACAACGCGAGCTAGTGCAGCAGCGAGTCGGCCAGATCCTCTTCACGGGTGAGGGCCGTCCGTTCGGTCCGGGATTTGCGGGGATGGGTGACTACCACCATGAGAATTGCGGTGCCAACGAGCGCTAACGCCCACCAAGGGAAGCCCGGGTCCAACGCTTGGCTGGGCAATGTTTGGGCGGAACCAGCGGATGGAGGGTCAACGCGCCCGCCACGTACCAGGAGCCTGTGGCTGTTGACCCCTGTTGGCGTGCACGTCACCAGAGTGACGTAGTCCTTGTCCAGGACCTTGCGGAGATCGTCCGTTTCCTCCGGCAGAACGGTCTTGATCTGATCCACTTTGTAATAGAAAGACTCGCCGAGCACGGTTACGGAGAAGACATCGCCTTCGCGTACCTGGTCCAAGTCATCGAAGAGAGTCGCGTTGACGAAGCCGGAGTGGGCAGTCAGGACACTGTGGGTTCCCGTCCCACCAACGGGCAGGCCGGAGCCGAACAAGTGCCCGGCGCCCTTGGCGAGCGTTTCCTCATCAGTGCCGTGGAAGATCGGCAAGTCAGAGTGGATGGAGGGGATGCTGAGGCGGCCCATCATGCCGCCGGGGCCGACGCTGAGCATCTTTTTATACGCCTCCGAACCAGCTCCGACGACGGTCTTCTCGCCGTCTTCGTTCAAGGAGTACGGGTCGCGAAGCGGCCCGGATGGCAGGTCCTTGTTGAACTGCCTCGCCTCAACCAGAAGGGTCTTTTGGGCTGACGCGGAAAGGTTCTCCACGCTGTCCACATAGCCGCTGATCTCTGTGGCGTGAACCCGGTCGGAGAACCATGCGGCGGCGGTGGGATACAGCATCACTCCCACGCCCAGGATCGCGACTACAACGATAATGATGCGCTGGGTGGTCCATCCGGCGCGGAAAGTTCCCTGCGACCGCTGTTTGGAGTGTTGGTGCTTTGACATGAGAGTCCTGGGGGGATTTGTGCTCTGGGGGAACAAAGCGGGGAAGAGCGCGTGTTCGGCGTTCTTCCCCGCTTTGGTGTTCAGGCTGCGAACCTTTGCAAGTTGGCAGTGACTAGCTGTTGGTGCTGCGGCGTGAGCGGACCAGCAGGAGTCCGGCGCCGGTTACCAGGAGTGCGCCGGCTGCGTACAGCAGTCCGGTTCCCACACCACCGGTGAGCGGCAGCTCGAAGCCACCGTTGGACGGGATGTTCTTGACTTCAAGGTCAACACCCACCGTGGTGCTCGTCGCGTTGACCAGGAAGGAGATCGGCTCTGCGAGCAGCTCGTAGCCTTCCGGTGCGGTGGTTTCCACCAGGTAGTACGTGCGGAAATCGGCGGAGCCGGGAAGTACTGCAGCGCCGTTGGCCCAGTCGGAGTAGCGCAGGCCGGAGACGGTCAGGGTTCCGTCGACAGCAACGGTGAAGGTGCTCTGGCCGTTCAGGACAATCGCGTTGGTTCCAGCCAATGCGTCAGCCTGGTTGGCGTAGACGGAGAAGGAAGCGCCGGCAAGGGCAGCGCCATTCTCGTTGGTCTTCAGGAGGGTCATCTCGCCCCACTTGGTGACAACCGGGGGAGTGACAATCGGGCCGCCGGGCTGGCCGGGAACGGTGGTGAAGCTGCCCAGGTTCGGATAAACCATGGCATCGTTCTCGATTTCACCGATGGTGTTTACGGTGGTGTTTACAACAACCTGTACTTTGGTGTCGCTGTGGGCGGCCAGTACTGCGAGGCCTGCAGGGGTGAAGACGATGGAGACCGTGTTGGTGGCTGCGTCGAATTCAACCGTGTAGTGAGTGCCTTCGGTGATGACCGTGCCATCAACCAGTGTGGCGGTGGCATCAAGGTAGGTCAGTTTGGCGTCCAGCTGGTCCACGATCTTGTAGCCGTCAATGACTGCTTCGTTCGGGATGTCACCGGTGATAGTGAAGTCGATCTGATCGCCGAGCTTGACGTCAGGAGCGTCTGTGACGGTCTTCTGTGCGCCCGTGATGGAGTTCTTGGGGTAGACGTGGACGTTATAAATCCAGTTGGCCTTGTTGTCCGGGTCAGTCAACGGCACTGAAACCAGGAACGGAGCTGAGGGGGTTACACCTGCCGGGTAGTTGGTTTCCGTTACCAGGTACAGGCCTACGGGGAGGTTGCCGAAGGCCGCAGTGCCGGCGGCGTCGGTGACCTGAGCTTGGCCGGCACCCAAGGTGAACCCGGCGCCAGTGATGGAACCTTCAGGGTTGGCGGGGGAGAAGACGCTGCTCAGGTTATGGGCAGCGTCCCAACCGGCATTCGTGGAGAGGTCGACGGCGTTGACCTGCTGAATGGTGAATTCGATACCGGCCAAGGCGGTTAGCCCCGTGGAGTCCACGGCCGTGCCGTTATTGGGCAGGCCCGTGGGCGTATCCGGGCGTTCGAACTTATGGACGGTAATGGAACCGATCTGGTCCCCGTCCACCAACGGAGCGGCCAAGGCCGGGGCAGCGGAGAAGGACATTGCCAACACCGCTCCGGCAATGGTGGTGGCGGCGGCCTTCCAAAGGCGCCGGGAGCTTTGATTACTCACTTTTTCCTCTTTCATGGGTGATGCGATGCTCGGGAGCGAACATTTTTCTGGGGGGTGAGGCCTGCCGCTTTTGCTGCAGGCCGGGGAATGACGTTTATGGGTGGTTTCGAGTGCGCCGGGCATTGCTGGATGCAAGGGCCATGGCCACCAAAAGCAGCGACGTTCCAGCGGCCGCAAACGGCCACCAACCGGTGCCACCGGATTCCGGCATTTTCAGTGCAGGCACGTCACGAACAGTGACCAGGAAGATGCCGTTGCCGTCGGCGTCGCTTGTTGTCACGACTCCGGCGCCGCTTCCTTGGCCGAGCGTCACGGCACCGTTGGGAGCCACTGTGAACTGCACGGCTTCGGCCAGCAGGTTGAAGCCATCCGGAGCTGTGGTCTCTTCGAGCCAATACACGCCGGGCTGAATGCCTTCGAGTTGGAACTGTCCGGTTTGGGACGGGATGGGAGCTACCGTAACGCTGGTATTGACGGCCCCCGGGGCTCCGGCTGCGTCATTATGGATGGCCCAGGTAGAGCCGGCCATGGGAACCCATTCCTCGTCTGAGGATTCACCGAGTTTTTCAATGAGGATTTTGGCCGGCGTCAGGTGGGTTGTGGTGCATTCCGCTGCCAACGGTGTGGTGCCGGTTGCGCAGCGGATGGGCGTGACGCTGCCTGCGCCAGTGACGACGTTGACCAGTTGGGCACTCCAAGCGTCTGCCTTGACGGTGACCCTGTAGCTGAGAACTGCAGTCTGACCGGCCGGCAGCGTGAACGGCTGGGTGGTCAGCGTGGTGGACGGGGCTACGGGATTGGCGACGGCGGCCGGTGCCGCGGTGCCGATGGTCAGCACTGCGGATCCCGGAACGAATGTGCCCTGATCCAGGACATCGGCGAGGTTGTCAGTGAGGACGACGTTATTGATTTGGCCGCGGTTGCTGGTTGCGGTCACGGTGTAGGTGATCGTGTCGCCGGGCTTTACCCATTGGCCGTTCGAGGACGTGCCGGCCACCGTGGCGGTCTTGGCGATGGTCCATTGGGGATCCACGGGTGTATTCACCGTTGCGGAGCAGCCAACCCCGGGCAAGGGCGGGCAGGCCAAATCCACGGTGGGAACCATGGTGGATGATCCGGGAACAGGAACGGTTCCGCCGCCCGGCATGTTGGGAACAGACGTCTGGGCTGCTGGCGCGATGGTGGCGTTGTTGGTCATGATTCCGGTGGTGCCCGGTGCCACAGTGCCCTTGACGGTGTACGTCAGGGTTCCGCCAACGTTGATTCTTACGGTGCCGGATATGTTGCCGGTGCCGCTCGGAGCGTTACATGCGGTGGGTCCGGCCGGCGCAAGATTTGAGGTTCCTGCGATGGTGACAGCGCAGGTCCATGTTGCACCTGTGATGGATGCGGGCAGGGGATCGGTGAACACGGCGTTGACAGCATCGCTGGGCCCGTTGTTGTGGACTACAACCGTGTATGTGATTGGCTGGCCCGGGATGTAGGCCGTGATGTTGGCACTCTTGGTGATGGAGAGGTCCACTACCGGCCGCACGGTCAAGGTCGCCGTCCCGGGAGAGTAGAGTCCCGTTATTGTGGGGAAGTTATTGGTGCAGTTCGGAATGGCCGCACCATCGTTAGCCAGGCATCCTGAGTTGTTGTAAACGCCGGGGATGTTGCTGGTAACGGTTACCGTGATGGTGCACGAGGCGCTGCCCTGTGCGAGGTTCCCGGTGACGTCCACGGTACGGCCGGAGACAGTGCCCGCGGTGAGGACGCATGTGCCGCCGAGCGGGCCAACTGCAGCGAGGCCGGTAGGCAGTGTGTCAACGAAGTGCCAGCCATTCTTGGCCATCAGGTCACTGGTGTTGGTGACGGTATAGGTCAAGGTGGTGTTCTGGCCCTGGAAGATGCTGGTGGGGCTGAAGGCCTTATCCAATTGCGGCGTAACGTCTACCAACTGCGGGAGGTCGAATCCGACGTCGTTGCCGGTGCCTGTCGCCTGCAGGTTCCTTACGCGAATACCGAGCGTGGGCGTGGTGCCGGTGATGGGCACCTGGATGGCGCCGGACTGCAGTTTGGCCACGCTGAAGTTGGTGTTGTCAACCACGATGAGTTGACGGCTGGCATCCGTGCAAGGATCCAAATTGGTTCCAACGACCGTGGCAACACCGTTGACCAGGATGGAGAATTCCTGAAGGGCGTGGTTGGAGAAGCAGTTCGTTTCGCCGAAGATTCCTGAGACTGCATAGTAGTGCCCGGCGATGGTGGGAATGGTGTTCTTGGTGGTCTGCAGCTGCAGGCCTGCGGACTGCACTCCACTAACGCTGTTGGTGTATTCGCTGAGGATCTGGTTTTGAGTAGCCTGCGCGTCGGTCATGCCTTGGTACTTGCCCATGGCGTAGGCCATGTTGCCCAGGATGGTGAAGGCCGTGTTTCGACCGCACTGATCACTGTTTGTGATAGCTCCACCGTTAACGGGCAGGGGAGTACCTTGCCTAAGAACCCAGCCATTGCATGCCTGCGCCCCGGGAAGCCAGGCGGAATCTGCCGTGTATTGCTCGTTTTGGGCCGCCGTGCTGCCCGTATAGGAGCCTAAGGGGAGCGGTGCAGTGGCCGCGCTCACATTGGAGAAGTCTTCGCTGTAGATCAAGGAGCCGGACTGAGTCACTCCGGGGGAGCCGGGTAGTGCGATCCCGGGCGTGGGGGCGTTCACCACTCCATAGGCGGTCATCCCCACTACGACGAGAAGCGCGCATGCAATGAGCGCTAGCAGCGATCTGCCCTTGCCTTCACCCCGTCCACCCTGATCATGGGCACGTTTGTGCTCAAACTGCTTCCGCATGGAGTCCCTTTTCTTACTGCCCTAGCCAATCAACCCTTCTGGAGGGCTGCCCTTTTTCACTACTGAGGAGTAAGTACGGCCAGAGCGGGAATCGTGACGCACTAGGGAATGTGGCGCTAATCACATACAGCTCGGGGATGGGAAAGCCGATGCCTGGAGAGGTGGGTTCTAAGAACCGGCCCGGTTCGTCCAACGCAGCGGTAGAGAGGCGTTGACCAGAAGCAACGCCAAGAGAAACCAGCCGCCGCAAACGAGGGTGGGATCCGGAGTCACCGTGTCGTAGGGAATTCCGTCCATTTCGCCAATCTGGCGCACGGTTTTGATGAATCCGGCTGCAATGAGGCCTACGGCGATGGCTGCGATGGAGACGTAGGTGCGCGCGTTGCCTGCCCACCAGCGGTTTATCGCCGGGACAAGGCGAAGCGGCAAGCCGACGGTGATGGCTGCAACGATTGCGATAATTGGCATGATGACGGTGGTCAGTATCACGCCGATCATGCTCAGCAGCCCGTCATAATCCACCATCAAGGATGCCTGCAGAATAAACCAGCTCGGCGCGAGCACGGCGAAGGCCAATGCCAGTTGGCCCACCGGCATTATGCCCGTGCTTCCGTAGTGCTTTCGTGGAAGGGTGCCCAATGTTTGGGGCCGCATCGGCGGTGGCGCCACGAAGCGCTGCCGGTTGGCGTCTTCGTAGTGCGATTTCGGGCTGACGGGGTAGCGCGGGGGCCCTTGCGGGGCAGGCGTCGATTCCGAGTCGTGTTCGGTCATGGCAGCCCTACGCCGGCCTTGCCGGGCGGCCGCACCCAGGCGCGCGGTTCCAGCGCTCGCGCCCCCGGATTCCCTCGCATATGTGCATGTGAGTCTGCGTGTTCCCCCATGCCGTCATTATGCCGGTATTACCCGCCCTCGGCGGCTTTCCTTGCCCGGTATGCCGCGACGTGGGCGCGGTTGGCGCAGTTGCCGGTGTCGCAGTAGAGCTTGGAGCGGTTGCGGCTGAGGTCCAGGACGACGGCGTCACAGTCGTCCGCTGCGCACACGCGCATGCGGTCCATTTCCTTGCTTCGGATGACATCGATGATGGCCATGGCAGCTTCGGTGCCCATTCGATCTGCCAAGGGGGCTTCCGGGGTTGTGGCGTGGAGATGCCAGTCCCAGTGGTCATGTTTCACGAGCTGTGGGAGTGCCTTTGCGTCGGCGAGCAGCTTGTTGACGGACTTCGCCGCCGTGTCCTCATCGGCGCTCCACAGCGCTGCCAGTTCGCTGCGTAGACGCTTGACGCTGTTCAATTCCGCTGGCGTGTTCACCCGTGAGCCGGTGAACTCTTCCGCGTCCAGGAATGAGTTGAGCTCCTGCGCGGTGGCCAGGGCTTCTTCACCGTTGGCAGCAGTGTTGATGAGATTGACGGCGCTACGGAGGGCTACCTCGGTGTCAGGCGCAAAAAGCACTTTGACTCCTTACATATTCCGGGAGTACTATCATGACCATAAGCCCACTTTACTCCTGACAGGAGGCTGCTGTGTCAGCTCCAACGACGAAGGCTGATGCAAAGAGTTTCCTGGCATCAGGACTCGGCATCGCACTCTTTTCCTCCGCTGTTTTCGGCACGTCCGGCTCGTTTGCCAAGTCGATGCTTGAAACCGGCTGGTCACCCGGCGCCGCAGTTGCCGTGCGCCTCACCGGTGCCGCACTGATCTTGGTGATTCCCGCCGTCGTGGTTCTGCGCGGACGCTGGCATCAACTTAAGGACAACTGGCTCACCATCCTGCTGTTCGGGCTGATCGGAGTAGCAGGCTGCCAGCTTTTCTACTTCAATGCCGTGGCCCGGTTGTCCGTGGGCGTAGCGCTGCTGCTCGAGTACCTGGCTCCGGTAATGATTGTGCTGTGGCTCTGGATCGCAAGCCGACGGCGGCCGCGCGCGCTCACTGCGGCCGGCGCCCTGTTGTCCTTGGGTGGCCTGGTTCTGGTGCTTGACCTGACGGGTGCCGTGAAGGTGGACTTCGTTGGTGTTCTGTGGGGCATGGCCGCCGCCGTCTGCTTGGTGATCTACTTCTTCATTACCGCGAAGGAGAACGACACCCTCCCGCCACTGGTGCTTGCTTCGGGTGGTCTCCTTGTGGGAGCGCTGGTCATGTGGCTTGTGGGCCTGTTGGGGCTCCTGCCCATGACGTTCAGCACCACAGACACAACCTTGGGACCGTGGACCACCCCGTGGTGGGTCTCCGCAGTCGGGCTTATCATCCTGGCCACAGTGCTTGCGTACGTTAGCGGCATCATGGCCGCACGCAGTCTTGGGTCCAAGGTGGCGTCGTTCGTGTCCCTGACCGAAGTGCTCTTCGCCGTGATCTGGGCCTGGCTGCTGCTGGGCGAACTGCCGGGGCCGATTCAGCTGCTGGGCGGTCTTCTCATTGTGGCCGGCGTGGTCCTGGTTCGCGTCGATGAGCTGCGCGGAGATCGCAGGGAGGCCCGTGCCATTCGGGAAGCTGCCCGCGAATTGGACCATCCGAATGATGTTGAACCCGTCCCCTCCGGGCGGGCAACCAAGCTTCCGGGCAATTAGCTAGCCGGGCAACTAAGCCGCAGGACTCCCGGGTTTGATCGAAGTGCCCGCGCACAACGACAGCGTGCGCGAACAACCCCCGGTCCTAAGGCCAGCTTTAACGGCGAAAACCCCGGACGCTGTTGCGTCCGGGGTTTTCCCAACTGTCTTAGTTGGAGGCCTGCTGCTGCTGCTCAGCGTTCTTCTGAGCGCGATCGCCGGCTTCGCGAAGTGCGTCGGCAACCTTCTTCAGGTTCGAAGCGTGCTGGCTGTCCCACTCGCCGCGGAACTTGTCAGCGTCCGGGCCCTTCCAGTCGGTGCCGTCAAGTGCGCCCTTGAGCTGTGAACGCTGCTGCTCGATGTTCTCAGCACCAGCCTTCAGCTTGTTACCGAGCTGACGAAGCTGATCAACATCTGCACCCCAAATAGCCATGAGATTCTCCTTCATTATTCGGACCCGAGCTCTTCGGCATCCCCAGCGGCCTCCGGCTCATCCGGAAGATCCAATAACTAAAACCTATCCCGGGAATCCAAAAACCGTCGATGGGCACCCCTCCCCATGTAGCACTGCCCATAGTTAGCATGGGGTTATGTGCCGCAATATCAGGACCCTGCATAACTTTGAACCGCACGCCACGAGCGCTGAAGTGGAGGCCGCTGCCCTGCAATACGTGCGAAAAATCAGCGGATCCACCAAACCCTCCAAGGCCAACGAGGAAGCCTTCGCAGAGGCTGTCCATGAGATCGCGCATATTACGCAGCATCTCCTTGACTCCTTGGTAAGCCATACCCCGGCCAAGAACCGTGACGAGGAAGCCGCCAAAGCGAAGGCCCGGGCTGCGGTCCGTTTCGGGGCTGCGTAGCCTCAGCTGCCACGGCAGACGACAGACAGCAGAAAGCAGTTGCGGGTGATCTGAAGTTTCAGAACACCCACAACTGCCCAGCAGTTGGGTCTACTTCCCGAACGAGCGCAGCCTCAGCGAGTTCGCAACCACCAGCACTGAGCTGGCTGCCATTGCTGCGCCGGCGATCATGGGATTCAGGAATCCCAGCGCTGCCACCGGGATGCCGATCGCGTTGTAGAAAAAGGCCCAGAACAAGTTGGTTTTGATGGTGGACAGGGTCTTGCGCGATAGCTCAATCGCCTGCACCAGCTGACCCAGATCACTGCCCATCACGGTCAGGTCCGAGGCCTCAATGGCGACATCAGTTCCGGAACCCATCGCGATGCCAAGGTCAGACTGGGCCAAGGCTGCGGCATCGTTTACGCCGTCACCGGCCATGGCAACAGTTGCACCTGAAGCCTGAAGCTTCCGGACCGCCTCAACTTTCCCCTCCGGCAGAACGCCGGCGAAGACGTCTTCCAGTGAAATCCCGACGGCGGTAGCTACTTGGGCGGCTACTGCGGCATTGTCTCCGGTCAGGAGGATGGGGCGGATTCCCAGGTCCTTCAACTTCCGGATTGCCGCAGCCGAGCCGGGCTTGATGGTGTCGCTCAGGCTCACGATCCCTGCAGCTTTGCCGTCCACCGCAACCCAGATGGCCGTGGCGCCACTGTTTTCCTCTGCCGCCAAGGCGTCCCGTTGGTCTGAATCGAGCGGGATGCCGTTCTCCTCCAGCCAACCGGAGCGCCCAACGACCACTGTCTTGGAGTCTCCGTCAACGGAAACAGTCCCCCTCACGCCGCCGCCCGGGGCGGAACTGAAGCCGTCAACACCCGGGAAGGTCCCGGCGTCGGGCATGGCGTCCTGCGCTGCGGCCGCTATCGCATGCGCGATCGGATGCTCGGAGGCTGATTCAACAGCCCCAGCCAAGGTCAGGACGGTTTCCGGGGAGTAGCCATTCAGGCCGACTGTGTGGTCCACAGCGAGCTTGCCACTGGTGACGGTACCCGTCTTGTCCAGCAGGATGGTGTCCACGTGGCGGGTATCCTCAAGGACCTGTGGGCCTTTGATGAGGATGCCCAGTTGAGCTCCACGGCCCGTCCCCGTCAGCAGCCCCACCGGAGTGGCCAGACCCAAGGCGCAGGGGCAGGCAATCACCAGAACGGCAACGGCTGCCGTAAAGGCTGCGTTGAGGTCGCCCGAGAAGAAGAGCCACAGAAGGAACGTGACCAGGGCGATGACCAGCACAATGGGGACGAAGACAGAGCTGATTCTGTCAGCGAGCCGCGCAATGGGTGCCTTTCCCGTCTGTGCTTGGCTGACCAGCCGTCCCATCTGAGCGAGAGTCGTGTCCGAGCCCACGCGAGTGGCCCGGACCAGCAGCCGGCCGGAGGTGTTGATGGTAGCGCCCGTTACCAGGCTTCCCGGCCCAACCTCAACCGGCACCGATTCGCCTGTGACTAGTGAAGCGTCGACGGCGGAAGCACCGTCCATGACCAGGCCGTCCGTGGCAATCTTCTCGCCGGGGCGGACAACAATGACGTCGTCCACAAGGAGTTGATCCGCCGGGATCTTCTGTTCAACGCCATCCACCAGGATGGTTGCGTCCTTGGCGCCAAGATTCAGCAGAGCTTTGAGCGCATTGCCTGCTTTGGCTTTGGCGTTCGCTTCAAGGTAGCGGCCCAGAAGCAGGAAGGTTGTGACCACGGCTGCGACCTCGAAGTAGAGGCCGCCGCCCATGTTCTCCATGCCGGGATGCTCGGTCATGCGGGGATCGGCGAATAATTGCCACGCCGAGTAAAGGTACGCAGCAATCACACCGATGGAGACGAGCGTGTCCATGGTGGAAGCGAAATGCCGGGCATTGATGGCAGCCGCCCGGTGGAAAGGCCAAGCCGCCCAGCTCACCACCGGTAAGGCCAGAGCGCCGGCAACCCATCCCCAGTGGGCGAACTGGAGGGCGGGAATCATGGAGATTGCGAACACGGGAATGGTGAGGAGAGCCGCAAGGATCAGGCGCGGACGCAGCGTAATGGCCGCTGGTCCGTGAGCCATGTGGTCTTCGTGCATAACGCCGTCGGCGCCGTGCTCTGCATGCTCGGTGTGTGCGTCGACGTGCTCCTGGGTTTGTTCGGAGGGAGTGCTTTCGTGGGGTTCTCGGGTGTGCGGCGCCGGTGCGTGGCGGACGGTGGCTTTGTAGCCCGTTGCGTTGACGGTGTCCACGATTTGCTGGTCTGTCACGGTTGCCGGGACTGTGACGTGGGCTGATTCGAGGGGCAGGTTGACGCTGGCCTCTACGCCTTCAAGTTTGCCCAGCTTTCGTTCTACTCGATTGACGCACGAGGCGCAGGTCATGCCCTCGATGTCCAGTTCGATAACCCGTTGTGCGGGTCGGTTGAAAGTCTCCTGGCTACTCAAGACGACTCCTAAGCTTCGTTGGCTACCACCAAGTAGCCGGCTTCTGCCACGGCCTCGCCGATTTCCGACGGCGAGAGCTCCTTGGTTGATGTGATGGTCACGGTGGACAGGCCACCGGGATTGAGGTCTACTGCAACGTTTTCGACGCCGTTGAGTGACTCAAGTTCTTCGCTCACGCTGGATACGCAGTGGCCGCAGGTCATGCCTGAAACGTTGACGTTGGTCTTGATGGTCTGGCTCATGGCTGTCTCCTTGGTGATGAGTTGAATGGTGTGGTGGTTGTTGGCGGAATTACCGCAGCAGGCGCCCGATGGCATCGGTGGCCTCCTTCACTTTGGCGTCGATCTGTTCGGCGCGGGCTTCCGGGTTGGGCTCGGAGGCGGCACCCACGACGCAATGGCCGATGTGCTCCTCTACAAGTCCCAGGCTGACGGCATGGAGGGCCTTGGTAGCGGCGGCTATTTGGGTGAGGATGTCGATGCAGTATTTGTCATCCTCCACCATTCGGGCAATGCCGCGGACCTGCCCTTCGATCCGTTTTAGGCGCTTGAGGTATGCGTCCTTGTTGCTGGTGTACCCGTGGGGCGCGGCGTGCTCCAAGTCCACCTCGATGATGGGTGCATCCGGATGGCTCATGCTCAGGTCTGGCGTGCTCATGATTCGAAACTATACCCGCAGGGGGTATGCTGTCAACTACCCCCAGGGGGTATCTGGTTGGAATTTGAGACGGCAGTCCAGAGAACGTCTGCCAGACCCCGCCGGGGCTAAAGGACTAGGCCAAAGACTTGAGTAGGTATAGACCAAAACCACCAAAACATGGATTCTTGTTTTGCATTGCAAACCATTTGGCGAATGTGCTTCCGCCCACACCCGGGCGTTCATAGTGTTTGGTTCCATAGCCGCGGAGGGGGAAGTCCCGCGGAAGCCACTTTCTCCATGGAGGACACTTGAAACTCGCACGCTCCGCCGCGGCCATAGCAATCGCGGCTCTCGCATTGACCGCCTGCGCTCCACCCACCTCAAACAATGCAGCCTCAAGCTCGGACGAGCAGACGGGCACAGTCCGCGTCTGGCTCTTCTCCGAGGTCAACCAGGATCCCAAGTCCGCAGTGGTCAAGGAAGCCGTCACTGAATTCGAAGCGGCACATAGTGGTGCCAAAATCGAGGTCCAGTACATTCCCGTGGACAGCCGCGCCGAACGATTCAAGGCCGCTTTCAACGATCCTTCCAGCGCGCCGGATGTGGCTGAGTTCGGCAACACGGACCTCGCCAGTTATGTGGCATCCGGTGGCTTGGCTGACGTCACCGAGGACATCAAGTCCTGGGATGAGGCGAAGGACCTGGATGCAAAGATTCTGGACACCACCGAAATCGACGGCAAGAACTACGGCGTGCCCTGGTTCGTCGGTGTCCGCGCCCTTTACTACCGCACGGATCTCCTGCAGCAGCTCGGCCTCCAGGTCCCCAAGACCTTGGATGAGGTAGAGACAGTGGCCCGCGCTGTTCGGGCAGCAAACCCGGATCTTCTGGGCATCTCGGTCGGTGGGGCCGCGCAGTTCTCTGCCATGCCGTATCTGTGGGCCAACGGCGGTGAAATCGCTACGAAGGAAGGCGACACCTTCGTTTCGGGATTGGATTCCGTGGAGTCACGCGAAGGCGTGGCCGCCTATACCCGCCTCCTCAAGGACGACATCTGCCCGGCCCAGACCTGCGCGGAGTTCGGCGGCAACGCCAGCGTCCAGCAGTTCATTGCGGGTAAGTCGGCCATGACCATCGGCGGCGACTTCAATTACAAGGCTGTTGCAGCCAGCGCCATCAAAGACAAGTTCGCCGTGGTTCCCGTTCCCGGCAAGACTGCCGGTTCCATCGCTCCGGCCTTCGCCGGCGGCAACAACCTGGGCGTTTTCAACAGCAGCAAACGCCGCACCCTCGCGGCCGACTTCGTGAAGCTCCTGGCCAGCAAGAAGTATCAGCAAAAGATGTTCGATTCCATGGGCAACCTCCCTACGTTCAGTGACGTCCAGAAGTCCGTTGCGGAGAATAACAAGCAGGTTGAACCGTTCATTAACACCCTGGGTGCCGGCACCAAGTTCGTCCCGGTCACGGAAAATTGGTCCACCATTGATGCGCAGGGTGTCTTCACGGGCATGTACCAGAAGGTTGTCACGGGCAAGGCTGACGTCAACGCGGCAACCACCGAGGCCGCAACGGCCATGAACGCGGCATTCGGGTCCAAGTAATGCACTGCACTCTGATATCCATCAACTGCTCTCCAGAAGCAGTCAAAGGCGCATCATGACAGCGCTCACCCCGGTTCTGCCCGATGCGCCGCAGGGCGGCACCCCAAGCAAAGGCTCGACGACGGCGGCACGCAAATCCCCGCGTTTCTCCAACGGAAAGCGCGGCCTGGAGCCCTGGCTCTACCTTGCCCCCGCGTTCATCGTCCTGATCGCGCTGCTCGGCTACCCGATCTTCCAGCTGATCAACGTCTCGCTCTACGACTACCGTCAGGCGCAGGTCAGCGGTAAGGCGCCTCTGAACTTTGTGGGTTTGGAGAACTACCAGAAGCTCTTCGCCGACCCGCAGTTCTGGACTGTCCTTGGCAACACGGTGGTGTTCGCCACGGCCTGCGTGGTGTTCACGTTGCTGGTGGGCAGTTCCCTGGCGGTGCTGGCCACAAGACTGCGCCCTTGGGTCCGTTCGATGCTGTTCGTGGTTTCGCTCGGCGCGTGGGCTACCCCGGCGGTCACGGGCAGTGCTGTTTGGCTGTTCCTGTTCGAGCCAACCTTGGGCCTGGTCAACAAAACCCTGGTGGCAATAGGGCTGACGCAGTTTGAAGGCTACTCCTGGACCTACGACAAATGGTCGGCTTTCGGACTTGTCGCAAGCGAAGTGGTGTGGTGCTCGTTCCCGTTCGTGCTGGTCACGGTGTATGCAGGTATTCAGGCCATCCCCACGGAGGTTATTGAGGCGGCGCGAATCGATGGTGCTTCCATGCCACGCATCGCGCGGAGCATCATGCTCCCCATGCTCAGGCCAATCGTGATCGTGGTGACCATCCAGTCCATCATCTGGAACTTCAAGATCTTCTCGCAGATCTACATCATGACCAACGGTGGTGGTATCGCCGGCCAGAACCTGGTGCTGAACGTTTACGGCTACCAACAGGCTTTCGCGGCCAGTCTCTACGGGCTCGGTTCGGCCCTCGGCGTGATCATGACGGCCCTGCTCATGGTCATCACACTGGTCTACCTCCGGATCCTCAAAAGAACAGGCGAAGCCCTATGACCGCCGTCGACGTTTCATCAGTGTCCCGCAGCGCCACAGCAGCTGATGCGCCGCAGAAGCTGCGCAAGCAAGGCAAACGCCGCTTCGGCGCCGATGCCGCGGCCATCGTGATCGCCCTGATAGTTGCTTTCCCGCTGTTCTGGATGGTGCTGTCCGCGCTGAAACCCAAAACAGCGCTCGACGCCGGTGATGCGGCGCCGTACACACTGGAACCCTCGCTGGACTCGTTCGGTCGCGTCCTGGGAGTGAACAACTTCGGCCAGTATTTCCTGAACAGCGTGATCGTGGCCCTGGTTGTGGTGGTGCTGTCCACCGTCCTGGCGTTCCTCGCGGCGGTGGCCCTGACCCGCTACAACTTCAAGATGCGCACCAAGTTGCTGATCATCATCCTGGTCTCGCAAATGGTGCCTGTTGAAGCCCTGACCATTCCGCTGTTCTTCCTGTTGCGCAACGCCGGCGAGGCCATTCCGTTGGTGGGCCTGAACCAGTTGGGTTCGCTGGTGCTGGTCCATGTGGGATTCAGCATTCCGTTTGCCATCTGGATGCTGCGTGGATTCGTGGCCGCTGTACCGCTGGAAGTTGAGGAGGCCGCCCGTTTGGACGGCGCCAGCAGCTTCCGGTTTGTCCGCTCCATCCTGTTCCCTTTGGTGGCGCCGGGGGTGGTGGCATGTTCGGTTTTCTCGTTCATTTCCACGTGGAACGACTTCCTGTTCGCCAAGACCTTCATCATCTCCGCCCAAGAGAACCAAACGCTGCCCATGGCCTTGCTGACGTTCTTCAAGCCCGACCAAAACGATTGGGGAGCCATCATGGCCGGCTCGGTCATCATGACCATTCCTGTGCTGATCTTCTTCGTATCAGTCCAGCGCAAGCTCGTGTCCGGACTGGCCGGGGCGGTGAAAGGATGAGTGCCGTTAACCAGGTGATCCCGGCCCGGTTGGTCCCCGCGCCGTGGTCCATCTCCGCGGGCTCGGGCGAGTTGGAGCTCGACGCCGGCACCACCTTGGGCGCCGATCCTGAACTGCGTGGACCTCGCCGCTGGCTTTCCCGGGCTTTGGGGGCAGCGACGGGTTGGGATCTGGCCCCTGCAGAGGCCGGCGAAGCCGGCATTCGGCTCTTGCTTGACCCCACGTTGGACGCCGAGTCGTACCGCCTGGACGTGAGCGACGCCGTCGTGATTTCTGCGGGTGGTGCCGCTGGCGCCTTCTACGGTGCGCAGACGCTTCTTCAGTTGATGGGGCCGGCGGCCCTGCGGCAGGCTCCCGTCGCTGCCGTTGCCGGTTGGTCTGTGCCGCGGGTTTCTGTGGAGGACAAGCCGCGTTTCGGTTATCGGGGGACCATGCTGGACGTCGCCCGGCACTTCATGCCCAAGGACAACCTGCTGCGGTTCATCGAGGTGATGGCCATGCACAAACTCAACGTCCTGCACCTGCACCTCACGGACGATCAAGGTTGGCGGATCCAGATCAACCGGTATCCCAAGCTGACTGAGACTGGTGCGTGGCGCCGTGAATCGTCTCTCGGTTCATGGCGGGCAGGGGTCTTCGACCACCGCCCGCACGGTGGTTTCTACACGCAGGATGACCTCCGCGAGATCGTTGCCTTCGCCGCTGAACGGCACATTACGGTGATCCCGGAGATCGACGTTCCGGGCCACAGCCAGGCCGCCATCGCCGCGTATCCGGAGCTCGGCACGGCCCCGGCAGACGGTTCAGCACCTGTGGAGGTGTGGACGCGGTGGGGTATCAACGAGTCCGTCCTGGAAGTGTCCGAAACCTCGCTTGAGTTCTACCGGAATGTGCTGGACGAAGTAGTGGAGATCTTCCCCTCCCCATGGATAAGCCTGGGTGGGGACGAAGTTCCACTCACGCAATGGCAGGCCAGTGCGCAGGCTCAGTCAAAGGCGAGCGAGCTTGGCCTGAGCGATGTGTCGGGCCTCCACAGCTGGTTCGTCGGACAACTGGCGCAGCATCTGATGCATCACGGCCGCGCCACGTCCGTATGGGATGAAATCGGCGACGGCGGCCTGCCGGACGGTGCGCTGGTGGCGTCCTGGCGCGGATACGAAGGCGGAATCGATGCCCTGAAAAAGGGGTACGACGTTGTGATGTGCCCTGAGCACAAGCTGTACCTCGACCACCGCCAAGCCGAGGGTGATGACGAGCCGGTTCCCGTGGGCTTCGTGACCACGCTGCAGGCTGTCTACGAATTTGAGCCGTTGCCGGACGTTGACAACACAGAATTCCCGGGCCGTCTCCTGGGAGCCCAAGCCAACATCTGGAGTGAGCATCTGGATTCACCACGCCGTGTGCAGTTCGCAGCGTTCCCGAGACTCAGCGCCATTGCCGAAGTGTTCTGGTCCAAGCCTGAGGGCCGGGACTACCATGAGTTCCTGACCCGTCTTACTGGCGCGCACCTTGCACGGCTTGAGGCCATGGGAGTGGAATACCGTCCGTTGGCCGGACCTGCGCCGTGGCAGCAGCGGCCGGGTGTGGAAGGTTGGAAACGAGATTATGACGCCGAGCAGCTCGTGAGGAACTGAGTGACTATTGAAGGCAAGGATGCCCGTAATTCCTCGGCATCGCTTCGCAAGGCGCTGGCTTTGTTGACTGTTGTGGCTGAGGAACCCGGCAACGGTGACGGGCTGGCGCTCGTGGAACTCACCCGTCTTTCGGGTCTGAACAAGAGCACTCTGCTGCGTTTGGCCGCACCACTGTTGGAGGAAAACCTGCTGGAGCGTGACCACGAGACAGGCAAGTTCCGCCTGGGCCACGGCTGCTTACGGCTGGGACAGTCATACCTTGACCGTGTAGACCTCCGCAGCGTGGCCAACAGTGAACTCCGAGCCCTCATGCGTGCCACGGAAAGCACCTGTCACTTGGTGGTACTTTCCGGGCACGACGTCGTCTACCTCGACAAGGTGGAGGACGAGGCCACTGTTCGGATGGCCTCGCGGGTAGGCGCAACCATGCCGGCCTATTGCACCGCAGTGGGCAAGGCCATGCTCGCCTTCAGCCCGGAGGAAGTGGTGGGACCGATCCTCGCCGAGGAGCTCCGCCCCCTCACTGAAAAGACCATCACGGATCCTTCCCTGCTGCGGGCCGACTTTGAAGCCATCCGGCGACGCGGGTATTCAATTGACGACCGCGAGAATGAACCGGAAGTCCGTTGCGTAGCCGCCCCCATCTTCGGCCACGATGATCACGTGGTTGCAGCGCTTTCTGTATCATCGTTGTCCTCCCGGATGACCGCCAAGCGCGTGCGGGAAGTTGGGCCCATGGCTGCCGAAACCAGCCTCCGGATTTCCGCCAAGCTTGGCTCCCGGCGGGCAAGCGCGAAACTGGCGAAGCTCGCATGAGCATCAGCGCATCGGACTTTTTTCGCGCCAAGCTGCAATGCGAGATCGACGTCATGGAAGTGGCTGAATCCGAGCCCGGCTCATTCGTTGTGGTGGATACGCGCCGGCAATCATCATGGGACCACGGACATATTCCAGGGGCGGTACATCTTCCGACAGCTCAGATACAGGCACGTGCACGGGAACTTGTCCCTGCAGGTTCACACGTAGTGGTCTATTCCTGGGGTCCCGGCTGCAACGGCAGCACGTTCGCTGCGCTCGCCTTCGCGGAGCTGGGTTACTCCGTGAAGGAAATGATCGGTGGTATTGAGTATTGGATCAGAAACGGACTGCCGGTGGAAACCGCCGCGGGGACCGTTCAAAGTACGCCGGATGCGCTGGTAACGGCACACACGTCCTAGCTTGGAACCAGCTTGCGCCCGGCTTGAAAAGGGGAAACGATGGCGGTTTTCGTACTGATTCACGGTGGTGGGTCAACAGCGTGGGACTGGCATTTGGTCAGGCCCCTGCTCGAAGCATCCGGGCATGGCGTCGTGGCCGTCGACCTTCCCATCGAGGATAAGAATGCCGGGCTTGAGGACTATACCCGTGCAGTGACGGATGCAGTTGGTAATGCTGAGCACACCATCGTTGTGGGGCACTCACTGGGAGGCTTTACGGCGCCGTTGGTCTGCGATGAACTCCACTCCGACGGTCTGGTGTACCTCTCAGCAATGATCCCGATGCCCGGGGAGACCTTCGGCGACTGGTGGACCAACACAGGGCATGACCGTGAAAGCATCCCCGAAGAGGCGTTCTTCAACCTTGTACCGGAAGAGTTGGCCCGTGAGGCCACCAACAGGGAGCGGGACCAGCAAGGCGCTTGGATGTCAGGCCCTTGGTGTGGCCGGCATCCGGAGGTGCCCACGTTGGCGATTCTGTGCCGTGACGATCAGTTCTTCCCGGCACCTTTCATGAGGAGACAGGTATAACAGCGGCTTGGAACCGAGCCTGTGGAAATCCCCGGGGGCCATTACGTAACGCTGAGCCATCCGGAGGCTGTAGCGGCGGCCCTCAACAACTTTGCCCAACAGACCGCCCGGGAACGGCGCTAACGGAAGGCTGCTAAGCAGGTTTGATGTACTCAGGGTCTATTTCGGCTACCTTTGCCCGGACGATGTCTTGGGCGTCGGTGACATCGGACGGCTCGGGAGCAGGCACGAACAAGGCGATAGGTGGGGTGGCAGTACTGCAATCCAGATCGGGAAGAGTGACCACACTGCTGATTCGTAGCTGCCCGTCGGCGAGGTGTTCCATCCGGAACAACACGCCGGAGGCATTAAGTTCATCCGGAACGTCACCTGTTTCGGATGCCCAACGCACCACGCAACCCCGCACCTCGGCAGTGCCGGCGGCCGGGCCCGGCTTGACCTCCATAGGGAGGAACGGATCGGGCCCCGGGCGGATATCCGGGCGTCGTTTCTGCTCGACATCGTTCCGGGGGTGCCTGGAAAGACGAACACGGAGGTCCAGGCTGGTGGTCTCCACCAATTCGGGCAGCGTGAAGTCCGTAATGTTCTGTGCTACTGCTTGAGCCTCAAGGGACTTGCGGGCCGCCATGACCCACGGATCGGCCTCTATGGCTGCGTTGGGCGCTGAACCTTGCCATTCAACCGCCGGGTAAGGGGGTGCCGGCTTCGTCTCCTCACGGCACGCTGAAAGCCCGCCGGTTACCGTGACCAGCAACAGCGAGGCTGCAACCGCCTTGAGATACCGCGGCCGGAATGTCCGTGCAGCGCCCATGATCAACCCCTCGTTTGCGTTTTTTCGCCTATCGAATCTACCACGGGCGGGCCCGGGAGGGGCGGATGGGTACAGCGCATAGGCTTGGATCATGCTGAACCTGGTCCTTGGACTTCTCTTTGCCGGGCTCTTCCTTGCCTCGTTCCAGTCGGACCGGCGTCGGCTTCGCAACGGTGTGTTCCTGCTGGTGGCGGCGTGGTTTCTCCTGCAGGCGGTGTTGGACTTCCTCGTTGACCTGAACCCGTGGTTCGAATGGCTGAACCTGGTGGTGTTGGTGGTGCCGGTGGTGAGCATCTTCGTGTTCGCGGGCTTCCTGATAGCCAACGGCGTCACCATGGTCCGCAGGGAAGGCCCCGGGATCACCAGCTTCCTGCCCATCGCTGTGGGCCTTGCAGTATTCCTGGCGCCCGTAGTTGCGTTCCTTTTCGTGCTGAGCGGGCAGCCTGTGTTGGCCGGCGTCGCTGCCTTCGCGTTCTTCCTCTGCGCTTACTTGGGCTGCGCGTTTGTGGTGTTCCTGGGGTACGCAGTGGTGTATTCACGGATGCGGTTCAGCCCAAACCCGGCGGCCGTCATAGTCCTGGGCTCCGGCCTGATTAACGGCAAGGTCCCGCCGTTGCTCGCCGCACGCTTGAACAAGGCCTTGGAAATTTACGACGGCGGCACGCCGGCCAAGCCGGTTTTGGTACCTTCCGGGGGCCAAGGCCCGGATGAACCCCGGCCCGAGTCCGCCGCCATGAAGGAGTACTTGGTGGCTAAAGGGGCGGTTGCCACGGATGTGCTGGAGGAGAACCGTGCCACCACCACCCGTGAGAACCTTGCCTACTCCGTTGCACTGCTTGCAGAAAAGGGCATTCAGGGTCCGGTGCTTGTGTGCACCAACAACTACCACGTGCTGCGTGCGGCGCTCCTGTCCCGGCGCCAGAAAATCAACGCCGAGGTTGTGGGTGCTCCTACGGCCAGGTACTTCGTACCCAGTGCTTTCCTCCGGGAGTTCGTGGCCGTGATGAGGGACAATCGCCTGACCAACACCATTCTTTGCCTGCCGATGTTGGGGATTGCCCTGCTCATCACGGTGGCACTGATGAACTCGCCGGTGGTGTAACTCTTCCTAGGACTTGGGGAGCCCGGTGGTGAAGGTGTGGCTCCATTCGGTGACGGAGCCGTCGGTAAAAACGTACCCGGGTCGCCGTTCCGCTGTGACGGTCACGGTGCCGGAGGGCTTCCTGTAACTCCCGGCTGCCGCTTCCTTGCCGTCAATCAGGTAGGCCACACCCGGGACGGAGGGGATGGTGTAGTTATCCTGCCCGTGACCCCGTCGGTCCGTAAAGGTGACGGCGGCCGGCGTCGCGGTTTCATAACTGAGGCCAAGGCCCAGCGGCAACAGGACACCACTTGC
Organism: Arthrobacter sp. ISL-95; assembly: GCF_018613695.1. Taxonomy (GTDB): domain Bacteria; phylum Actinomycetota; class Actinomycetes; order Actinomycetales; family Micrococcaceae; genus Arthrobacter. Next base: position 75,611 of record NZ_JAGGPR010000017.1, on the reverse strand, counting down.
GTCGGCCTTGGGAACATTGACCGGCAGTTTGCCGCTCGGGTTGACCGCACCGGAAATGGCACGGACAGCACCGTGGAAGTTGACCTCCTTGACCCCGTAACTGTTGAGCACGGCGTCGGCGCCGGGGAACACGTTGATGTCATAGGGGTTGCGTGTTGCCACAACGATCACGGGCGTCCCAGTGGCCGCGAGTTCAGCCACCATTTGCTGCTGCGCAGCGTTGCCGGATGCGTTGTACGAAGCGAAGACCACAGCATCAACGTTGCCGGCGGCGGCTACTGCACGCGAACGGTAGGCCGCGGAGGGTGAGGCCCCATCCTCGTAGTCTTCAGTGACCGTGAATCCCTGCTCCTTCAGCATTGGTCCCGCGAGCTCCGGCCACGCTGAACCAGCACCCACCATGAGTACCGAGCTGCCCGACGCGAGCGGCAACACCCGGCCCTCGTTGCGGAGCAGCGTGACGGCGCGCTCGGAGATCAGCTTGGCTGTGGCGAGGTGCTCTGCGCTTCCAACCAAGGTGTCTACGGCGGCAGGGTCGGCCAAAGGCTGTTCAAAGACTCCGCGCTTGACCTTCCATTCAAGGATCCGCCGGACTGAGTCGTCCAGGCGGGCTTCGCTGAGCTCGCCGGACTCGACGGCGGCGCGAACCCCAGCGAACGACGCGTCCACATCCGGGGAGTTGAGGAGGATGTCAGAACCGGCCTGAATGGCCTTGACGGCGATTTCCTCCTGGGGCCATTCGGCGGCCATGGCTGCCATATCCAAGGCATCTGTTGTGACCAAGCCTTTGAAGCCCATCTCATCGCGAAGCAGGCCTGTCAGAACCTTGTGCGACAGGGTGCCGGGCATGTCCGGGTCAATGGCCTCCACAATGATGTGTGCGGTCATGACCATGTCTACGCCGCCGTCTATGGCGGCCTTGAACGGTTTCAGATGCCGGTTGAGGGTTTCGCGATCGTACGTGACTGTGGGCAGGCCGTAGTGGGAATCCACTGAGGTATCGCCGTGACCGGGGAAGTGCTTGGCGGCGGCTCCCACGTTGTACGCCTGAATCCCTTCTATCTGAGCGACCCCGAGTGCACTGACCAGCGCGGGGTCCTCGCCCATGGAGCGGATTCCAATCACGGGATTGTCCGGGTTGGAGTTAAGGTCCAGGACCGGTGCGAAATCAACGTTGATACCCATGGCGCGCATTTCGGAGCCCAGGATTTCACCCTGTGCCCTGGCAAGATTCGCATCTGCCGTGGCGCCGAGGGCCATGTTGCCCGGGAGCACCGTGGCAGGCGGCCCGATGCGGGCAACCAAGCCACCTTCCTGATCGATGGTGACTGCCAGCGGGATGCCGTTGCCGTCTTCCCGCAGTGCCGTTTGCTGCAGTCCGTTGGAAAGGCCCGCCACCTGCCCGGGGTTGTTGGTATTTCCTGACCACGCGAAGTAGAGGACGCCGCCGAGGTTGTACTTTTCCACCACCTCGGCGGGCGTATTGACCCCGTACCGCTCTTGATTCTTTGCTGCCATGGAGGTGTCGTCCGCTGATGAACCGTAAACGTGTGTCCACGTCATCTGGCCGATCTTTTCGTCCAGCGTCATGCCGGCAATCATCGCCTCGATATCGGGTGAGGCGGAGGCCGTCGTCGTACTTCCTGTAGTTGGTACTGCCGCAACGGCAGTGCCCGCGCCGGTCGACACCCCGGCACCCGTCATCAACAGTGCAGTGGCGGCCGCGGTCACCAGTGACGTTCGTTTTCTTTGCATGTGAATCCCCATCCCATCGTCCTTGTTGTTTTTGAGGTCTGCGCTGCTAGCGCTTGCCGTTGTACAGGAGGTACCCGCGGGTATCTCGCACGAACTGGTCCAGTTCGGAGCGCCAGCTGTCCATGATGGTCCTGGCGTCAGCGCCGGCGTCGAGCTGGGCAGCAAAGCGGGCGGAGCCGCTCAACAGTCCCATCCAGCGGCCGGCATCGCCGCGCCAACCGAAGCCGGGGTACAGGCGCTTGGCTTCGACCAACATGTGGGTGCCCACTTCCAGGGCTTCCACACGGGTGGGGTCGGTGATGTGAACCTGTACGCCGCCACAAATGAGGCCCTGATTCTTGGAGAGGGTGGGCTGGAAGTATGCCTCGCGGAAAGTGACGCCCGCCAGGCCTCTGCTGTTCAGGGCTTCTGCCCAGCGGTAGTCCACGTAGGGTGCGCCGATGAGTTCGAAGGGCCGGGTTGTTCCCCGCCCTTCTGACATGTTGGTGGCCTCGAATAGGGCTGTGCCGGCGTACAGGGTGGCGGTTTCGGGTGTGGGCATGTTGGGGCTCGGCAGGATCCACGCGGACCGGTTGTCCGGTCCCGTCATCTCGCGGCGCCATCCTTGGACCTCCACCACCTGCAGGTCCGGGATCGGCTTGAGGCCAACGGCCGGAAGATGAACTGCATTGAAGTATGTGGCGAGCTCACCCACCGTCATCCCATGCTGGAGGGCAATACCCAACTGGCCGACGCCGGACTCGAACCCCTTCTGCAGGACCGGTCCGCGGGCCTGGCCACCGATGGGATTAGGGCGGTCCAGGACAACAAACGTGGCACCGGTCTTCGCCGCCGCTTGCATGGCGCCCCACATGGTCCAGATGTAGGTGTAGAAACGTGCTCCCACATCCTGGATGTCAAAGCAGATGGTGTCCACCCCGGAGGCTTCAAAGAAGCCCGCATAATCGGCAACGGTGGCGCCATAGGTGTCATAGACCGTGATGCCGGTCCGGGGGTCCACTGATGTTCCTTCGCTGGCACCATCCTGGGCGGTCCCACGGAAGCCATGCTCGGGCCCAAAAACTGCCCTGACGTCCACGTCTTTGGCCGACATGTCATCCACGATTGAGCGGAAGTTTGCCAGGACGCCGGTGGGGTTGGTGATGACTCCTACCTTGCGGCCGGCGAAAACGCTCCAGTTGTTGGCCGCGGCCACATCGGCGCCGCTGAGCGGAGATCCCGGTTTGCCCGGGCGGGTCTGGTTAGTGCCGGCAGTTGCGCTGGGAGCAAAGGGCGCGACGACGGCGGCAGCGGCCGCCAGCCCGGATGCATGGAGCAGTTTTCTACGGTCGAGTGCCATGAGGAAGCCTTTCGGGCTGAGCGAGGAGCATGACAGATTCTGTGACTTTCGTTACATGGACCGTATTCGTTTGCCGCGAGTGCGTCAATGACTTACCTTCCTGACGGCGTCTGTGTAACTTAATGACAAGACTCGGACGGTACCTTGGATCGGGTTCGAGCCATCGGAGGGAAGCCATGAAGGAAGCGCCGGGAAACGAACAGTTGTCCCGTACTGTCCTGGTGCGGATTCGCTCCGTCCTGCCTGGCTTACGGCCCTCGGAGCGGGCTGTTGCCGAATTGGTCCTCTCGGATCCGTCGCGGGCTGCCACTCTGTCCATCGGAGACCTGGCTGAGGAGTGCGGAACGTCCACTACCTCGGTGGTCCGGTTCTACAAGAAGGTGGGCTACGGCGGATACTCGGATCTTCGCCTGGACCTTGCCCGCGAAACGGCTCGCGAGGGTGTGGCGCATGGCGTTCCGGCCGAGGTCTACGAGGACATAAACACCGCCGACTCGCTTCAGGACATCGTTGCCAAGGTTGCTTTCAACGAAACCATGTCCATCGCCGATACCGCCCAGGTGCTGGATGTCGAACAGTTGGCTCGGGCAATTGACGCGGTGTCCGGCTCCCGCAAGATCGACATCTTCGGAGTGGGAGCCGGAGGCCTGGTGGGACAGGATCTGCAGCAAAAGCTGCACAGGATTGGACTCACCTCTTTCAGCTGGTGGGAGCCGCACGCGGCGCTGGCTTCCGCGGCGCTCTTGGATTCCGACGGCGTAGCTGTCGCCATCTCGCACTCGGGTGCCACCGTGGACACCATCGATTTCCTGCAGTCGGCCAAGGCGGCCGGAGCCGCCACCATCGCCATCACCAACCATGCCGATTCGCCGCTGGGCAAGACGGCCGACATTGTGCTGGGTACGGCGGCCCGGGAGACCCCTTTCCGGCCTGGAGCCATGGGTAGCCGGATAGCGCAGATGATGATCGTCGACTGCCTTTTCGTGGGGGTCGCCCAGCACTCCTACGATGCCTCCATAGCCGCACTCCAGAAGACGCACGCAGCTGTGCAGTATAGGAAAATGTGGCGGGCGAATCCGTAAACCCGGCAAGCCCTTGTGCCTGACGGAATAGCGCTCTCGGGTAGGGTCGGTCCATGTTTACCCTCGTCGCTCCTCATACCTCCTACCATCAGTCGTTCCTCGAGTCCCACCGTGAGTGGGCCGGCGCCCACCAGGACGGTGCCGCCGTCTTCCTGGCGGAGGACGTCACCAGCGCCGAGGGTTTTGCCGATTGGGTAGGCAAGCTGCTGGACGCTGAAACCGCGCCCGAGAAGGACGGCATTGTTCCGTGCACTTTTCGCTGGATTACCGAGAGCTCACGGTATGTGGGTGCCATCGCTTTCCGTCACCATCTGACTCCGGCCCTCCTGAACTCCGGCGGGCACATAGGCTATGGAATTCGGCCTTCCGATCGCGGGAGAGGGGCGGCTTCCTGGGCGCTGCGGGAACTGTGCAGCCAGGTGGCCGCGCAGGGGGAATTGGAGCGGGTTCTGCTGACGTGTGATGACCACAATGCGGCATCGGCTAAGACCATAGAGCGTTGTGGTGGGCTGCTTGAGGATGTGCGCACGGACGAGGACGGGACCGCTTTCCGCCGTTACTGGATTGACCTGCGGGCGGCGGACGTCAGGGCAGCCGCCGTCGGGACAGCCGCCGTCGGGACGGCCCCCAAAAACTAGTCTTGTCACCCTAGGGTTGACACTTAGGCCCGGCGCGGCGCACCATGGGATGCATGAGCAGTCAACCCCGGGGTGACAAACCAGTTGCCAGTACCACCGATCCACAATGGCAGCAGGTCCTCACGCACCGGCCTGCGGATGACGGCTCCCGGGATGCCGCGGCCGCAAGATTCGCCGAACGCGGCATCACCCCGGACCAGGTCACCGCCGTGATCGCTGATTGCGGGGATGCCCTCTATGCTGCTGCCGCCGAGGGCAAACCGGGCTGGGCAGAACCGTTCGGGGGCCCGCTCGCCGTGGCTCTCCTCGCAGCCGAAGTCAGCATTTTCGCAGCGCATTTGAACTCAAGGGCGTCTGGAGTGCGGTCAGCAGCCGTCGCCGAACTCCTGGACGAATACAGCGCGGTAACCGTAGCCGGTGAGCTCGGTGTGGCGCGACAGAAGGTCTACGAAATCGCCAGAGCGGGTCTCCGCCCGCCGTACATCGAGCAGGTCCCGTGGAGGGCGTCATGAATCCCATCGAAGAAAAGGTTCAATTACCGGACCCGGAAACCCAATTCCTTGTCCATCCCCTTGACCTCCCAGGAGCTCGCAAGGAGTTCCTGATGGGCTGGTGGCTCGGAATCGTTGCCACCCCGCAGGTCTACACCGCACTTCTGGCGTTCTTTTGGGCAGTCAGCAACAACTACGTAACGCCCGTCCTGGTCCCACTGGTCCTGGTGGTGATTGCGGGCTGGATCAGCTCCAAACTCACTCTTGGTGCGTGGGACTACATCCCCCGGAAGCGCCACGACAAAGACCGGCGGATGACGTTGATGACCATCGCTGCCTCGCTTATCACCTCACTTGCACTCTTCGCGGGCCTGCTGACCTTCATGGTGTGGGCTGCATCGCAGGGCCTGGTGCCGGGCTTCAGTGCTTACCCGCTGGGCATGGGTGCTGCAATCGTGCTGATCAAGGCCGGAGAGCTGGTGGTCAAACTGGTGCGGAACCGGTCAGTTGAGTTGGCTTCTGATGCCATCAGCCTGGTTGTTGTGGCCGGCGCTGTTGGAATCGGGTTCGGAATACTCCCCGCCGGGCGGGAACTTGCTCCCGTGGAGCTGCTGCCTGGCGCCGCGATCCTTCTGGGTGTCTGGTTGAGCTGGCTGCTCTTCACACAGGTAGAGGCCCGCCGCAACCACGGCTAGCTGCTGAATTACAGCCCAAGAGTGATTAACGCCAAACCTCGACGTCGGCACCCACCGCAAGTGCCGACGTCGTGCTTCCTATTCCGTAACCTCGTCCTCCACTACCGGGTCCTTCAGCAGGAGGGCCGTGCCCTGGAAGGCGGGCAACTCGAGGAAGAAGCTGCACAGATCATCCACCTGGGCCACTTCTTCTTCACCGGAGAACAAATCATGGACGGTAGCGCCCGGAACAAGGTGTGAGGACTGGATGCTGCCGGCGATGTCCTGATCAGAGAAGTTCAGGACCGTGACCTGCAGCGCTCCGTCTGCTAGCTGATTGACCAACACCAGCAGCCCGCGGTGGGAAACGTCGGGCACATCCAGCAGCGTGCTGGTGGCGATCCCGGATTCTTCCCGGACCGTAAGGATTTGCTGGAGGCGCCGCGCATAGGAATTCGGGTCCTTCAGCTGATCGGGAAGCGCCCCGTAGAGGCTCCGGGCGCGGGGCATGCCGGCCAAGGAGGTCTTCGCATCCGGGCTGGTCCCCATGAGATCGTGTGCACCACGGTTGATCCACCGCGTGTCACCCTGCGAGGTAAGCTCGCGGACCGTCTCGCGGTCAATGGCGGTGATGCCCGTGAGGTCCCAGCCGGACAGCGCGAAGACGCCCGGCTGCAACGCGTTGTACATGGACAACAGCACGTGCGCGTCCAGGACCTGCGCTTCCTGCTCCTTGGTGATGGCATCCGGATCCTTGATGCCCAGAGCGGCCATGATAAAGCTGACAGTGGTGCAGGCGATGCCGTTGGTGGTGAAGACCGCGTTGTAGGGCCCGTTCTCACCTGTGAGCCGTTCCCGCATAGTGTTCTGGACCTTCTCGGCCACCTCTGCGCCGCTGAGCTCCTCGCCGGCAAGTTCAAAGACGTCGTCCCTGTGCCCCGCGGCAAAGTGGAGCAGTTCATAGGTGAGTTCGTCGTGGTTCTGGAGGGCGTGAACCAACGATGCCTGGTCAACACCGATCTCCATGGAAAGCCGCAAGGTGAGGCGTAGGAACTCGGTATCCCCTATGACCAAGGCGTAGTGATAGGCGGGCCTGGTGATGAAGTCGTAGGACAGGTCCGGGCCGGACTCGGACTGGGTCTTGATGTCATCGATAGTGAGGTTGAGCTCCTGGAAGGAGAACCCGCCCACCTTGCGGATCATGGAACCGATCAGCTGATTAGCGGCCTCGGACAACGGGTGGCCCTCGGACCAGCCTGGTTCTTCCTCGGCGCTCTTCTCCACGCCCAGGAAACCATTGGCATCAAGCCGGAGCGCACCGGTTCCAAGGTCAAGCAAGGAGTGCAGGGCGTCGCCAACCACCAGGCGCATGCCGGCGAATGTGGGGTCCAGCCAGTTGATGGAAGGCTGGCCGGCCTTGAAGTAGTGGAGATAGACCCAGCGGCGTTTCTTGCCCGTGGTGTCGATGATGGGTTTGGTGGCGCTCCAGTTGGTTTCCTTGACACCGGGCTCGTAGAAGATCACCCGCTGAAGACGCCCAATGATGTAGCCGGCCTTTTGCAGGGCCTCCTCAGCCGCGGGGCTGATGTTCACCGAGTCTTCGCCCTCGGGGACCTCCGGCAACAAATGCCAGTCTTCCTCGGGGATGTCCACCATGTGATAGATGCCGGGGTAGTCCCGGAAATTCATTTCGGCGAGGCGGAAGTCCGCTCCCTTGCCGGTGTGTCCCGGGACGATGTCGTCAATGACGGTGCCGCCGTGCTCATTGGCAACCTCGCACATCTGACGGAACTCTTCCTCCGTGCCGAAAGCGGGGTCGATCGCCATACTGATCCGGTCAAAGTGTCCATCCACGCTGGGCGTCTGCGACCATCCGCGGATACCACCGGCCAGCTTGACCGGGCCCGTGTGCAGCCCCCTGATGCCGATCTCGCTGAACGCGTCCCACAGTGCAGGATCGCCCAGCGCAGAGAGGAAGGACTGGCCGTCCTTGGTGATGAAGGAGAGAGGGTAGGCCGTGAACCAGACGGGCGCGCGCTCCACCGCTGCACGCGGGTTGGGCCGGGCATACGAGTTCTGCCACATGCTGGCCTGCCCGGACAACTGCCGGGCCATGGTGTTGGCATCACCCAGCATGGACTGGTTCCGGAGCCAGTCCACATAGGTGGAATTCAGGCCATCGAATTCCAAGGAGGGCCGGGCGGCAAAGAACTGCCGCCTCCGGGCGATCGGCCGCAGCGCCTTGGGCCGGGCCGGGTAGAACTGTTCATCAAACGTGATTTCCACCGGTTCGCTTGCGGTTTCATCGGGCGTTTCCTGTTGCGTCTCCTCCGCATGATCTTCCGGGGTTTCGCTGATTTCTGACACGCTCTCGTTGACTGCAGGCTCCCGCACAGTTTTCTCCTTTACGTGGTCGCCGCGTCAACGCCGACCGTCCGAGGGGGTCGTTCAAGAGGTCACGTACCCGGGCGACCCCGGACTATTCATGCTAGTCGGGGGAGCCTGCCGTTTGTCTAACCCGGGAACAAGTAAGTCTCGTTATTATGTGCCGAATTGACATGGGCGCCCGGACCTACCGGTAGGTACCGAACATTCAGTACCGTGGCTCGTGGAGATCGGAGAAACCATGAAAATCGTAGTTATCGGCGGCAGCGGCCATATAGGGTCCTTCCTGGTGCCCAGGCTTGTGCGCGCTGGACACGAGGTCATCAACATCAGCCGTGGAAGCCGTCCACCCTATGCCGACGTCTCTGAATGGCAGCAGGTCCGCCAGGTCACCGCGGACCGCACGCAGGAGGAACTTGAGGGCAGCTTTGGTGACCGGGTAGCGGAACTGGGTGCCGACGTCGTTGTTGACCTCATTTGCTTCACGCTTGAGTCGGCCACTGCACTGGTGGAAAGTCTCCGGAACGAGACGGGCCATCTGCTGCACTGCGGGTCCATTTGGCGCTACGGCGTCAGTTTGAAGTTGCCCATCACCGAAGGACCGGACTCGGCTGCTGAACCGACTGATGACTACGGGATCCGGAAGCGGGACATCGCCAGGATGCTCAAGGACGAGACTGCCTCAGGGGGCTTGGCCACAACATCCATCCACCCCGGACACATCGTGGGGCCCGGGTGGTTCCCGATCGGGCCACTGGGCAATGTGGATTCAGGAGTGTGGCACACGGTTGCTTCAGGGCAGCCACTCCGGGTTCCCGGAAGTGGGACCGAGCTGATGCACCACGTGCATGCCGACGACGTCGCCCAAGCCTTCGAGAAAGCCATCCACAATCGTGACGCTGCGGCCGGGGAAGACTTCAACATTGTTGCGCCCACTGCCCTGACGGTTCGCGGATACGTCAGCATCGCTGCGTCCTGGTTCGGGCAGGAGCCGCGCATGGAAACCGTGAGCTGGGAGGACTTCCGCCGAACCACCACCCCGGAATTTGCCGATTCCAGCTGGGCCCATCTCTCCCGCAACCACTGCATGAGCATTCACAAGGCCGCCTCCCTCATTGGCTACGCGCCCGGATATGAACCCGAGCAGGCCGTCCACGAGTCCCTACAATGGCTCATCAGCAACGGGCAGCTCCAACTGCCAAAGTTGCTGACTTAAGCCGGCAAACCATGTACAAGGTGCAGTGGAAGCCCGAAGCTTAAGGGGCTACCAGGGGGAGCTATATGTACAAGGTGCCGAATAAAGAAGTCACAGACAGCTGGCTGGACCACGGATTCTTCATCCTCGGCGGCGCGGCCGCTGTGTGGCTGGCTTTCCTGTTGGTGGGGGAGAGCTTCCACCTGGGGTGGGGGCAGTTGTGGTTTTCGGTGGTGTTCTGGGCGTTCCTGGCGTACTTGCTGTTGCCCAGACTGCACCGGATCCTCACCACCATTTACGTTCCGGGATACTTCATTGGCCGCGCGCGCACCAGCGACGGCCTGCTGGGTGACCCCGTCAATGCTGCACTGCTGGGGGCCGAACCCCAGATCCACGCGATCATGAGGGCCGCCGGCTGGACTCAAGCGGACGAGGTAACGCTGGGCAGCAGCCGGCGCATCATCAGCTCCACGATCTTCCGGCAAAGTTACACGGAGGCGCCGGTGAGCCCCCTGTATCTATTCGACCGGCAGCAGGATTTCGCCTACCAGCAAGAGGTCAACAACACCCCCGGCAAACGCCACCACGTCCGCTTCTGGCGCTGTCCTGAAGGCTGGCTTCTCCCGGGCGGCCACAAAGTGGACTGGCTCGCGGCAGGTACCTACGATCGCAGCGTCGGTTTTTCCCTGTTCACCCTCCAGATCACGCACAAAATTGAGCAGAACACCGACGTGGAGCGGGATCACATTGTTTCCACTGTTTCGGCCGCGGAGTCTGCCGTCACGGTCCAGGTCATCGAGGACTTCTCCACCGGATATCACACGAGAAACGGCGGCGGTGACTCCATCTCCACGGACGGCGACCTGCCGATCATCGACGCACGCCGCGTCCGGGTCCCCTCGCATCAGCCGCCCGGCCGAACCGACAGCCGGGACCGCCGACCCGCTCCCATCATGATGGGAGCCGCGTTGGTGGTGGCCAGGGCAGTAGCGGCCCTGGTCCTTGCGATAACGTTGTTCAGCTCCGGCGGTGACATCTCCGGACTCACCGCGGATTACGACTCCGCAGACCCGGAAAGCACGACGGCGGCAATCGCCTTAATAGCGGGCGTGGTCCTGGTGTTCGGGCTGGGGGAAGTTTTCCTTGCCTGGCGCATTTTCCTGGGCAGCAACGGCGCCCGCGTGATTGCCATGGGCCTGAGCTCCATCTCCATCCTGGTGCAGGCAATCGACTACTCCACGGGCAGCGCAAATATCACCCTCGAAGCCGGCCTCTCCGGGCTGGCGACCGACATCCTGGTGCTCCTGGCACTCTCCAGCCAACGGGCCCGGGTGTACGCCAAGCGTCAGCGCGTCCCGGCGGTCCCGGCGTCGGTGGTCGGCCGGCGCGTGGCTTCCTGACCTTCTTTGAGCGCTGATCGTCGGCGACACGCAGTCTTTCGCGGCATGTCGGGTGATTTCAGAATCAAAGTGGGTGGTGGCGGTACACCCATCACTGCAACCAGCGCCCCTGTGCTTTTTATGTTGTGGGGCCAGGATCAATAGACTGGCCAGGCCTATCGCGTCCAGCGACACCGCCATGCTCGGGCCAGATCCGAAAACGAATTGGGGACCCACGTTTTGACTGCAAATCCGAAAATTACCGTTGTTGTGCCCACCTACAATGAGCGGGAAAACTTGCCCGTCCTCGTTGCCCAGCTCGATTCACTTGGGATCGTGAACCTCAATGTCCTCGTAGTGGATGACAACTCCCCCGACGGCACAGGAACGGTGGCTGACCAACTGGCAGCGGAATCCAAGGGAACGGTGTCCGTCCTGCACAGGAAAGTAAAGGATGGGCTGGGGCGTGCCTATGTAGCCGGAATGACCCATGCTCTGACGGAAGACTCCGACGTTGTCATCCAAATGGATGCAGATCTATCCCACCCCACGTCGGCAATTCCTACAATGCTTGACCGGATTCGTAATTCCGGTGCTGCGCTCGTGATCGGCTCGCGCTATGTCGCCGGTGGGTCCACGGCCGCGGAATGGCCGTGGCATCGCAAGGCACTCTCAGCTTGGGCCAATTTCTATGTAGGCGCCATCCTGGGTTTGAAGGTTAAAGATGCAACAGCGGGTTTCAAGGCGTGGACGGCCGCTGCCCTCCACCAAATTGACGTAGCGTCCGTCCGAAGTGACGGTTACTCATTCCAGGTTGAGATGAATTACCGGGCAGCCCGGCAAAGCCTGAAGATCGCGGAGGTACCCATCCATTTTGAAGAACGCGTGGAAGGGGCGTCCAAGATGAATCTCCGCGAACAGCTGGAGTCCGCGCTCACCCCGTGGAAGCTTCGGTTTCAAAAGTAGGCGCGTGCCGCCACCACCCACTCTTAGCCCGAGGAAGCTGAGACGCGCCGTCATTCGCGACGTTTCGGGGTGGTTTCAGCTTCAAAGTGGGTGGTGACGGTACGCAGCAAAAAGGCCAGCCACCCAAAGAGCTCGACGGCGGCACTCCAGGGGGAGCGCCCCCGTCGTGCTTTCGCGCGGATGTGAGAGAGCGTCCGGTGGAAGCTGTAGTTATGTGAGAGAGGGCTAGGCGGTAACCGCCAGGGCGTCGATCTCCACCAGCATGACCTCGTGCGGCAGGTCCACGAACACGGTGGTGCGGCTCGGCAACAGACCGCTGGGCACGTTCTCCCGGATGAACTCGCCGTAGACCTCGTTCATGGCCGCGAAGTCGTCGCGTGTGGTGAGGTAGACGCGGAACATGAGGACGTCTTCAACGGAGGACCCGCCGGCCTGGAGGATGGCCTTGACGTTCTCCAGTGTCTGACGGGTCTGGACGCGGACGTCACCTTCGCCGATGTACTGGTTGGTGGCGGGATCCATGGGGCCCTGGCCGGAAACCTGGAACATGCCGCCCTTCTTGATGCCCTGCGAGAATACGTGCGCCGGGGCGGGGGCGTTTTCGGTGAGTACTACTGTTTTTTCACTCATGCTGAGTTCCTTTCGTGGCTGATCCAGCCGAGGTCGTTGGAGATGGCCTCGGTGCTGGCTTTGAGGTGGGGCAGCAGCTCAAGCAAGCCTTCATAGCTGAGCATCACTACCGGTACCGAACAAGAGGCTGCGGCTACAACGGCGCCGCTGGCGTCGCGGATGGGGGCCGCGATGCAGTGCACGAAGGCTTCGTGCTCGGCGTTGTCGTGGGCCCAGCCCTGTTCCTTGACCTGCTCCAGTTCGGCCAGCAAGGCCTCCGGCGAGGTCAGGGTGTTCTCGGTAACTTTTACGTAGTCCAATCCTGCGGCGATCTTTTCCTGCCGGCTTCGCGGCATGTCGGAGAGGAGGACTTTGGCTACAGCGGCGGAATGCAGCGATGCTGTCAGGCCGATGCGTGAGTACATGCGGACGGGGTGGTGCGACTCGAATTTGTCGATGTACACCACCTCATTGCCTTCAAATGCTGCCAGGTGCACGGTGTGCCCGGTGCGTCCGTTGAGTTCGGCCAAATGCGGGTGCGCCACTTTGCGGATGTCCCGCTGTTCCAGGGCCAGCGAGGACAGTTCGAAGAGCTTGGAACCGAGCATGAAGCGCTGATCTTCGTCGCGGACCACGAAGCGTTTTTCTTCCATGGCGTGCAGCAGCCGCATCACGGTGGTTTTGTGCACGGCGGCTTTGGAGGCCAGCTCATCCAGGGTTGCGGGTTTGGCGGCGAGTTCGCCGAGCAAATCGATGGCCCGCATAAGGCTTTGGCTCACGGTGTCACGCTCCGGTTCTGGTGTTGAATTGTCCGTCTTCAACATGGATAGCAGCCCAGGCAGCGTCCGAAGAATCGAGGATGGCGGCAAGCTCGGCGGCGTCGGGCAGCGGGCCGCGATCGCCGTGGACCGTCAGGGTGCAGGCAGCAGCAACATGCCCACGGCGAAGGCTCTCTTTTTGGCCGAGCCCGAACAGCATGCCGCTGAGGTACCCGGCAGCGAACGAGTCACCTGCGCCAACGGGTTCGACGACGGCGACAGACAGTGCGGGCACCTCTTCCCGGGTGCCGGTCCGGTCCAAAGAGATGGCGCTGATCGCCTCGTTCTTGATGATCAGCACCTGTGGGTCGGGCATCATGCGGCGGAGTTCGGCTTCGTCGGTGGTGCCGAAGGCGTGTTCGGCTTCGTCTTTTCCAACAAGCACGACGTCGGCCAGGTTCGCCAGCCGCTGCAGGACGGAACGATCCTGGCCTGCCCAGAGAGCTTCGCGCCAGTTGACGTCGAAGCTGATGGTCCGGCCGTTTCTTGGCTCAGCCAGGATGGCTTCCAGCAGTGAGAGGCACTCGGGGGAGAGGGCAGCGGTGATCCCACTCAGGTGGATCAGTGCAGCCTTTTCCAGCAGTGCGGAAACGGCGGGGTTGGACAGTGTGTCCCGTCCCATGGCGGACGCCGCGGATCCTTGCCGGTAGTACAAAACCGAGCTGCCGCCGTCGGGGTCTGAATCCTGGGCGGGGACCTTCACGTAGAGGCCGGTGGGCAGGGACTTGTCCACTTCCACGCCGGAGGTACCCACGCCGTGATCCTGAAGTTCGTGGAGGATGCGGGTGCCGAAGCCGTCGTGGCCAACGCGGCTGACCCAGTGCGTGTCCAAGCCCATGGCTGCGAGCCCCATGGCGACGTTGGATTCCGCACCGCCGATCCCGAAGTGGAGCTCGGTTGCCAGGTGCAGGGGGACGGCGTGGACAGGGGTAAGCATGGCCATGGTTTCGCCCACGCATACAGCTGAAAGCATCGTTCTCCCACTAGTTCGTGCGCTTCTCAGCGGCCTTGACTCTCGATCCGCCACCATGTTAGACATATCACCAGCAGGTTTGCAACCAGCGTTGCAAAATACGCAACGAAGCACCGCGAAGGGAACCAAACGCGTGAACACCTCCGAAGCCATCTCGGCATCTGCCGTGGCGGGCCTGGCTGAACGCCGTCTCGACTGGCGCCACAAAGCGGTGCCCGCAACCGCGAACGGAACCACCCACGCGGACTTCCTCGCCGCCAAGCACACGCTTGCCGATCTCCAGACGCCGCTGCTCACCCTCGATGCCGGCGCGCTCCATGCCAACGCGGATCGTTTGGCTCAGTGGTGCGCAGAACGCGGCGTCCTGCTCGCACCGCACGGCAAGACCACCATGTCCCCCCAGCTCTGGACCGAGCAGCTCAACCGAGGCGCGTGGGGCATCACGCTGGCCAACTTCGCACAGCTCCGCGTGGCCCGCGAGTTCGGCGTGCGGAACCTGCAGCTTGCCAACAGCCTCACGGATCCGCGCGCGATTACATGGGTTGCCGGCCAGCCCGCGGACACCACCATCCTTTCCTGGATCGATTCGCCGGGAACCGTAGACATCATCAATCGGACGCTCGCCGGCAGCGATGCCGTTTTGGACGTGCTAGTGGAGCTGGGCGCCCACGGCGGCCGCACCGGAGCCCGGTCCGCGGACGCTGCCCTGGACATTGCACGCGCTATATCCGAGTCACCGAACCTCCGCTTGGTGGGCGTCAGCGGTTATGAAGGCTCGCTCGCGCATACAGCGGACGACGCCGGACTGGCCGCCGTTCGCGGCCACCTCGCCACAATGCGGCTGCTTCACGAAGAACTTCTCGCCGCGGACCTCTACGGTTCCGGCTCCGTGATCATCACCGCCGGTGGCAGCGCGTACTTCGACGACGTGGTCACAGTTCTCTCACCGTGCATCAGAAAAGCAGCTGAGGCCGGTGGGACTGGATCTGATTCCGTATCCGTGGACCTCATGATCCGCAGCGGCGCGTACATCATCCACGACGACGGTTTCTACCGGGGAATCTCGCCATTTTCCCGCGAAGGAGACCAGCCTTTCACCGCCGGGATGTACGGCTGGGCCCGCGTTGTTTCGCAGACCGAACCCGGCCTGGCCATCCTCGACGCCGGCAAACGCGACCTCCCCTTTGACGAAGGCCTGCCTGAGCCGCAGCTCATCGGCCCGGTCCTTGGCGGAGCCATGAAGCCGCTGCTTGGCGCCGAGATCACCTCGGTCAACGATCAACACAGCTTCATGACTTACGACGCCGACACCACCACCGTCCGTCCCGGCGACGTCGTCCGGCTGGGCCTGTCCCACCCGTGCACCGCGTTCGACAAATGGACCGTCATTCCGGTGCTCGCGGACAGTGCGTCCGCCAACACCACAGGTAATCAAACCGTCGTCGACCTCATCCATACCTTCTTCTAGGACCAACCATGAAGACCCTCATCAGCAATGCCACCTTGGTGGATGGAACCGGAGCGGACCGCCGCCGTGCGGACGTCCTGCTGGACGGCGCGGTGATTGCCGTCGTCGCCGATGCCGGAACTCTCACCGCTGGTTCTGCCGCGGTGGAAACCGGTGCCGACCGCGTCATCGACGCCACAGACCTGGTCTTGAGCCCCGGCTTCATCGACATGCACGCGCACTCCGACCTCCAGCTGCTGATTACCAGGGATCACTACGCCAAGCTCAGCCAGGGTGTCACCACGGAATTGCTGGGCCAGGACGGTCTGTCTTACGCGCCGGTGGACGATGCCACGTTGGCGGGTGTCCGCGAGAAGATCGCCGGTTGGAACGACAACCCGGCCGATTTTGACTGGAATTGGCGAAGCGTGGGGGAGTACCTCGACCGGCTGGACGCGGTGAAGGACGGAGGCCGAATCGCCACCAACGCCGCCTACCTCGTTCCCCAGGGAACCGTCCGGGCCATGGTGATGGGCTTCGCCGAAGGTGACCCCACGCCGGAGCAACAGCAGCAGATGCAGGACGTAATCCGCGCGGCCATGGAAGAGGGCGCCGTGGGAATGTCCTCAGGCCTCACCTACACCCCGGGAATGTACGCACAGACCGAGGAACTCGCTGGTCTCTGCCGGGCCGTGGGCGAACTGGGCGGTTTCTACGCACCACACCACCGCTCCTACGGCAAGGGCGCATTGGGTGCCTACGCCGAGATGATCGAGCTCAGCCGCGACACCGGCTGCGCCCTCCACCTATCCCACGCCACCATGAACTTCGCGGAAAACAAGGGCCGGGCCGGGGAACTCCTGGAGCTGATCGATTCCGCCCTCGATGAAGGCGTGGACATCACCTTGGACACCTACCCGTACCTCCCCGGGGCCACCACCTTGAGCGCGATCCTGCCGAGCTGGGCGTCATCCGGCGGAACCGAGGCCACACTGGCGCGCCTGGCAGACCCGGTAACCCGCGCACGCATCCGCGAATCCGTGGAGATCTACGGCTCCGACGGCTGCCACGGCGTGGTTGCCGAGTGGGACACCCTGGAAATCAGTGGAGTCCAGAACGCAGCGCTCGCAGGCTACGTGGGCAAGACCATCCGGGACATCGCCTCCACAACCGGGTGCGAGCCCTTCGACGTGTTCGCGCAGATCCTCACCAAAGACCGCCTGGGCACCGGCATCCTCCAGCACGTGGGCCACGAGGAAAACGTCCAGGCCATCATGAAGCACCGCACCCACACCGGCGGCAGTGACGGGCTCCTGGTTGGCGCCAAGCCACACCCTCGCGCTTGGGGCACGTTCCCGCGCTACCTCGGCCACTATTCACGGGACCTCGGACTGTTGAGCCTCGAGGAAATGGTCCATCACCTCAGTGGCCGTCCCGCCGCGCGGCTCAAGCTCCACAACAGGGGACTTGTCCGCGAAGGGTTCGCCGCCGACGTCGTGCTCTTTGATCCGGAAACCGTCCGCGATGAAGCCACTTTTGAGAACCCACGCCAGGCCGCCAGCGGCATCCAGTACGTCTTCGTCAACGGCACGGCAGCGATCGACGGCGGCAAGCCCACCGGCGCCCGCACCGGCCGTGCCCTTCGCCGCAGCAGCGACGGCCTCACCAGAGAAGGACAATCATGACCCCCGAACAATTCCTCCAGCAGCTCGAAGCCGACCGTACCCTGGCCGTGGTCCGTGCCCCGTCCATCACGGACGCCGCTGACCTCTGCCGGGCACTGGCAGACGGCGGTATCCGCAGCGTCGAACTGACGTTCACCACCCCGGATGTGCTCAAGCACGTGCAGCGCGCCGCGGACACGGCAGCAGAACACGGCGCCGCCGTCGGAATCGGCACTGTGATGACCGCCGACCAAGCCCGCGCAGCGATCGACGCCGGCGCGCAGTTCCTGGTGACGCCGGGCCTCAGGCCAGAGGTCGCCGCCGTCGCAGTAGCCGCAGGCATCCCGTTCAGCCTCGGCGCCATGACCCCTACCGAGGTGGCGCAGGCCCTGGACCTGGGGTCCGCCGCCGTCAAAATTTTTCCCGCCCGACAGCTCGGACCGGCGTACTTGAAGGACCTGCAGGGCCCCTACCCGGGGATCCGCTTGCTGCCTTCGGGAGGCATAGACGCCTCCAACGCCAAGAGCTACCTCGACGCCGGTGCTGCCGCAGTCTGCTGCGGCACCAGCGTAGTTCCGCCCGCGGCAGTTGCTGCAGGTGACTGGGCAGACATCGCGGCCCGTGCCGCAGCCTTCACCGGCACCCTCAAGTAGGACTCACCCAGAAAGAAACGTCCATGAATGAATTTCTCGAATGGCTGCGGCACGATACCGCCGGCCTGCTCCTCCTCGCAGGCGCCGGCATCGCCCTTCTGCTCTTCCTGATCATCAAGGTTAAGCTCGAACCGTTCATCGCCCTGGTGGGAACCGGTGTGATCGTGGCTCTGGTGGGCGGGATCTCCGTGGAAGCCTTGGTGGGCTCAGCCACCAAGAGCAGCGACGCCCTGATTGAAAAAGGCTTTGCCGGCATCCTGGGCCACATCACGGTGATCATCGGGCTCGGCACTGTCCTGGGTGCCATCCTGGAACGGTCCGGCGGCGCCGAGGTGCTGCTCGGAAGGCTCGTGAAGATCTTCGGTGAAAAGGGCACCCCTCTTGCCATGGGCATCACCGGCTTCGTGCTGGGTATCCCGGTGTTCTTCGACATCGGCATCTTCGTCCTGGCGCCGTTGGTCTATGTTGCCGCGATCCGTGGCGGCAAGTCACTGGCCCTGTACGCGCTGCCGCTGCTGGCCGGCCTCTCTGTGACACACGCCTTCCTTCCGCCGCACCCCGGCCCCGTTGCAGCGGCCGGACTGTTCGGCGTGGACCTCGGCTGGATCATCCTCATGGGCCTCATTTGCGGCATCCCCGCATGGTTCGCTTCGGGCATCCTGTGGGGTACGTACATCGGCAAGCGCGTCATGGTTTCCGTTCCGGAGGACAGGATCGTTCCTGAAGCGGATCAAGCCAAGGGCAACGAGCCGTCCATCGGGCTGGTTCTGCTGGCCATCGGGTTGCCCATGATCCTCATCCTCGGCGGCACGTTCGGCAACATCTTCGCTCCAGCAGGCACCTTCCGCGACATCCTCCAGTTCTTCGGCAACCCCGCTATCGCACTGACCGTCGCCGTGCTCATTGCCATGTGGCTCCTGGGAATCCGCCGTGGAATGACTTCCGCTGAACTCAGTGAAATCACCGGTTCCTCGCTGCGCCCCGTGGGCATGATCCTGCTGGTTGTAGGTGCCGGCGCGTTCTTCGGCGCAGTCCTCTCGGCCACCGGCGTAGGCAAGGCCGTGGCAGACTCACTCTCCCAGGCCGGCCTTCCGATCATCCTCTCCGCCTTCGTGATCAGCGCCGGCATGCGCATCGCCCAGGGCTCGGCCACCGTAGCGATCGTGACCACCGGCGGCATCCTGGCCCCCAGCCTTGCCTCCGGCTACTCGCAGCCACAGCTCGCATTGATCGTTGTGGCCATTTCCTCCGGCTCCATCATCGCCAGCCACGTGAACGACGGCGGATTCTGGATCATCTCCAAGTACTTCAACATGTCAGTCAAGGACACCCTCAAGACCTGGACGGTCCTGGAAACCGTGCTCTCCATTGTGGGCTTCGGGATGGCAGCCCTGCTGTACACGTTCGTGAGGTGAAGTAGCGCCAGCTGCACGACATCCACCCTTGGGCGACACCCACAAACCGCTCAAACCTATTCAAAGAGAGTGATGTCCAATGACCAGACGAATCATCGTTTCCGCGGCGCAGCTTGGTCCAGTGCCCTTGACCGAAACCCGTCCTGAAACCCTTGCCCGTCTCATAAAAATGCTTGAGACCGCGGCGGCAGATGGCACTAAGCTCGTGGTTTTCCCAGAGGCGGCTTTGACCCCTTTTTTCCCGCACTGGCTGGTTGAAGACGCCGATGAACTCGATACTTTTTATGAAAATACGCGGAACGGACTGCAGACCACCGCTCGTTCAATACGGCGGCATTGGTAGACGAACACGGTGACGTTATTCATCGCTACCGCAAGATCCACCTGCCGGGTTTCGAGACCATTCAAGAAGGTGCTCCCTTTCAGAACCTTGAAAAGAGGTACTTCGAGGTGGGAGATCTGGGGTTTGGGGTGCAGCCCTGGCGGGATACAAAAATCGGGCTGGCCATCTGCAACGACCGTCGTTGGGCGGAAACATACAGAGTACTTGCTCTTCGGGGAGCAGAGCTTGTCTGTCTTGGCTACAACACTCCCACAACCACTCCGCATCTCAGCGAGTCCAATGACCTCACTGATTTCCAGAATCACCTGTCTATGCAAGCAGGCGCGTACCAGAATTCAATGTGGGTTATAGGGACGGCCAAAGCCGGCACGGAAGAGGGTGTGAGCCAGATTGGCGGAAGCGCGATAATCGCGCCGTCCGGTGAGATTGTGGCGGCAGCCAAGACTCTAGGAGACGAGCTTGTTACTGCTGAAATCGATCTGGACATGGTGACCCGGTACCGGAGGGACGTCTTCAATTTCAGCCATCACCGGCGTCCTGAGCACTATCTACCCATCGTCGAACCGGTTGCCTGACAACGCAGAACCTGACCCTCGGGCACCCAAGCCGGGTGACGGCGTCGTGCTCTTCCCGCGAGCCGCACCGCCACCACCCACTATGAAATGACAACGGCCCCGACACGCCTGAACAAACGGTGTGTCGGGGCTGTCGTCGTGTCAAAAGAAGTGGTGGCGGCACGGTTCCGAGCGTCGCTTAAACAAAGAGCTCCGGAGTGCGTTATTGGGGGATACGCACTCCGGAGCGGTCTTTGAGCAGGAGCTTTCGCCGTCCTGCAGTAATTACTCTACGTGCCGTGGGACGCCTTTGCCACCACCACGAATAAGTACTTTCGCTTTAGTTTTTATGGGCCGCTTCGTGGCTCTTTTTTTGGGGCACAATCAGCACCGGGCGCCGTTGGTGATGACTCAGCCAAGCCGCCACTGAGCCGTTCAGGGCTTCGGAAATACGGTGCCCCAGGCCAGGCTCGGGAGACCCAACGATGATCATTGAGGCGTCGATATCGGAGGCCAAGCGGCCCAGTGCCCGCGCAGGATCGCCCGCGAGCAGGCGCAACGTCCAATCTGCCGTGCCGCCGTCCATGGCCTCCGCTATTGCCTTACCCAAGTCGCCCCGGACGGCCGCGACGTCCTCATCATCCTTTTCGGGGTGCAGGGACATCCGGTGTGTTTCGCGCGAAGGATCCCACTCCACGAGGTAGCTGGCCTCGTCCACATAAGCGCAAACCAGGGGCACTCCGAGTTGTTCGGCCAAGGTCCGGGCAGTCTGCAGGACCTCCACATGCTGGTCCGGCAACACGCCTACAACCAAGGGAATCCGTCCGCTGAAGCCTTCCGCAGCCATATCCCTATTGTTGCTCTGCGGCGTGTGCTTGAACAGCGTGTTGGCGCATCTGTTGGGATAAAGCAAGCGGCCGTGGAGACTTGTAGAGACCCTAGTCCCGGCCTACCGTTAACCCGAAGAAAGGTGGTCCGTGATGGAAATCTTCATGTGGTGGCTCGATCTGCACCTGGACAGTAAAGAGTGGCTGCGCGAAAACCTGCGGGCCGATGAATTGCCGCTGCAGGTAGTACAGCATATTGCCGAAGCAGGCGGACCCCATCCGGACAAGGTCAGTGGCGTGTTGACCGGCGCGGATTGGGACTTCATCGAGACGCAATCGGAGTTTGTGGACTGACCGACAGTTCCTCGTGAGCCCGCTATGCGCGGTAGGCCGGCTACGCGCAGCGGGCGGCCGTGACGATGACCTGGGCGGCAGTGTCCGGGACAAGTGAGAGACTCTCTTGAGCCTCGGCGGCAACCCCCGCAGGCCGAAGCTTGGCCCTCATCCGCAGAAGAGCCAGGGCTGAGATCAAGAACCAGGCCACGTTGGTCACTACGGACGGCCAGGCTCCGTGGAGCGTGCCGTTGATGATGAAGGCACAGGAACCAAAAAGATTGACGGTCTGGAAAGTGCTGCCCGCCTGCAACCACCCCATGGACACCGCCATGTAGCCGCCGAGCATTGCCACTGCGCCGGTCCAACCGGCAATTTCGAACAGCAGTTCCATGGGAGTCCTTTCAGGATTTGGGCATCCTGACGAAGCCGTCGGGCGGCGTGAGGTCCAGGATGGGTGCTTGATTCGGGGGTCGATGCTGCGTGACTGAATCGTGCTTGTGAGTCAATATTGAGGGAGGAAACCCCTTTAGTTCAATTGCATTATTCTGAATCCCATGTTTAGGAGCGCTTAACATGGATATGGACCCCCGCAGGTTGCTGGTTCTTCTGGCGGTTGCCCGCACCGGCGGCGTTCTTGCAGCTGCCGATGAACTGCGGATTACACCGTCCGCAGTGTCGCAACAACTCAGCAAACTCGAGCACGAGGCAGGTCAGGCCCTACTCCTGCGAACCCCTAAAGGTTCAGTGCTCACGCCTGCGGGACTGGCCATGGCAGAGGCCGGGGAAGAAATAGAACGGGCACTCAACGTTGCCCGAGCCCGGATGCAGAGTGAAGTCAATATTGCGGGGGTGGTGCGGGTGGGCGGCTTCACCAGCTTCATGCGCACAGTGGTGATCCCGCGACTTCCCGAGTGGCGCAGCCAGTACCCCCAACTTCAGATCCAGATTGTTGAAGACGGTTTCCCCGCGCTGATGCGGCTGCTCCGTCAACGGCAGCTCGATGCCGTAGTGATTGAACAGGATTCGACGGCGGCCGAGCAGCGTCCAATGGCGGCCGGAATGGTGCAGGAGCCCCTGCTGGACGAGCCATGGAAGCTCGTGGTGCCCGCAGGGAGCCTGCTCGGCACTGACAACATCGACCTGAGCCGCCTTCACTTGCCGTGGCTGGGAGTGGAGCCGTCAGCAGCAAACACTGCAGTGCTCGGAAGACTACGCCACTCGACAGGTACCCGTATTGAGACTGTTCATCAGTACCACGACACCCTCACCGCGCTGGCACTCGTGGCTGCCGGGGAGGGGGTGGCAATTGTGCCCACCCTGGCACTGACGGGAGTGGTCCACGATCAAGTGGACATCCTGGACGTTCCCGGTTTGGGGACCCGGCACATCGCGCTGCGCCGATTCGACCGGAGAAAAGCAGCGAGCCTGCCAGTGGACACGGCGGCCCGCCTGCTCCGGGAATCGGCGGCTGCGTTCGATACCCGTTCGGGCGGCTGACCGGTCCCGGCTTCGCAGACGGGACCGGTCAGTTCAACTAGTTCAGTGCCGGTGTATCAGTAGGGACCACACCCGAGCCATAGAGGTCCGAGGCAAGATCCCGAAGGGCACGCAGGGCCACCCGCTGGGTGAACGGACCATAGGACACGCGGGCCACGCCAAGTTCCTGGAGCTCGGTTACCGGGAGGGCGCCGGGTGCGCCGATCACGGAGAGCTTCCCGTGTCCCAAGCCCTCAACCAACGGTTCGATAACCTCACGAGTCATGGCGCCGGGCACGAACACCAGCGACGCACCGGCGTCGAGGAACGCCCGTCCCCTGGCGATGGCGTCCTCAATGCTGTCCTTGATGGGACGGTCCCCGCCGCGGGCGATAGCGTCGGTGCGTGCGTTCAACTGGAAAGCAATACCTTCGTCCGCAGCGGCGGAGATTATCGCCTGTACACGGGCAACTGCCTCGTCGAAGGGCCGCAAGCGGTCTTCGACGTTTGCACCAACCACGCCGATCCCGATCGCCCGGCGGATGGTCTCAGCCGGGTTCTCGTAGCCATCGTCCAGGTCTGCGGTGACCGGGTGATCCACGGCGTCGACAATTCGCTTCACTCCGTCCAGCGCCACGTCCAAGGGCATGGTTCCGTCGGCGTAGCCAAAGGCTGCGGCAATGGAATGCCCCGCAGTGGCGATGGCTTTCGTCTCGGGAAGTTCTGCAACAGTGCGGGCACTGATGGCGTCCCACACGTTGACCACACTCAGGATTTCCGGTGCTTCATGGAGGGTTTTCAGCTGTTGTGCACGTGCAGTGGTGTTTGCTTCAGTCATCGTTGTTCTCCGTCATCGTTGTCCGTCATCCACAGGTGGAACCAGGCTCACTCGCCACTCACAGCCTAGGCATAACGTCACACAACGCGATACCAAGGGCCTGCGGACACTGAACGCCCTAACCTTGACTCGTGACTTTCTCCAAGCTCCGCACCGCCGCCGCGACTTCCCTCGCCGCCGCTGGTCTCCTCATGACGCTCGCCGCCTGTTCCACGCCGGCCGCCACCCCGCCCAGCTCCCCAGCACCTGAAACCACGGCATCATCCAGTGCAGTATCCGAAAACTGTACCGGCGTGAAGGTCATTGTGGACTCGGCCGCCCTGAAGCAGGACGCCGCCAACAAGTCAGTGTGCGTGGACGTCGACGCCCCCACCACCGCCGCCAAGGTCCTCGAGCTGGCCGACGTGAAAACCGAGGGAACAACCCAATACCCCACCGAACTGGTGTGCCGCGTAAACGGGGTGCCCGCCGTCGACTTCGACATCACGCACAAGGGCGGCACATACCGCGAAGAATGCGGCAAGATGCCCGCAGCATTCGCCTACTGGTCCATCTGGGTCAAGCCGGCTGCCGGTGACTGGGCCTACGCCCAGGAAGGCCTCGCAACACAGCAAGTAAAGCCGGGAGAAAGCCTTGAACTGCTCTTCGCGGTGGACGGCGCACCGGCCGCACCCACGGCATGACCTTTCGATCCGCGCCGTTACGGGCTGCCGCGGCGCTCGCCGTCGTCTTCGTCGCGGCGCGGGTCATCTACCGCATCCTTTTCAACGGAGCGGGCGCCATTGGTCCGGTCCTGCTGAACCTGCCGTCAGTGCGGCTGCCCGCCCCGTACGCTCATGTGGTCTTCCTAGGTCCGGTAACGGTGCCTGGCCTATGGGAAGCCGTTTTGTCCGCCCTCCCGATTGCCGGGATGATCCTTGCGTTCGGCGTCCTCAACGCCTGGGTGGACATTGCCCGGGGCTTCGTTAGGCTCGCCCGAGGCGGGCCGTTCCAGGGCATTGCCCGAACCCTTGTGGTGGCCTGGGCGGCACTCCCGGCGCTCGCCGACGCTGTTGGCTCCGTCCGCCTGGCCTTCCGGTTGCGGGGCGAACGCCTTGGCCCCCGCGCCCTTGTGCCTATCCTCGAGCGAACCCTTGAACATGCCGGCCGGGTTGCTGCAGCGTTGGAGCTGCGCGGCTTCGGGAGCCGGGCCACGCACCGGATCACCGGTGATGCAGAGGTGCCGCTTGAGATCGCGGACGCCCAATTCCGGATAGGGAATACGCAGCTGCGCGTTGACCGTTTCGTCCCTTCCAGCGGCTCCATCACGGTCATCACCGGCCCCACGGGCTCCGGCAAGTCCACCATCCTGCGAGGCATCGCGGGACTCCTCTCCCACGTCGACGGCGGAGAACTCGCCGGCACGGTCCGCGTAGCCGGCGTGGATCGCGCTTCAACGCCGCCCCGCGATACTGCCGGGGTGGTTGGCGTGGTCCTGCAGAATCCCCGCGCAGCGTTCGCCAGCACCCGCGTTCGGGACGAGATCTCCCTGGCGCTGGAACTGAACCGGGTACCGTCCGAGGTTTTCAAAGCCCGCACAGTGGATGTCGCCGAGCGCGTTGGGGTCTCCGCCCTCCTGGACCGCAAACTGAGCACTCTCTCCGCAGGCGAAGCCACCCTCGTGGCCATCGCCGCCGCCGTGGTGCAACAACCGAACCTTCTCCTGGTGGACGAGCCGCTGGCCGATCTGGACACGTCCGCCCGCTCCCGTGTCATCGCCGTCCTTGACCACCTGGCGCGGGAGTCCGGCGTCTGCGTCATCGTGGCCGAACACCGGGCAGAACCCCTGATACCCGTTGCGGACTCGTGGTGGACAATCGACGACGACGGGCTGGTAGAAGGCGCTGCGCCCTCACCTTCGCGCTTCACTGAGGTCAGTTCAGCCTGCACTGCCGCTGCCCCTTCGGCACCGTCACCACAGCAGGAGCCTGTGCTTACGGCGACACAACTCTCCGTGCACCGGGACGGAAAGCCGCTGGTCCGTGATGCCTCGCTGACCCTGCACGCCGGTGAAATTGTTGCCCTGGTGGGGCCGAACGGCGCCGGGAAGTCCTCGCTCCTGGTGGCACTCGCTCTCGGTGAAGGAGCCAGCGGCACCGTGGCCGGCGGCCGACCCGCCTTGGTCCCCGACGCTTCTGACGACCTTTTCACCAGGGATACAGTGGCCGGCGAGCTTCGTTCGGCGGATCGTCGCCAGGCACGTGCCCGGCGGCAAAACGACGCGCACGGCGTTGGCAATGCAGGGAACGGCGCTGGCAATGCAGAGATTGTGCCGCAATCTGCCGAGTCCCGCCTGGTCCGTTTGCGGGGAAGTGATTCCATTCCAACTGCGAACGAGCACCCACGGGACCTGTCGGCAGGCGAACGGCGGATCCTGGCTATCGCCCTCCAAACCATGGGTGACCCACAAGTCCTCCTGATCGATGAGCCCACCCGAGGACTCGATCCCAAGGCTCGCGAAGCAGTATCCATGACCCTGCGCAGGGCAGCGGACGACGGTACTGCGGTCCTGATCGCCACCCACGATCACGATTTCGCCAGCGGCCTCGGCGCACGAATTGTTCAGATGAACGACGGGGTGGCACCAGCCCCTGTTTCCGCGCCGCCGACCCACCTGATCCCCCACGGTGTGGGGCCTGCTCTGCGTGGTATTTCCGTGGTTGGGGGCGTAAAGCGGGCCCCGCAACGCAAGCTGCCCCGGCCCGTGGAACTAGCCATCCTCGCGGCCGCCAACCTTCTTGCCCTCGGCGCGTTCAGCTGGCCGTTGCTCGCAGCGGCCTTGCCCCAGGATGCTGCCGCGGCCGTCCCGTTCGCTGCACTGGCGATCGCACCACTCGCCGTCGTCGCCGTCGTCCTTACTCTCGACGGTTCTGTCCGTTCCGCCCACACCGTGGCTTTGCTCGGCGTCTTGGCAGCAGTAGGTTCGGCGGTCCGGGTGGCGAGCACCGGCGTCGGGGGAGTGGAAGCAGTGTTCATCCTGCTGATACTGGCCGGAAGGGCTTTCGGCCCTCGTTTCGGCATGCTCCTGGGCGCGCTGACCATCGCCGTTTCCAGCGTCTTGTGGAGCGGTGTTGGCCCGTGGTCGCCGTTCCAGATTTTCGCGTGCGCCTGGGTGGGAGCGGGTGCGGGGCTGCTCCCGCGCGGGGTCCGGGGGCGTGCCGAGCTGTGGATGCTGTGCGGCTACGGCGTTGTGGCATCCTACGTGTTCGGGCTGCTCACCAACCTATGGTTCTGGCCCTTCGCCGTGGGCGCCGGAACCGGGATCTCCTATGCGCCGGGGGCTCCGCTGGCCACCAACCTCAGCAGCTTCCTGCTGTACTCACTGGTGACCTCGACGGCGGGCTGGGACACCTTGCGCGCCATCACCACCATCATCGGGATCGCGGTAGTGGGACGGGCTATCCTGGCCGCCTTCCGGCGGGCGAAGCCCCTGTCCAACTCAAGTGGCCATCCAAGAGCCAACGCAAGCGCCAACCCAAGTGCTGGTCCGGGCACGAAAAACGCCCGGACGCACCACACCCCAGCCAAGGACCAGCGCCAACCCACACCTTGAGGTGCCGGCTCACACCTTGAAGTACTTGGCCTCCGGGTGGTGGAACACGAACGCGTCCGTGGACTGCTCCGGGTGCAGCATGAGTTCGTCGCTGAGGACCACGCCCATCCGTTCGGGCTTCAGTAACTCGGTGACCTTGCGGCGGTCCTCCATGTCAGGGCATGCCGGGTAGCCCAGCGAGAACCGGGCACCTCGGTATTCGAGCTTGAAGTATCCGGCCTTGTCCTTCGGCTCTTCGGCGGCGAAACCCAGCTCGGAGCGGATCCGCGCGTGCCAGAATTCAGCCAGTGCCTCGGTGAGCTGCATGACCAGGCCGTTGAGCTCGTAGTAGTCACGGTATTGGTTGGCGGCGAACATTTTGGACGTGAATTCCTCGATTTTCGCACCGGCGGTGACCAGTTGCACCGGCAGGACGTCGATCTGGCCGGATTCCCGGGAGCGCACGAAGTCGGCAAGGCACAAATGCCGGTCCCGCCGCTGGCGTGGGAAGTCGAAGCGCAGCCGCTCGGTGCCGAGTGGGCCGCCTGAGCCACCATCCGGGGCGAGCAGCCCCGGGGAGCCGAGGGCGCCATCGTTGTCCTCGCCGTGGTGTAGAACCACCACCTGCTCTCCTTCGGCCACCACCGGGAAATAGCCGTAAGCAACGGACGCGTCAAGCATTCCTTCGCCGAGAATACGGTCCAGCCAGTACCGCAGGCGAGGCCGTCCCTCGAGCTCCACCAGTTCCTCGTAGGAGGCGCCGTCATCGCCGCGGCCGGGCTTGAGTCCCCACTGACCCATAAAGGTGGCGCGTTCATCCAGCAACGCAGCGTAGTCGTGCAACGCGACACCGCGAACAATGCGTGTGCCCCAGAACGGCGGGGACGGGACGGGATTATCGGCGGCGACGTCGGACCGGCCGGGCATCGCTTCGGGCTCGGTCACGGTGAACTTGGGGCCACTCTTATGGATCCGCTTCTTCAGCGGCGGAAGCCCGACGGCGTCCGGGTCAGCACCGCGGGCCACCTGCACCAACGGTTCCATGAGGGCCAGGCCCTCAAACGCGTCCTTGGCGTACCTGACGGTCCCTTCAAACTGCTCGGCCAGGTCCTGCTCCACGTAGGCGCGGGTCAGGGCAGCGCCGCCAAGGATGATGGGCCACTTCTTCGCCAGGCCCCTGGACTGGAGCTCGGCAAGGTTTTCCTTCATCACCACGGTGGACTTCACCAGCAGGCCGGACATGCCGATCACATCCGCGTCATGCTCTTCCGCTGCGGCCATGATCTCGGCAATGCCCTGTTTGATGCCGATGTTCACCACTTTGTAGCCGTTGTTGGTGAGGATGATGTCCACCAGGTTCTTGCCAATATCGTGCACATCGCCGCGAACGGTGGCGATCACCATGGTGCCCTTGCCCGAAGAGTCAGACTTCTCCATGTGCGGCTCGAGCAGTGCCACCGCGTTCTTCATCACCTCGGCGGATTGCAGCACGAACGGAAGCTGCATCTCACCGGCGCCGAAGCGCTCACCCACAACCTTCATGCCCTCCAGCAGTTGGTCGTTGATGATGCCCAGCGGGGTCATGCCTTCGCTGCGTGCGAGGTCCAGGTCCTCCTCGAGGCCTTTGCCCTCGCCGTCAATGATGCGCCGCTGCAAACGTTCCCCGGTGGGCAGCGCGGCGAGTTCCGCTGCGCGCTGGTCCTTGAGCGCTGCAGTATCGACGCCGGCGAAGAGGTCGAGCATGATGGCCAAGGGGTCATACGTGACATTGCCGTCGGAGTCGTACTCGCGGCGGTCCCATACGAGGTCCAAGGCCACTTTGCGCTGTTCATCCGGCAGCGACGCGAGCGGGACGATCTTCGCTGCGTCGATGATGCCGCTGGACAGGCCGGCCTGCACCGCCTCATGAAGGAACACTGAGTTCAGCACCATGCGCGCGGCAGGGTTCAGGCCGAAGGACACGTTGGAGACACCCAAGGTGGTCTGAATACCGGGGTACTTGGTGGTGATCTGGCGGATGGCCTCGATGGTTTCGATGCCATCCCGGCGGGTTTCTTCCTGGCCGGTGGCGATGGGGAACGTCAGGGCGTCCACAATGATGTCCTCGACGCGCATTCCCCATTCACCCACCAGCGAATCCACCAGGCGGGAAGCGATGGCCACCTTGCCTTCAGTGGTGCGGGCTTGCCCTTGTTCGTCGATGGTCAGGGCAATCACTGCTGTCCCGTGTTCCTTCACAAGCGGCATGATGCGCGCAAAGCGGCTGTCCGGGCCGTCACCGTCCTCATAGTTGACGGAGTTGACCACAGGGCGTCCGCCAATGTGTTCGAGCCCGGCCTGCAGCACGGGTGGTTCGGTGGAGTCGATCACCAAGGGAAGCGTTGATGCGGACGCGAAACGCGAGACGATTTCCTTGATGTCTGCGACGCCGTCGCGCCCCACGTAGTCGATGCACACGTCCAGCAGGTGAGCCCCCACTCGGACCTGCTCGCGGGCGATATCCACGCAGTCATCCCAGCGCTCTTCCAGCATGGCTTGGCGGAACGCCTTGGAACCGTTGGCGTTGGTTCGCTCACCGATGGCAAGGTAGGCGGACTCCTGGTCGAACGGCACGTGGTGATAAAGGGAAGCGACGCCCGCTTCGCGTTCGGTGGGTATGCGTGCGCTTTTCGCGCCGCCGGTGACGGTCACGCCGTCGGATGTTCCGCCGTCGGGCGTTTTGCCGTTGGTGCGGAAGGTTTCAAGACGTTCGACGACGGCGGCCATGTGCGCCGGCGTCGTACCGCAACAGCCGCCCACCAGGCCCAAGCCGAATTCGCGTACGAACTGCTCATGCGCCGTGGCGAGTTCGGTGGGGGAGAGCGGATAGTGGGCGCCGTTCGCGCCAAGGATCGGCAGCCCGGCGTTGGGCATGCAGGCGATGGCCACGGAAGACTGCTTGGACAGGTGGCGAAGGTGCTCGCTCATCTCATCCGGACCGGTGGCGCAGTTCAACCCGATGGCGTCGACGCCGAGTGGCTCCAGTGCGGTGAGGGCAGCGCCGATCTCCGAACCCATCAGCATGGTTCCGGTGGTTTCCACCGTCACCTCCACAAAGATGGGGAGGCGGACGCCGCGGGAGACGATCGCTTGCTTGCAGCCGTTAACTGCGGCCTTGGTCTGCAGAAGATCCTGGCTGGTCTCGATGAGGAACGCGTCGGCACCGCCGTTGATCAAGCCCTCTGCCTGCAAAGCGAAGGTCTGCTTGAGGTAGTCGTAACTGGTGTGGCCGAGGCTGGGAAGCTTCGTCCCGGGCCCCATGGACCCCAGAACCCAGCGCATCCTGCCGTCTACTGCCTCGGCGGCCTCCGCACGTTCGCGCGCAATGGCTGCACCCTTGCGGGCGAGCTCCTCAATGCGGTCATCAATGCCGTAATCGGACAGGTTGGACCAGTTGGCGCCGAAGGTATTGGTTTCGACGGCGTCGATTCCCACCGCGAAATAGGCGTCGTGGATGTCTGCGATGACATCCGGACGGGTGTCATTGAGGATCTCGTTACAGCCCTCAAGGTTTTGGAAGTCGGTCTCCAGTGACAACTCCCGGTCCTGGAGCATAGTGCCCATTGCGCCATCGGCAATGACCACCCGGTGGTTCACCGCATCCAGCAGTGACTGGGAGCGGACGGGGCGTGTGACAGCATCAATATCGAGTGCAAAACGGGCCATAAGAACAGGTTACGGGGGAGGCCCGACACTATGCGTCGTGTGTCCATGTACTACGGACTTTCATGAAAGGTGGGCAACGGGTCCACTCTGTCCGCACTCACCACACCCGCGAAAAAGTTTTTTCTGATTTTCGCGTCACGATTCAGAGTTGGGCCGCACTGTAACCGTAAGGGTTGTTCTTGCCCGAAAAAGGACTATCCACATACGCCCAAAAAATCGTTGCCACCCACACGCCCTGATGGTTCGATGGGGTTCATGGCTACCGCAGAGAGTTACGTCATCGCGATCGGGACCAAGAAAGGCCTGTGGCTGGCAAACAGCACGGACCGCAAAGAATGGTCCCTCTCCGGCCCGCACTTCCTGATGAGTGAGATTCCCAGCATCGGGATAGATACACGGGACGGCAAAACACGAATCATGGTGGGTGTCCGGTCCGAGCACTGGGGACCCACAGTGGCCCACTCGGATGACCTCGGCGCCACATGGACCGAGCCCGAGCAAGGCGCCATCAAGTTTCCGGACGGCACCGACGCCGCGTTGGAGCGCATCTGGCAGATATACCCCGACGCCGAGTCCCGCCCCGGAGTTGTCTGGGCCGGGTGCGAGCCAATTTCTGTATGGAAATCAACCGACGGCGGCGAGCACTTCGAGCTGAACCGCGGACTCTGGGACCACCCTCACCGCAGCGAATGGGGCGCCGGCTACGGCGGAGCAGCGGCGCACTCCATTGTGGTTGATCCTTCCGGGGAGAAGGTTCACATCGCCATGAGCACGGGCGGCGTTTACAGATCGCTCGACGGCGGTGCCTCCTGGGAGGCGCGCAACAAGGGAATTTCGGCCTACTTCATGCCCGATCCCAACCCCGAGTTCGGCCAATGCGTGCACAAGATCGCGGCGGATGCCGCCGTCGAGGACCGTTTGTATGCGCAGAACCATCATGGGGTGTACCGCACGGATGATGGCGGTGAGAACTGGGATTCAATCGCGGACGGACTCCCGGCCGACTTCGGCTTCGTCATGCTGACTCATCCCCGCCGCGAGGGCACGGCCTGGGTGATCCCGTTGAAGGCTGACGGCGAACGCATTCCGCCGGACAGCAAGCTCAGTGTCCACCGCACAGACGATGCTGGCGGAACGTGGAAAGAGCTGCACACAGGTCTGCCGGACCACGAGTACAACGCCGTGCTGCGGGACGCGGCGTCCGTAGACACTGCCGAACCCACTGGCGTGTACTTCGGAACCCGCGGGGGCGCCGTGTATGCCAGCGCTGACGAGGGCGAGACCTTTGCTGAAGTGGCATCTCACTTGCCGGACGTGCTCTGCGTGCGTGCCGCCGTCGTGGTTGGACACGCGGCAGGGGCGGAAAACCCGCTGGCAGCGGCGGAAGCCACACTGGTGGCGGAAGCTGAAGAAATCGTGGAGGCCGCAGCAGAGACTCGCGATCCGGACCCCGAAGACCAAGCCACGGTGCCTGGTTAGGCCTGTCGTGGCTGACTTTACGGTCCTGTTGCCTGGCGTCCTGCAGCCGCTCGTCGGCGGACAGTCCTATCTGACTGCGTCCGCCGACGGGGCTGTGACCGTTGGACAGTTGCTGGACTCGGTAACCGGAGATTATCCGGTGCTGGCCAGGCGTTTGCGTGATGAAACCGGTGCGCTGCGCCGCTACGTGAATATTTACGTGAACGGTGATGAGATCCGGCGTGTGAAAGGTCTTGATACGGAGGTTGCGCCTGGCCAGGAGGTTTTGATCATCCAATCCGTGGCTGGCGGCTGAGAAGGGTTTGCGGTCAAGCCGGATCAGGCGACACGCCAAACACTGCATTCGTCGGTATTGATGGCTTTCCGCATCCCGGAGGCGTGGTCCATGATCCACACCACACCGATTCCCGGTGCCGTTTCCTGGACGCGTCCGCGGCGGATCACTACGTCGTCGTAAGCGGGTCCCACGGACAGGCGGGCTTCGATTTCGTCGCCGCGGTGGAGCTGGCTGATCGCGCGTATACGTGTTGTGTGAGTGGTGGCTTCCTTCAGCATGGTGTCCTCCTGGCTGGAGCTGGTGCCTGCACTTGCCGGCTCTTCCAGTGTGGCGCGGCAATGTTGCCACGGTATTTCGGCCCGGTTAGGGTCCCGTTAGCATTCCGGGATGGTTGGGTTTCCACGTTAACAGCCCCGCCTGCCGGTCTCGATGACTACCCGGTTGTAGCCTGATCTCGGTTGCTGAGACTCACAGGGACCACAGGCTCCGGCTCAGGGAGATCGAATGGGTGCTCTAAGGCGATCAATCGCGTTGTCTACAGGCTTGGTGGTGTTTGCCACCGGCCTGTTTTTTGTACAGACCCCCGCGACGGCGGTGCCGTTGCCCGGGCCGGACAATCCGAACGTCCAATTCGTGGAGGGGACCCCGCACTCAGAGCATGAGTTCGAGAATCCCCCCGAGCGTGCGACGCCGTTCAACACCGGTCCCGACGTCGGCGCGGCGGCAGCAGGGCCCAGCGGTGACATCCGGGTACGGCTGGTCACGGCCAAGCTGGCGGACAACACCAACGCGGTGTCCATGACCAGTGCCGAGCAAGCGGTGGTCGCGACCAGCAACTACTGGAAAGCGATGACGGCCAACAAACTGTCCATGACGGTGAACACCAAAGTCGCCGGCCATCAGTCCAAGGCGAAGTCCACCGATAGCTACAGCACCATCATTTCCACTATCACCAGCGAGCTTAATTGGTCGGCAAGCCCGTACACGGCATTGGTGATTTTCATTCCCACATCCACTCTGTCCGGAAACGCCCTGGGCGCCGGATACAGCAGCGGAAGTTACAGCGGCCGGGTCCTTCTGCCGCAAATCAGCGGGTTCACGAACAACGTGATGAGCCATGAGTTCGGGCACGTCATCGGCCTGATGCACGCGGACGCATTGCAGTGCGGCAGTGGGGTGTCCGATGTCGGGGTAGACGCCAACGGCCGCTTCACGGACCCCTCGTGCTACATCCGGGAGTACGGCGACACCACGGACATCATGGGTGCTGCCCAATTCGAATCGCCCGTGGTGAGCAGCTCGCTGTGGGACTTTGCGGGGCTTGGCCGGGGAGATGAGATCCGTGATGTTGGCGTTGCCACGGGCGCCAAGACCTACACGCTTAAACCCTGGGGCGGAACCGAAGCCCAGCGTGCCATCAAGTTCACGGACCCCATCAGCAAAGAGGTCTACTACCTGGAGCTGCGGCAGGCCGCCGGCTATGACAGCTACCTCGACGACTCCGGCAAGCCACCCGGAAACCGGGGCGTCAAGATCGTCCAACGCGGCGGAGCCACCGTCGCTTCATCCCTGATCCTCATGCCGTCCACCAAGCCGTTCCCGGAGCCTTGGTACGCCACTCATCACACGTGGCAGGCCGGCAGTACTTTCACCACCTATACCGGCACGCAGGTGACCATCAATTCGGTGTCCGCCACATCGGCGTCGGTCACTATCTTTGCCGATCCCAAGCTCACGGCGAAGATCCGCTTCTCGGTGGGCGACTTCGACGGTGACAAGCTCGCCGATGTCCTCTCCCGCGAGGCGGACGGCTCGCTCATGTTGTACGCGGGGCTGCCCGGTAACAGACTCAACAACCCCCGTGAGGTTGGCTCGGGCTGGAACATTTTTGATGCCATCACCGGCATTTCGGACTTTGATGGCGACGGCCGCGGGGACATCCTGGCGCGCACCAGCGACGGCGCCTTGTGGCTGTATCCGGGCGATGGACGCGGAGGTTTCCTCGCCAAACGGCAGATCGGATCCGGTTGGCAGGGCTTCTCAAACCTCATCGGTGTGGGGGACTTCGACGGCGATGCACGGCCCGATCTCATGGCCATCAAGCCCGATGGCAGCCTGTGGCTTTATCCAAGCGATGGTCAGGGCGGATTCCGGACGTGGTCTCAGGCCGGCTCGGGCTGGAACGGCTTCACCAGCGTCACCTCTGACGGCTCCTTTGGCGGCGCTGGGGCCGGACTGCTCGCGCGGGCAAGCGACGGCACTCTCTACTTGTACCCAGGAAACGGCTGGGGTGGCTTCGTGCCGCGCGTCGCCGTCGGAAGCGGTTGGAACTCCGTGGGCGACATCGTGGGCGGGCAGGACTTCACCGGTGATGCTAAGCCGGACGTGCTGACGGCTACGTCGTCCGGAACCATGCGCCTCTTCCCGGGCAGCGGTTCGGGATTTGCCGATCGATTGGCCATTGGGGCCGGGTGGAACCAGTTCAGCCAGGTGCTGGAAGCAGGAGACTTCGACGGCGATGCTGTAGCGGACGTCCTTGCGCGCGGCACCAACGGCGTGTTGTGGCTTTACCCCGGCAACGGTTCCGGTGGATTCCTGCCGAGAGTCCAAGTGGGCTCGGGGTGGGCCGCGTTCACCTCGGTGCTTAGTGCAGGAGATTTCGACGGCGATGGTCACCCGGACCTCGTGGCTCGTACTTCCGATGGGGCGCTGTGGTTGTATCCCACAGATGGTCGCGGCCAGTTCCTGGCCCGGAAGCAGATCGGTACAGGGTGGCAAGGGTTCACGCAGATCCTTGCGCCGGGTGATTTTTCCGGCGACGGCAAAGCGGATCTTGTGGCGCGGGCTGCCGACGGGAGCCTGTGGCTCTACCCGGGCAACGGCGCCGGTGGTTTCCAGCCGTGGCGGCAGATCGGCACCGGCTGGAACATCTTCGATTCAGTCATGCAGGGCGGTGACTTCAACGGTGATGGCCGGGAAGACATCATGGCCCGCGGAACTGATGGCGCACTGTGGCTCTACCCGGGCAACGGTAGTGGAGGCTTCCTGGCCCGGGCGTCCATGGGGGCGGGATGGAACATGTTCACTACCTTCGCCGCCTTGGGGAATGGCTTTACAGGAACGGGGAATCCCTCCGTGGTTGGCATAGCCGGTGACGGAACCCTGTTCCTTTACGTCGGCACTGGCCAGGGGGCCTTCCAAACGGTGGTGCTGGACCCGCGGTAGCAGCCAAATGCCCGGCACGTCACAGGACGTGCCGGGCATTTCCATGCTCCAAGCCAAGTAACCGGGCAGGAGCCGCGGGTTTAGACGTGCTGGTTTCGCTTGTGCATGCCGAGTTCCGCGGTGGGTGTCTTGGCTGATTCGCGGGCTGTCATGGCTGAGACAGCTGCGATCACGCAAATCACCGCAGTGAAGATGGAGATCTGGACCCAGCCGCCGGGCTTGGTGCCACCCAGGGCGGTCACGATGGCCGGGGCGAAGCCTGCCATGAGGAAGCCGAGCTGGGTGCCGATGGCGAGGCCGGAGAAGCGGACCTTGGTGCTGAACATCTCACCGTAGAAGGACGGCCATACGGCGTTGGCTGCGGCGTATCCGAAGGAGAAGTAGACAACGGAGACCACGAACATCAGCGGCACATTGCCGCCTTCGAGGGTCAGGAGGAACACCGGCGTCATGATGGCGCTGGAGAAAGCTCCGTAAATGAAGACGGGCTTGCGGCCGATCTTGTCCGAGAGCATGCCGAACAGCGGCTGGGTTCCCAGGGCAACAACGTTGGCCGCGACCACCAGCCAGAGCGTGATGGTGCTGTTGACGCCGGCAACGTCCTGGGCATACTTAATGGCCAGGGTTCCAAAGACAGTGCTGACGGCTGCGATGAAGGCGCAGCAGACGACGCGGAGAACGTCACGCCAGTGAAGCCTCAGGAGATCGGCAACGGGGAGCTTGGAGATCTCGTTGTTCTTCTTGGCTTCGGCGAAGGCGGGCGGCTCGTGAAGGGTGCGGCGGATGAAGAACGCAACCATCACCACCACTGCGCTAAGCCAGAACGGGATGCGCCAGCCGATGCCGTACTTGATCTCGTCCGGCAGGGCCACCACGGGGATGAACACCAGTGCCGCCAGGATTTGGCCACCCTGGGTGCCGGTAAGGGTCCAGGAGGTGAAGAAGGAGCGGCGGTTGTCCGGGGCGTGCTCCAGTGTCATGGAGGAAGCGCCGGCCTGCTCGCCTGCGGCGGAAAGTCCCTGGCAAAGACGGGCAAGCACCAGAAGGACAGGCGCCCACCAACCGATGGTCTTGAAGTCCGGGAGGCAGCCGATCACGAATGTGGCCGCGCCCATGAGGACCAGCGTGAACATCAGGACTTTCTGTCGGCCGATACGGTCGCCAAAGTGACCCAGGATCACTGCACCCACAGGCCGGGCAATGTAGGCGAAGCCGAAGGTAGCAAAGGACATGATGGCTGCGTTGGCGTCGGCGGAGGGGAAGAAGACGTGGGGGAAGATCAGGGCCGCGGCAGAGCCGAAGATGAAGAAGTCGTAGTACTCGACGGCGCTGCCCAGGAAGCTGGCAAGCGCGGCTTTCTTGGGGGTTCCGGTGGTGGTTTCAGTGCCTGGCGTCGCTGACGGCATTGTTTGGCTCATGGGGGTTTCCTTCTGTGACGACGATGTCGCGGATCTAGCTTCTGAGGGAGGACCAGAGCGAGGTGCGGCCGGATCATCCCGAAAGTAACCACATGGTGAGAGCTACTTGTGCAATACAGCAATAGTGGCTGTGAGTGGGGTCACTTGTCAAGCGATGTCACCACCATCTAGAAATAGCTCTCACGATGTGAGAGCATCGAATTATGAGTGTGAATGAGGACACAAAGACCGACATGGTCGGCAAGGCCTTGAGCCTATTGGTTTTACTGGGCAATGAGCCCCGCGGGGCGAGTGCGGCAGATCTGGCAAGGAGCGCGAGCCTTCCCTTTAGCACCACGTACAGGCTGCTTGGCTCACTGACGCGTGACGGCTTTGTGGACTACGAGCCCGACGGACGCCGATACCACCTTGGGTTGCGCGTGTTCCAGCTCGGTCAGCGCGTCTCCAACCATCACGGTTTCGCGGCAACCGCTCTGCCCGTGCTGCAGCGGGTTACCGAGCGCACGCACGAGGCCACCATCCTCTCTGTGCGCGACGGCAATCATCACCTCACCGTGAACAAGGTGGATGGTCCCAAGACCTTCCGCGTTACCAGCGATCCCGGTCATCTGGGCGCGCTGCACACTACGTCCGTAGGCAAGGCGATCGTGGCGTTCGAGGAGGAGATCGAGCGAAAGCGACTGCTGGAGGAGTTGCCCCTGGATCCACTCACCGAGCATTCCATCACCAGCCGCGATGCCTTCCGGGCGGAAATTGAACAGGTGCGCCGCCAGGGGTATGCGGTGATGGATGAAGAAAACGAGATCGGCATGCGCGCCGTCGCCGTCCCCGTCGTCAACTCGCAGGGCCACGCCTTCGCCTCACTTGCCACGGCGGTCCCGGTGTTTCGCATGAGCATGGAGGAGCTGATCGCACACGTACCCACCCTGCAGGAGGCCGCGGCAGAACTCTCGGCGCGCCTACCCCAGCGCTGACCCAACTGAGTCGCAGTTAAAGCCGTTTTGGGGCCTCAGAACGGCCTCAACTGCTACTTAGTTGGGTGCGCACCTCACAATTGTTCGCGATAAGAACAAGCGTGCGGAATATGAACAACTGTAGTAATCTAAATAACACCCGGTCAGGCGGCGCCCCGAAAAGCGCCTCAAGCCCGCGGTGCTGAAGTCAAAGGAGCTTTAGGATGAGCAACCGAGCCGAGTCCGTTCTGGTGGGCCTCATAGGTGAAGGCGTCATGCCCTCGCTCACGCCGCCCATGCACGAACGCGAAGCCGATGTGCAGGGCCTTCGCTTGTTGTACCGCCCCCTCGACCTTCTGGAGCTCGCACTGCCGGCCACCGCCGTCGGGGATCTCCTCACCGCAGCCCAGCGCATGGGCTTCAACGGCCTGAACATCACGCACCCGTGCAAGCAACTGGTGCTGGAGCACCTTGATGAAATTTCCGACGACGCCCGTCGCCTGGGTGCCGTCAATACGGTCCTGTTTCAGGACGGTCGGCTCATTGGCCACAACACAGACTTCTCCGGTTTTGGCTCGGCGTTCGCCGACGGCCTTCCCGAAGCGAAGCTGGACCGTGTTGTCCAGCTCGGCGCGGGCGGCGCCGGTTCGGCTGTGGCCTACGCCCTCCTCACCGCCGGCGTCAGCACGCTGGATCTCGTGGACATGGACCCGGCCCGCGCTGCGGAACGTGCAGCAGAACTCGGCGGGCTCTTCCCGGAAGCCACCGTGACACCGCGGAGCACCACCGAGCTGAGCCAGATCATGCCCCTCGCCGACGGACTGGTGCACTGCACCCCCATCGGCATGGCCGCCCATCCGGGCCTCCCCTTGGACATCGGGTTGCTTGAGCCGCGGCACTGGGTGGCGGACATCGTGTACCGCCCCATCGAGACGCAATTGGTCCGCGAAGCACGCGCCAAGGGTTGCAACGTCCTCGACGGCGGCCGGATGGCAGTTGGCCAGGCGGCCGACGCTTTCCAGCTCATCACCGGACGTGAAGCCGACAGGGAGCGGATGCGGGCGCACTTCCTTGAGCTGATCGCGGTGGAAGATGCCGCCGCAGCCGCCCCCGAGCTTGCGAAGGCGGGCAACTGATGCGCACCGGTATCGCCACGGTCTGCCTGTCCGGCACGCTGAAAGAGAAGATGCAGGCTTGCGCTATCGCGGGTTTTGACGGCATTGAAATCTTTGAACAGGACCTCGTTACCTCGCCGCACAGCCCTGAAGAAGTGCGGAAAATGGCCGCGGACCTGGGCTTGGGCCTGGATCTGTACCAACCGTTCCGCGACTTCGACGGCGTCACTCCGGAGCTGCTGAAGGCCAACCTCAAACGGGCCGAGGCCAAGTTCAACCTGATGGAACGTCTTGGCATGGACACCATCCTGGTGTGCTCCAACGTGGCCACGGCCACCATTGATGATGATGACCTCAGGGCCGAACAGCTGGCCCAACTTGCTGAGCTTGCAGGGGATCGGGGCGTCAAGGTTGCCTACGAGGCCCTTGCATGGGGCAAGTACGTCAATGACTATGAGCACGCGTACCGCCTGGTGGAAGCTGTGGACCACCCCAACCTCGGCACCTGCCTGGACTCGTTCCACATTCTGTCCCGCGACTGGGACACTGCCCCGATCGAGCAGATCAACGCTGAGAAGATCTTCTTCGTCCAGGTTGCCGACGCCCCCAAGCTCTCCATGGACGTGCTGTCCTGGAGCCGCCATTACCGCGTTTTCCCGGGGGAGGGACAGTTTGAGCTCGCCAAGTTCATGGGCCACGTGGTCCGCGCCGGCTACACGGGGCCGGTCTCCCTGGAAGTCTTCAATGATGTTTTCCGCCAGTCGGACATCGAGCGCACGGCCGTGGACGCCATGCGCTCCCTGATCTGGCTTGAGGAGCAGAGCGCCAAATGGCTGGCGAGCACCTCTGTGGAAGCCGGAACTGAAACCGCCGCCGGCAACGGCAGCGCGTCCCGCCGTCGTTATCCCATGGAGCTTGCCACGCTGCCCAAGGTGAACGAGCCCGCCGGTTTCAACTTCGCCGAGGTCAAGGCTGACGACACCGCACAACTGGAGAAGCTCCTGGGCCAGCTCGGCTTCGGGTTCCAGGGCCGTCACCGCACCAAGGACGTACAACTCTGGACCATGGGCCAGGCCCGAGTCATCATCAACGAGCAAGCGGCCTCGCACGCGGAACCGGCTATCGCCGCATTGGGGTTCGACGTCGACTCTCCAGTCATTGCCTCCGCTCGCGCCCAGCAACTCAAAGCGCCGGTGGTAGCCCGCAAGGTCCAGGCTGACGAGGAAGTCTTCCAAGGCATCTCCGCGCCGGACTCCACCGAGATTTTCCTGTGCCAGGGAAGTCCGGACGGCACCGCAGCATGGACCCATGAGTTCGGCGAAGGGCTGGAACACGCTTCCAGTGCACAGAACGCAGTCATTGACCACGTAAACCTGGCCCAGCCGTGGCAACACTTTGACGAAGCCGTCCTCTTCTACACCAGCGCTTTGGCTTTGGAGCCGCAGCCGTTTGCCGAGGTTCCCAGCCCCAGCGGGTTGGTCCGCTCGCAGGTCATGGAGACCAGCAACGGCGCGGTCAGGCTGGTCCTGAACCTGGCACCCGCTCAGCAGGCGCAGGAAAAAGCCCGCAAAACGTATCAGGAACACATCGCCTTCGCGGTGGACGACCTCGTGGCGACTGCCCGGTCCGCCCACCAAAAAGGCCTCGAGTTCCTGCAGATTCCGGCCAACTACTACGAGGACCTGGACGCCCGGTTCGATCTTGAACCCGGTTTCCTGGCCACGCTCAAGGAGCTCAACCTCCTGTATGACCGGGACGCCAATGGCGAATTCCTCCACTTCTACACCGCCACAGTGGGCAGTGTGTTCTTCGAAATGGTGGAACGCCGCGGCAACTACGACGGCTACGGAGCGCCCAACGCCCCGGTGCGCCACGCCGTCCAATACGACTCGCTCCACCGGGCCTTGGCTCACAGCAGCTAGGTCCGCTGCCCGCAAACCAACAAGAACCGTCAACCGAAAGGAGCCGGCTGTGCCACACGAACAGACAGCACAGGCGCTCGAATCCGAGGAACTCGTGCCGCCCGCTGAGCCACACGCCGCGCATGTCGCCCCCAAGAAGGTGGAAACCCAAGCGGATCTCAGTGCTGAGATAAAGGGCATCAGCGATCGCTACGCCGAGGCACTGAAGAACGGCCGGGGACCGGAGACCATGCCGCGCCTGGACTACGCACCGTACCGCAGCAGCATCCTGCGCCACCCCACCAAGAGCCTGCACCACGCGGACCCGGAGACAATAGAGCTCTACTCGCCCGCGTTCGGCCACCAGGATGTTCACGCGCTGGAATCGGACCTGACCATCCAGCACAACGGCGAACCTCAGGGTGAGCGCATCATTGTTTCAGGCCGCGTCCTTGATGGCGACGGACGAGCTGTTGCAGGCCAGCTCGTGGAGATCTGGCAGGCCAACGCCTCCGGACGCTATATCCACAAGCGCGATCAGCACCCCGCACCGCTGGACCCCAACTTCACCGGCGTCGGCCGCTGCATCACCGGTGACGACGGCTCGTACAGCTTCACCACCATCAAGCCCGGCGCGTACCCGTGGAAGAACCACCTGAATGCCTGGCGTCCGGCGCACATCCACTTCTCCATGTTCGGCTCGGAGTTCACCCAGCGAATCGTTACCCAGATGTACTTCCCGGGTGACCAGCTGTTCCCGTTGGATCCCATCTACCAGTCGATCGTGGACCAGGACGCCCGCGACCGGCTCGTGGCGGAGTACGACCACGAGCTCACCAGCCCTGAATGGGCGCTCGGCTACAAGTGGGACATCATCCTCACCGGTTCCAAGCGGACCTGGACCGAAAACGAAGCATACGGCGACGCCGGGGACGAGGAGTAAAGCGCATGAGCAAGCTGACACCCACACCGGGCCAGACCGTTGGCCCGTTCTACGGCTACGCACTTCCCTTCAACAAGGACAACGAACTCCTGGCGCCCGGCAGCCCCGGCAGCATCCGCCTGCAGGGCACGGTGTACGACGGCTCCGGCAGCACTATCCCGGACGCCATCCTGGAAATCTGGCAGCCGGATTCCGACGGCAACATCGTCCAGCGCACCGGATCCCTGGTCCGCGATGGCTACACGTTCACCGGCTGGGGCCGCGGCTCAGTTGGCAACTCCGGCGTGTACACCTTCACCACGGTCAACCCCGGCCCGACGGCTCCCGGCGCGGCCGCGTTCATCTCGGTGGCCGTCTTCGCCCGCGGACTCATGAACCGACTCTTCACCCGCGTATACCTGCCGGAGAACGAGGAAGCTCTGGCCAACGATCCTCTGCTGAGCTCCCTGGACCCTGAGCGCCGCAAGACGCTCATTGCACGACGAGACCCCGACGGCGGCCTCACCTGGGACATCCGCCTGCAGGGCGGTGACGAGACCGTCTTCCTGGACTTCCAGCAGGACGGCTCGCTGGAAACCAGCGTCAACGCGGACCATTCAGCAAGGGAAAACCAGGCATGACCGACGGCGACTTCGGC
Organism: Arthrobacter sp. ISL-95; assembly: GCF_018613695.1. GTDB lineage: Bacteria > Actinomycetota > Actinomycetes > Actinomycetales > Micrococcaceae > Arthrobacter. The sequence goes on along the minus strand of NZ_JAGGPR010000017.1, from coordinate 32,530 downwards.
CTCCTCAGCCCGGTATCGGCGTCGCCCGCTGTCGCGGCACTGACCGGCGACCGTGCCGTGATCGCGGCAATCCTCGACGTCGAAGCCTCCTGGGCTGCCGTCCTTGAGGAGGCGGGCCTCGTCCCCGCCGGATCCGCCGCTGTGGTGACCGAAGCCGCCCAAGCCGGTTCTTACGACGTTCTTTCTGTAGCGGAACGCGCCCAAGGTGGCGGAAACCCTGTGATTCCGCTGCTCGGAGACCTGCGCGCTCGCGTCCGGGAGTTGGACGCCTCCGGAATCGGCGCCGGTAAGGCTGTCCACGCCTCGCTGACCAGCCAGGACGTACTCGACTCCGCGCTCATGCTGCTCGCCAGCCGCACCGTTTCCGCGCTACTGGCAGACATAAAGGGCGCGACGACGGCGCTCGCCACCTTGGCGGGGCAGCATGCGGAAACGCTGTCCGTGGGCAGGAGCCTGACGCAGCACGCACTCCCTTACACGTTCGGGCTCAGGGCCGCACAGTGGTTCCAGGGCGTCGCGGCTGCGGCTGCTCGTCTGGAGTCCCTGGAGTTGCCGGTTCAGTTTGGCGGGGCTGGGGGAACGCTGGCGTCCGGGACCAAGTTGACGGCAGGCTCCGGCTCCACGCCGTTCACGTTGGCGGACTCCCTGGCCGCGAGCCTTGGCCTCGCAACCGCTCCCGCTCCGTGGCACACCAACCGGCTCGCAGTTACTGCCCTGGGCGATGCGTTGGCGGCGCTGCTGGATTCCTTCGGCAAGATCTCTGCGGACCTGCTTTTCCTGAGCCGCCCTGAAGTCGCTGAACTCGGCGAACCGTTGGCTGCCGGGCGGGGTGTTTCCTCAGCCATGCCGCAGAAGCAAAACCCCGTGCTGTCAGTGCTGATCCGCAGTGCCGCGTTGCAGGCTCCCGGTCTTGCATCGCAACTGCACCTCGCTGCGGCCACCTTCAACGACGAGCGGCCCGACGGTGCCTGGCACAGCGAATGGCCGGCACTTCGCCAGCTGCTGGCCTTGGCACTCGGAGCCGCTGGACACCTCCGCGAACTCACGGAAGGACTCCGGGTCTTCCCGGAGGCGATGCGTCGGAACGTTGAGATCTCGGGGCCGCTGCTCCTCAGCGAAGGCGTGTCGGCCGCCGTCGCCCCTCTTCTGGGCGAGGACGGAAAGCAGAAGCTGCAGGGCGTCGTCGACGAAACCCTCAAGGCGCCCGCCGCGGAACAGTCACGTATCTACACCAAGCTCCTGCGTGAAACGGTGCCTGCGGACAAGCTTTCCGACGCGGAGCTCGAGGCGCTTCTGGACCCAGCAAGCTACCTTGGCGAAGCCCAGGAGATCAGCCGCCGCATCCTCGCGACTTACCCCGAATTCGCAACATTTTCATCGAAGGGAGCCACTCGTGGCTAAGCCAATTGTCAAAGCCGTGCTGCTCTCCCCGCAGCGCGAATTGGGAACCAAGCCCCTGCTGGTCGTGGGACCGTCGCTGGGGACATCCACTGTCCTCTGGACCGAAACCGCGGCCCTCCTCGGCGATGACTATGACGTCATCGGCTGGGACCTCCCAGGACACGGCATCTCGCCAACCGTCACAGAAGGCTTCGACGTTGCGGAACTCGCGGACGCCGTCGTCGATCTTGTTGACTCAGTCTCGCCGGGCGCAAATTTCCACTACGCCGGTGTTTCGCTGGGCGGGGCAACCGGGTTGCAACTCGGCATCAAGCACGGCAACCGCCTCCGCAGCCTGTCCGTCCAGTGCAGCGGCGCCAAGCTGGGTACGCCGGAAGGCTGGCTGGAGCGTGCCGAGACGGTTCGCAAACTGGGCACGCCTGTGATGATCCAGGGCTCCGCGGAACGCTGGTTCGGCTCCGGTTTCTTGGACCGACAGCCGGAGATCAGCAGCCGCCTCCTGCACGCACTCCGCGATGCCGACCGCTTCGGCTATTCGTTCTGCTGCGAAGCCCTCGCCGCTTTCGACGTCCGTGAGCAGCTCGGCAGCATCACCGTCCCCACGCAGGTGATTGCCGGCGTCGAGGATTCAGTGGCACCGCCGTCGATGGCCAAATCTGTTGCCGCGGACATCACCGCCGGCGGCGGCACGGCTGAGGCTGTAGCCCTTGACGGTGTAGGCCACCTCGCACCCGCCGAGGCGCCAGCCGCCGTGGCTGAACTGATGCGCAACTTCATGAAGGAGAACGGACTGTGAGCTCAGTTTCCGAACACAATGGTGCCGTGCAGCCCGACGCCACTGCCCAGGACATTTACGACGCCGGCATGGCGGTTCGCCGGGAAGTGCTCGGCGATGCGCATGTGGACCGCGCCAACGCGGCCAAGGATTCCTTTACCGAGGACTACCAGGACATGATCACCAGGATCGCCTGGGGTGGCATCTGGACGCGGCCAGGCCTGAGCCGGCAAATGCGCTCCGCCGTCACCCTCACGGCGCTGGTGGCTCACGGTCACTGGGAGGAGCTGGCCATGCACGTCCGGGCAGCCCTCAACAACGGACTGAGCAGGGACGAGATCAAAGAGATCCTGCTGCAGACCGCCATTTATTGCAGTGTGCCGTCGGCCAATTCGGCCTTCAAAACGGCCCAAAAAGTCTTCGCCGAGATCGACGCATCCTCCACCCCCAATTAACCCCTCTACCCAACCAGGTCGCATTTAAGCGCGTTTAGACCCCTCAAAACGCGCACTATTGCGACTCAGTTGGGTAAAGAGAACGAAGGAAAACCCATGAACCAGGCTTTCGTGTACGACGCCGTGCGCACGCCCTTTGGCAAGTTCGGCTCCGGTCTTGCTGCTGTCCGTCCCGATGACCTTGCTGCCCACGTGGTCCGCGAGTCCGTTAAGCGTGCGCCGGGGTTGGATGTTGAGCGGATCGACGAGGTAGTGTTCGGCAACGCCAACGGTGCCGGCGAGGAAAACCGCAACGTTGCCCGCATGGCTACCCTGCTGGCCGGCCTGCCGGTTTCCATCCCCGGCACCTCGGTCAACCGTCTCTGCGGTTCCTCCCTGGACGCGGCGATTATTGCCTCCCGCCAGATCAACGCCGGCGACGCTGAGCTGATGCTGGTGGGTGGCGCCGAGTCCATGTCCCGTGCCCCCTGGGTGCTTCCGAAAACTTCCAAGCCGTACCCTGCCGGGGACATGACGTTGGCGTCCACCACGCTCGGTTGGCGTCTGGTGAACCCGGCCATGAACAAGGACTGGACCATCTCCCTGGGCGAGGCCACCGAACGGCTCCGCGAAAAGTACGGAATTACCCGTGAACGTCAGGACCAGTTCGCTGCGGACTCGCACAACCTGGCCGACGCCGCGTGGAACGAAGGGTTTTACGACAACCTGGTCTCGCAGGTTCCGGGCACGGATCTGGTCCGTGATGAGGGCATCCGTGCCGGTTCTTCGGCGGAGAAGCTGGGCGGTTTGAAGACGGTGTTCCGGGCTGAGTCAGGCGGGCCCGACGGCGGTACGGTCACCGCCGGTAACGCCTCGCCGTTGTCAGATGGTGCTTCGGCCGCGTGGATCGGTTCGGAAGCTGCTTCCTCAATGCTCGGTCTTGAACCCTTGGCCCGCATCGCAGGCCGTGGTGCGTACGGTAATGATCCTCAGTTCTTCGGCTACGCACCCGTCGAGGCCGCGAACAAGGCCCTCGCGAAGGCGGGCATCGGCTGGGACCAGGTGGGCGCCGTCGAGCTTAACGAAGCGTTCGCTGCGCAATCGCTGGCGTGTGTTGACGCGTGGGGGATTGACCCCGGAATCGTGAACCAGCATGGCGGCGCGATCGCGATGGGCCACCCGCTCGGTGCTTCCGGTACCCGCATCCTGGGCACGCTCGCCCGTTCCCTGCAGGCTTCCGGGCAGCGTTGGGGCGTGGCAGCGATCTGCATCGGTGTGGGCCAAGGCCTGGCCGTGGTGCTCGAAAACGTCACTGCCGGCGCGTCGGCGTAGAAGGGTAAAAAGTCATGCTGAATTTCATTGACACTGTGGGCGAGGCTGTCGCCGGCATCAAGGACGGTTCCACCGTGATGATCGGCGGGTTCGGCAACGCCGGGCAGCCGTTCGAACTGATCGATGCGCTGATGGATTGCGGCGCGAAGGACCTGACCGTGGTCAACAACAACGCAGGCCAAGGCGATCAGGGCCTGGCGCTGCTGATCAAGGAAGGCCGGGTCCGTAAAATGATCTGTTCCTTCCCCCGGCAGTCCGATTCCTGGCACTTCGACGCCAAGTTCCACGCCGGTGAGATCGAGCTTGAGCTCGTCCCGCAAGGCAACCTGGCTGAACGGATCCGCGCAGCAGGCGCCGGAATCGGCGGGTTCTTCACGCCGACCGGCTACGGCACCACCCTGGCTGAGGGCAAGGAAACCCGATTGCTGGACGGGAAATGGCAGGTGTTCGAAACTCCGATTCACGCCGACGTCGCCCTGATCAAGGCACTCAAAGCGGACGGCAAGGGCAACCTCGTCTACCGCAAAACCGCCCGCAACTTCGGCCCCATCATGGCCGCGGCGGCCAAGCACACCATTGTGCAGGTCTCCGAGATCGTGCCCACAGGTTCCCTGGATCCGGAAAACGTGGTGACCCCGGGGATTTACGTCAACAGCGTGGTCCGCGTCGATTCTGCCGACTCAAACAAAAAGGTGGCCTGATCATGAGCACCCAGACAAGCATCCAGACCTCGGAGAAGCCGCTGGGCCGCGACGAACTCGCCCGGTTGGTGGCCCGCGACATCGTCCCCGGCTCCTTCGTGAACTTGGGCATCGGCCAGCCGACACTCGTGTCCAACTACCTCACCGAGGAACAAAACATCACCCTCCACACGGAGAACGGGATGCTCGGCATGGGCCCCGCCGCTGAGGGCGACGAGATCGATGGTGACTTGATCAACGCCGGGAAGATCCCCGTCACCGAACTGCCGGGAGCCTCCTACTTCCATCACGCTGACTCGTTCGCGATCATGCGCGGCGGGCACCTGGACATTTGTGTCCTCGGCGCCTTCCAGGTCTCCGCCACGGGCGACCTCGCGAACTGGCACACCGGCGCCCCGGACGCCATCCCGGCCGTGGGTGGTGCGATGGACCTGGCCACCGGCGCCAAGGACGTGTTCGTGATGATGACGCTCCTGACCCGCGAAGGCGTGTCCAAGCTCGTGGAACAGTGCACCTATCCGCTGACCGGCGTCGGCTGCGTCACCCGCGTGTACACGGACAAGGCTGTGTTCCTCACAGGGCCCGACGGTGTCACCGTCCGCGAAACCTTCGGCTGCACCTTCGAAGAAATCCAGGAGCTCGTACCGCTGCCCCTCAAGAAGGTGTAGCAGACCCCGCAAGTTGGGCTCTCCCCGTTGTGAGGCCCGCTTTGCATCCCACCGCCTCCCTATCCTCGCAAGCTCGGTCAGGGAACCCGGGCGGCGTGGGCCCTGTCAAGGAATAACGCGCAGAGCGGGCCCCGCAACGCACCCTAGGATTGGTAACCATGACCGACTCCGCAGTTGCCCCGCAAGCCAGCGACCAGTATGTCCAGTCGCTGGCCCGGGGTCTGGCCGTGATCCGGGCCTTCGACGCGAACAACCCGGTGATGACCCTCAGCGAAGTGGCGGCCCGCACGGACCTGACGCGCGCCACGGCACGCCGTTTCCTGCATACCTTGGTTGAGCTCGGCTACGTCCGCACCGACGGGAAGACCTTCGCGCTTACAGCCAAGGTGCTGCAGCTTGGCTACTCGTACTTGTCGGCCTTGTCCCTACCGCAGCTGGCCCAGCCGCACCTTGAGCAGCTGAGCCTGAAGCTGGGTGAGTCCACGTCATCAGCGGTCTTGGACGGCCCGGACATCTTCTACGTGGCCAGGGTGGCCACACGCCGGATCATGAACGTTGGCATCACAGTTGGCACCCGCTTCCCCGCCTACGCCACGTCCATGGGGCGCGTCTTGCTGGCCGGATTGCCGCATGCCAAGTTCGAGGCCTACCTCTCGACGGCGGAACTGACGCCGATCACGCCGCGAACCGTCGCCAGCGTGCCCGACTTGAGGGCCGCCGTCGAGCAGGTCCGTGGGCAAGGGTGGTGTCTGCTGGACCAGGAACTGGAGATCGGGCTGATGTCCATCGCAGCGCCGGTGTGGAACCACAACAACGGCGACAACGTCGCGGCCATCAACGTGTCCCTGCAGGCCCAGGCTGTGGCCGCACAGGCTGACCCGGCGAAGTACCTCGACGCGGTCCGGCAGGAAGTCGTGGCCACTGCCAATGCCATCTCGCAGGACGTTTCCGCCAAGCACTGAGTACAGCCCTCAAATCCGACGCTACTTCCGGATTGCTGCCAACCGCGTCTCCAGGATCCGGCGCACCATCGAGTCCGGCACGGGGTTGTCCGCAGAAAACCGCAGCGTCCCCGGCGACCATGAGTAACCCCCAAGCTCCTCCGACATCTCCGGCAGGATCTGCCCGCTGAACGGGTACAGGGCCAGGTGTTTCTTCGTTTCGAGCACGCTCAGGAAGCCCTTGCCATCAACCAGCAGCGCGGGCATTCCGTAGCTGATGCCTTCTTCGGCGTCCGGGGCCAACTCGCGGGCGATCCCCACAATCCGCTCCAGAATGGAGCGGTTGGCTTCGCTGACGCCCTGAAGATATTCGGTGACGGTTCCCATAGGGACATGGTTCACCACGGGCACCTGAAAACTCCAGAGGTTTAGCGTTCCGGAATCACCGCGATGCCCTGGATTTCGATCAGGGCCTCTTTCTGCCAGAGGCGCGTGACGCCGATGCCGGCCATGGCAGGGTATTGGGAGCCCGCCATTTCGCGCCAGATGCGTCCGATTTCGCGGCCGTTGGCCATGTAGTCGTCCACATCGGTGAGGTAGATGGTCACGTTGACCAGGTCTTCGGGCTGCCCGCCGGCCTCGCGCAGGGTAGTGATGACGTTGGAGAACGCCTGTGTGAACTGCTCTACGATGCCGCCGGGAACGATGTTCATGTTCTTGTCCAAGGCAGTCTGTCCACCCAGGAAAACCGTGTTCCCGGCGAGAGTGCCGTGCGCGAAACCCGATGGTTTGGGCAGCGATTCCGGGTTGATCGTTGTGTGGCTCATGCTGTTCCTCCTCGTTGTGGCAACTGCAAAAACTTTTGGAAAGCCTCTGTGCAGATCATTTCCGCCGTGCTACGTTGAGCATATGTGACGATCGTAAAAAAGTCGACACATCACAAAATCTCGAAGGGAACCCGCAATGAAACTAGCCACTTTGCGCACGGCCGGCGGAAGTACGACGGCGGCACTCGCCACGGGCGCCGAGTCTTACCTCACGTTGCCTGCACTGGACGTCGGGGCTCTCCTGGCCCAGCCGGACTGGCGGTTGGTCGTCGAGAAGGCGGCGGGGGCAGCCGACCAGCAGATCATCGCGGCAGCTGATGCTGACCTCGCTCCGCTCCTTCCCCACGCCGGCAAAGTCATCTGCTGCGGCCTGAACTACGGGGACCACATTCAGGAAATGGGCCGCGACCTTCCCGAATACCCAACACTGTTCGCCAAGTACGCGGACACCTTGGTCGGTGCGGATGACGCCGTAGAAGTCCACGGCAGCGGCCGCGTCGACTGGGAAGCCGAGCTCGCCGTCGTCGTCGGTGCTGAACTGTTCCGCGCGGACGAAGACCAAGCCCGTGAGGCAATTGCCGGATACACGGTCGCCAACGACGTTTCCATGCGCGACTGGCAGAACCGGACGCTGCAATGGTTCCAGGGCAAGGCTTGGGACGCCACCACCCCGGTGGGGCCGGTCATGCTGACGGCGGACGAGGCCGGTCAGAGCTTCGGGGTCCGCGGTTACGTCAACGGCGAGCTGGTGCAGGAGGGAAACACCAGCACTTTGGTGTTCGGCCCGGCCCAGCTGCTGTCCTACATCTCGAAATTCACCGTGCTGCGCCCCGGTGACCTTGTCCTCACCGGAACGCCCGGGGGAGTGGGCATGGGAATGACCCCGCCACGCTTCCTCAAGGACGGCGACGTCCTTACCACCGAAATCGACGGGATCGGCCGGCTGGAAAACCAGTTCCGGATCCACGTGCCCGTCCCGGCCAACGCCTGAAAAGCGCCACACAAAGGAGAGACCCATGAGCCAGACCACCACCGAATACCGCCTCGAAGGCGATAACTCCATCTACGCCCAGGCAGACGGCAAGGTAGTTCCGGTCGTCACCCGCGCCGGCGCGGAGGACAGCAACACCGCGCAGTCCGGCGATTGCATCCGCGTCTCCGGCGTGAGCATCCAGCACACGCCGGCAACAAAGATCTGGTTCGGCCAGGTGTCCAACACCCCGGGCTACCGCTCGCTCCCGCACCACCACGGCGAGGCTGAGACCGGCGGTTACGTACTTCGCGGGCACGGTCGGATCTACTTCGGCGAAAACTACTCGGAGTTCATTGATATGAAAGCCGGTGACTGGGTTTTCGTGCCGCCGTTCATGCCACACGTTGAAGCCAACATGTCCATCACCGAAGAACTCGTCTGGCTCACCGCGCGCACCCCGGAGAACCTGGTGGTCAACCTCGAGGACGTAGCCGACGAAACCCTCGCCGACTACCGCCGGGCCTAAGCCATGATCACTGGAACCCTGACGTCCGAGACGTTCCTCAAGGCAGTTGAACTCACGCCCATAACGGCCGAGGTGTTCGACGAAGCCTATGAAGCAACCACCCAGTCCGTGCCGTGGCCAAAAGCCTATGGTGGAGACATGGTGGCACAGGCTGCGGCCGCAATGATGCGGTCCGTTGATGCTGACAGGACTCTGCACTCGATGCACAGCTACTTCATGCGTCCGGTGGATATCGGTTCCAGTGTCCGCTACGAAGTGGAGCGCTTGCGGGACGGCCGCGGGTACTCCACCCGCACTGTCCGCGGCTTCCAGAACGGCAAGCCCGTCTACGCGGCCATGGGTTCGTTCCAGGTTCCCGAAAACGGCCCGGACTTCCAGCCGGAGGCTCCTGCCGCCGTCGAGCCTGAATCGCTGCGGACCGCGGCCGAAGCGCTGGAAGGAACCGAGGGTCCCGCCGCGGACTACTGGTCCACGGGACGCAGCTTCGATATGCGGCATATTCCAGGACCGGTATATATCGAACTTGAAGGTGGCTCGGTCCCGCAACAGGCGATATGGGTCAAGGCCTTCGACGCCCTGCCTGACGACGCCGACCTCCACCGCACAGCGTTGGCTTACGTCTGTGATTACACGATTCTGGAGCCGCTGCTCCGGGTAAACGGCCTCAACTGGTCCAGCCCGGGACTTGCCACTGCCAGCCTGGACCACTCCATGTGGTTCCACCGCGATGGCCGCGCCGACGACTGGGTGCTGTACGCCCAGGACGCCATTTCCGGTCAAAGCAACAGGGGTCTCGCCATGGGCCGCTTCTTCGATCGCCAAGGAAGGCTGCTCGCCACGGTGGCCCAAGAGGGCATGATCCGCGCGGGCGCCTGAACAGCTTTTTTTGGACCCCACTATTCATCCGCTTCAACGACGCACCACTGAAAGGAACGGCCATGAGCATGATGCCATCGGCCCACGTGGACACGTTCACCCGCGACCACTTGCCGCCCGCCGAAACCTGGCCTGCGCTTGAATTCACCCTCCCCGAACTTCAATACCCGGAGCGGCTCAACGCTGCTGCCGTGCTGATCGACGACGCTGTCGAGCAGTTCGGCGCAGACCGCCCTGCCCTGTGGACACCCGACGGCTCTGTCTGGACCTATGGTCAGCTCCAGCAGCGCTCCAACCAGGTGGCCCAGGTCCTCACCGAAGACCTCGGTGTTGTGCCGGGCAACCGCGTGTTGCTGCGCGGCCCCAACAACCCGTGGATCGTGGCTGCCTGGCTCGGCGTGCTGAAAGCCGGCGCCGTAGTGGTCACCACAATGCCCATGCTGCGCTCCACGGAGGTTGCCACCCTGATCGGCCTCACCAAGCCGGTGGTGGCCATCTCTGATCACCGTTTCGTGGACGAGCTCGCCATTGCCGCAGGTGATGAGGTGAAGGTCCTGACGTACGGGGCCGGCAACGGACCCGACGACGACGGCGACCTCGCCTCCCGCTGCGAGCACAAGAGCGGCAAGTTCACGGCTGTGGACACAGCCGCGGACGACGTTGCCTTGTTGGGCCCGACGTCGGGCACCACCGGTGTGCCGAAGGTGACCATGCATTTCCACCGGGACGTCCTGGCCAATGCGGACACCTTTGCCCGGTACATCCTGGAGCCCACCGCCGATGACGTGTTCGCAGGTTCGCCGCCGTTGGCCTTCACGTTCGGACTTGGCGGTTTGGTGGTCTTCCCGCTCCGCTTCGGCGCGTCCTCCCTCCTGACGGAGAAGGCCGGACCCGTGGAACTGGCTGAAGCCGCAGCAGCTGCCGGGGCCAGCATCCTCTTCACTGCACCCACGGCCTACCGGGCGATCCTGAAAGAGAAGCGCGGAGACCTCCTCCGGGGCCTGCGTATGGCAGTCTCCGCGGGAGAGCACCTTTCCAAGGAAACCTGGGAAGCCGTGCATGAAGCTACAGGTTTGCGGCTGGTCAACGGGATCGGTGCCACGGAGATGCTGCACGTCTTCATTTCCGCGGCTGGGGAAGATATCCGCCCCGGGACCACCGGCCGCGCGGTGCCGGGTTTCCGAGCCACCATCCTGGACGATGACGGCAACGAACTCGGTCCGAACAGCATCGGCCGCCTGGCCGTGATCGGCCCCACCGGATGCCGCTACCTGGATGATGCCAGGCAGGCAAACTACGTGGTCCGCGGCTGGAACGTCACCGGCGATACGTTCTCCATGGACGCCGACGGGTACTTCACTTACCAGGCCCGCTCGGACAACATGATCGTCTCTTCCGGCTACAACATCGGTGCGCCCGAGGTTGAAACGGCCATTGACCAGCACCCGGACGTCGTGGAAAACGCGGTCATCGGGGTGCCGGATGAAGAGCGTGGCAGCATCGTCTGCGCGTTCATCGTCCTGCGCGAAGGCGTCACCGGCGATGCCACCAAGCGCAAAGAGATCCAGGACTTCGTGAAGCAGACCATCGCCCCGTACAAGTACCCCCGGGACGTCCGCTTCGTTACTGAACTTCCACGCAATCCCAGCGGCAAACTCCAGCATTTCAAGCTCCGCGACGGCCTTCTGAAGGCGAACGCGAGCAAGACCGAACAACTTACCCCCGCCGGCCAGAGCCAGGCCTGAGAAGGAGCACACCCATGAAAATCGCAATCGTTGGAGGCGGCCCCGGCGGCCTGTACTTCGCAGCACTGATGAAGCAGCTGGACCCGTCGCACGACATCACCCTGTGGGAACGCAACGCTGCCAGCGACACCTTTGGCTTCGGGGTCGTATTCTCCGATGAGACCCTGGGCGGCATCGGCAATGCCGACCCCGTGGTGGCTGAATACATGAGCCGCCGCTTCGCACGATGGTCCGATATCGACATCCACTTCCGCGACCAGATGATCACGGTGGGCGGCCAGGGCTTCGCTGCCATGAGCCGCAAGGAACTGCTGGAACTGCTCCAGCGCCGTTGCATCGAACTGAACGTCGACGTGCGCTTCAGCACCTTGGCCCCGGCCGTTGAGGAACTTGAAGCCAACTACGATCTTGTTCTTGCTGCGGACGGCATTAACTCGCAGATCCGCGCAAAGTACGCTGAGTCCTTCAAGCCGAACCTGGACCCGCGAACCAACAAGTTCATGTGGCTTGGTACGGATCAGGTGTTTGAGGCCTTCAAGTTCTTCGTAAAGGAAACCGAGTGGGGCGTCATGCAGATCCACGGGTACCCGTACTCGGATGAGGGCTCCACGTTCATCGTGGAAATGCACCAGGACGTGTGGCACGCGGCCGGCTTCGACGAAACCGCCAACGAGGTCTTCCCTCCCGGCGTCTCGGACGAGAAGGCAATCGCCAAAATCCGCGAGATCTTCGCCGAGGAACTGAACGGCTACGAGGTCCTCACCAACAACTCCAAGTGGATCAACTTCACCACGGTCCGCAACGAGAACTGGCGCCACAACAACGTAGTGCTGCTGGGCGACGCCGCCCACACGGCCCACTTCTCCATTGGTTCGGGCACCAAGCTGGCCATGGAGGACTCGCTGGCACTGGCCGCATGCCTGCACGAGCACCCGGACGTGGAGTCTGCACTGGCTGCGTACGAGGCAGAGCGCCGGCCCGTGGTCGCGTCCACCCAGCGCGCAGCACAGGCGTCCCTTGAATGGTTCGAGCGGATCGGCCAGTACAAGGACCAGGACCCCACGCAGTTTGCGTTCAACCTGCTCACCCGCAGCCGCCGCATCACTCAGGAAAATCTGCGTCTGCGCGATCCCAGGTTCGCTGATGCCGTGGACCGCGGCTTTGCTGAATCCCAGGGCCTCGCGGAGGTGGCTCCGGCCATGTTCCAGCCTTTCCGTATCGGCGGGCTGGAGCTGAAGAACCGCATTGTGGTCTCCCCGATGGACATGTACTCAGCTACTGACGGCGTCCCGGGTGATTTCCACAAGGTCCACCTCGGCTCCAAGGCTCTCGGCGGTGCCGGCCTGGTCATGACTGAAATGGTCTGCGTCTCCGCAGCCGGCCGTATCACCCCCGGCTGCAGCGGCCTCTACACGGATGATCAGCGCGACAGCTGGAAGGAAATCGTGGACTTCGTTCACGGCCGTTCCACCGCCAAGATCGGCGCCCAGCTGGGCCACTCCGGCCGCAAGGGCTCCACCAAACTCATGTGGGAAGGCATCGACCAGCCGCTCGAGTCCGGCAACTGGACCGCCGTCGGGCCCTCTGCCCTGCCGTACAGCCCTGAAAACCAGACCCCTGTGGAGCTGGATCGTGCCGGCATGGACGCCATCAAGGCCGAGTTCGTCGCTTCCACAGTCCGTGCCGATGAGGCGGGCTTCGACCTCCTTGAGATTCACGCCGCCCACGGCTACCTGCTCTCATCCTTCCTTTCGCCGGTCTCCAACAAGCGCACCGACGAGTACGGTGGCAGCTTGGAGAACCGGCTGCGGTTCCCGCTTGAAGTGTTCGACGCCGTTCGCGCGGCTTGGCCTGCCAGCAAGCCGGTGACGGTCCGCATCTCCGCCACCGACTGGATCGAGGGCGGCAACACCTCCGACGATTCCGTGGAAATCGCACGCGCCTTCGTGGCACACGGCGCGGCCGGTTTGGATGTTTCCACCGGACAGGTGGCCAAGGAAGAAAAGCCCGCGTTCGGCCGCAGCTACCAAACGCCGTTCGCCGACCGCATCCGTCAGGAAGTTGCCGCACCGGCAGGCGTGGCTGTGATCGCCGTCGGCGCTATCTCCACCTACGACGACGTGAACTCCATCCTCCTCGCGGGCCGCGCGGACCTAATCGCCTTGGGCCGTACGCACCTTTACGATCCCCAGTGGACCCTGCATGCTGCAGCCGAACAGGAATACCAGGGCCCCGGCGCCCAGTGGATCCCGCAGTTCCGCGCGGGCCGCCGCAAGCCGCCGAGCTCGCGCACTGACGCCGTCCGTCCCCGGCTCTCGCTGCTCAAGGAAGCGGATATCCAAGAGGCCAACACCCACCTGCGCTGGACCCCTGAGTCCGCTGCGGCATCGGTTTTGGTGAAATAGCCATGGCCACCGCACCCATCAACGACTGGAACGTGCCCAAGAAGACCACCGGCCTGGTGCTGTTCTGCTGTTGGCTCGCGATCCTCGCCGAAGGCTACGACGTTGGCGTCCTCGGAGCCATCCTTCCCGCACTTGCCGAGTACAAGGAATGGAACCTCAGCCCGCTGGCACTCGGCGGTCTCGGTTCATATGCTTTGATCGGCATGCTTATTGGCGCCCTGTTCATCGGCACTCTCAGCGACCTTGTTGGCCGTAAAAAGATGCTCCTGGCCTCCATGGTGATCTTCACGATCACCCAAGTCGGTGCTGCATGGGCTCCGACGCCGGAGCTCTTTGGCATCTTCAGGCTCATCGGCGGGTTGGGCATGGGCGGTGTCATTCCGGTGGCAGCGGCCCTGACCATTGAATACTCGGCGCCCAACAAGCGGTCCTACAACTATGGCCTGATGTACTCCGGCTACTCACTGGGCATTGTTGCAGCCGCCTTGGCCGCGCTGTTCGTCCTGCCTATGGGTGGCTGGCGCGCCGTCATCGCCATAGGTGCTGCACCGGTGGTGCTGATTCCGATCATCTGGAAGTTCCTGCCCGAATCCCTGGAATTCCTGGAGTCAAAGGGCCGGAAGTCCGAGGCCAAGGCTTTGGCCGCCAAGTTGAACATCGCCAACTACACGCCGGTTGTCCCCGTAGCTCCCGTAGCCGGTATGCAGGCAGATCCGTGGTGGAGAACCATTACAACCATGTTCTCGCGTAAGTACCTGCGCTCAACGGTGTTCTTCTGGATCTCCCTGTTCTGCGGTTTGGTCCTGGTGTACGGCCTAAACACATGGCTGCCGAGCATCATGAAGAAGGCTGGCTACGATCTGGGCTCGTCCCTGACGTTCCTTCTGGTCTTCAGCCTTGCTTCCGCGATCGGTGGCCTGCTTTTGGGCCGGGCTGCGGACAAGTACGGCAAAAAGCTCATCCTGGTGGTGTTCTACATTCTGGGCGGCCTGGGCATTATGCTCTTGGTCTTCCCCAACACCATGGTGGTCAACCTGCTGTTCGTGGCCTTCGCCGGCGTAGGTTCCATCTCCACGTCGCTGGTCCTGACCGGTTACATCGCCGACTACTATCCTGCCAAGGTCCGTGGCACGGCAACGGGCTGGGCGTTGAGCTTCGCCCGCTTGGGTGCTATTTCCGGGCCGTTGATCGGTGGCTGGATCGCAGGTTCCAAGCTGCCCTTCGAAGCCAACTTCGCGATCTTCGCCGGCATTGCAGTTTTGGCCGCGGGTGCCGTGGCGATGATTCCGAAGCCACAGCCGGAGGTGCCTGTTGCCGCCGTCGACGTCGATCCCGACGACGCCACCGTCGGCGCCCGCTAGGAGAATTATGGACAAGTTTCCGGAGGCGTGCGTCGAGCGAACGGTGGAATGGGTGGATACCGACGCCTCCGGACACCAGCACAACTCGGCCATCCTGCGCTGGGTTGAGGCTGCGGAGGCCGAGCTCTTCCGGTCGCTGGAGTTGCCTGACTACTTCCCCAGCGCTCCGCGTGTGCAGCAAGTCATCAACTACAAGGCCAAGTTGTGGTTCGGTCAGCGCATCACCGCCACGGTTAAGGTCAGCGCGCTCGGCAGGACCTCGCTGACCATGGCTTTCGACGTAACGTCCGACGCCGGTGAGGTCGCCGCGTACGGGACAGTCACCGCCGTGCACGTCCCCAACGGCACCGCCACTGCAGAGCCTTGGCCGGAGCATTTCGTCAAGGCCCTGCAGGGGTCCTGACCCTTCCCGCCGAGATGGCAGTTGATGACAATATTAAGAGCTGGGACTCTCATTAACT
The DNA here is from genome assembly GCF_018613695.1 of Arthrobacter sp. ISL-95. Lineage (GTDB taxonomy): Bacteria > Actinomycetota > Actinomycetes > Actinomycetales > Micrococcaceae > Arthrobacter. The sequence continues at coordinate 17,104 of NZ_JAGGPR010000017.1, read as the reverse complement.
GCCGTCTCGGCGAGTGTTTGTAGGACGCGCGGGGTGGGTCCCTAGCGCAGGCCCTTGAGGATGTTCTTGGGCCGCTGCATCTCGCCGTGCTTGGCGCCAAGAATGATCACCCAGGCCGCGAATGCCGGAATGGCCCACTGGAGTGCCTTCAGCTGGGTCTGGGCGGTTTTCAACTCATTTGATGCCCCGGCGCGCGGTTCCGTGGCACCCTCGGCGCCTTCTTCGGAGAGCTCGTCCACCTTCTTGCCCACAACACCTGCATAGAGGGTGACGGCAGCTCCACCCAAGGTCACCACCGTCTTGTAGACGGTGTTTGCGGCGACATTGTCCTGCTTGGCGATCCGGCCCTTGTTCTCCCAGGCGATGGCCAGATCCGAAGCCAGATGTCCGGCGAAAGCTGCTGTTTGAACCGGAGCCCATTTTCCCCAGCCCTTGCTGGAGAGGCGGGTGCGCTCGGTGGGGTCTTTCGCTTCTGCGGCGGCACCGTTAAGTCCGATGGCACCCATCAGGGAGCCGCCGAACCATGCCGCGGCGGTGAGGTCGTGAATGGAGCGGGCTACGAGATTTCCTGCCATGATGTGCTTCCTATCGTTGATACGGAAAGGACCTTCCGAGGCGGTGTAGCCTCGAATCAGCGTGTCTCCATAGTAAGCACCCTTAGTATGATGCGGCCACCCCGAAGTCTCTCGAGGGTCCCGGAAGTCCCGCGACTCTCCAGTTAATCCGCATGGTGCGGCTCTTAGCGCCAGCTCGGCGGGGACCGGCACCGCACCTATGATGAACTGGACTGGCGCCGGAACCGCGGCGCGGAAATGAGGATCTCTCGATGTTCGCCGTCCCGGCACCCCCGGTGCGCCACCAGCAGCTGCTCGTCACCATTTTTGGCCTCTACGGGCGAAACGCGGGCGACGCCTTGCCGGTCTCTGCGCTGATCTCCATGCTGGGCTCACTCGGTTACGACGCTCCGGGCGTGCGGTCGTCGGTCTCCAGGCTCAAGGCCAAAGGTGTTTTGAAGAGCGTCCGCGAGGGCGGGATCGCCAAGTACAAGATTTCGGAGTCCGTCAGCGATGTGTTCCGGGAAGGTGACCGGAGGATCTTCGCGCCGGAACAGCCCGCGCCGGTGGATACCTGGGTGCTGGCGGTCTTCTCGGTGCCCGAATCCATGCGCAACCGCCGGCACCAGCTGCGGTCAGCGTTGCTTGCCCTTGGCTTTGGCTCCGTAGCCAACGGCGTGTGGATCGCGCCCGCGCATAAATTGGAGCAGGCCCGGGAACGGCTCACAGCGAGCGGGCTGATCGAGTTCGTGGATCTTTTCCGGAGCGACTACGTCTTTGATGGCCCCATGCGGCCCAAGATTTCCGAGTGGTGGGACCTTAAGGAACTCGATGAGCAGTTCACCGAGTTCCTTGAGCTTTATGAAGGTGCGGAGCAGCACTGGACCGAGCGGGTGGGCAGCGATCCGGACGTAGCCTTGGCTGAGTCCACGGAAGAGCTGCGGCGCGACGCTTTCCGCTACTACATTCCGATGCTGACCATGTGGCGCAAATTCCCGTACCGGGACCCGAACCTTCCCACGGACTACCTTCCGCCCGAGTGGCACGGACCGGCAGTGCGCAGGACCTTCCAGGCAGTCCATCGCTTGGCAGCTCCCCTTGCCGCAGCCCATGCGCATGAAGTCATAGCCGAGGCCCTGAACCCGGCTGCCGCCTGACCCCGGCTGCCGCCCTCGCCCCAACCTCGGTGGTTACTCGCCGATGCGGGGTGCGTCGATGATGCCGAACACCTCACCTTGCGGCGCTTGAATGATGGCCACGCGTCCCAGCATGCTCTCCGTGACAGGCATAAGTAGGCTCGAGCCGAGCTCCGCAGCCCGATCCGCCGTGCCTTGGACGTAGTCGCTGGCAAACCACGACAGCCAGTGGTTAGGGGTGCTGTGGGGAAGGTCGGTGTCATGCTGGACCCCGCCGACTTCCCGGCCGTCCAGCGGTCTGCGAATGGTGGAGTAGGCAAGGCCCTCCTCGGTAACGTCCTGGTAGCTGACGTCGAAGACCTCGGAGTAGAAGGACCGGGCCAAGGCGAAATCGCGGGTGTGGAGCTCGTTCCAACATAATGCGCCGTGCTCGTTGACGCGTTCGGCGCCGATATGGGTGCCTGCTTGCCACACGCCGAAGGTTGCACCCACGCTGTCAGTTGCCAACGCCATCCGGCCCGATTCCATGACATCGAAGGGAGGGGCAATCAGCTCTCCTCCGGCCGCGTTGATCTTCTTGGCGGTCACGTCGACGTCGTCCGATGCCAGGAATGTTGTCCATGCTGTGGGTGCGCCGGGATCCTGCTTTGGCCCTACACCCGCGACCGCACGCCCTCCGACGTGCGCAAGCGAGTATTCCCCGGTGTCCTGGCCGCCGATAACGAAGTCCCACCCGAAGAGGTCACCGTAATAGTCTTTCGCCGCTGAGAGGTCCTCAACGCCAAGGTCCACCCACATGGGCGTCGCTGCGGGCCAGCTCGAGATTTTGGTGGACATGGAACTCCTCGGGTTCGGACACTTCAGGGACAGCTGCCTCCCCGCAAGCCCGATGCGCCAGGCGTCCGGAGAGGCAGTTACCCATAAAGTGCGCTGTGGTCCCGATTCGTGACACGCTTTTGGTCCGAATTTCATGGCACGCAAAAGGTGAGGCGGCAAGCAAAAGCCGCTTGCCGCCGTCGTACGTTCCGGTTTAAACCGTGCGCGTTGCCTTGGCGAGGTTCTCGCGGAGTTCGTCTGCGTTCTGGCGGATGACGTAGGCCGGGCGGTCTCGCTCTACGCGCCAGCTGTCCTCCAGCGGCCCCACGTTGACGGTGTCGAAACCGAACTCGTCGTAAAGCTTGGTGACGAGCTCGGCAGCTTCCGGGAAGTCGCTCGCGGTGGCCAGTGCGCGACGGTTGGGAGTGCCTGCCGGGGTGCCGTCGGTGGTGATGTCCTTGGCGAAAATGTGGTTAAAGCCCTTGGCCACCTTTGATGTCGGGAGGTGTTTCTGGAGCAGGCCGGAGGTGGTGGCTTCTCCGTTGTCCAACTCGGGAATGCGGCCGTCGCGCTCCCAGTAATAGTTGTTGGTGTCGATCACGATCTTGCCCTCGAGCGGCTCACCGGGGATGTCCTGGTAGTTCTTCAAGGGGACAGTCACCACGGCGAAATCGCCTGCCGCTGCTGCCTCACCTGCTGTAGCAGCCCGGGCGCGCGGCCCCAGCTCCGTCACCAGCTTGCTGAGGGTTTCGGGCCCCCGGGAGTTGCTGATGACGACGTCATAGCCAAGTTCAACCGCTTTGCGGGCGACTTGGCTGCCAATGTGTCCTGCACCGATGATTCCGATTGTTGTCATGCTTGGGCCAACAACAAGTTGCGGGCGCCTATTTCCCGCGTTACGCAATATTTCTGAGAGGCTTATACTAAGTAGTCTTACTATGCTGGTTGGCGTCGGCGACGAGGAGGTAGCGATGGCCGGGCATTTGGAACTGGTTGAAACGCCTGATGGGGAATATCGGATTTTGATGGTGGATGGCGAGGACGTGTTGATGGGCTTGTCCAGGCGGTTTGCGTCCATGGATGAGGCTGTCGAGGGAGTCGCGGCCATCAGGGAGGTGGCAGGGACGGGCCTGCTTCGCCCGGCGTCGGCTGAGCGGTATGCCGTTCTGATGTTGGAGGAACCTGTGATTGACTCGGCGCTGGCAGCGCAAGGTGCGCAAGCCCATGTTCAAGCAAAGGTGGTCACCTGTGGCAGCTGATGAGGCGACAAAGAAGAAGCACGGCGTTCTTTTCGATGTGGATGGAACGCTGATCGACTCCAGCTACTTCCACGCCATGGCGTGGTGGCAGGCGTTCCGGCGAGAAGGGCTGGACATAGAGATGTCCGCCATCCATCGTCGAGTGGGCATGGGAGGCGACCGCCTCATTCATAGCCTGGTTCCGGACTGCACTGAGGACATGCAGGAGGACCTGAAGTCCGGGCACAGCGCGGTCTTCTCAACGTTCTGGCCCTCCCTGCGCACGTTCGACTCGGTCCGTGACCTTCTGGCTGCATGCTCGGACGCCGGCTTGGCCGTGGGCCTGGCCTCGTCGGCGCAAGATCGCGACCTTGAAGTGAGCAGGCACCTTCTCGATGCTGGATCCTCCATTGATGCATGGACCAGCTCCAACGATGCCAAGGAGAGCAAGCCCGCCCCGGACATTCTTGAGGCCTGTCTGGAGAAGCTCGGGCTCAGTCCGGAGGATGTGGTGTTTGTTGGCGATGCGGTATGGGATGTGAAGGCCGGCGCCGCGATCGGTGTGCCCGTGATCGCCCTGACGTGCGGCGGAATCAGTGAAGCCGAACTCCGCGATGCCGGTGCCGCGGAAGTCTATGACAATCCGCGGCACCTCTTGGAGCACTTGGAGACCAGCATTATCGGCAAGCTGATGGCGGGGTCGCAGGACGCCTAGCTGCCTGTGCCGGCGTGTACTTTCCCCGCGCCCGCCGTCGCGGCTAGCGGGGCTCGTCGCTGATGCCCTTGTCCCGCCCTCGCCGGTTCCGCAGGGTCCAAATGATCAGCGCGATGATGATCACCGCCGCGACTCCCGCCAGGACCCAAGGAACGACGTCGGTGCGCGTCTGCTCCTGCTGTTCTGTCTCGCTGGTGCCTGGGTTGGCCGGCCCGGTGCCGGCGGGATTCGAGACGTCGGTGGTTGGCTCCGCTGTGGGTGTCGCCGTGGATGGCCCGGAAGGATTGCTGGGTTCCGGCGACGGCGTGGTGGTGGCGGCTACGCTGCCCTGCGCACCCACTGCTGCGTTGGCTGCGACCGTGGTGCTGAGTGTGGCCCCGGCGAAAAGGACTAAAGCAAGGGTGGTCATGGCTAATTTACGAAGCATCGTTCCTCCTGGGTTACTAGCATGAATCCTCATGTAGTAAGCATACTGACTAAACCGGGACTGTGGATGCCTTTGACGTATGATGCCGCCGCGATACCGTCGGTCGGTGCCGCCGGTGGGTGCCGCCTGAGGACATGGAGCGGCACCCGGCCCGGCCTTAACGTGTGAGCTTGGCGGAATCAGGTTCCTGATCGCCGATGTGTCCCGGCGCGTTGGCTGCAAGGACCCGCTGAACGAACGCGCTGTATTCGTCCATATAGTGCCGCAACAGCCCAGCCGTAGCTTCGTCCTTAACTGAACCGTCGTCGTCGTACGCGTCTCCGACAAAGCGGATGTAAGCCTCAGGCGCATTCAGCTGCGGCGCGTCCAGGAAGCTCAAAACGCTGCGCATGGAGGACTGCATCACGGCGGTTCCAATACCGCCAGGCGATGCGCCAATGATTCCGGTGGGCTTGCGCGCGAATGAATTGGTACCCCAAGGGCGTGAACCCCAGTCGATGGCGTTCTTCAACGCGCCCGGGATGGAGCGGTTGTATTCCGGTGAGATGAACAGGATGCCGTCCGATGCGGCGATGGCATCCTTCAGGTCCCGGCCCGCCGGTGGAAAATCAGCGTCGTAGTCCGAGCTGTACAACGGAAGGTCTTTGATGGCGATCTCATGGAACTCCAGTTCCGGCGGCGCCACGCTGATGAGGGCCTTGGAGAGGACCCGGTTGATGGAATTGCTTGCCAGGCTTCCGACGAAGTAACCGATTTTGAAGGTGTCCATAGTGGCGTTCCTTTCCGACGGCACGGCCGGAACCGGCTCGTCGACGGTGTGGTGGCTGGTTGCTCCCAGCTTCCACCGACCCTAGTGGACTTATGCACATAGCGCAGCCCCTACTCCCGTCCGGCCCCTCGCAGTCATAGACTCATGCCAACTGAGTTCTGGAGGGTTCCGGAAAAGGGGTGGCGGGTGAAGGCAGGCATAGCGCGCGAGACGCTCGACGGTGAGCGACGTGTGGCCGCAACGCCGGAAACGGTGAAGCAACTGGTGGGGCTGGGCCTTGAGGTTGAGGTGGAGTCCGGCGCGGGCCTGGCGTCCGGCCACAGCGATCACGACTACGTGACGGCGGGCGCCTCAGTGGTGCAGTCGTTGGCCCTTGGATCACTTGATGTTTACTGCCACGTGCGCCCTATTGAACCGTCGACGGCGGGAGCTCTCCGCCGCGGTTCGGTCACCGTCGGTCTAGGGTCGCCATCCTCGGAGTTGCCCACCGTGCGGGCGCTCGCCGTTGGGGGAGTTACCTCCTTTGCCCTTGAGCTGGTTCCGCGTATTTCGCGTGCCCAGTCCATGGATGCGCTCACTTCGCAGGCCTTGGTGGCCGGTTATCGCTGTGTCCTTGAGGCGGCCATGAGGCTCCCGCGGTTCTTCCCGTTGTACATGACAGCAGCGGGAACCATTCCGCCCGCTCGCGTGCTGGTACTTGGAGCCGGGGTAGCTGGTTTGCAGGCCATCGGAACCGCCAAAAGGCTCGGCGCCCGGGTTTCCGCGAACGACATCCGGCCTGCCTCGGCCGACGAAGTGGCGTCCATGGGTGGAACATTCATCAAGCTGGACCTCGAAACCGCAGAGGCGTCCGGTGGGTATGCCCGGGAACTCAGCGCGGACCGGGGTGCCTTGCAGCGGGCTCTCTTGGCACCGCACGTAGCTCAGGCAGACGTCCTGATCACCACCGCAGCCGTCCCTGGGCGGCGCGCCCCGCTTTTGGTGACGCGCGAGATGGTCCAGGGGATGCGACCGGGATCCGTGGTGGTGGACTTGGCAGCCGAATCCGGCGGGAACGTGGAGGGCAGCATCCCAGGCCAGGACATTCCCATCCCCACCGGCGATGGTCAGGGCACGGTGACACTTGTGGGAATCAAGGATGCGGCGTCGGCGATGCCTGCTGATGCCTCACGGTTGTTCGCGAAGAACGTCGCCAACCTGCTGGCCCTCATGACACGGGACGGAGCGGTTTCCCCGGACTTCTCGGATGAAGTTGTGGCCGGAACGTGCCTCACCCACGGTGGTCATGTCCGGCACACGCCCACTGCGGACGCACTCGCGGCGCTCGCGGGGGAGACGGCGCCCCTTGTCGGCGGGAGCGCTGTCAGCGGTTCCCAGTCCGGCGGTTCCGCTGTCGGCGGTCCTCAATCCCGCAGTTCCCAATCCGGCAGTCCCCAGTCGGGCAGCGAAGGAGTGCGCTGATGGACGGCATGAGCCTGCTAACGATTACAGTCCTGGCGGTGTTCATTGGCTTTGAGGTTGTTTCCAAGGTCTCCAGCACCCTGCACACGCCGCTCATGTCAGGAGCCAACGCAATCCACGGAATCATCCTGGTGGGTGCCATCATCGTGGCAGGACAGGCCGCCGACCCGTGGGTGTTGGCGGTCGCCCTGCTGGCTGTCGTTCTTGCCACGGCCAACCTCGTCGGCGGTTTTGTGGTGACCGACCGGATGCTGGAGATGTTCCACGGACGGCAGCGGCCGCCGTCGAAGGCTGAAGTTCCTGGAGATCGCGGCTCCGTGGAGCCGGGCAAGAAGGAACGCCGGCAATGACGCTACTGAATCCCACCTGGACGGCGCTTCTGTACCTCGCCGCGGCGGCCTGCTTCATCCTCGCTCTGAAGGGCCTGAATTCACCGCGGACTGCCCGGCGCGGCAACCTGATCGGAGCATTTGGAGCCCTGCTGGCTGTGCTGACGGTCTTTGTCTCCGTGAAGCTGGACAACATTCCTTGGATTCTTGGGGCCATAGCTGTGGGCGCGGGTGTCGCCGCGCCGGTGGCCCGCCGGGTGCAAATGACGCAGATGCCGCAGCTCGTGGCCCTTTTCAACGGTGTGGGTGGTGGCGCTGCCGCCTTGGTGGCGTTGCTGGAACTTTCTCATACGGGTGATCCGGGGGTGCGCCTGGCGATCGTCTTCACATTGCTGGTGGGTGCGGTGTCCTTTGCGGGGTCCGGGGTCACTTTCGCCAAGCTTCAGGGACTGATGACCACCCGGCCCGTGACGTTCCCCGGCCTGCCTGCGCTGATGGGCGTGGTGCTACTGGCGGCTGTGGGTGCCGGAGTGGTGGTGATCCTGAATGGCTCATTGCTGTTGGCACTGGTCCTGCTGATTCTGGGCCTTGGTGCCGGAATCCTGTTGGTGCTCCCTGTGGGAGGCGCTGATGTGCCGATTGTCATTTCGCTCCTCAATGCCTTCACGGGCCTGGCCGTCGCAGCTTCGGGACTGGTGCTGGGCAATGTTCTCCTGGTGGTGGCCGGCACTCTGGTGGGGGCGTCCGGCACCATCCTTACCCGCGCCATGGCGGCCGCGATGGGACGCAGTGTTGCAGGCATCATGTTCGGGGCCTTCAAAGGTGGATCCACCGCGGGCTCGACAGCCGTGAGTGAGCGGCCCGTACGATCCTCCAGTGCAGAGGACGTGGCAGTATTGCTCGGCTATGCGCAGCGGGTGATCATCGTTCCGGGGTACGGCCTCGCCGTGGCCCAAGGTCAGCACACTGCCGCTGAGCTTGCCCTGGCCTTGGAAGCACGAGGAATTGAGGTGGACTTCGCCATCCATCCTGTGGCCGGGCGCATGCCGGGCCACATGAACGTGCTGCTCGCCGAGGCCAACGTGCCGTACGAGTCCTTGAAGGAGATGAGCGACATCAACTCCGAGTTCAAGACCACGGATGTCGCCTTGGTGGTGGGCGCCAACGACGTCGTGAATCCCGCGGCAAAGACCACGTCGGGTTCACCGATCTACGGGATGCCCATTTTGGAAGTGGCCGACGCCCGGCAGGTAGTGTTCCTCAAACGCTCCATGCGTCCCGGGTTTGCCGGGATTGAAAATGAACTGCTGTATGAACCCCAAACCACCCTGCTGTTTGGCGATGCCAAAGACTCGTTGACGAAGGTGCTGGGGGCCGTGAAGGCGCTCTAGCAGACGAGACGTATCTCTCGTCAATTCGGCCGCGAAATTCCGTCATGGACTCCGTCGCTCTGGCACACGTCTTGTACAGAAACCTTTCAAGGAATATTTGTACAGCAGGCGAGGAGTCAACCATTTGCAGAACGGTAAGAAGGATTCGCTGTTTGGGTCGCGCTTCGTCCCCGCACAGGGCAAGAGGGTGACCAATTGGAGGTCGCTTGTTGGGCACACAGTCCAGATTTGGCAAGGCAACGACATCCTGGACCAGGGCACGGTGGAAGCAGTGACCGCTGACGGCAGCGTGCTATGGCTTGCTCAAACGGGGCCGATTCAACGGCGGCTGGTGATGAAAGAACGCGGTGCCGGTGTCTGGGTCCGGCTCATGAACTGAAGTCCTGGACGGATCCGGGGCGGACCACCGGGGCTTTCGGACAGTCCGCGGTAGTCCTATGCTGGACCGTACAAGGATGAACTGTACGAGTTGCCTTACCCAGGCCGATCCGCCCCATCCAAGCGAGGCTGCGTCATGACCGTGAAACTCAACAAGAAGGCTTTTGACCACGCGAAGCACCTGATCCGCGACGGCAAGGTGGTCAAGGACAGCCGCGATGACTGGAGCGAACACGCTCCCGCCACCAAGGATGAAAACGCCTTTCTGGACAAGCACGGGCACGCCGAGTACTCCAAGTGGTTCCTGGGCGTGGATGACGATCATCCCCAGGACCAAAAGGGCCACTACAAATTCCCCATCGGCGATTTCAAGAAGATTCACCGCTGTGGTGTCATCTCGGCTGAGAGCAGAGCCGGTCAGTACGACTACGACGATATTCGTGATGCTTTAGGAAAGCTTCTCGAAAAGATCGACTAGGACTGACTCCCGGACACCTCCCGGCAAGGCAGTATACTCCTCAGTTACCGCGTCCTGACGGAAGCCGTCCTATGACGCTTTGGTTGCGGCGAAGAGCTGCCGGCGAGTGCTGTCCTTAACGGGTGCGCTCGGAATCGAGGTCACTGGTGAGGCTGGAGTCCAGATCCGAGGCACGATCGGCAGCGCGATGGGCTGCTGCTTCCTTCAAGAGGTCGCGGATTTCGGCCAGAAGGGCAGTGTCTGCCGGCAACGGCTCTTCCTCGGGTTCCTCGGTGGAGAGGCGGTTCTTGACCAAGGAATTGATCTTGTTCATGGGCGCTACGAAGATGAAGTAGACCACGGCAGCGGTGATCACAAAGGTCACCAGTGCCGTCAGCACAGCGCCGATGTTAACGAGCGTGGCGGGGTTGTTTTCCCAAATCTTGAACCCGAGTCCGTCCGCATTCATGCCACCGGCCGCGGCGATCACTGGATTGATGATGTTGGTTGTGAAAGCCGTAACGAGGGCGGTGAAGGCACTGCCGATGACCACGGCGATGGCCAGCTCGATCACGTTGCCGCGAAGTATGAAGTCCTTGAAACCCTTAAGCATGGATAGTCCTCCGATTGGGTGTGGATGTCTGGCTCAGCAGAGTTCAAACTACCATTCCGAGGTTTCAGGGGGTTGTCACCAGGGAAGCACTTTGCCACACCTTGCTTGCGCTTTTTCAAAACAACCCGCTATGGTGTGAAGCGTGTCACTCATGGTGATGCAACGCTTTTGATCTGCGGCGGGAGAGTCCTGCCGGTACATCCAGTCAGGCGCCGTAGGAGCAAATCCTCCCCAGGAATCTCTCAGGCACATGTACCGCCGCGGTTAGGCAACTCTGGAAAGCAGTCCGGGTAACCGGGCTCACCGACGGTGCAAGCAGGCAACCATTCCTGCGGAATCTCTCAGGTCCAATACAGAGCGGGGAGGAACCCCACATCATCGTGGCGCTCACTGGGCGCCTGAATCATGGAGTTCCTCTTGACTGTTCAATCAACCCCCACCGCCTTCGCGGACCGGCACATCGGCGCCCGCCGCCAAGCCGACGTTGACACCATGCTCAAGGCCGTCGGCTACGACTCTGTCGACGGCCTGGTAGACGTCGCCGTCCCCGATTCCATCCGCCAGGAAACTGCCCTCAAGCTGCAGGACGCCCTCACCGAGGTGCAGGTCCTCGCTGAGCTCCGCAAACTGGCGTCCAAGAACAAGACCGCTGTACAGATGATCGGCCAGGGCTACTACGACACCGTGACGCCCCCGGTGATCCGCCGCAACATCCTGGAAGCTCCCGCGTGGTACACGGCCTACACGCCGTACCAGCCGGAAATTTCCCAGGGTCGCCTTGAGGCGCTCCTGAACTTCCAGACCATGGTGCAGGACCTTACGGGCCTTCCTGTGGCCAACGCCTCGTTGCTGGACGAAGCCACCGCCGTTGCCGAGGCTGTGCTGCTGATGCGCCGCGCCAACAAGAACAAGGCAGCCAAGGACGGCAAGACTGTCCTGGACGCCGACCTCCTCCCGCAGACCATCGCGATCGTGAGGGGACGCGCCGAGGCGTTGGGCTTCGAGGTTGAGATTTCTGACCTGTCGGCCGGACTTCCCGACGGCGATATCAACGGCATTGTCCTGCAGCAGCCGGGGGTTTCGGGTCGCGTGTTCGATCACTCCGGTGTGATCGCCGACGCCAAGGAACGCGGTGCGCTGGTCACCGTGGCCGCCGATTTGCTGGCGCTCGCCCTCATCACGCCGCCGGGCGAACAAGGTGCGGACATCGCGGTCGGAACCGCGCAGCGCTTGGGTGTTCCGCTGTTCTTCGGCGGCCCGCACGCGGCCTATATGGCCGTCCGTGAAGGCATGGAACGCACGCTTCCAGGCCGCATCGTTGGTGTTTCCAAGGACAACGCCGGCGTCCCCGCTTACCGCCTGGCACTCCAGACCCGTGAGCAGCACATCCGCCGCGAGAAAGCCACGTCCAACATCTGCACCGCGCAGGCGCTGCTCGCGATCGTCGCCTCCATGTACGCGGTGTATCACGGTCCCGAAGGCCTGAAGGCGATCGCCGAAACCGTCCACGGCCATGCTCGTGTTTTGGCCGCGGCTCTCCAAAAGGCCGGCCGCGAACTCGTCTCCGAGGCCTTCTTCGACACCCTCACCGTCCGCGTTCCCGGCAAGGCCCACAAAGTCATCGCCGCCGCCGAAGCCCGCGGCATCAACCTGCGCCTCATCGACGCCGACACCGTTGGAGTGTCCGTTGATGAAACCACGACGCCGGAAGTCCTCTCCGCAGTGGCCGTCGCCTTTGGTGCTGGCCCGGTAAAGGACGCCGTCGGGTTCGAGCTGCCCGCCGACGTGGTCCGCACGTCCGATTTCCTGCAGCACCCCGTGTTCAACACGCACCGTTCCGAGACGCAGCTGTTGCGCTATATCCGCAAGCTGTCAGACCGGGACCTCGCTCTGGACCGCACCATGATCCCGTTGGGCTCGTGCACCATGAAGCTGAACGCCACCGCGGAGATGGAAGCTATTTCGTGGCCGGAGTTCGCCTCGATCCACCCGTTTGCTCCGGACCACCAGACAGCGGGTTGGCGCGAACTGATTGAGGACCTCGAAGCGGACCTCACCGAGATCACCGGCTATGACCAGGTTTCCATCCAGCCGAACGCCGGTTCGCAGGGCGAGCTCGCCGGACTGCTGGCGATCCGCGGCTACCACCTGTCCCGCGGTGACGAGCAGCGCACTGTCTGCCTGATCCCGGCGTCGGCCCATGGCACCAACGCGGCGTCTGCTGTGCTGGCCGGGATGAAGGTTGTTGTGGTGGCCACGGCTGCTGACGGCACCATCGGTCACGCAGACCTGACCGCCAAGATCGAAGCCAACAAGGACGTCCTGTCCTGCATCATGATCACTTACCCGTCCACGCACGGTGTGTACGACGCCGACGTCCGCGAGGTCTGCGACGCGATCCACGCAGCCGGCGGCCAAGTGTATGTTGACGGCGCCAACTTGAACGCGTTGGTTGGTTTGGCCCAGCCGGGTAAGTTCGGCGGCGACGTGTCCCACCTGAACCTGCACAAAACCTTCTGCATCCCGCACGGCGGTGGTGGACCGGGCGTAGGCCCTGTTGCTGCGAAGGCACACTTGGCTCCGTTCATGCCGGGCGACGCCAATAAAGCGGCGCATGAGGAAGGGCACGGCGTTGCCATCTCGGCCTCGCGCTACGGTTCTGCCGGTGTGCTCCCGATCTCCTGGGCCTACGTGAAGCTCATGGGCGGGCAGGGGTTGACGGAAGCTACCAAGTCGGCGCTGCTGGCTGCGAACTATGTTGCCTCCCGCTTGGATGAGCACTTCCCCATCCTTTACACGGGTGAGGGCGGACTTGTGGCTCACGAGTGCATCCTGGACCTTCGCGAGCTGACCGCCCGTACTGGTGTTACCGCCGAGGATGTTGCCAAGCGCCTGATCGACTTCGGCTTCCACGCCCCCACCCTGGCTTTCCCGGTGGCAGGCACTTTGATGGTGGAACCCACCGAGTCCGAGGACCTGGCCGAGATCGACCGGTTTATCGAGGCCATGATTACCATCCGTGCCGAAATCGAGCAGGTGGCCAGCGGTGATTTCACTGTTGAGAAGTCGCCGCTGCGCAACGCACCGCACACGGCTGCCGCCGTCGTAAATTCCGGCTGGGACCGCGCCTACCCGCGTGAGCAGGCCGCGTTCCCCGTCCATCACCTCAAGCAGGATAAGTACTTCCCGCCGGTCGGCAGGATCGACGGCGCCGCGGGTGACCGCAATCTTGTGTGCTCCTGCCCTCCCCTCGAAGCGTTCGAGGACAACACAGCGGACTTCGAAAACTAAGGACTCCTGACATGTCTGAGAATTACACAGCTCTTTACGAGCAGCACAAAAAGGCCGGCGCATCGTTTACGGATTTCGGCGGCTGGCAGATGCCCCTGAAATATGAGTCCGAGCTCGCCGAGCACCATGCAGTCCGCAAGTCCGCCGGCTTGTTCGACCTCTCCCACATGGGTGAAATCTGGGTCTCCGGCCCGGACGCTGCGGCGTTCCTGGACTACGCGCTGGTGGGGAAGCTGTCAGCTGTCGCGGTGGGCAAGGCAAAGTACTCGCTGATCTGCAACGCCGACGGCGGCATCATCGATGACCTCATCTCCTACCGTCGCCCCTCGCCCGAGGACGGCGTGGACAAGTACTTGGTGGTGCCCAACGCGGGCAACGCCCAGGTGGTAGCTGCGGCACTGCTGGAGCGCGCAGCCGGTTTCGACGTCGTGGTGGAAGACGCATCGGCCGAGACCTCACTGATCGCCGTGCAGGGCCCCAACGCTGAAGCCATCCTGCTGGCTCTGGTGCCCACCGAACAGCATGCCCTGGTCACGGACCTGAAGTACTACGCTGCGGTGGAGGTCTCCATCAACGGCCAGGACCGGCTGCTGGCCCGCACCGGATACACCGGCGAAGACGGCTTCGAAATCTACCTCCCGAACGTCGACGCCGCAGGCCTCTGGGAAGCGCTCCTCGAAGTCGGCGAAGGCCACGGACTCATCCCTGCTGGCCTTGCCGCCCGCGATTCGCTGCGCCTGGAAGCCGGGATGCCCCTCTACGGCAACGAACTCTCCCGCCACGGCAACGCCTACGCCGCAGGCCTCGGCCCAGTAGTTTCCCTGGCCAAGGAAAGCGACTTCATCGGCCGCGAAGCACTCACCGCCATCAAGGCCGCCGGCGTCGGATCCACACTCGGGCAGAAGCTCGTAGGCCTCAAAGGCATCGGACGTCGCGCCGCCCGCGCTCACTACTCGGTCCTCAAGGACGGCTCCCTGATCGGCGAAGTCACCTCCGGCCAGCCAAGCCCCACCCTCGGTTACCCGATCGCACTGGCCTATGTCGACGTCGAACATTCCGAGCCCGGCACCATCGTGGAAGTTGACCTCCGAGGCAAAGCGGAGCCGTTCGAAGTAGTCGCACTGCCGTTCTATAAGCGCCAAAAATAGCCACGAGAGAAGGAATTGGAATGAGCAAAGTAGTAGCTGAATTGAAGTACTCGGCTGAGCACGAGTGGGTTGCTGTTGCTGGTGACGGGCCGGTGGGGATCGGAATTTCTGCGGTTGCCGCTGATGCCCTGGGAGACATTGTGTACGTGGACCTGCCCGAGGTTGGTTCCACTGTGACTGCCGGCGAGACATGTGGCGAGGTGGAATCGACCAAGTCGGTCTCGGACCTGTACTCGCCAGTGACAGGTGAGGTGACCGAGATCAACGACGCCGTTGTCACTGATCCCGCCCTGATCAACAACGACCCCTACGGTGCGGGCTGGCTGTTCAAGGTGGCCGCCACGGAAGAAGGACCGCTCATGTCCGCCGAAGAATACGCTGCAACAAACGGTGGAGAACTGTGAACCCGGTGTCTGTAACTGAGTACCAGCAAGTTGTGTCGTCGTCGCTGGACACCCAGCTCTCCGAGCTGGATCCTGAAATCGCTGCGAAGATCGACGACGAACTGGGGCGCCAGCGCGACGGCCTTGAAATGATCGCATCGGAGAACCACACCGCCGTGGCCGTGATGCAAGCGCAGGGTTCGGTGCTGACCAACAAATATGCCGAGGGTTACCCGGGCAAGCGTTACTACGGTGGTTGCGAGCACGTGGACGTGATCGAGCAGCTCGCCATAGATCGCATCAAAGCCCTTTTCGGTGCTGAGTTCGCGAACGTTCAGCCGCACTCCGGCGCCCAAGCCAACGCCTCGGTGATGCACGCCCTCATCAAGCCCGGCGACACCATCATGGGCCTGAACCTTGCCCATGGCGGCCACCTGACTCACGGCATGCGGATCAACTTCTCCGGCAAGCTCTACAACGTGGTCCCTTATGGCGTCCGAGAGGACACCCACACGGTGGACATGGCCGAAGTTGAGGCCCTGGCGAAGGAGCACAAACCGGCGCTCATCGTTGCCGGTTGGTCTGCTTACGCGCGGCAGCTGGACTTCGCCGAGTTCCGCCGGATCGCCGACTCCGTGGGCGCCTACCTGATGGTGGACATGGCCCACTTCGCCGGTCTCGTGGCCGCAGGCCTGCACCCCTCACCGGTCCCGCACGCTCACGTCACCACGTCCACCACGCACAAGACCCTCGCGGGTCCGCGCGGCGGCATCATCCTCTCCAACGATGCCGACATCGCCAAGAAGATCAACTCGGCCGTGTTCCCGGGCCAGCAAGGCGGACCACTGGAGCACGTGATCGCGGGCAAGGCTGTGGCGTTCAAGATCGCCGCTTCCGAAGAGTTCCGCGAGCGACAGGAACGGGTCCTCGCCGGTGCCCGCATCCTGGCCGAGCGGCTCGTGCAGCCCGACGTCGCCGCGAAAGGCATCAGCGTCGTGTCCGGTGGCACCGACGTGCACCTGGTCCTCGTTGACCTGCGCAACTGCGAACTCGACGGCCAGCAAGCCGAAGATCACCTCGCCGCGATCGATGTCACCGTCAATCGCAACGCCGTCCCCTTCGACCCCCGCCCGCCCATGGTCACCTCCGGCCTGCGGATCGGCACCCCGGCGTTGGCTACGCGCGGATTCGGCGAAGCGGCGTTCCGCGAGGTCGCGGACATCATCGCCGAAGTACTGATCGCCAACGCCGACGCGGACCTCTCCGGGTTGCGTCACCGCGTGGACGTCCTGGCGAAAGCGCACCCGCTGTACCCGGGTGTCGCGAACCTCGGCTGAGTCTTTTCGAGGCCGGCCCGGGTTGCCCGGTGGACCTGGCATCCTCCGCGGGCTCGGTTGCTTAAGCACCCGCTGAGCGGATGCGATGCTCCCTTGGACGCACGCTTCCGGACGCCAGGTCCACAGGGCGGACTGATCGGGCCTTCGGTTTGGGGCCTCATTGCTGGCCCATTCGGGGGTTCCCTGTCGGAGATGCCGTGCGCACGGCACGTTTGGCAGGGAACCCCCGAAATGGCACGGTGCTCGGGCCGGAATGGCGCAGGGCTCGGGCCGGGGGCATCCGGGTTCGTGGGCTTGCTGGGATGGGTTTGTTGATCTGGGTTTGAGGGTCCGCTCCGTTTGTTGGGGGCGGGGCGGGTTCTATTCGTTTTACGTCGTTAGGAAATGACCATGGCCGTTGGGGTCTTTGATCTGTTCTCTGTGGGTATTGGCCCGTCGAGTTCCCATACTGTGGGGCCCATGCGGGCCGGTGCGGTGTTTGCTCGTGAACTGCGTGAATCCGGGGTTCTCGAATCCGTTGCGGGCTTGCGGGTGGACCTGTACGGCTCCTTGGCTGCCACTGGCAAGGGACACGGAACCTTCACAGCCGTGTTGCTTGGACTTGAAGGCTTCGACCCCGAGGAGATCCTTCCTGGTCAAGTGGAGGAGCGGTTGGCGACGA
>NZ_JAGGPR010000016.1:103867-295220 GCF_018613695.1 Arthrobacter sp. ISL-95 | reverse complement strand
GCGCAACTTCAGTGGAGACCGCAGCGAGCGTGGCGGCTCTTGGGAAGAACGGCCGGCACGGGTTCCCAACGCCAAGGACATCCGCAGCGCCAACCGCCCTGACCGCGAACGTTCTCCTGAAATTGATGAGGACGTCACGGGTAAGGAACTCGACCGCGCCACTGGTCACCAGATCAAGACCCTCGAGGAACAGAGCGCCGGGTGGGTCGCAAAGCACCTGGTCATGGCCGGCCGTCTGATCGACATTGAGCCCGAGCTCGCTTTCCAGCACGCCCTTGCCGCCAGCCGCCGCGGCGGACGCCTCTCGGCCGTACGTGAAGCGGTTGGCCTGACGGCTTACGCTGCCGGCCACTACGGCGAGGCACTGCGTGAATTCCGTACGTACCGCCGCATCAGTGGTTCCAACGTGCACTTGCCGGTGATGGCCGACTGTGAGCGTGGCCTTGGCCGCCCTGACCGCGCCTTGGACATGGTCCGCTCTCCCGAAGCCCAGGATCTTGACGCTCCGGGCAAAGTTGAGCTCGCCATTGTTGCTTCAGGCGCACGTGCAGACCTTGAGCAGTTGGATGCTGCTGTCAGCGAGCTTGAGATCCCGCAGTTGGACATCAACCGGGCATTCTCTTACAGCCCCCGCCTCTTCCGCGCATACGCCGAAGCTTTGAGTGCGGTGGGTCGTACTGAGGAAGCCGATAAGTGGGCCCGCCAGGCGCTTGTTGCTGAGAACGCCCTGGGTGTGGGCGACTTTGCTGAGCCCGAGATTCTTGACCTTGGCTGGGACGAGCAGGAAGAAGCAGCCGCGCGGAAGCCGCGCTTCGAGAAGCCGGCGCCGGACGCCGACGTCGTGAAGCCGGAAACGGAAACGGTCATTGTTGAGGCCGCAGCTGCCGACGTTGAGCATGATGAGGTTGAGCTTGACGATGCGGAGTCGGATTACTTCGAATCCGATGACGCAGAATCTAACATCGATTCAGCTGACGACGACGCAGAGGCAAAAGACGAAGATACCGAGAACGAGGGCTCCGACTCCCAGCATGGCTGATTCACTGATCTCATCCTTTGATGCTGTCCTTTCGGATCTGGATGGTGTGGTCTATGCAGGACCACACGCCATCCCCGGAGCTGTGGAAGCGTTGCAGCGCCTCGAAACCGTGGGCGTAGGCCTGGGTTACGTGACCAATAACGCCTCCCGCACGCCCGCCCAAGTGGCTGCGCATCTGCGTGAGCTCGGTGCTCCGGCGGAGGATCATCAAGTGGTCAGTTCCTCACAGGCGGCAGGGGAGCTTCTGGCTTCCATGCTGCCTGCGGGGGCGCACGTCCTCATTACTGGCAGCGCAGCATTGGCTCATGAGATTGAATTGGTTGGACTTAAGCCGGTGCACAGTGCAGCGGAATCTCCGGTTGCCGTAGTCCAAGGCTTCAACCCGGAGATCGGTTGGAAGGATCTGGCGGAGGCGTCGTATGTAGTGGCCGGGGGAGCCATGTGGTTTGCCACCAACACGGATATGTCCATCCCGCAGGCCCGCGGGATGGCGCCGGGGAATGGAACTCTGGTGGCCGCTGTTGCAGCGGCCACGGGTAAGACTCCTTTGGTGGCCGGCAAGCCCGAGGCGCCTCTCTTCCACGCAGCGGCCAAGCGGCTTCAGTCCGATCGCCCGCTGGTTGTAGGGGACCGGTTGGACACCGACATTCTGGGTGGCAACCGTGCAGGATTTGCGACGGCGGCCGTCCTCACCGGGGTGGACACTACTCACTCCATCCTTGCGGCGCGGACTGATGAACGTCCGGATTTCCTTTTGGCGGACCTTGAGGGTCTCTACGCGCCGTATCCGGAGATCATTAGCGACGACGGTACGTTCCGTTGCGGTGCGGCCACTGCAGTTGTGGGGGACGGTACCGTCACGGTCACTGGCTTGGAGGGCGACCTCGACGCGTGGCGTGCTGCATGTGCTGCGTGGTGGGCAGCGGTTCCCGACACGGACGTGGCACGCGCCCCGCAGCTTGAATGGCGAAATCACTAGACTGGTGCGATGACCGAGCCCCAACATTCCGAGTTCTCACCTCCTGAGTCGGCAGCCCCCGAAGCGGAACGTCCTGAACGGGAACGTCCTGCGGTGCAGTGGCCTGACGCGCCGAGCGCCACAGGGGATCCTCTGGTGGACAGGGCTCTTAGCCTGCTGGATGGCGTCGCGGAGTCGCCCGTCCCCGAGCATGGGGAGCTGTACGCCGCCGTCCATGATGGTCTGTTGGAAGCCTTGAACGCGGAACCCGGGCTTCCGGCAACGCCTGAGAGCATCCCCCGCCCGGAAGGCGACAGCTAGCGCATGCCAAGACTTGATCAGGAACTTGTCTCCCGTGGGTTGGCGAGGTCACGTACCCACGCCGCCAAACTCATCAGTGATGGCAAGGTCAGTTCGGGCGGCCAGGTCCTCGTCAAAGCCGCCTTTCCAGTGGATGCTCGCACGGAGTTGGATGTCGAGTCCCATCTGGAGGACATTTACGTGAGCCGTGCCGGGCATAAGCTGGCCGGCGCGCTGAAGGCGTTCCCCGACGTCGTGGTTTCCGGAAAGCGGTGTCTGGACGCAGGGGCTTCCACGGGCGGTTTCACTGACGTCCTGCTGCGGGAAGGTGCTGCCCAGGTGGTGGCGGTGGACGTGGGGCACGGCCAGCTGGTGGCCCACCTTCGGGATGATCCCAAAGTGGAGGTTCATGAGGGCCTCAACGTCAGGTACATGACGCCGGAGCAGATCGGCGGCGCCGCGACGCTGACTGTTGCTGACTTGTCTTTCATTTCCTTGACGCTGGTCCTGTGGCCGCTGGCCCAATGCACCGAGCCGGGCGGCGATATGGTCCTCATGGTTAAGCCGCAGTTCGAGGTTGGCAAGGAGCGCTTGAGCCGAACCGGAGTGGTGTCCTCAGAGAATGAACGACGCCGGGCGGTGGCCCAGGTGGCCCGCGCAGCAGTGGATGCCGGCTTGGAACTTCTGGACCTGGCGGCCAGTCCGCTTCCGGGCCAGGACGGAAATGTTGAATACTTCCTGTGGATGAAGCGCAGGATGTCCGCGGTGTTGCCTAAGATCGAAGAGCGGGACGAGGACGTTGCTGCGTTGATCAAGAAACTCTGGCCGAACCACTAGAAAGCAGATCCGATGAGCAGGCGTGTACTTGTCCTTGCCCACACAGGGCGGGAGGAATCGCTCCGCGCAGCGTGGGATGCCTGTACGCAACTGCATGCCTCCGGCTTGGTTCCCGTGCTGCAGAAATCCGAACTTGCCGATATCGAGCGTTTTTTTGGTGCCCTGGATACGCCCATTGAGATCCTCAACGATCACGTCAATCTGGAGGACGTGGAGTTGGTGATGGTCTTGGGCGGCGATGGCACCATCCTTCGCGCTGCTGAACTGGTCCGAGAGGTGGATGTACCGCTGTTGGGCGTCAACCTGGGGCACGTGGGTTTCCTCGCGGAAAGTGAACGCGCCGATCTGGCCCAGACGGTGGAGTGGATTGCCAGCCGTCAGTACACGGTTGAAGAACGCATGACCATCGATGTCCAGGTGTGGGTCAAAGGCCAGAAGATTTGGCACACCTGGGCTTTGAACGAAGCTGCCATTGAAAAGGCCAACCGGGAACGCATGTTGGAGATTGTCACCGAAGTGGATGAACGTCCTTTGACGTCGTTCGGCTGTGATGGAGTGGTCCTCGCTACGCCCACGGGTTCCACGGCCTATGCCTTCTCTTCAGGAGGGCCTGTGGTGTGGCCTGAGGTTGAAGCTTTGGTCATAGTTCCTATCAGTGCGCATGCGCTTTTTGCCAAGCCTTTGGTGGTGTCGCCACGTTCCAAGCTGGCTGTGGAAATCATGAACAGGACCGAGGCTTTGGGGGTTCTTTGGTGCGATGGCCGGCGTTCGGTGGATCTTCCGCCCGGAGCCCGCGTTGAGGTAACGCGCTCGGCCACACCGGTGCGTCTGGCCCGGACTCACAAGACTCCGTTCTCGGCGCGTCTGGTCCGCAAGTTCCAGCTACCCATCCACGGCTGGCGCGGCCCGGCCCCTCGGAGCGGCGAAGTCCACACCGGTCCCATCCCTGTCATCCGGACCCTGTCACCGGCTCCTTTGCCCAGTCCCCGGGACTCCGAAACGTCCGAGGACCTGGGGCACGGTGAGCCATCAGATCCCACGAATGCGAAGTGAACCATGCTCGAAGAACTCCGAATCCGTGACCTCGGCGTCATCACCGACGCCGCCCTGCCGCTGGGCCCGGGCCTCAGCGTAGTCACCGGCGAAACCGGTGCGGGCAAGACCATGGTGGTGACCGCCGTCGGACTTCTTCTTGGTGCCCGTTCGGACGCGGGTGCCGTTCGAAGCGGAGCCAAATCCGCGTCGGCCGAAGCTGTGCTGAAACTTGATCCCGCGCACAGTGCGGTGGAACGCGCCAAGGAGGCCGGCGGCGAGGCGGAGGAGTTCGACGGCGTTGCTGAACTCCTGCTGGCCCGCACCGTTGGAGCCGACGGGCGTAGCCGTGCTTTTGTTGGCGGACGCGCGGCACCGGTGGGGGTATTGGCTGAGTTGGGCGAAAGCCTGGTGGTGGTCCATGGGCAGTCGGACCAGATCCGGCTCAAGAGCGCCACCGCGCAGCGGCACGCCTTGGACAGGTTTGCCGGAGCGCCCTTGGCGAAGACACTGGCAGAGTACCAGGAGCTGTTCAACCACTGGAAAGCCATCCAGTCCGAACTTGAGACGCTTCGCAGCGAAGCCCGCGAGCGTTTACGGGAGGCCGAGTCCCTGGACGCTGCCCTCAAGGAAATTGATGAGGTGGATCCCCAGCCGGGAGAGGACGAGACTCTCAAAGCCGAGGCCGTAAAGCTGGCCAACGTAGAAGAACTGCGTTTGGCGGCAGCTGCTGCCCACGAGTCGCTCATTGCCGAAGAATTCGGAGACGCCGGCGATGCAACCACCATGGTGGATGCCGCCAAACGAACGCTGGAGCACGTGGCGGAGCACGACGAGGAACTTCGTTCCGCAGCAACCCGGCTGGCGGAGGTGGGCTTCCTCCTCAATGACATCGCGGCCGAGCTGTCCAGTTATCAGGCTGCGCTGGACACGGAAGGGCCTGAGCGGCTCTCTGAAATCGAGGAGCGCCGGGCAGTCCTGGCCAAACTGATCCGCAAATATGCGCCGAGTATCGATGAAGTCCTTGAATGGGCAGCGACGGCGAGGGCCCGCCTGGACGAGTTGCAGGACGATTCAAGCCGCATTGAGTCCCTGGACACCGAGGTGGCTACTGCCGAAGCAACCCTGCGCAAGCTGGCTGCCGCCATCACCAAAGCCCGCCTCAAAGCTGCCAAGGACCTGTCTTCCCGGGTCAGCGCCGAGCTGAAGGCCTTGGCGATGGCCGACGCCACTCTGGTCATCGAAGCGGATGGCAGCGGCGCATTGGGCCCTTGGGGCACCGATGAGATCGCTTTCCTGCTCCAGCCCCACTCCGGTGCCCCGGCGAGGCCACTGGGCAAGGGAGCCTCCGGTGGTGAACTGTCCAGGGTCATGTTGGCGATCGAGGTGGTGCTGGCGGCCGTAGATCCTGTCCCCACCTTTGTCTTCGATGAAGTTGACGCCGGCGTGGGTGGGCGTGCTGCCGTGGAAATCGGCCGCAGGTTGGCCATGCTCGCACGGCACGTCCAGGTCCTGGTGGTGACGCACCTGCCACAGGTAGCTGCTTTTGCCGATCAACACATCCGAGTGACCAAAACTTCGGTGCGGGGCGCTGACGGAAAGACGACCACCGGCTTCACCTCCAGCGATGTGCAGTTGCTGAGCGACGACGAGCGCGTCAAGGAGCTTGCCCGCATGCTGGCCGGACAAGAGGATTCCGAAAGTGCACAGGCGCATGCCCAGGAATTGCTGGATGACGCAAAGCTCTTGCCCCAACGCGCCTGAGGCGTCGGGCAGGGGTGGCCGTACGCTAGGGGAGTGCGAGCACAATCACATCGGTGCAATTTATCCGCCCGGGTCTTGCTTGGAATGCGGTGGTGAGCAACTATTGACCATTTGGGGAATCCGAACAGGCGCTGGGAAGGCGTAATTGATGATAAGCTCGAATTCCGTGGTGCAGCGATCAAATTCCCGTGTAAATTCCCGGTTCCCGGGCTCGTCCAAGACGACCAAACACATCTTCGTCACCGGTGGTGTGGCGTCCTCGCTCGGTAAGGGTCTGACGGCTTCCAGCCTCGGTCACCTACTGCGGGCACGTGGTTTGTCTGTAACTATGCAGAAGCTCGATCCCTATCTGAACGTGGATCCGGGCACGATGAACCCCTTCCAGCACGGCGAAGTTTTCGTGACGGATGACGGTGCCGAAACCGACCTCGACATCGGACACTACGAGCGCTTCCTCGACGAAAACCTCGAAGGTTCGGCCAACGTCACAACGGGCCAGATCTACTCCACCGTTATCGCCAAGGAACGTCGCGGCGAATATCTGGGAGACACCGTCCAGGTCATTCCGCACATCACCGATGAAATCAAGCGCCGCATGCGCCTGCCTGCCGAAGGCAAAAACGCTCCGGACGTCATCATCACCGAAATCGGTGGCACGGTGGGCGACATCGAGTCACAGCCGTTCCTTGAGTCAGCACGCCAGGTCCGCCAGGATGTGGGCCGCAACAACGTCTTCTTCCTGCACGTTTCGCTGGTCCCGTATATCGGTCCTTCCCAGGAACTGAAGACCAAGCCCACCCAGCACTCCGTGGCTGCCCTTCGCTCCATTGGTATCCAGCCTGAGGCAATCGTGATCCGCTCGGACCGCGAAGTGCCTGATGCCATGCGCGAGAAAATCGGCCGCATGTGCGACGTCGACATCGACGCCGTAGTTAACGCCGCTGATGCCCCCAGCATCTATGACATCCCCAAGACCCTGCATTCCCAAGGCTTGGACTCCTACATAGTCCGTGCGCTGGATCTGCCGTTCAAGGACGTTGACTGGAGCAAGTGGGACAAGCTGCTTGAAGCAGTCCACAACCCCAAGCATGAGGTCGAAGTTGCCCTGGTGGGCAAGTACATCGACCTCCCGGACGCCTACCTCTCGGTCACCGAGGCTCTCCGCGCCGGCGGTTTCGCCAACGAAGCCAAGGTCAAGATCCGCTGGGTCCCCTCGGACGAGTGCGAAACCCTGGAAGGGGCAACAAAATCCTTGGCCGGTGTGGACGCCATCTGTGTTCCTGGCGGCTTCGGTATCCGCGGCCTTGAAGGCAAGCTGGGCGCTCTGAAATTTGCCCGCGAAACCAAGCTCCCTGTCCTGGGCCTGTGCCTTGGCCTGCAGTGCATGGTAATCGAGTACGCCCGTAACGTGGTTGGCCTTGAAGGTGCTTCCTCCAGCGAGTTCGAGCCGGATTCGAAGTACCCCGTGATCGCCACCATGGAAGAGCAGTTGGACATCGTGGAGGGCAAGGGAGATCTCGGCGGCACCATGCGTCTTGGCCTCTACGAAGCCAAGCTGGACGAAGGCTCCGTCATTGCCGAGACCTACGGCACCACCACTGTCAGTGAACGCCACCGCCACCGCTATGAGGTCAACAACAAGTACCGCGACCAGATCGCTGCCAAGGGCCTGGTGTTCTCCGGTACTTCTCCTGACGGCAAGCTCGTGGAATATGTGGAGCTTCCCCGCGAAGTCCACCCGTACTACGTGGCAACGCAGGCGCACCCGGAGCTCAGCTCCCGCCCCACGCGCCCTCACCCGCTGTTCGCAGGTTTGGTCAAGGCTGCCTTGGAGCGTCGTGAAGGTGCCCCCGTGGCCACCAAGACCGGCGCCCGCACGGTAGCTGCCAAGTAAACGCAAGTACTAACGAAGGACGGCGCGATGCCCGGTATTTCTGAAACCCCCCGCACCTCAAGGCAGGTTTCGGACATGCCGAGCCCGCGCCGTCTTTTGTCTACCAGCAAGGTGTACGAAGGCCGCATTTGGGACGTGGTCAGCGACTCCTTCCAACTGAGCGACGGCACGGACACCCTGGTTCGGGACTACATCGACCACCCGGGCGCTGTGGCGGTGCTACCCATGAACGTGGACGGCGAAATCCTGCTGCTGAAGCAGTACCGGCATCCGGTGGGCATGGATCTGTGGGAGATTCCGGCCGGCCTGTTGGACGTTGAGGGCGAGGACTTTGTGGTGGGCGCGGCCCGGGAGCTGGCCGAGGAAGCCGATCTGGTTGCCGCTACCTGGAACGTCCTTGTGGACTTCTTCAACTCCCCGGGCTCATCCAGCGAGGCAGTCCGAATTTACCTGGCGCGTGGTCTCAGCGACGTCGCCTCGGCGGACCGGCACGTCCGCACCGATGAAGAAGCTGAAATTGAACTCCACTGGGTGCCGCTCGAAGACGCGGTAAAGGCAGTGATGGAAGGTCGGTTGCACAATCCGTCGGCAGTGTTGGGGATCCTGGCTGCCGCTGCCGCGAAGGCTGAAGGCTTCACGAACCTTCGTCCCGCCAATGCGCCATGGCCGGCTCATCCGAGCCAGCGCTGAGCATGGCCGAGGCCGCCACTCGAACCGCAAACGGCGTGGACCGCGCCATCACCGACTACCTGCAGCACGTCGGAGTGGAGCGTGGTTTGGCAGCCAACACCTTGTCCGCCTACCGCAGGGACCTGTCCCGGTATTCGAACTTTCTCGCAGCCCAGGGTGTGGAACAGCCTGGAAACATCACACGGCATCATGTGACGGCTTTCGTCCAGGCCTTGTCCGACGGTTCCGACGGCGGCGCCGCACTGGGTGTCCGCTCTGCCGCACGCACAGTGGTAGCCGTTCGCGGGCTCCACAAGTTCTGGGCGCTTGAAGGAACCACGACGGCGGATCCCGCCAGCGATGTCCACCCGCCCATGCCAGGCAAGCGGCTTCCCAAAGCCATCAGCGTTGGCGAAGTGACGCGCATCCTCGAAGCTGCAGGTTCGGATAGCGCCACCGGCCTCCGGGACCGCGCACTGCTTGAATTCCTGTACTCCACGGGGGCCCGCATCAGTGAGGCCGTGGGGTTGGACGTCGATGACGTCTCGCTTGAAGACACCGGCGATGACCCCGCAATCGTGCGGCTGTTCGGCAAAGGGTCCAAAGAACGTTTGGTGCCCTTGGGCTCATACGGTGCCCGCGCCGTCGGAGCCTATATTGTCCGCGGCAGGCCGCTGTTGGCGTCCAAGGGCAAAGGCGCTCCGGCGCTGTTCCTCAACGCCCGGGGTGGCCGGATCAGCAGGCAGAGTGCGTGGACCATCCTCAAGACGGCGGCCGAGAAGGCCAACATCACCAAAGACGTTTCACCGCACACATTGAGGCATTCCTTCGCCACCCACCTTTTGGAGGGCGGAGCGGACGTCAGGGTGGTGCAGGAGCTGCTTGGGCACGCGTCAGTTACCACAACGCAGGTCTACACGCTGGTCACCGCGGACACCTTGCGTGAGGTCTACGCAGCCGCGCATCCGAGGGCACTCGGGTAACACCGGTTTCGGATAGACAGTTCCTGCGGTAGCGAGGCCAACTACTCCAGCACGTTCAGCGTCAGCTCCACGGCGTCCACGAACAATGCCAGCAGCGAGGTCCCCAATCCTGCTACAAGCAGGAGGCCGGGATGCGCCAGCCCAACCACTACCCGCTTGAGTCGCGGGCGTCCGCGGAGGAACTTCTTCGGTACGCGTGTCTTCAGCGGTACCTGCCGCCAACCCCGCAACCGCCGCAGGAACCATGCGCAGCGGACAATGAATGCCATCCACAGGATGGAGAGCACCAACGGAACTGCGGCCAACATGAGATTGAAACCCAGGGCCGTAACTTCCTTTTCGGAATCGCCGATGACGGTCTGGATTGTGGTGGATATCGAGGCACTCATCACCACGGAGGCTGCCCAGACCATAAATGCTGCAACGAGTGCGAGGAACCGGACAAAGAAGTGGCCGAGGACTGTTGCGTCCACTGCGTGGAGATGGCTGCGGGGCGTGGCCTGCAGAACCACCAGCGTGGAGATCAGGGTGGGAAGTGCGGCCACGAAGACCAGCAAGTACCAGGTCCATCCGGCCAGGTCCACCACTTCGTCCAGGACGATCAGCCCGGCCCACATCACCGTCCAGGCCCAGCCTGCATAGAGCGGGTGTGCCACGAGCCAACGGGGCAACCACGTGTCCCGTTCAGGGTTGGCCTTGGGAACTCTTTCTGCCGGCTCGGTAGCGTTGTCGGACGGCGGTTCAACGACGCCATCGACGGCGGCTGCCTGGGCTCGCCCGTTTCCCCCACCTTCAGTCATGGGCTCACTGTAGCAATGGCGGGCAACGGCAGGGGAGATCAGGTTAAGGTAGGCAGCATGACTGCTGCCCATGTGACTTTGTGCTTCCTTCTCCGTGACGGCGCCGACGGCGAGTACGTCCTGCTCGGCACCAAGAAGACTGGCTTCGGCAGGGGCAAGGTAGTGGGTGTCGGCGGGCACGTTGAGCTGGGGGAGACCGCCTCGCAGGCTGCTTGCCGGGAAGTTATGGAGGAAGTCAACGTAGTGGTGGCGGCGAAAGACCTGATTCCGGCGGGCACCGTGGACTTTGTCTTTCCGGCAAGGCCGGAGTGGAACATGGCCACCACCGTGTTCCTGACCCGTACGTGGGAGGGGGAACCATCGGAAAGTGACGAGATTGCCCCGGCATGGTTCCCCGTGGCTGACCTTCCGGTGGACAGGATGTGGGCTGATGCCGAACATTGGCTGCCGGCCATGATCGCAGGCCAGCGCATCGCCGTGCGGGTGGCCTTGGCGGCAGACAACGAGAATGTTGCCGACGTCCACACCATTGATTGGGTGGAGCCCCAGCAGTAACAAGACCGAAGAAAGAACGACGCCGGACCGGTCGCCTTTCGGTGACCGGCCCGGCGTCGTACGTCTCGCTGGATATCCGGAAGCGCTAGGGGAGGTGCCGCTCTTCGGGACCGTTGTATTCGCTGAGCGGGCGGATCAGGGAGTTGGAGGCTACCTGTTCCATGATGTGTGCGGTCCAGCCGGTGATCCGGCTGGCGACGAACAGCGGGGTGAACGTGGGGGTGTCGAAGCCCATGAGGTGGTAGGTGGGGCCAGCCGGGTAGTCGAGGTTGGGTTTGATGGCCTTTGCCTCGTCCATGGCCTGCTCGAGCCCGTTGTAGAGTCCCAGGAGTTCCGGGCGCCCGTAGTGGGCGATCATTTTGTCCAGGGCGGCTTTCATGGTGGGCACGCGGGAGTCGCCGTGCTTGTAGACGCGGTGCCCGAAGCCCATGACCTTCTTTTTCTGGGCCAGGGCGTCTTCCATCCAGGCCCGGGCACGGGTGGCAGCTTCCTCGAGGGATTCTTCGCTGCGGATGCCGATCTCATCGAACGTGTGCATGACGGCTTCGTTCGCGCCGCCGTGCAGCGGACCCTTGAGCGCGCCTATCGCCGCGGTGACAGCTGAGTGCAGGTCCGAGAGCGTGGAGGTGACGACGCGAGCAGTGAACGTGGAGGCGTTAAAGGAGTGCTCCGCATACAGGATCATGGAGACGTTGAACGCCTCCACCACTTCCGGAACCTGCTCTTCGCCGAAGGTCATCCAGAGGAAGTTGGCTGAGTAGTCCAGGTCCTCGCGGGCTTCAACCACTTCCTGGCCGCGGCGGCGCCGCTGGTCATAGGCCACCACTGCGGGCATGGCAGCCCACAGGTCGATTGCCTTTTTCATGTTGGCCTCGGGCGAGGAATCCTCCGCCAGCTCGTGCCGGGCACCGAGCACCGACGCCGCTGTACGGCACACATCCATGGGATGCGCCGTGATGGGCAAGGCGTCCACTACCGTCTTGACCACGGGGTCCAGGGTGCGGCCTGCCCGCTCACGTGCGGTGAATTCAGCCAGTTCTGTTTCGTTGGGCAGTTCGCCGTTCCACAGCAGGTAGGCCACTTCTTCGAAGCTGCATTTGGCAGCCAGTTCCTGGACGGGGTACCCGCGGTACAGCAGTGAATTGGTATCCGGGTTGACCTTCGAGACGGCGGTGTAGTCCACGACGACGCCGGCCAGGCCCTTTTTGATTTCTTCAGCAGCCATGCTGAACTCCTTCGTTCATAATGCAGGCGCTCCGGGTGATTCCGGAGAGCCTGCTTTCCCCTTGATGATTCTGGAACCTAGCGGGCGCCGGGAACCTGGAAGTTGAATACGCCGGTATCGAATTGGTTGTATGCCTCGTAGTCCACGAGTTCGTAAAGGCGCGCACGCGTGAGCATGTTCTCCACTTGCGCTTCTTGGGTCCCCGCAGCCTTGATCGATTCCAGAGTACGCTCTGCAGCGCCCATGGCAATGCGGAGGAGGGTGACCGGGTAGATGACCATGTTCACGCCGACGTTTTGGAGTTGGTCCACGGTGAAGAGCTCGCTTTTGCCGAACTCTGTCATGTTGGCGAGGATGGGGACGTCCACGGCGTCGCGGATGGCTTGGAATTCGTCCAGGGTGGCCATGGCTTCGGGGAAGATCGCGTCGGCGCCGGCCTCTACCAGGGCTTTGGCGCGGTCTTGTGCGGCCTGGATTCCTTCGACTGCGCGGATGTCGGTGCGGGCCATGATGAGGAAGTTCGGGTCGCGTCGGGCGTCTGCTGCGGCGCGGATGCGTTTGGTGGCGGTGTCGATGTCGACGACGTTCTTGCCGTCCAGGTGCCCGCAGCGTTTGGGGTTGAACTGGTCCTCGATGTGGCAACCGGCCAAGCCGGCGTTTTCGAGTTCCTGGATGGTGCGGGCCACGTTCATGGGCTCGCCGAAGCCGGTGTCCGCGTCCACCAGGGAGGGCAGGTCGGTCATGCGGGCGATCTGCCCGGCCCGGGTGGCTACCTCGGTGAGGGTGGTGAGGCCGATGTCGGGGAGGCCGAGGTCGTTGGCCAGGACGGCACCGGAGATGTAGACCCCGGCGAAGCCCTTTTCCTCGATCAGCCGTGCCGAGAGCGGGTTGAATGCGCCGGGGAACTGCTGCACGGTCCCGGAGGCCAGGAGCTCCCGCAGCTTCACCCGTTTCTGTTCGGGGGTGACTTTGGAGTACAGCATTTAGAACAGTCCCTTCGGAGCTGCCGCGAGGTTGATGACACCGGGTGCTGCGGTGATGTTCAGCTGGTCCAGTTCGCCTTCGCCGAGTTCGGTGACGCGTTCGACGGCGGTGAGGAACCTTTCGATTTCGGCGTCCTCCACGAGACCAGCGGCGAGGGTGCGGAACTTGTTGATGTATTGCTCGCGGGCGAACGGCCGGGCGCCGAGGGGGTGCGCGTCAGCTACGGCGATCTCATCGGCAATGACCGTGCCGTCGGTGAGGGTGATCTCCACGGAACCGCCGAAGGCTTTCTCTGCGATGTCCAGGGAGTGGTACCGGCGGGTCCATTCCGGGTCTTCGACGGTGGTGACCTTGTGCCAGAGTTCCACGGTGTCCGGACGGGCTGCGCGTTCGGGGGCGTAGGAGTCCACGTGGTGCCAGGCGCCGTCCTGCAGGGCGACGGTGAAGATGTACGGGATGGAGTGGTCCAGGGTTTCGCGGGACGCGGCGGGGGAGTACTTTTGGGGGTCGTTCGCGCCGGAACCGATGACGTAGTGGGTGTGGTGGCTGGTCTTGATCAGCACGGAGGCCACGTTGGCCGGGTCGGTGGTTTCGGGGTGCTCGCGGTGGAGTTTGCGGGCGAGGTCGATCCACGCCTGGGCCTGGTACTCGGCGGAGTGTTCCTTGGTGTACGTATCCAGGATGGCGCGCTTCGCCTCGCCTGGCAGGGGGAGTGGAACTTCGTAGGAGGCGTCCGGGCCGTCCAGCATCCAGGCGATGACGCCGTCTTCGCCTTCGTAGATCGGCACGGGGGAGGTCTGGCCGCGCATGGAGCGGTCCACCGCTTCGACGGCCATTTTGCCTGCGAAGGCGGGGGCATGGGCTTTCCAGGTGGAGATTTCGCCCTTGCGTGACTGACGGGTGGCGGTGGTGGTGTGCAGGGCCTGGCCCACGGACTGGAAGATCGTTTCGACATCCAAACCCAACAACGTGCCGATGCCTGCAGCAGCAGAGGGGCCGAGGTGGGCCACGTGGTCGATCTTGTGCTTGTGCAGGCAGATGGCCTTGACCAGGTTCACCTGGATCTCGTACCCGGTGGCGATGGCACGGACCAGGTCTGCGCCGTTGGAACCGACGTGCTGGGCCACGGCCAGGATCGGCGGGATGTTATCCCCCGGGTGGGAGTAGTCGGCGGCCAGGAACGTGTCGTGATAGTCCAGTTCGCGCACGGCCACGCCGTTTGCCCAAGCGGCCCACTCGGGGGAGACCTGCTCAGTAATGCCGAAAACGCGGGCGCCCTTGCCGTTCGCCGACGGGGAGTGGGTCAGCGCCTGGGCTCGGGCTGCGACGATCGGTGCCCGGTTCAGCGAGGCGATGGCCACCGAGGCGTTGTCGATGATCCGGTTAATCACCATGTCAGTGACCTCGGGAGTGACCTCGACGGGGTCGGCGGCGACCACTGCGATCTTGTGCGCCAACTGCTCTTCGCGGGGCAGGTTCTCTTCGCTCTTGTAGACGCGGACGTGGTTGTTCTTAACCATGGTGCTCCTTCTAGTGAGACGTTAACGGGCCGTGTGGGCGGCTTTGACGTGGGTGAGGCTTCGGTGCAGGTGAAGTGTGGTGGCGGCCTCGGCCAGCCGGGGGTTACCGGCGGCGATGGCTTCCGCGATGGCCGCGTGCTCTGCGGCGGCAGCGTGGAGCCGTGCGGCGTCGTCGGCTGCCAGGCGGCGGACCCGGACCAGGTGGACGCGCAGGCTCCGCATGGCATTGGCCAGGTAGGAGTTGGAAATCGCGGCATCGATGGCATGGTCCAGGCGCCTCACCAAGGCGTAGTACTCGTGGCGTGCGGGATCCTGGTCGCTGAGCAGTTCGGGGGCCAGCAACAGTTGGGTGTGCAGCTCGGCGAAAACACCGGGTTCCCCGCGCTGGGCGGCCAAGGCGGCGGCCCGCACCTCGAGGGTTTCGCGCAACTCGAACAGTTCGTCAATGCTGTCCAGCGAGATATCGCTGACGACGACGCCGCGGCCGCCTGCCGCCGTCGTCAATCCTTCAGCGGTGAGCCGGCTCAGCGCTTCCCGGACCGGGGTGCGGGACACTCCGAGGCGTTCGGACTGTTCCACTTCCGCAAGGACCGTGCCCGGACGGAGACGCCACTCAATGATGTCTTCACGGAGGGCGTTGTAGGCCCGATCACTGGCGCGCATGCCATCAGTGTATACACAGAAGGCTCGTCAGGTCAGCAAATGAACAAAAGAAACACTCTATGTATACAGAGACCTAACGACGGTTCCAGCCGTACTCATTCTCGGGCCGCCCCGGAGTGCCGTACCGCGGCGCCCTGGTGACCGTTCCGGCATCGGCCAGGTACTCCAGATACCGCCTGGCGGTCACGCGGGACATCCCGAGTGCGTCCATGACCTCACTTGCCGACACCGCATATTGCCCCGCCCGCACCAGGTCCTTCACCGCTTCCAAGGTTGAGCCGGAGAGTCCCTTGGGCAGCGGCAGCTCGGTGGGGGCGCGGAGACTCGCGAACGCCTGGTCTACGTCACTCTGCGAGGCCCCGGCTTTGGATATCCCGGACATCGAGCCTGCCAGCTGTTCGCGGAACGTCCGGTAGCTGCTGAGCTTGTCGGCAAACGTGGCGTAGGTAAAGGGCTTGATGAGGTACTGCACGACGCCAATGGACACGGCGCTGCGCACAATGTTCAGTTCCCGGACGGCAGTGATGGCGATGATGTCGGCAAAGACCCCAGCGGAACGCATC
This sequence comes from Arthrobacter sp. ISL-95, assembly GCF_018613695.1. Taxonomy (GTDB): domain Bacteria; phylum Actinomycetota; class Actinomycetes; order Actinomycetales; family Micrococcaceae; genus Arthrobacter. The sequence continues at coordinate 279,434 of NZ_JAGGPR010000016.1, read as the reverse complement.
CGCCGGGCCACGTCAAGGCCGTGAAGGTCCGGAAGGTTCATGTCCAACAGGACAAGGTCCACCGGCGTTCCCGAGACCGCAAACTCGCCGAGGATGCGCAACGCCGATTGGCCGTCCGTAGCCGTCCCCACCAGGCTGAAACCTTCCAGGCGGCCAATATAGACAGAGTGGGCGTCCGAGGCTATGGGCTCGTCCTCCACCACCAGGACGCGGATGTCTGTCATGCCTTCTCTTCCTCGGGAACAGGCGCGGGGAGCAGGACATGGAACTGTGCTCCGCCGGGATTGCTGATGGTCATCGTACCGTTGAGCCGCTCCACAGCCTGACGCACCAAGGCGAGGCCAACGCCCCGCCCATGGGCTCCGCGTGGATTTTCTTCCGGGGACTTCGTGCTGAAACCGTACTGCAGGACGTCATCGATAGAGTCAGGATTGATGCCGCTGCCTGAGTCCCGCACCGTGAATTCGACGGCGGCGGGCCCGGCTTCGACGTCCAACTCCACCGTCCGCGGCAAGTCACCTGCGGCCGCAGCATCAATCGCATTGTCCAGCAGGTTCCCCAGAATGGTCACCAGGTCCTGGATCTCCAAGCCCCGGACGCCCGAGCTCCCCGAGGTCCGCACCGCCAATTCCACACCGCGTTCGTGGGCTTCGGCCGCCTTGCCCATCACCAACGCGCTCATCACCGGCTCGTCCACTGACGCCACCATGTCATCGGTCAGTTGCTGGCTAAGCTCAAGGTCCTTGGTGGCAAAGTCCAAAGCCTGGGGCGTGCGGCCCAGTTCCAGCAAGGAAACAATCATGTGCAGGCGGTTCGCGTGCTCATGTGTCTGGGCGCGCAGAGCATCGGAGAGGGTCTTCATGGTCTGCAGTTCGGTGCCCAGGGATTCGATCTCGGTACGATCCCGGATAGTCGCCACCGTCCCGTAGACGGCGGGTTTCTGCCGGCTGCGTTCAGGCACCGGCCCCACCGCCGGAGCCTGATTGACAACCAGGATCCGGGAACCGGTCAGGTGGATTTCGTCGTGTGCCGGTCTTCCTGATTCGAACAGCGCTCGCAGGCTGCCGTCGAAGGGAAGGTCGGTGAGCTTGGGGGCCTCGTCAGGGGAACGGTCGGCGTCGGAAGGTTCCAGCCCCAGCAGCTCTGCGGCTTGGTCGTTGTACATCACTGCATTGCCGTGCGTGTCAATCAGGATCACGCCTTCGCGGACCGAATGAAGAACGGACTCGTAGTAGGCGAACAGCTGTGCCAGTTGTTCAGGTCCCCATCCCCGGGTCACCGAGCGAAGGTAGCGGCCCAACAACCATGATGCTACCGATCCGAAGAACAGGACCACCAAGGCGATGACGCCTATCACCGTCAGCCTTTCGGCAACGTCGGTGTCCACGGTGCGAACCGTCACACCGGCAGCCACCAAGGCCTTGACGTTACCCTCGATGTCTTTGACGGGGGCTATCGTACGGACAGAGGGGCCCAAAGTTCCGGCTGTGACTTCGGTGAAGGTTTCGCCACCGAGGGCGGGCTCAATCGTCCCGATGTAGGGCTTGCCCAGCTCCTCGGTCCGCGGATGGGTCCAGCGCGTCCTGTCCGGAGCCATGATGGTGATGAAGTCGGCGTCCGCGTCGTCCATGACTTCCCGCGCATAGGGCTGGAGGATGGCTGAAGGATCCGGCGTCGAAGCAGCCTCCAGCACCAGGGGACTGTTGGCCAGGGAGGTGGCGATTGCCTGCATCCTGCCGCCGGCCTCGTCGTAAGCCCTGTCCCTGGCTTCCACCACGGAGAACGCACCGAAGACCGCCGTCAGCACCAGGACGAACAACAGGTTCGCCACGAACAAACGGCGGGCGATGCTCCAGCTGTGAAACACGAGGGCCTCCCATGACCAATATGACCGCAACGGTGATGTGTGTCACCAGCGGCTCAATGATGGATATCACACAAGGGCAGCGGATTGGACATCAGTGCAGGACCGCAGCGCCTTACACAGTATCCAGAAGGAGAATCCCATGACCTCTCAACGAGGAGAGTCGGCAGTAGCCGCCAAAGGTGGACGCAAGGGGCTGGACAAGTCGCACTACCTGTACATCGCGGTCATCCTGGCCGTAGTGCTCGGCGCCGTGATCGGTCTAATGTTCCCTGAGGTCGGCAAATCCCTTAAGCCCCTTGGTGACGGCTTCATCAAACTCATCAAGATGATGATTGCCCCGGTCATCTTCTGCACCATCGTCCTGGGCATCGGCTCCATTGCCAAGGCCGCAACCGTTGGCAAGGTGGGAGGGCTGGCCTTGGGCTACTTCGTGGCAATGTCCACGTTTGCGCTCGCTATCGGTCTGGTGGTGGGCAACCTGATCCACCCGGGTGAGGGTCTCAAGCTGACCCCTTATGATCCCAACAAGAAGGCCGAAACCAACAGCACCGTTGACTTCCTCCTGGGAATCATCCCCGGTGACATCCCTGTCCTGCCCACCCTTCTAGCCGCCATCCTGGTCGGCTTCGCGCTCCAGCGGATGGGTAAGCAAGGAACGCCCATCCTCAATGCGGTAGGCCACGGGCAGCGCCTCGTCTTCCGTATCCTCATCATGATCATGTGGCTGGCCCCGGTGGGCGCATTCGGTGCCATCGCCGCCGTCGTTGGTGCCACTGGCGCCCAAGCGATCCTCAGCATGTTCACCCTGATGCTGGCCTTCTACATCACCTGTGCATTGTTCATCGTGGTTATCCTCGGTAGCCTGCTCCGTGCCGTGGCCGGCGTCAACATCTTCAAGCTCATGAAGTACCTGGCCCGCGAGTACCTCCTGATCTTCTCCACCTCATCCTCCGAGGCAGCCCTGCCGCGACTGATCGCCAAGATGGAACACCTGGGTGTTTCCAAGCCGGTTGTCGGCGTCACGGTTCCCACGGGTTACTCGTTCAACCTTGATGGCACGGCGATCTACCTGACCATGGCATCGCTGTTCGTAGCCAACGCCATGGGCACGCCCTTGGATCTCGGCGCCCAGATCTCCCTGCTGGTCTTCATGATCATCGCTTCCAAGGGCGCCGCCGGAGTCACAGGCGCCGGACTGGCAACCCTTGCTGCCGGCCTCCAGGCACACAAGCCGGAGCTCCTCGGCGGCGTAGGCATGATCGTCGGAATCGACCGCTTCATGTCCGAGGCCCGTGCGCTGACCAACTTCACCGGCAACGCAGTCGCCACAATCCTGATCGGCACCTGGGTGAAGGAAATCGACAATGGCCAGGTGGGGCGCGTCCTCTCCGGCAGCGAGCCCTTCGATGAGCAGACAATGATCGCTCACGGCGGGGAGGAAGAGGCTGCCCCCGAGGGTGAGACCCGCGAGAAGGCCACGGTCTAACAGGACCAACTTCAACGCAGGATCGAAAGCGAAGGCCGGCACCCCACCTGGTGTCGGCCTTCGCTGTTCCCTTTAGTCGTCGGGGCCGAACCCTCAACCTTCGACCTCAACCAGAGGGTCAAGGCTCAAGAATCGGCCAAAGTCAAGTTCCCCAAATAACCGTGTCGGGCGCTGTAGCCTAAAGGGGTAGCAGCGCTGTCGCCCTTGGGTGCAGCGGCAGGGAAGATCGTCGTCGAAAGAGTGGTTAGATACGTGAGCATCGAACGGGGAACAGCTACGCTGGAAGGCACCGAGCTCGATCTGGAAGACGCCATCATGGGGCCCACGGGCCGCCCTCACCGCGAATTCCCGGAACCTGCTCCACTGGCCTCCCACGGCCCGGCGAGAGTCATCGCCATGGTCAATCAAAAGGGCGGCGTGGGCAAAACCACGTCCACCATTAACCTGGCGGCTGCGCTCGCCGAGTACGGCAGGCGTGTCCTGTTGGTGGATTTTGATCCCCAGGGGGCTCTCTCCGCCGGCCTCGGGGCCAACCCGCACGAGCTTGACCTCACCGTCTACAACGTCCTGATGGACCGCAAGGTCAACATCCGCGATGCCATCCAACAGACCGGTGTTGAAGGCGTCGACCTCCTACCCGCCAACATTGACCTCTCGGCAGCTGAAGTCCAGCTGGTCAATGAGGTAGCCCGTGAGCAGGTCCTGGACCGCGCACTCAAGAGCGTTGAGGACGACTACGACGTCGTTTTAATCGACTGCCAGCCGTCGCTGGGCCTGTTGACAGTGAATGCGCTGACTGCAGCCCACGGCGTCATCATCCCGTTGATTTGCGAGTTCTTCGCCTTGCGCGCCGTCGCGCTCCTGGTGGAAACCATCGAGAAAGTACAGGATCGCCTGAACCCGCGCCTTCAGGTGGACGGGGTCCTGGCCACCATGTATGACGCCCGCACCCTGCACAGCCGCGAAGTCATCTCGCGCTTGGTGGAGGCGTTTGGGGACAAGGTCTTTGAGACGGTCATCAAGCGTTCCATCAAGTTTGCAGATGCCACCGTGGCCGCCGAGCCCATCACCAGCTACGCCGGCAATCACATCGGCGCTGACGCTTACCGCCGCCTTGCCAAGGAACTGATCTCGCGCGGCGGCGCGCCCTAGCGGACGGTGGGACCGTCAATCGCCCCCACCGCGGAAGCGGACTTGGCCTCGCGGAAAGCCGAAACAGCCGCACAAGCGGAAGCGCCCGACGCCGGTACCTCCGAAGCCCGTAAGGCCGGGTTCGAGGTACGGCTGGCTAACTTCACGGGACCCTTTGACCTCTTGCTCGGCCTCATTTCCAAACACAAGCTGGATATCACCGAGGTGGCCCTGGCCACGGTCACCGATGAGTTCATCAAGTACATCAGGCGCCTTCAGGAGTTGGGGGAGGACTGGGCGCTGGATGAAGCCAGCGAGTTCCTGGTGATTGCCGCAACACTGTTGGACTTGAAGGCTGCGCGCCTCCTGCCTGCCGGTGAGGTGGAGGATGCCGAGGACATCGCCCTCCTTGAGGCGAGGGACCTGCTGTTCGCCCGCCTTCTGCAGTACAAGGCGTTCAAACAGATCGCCGGGATCCTGGGCGGGACCCTGGAAGAGGAAGCCCGGAGGTACCCGCGGCAGGTTGCCCTTGAAAGCCATTTCTCAGCGCTGCTTCCGGAGCTCGTGTGGCGGCACACCCCGGAGCAGTTCGCGGAACTCGCTGCCAAAGCGCTCAAGCCCAAAGATTCAGCCCCTGCCGAGGTTGGCTTGGACCACCTTCACGCTCCGCCGGTAAGTGTCAAGGAACAGGCTGAAATCATGGGTTATCGCCTGAAGCTGGGGGCGCCGTTGTCCTTCCAGGCGTTGATTGCCGACGCCGAAACTACTTTGGTGGTGGTGGCACGATTCCTGGCATTGCTGGAAATGTTCCGCGACCGCGTGGTTGCCTTTGAGCAGCCCGGACCGTTGTCTGAGCTGACAGTTCGATGGACTGGCGATGACGCCGGCTGGGATGGCTCCAGCCTGAGCGAGGAGTATGGGCCTGAAGCAGGAACAGGAAGCGGGGTTGGTGGCGCCAGTGAGTGAGCAGGAAACGGTCGAGGACGGGATGGCTGAGCTGGATGCCCTGCCCGGCGGTGCGCGTGCAGCGTTGGAGGCTGTCCTCATGGTGATCGATGTGCCGGCCACCTCGGAGGAGCTGGCCGCCGGACTCAACGTGACGGTGGCCGTCGTCGAGGATTTGCTGCAGGACCTGCAGCGGGACTATAGCGGCTATACTGTTAAAGCCCCGGACGTGGATGCTGTCGGCTTTGCCGATGCCAGCACTGCACCCCGGGGTTTTGAATTGCGGAACGTCGCCGGTGGGTGGCGGATCTATTCACGGGCGGAATTTGCCGACGTCGTGGGGAGGTTCGTCCTTGAGGGGCAGACCACCAGGCTGACTCAGGCGGCGCTTGAGACACTGGCGGTCATTGCTTACCGGCAACCGGTCTCAAGGGCCCGGGTGTCTGCCATTCGCGGCGTCAACGTCGATTCTGTGGTCCGGACTTTAACCCAAAGGGGTTTGATCGAGGACTCCGGAAACGATCCCGAATCGGGGGCTGTCCTTTACCGGACAACCTCGTACTTCCTGGAACGGATGGGCATCGGCTCGGTGGCTGAACTGCCACAGCTCTCACCGCACCTTCCTGGGTTGGAAGGCATCGACGAGTACTACGACGCCAGCCGGATGTAGCCACGGCCAACACCGGCACTGCAAGAGAACTTCATACTGATTCACGGCGCCATATCAAGGTGCACAGCGACAAGGGGCAGACGATGTCTGCCCGGCTGGCTAGTGTTGATTTCAACAGCTATTGCCGGCCATTACTACACAAGGACGGGTCATGACACAGGCGGGACGCCAGAGTTCACCACGTAACGGTTCGGGACGAAACAGTTCCGGACGCAATGAGGCAAAGGGAGGCGGCACAGGCCGCTCCAACGCCGGCGGCTTCTCCGGCCGCGGCGGCAGTGCCGGCGCTGGAAAGCGCAACTTCACCCAGGGCGAGGGCCGCCCCTTCAAGGCTTCGAAGCCGCGCGAAGCGGCACCTTTCGATCCTGACAACCCCACAACAGCGGACGATTACGACCGCGGCCAGGCGGCCAGGCCCGCAAAGCCTTTCCGCAAGCCCGGCTCCAACAAGCCTGGCTTTGGCAAGGCACCCGGCACTCCGGGTGCGATCAAGCCCAAGGCCAAGCCGGCAAGGCAGTACGGATCCAAGGCCTTCGGCAGCGAACGCTTCGGCCAGAACCTTGGACCCATCCGGAAGCCGGCACGCAACCGGGGTCCGCGACAGGAAGTCCCTCAGTCCGATCTTCACGATGCTGACGGCGTGCGCTTGCAAAAGGTCATGGCACAGGCAGGCGTGGCCTCACGCCGCGTGTGCGAGGAAATGATCCTCGAAGGACGCGTCGAGGTTGACGGTGTGGTGACCACCGAACTCGGCATGCGTGTGGATCCCACGTCCGCCGTGATTCACGTTGATGGCATCCGGATCCAGCTCGACGACACCCTCGTCTACATGGTCTTCAACAAGCCCAAGGGCGTTGTTTCCACCATGGAGGACCCGGAGGGCCGTCCCTGCATCAGCGACTTCCTCAAGAACAACAAGAACAAGGGCGAACGCCTCTTCCACGTGGGCCGCCTCGATGTCGCCACTGAGGGGCTGCTGCTGCTGACGAACGACGGCGAACTGGCCAACCGCCTGACTCACCCTTCGTATGAGGTACCCAAGACGTACTTGGTTCAGGTGCGTGGCCCCTTCCCGCAAGGCGTGGGAGCAAAGCTGAAGAACGGCGTCGAGCTCGAAGACGGCGTAGCTGCGGTGGACTCCTTCCGCTTGGTTGACTCCACCCCGGGCCACGTTCTGATTGAGGTTGTCCTGCACTCGGGCAAGAACCGCATTGTGCGTCGCATGTTCGACGCCATCGGGTTCCCGGTGGAGCGTCTTGTCCGCGTCAAGGTTGGACCCATCGGCTTGGGCGACCAGCGCCAGGGCAGCATCCGCAACCTCGGCAGGCAGGAAGTCGGGCACCTTCTGTCATCTGTGGGGCTCTAGGGCATGTCGGCATTCGGTACGCACGGCCGGGGCCATCTTGATGGCCCGGTCGTCGTTCTCGGTACAGGCTTGCTTGGGGCCAGCATTGGCCTCGGCCTGCGTGGACGCGGAGTCCCCGTTTTCCTATTTGATATCTCGCCCACCAACCAGGCGGTGGCGGTGGACATCGGTGCGGGGCGGCCCTTGGGGGAGCTGGATGAACAGCCCCGGCTGGTAGTTGTCGCGGCACCGCCGGATGTTACGGCCGACGTCGTGCAGAAGGCGCTGGCGGATTACCCGTCAGCGGTGGTGGTTGATATTGCCAGCGTCAAGGCCACCATCCAGGCACAGTTACGGGAACGCGGCGTTGACCTGGCCCGCTATGTGGGTACCCACCCCATGGCAGGCAGGGAAAAGTCCGGCCCGGTTGCGGCCAGGGGCGAGCTTTTTACATCCATGCCGTGGGTGCTCTGCCCCTCCGAGGAAACCTCGGATGCTGCACTCCGGACTGCACGTTCGCTTGCGGGGGATCTGGGAGCCATTGTTTTCCAGTTCACGGCGGACGAGCACGATGAAGCCGTCGCGTTGGTGTCTCATTTGCCGCAGATCATGTCCTCGCTTCTGGCGAGCCGCCTGCAGGGTACGCCGCTGCATGCCCTCTCTTTGGCGGGCAACGGACTCCGGGACACCACTCGCATCGCAGCCAGCGATCCCACCCTCTGGGTGCAGATCCTGGGCGGCAACGCGGAGAAGGTGGTTTCCATCCTGCACGGTGTGCGTGAGGACCTGAACCGTCTGATCGGAACCTTGGAAGAACCCCTCGCCCCCGGCGCGCGGCTCGACCTCGCCCAGCTGATCAGTGAGGGCAACGCAGGCCAGGCCCGGATTCCCGGAAAGCACGGCGGACCCCCTCAGGCTTACTCGTGGCTCACCATCCTGGTGGACGACACACCCGGCCAGATCGCGCACCTCCTTACGGAGATCGGCGAGATCGGCGTGAACCTTGAAGACCTCCGGCTCGACCACTCCTCCGGACAAAACGTGGGCATGGTGGAGCTCTCCGTGCTTCCGAGCAAGCATGACCTCCTTGTTGAAGCTTTGACTGACCGTGGATGGCGGGTACTCCAGTAATGACGCGTGAATTCTTTGGCCCGGAGACAGTTGCCCGTCCCGGCAAGCCGCTCGTGATCGCAATCGATGGCCCGTCGGGATCCGGCAAATCCAGCGTCAGCAAGGAAGTTGCCCGGCGCTTGAAGCTTGCGTACCTGGATACCGGTGCGATGTATCGTGCCCTGACCTGGTTCTGCCTGAAAACCGGCGTTGACCTTCAGGACGGCGCCGCGGTGGAACAGGCTTCAAAGATCATGCCCTTGGAGATCAGCACCAGTACCGCCACGGAGTATGTGGCGGTTGATGGGACGGACATCACGGACGAAATCCGGGATCCTTTGATTTCCTCGTCGGTCAGTGCAGTCGCCACGACGCTTGGTGCCCGCACCGAGCTGATCCGTCGCCAGCGTGAGCTGATCGACCAGCACCACCGCCGCATGGTGGTGGAAGGGCGCGACATCACCACCGTCGTCGTTCCCAATGCTGAGGTTCGCATGCTCTTGACCGCCAGCGAGGAAGCCAGGCTACGGCGTCGTGGGATCCAGCTTGGCGGGACGCAGACCAAGGAACAGCTCAAGGCCCAGGTAATCCAGCGCGATGCCAAGGACTCCACGGTGGTGAACTTCACCCAAGCGGCCGACGGCGTGGTGACGCTCGATTCTTCGGATCTGAACTTCGAGGAAACGGTGGAGACCGCCTTGGCGATCGTGAGCAAGGTTATTTATGGTGATTGAGAATCAGCTCCCCTCCGCGGGGAGCAGGCTATGGAGCCGGCCGGTGGGCTGGTTCCTGGATCACGTCATCTACCGGACCATCGTGGTGGGCAAAAGCAACGTTCCCGCGGCCGGACCCGTGGTTTTCGCGGCGAACCACATCAGCTTCCTTGACGGGCCAGTGATGTTCGGCGCGTCGCCTCGTCCCATGCACATCCTGGTCAAGAAAGAGATGTTCACAGGCTTTTTGGGCTCTGTCCTGAGGGGATCCGGACAGATTCCGGTGGACCGCTCCGGTGACCGAACCGCCCTGCACGTCGGCAAGAAACTGCTCGACGCCGGCCGTTGCGTAGGGATTCTTCCCGAAGGAACCCGGGGTGGCGGTTCGGCAGAAAACATTAGCAACGGTGTTGCGTGGCTCGCCCTCAACTCGGGAGCCACAGTTATACCGGTCGCCATCCTCGGAACCCGTCAGGGCGATGAGCATCGCGACCATATCCCCAAACCACGCCGCAAGCTCCATGTGAGCTTCGGCGAACCCATTACGGTGAAGCGCCGGAAGGGCGAACCGGGGCGTGTTTCAATGGACAGGGCGGCTGCGGAGATCCGTGAAGCCCTGGTCGGTCACGTCCAGGACGCCATACGGGCCACAGCCCAGGGTCTTCCCCTGGAACCTGCGCCCGGAGAAAACACTTCGCAGCACCGCCACTCAGCAGTAGCCGGGACGCCGGCAGACCACCACTAAGGAAAGTGCAATGAGCGATACGACTCAAAAATCCGGCCTCCACGGAGCCGGCGACGACGAATACACGCCCACCGGCACCGACCAGGTGGCGGAAAACCTGGCGGCCCTGGACGACGACGAAGCCGAGCTCCGCGCGGCCACCCTCCGGGCAGGCCTGGAGGACTACGAACTCGACGAAGAAGACGCCGCGCTGCTCAGCGGTGAATACGGCGATGAAGGCGACGAAGGTCCCCTCAAACTGGACCCGGTTCTGGCTATCATCGGGCGCCCGAACGTGGGCAAGTCCACCTTGGTCAACCGTATTCTTGGCCGCCGCGAAGCTGTTGTTGAGGACACCCCGGGCGTTACCCGCGACCGTGTGATGTACTCAGCCCGCTGGAACGGCCGCAACTTCACCTTGGTGGATACCGGTGGTTGGGAGCACGACGCCAAGGGCATCCACGCCAGGGTTGCAGAGCAGGCCGAGATGGCTGTTGAGCTTGCCGACGCCGTTCTCTTCGTGGTGGACTCCGCTGTTGGCGCAACAGCCACGGACGAGGGCGTCATGAAGATGCTCCGCAAGAGCAAGAAGCCGGTCATCATGGTGGCCAATAAGGTGGACGACTTCGCCCAGGAAGCCGATTCCGCTGCACTGTGGGGCCTGGGCTTTGGCCAACCGTACCCGGTTTCGGCCCTGCACGGCCGCGGCGTTGCAGACCTCTTGGATCACGTCATGGACACCCTGCCCGAGTTCTCCTTGGTGGATGGTGTGGAGCGTTCCGGCGGTCCTCGCCGCATCGCGCTGATTGGTCGCCCGAACGTAGGCAAGTCCTCGCTGCTCAATAAGCTTGCGGGCTCCGAGCGTGTAGTGGTTGATCCGTTGGCCGGCACCACGCGTGATCCCGTTGACGAATTCATCGAGCTCGGCGATCGCACGTGGCGCTTCGTGGACACCGCAGGTATCCGCCGCCGCCAGCACATGGCCCAGGGCGCCGACTTCTACGCTTCCCTGCGCACGCAGGCCGCGCTGGAGAAGGCGGAGGTCGCCGTCGTGCTTCTTGCTGTAGATGAGGTCCTCAGCGAGCAGGATGTCCGCATCCTGCAGTTGGCGATCGAATCCGGCCGTGCGCTGGTGCTCGCGTTCAACAAATGGGATCTGCTCGATGACGAACGCCGCCGTTACCTGGAGCGCGAAATCGACCAGGACCTTGCCCATGTGGAGTGGGCTCCGCGCGTGAATATCTCGGCCAAGACCGGCTGGCACAAGGACAGGCTTGTCCCCGCGCTGGACATTGCTTTGGAGAGCTGGGACCGCCGTATCCCCACCGGACGCCTCAACGCGTTCCTGGGCGAACTCGTGGCAGCGCACCCGCACCCGGTCCGTGGCGGAAAGCAGCCTCGCATCCTCTTCGGCACCCAGGCATCCAGCCGCCCGCCGAAGTTCGTGCTGTTCACCACCGGCTTCCTGGACCCGGGATACCGTCGCTTCATCACGCGTCGCCTCCGCGAAACGTTTGGCTTTGAGGGCACGCCCATTGAGGTCAACATGCGCGTACGCGAGAAGCGTGGCAAGAAGCGCTAAGTGAGACGGGCATCACAACCCACTTTGGCCGTGGTGGCGTCTCCGACCTCCAACTTCGTGTAAGCTTTTGGAGGTGGTTCGGCCGGACTGCTTAGGTGAGACTCTTCGGAGGAAAACTTAGGCGGAGAACGGTGGAACCAGCGGGCTGTAGCGCAGCTTGGTAGCGCACTTGACTGGGGGTCAAGGGGTCGCAGGTTCAAATCCTGTCAGCCCGACCATGAAGGCCGGAATCACGTGGAAACACGCTGATTCCGGCCTTTGGTCGTTAAGACGCCTTGCTCCCGGCCTTGTTTGCATAACTCGCCGTTGAACGTCGGGGGATACAAGCAAGGCCGGGCGATCAGGCTAGGCCTTCTGCAGTGCGCCGAGCGCCCGCACCAGGGGCTCGAGTTCGGGTACTGACTCGGCGGCCTCAAGGGCGGAGGCCAGGGTCTGGTCATGCACGGGCTTGGCAGCTTCGAGAAGCTTCTGGCCTGCCTGTGTCAGCTCGGTGTAAATGCCGCGACGGTCGTCGGCGCACAGGATGCGGGTGAGGAGGCCCCGGTCCTCGAGTCGGTTAACCAGACGAGTGGTGGCGCTGCTGGACAGGGCGGTGGCGCGGGCCAGCTGCTGCATCCGCATGTGCCAACCGTCCTGGCGACTCAGTGCGTCCAGGACCGTGTATTCCACCACCGACAGGTCACTTGAAGCCTGGAGGGCCTTCTCGAGCTCCGTTTCGATGCTTCCGTGCAGGGCGGCAAGGGTTCGCCAGCCCTGCGCCCGTACTTCTACGGCGTCATCCTTGATGCCCATGTCTGCTGTGCTCCTGCCTTGATGTGGTGTAGATCGAGATGCATTGCAAGTAGTTGCTTGCGCAAGTATCTAGCGTGTGCAACTATATATAGAGCGTCTGCAACTATTATTCTACGGTTCCTGGCGACGCACTTCCACTTCACCTCGGAACCGACCATTTTAAGGAGCTCCACATGCCCGCAGGGTTGATTGCCCTTGCCCTCGGCGGATTCGGCATCGGACTGACCGAATTCGTGATCATGGGTCTCTTGCCGGAAGTTGCTGCCGACTTCCAGGTCAGCGAGGCTTCGGCCGGCTGGTTCATCTCGGGCTATGCCCTGAGCGTCACCGTCGGCGCCCTCCTGGTGACGGCCGCAGTGACCAGGCTGCCCCGCAAGCCGGTTCTCGTCGGCTTGCTCGGCTTGTTCATCGCCGGGAACTTCTTGTCCGCCATGGCCGACAGCTATGCGGCCATGATGATCGGCCGCATCATCGCGGCACTCTGCCACGGCGCGTTCTTCGGCATCGGTTCAGTGGTAGCCGCGAGCCTCGTGCCTTCCCACAAGAAGGCCGGGGCCATCGCCATCATGTTCACCGGCCTTACCGCGGCCAACGTCCTGGGTGTTCCTTTCGGCACGCTGCTGGGCCAGAACTTCGGCTGGCGCTCAACCTTCTGGGCGATCACCGCCATAGGTGTGGTTGCCTTGCTCGGCATCGCGCTCATGGTTCCCAAAGCCACCACGGAACCCACCAAGGGCCTCCGCAGCGAACTGGGTGCCTTCACGTCCGGTCAAGTGTGGCTCTCCATCATCGTCACGGTTCTTGGATTTGGTGGCATGTTCGGTGCCTTCACCTATATCGCCTTCACCCTCACCGAGGTTTCGGGATTTGAGTCAGGAGCTGTGCCGTGGCTCCTGGTGCTGTTCGGTGGCGGGCTGTTTGTTGGCAACTTCCTGGGCGGCAAGGCCGCGGACAGAGCGTTGGACAAGTCACTCATTGTCATCCTCGCCGGGCTTGTTGCAGTGTTGATTTTCTTCGCACTCACTGCTTCGAACAGCACCGCAACGCTGGTGTCACTGGCGCTCATGGGCGGTTTCGGCTTTGCTACCGTCCCGGGGCTCCAAATGCGCGTAATGCACTTCGCTTCTACGGCACCAACGCTGGCATCGGGGGCGAACATTGGCGCCTTCAACCTCGGCAACGCTCTCGGGGCCTGGCTTGGTGGCGTAACCATCACCGCAGGTCTCGGCTACACCTCGCCCATCTGGGCTGGAGCAGGTATCACCGTCGCCGCACTGCTGGTCATGCTGGCCGCGGCCGCAGCAGCGAAACGCGGGGGAACTGCGGCACCTGCTGTAACTCCCGACGTCGAACGCGAACCGCGCGACGCAACTGTCGCCTGACGCCGGGTGAGAAGCCGGGCTGCAAGGCCCGGCGATGAAATGAAGAAGCCCGCCACGGATAATCCGTGGCGGGCTTCGACGCGTCTTAGGCGCTTGGTGTGGTGTTGTGCGCTTCAGCTTCAGCGCTCTTCGCGGCCTTGAGGCGCTGGTTCTCTGCTTGCCTGAGCACCTTCATTTGCTTTCCCCTGCGCCGCCACACCGCCCAGAGGATGGTGACCGCAATGAAGATGAGCAGAGCAGCAACGGCGGAAATGGCTGTCCAAGTGGTGAAGAACCCGGCATCCACGCTCAACGTCCTCTGGCCGGCGTGGGCTGACTCCGTGTTGCCGAAGGCGATGCCGGCGGTGAGCAGATTAGGCGTGGCGATGGCGACTGCAATCAGGATAATAGCGATTTTCCAGGGCCAGGACACCGATTTGCGGGTGGCTTGCCACGCTACGAGGAACGGAATGAAAGTGAAAACGAACCCGTAGAACATGCCCACCAAAACGCTGGCCCCAAGATCGCGCCGGACCTGTCCGGCGATGACATCGGACCACCAGCGGGGAAGAATGGCCCCAAGGATGAAGTAAGCGGCCACAGCGACAAGTACGGCCACCAGGATCAGGATTATTTTGAGGCCCGTATTGCGCTTTTTCTGAGCTGGTACTTGTGCTTGTTCGGTCATGGGTCAATCATGGCAGAGACCCCATCAGGTGCAGGGGAAATGTGCCTATACTTTCAGCGGTGGCCATCAGAAGGGCCGCCGTCGAGGTTCGTAAATGTCCCGATGAAAGGCCACCAGTGAGCAATATTCCGGAAGAACTCTCCTACACCGCAGAACACGAGTGGGTCACTGCTCCAGATGCCGACGGCGTGGTGCGCATTGGCATCACAGACTTTGCTCAGGACGCCTTGGGGGACGTTGTCTATGCCCAAATGCCCGAGCCAGGTACAAAAGTCACCGGCAATGAAGTTGTTGGCGAAGTGGAGTCCACCAAAAGCGTCAGCGATATCTACGCGCCGGTGACAGGTGAAGTCACCAATCGAAATGACGCCCTGGACACTGATCCGGCCCTGATTAACTCGGACCCGTACGGTGAGGGATGGCTTATCGAAGTAAAGCTTGCAGAAGCTGATGCAGTGGAATCCCTGCTCAGTGCATCGGAGTACGAACAACAGGTAGGCTAAAGTTATCTGGCCCGTCAGGCTGCTTTCCTTAAACCGGAAAGCGGGACGGCGGGCCAGCAACCGATTTGCCCGGCGGTACCGGGAGGCGGAAGTGGCCGGCGGGGTTTGGAACTGCCGGCGGATGAGGAGGAAATTCCATGGTTGGCGGCGAACAGAATCAAGCCAATGTCGGGAACGGCGCGGAGGAACAGCCGACGTCGGAGACCACCTCGATCAGCATCACGCCAACGTGGGACGAGCCGAGCATTGCGCCCAAGTTGGCCCCTGAAGAGCGTGCATCCGTAGACGCGCTTCCGCCGAACTCAGCATTGCTCATTGCGCACAGCGGCCCCAACGCCGGTGCTCGTTTCCTGTTGGACGCGGACACCACCACGGCTGGGCGGCACCCGGATGCCGACATCTTTCTGGACGATGTCACAGTATCCCGCAAGCATGTGCAGTTCATCCGGTCCGAATCCGGATTCGAGCTGGTGGACATGGGAAGCCTCAACGGAACGTACGTTAATCACGACCGCGTAGACCGTGTGCACCTGAAGAGCGGCAACGAGGTTCAGATCGGCAAGTTCCGGTTGACCTACTACCTGAGCCCTGTTCGCGCAGCAGGCCAAGTCTGACGGGGTATCTGCCTGTGGCTATGGCCCAGCAGGACCGCCGCGGACCGCAGGTCCTGAATATAGGGGAAGTCCTTGCTCAGCTGAGTGACGACTTTCCCGGCATGACGGCGTCCAAGATCCGTTTCCTTGAGGAAAAAGGACTTATCAACCCCAAACGGACTCCTGCCGGTTACCGTCAGTACGCAGACAGCGATGTTGAGCGGCTCCGTTTCGTCCTGGCTCTTCAGCGCGATCAGTACCTGCCGCTGAAGGTCATCAAGGATTATCTCGACGCTATCGATCGCGGCGAGAGGCCGGAGAATCTCCCTTCGGGTGTCACGGTGTCGCCCAGGGTGGTCTCTGCGGAGATGGCAGCTGAGGTGCAAGGGCGCGCCCGTGCCCTCACCGAAGAGCAGTTGCGTGCCGAGTCGGGCGCCAGCGTTCCGTTGCTCGAATCACTGCTGAGCTTTGGGCTGATCAGCCACGTGGGCGGCAAGTTTGACGAACACGCCCTCCAGGTGGCGCGGGCCTGCGTTCAGCTGGAAGGTCACGGCCTGGAGCCCCGGCACCTACGGCCTTTCCAGGCTGCAGCCGAGCGGGAGTTCGGCTTGGTGGAGAGGGCTGTTGCACCCTTGACCTCGCGGCGGGACGCTGCGTCGCAGGCCCGGGCTGCTGAGGCTGCCCGCGAAATCAGCGATCTTTGCCTTACCCTGCACAGGGCTTTGATGCACCACCGTATCTCCCGGATGGACAGCTGATGATCGAAGTCGAAATCGTCGGGGTCCGGATCGAACTGCCGTCCAACCAGCCTTTGGTGCTTCTAAGGGAGATCAACGGAGAGCGGCATGTTCCCATCTGGATCGGGACTCCTGAAGCCAGCGCAATCGCCCTGGCCCAGCAGGGCGTTGTCCCGCCCCGGCCCATGACACACGATCTTTTGGTGGATGTTGTGGAGTCCTTGGGACATTCCATCATCAGCGTGAACATTGTGGCCGTGGAAGACAACATCTTCTATGGACAACTGCAGTTCGACGACGGCACGGTGGTAAGTTCCCGGGCTTCTGACGCGCTGGCCCTGGCATTGCGCGCCAAGTGCCGCATCTGGTGTGCCGATGCTGTGATGGAGGAAGCCGGCGTACGCATCACCGAGCACGACGAAGGTGAGGATTCAGAACCGGATCCAGTGGATGAAGAGCGGGAAATGCGGCGTTTCCGGGAGTTCCTGGACGACGTGGAACCGGAAGATTTCGAAGGCTGATCCACCCTAAGCCTAAAGTTGAGGGTGAAACTTTCGACACGACCTCATTTTGGGGCCAAGGTCTTTGACCTCGGCGCCTCACAGGCCTAACGTCGAAGTTATCAAGTTCCCGTTGCATACACTGCCTGCGCAAGTCACACTGGAAGGTGCGGACTTGCGGGAATTACACTGCTGCATTTCGCCGTTGTATCAGGGTATGCACCGTCCCCAAGGGAACTGAGAACAAGGAGGTCACGTGAGTCCGAAAGGCGAAGCAGGCGAGCTGAAGCAGTCCTCTGCCGGTATTGCTGCGCCCGCATCCGGCGCCCAAGGTTTGCTCTTCACGGAGGACCTTCCTGTGCTGGATGAGGACGCGGGCTACCGCGGTCCCACTGCTTGCAAGGCCGCAGGCATCACCTACCGCCAGCTCGACTATTGGGCGCGTACGGGTTTGGTTGAACCTGCCGTCCGCGGCGCAGCCGGTTCAGGTTCGCAGCGGCTCTATGGCTTCCGCGATATTCTCGTTCTCAAAGTGGTCAAACGTCTCCTTGACACCGGCGTATCACTCCAGCAGATTCGCACAGCGGTGGAACACCTCCGCGAGCGGGGCGTCGAGGACCTTGCGCAGATCACGCTGATGAGCGATGGTGCCAGTGTCTACGAATGTACATCCGCCGATGAGGTCATCGACCTCGTTCAGGGCGGGCAAGGCGTCTTCGGCATCGCCGTGGGGCGCGTATGGCGGGAAGTAGAGGGCAGCCTGGCCGCGCTTCCCAGCGAGCATGCTGGTGATCAGTCCTTTCCCGACGACGAATTGAGCAAGCGACGCGTCGCGCGCCGCATCAGCTAAACACGCGCCGCATCAGCTAAACATCTGCCCAAGCATAAGAATTAACGAAGGAAGGCCTCGTCCCTGCAGGGACGAGGCCTTCCTTCGTGCGTAGTGCGTGTTTTCCGGATAGTGTGCCGGTGGTGGCGCTAACGCTGGCGACGGTCCCGCAATGAGGATTGTCCGGCCAGGAGGCTTTCAAGGAGGGCATCGAAGAGTTTGGCGGCGTTCTTTGCCGAGTCTCCGGGCCAGTGATGGACCGAATGGGCTGCACCTTGGATCTGCTGCCAGTTGGCCTGCTCCGGAATGTGTGGCGTCAGGAGCAGTTCGCCGAACATGGATTCCATTTCAGCTAAGCGGAAAGTGTGCTCTACAGATCCCGTGCGGACTCTGTTGGCAACAATGCCGGCCGGGGCCAAGTTGGGGGCGAACTCCTGCCGGAACAGCTGAATGGCGCGCATGGTGCGCTCGGTGCCTGCCACGGAGAAGAGCCCGGGCTCGGCCACGAGTACTACGCGGTCGCTGGCGCTCCACGCCATACGAGTCAGCCCGTTGAGGGAGGGCGGGCAGTCAACCAGCACGAGTTCGTAGTTGGTAGTACCAGCCAGTACCGCTGAAAGCCTGCGGAGGTCGCGCCTGCCCAAATCCGGGCGGTCATAGATTCCCGTGAAGGCCGAACCGACTGCTACATCCAAGATGCCGTTGCTTGAGCCGTTGGAAACCCAACTGCTGCCGGCCACATTGCCCGCCAAGTTTGCTTTCCGCGGGCTTTTCAGCATGCGGCCGATGTCCAGTTGTCCGCCTGGCTGAACGCCAAGTGCCGTGGTGGCGTCGGCGTGCGGATCGAGATCCACCACCAATGTGGAAATACCGGCTGCGAGGGCCGCGGACGCCAGACCGGTGGTTACGGACGTCTTTCCCACTCCACCTTTGAGGCTGCTGATGCTGACTACTTGCACTTGAAAACCCAAAACCTAACGCCGGTTGCCGTATCGCGCTGATTCGCTCCGGAAGCGCCGGAGCAGGGGCTTGCCGAAGCCCCCTCAACATCATATGGTGCATCGCGGTGGTTTCCCGCTTTCTACGCGCCCGCCGCCGGGGGATAGCTCTCGGCAATAGCATGCCGTCGGATCGCGCGCACGCCTATACAGCCCACATGACGATTCCTTTGTGATGGTTGCCACAAAGATTTGTGTTTGATGCTGGCGGCACTACACACTGTGACCACCGACCGATCCACCCGCAATGATGCAGGAGAAGTATGTTTTCGAAAATTCTGGTGGCCAATCGCGGCGAAATCGCGATCAGGGCGTTTCGCGCTGGTTACGAACTGGGCGCCAAGACCGTAGCCGTCTTTCCGCATGAGGACCGTAACTCGATCCACCGGCAGAAGGCCGACGAAGCTTACCTGATCGGCGAGGTGGGCCACCCCGTCCGCGCCTACTTGGACGTAGAGGAGGTTGTCCGCGTCGCCAAAGAAGCCGGCGCTGACGCCATTTACCCCGGTTATGGCTTTCTCTCGGAGAACCCGGACCTCGCCCGTGCTGCCAAGGCGGCAGGAATTACCTTTGTGGGTCCGCCCGCGGAGGTTCTGGAGCTCGCAGGCAACAAGGTGGCCGCTTTGGAGGCCGCACGTAAGGCAGGCGTCCCTGTCCTGAAGTCGAGCAAGCCCTCCAAGGACCTTGACGAGCTCATCGCTGCAGCTGACGAGATCGGCTTTCCGATCTTCGCCAAGGCCGTGGCCGGTGGCGGCGGCCGCGGTATGCGCCGAGTGGAGACGCGCGAAGCCCTTCCTGAAGCATTGCAGTCCGCCATGCGGGAAGCTGATGCAGCTTTTGGCGATCCCACTATGTTCCTGGAGCAGGCAGTCCTGCGTCCCCGCCACATTGAAGTGCAGATTCTGGCTGACGCCGAAGGCAACGTCATGCACCTCTTTGAGCGCGACTGTTCGCTGCAGCGCCGCCACCAGAAAGTGGTGGAGATCGCGCCCGCGCCGAACCTGGATGAGAACATTCGCCAGGCCCTTTACAGGGATGCGGTGGCGTTCGCCAAGGCCCTGAACTACGTCAACGCCGGAACCGTGGAGTTCCTGGTGGACACGGAGGGGGAGCGGGCCGGCCAGCACGTCTTCATAGAGATGAACCCCCGTATTCAGGTTGAGCACACCGTCACCGAGGAAATCACCGATGTTGACCTCGTGCAGGCACAGATGCGCATCGCCTCGGGTGAAACCCTTGCGGACCTGGGGCTTAGCCAGGATTCGGTGTCCATCAAGGGCGCTGCCATCCAGTGCCGTATCACCACCGAGGACCCCTCCAACGGCTTCCGCCCTGACGTTGGAAAGATCACCGGCTACCGTTCCGCCGGTGGTGCCGGCGTCAGGCTCGACGGCGGTACGGTCTATTCGGGTGCCGAGATCAGCCCGCACTTTGACTCCATGCTCGTGAAGCTGACCTGCCGTGGCCGCGATTACCCCGCCGCTGTGGCCCGTGCGCGTCGTGGCCTGGCCGAGTTCCGCATTCGTGGCGTGTCCACCAACATTCCGTTCCTGCAGGCAGTGCTTGCGGATCCGGACTTCATCGCCGGAAACGTGGCCACGGACTTCATCGACAAGCGCCCTGAGCTGCTGAAGTCGCACATTTCCGCAGACCGCGGCACCAAGTTGCTCACCTGGCTGGCAGAAGTCACCGTGAACAAGCCAAACGGCGAACTCGCTGTCCATTCGGACCCGGCCAGCAAGCTTCCGGTGATCGACGGGCCGGTTCCCACATCGGGCTCGCGCCAGAAGTTGATTGAACTTGGCCCGGAAGGCTTCGCGAAGGCGCTTCGTGAACAGCAAGCACTGGCTGTCACGGACACCACGTTCCGTGATGCTCACCAGTCGCTGTTGGCAACGCGTGTGCGTACCCGCGACCTCGTAGCTGCCGGCCCCGCAGTCACGGCACTCATGCCGGAGTTGCTTTCCGTGGAGGCTTGGGGCGGTGCAACGTACGACGTCGCGCTCCGCTTCCTTGGTGAGGATCCGTGGGACCGCTTGGCTGCTTTGCGCAAGGCGTTGCCGAACACCTGTATCCAGATGCTGCTCCGCGGACGTAACACGGTGGGCTACACCCCGTACCCGGAGGAAGTGACGGAGGCCTTCGTTAACGAGGCTGCCGCTACAGGCATCGATATCTTCCGTATCTTCGACGCCCTCAACGACGTTAACCAGATGGCCCCCGCCATTCGAGCCGTTCGTGCCACCGGGACGGCCGTTGCGGAAGTTGCCCTGTGCTACACCGGTAATCTTCTGGACCCCAACGAGGACCTGTACACCCTCGACTACTACCTGGACCTGGCCCAGAAGATCGTCGACGCTGGTGCACATATCCTGGCCATCAAGGACATGGCCGGCCTGCTGCGTCCGGCTGCTGCGGCGAAGCTGGTCTCGGCACTGCGCGAGCGTTTCGATCTCCCCGTGCACCTGCACACGCACGACACCGCGGGCGGTCAGCTTGCCACCTTGCTGGCAGCTGTTGACGCCGGCGTGGACGCAGTTGATGTGGCAGCGGCTTCCCTGGCCGGCACCACCAGCCAGCCCGCAGCGTCCGCATTGGTTGCTGCCTTGGCCAACACGCCCCGCGATACCGGTCTTAGCTTGGCCAACGTTGGCGCGCTCGAGCCCTACTGGGAAGCTGTACGCCGCGTCTACGCCCCCTTCGAATCCGGTCTTCCGGGTCCTACAGGTCGCGTCTACCAGCACGAAATCCCCGGCGGTCAGTTGTCCAACCTTCGCCAGCAGGCCATCGCGTTGGGTCTCGGTGAGCAGTTTGAGGCGATCGAGGACATGTACACGGCGGCTGACCGCATCCTTGGCCGCTTGGTGAAGGTTACTCCGTCCTCCAAGGTGGTGGGCGATCTCGCGTTGCACCTGGTTGGGCTCAATGCCGATCCCGCAGACTTCAACGAGAACCCGCAGAACTACGACATCCCGGATTCCGTGATCGGCTTCCTCTCCGGCGAACTTGGTGATCCTCCCGGAGGCTGGCCCGAGCCGTTCCGCACCAAAGCCCTTCAGGGCCGTAGCGTCAAGGTCCGCGACGTCGATATCAGCGCAGAGGACAGCGCAGCGCTCAAGGGTGACTCCAAGACGCGACAGCACACGCTGAACCGTTTGCTCTTCGCGGGTCCCACCAAGGATTACCTGAAGAGCGTTGACACTTATGGCAACATCTCCGTGCTGGATACCCGTGACTACCTGTACGGTCTCCAGCAGGGCGCAGAACACGTCATCGAGCTGGAGAAGGGCGTCCGCCTCATAGCCCAGCTTGAAGCTGTCTCAGAAGCCGATGAGAAGGGCCTGCGCACTGTGATGTGCACGCTCAACGGACAGTCCCGGCCGGTTGTTGTCCGCGACCGTTCGGTGGTCAGTAACGTCAAGGCAGCAGAGAAGGCAGATCCGGCACAGCCGGGTCAGGTTGCCGCTCCGTTTGCCGGCGCAGTTACCGTGACGGTCAAGGCGGGCGATGCAGTCAACGCCGGCGATACCGTGGCCACCATTGAGGCGATGAAGATGGAAGCGTCCATCACCACCCCGGTGGCGGGCACGGTTTCACGCCTCGCCATTTCCTCTGTGGAGCAGGTCCAAGGCGGCGACTTGCTGCTGGTGATCGGCTAGCCGTACACGCAAAAGTACCCCGTCCGGAAACATCCGGACGGGGTACTTTTTTGTTCCCGGTGCCTAGGAAGCGCGGGGTGCTGAGTACATTTCCTCGATGACGGCGTCGAAGTCCTTCATGACCTGCGCACGCTTGACCTTGAGGGACGGCGTCAGGTGCCCTGAGGCTTCAGTGAAGTCCGCCGGGACGATCCTGAAGGACTTGATGGCCTCGGCCTGGGAGACGGACTGGTTGGCTTTGCTGATGAGCTCCTGGACTGCGGCCTTCACTACGGCGTGGTCAGTGGCGTCGGCAAGCGTGGTGCCCGCGGGCAGTCCGTGGCGGTCAAGCCAGCCCGGGAGCGCTTCTTCATCCAGAGTGACCAAAGCGCCGATGAATGGCCGGTTGTCGCCCACTACCAGAACTTGGGAAACCAGGGCATCCGCGCGGATCTGATCCTCCAACAGGGCAGGAACTACGTTCTTCCCGCTCGCGGTCACAATGATTTCCTTCTTGCGGCCGGTGATTTTAAGGAAGCCGTTGCTGTCCAGTTCGCCGATGTCACCGGTCCGGAACCAGCCGTCGGCAAACGTCTCGGCCGTGAGGTCTTCACGGTTGTAGTAGCCCCGCATGACGCAGACGCCCTTGGCGAGGATTTCGCCGTCGTCAGCGATCTTCACCGAGTTGCCCGGCAACGGGGCGCCCACGGTGCCGATTCTGATCATGGACGGCGTGTTCACAGAGATGGGGGCGGTGGTTTCCGTCAGGCCGTAGCCTTCCAGGATCTGCAGGCCGATGCCTTGGAAGAAGTGGCCCAGGCGTTCACCCAAGGGACCGCCGCCGGAGACGGCGTGTGCAACATGGCCGCCCATGGCGGCTCGGA
Source organism: Arthrobacter sp. ISL-95 (assembly GCF_018613695.1). Classification (GTDB taxonomy): domain Bacteria; phylum Actinomycetota; class Actinomycetes; order Actinomycetales; family Micrococcaceae; genus Arthrobacter. The sequence goes on along the minus strand of NZ_JAGGPR010000016.1, from coordinate 256,338 downwards.
GCTTCCCGTAGACGAGTTTGTCGAACACGGCGTGCTTGATCTTCAAACCAAGACCCAGCGAACCGGCCTCGCGCGCCTTGGAGTAGGCGATCGCAGTATCCACTGCCCGGTGGAAGATGGCGCCCTTGCCGCCGTCCTCTGCCTTGGTCAGTGCCGAGTTGTACACCTTTTCGAAGACCCGGGGTACAGCCAGGATGAACGTCGGCTGGAAGCTCTGGAGGTCAGCCAACAGATTCTTGATGTCCGGGGTATGTGCCACCTGGACGCCGCCGGCAACAGCCAGCACGGAGATGAAGCGGGCGAAGACGTGCGCCAGGGGGAGGAACATGATGGTCTTGCCCGACTCGTTGATGATCTCAGGCAGGGAAGCGCGGGCGTTCTCCGAAAGTTCCACAAAGTTGCCGTGCGTCAGTTCGCAGCCTTTGGGTCTGCCCGTGGTGCCGGAGGTATAGATGATCGTGGCGAGATCCTTGAGGCCGGCCGAGGAACGGCGGGACTCAAGTTCGTCGTCGGGGACCCCTGCGCCTGCAGTGCGCAGGGCGTCCAGTCCGGCACCCTCAAGCTGCCAGACGTTGGCAACGGACGTGATGTCCTCTGCGGCCACAGCCTGTCGGATGACGTCCTCATGGTGTGCCGCTTCGCCGAAGGCAGCCACGGCACCGGAGTCACCGAGGTTCCAGGCCACCTGCGAGGGGGAGGACGTTTCGTAGATGGGGACGGAGACGGCGCCGGCAAACCAAATGGCAAAGTCCACGAGGGACCATTCGTAGCGCGTGCGGGACATGATGCCCACGCGGTCGCCTACACCAACACCACTGGCGATGAGCCCTTTAGCCAAGGCACGCACGTCCTCGAGGAAGTCCTTGGCGCGGATGTCCTGCCACTGCCCGTCACTGTCCCGCTTTGAGAAAAGGGCAGGGTTGGATGCTTTCTCTGCCTCGCGGATCACGAAGTCCGTGATGTTGGTTTCCGGGGCAATGTTCACGAGGGGAGGAACACTAATTTCACGCACGGTAGCTCCTTTGATATCCACGGGCCACGAGGGGCTGCTTTCACTCTAGTATGCCCGCTCGCGGTGGTGTGTTCTATTTCACCTACTGGCGAGTAACTTTACGGATCAGCAGTCATGTCAAGCAAATGCGGGCCCTCTGCGCCGTGCTGTGCGCATGCCATTGTGCCCTGCGGAATAAGATGATGGGATGCCCGCACCACGGTCCAGTTCCCTTATAAGACCCAAGCCCCCGGCCTCGGCATGGAGGGACGCGCCCTGGGCTGCCCGGCGGAGCCATTTGGGCCGTCGGGGACTGGCGATCGGGATTGACATCGGCGGAACCAAAGTGGCCGCGGGGGTAGTGGACGCTGAGGGCCGCGTCCTCGCCGAAGCCCGCAGGTCCACGCCGGGCGCAGACCCCCGTGCCGTTGAGCAGACCATCGTGGAGCTCGTGAACGAACTCAGTGCAGGCCACCGGATCGCTACGGTGGGAATTGGCGCCGCAGGATGGATGGACCTCGACGGCGGTACGGTGCTGTTCAGCCCGCACCTGGCCTGGCGTAATGAGCCCCTGAGGGATAGCCTCCAGAAGTTGCTGAGGCGTCCAGTGCTGCTGACCAACGACGCCGACGCTGCGGCGTGGGCGGAATGGCGTTTTGGCGCGGGGCAGGGCGAAAGCCGCCTGGTATGCATCACGCTGGGCACGGGCATCGGCGGAGCCATGGTCATGGATGGCCGCGTGGAGCGTGGGCGCTACGGCGTGGCCGGGGAATTCGGGCACCAGATCATTTTCCCCGGGGGACACCGCTGCGAATGCGGCAACCGCGGATGCTGGGAGCAGTACGCCTCCGGAAACGCCTTGGGGCGGGAAGCCAGGAAACTGGTACGGACCAACTCCCCGGCAGGTTGCGCCCTCTTGGAAAAGGCGGGTGGAACGGAAGAAAACCTGTCCGGGGCGGCCGTGACCTCGCTGGCGCTCGCGGGCGATGCCACCTCGCGTGAGCTCATTGCCGACCAAGGCGAGTGGTTGGGCCTTGGTTTGGCCAACCTCGCGGCGGCACTGGACCCCGGAATGTTCGTCATCGGCGGGGGGCTGTGTGATGCGGGGGAGTTGCTTGCCGCGCCGGCCCGGGAGTCATTTGCAAAGAACCTGACGGGGCGAGGTTTCCGGCCCATGGCGAGGATTGAACTGGCAGCACTCGGTCCGCGTGCGGGCATGATCGGCGCGGCGGACCTGTCCCGGGTCAGTGGCAGGGCGCGCAGCTAGAGGCGCGCGCCGTCGTCGTCCTCATTCTTTTCCTGTGGAAGCCGCATGATGAGATAAATCACGGATGCGACGAAAACTGCCACGATGCCCAGCGTGGCAGTTAATGGTGCGGACCTCCAAAACATGGCCGTGAAGAGCAGCGCGATGGGTCCGCCCACCGCACCAACCCATGCCAGCATGACCAACGGTTCAGTTCCCGCCAAACTTGGTGGCTCTTCGGGAACGAACGTGTGGTCCTCGTCCTCCACGTCGAAGTCACGGGGTCCGGCCGGGCGGCCGGGCGGGTCGGCGTCTGCGCGGGCGGCGGCGGCATCAGGCACCGGTTCCTGCGCCGGGGTGGAGAGGCCCAGTGGATCAAAGTCCTTGAAGGCCCTGCCAGGCCCGGGCTGTGCATGCCGGGCTTCAGAGTCCTGGCTCTCTTGGGTGTCCTCAGACAGTTCCCCTGCAGGGCCGGACTGCGTCGCCTCCAGCCTGGACACCAGATCCAGCCACACGGCGTCGTCGTCCTTGTTGGCACTTTGATCGGCTGAATTGGGATCAGGCCTGTTCATGGGCTGTGTCCTTTTCGGGGGAATGCCCGTGCCCGGCCAAGGCCGCTACGGTCTTTTGAATGAAGTCGACCGTCCCGGAGAAAATCTCCGGTGCATCATTGTCAAGGGTGGCTACATGGCGGCTGTTGTGGAGATACCTCACATCCACAGGTGCCTGGACCCTGGAACGGAGGAATTCCAGGCTCGCATTCGAGATGACGTTGTCCACCGTGGACTTGTAGATCCGAACGGGGGAGCTGATGCGCGGCAGGAGGGCCGCAGTGTCCTTGTACATCTTCTTCAGTTGGTGAGCGGCCGCCACGGGTGTGCGGGCGTAGGCACCTTCGTCCTGGTCCGGTTTGAGGATGTCGTTGGCGATGGCCGGGGTTGTCTTCACCACGTACTTGAGGGCAGCGACGATAACAGCCCGCGGATCGTCGAGGACCAGTCCCGGGTTAACCACCACTGTGCCTGCAACAGGGCGGGTGGCTGCTATCCGCAAGGCCAGAGTTCCGCCCATGGACAAACCGGCAGAGAAAACGTAATCGCACTCGGATGCCAGCTCAAGATACGCGTCATCCACAGCACGGTGCCACTCCCGCCATGAGCGGGTGGCCATGTCCTGCCATGTGGTGCCATGACCGGGCAGCAACGGCAGCCTGACGGCGAAGCCGGACGCAGCGAGGTGTTCTGCCCACGGTCTGACGCTGTGCGGGCTTCCGGTAAACCCATGGGACATGACGACACCGACGCGCGGCCCGGCACCCGTCCAGCTGCTGTGGAACGGCGAAAAGTCGGGGAGCATTCTCATGATGACTCTGAGGCTACTCTGTCCCGGGCATGCTGGCGGAAAAAGCTGGCTGATTCTTCAAAAATGGTGGGTGCATCAACATCCAGGGTGGCAACATGCGCGCTGTGCGGAAGCGTGACCACTTTCAGACGGGAGGAGTCGATGTACTTGCCGATGGTGGCCAGCGAGCTCGGCGGGACAACTTCGTCCACGGAGGATTTGAATACCAGAGCCGGTGCGTCTACGTGCGGTAGGCCCCGGGTAGCCGCGCGGAAGAGTTTCTTGAGTTCGTGGACCGACTGTAATGATGTCTTTGAATAGTCGCCGGTTTCGGTTGTTGCCGGTGCGGGGTTGTCCTCCACTATGGGGGTAGTTGTACGCATAACGTACTTCAAAGCTCCTACGTACCTCACGCGGCGGTCATAGAAGCTCAGCCCCGGGTTCACCAGGACCAGTCCGGGAACCTCATGGCGGGACGCTACTCGAAGAGCCACTGCTCCGCCCATGGACAGGCCGGCCACAAAGCACGTCCTGGTCTTCCCTGCAAGCTCCAGATAGCTCTGCTCGAAAGTCCGGTACCAGTCCTGCCACCTTGTGCTGGCGAGGTCCTGCCAACTGGTGCCGTGCCCGGGAAGGAGGGGCGCGGACACGGCGAAGCCCTGCTTGGCGAGATATTCGGCCCAGGGGAGGACGGTGAGGGGGCTTCCCGTGAAGCCGTGGCAGATTGCCACTCCGATGGACGCGTTGGGCCCGTGTCCGGCATGGTGGAAAGCGAGCGGCGTGGCGGGTTGGTTGCGTTCCGTCATGCATCCATCGTGTCACTGTTCCGGACATTTCTCACTGGAGTAGGGTTGCTGTTGAGTGCCGGCCGGGTTGCCCGGGTGCATGCCAACCAATCGGCCGTGAGAGGACAAATGTGTTCTATTGGGTCATGAAGAGGATCTTTCTCGGTCCCATTCTCAAGCTCCTGTTCCGTCCCTGGGTGAAGGGGCTGGACAATGTTCCTGAAAGCGGAGCCGCGATCCTGGCGTCCAACCACTTGTCGTTCTCGGACTCCATCTTCCTTCCCCTGATGGTTCACCGCCCTGTGATTTTCCTGGCCAAGTCCGAGTACTTCACAGGAAAAGGACTCAAAGGCCGGCTCACTGCGCTTTTTTTCAGGTTGAGCAACCAACTGCCCATGGACCGTTCGGGAGGAGCGGCATCTGAGATGTCGCTGCAGGCAGGCAAGGACGTCCTGAACTCCGGGGGCCTGCTGGGGATCTATCCCGAAGGCACGCGCAGCCCGGACGCCAGGCTCTACCGCGGCAAAGTGGGCGTGGCCAAACTGGCGTTGCAGACACGTGTCCCGGTGGTTCCCGTGGCCATGATCGGCACGGAAAAGGTCCAACCCATTGGTAAACGGCTCCCCAACATCCGGCGGATCGGGCTCATTTTCGGCCAGCCCATGGACTTCAGCCGCTACTACGGCATGGAGGACGACCGGCTGATCCAGAGGGCCATCACCGATGAAATCATGTACGAACTAATGCGGCTTTCAGGCCAGGAGTACGTTGATGAGTACGCAGCGGTGGTCAAGGCCCAGTTGGCCGGCAAGGGCCCGGAACCGGTCCACAATATTGAGGTTGCCGAAGAGGCCGCCGCGGACATTGCCGAAGACAGGGACGAACCCCGGAGCCAGGGGACCGGATCAACGGGGAGTCTGTGACGCAGGCGGCGGCATCGGTTACGGCTGCAGTCCCGCAACCTTGCCGGGGGCTACTACTCTTGAAGGGTGACTGAGCTAACCGCGAACACCGCACCCTCCGCAGCAGATCCCCTCGCCAGCACCGCCCAGAGCGGGGCGGCAAACTATCCCGGTCTTGACGCTTGGCGGGACCTGCCAATTTCCCAGCAGCCCACGTGGTCGAACACTGATGTCTTCAAGGCTTCCGTCAAGGAACTCTCCGTCGTTCCACCTCTGGTCTTCGCCGGTGAAGTGGACGTTCTGAGGGAGCGGCTCGCCGCAGCTGCCCAAGGCAAGGCTTTCCTCCTGCAGGGCGGAGACTGCGCGGAAACCTTCGAGGCCGCTACGGCCGACAAAATCAGTGCCCGGGTCAAGACGATCCTGCAGATGGCCGTCGTGCTCACATACGGTGCCGCAATGCCCGTCATCAAGATGGGCCGGATGGCCGGACAGTTCGCGAAGCCCCGCTCCTCGAACGACGAGACCCGCGACGGCGTGACGCTTCCCGCTTACCGCGGCGACATCGTCAACGGCTACGATTTCACCCCCGAATCCCGCGCCCACGACGCCGGTAGGATGCTCAAGGCCTACCACACGTCCGCATCCACACTGAATCTGATCCGCGCCTTCACCCAAGGCGGTTTCGCAGATCTTCGCCTGGTTCACCAGTGGAACAAGGGGTTCACCGAGAACCCGGCACACGCACGCTACGAATCGCTCGCACGGGACATCGACCGTGCCATCAGTTTCATGGACTCCTGCGGTGCTGACTTCGAAGCACTCAAGCGTGTGGAATTTTTTGCCAGCCACGAAGCGCTGCTGCTGGACTACGAGCGCGCACTGACGCGCATCGATTCGCGGACCGGACTGCCCTATGACACCTCCGCACACTTCCTGTGGATCGGCGAGCGGACCCGCGAACTGGACCACGCCCACGTGGACTTCCTGTCCCGTGTGCGGAACCCCATCGGCGTCAAGCTTGGCCCCACCACCAGTGGTGATGACGCCCTGCGCCTCATCGACAAGCTGGACCCCAACCGCGAACCGGGCCGCCTCACGTTCATCACCCGCATGGGTGCCGGAAACATCCGCGAGAAGTTGCCTGCCGTCGTCGAACGCGTCACGTCATCCGGCGCCCAGGTGCTGTGGGTGACAGACCCGATGCACGGCAACACGGTCACCTCGCCGAACGGCTACAAGACGCGCAACTTCGATGACGTCATTGATGAGGTGCGTGGATTCTTCGAGGTCCACCAGGCCTTGGGCACAGTGCCGGGCGGTCTCCACGTTGAAATGACCGGCGATGACGTGGCCGAGTGCCTGGGCGGTGCCGATCCTATCGATCAGGACGCCTTCCTGGATCGCTACGAGTCGGTGTGCGATCCGCGGCTGAACCACATGCAGTCCCTCGAGATGGCCTTCCTTGTGGCCGGAGCTCTCTCCAAGAAGTAGCGATACAACACAAAGGCGCGGTCCGGATTCTTCGGGCCGCGCCTTTGTTGTGGTTGAGGGTTGCTAAACAACTGTCAGTGTCACCACTGAGTCTTCCGGTATCTCGGTATTGACGGGATTCTGGTCCCGGACGGTGCCAAAGAACCCGCCCAGGACTTTGTTGACCTCAACTTTGAACCCCAGTTTTTTCAACTCCCGTTCAGCTTCGGCGGACTGCTTTCCGACGAAGCTGGGGACCTTGATCAACTTGGGCCCCTTGGACACGGTGAGCGTCACAGCTTCGCCGCGGATCAGTGTGCCATTGGCAGGCAGCTGGGAGACCACGGCGCCCTTGGGCACGGTCTTGTCGTTGACAGTCTCCGGAGCGACCACGGCTTTGAGGCCAGCCTCCTGAAGAGCCTTGACCGCTGCATCCTGTGCCAGGCCACGCACATCGGGAACAGGGATGGGCTGGGGCCCCTTGGAGACCACCAGCGAGACCGGGGTGCCATGCCTCACTTCGGTGCCTTTGGCCGGGTCCTGGGACAGTACGACGCCGGCAGGAACCTTTTCGTCGAAAGCCTCCGTCACGTCGCCGAGAGCCATCTCGGCGGTATTCAAGGCGATCTTGGCCTCGTCCAGGGTGACGCCGGCCAGACCCGGCAGCGGGAAGAGTTGGGCACCCTTGGAAACGAAAAGCGTAACGGGTTGGAACTTGCGTACTTCGGCGCCGGATTCGGGTTCGGTCCCAACGGCCAGGCCTGCCAGGATGTCGTCGTCGAAAACGTCCTTTGGTTCCGATTGGAATCCGGCAGTGCGGAGGAGTTGTTGGGCTTCGGCAACGGTTTTGTTCTTGACGTCGGGGACGGTGCCCGGGGATCCGGGGCCCATTCCGAAGAACCAGCCGGCAGATGCCGCAAGCGTTGCAAGGAGGACGATCACGATGGTCCAGATGATGCCGCGCCGGCGTGGGTTGCCCTCGCGTAGCGGGCGGCTCGGTGTGGCTGCGGCACGGGCCCTGTCCTTGCTCTCTTGCCGTTCGAGTCTCTTCAGCTCCCGCTTGCCGGGCTGGCGCCCGTCCTGATGGTTGCCTGGAAAAATGGCGCCGGCAGATGGCCTGCCGGGACCACCCGCGGCCATGATGGTGGTGGGGTTGCTCTGGTGGGAGATGAATTCCGTGGGCGAGGCAGTAGCGGCTATGGTCTCTGTGGGGTTGCTAAGCGACGTGTCAAGGTGGGTAGTTGCTGCGGCGGCCAGGGGAGAGCCCGCCGACCGGGAGGATGCCTGCCTGCGGTCCAGTTCCTCGTCGGTCAGTGTGGTGCGGATATGGCGTAGTTCGGTCAGCAGCGCAGTGCCATCCACGGGCCTGTTCTCCGCATCAGCCGCAGTGCACCACTGCACCAGCTCATCAAGGTCCTCGGCGAGGCCCGGAGCGGCATCCGAGGGGCGTCCCACCACGGCATTGACGTGCTGGTAGGCAACCTGGATGGGGGAGTCTCCTGCGTAGGGCTGTTTGCCCGTCAACATCTCATAGAGCATGATGCCGGCCGAGTAGATGTCGCTGCGGGCATCTGCTGGCTGGCCGAGCACAAGCTCGGGAGCCAAATAGGCCACTGTGCCTATCAGGGCGCCGGTGCTGGTGTTGGCAGAGATCGCCCTGGCGAGGCCGAAGTCGCCTACTTTGATCCGACCGTCGTCTGCTATGAGGACGTTCTCAGGTTTGACGTCGCGGTGGATCAGCCCTGAGCGGTGCGCGGCAGCCAGGCCTTCAATGACAGGATCGATCAGCGCCAAGGCAAGACGCGGCGGCAACGGGCCCTGTTTGTTGAGGGTGTCCCGAAGGGTATGGCCCTTGACGTACTCCATCACCAGGTAGGCAATATGGCCGTCCTCCCCTTGGTCGAGCACTCCAACGATGTGAGGGTGCGAGAGGCTGGCGGCCGCCTTGGCTTCCCGGCTCAGGCGCTCCAGGAACGTGGGGTCGTTGGCCAGGTGAGGGTGCAGGACTTTGAGAGCCACGTCGCGCTCAAGGCGCTGGTCCGTGGCCAGGTAAACAGTGGACATTCCGCCCCTCGCCAAGCGGGAACGGACCGAGTATCGGCCGTCCACGGTGGTCCCGATGAGGTGGTCCTGCGTTGGTTCTTGCACCATACGATCCTAAACGAGGCAGGGAAGGGGCCCGAATCCACGCGGGATGCGGGCCCCTTCCGAGGTGCAGTTGAAGGCCTAGCCGAAAGTGCGCTGGCGTGCCTTGATCGATTCGACGTAGCGCTTGGTGTCGTCGTACATGCCGTACTTGCTGACCGAATACTGGCCCTGGTAGTAACCGGCGATTGCCGTGTCCAGGTCCTTGCTTGTAGCAATGAGTGTTCGAATGATCGCCACACCTGCCGTGGCATTGTCATAGGGGTCCAGGAGGTTGAGCTTGCGCCCCACCAGATCTGAAGCCCACTGCCCCGATGAGGGGATGACCTGCATGGTGCCAATTGCGTTGGCAGGGGAGACGGCGCGCTGGTCAAAGCCGGACTCCTGTTCGGCGAAGGCCAAAGCCAGGGACGGGCTTACTCCCATGCGCCGGGCGGTGTCTGCCACGATGCCCTTCATCTCGGCGCGGCTGGGCACCGGTGAGGCGTTGAGCAGGGCTTTGTTCTCGTTGGCGGAGCTGACAACTGCCGGCGGGTAGGTGAAGCCGAGGAACGTACTGGGTACCAGTGGCTTGGTCTCGCCAACCGGCTGCAGGCCGGCGCCCGGGATGGTGAGCTTCTGGCCGGGATAGATGACGGTGGTGGCTGTCACGTTGTTGTTGGCGGCCATTAACGCAGCCAAGGAAACGCCGTGGCGGGAAGCGATGGAACTCAGGGTGTCGCCGGCTTTGATGGTGTAGGAACCTGTGCCGGCCAAGGGGGCAGGAGCCGGCGCTGGTGCTGCCGGTGCTGATGGAGCGGATCCGCCACTGACCTTGATCTTCTGGCCGGGATAGATGATGGAGCTTCCGTTCAGCCCGTTCCAGCTGAAGATGCTGGACAAGGGAACGCCATGTTTTGCAGCAATGGCTCCCAGGGTATCTCCGGAGACCACGGTGTAAACGGTTGCGCTGGTGGGGGCGCTGGGTGCACTAGGGGCGGCCGGGGCCGGCTGCGCCGGTGCAGAGGAGGCGGTGCCCGTGAGCTTGATGGTCTGTCCCGGGTAGATCAGCGTGGTGGCAGAAAGCTTGTTCAGCTGAAGAACCGCCGATGTGTCCAGGTTGAAGCGGCGTGCGATCGCGCTGATGGTGTCACCGCGCACGATCGTGTAGGTGTCCGGGACGGACGGAGCCATGGGGCGGAGGGTGGCAGGAATAGTGGCTGCGACCGCATTGGCAGGAATGACGGTGCCTACGTTAACTGCTTGCGCTTTCATGGCCGCGGCCAGCGTGGCGGGAATCTTTCGCGGCTGCGGTGCCGGTGTTGCCATGGACGGTTGGGCCAGGGCAAGCGATGACAAAACCACGGCGGGAAGCGCAGCCGTGGTTGCCGCGATGACCGGCATGCTCATGGTTCGTTTCGGCGAGCGGGGCGTCGTCATGGAATGTGTCCTCATCTCAAACAGCGGGTGCGATGGTTAGCGCTGTTGTCAGTGTTACCAATGTTGCTCATGTTATCAATGATGCAAATGTGATCAGTGTGAATCTCTCACACTTGGTCGATCAACACAACAATTCCTGTCAAACCAAACAAATAGCCACAATTCGTGCGGACTAAAGACCGTTTCCATGCGGCCCGAAGGAACCGGCCTCGGGCTTCGGCTAGGCGCCGGGCAGGGCGGCGTGGCAACCTTGTTCCGTGAGTAATGTAGAAAGCCTTGTTTCCGACTGGCTGCCGCTGCCGGATGTAGCTGAACTTTTGGAAGTTTCCATCACCAAAGTCCACGGACTTCTGGATGAGCGTGCGCTTGTCGCCATTAGGCGGGGAGAGCGGAACATCCGCTCAATCCCGGCCCTCTTTGTCCAGGACGGGCATGTTGTAGACAGCTTGAAGGGAACCATTGCGGTTCTCAGCGACGCCGGCTACACCGACGAAGAATTGATTATCTGGCTTTTCACCCCGGACGAGTCATTGCGGGGGCGCCCCATTGACGCCCTGCGTGAGGGGCGTAAAACAGAAATCAGGCGTCGCGCCCAGTCTCTGGCTTGGTAATGTCTTTGGATGGATAACCGGCCTCCTCAACAGGAAGCCGGCATAAATGCGGACGACGGCGGTGACTCACCGCCGTCGTCGCCGCATCTGCTCCAGGGCCGGTCCACCTCAAACGACGCTCTTTTGCAACGCTACACAAGAGCTACTGGGGACGTTACACAACAGCTAAAGGATTGTGCCGTGCGGGAGAACCGGTATCAGGCCGTCCTGCTGACAGCGGCCTCGGCCAGCTGACGCAGTGCCACCAGTGGCAGGTCCTCGAGGGGCAGGCGTTCAAGGGCGTCGAAGGCCTTGTTGCTTAGCTCGGCGATCAAAGATTCCGTGGCCTCCAAAGCGCCGCACTCGATGATAATGCGCCGAATCTCAGCAACTTCGTCCTCCAACAAGAGGGGGTCGCCAAGCATCCGATCCAAATAATCTGCCTCGGCACGGGGTGCTTGGTTGATGGCAAACCCAACCAATACAGTTCTCTTGCCTTCCCTGAGATCATCCCCGGCGGGCTTGCCGGTGGTTTCGGGATCCCCAAAGACACCCAGGACGTCATCCCGCATCTGGAATGCCTCGCCCAGCGGCAATGAGAACTCCGAATAACCTTCCATCAGGGTGGCCGGCGCACCGGCCAGGGCCCCGCCCAAAGCCAGTGGGTGCTCAGTGGAGTACTTTGCCGACTTGTACCGAATGATGGATTGTGCCCGCGCCACAGAGCCCGCCCGGTCGCGTACGGGGCCGGCCACCTCTTCAAGGATGTCGAGGTACTGACCTGCCATTACTTCTGCCCGCATCACGTTGAAGATGCGCCGGGCAGGGCTTCCCGCTGCTGCCCGGGGGCCGATTTCCGTAAAGGATTCCTCGCTAAAGGAAAGGCAGAGATCGCCGGTAAGGATGGCTGCGGCATCCCCAAAACGCCCGCTGTCCAAGGCCCAACCATTAACTTCATGAAGCTGGCTGAACCGTTTGTGCACGCTTGGACCGCCGCGGCGGGTGTCGGAGCGGTCAATGATGTCATCGTGGATCAGGGCGGCTGCCTGGAAGAGCTCCAGGGCACACCCGGCGGTGATGATGTCGGGGTTGTCGGCAGGGCCGCCGGCGCCTCTCCAACCCCAGTAGCACATCAGGGCCCGAAGGCGTTTGCCGCCCGTCACAAGATTCGAAATCGATCCAATGAGCGGCTCGACGTCCGGGGAAACAGCAGCCATGAGCTCCTGTTGCGCTGACAGGAACCGGTTCAATTTACTGGCGACGCCACCTATGAACTGTCCCTGCTCCGAGCTGACAGGTGAACCGGCCGTCACTTGACGGACCCGGCCGCCACGTTCGCACCGATAGTGAACGTTGAGACGCCTTCCTTTTGCCTGATCGAAACATTCACCGTTTCGCCGTCACCGCGAATGAAGTCCAAGGACGTGACAGTGCCAACAGCGGACGGTCCCGGGACAAGTTTGAAGCCCTGGGCTTCCATGGAGGTCTTGTAGTAGTCCATAACCCCCTCCGGTGGGGCTTTGACCGTGCCGACGAGAGCCACGGTGGCTACTGCCTCGCTCTTATCCACGCTGCTTGAACGGATGGAAGTGTTGGGCATGACCGGTATAAGTTGCGCAGGAAAACCAGGGACCAGTGCATTTACCGTTGCTGTGGCATCGGGTTCCGGCGCTGGCGTCTCGGTGAACGTCGTGGTTTCAGGTGAGGCTGCGGAACCCGAAACAGACGGCGACGGTGTTGACGTCGGCTGGGTGGATGCCGAAGCGGCACCTGACGTGGACGGTGCTGCCGTACCGCCGGGCGATGGTGTGCAAGCTGACGCCGCCAAAGCGACACTGACTGCGAGCAGGGCAAACCCTCGCGTTTGAGGAGTTCCAAAGAGCTTCACAGGGTATCCTTCCTGGGGCTGAGCCGGACTGTGCCTCCAGTTTAGTCAGTGGCCGGGCATAGTATTGCCGATGTGAGGCAGGAAGCATTCGGTGGCGCTCAAAGCGCCGGCAGCAGGCCCGCCCGCAGCGCCGGAGATGCCCTGCGGGAAATGCGGCGAACCAGCATACTTCACGTGGATATGGACGCCTTCTTCGTCTCCGTGGAGCTGCGTAGCCGCCCCGAACTTCGAGGCAAGCCGGTCATTGTAGGATTCCCGGCGGAGCGGTCCGTGGTGCTCTCCGCTTCCTACGAGGCCCGGGCCACGGGCGTGAAGTCGGCCATGCCGATGTCCATTGCCATGAGGCGGTGTCCGTCGGCGGTGATCATCAACCCCCGACACAAAGAGTATTACGAGGTCTCAGCCCGGCTTATGGAGATTTTCGCCTCCATTACGGACCTCGTAGAGCCCCTGAGCGTGGACGAGGCCTTCCTGGACGTGAGCGGCGCAATTCGTCGCCTGGGGTCACCGATGGACATCGGCCACCTCATTCGTCGCAGGGTCCAGTCGGAGCTTGGCATTACGGCATCCGTAGGGATCGCCAGCACCAAGTTCGTGGCCAAAATCGCATCAACGCGGTGCAAACCGGATGGCATCCTTCAAATCGATGCCGAGGACTCCGTGCCTTATCTCCATAGTCTTCCCGTCGGCGCTTTGTGGGGTGTGGGAGGGAAGACAGCCGAAGTGTTGTCCCGTTTGGGTATCCGCACAGTTGCCGATGTCGCAGCCACCCCGCTGGCGTCGCTCAAAAAGGTCCTGGGAGCCAGTGGTGAGCACGTTCACCGTTTGTCCATGGGCATTGACCCCCGCCCCGTAACTCCAGCCAGGTTGGAGAAAAGCATCGGAGCGGAGGAGACGTTCTCCGTGGATACGGGGGACGAGGCTTTGCTGCACAGGGAGTTGCTGCGTCTCTCGCACCGTACTGCCATCCGGCTGAGGAGCTCAGGCATGCTGGCAAGGACTGTCGCGTTGAAGCTTCGGTACTCGGACTTCTCAACGGTCACCCGCAGCCGCACCGTTCAGACTCCCGTGGACAGCGCCCAACTGATCTACCAAGTGGCGGTGCAACTCCTTGAGTCTTTGGGCACCCGATCCATGAGCGTTCGTCTGGTAGGCGTGCGTGCCGAGCAGTTGGAGCCGGCGGGCCAGACGTCCCTGCAACTAAGCCTTGATCGACGGGATGATAACTGGCGGGCGGCCGAACAGGCATTGGACCGTGTCTCCAAGCGTTTTGGGTCCAAAACCCTTCTGCCGGCCCGGCTGCTGGAACCTGGCAAGCCCCCAACGGACACCTGAGACGCGGAGGGTTTACCGGCAGGAGTCCGGGCGTCTTTCAGAACGGCGTCCGACAAACTATCCTATTTATTACAGAGATTTAGATCGTCTGGACAAACTGTTTCCTGAACAGTCGGCCCCGAGATGCCCGCTGAACCAAGAGGGGATTTTCGGGGAACGATTTTCTTGGTCCGATCGTTTTGGAAACAGACGCACAGGAAGCGTTATGTCCAGACGCTGGCTGACAAAAAGGAGGTCGCGATGCCCCTCTCGGAGCACGAACAGAAGCTGCTTGAGCAACTTGAAAAGCAACTTCATGAGGACGATCCGAAGTTCGCCAACACCATGGGTTCGGATCCCATCCGCAGCTGGTCTACCCGGCACGTAATCATAGGTGTGCTTGGTGCCATTGCCGGTATCCTCCTCCTGCTTGTTGGCGTATCACTGCAGGCGATACCTGTGGGTGTCCTCGGTTTTGTTGTCATGGGTGCTGGCGTCTATTTCGCTACGTTGCGTGGCGCGGCCTTCGGCAAAGCCGGCAAGGGGAAGCCCGGAAAGAGCAAACCGAAGAGTTCGTTCATGAGCAGCCTGGAAGAACGATGGGACGAGCGGCGTCGCGACGACAACTGACGATCCGTTTCGGCTCACCGGTCGGCAGCCCCGGCCTCTCCTGAGTCAACCATGCCCCTAAGGTTCCACGAGGCATAACGAAAGACCCGCACTGCGGGTCTTTTTGCATTTAAGGGCCGCTTGCTCCACTTCCCACCCTTTTCTCCACTTTGCCCCCTTTGCTCCGGATCAGACCTGGTAGTGGCGGCGCCGGATCTCGAAAATCCGTGACCCTGACGCGGACGGCTCTGTCCTTTTGCGCTGTGTCCTCCACTTTGCGCCACCACCCAAAAACAGCGTGAGTTCAGGCCCCACGATTCTCAAAGTGGTGGAGAAAGGCGCTTGTGTGCGTTGACTGTGGGGCGTTGTGGAGTAAAGTGGAGTACATAAGAGGGTAGTGGCAGTGTTGGGCATGTACGGGCACCTTGACTGAGGGGCGGTGGGGCCAATGTTTTTGGGTACTCACTCGCCGCGTCTCGATGAAAAGGGCCGGATCATCCTTCCTGCCAAGTTCCGCGAGGAGCTTGCCGAGGGATTGGTTCTCACCAGGGGCCAGGAACGCTGTATCTACGTCTTCAGCCAGAAAGAATTCGAGCGCATCCACGAGTCGATGCGGGAGGCACCACTGTCTTCCAAACAGGCACGTGACTACATTCGGGTTTTTCTGTCTGGAGCTTCTGACGAGGTACCTGACAAGCAGGGGCGCGTGACGATTCCGCCGGCGCTCCGGGCTTACGCAGGGCTTGGTCGGGAACTGGCGGTGATCGGAGCCGGTACCCGGGCTGAGATCTGGGACGCCGAAGCTTGGAATGAGTACCTCAATGAGAAGGAAGCAGCCTTCTCGGAAACGGATGACGACAATCTGCCCGGGTTCATCTGACCCCGGTTGGAGGAAACCGCAGTCCAGCTTCTTGAATGGGATCTCCAGCCGCCCATCGAACTGTCTTCCTGGCTCAACTTCCCCTGAGCCAGGCCGGCGGCCGATAGGCGCGGATGGGGATCCGATTTAAGAATCAGTATGCAAGCGATTGAGGAAAGAGGAGGCAGCGTGGAAGAGCAGGACGCGGCAAAGCCCACATCGGAGCGCCACGTGCCCGTCCTGAAAGACCGCTGCATCAACCTGCTCGCTCCCGGCTTTGAAGCTGCCAGGAAACGCGGCCAAACCCCCGTCGCTATCGATGCCACGTTGGGTATGGGTGGTCACTCCGAGGCAATGCTGCAGCGTTTCCCGGATCTTCACCTGGTGGGCATCGACCGCGACGAGGAAGCTTTGGCCTTGGCGGGCGCCCGTTTGGAATCCTTCTCCAACCGTACCGACCTCGTTCACGCGGTCTATGACGAGATTGAGGACGTCCTGCTGGACCTTGGCATCTCCGAAGTCCATGGCATTCTGATGGACCTGGGAGTCTCCTCATTGCAGCTGGATGAGCGTGAGCGGGGCTTCGCTTACTCGTACGATGCCCCCTTGGATATGCGCATGGACACCAGCCGCGGCCAAACCGCGGCTGATGTGGTCAACAACTACACAGAAGACGAACTGGTGCGCATCATCCGTAAATGGGGCGAAGAGAAGTTTGCCGGGCGGATCGCCAACAGGATCGTCAACGCCCGCACGGAGAAGCCCTTTGCTACTACGGGGGAGCTCGTAGAGCAGATCCGCGGCGTTGTTCCTGCCGCAGCAGCCAAGAGTGGCGGACACCCGGCCAAACGCACCTTCCAGGCCTTGCGGATTGAGGTCAACGAAGAACTTGATGTCCTGGAACGCGCGGTTCCGGCAGCTGTGGCCGCGACGGCCATGGGAGGTCGGATCGTGGTGATGTCCTACCACTCGCTGGAAGACAAGATCGTGAAGTCAGTTTTCCAGTCAGGTTCCAAATCCTCGGCGCCGCTTGGCTTCCCGGTAGAGCTTGAAGAACATAAACCCGAATTGAAGACCATCACCAAGGGCACGGAAGTGCCTACGGCAGCAGAAATCGCTGAAAATCCCCGCGCGGCGTCTGCCCGATTGAGGGCAGTGGAGCGTATCAAACCGAGGAGAGGCGCATGAGCAACGCCGCAGCGAAGACTTTGCCCTCCACGGTGGGCAGCGTCGCCCGTACCCTTCCCGCGCCTCCGGAAAGGGCCGAAACCGGTCGCAAAGTCCGTACTCCTCTGTCGCTGGTACGCAGTGCGCCGGGCAAGCGAAGGACGCCATTCGTCGTCTTGTGCTTTGTGGCGATGGCGGCGGCACTCCTGACGGTCCTCGTGTTGAACATCTCCGTGTCCACAGCGCAGTACCAGTTGGTCCAGCTGAAAGCCGAAGCTGCCACGCTGAACAAGGAAAACCAGGACCTGACACAGAAGAAGCAGAACTACGAAGCTCCACAGAACCTGGCCGCGAAGGCGGCAGAATTGGGAATGGTTGCTTCCACAGTTAAGGGTCAGATCGATCTGAACACCATGGCGGTGACCGGCAAGGCTTCTCCGGCGGTTAAGGGAGACAACCCCGGTGCCCTTCTTGCTGCTCCGGCAGTAGAGGGGTTGATTGATGTGGTTCCGTCGGTGACTACCAAGGATCCGTTGGAAAGCCGTAAGCCGGAGGCAACTCCGGTGGCCCCGGCTGCAACGCCGTCCACCCCGGCAGCAACACCCGCGCCCCCTGTGGCCACCCCGCCTGTTGAGCTTCATGGGGGATCGGTACCGGCACCCCGGCAAAAGGCACCAGGGCAGTAGATCGTCAAACCACCGAGCAGGGCCAGCAGCAAGGAAACAACGTGGCAAAGAACCCCGGCACATCGACAAAAACGAAGACGCCGGCGGCAAGAAAGCGGTTGCGCGTTGGCCTTGGCATCATGCTGACCCTGCTTCTGGTGGTGGGCGGCAAACTGTTCATGGTCCAAGGCCTTGACATGGGCGGGATGGCTGAAGCTGCCCTGGCGAGCCGCCTGACACCGCAAGTGCTCCCTGCTGAGCGGGGACAGATTGTGGACGCCAATGGCACTGTGCTGGCCAGTAGCGTGATCCGCTACAACATCGTGGTGGACCAAACGGTCAATACCAGTACGGAAACCTTCCACCGCTTCAACGAGAAGACCGAGAAGCTGGACGAGATCACCCGGGATCAGGGGATTGCCGACCTCGCCGGGCTTCTGGGGGCGGACGTGAGCACCATCCGCGAGTCACTGACCGGAGAAAAGAAGTACTTCACAGTGGCTAAGGACGTGAAGCCGGAGCTGGAAGACCGGATTTCCAAGCTATACATCCCGGGACTTAGCGCCGAGGGTGTCAGCAAGCGCGTTTACCCCAACGGCAGCGTCGCCGGCGGCGTGGTTGGTTTCCTCAAGGACGGAACGAACGGTCAAGCAGGGATCGAACAAACCCAGGACGAGATTCTTCGGGGTGTTGAAGGTAAGCGCGTCTTCGAAATTGGTGCTGATGGGCTAAGGATTCCGGTGGCGACGGATGAGCTTACGCCGGCCGTTGATGGCAGCGACGTCAAGCTGACCATCAACACGGACATTCAGTACTTTGCCCAGCAGGCCATCCAGAGCCAGGTCAACAAGATGAACGCCGAGTGGGGCTCCATCATTGTGATCGACACCAAAACGGGTAATCTCATTGCCTTGGCAGATACCAATGCTCCGGACCCCAATAACCCCGGGAAAGTTGATGCCAAGGATCGCGGTGTCAGGTCCGTGACGGCCGCCTACGAGCCCGGCTCCGTGCAGAAGATGATCACCGCCGCGGCCGTGATCGAGGAGGGGAAGTCATTTCCCTTGGACCACTACACCATCCCGCCGGCATACACCATTGATGGGCAGACGTTCACCGACGCTTTTGAGCACGGCACTGAAGAGCGCACACTTGCCGGAATCCTTGGGTGGTCCATGAACACCGGAACGGTGATGGCGGGCAGCCGGCTCACCAAGGAACAACGGTATGACTGGTTGAAGAAATTCGGCATCGGCGAGCAGACGGACATCGGCCTGCCCGCGGAAGCCACCGGCATACTGGCCAAGCCCGAGCAGTGGGACGACCGCCAGCAGTACACCGTGCTTTTCGGGCAAGGCGTCTCCCAATCGACACTCCAGACAGTACGAGCGTTCCAAAGCATCGCCAATGATGGAGTGATGCTGCAGCCCAGGCTCATTGACAGCTACATCACTCCTGAGGGCGAGGAACAGAAGGTTCCTGCAAAGGACTCGCGCCAGGTGGTTTCCAAGGAAACTGCCCAGCAAGTCCGGGACATCCTGGAAAGCGCAGTGACCGAGGGCCAGATCAAGGATGCGGCCATTGACGGCTACCGTGTGGGGGCCAAGACGGGAACGTCCCAGGCGCCCCGCGAGGACGGGCTTCCCGGATTCGACGGCTTCACGGCCTCCATGGTGGGTATGGCGCCCATGGATGACCCCAGGTTCATCGTGGAAGTGGTCCTTCAACGCCCCAAGGGAAACATCTATGGCGTCACGAATGGTCCCGTGTTCCGATCCGTGATGTCACAGGTCCTTCGGACTTACAATGTGGCGCCATCCACCGGCACCCCCGCGCGATTGCCGCAGTTCGTCAAGTAAGCTTCTTGGGCGTCTGTTTCGGC
Source organism: Arthrobacter sp. ISL-95 (assembly GCF_018613695.1). Lineage (GTDB taxonomy): Bacteria > Actinomycetota > Actinomycetes > Actinomycetales > Micrococcaceae > Arthrobacter. Next base: position 237,065 of record NZ_JAGGPR010000016.1, on the reverse strand, counting down.
CAAATTTCGATCCACCACAAACGGCCCGGGCGCCGCTGGCCCCCAGCCGGTCGTTCCACGAGCACCAACGGAGAACCACGTGTCAGAGCACAATGAGGCAGCTACCAACGCCACGACGCCGGACGCCGGCCACACAGGCTTTCGGCCCGCATCCGTGGCTGCAGTGCCTTTGGCCACCATCGCGGAAACCCTCGGTGTTGCCGTTCCCGAAGCCAGCCATGACGGGGGAGTGACCGGCATTACCCTCAATTCAAGGGCCGTCGAAGCCGGTGACCTCTATATGGCCCTGCCTGGTGCCTCCCGCCATGGTGCGGACTTCGTTCCCCAGGCAATCGACGCAGGAGCGGTTGCCGTCGTCACGGACGACGCCGGGGCGCGCCAGCTTGCGCTGGCAGGTGAGCAGCCCGTGCCGGTACTCATCGTTGCCGAGCCGCGGACCGCCGTCGGACGTTTGGCCGCACTGATCTATCGCAGCCAGCCTGCCGAAGGCGGGTTCCCGACACTGTACGGGGTGACCGGTACCAACGGAAAGACCACCACTACCTATTTCATCAACTCCCTGCTGAGTGCCCTGGACAAGCGGCCCGGCCTCATCGGGACCATCGAGATCCTTGCAGGCGGGAAGCCGATCCCCAGCCTCCTCACCACACCGGAGTCCACGGATGTCCATGCGCTGCTGGCCCTGATGCGAGAACGCGGCTTGGATGCTGCCTCCATGGAAGTTTCATCCCACGCGATCTCTTTCCACCGCGTAGACGGCGTGATGTTCGACGTCGCTGGTTTCACCAACCTGACCCAGGACCACCTGGACCTTCATGGCAGCATGGACGAGTACTTCCGAACCAAGGCTGAACTCTTCACTGCCGGAAGGGCCAGGCGCGCTGTGGTCACGGTGGACGACGAGTGGGGGCGCAGGCTGGCAGGTGCAGCCGACATCCCGGTGACCACCCTGTCAACAAAGCCCCTGGATGAAGGCAGCGCCGACGCCGACTGGAAGGTTGCCGACATTACGGCGCGTGGACTGGGCTCGGAATTCGAACTCAGGCACGCTAACGGGCGCACCCTGCGCGTTCACACGGGCCTGCCGGGCGACTTCAACGTGGCCAACGCAGCCTTGGCCGCCATCATGGTCCTGGCGTCCGGGGTGGACGAAACCACGCTGCAGGCTGCCTTGGATGCGCATGACCCCTTCACGGTGGCAGTTCCCGGACGCATGCAGCTCGTTTCGACAGAACCTGCGTCGGTTGTTGATTTTGCCCACAATCCTGACGCCTTGTCCCGTGCCCTGGAAGCCGTTCGCTCTTCCAAGGAGGGATCCCGGGTCATCGTGGTCTTCGGGGCGACGGGTCAGCGCGACCAAGGCAAGCGCCCCACCATGGGCGCAATTGCTGCCCGCCTTGCCGACGTCGTGATCGTCAGCGATGACGATCCCCATGACGAAGACGCTGCAGCAATCCGGGCTGAGGTCCTCCAAGGCGCCTACGCTGCCCGGGACTCCGGGAACCTGAGCAGCGAAATTATTGAGTCCTACCCAAGGGATGCCGCCATCAGGCTGGCTGTTAACATCGCCACCGGCGAAGACACCATCCTCATCGCCGGACGCGGCCACGAGGTGTGGCAAGAGGTCAAGGGCGTGAATCTTGCCCTGGACGACAGAGTGGAGTTGCGGGCCGCCTTGACATCCAAGGGATTCAGCGTTTCAACGGACCAGCGGATAGAGTCCTAAACCGAGATGATTGCACTTACTGCGGCGGAGATCGCCGACATCACCCATGGCCGATTGACCGGAGATCCGGTTATCGTGCCCACTTCCGTCGTCACTGATTCCCGGGAAGCGACGCCCGGATCGTTGTATGTTGCCAAGCCCGGCGAGCACGCCGATGGACATGACTTCGTCGACGCCGCTTTCGAACGCGGTGCCGTCCTGGTTCTCGCCGAACGTGAAGTGACCGACGTCGAGGGCCGCCCTTATCCCGCCGTCGTGGTTGAAGATGCCGTGTTGGCCATGGGGGCGCTGGCAGCGGAGTCCGTCAGCCGCATCCGTGCTGAGCGTAAGAGCCGTGGCGAGGACTTTACCGTCATCGGCATCACCGGTTCTGCGGGCAAAACCACCACCAAGGACCTTCTTGCCGGTGTGCTGTCCACCGCCGGTGCCACAGTGGCACCACAGGGCTCCTACAACGGTGAGGTGGGCGTCCCGCTGACGGTATTCGCCGCGGACGCCGGAACCCGCTTCCTGGTGATAGAGATGGGCGCTACCGGTCTGGGACATATCAAGTACCTGGCGGAAATGGTCAAACCGGACATCGGCGTGGTCCTGGTGGTTGGCACTGCCCATGCCGGTGAATTCGGTGGCGTGGAGAATATCGCCAAGACCAAAGGCGAACTGGTGGAAGCCCTGGGTGAGCACGGTACAGCCGTGATCAACCTCGATGACGGCCGGGTTGCTGCCATGCGCACCCGGACGAAGGCCAAGGTGCTGGGGTTCACCGCCTCGCCTGCTACCACTGAAGAGGTGGAAGCCCGCAACGTTGTGGTCAATGAGCAAGGCTTCCCGGATTTTGATTTGGTGCTGCCCGACGGCGGCCCGTCCGTTGAGGTGCGGAGCCGCCTGATAGGTGGCCACCACGTCACTAATCTGTTGGCAGCAGCCGCAGCCGCGTTCGCCGCAGGCATCCCGGCCGCCGACATCGCGTCCTCGCTCAGCTCCCAGTCGGCCGCCAGCCGCTGGCGGATGGAGCGGACCGAACGTGAAGACGGCGTCACCATCATCAACGATGCTTACAACGCCAACCCCGAATCCATGCGGGCTGCCCTTCGAACGCTGGCGGACCTGGGACAAGGCAGAAGGACCTGGGCCGTTCTTGGAGCCATGCTCGAGTTGGGCGAGGACTCCATCCGTGAACACACCGTAGTGGGCACCCAGGTGGTGCGCCTGAACATCTCCAGGCTGGTGGTGGTGGGACGTGAGGCCCGTGCGCTTTACGTCTCCGCCATCCAGGAAGGTTCCTGGGGTGACGAGTGTTCCTTCACCGAGACAGTGGAAGAAGCCTACGAGCTGCTTCAAAATGAGCTGGAACCCGGAGACCTGGTGCTTTTCAAATCCTCCAACGGTGTGGGTCTACGGCATTTGGGTGATCGGATAGCATTACCTCCACGGGCCGAGCCCACTGGAGAAAACGCGGATGAAGCTGCCGCAAGCGAAGGGAACGAGCTGCTGTGATTGCACTTTTGATCGGCGCTGGCGTCGCCCTTCTGGTAGCCCTGATCGGGACACCCTTGTTCATTAAGTTCCTTGTGGCCAAGAGCTACGGACAATTTATCCGGGACGACGGACCGACGTCCCACCACACCAAGCGCGGCACGCCCACCATGGGCGGAACCGTGGTGGTGGCTGCGGTGCTCATCAGTTACTTCGTGACACACCTGATCATGTGGATGATGAATCCGGCCTCGGCCGGGCCGTCAGCCTCGGGGCTGTTGCTGCTGTTCCTCATGGTGGGCATGGGTTTTGTTGGCTTCCTCGATGACTTCATCAAGATCTCCAACAAGCGCAGTCTTGGCCTCAATGCACGGGCCAAGCTGATCCTGCAGGCGGCAGTGGGCATCATCTTTGCCGTGCTGGTTCTTCAGTTCCCCAATGAGGACGGCCTGCGTCCCGCGTCCACCCAAATTTCCCTGGTGCGGGACATCCCGTGGCTGGACCTCGCTTTCGGCGGCACAGTGGTCGGCGCCATCTTGTTTGTGCTGTGGTCAAACTTGATCATCACCGCAGCTACCAACGGCGTTAACCTGACCGACGGCCTGGACGGCTTGGCTGCAGGAGCGTCGATCATGGTTTTCGGTGCCTACACCATCATGGGGATATGGCAGAACAACCAGGCCTGCGGCTCACCCCGGGAAGCCGGCAGCGGCTGCTATCAGGTCCGCGACCCCATGGACCTCGCCCTGCTGGCCGCAATTCTCAGTGCTGCTCTGGTGGGATTCCTTTGGTGGAACACCTCACCTGCCAAGATCTTCATGGGTGACACAGGTTCCTTGGCCATTGGTGGTGCCGTTGCCGCGTTCGCCATCCTGTCACGCACCGAACTCCTCCTTGCGTTCGTTGGTGGGCTCTTTGTTCTCATTACCTTGTCCGTGATCATCCAAGTGGGCTTCTTCAAGCTAAGTGGCGGCAAGCGTGTCTTCAAGATGGCCCCGCTGCAGCACCACTTTGAATTGAAGGGGTGGGCAGAAGTTACCGTTGTGGTCCGGTTCTGGATACTCGCCGGGCTCTTCGTGGCTGCAGGTCTTGGAATTTTCTACGCTGAATGGGTGGTGCTGCTGTGAACGAAAGCCCGGAGATGACGCCGTCAAACACTGACAGGCTCAGTCAGCTCAACAGCTGGGATGCGGACTGGGCCGGTCTGCGCGTTGTGGTGACCGGAATCGGTGTCTCCGGCTTTGCGGCTGCAGATACCCTGATCGAGCTCGGCGCGAAAGTGGTGGTGGTTGACGCCGCCACCAGCGTCAAGGCCAAAGCCCAGGCCGACACCCTCAAGATTGTGGGTGCCGTTGATGTGCTGTTGGGAGAGGAAGCCGTGAAGGCCCTCCCGTTGATCGATGAGACTTTGCCGGACCTTGTGGTGACATCACCCGGATGGCGCCCCGACCAAGCATTGCTTGCCGCTGCGAAGCGCAGGCACATCCCCGTGTGGGGCGACGTCGAGCTCGCGTGGCGGCTGAGGGAGCGGGCCGGGCGCAAGACCGCGGATTGGCTGACGATTACCGGTACCAACGGCAAGACCACCACGGTGGGTATGGCTGAATCCATGCTGCAGGCAGCCGGGCTCAAAGCCATAGCCGTGGGAAACGTCGGCACGCCGATTCTTGACGCACTCCGGGATCCGGTGGAGTACGATGCTTTCGCTGTTGAGCTCTCCAGCTTCCAGCTGCATTGGAGCCATTCGTTGTCCCCTGTGGCAAGTGTCTGCTTGAACGTAGCCGAGGACCATGTTGATTGGCATGGCTCCTACGCCTCTTATCTCGCGGACAAAGCCAAGGTGTACCAGAACACCCAAAAAGCGGCGATCTACAATGCCGAACAGATCGAAACCGAACGAATGGTGGAGAACGCCGACGTCGTTGAGGGTTGCCGGGCAATCGGCTTCACCACCAACACGCCGGCCATCAGCATGGTGGGCGTGGTGGATGGTCTGCTTGTTGACCGCGCATTCATTGCCGAGCGTAAGGACTCCGCGGCGGAACTTGCCGCAATGTCTGATCTAGGTCCGGTGGCACCCCGCCATATGGTGGCCAACGCCCTCGCGGCAGCGGCCTTGGTCCGTGCCTACGGAGTTGATGCATCAGCGGTAAAGCAGGGTATTGCCAACTACCTGCCAGGTGCCCACCGCATCCAGCTGGTGGCCAACCACAAGGATGTCTTGTGGATCAACGATTCGAAGGCAACCAACCCGCACGCGGCCTCCGCCGCCCTTTCGGCTTTTCAGAAGGTGGTGTGGATAGCCGGCGGATTGTCCAAGGGCGTCAACTATGACGACCTCGTCAAAGAACACGCACCCAGGCTCAAAGCCGTGGTGCTCATTGGCACGGACACCGAGGCATTGGAAGGGGCCCTGCAGCGACACGCATCCGATGTCCCCGTGATCGCGCCTTCCAAGGGCGACACTGAGGGAGTGCAGACCGCAGCCGGAGACGCCGCTTCGCCAATCTACGGTGAGACCATCATGGCCCGGGCCGTGGCCTCGGCGGCCGAGGTGGCAACGCCCGGCGATACCGTGCTGATGGCGCCAGCGGCTGCATCCATGGATCAGTTCTCTTCCTACGCTCACCGTGGCGATGCTTTCGTCCTGGCAGTACGCGAGCTTATGGAAGGGCAGGCACCGACCACCGAGGAGTAACAATGGTCAGCACGCCCACCCGCACCCGCGGCAAAGGACCCCGGGACGGGAAGTCCAAGCCGGCATCCGGTGACGGCAGCCGCCCCACAGGGCTCCGCGGACACTTGCGCGGCTTTTGGGAGAGCCTTGAAGGCAAGAGCAAAGCACCTAACAGCTCCACCTATTACCTGATACTCGGCTGTGCCCTTGCGTTAACGGCAATCGGGATCATGATGGTGTTGTCCGCCTCAAGCGTTGAGGCAATTTCCGAGGGCAAATCGCCGTACGCTGATGCCCTCAAACAGGCGCTCTTCGGTGTTGTTGGACTCATTGCCATGTACGTCATTTCGCGGACCAACGTGAACTGGATGAAGAGACTCTCCTGGTGGGCGCTGGGGGCCGTGATTGTTCTTCTGGCGTTAGTCCAGGTCATGGGCAACAGCGTCAACGGCAACAAGAACTGGATTGACATCGGAGGTATCACCCTCCAACCTTCCGAGATGGCCAAGCTGATCCTTTGCGTGTGGATCGCTGCCGTTCTGGCGCGGAAACAGAAACTCCTTAACCGTTGGATGCACGTCATCATTCCCGTCGTCCCCGGTGCCGGCCTCGTCATTGCCTTGGTAATGTTGGGCAACGACCTCGGAACTGTCATCGTCATCGCGGCGATCACCGCTGCCGGGCTGTATTTCGCCGGAGTTCCCGGACGCATGCTGGCAATTGCCGGCGCGGTGGGTGCTCTGGGCGCTGTCCTCGGCACCATCAGCAGCCAAAACCGGATCTGCCGCATTACCTCGTGGTTGGGAACAGCCTCCACGCAGTGCACCGAGCAGTTTGACTTCGATTTTCAGTCCACCAACGGCATGTACGGCCTTGCACAAGGGAGCTGGACCGGGTTGGGCCTTGGCCAAAGCCGGCAGAAATACAACTGGCTGCCGGAGGCGCACAACGACTTCATCTTTGCCATCATCGGCGAGGAGCTCGGCCTTGTGGGTACCATCGTGGTGCTGGTCCTGTTCGCGATCCTTGGCATCGCCATCTTCCGCGTCGTGGTCCGGCAGACCGACCCGTTCCAACGCACCCTGGCTGGTGGAATCATGGTGTGGCTCCTCGGCCAGGCCAGCATGAATATGGCAGTAGTGACCCAACTCCTTCCGGTGGTGGGAGTGCCTCTTCCTTTCATCTCCTATGGTGGCTCCGCGCTGATCATGTCCCTTTGCGGCGTGGGCGTAGTGTTGTCTTTGGCCCGCGGCCAATTGCCGGCGCAACAGCGCTCAGGATTCTTCCCGCGCCTCATGTCCAAGACCGCACGAAAGCGTACTTAGCACTTCATGACTTTTGACTCCGCAAACGCGCCGAAGCCTTTGTCCGTCGTCCTTGCCGGCGGTGGAACTGCCGGTCACGTCAGCCCACTGTTGGCTATTGCCGATGCCATCAAGGACAAACATCCGGAAGCCTCCATCCTGGCTGTTGGAACGCCGTCGGGCATGGAAACCCGTCTCGTCCCCGCCGCCGGGTACCAGCTGGCCACCATTGACCGTGTTCCCTTTCCGCGGCGGCCGTCAGTGGACCTCGTCAAGCTGCCTGCCCGGTTGGGCGGCGCGGTGCGGCAGGCCCGGCGAATCCTGGAGGAGTCCCGTGCGGATGTCCTCGTGGGTGTGGGCGGGTACGTTTGTACGCCCATGTATCTCGCTGCCCGGAAACTGCGGATCCCCATCGTCATCCACGAAGCCAACATGAAAGCCGGCCTGGCCAACCGCGTCGGCGCCCGGTTCAGCAAACATGTTGCCGTGGCATTTGCCGGGACCCGCTTGCGGGGTGCTCGCCACGTGGGCATGCCCATGCGCCGGGCCATCTCGCAATTGAACAGGACTGAAGCTGCGTCTGCGGCAAAGGCTGCGCTGGGGTTGGATCCCCACCGTCCGGCTTTGATCGTCACAGGCGGCTCCTCAGGGGCTTTGAGCATCAACCGTGCAATCACTGCTGCTCTGCCCGCACTGGCGGCTGCCGGCATTGAGACCCTCCACATCACAGGCAAGGGCAAAGCGGTCAAGGATGACGACGGCGGCATCCTCATCGCAGACGGCTACCAGCAGGTTGAGTACGTGGACGGTATGGAGAACGTCTATGCCGCTGCCGACGTCATCCTCGCCAGAGCCGGGGCGGGAACTGTCAGCGAGGTAGCTGCAGTGGGAGTCCCGGCTGTCTTTGTACCTTTGCCCATCGGCAACGGCGAGCAGGCATTGAACGCAGCCCCCTTGGTCTCCGCGGGCGGCGCGCTGATGATCGAGGACAAGGACCTCAGCCCGGAATGGCTCCGGAGCGAATTGATTCCGCTGCTGACAGACCGCAGCAGGCTTAACCACATGGCTCGGAAATCCGAAGCCCTTGGCATCAGAAACGCCGATCAGCAGATGGCTGATCTTGTCTTGGAAGCGGTATCCGCATGACCACCAGCATCGCCCGGCTCGAGTCCCTCGGACGCGTCCACTTCATCGGAATCGGCGGCGTGGGAATGTCCGCAGTCGCCCGCATCATGGTCTCGCGAGGCGTCCCGGTCAGCGGAACCGATGTCAAGGACCTGCCGGTGATGCGTGACCTTGCTTTGGCAGGTGCGCGCATTGCAGTAGGCTACGACGCCAAGAACCTCGGGGATTCCCAGACGGTCGTCGCTGGTTCAGCCATCCGGGCGGATAACCCGGAGTTAGTGGCGGCGCGTGAGGCCGGGCTGCCTGTACTCCACCGCTCGGAAGCCTTGGCCGCCACCATGGCCGGGCACCGGGTTGTTACCGTAGCGGGTACCCACGGCAAGTCCACCACCACCTCCATGGTGGCTGTGCTCCTGAAGAAGGCCGGCCTGGATCCCTCCTTCGCAATTGGCGCCAACGTGCCGGCACTCGGCGTCAACGCAGCCCACGGTGAATCCGACATTTTCGTGGCAGAGGCCGATGAGTCGGATGGGTCATTCCTCAATTACCGTCCGCTGATTGCCGTGGTCACCAACGTCGAAGCCGATCACTTGGATCATTACGGGACGCCGGAGGCCGTCTTTGCTTCCTTTGATGATTTCGCCGCACTCCTGCCTGCCAACGGCGTCCTGCTGGCATGTGCCGATGACGCCGGAGCACGGGCTTTGGCTGAGCGCACAGCGTCCACCGGGACAACACGGGTACTGACATACGGAACATCCGGCGACGCAGACATCCGGCTTCATGATGGCGGTCCTGGCGACGTTTCAGTGGCCATTGGCAGTGACGTCCACAGGCTTGACCTGCAGGTGCCCGGCCGGCACAACGCCCTGAATGCGGCGGCCGCGTTCGCAGTCGCCGTCGAACTCGGCGTGGAAGCCGGCACGGCAGCGGTCGCTTTGGGCTACTTCACAGGTGCGTCCAGGCGCTTTGAGCTCAAGGGCCAGGGGAGGGGAGTGCGGGTCTATGATGACTACGCCCACCACCCCACAGAAGTGCGCGCAGCACTATCGGCCGCACGTTCCGTGGCCGCGGGTAACAAGGTGCACGTTCTCTTCCAACCGCACCTGTTTTCGCGGACCCGTGAGTTCGCCAAGGAGTTCGCCGCCGCCTTGGAGCTGGCGGACACCGCTCTTGTTTTGGATATCTACCCTGCCCGCGAGGATCCAATCCCCGGGGTAACAAGCACGCTCATCACCGATCATTTGGGTAACGGCCGGCTTGTTTCCGCTGATGAAGCTGTGGACGCCGTGGTGGACTCTGCAATCGACGGTGATGTAGTCCTGACGGTGGGCGCCGGAGACGTCACTGCTTACGGACCGCAAATTGTGGCGGCATTGGATGGCTAGCACGCGGAAGCCCACCTTCAAACCGACTACGGACCCGCGGCAAAGCAAGGCGGGCCGCCCCAGCGGTGACTCAGTGGAGGTCATTAGTGCGCAGCGCCCGGTTGAACCGGAGGTGAAGGCCGCGGAGGCGGACCGCCCCTCGAAGCCTGCCGGTGCTGCGCAGGCCGGTAAGTCGCCGACCGATAACGTCATTGCCTTTCCCGAGCCAAGGAAACGGCGTCAGCGACGACTAGTGCTCTGGACGCTCTCGATTGTGGCCGTGGTGGTCGGTTCCCTGATCGCAGGGGCCATATTTTCGCCGGCGTTGGCCGTCCGCACCATCACCGTGGACGGAACATCGTTGGTGACGCCGGATGCGGTGCAAAAAGCGCTGTCCGGCCTCGAAGGCAAGCCGCTGCCACAAGTCAGCGAGCAGGAAATCAACGAACTCCTGAAACCACTCGTCCAGGTCCGCTCTGCCACCATGGAAGCGCGGCCGCCCTCTGAGTTGCTGGTTCACGTGGACGAGCGCGTCCCGGTGGCTCTGCTGAAGCAGGGGGACAGCTACGTCATGGTGGATGTGGACGGCGTGCAACTCGGAGCAACACAGGATTTGGCCGCCGTGCCCCTGCCCTTGATAGACGCCGGAGTCGGCACTACTAGTACGGACTCGTTCAAGGCGATTGCTGCTGTTCTGGACACTTTGCCCGCCGATATCCTGGCCAGGATGTCCACTGCCTCTGCAGCCTCACCGGACGCCGTTGAGCTGAAACTGGTGGACGGAAAGACGGTAGTGTGGGGCAATGCCGAGGACAGGGAACTGAAGGCGAAGGCACTCGAAGCGCTGCTTAGGATGCCGGCGGATCCGAAGGTCCCGGTCAATGTCTACGACGTCAGTGTTCCCCGGCATCCGTTTACAAAATAAACAGTACTGAGAACGTAACTGACGGTGACCTTATTTCGCGGCAATCACACGACACGCGCAAGCGGAGATTGCATGTGGGAACGAGAGGAAATACCGTCGCAGTAGAGTTACTTGACATAACTATAACCTTCAACTAGAGGGTTAAGGTCCAAGGATTCAAGTTGGACTCGATCAGTTTCGCTATAGGACACAAGCAAGGGGCACGAAACGTGGCAGCACCGCAGAATTACTTGGCCGTCATCAAGGTCGTCGGCATCGGCGGCGGTGGGGTGAACGCAGTCAACCGTATGATCGAGGTCGGCCTCCGGGGCGTCGAGTTCATCGCCATCAACACCGACGCGCAGGCGCTGCTCATGAGCGACGCCGACGTCAAGCTCGACGTCGGGCGTGAGCTCACCCGAGGCCTCGGTGCCGGGGCAAACCCCGAGGTCGGCAAACAGGCAGCCGAAGACCACGCCGATGAGATCGAAGAAGTTCTCCGCGGCGCTGACATGGTCTTCGTCACGGCAGGCGAGGGTGGTGGCACCGGAACCGGTGGCGCTCCCGTGGTCGCGCGCATCGCCCGCTCCCTCGGTGCGCTGACCATTGGCGTCGTGACCCGTCCCTTCACCTTCGAAGGCCGACGCCGTGCAGGCTCTGCCGAAGCCGGTATAGACGCGCTCCGCGACGAAGTCGATACCTTGATCGTCATCCCCAACGATCGCCTCCTGTCCATTAGCGACCGCAACGTCTCCGTCCTGGACGCCTTCCGCTCCGCGGACCAGGTCCTCCTTTCCGGTGTGCAGGGCATCACTGACCTCATCACCACTCCGGGTCTGATCAACTTGGACTTCGCTGACGTCAAGTCAGTCATGCAGGGTGCAGGATCCGCCCTGATGGGCATCGGTTCCGCGCGTGGTGAAGATCGTGCCGTCAAGGCTGCGGAACTGGCTATCGCGTCCCCGCTCCTGGAAGCCTCCATCGACGGTGCCCACGGGGTCCTGCTGTCCATTCAGGGTGGCTCGGATCTTGGCCTGTTCGAAATCAACGAGGCCGCGCGCCTTGTTCAGGAAGTTGCCCACCCGGAAGCGAACATCATCTTCGGTGCCGTCATTGACGACGCCTTGGGAGATGAAGCACGCGTGACAGTCATTGCCGCAGGCTTCGACGACGTCAAGGCAACCTCGCCTTCAATGGACCAGTCGCGTCCGGCCCAGAACCCGGTACCTTCGGATAGGCCGGCTGCTCCGAGCAGTGCGCCGTCCAGCGCTGCAGCCCCGCAGCACGCTACGGCAGGTATCGGTGCTGCAGGCTTGAGCAACTGGGGCCAGCAGCGCCCCTCAGCCCTGCCCGCTGACTCCGGCTTCGATGTCGACCTCCCTGCAGTGGTTGAACCGGATCTTTCGGGCAGCCGCTCCGATGATCTCGACGTTCCTGACTTCCTGAAGTAAGCCACGTTCGAAAGAGTCAGTACCAGGTGTTTTGGTGTCGAAATGAAGTACGGCCCGGCGTTTCTGTAGCCTTCACGGATACAGGCGCCGGGAACCTGGCTCTCCATGTGCAGGACGACCCCACGGAAGTGATGGCTCGTCGCGCCCGATTGGAACGGGTTCTTGGACTGGAAGACCAATCGGTTTCACGGCGGTTTCAGTACATGGACCAGGTCCATGGGAATCACGTTGAGTTCATTGAAGCCTATGGTCCTGGACCAACGGCAGATGCCATGGTTTCCGCTGCCCCCGCGCTGCACATGGCTTCAGATCGATCCGTACAGCCACTGGCCGTCATGGTGGCTGATTGTGTCCCGGTTCTGCTGGTTGGCACCGACGCCGGTAGCAGCCCCGTCCTGGCTGCTGCCCACGCCGGGCGACCCGGCGTAGCTTCAGCCGTCGTCCCCGCCACTGTCGCCGAAATGCGACGTCGGGGAGCTGTGGATATCAGCGCTTGGCTCGGACCGTCCATTTGCGGATCTTGCTACGAGGTCCCGGAACAGCTGCGCGAAGAGGTGGCGGCAGAGATTCCCGAGACCTGGTCTTCCACCTCGTGGGGAACGCCGGCCCTTGACCTGCCTGCGGGTGTCAGGGCCCAGTTGGCCGCACTGAATGTCCCCGTGGAGTACTCGGGGGAGTGCACCCTGGAAAACGACTCCCTCTTTTCATACCGGCGGGACTCCCTGACCGGTCGGTTCGCAGGTTTGGTGTGGACGCATGACTAGCCTTGAAGATGGCAACGAGCAGCGGAAAGAGGCAGGCGGCGACTCCCGCGCCGCTGAGCTGTCTGACCGGCTGGGATTGGTGCGGCAGCGGATCGAGTCGGCTGCCCGCGCTGCAGGACGGAGCGATCTGCCGAGACTCATTGTGGTGACCAAGTTCCATCCCGCGGCTGATGTCCGTCGTCTGGCGGCACTTGGCGTCAAGGACGTCGGCGAGAACCGCGATCAGGAAGCGGCTTCCAAGAGCACGGAGCTCACCGGGCTTGATGTCCAGTGGCATTTCATCGGACAGCTTCAGAGCAATAAGGCTAAGTCCGTTGCCAAGTATGCTGCCTCGGTCCAGTCCGTTGACCGCCCGCAGCTTGTTGAAGCCTTGGCCAGGGCGGTCGCCCGGGAGAAGGATGCTACGGGGCGGAGCGATCTTGACTGTTTCATCCAAGTCAACCTGGATGACGACGCCGGTGCGCACCGGGGTGGCGCCAGTCCCTCCGACGTTGAGGTGCTGGCGGAGAAAATCGAGTCGGCGGACGGGCTCGTGCTATCCGGCCTGATGGCCGTGGCGCCGTTGGGGGCTGATCCGGATGCGGCGTTCGAACGGCTCGCGGGGATTTCCGAGGCGCTCCGGGCAGTGCATCCGGCTGCGACAGGTATTTCTGCCGGAATGAGCCAGGACCTGGAATCCGCAGTAAGGTTCGGGGCGACACACCTGAGGATTGGCTCCGATATTCTCGGTTCCCGTCCGGCCGTGGGGTAGCGTCAAAGTATTGGAATGACGGGCCGGGGTTCCAATATGTCAAGTCATGGCGGCCCGCCTACTGCAGAAACGATAGGAGTGCACCATGGCTGGCGCTCTGCGCAAGACAATGATCTATCTTGGGCTCGCCGACGGCGATGAACACTACGAATCTGAGCAGTCCGTCGCCACGAACCACGACGATGAACGCCCCCAGGCACAGGAACGGGAAGAGCGCCGGGCGCCCGCTCCCGTCCGGGAAGTTGTCCGTGAAATGCCCACTGTAGATGCCGAAGAGGAATACCGCGCACCCGTGACACCCATCAAGCGTGCGGCGTCCAGCCGCGAAGATGCCTCGGGCCTGAGGCAAATCACCACCGTTCACCCCCGTTCTTACAACGATGCCAAGGTTATCGGTGAGAGCTTCAGGGATGGCATTCCGGTCATCATGAATGTCACTGACATGGGCGAATCCGATGCCAAGCGGCTTGTGGACTTCTCAGCCGGCCTCGTGTTTGGCCTGCACGGCAGCATCGAGAGGGTGACCAACAAGGTCTTCCTGTTGTCGCCGTCATACGTTGAGGTCATCGGAGATGACAAAAAGGCCAGCGAAACACAGGCCAGCTTCTTCAACCAGAGCTGACAGAAGACTTTGCGGATGCCAGGCGGGTCAACCCGCCTGGCATCTGTGTTGCAATAGTAGGGACCGATTGGCATTCCGGAACAAGTGGGAGATCTGAGCTAACTCGTGGGCATTGTTTTCGGCCTTATCTATATTGTGTTGTTGCTGTTCTTCATTGCCCTGATCATCCGGCTCATCTTCGAATGGGTTCAGATGTTCGCCCGACAGTGGCGGCCCAGGGGTGTGGCGTTGGTTACAGCCCATGTTGTCTACTCCGTGACTGATCCTCCCCTTGGCAGACTCAGGAAGCTGATACCACCCCTCCAATTGGGTGGAATATCACTGGATTTGGGGTTCTTGATCCTTATTATTGCCGTCAGCATTGCCATGGCAGTGACCAACAGCCTGGCGTAGTTGCTCCGCGGAACCCGGGCCACCGATGGTCCATAGGCCGCAAATTCTCCAAATCAACACGATGGTGTTGAATTGGAGGAACAAGATGATATTTAGGTACCGTAGTTTTGAACGGCCGGAAGGCCTACTGACTAACTAGACCAACGAGGTGACCAGATGGCTTTGACGCCAGAAGACGTTGTCAACAAGCGCTTTCAGCCGACCAAGTTCCGCGAAGGCTACGACCAGGACGAGGTAGATGACTTCCTCGATGAGATCGTGGTGGAACTTCGCCGCTTGAACCAGGAGAACGACGAACTTCGCAAGAAGCTCGGCGAGGCCGGTTCGGCCGTTCCCGCTGCAGCTGCTGCGGCTCCGGTAGTTGAGAAGGTTCCGGCCCCGGTCAAGGTTGACAAGGAAGCTGAGGCGAAGGCGGAAGCCGAAGCCAAGGCCGCAGAAGATGCCAAGAAGAAGGAAGCCGAGAAGGCAGCAGCTGCTGCTGCAGCTCCGAAGGCACCCGCTGCAAACAACGGCGTCACCACTTCCGCTGAGTCCGCTGCAGGTCTGCTTGCCATGGCACAGCAGATGCACGACAAGCACGTTTCCGACGGCGCGCAGCAGAAGGAAAAGATCATTGCCGAGGCTCAGATCGAGGCTTCCAGCCTCGTCAACGACGCCCAGGAGAAGTCCCGCAAGATCCTTGGCGCCCTCGAGCAGCAGCGCTCCGTTCTCGAGCGCAAGGTTGAGCAGCTCCGAGGCTTCGAACGCGACTACCGTTCACGCCTGAAGGCTTACATCGAAGGCCAGCTCCGCGACCTTGACGCACGTGGTTCTGTCGCTGCCCCTGAGGTCGGCGAAGCAACCGCTGACGTTTAGCAAGTATTCTGAAAGCCGGTGGCTGAGGATTCCTCGGTCACCGGCTTTCGCTGTTAAAGGACTGACAGCACCCCGCACGCTTCCCGAATGAAAGCACTATGACCGACGACTTCACCGCTGACGCCACACAGCCGACGCCCACCGAGCGCCGTAAGTGGCGTCCTGCCATGCTCTGGCTCTTCGCTGGCTTCGCCGTGTTCGCCTACGTTTTTGACCAACTCACCAAACTCTGGGTGACCAGCACCATGACAGAGGGGGAGCGCATTCCGGTGCTGCCTCCGCTGCTGCACTGGTACTACATCCGCAATTCCGGGGCAGCATTTTCCATCGGAGAGAACGTGACGTGGATCTTCACGATCGTCATGGCAGCCGTCTCGGTAGCGATTCTTTTTCAATTGAGAAAGTTGGGCTCGGCCTGGTGGGCGCTTTCCCTCGGCCTGCTCCTGGGAGGCGCCCTCGGCAATCTGACGGACCGCCTCTTCCGGGAGCCGTCCTTCGCCATGGGGCATGTGGTCGACTTTATTCAGCTGCCGAATTTTGCCATCTTCAACATCGCAGACTCGGCGGTGGTGTCCGGCGTCGTTATTATCTGTCTCCTGACACTGCGGGGGATCGGCATGGACGGAACGCGTCACGTTGCCGCACCAAAGCCGCCCAAAGATGCCAAAGCCGCCGGCGGGACCACCGGGGAGCCTGCTGGTGAGTAGGTCCGTAGTGGTGCCCGAAGAGCTGGCCGGGGTACGCGTTGACGCCGGTCTAGCGCAGCTCCTGGACATTTCCCGGTCGGCAGCAGCATTGCTGATTTCAGAAGGAAACGTCACCAGCGGCGGAGTTGCGCTGGGCAAATCGGCAAAGCTCGTTGCCGGCGCATTGCTTGATGTCACGGTTCCCGAGCGGCCGGATCCCTTGGAAGTCGTGGAGGAAGTTGTGGAAGGCCTGAAGATCCTGCTGGACGACGAGGAATTCGTAGTCATCGACAAACCGGTGGGGGTCGCGGCACATCCATCACCGGGTTGGGTAGGCCCCACAGTAGTGGGAGGACTCGCCGGTGCCGGTTACCGAATTTCGACGTCGGGGGCGCCCGAGCGCGCAGGGATCGTTCATAGGCTTGACGTGGGAACGTCCGGTGTCATGGTGGTGGCCAAGACTGAGAACGCCTACACGGTGCTGAAAAGGGCGTTCAAGGAACGCACCGTGGACAAGGTCTACCACGCAGTTGTTCAGGGCCTGCCTGATCCTCTCCAAGGCACCATTGATGCCCCGATCGGACGCCATCCCGGCCATGACTGGCGGTTCGCCGTCATCGAGGACGGCCGGCCGTCAGTGACCCACTACGAGGTCCTGGAAGCCTTCGGCAAGGCAACACTGATGGAAGTGCATCTGGAGACGGGGCGCACCCACCAGATCCGCGTTCACTTCTCAGCGTTGCGGCATCCTTGTGCCGGCGATCTCACCTACGGAGCGGATCCGCGCCTTGCAGCCACACTGGGGCTGACCCGGCAGTGGCTCCACGCCCGTCAACTTGGATTCACGCACCCCCGCACGGGCGATTGGGTGGAAGTCAGCAGCGAGTATCCGGCGGACCTCCAGTACGCTCTGGATCTGCTGGCCACTGGCTCCGCATAGACGGATTTCACTGCCCGGGTCCGATTTCTGTCTGACCCGGGACGGTAGACTGTCGTGGTGACTTCCAGCAATGATTCGTTCGTCCATCTGCACACCCATACCGAATACTCCATGCTGGATGGAGCTGCCCGGCTCGGTGAACTTTTTGATGAAACCGAACGGTTGGGCATGCCCGCCCTGGCCACTACGGACCACGGATACCTGTTCGGTGCGTTCGACTTCTGGCGCAAAGCCACGGATAAGGGCATCAAGCCGATCATCGGCGTCGAAGCCTATGTAACCCCCGGCACCGCACGCGGGGACAAGGAGCGCGTGCGTTGGGGCGATGAGAGCCAGCGCAAGGACGACGTCTCCGGTGGTGGCTCGTACACCCACATGACGCTCCTGAGCTATAACAACGTGGGGATGCGGAACCTCTTCAGGGCTTCTTCCATTGCTTCACTGGACTCTGTTTTTGGTAAGTGGCCGCGGCTGGACCGGGAACTGCTCAACACTTACTCCGAGGGTCTGATCGCCACCACAGGATGCCCGTCCGGAGAGGTCCAGACCAAACTTCGGTTGGGCCTCTACCGCGAGGCTGTAGAGGCTGCTGGAGAGTTCCGCGATATTTTTGGAGCGGAGAACTACTTCTGCGAGTTGATGGACCACGGGTTGGACATTGAACGCCGTGTTACCGGAGACCTCCTGCGCCTGGCCAAGGAACTCAACCTTCCGCTGGTGGCCACCAATGACCTCCACTACACCCATGAGCACGACGCCAAGGCCCACGAAGCGTTGTTGGCGATCCAATCCGGTTCCACGCTTCTGGAACCGACGTATGACAACGGTGGTTCGCGCTTCGCGTTCTCCGGCAGTGGCTATTACCTGAAGTCGCCGCAGGAAATGCGGGAGCTTTTCCGGGATCACCCTGAAGCCTGCGACAACACGCTGCTCATCGCCGAGCGCTGCGAAGTTTCTTTCAACACCGGGGCCAACTACATGCCGCGCTTCCCTTGCCCTCCCGGGGAAGACGAGACCTCCTGGCTGGTCAAGGAAGTGGATACCGGCCTGAAGTACCGGTACCCACAAGGCATTCCTGACAAGGTCCGGAAGCAGGCGGACTACGAGCTGGGCGTCATCACGTCCATGGGATTCCCCGGGTACTTCCTGGTGGTTGCCGACTTCATCAACTGGGCCAAGAACAACGGCATCCGTGTAGGGCCCGGCCGTGGTTCGGGTGCAGGTTCCATGGTGGCTTATGCCATGCGCATCACCGATCTTGACCCCCTGCAGCACGGCCTGATCTTTGAACGGTTCCTCAACCCGGACCGTGTTTCCATGCCCGACTTCGACGTCGACTTCGATGATCGCCGCCGCTCCGAGGTGATCGACTACGTCACCAAGAAGTACGGCGATGAACGCGTGGCCATGATCGTCACGTACGGAACCATCAAGACCAAGCAGGCGCTCAAGGACTCCTCCCGTGTGCTTGGCTACCCGTTCAGCATGGGCGAGACACTCACCAAGGCCCTTCCGCCTGCCGTCATGGCCAAGGACATTCCGCTGGCGGACATCCAGAACCCGGAGTCCAAGCGCTACAGCGAAGCAGGGGACTTCCGCCAACTGATCGCCAACGATCCTGAGGCCGCCAAGGTCTTCGAGACTGCTTTGGGCATCGAGGGCCTGAAGCGCCAGTGGGGCGTTCACGCTGCCGGCGTCATCATGTCCTCGGACCCCATCATCGATGTCATTCCCATCATGCGCCGTTTCCAGGACGGCCAGGTCATCACCCAGTTTGATTACCCGACGTCCGAAGGCCTCGGCCTGATCAAGATGGACTTCCTGGGCCTGAGAAACCTGACGATCATTTCCGATGCCCTGGAAAACATCAAGATGAACCGCGGCGTTGACCTGGATCTGGAAAATCTGGAACTCGACGACGCCGCGTCCTACGAACTCCTGGCCCGCGGTGACACCTTGGGTGTGTTCCAGCTCGACGGCGGTCCCATGCGGTCCCTGCTCAAGCTCATGAAGCCTGACAACTTCGAAGACATCTCCGCAGTTCTTGCGCTGTACCGGCCTGGTCCCATGGGCGCCAACGCCCACACCGACTACGCGCTGCGCAAGAACGGGATCCAGGAAGTAATTCCCATTCACCCGGAGTTGGAAGAACCGCTCAAGGAGATTCTCGGCGGGACCTTCGGCCTGATTGTGTATCAGGAGCAGGTCATGGCCGTAGCCCAGAAGCTGGCCGGCTACTCGCTCGGCCAGGCAGACATCCTCCGCCGCGCCATGGGTAAGAAAAAGAAGTCCGAGCTGGACAAGCAGTTCGCCGGCTTCTCTCAAGGCATGCAGGACAACGGTTACTCCATGGCCGCCGTCAAGACGCTCTGGGACATTTTGCTCCCGTTCTCCGACTACGCCTTCAACAAGGCCCACTCGGCAGCGTACGGCGTGATCTCCTACTGGACGGCATACCTGAAGGCGCACTACGCACCGGAGTACATGGCCGCCCTTTTGACCTCCGTGGGTGATGACAAGGACAAGTCGGCCATCTACCTCAACGAGTGTCGCAGGATGGGCATCACTGTCCTCCCGCCGGATGTGAATGAATCTTCGCTGAACTTCACCCCGGTGGGAACGGACATCCGTTTCGGCATGGGCGCCATCCGCAACGTGGGCGTCAATGTGGTGGATGCCATGGTGGCCGCCCGCACTTCCGAGGGCAAGTACACGTCCTTCAAGGACTTCCTCCTCAAGGTTCCCGCCGTGGTGTGCAACAAGCGCACCATCGAATCGCTGATCAAAGCCGGAGCGTTCGATTCGCTGGGCCACCATCGGCGTGCTTTGGCGATGATCCACGAAGAAGCCATTGATTCGGTGATCACGCTCAAACGAAACGAAGCAATCGGCCAGTTCGATCTTTTCGCGGGCTTTGAAGACCAAGAGCCTGAAGCGTCGCTGACCACCGAGATCCCGGACCTGCCCGAGTGGGAGAAGAAGGACAAACTGTCCTTCGAACGGGACATGCTGGGCCTTTACGTTTCAGACCATCCCCTGCAGGGTCTGGAAGGCGTGCTCAGCCAGCACGCGGAACAGTCCATCACGTCGATCATCGCCGAGGACGGACCGCACGACGGTGCAATCGTCACCATTGCCGGCATGATCACCTCGCTGAGCCGCAGGATCGCCAAGGCCAGCGGGAACGCCTACGCCCGGGCAGAGATAGAAGACCTCGGTGCTTCCATGGAAGTCATGTTCTTCGGCCAGGTGTACGGGCCCATTGCCTCGGTCCTGGCTGAGGACTTGATTGTTGTGGTCAAGGGACGGCTGCAACGCCGCGATGACGGTGCTGTCACTCTGAACTGCATGGAACTTTCCGTGCCGGACCTCAGCGAAAGCGTGAACGGTCCCGTGGTGATCACCATCCCGACCTTCAAGGCCACCGAAGCAGTAGTAACGGACCTGCGTGATGTGCTGCGCACCCACCGCGGGAACTCGGAAGTCCGGCTCAAACTGATGGGCGATACGAAGGTGGAGGTCATGGGCTTGCCGGTCCACATGAGGGTCAATCCGAGCCCATCATTGTTCGGTGACCTCAAAGTGCTGCTGGGTCCGGCCTGCCTGGATAACTAGCAGGCCGGCCGCCTCCAGCTCAAATTTCGTAGTCGAGCGGGGCAGGCTTGCTATAGCCGCCACTGTGGTAGAGCAGGGGAGTGCCGTCCTCGCCGACTTGCCCGTCAACGACCTCCACCACCACTACTGCGTTGTTCTCGAAGGACAGGCGCATCTGGATCCTGCCTACCAGCCAGCCGCTGACGTCCTTGAGGATGGGGACATCGTGGGGGCCAGGTTCCCAGTGATCGCCGTCGAACCGATCGCGCGTCCGTGCGAAGCGATTGGCGAGGGCTTGGTTTTCCAGCCCCAACATGTGGACTCCGATGTACTCCGCGTTTGCTACAGCCGGCCAGGAACTGGAACTCCTGGCCATATTGAAGGTGAAGCGGGGCGGCTCGGCGGAAAGGGAAGCCACGGACGTGGCCGTGAATCCAAACGGGTTTCCGTTGAGGTTCGCGGTGATGATCGCCACCCCGGCAGCATGCCGGCGGAACATTTCCCTGAAAGTCTGATCGAAGCCGGATGGTTCGCTGGACACGGGGCATTCTCCTGAACTCTGGCGACGGTACATCTCTCCTTCAGAGTATTCCTCCCGTACTGCGAGCCCCACATTTTATTGGGTAGGTGTGAACCTTTGTTAATGTGAGATGCATGACCGAGCCCACCGTGCACGTCCCAGCCGTTGCAGAACCGATGTCCGCCTCGAAACCCCGGCGGTCGAAGGATGTTCTTTGGCTGATTCTTCCTGCTGCTTTGGGCCTGGTGGCCGGGGTAATCTGGTGGCTGCTCGCCCCAGGCGGTTTGAACCTGGTCTCGGGCAATCCCGATCTGGCCAACGCGGCTAATCCTGATTCCTGGCTCCCGCGCGACCTGGTCCTGGGAGCCCTGATGCTGCTGGCAGGATGTCTTACCGGGGTCATGCTTGATGGAAAGCTGCAGAGTGAGGGCTCCGGCCGCCGCTTGACATTTGCTCTTGTTGGCGGCGCCTTGGGAGCTCTCATCGCGTGGCTCGTGGGGTTGCTTACGGCTCAGTTACTGGGTCCAGCCCCGGACCCGGCCCTCGGCCCGGGGTTTGGTTTCACGCTTCGCTCTTACGCCGTGCTGGTTCTGTGGCCCGCTGCGATCGCCTTCATCACGTTTGTCCTGGCTCTGTTCGGGGTTCTGTCAAAGAAGCCCGTAAAATAGCCGGGTGACCACTTCCTCGGATACCTCCGCCCCCTCCACTGACGCCCTTGACTTCCGGAGCATCGACTTCCGGGGTCGCCACCTCTCCTTGGCGGAGCTGCGTGCGGCTGTGCCCAGGGCGCAGCATCAGACCATGGCGGACGCGGAGCAGAAGGTCCTGGACATCATTTCCGATGTCCGTAGCCGTGGCTTCGTCGCCTTGGGTGAACTGGCCGGCAAATTCGACGGCGTGGAGCAGTCCCACCCCCGGGTTCCGGCAGAGGCGCTCACCCGGGCCCTGACCGAACTTGATCCCAAGGTCCGTGCCGCCTTGGAGGAGTCCATCAACCGCGCCCGGCAGTTTGCAGACCGGCAGCGCCCTGCAAACATTGAGGTTGAACTGGGCGACGGCGCTGTTGTCAGCCAAAACTGGATTCCGGTGGGGCGCGTTGGACTCTACGTTCCCGGCGGGCTCGCTCCCTTGGCGTCCTCGGTCATCATGAACGTCGTTCCTGCGGTTGCCGCCGGGGTCGAGTCCATTGCGTTGGCCTCCCCGCCGCAGAAAGACTTTGGTGGCCTCCCGCACCCCACCATCCTGGCCGCCGCCAAGCTTCTGGGCATCGATGAGGTGTACGCCATCGGTGGTGCACAGGCGATTGTTTCGTTTGCTTACGGCATCCCGGGAACCGGAGACGAGTTGCCCATTGAGCCTGTTGACGTGGTCACGGGACCCGGAAACATCTTCGTTGCCACAGCCAAGCGGCTGGTAAAGGGCGTGGTGGGCATCGACTCCGAGGCAGGAACCACGGAGATCGCTATCCTCGCCGACTCCACGGCACAGGCGCCCTTGGTGGCCGCTGATCTCATCAGCCAAGCCGAGCATGACCCCAAGGCAGCTTCCGTCCTGGTGACGGACTCCCCGGAGCTGGCTGACGCCGTCGTGCTTGAACTGGCACGCCAAGCCGGCGCAACCAAGCACAGTTCCCGCGTCCTTGAGGCTTTGACCGGACCGCAGTCCGGTGTGGTCCTGGTGGATGATCTTGAGCAGGGTATCGCCGTCTGCAATGCGTACGCCGCTGAACACCTGGAAATCATGACCGCGGACGCCGCCGCCGTTGCGTCCCGCATCCGTAACGCGGGGGCGATTTTTGTGGGCGATTTCAGCCCGGTGAGCTTGGGGGACTACTGCGCGGGCTCCAATCACGTGCTGCCCACCAGCGGGACGGCGGCTTTCTCGTCGGGGCTCAACGTCACCACGTTCCTCCGCGCGGTTCAGGTCATCAACTATGACCGCGCCGCTTTGGAGCAGGTCAGCGGACATATTGTGAGCCTGTCCGGTGCTGAGGACCTTCCCGGCCACGGCGATGCTGTCCGGATCCGCTTCGCTTGAGCGCGTTAACCACTACATATAAGGGTCACCACCACTACATGTAGTAGTTACACGCTTGTCATTACAGTGTGGCGGACCGTAAACTGGTGCCGGAAGAGAATCTTCCGGCACCTTTTGCGTATCCGGCGTCCCGCCGCTTTCGATTCCGTGCCGGAGCTGTCAGGGGAGGCCCAGCGTGTATTGTCCGTTCTGCCGGAATCCCGACTCCCGCGTCGTGGACAGCCGCATGGCTGACGACGGCTCCTCCATCCGCCGTCGCCGCCAATGCCCCGAATGCGGACGCCGCTTCACCACGGTGGAGACCACCAGCCTGTCCGTCATCAAGAGGTCGGGCGTCGGTGAACCGTTCAGTCGGATCAAGGTCATCAGTGGAGTCCGTAAGGCATGCCAGGGGCGTCCGGTAACCGAAGACGATCTGGCCATGCTTGCCCAGGAAGTCGAGGAGAATATTCGTTCCTCGGGCGCGGCGGAGATCGACGCCCATGAGGTGGGGCTGGCCATCCTGGGTCCGCTGCGGAAACTTGATGAAGTGGCGTACCTTCGATTTGCGAGTGTTTATCAGGCGTTCGAGTCTTTGGAAGACTTCGAGTCAGCCATCTCGCTGCTCCGCCACGAGGCAGAAGAAGCCAAGGCAGGCGCTAAAGGCACAGGTTCGGAAAAGAGCCAACTCTAGCTCCGGTGGCGGTAGCGGAGGGGAAGCCGCAGCCGCCACCGGCATCAATCTTGAACCCGGTGCTAGCGTCCGCCGGACACAGGGAGCACTGCCCCTGTAATGTAGCCGGCACCGTCGGACATCAGCCACATCACGGCCGCAGCCACCTCTTCCGGTTCAGCCCCGCGCCCCATCGGAATGGTGGGGTTCAACTTCTCCACCCGGTCCGGCATTCCGGCCGCTGCATGGAGGCCGGTGTTGGTGCTCCCGGGGGCAACGGCGTTGACGCGGATGCCCTGCTTGGCCACTTCTGCTGCCAGACCCACCGTCAGGACGTCAACGGCGCCCTTGGTGGCCGCGTAGTGGACCCAGGTTCCGGGTGAGCCGGCCTTGGTGGCTGTGGAGGAGATGTTGATGATGGATCCGCCGCTGCCGCCATTGTGCGTGGAGAGCCTCCGAACGGCCTCTTGGCACATGAAAATCATCCCGGAGACGTTGACATCAACAACCCGCTGCACCGTTTCCACCGGTACTTCAGCCAGGGCGCCGATCAGGTTCCCGGTAATGGCGGCGTGGTTGATGACGGCGGTCAGCGTACCCCGACCGGCAGCGGCCTCGAACAAACGCCCGACGTCGGCGGCTTGGCTGACATCGGCTTGCATGCTGACTGCTTTGCCGCCCCGGGTCAGGATGTCATTGACTACCGTCTCTGCGCCTTCGCTGTCTGCAGAGTAGTTGACGACGACGTCATAGCCGGCAGCAGCCGCGGCTTTTGCCACGGCGGCACCGATCCCGCGGCTGGCGCCAGTGACGATCGCGACGCCCGGATTGGTGGGCCGGGCAGTAGTCGGCTGCTCTGCCATGCCGCGGCTACTTCGCGAGCTTGTGGTGCAAAGCGACCTCAAGGGCCGCGCCCACGATCCCGGCGTCGTTCTTCAACTTCGCCGTGACGATTTCGGTGCGCAGCTGTAGGTGCGGGAAGTACTCATCGGAGCGCTTTGAAATGCCGCCACCCACAATGAAGAGTTCGGGGGAAAACAGGAACTCAACATGCTGGAGGTAGCGGTTCAACAGGACACCGTACTCGTCCCAGCTCAGGCCATCGCGTTCGCGGGCAACAGCGGAGGCCTTGGTCTCGGCGTCGTGTCCGTCCACTTCCAGGTGGCCCAGTTCGGCGTTGGGGACCAACTGTCCATTGAAGATGAATGCCGAGCCGATCCCGGTACCCAGGGTGATCACCAGGACAGTGCCGTCCACGCCCTCGCCGGCACCATAACGGGCTTCGGCGAGGCCTGCTGCGTCGGCGTCATTAATGACCTCTACCGGGCGGCCCAGGCGCTTGGTGAAGGTGGCGTCGATGTCGGTGCTAAGCCAGGTCTTGTCCACGTTGGCCGCAGAGTTGACCACGCCGTGCTGGATGATGCCGGGGAAGGTCACACCCACCGGTGTGTCCGCTGCCGGGGCGTCGGGACGGCTGGAGAGTTCCTCAACGATTTGGGCGACTACCTCAGCAACAGCCTCAGGGGTGGCGGGCTGGGGAGTGGGAACGCGGAAGCGGTCGCCTATCAGCTTGCCCTTCTTCAGGTCGACAATGCCGCCCTTGATGCCTGTGCCACCGATGTCGATACCGATCAACGGGGCGTTCTTGTGGGTCTTCTCATCCTTCTTGGACAATGCATTTCCGATCATGGCAGGAGGGGATGGGCATGGCGCAGCCGCCCGGGCTGCGTGGACCTTCCGGAGAGCTAGGGAAGGGTAAGGATTTCCGCGCCGGTCTCGGTGACCAGCAGGGTGTGTTCGAATTGGGCCGTGCGCTTGTGGTCCTTAGTGACAACAGTCCAGTCGTCGGCCCACATTTCCCATTCGATGGTGCCAAGGGTCAGCATGGGTTCGATGGTGAAAACCATGCCTGCCTCGATCACGGTGTTGTACGCCGGGGCTGCGTCGTAATGCGGAATGATGAGGCCGGTGTGAAAGGCCTCACCCACGCCGTGGCCGGTGAAATCCCTAACTACGCCATAGCCGAAGCGTTTGGCGTAGGACTGGATGGCTCGGCCTATTACGTTGATTTCGCGGCCAGGGGCCACAGCCTTGATGGCCCGGTTGAGCGACTCCTGCGTACGCTCAACCAGCAAACGGGATTCTTCATCCACGTCGCCAACCAGGAAAGTGTAATTAGTATCCCCGTGCACTCCATTGATGAAGGCTGTGATGTCAATATTCAGGATGTCGCCATCCTGGAGCTCGGTGGAATCGGGGATTCCGTGGCAAATAACTTCGTTGAGGGAGGAACACAGCGATTTGGGGAACCCTCGATAGCCGAGCGTGGAAGGGTAGGCATGGTGATCCAGGAGGAACTCGTGCCCCACTTTGTCCAGCTGGTCCGTGGTGACGCCGGGTTGGATGTGCTTGCCCACCTCAGCGATCGCTTGTGCAGCGATCTTTCCGGCAATCCGGATCTTTTCGATGGTCTCCGGAGACTTCACTTCGGAGCCGGTGAACTTGGCGGGCGCCTTCTTGCCTACGTACTCCGGCCTGGGAATCGACGCCGGGACGGGTCGTTCAGGGCTGATGGTTCCCGGTGTGAGGGCGCCAATGGGTGCAGTCGAAGCAAGAGAAGGCATAGATTGATCATATAAGGCACACAAGAGACGTAAGTAACAAAGTGAGGCCGGGTTCCTGTGACCCCGCCAACGTTACGCGTCGAAGGGCCCCGCGATGGAGGAGGAGACGTGACGGAGTACTGGTACAACGTCAAAACGCACGAGATCGAAGAGGATGCGATGTCCGATTGGTCTCAGCTGATTGGCCCCTATAAAACCAGGGAAGAGGCTGAGCACGCCTTGGAGAAGGTCAAAGCGCGCAATGACGCCTGGGACGCTCAGGACGACGACTAGGCCCGGGACGAGGACTAGAAGGAGTGCTCCGGTCCGGGGAACTGACCGGAGCGAACTTCCTCCCCGTAGGCGGCGGCGGCATCGCTGAGTGTGGTGCGAAGGTCTGCGTATTGCTTGACGAATTTGGCCATCTTGCCGCCCCGCAGACCGGCCATGTCCTGCCATACGAGGACCTGCCCCGTGGTGCTCTTGCCGGCGCCGATACCCACGGTGGGGACCCGCAAGGCCGCATCCACAGCGGCTGCGGTCTCGGCAGGCACCATTTCCATGAGGACACTGAAAGCGCCCGCGTCCTGCAGCGCGACGGCGTCGTCCACGAGACGCTGAGCGTCATCGCCACGGCCCTGAACGCGGTATCCGCCGAGGGAATGCTCGCTTTGGGGGGTGAATCCGATGTGGGCCATGACGGGGATTCCCGCCTGGACCATGGCCTTGACGGTCTCGGCGTAGTAAGCGGTTCCCTCGATTTTGACGGCGTGTGCCAGGCCTTCCTTGAGGAACCGGACGCCGGTGGCAACTGCTTGTCCGGGCGAAACTTCGTAGCTGCCGAAAGGCAGGTCCGCCACTACCAGTGCCCGTTTGGCAGCCCTGCTGACTGCCCGCGTCAAGGGCAGGAGCTCGTCCACGGTGACGGGAAGGCTCGTCTCATTTCCGAAGACATTGTTGGACGCGGAATCGCCCACAAGGAGGACTTCGATTCCGGCCTGGTCAAAGATCTCGGCCGTGTACTGCTCATATGCCGTCAGCATGGCAAAGTGTTCGCCGTTGTCCTTGGCCTGCTGGAGGTGGGGAATGCGGACCCGGCTGATGGGCTTCCTGCCGGCCGCCGTCGGCACGTTGGCCGCCGCTGCTGGGCCCGTGCCGTAGGGTGCGGGAACTTCGGCGGGCGTGGTGGACTCAGGAAGGTTGCTTGGGGCCATGGATAGAGCCTAAGCGGTGCCGACGGCGGCTGCCACCAGTGTGCCCGGCATCACCTAATGTAAACGCTGTGTTACGCGCAGCTACTGCTGCGGCATTAGCACGGAACTCTTAGTAGAGTGAAGGCTGAGCTGCCGTGGCTTCTACCCCTTGAAACCAGCGGCATGGACACTGAATCGGAAAAGAGGCCCTATGGACCGCCAGCAAGAGTTCGTTCTGCGGACAATCGAAGAGCGTGACGTGCGCTTCGTACGCTTGTGGTTCACCGACGTCGTGGGTTCCCTTAAATCGGTGGCGCTTGCGCCGGCCGAAGTTGAGGGTGCCTTTGAAGAGGGCCTTGGCTTTGACGGTTCGGCCATCGAAGGCCTGGCCCGCGTGTTCGAGTCGGACATGCTCGCGCAGCCTGACCCGTCCACTTTCCAGATCCTGCCGTGGCGTGGAGAGACGGAGCAGACCTCGCGCATGTTCTGTGACGTCCTTACTCCAGACGGCGAGCCATCCGCCGCGGACCCCCGCAATGTCCTCAAAAGGACCCTTGCGAAGGCCGCCGACATGGGCTTTACCTGCTACACCCACCCGGAGATTGAGTTCTACCTGTTGAAGTCCAAGGACTTGGGCCCGGACAGCGCCCCTGTTCCTGTGGACGAGGGAGGCTACTTTGACCATGTGCCGGGCGGAGTAGCGCAGGACTTCCGCCGCACTGCGGTCACCATGCTCGAATCCGTGGGCATCTCGGTGGAGTTCAGCCACCACGAGGCTGGCCCGGGCCAGAACGAGATCGACCTCCGCTATGCGGATGCGCTTCAGACCGCGGACAACATCATGACGTTCCGGACGGTCATCAAGGAAGTGGCCCTTCAGCAGGGGACATATGCCACCTTCATGCCCAAGCCGTTCACGGACCACCCGGGCTCGGGCATGCACACCCACTTCTCGCTCTTCGAGGGCGACACCAATGCTTTCTTCGAAGCCGGTGCCGAGTTCCAGCTGTCCAAGACTGCGCGCCAATTCATTGCCGGCATCCTCAAGCACGCTCCTGAGTTCACGGCCGTCACCAACCAGTTCGTCAATTCTTACAAGCGTCTCTGGGGCGGTGGCGAAGCCCCGAGCTACTTGAGCTGGGGTCACAACAACCGCTCGGCGTTGGTTCGTGTTCCGCTGTACAAGCCCGGCAAGGGCCAGTCGGCACGCATTGAATACCGTGGCATTGACAGCGCAACCAACCCCTACCTGGCATACGCCGTCCTGCTGGGTGCCGGTTTGAAGGGCATCGAGGAAGGCTACGAACTTCCTGCCGCAGCTGAAGACGACGTATGGTCATTGACCACCGCGGAGCGCAGGGCCATGGGGCACGCGCCGTTGCCGGCCAGTCTCCACGATGCCATCCGCGCCATGGAGGAATCCGAATTGGTGGCCGAGATCCTGGGGGAGCAGGTATTCGAGCACTTCCTGCGCAACAAGCGTGCAGAGTGGCAGGACTACCGTCTCCAGGTCACCCCGTACGAGTTGCAGCGCAACCTCGGCATTCTCTAGGCCGGGGCAATGAGCCTTGCGCGTCGGCTCATCTCAGCCGGATTCAGTGACCTCGAAAAAGGCGAACGGTTCCTCGCTGCCCCGGAACTTGATGGGATAGATGAGGATGCCCTGTTCGCCGGGCTTTCCTTGTCCGCAAGCCCGGATACCGCTCTCCAGTCACTGGTCCGGCTGATTGAGAAGAACCCCGTTCTGAAGAAGCTGGCCGCGGCTGATCAGGACACCAGCGAGCCCATGTACCGGCTCCTGGGTGCCTCGGAGGCGCTGGGCGAGTTCCTCATGCGGCGGCCGGAACATCTGGATGTGTTCAATGTCCGGGTCAGTCCGGAGCCTGTTCAGGCTTCCTACGAAGAGCTCCGGGCCGGGCTGCTGCGCTCCGTGAAAGCCGAGCCAGGGGCCCAGCGCCCCGTGGCAGGAATGACCGGCCTGCCGGCCTATGCGGCCTTGCGGAGCGCGTACCGTCGCGGTCTGACTGAGCTGGCTATCAAGGATATCTGCGCCGCCTCCCCAACAGATTTCATGCCCGCGGTTGGTGCGGAGCTGGCCGACCTCGCCGGCGCGGCTATCGAGGCTGCCCTCGCTGTGTCCCGGGCCGAAGCTGCGGCCCAGTTCGATGCGGACGAGATCGCCGACGTCGGGCTTGCCGTTATTGGCATGGGCAAATGCGGCGCCCGGGAGCTGAACTACATTTCCGACGTCGACGTCATTTACGTCATTGAAGCGGGGGAGGTTGATGACGCCCGCGCGTCAACCATCGGCACTGCCTTGGCCTCCGGTATTTCCAGGGCGATCTCTTCCTCAGCGCCGGAACCGGGGCTGTGGGAGGTTGACGCCAACCTTCGTCCGGAGGGAAAGTCCGGCCCGCTGGTTCGTACGCTGCCCTCACACTTGAGCTATTACGCCCGGTGGGCCGAAAGCTGGGAATTCCAGGCGCTGCTGAAGGCGCGGACCATTGCCGGGGATCGGGACTTGGGCCAGCGCTATGAGAAGGCCGTAGAGCCTCTTGTCTGGGCATCCGCGGGACGTGAGGGTTTTGTGGAGTCGGTCCAAGCCATGCGGCGCAGGGTGACCGACCACATCCCGGCAGCCGAGGAACAACGTCAGATCAAGCTGGGGCGTGGCGGCCTCCGCGACGTCGAATTCACGGTGCAACTGCTGCAACTGGTGCACGGAAAATCTGACGAGTCACTTCGTTGCAGGGATACCACCTCTGCCATCGCTGCCCTTTCTGCCGGAGGTTACATCGGCCGCACGGATGCCGCGGCTTTTGACAACGCGTACCGTTACCTGCGTCTGCTGGAGCACAGAATCCAGCTTTTCCAGTTGCGTCGGACCCACCTCATGCCTGTTGCCGAGGATGCTCAGCGCTTTCTCGCCAAAGCTGTCCTGGGTCCGTTCGCTTTGGAGCGGCCACACCCTGACCAGCTGATGGCCACATGGCAAAAGACCAAGAAGGCTGTCCGCGAGCTCCACGAACGAATCTTTTACCGGCCGCTGCTCAACACCGCAGCAAAGCTGAGCAGCGAAGACGCGAAGCTCAGCCCGGAAGCTGCCCAGGGCCGTCTCGCCGCACTTGGCTATGTGGACCCTCAAGGCGCCATGCGGCATATTGAAGCACTCACCGCGGGCGTCAGCCGACGCGCTGCACTGCAGAGGCAGCTCTTGCCGATTCTCTTGGGATGGCTCGCCGAGGGAGTTGACCCCGACGCCGGACTGCTCGCCTTCCGCAGGGTCAGCGAAGCCCTCGGAACCACTCACTGGTACTTGGGGCTGCTCCGGGATTCCCAAGCAGCAGCTGAGCGGCTGTGCCAAGTGCTTGCCAACTCCCGGCTGATTTCGGATCTGTTGGAAGTATCTCCGGAATCCGTTGCATGGTTGGGCAGCGACAAGGAACTGGCGCCGATACCGTTTGAAGCCCAGTGGCAGGAAATCCAGTCCAAGCTTTCCCGCCATGCGGATCCCGAGAGTGCCATGAGGCTGATCCGGCTGATCCGGCGTCGTGAGATCCTGCGAACCGCAATTGCGGACAGCGCTGGATTGCTCGATCAGGATGCCGTGGGGTTGGCCTTGTCAGAAACGGATCGGGCGGCGGTTCTGGGAGCATTGCACGTGGCGGAGTCTGTGGTCACTGCAGCTGGTCCTTTGAAAACCGATGTCCTGGTGGTGGCGATGGGTCGACAGGGTGGACGGGAGATTGGCTACGGCTCGGATGCGGACGTCATCTACGTGCACCGTGCCCGTCCCGGGTTCACTGATGCTGAGGCTCAGGAGCAGGCGACCACCATCGTGGCCAAGATTTCCAGCTTTCTCACCCAGCCGCTCAAGCCCGCCATCATGGCCGAACGGGTGCTCATGGTGGACGCCGACCTCCGTCCCGAAGGCAAGAACGGGGCCATGGTCCGGTCCTTGGAATCGTACGCGGAGTACTACCGGCGGTGGTCCCTCATTTGGGAGGCACAGGCCCTTCTGCGAGCTCGCCCGATGGCAGGCTCGGATGACCTTGCCGCCGACTTTGTCCGTCTTATTGACCCCATCCGTTACCCGGAGCAACTCGCCGAGAACGATCTCCGGGAGATCCGCCGTGTTAAGGCCCGGGTGGAGTCCGAACGGCTGCCTCGTGGCGCCGATCCTGCCCGGCACGTCAAGCTCGGCCGCGGCGGCCTGAGCGATGTTGAATGGCTGGTTCAGTTGATTCAGCTCCAGCACGCTGGAAAACACCCGGAGCTGAGGACCTCGTCAACCTTGGACGCATTGGCCGTCGCGGAAAAGTTGGAGTACATCTCCGAGGACGACGCCGCGCTGCTGCGGGAGGCATGGAGACTCGCCAGCCGCATCCGCTCCGCCAACGTCATTGTGACAGGACGCGCCTCAGATCTCCTGCCGTCTTCACGGAAAGACCTGGAGGCTGTGGCGCGCTGGTGCGGATACCAACCAGGGAACGCGGGTCATTTCGAAGAGGACTATCTGCGGCTCAGTCGTCGTGCCCGGGGTGTTTTCGAGAAAGAGTTCTACGGCAACTGAGGGGGTAAGACATTTCAGGAATGCTTGAGTCTATGTCAGAGGAAGAATATTCGACCGACGGTGATCCTCACGAGCGCGGAGATGTCTGGCTGATTCCCCTCAAAATGCTCGACGACGACGCCCGGGCCATCCAGCTCGGCGCGGTCGCGGAGTTGGCCGTGGAAGCACAGCAACGGGAATTCGTGGGAGATCCGCTGCGCATGATGCTGATCTCGTTGGAAGAAGATTCCCGATTCCCATACGTCATTGAGTCAGGGGGAGCCGCCGTGGGGGTGCTGACCCTCCAATCCGGGGCAGCCACGCTCGCAGGCTGGCCCGATGACGAGTCGGTGTGGTTGTTGCGGGGATTTCTTATCGACGCAAGAAGACAAGGACGCGGACTCGGTACCTCGGCTGCGCGGGCCGCAGCGGACGAGGCGCGCAAACTGACGGCGAGGCTGGGTGGCGGACAGGCCGGCGTCGTGCTTTCGGTCAACGAGCGCAATCCTGCAGGACTGGCGGCGTATACGAAAGCGGGCTTC
Source organism: Arthrobacter sp. ISL-95 (assembly GCF_018613695.1). Classification (GTDB taxonomy): domain Bacteria; phylum Actinomycetota; class Actinomycetes; order Actinomycetales; family Micrococcaceae; genus Arthrobacter. The sequence goes on along the minus strand of NZ_JAGGPR010000016.1, from coordinate 204,331 downwards.
GTGGACTCCGGTCGCTATATGGGCGGTGGCGCGGGACCGCAGCGGACCATGTACAAGACTTTCGGGTAACCGCGGCTCCGCCACCAGTGGTCAGCAGTTCATCCGTGGAGCGTGATGACACGCGATGGCCCCAGGAGGTAAGTATCCTTATAGACTTCTTGTGTATCTGATCTCAACGCATAGGGGAAGTACATGGAATACAACGGAAATCCGTCTGAGAAGGCCATTCCTGCCGGAGAACTGGACCGGCGTCACGTGGGCCATTCTGTGAGCTTTCAGCCCAATGATTTCACCGTCGTTTTCGGCACCATCGCGGGCATTGCAAGGACCGAAGCTCTTGTCTATCTGTCCCTGGACGGGGTTGGCGGTGGTACTCATCTGAAAGACGAATACGATCTGCCCATTGATAAGAACGTGTACCTTCAGTTGGATCCGCTGGGCAGCGCGGAAAAGGGGCTTTCGGAGGCCGCCAGTTTCGTCAAGGATAAGCTGGACGAGATCACCAAAAATCTCAGGGACCGCGACGCAGGCAAGTCCGAGTAGTCCGCGCCCACAAAAGAGGCCAGCCTCAGTCCGTTGGGACTGAGGCTGGCCTCTTTTGTTACGTGGTGATACTAGACGCCGTAGTAGAGCTCGAACTCGTAGGGGTTCGGGCGCAGGGACAGCGGGCGGATCTCGTTCTCGTACTTGTAGTCAATCCAAGTATCGATCAGGTCCTGGGTGAAGACGCCGCCGGCCTGGAGGAACTCGTTGTCCTCGCGCAGGGCCTCAAGTGCTTCTTCCAGCGAGCCCGGAGCCTTGGGGATGTCCTTGGCTTCCTCGGCCGGGAGCTCATAGAGGTCCTTGTCGATGGGAGCCGGGGGTTCGATGCGGTTGCGGATGCCGTCGATGCCGGCCATCAGCTGGGCAGCGAATGCCAGGTACGGGTTGGACGAGGGGTCCGGCGCGCGGAACTCGATGCGCTTTGCCTTCGGGTTGGTGCCCGTGATCGGGATACGGATACCGGCGGAGCGGTTGCCCTGCGAGTAGACCATGTTTACGGGGGCCTCGAAGCCCTTGACCAGTCGACGGTACGAGTTGACGGTCGGGTTGGTGAACGCCAGGACTGCCGAAGAGTGCTTCAGCAGGCCGCCGATGTACCAGCGAGCCATGTCCGAGAGGCCTGCGTAGCCCTTCTCGTCATAGAACAGCGGGTCGCCGTTGCTCCACAACGACTGGTGGCAGTGCATGCCCGAGCCGTTGTCACCGAAGACAGGCTTCGGCATGAAGGTGACGGACTTGCCCCAAGCGTCGGCCGTGTTCTTGATGATGTACTTGAACTTCTGCAGATCATCAGCAGCTGCGGTCAGCGTGGTGAACTTGTAGTTGATCTCAGCCTGGCCGGCGGAGCCAACTTCGTGGTGGGAGCGCTCAACCTCAAGGCCGGCCTTGTCCAGTTCGATGCACATGGCGTCGCGGAGGTCGGCCTGCTTGTCGGTGGGGGAGACCGGGAAGTAACCGCCCTTGACGGGGGTCTTGTAACCGAGGTTTCCGCCCTCTTCCTTACGGCCGGTGTTCCAGTGCGCTTCTTCAGAGTCGATCTTGTAGAAGCTGCCCTGCGGGGAGGACTCGTACTGGATGTTGTCGAAGACGAAGAACTCGGCCTCGGGAGCGAAGAACGCGGTGTCGGCGATGCCGGTGGACGCCAGGTACGCTTCGGCCTTCTCAGCCACGCCGCGGGGGTCGCGGTGGTAAGGGTCACCCGTGCGGGGGTTCACGATGGAGAAGTTCAGCGCGAGCGTCTTCTCGATCCGGAAGGTGTCGATGAAGGCCGAGGTCACATCCGGGATGAGCTGCATGTCGGACTCGGCGATGCCCTGGAAGCCGCGGATGGAAGATCCGTCGAAGAGCTGGCCGTGGACGAAGAAATCGAGGTCGACGCTCTTGGCCGGCACGTTGAAGTGCTGCTGGACACCAGGGAGGTCGGTGAAGCGGATATCGACGAATTTGACGTCTTCGTCTTTGATGAACTTGAGGACTTCGTCCGCAGTCTTGAACATCTATGCTCCTTATGCATATCAAGTAACAGGCCCGGAAGGCCGCGTGGTGCAGCCCATTCCAAGGGTCCGGAGACACAAAAAGATCCCCGTGCCATGGTGGCTGGCAACTCATACCACCATAGGGAGATGGGATTTCCCGGGGGTGTCAGTATTGTTTCCGGCAGGTTACAGAATCATCTGTCGTGTAAACGGTAGTCGGCTGTCCGGTGTCTGGTCCATCCGGGTCCGGTGGGCGAACACCCGGGCCGCTGCGCGCCGTTCAGCGTTCCGGCGGGTCGGTAATCAGTCATACCAGCCGTTAGGCTTGGAGTGTGGTAGATCGAAAAGACATTGGCTCATGGTTGAGCGGCCCGGACACTTCCGGAATCTCCAAATATCCCGGCGAGCGGCTGGGCTTGCCCGAGTCCGGCCCGGGTTCCATGGCGCGCGCCGGCCGCCGCATTCTGGGCATCGTGGTGGACTGGACGATCGCCCTGGTAATCAGCAATTTCGCCTTTGGCGGTGACTCGTGGGCAACCTTGGCCATTTTTGCGGCGGAGCAAATTCTCCTGATCGGAACGCTGGGATACAGCATTGGTCACAGGATCGCCGGCATTCACGTGGTTCGCTTGGGTGGTGGCCCTGCCGGGCCCATGGCTGCTGTGGTGCGGACCCTCCTCCTCTGCTTGGTCATTCCCGCCGTGGTGTTCGACCCCGACCAGCGTGGCCTGCATGATAAAGCGATGAACACGATCCTCATCAGGATGTAAGCACTTTAGATGCGCCGTCGCCGCGATAACGCAACGTCAACGAAAAACCGCCCCTGTCTCTTAGTGAGAGACAGGGGCGGTTTCCGTTTTGGATCAGCGTCCGCGAGCGGCCTTGCGGTCCGGGCGGGCCTTGTAAGGGTCAATGCCCTTGGGGATCGGCAGGCGGTTTCCAAGGGAGTTGATTCGCTTTGACACTGCGTTAACTTCCACCTTGGTGAGTTCGTTCTTCAGTTTGCCCATGGTTTTGGCCAACTTGTTCAGCGGTACCTGGCCTTCACCGCGACCGGATTCCAGGACGTGAATGGTTACGTTGGGCAGGATACGCGCGAGGCGCTTACGCTCGGCATCCACCAGGGGCTTGACCCGGTGGGTGGGGCCTTCGCTGACCAGGACGACGCCGGGTCGGCCAATGGCCATGAAGACGGCGTCTTGAGTGCGCGGGTTGACGGCAACAGGCTGATCCTGGGTTACCCAACCGCGGCGAAGAGTACCCAAGGCTGCGCCGGAAGCGCCCGGCTGGTTCTCGATCTGCGCGAAAGCGGCCTTTTCGGCCCGACGGGAAAGAATGAAAACGGCCGCGAGCAGACCCAGCGGGATACCAATGATCAGGCCGGTAACCCAGTTCTCCAGCAGGAAGCCGATGAGGAGGGCCACGGCAACCACTGCAAGGAATGCCAACAGCATGACCCAGACAACCTGCGGATCATTCCGCCGGGTCATCTTGAAGACTTCAGCGATCTGCTTCAGCTGGCTCGGCTTCTTGGCCTTGGCTTCCTTGGGCTTGCGCTTGAACAGCCCACGCTTGGGTGCGTCGGCCGAGGGGGTCGAATTGCTGGAATCAGAGGAGTTCGCCATAGTGCCTTAATTCTACGTGATGGACGCAGAAGGACCGGACGCCATGACGTGGGCATCCGGTCCCTCAATGCTGATTGGTGGTGCTGTGCGTGGTGTTGGCAGGTGTTGGTCTTTAGCCGTGGGCGGCGAGGATGGTGGAGGCTTCCTGGCGGGTGGTGCCGGAGGACTCGATGTGTGCCAGGGCGGCGGGGATTTCCCAGCCCTTTTTCCGCATCGCGGTGGCCCACAAACGCCCGGCCCGGTACGAGGACCGCACCAACGGCCCGGACATCACACCAAGGAACCCGATCTCCTCGGCCTCGTGCTGAAGGTCCACGAACTCCTGCGGCTTGACCCACCGGTCCACCGGCAAGTGCCGCTCGGACGGGCGCAGGTACTGGGTGATCGTGATCAAATCACAGCCGGCCGCGTGCAGATCCCGCAACGCCTCGGAGATCTCCTCACGGGTCTCGCCCATGCCCAGGATCAGGTTGGACTTGGTCACCATCCCCAAATCCCGGCCCTGCGTGATGACATCCAAGGACCGCTCGTACCGGAACGCCGGACGGATCCGCTTGAAAATCCTCGGCACGGTCTCCACGTTGTGCGCGAACACCTCGGGCTTGGAATCACAGATCGCCGCGATGTGCTCGGGCTTGCCGGAAAAATCAGGGATCAACAACTCCACCCCGGTGCCCGGATTCAGCTCGTGGATCTTCCGGACCGTTTCGGCGTACAACCACACACCCTCATCGGCCAGGTCATCACGGGCCACCCCGGTCACGGTCGCGTACCGCAACTGCATCGCCTGGACACTGCGGGCCACCTTGGTGGGTTCGAACATGTCCACCGGCGACGGTTTGCCGGTATCGATCTGGCAGAAATCACAGCGCCGGGTGCACTCGGACCCGCCGATCAGGAACGTCGCTTCCTTGTCTTCCCAACACTCAAAAATGTTCGGGCAACCGGCCTCCTCACACACCGTGTGCAGGCCTTCCTTCTTCACCAGATTCTTGAGCTGGACAAACTCCGGACCCATCTGGACCTTGGCCTTGATCCACTCAGGCTTACGTTCAACCGGGACCGCCGAGTTACGCTGCTCAACGCGCAGCAACTTACGGCCTTCAGGTGCCAAGGTCACTGGAGTGCTCCTTCGGGTGTGGAAACGAGTGCTTCTTCGTGCTTGCTGAATTCTTCAACGAAGCGGTCAACGATGTCGGCAGGGTTGATGGTCCGGCCGGCTTCCAGCGACATGGTGGTGACGCTGGCGTCGGTGATGCCACAGGCAATGATCTGCGCATAGGGTGCCAGGTCATTGCTGCAGTTGATGGCCACGCCGTGCATGGTGACGCCGTCCAGGACACGAATACCAATCGCGGCAATTTTGCGGTCGGGTCCGTGCTCGTCGGCGAGGATCCAGACTCCGGCCCGGCCCTTCACAGTGACGGCTTTGATGCCGTAGTCCTGCATGACGGCGATCATGATCGCCTCAAGCCGTTCCACGTAATCGCGGATACCGGCACGGTTCTTGAGCTTGAGGATTGGATAAGCAATGAGCTGCCCCGGGCCATGCCAGGTCAGTTTCCCGCCACGATCCACGGGAACTACGGGAGTGCCGTCAAAGGGGCGCTCGTGGTCCTCCGTGAGCTTGCCTGCCGTGTATACGGCGGCGTGTTCGAGGATCAAGACGGTGCTGTTCTTCTCGCCCGCAACAACATCGTTGTGGATTTCGCGTTGCAGGTCCCAGCCCTGCATGTAATCAACGAACTCCGGGGCAAGACCCAGTTGTGAAAACTCAAGAGTCATGGGTTCAAGCTTAGACCCAGCAGGAGGTTGACCATGGTTTTGTGGTGAAGCTCTCAGTCGCATCCCGAGCGGTTGGGACGGGGCAGCGGACGGGGCACTGCCTGTGGATAACTTCTGCGCGAATTCCTGCATTCCGGTACACCTTGTTTATGGAAACTTTGGACACCCCCGAGGCCATGGCTCCCCACGTTGCGGGTTATTCGATATCCCGCCCGCTGGGCCATGGCAGTAGTGCCACTGTTTGGCTTGCCACGAGGGATAAGGACGGTGCGCGGTTCGCGGTCAAGTGCGCCCGGCCTGATGCCGCCAGTGGCGAGTCAACGGCAACAGCGCAGGTGCCGGATGACGTAGACCGGGAGATGAGGCTCCTCTACGGGTTGAAGCACAAGCACCTCATACGTGTCCACGAAGTCCTTCCCGTGGCTGGGATGGCTGAGGGGACGCTGGGGATCGTCATGGACTACGCGGCGGGAGGCTCGCTGGGTAACCTGATCTCCGCGAGGGGGAAGCTTGGGATCGGCGAGGCCGTGACTATCCTGACTCCCATCGCCCAAGCGTTGGACTACCTTCATGTCAACGGGGCGGAACATGGCGACGTGTCACCTGGAAACGTTTTGTTTACGGCGGAAGGGATGCCGTTGCTGGCAGATTTTGGCCTTGCCGCCAAGGTGGGTGACAAGCCACGCGACCCGCAATTCGGAACACCTGGATTCATGGAGCCCCTGCCTCAGGCATCCGGGAACGCCGAGTATTCCAGAGACATCCTCCAGCCGCAGCGCGATGTATATGCGCTCGGAGCAGTGGGCTGGTACTGCCTAACGGGGACAACGCCGGGGCCGGAGCGGGACCGCCCGCCCCTGATGCTTCTGGTACCGGAGGTACCCAAGGCCCTCGCCTCGGCCCTCGAGGCCGCCTTGGACCTAAATCCCCGGAATCGTCCGTCGGCCAGGGAACTTGGCACGGCGATCTTCAGAAGTGCTGCTCCCGAGGCCCTCGACTTGTCCGGCGCCGTGCATGCCTCGGTGATCCCTGAATTGCTGACCAGGCGCGGGACTTTGGGGCGTTCGCCCCGCCGCCCAACCTCTTGGTTGGGGGTGATGTGGAGATGGCTTCCGTCCATGCGCATCGTGGGGCTTCCGGCGCCACGCCGCTCGCTTCGCCCACCACGCCGTCGGGGCCGTGGGGGCCGCAGGCTGGTTCTTGTGGCAGCAATGGGCGTGGTGATTGGCGCCGCATCATGGATCTTTTGGCAGCAGAACGGTCCGACGACGGCGATGGTGCAGCAAGCAGCGACGGAGACTGGCGTTGCCGATCCCGTGCAGGCAGCGGATCTTAGGAACGCTCAGGATCTTTCGAACAGCCAGGATCTTCCGGCGACCCGGGATCTGCCGCAAGCCCTTTCCGAAGGGCTTCAATCCCAGAATCCCTTGGCTGCCGTGCCGGCATTGTCAGCCGTGCGCGACATCGCCTTGGGAGACCGGCGCCTGGACCTTCTGGAAGCGGTTAATGCGCCAGGTTCACAGGCCGAGGCCACCGACAAAGAGCTGGAAAAGTATTTACGAGGCGCCGGAACAGCGTTTGCAGGGCTCCATACAACGTTGACAGCCCTGACCTTGGATGAACCCCCGCAGGAAGATCGTGTGCTGGTGGCGGTGACGGCCACTACGTCCGGGTATGAGGAACGTTTGGCGTCAGGCGAGGTTGTCAGTACCCAGCAGGCAGGAGTGCCACAGCAGCTCCGGCTGGATGTGGTTCGAACAGACGGTCGCTGGCGTATTTCGGGAATCCTGGGCGCCGCCGCTCCCGCAAAGTAATGGCAGCGCAGAGTCCTGGCCAGCAGCGACCGGGGCCTTGTCAGAGGTTCTTTGCCTGGCGTAGCCATGCCACGGCGTCGGGGAGGGTGGGATGCAGCCAAGTGAAGCCGGCTTCCTGCAATCGTGCGGGTTCCATTCGTTGGTTGGCCATGACGAGTTCGTCAGCCAGCCCGCCCAGAACCAGTTTCAGGGCTGGTCGGGGGACGCGGAGGAACGCCGGCCGGTGGAAGGCCTTGGCAAGTTCCGCAACGATGGTGTTGACATCCGCACTCTCCGGGGCGCAGACATTCACCGGGCCTTCAAGATCTGCTGTGAGGAGGTAGGCGAGTGCGCGGGCTTCATCGGCCAGCGTGATCCATGGCCAATACTGGCGGCCGTTGCCGAACGGTCCTCCCAGCCCGAGCTTAAGCAAGGGAAGCAGAGGCCCGAGCGCGCCGCCGGAGGTACTGAGCACCACGCCTGTCCGGGGATTCACTACTCTCACTCCGGAAGGCGCCGTTCGTGCCATTCGCTCCCATTCAAAGGAAAGATGCCCCAACACGCCGCTGCCTTGGCCGGAATCTTCCCGCAGGACCCCTTCGCGTGAGGCTCCGTAATAGCCTGAAGCGGATTGGCTGATAAAGGTGGCGGGTGGGTTGCTGAGCCGCCGCATGGCGGCGGTCAGCGTCTGCGTTGGCCGAAGGCGGGATTCCGTGAGGACCTGGATCCGACGTTTAGTCCACGGACGGTCTCCGATGCCTGCACCCGATAGGTTGACCACAGCATCGGCTCCGTCCAGGACAGCCTCATCAAGTTCGTCCTTGGCCGGGTCCCACGTCCATTCAAGTGCCGTTTTGGCTGGGCGCCGCACCAGCCGGACCACCTCGTTGCCTTCAGCAGTCAATTGCTCGGACAAGGCCGTCCCGATCATTCCCGAAGCTCCGGACATCACGATTCTCATGACCCATCTCACCATGGCGAACGCTTGTGGTGGAAACGACAGTGGATGCCGCAACTGACGGGTGCCTCTTGACTATGATCGAACAATGACCTCCTCCAGCTACCTCCGTTTCCCGCATGTGCACGGCGATCTGGTCACCTTTGTGGCCGAAGACGACATCTGGATCGCACCCCTTTCAGGCGGCCGCGCCTGGCGGGTTTCCTCCCAGCAATTGCCGGCCAGGAACCCACGGTTCACTCCGGACGGCAAGAAGCTGGTCTGGACCACCGTTGTGGGCACGTCACCGGAGGTGGTCACCGCAAACGTCGACGGCGGCGGGTACAGGCAGCTGACATACTTCGGGCACAGTACTACCAAGGTTAAGGGCTTCACACCTGCAGGGAATGTGCTGGTAACGAGCGCCTTCCAACAGGCCGAAAGTCGCCACACGCACGCCTACAGCCTCCCGCTGGACGGCGGCGCCGCCGTCGAACTTCCTTTCGGCCCGGTGGAGGCCGTTGCCTTCGGTCCCGAAATCGGTGACGAGAAACCTGTTGTCCTGGCAAGCGTGCTTTCACGCGAGCCCGCTTGGTGGAAGCGCTACCGTGGCGGCACTGCCGGGAAGCTCTGGATCGACGCTGACGGCAACGGCGAGTTCGAACGACTGGTGAAGGAGATCGACGGGAACCTGACCGACCCCCTGTGGATTCAAGGGCGGATCGCGTTCCTCTCAGACCACGAGGGTTACGGAAACCTTTATTCGGTGCTTCCGGATGGTTCCGGCCTGCGCCGGCACACGGACCACGAGGACTTCTACGTTCGGCACGCCAGCACGGACGGCACCAGGGTGGTCTTTGAGTCGGCAGGCGAGCTCTGGATGTTGTCGTCGTTGGATGCCGAAGCCGAGCCCGTCAAATTGGACGTCACCCTTGGCTCGGCATCACCGGGTCGCCGCCCCGCGCCGCTGAAGACCTCGGCCCACTTGGGGGACGTCTTCCCCAACGTGACCGGAACTGCCAGCGCCGTGGAATCGCACGGCACTATCCACTGGCTCCGTCACAAGGACGGACCCTCGCGGGTGGTTGAGGCGACCCCGGGCGTCCGCGCCCGGCTTCCCCGGCCACTTACAGATGGCCGGATAGCTTACATCGCAGACCATGGGGGAGTGGAAGCGTTGTACATCAAGCGCATCGCCGCCCGTCTGGCTGCTGTGGTGGACGTACCCAAAATCAATGCTGAACAACCCGCGCCTGCAGAAGAATCGGCATCTTTGCCCAAGCCCGTTGCCGCATCCAATGTGCTGGGACAAGCAAGCGCCCAGGCCGTCACTCACTCCACGCAGGCATCCGGAGAGCAAGCTCAGGCCGGTGCGGGCGAGACCGCCAACGCCGAACCATCCGCTGACACTGCAGGTGGCACCGCAACACCCGCAGTTCCCGTGGCATCGGAAGTCTCCGCGGATCTTCGTTTCGAATTCCCTGCCCCTACACGGACGAGTGCGTTGGAGACCAGCCCGGACGGCCGCTGGATTGCCGTCGGCACGTCTTTCGGCGACGTCTTCATTGCTGACACCTCTGCAGGAACACTGGAGCGGCTTGTCAGCGTCGGCGAAGGCAGCATCGAGCAGTTGTCGTGGTCCAGCGACTCCCAGTGGCTTGCCTGGTCCGAGCCGGTAACGTCCTTCGGTTCGCGGAGCAAGCTCCGGATTGCCCGCCCGGCTGAGCCTGGCTCAGGCATCATCGATGTCACGGACGGCCGGTTCTGCGACGAGTCTCCACAATTCACGCCGGACGGAAAGTTCCTGGCATTCCTGTCCAACAGGAGCTTCGACCCCGTGTACGACGGTCACTCCTTCGACCTCTCCTTCCCGAGTCCCATCAAGCCGTACATGGTTGCCTTGGCAGCGGACACGCCTTCACCGTTCGGCCCTTCAATAGACGCGCTGGAGGACGTCTCGCCCACGGCGGCCAAGTCAGAGGCGGCCACATCCGACGACGGTGACGTGTCTGCCGTGCGCGTGGACCCGGAGGGGTTGGCTCACAGGGTTATTGCTGTGCCGGTGCCTCAGGGAAACTACTCCAATCTGGCTGTTGGTGACGGCGCACTGTTGTGGCTGGACACCGAACTTTCGGGTGTCATGGGCGATGGTCGGGGAACCCTCCAGGACAAAAAGACAGCGCCGTCCCTGGTCCGTTACGACCTCGCCAAGCGCAAGCAGGTCATCCTCGTCACAGCCGTGGACAGCTACCGGCTGTCGGGTGACCTTAGCCGCATCGTTTACGTACTCGACAAGCAAATTACGTCCGTCCCTGCCGAGAGCAAGGTGGAAGAGGACTCTGCCGAACTCGTGAAAGTGGAGCTCAACAGGGTTCGGGTCATCATGGACCCCGTGGCTGCTTGGGGACAGGCCTTCGATGAGGCTTGGAGGCTGCAGAGGGACTTCTTCTGGACCGCCGACATGGCCGGCCAGGATTGGGACTCCGTGTATAAGCGCTACCGGCCCATCGTGGAGAGGCTCGGTTCCCACGATGACCTGGTGGACTTGCTGTGGGAGATCCATGGTGAGTTGGGAACTTCGCACGCCTACGTCAAGCCGACAGCTGTCACCGAGCCCGGACGAAACGGCCAGGGCAGGCTTGGGGCAGAGTTTCAGCTCGCCGACAAGGGGTGGGAAATTATCCGGATCCTCGCAGGAGAGTCTTCCGACCCCTTGGCTACTTCACCGTTGACTCGTCCCGGGGCGGACGCGAAGGTGGGCGACGTCCTCTTGGCGATCGACGGCGTCGAGCTTTCAGCGGTACTGACCCCGGCCATGCAGCTGGTGGGTTCGGCGGGCAGGACAGTGGAACTGACCCTCTTGAACGGTGAGGGCCATGGCGGCGCTGCCGGTACCCAACGACGCGTTGCGGTGGTTCCCGTCCGTGATGAGGAACGGCTGCGCTACCAGGATTGGGTCCGCTCCAACCGGCGCACCGTCCGCGAGGCCTCGGACGGCAAATTCGGCTACCTGCACGTCCCGGACATGATGGCCAACGGCTGGGCCCAACTCCACCGCGATCTGGACACAGAGACGGCGCTGGACGGCCTGATTGTGGATGTGCGCCGCAACCGCGGTGGACACACATCCCAGTTGGTTGCCGAACTGATCGGACGCAAGGTCACGGGATGGAGTATGCCGCGTGGCGAAAAGCCGCGGACCTACCCGCATCATGCGCCACGTGGACCGGTGATCATCCTTGCCGATGAATTTGCCGGATCCGATGGCGACATCATCACCCAGGTGTCCAAGCTGAGGGGCATCGGCCCCGTCATTGGAACGCGGACGTGGGGTGGCGTAGTGGGCATAGATAACCGCTTCTCACTTGCTGACGGCACCGGTGTCACCCAGCCTCGATATGCCACGTGGTTCAATGGCGGAATCGGTTGGGACGTCGAAAACCGTGGCGTGGAGCCGGACATCGAGGTACTGTTCCCGCCCCACGCGTATGCGGCCGGAACGGATCCCCAGTTGGAGTACGGAATTGGTGCGCTGAAGGAAATGGTCCAGGAACTGCCCACCGACCGTCCACCGTTGCGTGAAGGCTACCGAAAGCTCCGGCCGGCACCGCTGCCGTCGCGTCCCCAAAAGGGCTAGCGAAACCCAGGTATGGAAAGAGCCCCGCAACTTCCCTCAGGGAGTGGCGGGGCTCTTTCCATGCTGTCAGGGCCGTGATGTTCAGCCCCTGTGTGATGCTATGCGGCGAGGGTGGCATCCAGAGTGATCTCGATGCTTGCCAGCGCGCCGGAAACCGGGCAGCCGGTCTTGGCGTCTTCGGAGATCCGGCGGAAGTCTTCCTCGGAGAGGCCCGGAACCTTTGCGGTCATGGTCAAGTGGCTACCAGTGATGCCCGTACCGGGAACGAACGTAACATCCGCCTTGGTGTTCACTTCTTCTGCCGTGAACCCTTCGCCTGCCAGTGCGTGGCTGAACGCCATGGAGAAGCAAGCGGAGTGGGCAGCGGCAATCAGTTCTTCGGGGCTGGTCTTGCCGCCGGACTGCTCGGTGCGTGCCTTCCAAGTGACATCGAACGTGCCCAGTCCTGAGCTGTCCAGCGTTGTGTTGCCGGCGCCCTCGATCAGGTTGCCGTTCCAAACCGTGTGTGCGGTGCGTGTTGCTGCCATGTCCACTCCTTGGGATCGTTGTGAGTCGGCAACCAGCCTTCGGCAGGTGCCACCGGATCAATCCTATGGATTCGCCCGCCGGACCGCACGGCCATTCCGCTGACGGTGGATTGTGACCCTTACACTGGCGACATGGAAACCGAAGAACTTGCACAGTCCGGGCGCATCAGCGGCCCCAGAATCGCGTCCATCGTGGTCAACGCCGTGGATGCTGCCCGCTTGTCATCATTTTGGTCAGTGCTGCTGGACATGCCCGTGTCAGCGGAATACGAGGGTTTTATCTGGCTTCGTCCCGCTGAATCCGGCCTGCCGCAGCTGGCATTTCAACAAGTCGCAGCACCCACCGAGGGGCGGCGCCGCCTGCACCTGGACCTTCACGACGCCGACCCCTCAGCGTTGCGGCGTAAAGCTGAGACGTTGGGGGCCACTTTTGTTGAGGAATACACCATTGGAGACTTCCACTGGGACGTAATGCAGGATCCCGAGGGCAACGAATTCTGTATAGCCCGGGACTAGTTCCAGAGGGTGGCTATGGCGATGTTGATCAATGCCAGGCCACCTACGCCGTGGGCCAGCCCCGTTGAAACCGGCTCGCCGTTCTTCACCTTGCGGGAGCCGATAACGGCGAGGACAGCGACAACCACACCAATGGCGAACTTGACGCCGAGCTTGAAGTAGTTGGGATCGGCGTCCGGCAGCAAGGGAAACAAGCCCATCATGGCGATGCCTGTGAGGAGCTGAAGGAAGGCGCCGTCGCGCTGGCGCGGGTGAACCGTGGGTGTCTTGAGGGTGGCGATCCAGTAGCCCACAATCATGGCTGCGCCGACGATGTGCAAGAACACCAGAATGCTGAAGAGAATACTCATGAACCCAGCTTATCCAGTTGGTTCTACGTCCCGTAGTAAAGCCACGCGGATGCGGGTCAGGTGCTGATGAAGCTGGAGAGTACCTATAACAAACGGGCAGACAAAGCAAAAGGGCAGGTTACCGGTGTCCGGTAACCTGCCTTTTGGTTCATCAAGCCGTTCTTAGTGCCGCTTGGTGCTAGAGACCGAGGTCAGCTTCGAAAGCACCTTCTTCGAGGCGGGCCTTGAGGGTCTGCAGGAAGCGGCCTGCATCCGCACCGTCCACCAAGCGGTGATCGTACGTCAACGACAGGTACATCATGGAGCGGATGGCGATCGAGTCGTCACCGTTCTCATCGGCAACTACGACGGCGCGCTTGACGATCGCGCCGGTTCCGAGGATGCCGACCTGCGGCTGGTTGATGATCGGGGTGTCAAACAATGCACCAACGGAGCCGATGTTGGTGATGCTGAAGGTGCCACCGGAAAGCTCATCCGGGCCAATCTTGCCGTCGCGGGTACGGCCTGCGACGTCGGCGATCTTGCTGGCCAGGCCTGCGAGGTTCAGGTTGCCGGCGTCGGAAATGACGGGAACCAGAAGACCCTTGTCAGTGTCGACGGCGATCGCCAGGTGCTCGGCGTTGTGGTACGTGATTTCCTGCTTGGATTCGTCGTAGGCAGCGTTGAGCTTGGGGTGCTGCTTCAGGGCCTCGGCCACAGCCTTGGCGATGAACGGCAGGAACGTCAGCTTGACGCCGTTCTGGGCCTGGAACGAGTTCTTGGCCTTGAGACGGAGTTTGGCGATCTTGGTCATGTCCACCTCGTGCACCTGGGTCAGCTGAGTGGAGACCTCAAGTGACTCGCGCATACGGCGGGCAATAACCTGGCGGATACGCGGGGCCTTCTCGGTGGTGCCTCGCAAGGAGGACGCGACCACGGGTGCAGTGGCCTTGGCAGCAGGAGCTGCGGCAGGAGCAGCTGCAGCGGGGGCTGCGGCTGCCTGCTTGGCCTCAGCTGCGGCGAGGACATCCTGCTTGCGGATGCGGCCGCCGACACCGGTGCCGGAGACCGACGCGATGTCTACGCCGTGCTGGTTGGCAAGCTTGCGAACCAAGGGAGTGACGTAACCGGATTCCGAAGAACCTTCTGCTGCGGGAGCAGCCGGGGCCGGAGCCGAGGGTGCCGGTGCAGCTGCAGGCGCAGACGGTGCTTCTGCGGCTGGTGCTGCAGCCGGGGCGGGAGCCGAAGCCGGAGCGGCGCCGGAGCCGATGACGGCCAGGACTGAGCCAACCTCTGCTGTCTCGTCCTCGCTCACGCGGATTTCCTGCAGAGTGCCGGCAACGGGGGAGGGGATCTCGGTGTCTACCTTGTCGGTGGAAACCTCAAGGAGGGGCTCATCCACCTCAACGGTGTCGCCTACAGCCTTCAGCCAGCGGGTGACGGTACCTTCGGTAACGCTCTCGCCCAAAGCAGGAAGGGTAACTTCGTGGCCTTCGCCTGAAGCCGCGGGTGCTTCGGTTGACGGTGCTTCTTCAGCTGCGGGGGCTGCGGGAGCTTCTTCGGCCGGTGCGGCCTGCTCAGCGGGGGCTTCCTCAGCCGGTGCGGCCTCAGCTGCCGGCGCGGCTGAACCGGAGCCGTCGCCGATGCGGACCAAGGGGGCGCCTACTTCGGCCGTCTCGTCTTCAGCGACGAGGATTTCTTCGATGACGCCAGAGATCGGAGAAGGGATTTCGGTGTCTACTTTGTCGGTTGAAACCTCGAGCAACGGCTCGTCGATCTCCACCCGGTCACCAACCTGCTTGAGCCAGCGGGTGACGGTTCCTTCGGTGACACTCTCACCGAGGGCGGGCAAGTTAACGGATTCAGACATGTCGTCCCCGTTCTCCTTATTGATCTTTGTGCGGATGAATTCTGCTGGTCCGGGTCAGGTGCATGCGGCATATTGCGCCGCATGCACCCGACCCGTGGGTCTTGGTAAGACTTAGCCGTGGAGAGCCTTGCCCGCGAGGGCAAGGTGGGCTTCGCCCAGGCTTTCGTTCTGGGTGGGGTGGGCGTGGACCAGCTGGGCCACGTCCTCCGGGTAGGCTTCCCAGTTCACGATCAGCTGGGCTTCACCGATCTGCTCGCCCATGCGGGAGCCGATCATGTGGATGCCCACCACGGGGCCATCCTTCTGGCGGACAAGCTTGACGAGGCCACCGGTGCCAAGGATTGAGCTCTTGCCGTTGCCGGCCAGGTTGTATTCCTGGGTCTGCACCTGGTCGTCGCCGAACTTTTCCTTGGCGGCCTTTTCGGTGTAGCCCACAGTGGCGATTTCGGGCTCGCAGTAGGTGACCTTGGGGATGTTGATGTCCTCGACGATTGCCGGGTTCAGGCCGGCGATTTCCTCGGCGACGAAGATGCCCTGCTGGTAGCCGCGGTGTGCGAGCTGGACGCCGGGGACGATGTCGCCAACGGCGTAGATGTTGCCAACACCGGTGTGGAGGCGTTCGTTGGTGATGACGAAGCCTCGGTCGATGGTGATACCGGCTTCTTCGTAGCCGAGGTTGGCGGTCACGGGACCACGGCCAACGGCAACCAGGAGGAGGTCGGCTTCGAACGTCTGGCCGTCAACCAAGGTGACCTTGACGCCGTCGTCGTTCTGCTCAACACCCTGGAAGAAGATGCCGGTGGTGAACTTGATGCCGCGCTTCTTGAAAGCACGCTCAAGGTTCTTCACGATCGCGGCGTCCTCGTTGGGAACCAAGGAGGGGAGGCCTTCAATGATGGTGACGTCCACGCCGAAGGACTTCCACACGGAAGCGAATTCGACACCGATGACGCCGCCGCCCAGGACAATGGCGCTCTTGGGGATGTAGTCCATGGTGAGGGCCTGGTCAGAGGTGATGACCTTGCCGCCGATTTCCAGTCCAGGCAGTGAACGGGAGTAGGAACCCGTGGCCAGGACGATGTTCTTGCCCGTGTAGGAGGTGCCGTTCACAACGACGGTGTTGTTGCCCTGGAGCTTGCCTTCACCCTCAATGACGGTGATGCCCTTGGACTTGATAAGTCCCTGGAGGCCCTTGAACTTACCGGCAATAATGCCGTCCTTGTACGCGTTCACGGCCGACATGTCGATGCTGTCGAGCGTGACGTTCACGCCGTACTTGGCGGAATCGCGTGCATGGTCGGCCAGCTCGGCCGAGTGCAGGAGTGCCTTGGTGGGAATGCAACCGTTGTGCAGGCAGGTTCCGCCGAGCTTTGCCTTTTCCACAAGGCCAACGGTGAACCCAAGCTGAACGGCCCGCAGGGCAGTGGCGTAGCCGCCGCTGCCGCCACCGAGTACCAGGATGTCGAATTCTTGCGCAGTTGCCTGATCGGCCACTAAAACGCTCCCTCGCGTGAATGATGACACGGGACTGCGTGCCATCTGGTCTTTGGAACTTGTTCTGCCGTGATTATGCCAGCACCTAAGTTCTCTTGCATTTGTGACTATCGAGTTCACCTTAGCGAACCACCTACCCATGCTCCACCCTCTGCGGGCGTTTTGGGGAGCGCTTGTGTCCAGACTCACGTTCACTTGTGACACAGCGCTACACCCCGCATAATTCCGGGGTTGCGCGGGTCCTCGCCGGAGATCCGGCAGGGTCCCGCACAGCCCCGGAAGGGCAAGGCGGGTGCTAGGCGGAGACGGCCAGGAGATCCTCGGCGTAGGCAACCAGCGTGCGGACGGTGCATCCGGTACCCTGCTTGGGCGTGTAACCATAAGGGGCGCCGTTGTTGAACGACGGTCCGGCGATGTCCACGTGGGCCCACGGGATCTGCTGGCCGGCGTCGTTCTTTCCCACGAATTCGCGGAGGAAGACCGCTGCGGTCATCATGCCGCCGTTGCGTTCACCGATGTTAGCCAGGTCCGCCACCTGTGAATCCAGGCTCGGACGGAGCTCTTCGGGCAGTGGCATGGGCCATACCAGTTCGCCTGCCCTGTCAGCGGCTGACTTCAGAGCTGCGGTGACGGAATCGGATCCCATGACGCCGGCCGTGCGTAAACCAAGGGCGATCAGCTGAGCACCTGTCAGTGTTGCGACATCAATGATGGCGTCCGGCTTCTCCATGCTGGCAGCGACGATGCCGTCGGCCATGACCAAACGACCTTCAGCGTCCGTGTTCAGAACCTCAACTGTCTTGCCGCCATAAATGGTGAATACGTCAGCAGGCCGGGCTGCGGCGCCTGAAGGCATATTTTCGGCAATGCAGAGCCATGCGGTCGCCTTGAGGGGCAGACCGAGTGAGGCGATGGCCAGGACGGTGTTAAGTACGACGGCGGCTCCGGCCATGTCGCTCTTCATGTCGCCCATGCCGAGGGCCGGCTTAATGGAAATGCCGCCGGTATCGAACGTGATGCCCTTGCCGACGAGGGCAATTTTCTTTGTGGCCTTGGCGGGGGCGTATTCGACTTTGACGAGGCGAGGCTGGCGCGTGGAGCCCTTGCCGACGCCCAGAATACCCCCGAAGCCTTCCTTTTCCAGGCGCTTTTCATCCCAGACAGTGATCTTGACCGGAAGGCCCTTAGCCAGTTCCTTGGCCGACTCCGCGAAGGACTCGGGGTACAGGTGGCTCGGCGGCTGGTTGACCAAGGTGCGGGTTGAGTTGACGGCACGAGCGAGCACAATGGCCCGATCCAGCGCAGGCTGGGCAGACTTGGCATCAACGTCCGAGAAAATCAGCGCCTTGGTGACAGGCGCCTTCAGCCCGTCCTTGCTGGAACGGTGCTCCGTGTAGGAGTACGCGCCCAAAGCGGCTCCTTCGGCCACAGCCGTGACATCCGCGAGGGTCGCCGTCGGGAACGCCAAGGTGACCGAAGGTGTCCCGGCGAGTTGGCGCACAGCGGATCCGGCGGCGCGCCGTAGGGCTTCTTCGCTCAGGCCTCCGTCATCGGAGAGCTTTCCTACTCCTGCAAGGACAAGAATCCCTGAGCCTGTCTCCGGCAAGCCCGGAAGTCGGTGAGCCTGGTCGGCAGCGCCGGTGATTCCCAAGAGCTTCAGTGACCCCGCAACGGATTCTGCGGCCTTTGCGCTCAACGGGTTGGACAGCAGTACCGGCCCGTCCGCTCCTTGGGCAACGCCAATCACGAGTGCGTCGCTGGGGGACTTTTTCAGGTCCTTGGCGATGATGCCCAGGATGATGTCAGTAGTCTTGACCACGAGGATGTGTCCTCACTTCTCTCTGCATTGCATGGCGGGACCGCATGTTTGGCGGCCTGCCCCGGTACGCGCCCGACGTCTTCTGGCGACGGCGGCCTTGGTCTCCAGGTCCGGCGTCGCAAAGGACGAGGACCCGTTTCGATCGTAGTCTCTCCGAACGCTGCGGACGGTCATCAAATGAGAGCTGCGGCACACTGGGGGCAGGAATGCGCCTTGGCATTGCAGCGTTGTATGAATTAATAGTGCCCCGCAGTCAAACAGTGGTGTCCGGTGGTGTGATGTTTCAGGCGTCACTTCACCGGTTGTCCATTCGACGGTGCGGTGGACCTCCCTGACTTTGTCATTGCGAAAGGAACACGCCGTGTTTGAACGGATATCCGGCTCTCTCCTGGACCCCGAATCGCTCTATGCGCGAAACATTGAGACCTTCCACAGCCCCGAACTTCGTGGGCTGAACATGGTCATGGGATTCACGGGTTTTGCCGATGCCGGTCACGTAGTCCGGCAGATCAACGCGGAACTGTTGGACGAACTGGACGCCGAGGTGGTGGCCATGTTCGACGCCGACCAACTCATCGATTACCGTTCCAGGCGGCCTCACATCAGCTTCGTTGAAGACCATCTGCAGGACTACCAGGCGCCAAAGCTTGGCCTTTACAAGCTCAATGACGGCCTCGGCCAACCTTTTTTGCTCCTTGCCGGCTTCGAGCCCGATCTGCAATGGGAGCGCTTCTCGCGGGCTGTGGTTGGAATCGTGGAAGAGCTCGACGTCAACTTGGTGACTTGGATCCATTCCATCCCCATGCCCGTCCCGCACACGCGGCCTGTTGGCGTCACGGTTCATGGCAACATGCCTGAGCTCATTGCGGGGATTTCCAGTTGGAAGCCCACCGTTGATGTACCGGCCGCCATTGGACACGTCCTTGAACTCCGGCTCACCGAAGCGGAACGGAACGTGGCCGGGTACGTCATCCATGTCCCGCATTACCTCTCCGAAGCGGAGTACCCGCCGGCAGCAGTAGCCGGATTGGAATACTTGGGAGCGGCAACGTCCCTCATGCTGCCGACGGACAGGCTCCGGGAAGCTGGCCGTGAAGTGGGCCGACAGATCGCCGATCAGATCGAAGCTTCCGAGGAAGTGCAGGCAGTAGTGACGAATCTCGAGACGCGTTACGACGAGAAATCCGAAGGCGTTGTCCGCCGATCACTGTTGGCTGATGAGAACGATGAACTGCCCAACGCCGAAGACATTGGAGCTGCGGTCGAGGCCTATCTGGCACGTAAAGACTCGCCTCAATAAATCAGCTTTGAGTGGTCGGCAGGCATAATTATGGGGTGAATGCTCCCCGTGCCTGGCTCATCTGGACGATCGGCGTATTCGCCTACCTGGTTGCGGTAGCGCAGCGAACCTCGTTTGGTGTGGCAGGTTTGGAGGCCACTGACAGATTCCACGCCAGCGCCTCCGCCATCTCTTTTTTCACGGTGCTTCAACTTCTGGTCTACGCAGGTTTGCAGATTCCCGTGGGCGTCCTGGTGGACAGGTTTGGTTCGAGGGCCATGATCGCCGGCGGTGCCGTGCTGATGGGCTTGGGGCAGTTGCAGTTGGCTTTTGCGGACAGTGTCCCCGGAGGCGTCCTGGGCCGGGTCCTGGTGGGGGCCGGCGATGCTATGACCTTTATCTCGGTAATTCGCTTGGTCCCCTTGTGGTTCGCTCCTGCAAAGGTTCCGCTGGTCACCCAGCTGACCGGCATGAGTGGCCAACTCGGTCAGCTCTTCAGCGTTGTTCCGTTCGCACTGCTTCTTCACACGGCCGGATGGACACCCGCATTCCTCACTCTGGCGGCGATGTCTGTGCTGGCAGTGGTCCTCGTACTGGCGATGCTCCGCGATGCCCCGCCCGGGCACCCGCCCCGGGAAACCGGCCAGGGCCTCCGTGCCACTGGCGTTTCCCTGTCCCGCGCGTGGAAACAACCCGGAACCCGGCTGGGCCTTTGGAGCCACTTCACGGTTCAATTCAGCGGCAACCTTTTTGCGATGACTTGGGGGTATCCCTTCCTGTTGTCTGCCCAGGGACTCGATGCCGCAACAGTCTCCGGCCTGATGGCGCTCTTCGTGGCCACCGCTATAGCTGCCGGGCCCGGGTTCGGCCGATTCGTTTCCAAACATCCCATGCGAAGATCCGCCATGGTCCTGCTCATAGCTTTGGCGACGACCTTGGCTTGGGCTGCTGTGCTCATTCTTCCCGAGCGCGCCCCTCTGTGGCTCCTGGCTATTTTGGTAGTGGTGCTGGCTGTGGGCGGGCCCGGATCCATGATCGGATTCGACTTTGCCCGTACCTTCAATCCCTCGCACCGGATCGGAACAGCCACCGGTATTGTCAACGTTGGCGGCTTCATCGCGGCGCTCGTTGCGATCTACCTCATCGGCTTGGTGCTCGATATCCTGTACGCCAGTGGTTTCTCCGGCGGTAATCTTTACGGTCTCGCACCGTTCCGCATTGCCCTTAGCATTCAATTCGTACTGCTGGGCCTCGGAACCGTACTCATTCTGGTGACGCGGCGGAAGGTGCGCCGCCAGATGGCAACACAGGGGATTCACGTGCAGCCGCTGCTGGCCGCCCTCGCCAGGCAGCGCCGGGAACGGGTGGAGCGACGACGCGCCACACGGCCCGCGTCCGCGGACGACCAGTAGGACCGCACGTCGCTGTATTGCCGCGCTGCTTTTCCACATAAGCATGATGGTCCCTGTCTCCGCCGGCCGGAGTTGAGCAGGGTGGAACCATGACTTCGAACAGAACGCTCAGCATCCACCAACCCGAAGATATTCTTGGCTACATTCCCCACATGTTGGGTTACTGGCCCGAGGACAGTCTTGTGGCAATCACCATGCAAGGGAAAGTCCTGGGAGCCACGCTGCGCGTGGATCTGCCAACCCTTGCTTCACTCGAAGCCCGCGCAGGTTTTGCGGACCAGATCCGGAGCTTCCTGATTGCCGATGAGGACGCCAACGGGGTGGTGCTCGCCGTCTATACCGACTCCGGTTGGGAGGACGGCAATGTTGTCCGTCAGGCAATCCCGTTGCTCGAAGCCCTTCAGCTGAGTCTGGATGAGGTTGACTTATCGGTCCGGGACGCGTGGCTTGTTGGCCCCGAGTATTGGCGCAGCGCCTACTGCACAGATTTGCAATGTTGCCCGGTTCCGGGCTTACCGGTTGATCGCATAAAAAACAGCAGACTCAGCGCAGAGCTGGTGTACAGGGGGAGCTCCATAGGGCCATCACCCAGGAGCACGTCTGCAAAACCTCGGCTTGCCAGCCCAGGGGTGCTCGACCCTTTGGTACTCGCCGCGGAGTCGCGCTACGGCAAGCAGATTCTTGGTAGATGGAGGAGTGAGCACTGTCTGGACACTGTCCTTGCTGTATGGCACCACGTGCTGAACCGGGTTGAAGCAGGCCACCTCCTGCAGTGCGGCACCGACGCACACATCATGGGCCTCCTTAGAACAACTCTCAGGGTCCCTGCGTGGCGTGACGCTGTGGTGGTCATGGCGGCGGCAGGCATGGAATCCGCGAAGTCCGGCGCCTCCGCGTTGGGTTTGTTCGTTGACGACGACGATTACTCCGACACTCCGTTCGACCCGCAAGAATTCGGAGTAGCCGTCCCGGTCCTCCCCGCTGCCAAGGTACCGCCTGCACCAAATACCGATGGCGACGTCTTTACCTACGGTGATGTCCTGCTTGGAATGCAACCGGACATGCCGTGCTGGGGCACGCTGGATGCACTGGAGAAAGTTCTTATCGGGCTGTGCGTCGATGGCGAATCCGGCGTTGTCCCGGCGGCGGCACTGACCCTGCAGGGCTGGATTGCCTGGTGCAAGGGGCGCGGATCCATTGCCTATGCGTGCCTCAGCGGGGCAGGGGAGGCCCAACCGGGCTATCGACTCGCCGAGCTGCTCATGGATCTCCTGGGGCAAGGGACCATTTGTGCCTGGGCACGAAGTTCAAGCACTGCTTGGCGGGGGCCCAAAGACACTGTCTTTTAGAGGGTTTGGACATTCATCCGGCGTGAGTTTCGCAAAACCGTGAGACAATGGATGCCGAGACCCGGTTGGGTCCGCGTTCGAATGCCTGAATTGGCCCCTTCGCCGGGAACAATACAGTGTCGTCGAGAGTTCTGTATAGAGACTCTGCAGACGGCGATCGCATTTGAAATTGATCGCGGACTTGACAGGGTCATAGTGGTGTTGCCCGTATGGTGATTCCACAGACCGCCGCTAGAAAGGTTTTCTGTGACCCCGTCTTCCGTCGAGAAGGAACCCGCCGCCCAGGCCGAATTGTCCGCTGAGGAAAAGAAGGCGGCAACATCGGCAAAGCGCGCAGCGACACGTGCTGCCAACAAGGCCTCAGAGGGCGACTCTGACAAGCCGGCACCCAAGAAGCGTGGACCCAAGCCCGGTGCGAAGGCCGCCGCTGAAGCCGCGAATAAGACCTCTGGCTCGGACGCTGAGGACTCCAGCGGCGAGGATGAAGACTTTGATCCCGCAGCTGCCGAGGAAGTCGGAGACGACGACGTCGAGGACGGCGCCGCGGCCGCCAAGGACAAGGCTGCGCCCTCCGGCTCGGGATTCGTTTACTCGGATGCCGATGACGACGACGCACCTGTCCAGCAGGTCATGTCGGCCGGCGCAACAGCCGACCCCGTCAAGGACTACCTCAAGCAGATCGGCAAGGTTGCACTGCTGAATGCGGAGCAGGAAGTTGATCTTGCACTTCGTATTGAGGCCGGCCTCTTTGCCGAGGAAAAGATCAACGCCGACGACGGATCCATGGATCCCAAGCTCAAGCGCGAGCTTGAATTTGTCATCCATGATGGCAAGCGCGCCAAGAACCACCTGCTCGAAGCCAACCTGCGCCTCGTCGTTTCGTTGGCCAAGCGCTACACGGGCCGTGGCATGCTCTTCCTGGACCTGATTCAGGAAGGCAACCTGGGCCTTATCCGCGCGGTAGAGAAGTTCGACTACACCAAGGGCTTTAAGTTCTCCACTTACGCAACATGGTGGATCCGTCAGGCAATTACCCGCGCCATGGCAGACCAGGCCCGTACCATCCGTATTCCGGTGCACATGGTGGAAGTCATCAACAAGCTGGCCCGCGTACAGCGCCAAATGCTTCAGGACCTCGGCCGTGAACCGACACCTGAAGAGCTGGCACTCGAACTGGACATGACGCCCGAAAAGGTTGTTGAGGTTCAGAAGTACGGGCGCGAGCCGATTTCACTGCACACCCCGCTGGGTGAGGACGGTGACTCGGAGTTCGGTGACCTGATTGAGGACTCGGAGGCTGTTGTTCCCGCCGACGCCGTGAGCTTCACGCTCTTGCAGGAGCAGCTGCACTCCGTTTTAGACACCCTGTCCGAGCGCGAGGCCGGAGTTGTGGCGATGCGCTTCGGCCTGACCGATGGCCAGCCGAAGACTTTAGACGAAATCGGCAAGGTCTACGGTGTCACGCGTGAGCGCATCCGCCAGATCGAAAGCAAGACCATGTCCAAGCTGCGGCACCCGTCCCGTTCGCAGGTTTTGCGGGACTACCTGGACTAAACGAACAGAGTCATGTGAAGTGGCCCGGCCGGACATCCGGCCGGGCCACTTTTTTCTGGAGCGCAACCGTCTGGGTTTCTTGAGCGCAACCCGTCAAACGCAACAAGGCCCCTCCCGGATGGGAGGAGCCTTGTTATCTGATCAAAAGGGTTTCCGGTGAGCCGGAATGCCTAGTCGACGGTTACGGGAGCCTTCTCGGTGAGTCGCTCGGTCTCATCGTGCCAGTCGGAAGTCATGGGCCGGAGCGTAGCTTCTACTGCACGGGCGTGGTGGCCGCAGAAAAGCAGCTCACCGCCGGAGGACTCGAGTACAACGCGGACGTACGCTTGGGCTCCGCAACGGTCACAGCGATCAGCTGCGTTCAGCGTGCGGTCTGCAACTGCTGTTGTCATGTCGGCCTCCTTAGTAGTTCTGTACATCCATATAACCAGCATTCGACGCAGATCCATGGCAAGGATGGGTCACTTTCGCTGTCCGCGTATCACATGTGCGTAACGTAGCCGGGAACGCTGCGTCACCACTGGAGTGGCAAACGGTCCTTGTTGCCTTCCCCGGCTAGGCTGGTACGGGCAGTGTTTGCCTTGATTTACCAGCCAAATGCGGCTGGGAAGTACCCCCGAGATATACCCCGAAGGAGCACACCGCGAGTGGCACCGAGTTCTGAATACAACGCCCGGCATCTGTCTGTCCTTGAGGGCCTGGAAGCCGTTCGAAAGCGCCCGGGCATGTACATCGGCTCCACGGACTCCCGCGGTCTCATGCACTGCCTGTGGGAAATCATTGATAACGCCGTGGATGAGGCCTTGGCCGGCTTTGGACATGACATCAAGGTGATCCTTCACGCGGACAACTCGGTGGAAATCCACGACGATGGGCGCGGTATTCCCGTGGACCTCGAACCCAAGACCGGCCTCTCCGGCGTCGAGGTTGTGTTCACCAAACTGCACGCCGGAGGCAAATTCGGCGGCGGTTCCTACACTGCCTCGGGTGGCTTGCACGGTGTAGGTGCCTCTGTAGTAAACGCCTTGTCCAGCCGCCTGGACGTCCAGGTGGATCGAGGCAGCAAAACGTACCAGATGTCATTCCGCAGGGGAGAGCCTGGACGTTTCGTGGATTCCGGGGCAAAGCCGAGCCCCAATGCACCCTTTGAGCCGTTTGTTGAAAAGTCGGTGCTCGATGTTGTGGGCAAGGCCAAGCGTGGTGTCACGGGAACCCGCGTGCGCTACTGGGCGGACCGCCAGATTTTCACTCCGGATGCCAAGTTCTCGTACGACGACCTGGCGTCAAGGGCTCGTCAGACGTCCTTCCTTGTGCCCGGCCTGAAGATCACCGTGCGCGATGAACGCAAACTGGCCGGCACACCGGGGGAGTCCGGCGTCCATGAGGAGGTATTCCACCATGACGGCGGCATCTCCGAGTTCGTCGAGTATCTGGCGGCCGATTCCGGAGTGACGGACGTTTGGCGCCTTCATGGTTCCGGAAAGTTTAAGGAAACCGTTCCTGTCCTGGACGACAACGGGCACAGCAAGATCGCCGAAGTCGAACGTGACTGTGAAGTGGACATCGCCCTGCGCTGGGGCATTGGTTATGAGACCACTATGCGCAGCTTCGTCAACATCATCGCTACGCCCAAGGGCGGCACACACCAGTCCGGTTTTGAAACCGCGCTGCTGAAGACCTTCCGCAAAGCAGTGGAGACGAACGCACGCAAGCTCAAAGCCGGGAACGACAAGATCGAGAAGGATGACATTCTCGCCGGTCTGACAGCCGTCCTGACAGTTCGCCTTGCGGAACCGCAATTCGAGGGACAGACCAAAGAGATCCTTGGCACCTCGGCGGTCCGGGCCATCGTTGCCAAGGTTGTTGAGAAGGAAATATCGGCGAGGCTCAATTCGGCCAACCGCAATGACAAAGCCCAGTCCGCGCTCCTTTTGGAGAAGATGGTGGCTGAGATGAAGTCGCGCATCTCAGCCCGCGTGCACAAGGAAACCCAGCGCCGTAAAAATGCCCTTGAAACGTCATCGATGCCCACCAAGCTTGCCGACTGCCGGACTGATGACGTGGCGCGCTCCGAATTGTTCATCGTAGAGGGTGACTCCGCTCTAGGTACCGCCAAGCTTGCGCGGTCCTCGGACTTCCAGGCGCTGCTTCCCATCCGGGGAAAGATTCTGAATGTCCAGAAGGCATCCGTTGGCGACATGTTGTCCAACGCTGAGTGCGCGGCGTTGATCCAGGTTGTTGGCGCAGGCTCGGGCCGCAGCTTCGACCTTGACGTTGCCCGGTACGGCAAAGTCATCCTGATGACCGATGCAGACGTTGACGGCGCGCACATCCGCACCCTGCTGCTGACTCTTTTCTTCCGTTACATGCGGCCCATGGTTGAGGCGGGCCGCGTGTTTGCGGCTGTCCCGCCCCTGCACCGCGTGGAGGTCATTAACCCGGGCCAAAAAGCCAATGAGATGATCTACACCTACTCGGAGGCCGAGCTCCACGTGCTCCTGTCCAATCTTGCCAAGGACGGCAAGCGCTACAAAGAACCCATCCAGCGGTATAAGGGTCTGGGCGAGATGGATGCGCAGCAGTTGGCTGAGACCACCATGGATCCGCGCCATAGGACGCTTCGGAAGGTGGGCATCGAAAGTGCCCAGCGCGCCGAGGAAGTCTTCGACCTCCTGATGGGTTCCGACGTTGCACCGCGCAAGGAATTCATCATTGCAGGCGCTGCCACCTTGGACCGGGAACGCATCGACGCTTAGCCCGAGGTGGGCGGCAGCCGGGCATCATTAGTAGCCGATGTTGCGCGGCAGGGTGCGGCGAACGAGGCGGCGCCCACCATCAAAGCCAGCGCCCCCAGACCCCAGGGCAGTCCGGCGGCCACGGCAACGCCGCCCACCAGTAGCGGTCCACCGGCGTCGCCGAGTTCACGGCCCAGTTCGGCTGAACCCATGGTCCTGCCGAGGCGTTCGGCGGGCGTCGCGTCGGCCAAGTGGGCGAAAGCGAGGGGCGTGGAAGTGCCGATCCCCACGCCAATGAGCACGGCCGCGCAGTAGATCCAAGCTGCCCCTGGCAACACAGCGGCCATCAGGGTGCCTGCCGAGATAGCGAGCAGGCCGGCTACCATGCCTGGCCTGTCGGAAAGTCTTCCGTGATCGCGTAGCCGGCCCACGCGGGGCTGTATCAGCGCTGATGCTACGGCAAGCACTGTGACAACGGCGACGCTGCCGCCGGTCCCCAAACCCTCCCTTGCGGCCAGGGCAGGGAGAAAGCCAACGGCCGCCCCAAGTGCTCCCGTGGCGGCAGCCAGTACGAGTGTTGGTCCAAGGAACGATCGCTCGGTGCTTTGGCGCCAGACGTCCACGATCGTGTAGCGGGGGCGAGGAAGCGGCTTCAGGGGAGGCACTGATACCAGGGCCCACACGGCTACCGTCAGGCCCAGTACCGCGAGGGTAGCGAACAGGAGGCTGAAACCACCCGTGATGATGGCCATAGCTCCCAACAGAGGACCAATGGCGTAACCGAGCCCTTTCCATGAGCCGTACCGCCCGAAGTAGTGTCCGCTCTTGCCGCCGGAGAGCCGGGCCACGCTGGCCGACGAGGCCGGTGAAAAGGCAGAGGCCGCCATCCCTTGCCCCAAGCGGGCGGCGGCAAGCATGACGGGCTGGTCGGCCCATAGACCAATCAAGGACGTGACCGAAAAAGCCAGCAGTCCACCAACGATGACGGGTTTGGGTCCAATACGGTCGCTGAGGGCGCCGAAGATCGGTTTGAGAAACACTTCCGCGACGTCGTACAAAGCCAACAGGATGCCCAGAGCCAGCAAACTCAGTCCGATGTCGGCGCTTTCGGCCCCCAGTCCTGCAGCGACAGCATGGGCGCCGAAGGCTGTGGTAAAATCGGCGGCGTAGAGGGGCCAACGCTGGCTGGCCGAGATGGAAGGAAGTGCTTCTGGGGCGTTCACATCACTGAATGTAACAGCTGCTACATTCATAAGTGTGATTGATGAACATTGGCTACTGATTCTTGTGCAGGTTCCCGCGCAGCCCTCCAGGCACAGGGTGGCCGTATGGCGGGAGTTGCGTCGGATCGGGGCAGTTCCGTTGTCGCCGGGAACCTGGCTTCTTCCTGCCCACCCGGCCTTTGACGACGGTCTCTCGCGGGCTGAGGCACTGGTAGCCAAAGGTGGCGGTTCCTGGACGCTGGTGGACGCCGCGCCGCGCGCTCAGGGGGCGATTACTCTCCGTCACGCCTTTGAAGCTGCCCGACTGGAGGAATGGAAAGAGTTTACGGCCGATTGCGGCAAGTTTGAGCAGGAGATAGCCAAAGAGATCTCACGGGAAAAGTTCACTTTCGCCGAACTAGAGGAGGAGGAGCAGAGCCTGGAGCGCTTGCGGCGCTGGTACAGGGAGTTGAAGTCGCGCGACGTCCTCCGCCTGCCCCAGGCGGGCGACGCTGCTGGACACTTGGCCCGATGCATCGAAGCTTTGGAGGGCTACGCATCCCTGGTGTACGACGCGAAGCTGCCCCAATAGGCGTCAGTAGCCTCAAGGGCCCATTGGCCGAGCAAGAATTCAGCTGGGCAAGATTTCAGCTGGGCAAGGATTCAATCGGGCAGGAAGTCATCCCAGCAGGCCTGGAACGATCAATAGGGCCGTGGGCACTGCTAGCAGCAGGGCCGAGGCCAAGAGGACCAGCACACGGACGGGCTTGGTGAGTGGCGGCTTGGGCGAGAGCAGGCGGCTGACGCGTGACGCCGTCGTGCGCGGCGAGTCGGCACCGCCGGTGGCGCTGACGGCATTGCCCTCCACGACGGCGCTGCCAGCGCTTAATGCCTGGCTGCCGGCCAGCTCGGGACCCCTGCTGAATGCCTGCCCGCCCGGGGTCGGCTGTGAGCTACCGCTGGCAACAATGGCGATGGCCTTGATGAGCGTGCCTTTGCTCTCGGTGCGGAGTGCGACGTCGTCGGCCAGCATTTCGATCAGTGAATTCACGGCCGTCTGGGCCAGCCGGGTGGTGGGGAACCACGGCAGCGCCTGGCGCCAAGCAGCAAAGGCCCACAGCAGGAGATCGTGGCGCTGGGACAGGTGGGCGTTCTCGTGAATGAGGACAGCCCTGAGCTCAGCCGGCTCCAGTGCTGCCATGAGGCCGTCGGACAGTACCGTTACTGACCGGGCACCCCCGGGCAGGCAGTATGCGACGGGGGAGTCGTGGTTGATCACTACGGTGCCGGGGCCGTCGTCGGAAGGTGATGCCAGCAGGGCGAGCAGTTCGCGGTGGCGTCGCCGTTGGCGCTCAATCTTGTAATAGGTCAGCAGCAGGGTGAAGACCAGGTGTGCGGTCAGCAGCGCTGCCGCGGAGAGGGCAAAAAGGTGCCAGAAGCCCAGCGCGGTGGTGGGTTCGTTATTGAAAACCATCCCGGCCAGGCTCTTGAGCCCCGCTATCAGGTTGTCCCCGATCGGCTCCAGTCCGTAGACGAGCATGGCTCCGATCATGGACAAACCACCGGCGAGGGCGATCGCCTGCCACAGCACCATGGCTGTGAAGGGGGATCGTGCCGGCCACTGCGCGCGCGACAGCAACACGGGGACCGGCCATGCCAGAATCAATGCCAGGACCGCAAGCAGGTATGAGGTCCAGAACATAGTGGCTAATTGTAGCCGAGCAGTTTGCGCAGGGTAGCGGCTTCACTTTCGGTGACGGAGCCTATGAACCGGGCGAGGACGGCCTCGCGGTCCGGCGCGGAGCCCAGAACTTCATGCATGAGCTCTGCGGTGTGGTCAGCGCGGCTCGATACGGCTTGGTAGCGGTGCGGGCGCGTTCCGCGTTCGCGCTCCACCAGGCCCTTCTTTTCCAAGCGAGAGAGCACGGTGAGGACCGTGGTTACTGCCAGGTCCTTGCCCTGATGACCCGCTGTGCCGTCGCCGGCCTCGGAATCCTGCGCCAAAAGATCACGCAGTGTATTGGCAGTTGCAGCCTCCTGGCCTGCCCAGAGCAGATCCATCACTGCCCGTTCCAGTTCCCCAAGACTTGCCATCTATACGTCCCTACCTTCCGCTTCCCGATGCAGAGTGCTGCAGTCGGAAGCGATGATCCAACATTCCGTAATAAATCTACCGCTTTTCAGTCCTTCATTCTACGTGAGGTAGAACTATCGGCGCGCCGCTCGCGACGGAAGACCCTTGCGCGTGCGTCACGCCACTTGAAGAATGGGGCTCGGCGGTCTCCATTTGTTCTACACTGTGTAGAAGAGAAGTTTTCTACGTGACGTAGAAGTAGGGTCATCGTACTTCGGTCCACCGCACAAAGGACAGCCATGGACGCCTTGGAAATCGCACGCTGGCAATTCGGCATCACCACCGTCTACCACTTCATGATGGTGCCGCTCACCATCGGCCTCGGCCTTGTGGTGGCCATCATCCAAACCATTTGGTACCGCACCGGCAAGCCCGAATACCTGCGGATGACCAAGTTCTGGGGAAAGCTCTTCCTCATCAACTTCATCATGGGTGTAGCTACCGGCATCGTCCAGGAATTCCAGTTCGGCATGGCATGGAGCGAGTACAGTCGCTTCGTCGGAGATGTCTTCGGTGCGCCGCTGGCCCTCGAAGCCTTGTTGGCCTTCTTCGTCGAATCCACCTTCCTGGGTTTGTGGATCTTTGGTTGGAAGCAGCTCAAGCGTGGCGTTCACTTGGCCTGCTTGTGGATCGCCGTGATCGGTTCAGTTTTCTCCGCATACTTCATCATTGTGGCGAACTCCTGGATGCAGCACCCTGTTGGCGTTGAGATGGTGGATGGCCGGCCCGTGATGACCGATGCCTGGGCTGTGTTCACCAACAACACGGCGCTGGTTGCGGTACCCCACACGTTGTTTGGCGCACTCGCTGTAGCGGGAGCTTTCCTCCTGGGCATCGCCTGGTACCACCTCTGGCGTCGACGCCACGATGGCATTGACGTTGTGGGCAACGACGGCAAGCTGGTCCCTGGCGAGGCCGTAATCCCGGGTCGCGACAAGACCGATTACACCGTGTGGATGACGTCCCTGCGCATCGGTGCAGTAGTTGCCATGATCTCCTTCGCAGGAACTGCCATTACGGGTGACCTGCAGGGCAAGCTCATGTTCGAGCAGCAGCCCATGAAGATGGCAGCCGCTGAAGCTGCCTGCCACGACGGCACGGGCTTCTCGGTCCTGAGCGTGGGCAACCTCGGTGCCACAAACTGCGATGACATCGTGGCGGTCATTGAAGTACCAGGCATCCTCTCCTTCCTGGCCAAGGGTGATTTCACCACCGAGGTCAAGGGTGTGAACAGCCTGCTGGGTGAGTACAAGGAAAAGTACGGCACCCACCTGCCGGACAACCCGCTGTACGGCGAACGCGCCGGGCAGGAAATCCAGTACGTTCCCGTTATGGAAGTCACTTACTGGGGCTTCCGCATGATGATCGGCTTCGGCGGTATCGCCGCCTTCGCCGCCCTGCTCGCGCTCTGGGTGACGCGCAAGGGCATAGTCCCCGAGTCCAAATGGCTCATGCGTCTGGCCGTCTTAGGGATCCTTGCACCGTTCGGTGCCAACGCGGCCGGCTGGATCTTCACCGAAATGGGCAGGCAGCCGTTCGTGGTTGCCCCCAACCCGGACATGAACGGAATCGACCAGGTGTTCATGTTTACCGCCGCTGCGGTGTCACCGGGCGTCAGCGCAGGTGAGCTCATGACCTCGCTGGTGGTTCTTACCGCCATCTATGCCGCGCTGCTGGTGGTGGAAGTGAAGCTCTTGGTCAAGTACATCCGTGGTGGTGTGGCCTCGGCGATGCCTGAGTTGGCGCACGCCCAGGATTCGGCAGACCACCACGACAAGAACGACGACGGCGCAGGTCCGGGCAAGTCCGGCGACGACGTCCTGGCATTCGCCTACTAGAAGCCAATTCGCCTACTAAACGCCAAAGGGTAATGACAATGGAACTGTTGCCAACCATCTGGTTCGTGGCCATCGCGGTGTTGTGGACCGGTTATCTCTTCCTGGAGGGATTTGACCTCGGTGTGGGCATGCTCATGAAGCTGTTCGCCCGCAACAACACTGACCGCCGTGTGCTGCTGAACACCATCGGCCCGGTATGGGACGGCAATGAAGTGTGGCTGCTCACTGCAGCCGGTGCCACCTTCGCTGCCTTTCCCCTCTGGTACGCCTCGCTGTTCTCCACCCTGTACCTCCCGCTCCTGGCTGTCCTGGCCGCTCTGATCTTCCGGGCGGTCGCCTTCGAATACCGCGGCAAGGTGGATTCCGAACGCTGGCGCAACCGCTGGGACTGGGCGATCGCCGTCGGGTCCTTCGTAGCCGCGTTCGGCATCGGCGCAGCTCTGGCCTTGACCACCACGGGACTGCCCTTGAACGAGAACGGCGACCGTGTAGGCGGCCCCATGTCCTGGTTCAGCGGTTACGCACTCCTGGGCGGTTTCGGTGTGGTGGCGTTCGCGCTGGTGCACGCCCTGGCGTTCCTTGCACTGAAGACCGACGGCGACGTGCGGCACCGGGCCCGCCGCTGGTTTGTGCGACTCGTGCCGTTTGCGGTGTTGCCGATGTTCGGGTGGATGGTATCTGTCCAGTTCTTGAGCGGCAAGCCGTGGACCTGGGCTTTGGTGGCGGCGGCAGTGGCAGCCGTCGTCCTGGCTTGGCGGCTGGCACGCGTGGGATCCGAAGGGCGCGCCTTCAGTGCCCTCGGAGCCTTCATTGTCTGCGCCACAGCGTCGATCTTCGGGGCCGCGTTCCCCGTGGTCATTCCCTCCACGATTGACCCCGCCTTCAACCTGACCATCTCGAACGCCTCGTCCTCGGACTACACGCTGGGCCTCATGAGCATCGTCGCAGCAGTTGGACTGCCACTCGTGATTGCCTACCAGTCATGGACCTACTGGGTGTTCCGGCGGCGTGTCAGCGCGGCCCACATCCCCGAAGCCCACGGATTCCTGCCCGCAATTGCCGCCAAGGTGATGATTCCCAAGGACAACACC
The DNA here is from genome assembly GCF_018613695.1 of Arthrobacter sp. ISL-95. Lineage (GTDB taxonomy): Bacteria > Actinomycetota > Actinomycetes > Actinomycetales > Micrococcaceae > Arthrobacter. Next base: position 171,387 of record NZ_JAGGPR010000016.1, on the reverse strand, counting down.
CCGGCCACGTCCACCCGACCCGGAGATTAGTCGCCCCATGAAACCCGTGTTCCCTTCCGGCCCGGCAACGCGATCGGCGCTCTACGCCATCGGCCTCATGTCCGCCCTCAAGGCCCTGTCCCTAGTACTCATGGCGCAAGCCGTAGCAGGGATGCTGGCAGGGCTCGCCTCCGGATCAGGGGACTGGAACAGCGGGCTTGTCTGGGGTGCGGCCGGAGCAGTTCTGAGGTCGCTGACCGTATACGCCCAAGGCATTGCCTCAAGGCGGGCTGCCCTGGGCGTCAAGGAAGAATTGCGGGCGCGGCTGCTGCGGCGCTCATTGTCCGACGCCGGATCGTCACCGGTAGCGGGAATGAACGACGGCGGCCTGGCGATCCTTGCCACGCGGGGCCTGGACGCGCTGGACGACTACTACACCCAATACCTGCCGGCAATCGTGAACTGCGCAACGGTCCCGCTGCTGATCGGGGCACGGATCCTCTTTGCCGATTGGGTCAGTGCCGTGGTGATCGTCTTGACCGTTCCTTTGGTGCCGCTGTTCATGGTCCTGATCGGCAGGCACACCGAAGACACCGTCCGGGAGGCGCAAAGCACGCTCCGGAAACTGTCCGGCCACATCCTGGAGCTCGCAAAAGGGCTTCCCGTCCTGGTGGGCCTTGGACGTGCCACCGAGCAACGCGCAGCCCTGGAAGACATTTCCGAGCAATACCGTACCCGGACCATGGAAACCCTCCGCACTGCGTTCCTTTCCGCACTTGCCCTGGAACTCATCGCAACCATCTCCGTGGCCGTGGTGGCGGTGTTCATCGGTGTCCGGTTGGTGCATGGCGACATGGCACTTGAAGCCGGACTCCTGGCATTGATCCTGGCTCCGGATTGCTACCTTCCCCTCCGGGAGCTCGGCACTGCCCACCACGCCAGTGATGACGGTCGCGCGGCACTCGAAACCACCAACGCCGTACTGGATGCCCCCTCGCACCAGCGATTGCAAGGGGGCGGTCCATCCGGAACTGCCGTATCCAAGTCCACGGGGGTGGTGGTGAGCGGGTTGTCGGTGACCTACCACGGAAGGTCCGCGCCCGCCGTCGGGCCCCTCAGCTTTAGAGCTGAGCCGGGGCACGTCACGGCCCTCGACGGCGACAGCGGCGCCGGGAAGAGCACCGTGCTGAGAGTCCTTGCCGGGCTGATCGGGCAAGGACCGGGAGCCTCGGTCACAGGAACCATCACCGGTGCCGCCCCGGATTCAATCGCGTGGGTTCCCCAACACCCGGTCATGGCCACCGAAACTGTGCAGCAAGAAATTATGCTCTATCTGCACGGATACACCGGGAACACAGCCGAGGCAGTCACCCGTGTCCTCAGGAAGGCCTCCGCGGAACACCTGGCAGCCGGGAACCCAGCAGAACTGAGCCCCGGAGAATTGCGGAGGGTTGCCCTCGCCCGTGGCCTGGCCCGTGTGGAAGCCGGCGCTACCGTCCTGCTGCTCGACGAACCCACCGCCCATCTTGACCAATACTCGGCAAGCGTGGTCCGCCGCGCCATAGAGTCGCTTCGTGGCAACGTCACCGTGATCCTGGTGGCCCACGACGCCGCCACCCGGGCGCTCGCCGACCACCTGGTACCCATAGGGAACCAGCGTCGGCACCCGGCGCCTGCAGTGTCCGGAGCGACCACTCCGGACTGGAGCGCCACATCATCAGGGGCCGCTACAGTCCCGCCGAAGGACGCCACCCTACACAGTGACTTGCTCTCCGCTCCCACCACAGGCAGCCTGCGACGGCTCCTGCGGGCACTGAAACCCGTGCGCTGGAAGTTCGCCGCCGCAGGTGTAGTGGCCGTCCTGGACGCCCTCTTCGCAGTCGCGTTATCAGGCCTGTCCGGATGGCTCATCATCAGGGCCAGCGAACAGCCCCCCATTCTCTACCTGCTCGGCGCGATCGTCGGAGTAAGGTTCTTCGGCATCGGAAGGGCCGTGCTGCGCTACTGCGAACGGCTTCTGACCCATGATGCCGTCTTCGCAGCCATGACCCGCCTCCGCGGTGCGCTCTGGGCCTCACTAAGCCGCAGGGCACTTTCCCTCCGGCGCCTCCTCCAAGGCGGCAACGTCTTGGGGTCCATCGTGGACGACGTTGACACCCTCCGCGATCTCCTGCCCAGGGTTGTCCTCCCGCCCATGACTGCCGTGGGAGTTGGAGTCGCGGCCATCCTCGCCACAACCGTCGTTCTGCCCGAGGCGCTGCCTGCTGTAGTGGCGTCCACCGTGGTGGGACTGCTCGTTGCACCAACCCTGGCTGTCCTGGCCGACAGGAAAGCTGCCATTGCCGAGCAACAGATGCGCTCAATGGTGTTGAGGGGAGTGGCCGCAGCCCTTGACGCCCGTGAGGAACTCAGCGCCAACGGGGTGGGGGAGCCGGTCCTCGCCGCACTGCGCGCCCAGGACCGCAGCGCCACCCACTCCGCGCAGCGCTCGGCATGGGCCGAAGGGCTCGGCCAAGCCATGATTGTCCTGGCGTGCTCGTTGACAGCGCTGTGGGCGGGCGCCCTCAGCGCCCCCACCGTGCTCAATGGCACTGTTGCCCCGGAACTCGCAGCCGTCATAGTCCTGATGCAACTCGCCCTGGTTGAACCCTTCGGGGGAACCGTGTCCGCCGTCCGCCAGGCCCCGGCGCTCGCAGCCGTCCTGGGCCGCGCGGCCGCATCCGGCGCGTTGGACACCCCCGGCTCGTTGCACACCCCCGACTCGACGAACCCGTCACAAGGGAACGTCTCAGGAGAGAACGTCTCAATAGACCACGACGCCGGCAGGCGGCAATTGCCGGATCGTCCCGGTCAGGCAGGACTGGAATTGAGGGACGCTTCAGCGGCGTGGCCGGGTGGCCCGAAGGTCTTCTCCGGCGTGAACGCGGTTGCCGTGCCGGGCCGTTGGCTCGCCGTGACCGGCCCCTCCGGCGCAGGGAAGTCCACGCTCCTCTCCGTGCTGCTGGGATTCCTGCCGTTGGCGGAAGGAACTGTGCAGATCTCCGGCACGGCGGCGTGGTGCCCCCAGGAGGCGCACCTGTTCGACTCCACCATCCGGGGCAATCTCCTGCTGAGCCGGCCGGCTGCCTCCAAGCCCAGCGAGGCAGAGATGCACAAGGCCCTGGCCGACGTCGGGCTTGATGCAGTGGTGGAAGCATTGCCGGACAAGCTCGACGCCAGGATCGGGCCCGGCGGTTCTTTCCTCAGTGGAGGTGAACGCCAGCGCCTGGCGATGGCCAGAACGCTCCTGACCGGAGCGTCCGTGTTGTTGCTCGACGAACCAACAGCGCATTTGGATGCCGGCTCGGCCCGGGAAATGATGGCCATCCTGCGCAACGGACTCAAGGCCGTGACCGTTGTGCTGGTCACCCATAATCCGGACGACATTGACCCCTCAGACGCGAGGTTGGAGTTGCCCGCCACGCACGTTTCCGAAGAGCAGGCTTCCTTGAAGCGTGCTTCCGCGGGAAAGGTGCAGGGCGCGCCGGAACTGGCAGGAAGGCCTACTCCTCAGTAGCCTGTTGGCATGCCTTTCGAATCCGCAAGCCAAGCCCTGCCTGATGCCGTTGCCACCGGTCTGAGCTGGCGACCAGCCACCATGGCGGACCTCGATAACTGGGCAGGCCTGATCGCCCGCACAGCCGCCGTCGAACATCCTGTCTGGTACGAAAAGCGCGGCGATCTGGTTCATGTCCTGGAGTCCACCAAGAACCCGGCGGAGACAAGCACACTCCTGGGTTTGGACTCCGACGGCGTGGCCCGGGCCTACGGACGCATCGCCAAAAACCCGGACGGAGACAAAGCCACCGGAATGGCGTGTGTTGACCCGGAATGGCAGCAACGGGGGATCGGCTCCGCAATCCTGGTGTGGCAGGAAGGACAAGTACGCAACCGGTTCCACGACGATGAGGCGGCAGGTCACACCACTGCGCCACCCCGTCTCCGGATCCAGACGGAGGAGCAGCACGAGCACCAGGCGACACTTCTGATGGGCCATGGCTACGGTGCTGTGCGCTGGTTCAACGAAATGCACCGGCCCCTTTCCCACGAACTGCCACGGGCGCCACTGATTGCAGGACTTGAGCTCAGGACGCTGGACCCTTCGCTCTTTGAACCCGTGCGCCAGGCCCACAACGATGCGTTTAGGGATCATTGGGGGAGCGAGCCACGGGATGAAGAATCCTGGCGTTTCACCATCGAGGAACCTACTGCCCGGCATGATCTCAGCGCGGTGGTCATCGATTCCTCCACAGGAGAGGTAGCCGCGTACCAACTGACCAGCTTCGATCCCGACTCTGCCGCAGACCGCGGTTTCAAGGAAGGTTACACGGAGCTTATTGGCGTGCGGCGTGCCTATCGAGGCCGCGGCATAGCCCAAGCCCTGCTTGCCGACGCGATGCAGCGCTACGCCTCAGCCGGAATGGAGGTGGCGTCACTGGACGTGGACTCAGCCAACCCCACCGGCGCGCTGGAACTCTACCTTGGCATGGGCTACACGCCAGTGAACCGCAGCATGACGTGGGAAAAAATGCTCTGAGTTCCTAGCCGTCCACGTCATGAAGATGGTGAACAACATCGTGGAGGAAGTACTGGGAGAACGTCAGCACGGTGAATGAGGATCCGTTGCTTCGCGTCCCGGTGCGCTGCCAATCATCTTCGGTGACCCGGGCAAAAGACTCGGCAATTTCCTTACCCTCCGCTTCAAGTTCGTCGGCCACCATTCTCGGATCAGCGGAACCATACTCGCCGTCGATCGCCGCTTGGTCCTGGTCCCAGTTGGCGAACCGGGCGTCATCCTCCGTGAGCATCAGGTTCAGGCGCTGATCGAACAGGCTGAAGACGTCGCGGACGTGGCATGCGTACTCAAGGTTGGACCACGTGTGGTCATTGGGACGCGTGGCCACATCCTCCCTGCGCAGCACGGCCCGCCACCGGGGAAGCATGTTCAGGACGGTGCCGGGCACCGTGGAAGGGGTCACCGTGGCGGGGTCGAAACCGCACTCGGGGCAGGGCTCCGAGAGCACCCAGGTCCAGTCTTTTTCATCAGGGATGATCGGCATGCGGCCAGTCTAAGCTTTCCCGGCACTCACCCTTGCCCGGGCCAGGAAATATGGTGTCGTTTTTGGATTACGCGGGGACTCTCCCGGGAGTAAAGTTCGTTCCGGGGGGAGAGCCGGAAAGAGAAAACAATGCTCAAGGATCAGCAGGTTGGTGCCGTCCTACCGGCACAGGACATCGCCCGGGCGCGCGCGTATTACAGCGAGAAACTCGGACTCGAACCCGAAAATCCGGACGCCGACGACAACCTGCAATACAGGTGCGGCGATGGAACGGGATTCTTTATCTATCAGACATCGAATGCCGGGTCGGCGAAGAACACCCAGATGGGTTGGATGGTCAGTGACGTCAAAGCCGCTGTGCAGGAACTCCGAGGTAAGGGAGTTGCGTTTGAAGACTACGACTTCCCTGGCCTGAAGACCGAGGACGGCGTCGCCACCATGCCGGACGGCAGCGCTGCGGCCTGGTTCCTGGACAGTGAGGGAAACATACTGAGCCTCAACCAAACCGGCTAGCCCATGCGGTGGCTTCAAGGCCACTGCAGCACAAAGGCCGGAGGTCTGTAACTTCCGGCCTTTGCCGTGCCTGTCAGAGTGAGTCTGCGGTTATTCCACCGCTTCAGCCCATGCCATGCTTGGGCCGATTGCTTCCACGGGCTGGGACAACGGGACCCCGGATCCATCCCTGCGGCCGTGTTCGTGCGGGAGTGCACGTGCAACGCCTGCCGCTGAGGACGCCTTGGCCGGACCATGCCCTGCCCAAGCCAGGAGCAGGGTGTCTTCGCCCTTGAGGAATCGGTGGACACGCACGCCGCCGGTGGCCCGGCCCTTGGCCGGATACTCCTCGAAAGCGGTTACCTTCGCAGTTCCCGGCGCCGTCCCGGGCAGGGCGCCGTTGGTTCCTGCAATAGTCACCACGACGGCGGCAGGATCGTCCGCGCGAACGGTACCGAAGTGGATCACTTCGTCGTCAGCGGCAAGCTTGATGCCCGCCATGCCACCGGCCGTGCGTCCTTGGGGGCGGACATTGGATGCGCTGAATCGAAGCAACTGCGCCTGCCGTGTCACGAAGACCAGGTCAACGTTGTCCTCCTGAGCCGGTTCCACCGCGAGGACCGAGTCCTTGTCCTTCAGGGCGATGATCTCCCAGTCCTCCCGGTTCAGCGGGTAGTCCGGCTGGACGCGCTTCACTACGCCCTGGACTGTGCCAATGGCCAAGACGGCATCCAAGGGCACGAATGCCACCAGGGTTTCCCCCTTGAGCAAGGTGATGAAGTCCTTGGCCGGAACGCCACCGGCCAGGTTTGGCAGGCCTGAGACGGGCGGCAAAACGGGCATGTCCATCACTTGGAGCCGCAGCATGCGCCCCTGTGATGTGACGGCACCGATTTCGCCCCGGGCGGTGGTCTTCACCACGGAGCGGAAGACATCATGCTTGGTGCGGGGGCCCGCCTCAGCCAGCGGTTCCTGATTGGAAGTCCTGGCAATTTGGCCCGAAACGCTCAGCAGGGCCCAGCAGGGGTCGTCCGGAATTTCCAGGGGGAGCGCTGCAGCCTTGCCCTTGGGCCCGGGTACGGACGCTGCCAAGGCTGCAGCCACAGTGGGGGAGACTGCTTCCGATTCCAGGAGCACTGTGCGCCTGGGTGTGCCGTACTTCTCCGCGACTACAGCCAACTCGCCGGAGACAAGGTCACGCAGCAACTCATCCGAAGCAAGGATGGCTTCAAGTGCCTCAATTTCGCGGCGGAGTTCGTCCTGTTCCTTCTCAAGTTCAAGACGCGAGTATTTGGTCAACTGCCGCAGGCGCAGTTCCAGGATGTAGTTTGCCTGGATTTCGGTGAGGTCGTAGATGGACATGAGGCGTTCACGCGCGGCCGAGGCTTCGTCGGAGGAACGAATGATCTGGATGACCTCATCGATGTCCACAATCGCGATCAGCAAGCCCTCCACCAGGTGGAGGCGGTCCTTCTTTTTGCCGAGGCGGAAGGCGGTACGGCGGCGCACCACATTCAGGCGGTGTTCCACGTACACCTGCAACAGTTGCAGGAGGCCCAACGTTTGCGGCTGGCCGTCCACCAGGGTGACGTTGTTGATGCCGAAGGAATCTTCCATGGGCGAATAGCGGTACAGCTGCTGGAGCACGGCGTTGGGGTTGAAACCGTTCTTCAGCTCGATAACCAGGCGCAGGCCGTGATTACGGTCCGTGAGGTCAACCACATCGCTGATGCCTGTCAGCTTCTTCGCGTTGACCGCATCCTTGATCTTCTCGATCACCTTTTCCGGACCCACCATGTAAGGAAGTTCAGTCACCACCAAGCCGGTGCGGCGGGCGGACAGCTGTTCCACCTCAACCTTCGCCCGGGTCTTGAAGGATCCACGTCCCGTGGCGTAGGCGTCACGAATTCCGTCCAAGCCCACGATCCTGCCACCGGTGGGAAGGTCGGGCCCCGGGATGAACCTCATGATCTCCTCCAGCGTGGCACCGGGGTTGGCGATCAGGTGGCGTGCAGCGGCGATGACCTCAACGAGGTTGTGCGGAGGCATGTTCGTCGCCATGCCCACGGCGATGCCCGTGGTGCCGTTAACCAGCAGGTTGGGGAAAGCTGCCGGGAGGACATCGGGCTGCGTCAGCTGGTTGTCGTAGTTGGGGACGAAGTCCACGACGTCTTCGTCCAGGTGATCCGTCATGGTCAGCGCGGCGGCCGCCAACCGTGCCTCCGTGTAACGCGGTGCTGCCGGTCCATCGTCGAGCGATCCGAAGTTGCCGTGGCCGTCAATCAGCGGCAGGCGGAGCGAAAAGTCTTGCGCCATGCGCACCATGGCGTCATAGATCGCGGTGTCGCCGTGCGGGTGGAGCTTGCCCATGACTTCGCCCACCACGCGCGCGCTCTTGACGTGTCCGCGATCCGGGCGGAGGCCCATGTCGGACATCATGTACAGGATGCGCCGTTGAACAGGCTTTAGTCCGTCGCGGGCATCCGGGAGTGCACGCGAATAAATCACCGAGTAGGCGTACTCCAGGAAGGAGCCTTCCATCTCCGAAGTGACGTCGATGTCCACGATGTTCTCGGTGAAATCGCCGAGGGGCTCGGCTGTGCGTGCTGATTTTTGGCTGCGGGCCATGGGGTCGGTGAATCCTCGAAAGTTGTACTGCGGATGTTTTAGCTAGGCTAAGCCTATGGTGGATCAGCCCGGCGTCGGCATTTATCCGGAATATTGGGAGGCTGATGTCGTGCTGCGCGACGGCGGCACAGCCCACCTTCGTCCCATACGGCCACAGGATGGCGACGCTTTGCAGGCGTTCCATGCCGGCCAGTCACAGGCCTCCATCTACATGCGGTTCTTCTCCTTCAAGCCAAAGCTCTCCGGTAAGGAAGTCCGGCGCTTCACTGAAGTGGACCACATCAACCGCGTGGCGTTCGTTATTACCATCGGCGGCGAAATTATGGGGATCGGCCGCTACGACCGTCTAGACGATCCCACCGAGGCCGAGGTCGCCTTCAATATTTCCGACGCCCACCAAGGCCGCGGGATCGGCCCCATCCTTTTGGAGCATTTGGCCGTTGCCGCCCGGGAGAACGGGATCCGCCGCTTTACCGCCGAGGTCCTCCCCGACAACCGGAAGATGCTGATGGTCTTCGCTGACGCAGGCTATGACCTCAAACGCCAATTCGATGACGGCGTCGTCAGCGTGGAATTCAACATCGACCCCACGGAGAAATCGCGGGCCGTCATGGAGTCACGCGAGCACCGTGCGGAGGCGCGCAGCGTGCGGGACCTTTTGTCGCCGTCGTCGGTGGCCGTCATTGGTGCCAGCCGCAAGTGGGGAACCGTGGGTTACCAACTGTTGGAGCACATCATTGAAGGCGGTTTCACAGGACCGGTCTATGCCGTCAATCCGGAAGCTTTCGAACTCGCCGGGATGGTTTCGTTCGGAAAGTTGTCCGAGATCCCCGGGCCGGTTCAGTTGGCCATTATCGCTGTTCCGTACGAAGAAGTGCCCAAGGTGGTGGACGACTGCGCCGCTGCGGGCGTCAAGGGGATCGTGGTGGCCACGGCCGGATTTGCCGACGACGGCGAGCGGGGACTCGCGCGTCAGCATGAGTTGGTGCGACGGGCCAGGGCGAACGGCATGCGCGTCATTGGCCCGGAGTCCCTCGGAATCCTGAATACCCACCCGTCGGTGTCCCTGAACGCCTCCATGGCTCCCACGATGCCGCCCAGGGGCAGCTTGGGCTTGTTCAGCCAGTCCGCTGCCGTGGGCGTGGCGGTTTACGCTGCCGCCAGCCGCCGTCGGCTCGGCCTGTCCTCTTTCCTGTCCGCAGGAAACCGTGCGGATGTATCCGGTAACGATGCCATGCAGTATTGGGAGGACGACGCCGATACTTCCGCCGTGGGCCTCTACCTTGAGTCAATCGGCAACCCCCGCAAATTCTCGCGACTGGCACGCAGGTTGTCCCGCAGCAAACCCGTGATTGTTGCCAAGTCCGACGTCACGGGCCTCAGCCTGCCGCCCGGCCACGAGGTCCGCACCACCCAAGCGCCCTCGGCAGCAGTGGATGCGATGATGCGCCAGGCCGGCGTGATCCGTGTTGAGACGATCGAGCAACTCATGGACATCGCCCAGATAGCTTCCTCGCAGGCGTTGCCCAAGGGGCCGGGTGTGGCCGTCTACTCCAATTCCGTGGCGCTGGCCAAAGTGGTGGCCGATTCTGCCGGCCCGTTCGGGCTGGATGTGAACAGGCTGGTGACGGACCTTGATCTCGACGCCGGAATGTCACTCGCGCTTCCCGCACTGAAGGCCAGCCTCCGGGAAAGCCTCGCGGACGACTCCGTCCATGCTGTTGTGGCGGCCCTTCTTCCGGCGCGGGGGCTTACCGTGGAGTCGCTCGCCGGCGTCTTGGCCGAATGCGCTGCCGAGGCCGGCAAGCCTGTTGTGGCGGCGTTCACCGGAATCCTGGATCCCTCCGTGCAGGTCGAGGGAATGGTGGGTGCTGCCGGCAAGCCCGTCCTGCCGTGCTATTCCAATGCCGGTGCCGCTGTGGCGGCTCTTGGCGCGATCGTGAGGTACGCGCAGTGGCGCGACCGGGACCAAGGGCTCTTTGTGGAGCCCGGGGACTGCGATGTAGACGGCACCAGGGACATGCTAAGTGCCATGCTGGCCGGCGTCACAGGTGAGAAGATCAGGAAGCTCGACGCCGGTGCTGCCGCGGCGCTGCTGTCAGGTTACGGGATCGAGGTGGTGCCTACGCTGGGATTCGGTACCGCTGAAGAGGCCGTGCAGGCCGCAGAGACTGTGGGCTGGCCGGTGGTACTCAAAACCACCGATCCCGCGTTGCGGCACCGCTTGGACCTCGGCGGGGTGCGCCTGGATATCCAGGATGCCGAATCCCTGCGGCAGAACGTAGCCCAGATGCGCCGGGCCTTGGAGCCTTACGGATCGCCGTCACTGGAAGTACAGGCGATGGCGCCTGTGGGGCAGGCCTGCACCTTCCGTGCCATGGAGGACCCGCTCTTGGGGCCGGTAGTGTCCTTTGGGCTGGCCGGTGATGCCGTGAACCTGCTGGACGACTGGGCGCATCGGGTGCCACCGCTGTCAGCTGCCGATCTGCATGATGTGATCCGTTCACCACGGGCGTCACGGAAGCTCTTTGGCTACCAAGGGTTGCCCGCCGTTGACGTGGAAGCCCTTGAGGACATTGCGGCCCGGCTCGCCAAGCTCAAAGACGATCACCCCGGGATCGCACTGGTGGAGTTCAACCCCGTTCTGGCGGGTCCCTCTGGAGCCACCATTCTGGGAGCGGATGTGTGGATCGGCAACGCAGCGCAGCGCACGGACAGTGCCCGGCGCGCGATGCGGGGTTAGTCACAGGAGTGCGCCGCACAGTTAGGTAGTCACCAAGCGATCTGTGAAAATGGGGGAATGAGCACCCAGTCTCCGACGCCTCAATCCCGCCCGTCCAATGCCGGGGCCCACACCGCCCACCATCACAGCTCGCAAGGACAGAGCCTGGACCAGGCGCTGCAGCAGGCAGGTTTCTACCCGCGGTTGGTGGCCGACGTCGTTGATGACGCCTTGGACGGCCGGGAGTGCCTCTCCCACCTGGTCCACTTGGAGACCCACTTTGACCGGGCCGAGGTCCGCAGGCACATCACGGTGCTGGTGCTCACCGAAGACATGCTGGTGATCGCCCACGTTGATGACCAGCAGTTGGATGAGGCCGGAGAACAAATCGTTGCCCAGGTTTCCACTGAATCTGTTCCCGTGGCCCAGATCCGTTCGGTGGTCCTCAGCTACATGTATGCGCAGCCCCAGGACTACAAGCCCTCTGACCCTGTCCGTGAAATGACAGTGTCCATCGCCTGGTCCGGCGGCCAACGCCTGGACATGGGACCGGCAAGCTGCGGGGATCCCCAGTGCGAAGCCGATCACGGTTACAGCGGAACCATCGCCCAGGAAGACATCGTCCTGCGGATCAGCGCTGAGGCAGACGGGCTCCAAGCGGTTCAGGACGCCAAGATCTTTGCCCGTGCACTGCGTGCGGTCAATACGGGCAATCCTTCTCCGGCCCAACATGCCGGCATTCCTGCGCCGAGGCCGCGTTCGGGCGTCTTCAGCAACCGCCTTAGCCGCGGACACCAGCGTTGAGGGAAGCTGCACAGAACCCGGTGAGCACGTCCGCGGAAAGCAACCCGCCCGCTGACCTCCCGTCCCCCCCGCTTTTCGGAAGCAAGTCCATAGCGGAAGTCTTTACCAGCTCTGCCGCATCCCTGGGCATGCCGGGCTTCACCAATCACCTGCAGCTGCCATCAGCGCAGCGCGTCTGCGTGGTCCTTGCCGATGGTCTCGGACGGAGCCTGTTGAAGCAGAAGTCTTCCCACGCGCCTTTCCTCCGATCGGTCGTGGCCGGGGGACAACGCAACGTCCCCACGTGGATCGACGCCGCCTTCCCCAGCACCACCGCGGCATCCCTGGCGAGCCTCGGCACTGGTTTGCCGGCCGGGCAGCATGGAATGGTGGGCTATGACGTCCTCGATCCCGCCCAGGACAAGGTAGTGAACCTCCTGGGCAATTGGGATTCCCACGTGGACCCTGCACAGTGGCAACCGCACGCCACGGTCTTCGAGCGGCTGGCCGGAGAGCTGGACGTGGTGACCGTGAGCCTGCCGCAGTTCGGAAATTCCCCGATGACTCAGGCCGCACTCCGGGGGAGCCGCTTTGTTGGCGGCACCACGCTCCATGCCCGGACAGCCGCTGCCGCCGAGGCCATGTCCGGTGGCAGACGATCCTTGATGTACTTTTACGCCAATGAACTGGACAAAGCCGGCCACCGCTACGGCTGCCAGTCGGATCGCTGGGAACACCAGCTGGAGGAACTCGACTCCACGGTGAAAAGGCTCTCCTCCACGCTGCCCCCCGGGACAACCATCCTGGTGACGGGGGACCACGGCATGCTGGACGTCCCGGAATCCCAGAGGATCGACTACTCCGCTGATGAACCTCTGGTGGCCGGAGTCCGGCACACTGCCGGGGAGCCCCGCATGGTGCATCTCTATCTTGAACCGGATGCCACCCCGGCCCACCAGGAATCCTTGATGACGGCCTGGCGTTCGCGCTTTGGTGAGAGGATCTGGGCCTTTACGCGGGAACAGGCCATTGACGCAGGGTTGTTCGGTGCGGTGCGCCCCGAGGTCGCTCCCCGGATTGGCGACGTCATGATCGCAGCGCGGGACACACTGGCGCTGTATGACACCCGCAGGGCCCGCCCGGCCTCACTGGAAGTGGTGGGCCAGCACGGATCGCTGACCAAAGCAGAACGCGAAGTACCGTTACTGTGTTTCGCCGCTGCAGGTAAAAAGGGCAAACGTGGCTGAGCTGGTCTTCTTCTCAGGCACCATGGACTGCGGCAAATCCACCCTGGCACTCCAAATGGACCACAACCACCGTGCACGGGGACGCGGAGGTGTCCGGTTCAGCCGCAACGACCGCGCAGGTGATTCAACCATCTCCAGCAGGCTGGGTCTTCAAACCGATGCCATGGAAGTTGTGGATACCACCGATTTCTGGGACGAAGTAGTGGCCCGGCGAACCAACGGGCTCCGAGTGGACTACCTCATCTGTGATGAAGCCCAGTTCTATTCGCCCCTCCAGGTGGAGCAATTGGCACGGGTTGTAGACGAGATGGAGGTAGACGTCTTCGCGTTCGGCATCACCGCTGACTTCCGCACCCGCCTGTTCCCCGGCTCGCAGCGGCTCATTGAACTCGCCGACAAAGTCCAGGTACTCCAGGTTGAAGCTCTGTGCTGGTGCGGCCGCCGCGCAACCCAAAACGCCCGTACCGTCAACGGCATCATGGTAGTGGAGGGTGACCAGGTGATGGTGGGTGACGTCGCGCCGCAAAACAGCGACGACGCTGCGCATCCGGAGGCCGTGCAGGACACCTTGCCCATGGAAACCGTACCCGCGCAGGTGGTGGGTTATGAGACTTTGTGCCGCCGGCACTACATGAGGCGCGTCACGGCCCACGGCGCCAAGGTGATGGCCGGCGCGGACCAGCCGCTGCCGTTCGACATTGATGCCTGCCTCTGGCCCGGCGCTGGGGCTCGTCGGCGTAGCTAGCCATTTCAACTGGCCGGGATCCATCCGTGCCCGGTTTACTACAGGCCGGCATCCTGCCGGCCGCCGGAGCTAGTCGCCGCGGGCTCCGAAGACGATCTCGTCCCAGCTCGGGATGCTGGACCGCTTGGGGCGGGACGGTTGGCGTTCTGCAGGGGCGTCAACGTCTTTATGTGCCTCGGCGTCTTTCTGATCTTCTGACGACGACTCGTTCTGATGGTCGTCATGGGCCGTTTGAGCATCAGTGGACTCATCGTCTGAGCGCGGTTGCGGGTTTCCGCTGCCTCCCAGGAGTTCATCCAGCCCTGCAGGTTTGCGGCCCGTCAGCGACGTCACAGGACGCAGCGGACTGGCTACCACTGTTATTTCACGGGTATCGGTGCTGACTCCGTCGTGGAGCTTAAGGGAATCGTCTTCGGCGTCGTCCCGGGACTCGAAGTGCCGCGGAGCCAAGCTCAGCCGCGACAACATCGAAGGCCGCCCGTCCTTTCGTGCGGGCTCTTCAACACCAGGGGCCACCGGCTCGGCGACAGTGAGGCTGGTATCTTCGGCCGTCTCATCGGCCTCTTCACCCGGCCGGGGATGCGCTGCAGGGACGTTGCTCAGCAGTATAGCCAAGGCGTCGTCGCCGTCTTCGTCCACGCCCAAACGTTGGCCGCGCCGCGAACGGAGCATTTCCAAAAGGCTGTCTGATTCTTTCGCGGATGCACGTGCTGCTGTTTCGGCGTCGGACTCGAAATCGAACGGCTTGTCCGAGACCGCAGCAAGCCGCCGTGCAGGGACCGGGCCGTCCATCGGCTCAAGTTCGCTCAGTTGCTGGGCCCAACGGTTGGCGTTCTGCAGCGATTTACGTTGGGGACTGAAGGTCCACATGGCAGGTGGTTCTTCGCCGATGCTTCCGTGAGCGCCGGGGACAGTTTCGAAGCGTGCCACTACCGTCCAGGTACCGTCCGGGCGGCGCCATGAATCCCAATCCACCGCGGAGGAATCAATACCGTGCGCGGAGAGCCGGTAGTCAACCATCTCACCGAGAGTTGCCGGGTTGTCGCCAAAAGCGGAACGGTAGATGTCATGTCCGGGAGCAGGGGAGGCAACTTCGATGTTGCGGGCCTGGCGCACGACGTATTCACGCTCGGCAAGCACAGGTCCTTCATAGCGTTGGACGTTGGCAAGGGGGAGGCCGGACAGTTCGGCAACTTCGGTGGCCGTGGCTCCGCTTCGGATCCGGGCCTGAATATCCCGGGGCGACATGGAAATAGCTGTATTGGCGGCGCGTGCGGCCACCTGGGCAGGGGTGCGGCTCGCCGCGGCCCTCAAGGCCTCGTCGATCGGAAGCTGGAACATCGCACCACCGGGGCCGCTCAAAAGCAGATGCCCGCCGTCGTCGTGGACGCCTACCAGTCGTAGATCCTGCATAACACCCTCCACCACATGGCATAACTGACATTCGAAACTCTGCCACCCGCACGGTTCATTTCCTACTAGCACGGAGGGCGTGCCGTGATATTCCGCTGAAAAGCGGTACATTCCTGCGGGCCTTCCAGCCAATGCTCACTCAAAACAAGGTCTATGGACATTTACGGCCCGGGAGAGGACAATCTGGCCGAGATCGGGCACAAATCCGGGGCGTCCGGCGTTTGCACCCTTAGGCCGGAGGCAAGGTAGATCCTGCGATCCGGTTCCCCACCCGAAACAGGTATGGAGGACGAAGAAGGACCATGGCAACGGACTATGATGCCCCTCGAAAGACCGAGGAAGATGTCAGCGAGGATTCCCTGGAAGAGCTTAAAACGCGCCAGTCCGGGAAGCAGTCCTCAGCGGTGGATGTCGATGAGACCGACCTTGCCGAGGGCTTTGAGTTGCCGGGCGCGGATCTCTCCGGCGAAGAACTCCTCATTCAGGTCATGCCACCGCAGCCTGACGAATTTACCTGTTTCAACTGTTTCCTGGTCAAACACAAGTCCCAGATCGCCGCGGAAAGGGGCGGGCATCAATATTGCACGGAGTGCGAGAGCTAGGCACAGCGCATGCGCCGTGCAGGACGGCTGAAAATTGCGAAAGACCGATGCTAGCCCTTCGCGGTCAGTGCTGAAACAAGCTCATCCGGACGTCGGGAGGACGCCAGCCAGTACGGGGTCCGGTCTGCGGGGTCGGTGATCTCAATCTTGACTACCGGGTCAATCCACCCGCGGAAGCACATATAGGCCAGACCATTAAGGCGCGGGCCCCGTTCAGCGGTGGCCTCCGCCTTTTTGAACGCCTCAACAGAGCCTACGAATTTGCGGTCGATGCTCGCCCGACCAACTCTCACGGTGTCTGCGGTGACAGTGATGGTGGGCGTAGAGAGCACCAACATGATGGTCATGACCGCCAGCAGGACCAAGGCGGCGATGATGCCGGTGGCTGGGCTGATGGGACCAAACATCAGGACGCCCGCGCCGGACAATCCAACAACCACAATCCAGATCCACACGGATGGCCACAGTTTCTCGGAGTACAGAACATCCGAAGACGATGGGGTGTTCCGGGCAGGCACGGGGGAGGACTGGTCAGGCGTAGGCATGGTTCCAGCTTATCGGGCCTTGGCGCCGGGCTTCTCCCTCCTGCCTCCCTTGTTGCTTGGCCGGGCCGGCAGCCGGTCCGGCCCATGAAGGCCAGGTCCCGGTAGAATGAACCACTGTGAGCAACGAGACCGCAGTATTCAGTACAGATGTAGCTTCCGCAGGCGCGGACGGCAGCGAAACCAGCGCAGCATACGGGACCCCCACTTTGCAGGTGCAGTTGAAAATGCTCGACGCCGGCTTGGAAGCCCCGTCTTATGCCCACCCTGGAGATGCGGGTGCCGATCTCCGCGCCCGCGAGGATGTGCACCTTGCCCCCGGTGAACGGAAACTCGTTCCAACAGGTGTCTCCATTGCGCTGCCGGACGGATTCGTGGCTTTGATCCACCCCCGCTCCGGGCTGGCCACCAAGCACGGACTGACGGTGGTCAATGCTCCCGGGACCGTGGACGCAGGCTACCGTGGCGAAATCGCCGTCACGCTCCTGAACACTGACCAAAACAATGCCATTGACCTCAAACGCGGCGATAGAATTGCACAGATGGTGATTCAGCGCGTCGAATACGCGCAGTTCGTTGCTGTTGACCAACTGTCCGATTCTGTTCGCGGAACCGGCGGCTTCGGGTCCACGGGCGGCTTCAACGCACCGAAGGCCTGAGAACTACTGGACCACGCCTACCGCACGCCCGAGGCTTTGACGCATTGGAGCGGTTTAGCGAGGTTTTACGTGGTTGCGGTTTACTTGGGGATAGACCACTACTAAGGAGAAAACCCAATGCTTTTTGGGCGCGGCAAAAAGTCCAAGGACGAGCAACCGGAAACCGCCGGTACCACCAAGGAGTCCGGTACCGGGGAAACAAGTTCCGAACCGGACGGGTCCGGCACCCCCGGTGACTTCCGGCTCGGTAAAGGCCCCTTGGACATCGACGAAATCGAGAGCCACGATGGCTACGTGGACCTCGGTGCACTGCTGATCGCGCCGGCCGAGGGCCTCCAGCTACGACTTGAGGTTGAAGAAGCCACCCAACGAGTGGTCGCGGTGACCATGGACCTCAACGGTTCCAGCCTGCAGCTCCAAGCGTTCGCGGCGCCGCGCTCAGAGGGGCTATGGGAAGAGATCCGTGAACAGATCACCCAATCCGTGGCGAGCCAAGGCGGGGAAACCGAAGAAGTCTCCGGAACTTTCGGCACGGAACTGGTGGCCAAACTGCCCGCTGAAGCGGCTGACGGCAGCCGAGGCTTCCGCGCGGCCCGTTTCATGGGAGTGGATGGGCCGCGATGGTTCCTCCGCGGTGTCCTGGGCGGGCAGGCTGCTCTGGAACGTGATGCGGCAGCGGATCTGGAGGAACTCTTCCGCAAAGTGGTAGTGGTCCGCGGCGACAATCCGATGCCACCGCGCGAGCTGCTGCAGCTGCGGCTGCCCAAGGATGCTGCGGTACCGGGCCAAGCCGGTGCTCCCCAAGGTGCGGTTCCCCCCGCAGATCCCGCCATGCAGCAGCCGGAGCGAGGGCCGGAGATCACCCAGATTGGCTGACGCAGCGGGCGGTAACGGGGTGCCCGGCCAAGGTCCCACCGGGCAGGGAGTGCGTGATCTCCCTGTCAGAGGCCGGGCGGTATGCACCGGCTTTATTGAGTCGGTCACCCACCAGCCGCCCAGTGAGCAGCCCTTTTTCTCCGCAATGGTGGTCGATTCCGTGCGGCCCGGAGCTGCGTCCATCATGGCCGGCGGAGTCAGGAAGCCCTACGACCGTCTCCGTGTAATTTGGCTGGGCAGGACCCGCGTTCCGGGCATTGAAGCCGGAGTGGAACTCCGCTTGGACGGCATGGTGACCCAGGTTGATGGCCTTCCGGCCATGTTCAATCCCCGTTACGAAATACTCTCCCGTCAGGAGCACCTATGACCGTGGCCAACGGTTCGGAACCGAAAGACACAGGGCGCGATTCGCCCCAAGATAATGAAGAACCGCTGGCGGCTGCTCCAAAATCCGGTGCGGAAGGGCCCATGATGTCCGATCTTGCTGCAGGGTATGCCGAGAAGGCCGGACTCCACCGGAACAGCGCCGGCCACGTGGACATGCTCAAGTCAGCCGGTGGCGTGCAGGGCATTGCCGAAAGCATCCTTCCGGGTTTGGTGTTCCTGGTGGCTTTCACCATCACGCGCGACCTCACTCCCGCCCTGGTCGCAGCTTTGGCTGCGGCCGCCGTCTTTACGGTGGTTCGCTTGATCCAACGCCGTCCCTTGACGCAAGCGTTGGCGGGTGTGGTGGGGGTGGGCGTTTCTGCCTGGTTGGCAAACACCACGGGCAAAGCCGAGGACTTCTACGTTCTTGGCTTCTTTACCAACATCGCTTACATCGCAGCCATGGTGCTGTCCATTGCCTTCAAGTGGCCGGTGGCCGGACTTCTCTTCGGCTTCGTGCGCAACGAAGGACTGGAGTGGCGCAAAAATCCGGAACGGCTCCGGGCCTACGCCCTGGGCACATGGATAGTGGTGGCGGTGCTGACTCTGCGCCTGGTGGTGCAGGTTCCCTTGTACTTCATGGGCGAGCCGGGCCTGACAGCGTTGGCTACCACCAGGCTTCTGATGGGCGCCCCACTGTACATCCTGGGCCTCTGGGTGGCCTGGTTGGTCACCAAGCCGGCACCTCAGCCGTCGAAGCCGTCGTCCTCAGCGGACTGATCCACTGATTCGGAAGTTCCCTCACGGAGTTCCTGTCCGTCGTCGGACGCTGGTGACAACAGGGCCCGCAAGCCGTCCTCGGCTGCGATGGTGGTGACGAAGAAGAGTTCGTCACCGCCGTCCAGAACATCATCACGAGTGGGCGTAATGGGTGCCTGATCACGCAGGATGGCAACCAAGGTGGCGTCTTCGGGCCACTCAATTCCGCCCACCGTGCTGCCAATAACGTGGGAGTCGTGAGGAACGGTGAATTCCACGATCGAGGCTACGCCCGTCTGCAGCGTCAACAGACGCACGATGTCGCCGATTTCCACCGCTTCTTCCACCAACGCCGTCATGAGCTGCGGCGTGTTTACCGCTACGTCCACGCCCCAGGAGTCGTTGAACATCCAATCGTTCTTGGGATTGTTGACGCGCCCCACGGTGCGGCCGACGCCGAACTCGGTCTTGGCGAGCAAGGACACCACCAGATTCACTTTGTCGTCGCCGGTGGCGGAAACCACGACGTCGGCATCCTCGAGTTTCGCGTCCTGCAGGGTGCTGAGTTCGCAGGCATCGCCTACCAGCCAGCGTGCGCCCCGCAGCCCGCTGCGCCCAATCACTTCGGGCTTCAAATCAATAAGGAGAATCTCGTGTTTGTGGGCCAGGAGCTCACGCGCAATGGACGAGCCGACGCTGCCCGCGCCAACAATGACAACTTTCACTAAGACTCCTTGGCGGGTGCTTTGGCGAGAATCCGGCTGATCTCGGACGTTCTGTCCAGGCTCACCATCGCGTGGACGGTGTCACCTTCCTGGTATGCAGTGCCGGCTTGGGGCAACAGGCCCTCACCGAATCTGGTGAGGAAAGCGATGCGGATTCCGGCGGCGGACTCGATGGAATCCAGGCTGTGTCCGATCCACGCTTCGTGCAGATCCACTTCGGCAAGTACCAGGCGGCCCGAGGGTTCGCGGTAGTCGCCGGCCAGGTGCTGCTCGGGAAGAATCCGCCGGAGAACCTGGTCGGCGCTCCAGCGTACGGCTGCCACTGTGGGGATACCGAGTCGCTGGTAGATTTCGGCACGGCCGGGGTCGTAGATCCGTGCCACTACATGGGCAACATGGAATGTCTCACGGGCAACGCGCGTGGCCAGAATGTTTGAGTTATCGCCGCTGGAGACGGCAGCGAAGGCGTATGCCTCTTCTACGCCGGCCTGCTTGAGGGTGTCACGGTCGAAGCCGACTCCGGTGACTTTGCGCCCCGTGAAAGTGTTGCGCAATCGGCGGAAGGCCCGCTCGTCCTGGTCGATGATGGCCACGGAGTGACCGGCATCCTCCAAAGTGTGTGCCAAGGTTGCGCCAACACGGCCGCAACCCATGATCACGAAGTGAGCCACCGTGTCTCCTTATGTGTGTAGTCCGTCCGCTCGGTATGACTTTACCGGTGCAGCGGGGGTATGCCGGCGACAACCGTCATGACATCCCTGGGGATTCAGAGTAGCTTTGCGGAGTGCTGACGTTACTACGCAAGTAGCATCAGAAGCTATGCTGCCCTTATGCAGAAGTCTGGATTCGTTTATTGTCGCATCAGTCAGGACCGAACTGGCGCAGGGCTAGGCGTCGAGCGTCAGGAGACTGACTGCCGGCAACTGGCCGAGTCGCTGGGCATCGACGTGCTCAAGGTATTCGTCGACAATGACCTATCTGCCTACTCCGGCAAGGCGCGTCCGGCCTATCTCGAGATGCTTGATGCGCTTCGAGATGGCCAGGCGCAGTCCGTGATCTGCTGGCACACGGACCGATTGCATCGGTCGCCGGTGGAACTGGAGAGTTACATCGACGTCAGCGAAAAGCGGAAGGTCACAACCTACGCCGTTCAAGCTGGCGAGATCGACCTCAGCACCCCTAGCGGCCGCGCTGTGGCCCGAACGCTGGGTGCATGGGCTCGCTATGAGTCTGAGCATAAATCGGAGCGTCTGAAGCGAGCCAAGCAGCAAGCGAAGGAGAAAGGTCGCTGGACAGGCGGCCCGGCTCCTTACGGCTGGAAGATCGTAGATGGCTTCGGAGTGATCGACGAAGAGCAGGCGAATGCAATCCGGTTGGCTGCCAAGCTCGTTCTCATGGGCGCAACTTTCTACTCAGTGATCCAGGAGTTTGAGTATCGTGGCATAAAGACAGCCCGGGGCGCGGATCGCTGGAACCATGTCAGCCTCCGTGACGTATTGCTGCGGCCGAAGCTGGCAGGTCTCCGCGAGGTTGACGGCGAGCTAGTCAATGACCCCGGCTTCCCGGCCATCCTCCCCGAGGAGGAATGGCTCGGCCTACGGGCGGTTGTGAGCAACCCGGGACGTCGAACTTCGTTCGACAACCGCAACAAGTATCTGCTGACTGGCATAGCCGAGTGCGTCTGTGGCAGCACCATGAAAGTCGGAGCTCGCACAGATCACCGAGGGAAGAGGCGGCCGATCTACCGCTGCAAGGTGCTGGGACAAGGCCACGTGCAGCGGCTGGTTGAATACTCCGACGCACTGGTCTCCGCGACGATGGAGGCCATGCTGGAAGCGCAAGATGCAAAGGCCTTCACGGCGGCCGCAGTCGAGCCCAATCCGAGCTATGCGGCGGAAGCCAATGCGCTGCGTGCAAGGCTGTCAGAGGCGGCTGTAATGGCTGCTGACGGTGTTATCAGCATGACTCAGCTTGGCCAGATGACAGAGAGGCTGAGAGGGAAGCTCGAAGAGCTTGAGAACGCTGCTGCTGAGGCCGCGATTGCGGCGACCGAAGGTAGCTTCGATGCGGCCAAGGAATGGGGTGAAGCTAGTCTTGAGCAGAGGCGGAAGCTGCTGCAGCGCCTGGTGCGAATTGAGTTCCTGCGGGTCGGCAACACTAAGGGGCCTGCGTTCGATCCTGAAAGTATCCGCATTACCCCGAAGTGGTAGAAGGGTCTCGGCGTAACTACAGCGTGTCGAGTAATTAAGGCCGATTCGTTATAGAAACTGGCTTTCAATGTCAGACCCTCGTGAGTTGATTGCAACATCAACTAGCACTTCAGTCACTGGGGAAACACATGCCACACCGCACCTACTGTCCGCTCACCCACCTTCGTCAGATGGGGGTCAAGGTCGAGTTCATCGAAAACCTGCCCGAGCAGGGCCTTTACTATCACGATGAGCGGCGCGCTGAGATTCGACTCGGCATGCCACCAGATAAGGAGCGGAGCGTCCTCGCTCACGAAGCCGCACACGCGGAGCTCGGACATGTCTGGACCGACATCTGGTGTGTAAACGCCAAGATGGAACGCACGGCCAACGCAATGGCGGGCCGCAGATTGATTGACTATCACGAGATGATCCGCCTGCAGCGGGCGGGTCTGGATGAGAAGGCCATCGGCGAGCGGCTCGGGGTGGCTCGGGTAATCCTGCGAGCATACCTATGGCTAAGTTCGCCGGCATGGCAGCTGGCTGCTTGAACAACTGAATAAAGCAGTAACTCAGGGGAGTCCAGACGCGGGCTCCTCTTTTTTGTGCCCAATTTACCCAAGGAGGGTGATGGCTAGGACATGCAGCATCGAGCCTTGCGGCGGGAAAGTTCACGCTAAGGGCTGGTGCCAGAAGCATCACAAGAGGTGGTGGAAATATGGCGATCCACTCAAGACCACAACGGCTCCACTCGACCTCACTATGCAAGAGCGCTTTGAGCGGGTCGGCTGGGACGTTACCGAGAGCGACTGCTGGGAATGGCGCGGCGGTCGTAGTGAGCGCGGTTATGGCCAATTCCGAGCGCCAGGCAGGTCTTGGGTAGCTCCGAGAGCCTCTCACTATATCTACATCGGCCCAATTCCAGAGGGACTGGTCGTCTTGCATGAATGCGACAATCCGCCGTGCGTCAACCCTGCGCATCTAAGGGCGGGCACGACAGCTGACAACTCGGACGACAAGGTTTCCAAGGGTCGCCAGGCGAAGGGTGAGGACGTCAACACCAATAAATTAGCTGCCGAGCATGTGTTCGAAATTAGGCGACAAATAGCCGAAGGGCGGCGAACATCAACGCTTGCAAAGTCCTTCGGCGTTTCTCCATCAGCAATCAGTGACATAAAAGCAGGAAGGACGTGGGCATGGTTGCACCAGAACCACCAAGACTCCGTCGCAGCGTAAGTCAGCTAACTAGCTTCTCGCAATGCTCGGAGGCGTACCGCCTCCAGAAGGTAGCCAAGGCACCGCAGCGACCAGCAGCTTGGTACGCCATGGGCAGGGCGGCTCACAAGGCGATCGAGGATTACGAGAACAGCGGCAGGTCGCAGACGGCGCCTGAGCTTGTCGAGGTCTTCAACGAAGCCTACGACGCCGAAATCAACGCCGACCTGCTCAAGTGGCCCGACTGGGACTCGTGGCTTACGGGAGGCCGAAAAGGCGGGGAGCAGGATGTCGCCGACCGCAGGGTCATCGGCGCCTATCAAGTCGAGCAGTACATCGAGTACGCGCTGGAGAACGCAGCAGTGTGGCGCGTCATTGCCTCAGAGGTTGAGTTCGAGATTGAAATCGGGGGCGTAATAACCACCGGCTTCATGGATCAGATTCGGCAACATGTCGACGGCTCCCTCGAGGTTGCTGACCCGAAGGGTGGCTCCACTGTCCCCGGCTCTGGCGTGCAATTGGCCGTCTATGGCAGGGCGGTTGAGGAGCATATGGGAGTCAGGCCTACAAGGGCCTGCTTCATCAAGCTGGCGAGACCAGCGACGACACGCGGCAAGGCGAAGCCGACTACCGAGCTACATCACGACCTGTCGCAGTGGCCGGACGAGATGCTCGACCGGATGTTCCGCGACTTCGATAAGGCCGAGCGGCAGGGTCTTTACCTGCCGAATCCGACGGAAGACTGCCACCGCACTTGCGGCGTCGCTCAGTACTGCTCGATTCCGCTAAAAGGCCATATGGAATCTGCCGCACAATTCATCAACATCCGCAGCCGCGAGGACTACCTCGCGAATTTGAAAGAGGTCGCATGACTGACACGATCACAAACAAGCCCGCAGGTCAGCTCTTGCTGGCGATCAATGCTCTGGCGTCCGGCTTCAATGGCCGCAGCCGCCTCCACGTTTACGGCGGCACGGTGCCTGAGGCGACCGTCGCCAAGCGGCGTGCGGCCAACAAGGCGGCCCGAGTTGCCCGCCGTGCAGGGAGGCGCTAACTCTTGGACAATGGTAAGCGCTTAGGCGCGCAGAGTCGCTGCTGGATCGCTCCGGTTGGCACACGACTGGATGAGGCGGGCTGGAAGCCTCTTGGCTTCATCTCACTGGACGGCTTCGCCACGCCAGAGCAACAGGCTGCCGATGCCCGCGAGAAGTACTGCATTCCGCAGCGCTTCCTAGCCGGGATGGCGCCGAACAGCATCGAGCTCACCATGGCGGACTTGAGCCCTGAGGCTCTTGAGCTCTACTACGGAAGTCCGGCAACGCGTGCGGTCCTCGGCAATGAATCACCGAATGAGAGGAGCAAGCCCTTGGGCTTGACGAAGGATCACAAGTATACCGACAGCGATGGCGATGCAATCGAGGTCTCAGCGCCACACAACGCCCCAGAGGGCACGGTAGCTCACCTGCTCATCGAGCAGGGTGGCGATGACGGCGTGGGGGTGTATGTCGACGCAAGCACCAGTGTCCCACTGGCGATCAACGTGCTTGGCTACGACCGCCCGAGCGCAGGACGCAGCGCGGCGGGAGCTACAAGGTACAACGGGCACGAGGTGAATCGCATGATCCCCGGCAACCACGACGAGCGTGACGCGAACGTCGCTGAGGCCATCGACTTGCTGCGTGGCGCTGACATCTTCGACCAGCGGGAGGCTAGCAAGGCTGCGGCAGCTGGGGCCGAAGCGAAGCGCAAGGCCGATTATGAGGCCTCGAAGCTTGAGTCGCTCAACCGCGCCAAGAGCAGCTTCGAGGATGCCCTCACATTGGCGGCACTCGACGGCGCATCGGCTGAGTCCGCAGCCATGGTGCAGGCCGCGCTCTCCGCCTACGAGACAGCGCGCCGCAAGTACGAGGCCTGCCCCACTAGGCAGGCTACGCAATAGACCAGGCGACTTCCATTCGGGGGTCGCCTTTTTCATGCCCAATGGGCAATCAGATTCACCAGCACATCAGAACTACCGAGAGGTTCCATCTTGTCTTTCTTCAACACCGCTTCAGGCTCCTCAGTCAAGTTTGAAACTCAGAACGTTGAGTTTGTCGGCCAGATCAGTGGCCCTGTCACTCAGGTCCAGGACACGGTCTTCGGGAGCCGTGACGAATTGAAGTTCTGGAAGGACGGGACGCCCGCCATGAAGGCCCTCGTCCCCGTCACCACTCAGGCCGGCGAGACCCAAACCCTCCATGTGCCTGCATCATCCCGCCTTCATAAGGCGATTGGCGCGGCGCTTGGAGCAGCAGGAGCTAGCGACCTTGAGCAGGGTGGCGTATTGGGGATCACCTGGACTGGCTACGCAGCCGGCAAGAACCCGAGCAACCCCCCGAAGGACTATTCCGTTCGCTACATCACGGCAGCAGACGTCGCCGCTCAGGCCGCCTAGTTGCAGCAGTTGGCGGAGCTTCGGCTCCGCCAACTGCTTTGCCCGTAGACAGAACTGAGAGGAGTCTGCATTGGCAGACAGTATTATTGAGGCGCCAATCGGCGTAACGCTCAAGTCGAGCGATGACCGCGACGCCCCATGGATTACCCTGCGGGCTACTGATGTGCAGCAGCTTCAGTCGCAACTGCATGAGCTGGAGAACAGCGGCGTACTGGTGGACATCGGCCGCGTTGCTGCCCTATTCCACGTGAAGTCGATGCTCGGGGCAAAGCTCGAAGCGCGGCCGCTTGATCCTGACGTAGATGGCGGTTCGTTCGCCAACGTGAAGGCCGCTCCGGCCGCCGTCGCTACACCGACTGCAAAGCCACCAGCGACCACTGAGCAGCCTGTCACCAAGCCCGCGAACTTCCCCGCCTTCCCCGCATTCAAGGCTGCCGCAGCGGCGGCAACGCCCGCTCCGGCAGCATCCTCAGCGCCTCGTGAGACATCGGCTTCACCGGCAGCGGCCCCAGCCGCGAACGGCTTCCCAGCGGCCCCAGCCTGGAAGCGACCATAACCAGGGGGTAGTTATCCAGACAATCACGCAGAGCCGTCGCAAGAACCTCGCGGCGGGCGAGCCGATTCATTTGCCGTTCGCGGCGATGGTGAGCACCAAGACCCTGATCCGCAAGGGGCAGTTGACGCTGATTCCAGCGGGGCCAGGCACCGGCAAATCGGCAATTGTGCAAACCATCCTGCAGCGGGGTGATGATCGCGGCAACCTAAATACGGCCATCTACTTCTCGGCCGACTCGGACCCGTCAACCATGTTCAAGCGAGCGGCCGCGATCCACTCCGGGTGGGAGCAGTCGGCAATCGAGGACATCCTGACGACTGGCGACAGTAGTGGCATTGAGGCGGCCGTGAAGGCCGCCACTTCGCATATCCGATGGGACTTCAACTCCAGCCCGTCAGAGGAGTACATCCTCCGCGAGCTGGAGGCCTACGCGGCGACCTTTGGGGCTTGGCCTGATGTGGCCGTGGTCGACAACGTGAAAAACGTTGACATCGGAACTGGCGAGGGCGAGTTCGGAATGCTTGAGCAGACCTGCGTCTTCCTGCATCAGATTGCCCGCGACACCAACATGGCGGTGATCGCACTTCACCACGTCAACGGTGAGTTTGAAAACGGGGTCACCCCGATTCCCCTGAACGGCGTGCGCGGCAAGATCACCAAGACGCCGGAGGTCGTGCTCACGCTGCACCGCAGCGATGACGGCACCAAGGCCCACATTTCACCGGTGAAGAACCGCAACGGCAAGGCTGACGCCTCTGGCCGCTGGTTCTTACCTATCAACGTAGACATGGCGCGCATGTCGTTTACTGGCTGAGAGGAGCCAAGTGACTGCAGATTTGCAGGAGCCGCAAGAAATTGGCGGCGTTGAATGGATTGTCGACTTCGAGAGTGAGCCGCCTCAGCGGCTCGTGAAGATCGAGTACGACGCCGCAACTTTGATGGCGTTGGTTGACATAGCCAACTACGCGCTTGCTTCCCGCACTCCACAGACTCGCGAGAATGCGTTCGCGTTCAGGGACTATGCGCTGCGAGTTGTCCGCGAGCTGGAGAGCCGCTCGCTGATCGACCAGGAGCAGTGGAAGGCGACTGCCGAGGTGTCTGAATGAGCAATGAACCCACCGAGGAGGCCGCGCAGCACCTTGACGCGGTCATGGACACCGGTGAGGCGTATTCGCAATTCTTTGGCTACACGCTGAGCTGCCTTTGGTGCGAGTACCGAGCGCAGGGCAAGACGAAGCGCGAGGCTCTGGCCCAGATGCAGCGCCATTACGACAACTTTGATGGCATCGGGGATGTGGTGCTGCGATGAGGGTTGCTGGCATTGACCCGTCACTGAATGCGACGGGGCTGGCGCTGGCTGACGGCAGCACGGTGACGCTGAAGCAGAAGCCTGCCGACGGTGACTACCGGCTGGTGAAGATTCGCACCAGTGTATGGGCCGATGTCATAGATGGCCACAAGCATGACCTTGTTGTCATGGAAGACCTGCCAAAGAACGCCATGGGGGCTGGCATCACGGGCCAGGTGCAAGGCGTCATTCGCGAATTGCTGCAGGATCACGGCGTCCCCTATCTGCTGGTCAGCGCGGCAACGCTAAAGAAGGCCGCAACCGACAATGGACGCGCCGACAAGGCCCAGATGCGCCAAGCGTGGCTGGAGTACTCGGGCATCGACAACTCGCATGACGACGAGGTTGATGCCGAATGGCTGCGCATCATCGGGCGCTACATGGTGGGCGACATAGACGCCCCCGGGCCTCACTGGCCAGGCGCGGTCGTAAAGCTGTGGCCCGCATTCAACAAGCTAGCCGTCTGCTAGTGCAGTACGACATCGATTCCACTGGAGCGGTTCAGCTGACGCTGACCGCTCATGAGGCGGAACGCCTCGAAGAGTTCCTCCACCTGGCGGCCATGTCCCTTCAGACGTGGCCGCTTTGTGTTGGCGAGTTCATGACTGAGAGAAAGGAGCGGCGCAATCTCAATCTTCAATCAGCAGCAAAAGACGGAGCGAGTGCCGGTCCCGATTCGTGACGTCCTCACCTACTACGGGTTCCACAACCTGCCGAATGGCCATCGCGGCTGGATAGCAGTGCGCTGCAATTTTCACGGAGACTCGCAAGCCTCCGCGTCATTCAGCGAGCAGCTCGAGGCCTACGTCTGCCACGCCTGTGACATGAAGGGCGACGGGCTGGCTCTGATTATGAAACGAGAAGGCATTGGCTATATTGACGCCACCGTCAGAGCTGGAGAAATCTCTCCTGGCTGGAACGGCAGCGGAGTATCACAAGCAACTACTCAGCCCCGAAGGGTCCGAGCACTATCGCTATTTGACGGAGACTCGCAAGCTCAGCCGCGAGACGATAGAGCGCTTCCGGCTCGGCGTCGTGCTGGGGTCCGACGTATCTCCGACTAACGAGACGGTGCGTGGCTTTATCAGCATTCCGTACCTCAGCCCAACGGGCGTGCTGTCCATGCGCTTCAGGCGTCCGCCTGAGAGCGATGCTCCGATGAAATATTTTTCACCGAAGGGAACCAAGACTCGCGTCTTCAACACCAACGCGCTGCTTGACCCGGGGCATTGGATTGCGATTGCGGAAGGGGAATGCCTGCCCGGCTCCGCAGAAGTACTCACCTCGAAGGGGTGGATTTGCCTTGATGAATGGGATGGAGAGCAGGTTGCCCAATGGGACGAGACGGGCCAGCTCCTCATGGTGTCGCCCACTGCAAAGGTTGAGAAGCCTTACGCTGGCGACCTGATCGCCTATCGCACCAAGGGCTACACCAGCGTAACCACACCCGGGCATCGCATGCCTCAGATCAATGAGCGGTCGGGCAACTTGGCATTCACCACGGCCGACGCCCCGAAGGCGTCGGGGCTGATTCCAAGGGTCGGCATGTTGGATGGCCCCGGGATTCCACTGCTTGATGATGAGATTCGCCTGCTGCTAGCTATTGCGGCCGATTTTACGATTGACACTCGCAAGAACGGCGCCAAGTATGTACGCGCCGGCATAACGAAGGCTCGGAAAGTCGAGAGGCTTGAGAAGCTTGCAGCCTCGTTGGGTATCGAAATTTCCAACAACCCTCTCAACTCGGCAGAAGGTGATGAAGCTAGGTCAATTTGCTTCCACATTCCCCGCGATCTGCCGGTGTTCAAGCGCCTTCCGGTGGAGTGGATTGCGCAGGCCACGAGCGCTCAGCGTGAGCTAATCCTTGAGGAGATGGTGCTCTGGGATGGGAACTCCGTTCCCAAGCGCAAGCAGACCGAGTTTTCCAGCAAGAGCTACGAGGACGCTAAGTGGATGCAGACCATGGCCCATACGTCTGGACGCTGCTCTTCGATCATTGAGCGCGCCAATGAGTGGGGCAAATGGTACAAGGTGTCCATCTTGCATGGCAAGCAGACATCGAGCTGGCAGGGGCTGGCGAAGAAGCAAAAACGCGAACCTTTCGAGGGGCGCGTTTTTTGCTTGACGGTGCCATCCGGGGCCTTCTTGGTCCGCCAGGAAGGGCACATCTCCGTCACGGGCAACTGCGACACGATGGCCGCAACCCAGTGCGGAATCCCCGCCATTGGCATCCCCGGGGTCCAGTCATGGGCTCCGTACATGAGAAACATGTTGAGCGGCTTCAGCCGCATCATCGTGATGGCTGACAACGATGACAAGGGCCAAGGTCTGGCGTTCGGCGAGATGATCGCCGAACAGCTGGAGGAAGTGAAGATCATCCTCGCCCCCAAGGGCCACGACGTGAATAGCGCGCTAGTCGAGCTAGGCCCTGCGGGCCTGCGCGAACACTTCGGTGTCGACAAGCACAACAACGACTGAGAGGCGGCCTCATGGCTGCATTCCGAGCTGAGGCGGCAACAGTCCGCCGCAACATTATCCTGCCGCCAAAGACCCCACGCAGGGCCGCCAAGACGGCGCTACTGCAGGGCGTTACGGCAGTACTTGACGCCGCAATTATGGACAGCGGCGAGACCGATCTACGGCAGGGCATTCTGACCGCCGTCTACAACCACGACATCGAAGCATTTGAAATCAGATGGGACATCGCAAAATGAGCGTATTCAAGAAGTCTTCCACCATCACCGCAGCAGCTCCGACCCTCGAAGAGCGGTCGAACGCAGCAGCAGCTACCGCAGCAAGCGCCTTGTCAATCTTCCAGCTGGCAGCGGGCGACCTTGACCGCGCAGCCAATGAGCTGACGGAAGTTCGCAACGAGGCAGAGGAAGAAGCCGCTCGCCTCTTGGAGATCAGCGACGCTGCCGAGCAGCAGGCATTCCAGAACCGCCTGCAGGCCACCAAGATTCGCGAGTTTGTCGGGGCCGCTGAATGAGCCGCCGCGAGCCCATCTATCACCGCCAGGAGGTCCCGCTGGAAGCCAGCGTAAGTCAGGTCCATGACCTGCTTCGCGAGAGCTACAAGCAGCTTACGGGGCTTGCTGGCTTCTTCGGAGTCGACCTTGAGGGCGGCACTATCATGCAGCGAATCGAGCGCAGCCCTGAACTGGGTCGCTCGATTCTTACTATCTGGGAGGTAACTGAGTGATTCTTCTAGCGCTAACCGGGGCGGCCAGGAGCGGCAAGGATTCCGTCGCCGACCGCCTGGTCGAACGGCATAACTTCACCAAGATCAGCTTCGCAGCTCCACTGAAGCAGGCGCTGAAAGCCACCGATCCGATCCTTGGTTTTCACCCGTATCGCAATGGCGAGCTTGTTCGCCTCTCCGAGGCTCTGGCAAATGAGTCGGAAGACGTCATCAAGCAGACGTTCCCCGAGTATCGCCGCCTGCTGGAGAAGCTTGGCACCGAGGGCATCCGCTCGTTAGATGACGGCTTCTGGGTGCGTCAGGCCATGCGGAACTGCCGGGAGGACGGCGGGCGCTACGTATTCCCCGACGCTCGCTTCGGCAATGAAGTGCAGGCGGTCAGGGATGAGGTGCTTGACCTCTTCGACAAGCCCATCGAGGGCGAGCTTGCTGAAGCCTGGCACATCGTCCGCCCGTCGCTCGTCGGCCCCGTCGGCGAGGTGCATGCGTCAGCAGCCCTGCACGGCAACCTCGGCGAGGACCGCGAGGTGCTGAATGACGGCACGCTGGAGCAGCTGCAAGAGCGGGTTGACGCTGTCGTCGAAGAGCTGGAGGCTGCATGAACTACAAGCAAGTTGCAGGCTGTCTCCGTGAATACGGAAGCGCCCTGCGTGGTTCATGGGGCGATATTGACGGGCGCTCAGAGCAGATGTCGCTGAACGTTCTGGCAATGGCCATTGACAACCCTATTGGCTTTGATGTGCTAAGCATGCGCGAAGCACTAGGCGTGTGCCCAGCAGGCCATGGTCACTGGACTGAGTTTTGTGCTGAGGAGTGCGCATGATTGAC
Source organism: Arthrobacter sp. ISL-95 (assembly GCF_018613695.1). Taxonomy (GTDB): domain Bacteria; phylum Actinomycetota; class Actinomycetes; order Actinomycetales; family Micrococcaceae; genus Arthrobacter. Next base: position 139,979 of record NZ_JAGGPR010000016.1, on the reverse strand, counting down.
GCCCTATCACTCCTCGGCTACGCCGTCTTGGCGGTTGGCTTGCTGATCCACGGTGCAACCAAAGCGCTCAACTGGCTGATTCGGAAGGTGTGGCATGACTGAGCAACTCCTCGACATTAGGCCAAGTGACCGCTATGACAAGGTGGAGGCCGCTTACGACGGCCTAAGCCCTGGCAACAAGGCCACGTTCCGCGAGGCCATCCAGGCGCCGGTCGCTGTCCACGGTCACGAGAAGATCGCCAAGGCGCTCCGCGCCCTTGGCTATGACATTGACCGAAGGCAGGTTCACTTGTTCCGAGAGAAGCTGGCGCGGGGCAAGGTGAGCCTTTGACGGCTGCTGACATACTGGCGGCCATTCGATCCACCTACCCAAAGGCAGCCGTGGTGCGAGAGGTGAGCATCGGCGACGCGCAAGTCGAGGCGGAGATGAACCTCTGGCGCATGACTGGCCCTCGAGGTGAATGGTGGAGGAAGCATCTAGCTGAGACCGGAGCGCCCGTCGCCTACGAGCTGCCGGATGGCTGGACTCCCTACAACACCCCGCCAGTCCGACGCATCGACGCACTCATGCGAGAGACAGCTGGCTACACGGCCATCGAGATCAAAGTGACGCGCGCTGACTTCAAGCGCGACACCCACGAGAAGCGGCGAGCTTGGCAAGCACACACGCGCCGCTTCATCTACGCGACGCCCGCTGGCCTGATCAATCCTTCCGAGGTGCCACCCGGCTGCGGGCTGTGGGAGTTCGATGGCTCCCGACTGACGATAGCCAAGAAGGCGTCCATCAACAAGGAGCCGCTGGCTCTGCCGCGATCCGTCTTTGACACGATGCTCTATCGGGTCAGCAACTACGAGAGGGCTGCATGACGAAATCACTGGAAGAGCTGCTGGCCACAAACCAGCCAGCCTTCATCACACCCGAGCAGGGTATGCCACGCGCGTTCCGCGCTGGCAGCATCAAGAAGGACGGCGTGCTCACGGCGGCCACAGGAGCCAAGCCAAGCGACTTTGAGGCGACTCACGAGAACTTGCTCAAGGACCGTGGCTATGACCCCGCAGAGTGGCGCATAACGTCTGTCACCGACAGCGAGTGGGACGTCCAGACGAAGACTGGGCCGACTCAGTTCCAGGCCTTCAAGTTCACGGCGGTACCGAGGGGCGCCGGCGAAGCCGAGCGACCTGACATCGAAGATTTGCTGGCAGTCGTCAACACGCCGCGAGTTCGCGTTGAGGGGAAGCGGGCGACTGAGGGTGCGTGGGTCCATGGGCTTGGCGACCTTCAGCTCTTCAAGATGGACGGCGATGGAATCGAGGGCACGCTTCGCCGCGTGCTGGCCTCTATTGACGCTGGTGTCGCTCAATATCTGCAGTTGCACGATCACCTCGCACACGTTCACGTAGCGTGGTTGGGGGACTGTGTGGAGGGCTTCGTGAGCCAGGGCGGCAAGAACGCTTGGCGCACCAACGGCACGATCACGGAGCAGGTTCGTCTGCTTCGCCGCATCATGCTGTACGCCATCGACGCCTACGCACCGTACTGCAAGAGGCTGACGGTAGTCAGCGTGCCCGGCAACCACGACGAGGCCATGCGCCACCCGGTGAGCACGCGCTCCGACGACTCGTGGGCCATCGACGCGCTGGTTGCAGTCTCCGATGCCATCACACTCAACCCAGACAAGTACGGGCACGTGGAATGCTTTGTGCCCGGTCCTGACGAGCAGGACGTGACGCTGGAGATCGGCGGCAAGATCGTCACCCACCTCCACGGCCACCAGTTCCGCATCGGCAAGGAATGGGACTTCTGGAAGGGGCAGGCGTTCGGCGGCCAGCAGGCTGGCCTCGCCAAGCTGATGCTCTACGGCCACCAGCACCACTTCTCTCTAGACAGCAAGGGCGACAGGCTACGTGTTTGCGTTCCCGCCCTGGAATCCGAGTCGACCTGGTGGCGCCACAAGACTGGCGAAGTCGGGGCGCCGGGTGGCCTCGTGTTCACCATCATAGATGGTGCTCCCGCTGGCTTTACCGTCCTCTAGTGGAAGTCGTAGTCGATGACTTCTTGCCCGGGTCGCCATTAGCGCACCCGGGCGCCGCAGGGCGCTTCTTCTCCAAGATTGAGATGGAGCTCAATGGCTGCTGGTCGTGGTGCGGCTATCGCTCAAACGGCTACGGCCAGTTGCGCATCGACAGGACGCCATACGTGTCCCACCGGGTGGCGTGGCTATCGCTTGTGGGGCCAATTCCAGAGGGTCTCCAGATAGATCACCTTTGCCGCAATCGGGCGTGCTGCAACCCTGGGCATCTTGAGCCAGTGACTTGCTCAATCAATCTGCGTCGCATTCCGAAGGGGACGCAGAAGCTGAAGTCTCACTGCATTCAGGGCCACGAGATGACCCCCAAAAACACGCTATGGCAAGGCAAGGGGAAACGCCGGCGAGTGTGCAGGGCATGTCGTTCTAAATGGAATGCCGATCAGCACCTGAAGCTCAAGCTTCGAAAGCAGCACGCCCTAGCTGCGTAACGTTTCCACTTTTGCAGGAGCCCTTCGGGGCTCCTTTTCTTTTGAGAGGGGTGGCATTGACCACCGATACAGACTTGGCCATTTCGCAGGAAGACTTCTACCTGCTGTACTCCGAGACGGCCCGCCGCATTGCTATCCGCGAGCACCGCCAGTCCACCATCTACGACGTGAGCGACGTTGAGCAGGCTATCTGGGAGCACGTCTTCAAGAAGTGGTCCGAATACCGCGACAAGGACGAGAAGCTCGTCTACGTGCTGATGCGACGGGCAGCCCGCAGCTTCGCGGAGAGGTCGCGCATCGACAGCATGTACGCCAACGGAACCTTCATCTACACGCCGTCGCTGGTAGCCACCTACCTCGAGACCTGCGCGTGGGAGCCACTGGAGGAAGTGCCTGATGTCGACGCCCGCGTTGACCTGGTCGAAGCCTTCGAGCTGCTACGTGCTAGCGCCCCCAAGCAGGCAGCGGCCGTCTTCAACCGCTACGCCCTCAAGGAGACGTCAGAGGCTGACCGCAAGAACGCCGAGCTTGGCGTGGACAACATCTGCCACCGCCTGAACAGCGGGCTGCGCCTGCAGTCCGAGTCCGTAGATTTCGCAACCAGCCAGGAGGTCTGAGTTGATCTTCTGGATTCTCCTCGCACTCGTCATCGCCGGTGCTGTCACGACTTTTGTATGCACGCTATGGGACGGGCCATTCGGTGCCATCCTCATGAGCCTGCTGGCGCTGGTCGGCGGAGGCTTCATCGGCTTCCTGCTCTGGGCCGGCAGCTATGCGCTCATTCAAGAGCGCGACCATGCGGTGGTCGGCGAATCGACACAGCAGCTAAGGGCGCTCGGCAACGCAAGCGGCCTTGAGGGCCGCTCCTACTTCCTCGGCGGCGGCTACATCGAGGACAAGCGAGTCCTGAACTACATCACGCAAAGCGAAGATGGCGCCATCCGAGTTGAGCGATCCGACGCCAGCGACTCGACCATCTACGAGGGCAGTGAAACTGCCACGGTCAACATCAAGGTCGTCGATGCCAGCAACCCATGGATTTCGCCATGGCCGCTGGACACGAAGTACATCTACGAATTCCGCATCCCCTCAGGCTCCGTCGTGGAGTCCTACGCATTGGAGAACAAGTGATCATCACTCCCGTTTCAATCGTTCGCCCGTCTCGCAAGGAGACGGCACCCGGCACGCTGGTCGCATTCTTTGTCGCCCTCCCGCTGTTCGCGCTGCTCCTCTGGGCAGCATTCCTTGGCGTCGCCAATGACCTCTTCAACGTCGAGCTGACCTACTGGCAGTGCCTGCTGCTGATCCTCGGCTGGAAGGCGCTGAACTTCGGCAACCCCACCAACCTCTTCACCAGCAAGCATCCCGACGATGCCTAGTTGTTAAACGAAAAATGCGGCACCAGCTACTCATCGCGAGTAGCTGGTGCCGCATTTTTTTGTGCCCTCTTACCAGGCAGTCTAGAGTCGCGTCACCCGACGGACCCTACTTGAGGCCGTCGGGTCGCTTAGGGGGGGGAGGCGGCCCTCCGGCCGCTCCCCACGCTAGGAGCTCGATCTCGTAGGTACGGTGCAGGCTCAGCTGCGTGAACAGCTCGTCGATACGAGTGTCCTGCGCAGCCATGCGCACGCGGTCGGCTTCCCGTTCACGCTGATCAAGCTCGCGCTCCTTCTGCACGCCAGCAACCATCAGCTGCATCTGCGAGAAGGGGTCAAGCTTTGTTGGACGCTTGTTGATGAGCGCGGCAATGACGCCGCCGACTCCGGTCGCAGTAAGAAGTGCGAGGATGGCTGTTGCCCACTCTGGCATCAGCATGTTCCTCGGTAGTGAGAGGCCATGGAGGCCTCCTTTCGGATATGACAAAGGCCACCCGGTTGCTGGAGATTCCAGTGGCCGGGTGGCCCTTTTGTCGTTTCTTGGGAAAGTTTCGAGCGAATAAGATGGCCGGATGGAAGTTACGTTGACCATCGAGAATGGCGAAAGCGAGTTGGGCTACGTGAGCGCCGCTGGCCAAGGCTACGAGGCCGCTCTGGAGGCGGCTAAGGCGCTCATTCCAGAGGACTGCAGGGCGATCGTGATTCGAGTCAGCGAGCAGTAGGCTCTGACCATGGAATACGACCCGAAGGCTAATGTTCATACGTCACGCGGCCCAGCTGCCCGGGCGAAGGAGGACGAGCAGGAGTTGCAGAACCTCCGCAAAGAGGTCAAGAGGCTTAGGGCTAGAGTGCGTGAGCTTGAGGCGCAGCTGGCAGATCAGCAGTAGCAGAGCCCCTGAAGGGGCTCTGCTACTTGAAGGGGCTCAACCGGCCTGAGGGTGCCCTATGATGATGGACATGCGGATCATTACGAAGGCCTGGGCCTACATTCGGCAGCAAATGGAAATGGACATCGCTAAGGCCCGCATGGACATTGACTGCCCCCATAGTAACCTTGAGCCATGCCAGGAGTGTGACGTTCAGGCATGGGCAGACCGCTGGTAGCCCTGACCTTCTAGCTCAAAAGGGTCGGATGGTTGGCGATCATGGCTGCGCGTACTGTCTGCGCCTGTGCTGTTGTCATCGCGGTCGGCCACGCAATCAATTCAGCCACATCGTAGTCCGCGAACCCAACCCCAGCTAGGGAGTTTCCTAGAGCCAGCCCGGTGACGGATGCAGCGCCAACAGTGCCCGATGCCGTCTTGGCGTCCATCGTGATGACCGAGGAAGCGCCATTGAGGGACGCCATAGCGAAGTGCCATGACCCGTCAGCCGGGGTGGGGGATGGTACGGCCAAGATCGTGGAACCGTACCTAATGTCAAGCTTGGTGGCGCCGCCCACCATCTGAGATACAGGGGACCCGCTTGTAGTCAGGTTCACCAAAGTTTTGTCAGACTGGGAGCGGACGCGCATAACTAGGGCGAATGTGAAAGTTCCCGTCGCGGCGATGGTTCCGACATTCATGAAGTCGTCCGTACCGTCGAACTTCATCCACGCCTCGTCCCCGACTCGCTGGAGAAGCGGCCTAGCGCCAGTCACGGCTTGGGCCAACGCGGCGCCGCCAGTCGCTTCGTTGGTCAAGGATGCCACGGCGGCACCGTGGCCTAGTGCGGACCTTGACGGAATGTATCGGTAGCTATACCCGGGGATGCCGGCCGAAGGTGCGGCTGGTCGGATGAGAGGAAGGTTAGCGGCCGCGTTGGTGAACGCAACGGGATAGCGGGTTATGAAGGTGTCCATGGTTATTTCCATCCCAATGCGTCGATCTTAGTTTTAACACCGGCAGCGATGGCTTTGTATCCATTAGCGTTCGGGTGGATTAGGTCTGCGTCCATCAGGCTTGGCGGGATAGTGTCCCCCGCTATTGCTGTACTGTCCGCAGCTGTTGGGGTCAAGCCCACGGCTGCAAGCCCGTTGGCTATCAGCCATCCCCGTAGGTCAAAGTATCGGGACCCGTAGGTGGCGGCGAGTTCGGCGTTGCGCGCCAGGATCGCGGTGTGACCAGAGGTGCCCAAGGTTTCATCCACCCGCGTGGTGATGGACAGCACCAAGTAATCACCCCCGGTTTGGTAGCCGGTCATGGCCGCCGTGGCGCTGGCCAGCATGGATGCGCTGGTGCTGTTATTGCGGCCTGTCATGATGATCTGATGCCAGTCCCGGTGCCCTGCCTCCCAGTCGTCCATCCATGGGAACGCACCCACCGTGGGGTGCTCATCACCGGCGTAGGACCGCGTAAAGACGTAAGCCGAGGTGGTCCCGGTGATCCGACCCGGAATGCCGTTGATTGATCCCATCATGAAATTAAAGTCAGGGTTACCCGTACCGCCGTTCTGGGCAAACAGGACGGCGTTTAGGGTTACAGCGGTTGAGCCGCTGGCGGGAATCACTCCTGAAGTGACAGTGACCAATAGCGGGATGGAGCCTTGCCGCTGGGCGATGCCTTGGGACTGTTCCCCGGGTGCCCCGCGCTTGGCAATGGGAATCGTGGGATACAGCCTGCCCAGCTCCATGGGGTAGGAAGTGCCCGCGCCGCCAGAGCCGGCCGTAATGGAATCGCCCCGGCAGATAATCCCCTTGGCCTTGCCGATGGGCGGGGTGACTACCCCGCCCATGCGTGCGCGCCATGCCTCAAGTACCCAAGCCGGGACCCTGCCATCTGGGCCAAGGGCGTCTTCAGCCACGCGGCCGTCAGGGTCGACAGTGGCCTTGAGGTAATCGTCGGTGGGGTAGTTATAGCTGGTAACGTGAGCGGTCTTCAGTCGCGGGATTTCCTGAGTGCCGTCAGGCATGACACCCCGGGAAACTCGGTAATCCTTATCCACTTCAACGGCCAGGTAACCGCCAGACTCCAGTGGTGCGCGGGCCGGAATGCGTTCGTCGTTGCCGAGTATGAAGTCCGCGTTTGCTGCGGCGTTCGCAACGGCGGTGGCAGCAGCAAACGCGACGGTTCCATCTTGGGCCACAACCTGAGCGACCTGCTCTGGGAGGTTGGCGCGAGCGATTCCTGCGTCCACTTGAATGTCAGTGGGAGCCTGTGCGTGCGTTGCTGCTTCGGCTGCCGAGTTGGCGGCGTTTTGCGCTGCGGTCTTGGCGTCGACGGCCTCGTTGCGGAGTCCGTGGTACGAGTCGAAGAAGCCGACGAAGCCGGCCCCCACCCACTTGACCTGCGGCAGTGTCGTCATGAACGGCGGCAGGAACCCGTTGGAATTGGACATCAGCGGGTTGGTGAGCGCCAGCCCATTCGGGTCCGTCAGGACCAGGGGCGTGGTGTTGTTGGTGTCGTCCGGTGAGTAGATGTAAATCTGGCCGTTGGCGACTACGTTCGACGTGCTGAGCGGGTCAACGACCAGCTGCATGTCGAATGGAAAGTCAGTCACTCGTCAGCTCCTCGGGCTTGGCTGCGTCCTTCTTGAGACGCGTGAACCATGAGGCGATCGCAGTAGCGAACGACTTGGCCACAAGCGCGCCAGCCAGAGTCCAGAAGAGCGGGTCAGTCGGGTCGGTGGTTCCGAGGATCGTCAGCAGGCCGAGGCCAATGGCACCCAGCGCGTCGACAATGAAGCCCTGCCAGAGGGTGCGCAGCCAGGGGGTGCTGGCGATCTTCTCGAGGAAGGTCGAGGTTGCTACATGGTTGCCCATGGTCTAGCCCTCCTTCTTGATGATTTCGAACTCAGGCATGTTGGCCTTGATGTCCTCTGCGATGCGGTCGTAGTCAATGTCCACCGGCACTCCGTTGGTGACTTGCGATAGGACCTGCGTCAGCAAGGACCTGATGGCCACTAGCTCAGAGTTGCCCTGAGCGGCCGCCCGCGCGTTGTACGCAAGCTGCTGGAGGACCGACGTCTTGTAGTCGCCCCAGTCGATAAGGGGCAGCCAGAGCGCCGCCTCGGGGGCTTCTGCGATCTGCGTCTGCAAGGACTTGCCGTCCTTCATGGTGTCGCCACCAGTGACGATGGCGTCAGGCAGGAAGTCCAGCTTTTGCTGGTTGGTCAGAGACTTGGAGAGTTGTTCAGGCATGGTAAGTCCTTACGGAAGCGATAGTCCGAGGTCGACGAGAATCTGCTCGTCAGCGGTGTAGACCGGGGCGGGAGGGGGAGTGGCGCCACCGGCGTACTCGATAGAGCTGCTGGCATTCACGACACGAACGGTCTCGATGTCCTCAGACCAGCCGAGATACGTGAGAGGCAAGCCCCAGTGGGCGTAGTACGCCATCAGGTCTGCGAGATTCGGGTGATGGTGCGGCACCGTCGACGGGTCGCTCGTCGAGAAGATCGAGCCGTCAGGCGCCCGCAGCACGACGTGCCCGAGGGGCTCGTCCCTCATGAAGAACCACAAGGGGACCCATGCGTCGGGAAAGTTGTGGTCCTGATGCTTGTGCTGGGCATTGGCCCATCCGGCCGTCGCGCTCGGATAAACGCCCGGGTAGATGCCATACGCCTCGCGGACGTATTGCAGGCACCAGCCTGGCTTGCAGGGGATGTGGGGATTCGGGGTGATCAGCTGGGTGCTCATGAGTTCCACTCGATCGAGCCGAGGGGGAACACCATGGCGCCGGGGCCGAACTTGCTTGACGCAGAACCGACGTTCACAAGGAAGCTGATGCGAAGCTCGCCGGTGGTGGTTGCCACCATGTTGCACTGGTAGGCATTCACGAGAATCGGCTTCAGCGGCTCGTCCTTGAGCTTCGGGGCATATGACGGGTCGAAGGTTGCGAGGATGTACTCGGTGTCCTTGATGTAGAAGATGTCCACGTCGTTGGCCAAGCCACCCTCGAGCATGACGCGGCGGCCTGAGCGGGAGATTCCCGCGTTCTTGACCGCTCGTCCGAACCATGTGCCCATGTGCCGGTAGAGGCTGTGGGGCGAGAGGGCAACGCTGTCGCCAACTACGCCGCCGACATTCACCCAGCCGGGCATGTCGTTTTCCTTGAGCACGTGCTGCCACTGAACGTTGCCGATGGTGACCATGGCGCCGATCTTGGCGAGGTAGCTCAGTGCCAGGTCATCCTTGGCCACTGCGCCGCCGTTGCCTGCCCACACTCGCAGGTCAATGATGGTCGTGGGCTGCGTCTGGCCAGCTGTCCACTGGACGAGTGCCAGCGGCTGGTCGTCCTCAACGCCAGGCTCGGCCTTACGGCTGGCCGGGATGGCCTTCGTGGTTGCGCCCGTCACCTTGACGATGGACGAGGGGCCGCCAGCGAGTGGCTGCCAGTTCCTGCGGAGAGCGATCAAGTCCCAGCGAGTGCCGGAGCTGATCGTGTCGCATGTGATGGTCGTATTGGTGGTGGCCGTGTCGATGACACCATGGCCCCAGCCCGTTCCTGCGGCCACTGAGAGCATTAGGGGCTGCCCGGGTACTGCGGAGACCTTGAGGTCTCCCGCGCCCTTCACGCCGTAGTCACAGGCGCCTGCGTTGGGGATGAGCTCTGCCCATTGGCGCTCATTGACGGTGCCGTCATAGCCAATGCTTGTAAAGGCCATGGTTACTTCACCTCTATTTTTCGGATACGTGTTACGGAGTCGCGGAGTCTCTTGGCGAAAGTCCGGTCGGGGTTGTCGGTGATCTCTCCGACTGAGGGGGTGGCTGTCACGCCGGTCTCGAAGTCCCAGCGAAGCTCTGCCTCGCGCAGTACGTCGGTCAGCGCCAGCCCGGGTCCGACCTTCATGGAGACCTTGTCTCCGACCGTGACGGAGTCGCCGTAGCGGAAGCCGTCGGTCTCGGAGAGGACCATGCGAATGCCGGTAGCCTCGCCGCCTTCGGTCAGCTTCTCGGCTGCCCGCTTGGCGATGAGCGATTCGTACTCGGCGCGGATGGCTGCGTACTCTGCGTTGATCGCGTTGAGGTCCGCTTGCTTCTCATTGACAGCCGTCAGAGAGTTGGCCACAGTCGTCTGCTTGGAGGTCTTGCGGCTGGCTGCCGAGTTGTAATCGGAGAGCGCTGAGATGCGCTCCGAAGAGCCTGCGGGGTACGAGCCATCGACTGCCACGCGTGCGTTGTAAGCATTGGTGGTTGCATCCGTAAGCTGCCTCAGCTCTTGGACGTCTTCGTTGTAGTTCTCAGTGGCGCTCTTCAGTGACTCCACTGCCGAGTCGCGGCGGCTGTACCAACTGTTGAGGTCGGTGCCAACGTCGCGGGCATCAAGGAACGTCTCGCCTACGACGCCCCAGAGGGCGCGTGAGGCGCTGTCATTGAAGCGGCGGAACTCTCGTTCAACACCTTCTCCGCGACCGCCTACGACGAGGTCTGTGACCTTTGGTGCGGAGTTGGTCCATGACCAGTCCTGCACGACTCCGCTCTCTTCGCTGAGAAGCAGCGGATAGACGGAGGTTTCGTAGACGTCGACCACGAGGCCGGTGGCGCCTTGCACGACACTGACCCCGAGGCCTGCGGCCTCGACTGCCGGGAAGAGCTTCTCGAAGAGGGGCTCCATGCGGATTTCCAGCGTGATGACAGAACCGCGACCAAGATCGGGTGAGATCGTCACAGGCATGCCGAGTCGGTCAATGAAGTTCTTGCGGGCGACCGTCTTTAGGACGGTCTCTGCAGGGCCGGTCAGCCGGTAGTACTCGGCACCTCCCTGCGCAGTGATGGCAGCCGATGGGACTGGCCAGCCAATAACGTTGTGCCAGATGCGGAAGTCGTCTTCCACGAGGAATGTCGCGCTGCCTGAGATGCTCGGGCCGTTGATGCTGCGTTCAGTGACTGGGCCGGACAGCGCGTGCTTGCCTCGGTAGTCGATGACCACGCGGCTGCCTGCGACGATTACGTCGGCCAGCGCCGGGTGGTCCAGTGCCAGGCCGAATGTCGCAGTGCCCTTGAGGTTGTGCCGGGGGATTGCCCTCAGGCTGAGAGGCGTTGAGATGATGGCCTTGCGGGCGAAGTTCTTGTCGTAGACGGTGATCTTGAACGGCTGCTCCGTCACTTGCCCCACGCCCTAAAGTGGCGTGGCACGATCTCCATGAGCACGATGCCGCTGCCGTTGATGACGATGGAGAGCTTGACTGCTTCGCCTGCCGGAACCGCAGCGAAGTTGATGGCGCCCATGTCAGTGAACTTGCTGACGCCGTTCGTGATCGTGCCGAAGCCCGTCAGGGCGTTAGGCGCCCAGTCGCCGAATGTTACGGTCTGACGCTGCGGGTCAGTGTCAACCTCCAGCGCTTTGCCAGCCGGAATGTCGAAGGGGACTTGGATCAGCTGGCCGGGAATACCAATGGTCGTAGTCGTGGACGGACCTACGATGGTCCACTTGGGCCAAGCGTCAAGGTCGCCAGGGTTGTTGATGGTGGCGGTTGATGCGCTGGAGGCTGTGGAGATGTTGAAGTTAGGGGCGCCGGAGCCGAAGAAGCTGGTCCCGCCAGAGCCGGTCCAGCCGCGTCGGATGGACTCGCCAACCCAGAAGGGCTGCTCAGCTGCAAGGTAGATGCCGTACTTCTCCCAGCCGCGAATGGAAGGGAGGATGTCGGTCGTGTGCCCGCCGTCATTATCAAAGACGCAGGTCAGGATGCGCGTGCGGCCAGCGGGGTCAGTGACCGCCCACTTGCCGGGGCGGTCGGGGTGCATAGACCGCCAGAAGCCGCCGTCCAGCTTGGACCAGTCCTGCTCGCCCATTTCCTTGTAGACGAGCAGCGGCCAGAACACTTCGCGTTCTTGAGCGATCCAGCCAGTGCGGCGGCTGCCATGCACTGCCGGCGAGGTCTGAGTGTGACGCCTGACTGGCGGCATATTCAGACCTCGCACTCCCGGCAAGAGGGCTACGCCCTCAGCGCCGGTGGCAATGTCCCAGATTTCGCCGTCCCACGACTCCCAGGTCATCCGCATCCCCTGCGGCAAGCGGGCCGAAGCCAACTCACCAACCGGGGGAGCGGCATAGACGATCGAGGCCATGTGATTCCTTACTGGGAGTGGTGAATGAATTACGCGACGTCGTACATGACCTGCATGTCTCGGGCGCGCGTAAGGGTGGCGTCAGCGACTTCCCTTGCGTACTGGTAGGCCACGCCGGGGGCTGCGTCCACATGGATGTGGGTCTCGCTGCGGCCGCCTGAGAGGCCGCCGCTTACGCCGCCGTTATTGAACTGCTGCATCTTGCTTTGCAGGGTGTAGCCAAAGCGGCCGGCGACCTCGTCGAGGATCGCTGTTGAGCGACCACGCTTGGAAGCTGCCAGGGGGATGTAGGCTTCACCGCCCGTTTCGGGCTCCGCCCAAACGCGGTAGACCGAGGAGGGCTTTGCGATCTGAGCAACGTGATTCTCGATGCCGCCGTCTGCGAAGTACTTCGGCTGGAAGCGTTTGTTCCACCGACCGAGTCCCTCATATACGGAGCCGTTTGCGCTCTCACCGCCGCCCAGCAGGTTCTTGACGATGTTGACGGTGGCCGAGAAGACCTTGCCGCCGATCGACTCGAGGCCGCCGATGATGTTGCCGAGCACGCTTGTTGCGTTGCCCGCTACGTTGACCGATGGCGTGTAGGTCGAGACGTCCAGGCCCCGGCCCTTGGTAGCCACATCATTGGCCTTGTTGTTGAAGCCCGACGCGTCAGCGTCGAGGCCAGCGGTGTACTTGGAGGCATTCAAGCCCGCACCCTTGCCCTGCGCCTGAGCGATTGCTCCATCAAACTTCGAGGAGTTAGCGTCAAGCTGAGGCGTTGGCGTGAGGTTGTTGAACTGGCCAATCTCGAACTGAGCCTGGCCAAGCTTCGGGGCGAACTTAGAGCTGGCATCGACATCAAGGCCGAGGACTGCCGGCGCAGCAACGGTTGCCTGAGCTATGCCGTTGGCCGCCTTCAGATCAGCAAGCGCCTTGTCCTTCGACTCGGGATTGAGGAGCATCTCGATCTTTGCCGGGTCGAGATCAAGCTGAGCAAGAATCGCGTCGATCTGCTCGGGTGGCACTCCGCCGATTGTCAGCTGCTGGGCAATGAGGTCGCGGGTCTTCTGCATCTCCGTGCGGAGAGTGTCAATCGCTACCTGCGGGTCCTTCTGCGCCAGTGCGAGCTGAAGGGCTGAGTCTCGGCCGGCCGTGGCAATATTCATCAGCTCCGTCCGAAGGTCGGAGCCTGCCTTGGATACTGTGTTGATCGAGCCATCGGCCTTGAAGAGGGCCGGCAGGGAAAGGCCTTCGCTATTTCCAATGTCAACGATCTGCTGAAGGTTGGCCACGAAGTCGCGAGCCGCGTCGTTGGATGTCTGGATCGCATCGTCCAGTGACGTCTTGCCATTCATTTGGCGGATGATGTCGTTGACCGCACGCAGCTTGTCATCTGCGTTGGAGGCCTTGTCAGCCAGCACTTCGATTGCCGCGATGATTCCAGCCGATGTCCCGATGGGAACGCCAAGTTGCTTGGAGGTCTGTTCAACCTCCAGGCGGGCGGCCATTAGGTCGTCCTTGATCTTCTGCAGGCCGGACGCAGTCTTTGCTGCGTCAGAGCCGAAGATGTTGCTGAGGAAGTCCGCGAAGCCACCACCCAGGCTGCCGCCAGTTCCCGACTTGTTGATTACGTCGGAGAGAACCTTGAAGGTGTCGACCACTGACTGGAGGCCAGTCTTGTTGTCGCCAGCCTTCTTGATGGCCGCGTTGACGGCCTCAATGGACTCTGGCACGCCTTCGGCGGCCTTCTGAAGGTCTCGCAGGCTGATGCCGATGTTCTGGGCGCTGTCCGCAATTGAGGCCTTCTCCCAGAAGAGGAAGGAATCCTTGGCTCGGAGCTGACTGGCAATGACCCGCTCAGTGGCGCCGTTGATGCCCTGCTGGCCATCGAGGGCCGAGACGAGATCGTCGATCTTGGCCTTCTGCTTAGCTGCCGCGTCGCCGACCAGTGCGACTGCGGCGCCCGCCGTTGCCAGCGCAATGCCCCAAGGGCCGCCAGCGAATGCGAGGAGGCTGCCACCAATTCGCTTACCTACTGCTGCGGCCTTGGCGCCGATCGTGTCAAGCTGCTTGACCATCGGGCTGGCGTCGAACCGACGAACGCTTCCGTCGGCAGCGTAGATGAAGTCACCAATGCGCTTGGTTGAGGTCTCGGTGCTCTTGGCGCCAACTCGGGCGCTGTCTGCGAACTTTGCCCAGCCGGTTTGCACGGAGCCAAGGAAGTTGCCTAGCGGTCCTCGCAGGGCGAGGAATGTGGCAAAGGCTGCCGTGGCCAGCTTGATCGGCTCAGGGAGTCCATTGAATGCGCCCAGCGAAGCGTTGAGCACGTCGACTACCATCGTCAGCGGCCCTGAGGCTGCTGTGACGAGCGCGTTGACGAGACCAGTCAGCGGACCCGCAACCTTCTCGAGGTTGCCAGTCAGCTTGCCTACTGAGGTGTCGAGGAAGTCGACTACGGTATTGATGACCGGCGCTACGCCCTTGAAGATTTCGCCGGAGACGCGGCTCATGTTGCCGATGATTCGGCCGAGGCCAGCGAAGCTGGGGCCGAGGTCGTTGAGCGCGGTCTGCATGTCTCGGATGCCTTCGAGCGTTCCGGTCTGGAACTGCAGCTGGCCTAGCGTCTTTGCGACGCCAGAGAGCAGTCCACCGCCCAGCTTGCCGAGTCCCTTGAGGAGCTCGTTGACGTAGCCAGCAGAGCTTCCCAGCGTCTCGCCAAGGTCCTTGACGCCCTTATTCAACTCCGTGGCGCCCTGACGGGCTCCGGCGAAGATGGTTGCCATGCGGCTGCGGAACGGCTCCGCGAGCATGATGTTCGCAATGTCCCGCATGTTGTCGCGGAACTCGGGGAGGCCTCCGCCTCCCGCGTCGTTGACTGCGCGGGTGATGCCCTTGAACATGTCGACTACCGACTTGCCCACTGACCCCATGTCCTTGAGGCTCTGGACACCCTTCTCGATCCAGACGTTGATCTTGCCGGCTTCGTCAGCCTTGGTGATCCAGTCGTCGAATCCCTGGGCGATGTCCGCTAGGAAGCCGCCGAAGCGGGGGAGGTAGTCTGAGCCGCGAAGGCCGAGGGTATTGAGCGCGTCGAAGAATGGCTTGGATGCGGCTGACGCCTGGCGGAAGAATCCCTCAAGGTTGCCGAACATCTTCTGCATGTCGCCGTTTTTGGAAATCTCCTCGAACGAATCGAGGATGCCAGCGTTGAAGCGACCGACATCGTCAGCTGCTGATGTAAGCCCGTCCCGCAGGACGGGGATGACATTGGCTGCGAAGCGCTGTATCGAGTCGCCCATGCCCTCCCAGAAGGCGTTTTGAACCGGCTTCTGTATGGAGGTCCACGTGCCCTGCAGCGCCTTGGCTGCTTCACGAGCGTTGGGAGGTAGCTTCGCTAGCGCCTCGGCGTCGCCGTCGATCGCTTCCTTGAAGTCTTTGAACGCAGCTACGTTGATAAGCACACCGGCAGCAACTGCGGCCAACGCCGTCGGCATTGTGGCGAGCAGGCCAATCGACTGCACCATGCCTTCACCGATAGTGAAGGCTGAGGTGCCGAGGAATGCTGCGGCGTTCACGAGGTTGCCAATGGCTGTTGCCCAGCCAGCTGATTTGAGGCTGAACTTGTCGAAGTTGACGATCAAGTCTTCAAGGTTGCGTCCGACTGACGTCAGCACACCGAGGCCAGCGAGGCTCTTGATGAGACCCTCTGCGACGATCAGGCTCTTCTTGTTTACGTCTATGAAGAAGTTGACCTTGCGGTCGCGGGTCGCGTACTTGAGCTGAGCTGCTGCGATCTCCAATCCGGTCATGTCCGACTTGAACTTGACGCCCTTGCCGTCTTCCTTCTTGAGGAACTCGTCAATGTCACGCTTGGCCTTTTCGAGGCCATCGTCGGTATTGAAGTCGACGTTGATGCCAGCGGCCGAAGCTGCGGATAGGGCCGCGTTCAGCTTGGCGCCGGCGCGTCGCAGGTACTCCTGGTCCATATTGACCTTGACGTCGCTGACCTTGAAGTCTTTGAGCATCCGACCTATGTCAGCAGACGCCTTGCGGAGCGCGTCAGGATCTACGCCGACCTTGACGTTGAGCGTCTTGTCGACCTCGTCCCTGACGTCGCGCACGGCCCGCTTAGCCTTCTCGCGGACGCCTGAGGCGTCCAGATCGAGGTCGACGACTACTTCGTACTCTTGGCCTCGAAGCTCGGCGAGAACCTGCTTCTTGGTTGATTCGCGGAAGCCCTTGGCATCCGGTCGGACCTTGACGGCGACCGCGCCGATTAGTTTGAGATCAGCCAAAGCTGTTCACTCCGTTCCACCCCAGGGCTTTCAGTACGTCGCTGTTGGTCACTGGCTCGGCCTTCTTGGTCGGCTTCTCGCCGCGCCATTCAGGCGGTCCAATGACGGGGAACTTGGGCTCCTTGCCCTTCTCCCAGTTGCCGGAGATGACCGTCAGGTCGCGTATGGCGTTGATTTGCATCGCAATAAGCTGGCGGTCCGGCGTCCAGTAGCGGCGCCCAATTGCGGCAGCCATCTCTGGATCAATCTCGGGCTCTTCTTTGGCCTCGTCGCCATCCATGGGGGCGGACATGATGGCGGCGTAGCGGGAACCCTCGGGGAGCTGGCGCATCATTGCGAAGATGAGAGAGACGGTGCCGTGGCACCGTCCTCCTATGAACTCGATGAGATCGAAGTTCCAGAACTCCTTCAGATCAAGCCATATCTCTTCGCCGTGAGCATCCAGCTCAACCGCGAGGGTTAGGCTTCCCCCGCGTGCGTCTTCTCCTGGTACTGGTCAAAGAGGTATGACCAGCGCGTCAGGTCTTCGCCTGCGAACTTCTTCACTGCGGTGAACGCCTGCGGCGTTCGGGCTGTCAGCTTGAAGGCGTCTGCATAGACGTCGGTCCAGTCCTCGTCGGACTCCTCGGAGCCGAAGCGCTTGGCGATGTCGAGTGCTGCGACTACGGCCTTACGGCCCTTCTTGTCGAGACGCAGGATGGGCTGGAAAGCCACGACCTTGCCGTCCTCGATTTCAATCTCAAAGTCTGGGTACTTCTCGTCTGCACCCTTCTGCAGATCGGAAAGCTTGATTGCGGACATTGC
Organism: Arthrobacter sp. ISL-95; assembly: GCF_018613695.1. Taxonomy (GTDB): domain Bacteria; phylum Actinomycetota; class Actinomycetes; order Actinomycetales; family Micrococcaceae; genus Arthrobacter. Next base: position 123,020 of record NZ_JAGGPR010000016.1, on the reverse strand, counting down.
AACTCCTGCTTGTTGTGGTGCTGTGTGCTGCGGACAAAGGAAGTGCCGAGTGGGCAGGTGTCCGCTCCTGCCCACTCGGGGTCTATTACTTCGCTGCTGCCCGCGTAGTGGGCTTGGAAGCAGGCTTGGTAGCCTCGGTTGCCTTGGCCGCGTCTTCGGCCTCTACGGCCTCACACAGCGTCAGCACGACAGCAGCCAGCTCGCGGAGCTGGTCGCCCAGGTTGGGTGAGCCCTTCTCAAAGGACGGCACCTTGTCTTTCAGAGCCAATGCGATTCCTTACGGTGCGGTGATTACGACAGTCGGGTCAGCGGTGTAGCCGGAGCCACCGTTGGTCACGGTGATCGCCGTGACAGACCCGTTGGTCAGGACGGCGGTTGCAGCTGCGCCAGTTCCAGAGCCGCCAGTGAAGGTGACGGCGGGGACGGAGGCGTAGCCGGAGCCGGCGTTGGTGACGGTGACAGCGGAGACGACCTGCGCGCTGCGCGAGGCGGTAGCCGTTGCCTGAATCTTCACGGCGACAGGCGGGATGAACTCGATGGCGAAGGCGTTGCTGAGGTAGGTCAGCGGGGTGACCTTCAGCGGCAGCTGAGCCAGGTTCTCGGTGTCGGAGATTGCGAGGTCATCACTGCGGAAGATCGACGCCTTGGGGGCGTAGATACCAGCAGTCGTGGTGCCGTCGTAGAACACGACGAGCCATGCGACCTCAGTCGGCGTAGCGTCCTGCGGGACCTGCACGTGGCCGGTGCCCGTAACCACGGCGTTGGCGCCGTAGTAGAGCTTCAGGCTGTCCTTGTCGAACTGCAGGAGGTTCATGTTGTAGGACTCGGTGCGCGAGGCTACGGACTGGCGCAGCGTCTTCGCCTGCAGCGAGCCAAGCGTGGTGACTTCGCCACCTTCGGAAGCTGAGGCCAGAATGTCCTGCATGGAAGTGTGGCCCATCTCGGTCCACGCAACGCCAGGGTTGCGCAGGTCGGCGGGAACCGCCGTGCCGATGGGGGCCGTGTAGAAGTGGCCGGTGCCGACCTTGAGTACGGCGGTGTTATCAAGAGTCATGTGAGACGTCTCCTTGTGGGGCGGGGCCCACAGAAAAGGCCGCTACGTGAGCGGCCTGAAGCGGTTGTTTACGCTGCCCGTTGCGGGCGGGCGGATGAGTAGTCGGAAGACCGACTCGAAGCGAACGACGCCCTTCGGGAGGGTGGCGTACTGCACGACTCCGGTACTGGTTGCCCAGTCGGAGGTGCGGGAAGCGGCGGTTGAGTTCTCGATCTTCGAAATGTGGCCAAGGCCGGGGTAGACCTTCTGCTTGAGCTGCGCTTGGCGCAGCGCCACTCGGCACATCTCCTGCAGGTCAGCGCCGTCGCTCATGGCTTCAAGGCCAGAGGTCAGCGTGTTGATCGAGATGACCGCTGGCTCGATGAACCGGTCATCAGGCGTCCTGCCCTCTCCATTGCCGGAGCGGCGCTCACGCGCTGCGATGATGGCCGGCGTGCTCATGCCCTCGGTGAACTGCGTGCCGATGTGAATGCCTTGACCTGCGAAGAACTCGCGAAGAATGGCGAGGATCAGCCGGTCGGTAGACCCGAATACGGGAATGTCGATTGTCATGAACTCTTTCCGTACTTCTTGACGCGATCCTCGACGGCGTTGCCAAGGGCGTGAATGCCGTCAACCCAGACGCGGCCGGTCTTGGTCTTCTGCCAATGGCCGAGTTCGATGGAGATCGCCGACTTGTTGCCGTTGTCAGTGCGATCGGGGACGCCGTCCTGCTCGCCTACGTCATAGAGAGCGACATGCCAGTCGAGCTTGGTCTGAGGCGGGGCGACGACTGTGATGCGGGCGTTTCCGGTGTCGTGATGGAGTGAGAGGTAAGAGCGGGCACGCGCCGCTATGGCGCTGCCCTGAGCCTTCAATTCGCTCTTGACTGCCGGAAGGTGGGAGACGATGTCTTCGACGCTTCCAGGCCCCTTCGGGGGGCCATTGAAGCCAAGCCACTCAGCCATCGACCTGCAGCTTGTTCCGTGATCGGATGGTGAACTCGATGTGCTTGAGGCGATCGGTGGCGCCGGTCGTCATTCGCGGAGGGCTAGCGAGGTCCCACTCTTCACCGTCATAGATGATGCGGGACCAGCTGCCAGCGGGCACCTGACGGGCCAGGATGCGAACAACCTTGTTGGACACCTGTCCATTCAGCTCAGCGTCTGAGGAGCGATCCTCGGAGCTTGTGCAGCGAATCGTGACGCCGTCGCCCGAAGGCCGTTTCACAACGTTGCCGAATGAATCGGTCACCGTCTCTTCGACGTACACGATCAGGCTTTCTCGGCCGCGATCCAGCAGGCGGCTCTTCACCATGGCCTCGGCTCCGCGTCCATGAACAGGTACTCAGGGCTTCCGCCCGGGTAGCGCCATGATTCCGACGTCGCGACGAACCTTTCAGGGTTCGTCAGCGGGACCGAGATGATGCGGCCGCGTGTGTTGGCGGCCATCTGAATCATCTTGATCTCGCCGGCAGTCAGCGCAGCGCCCTTGCGGTAGTCGGTGTCAACGTCGAGCGTGACAGCGTCTCCGCGCTCCATCTTGAGGCCGCTTGGGTTCTGGTAACCCCGGGCCGCCGCTGCCACCGCGATTGTTTTCGCAATGTCAGGGGCGGCTTCGGGGCTTACCCAAGGCAGTCCGTAGAGCCGGACGTAAGCTGAGGCCTCTTTGAGCATGGAGTTCGCCAGTGCGACGTCTTCCGTCGCGGTGATCGACTCGCCTACGCGAGCCGCCACCTCGTTTACTGTGCCCAGAGGCTCAGCCATTGTCGGCTCCTTACGGTACGACTACGTCGACGTCATGGCCGATGGTGAAGGGATCGCCAGCGGGCAGCGTGCCAGCGAACGGCTGGTCGTTGTAGACCTTGGCGAGGGTGGACGTTGCCGAGGAACCGAGGGAGCCGTTGGTGCGAGCATTGCCGTCACCGGGCTTGATCTCGGCAGCGGTTGCGGCTGTGGCGTCGGCCGCGAGGACGATCTTGATGCCGCGCACGAAGTACTGCACGGTGTCGACGATTTCCTTGGTGCCGTCAGAGTTGATCTGGCGAAGGTTGTCCTTGGTGACGCCGGTAGCGATCCACGAGTTGAACGTGGAGCGGTCGATCTGGCGGGATGCGTCGTAGTCCTGAATCCAGCGGAGGGAGAAGCCGTTCTCGTTGGAGATGGCGCCCTTGACTGCACCGAGCGGCACGCGGGGTGCAGCGGTGAACAGGAGGAATGCGGAAGCTGCGTAGACGTAGCCTTCGTTCTTGCCCAGTGTCGGGTCTTCGACGGCGGTGATGCCGGCGAAGGTGTCGATCACATTGGAAGCGAACGCGCCGTCGCCGGTGCCTTCGTTCTTCGTGGACTTGGAGGCCTTGCGGAGCAGGTTCGCCCAGCCGGAGCCAACCACGGCAACAACGTTGGTGTCGGGGTTGCGCAGAGCCTTCAGCTCTGCCTGCACGTCGCTGAAGAAGTTGAAGACGAGGTCTTCACCGTCAGCGTGTGCTGCGGCCTTTGCGGCCGAGGAGGCGACAAGCGCCATGACGCGCTCGTAGGGAGCGTTGATGACCTGGCTGCGGACGCGGCGCTCGAGGCCACCGGTCACTGCCTTGATCTGCGCATTGAAGAGCTTGCCCCATGCGCCGCCGAAGTCAAACTCCAGGGCTTCGTCGATGAGAGCCACTGCGGAGTAGTCGTTGTTCGGCTCGACCGTCAGGTCCACTGTCTGTTCGACATAGGTGTCCGTGACGATCTGGTCGGCGCGGTCGTTGCGCCATTCATACGAGCGAACGGGGAGGGTTCCCTCAACGCGGAAGGTGATCTTGTCACCGGCCGCTCCCTTGAACTCGTCGAACGAGCGGCGCTCAACGGTCTTGGCAAGTACGGACTCTTCGCCGAGGGCGACTACAGCAGCTGCTGCGATCTTCTCTGCTTTTACTACTGCGTGCTGACCAACGGCCATGCGATCTCCTAGAAATAGAGAAGCCCCTCACCATCAGGTGAAGGGCCTTTGTTTTGGGGGACTAGTGGAAGTTCTGCGACTTCGCCAGCTTGACCAAATCGGCCGGGTCGGCTTCCTCTGCAGGAGTTCCAGGTGTGAGCCCGCCGACAGGCGGCAGGGGCGGTGGTGTCGGTGCTTCAGTCGCCGGCGCAGGCTCCGCTGGAGCCGCAGGCGCTGCTGGCACAAACTTGGCGAGAGTGGCGGCGTGCTCCGCGAGGGAGGCCTCGTCATCGCCCTTGAGCAGCTCAGCCAGTTCAGGAGGCAGCTTGTGATCCTTGATGATCTGATCGCGCACCAGCGTGCGGACCTTGCCATCCCAATCAGCCTTAGCTGCCTCGAAGTCCTCTGCTGTCACGGCGCCCTCTAGGCTCTCGCGCAGCGTGTTGCGCTCAGTGCGGTAGCGAGCCGCTTCTGCGCGTGCTGTGGTGACTTCTTTCGCCAGCCACTTGAACTCCTCAGGAAGCCCTGCAAGGGCTTCTGCGGAAGGGGCTGCTGCTTCTGGTTGCTGCTCAGTGGCGCCCGCCTGGGGCGCCGCGTTGTTCTCGCCGTTAGGCACATGTCCTCCTGGGACTATGGTGTGTTCTGTGAATTGACTTGGTCGCGGATCGCGGCCAGTTGGTCCCGCTGACGTCGGTACATGAAGGCGCGCCATGCGCTCATGGCAGCCTTGCCGCCAAGCCCTTCAGTGACCTTGTTCCAGCTCTCTTGATAGAACTGGTTGTCAGCGGGGAGTTTCGACTGCAGCTGCCATCGCGAGATGATCGTGCAGTGACAGTTGTCGTGGAATTTGCGCACGTCCAAAGGGCGTCCGTCGGACCCCTCTTCGAAGTTGCCGGCGCTGCCGCCGACTGTCGTACTGCGCTTCGTGAGATTGGCGCTGGACTTCGTGTAGACGAAGCCGCGTGACGCGAGCATCGCGCACCAGTAGCAGGGGTTAGGTCCGCACTTGCGTGCGAACAGCTCGACTCGGCCGTCGCCGCGAATGGCGTCATCAATGGCATCGCGTCCTGCGCTGATGCCGTATTTGTCCACCTTGCCTGCGCCTGCCGAGCCTGCGCTCAGGTGGCTCTCTGCGGCCTTGTCGAGCACCATGTCGGGCGTGAGCTCGTCGTTGCCTCGCAAGGCCTTTACAGCCCCTACCTGCACCTCTACAGCGTTCGCCAAGAGAAGCTGGCCGAATGCCTGCTCGACTTCCTCTTCAGTGAGGTCATCCAGCCAATCGAAGTCGTCGATCTCAACCTTAGAATCGCTATCATCCGCTGCATCTAGCAGGGCTTGGATGTAGCGGTCTAGGGAAGAATCTTCGAGCCTCAGTCGACGGCGGTTCGCGTCATGCTCTGCGACCTTCGTTTCCTCGTTTAGCCGATCGTGTAGCCATGCGCCCTCGACGTCGGCTCCTGGCCGTTCCGTGTCGAGCGTGGCTATCTCAAGCAGCAAGTCGAGGTACTGCTTTCGCAGGCCGCTCATGGTGACATCTTCGGGATCGTCAGAATACTCTGGCATGCCCAGAGACCTTCCGGTCTCGAGGGCTCGTGCCAGCTGGTAGTAGGACTGGGCTATGCGCCTGCTGTAGCGTCTAATTCCGACGATCATGCGCAATGACCGGGAGAGCCAGCCTGCGGCCGTCTCAGCGGCCGCTACGGCGCTTACTGTGTTCCAGTCGGCCAACGCGAGGTAAGCGCCTACGATGCCCAGCCGCGCTTGTGCTGCGCGGTGGGCTTCCTCGATGGCCTCTATCTCGCTAAGCGTTGCCATGTTGCCGAAGGAATCGCTCGCGCAACTCCTTCGCCCTCACTGCATGAGACGCGGGCACTCTCTGGCTGGTGTCAGCCTCCATCGCTTCAAGGATGGCGGCGTTCAGGTAGGTAACTTCGGGCAGGTCATCGCTCGTCACTGGCTACCCCCGAACGCTTCGAGTGGAGTTGGGACGCTCGGTTCTGGCGTCAGTGGCTGCTGCCGACGCGAGGCTGCTGCCGGGTCGGTGCCGCCGAACTGCTGCTCGTGCTGCACCTCGTCAGCCAGCTTGACCCACTCGTTGATCTCCTGAGTGGTGGCATTGGGCATGCGCGCCCAGAGCGCGCGGCCCGGGATGCCGAGCATGGTGGCTGCCTTGCCGAGTCCGTCAACGACGGCGCCCAGCGTGTTGTCGCTCATGTCGCGCCAGCGAACCTCTGAGGTGAAGTCAGTAGCAGCTTCCTCGCCAAGCTCCATGTCGATGGCCGTGAGGCGCATCAGGCTTTGGTGCGAGGAGCCCCACGTGGTCTTCAGGACGTGCGCGAAGCGCATCGTCTGAGCCATGGCAGCGACCAGTGTCTCGGCGCTGAGGTTGCTCATGTTGCCAAGGAGGGCGTGAGGAGGGAGTTGGCCGATGACAGCAAACTGCTTGATAGACGCTTCGAGGGCAGCAATGAAGCCGTCCAGTGGTGTCTCATCGAGCGTGCCGAACTTGGCGTTCGGGTCATCGGTCGTAAGCATGCGGGCTTGGCTAACGGGGATCGGCTTGTAGATTTGCCGGCCGTCGGCGTCCAGCGCGAAGTTACCGTCGGCGTCCAGCACTGCCTCGCCCACGAGGCCCGCTGCGTAGCGCACCTTGAATGAGGAGAAGGTCTGCGTGACGAGCAAGTCGAAGGCGGTCTGGTTTACGCGGTCCTGAACCGGCACGGCCGGTTCGATGACGCCGCGCACTGTGCCTTCATCGTCAAGGCTGCAGACGTAGCGAACAACCGGGCAGTAGCCGAGCTTGTGTTCGACGTCCGTGAGGACTGTTCGCTCGCCGTCCTTGGTCGTCTTGAAATGGACGATGCGCTCGGCGTCGTAGTAGATGATGCGGCCGGGCGCGCTCTTCGTGGGATTCGACCGGACGGTCAGCGCGTACACCGGATACTCGTCGTTGACGGGGTCCGTGTAGTAGGCGACCGTGTCCTTGGTGGAGAGCAGCGCGAACTTTGGCTTGCCCTTGCCAAGGTCTTCCATTGCCACGTATGCGGCGCCGTAAGTCAGCGCAGCCCGGTAGATCGAGGTCTGCTTGGCGGCCATGTTGTTGCGCAGCCAAGCGCTCCATTCCTTCGGGAATGGTTCACCCTCGCGGCGGAAGCCGTCGACGAAAGAGACCTGAGCGGGAATGCTGACCAGCAGGCCAATGAGGTTCAGAACTGCGCGGCGGCGCAGCTCGATGATCTCGGCGGTAGCGAAGGTGGGAATCTTTGGCAGGGTATGTATGCCGTTGAGGTAGGCCTGGTTAGCGAGGTGGGCGGCGCGGTCTTTCGCGATCGTGCCCAACATCTCGTCGACGCGGTCTTTGAAGTTCTCTGCCACATCAACGGCCACCAATTCGGTGCCGGGGCTTAGATTGCCTTGTGGCAAGGGGTCTCCTAGGTTTGCATGAGCGTGCGGCGGTACTGCTTAGCCGGTTGCTTGCCGGACTCAATGAGGTCGTTCATGGCCATAAAGGCGAGGAGCGCGGCAGCCAGAGCATCAACCTTGCGGGGGCTCTCGGCGTTCTCCTTGGCGAAGGTCAGGCCGAATCGGTTGCGCCGGCGCTTGGCGTTGAGGACGTGGACCTTGAGGAGCCGGTCGCCGTTGTGCCGGATGCGCTTGTCAATGACCGCTTGCACAAAGGCTTCTACGCCTCGTGCGATCTTCTGCTGGTTGCCACGCATGTCGAACGCAGTCGCAGACTGCGGGCTTGCCTTGATGAGCAGGATTTCGCGGTAGGCCTCGGACCAGTTGGCGATGTAGCTTTCCCAGAGAGCGACGTCGGCGTAGAACGCACGCACCTTGTAGGTAGCAAACGCCAGGTGAACCTCGGAGTCGACCTCAGCTTCATTGATATGCCAGCCGTCGCCTGCGGCGCCGTCGGGCTTTTGCCAGATGGCGAGCGGCACAAGCAGCTTGTCGCGGAGTCGCATGGCTACAAGGGCCGTTGCGTCATCCGTCTTACCACCGTCGAAGCCCATGGTGATTTCGTCACCGGGATTCAGGTCGGCCTTCGTGCCGTACTTCGGTTCGTCGCTGAGCGCGCCGCCCCATTCGGACGGGCCGAGCAGTGAGTCGCTGGACGCGGTGATCTGGTTGTAGAACATTCGCCGGATGCGGTTGGCACCGTAGGTGCCGTCTGCCATTGACTTGACGATGTTCTTGATGTTCAGCCAGATTGCGTCGCCGCGTACCAGCTCAAGAATGAATGGCGCCCACTCTTTGGTGAGCGGGCTTGCCGGATGCGCCTCACGACTGCAGTAGAGCCAGCCGGAATCTTCCGACGTTCCTGCCCACACCTTCTCCTGCTCCTCACGGATGCGCTGAGCGACTGAATCTTCGCCAGGCTCGTAGGCGTTAGTGATGCAGATGAAGCGCCCTGTGGGCGTCTTCAGAACGTTGTATGTAGCCGTCTCATAGAGGTCGACGCCGCCTTGGCTCGGAATCCAATGTTGGGTTTCTCCGCAGATCAGGAACGTCGGCCTATTGCCTTCAAGGGTTCTGGACGCGCTGGAGATGATCTCAAGGAAGCGCTCACCGTTGTACGCGTAAACAACTTCCTTCTGCACGTCAACATTGCCAAAGGCCTTGCGCGTTCGCTCCGGCAGGAGCGAGGGAACCAGCTTCATGGTGTTCTTCGTCTGCCCCTTAGAGACAGCAGCGATCTGAACCCATGCGGACTTGTCGTCCATGCCCACCGGATTGCCCTCATCGTCCCAATGAGAGAAGAGGCAAGGCCCGATGAGGTGGACAATCGCTAGAACGGCTGCGTACGGGTCCTTCCCAGCGCCCTTCAGGGCCTGGTAAACCGCTTGGCGGTAGTTGAACTCGCCATCTTCGTCCAGCGAGAAGTACCAGAGAGTCAAACGTGCCTGCTCGTCGGTAAATATCCACGGCGATCCATCTGGGTGCTGGAGCCACTCGGCGCACCAGCCCATAACCTCCCACCCGAGAGACCTCTCGGGGAGGAGCCAGTCGCCATTCGCATCTTTGAGCCATAGTGGCCCAATGTCAGTCGGCGGAAAGTGTGCTATTGCGGCTTCGAGGGACGGCTCGATGCCCGTAAGGTCAATTTCGGGAATCTTTGGTCACCCCTTGTGCGAATCACTGGCCGCTCACGCGGCCATGGCTGGTCTGTTGGCGCGAAGCTGAAGCCACTCGACCAGCAGCAGGTCGCGCTTTGAGCTGTTGCAGGATCGGCAGGCGGGAATGAGGTTGCCGATGGAGTGTCGGCCACCCTTGGAGATGGGGACTATGTGGTCGATCGTGAAGCAGCCGTCAAGGCTGCAGTCGCAGTAGGCACATTTATTGCCGGAGCGCTGGATCATCCGATCCCAGTCGCGCTGGGAGATGATAACGCCGGCTTTTGCCTCCGAAAGGCGGAGCCTGCGCCGGAAGTTGTTCTCCGAAATTTTGGCGGCGTTCTCTATGGCCCAGCTCCGCATATAGTCGGGGTTGGCCTCGCGCCACGCGGCCTGTCGGACGCGAAGCTTCTCTCGATCCCGCTTGCGGTAGCCGGCCGACAGGGTGTTTATGTGGTCGCGATTTTCCGCGCGCCACTCGGCGCGCTTCGGCTTGATCTCATCGCCCTTGCGAACGTAGTACTCGGCTTTCTGTACTAAGAGGGCTGGCTTATTCGCTGCATAGTATTCACGCTGGGCCGCCTTGCGTGTCTCGCGATTTGCTGCGTAATTGGCGGCGCTGTAGTGCTTGCGGCAAAGCCCCTTGGCGTTGATTGGGTTTTCACAGTCGGGCTCGATGCAGATGCCAGTCGGAATGTGCGCGGTCCTCTTCTATTTCTTGGCCACGCCAAGCTTCGACTTGTAGCCATCAATTGCAGTAACAGATGCAGAGGCGATCTTCGGCTTCGGTTTCTCCAGTTCGATGCGCATGCGGCGGCGATCGCCTTCGGTCGCGCCAAGCGAGGTCATCATGGAGAAGAGGGCGGTCAGCATCTGCGCACTGCGGCGGGATGTTGACGTGTTGAAGTAATGGGTGAGCTCCTCGGCGACGATCATGGCCGTAGCCCAGTCGGAGCGCTCGTAGAACGCTGCGATGCCGGACTCAGAGAGCGCCTGGTACCACTCGACGGCCATCGGGTGCCAGTGAGTCTTGACCGGAAACGGGTCGCCGCCTTGAGCGACGCCTTTGGCCATGGGTATGCGGTCATCGCTCGGTCGGTCTTGTCGAGAGCGCTCGGAGCTCCTCTTGGGCAACGGTCCAGTTGCTGACATGTCGTCCCCCTTAGAAGCCCTTGTTTTGTGGTGGCCTTGGTGGCCCTGTGATAACGCCTGGATGCTGCTCTACGGGATGCCGGAGCATGGCGCGTAGCGCCGCTTGGGCGTCATTGCCTTCGCGGCTGCTTTTGCGGCGATGATGCCAAGTGCAAATGTCACGCAGGTTGCTCAATGAGTGGTCATCGCCCGGCTGGATATGGTCGCAGTCGGTTGCCCGATCCCAGCAGCGACGACCATCCTTCTTGATGACCTCACAGCGGCCGCCAGAGCGGTCTCTAACGGTCTTGCGCAGCTCTTGCCAGTTGTCAGGCAGACGACTCCTTCTGTCGCTTCCTGCCCAGCCGCCGCTCATCGCTCCAGCGGCTCGCCCCACGAGCGGAAGCTGCCATCGAAAAGGATCGAGATGGTGATTCGGTGAATACCGCTGGGGCTAATCGTGGCTTCAATCTCCTCTAGCGGCGTGTGCCAGGGGAACTCCTCGCCGTCAATGCTGATGTGCTTCTTCTTGTGGTCAATGACGATGTCATGCGCGAGCTTAGGCATGCGATTCCCTCTCGGCCTTGACGGCCGCGTAGCAGGCCCGCAAGTGCCAGGCGTCATCGAGAGCGTTGTGGTCTGCGCCAAGACGCTCAGGCTCTGGCCACGGCTTGTCACCAACAAGCTGCTGGAAGTCGTTGGTGAACATGGGCAGGCCCTTGGGCAGGCCGATCATTCGGCCCCAAAGCTGACACAGTGCGACGTGGTCGTAGGCTGCGTAGTCAGCCCACAGTTCAGGCTCGCCCTCGGCGAGCAGGAACTCTCGCACCTCATTGGCAATCACCCACTTGGGCTTGACCAGCGTGGAACCATAGTCAAGTGAGCCGGGGTTGCTGCCCCGCAAGGGGAGTGACGGCCAAACGTTTTTCATGAGCCAGTCGTCGTTGCGAATCCGATCGCGGTCCATGTCCGAGTTCACGGCGTAGTACTCGCGGCCATCTTCTGCGACGATGCCGATGCTGATCAGATTGATGGTTGAGCCATCTTCGCGGAACTCGGTGTCATAGAAGTGCTTCAAGTGACGCCCTCTCTCGGCTTACTTGGTGAAGTTGGGCTCGTCTCCAAGGAGACGCAGCAGCTCTTTGGTGTTGAATCCGCCGAAGCGGAAGCCGTCGATCTCAATGACTGGCGACTGCAGGAAGCCCTGAGCTTTCAGCTCAGCGGCGATCTCGGGATTCTCCGGCGTGATGGCGATGCTGTACGCGCCCTTGAAGCCATGCTTATCCAGCCAGCGGTAGACAGCCTTGCAGGGCTGGCAGGAAGGGCCGGTGGAGTAAATGGTGATTGATGGCAAGAGTGGCCCTCCTCGGGCGTAAAGCCCGAAGGGGCATTGCTTAGTAGCTGTCGGACGAAATGAAGTAGCCGCGCTTTCGCAGCTCGAAGTGCAGTGACCCGGTCAAATCGCCGACCAAGTAGGCAAGCTCCTCGTTGGCGCCGTCAATGTGTGCGCGTGCGCGAGATTCCCACTTGCAGCAGTCGGCGAAGTAGATGTGCAGCGCGGCGTGCGTGACCTCGTGGGCCAGCGTGTTGCTGTCGAGCTGGCTCTCGGCCAGCCGGATGACGGCCATGTGGCGCATGTGCTCTGGTGCCGGGTGGCGATAGCCGAAGCTGTTGGTGATCGCTCCAGCAGAGTCGACGGCCATGCCGTAGTTCTGCGCAGATCGCACCACGTCCGCCTTGTCGGCGTAGACGTGAACGAGAACCGAGCGGCGAAATCCAGTTGCGCTGGACGAGATCGAGAAGCGATGGAGGATGCCGGGTGCGATCAGCGCCGCCCCCACTCGGCGGACCTCCACAACTTGACCGACAGAGTAACGATTGCGGCGCCAAGGGCGCCGGGCCAGAGCGGGAAGGCGAAGAAGGCTCGTGCGAAGTGACGGCGAAGACTGTCAGGGGCCATGCCGTAGCAGAAGGCGGTTAGGAATGCCCATGCTCCGGCGCCAATTAGGTACCAGAGGGGGATCATTCGGCCTCTTTAATTTCGTCCAAGCAGCCGCCCACTGCATCTAGCGCATGGCGGAAGCCACGCTCGTAGTCGGTAGGCTCATGGCGAGGCTCGGGTGCGTTGTGCGAGGTCATCCAGTCGAGCGATGTCTTCGCGCCATCAATGAATGAACGCACCTGCGCGAGGTCACTCACGCGGCCACCTTGATGCCGAGCGCGCCGGCGATGTCGGGCTCGCGAAAGAGTGAGCTCTTCGCGATCTTGCCATCGTCGCGGTACAGCGGCTTGCCGTCAGCGTCGAGCTTCGACATGTTACTCGAGAACACCTCGTGACTCAGGGCCTGCATGTCGAATCCGTGTCGGATGCCGGCGCCGTTGATGACCACATCAAGGTCAGCGAGGGCGTCAGCCACCTCAATCAGATTCGGTTCATAAGGAGCGCGGCCGTCCTCGATGTTGCTAGCGGGGGAATCAAGAAGGTCGGTGGAACCTGGGAACAGTGCTTCGCACAGTTCATGATATTCCTCTTCGATCAACTTCAATGCGAGAATTGCTTCAGTGCGGCAAAGTGTTTGCGGCGTATCGCGCACAGGGTGCGAGAATGCTTGATGAAATTCAATGGTCCGTTGTTCAGTTGTCAATTGCGCCCTCTCCGGCAAATTGAAATGCGTTATAACCAAAGTCAGGAATTACCGGCTATGGTTATAAAGGTGAATTGGTGCCAGCCGCCGACCGTGCGTGCCAATAAGTGCAGGCGCCCCGAAGGGCGCCGCTGCCAGTCGACGAATCGAGCTGGGAGAGTTCGACTGCATGGAGTAGGCGCGTAGCGTCGCCTCGTTCTTAGATCGCCAGTAGCTCAGTTCTCAGACCACCCCGAGGGTGGTCATCACCTGCCTTGCTGTTCGGCTGCACGTTTAGGAAACTTGCCCTGGTACCAACCAGCGATCTCCATGCAGAAGTCTGCGCCTGCAGGGCTGAGAGCACGCTCCATTGCGCTGCTCTGCAGCTACCTGCAGGACGGGGGTTGCCAGGCTATAGACGCGGCTCTACGGCCGCCTATGTGGCGCTGGCAGGAGTTCACCGGCAGGACTCGGAACCTGCGTGCTCGGGCTCGCGTGAGAGGGACGCGTCCAGCGAGTGCTGAGCAGGGAGTCGACTGCCGGTGGTAAAAAGCCGGACGCCCGAAGGGCTGGTCTGGCGAAGATGTTTAGGCTGCTAAGGCAACTTCGCCCCGCCTCAATTCGCGGCGGCGCTTCCGGTTATCGGCCCACCACTTCTTCGAGCATTCGAGGCAAATCCTCTGGGGAAGCTTCGACTGCACAAGATTGTCTGACGTCAGCTCATGGCCATGCTTGCAATGGGTTCTCGCCGCATTGCGCAATTGATGTCCACGCCGGACGTTTTCTGCGTTGGTGACAGCCTCAAGGTGCGATGGGTTGAGGCAGGCTCGGTTGCGGCAGAGGTGGTCGACATACAGGCCAGGAGGTATCTCTCCATGATGGAGTTCATACGCCACGCGATGGGCATAGTGAGTTGCGCCATCTAGCCATATCTTGCCGTAACCATGCACACTTAGGCCGCTCATAGCCTGCCAGCACCCTCCGGGCGCAAGTGCTATCTTGTCCCAAAAGGTTTCCGGCAGGCGGGGGTCAAACAGGGAAAGAGTCAAAGGATTCTCCTATGTCGGTAGGTAAGAAAAAGTCCACCGCGAGGCCGCTAAGCCTCCGTGGACTCTCGACTCCGACAAGTCGAGCAGCTTGCTGGGCGAGGACTAGCGTCAACTCGCAGGCCTGAAAACCGAAGCACGAAGTGCGAGAGGTTTTCAGTGAGGACTACTAACTACGTAGCAAGTAGTTAGGTTGTTACGTGCAACTGGAAAACACTTCGTGTTTCCAGTTGCGTAATAGGCAGTAGGTAGCTGATTACTGGAAGCTACGTGCTGCCCCTCCGTAGGTTCCCCACGCTCTCACTTACTTAGTGGCTTTCCGGTCTCGGAGATTCGGAAGTATTGCTAGGTAACAACTTGGTAACGGAGCATATGGGCTACGATCTAGCCATGAACCACCGCCTTAGATTCGCTTCTGCATCCCTCGCGGCCGCCTGCTGCCTGGCTGCTTGCAGCGCCCCGAAGGCGGCGCCCAGTGGGCCTGCGGTTACGTCTGTGAGCGTCAAGGAGGCGAAGACCATGGCCGAGCAATTCTGTTCTGATCTGGCGAAGATGACCGATGATGCTGCCGTCAGCAAGATGGCGACTCGAGCGGCTGCGGCGGACCTCACGGCCGCCGACCAGGATGCGATCGTCGACTACGCTGCGGCAGTAGCGTGTCCTGGCCAGCTGTGACGAGCGCTCAGCGGCCCGCTATACCACCTCTCGCAGCTTCGTAGGATTGTCATGACTCAGAGTGCCGGATCGCAGGTCGAAGCGCTCAGTTCGCGGACCCTGCAACTTGACGCCGACCTCAGGCGCTGTGACGCCCGGGGAGCCAGCCACGCACTTTCGCGGGGCTACCCCCACCCCCATCCTGCAATGTGCCCTGAGCAGCCAGCTATGGCACCTTGCAGCGCCTCGCATGGCGGCCCTGGTACTGGGCGCCATGATGAGGGTGCAACGCGTCTGGTGACCTGTCAGAGGGCATAGAGAAGGCCAAGCAACTTGATCACGTCGCTTGGCCTTCAATTGGTCAGTGTATGCGTGGCTCTATGCCTTGCTTGCTTAGTCGTCGGCAACATCAGTGAACGCCACCGCCCTAAGACTGCGCCTTGAATCTAACGAGCCGCTCACTACATCCTTGAGTTGCCCGCCTCTTGCGCGCCTCGCAAGCTCCTCTATCAGTGCGACTGCCGGCACCTGGGCTAGCGCTGCTGCTGCCGGCTTGGCCTGGCCCAGTGGGCGCAGCTTAGGTGCAGCGCCGCCTAGCTTCTTCAGTTCCTCTATATGCTCGTCCGAGGGACGAGAGCCGCCGCTAGCCCAGCGCCTAACGGTTGATACATTGACGTCCAGAGCAAGCGCTATGTCTGCTTGCTTCAGACCCGTGGCAGCAATGAGCTGCGCTATCTGTTCTGCATTCATGCCACTCAGACTACGCGCGAGTAAGCGCTTAGGAAAGCTCGCTGACATTCGGGGTTGACAGTAAGCGCTTAGGCGCTTAGGATTGTTACATCAGCAAGGCAAGCAAGGAATCTAGAGGCAAGGCCGACAGGCAAACTCGACTAGAGAAAAAGCAGCCAAGTTGAATAGCTTGACACTAAGCGCTTAGGCGCTTAGACTAGTACCAACGGACAGGGAAACAAGCCGCAAGGTGAAGTACCTGGACCACTCGAAGCTTGATAATCAAATAATAAACGGATTCATTCGGAGATACGACTCCGGCCCACGCTGAAGAGCGGATAAAGGCCACATGAGTTACACGATTCCAAGGGCATGAGAATAGTCGCGATAAAGCGGACTTGCTACAGAATTAGGTAAAGCGAAGAATCGGCAGTGAACAAAGACAATCGAATGCAGGCTAATGTATGTTGGCTGTCGTATTCGGTTACCAATAACACAACTTCATAATTGGTAGCCCATCAACTCAGAATTCTTCGCTCGCCCTGGTCTCAGGCTTGAGCTTAGCCGGCCTCAATTGGTCGGGATGTGGCACGGCGGCTAGGCCGCTGGTATTACCCACAACTGAATAACAACTGAATAGCAAGGAACTAATGAAATACCAACACAAGCCTCGATCACATTTGTTGAAAGAGGCAGCGTGACAGTAATCATTCAACTAGGCGGGCTGTAGCGATACAGCCCGCCTCTTATTTTCCCCCCACCTAAGCGCTTAGGCGCTCAAAGAAAGCGCCTTGCGTGACCCCTGAACAGATCAAAGCGCACGCCGCTAGAACGGTAGCCAAGTGGCCGCCGTTGCCGGCAGAGCAGTGCCAGCAGATAGCCGCCGAACTAAGGCGCAACCAATCAACGAACGAAAGGCCGCAGACATGCAACCCCAGCAAGCAGAGCCTTCGCCTCGCGGCGTAAGCCGCGCCGTCACCGTGACAATCGATTCCCCCGCAATCTTGTTGAAAGAGGCTCCGATGAGTACCAAGCTGAATCGCCAAGAGAGAAGCGACCTAACCGCCTTCGCGGTGATCATAGCCGCCTTGTTGTTGCTGGTCGGTAGTTGGTTCCTTACTCCGCCTGCGGTAGCCGCACAAGAGCAGGTGGCAACTGTAGTGACGCTGCCAAGCGAAGAGGTTGCAACCGACTTGGAGTCGGAGCCTAGCGGCGTACGCGGCCTGACGATGGGCGAGTTGTTGCACGATGCCTGGAAAGCACACAGCACGCTGCCAGCGCCCGACATGCCCGCTCCGCTCACCGTAGTCCCCGAGTATGTAGAGACCTACGACGGCGCGGTGCCCGAGTTCCCCGGCGACTTCTACAAGGTGCCGTCAGCAGAGTTCCCCGGCTTGACGCACGTATTCCAGTCCACCGCAGCATTCAAGGCCTAGAGGGGCAGTCATGAAGATCAGCGTTGTAACGAGTGAGAGCGTTGGCGGTTTTGGGTGGAGAGTCGACCCTCAGGAGGCTGAACGCGAGTTTCGCTGGATGCGCGGCCTGCGAGGAGTGACGCGTCTTTGGCATGGCGTGGAGGTGAGTGACGACTTGTTGCCCAAGCAAATCACCGACTACATAGAGGAAGTCTACTGGGAAGGCGTGGATCACCCGCTGAGCATCTGGGGCAAGCCCGCCCGAGAGCACAGGGTCAACTAAGTCAGTCCGGTGTTCCTTGCTTCGTGGTGAGCGCGTAGGCGCTCACTGTGTGGCATGGCATCCCGGCCATTCAATAGAGAGGCAAGACCGTGGGCAACTTTAGAATCAGCACCTTGCAAGACCTCAAGCGCCATGCGAAGGCGGTGGGCAACGACTTCTTTGGTATCGGCAACAAGCGATATTTCGGCCAGGGCCGGTACTACGGCATCTATCGCGGAAGCCAGTTCGAGATGTTCGAGGGCTATGTGATCTCCGAAGCGGTTTTTGAACCGTCCGAAGGCGAGCCTGAGCACAGCTTCGTTGTGTACCGCTTCGAGGCTAGCGACGAGTGGATCAAGTTCCGCTACATCGGCACTCACGAGTCACTGAAGGATGCTGAAGCCTTCCTGAACAGCATGGGGGCTACGAAGTGAAGTTCTATCAAGCAATCACCAGGCGGCCGCTGTTGTTGGCAAGCGTCATGGGCGCGGGGCGCTACGTGTTTCCGACGGGCACTCAAGTGTCAGCGGCCGAGGCGAGCCGCCCTGACTGGTGGCATTTGAACGCCGAATACGAGGGCGAGACCTACGACGGATACGCGAACAGCTCGGTGCTGGACATTGGCGAGGTCATCGCCACATGCAACGAGGGGGAGTAGTCATGTACGTCAGCGAGCAATCCATGACGCCTAGAGTCTATCCGCCGTCAACATTCGTGCCGATGCCGCCCGAAAAGAAAGCGGCCATGCGGGCATATGCCAACGGCATCGTTGCAGAACGCCTAGCGACAGGGTTGTATCCAGACGGCAGGCTCTGTGACCCAACGCTGCACGCGGAGCACCTGCGCAACGAAATGCAGCAGGCAGAGCGCACTACGCCCACGGGCGTACCGTTCATCGACTGCAATACATGCGGCAAGAATCACCCGGCAACGCGGCGCCATTGCAAATCTTGTGGCATACCTTCCGTTTTCATCAATCCATTGTTGCTGTGCCTTGACTGCAACGCAGCGCGGCCCATCATCATTGCGGAAGACAAGGCCTAGCGATGGCTATCTCATTCAAGACATTTGATGCCCTGCGATCCAACGGGCTCGTGTTCCGTCGCAGCGGCTACCGGCATTCAACATTCACGCTTACGCAACTCGGCAGGGCGATCAACATCGCCCGCAACGAGGAGCAAGCAACTTGGCAAGAGATCGCAGACGCGGCCGGCTTGTCCACTTCAACCGTTCGCAAGTACTCGGAGGCATCGTTATGACTATCACAGCAGCACCTGAAGCAGCACCCGCCGACACTTGGACCCCGCAGTTCTCGCCATGGAGACATGGCGGCTGGTATGTGGACAACGTGCGCTACAAGAGTGGCGCGGTTGGGTGCGTTAGCCGCAACTACCCGGATGGCAAGTGGCGCATCGTCTGCGATCCACGACCATTCGACGAGCAGCCCACATTCAAGAGCCGCAACGAGGCCGCTAGGGCCGAGCGAGAGCTTGCTACGTGGATTGAAAGCGTCGAGGTCTACGGCAGCAGGCCAGCCACGCCAGAGACGCCGGCGAGCGCTCACGTGCACATTGGCAACGTGAGGATTCACGTCACACGCCGCGAGGATGGCACGGTCTTGCTGGACCTCGACACCTCCACTTACAGCCCCGTTGCAGTCGCAATCACCTCCCGCGACGGCGAAATCTGGCAAGGGCAATTGACTCACTAGCAACTCCCCAAAAGCAACGTAGCAACCCATTGAGAGGAATTACCTTGAACACTGCAGTTTTGGAGCGACTTGAAAAGCTCCCTGAGATCACACTCGACAAAGGCTCACACTACGGCGGCTTTGAATCCGGACACTGCGCTATGGAGGTTGTAGCGTGGCTGGCCGGCGAAGGCCACACGGACGCGCCACAGTGTGCATCCAAGGTGCTTCGGGCCATGACGATTGGCCTGAATGACGCCTGGGACCAGGAGAAGCGTCAGCAGCTTGTGCCATTGTTGCCCAGCATGATCGGCACCAGCGACGACGGGCAGGATGAGCGCCGGTCATATCTCGCCCTTGACTGGCTGATTCGCACCTACACGCCAGCCTGGCTGGAGCTTGCTGGCCACACAAGCGAAGCGCAGGCGCTCCGCGATCTGCGCCGCATCGTTGACATAGCAACAACCGCAGCGGCTGCGCCAGTCGTCGAAGCTGGCCGTGATGTTGCGTCGGCAGCTTGGTCGGCAGCA
>NZ_JAGGPR010000016.1:65793-103779 GCF_018613695.1 Arthrobacter sp. ISL-95 | reverse complement strand
GTCGGCAGCTTGGTCGGCAGCAAGGTCGGCAGCAGACGAAGTGCTGAGGCCCACTGTCGAAGCGCTGCAAGCGTCAGCACTCGACCTACTGAAATCCATGATTCACCCCGCATAACTCCCCCTGCAGCAACTTAGCCACCAGACAATTTGCCTGGTGGTTTTGTCGTTCTCGGGGTGGGAACGTTCAAAAAGAGAGGCAAGCAAGATGAGCACTAGAACATTGTTGAAATCAGCTACGCAGATTCACAAGCGACTCGGCGACTTTCGCGGTGACGCCCGGCTGTACAAGTTGAGCGAGCCGCTCGACAGTCACGACCATGTCGTTGTCTCCGGCATCAATAACGAATGGGGTGCGGAGACCTACATTTTCGGCGCCGACGAATCCGGCGAAGTTGCCAGCTGGGGCGAGCTGTCTGGATCATTCCGTGGCTACGTCGATCATGCTGAGGCGCTGCGAGGCGCTGGCTATGAGGTGCAGCAGTCATGAGCACGCCGGCCATGCATAGATCAGCCCGCGACGCGTTGTTGTCGTTCGCCCGCACTGCCCGCATAGAGGGGCGAGCGGTTGAGGGATTCCACTGGCTAGGGGAGTCGCCTAATGACTCCGCGTACCGCGTCAAGGTGACCCTGTCAGTCCGCCACGACAGCACACGCAAGATTTACCGAGTGCAGATGGGTATCAGCGAAGAGCGTTACGAAGGCGGATTTGCAAGCCAGCGGCACGAGTTCCACATGCCACACAAGAGTCTGCCGGACGTTGCGGCAACCAGGTTCAACGCGAAGAGTGCGGAGCGCATTTACGGCGGCGTGCTGCAAGCGCTGAAGGTAGACATCACGCCGCTAGCCGAATTGCTACAGGAGGAGGCCGAGAGGCAATGACCAAGATGCTTCCAGGACCTTGGGTTGTTCGATTCTTCGAGAGTCGTGGCCATTGCTGTATGCCCGACTCCGGCGACTGCTGCGGCCCCGGATCGTGGTGCTGCAAGCAGGCCGGTGAACATGACCACGAAACTACTTGGCCCGGCCTTGAGGCCGAGCAAATACAGGAGGTGCCTTGTTAGATGGATAGATTCAAGGAAGAGGCTGACAAGTTGTTGGCGAGAGGATTCGAGGAGATTACCGAGTTCCGCAAGCTGAAGGTCGGCGGCCGCATTCGTGGCGAAGGCCAGCGATGGTACGAGGCGATAGTGCATGGCACCGCCACCGTTGAGCGCATCTTTCACAAGCCCGATTCGTCATGGAGCCAGAAGTACGGGCGCCCCGACGTCGAGCTGATCGCCCGACGCGACAATGGCGACATCATGCTCGTTGCTGACTACCACGTAGCGACTGCGGGTCCCAGCGCATTTCAACCTGTCACGGAAGTGAGTGCATCGTGAGTATTTACAAGGACATTGACATCGACCTGCAAGACCTCGTGGCCACCATCGACACGGTGCGCGAAGAATATGACCTGAGCAACCCTGATTCATTCGACGGCCTAGACGGCCGTGGCATTCTGCTGAGCCGCCTTGCATCCCTCGGGTGGGTTACGCCAACTGAAGCGCGTCAGGCAGGCTTTACGGCGCAGGCAGGCTTGTTGTGAGCGGCGTTCGAGTGGACGAAGCGCGCAGCGAGCCGCTAGCCGAGGGCTTGCCCGAGAATCTAGCGGCAAAGTTCCGCAAGATGAGCCACGAGGAAGCGACGGCGATCATTACCGGCGCAGCAATCGGCTGGGATGCGGCGGTAGCCGCCATGACCTACACGGACGGCACGCCGGTTGAGTTGGCCGTCAACATCAACCCTTATCGAGAGGCGGCGGCATGAGTCGCGACCCGCAGCGCATCCCGAAAGTACTCACCGCCCTTGGTGAGTACTGGGGGAACAACCCGGACCTCAGGCTCGGGCAAATCATGGGCAACGCCTCCATCGCCTACTACACCGAGGACGACAAGGCGCTCCAGGGACTGGAGCAATGGCTGGAACACGATCGCGAAAGGAACGCCTCATGAACACGTTCGTAGAATCGAACCTCGGCGAGGCGCTGGACGCGTTGCAGGAAGCCGCCGAGGAAGGTGCGCGCAACTATGTGCGGCCGGACTGGCGGCAGGTAAACATCGCCCTATTGGCGGGCAAGCTGTATGCGGCCTTCAATGGCAGCTATTTCCATGACGTGAAGCTGAGGCTAGAGAACAACCCGCGCCATGTCATTGAGGCGTGGGAGCACGCTGCGGCCGCAGCGGTTCATGAGCTGATCGACAAGCCCGACCGTGAGTTCCAAGCTCAGCTTGAGGCGGTACTCAACGCAGATTCAGTCGCAGAGCCGACGGCGGCTCGTGAATGGCGCGAGGCCAAGGCGAGTGACTGGCTGTAGTGGAGCGCATAGAAACTCATGCTCCATACGTGCGTCAGCTAGCCGATCAATGGTCGGCTAGAAAGCGCTTAGCCGGCTCAGACCTGGCAGCCGAGGCTTACCGGCAGATGGTGCGAGCAATCGGAGAGTCGGTATGTCGTACTCCCCGATGGCTTGGTTGCGCCGGGTGACGCGCTGGTTGTTGGACCTGTCCGCAGAGAGACGGCGCGACTCGGCGTTATCAAGCGGTTTGCGACTACGGCGCACTACGACGAATAGCAACGCCACAACTTCACAACACGATCAGAAGCGACTCCATTGCGGGTCGCTTTTTGCATGAGGCTCTAGCCATGCGCTCGGGACCGTAGCTCAGTAGGTCAGAGCGCTGGTGTGCACAGTAAAAAAACAGAGGTCGCAGGTTCAAGTCCTGCCAGTTCCACGAGGGTGCCAGAGCGCTACGGCGGCTGGCATCTGCCAACTGCAAATCGCAGCACAAGCGAGCGGAGCTCGCATTGAACGAACTGGGGAGTTCATCAAAATGAGTAGTTTGTCGAGAGACATCAATGAGTACTTGGAATCGATTGGAGCAGTGCGAGAAGGATTGACAGGCGGCGACCATGTGAAGTGGACGCTTCCAAACGGCCGCACATACTTCACCGGTCTGACGCCGAGTGACACGCGAGTCCTCAAGAACATCAAGGCAGAGACCCGGCGCATGCTGGGATTGGCCAGCGACGGCACCAAGGCCGCCAAATACTCCAAGGCAACTGAGACCAGCGGATTCTCCATCGAGGCCGCACGTGCCGAGCAGAGGCGCAACACAGCCATCCGGCAGGTGATTGGCCGGTGCAATGCGAACATCCTGCGCATTGACGCGCAGCTGACCATTGCCCAGCGCAATCGCGACCAGCGAGAGGGTGAGCGCCTGGTGGCTCAGTACATGAGCAACAAGGAAACGCTGGAGCGCTACCACCAGCCAGTGCCGGCGCTGACCTGCAAGAGCCAAGCCGCAATGGCGGTGGCTGCGTGAATGACAAGCCGCGCATTGGGAGCGACGAGTACACGTGGGGGCAGCCGGGCCGCATTCACGTCTATAACGGCGACTACGACACGCTAAACAACCTTGTCGGCTCTATGGACCTTCCGTGGGGCGTCTATCAGGGTGGCAAGGGCTTGGCCGACTTCGCCACCTTCCCCGAGGCGATAGCCGAAGCGCAGCGATTGGCGGCTGAAAAGTGAGCAATGTTATCGAGTGGCGCAATCCACCGTCGCACTGGGACGATGTCGCTGAGGAACTAAAAGCGAACCCCGGCCGCTGGGGAATCGTGGCAACGGAGTACGGCAACAACAAATGCAAGCCACTGGTAGCACGCGGCATGCAAACGCGTTGCGTGCGCACGTCAGAGAATCCCCGGCGGTACACCATATATGCACGATTTGGTGATGGCGAGTGAGTGCCGTGACGTGGTCCGAGCCGCCATCCGTGAAGCCGAGAACCCGCAAGCCAGGGCTTGAGCTGGTTTACGAGATTCCCGACTTCGGGGTGCCGGTTCTTGGCGAGATACCCGACTTCCGCTGGGCTCGTGCAGTCGGCGCGAGCAGCAAGCATAAGGGCGCTGTCACAAGGGCACTCGGGCAGTGGTTGGAGGATAACCCCGGCTATTGGGTGCTTGTTGGCACCTACGGCCGCGAGAAGGGCTTCAAAGCGGGGACGTCCGGCTGGGGGACGGGGTCGCTCTATGACCTCAACATTCCGCACTCTCTCCGCGACGGCAACATATACGCACACTCCCACTTGGACATCAGCGGCCTGAGTACCGCCGAATCATTGCAGGCGGCGTTGGACGGCGAGAATGGCGTCCACGATGCCGTGCTCACTTTGCCAAAGCTAGAGAAAGACCCCTTCGGCTGGACGCAAGCCGAATTGAACTTGGCCACCGCGATTGCCCGCGAGTGGCTGTATCCGACAGAAGAATTGGTGGCAGCATGACCGACTACATCAACTTGCCACCTGACAACTTCCGCAATCTCACTTGGATTGACGAGATTGTCCGGCTCATTACACCCGAGGAGCATTGGGGCAACGTCATGGTCGCCGGGGGCGCCTTCAAGCATGCGTTGACTGACAGGTCTGAGGTCAAAGACCTCGATGTCTTCTTCCTCAACCAGAATGCATTTGACTCCGTCGTCAGCTGGGCTACGGAAGAGATTGGCGAGCCGATCTATGTCAACGAGAAGTCAACAGGGTTCAAGACTGAGGGCGGCGTGCGCCTGGATGTCGTGCAGACAATCTTCGGCACGCCTGAGGAGATTCTCGATTCCTTCGACTTCACGGTGACGCAGATGGCCTTGACGCCGCTGCCGGCGACCGAGGATGGCAAGGAAACTTTTCGCCTCATCTGCCATCCGAACTTCTTCGAGCATCTCCACATGAAGCGGCTAGTCATCGAGACGGACGACCTACCCTTCCCAATCTCAACCTTCGAGCGCAGCTACCGCTACAACCGCTATGGCTTCGGAATGTGCAAGGACTCGAGGGTGCGGCTGCTTCTGCAGCTCGCTGCCTACCAGCCCAGCGCGATCAGCGCTGACGCGCTTTCCCAGAGCCTCTATGACGGAATGGACTAACGAAATGACAGAACAACCAGCCGACTTGCCCAACGACGGCTACGAGCTTGCGGCCACGCGACGTGGCCTCATCAAGACCTTTGGCAAGTTTGTCGAGCATGAAGGGCGTCTGAATGATTTGCCGCTTCGTCCTGACGGCTTCCGGCCGATGATCGGCACCTATGCATCCATTAGCGCAGAAGCAGGCCGCCGCAATGCCATTCAGACGCGAAACGGCTTCCTGGATTACCTTTATGCGCCGGAGCCGCGCTTTGCGTACATGGAGACCGAGGCGGAGCGTGTGGCGGTTGATGAGCTGCTGGCATCGCTCGACTTCGTTCCCAGCCTGGATGATGCTCAGTGAGCCGGGAGCAGATGAAAGCCCGCCTCGAAGCAGCGGACCTTGGGCCGCTCACCACCTCGCTCGACCTCACCCGGAAATGGGTTCTGCTACTTGAAAACGGAGGCACTGAGGACGAGCGCTTAGTTGCCAAGTGCGTGGACGATGACGAGTCCGCCCTGTTCGCCCACGCACCTACGGACCTTGCGAAGCTGCACGCCGCACTGGACGCTGTCGAAGTCGCTTGCGACGACATTGAGCAGGAAAGCGACGGTCAGGGCCTGGACCTCCAAGATGACGATTTTGATCGCGGTTGGCATGGTGCACGGCGGGAGACTGCTCAGTCCATCCGCACCGCCATCTGGGCCGCGCTAGGAGAGTGCCAGTGAGCGCGCAACTGGACGCCGCCCTCTTCACGGTCGAATCAATCCACCATATCCACGGCCAACAATGCCTCTGCGGATTCGCGTCGTCAGTTAGCCGTGATCGCACGAAGCACATTATGGGGGTCACGCTTGCAGCCGCTGCTTCCACCCTTCGCGGCTGGTACGAGGAGCGAATGGATGCCGAGCACGCGACGGATGTCGTCTTGAGTGACTATGAAGCTGGCCGCGAGGTCGGCGCGACCGAGGGCATCTTGGCCGCCGCGTTGAAGCTGGAGGCATCATGACACTCGACCGCAGCAAGTTCCTGGATGTGAACGGCTACGCCGTCCCACTCAAGATGATCGCCGAGCGGACTGCCGACGGCGTGCGACTGATTGACGGTCGCTTCCTTGGGTGGCGCTGATGGCCGAATCCGAGAGTGACGCGGAGCGTCGAATCAAGCAGGCAATCTTCCTCATCGAGAACGACTGGGGATGCGGCAAGGTGGATGTCGCGGAGATACTCGCAGTCCTGCGGGGAACTCCAAGCAGCATCTTCGCCTAACTTTCAGGAGTCACAGTCGTGGCTCCTTTTTTCATGCCACGAAGCTGGGGCTGCGTGGCCGACCTAAGGAATCAATTGCGAATTACAGCTAAGCAACTTCAGTTGCGGAACGTCAGTCAGCTGGCAGCAGTCGAAAAGGCCGGCCTGGTCTACATGGGCCGCCTCGACTCTGTCGTCTCTGACAGCAAGTTCTACTTCGTCAACATTGGCGGAACTACCCTTACCCTTGACCCCGATCACCCTGTCGAGATTCGCCGCACGTCTGGCGCAGAGTCGCTGGCCGTCAGTGTCGAACTCCAGGAAGACATGGTCGAAGGGTTGGTGGCCTGATGAGCCTTTCCAGGAAGTACTCGATTACCGGCTGGTCACTGCTGGGCGTGGCCATCATTGGGTCAGCCATCGCCCGAACCACGCTCGGGCCGAAGCCCGACCTGCCGCTGAATTGGTATCTCGTGAACATGTTGACCGACGCTGCCATGGTTCTAGCATTCCTCTACTTCGGCAAGTCCGGCGGGCTGCGTCTCGCAAAGAAGCTCGCAGCATGAACCCCCGATTGCAGTTTGACAGCGTCCAGTTGCTCGACGCTTTCGAGGCGGCCATACGGCCGCTCGATGAAACGGCCAGCAGCATGACTCTCAACGACCGGCTGCTTGATCTGCTGATTGACGAGCTTCTGCCGACCGACGATCCGGCTCGCAGCTTTGTGCTGGAGCCTTGGATGGTGCTAATCGACGTATTGGACGCCGAGGCTTACGAGCTGGCCATGACGATCGACGACAAGGATCAGGCTGGCCACTCGTGGAGCACTCTCCTTGACCAGCTGAACAGCGCACGCTTCGCTGCGCTTGAGGCGGTGGCCGCATGATGGGCCACGACTTGATCCGCTTCCCCGGCGCCTTCATCTCAATGACGTCCATCCACGGCTTCGCTGACGAGATCGTCGACGGAGATCACACCGGCAACGTCTACGTTGACTACGGGCAGGGCAATCGCATCCTGTTTGAGGGTTCCGCCGAGGACGTCATGGGCTTCATCGACCAGTGGATCGACCAGCAACCAAGCCACTAGCCGCCCTTAGGCGGCTTTCTTTTTGAGAGGATACACATTGGATACCAAGCATTTGGTCCAGGCTTCGGCCACAGCAGTTACCATCACAACCCTTCGCGAGGGCGACGTTTACAAGCGCCTCAACAAGGACTACTCCGGCTACAGCATTAGCTTCGGCGTTGTCACCTCGGTGCTCTTCAACGGCGAAGATGCGGCCATCACGGCCGTCGAATACTCGACTCATCACAGTGACGGCTTCAAGATCGAATCCAAGGTCTTCGGCGGGGACGTTGAGCTGCTCATCTTTCATGCAACCAAGGAAGAGATTGAAGCCCATCTCGACGAACTTCAGCGGTCTGCTGACTATGCCGTAGCCAAGGCTGAAAAGGACCTCTCGACCAAACAGGCAGCCCGCAACGACCTGGCCTACGCTTACGCCATATCCGCAGGCAAGGGCCTCACGGAGGCCCAGCACGTTACTGGCGAGGTGGTGAGCGCTTCTGCTTAGCGTCAGCTTCGCCATCAACCCAATCGAGCTGGCCAACATGCTGACCAACGCAGTTGAGATCAGCAAGGAGGCGGCGAACATTGACCACCCAAAGGTCGTGATGATCGCCTACCAGCCGAGTTCCGATGGGTCCAAGGGTGAGGTCTACGTCTACGGCTGTGGCCGCTACGCGGCCGGCAGGACGAAGGCAGTTCTCGAAGGGCTGCCTTCGTCCGACGCTTTGAGCGCATCAATCACCCGCGACCACGCAGCCGAGCTAAGTTCGGTCCTGCGTAAGCAGTCGCGGTCTGCCAGCGCGCTCATCGGCGTCACCATGGCCGAGCAGGCCTTCGAGGGCAAGAACCCTGAGACTGGCGTCAGCTCGTGGGGCAGCTTCGCTGTGATGAGCGGAGAGCTTTACCTCACGCACTTACATGACGCCGACGCCAGCGGCAAGTACGACAGCATCTGGACGCGGGTCGATGACCTAGCGAGTGAGCCTGGCGATCCTTTGACCGCCTTGGCGCTGCAGACGAATGTGCTGTCGAGAGTCGGCAAGGTCAAAGGCGTTGGTGATGCCATTGACTTCCGAACCACGCCGCTGCCTGGTGTAATCGCAGCTAAGCTTGGCGCCAACTTCGTTGCACTACTGGGCGAGATCAATAGAGGCTCGTTCGCGACTGGTGGCAAGTGGGGGAATGGTCCCGGCACTGCCGATCAACTCTGGCCAGCTGCCAGCGTATGATGGGCCGAAGTTGCCAGTGATGCAGCGGGATTTTCTGAGGAGATAACGGTAGAAACGTGCTGACAATTCTGAATGCCGCGAAGCGGGTGTTGGTGGGCCGGCCAGTCAGGAATGACCGCCTGTCCCACACGTTGTTGCCTAAACGCATCGCTTTGCCGATCTTCGCCTCGGACGCCCTGTCCTCAGTGGCTTACGCCCCGGACGAAATCTTGCTGACACTCGCCCTGGCCGGAGTCAGCGCCGTGGCTTTCTCCCCCTTGGTCGGCCTCGCGGTCATGGTGGTCTTGCTCACAGTTGTGGCTTCCTATCGCCAAAACGTCCATGCCTATCCTTCCGGGGGCGGCGACTACGAAATTGCCAACGTCAACCTCGGCAAGTATGCCGGGCTAACCGTGGCCTCTGCCTTGCTGGTGGACTATGTGCTCACGGTTGCGGTGTCCATGTCCTCGGCAGCGACGTACCTCACCACGGCCATCCCGGCGCTGCACGGCCAACAGGCACTGATTGCCACTCTTGGCGTGATCATCCTCGCCCTGGTCAACCTCCGCGGAGTCAAGGAGGCCGGGACGCTGTTCGCTGTGCCGACGTACATCTTCATGGCGTCCATCCTTGGCATGACCGCCGTGGGCATCTTCCAGGCAGCCACCGGCACGTTGGGGGAGGCGCCTTCTGCCAATTTCACCATTGTTCCTGCACCCGGATTTGATGAGGGTTTGGTGGGGCTGGCAGGGGCCTTCCTCCTGTTGCGGGCGTTCTCGTCCGGCGCGGCCGCGCTGACCGGTGTTGAAGCAATCAGCAATGGCGTCCCCAATTTCCAGAAGCCCAAAAGCAAGAATGCGGCCACTACGTTGTTGCTGCTCGGCGTTGTTGCGGCATCCATGCTGGCGGGCATCCTCTACCTGGCCAACGCCACTAAGGTGCACATTGTCCTTGACCCGGCCCGCGAGTTCCTGGTGGACGGCAAGCCGCTGCCCGAGGGCTACATCCAGACCCCTGCCATCAGCCAGATAGCCGACACCATCTTCGGCTCCGGCTCCATACTGTTCTACGTCGTAGTTGCAGCCACGGGCATCATCCTGGTGTTTGCTTCCAACACGGCGTTCAACGGCTTCCCCGTGCTGGGTTCGATCCTGGCCCAGGACGGCTACCTGCCCAGGCAGCTCCGTACTCGAGGCGACAGGCTTGCCTTCAGTAACGGCGTCCTTGCGCTGGCAGCAGGGGCGCTGGTTCTGATTCTCGCGTTCAACGCCGATGTCACCAAGCTGATCCAGCTCTACATTGTGGGAGTCTTTATCTCCTTCACCGCGAGCCAATTGGGAATGATCCGGCACTGGGGCCGCGAACTGAAACTCGCCCGGGACAAAGCTGTCCGGCGGCGAATTATCAAGTCCCGGACCATCAATATGCTGGGCTTCGGGATGACAGCCCTGGTCCTGGTCATTGTCCTCATCACCAAGTTCGAGCAAGGCGCCTGGATAGCCCTGCTCGCCATGTTCGTCCTCTTCCTCATCATGTGGAGCATCCGGGCTCACTATGACAACGTAGCCAGGGAGTTGGCGGTGGACGAGGACTCCTCACCCCGCGCACTTCCCACCAGGGTTCACGCGGTTCTCCTGGTTTCACACGTCCGTAAGCCGGTGCTTCGGGCACTGGCTTACGCGAGGGCGTCGAGGCCCTCGCGTTTGGACGCCGTCACCGTGGACATCAGCGCCGAAGAAACGGCCCAGACCGTCCGCGATTGGGAGAAGCTGGAAATTCCGGTTCCGCTGACCGTACTGGCCAGTCCCTACCGGGAAACCGTGACGCCCATCATGGATTACATCAAGAACATGCGCCGCGACTCACCGCGGGACCTGATCGTGGTGTATATCCCTGAGTATGTGGTGGGCAAATGGTGGGAGCAACTCGTCCATAACCAGACAGCACTCAGAATCAAGACGAGGCTCCACTTCGAACCTGGAGTCATGGTTGCCAGCGTCCCGTGGCAGTTGAAATCGTCCGAAGAAGCAAAGGCACTGCAGGATACCTAAATGACCTCCCACAGCAATTCACCCCAACACCATCACAGCAGTAACCACCACTCCACGGACCAGGGCACGCCCGGCACTGAACTGGTGGTGGACATCGGCCCCATAGCCCACGGAGGGCACTTCGTCGCCCGGCACGAAGGGCGTGTCATCTTCGTCCGGCACGGCATCCCGGGAGAAAAAGTCCGCATCCGTCTGACCGACTCCGGTGACGCGTCGCGCTTCTGGCGTGCCGACGTCGTTGAGGTCCTCGAAGGCTCACCGGACCGTGTTCCGCACTTCTGGAAGCAGGCGGATTCGCTGGGCTCGTGGAGCCGCGGCACGGCGCCGGTGGGAGGCGCGGAGCTTGGACACATATCCTTGCAGCGCCAGCGCGCACTGAAAGCCGAAGTGCTGGCAGAGCAGCTCAAGCGACTTGCCGGGCTGGACCTCGCCACAGAGGTGGAAGCTGTGGGGGACAATCACGACGGCGGACTCGGCTGGCGTACGCGCGCCAGCTTCGCGGTGACTCCCAAAGGCCGGTTGGGCATGCACGCGCACCGATCAGACGTGGTGCTTCCCATCAAGGAGATGCCGCTGGCGCTTTCGGGCGTCAACGACCTGAAGCTGTGGGACCTTGACCTGTCCGGCATTACCCGTGTGGAAGTAGCCGTTCCCTCCAACGGTTCGCGGCCCTTGATCCTGCTGGCCCCCGAAGAATCGACGAGCCCCAAGCGATTGCACAGTATCGTGTCTCAGTTGCCCCAAGACGTCTCCGTGGCCAGCTTCGATCCCGGCAAGGGCGAAGTGCTGCAATTGCGGGGGAGGACCTGGGTGCAGGAAACAGCCGCCGGCCATGACTACCGGGTGACCGGTGAGGGTTTTTGGCAGATCCACAAGGATGCCCCGGACACGCTGGTGGGCGCCGTGACGGGCTATCTTTCCCAGGGAGGGTACTTGCAGCCCGGGGCTGCCGTTGCCGATCTCTACGCCGGCGCGGGGCTGTTTACGGCACCTTTGGCGGACGCGGTCGGAGTGACCGGGTCTGTACTTTCCGTAGAGGGCGCGCCGGGCACCAGCCGCGACGCCCGCAAGAACCTGCACGGTCAATCCCAGGTGGAAATCGTGCAGGGACGCGTCGAGCGGGTCCTGCACCAACGCGCCCGCAGCTTCGACTCGCTGCTCCTGGATCCACCGCGCGCCGGTGCCGGCAAGGCCGTGGTTAAGCAATTGATGGCCACCGGACCCCGGGCAATCGCCTATGTGTCTTGTGATCCGGCATCCTTTGCGCGTGATCTGGGTTACTTCCATCAAGGTGGCTGGCGGTTGGAATCGCTGCGTGCCTTTGATCTTTACCCGAACACCCATCACCTGGAAACGGTGGGACTGATCGTCCCCGCAGCCTAACCGCGGCGCAGCCCGCCTTCCATGGTGCTAAAGGCGGGACTGCGTGTTTTCAGAGCGACGCCTGATCAGTGACGCAACACCGGAGTATGCCACTACGATGGCAGTAGTAGCCCCGGTCCGCAGAAATCAACGCCACGGATCGTGGTGACCACGAGAGATGCCGCCCGGCTAAGTAAGGTCCGCCTAACTGGCTAGCGGCCAACCACGCGACAAAGATGAAACTGTTGCGAGAGGAGTCCTGCCATGAGCACTGTGGACAGCTTCGGTTCCAAAGGCGTACTGAATGTAGCCGGCACCGACTATGAAATTTTCCGGTTGAACTCCGTAGAGGGCGCAGACAGCCTTCCGTTCAGCCTTAAGGTATTGCTTGAAAACCTCCTGCGGACTGAGGATGGCGCCAATATAACGGCTGACCATGTCCGCGCCCTGGCCGGTTGGGATCCCAATGCGGAGCCCGACACGGAGATCCAGTTCACCCCGGCCCGCGTTATCATGCAGGACTTCACCGGCGTTCCCTGCGTCGTGGACCTGGCTACCATGCGTGAAGCCGTCAAGGAGCTCGGCGGTGACCCCAAGCGCGTCAACCCGTTGGCGCCTGCAGAAATGGTGATCGACCACTCCGTCCAAATCGACGCCTTCGGAAACTCCGGCGCACTGGAGCGCAACATGGAGATCGAATACCAGCGCAACGGTGAGCGCTACCAGTTCCTTCGCTGGGGCCAGACCGCGTTCGACGACTTCAAGGTTGTCCCCCCGGGAACCGGCATCGTCCACCAGGTCAACATCGAATACCTGGCACGCACGGTCATGACCCGCGAGATTGATGGCGTTGTCCGCGCCTACCCCGACACCTGTGTCGGCACCGACTCGCACACCACCATGGTCAACGGCCTGGGCATCCTGGGTTGGGGCGTTGGCGGCATCGAAGCTGAAGCTGCGATGCTCGGCCAGCCGGTTTCCATGCTGATTCCCCGCGTTGTGGGCTTCAAGCTCAAGGGCAGCATCCCCGCCGGTGCCACTGCTACCGACGTGGTACTGACCATCACCGAAATGCTGCGCAAGCATGGTGTTGTTGGCAAGTTCGTTGAGTTCTACGGTGAAGGCGTTGCAGCTGTGCCGCTGGCCAACCGCGCCACTATCGGCAACATGAGCCCGGAATTCGGTTCCACGGCTGCCATGTTCCCCATCGATGACGTCACCTTGGACTACTTGCGCCTGACCGGCCGATCCGAAGCAGATGTGGCCCTCGTGGAGGCATACAGCAAGGAACAGGGCCTCTGGCACGATCCTTCCCGTGAACTGCGCTTCTCCGAGTTCCTCGAGCTGGACCTGTCCACCGTTGTTCCTTCCATCTCCGGCCCCAAGCGTCCCCAGGACCGCATTGAGCTCACCGATGCCAAGGAGCAGTTCCGCAAGGACATCCACAATTACGTCGCTATCGAAGACGGCAGCGTGGATGAGTCCCTGGACGAATCGTTCCCGGCTTCGGATGCACCGTCCTTCACGCACGCTGATTCGCACACCACGGAAACGGACCGCGTTTACTCGGCCGCCGACGGTGCCAATGGCCGCCCGTCTACGCCGGTCAAGGTCACTACAGCTGATGGCCGCGAGTTCGAACTGGACCACGGCGCAGTGTCGATCGCCTCGATCACATCCTGCACCAACACGTCCAACCCGTCGGTCATGCTGGCTGCGGCCCTCCTTGCACGCAACGCCGTGGACAAGGGCCTGACCTCCAAGCCGTGGGTCAAGACCTCTGTTGCCCCGGGCTCAAAGGTCGTCACGGACTACTACGAGAAGTCCGGCCTGACGCCCTACCTGGAGAAGCTTGGCTTCTACATTGTGGGCTATGGCTGCGCCACCTGCATCGGTAACTCCGGCCCGCTTGAGCCGGAAATCTCCGAGGCAATCCAGGCAAACGACCTCTCCGTCACCGCCGTCCTCTCCGGTAACCGCAACTTCGAAGGCCGCATCAACCCGGACGTGAAGATGAACTACCTGGCGTCGCCGCCGCTGGTCATCGCTTACGCCTTGGCAGGCACCATGGACTTCGACTTCGAAGCCGACGCCCTGGGCACGGACTCCGAAGGCAACGAGGTGTTCCTGAAGGACATCTGGCCGAACCCCACTGAAGTGCAGGAAGTCATTGATTCCTCCATTGACGAGGCAATGTTCGCCAAGGGCTACGAGGGCGTTTTCGACGGCGACGACCGCTGGAAGGCTCTCGACACCCCGGCAGGCGACACCTTCGCCTGGGCCGAGGACTCCACCTACGTGCGGAAGCCCCCATACTTCGAGGGCATGAAGGCCCAGCCGGATCCCGTCAAGGACATCTCGGGCGCCCGCGTGCTCTTGAAGCTTGGCGATTCCGTCACCACGGACCACATCTCCCCGGCCGGTTCTTTCAAGTCGGACACCCCCGCGGGCCAGTACCTTCTGGCCAACGGTGTGGAGCGCAAGGACTTCAACTCCTACGGCTCACGCCGTGGTAACCACGAAGTCATGATCCGCGGTACGTTTGCCAACATCCGGATCAAGAACCAGCTCCTGGACAACGTTGAGGGTGGCTTCACCCGCGACTTCAGCCAGGAAGGCGCGCCCCAGGCTTACGTCTACGACGCAGCCCAGAACTACCAGGCAGCAGGAACGCCCCTGGTTGTCCTGGCAGGCAAGGAATACGGCTCCGGCTCGTCCCGTGACTGGGCGGCCAAGGGCACGGCGCTCCTGGGCGTCAAGGCGGTCGTTGCTGAAAGCTACGAGCGCATTCACCGCTCCAACCTCATTGGCATGGGCGTTCTTCCGTTGCAGTACCCCGCCGGAGAGTCCGCAGCAACGCTGGGCCTGACCGGTACGGAAACCTTCGCAGTGGAAGGCGTCACCGAGCTCAACAACGGCACCACGCCGAAGACGCTCAAGGTGACGGCCACTGCTGAAGACGGCACCGCCAAGTCCTTCGATGCCGTTCTGCGCATCGATACCCCGGGTGAAGCGGACTACTACCGCAACGGCGGCATCCTGCAGTACGTTCTGCGCCAGATCTCGGCCTAACGAAGCGGCTGGTTCCCAGCTGATTCATGAGCCGGACAGCCCCGGCTGGTCGCCCGACCAGCCGGGGCTGTTGGCGTCCGGGGAAGTCCGGCGAAACCAGCCCGGAGAACAATGCCGGGGGTCGAGTCCACGGCGGAACGCGCGGGCCCGGGCACGCGCTAGAGTTAACAAGCACGTCATTCACCCTAAGGAGGGCCGTTGGGACTTTTGGAAACCGTTAAGGATCCACGGGACCTGGCCACATTGTCCGGCACTGAGCTGGAACAACTGGCTGGCGAAATCAGGGCATTCCTGATCACCAACGTAGCCGCTACGGGTGGACACCTCGGGCCCAACCTGGGCGTCGTGGAGCTCACTCTCGCTGTCCACAGGAACTTTGAGTCTCCGCGGGACAGCGTCATTTTCGATACCGGGCACCAGTCCTATGTGCACAAGCTGCTGACCGGGCGTCAGGACTTCACCACGCTCCGCCAGCAGGGCGGCCTGTCCGGTTACCCTGATCGTGCCGAGTCCGAGCACGACATCGTTGAGAGTTCACACGCGTCCTCGTCCCTGTCATGGGCTGATGGCATCTCGCGCGCCCGGCAGCTGACCGGTGAAGGCGACCGGTTCGTCGTCGCCGTCGTCGGCGACGGCGCGTTGACCGGTGGCATGGCGTGGGAAGCGATCAATAACATTGCTGCCGACAAGCGGCGTCGCGTGGTCATCGTTGTCAACGACAACGGTCGTTCCTACGCTCCGACTGTTGGGGGCTTTGCCGATTACCTGGCATCGTTGCGTCCCACCATTGACTCCTTGCGCACCACCCCGGCCTATGAGCGCATGCTGGACTGGTGGAAGAAGAAGCTTCAGGATGGCGGCCCTGCCGGCCAGTTCACCTATAAGAGCCTGCATGCCATGAAGAAGGGCATCAAGGACTGGTGGGCCCCGCAGGGTATGTTCGAGGACCTTGGTATGAAGTACATCGGCCCGGTTGACGGACACAACCTCCAGGCCATGGAGCACGCGCTCAATACCGCCAAGGCTTACGGCGGTCCTGTCATTGTCCACGCGATGACGGAAAAGGGCCACGGCTATGCACCGGCCTTGGCTAATGAAGCGGACCAGTTCCATGCCGTAGGCATCATTGACCCCGAAACGGGTGAGCCCACCGAAATGCCCGGTGCCAGGTCATGGACCTCGGTATTCGCCGAAGAAATCGCGGATATTGCCGATGAACGCCCGGACATCGTGGGAATCACCGGCGCAATGCTCATCCCCGTTGGATTGCACAAGTTTGCGGAGCGTCACCCCGAAAGGGTGATCGACGTCGGCATTGCCGAGCAGCACGCCCTGACGTCCGCCGCGGGAATGGCCTTCGGCGGTCTTCACCCTGTGGTGGCCGTTTACGCCACCTTCCTGAATCGCGCCTTCGACCAGCTCCTGATGGACGTTGCGCTGCACAAAGCCGGCGTCACCATTGTCTTGGACCGTGCCGGTGTGACCGGCCCGGATGGGCCCAGCCACCACGGCATGTGGGACATGGCGATGGTCCAGATCGTGCCCGGTCTTCATCTGGCGGCTCCCCGCGACGCCACAAGGCTCCGCGAAGAACTGCGGGAGGCTGTGGCGATTAACGACGCCCCTACTGTGGTGCGATTCTCCAAGGGCAGCGTCGGTTCCGAGATTGAAGCAATTGAGCGGCTGCACGACGGCGTGGATATCCTCGCGCGTCGCCCGGAAGGCTCTACCGAGAACGACGTCCTGATTGTCAGCGTCGGGGCAATGTCTGAGCTCGCCCTCGATGTCGCTGCCCGTTTGGGATCCCAGGGCATCAGCTCCACGGTGGTGGATCCGCGGTGGGTCCTTCCCGTCCGTAAATCGATCATCGCCCTTGCTGCCCGTCACCGCCTGGTGATCTGCATAGAAGACGGAGTCCGGGCAGGTGGCGTGGGGTCCCGTATCCGGCAGGAAATGCGGGCCGCTGGTGTGGACACGGCGCTGAACGAAGTAGGCCTGCCGGTGGAGTTCCTTGTGCATGGCTCCCGCAGCCAGGTCCTGGAGCGTGTTGGCCTCACGGCCCAGAAGATAACGCACGACGTCGTAGCCCAGGTTTTGGGGACAAAGGTCCCCTTTGCCAGGCCCCTCCCTGGCCAGGAGCACCCAACCACCGGCAGTTTGCCAACGCTGTGACGGACGGGCGCGCGCCGGGCGCATTGCAGCCCGGTGACCTCGTGGTGTCGAGGAACAGGAAATGGGACGGTAAAGCCCACTGGGTGGTGCCCGGCCGCTACCTTGGTGAAGACATTCATGGTTGGTGGATATTTCAGGGGGCCGGCGAGTTTTGCGCCCGCCCCGGCGCAGCTTTCTATACGGCGTCGGATGCAGTCTTGCTGGTGCCGAGGACAGGTGAGTTTGTTGCCACCTTCTACGACGACAGCTATCCGGGCGACTTCAGGATCTACGTTGACCTGGCCACGAACCATGACTGGAATCCCATCAAGCCCGGCGTCACTGAATTCCACATGATTGATATGGACCTGGATGTTATCCGTTCCACCAAGCATGGGGTGTTCGTGGACGACGAGGACGAATTTGAGAATCATCGGGTGGCCATGGGCTATCCGCAACAGACGGTGGACGCAATGCGCGCAGAATGCGCAGCCCTTTTTGAGGCAGTGGACACCATGAAAGCGCCGTTCGACGTCAATGGAGCCACCAGCACCAGCGCCGAGTGGTTCAGGAAAGGACGAGCATGAGCGGCATCATCCGCGCGTACAAGCGCGACGACGAAGGAGTACTTCATTTCCGGGAGGCCTGGTACGACGACGAAGACCAGCAGTTCGTGGTCAACCACGGTGTAGTGGGCCACCAAAGCAAGACCGACGAAGCGGACGTTGAGGACGAATCCGCTGTGGATGGCCTGATGGCTGCCTTTGCTGCGCAATGCGAGGAGGACGGCTATGCCGAGATTCCTGAGTCCGAACAGTTTTGGGTGGTTGCCCAAATAGCGTTGAAGTCCAAGGACGGCACCGAACGTGACCGGCATCTTGAGCGGAAGGCAAAGGCCGCTCTTACCGGCGAATTGGCGTGGCGCGGGCTGGGAGTTGTGGACCGTTCGGAAATCGGCAACGGCCATTTGAACATCTTCTGCCTCTGCCCGGACGTCAACAAGGCCGTGAACGCCATTAAGATCTGTGTCCGCGGTGAGGATCTGGACTTTACCAAGCTCACGGTGGCAGCAGCGCCCCACAGCGACCCCGCGGCATTCCGTGTGAAGCACTCGCCCAAGCAGGGTGTGGGCTTTACTCTCTAAGTAGTACCCAACGCATCAGGAGGGATCCCCATGGCGTCCAAGAGCAACTGGCCCGGACATACGCCCCTGCCCAAAGGCCTGGCCGCTCCGGCCAGACGGGCGCTGGCGCATGAAGGGATAGAGACGCTGGAGCAGTTGGCCGAATTCGGTGAGGCGGGGCTTTCCAAGCTCCACGGGATGGGTCCGGTGGCTGTAGCGCAGCTTGAGGATGCCATGGAGGAATCAGGGATCTCGTACAGCACCAGCTAGCCCGGGGGAGTTTGTTGCCTTAGGTGACAATCGGGGCCGGGCCGCGTATAGGCTGAATTCATGACTGAATACCGACGCCTTGGCCTTTCCGGACTCACCGTCTCAGTTGTTGGGCTGGGCTGCAACAATTTGGGCCGCGCCAACACTCCGACCGAATCCCAGGAAGGCACGGACGCTGTTGTCCACGCCGCGCTTGATGCCGGGGTAACCTTCTTCGACGTCGCCGATGTTTACGGCCGTGAGCCGGGCCTGAGCGAAGTCATGCTGGGCAAGGCGCTGAAAGGGCGCCGTGATGACGTGGTCATCGGCACTAAGTTCGGCATGGACATGCGTGGAGTCAATGGAAAGGACTTCGACGCCCGCGGTTCGCGCAGATACATTGTCAAAGCCGTGGAAGCTTCTCTCCGCCGCTTGGACACCGAGTGGATTGATCTCTACCAGTTCCACACGCCGGACCCGCGGACGCCCATTGAGGAGACGCTGGCAGCCTTGGACGACCTGGTGTCCAGCGGCAAGGTGCGGTACATCGGACATTCGAACTTTGCCGGCTGGCAGATCGCCCAGGCGGAGTATGTAGCACGACAATCACAGTCAGATGGCGTCCGCTTCATTTCGACGCAGAACCACTACAACCTCCTGGACCGGCGCGCCGAACTCGAAGTGCTTCCCGCCGCAGGAGCCTTCTCCTTGGGAGTCCTTCCTTACTTCCCCTTGGCCAACGGGCTGCTCACCGGAAAGTACTCTGCGGGCAGGGCCCCTGAAGGTTCCAGATTGAGCCACACCCGCACCAACCTGGTGCACGACGCCGATTGGGAACAGTTGGGCCGCTTCGGCCAGTTTGCCAAGGAACGGGATATCAACGAGCTGCAGTTGGCCTTCTCCTGGTTGGCCGCGCAGCCGGGAGTCAGCAGTGTCATTGCCGGTGCCACCCGTCCGGAGCAGATCCGCGAGAACGCCGAGGCTGTGTGCTGGGTCCCTACTCAGGAGGATCGTGCGGAACTGGACGAAATCTTCCCGCGGGCGCCGAAGGTCGCACTCTTCTAGCCGTCACGGAACCAGACCGTCACAGAAGAACATCACGCAAGAAGGGCCGTGGCCCGAGCAATCGCTCAGGCCGCGGCCCTTCTTCTGTTTCCCGGGGCTTAGGCAGGCGCCGACGCGACGCCGGGGGCGAGGAACCGCTTGCCGTTGACTCGCTCGGAGGCGCCCACCCTGTCCAGGTACGGCGTGATGCCACCCAGGAACATCGGCCATCCGGCGCCCATGATGACGCAGAGATCAATGTCTTCGGGTCCGGCAACGACGCCTTCTTCCAGCATCAGTCCGATCTCTTCGGCCAAGGCGTCCTGGGTGCGCCGCAGCACTTCCTCGCCAGTGGACGGGGTGTTGCCGAAGGACAGCAGCGCCAGCGTCTCGGCCGGGATGACAGGAGCCCCATCCGGTCCCGGGGCCCACAGGCTCTTCACTCCGTTGTCGATCAGCTTTTGCAGGTTTTGCGAGACAGGGAACCGCTCGCCGAACGCTGCGTGCAGGGACTCCTGGACGTGCTGGGCTACCGGCAGGCCCACCATGGCGCTCAGGGTGAACGGCGACATTGGCAGGCCCATGGGACGCAGAGCCGTGTCTGCAACCTCGGCGGGGGTTCCTTCGTCGAACGCTGCGATGACTTCTCCCATGAGGCGGAGCAGAACACGGTTGACCACAAAGGCCGCAGCATCCTTGACCAGTACGGCGGTCTTTTTCAGTCCCTTGGCCACTTCGAATGCCGTAGCCAGGACGGCGTCGTCCGTCTTGGGGGCCCGGACGATCTCCAGGAGCGGCATGACGGCCACTGGGTTGAAGAAGTGGAAACCAACCAGGCGTTCGGGATGCTTCAAATCCTCGGCCATGGCTGTGACGGACAGCGAGGATGTGTTGGTGGCGAGGATGCACTCGGGGGAAACGATCGCTTCGACCTCCGCGAAGACCTGCTTCTTGATGTGCAGTTCTTCGAAGACGGCTTCGATGACGAAGTCGGCGTCTGCAAAGGCCTCTTTGGAGACGGATCCTGTTACGAGTGCTCTGGTCCGGTTGGCGGCGTCGGGCTTGATCCGCTTCTTCGCCAGCATTTTGTCGACCTCGGCGTGGACGTAGGCAACACCCTTGTCCACCCGTGCCTGATCAATGTCCGTCATGACCACGGGGACTTTCAGCTGCCGGGCGAACAGCAGAGCCAGCTGGCTGGCCATAAGACCTGCACCCACCACGCCGACCTTGGTGACCGGACGGGCCAGTTTTCGTTCGGGTGCGCCCGCAGGCCGCTTGGAGCGCTTCTGGACGAGGTCCAGGAACGCGTACACGGTGGAGCGGAACTCGTCGGTCTGCATGAGCCCTGCGAGGGTCTCACACTCGAGTTCAGCCGATTCGGCCTGAGTCATGGTGCGGTTCGCTTCCATGACGTCCAGGACCTTGCCCGGGGCGGGGGAGGCGTTGGAGGTCTTGGACTCCACGAAGGCCCGACCCGCAGATATAGCCGCTGCCCAACGGCCGGTTACTGCGTCATCGGTGGCATCAACCGCATTCTTCCGCTCAGGCGTTACGTCACCTGCGATCACCCGGGCCGCCCATGCGAGCGACTGTTCCAGGAAGTCGGCGGGTTCGAACATGGCATCGGCCACGCCGAGCTCGAACGATTGCGGACCGGTGAGGGTCCTGTTGTTGCTGAGAGGGTTCTCGATCATCACCTTGACGGCATTCTCGGGCCCGATGAGGCGCGGCAGGATATAGACGCCGCCCCAGCCTGGTACAAGGCCGATGAAGGCTTCAGGCAGGGCCAAGGCGCCGGCACCCGTTGAGACGGTCCGGTAGGTGGACTGCAGGGCGATCTCCAGCCCGCCACCCAAAGCCAGGCCATTGATGAAGGCAAAGCTCGGAACGCCAAGGTTGGCCAAGCTGCTGTAGACGGCATGGCCAAGCTGCGCCATCCAGAGCCCATGCTCGCGTTCTTTAAGAGTCTTGACCGCTGAAAGGTCTGCGCCGGCCACCAGGAAGTACGGCTTGCCCGTGACACCGACGCCTACAATTTCTCCCCGTGAGGCACGCTCCTTGAGGTTCTCCAACACGCCGCCAAGTTCCACCAGCGTGTTGGGGCCCAGTGTTGTTGGCTTGGAGTGGTCAAGGCCGTTGTCCAAGGTGATCAGCGCGAAGGTCCCGGCACCGCCCGGCAGCTGGATGCCCTGCACGTAGGAGTGGGTCACCACTTCATCGGGGAAAAGGGCGGCGAGCTTCTGGAATTCGGCGGCGCTCATGCGGCGGCTCCTTCGGTGGTGGCTGTGGTGACCTGGTCAGCGGTGAAAGATTGGTAGTCGACGTGGTGGGGGTTTTCCCAGATCACCGTGGCACCCATGCCCAATCCGATGCACATGGTAGTGATGCCATAGCGAACCGAGTGGTCCTCTTCGAACTGACGCGCGAGCTGGTTCATCAGGCGGACGCCTGAGGAAGCCAGCGGATGTCCGACGGCGATCGCCCCGCCATAGCGGTTGACCCGGGAGTCGTCATCGGCGATGCCGAAGTGGTCCAGGAAGCTGAGCACCTGGACGGCGAAGGCTTCATTGATTTCGAAGAGTCCGATGTCCTCGATGCCAAGCCCTGCATTCTTGAGTGCCTTTTCGGTGGCGGGTACCGGACCGATGCCCATGACCTCAGGTTCAACGCCGGCGAAGGCATAAGAGACCAAGCGCATCTTGACCGGGAGCCCCAGTTCCTGGGCGGCGTCGGCGGAAGCAAGAACAGCGGCAGTGGCGCCGTCGTTGAGTCCTGCAGCATTGCCGGCGGTCACACGGCCGTGGGCGCGGAAGGGCGTCCGCAATTCGGCGAGGTCGGCAACTGTGGTGCCGGGCCGGGGCGGTTCGTCCGTGGTGTGCAGGGCCCAGCCCTGGCCGGGCTTCATGGTGGCTACCGGAACGAGGTCTTGCTGGATTTGCTCGTTGGTATAAGCCGCTGCGAGCTTGGCCTGGGAAGCCGCGGCATAGGCGTCCGTGCGGTCCTTGGTGATGGCCGGGAAGCGATCATGCAGGTTCTCGGCCGTGTTGCCCATGTTCAGCGCGGCGGGATCCACGAGGCGCTCGGACATGAAGCGGGGATTGGGATCGGCGCCTGCGCCCATGGGGTGGTTGCCCATGTGTTCCACGCCGCCTGCAATGACCACGTCATAGGCGCCGAAGCCGATGCCGCTCGCCGTCGTCGTCACTGCCGTCATGGCACCTGCGCACATGCGGTCGATGGCGAAACCGGGGACGGTGCGGGGGAGACCGGCCAACAGCGCCGCTGTGCGGCCGATGGTGAGGCCTTGGTCCCCGGTCTGGGTGGTGGCGGCGATGGCGACCTCGTCGATCCGGTCCGCTGGCAGTGAGGGGTTTCGCCGCATCAGTTCGCGGATGCACTTGACCACGAGGTCATCGGCGCGGGTGCCCGCGTAGATGCCCTTCTCGCCGGCCTTGCCGAAGGGTGTGCGCACACCATCGACGAAGACGACGTCGCGGACGTTCCTCTGAGCACTGCGTGATGGACTCATGTATTAACTCCTCGTTGAGACATGGCGCCGATTCCCGCGTCGCGGGTGTTCCGGCTGGCATTGATGCAATGTTACTCGCCGGTAACTTAGCTTGCAAGGACCAGCCGCCCGGTGTCCGTGCCCCGGAGACGCGAAAGGCCTGCCACCACGAACCACAGTTCGCGGGGCAGGCCAATAATGCGGGGAAGGCTCAGCCGGCATTGCCGGATGATTGTGCGCCCTGGGGTGCTTTGGCTTCCTTCGCCTTGGACTCTTTGACGGGAAGCGGAGCCGGGTTCAAGCACGCTTCAGTGAGTATCGGCGCAGCGAAGGAGATTTGCCACTCGCGGGCACCCAGTGACCGCAGTTCCGCAGCGACGGACTCCAAGGAAACATCAGCCGGGGGCCGCCAGGCAACCCGCCGCAAGTAATCCGGAGTCAGCAGGTTCTCCACCGGCAGCTTCAACTCATCGGCTATTGCCTGAAGGGCCGGCCTGGCGCTGGCAAGGCGTGCTGCGGCCTCGGGATCCCGGTCCGCCCACACCCTTGGCGGCGGCGGCGCGTTGGTGGGCAGGTGGAGGGGCGGGAGGTCCGTGAGGGTCCGGGCGTTGGTGATGCAGCGAAGCCAGCGCGGGGCTTCCCTCTGGGCGGAGCGTCCGTGGAATCCTTTGGTAGCCAGCAGTTGAGGCACCGTGGTGGGCATGGCCTTGGCTGCGGCCACCAGAGCTGAGTCGGGGATCAGGCGGCCGGGCGCTACGTCTCGTTTGCGGGCCAATTGGTCCCTTTCGAGCCACAGTTCTCGAACGGCTGCAAGCTGGCGACGGTCGCGTATCTGATGGAGTCCGGAGGTCTTCCGCCAGGGGTCCACACGCGGGGCCGAGAGTCCCGCAGCGAGTATGCCGGCAAACTCCTGTTCGGCGTAATCGAGCTTGCCGTCAGCTTCCAGCAACTCGATGAGTTCTTCCCTGAGCTCTGCGAGAACTTCGACGTCGAGGGCTGCGTAACGCAGCCAGGGCTCCGGCAAGGGGCGCGTGGACCAGTCGGCTGCCGAGTGTTCCTTGGCCAGACCAAAGCCGAGAAGCTGTTCAATGACGGCGGCAAGGCCAACCCGGGGGAGTCCTGCGAGGCGGGCGGCGAGTTCGGTATCGAAGAGTTTGTCCGGCCACATGCCAAGCTCGGAGAGGCAAGGGAGGTCTTGCGAGGCCGCGTGCAGGATCCATTCGACGCCGCGGAGGGCGTCATTGATGATGTCCAGGTTATCGAAGGGTTCGGGGTCGATCAGCCAGGTTCCGGCACCTTCGCGCCGGATCTGAACCAGGAAAGCCCGTTGACCGTAGCGGAACCCGGAAGCGCGTTCTGCGTCCACTCCGGCCGGCCCTGTTCCGGCTGCGATTGCGGCTGCGCACCGCTCCAGCCCGGATGGGGTATCGATGACCAGGGGTACCCCTTCGCGGGGAGTGTCGAGATCGATGATTTCGGGGACGTGGCTGTCGAAGCCGTCTACCTTGATGTGGGTGGTGGGATCAGCAACCGGATCGCCGGCCGTGGTGTTTTCCGGATATTCAGGGGTCATGGTGGCTTAAGCTTACCGATTCCAGCCACAGCGGGGTGTTGCGGGTCCATTGTTGGTACCCGCCGACGCATTTCCCACAGTCAATTGAGTCTCCTGTTGGGCAGTCCGGTGACCCCTGGTGGCAACGGTGGAAGGCCGGCGAAGGTGCAGACCATGTCGGACCAGGCTTCGAGGTGGGCTTGGACGTCCTGGCTGGCCGGTGTCCAGGAAGCCCGGAGTTCGATGTCTATGGTGTCCGGCCGTTCGGCCAGGGTTCCGAAGCTTTCGGAAAGGATTCTTGTTGCTGTGCCGCCGGCAGCGCGATAGGGGGCAGCATGATTCTCCAGGGC
Organism: Arthrobacter sp. ISL-95; assembly: GCF_018613695.1. Taxonomy (GTDB): domain Bacteria; phylum Actinomycetota; class Actinomycetes; order Actinomycetales; family Micrococcaceae; genus Arthrobacter. Next base: position 78,848 of record NZ_JAGGPR010000016.1, on the reverse strand, counting down.
GTCCACGAGCCAGGTCCAGGCAACCGAACCAAGCATGGAGTCGTTCCCCATTTCTGCGTCCATTTGTGCCCGAATGTAGGTCACTATTCGGAACTCCCCTTCCCAGACGGCCGAGCCGTCGGGGTCATAGAGGAGGATGAAGCGGCCGGTGGCGAGTTCGTCGTCCTCTTCACTGGCGGGACTGCTGCCTTGGCTGGCGGCGAAGGCCTTGGCCGCAGGTCCGTGGACGGGAACCTGGCGGGTTGCCGCAGTGGGGCTGAATACCTCTGCCCCCAAGGCAACTGCATAGGGAGCCAGACGGGCAGGAGCGGGGATCTCGTCAAGCCGCAGTTCGCTGCGACATTGTGCTTTTCGTAGTGATCCCAAGGCGAAGAGAAACTCCGAGGGAACCTGTGCGAGGGCGTTCACCATCGCAGATTATGCGTACGGGGCGGCGAATCTGTGCAGGCTCGCCGCCCCGGGTTGCACGTGTTATGTGTTAGGCCAGCTCGCGTCGGATCGCCGCTACGAAAGCATCGATGTCTTCCTCCGTGGTATCGAACGAACACATCCACCGCACTTCGCGGCGGGCAGCGTCCCAGTCGTAGAAGGCGAAGGACTCCCGCAGCTTGTCCGCTACGCCCTCGGGAAGGATGGCGAAGACCCCGTTGGACTGTGTTGCCTGGGTTGGCTCCACGCCGTCGATTCCCTCAATGGCCTTCCGCAGGCGGGCGGCCATTGCGTTGGCGTGGGCGGCGGAACGCAACCACAGGCCATCCTCCAGCAGGGCAATGAACTGGGCTGAGATGAAGCGCATCTTCGAGGCGAGCTGCATGTTCATCTTGCGCAGGAATTTCAGGCCGTCAGCGGCCTCCGGGTTCAGTGCCACCACGACTTCGCCGAAAAGAAGACCATTCTTGGTGCCGCCGAAGGACAGGATGTCCACGCCGGCGTCGCGGGTGAAGGCGCGGAGGGGGACGTCAAGGTGGGCGGCCGCGTTCGCCAGCCGGGCGCCGTCCATGTGAAGCTTCATGCCCTTGGAGTGTGCGTGATCGGCGATGGCCCGCACTTCATCGGGCGTGTAGCAGGTGCCCAGCTCAGTGGTTTGGGTGATGGAGACAACCAGCGGCTGCGCGCGGTGCTCATCGCCCCAGCCCCAGGCCTCGCGGTCGATCAGCTCGGGGGTGAGCTTGCCGTCCTCGGTGGGAACCTGGAGGAGCTTGATTCCGCCTACTCGTTCCGGCGCGCCGTTCTCATCCATATTGATGTGTGCCGTGGAGGCGCAGATCACCGCTCCCCAGCGGGGAAGGAGGGATTGCAGGGCAAGGACGTTGGCGCCGGTGCCGTTGAAGACCGGGAACGTCTCGATGCCCGGGCCGAACTGCTGTTCCAGCACCTCTTGGAGCCGTGCTGTGTACACATCTTCGCCGTAGGAAACCTGATGCCCGCCATTGGCGGTTGCCAGTGCTGCGAGGATCTCCGGGTGCACGCCGGAATAGTTGTCCGATGCGAACCCGCGAACCGCAGGGTCATGCAGTTGACCTGCGCCCGGGGTATCCGTGGCGCTGGGGATTGCCTCTGTTGTGCTTGTCACTTGTTCATTCACGCTTTCAAGTCTATTTGGGTCGGCAGGATTCTATGTGGCCAGCAGGATGCGCTGGCCGTTGAGGGTGGCGGCCGATTGTTCGAAGAGTCCGACGACGGCAGCGGCCAGTTCTTCGACGTCAGTGAAGCCGGGGAATCGCCTTTCGGGCTGGGATTCGCGCATGGCGGCGTTAACGAGGGCTTTCACTACGAGTATCACCGCAGCGCTGTGCTGCTCGGTCGGAGCATTTTTGCTGGCCGATTGCGCGCGGCTGAAACCATCGGCTACGGCCAAGGTCCAGGCTTCCGCGGCTGCCTTGGCGGCCGCGTAGCTGGCGGCCGCAGCCGTTGGTGCAGTTGCGGTGGTTGAGGAGACCATGGCCAGCCGGCCGTGCGGGGATGCTTCGAGTTGGTTGTAGAAGACCCGGGAGACGTTTCGGAGCGTGGTCACGGCGCTGCGTTCCATGGCCTCCCAATCCTCGTCCCTTTGGTCTTCGATGCCCTTGGCACCCCGCCAACCGCCCACCAGGTGGATGACGCCGTCGATGCTTTCAATGCCAAGATCGTGGACGGTGGCCGCAAGGTCCCCTACGGACTCGAGGCTGGCGAGATCGCAGACCAAAGGAGTAGCTGCGTGGCCGGCCTCGGCAGCAGCAGCCTTGATCCGCACATCGTCCGAGCCCACAGTGAGCACCCTGTGACCGGCGGCCCCCAACGCGCGCGTCACGGCGATGCCGGAAGCGCTGCTTCCGCCGGTCACGAGGATAGTCAATGTGGTCATCAGGCCGCAGTCGCGCCCGTGATGCCGGTGGTGGACTCAATGACGGGACGCATTTTCTTCTCCAGTGCTTCGTAGAACATGGACAGGGGGAATTCGTCGTCCAGCACTTGGTCCGTGAGGCCGCGGGGCGGACCGTCCAAGGGTAGCGCTTCGGGTCCCTTGGCCCACACGGATGCCGGGTGGGGAGTCACCGTACTCGAAATGAGCTCGTAGGCAGCCAGCCAGTGGGCAGCCTTGGGGCGGTCGATCGAGCGCCAGTACAGTTCTTCGATCTTGGCGCCGAGTTCCACCACAACCGAGGCAGCCTCGTCCCAGTCAATGGAGAGCTTGCTGTCCGTCCAGTGGAGGACGTGGTGCTGGTGCATCCACGCGAACAGAAGCTGGCCGCCCAGTCCGTCGTAGTTGCGCACACGGCTGCCGGTGATGGCGAACCGGAAGATGCGGTCGAAGATCACCGCATACTGAACCAGCTTTGCATGCTTGCGGGCATCGGGATCGGCTGCTTCGTCCTTTTCAATGCGCACGGATTCGCGGAACGCGGTCAGGTCGCAGCGCAGCTCCTCGAGTGAGTACAGGAAGAACGGCATGCGCTGCTTGATCATGAACGGATCGAAAGGAAGGTCCCCGCGCATGTGGGTGCGATCGTGGATCAGGTCCCACATGACAAACGTGCGCTGAGTCAGTTCCTGGTCCTCGATCAGCTGTGCTGCGTCCTCGGGAAGCTCCAAAGATGTGGTTGCCGCGGCAGCCTTGAGCACGCGGCGGAAACGGGCAGCTTCACGGTCGGCAAAGATGGCACCCCAGGTGAAAGTGGGCGTCTCGCGAACTGCCACCGTCTCAGGGAAGAGCACGGCCGAGTTGGTGTTGTACCCCGGAGTGAAGTCCACAAAGCGGATGGGCACAAAGAGCTTGTTGGAGTATTCGCCAGCCTCCAGGCCGCCGATGAACTCGGGCCAGATAACCTCGATCAGCACTGCTTCGACCAGCCTATTGGTGCTGCCGTTCTGCGTATACATGGGGAAAACCACCAGGTGCTGCAGGCCGTCAACGCGCTGCTCCTGGGGCTGGAACGCTTGAAGGGAATCCAGGAAGTCCGGCACTCCGAAGCCGCCTTGTACCCAGCGGCCGAAGTCTTCTACCAGGAGCTCCAGGTAACGGGCATCATGAGGGAAGCTCGGTGCCAGGGCTCCAATGGCGTCAGTCACCGTGGAAACAAGATCGGCCGACTCGGCGTGAACTGCCGAATCGGCGATGGAACCGTCCTGTTCCTGGTGTGCCTGAAGGGCGGTGGCTGCAGCCTTCAGGGACATCCACTCAGCGTTGTCGGCAGTGACACGCTGGGCGATGGCGGTGGTGATAGTGGTCATGGAGCTCGGCCCTTTCGACGTAGTGATTGCTTCTGGGCCGAGCGTAGCAAGCAAAAAGCATCGCTAATTCAAGAATGCCTTGAGCATAAGAAACTCTTGGGCATTTCGTGGGTGGAGGTCAGTTAAGGTCCAGTCCCGGCATGGCATGGCAGCATCCATACCATGCCGGGAGGGCCTAGCTAATTTTTAGGCGACACCAGACGCAAGGAAACGGAATTGATGCAGAACCGCTGGTCCGTGGGCGTTTCATAGCCCTCGCCCTCGAAAACATGCCCCAAATGGGAATCACAGTTCGCGCAACGAACTTCCACACGATCCATTCCCATGGTGCGGTCATGAAGATACCGGACCGTGCCCTCCGCAAGCGGGGCCCAGAACGACGGCCAACCACAATGGGAATCAAACTTCTCCTGGCTGGTAAATAACTGACTCCCACAGGCGCGACACTGGTAGACACCTTCCGTGTGCGTATCCCAGTACTCACCCGTGTACGGCCGTTCAGTGCCTGCCTGCCGGAGGACCCGGTACTCCTCGGGAGTCAACTCCTCGCGCCACTGGGAATCGCTCTTTTCCACGGGAACGGCCGTTCCCTCCGGCACAGAAGTTGTCTTGCTGGTGTTATCAGGAGTGTTCATGACTAATGCAACGCTTACGAGTCGCCGATAAATCCCGAGCCCGCATACAGGTGCAGGACCGGGAGGCCCAGCTGATCCTGCGCCTTATTGGCCCAGTCAGTATGGAACGTGTCGGCAATGGCATGCGGCCGGGTGATGACCACAGCCTGGGCAGCATTCACGGCCCGGACCTTCGCCACCAAGCCGGCAACCGCACCGCCGTCGACGACTTCGCCCGTAACGCCTTCACCCAAGCCAGCCAAAGCCGCCAGCGACGCAGCCAGCGTCTCGGAGGCCTCCGCACGTTCAGCCACAGGATCCGGGTGCTGCGCAGCGAGCTCCCGGAACGCCTTGGCGATATCAAGCAGCGACAGATTCTCCAGGAAATCCACCAGGAGGTGTCGTTCGGTATTGGACGGAACCAGGACAATAAGGGGCGCATCGCTGCCGTCGAGCAGTTTGGCGATGTTAACGCGGTCGTCGGGGCCGAGGGGCTCTTCAGTCAGTATGACGATGGGATCACTCATGGCTACAGCGTAGTCCCGGCGAACCGCGGACCGCAGACATTGGGACGCTGATTCGCGCGAATCAATCCCCGGCGGGAACGCCGCGCGGCCCACGCCTGTACCAGGCAGCTCCGCGGAGCAGCAACAATGGAACCATGGCATCGACTACCCCGCCAGCGAGCGACGCTGCAGACAAGAAACTCTCCCTCCGCACCAAATGGGCCATCACCGGCTTCCTGGCCGGCGGCACCCTGGCCGGTCTGGTGGGGGCAGGATCCTCTGCGCTCGCCGTGTATTTCGCCCGCCGCGTCATCACCCCTGCCGCCCGGCACGAGGACCAGGAAGTCCTCGCCGTGATCCGGGGCGACAAGGGACCACAGGTTATTCTGGCGGCCACACCGGACAGCACCATTGACGGTGTGTTCAGCCTGTTCTTCTCGGGCGGCAAAGGACACGCCAGGATTGGCCGGATTGTGTCCTATTCGCCGGCGGAGCAGACGGTGCTCCGCGAAGTTGAGGAAGTTTATAGCGGGAACCTCTCAGAGGCCCGCCGCGCATGGTGGAGCGGGGCAACATACCCGGATCCCGCCGCAATCGGACTGGCTGCCGAAGATGTGGACATAGAGATCGACGGCGGCAAGGCGCCGGCCTGGTTGATCCGCGCCGAGGCCTCGGCTGCCTCGCCGGTCTGCGCCATCATGGTCCATGGGCGCGGTGCCACACGCATGGAAGGACTACGCGCCGTCCGCACGGCACGCGAGCTTGGGGTGGACAGTCTGCTGATCTCCTACCGCAATGACGGCCTGGCGCCCTCCGCGCCGGATGGGCGCTACGGCCTGGGGTCCACGGAATGGCGCGATGTTGAGGCTGCGATCGAATATGCCGTGGACCACGGCGCCCAAGAGATCGTTTTGTTCGGCTGGTCCATGGGCGGGGCCATCAGCCTCCAAACAGCGGACCTGTCCAAGCACCGTCACCTCATCCGCGCGTTGGTCCTGGATGCTCCGGTGATCAATTGGGTTAACGTGATGGCCCATCACGCTGAAATGAACAGAATTCCCTACAACGTGGGGCGCTACGGGCAGATGATGCTGAGCCATCCGCTGGGACGCAGGCTGACTGGATTGTCCGCGCCCGTGGACCTGAAAGCCATGGACTGGGAAACGCGTGCGGTTGAACTGCGCACACCCACCTTGCTGATCCACAGCGTGGACGACGACTACGTGCCCTTCGGACCCTCCGCCAGCCTCGCGGAAAAGAACCCCGAGATGGTCACCTTTGAACCCTTCGACGGCGCCCGGCACACCAAAGAGTGGAACGTCGATCCGGAACGGTGGGAGCGCCTGGTCCGTGCCTGGCTGCAGAGGCAACTGGCTCCACGGAACAACCCAGGGCAGGCCGGGGCCGCAGGGTAGTCCGCCGAAGAAGCGGGCGCTGAGCGGTTAGGGGTCAGTCCTGGTGCTTGTTGCTGTTCCGATGGGAGCCGTGATGGCCTGGGTGAGCCGGATGAGGTCGGCCGGCGCCAGCTCAATGTCCAGCCCGCGGCGGCCTCCTGAGACGAGGACGGCACTGAAAGCCAGAGCGGACTCGTCAACCAGGGTGGGAGAGGTCTGCCGCTGTCCCAACGGCGATATTCCTCCCAGAACGTATCCCGTGCGTCGTTCGGCAGTCCTGGGATCCGCCATGACGGCTTTCTTTGATCCGAGGGCTGCCGCAACCGACTTCAGGTCCAGATTGCCGGATACGGGAACGATGGCCACGGCCAAGCGGCCTTCGACCTCCACCATGAGGGTTTTGAAAACCCGCTCAGGTTCGATGCCCAGGACTTCTGCGGCTTCCAGTCCGTAACTGGCAGTCCCGGGGTCATGGGCGTAGGGGTGCAGCACGAAGGGAACGCCGGCCGCTGCAAGTGCTGCAGTTGCCGGCGTTCCCTGTGAAGCCATCTTCTTGGCCATCGCCCTGGTTGTGCCCTTCAGTTTTGAGCCGGTCAGCCCTCGAAGCGGTTAGCCTTCAAGCGGTTAGCCTTCAAGCCGGCTGGCGGCTGCGACTTTCCGCTTGATTCGGCCCAGCATGGCGGTCATTCCCCGCATGCGCAGGGGAGTGATGGCCCGTGTCAGGCCCAGTAGCTCAGGCATATCGTCGGGAACGGCCAGGATTTCCTCGGCCGTCAACCCATCAAGTCCCTCATGCAACACCCCTGCGAACCCCCGGGTAGTGGGTGCTTCCGGAGGGGCTTTGAAGAAGAGCCGGTAGGCGCGGGCACCGCCGTCGGGATTTTTCTCGGACTCAATTGTGAGAAACAACGGTGACTGGCACTCCACAACCTGTTCCAGCAGCTCAGGGTGGTCCTTCAGGCGCTCAGGAAGCTCCGGCAAACCCCTCGAGAATTCGAGAAGGAGTTGCAGGCGGTCAGGCTCCGTCAGCGCCTGGAAGTCATCGACGATTTCCGCCAGGGCGGTGGGCAAAGTGTTGGTACTCATCACTTCCAGCTTACGCACAACGGCGGCCAATGCATCTTGTGTGCCGGAACACTACGGATGCTTTCACCGTCCGGACTTGTTACGAACAGAGCTAGCTACGGACCAGTGAGGCCGGAACCGAACCGCGATCAACGCCCTTGGCGATGGGAACCCGCACAGCATTGCCCCACTCGGTCCAGGAGCCGTCGTAGTTGCGGACGGTGTCGAAGCCCAACAGGTACTTCAGCGCGAACCAGGTGTGGCTGGAACGTTCGCCGATTCGGCAGTAAGCCACCACGTCATCGCCCGGCTCCAGGCCGGCTTCGCCAAGGTACAGCGCTTCGAGCTCTTCACGGCTGCGGTAGGTGCCGTCTTCGGCGGCAGCGCGTGCCCACGGGATGGATGCGGCGGTAGGAATGTGACCGCCGCGCAGTGCGCCTTCTTCCGGGTAAGCAGGCATGTGGGTGCGCTGTCCCGAGTATTCCTCAGGGGAGCGGACATCAATGAGCGGGTTGCCCAAGTGTGCCAGGACGTCTTCCTTGAACGCACGGATCGGAGCATCGTTGCGCTCCACCTCCGGGTACTCACCCACTGCGGGCTGAGGGGCGTCAGTAGTCAGTTCGCGGCCTTCGGCGATCCACTTGTCGCGGCCACCGTCGAGAAGTCGCACATCCTCGTGTCCGAACAGCGTAAAGACCCACAGCGCGTAGGCAGCCCACCAGTTGGACTTGTCACCGTAAATGACCACGGTGCTGTCGCGGGAGATGCCCTTGGAGGCAGCCAGGGCGGCAAAAGCGGCACCGTCCACGTAGTCGCGGGTGACCTCGTCATTCAAGTCCGTGTGCCAGTCAATCTTGACTGCGCCCGGGATGTGGCCCGTTTCGTAAAGGAGAACGTCTTCGTCGGATTCGACAACCACAAGCTTGCCGTCTGCAAGGGCGCCGTCGGCAATGGCTGCCGCGAGCCACTCAGTGGACACAAGGCGTTCGGGGTTTGCGTACGCTGCAAACTTTTCGTTCTGTTCAACTGGGTAGGACATGGTGATGGCCTTTCACTGACAACGGTCGGAGCCGGGCCGTAGAGGTAGTGCAGGTGCCGGCCGGGCGTGCTCCAACACTAACCACGGGCAGCAAGGAATGCTTCCCGGCGGTCATACGGTGAAACATGGGCTTGGTCACGTGACGGTTTCCGAGTGCCCGATGCCGGTATTCTTGCTGGGGACCTAAAACCGAAGGAACGGACCACCGTGGTAAAGATCGAACAACTGGCTGCCCGCACGCCGGCAGTCTCTGTGGAAGAACTCCTGAAGGGTTTCTACCCGTCTCCGCGATTCGGAGAGGTATCGTTCGACAGTTACCGGCCGGATCCTTCCCAGCCTAGCCAGGCAAATGCAGTGAAATTGCTTTCCGGCTTTGCCGATATGGTGGGATCGGACGACGGCGGCGGACTCTTCAAGAAGTTGTTCGCCAAGAAAGCGCCCGCAACCAGGGCAGGAATTTACCTTGACGGTGGTTTCGGCGTGGGCAAGACCCACCTTCTGGCTTCCCTTTGGCACAGGTCACCCGGGCCCAAGGCCTTCGGGACGTTCGTGGAATACACCAACCTGGTGGGTGCGCTGTCTTTCCGCAAGACCGTGGAAGCTTTGAGCAGCTACAAGCTGGTGTGCATCGACGAGTTCGAACTTGATGATCCGGGCGATACCGTGCTCATGTCCAGGCTCATGCGTGAATTGGCCGACGCCGGTGTGAAGCTGGCAGCAACGTCCAACACCCTTCCCGGTTCACTGGGTGAAGGGCGCTTTGCTGCCGTGGACTTCCAGCGCGAGATACAGGTCCTCGCGGACCAGTTTGATGTGGTCAGGATCGACGGCGAAGACTTCCGCCACCGCGGCCTGCCCGCAGCTCCGGCGCCGCTCAAAACCGAAGAGCTCAAGCATCGTATGCGTGCAGAATTCGACGGAAAGACCGTGGCGGTTGATGATTTCCGCACGCTCGTCAACCACCTGGCCGCAGTACACCCCAGTCGCTACCGGCAACTCATTTCCGGTGTGGAAGCCGTGGTTTGGAGCGACGTTGAAACCATCACCGAACAGGCTGTAGCGCTCCGCTTTGTGGTTCTTGCGGACAGGCTCTATGACAAAGATGTGCCGATCCTGGCCAGTGGCGTGCCGTTCGATCAACTCTTCACCGAAGAGATGATGACCGGTGGCTACATGAAAAAGTACTTCCGCGCGGTATCCAGGCTGACGGCCCTGGCACGCGAAGCCCAAAACCACGAGCCTGCCTGATTCAGGCTTTTTGAACAGGTTCGCGGCTCTTCAGCATCCAGCGAACCAGAATGCCCCCTGCCAAGGCCCAGAAAGCAGCGCCAATCCCGGCCACGCTCAAACCTGATGCTGCCAACAGGAAAGTGATACAGGCCGGGATGCGTTCCTCGGCCACCGCCAGTGCCGAGGAAATGGACGACGCCAGCGTTCCCAAGAGGGCGAGGCCTGCAACGGCCTCGAGGAGACCAGGCGGGGCGGCAGCCACCAGGGTGACCAGGGCGGCGGAGACAGCAGCCAGTACAAGGTAGGCAATGCCAGAGACGAACGCGGCGATCCAGCGCCTGCCATGGTCCTTGCCTGCCTCCTCACCAGCTGCCAGTGCCGCACTGAGTGCGGCCAGGTTGATCGCATGGCCTCCGAAGGGTGCTCCGGCAATCGTCCCGGCTCCCGTCACGAGCATGGACGGCCGCCACGGGGTGGTGTACCCGAAGGATTTGAGGACCGCGACGCCGGGAATGTTCTGCGACGCCATGGTCACGATGAACAGAGGCAGCGCCAGTCCCACAGCAGCCTCGAGGGTAAAGGCGGGCGTGGTCCACTCCAGCCGTGGCAGAAGACTGCCGCCGGGTATTTGAACACCGGTGGACGCAATGTGGATACCGATGACTGCCAGGGCTACCAGCAGTGAGGCCGGAACCGACCATCGGGGTGCGAACTTCATCAGGACAACCCAGCACAATACCACCGGTGCGATGAACAGGGGAGCCGATCCCAAGGATTTGAAAGGTGCAAGGCACAGGGGGAGCAGCACTCCGGCGAGCATCGCTTGGGCCAGTGCTGTAGGAATTTTCGCCATGATCCTGCCCAAGACGGGCATCAGCCCCGTGAGGAGAATCAGCACCCCGACCATCAGGAACGCGCCCACAGCAGCCGGCCAGCCGCCGTCGAGCGTTCCAGCCGAGGCGAGCAATGCCGCCCCGGGCGTGGACCACGCCAATGTCACGGGCATTCGGGACCGCCACGACAACCACAGGATGCCCAAACCAAAGGTGAGAGTGAGCGCCAGCAGACCGCTGGATGCTTGCGCCTGATTGGCGCCCACAGCTTTCAAGCCCGCAATGACCACTGCGAACGACGACGTGAAACCGACCAGTGCGGTGACAACACCTGCGGTGACGGGCGGGCCCAGCGTCTCCTTGGGGGCGCGACTTTGGACGGCATGAGTGGCAGCTGAAGGCATAAGGTCCAAAGTACCTGACGGGGCGGAAGCCTTGGGCCGGCTTCATGGGGACCGTCGCGTGATTGATGACGCAAGGGCGCAGATTAAACGCCAAGGGCACCGGTGGCGCCTCTCGGCGGGACCGGTGCCCCCTTGACGTATCTGGTACGGCGGCTCAGGCAGCTATGGCTGCTTCGGCTCATCCGTGACGGGAGCCTGTCCAGGCTGACCGTCGTTCTTGGCCACGAAGTCGGAAGCGGCATTCTGGACTTTGTCGACGTGGCCGGTGTACTTTCCGCCCGTCTTCTGGTCCACAAAATCCCCGGCCTTTTCGATGCCATTCTTGATGGCTTCTTCGTTGCCTTGAATGAGACCCTGAGCCTTGCCCTTCAGGTCGTCAATTAAACCCACGGGCACCTCCCTTCCATCGCGGAGCCAGTTCGCTCCTCCGCGTCCGACCCTAACACCAGTTCTCCGAGGTGCCAAGGGTTCAGCGGAGGCCTGTGGACGAACTACGCCACCGGCTTACTTACCTCGTTGTGGCGAGGGCTGTTCGGGTTCATGAGGGAGTGCCTGCGACCATAGGAAAAGTAGATGATCAGGCCGATGATCAGCCATGCGCCGAACCGGACCCACGTTTCCCAGTGGAGTTGGAACATGAGGAATGCCGAGGCCAGGACACCGAACGCGGGGACTACCGGCATGAACGGCAGGCGGAACGTACGCGGCGCGTCGGGTTTGGTGTAGCGGAACACGATCACGGAAATGCAAACCACCACAAAAGCAGCCAGGATGCCGATGTTGGTGAGGTCGGCAACTTCCTTGATGGGGAAGACTCCCGCCAGGAAGGCTGAGGCAACGCCCGCGATCCACGTGACGCGCTGCGGAGTGCCATGCTTGTCAGTCTTGGCAAACCAGCCCGGGAGCAGGCCGTCACGGCTCATGGAGAACCACACGCGGGTAACGCCCAGCAGGAACGTCAGCATCACCGTGAGGATGGACAGGACCGCGAACACCGAAATGATGGTGGCGATGACGGGCAATCCAACGCCGTTGAACGCAGAAGCGAAACCTGCGGTGGGATCGATGTCCTTGTAGTTCTGCATGCCGGTGAGCACGAGTGTGGCGGCGACATAAAGCAGCATGGCTACGATCAAGGAGAGGATGATGGCCTTGGGCATGTGCTTCTTGCCGTCCTTGGCCTCTTCCGCGGCGGTGCTCATGGCGTCGTAGCCGAAGACTGCGAAGAAGACCGTTGCGGCTCCGGCCATGACGGGTCCAAAGCCGCTGGGCATGAACGGGTTGTAGTTCCCGGTGTTGATGTAGAAGATGCCCAAGCCAATGATGAACAGGATCAGAACGACCTTGATGGCAACGGCCACCAGTTCAAAGCGGCCGAACGCTTTGGTACCGCGGCTCAGGATCCAGGTCACCAAGAGGCAAACGAGGATAGCGGGAAGGTTGATGATGCCGCCCTTGCCCTCATCCGCCGTGGAGGTCATCCACGTAGGCATGTGGATTCCGATTCCGGAAAGGAAAGCATCAAAATATCCGGAGATGCCGATGGCCACCACAGCCACGATCGCGATGTACTCGAGCAGGAGATCCCAGCCAATGAACCAGCCGATGATCTCTCCTAAGGCCACGTAGCCGTAGGTATAGGCGGAACCGGCACGGGGAATCATGCCGGCAAATTCTGCGTAGGACAACGCCGCTGCCGCCGAAGCGAGGCCGGCGATCAGGAATGAGAACAGAACGGCGGGACCCACTCCCGGGCTGCTGTCGCTGCCGTGGGCTACCAGCCCGGCCAGCGAAAAGATCCCGACGCCGATGATTCCGCCGACGCCGATCGCTGTCAGTTGCCAGAGCCCAAGACTCTTAAAAAGCCCGCTGTGTTTGTTTTCTTCCTCGATATCGTCGATTGGCTTGCGCCTCAAGACAGACTGTGAAGCAATCTGTTGGTTCATGGGGGTACTCCTGCCGGTTGGCGTGGAACGGTGATGAGCTCGCAGTACATTATGCGATTAGAATCACATTAGATAAAGCGACTTCTTGTGAGGGGTATTAGTTACTTCCATTAATGAATTGAGTATTCGCCGAATCCGGGCATAAAAAAAGCAGCTCCGAAGAGCTGCTTTTCCTAATCTGGAGCGGACGACGAGATTCGAACTCGCGACATCCACCTTGGCAAGGTGGTGCTCTACCAGCTGAGCTACGTCCGCACATGCTGCCTGCCAAGCAACGCCTGGCTAACAACTACAAACAAGTTGCCTTGTTCTG
>NZ_JAGGPR010000016.1:0-65713 GCF_018613695.1 Arthrobacter sp. ISL-95 | reverse complement strand
GCTACCGCTGCGCCAATCGCCCATGCATCCAGCAAGGAGCTGGAAGACATGGTTTTCACCGAGGTGGGTACGGGATTCGAACCCGTGTATACGGCTTTGCAGGCCGCTGCCTCGCCTCTCGGCCAACCCACCGTGTAAGCAGATTTCCGAGGAATTCTTGCCTTGACAGTGCCTTGCGAGCGGACGACGAGATTCGAACTCGCGACATCCACCTTGGCAAGGTGGTGCTCTACCAGCTGAGCTACGTCCGCAGTGTCGTTTCGGCGGGCAGCCTTGCAGGCATTCCGTCGCTTTCCGACGAGTAAAAACTCTATAGGAGGTTGCTGCAAACTCCAAATCGGTAGCTTGCCTTTGACCGCGAGGGTGGCTGGATCCTTGTATCTACGCGGTTGCGGTGAAGTTTCATCGCTGTAATTCCACCGTTGTAGTTCGATGCCGGGCGCAAGCCGCTATCCGTTTTGCATTCCGGCCGTGGTCCGTTAGTGTTTTCTATGCACCGGGCGATTGGCGCAGTGGTAGCGCGCTTCGTTCACACCGAAGAGGTCACTGGTTCGAACCCAGTATCGCCCACTACCGGTTTGAAAAGATTGAACCCCGTTTGAACTGACCCAGTCAGTTCAAACGGGGTTTTCTTTTGCCCCCGGCCTGAAGGCCCGGCTTGGTATGAAAGGCCGGCGTTTATTATCCGGTTCGCCGGTTTTGCGTCACGAACCACGTGGACGCGGCACCCATCAGGCATGCGCGAACACGACGAATCGGAAGAGCCTCCAGCCGCAACGGACCCTGCCCCGCGCTATGAGGAGCTGGCCGTGACCGCCCCTATCCTCGCAGGCAAGCTCGCCAGGCTTTCCCCGGAGCAGCTTGCCCTGATCTTCCCGCGGATGAATTCTGTCGGTCCTCTATGACACAGTCTTTATATGACTGCTCCACTGCTTGCCCACGCTACTGACTACGGCCGGATGTACGCCCGCTCCACAACTGAGCAATTTTCCGTGCCGTCCATCACCACAGTGATCGGACAACAGGCCCATGCTTTGGACGGGTGGTTCAGTTACATGGGCGCAAGCAGCTTGGCTGCAGATCCTGAGCTTCCAGCCATCCTTGGAAGCCCGGCAAAAATCCGTCAGGCGATCAACAAAGCCTCCAAGGCCGCCGAGGTTTACCGGGATGCGGCTGCAGCACGCGGAGATCGCGTTCATACATACTGCGAACAGGTAGCTTTGCGGGCCATGGGCCGGCCGCACCGTATGGAGGAGTGCAGGGATGACCTGGCAGCCCATGGAGAACAGGCCTTTGCTGCCCGCTTTGACGAGTGGTGGGAGCTCTACCGGGTGGAGCCTCTCGCTCCGGAGATCACTGTGTGGAACAAGACGGTGGGGTATGCCGGGACATTGGACCTCGTGGCACGGATCAACGGCCGCATCTGCCTCATTGACTACAAAACCAAAGGCACTACCCGGGACGGTACGGTCAAGGCCCTGGATGACAAAGTGGTTATGCAGCTCGCGGCAGGGATGAAGGCGGAAGAAAGCCTAGTGGATCCTGTCGCTGGTGAATGGGAACCATGGAAGTACGGCGATAACCCCATGTTGCTGGCAGTAGCCATCGGGGAAACTGAAGTCAGGCCGCAACGGGCCAATCCGGACATCCTCAAGCACCATTGGTGGAAGTTCTGCGCCCTGCGGCGCGTGTGGGAGATGTCAGCGGACGTTGTCGCGGCCGGACAGCCACTGCTCCCTGTTGCTCCGCCTGTATTTGCGTCAGCAGGCGCGGCACCTGCAGCCACATGACCTCAACTAAACTGGCTTAGGCCCCGCAACAACCGGAGCCGGGGTTGACGATCGTGAGGACTGACAGCAGATGGCAATTTTGAGTATCCGAATCATCGGGGATCCGGTGTTGCGCACCGTAGCTGACCCCGTCACCGATTTCGGTCCGGAGCTCGCCAAGCTGGTAGCCGACATGACCGAAACCATGGAGGACGTTGAGGGGGCCGGCCTCGCTGCGCCGCAGGTGGGCATAAGTCAGCGTGTGTTTACGTACCGAATCGGTGGAGTGGAAGGCCACATCATCAACCCGGTCCTGGAAAACAGTGACGACTTCCAGCCGGACGAAGTAGAAGGCTGCCTTTCAATTCCCGGTTTGGGCTTCCCCGTGCGCCGCTACAGGACCACCAAGGCCACTGGCGTGGACCTGGACGGGAACCCGGTTTCGGTGGAGGCGGAGGGCATGCTTGCCCGCTGCTTCCAACACGAGACAGATCACCTTGACGGAGTCCTGTACACCGACAGGTTGGAAGGCGATGACCGTAAGGCCGCCCTCCGAGCCATCCGGAACGCCAATTACCACGCCATTACGGAGCAAACCACCTCCCAACGCGCCAACTCCGTAAAATCCAGCTTCGGCGGCGGCAGCTTCGGAGTTCCCGAGTGAAGGTACTCTTCGCAGGAACGCCGGCTGTGGCCGTGCCGTCGTTGAACGCTCTGGTTAAAGCCGGCTTTGAGATCGTTGCGGTCCTCACCCGGCCGGACGCGCCCGTGGGACGCAAACGCGTCCTGACACCTTCACCGGTGGCAGCACGAGCCATGGAACTCGGTATCGAGGTCATCCGAGCGGCCAAGGTCGACGCCGAGACCACAGCCAGAATCGCGGATTTCGCTCCCGACGTAGCCGCAATCGTTGCCTACGGTGGCATCGTTCCCAGGGCTGCTCTGGGTGTCCCCACACACGGCTGGGTCAACCTGCACTTCTCCCTCCTCCCGGCCTGGCGCGGTGCTGCGCCCGTGCAGCGATCCATCATCGCCGGCGACGACGTCACGGGAGCTGCTACGTTCCAACTCGAAGAAGGTCTGGATACCGGGCCTGTTTTCGGGACGCTCACTGAAACAGTTCGTTCCGAGGACACTGCCGGCGATCTGCTGGAGCGGCTTTCCATCAGCGGCGCAGTACTGCTGAGCCAGACCCTCTCGGCAATCGATGCCGGCCAGGCTGCTCCACAGCCGCAGAACGGGGAAATCTCCCTCGCCCCCAAGCTGACGCTCGACGACGGACGCCTGGACTGGCACCAGCCTGCCCTTGCATTGAACCGCCGCGCGCGGGGTGTTACTCCTGAACCAGGAGCCTGGACCATCTTGGAGGGCCAGAGGATCAAACTTGAACCAGTAAAACTGCGGCCTGATATCAAGGACCTTCTTCCGGGAAACATCAGGGTGGACGGCAAATCCGTTGTAGTGGGTACCGGCTCCCACGCAGTGGAGCTTGGCCGAATTCAACCGGCCGGTAAGAAAATGATGTCGCCTGCCGATTGGGCGCGCGGCTTGTCAACACCCGAGAGAGTGGTATTCGAATGAGCGAGTCCGGCCGGCGAGGCCCCAACAACAGCGGGAGCCGGGACGGCGGCGGAGCGGGAAATCGAGGCTCACAGGGCAGCCGTGGAGCCGGCGGCGACAGCAAGCGCAACGCCCAAGGCCGGGAGCGCAACAGGGGGCCAAAAAGAGGTTTCACTGATAACGCTCCTTCGCAGCGAACGCGTCGCGCCGATCCAGCGCGACTCGTGGCTTTTGAAGTGCTCCGCGCGGTTGCTTCCGAAGACGCTTACGCGAACCTGGTGCTGCCGGCTCGTATCCGGGAGCACCGCCTGGACCGACGCGATGCAGGCTTCGCCACAGAACTGAGCTACGGGGCTTTACGGGGTCAAGGTACCTACGATGCTGTTCTGGCCCGTTGCGTAGACCGTCCCTTGGAGCAACTGGATCCTGCCATTTTGGATGCTTTGCGGATCGGCGCGCACCAGCTGCTTTCCATGCGTGTTCCCGCCCATGCGGCGCTGGACCAGACTGTCGGTTTGGCACGTGCGGTTATCGGAGCCGGACCTTCGGCCCTCATTAACGCCGTACTTCGCAAGGTCACTGCCCACAGTATGGGGGAGTGGCTGGAGATCCTGCTGGATGGTGAATCAGACGAAACCAAGATCGCTGCCCTGCGTCATGCCCACCCGGAATGGATTGTCCGTGCGCTGCGTCAATCGTTGGTGACCCATGGTCGCCCCAAAACCGAAATTGATCCTCTTTTGGAGGCAGACAACGCGGCCCCAGTGGTGAACCTGGTGGCTTTGCCCGGGTTGGGGAACCTGGATGAGGCCTTCGATAATGGCGCCACGGCAGGTGAGTTGGTGGAAGACTCTGCCCTTTCGGCCGGAGGGGACCTCGGCCGTTTTGAATCGGTCCGGCGTGGTACCACGCGTGTCCAGGACGTGGGATCCCAACTTGTGGCCCGCGCTTTGGCCGGAGTCGAGTTGGGCGATCCTCCGGCCAAAGGTGAACGATGGTTGGACTTGTGCGCGGGCCCGGGCGGCAAGGCGGCTCTCCTTGCTGCTTTGGCCTACCGCGACGGCGCAACCCTGCTGGCCAACGAGCCCGCACCGCACCGGGCCAAACTCGTTGAGCAAGCACTATCGGCTGTCCCCAATGAGGCCTGGACAGTGCGGACCGGCGACGGCCGTGAAGTGGGTGTGGAGCAGCCCGAAGCCTTTGACCGCGTCCTCGTGGACGTACCGTGCAGTGGTCTTGGTGCCTTGCGAAGACGACCGGAATCCCGGTGGCGCCGCTCTCCCAAGGACATCGGAGACTTGGGCCCCTTACAGCGTGACTTGTTGAAGTCCGCGCTTGATGCCGTCAAGCCCGGTGGCGTGGTGGCCTATGTGACGTGTTCCCCCCATCCGGCCGAAACCACCGCCGTTGTTACTGACGTGCTGGCCAAGCGCGAGGACCTTGAACTGCTGGACGCCGGACAGGCGTTGAACAACGTCAGCCTTACCGGCAATCTTGACGCCGGTCACGAACTCACTGCCCAGTTGTGGCCGCACGTGCACCAAACGGATGCCATGTTCATGGCAATCATCCGCAAGAAGCCGTAGCTACCGGAATCCGGACTCCATTCCCACCGACCCGAAGGGGCTGCTTTGTCTCAGTGCTGTATCAACCCGAGCATCCTGTCAGCGGATTTCGTCAACCTTGAGGCGGAACTGCAACGGATCAGCAATGCAGATGCCGTCCATGTGGACGTCATGGACAACCATTTCGTTCCCAACCTGACGCTGGGCCTGCCTGTGGTGCAAAGGATTCAAGCGGTCAGCCCGGTGCCGCTGGACGCGCACTTGATGATCTCCGACGCCGACCGCTGGGCGCCTGCCTACGCGGACGCCGGCGTCGCTTCGGTGACATTCCATGCCGAAGCCGCCATCGCGCCCGTCAAGCTGGCCCGGGAACTGCGCGCCAGGGGGTCCAAGGCCGGCATGGCTTTGCGTCCGGCCACGCCCGTGGAGCCTTACCTGGACATGCTCAGTGAACTGGACATGCTGTTGATCATGACCGTGGAGCCCGGATTCGGGGGACAGCCATTCCTGGACATCACCTTGCCCAAGATCAGGCGTGCGCGGGCTGCGATTGAAAATTCGGGGATCGGCGTCGCCATCCAGGTGGACGGTGGCATCACTGAGGAGACCATTGTGAGGGCAGCTGAAGCCGGCGCGAACGTCTTCGTTGCAGGCTCGGCAGTGTACGGGCATCGAGACCCCGCAGAGGCGATCGAGAAGCTTCGTGCAGCTGGTCAAGCCGCTGCATGGACAAATGCCTGACGACCGTCACCACATGTTACGAAAATGGCCGGGGAATAGTCCGGACACCTCGGTAGTTGTGGCAGAATAACAACACACATACGTGCTCCGGGGTCGGTGTAAGTCCGAACCGGCGGTTATAGTCCGCGACCCGCGAGCCATTGGATGTCCAAGAAATTGGATCTTTGATGGCAGACGGTTGAACTGGTGAAATTCCGGTACCGACAGTTAAAGTCTGGATGGGAGAAGCACGTACAGTCATGCCTTGGGCGTTCCTTTTGTGACGCCCGGCATTGCGCTGTCGTACACCCCCGGAGTCATCGCGGCTTACTGGGAAGGAATGGCATGGACTTTCTGCGATGGCTCTTCGAAGCACAGATCCCCGTTGGAGGATCTGCTCTAGTCTTACGCGAAGTGCTTGGAAACATCTTTGGGCTCCTCAGCGCCCTCGGCGGCATGCGCCGTAAAGTCTGGGCATGGCCAATCGGCATCGTCGGTAACATCCTCCTGCTCACGGTCTTCCTGGGCAACGTCTTTGGTGCAGCAGCGCCGGCCACGCTGTGGGGACAAGCCGCACGCCAGATCATGTTCATCGCAGTGGCCGTTTATGGCTGGTACCGATGGCAGCAAGGCCGGCAATCGAGCACCCAAGGGCGGGCCATCGTGCCGGGTTGGGCCAGTAACAAGGTCCGGATCGCACTCATTGCTGCCATGGTGGCGGGCACCGCGGCACTGACGCCCCTGTTCGACTCACTTGGCTCCTATCCGCCCGTCTGGGCCGATGCCTGGACCTTCATGGGATCCCTGCTGGCAACCTACGGCATGGCACGCGGATGGACTGAATTCTGGCTGATCTGGGTGGCCGTTGACATTGTGGGAGTGCCGCTGTTGTTCAGCGCGGGTTACTACGCCAGCGCGGTGATGTACCTGTTCTACGGCTTCTTCACTCTTACCGGGTTCTTCGTATGGTGGCGGGCCGAAAAGCGCGAACGAGCCGGCCGCGATGCCGGGCCGGTGGCCGCTGCTGTATCCGCGGGAGCGGTCCAATGAGCTTCGTCAACACCCCTTACACTCCAGCAGAGAGTACGGCCATGGAGGCCGCACTGAAAGCTTCCCTTGCCGGACCCAGGGGTGCCAATCCGTTAGTAGGCGCCGTAATCCTCAGTCCGCAGGGCGAGCAGCTGGCAACCGGTTATCACCGAGGGGCCGGAACGGCCCACGCTGAAGCCGACGCGATTTTCGAAGCCCGCAGGAAGGGCGTCGACACCACAGGAACCACCATGGTTGTCACGTTGGAGCCGTGCAACCATGTGGGCAGAACCGGGCCCTGCGCCCAAGCGATCATTGACGCGGGAATCGCGAAGGTGATTTACGCCGTCGACGACCCCCATGATCCTGCCGCCGGCGGTGCGCGCACGCTCACTGCCGCCGGTGTTGAGGTCAGGTCCGGACTGGAAGGCGCGAAGGCGCTTGATGTGAACCGTGACTGGTTCGACGCCGTTGCGGCCAAGCGTCCTTTCGTCACCTTGCACATAGCTCAGACCCTGGACAGCAGAATTGCTGCTGTGGACGGCACCAGCCAGTGGATCTCCTGTCCGGAGTCGCTTGCAGACAACCACGGACTGCGTGGTCTGATCGACGCGATTTTGGTAGGCACCGGAACTGTGTTGATCGACAACCCGCGCCTGACGGCCAGAAACCCGGACGGCGAACTATCGGCCCACCAGCCACTACGGGCCGTGATGGGCCTGCGGGAAATCCCTGAGGATGCTGCAGTCCGCGGAACTGACGGGCGTTTCGTACATCTGCCCACACGGGATCCGGCCGAAGCTTTGGGGCTGTTGTTCGAACAGGGAGTCCGGCACCTCATGGTAGAGGGAGGCTCATCCATTTTGAGCACGTTCCTGGCAGCAGAACTGGTGGACGAACTGATCGTCTATCTCGCTCCCACCTTGCTCGGATCCGGCACTCCGGCACTCAACGACCTCGGGATCACCACGCTGGAAGAGGCCCAGCATTGGTCATGGGACGAAGCCGGCGGCGGCGCTGTCCGCATTCTTGGCAACGACCTTCGGCTGCACCTGCGCTCCCCACGGGGAGCCGCCAGCACCATCAAGAATTCGGTTTCGCAGAAGAATTTGCTTTCTCACAGTGAAGCTGCGGAATATCTCACAGGAGGAAACTGATGTTTACGGGAATCGTTGCCGAGCAAGGCACGGTGCTGGGCATTGAGCACGACGGCGATGCCAGCGCAACACTGCGACTCAAAGCGGCCACCACGGCCGAGGGATTGCCGCTGGGCGGCTCCATCGCCGTCAACGGGGTGTGCCTCACGGCCACGCAGATTGAAGGCCAGGACTTCAGCGTTGACGTCATGGGGGAGACACTGATCCGGACCACCATCGGCGAACTGGTGGCGGGAGATGCCGTCAACCTGGAACGCTGCGTTCCGGCCGGAGGGCGGCTGGACGGGCACGTTGTCCAGGGCCATGTGGACGGTGTTGGTGAGCTGTTGGAACGCGAGCCGCTGGGAAACTGGGACCGGCTGCGGTTCGGAGTGCCGGCCACGCTGGCACGGTACATCGCCGAGAAGGGTTCGATCGCCGTCGACGGTGTCTCACTGACCGTGACCGCTGTCAGTCCTGCCGCCGAGACGGCACCGTGGTTTGAGGTCGGACTGATCCCCACCACCTTGGAAGAAACAGGCCTGGGTGCCAAAACGGTGGGAGGCCGGGTCAACATCGAAGTTGATGTGCTGGCAAAGTACACCGAGCGCCTTCTGTCCTTCGCACCTCAGCAGGGAGAGTCAAAATGAGCGCCCCTGCCAAGACCACTCCGGCCGGCGCGCGACGCACCGGGCTCGATCCTGTTGAATCAGCAATCGCCGCCATGGCCGCCGGCCAAGCCGTAATAGTGGTGGACAACGAAGATCGGGAGAACGAAGGCGACATCATCTTCGCTGCCGAGCACGCCACACCGGCGCTGATGGGGTGGACCATCCGGTATTCATCCGGCGTCATCTGCGTTCCCTTGGATGGAGAGCGTGCGAACGCCCTCATCCTGCCGCCCATGGTGGAGATCAACCAGGACTCCAAGGGAACCGCTTACACTGTTTCCTGCGATGCCGCGATCGGAGTCAGCACCGGAATCTCGGCCACCGACCGCGCGCTGACGGTTCGGGTTCTGGCAGATCCCAGCAGCACTCCGGCCTCAATCACCCGCCCGGGGCATATTTTCCCGTTGCGGGCAGTTAACGGGGGAGTGCGTGAACGTCCGGGCCACACGGAAGCTGCCGTGGACCTGTGTCGTCTTGCCGGACTTGCTCCGGTGGGTGTGATCGCAGAGTTGGTACATGACGACGGTGAAATGATGCGGCTGGACAGTCTGCGCGATTTCGCCGCTGAACATGGATGCCCCCTCATCTCCATTGAGGACCTGGTGTCATATGTTGAAGCGGTAGAGTCCCGCACGGCACATGTTTCACAGGAGAACGAGGAGAAGCGATGACCGCATCGACCACACGCAGCAGTGACCACACCGGCCCCGGGCCGCATCCCGTCAGTGGTGGGCCGATCGTGCAATTGCCGACCGCTTTTGGTGATTTCGTGGCACAGGCGTGGACGGACCTTGAGACGGGCCACGAGCACCTTGCCGTCAGTTCCCCCACCCCGCCCAAGGGCGGCCATGCGCCGCTGGTACGGCTGCATTCGGAGTGCCTGACCGGTGACGTGTTCGGTTCCTACCGCTGTGACTGCGGAGAGCAGTTGGCCTTTGCTTTGGAACTCATTCACGCAGAGGGCGGGACACTGCTCTACCTGCGCGGCCAAGAGGGCCGCGGCATCGGGCTGGCCAACAAGATCAAGGCATACGCGCTGCAGGAAGCCGGCTTCGACACCGTGGAGGCCAACGAACAGCTCGGCCTGCCGGTAGATGCACGCTCCTACACAGCGGCGGGCCAGATCCTGGCGGAGATGGGGCTGCACGAGGTCAGGTTGTTGAGCAACAACCCGGACAAGCAAAACCGCCTTGCCCAAGCCGGAGTCACGGTTGTGGAGATGGTACCCACCGAGGTTCCTTCCCGCGAACAGAACCTGCGCTACCTGCAGACCAAGAAAGACCGGATGGATCACCGGCTGGCGCTCGACGTTGAGCCCGTCAGCAACGGCAAGACGCCGGCACCCCACCCCTTCGACAACAACCAAGACTGAACGGACTTCAATCAATATGAGCGGCCACGGCGCACCCACTATTGACCTCACCACCCTCAACCCCGAGGAAACCTCTCAGCTGAAGCTGGCCATCGTGGCCGCGAGCTGGCACACACAGATCATGGACGGACTGGTTGACGGCGCCCTTCGCGCCGCAAAGGAAGCCGGCATCGCCGAACCCACACTGCTGCGGGTTCCGGGCAGCTTTGAGCTTCCGGTTGCCGCGGCCAGGCTCGCGCCGCACTTTGACGCCGTCGTAGCCCTGGGCGTGGTGATCCGCGGCGGAACCCCGCACTTCGACTACGTCTGCCAGGCGGCGACCTCGGGCCTCACCGACGTCAGCGTCCGCACCGGCGTGCCGGTTGGCTTCGGCGTCCTCACCTGCGACACCGAGCAACAGGGGATCGACCGTGCCGGTCTTCCCGGTTCCAAGGAGGACAAGGGCCACGAAGCAGTGACCGCTGCCTTGGCCACGGCTGTGGCGCTCAAGCAGTTCAGCTAGAAGCGCTTGCTGCAGAAGGGGATGTGAGTGTGTCTTCACTCACATCCCCTTCGTCATGCAACGCCCCAACAAGCGGTGTCCGCCCTGGAGCAAGTAGTCTGGAGGGCGTGAAGAATTTCGAGACGCTGTTCGCAGAACTGAGTGAGAAAGCAGCGACCCGCCCGTCAGGTTCGCGCACGGTTGCCGAACTGGACTCCGGAATCCACGGCATCGGCAAGAAGGTGGTCGAAGAGGCCGCCGAAGTCTGGATGGCCGCGGAGTACGAATCGGACGAAGCCGCTGCTGAGGAAATCTCCCAGTTGCTGTACCACCTGCAGGTCCTCATGCTCGCCAAGGGCCTCAGCCTGGAAGACGTTTACAAGCATCTCTAGCCACGCCACTCCGCTGACCTGTTGCGGAGCCCGCCGCGTGGCCAACGTGCCTGAAAACCTCCATTCCAAAAAGAAAGTCTCCCAATGCTCCGTGTAGCAGTCCCCAACAAGGGATCCCTGTCCGAAGCCGCCTCGGCAATGTTGTCCGAGGCCGGCTACCGCCAGCGACGCGACACCCGCGAACTGGTCATGGTTGATCCCGACAATGACATTGAGTTCTTCTTCCTCCGTCCCCGCGACATCGCAGTGTACGTGGGCGAGGGAACCCTGGACGTAGGCATCACCGGCCGCGACCTCTTGCTGGACGCAAAGGTGGAAGCCGAAGAACTGCTCCCGTTGGGCTTCGCCCCGTCCACCTTCCGTTTCGCCGGTCCCGTCGGTGACTTCACCGGCGTCGAGCAGCTCGAAGGCAAACGCCTCGCCACCAGTTACGACCAACTTCTGCGCGACTACCTCTCCGAGCGCGGCGTGAACGCCACAGTAGTCCGCTTGGACGGCGCCGTGGAGTCTTCGGTACGCCTCGGCGTGGCAGACGCGATCGCAGACGTGGTTGAAACAGGTAACACCCTCAAGGCTGCCGGCATGGAGATCTTTGGCGATCCCATCCTGAAGTCCGAGGCCGTGCTGATCCGGCGCTTCGGCTCGGGTGGAGCCGCCAACGGAACAGCCAAGGAAATTGAGATCCTCATCCGGCGACTCCAAGGCGTCCTCGTGGCACGCCAGTACGTCCTGATGGACTACGACATCCGCAAAGACCTTGTGGAAGACGCGGCAGCCCTGACTCCGGGCCTCGAATCGCCCACCGTCTCACCGCTGCGGGATTCCGAGTGGGTTGCCGTGCGGTCCATGGTTCCCAAGAAGGAAACCAACCGCATCATGGACGAGCTGTACGACCTCGGCGCACGCGCCATCCTGGTCAGCAGCATCCACGCCTGCCGCATCTGATCCCGGTATGAGTCCAGCAGAATCTAGGAGCAGCACATGGCTGTAGCCGTACGCGTCATCCCATGCCTGGATGTCGATGCAGGCCGCGTGGTCAAAGGTGTCAATTTTGAAGGCCTCCGCGACGCCGGAGATCCAGTGGAACTCGCACACCGGTACGACAACGGCGGGGCCGACGAACTGACGTTCCTGGACGTTACAGCCTCGTCCGGCAACCGGGAAACCACGTTCGATGTCGTTCGCCGCACTGCAGAGGAAGTATTCATCCCCCTTACCGTGGGCGGAGGCGTCCGTGGTGTTGCCGAGGTGGACAAACTCCTGCGCTTCGGCGCGGACAAGGCATCCATCAACACCGCTGCCGTTGCCCGGCCCGATGTGATCGATGAGATCACCCGACACTTCGGCTCGCAGGTGCTGGTGCTCTCCGTGGATGCACGCCGTACCCGCGAAGGTGACCAGCCGACGTCGTCCGGTTTTGAGGTGACCACCCATGGTGGCCGCACCGGCGCCGGAATCGACGCCATAGCCTGGGCCAAAGAAGCAGCTGATCGGGGTGTGGGAGAAATTCTGCTCAACTCGATCGACGCTGATGGCACCAAAGACGGTTTCGATCTTGAATTGATCCGCCTGGTTCGTGCCGCCGTGAACATTCCCATCATCGCGTCCGGTGGGGCAGGTGTGCCTGCGCATTTCCCGCCTGCTGTGGAGGCAGGCGCGGACGCCGTTCTGGCGGCATCAGTGTTTCACTTTGGACCAGACGACATGATTGCCCAGGTCAAGACCGCGATTCGTGAGGCAGGCTTCGAGGTCCGCTAGTCCCCATAAAAGCAACGCGGGTCACTTCCTGCCCTTCCCCTAGCGGATTACGGGCGGGAAGTGACCCGCGTTGCTGTTTAAAGGCCGATGTCCGCAGACTGCAAGAGCGCGACGGCGTCCGGCTGGCCCTCGAAGGTGACGAGGGCTTGGCTGGTGCGGCCATGGGCATGCATGAGCAGCTCGCCGGGCTCGCCGACAATGGCAACGGAGACGGGAGCGCGCTTGGCTACGTGCCGGGGGCCGGTGGGCCGCACAAGCACAATGCCGAGGTCCACGCCGCGATAAAGGAACGCCGCGCGCTTGATGAGTTCGTCCCACAAGGCGTCCGAATAGGCTTCGTCCAGGGCGCGGGGCGCCCAGCGGTCACCGGCACGGCGAATATCCTCGGTGTGCACGAAGTACTCGATGAGGTTTGACGTCTCATCCAGGGCTTTGATCTTCAAGGGGGACAGAGCCGGCGGGCCACCGCGGAAGGTCTTGACGAGATCCGCGTAGGCGTCCGAACTCTTCAGCTTTTCTGCCAGCTTGGATGTAGCCTTCTCGGAGGCCTTGCCCAGGCTAGGAATCAGGAGCCCCAAGCCAACTGCAATCTTCCGTTCCCGCAGGTACAAGTGCGCGGCAAGATCCCGGGTCAACCACCCTTCGCAGAGCGTGGGGGAGTCAGGCCCGGCCGCCAGCAGGGTTTCGGCCAGTACTTCTCGGGAAGGTTCGACGAAATGCATCACTTGTGAAACTAGCACGATCGGAGCACTCTTGCGCAGTGGAACCGCCGCAGAATCCGGCTCCCGCCAAAGGCACTAGACTTGATCTGATGTCAGAGCAGTCCGCCCCCAGCCCAACTCCTGCCGCGGAGCTCTCAAGCGACCCCGCGAGCCCCTTGCCGCAGGAGATCGCCAGCGCCCTGAAACGGGATTCTTCAGGCCTCGTTGCTGCAATCGTGCAGCAGCACGACACCCATGAGGTCCTCATGCTCGGCTGGATGGACGACGAAGCGCTCCACCGCACCATGACCTCCGGCAGGGTCACTTTCTACTCCCGCTCCCGCCAGGAGTACTGGCGCAAGGGCGACACCTCCGGACACGTACAGTTCGTGAAGTCTGTTGCCCTTGACTGCGACGGCGATGCCCTTTTGATTCGCGTGGACCAAATTGGCGCAGCCTGCCACACCGGAACCCGCACCTGCTTTGATGGTCGCGACTTCACAGTCGTTACGGGCCACCGCGAATAAGGCACCCACCACTTTCCACCGACGTACCACCTCAGACAATAAGGCGGAGAACATAGCCATGCAGGACCTTGGAATCATCAGCCCGGGCCTGGAAGAGTTCCGCGAACTCGCCGTCCACAGCCGTGTCATCCCTGTCCGACTCAAGGTTTTGGCGGATGCCGAGACCCCCATCGGCTTGTACCGGAAGCTGGCCAAAGGGCAACCGGGAACCTTCCTCCTGGAATCAGCTGCGGTTGGCGGCTCCTGGTCCCGCTATTCCTTCATTGGTTCGAAGTCTCGTGCAACGCTGACCACCAAGGACGGCGAAGCCCACTGGATCGGCCAGCCCCCTGTAGGCGTCCCGGTTTCCGGCAACCCGGTGGAAGCCGTCCGCGAGACCATTGCTGCTTTGCAGACGGATCGTTTTGAAGACTTGCCTCCGTTCACCTCGGGATTGGTCGGCTTCCTTGGCTGGGAAGCCGTGCGCCATTGGGAGCGACTGACGTCTCCGCCCGAGGATGACCTTCAACTGCCGGAGATGGCACTGAACCTGGTCACCGATATGGCGGTGCACGACAACGTGGACGGCACAGTCCTCCTGATAGCCAATGCCATCAACTTCGATGACAGCACCGAGCGGGTGGATGATGCCTGGCACGACGCCGTAGCCAGGGTTAAAGGGCTGCTGGCACAGATCAGCACCCCTGTTGCCCAGCCGGTCTCCGTGCTGGAAACCGGTGCCCTGGACTTTGCCTCCAGCGTCCAGGAACGCTGGGATGAGGCCAAGTACTTGGAAGCGATCGACCGCGGCAAGGAAGCCATTGTTGACGGCGAGGTTTTCCAGGTGGTGATCTCCCGGCGATTCGAAATGGAGTGTGCCGCGGACCCGCTGGATGTTTACCGCGTCCTGCGGAACACCAACCCCAGCCCGTACATGTACCTCTTCAGCCTGGAGGACGCGGACGGTCGCGAGTACTCGATTGTGGGCTCGTCGCCGGAGGCTTTGGTCACGGTGACCGGACAGGAAGTCATTACCCACCCCATCGCCGGTTCGCGCCCCCGTGGCAAGACCGTGGAGGCGGACAAGGCCTTGGCGTTGGAACTCCTGGCCGACCAGAAAGAGCGCGCCGAGCACCTGATGCTGGTTGACCTCTCACGCAACGATCTCTCCAAGGTCTGCGTCGCGGGAACCGTGGATGTCACGCAGTTCATGGAAGTGGAGCGGTTCAGCCACATCATGCACCTTGTTTCCACTGTGGTTGGCGAGCTGGCTCCCCACGCCAAGGCCTACGACGTGCTCAAAGCGACCTTCCCGGCAGGCACTCTGTCCGGTGCTCCCAAGCCGCGTGCGCTGAGGCTGCTCGACGAACTGGAACCGCACCGGCGCGGCATCTACGGTGGCGTGGTGGGCTACCTGGACTTCGCCGGAGACATGGACATGGCCATTGCCATCCGGTCCGCACTGCTCCGTGAGGGGCGTGCCTACGTTCAGGCCGGCGGTGGGATTGTGGCCGATTCGCACAAGCCTTCTGAAGCTTTGGAGACGGTGAACAAGGCCGCCGCGCCCCTTCGCGCGGTGCACACAGCCGGGTCGCTGCAGAACATTTCCGCAAGCGCCGCCCGGAATGCTGACGTGTCCGATGACGAGACGCCGGCGTCATGAGCAGTGCATCTTCAGCGCCTTCGCCGAAGCGGTCGCCGCGTTGGGCGAGGAAGTCCACTCTGGTTCTTGCCACCACCATCCTTGCGCTGGCTGTCTTCGGAGCCACCACTCAGACGTGGATCGAGGTCCGGCTGGATCCCACCGGCGCTTCCAACAGCGACCTCCATGTCCAAGGAAGCAAAGCGGCTACCGCGGTCACGGCGCTGGCCGTCGTGGCTTTGGCGGGTGGCCTGGCGGCGTCCATCGCCGGGAAGATCGCCCGCTGGATAACCGCATTCCTCATCGCCTTGTCCGCTGCGGGAATCATCCTCGCAGCAGTCACGGTGATCCTTGATCCGCTGGGAGCCGCACAGGGTTCCATCGCTGCCGCCACGGGAGTCTCCGGCGGGCAGGCCGATGCTGTAGTAACTGCGTTCCCGGTACTTGCCATCATTGCCGGTTTCCTCTTGGCGGTCTGCGCTGTTGTCTTGCCTCTGGCAGGGCGGCACTGGACCTCCCGAACCAAGTACGACGCCGGGGCGCGGGGCAGGAAGAGCAGCAACGAACCAGTGGACGAGATCGACAGTTGGGACAGCCTCTCGCGCGGTGAAGACCCCACATAGGCAGTCGCCCATCAGACTTTCGGGCGGTCCGGAGCAACAAAGCCGACGCCGCCTGTCCTGACGTCCGCCGATGTCCCGGCAGTCGTCAATAAATGGCAGAATGTAAGCAGTATTCATCCTGAGGAGATTTCACATGAGCAAAACCACAGTGTCCAACCATCAAGCGGAATCCACCATGGCCAGCCACGCTGACGCCATCGGTCATGGAAACAGCCCGGCTGCCTGGACCTGCGTACTTGTGATGCTGGTCGGCGCCCTGATTTCCTCCATCGCCTTTGTCATCGCCAGCACCCCGATCTTCGTCGGCGGACTGGTGGTCATGGTCATCGGCCTGATCGTAGGCTTCGTCATGCGCAAGGCCGGCTACGGAGTTGGCGGCAGCAAGCTGCAGAACAACGGCCACTAATCGTGACCGTTCTTGATGACATCATTGTTGGAGTCAAGGAGGACATGGAGGTCCGCCGCGGCCGCGTGTCCCTTGCGGAGCTGAAGGAGCGCGCCGCAAACGCTGCTCCCGCTCGTGATGCATGGGCAGCCCTTGGTGGCCCGTCATCGATCCGCAACGACCTCAAAGTCATCGCCGAGATCAAGCGTCGCAGCCCCTCCAAGGGTGACCTCGCGTCCATCGCCGATCCCGCGTCGCTCGCGGTGCAGTATGCCGACGGCGGAGCTTCCGTAATCAGCGTCCTCACCGAACAGCGCCGCTTTGGCGGTTCGTTGGCGGACCTCGATGCGGTGCGCGCCGCCGTCGAAACGCCGTTGTTGCGCAAGGACTTCACCGTTGATGAGTACCAGATCTGGGAAGCCCGTGCCCATGGCGCGGACCTCATCCTGCTGATCGTCGCGGCATTGTCCGACTCGGAGCTTGCCGACTTCAGTGCCCTGAGCCACGAGCTCGGCATGAACGTACTGGTGGAGACGCACACCGAAGAAGAAATCGAGCGGGCAGTAGCGGCGCAGGCCAAGATCATTGGCATCAATGTCCGCAACCTCAAAACGCTCGACGTCGATCGCTCCGTTTTCGGATCACTGGCCGGCTTGATTCCAGCTGAGTCCGTCATCGTGGCCGAATCCGGCGTCAGGGGGCCCGAGGACGTCTCGCATTACGCCGAGGGCGGCGCCAACGCCATCCTGGTGGGGGAGGCGCTGGTCAGCGACTCCACGCCCCGGGAACGCATCACTGAATTCAAGGCAGCCGGAGCTGCCGCCATCGCCGTCAGGAACTGAGGCAGTAACTGAATCACGGCGAATAGTTGCAAGGCAGCCCGGGCATTAGCCTGCGGCTGCCTTGTGGCACGTGGAACTACCCAATGAACTAACTGGAACAGGACGGTGAGACTGATGGTCGACGCGCCAACAGCCGGCTCAGAAGAGAATGTGGCTGACGCATTCCTCCAAGGTGGCCCTTCGCTGCGGAATGCATCGGGGCCCTACTTTGGCAGCTATGGCGGACGCTGGATGCCCGAGTCGCTCATCGCCGCCCTCGACGAAGTCCAAGACACTTTTGAGAAAGCCAAGGCTGATCCAGATTTCATCGCGCAGCTCAAGGACCTCAACAAGAACTACTCCGGCAGGCCTTCCCTGCTCACCGAAGCCAAGCGCTTCTCGGAGCACGCCGGCGGGGCACGCATCTTCCTCAAGCGCGAGGACCTGAACCACACCGGCTCCCACAAGATCAACAACGTCCTGGGTCAGGCACTCCTCGCCAAGCGCATGGGCAAAACCCGTGTGATCGCGGAAACCGGTGCTGGACAGCACGGTGTCGCCAGCGCCACGGCCGCAGCCCTGCTGGGCCTGGATTGCGTGGTCTACATGGGTGCCGAGGATTGTCGGCGCCAGGCCCTGAACGTGGCCCGCATGCAGCTGCTCGGTGCCACGGTGGTACCTGTGACCAACGGTTCACAGACACTCAAGGATGCCATCAACGATGCCCTTCGGGATTGGGTCTCCAATGTGGAGCACACCCACTACCTGTTGGGCACCGCAGCCGGGGCGCATCCCTTCCCCGCCATGGTCCGCTACTTCCACGAAGTCATCGGTGAAGAAGCGCGCAGCCAGATCCTGGAGCAAACAGGCAAGCTTCCCGACGCCATTGCTGCATGTATCGGTGGAGGATCCAACGCAATCGGCCTCTTCCACGCTTTCCTTGACGACGCGTCAGTGAAGATCTACGGCTTTGAAGCCGGAGGCGAAGGCGTGGAGACGGGCCGCCACGCGGCAGCGATCTCCCTGGGCCGCCCTGGTGTACTTCACGGGGCCCGTTCCTACCTGATGCAGGACGAAGACGGCCAGACCATTGAGTCCCACTCCATTTCCGCCGGCTTGGACTACCCGAGCGTCGGCCCGGAACACTCCTACCTGGCAGATATCGGGCGTGTTACCTACGAGGCGGTGACGGACACCGAGGCCATGGACGCCTTCAGCGTCCTGTGCCGGACTGAAGGCATCATCCCCGCCATTGAGTCCTCACATGCCTTGGCAGGTGCCATCAAGATCGGTCACCGGCTCACGGAGGGCAAGGAAAACCCCTCTGACGTGACGGTGATCGTTAACTTGTCCGGTCGTGGCGATAAGGACGTGGAGACTGCTGCTGCCTGGTTCAACATGTTGGACGAGGAAGGGCACGTCAAGGGCACTACGCTGTCCACGCGGAAGCCGAAGGGGCCAACCGAGCGCACTAACGAAGCTGCCGTGGATGTCAACGAGGACCAGAACTGATGACTGAAGAATTCGCCAGCAAATCCGCTGCCGCCATTGACCGAGCCAAAGCAGAAGGACGGGCTGCGCTGGTGGGGTACCTTCCCGCGGGCTACCCCACCGTCCAGGAAAGCATTGAGGCCGGCATTGCCCTGGCCCGCAACGGTGCTGACCTGATCGAGATCGGAATCCCGTATTCCGATCCCGTGATGGACGGCCCCGTCATCCAGGCCGCCACCACCGAAGCGATTTCCAACGGATTCCGCGTTGCCAACGTCTTTGACGTGGTTGCCGGCATCACTGCAGCCACTGATTCGGCAGTCCTGGTCATGACGTATTGGAATCCTGTCATGCGCATGGGCGTGGATGAATTTGCCCGCCGCCTGGCAGAAGCCGGGGGAGCAGGCCTCATTACACCGGACCTGGTTCCTGATGAGGCTCATGAGTGGTTCGAAGCCTCGGACAGGTACGGCTTGGACCGGGTGTTCCTTGTGGCACCCTCCTCCACCCCGGAGCGGTTGGACATGACGGTCAAGGCAAGCCGTGGATTTGTCTACGCTGTCTCGATCATGGGTGTCACGGGAACGCGCACCTCGGTCAGCAGCACTGCCGAAGACGTGGTGGCCCGCGCCCATGCCGCGGGCGCCGAGCGCGTTTGCGTAGGTTTGGGCGTCTCTAACCCGGATCACGTCCGTGAAATCGCTGCCTATGCGGACGGCGTGATCGTCGGTACCGCTTTGGTGGCTGCCCTGCGCGATGGCGGCGTGGACGCCGTCGGACAACTCACCAAGAACCTCAGCGCCGGCCTGGGCCGCGCAGCTGCAGAAGCCTAGGAAAAGGAAACAGCGAAGCGAATGCAGACCGTCCTCCACGCTGCGGCAATGGTCCCCTTGAGTATCCCGAGCCCATCGTGGTCCGGTTTCGACATTCCGCTGCCGTGGGGGACGTTGCGCATCCACGCCTACGCTCTCTGCATCCTGGCGGGCATCATCGTTGGCCTGTGGCTGACCTCGGCACGTTGGAAGCGCCGTGGAGCGCCAGGAGGCAGCCTGTGGGACATCGCCATCTGGGCGATCCCGTTCGGCATCATCGGTGGCCGCCTTTACCACGTGTTCTCTTCCCCGGATGCCTACTTCGGCCCTGGTTTTGATGGCACAGGTGACCTCTCGCTGATTCCGCAGATCCAGCGCGGTGGCTTGGGTATATGGGGTGCCGTAATCCTCGGCGCGGTAGGCGCATGGATCGGTTGCCGGCGGGCCGGTGTGAAGTTGACGGCGTTCCTTGACGCAGCTGCTCCCGGCCTCCTGTTGGCCCAGGCCATTGGACGCCTGGGAAACTGGTTCAACCAGGAACTTTTCGGCGCGCCCACCACTTTGCCGTGGGGGCTGGAGATCGATCCCGCCAATGCCAACTTCCCGCCGGACATGGCTGCCGACACGCTCTTCCACCCGACGTTCCTGTACGAGATGGTGTGGAACCTCGTTGGAGTGGCCATCCTGCTGCTGCTGGATAAGAAGTTCAAATTCCGTTGGGGCCGGCTCTTCTGGCTGTACGCCGTTTACTACACCTTGGGCCGAGTGTGGATTGAAGCGCTGCGTATTGACGACGCTGAGCAGATCAGTCTCTTCGGGATCACCACCAGACTTAATGTGTGGACCAGCATCTTCGTCTTTATTGCCGCCTTGGCGATCTTCTTCATCCTCGGCAGGCGGGGCCGTCCGGTACCCGACACTCCCTATTTGCCGGGCCGGGAACCGGAAACAGGAGCCGAAAATGAGCCCGCAGCGGTGACCAGCGTCACCAGTCATGATGTGGACGCATCTGTCTCAGATACTGGTTCGCGTGGTAATCTCCCAGATAACCAAAGCGATCCGGGCCACGTTGACGAGCCGCAGGAATCAGCAGGGGACGCGAGTCAGGACACCAAGTCCAGCACGGGTTCCGTATCTGCTGCCACTGCCGCAAGGAAGGCCCCCGGATCCACGCCGAAGGCAGACGACACCAAGTAGTCGCGTTCGGTAAAGGGGCAACAGAGTCACCGCTCGTAGGGCCCAGTCCACAGCGTCGTGGCACCCCGGAAACCGGATCGCAGCATACCGATGTTCACTGGTCAAGCCGGGGCCAGAGGTCTGCGTAACTGTTCGTTGCGCTGGATCGGCTGGCCTACAATTCCAATTACTAGCGCTTTGTTGTGCCCGTCACAGGGCAGGCAAGGTGGGGCCAACGTTGTCCCTTCCATACGCACGATCTCGAGGAAGGACGTCTCCCATGACCCATCTTCATAACCCCGGTTGGTCCGAAAATATCGAACCTCAGGGTGCCATGTCTCCGTTCAAGCGCTTTGCCGCGCTCCCGGAGGCTCAGGGTCTTTACAACCCTGACAAGGAGAAGGACGCCTGCGGCCTGGCTATTATTGCCACGCTCCGCGGGGAACCGGGATACGACATCGTGGAAGCGGCCTTGACCGCCCTCCGCAATCTCGAACATCGCGGCGCCGTGGGCGCCGACGAAGGAACCGGCGACGGTGCGGGCCTGCTCATGCAGGTTCCCGACGAGTTCTTCCGGGCCATCACCGAATTCGAACTGCCTGCTCCTGGCCAGTATGTGGTGGGCACCGCCTTCCTTCCTGCTGAGTCCCGCGAAGCAGAGACGGCAAAGGCCGGCATTGAAGCACTTGCTTCTGACGAGGGCCTGACGGTTCTGGGCTGGCGTGAGGTTCCAGTGGTCGCAGACCTCGTAGGCGCCATGGCACGGGCGTGCATGCCGTACTTCTCGCAGCCGTTCTTTGCCTCCGCCACCGGTGAGCAGCTTGAGTGCAACGAGCTGGACTCCCGCGCCTGGCGTATCCGCAAGCGTGCCCAGAACAAGTTCGGCGTGTACTTCCCGTCGCTGTCCTCGCGCACCATCGTGTACAAGGGCATGCTGACCACCGCTCAGCTGGAGCCGTTCTACCCGGACCTCTCGGACAAGCGCTTCAAGACCAAGCTCGCAATCGTCCACTCACGCTTCTCCACCAACACGTTCCCGTCCTGGCCATTGGCGCAGCCGTTCCGCACCATCGCCCACAATGGTGAAATCAACACGGTCAAGGGCAACCGAAACTGGATGCGTGCCCGTCAGTCGCAGCTGGCCAGCCCGCTGCTGGGCTCAGTACCCGAAGAGCTGTACCCGATCTGCACCCCTGGTGCCTCGGACTCGGCTTCCTTCGATGAAGTAGCCGAGCTCCTCTGGCTGTCCGGCCGCCCCATCACGCACTCCATCATGATGATGATCCCTGAAGCGTGGGAGAACCACGCCACCATGGATCCCGCCCGGCGTGCGTTCTACGAATACCACTCCCTCCTCATGGAGCCGTGGGATGGTCCTGCAGCCGTTTCCTTCACGGACGGCAACCTTGTTGGCGCAACGCTGGACCGCAATGGCCTGCGCCCGGGACGTTACTGGATCACCGAAGACGGCCTCATCATCTTCGCCTCCGAGGTTGGCGTGATCGAGGTTGAGCCTTCCAATGTGGTCAAAAAGGGCCGCGTTGCGCCGGGCAAGATGTTCCTGGTGGACACCGAGGCCGGCCGCATCATCGACGACGCCGAGGTCAAGGCCGAAGTCGCTGCCGCCAACCCCTGGGCCGAGTGGCTCAAGGACAACCTGATCGACATCAATGAACTCCCCGAGCGCGAGCACGTGGTGCACACCGCAGCATCAGTGAACATTCGTCAGCGGACCTTCGGCTACACCACTGAAGAACTGAAGATCCTGCTTGGACCGATGTCCCGCACCGGTGCTGAGCCTTTGGGTGCCATGGGTTCGGACACTCCGGTGGCTGTACTCTCCAAACGCCCGCGCCTGTTGTTCGACTACTTTGTGCAGTCCTTCGCCCAGGTCACCAACCCCCCTCTGGATGCCATCCGCGAAGAGCTGGTCACCTCGCTGACGTGCGCCATCGGCCCCAACGGCAACCTCCTGGACGGCAAGCAGGTCCGCCAGCCGCAGATCTCCCTGCCGTTCCCCGTGATCAACAACGATCAGCTCGCCAAGATCGCGAACATCGAAACCCCTGACGGCGATCGCATCGCCATGAAGGTCCGTGGCCTTTACCGCCCCGAGGGCGGAGAAGCGGCACTTCGTGCACGCCTGACCGAGATCTGCGAGCAGGTCTCCGGAGCCATCAACCGAGGCGTGCAGTACGTGGTGCTGTCCGACCGTGACTCGAACGCTCAGTGGGCTCCGATTCCTTCGCTCCTGCTGGTCAGCGCAGTCCACCACCACCTGCTCCGCAGTGCCAACCGCACCAAGACCGCACTGGTGGTTGAGGCCGGCGACGTCCGCGAGACGCACCACGTGGCAGTACTCATTGGTTACGGTGCATCTGCCGTCAACCCGTACCTGGCCATGGAATCGGTGGAACAGCTGATCTCCAACGGCGACGTCACAGGCGTCACCGCCGAAGACGGCGTGTACAACCTCATCAAGGGCCTCGGCAAGGGTGTCCTGAAGATCATGTCCAAGATGGGCATCTCCACGGTGGCGTCCTACACGGGCGCCCAGACCTTCGAGGCACTGGGCCTGTCCCAGGAACTCGTGGACGAATTCTTCTCCGGCACCCACTCCCAGTTGGGCGGCGTCGGCCTGGATGTCATCGCAGCCGAAGTTTCGGCACGCCACCAGATGGCGTACCCGGAAGGCGGCATCGAGCATCCGCACCAGCCGCTGCTGGGCGGCGGCGAGTACCAATGGCGCCGTGATGGCGAACCGCACCTCTTCAACCCGGAGACGGTGTTCCGCCTGCAGCACGCCACACGCGAACGCCGTTACGACATCTTCAAGTCCTACACCAAGGGCATTGACGATCAGTCCGAAAACCTGATGACCCTTCGCGGTCTCCTCAAGTTCAAGGACGGAGTCCGTCCGGCCGTTCCGCTCGAGGAAGTGGAGTCCGTCTCCAGCATCGTCAAGCGTTTCTCCACGGGTGCCATGAGCTACGGCTCCATTTCCAAGGAAGCCCACGAGACCCTGGCAATCGCCATGAATCGTTTGGGCGCCAAGTCCAACACCGGTGAAGGCGGCGAGGACGTTGACCGCCTGCTGGATCCGGAGCGCCGCTCTGCCATCAAGCAGATCGCTTCCGGCCGCTTCGGCGTCACCAGCCTGTACCTGACCAACGCCGATGACATCCAGATCAAGATGGCGCAGGGCGCCAAGCCCGGCGAAGGCGGTCAGTTGATGGCGCAGAAGGTCTACCCCTGGGTAGCCCGGACGCGGCACTCAACCCCCGGCGTCGGACTCATTTCCCCGCCCCCGCACCACGACATCTACTCGATCGAAGACCTCGCGCAGCTCATCTATGATGCCAAGCGCGCCAACCCTTCGGCCCGCGTCCACGTGAAGCTGGTTTCGGAAGTCGGGATCGGCACGGTGGCGTCCGGCGTCACCAAGGCCAAGGCCGACGTCGTGCTTGTTTCAGGTCACGACGGCGGTACCGGCGCCTCGCCGCTGAACTCGCTCAAGCACGCGGGTGTGCCGTGGGAACTTGGCCTCGCCGAGACCCAGCAGACCCTTATGCTCAACGGTCTCCGTGACCGCGTAGTGGTTCAGGTGGACGGCCAGCTCAAGACCGGCCGCGACGTAGTCATCGCTGCCCTGCTAGGCGGCGAGGAATACGGCTTCGCGACTGCTCCTCTGGTGGTTTCCGGCTGCATCATGATGCGCGTCTGCCACCTGGACACCTGTCCTGTTGGTGTCGCCACGCAGAACCCCGAGCTGCGTTCGCGGTTCAACGGCAAGCCCGAGTTCGTGGTCAACTTCTTCGAGTTCCTCGCAGAAGAAGTCCGCGAAATCCTTGCCGAGCTCGGTTTCCGCAGCTTGGAAGAGGCAATCGGCCATGCCGAGGTTCTGGATACCCGCGAAGCGATCAACCACTGGAAGGCCGAAGGGCTGGACCTGGACCCCATCCTGCACGGACTGGAGTTCGACGACGACGTTCCGCTGCGCAACATGACCGGGCAGAACCACGAGTTGGACAAGCACTTTGACCAGCGCCTGATCACCATGGCGCAGGAAGCGCTCAGCGACCGCATGCCGGTCAAGATCACCCTGAACGTCATCAACACGGACCGTTCCGTGGGTACGATGCTCGGCCACGTGGTGACCAAGACGTTCGGCATCGATGTCCTGGCGACAGACACCATCGACGTCACGCTCAACGGCACCGCAGGCCAGTCCCTCGGCGCGTTCCTGCCCGCCGGCATCACGCTGCGCATGTTCGGTGACTCCAACGACTACGTTGGCAAGGGTCTCTCCGGCGGACGCATCATCGTCCGGCCGGACCGCACCAACGTGTTCCAGGCAGAGCGGAACGTCATTGCCGGCAACGTCATTGGTTATGGTGCCACCAGTGGTGAAATGTTCCTGCGTGGCCAGGTTGGTGAACGCTTCTTGGTGCGTAACTCCGGTGCGACCGCCGTCGTCGAAGGTATTGGCGATCACGGTTGCGAGTACATGACCGGTGGCCAGACGCTGATCATCGGCCGCACCGGCCGCAACTTCGGTGCCGGCATGTCAGGTGGAACCGCCTATGTGCTGGACCTGCAGCCTGAGCGCGTCAACAAGATGGCCCTCGATACCGGCGAACTCCAGCTCCTGGAACTCGACGCCGAGGACCGCGACATCGTTCACGGCCTGCTCACCAAGCACCTTGAAGAAACCGAATCCGTCCTGGCCGGCCGTCTGCTCGAAAACTTCGACGACACCGCCGCCCGCATCACCAAAGTACTGCCGCGCGACTACGCTGCAGTCCTGCAAACCCGTCTCGACGCCATCGAAGAGGGTCTTGACCCTGACGGCGAAGAAGTATGGTCTCGAATCCTGGAGGTAACCGGTGGCTGATCCACGCGGATTTCTGAAAGTCCGGCAGCGCGAAACGCAGCCACGCCGTCCTGTTCCTGTCCGCATCATGGACTGGAAAGAGGTTTACGAAGCCCAGGAAAAGGGTGTCCTGAAGAGTCAGGCCGGCCGCTGCATGGACTGCGGTGTTCCGTTCTGTCACCAGGGCTGCCCGCTGGGTAACCTCATTCCCGAGTGGAACGACCTCGTGTGGCGTGACAAGGGTGAAGAAGCGATTGAGCGCCTTCACGCTACCAACAACTTCCCGGAGTTCACGGGCCGCCTGTGTCCTGCACCCTGCGAAGCGTCCTGCGTGCTGGGCATCAACCAGCCTGCCGTGACCATCAAGCAGGTTGAGGTCTCCATCATCGACCAAGCCTTTGACAACGACTGGGTCCAGCCCCTGCCTCCGACGCGCCTCACCGGCAAGACGGTGGCTGTGGTCGGTTCCGGTCCCGCAGGCCTGGCTGTGGCACAGCAGCTGACCCGTGTGGGTCACACCGTTGCCGTATACGAGCGTGACGACAAGATCGGCGGCCTGCTTCGCTACGGCATCCCCGACTTCAAGATGGAGAAGGAACAGGTTGACCGCCGCCTGGAGCAGATGAAGGCCGAAGGCACCCGCTTCAGGACCGGCGTCGCTGTTGGCACGGACGTTACCTGGGAGCAGTTGCGCCGCCGTTACGACGCCGTTGTAGTCGCCACCGGTGCCACCGTTCCGCGTGACCTGCCCATCCCGGGCCGTGACCTCGAGGGTGTTCATTTCGCTATGGATTACCTGGTTCCTTCGAACCGTATGGTGGCGGGGGAGAACCCCGAAAACCACATTGATGCCCGCGGCAAGCACGTTGTCATCCTCGGTGGCGGCGATACCGGTGCTGACTGCATCGGTACTGCGCACCGCCACCAGGCTGCATCGGTGACCACGCTCGCGATCGGCAAGCAGCCGCCAGCAGAACGTGCCACCCACCAGCCGTGGCCGACGTTCCCTACTCTCTTCGAGGTCGCCAGCGCCCACGAAGAAGGCGGAGAGCGTACCTACCTTGCATCAACCGTTGAGTTCGTTGGAGAAAACGGCAAGCTCACCGGCGTAAAAGTTGCTGAAACCGAGTTCGTGGACGGCAAACGCCTGCCCAAGGCCGGTACAGAACGAATCATTCCAGCTGACCTTGTGTTCTTGAGCCTTGGCTTTACCGGTGCTGAGCCGGCAGGTATCACGGAGCAGGTCAGTGCAGAATTCGACGGTCGGGGCAACGTTGCCCGCGACGGCTACTACATGACGAACACCGAGGGAGTGTTTGTTGCCGGTGATGCCGGACGTGGCCAGTCACTGATTGTGTGGGCCATTGCGGAAGGCCGTGCTTGCGCGGCTGCAGTGGACAGGTTCCTGATGGGAAGCACCATCCTCCCGGCACCGGTCGCCCCCACCGACCGGGCGATAGCGGTCTTATAGCGCCGGCAGGAACACTTCTTTTACTCAATCAGCATGACTACTTAGGGTAGGTATATGAGACGCGCGAAAATTGTGGCAACTTTCGGCCCGGCTATCTCCAGCTTCGAGAACACCCTCGCGGTGCTGGAGGCCGGCGTCGACGTTGCTCGCATGAACATGAGCCACGGCGACTACTCCGTGCATGACATCACCTACGAAAACGTCCGCAAGGCTGCCGGCCAGCTGGGTAAGCCTGTGGCTATCATGGCCGACCTCCAGGGACCCAAGATCCGTCTTGGCCGTTTTGTTGACGGACCCCACGAGTTGGCCGTTGGCGACACCTTCACTATCACCACCGAAGACGTTCCCGGCACCAAGGACATCTGCTCCACCACGCTCAAGAGCCTTACCGAGGACGTCAACGTGGGCGACGCCCTGCTCATTGACGACGGCAAAGTGGCACTGCGTGCCGTAGAAGTAGACGACGTCAAGGTTGTCACGGTCGTGACCGTCGGCGGCAAGGTCTCCAACAACAAGGGCATCAACCTGCCCGGTGTTGCCGTCAACGTCCCCGCCTTGAGCGAAAAGGACGAGGACGATCTCCGTTGGGCCCTCAAGCGTGGCGCTGACCTCATCGCCCTCTCGTTCGTGCGTGATGCCTCAGACATCAAGCGCGTCCACGAGATCATGGATGAAGAAGGCCGCCGAGTACCGGTGATCGCCAAGATCGAAAAGCCGCAGGCAGTGGAGCAGCTCCACGAAATCATCGACGCCTTCGATGCCATCATGGTTGCCCGTGGCGACCTCGGTGTTGAACTGCCGCTCGAAGAGGTGCCGATCGTTCAGAAGCGCGCCATTGAATTGGCACGCCGCTGGGCCAAGCCGGTCATCGTGGCCACCCAGGTCCTGGAATCCATGATCGACAACCCGCGTCCGACCCGCGCCGAGGCTTCCGACTGCGCCAACGCAGTCCTCGACGGCGCCGACGCAGTGATGCTCTCCGGCGAAACCTCTGTGGGCCAGTACCCCATCGAGACCGTCAAGGTCATGGCCCGGATCATCGAATCCACCGAAGTACACGGTCTTGAGCGCGTACCCCCGCTGGGCACCAAGCCCAAGACCCGCGGTGGCGCCATCACCCGTGCCGCCGTCGAAATTGCTGACCAGCTGGACGCTAAGTACATCTGTACTTTCACCCAGTCCGGCGACTCGGCACGACGCCTCTCGCGCCTGCGCCCCGTCAAGCCGGTCTTCGCGTTCACGCCTGTTGAGCACGTCTGGAACCAGCTGGCACTCACCTGGGGCATCCAGCCGGTTCTGGTTCCCTCCGTGGGCCACACCGACGAAATGACCGCACAGGTGGACAAGAGCCTTCTGGAAATGGATCTCGTGGAGGAAGGCGACCTGGTTGTCATTGCTGCCGGTTCCCCTCCAGGACAGGCAGGTTCCACGAACTCGCTGAAGGTCCACAAGGTGGGCGACCTCGCCGACACCTCAAAGACCGACGACGGTTCGCGCAAGGAACCCGTTGGCCCGTGGCCGGAGAAGAAGTCCAAGACGAAGAGCTAGTTCTTCGGTTTTATGTGATGCGGGCCCTGCCTTTTGGCGGGGCCCGCATTTTTTGCTTTTGGGTGAGGACGACGGCGGCCGCCCACCTCGCGTGAGGTGAGCGGCCGCCGTCGTGCGGTGCTTGAGGTTAGTTGACCTGGTTGATGATGGTTTCGGCAACCTCACGCATGCTGAGGCGACGGTCCATGGAGGTCTTCTGGATCCAGCGGAAAGCTTCCGGCTCCGTCAGGCCCATCTTGGTGGTCAGGAGGCTCTTGGCGCGCTCCACAAGCTTGCGTGTGGCGAACTGCTCCTGGAGGTCGGAAACCTCGTTCTCGAGCGCCTTGATCTCCTCATGGCGGGAGAGGGCGATCTCAATAGCCGGGATCAAATCCGCGGGGGAGAACGGCTTGACGACGTACGCCATGGCACCGGCGTCGCGTGCCCGCTCCACCAATTCCTTCTGGCTGAAAGCAGTCAGCAGGACAACAGGGGCAATGCGTGCCTTGACGATCTTCTCAGCCGCCGAAATACCGTCCATGACTGGCATTTTCACATCCATGAGGACAAGGTCAGGCTTCAGTTCCTCGGCCAGCTGCACGGCCTTCTCGCCGTTATCTGCCTCGCCGACGACGTCGTACCCCTCGCCCTTCAAAATCTCGATAATGTCCAGGCGGATGAGAGTCTCATCCTCGGCTACGACAACGCGTCGGGCCGGCTGGCTGTTGGACGTGGACTCCGTCTGTTCGGTCACGGGATCTCCTTGAAAAGGTTCGGCGGGTTCATGTCCATCTTAGTGTGGACCGATGCGGAGCAAGATTTTGTTGCACTCGCGCGCCCGGTTCTTTGAATTAGCCTATCTGCATGTAGAGTAGTTTCGCGTGCTGGGAAAGGATCGCGTTGCTCACAGAAATGAGAGCAGTCAGCGAGAATTAACATCCCGGTAATCCGCGCCCGAGTGGCGGAATTGGCAGACGCGCTGCACTCAAAATGCAGTATCGAAAGGTGTGTGGGTTCGAGTCCCACCTCGGGCACTGTATTGTCGCAGGTCAGGGGCCTATATGGCCCCTGACTGTTGACAAAACCCCCAAATCTGTTGACACGGAACTAACATTTTTATGTGGCTAGTATCCGGAAACGCGTCAAAAAGGACGGCTCTTCGTCCTTCATGGTGGTCTGGCGCGACCCCAAGTTCCGGAAGCAGCAGGGCATTACTGTCGACTCCGCGCATGAGGCTGAAACGCTCAAGCGGTTGCTCGATGCGAACGGCCAATCCTTCGAAATTGCACAGCAGGCATTGCTGGACAACAGGGCGAAGATTCCGACTGTCGCTTATGTCATCCAGGAGCACATCGATCTGCTGATCCGACCGTCGAGCGGCACGGTGAAGACATACCAGACCATGCTGGATCTCCATGTGAAGCTGGTGATTGGTCATGTGCCTGTCGACAAGCTTGATTATCGGATGATCGCCTACTGGGTGAAGTCGATGCTGGCCAAAGGCCGCTCACCCAAGACCATTAAGAACGTGCATGGCCTGATCTCCGCGTCGATGAGCACGGCGGAGATGCTGGGGTACATCTCGCGCAATCCTTGCCGCGGCGTGCAGCTGCCGAGTGTGGAGAAGGCCGAGGACGAAATGATGTTCCTCACCCACGCCGAGTTCGGCTTGATCATGGAGGGCATGGGGGAGCGGTACCGTGATTTCACGAACTTCCTGGTGATGACAGGAACACGGTTCGGGGAAGCGACGGCATTGACTGTTGCGGACATTGACCTGCTGGGAAAGCCGGCAACGGCCCGGATAAATAAGGCGTGGAAGCGGGATG
The DNA here is from genome assembly GCF_018613695.1 of Arthrobacter sp. ISL-95. Lineage (GTDB taxonomy): Bacteria > Actinomycetota > Actinomycetes > Actinomycetales > Micrococcaceae > Arthrobacter. The sequence continues at coordinate 35,403 of NZ_JAGGPR010000016.1, read as the reverse complement.
GGCAGAACCAGTTCTACATCGGGCCGACGAAGACCGGCGCTGGCAAGAGGACCATCGGGTTGAATCCCGCGCTTGTTGATCTGCTGATTCCTTTGGTGGCCGGCCGGCAAAGCAGTGAACTGCTTTTCACGTCGCCCACGGGCGGCCGGATTTATCACAAGTTGTACTGGGATCATTACTGGGTTCCCGCGGTGAAAGCTGCCCAGCTGCAGGGGCTGCGCAAGAAACCTCGTATACACGATTTGCGGCACACTCACGCGTCCTGGCTGATCCAGGACGGGGTACCGATCTTTACGATCTCGCGGCGGCTTGGGCACGCGTCAACCCGGACCACTGAGGGCGTCTATGGGCACCTCATGCCGGAAGCCTTGCAGGCCGGGGCGGATGCCACGGAGCGTTCGGTATCAGCGTTCATGAGGTGAAGCCGGTGTGCAACTAAGTCCCGGTTTGTTCGACAACCGCCCCGGTAGCTTCCGGGGTCGGTCAAAGGAGTCACGCAAAGCCCTACGCTTCACTTGCTCCATGTGGCCCTTTGGACGTCGACGATACCAGCAGCGGATCGTCAGGGCCGGGTGTTTGCCTCTAGTTGTCTTTGTGCTGAACTAGGATGTGAACATCACCGTACTTGTATCCTAAAAGCTCAGCAACGAGATCATCCGCGAATGCATACGTCGCCTGTCTCCATCCTTCCAACCTCGGAGACTCCGTTTCTTCTAGCTCATTAAAAACTTTGGCTTCAGACTGAGTAAGCACGTTCACGGTGATTGCATCACCATTGCCGGGTCTTCGTAAGAGTATTCCGTGATAACCACCGTTCCACGGAGCGTCGGCAGGCGAAATCAAAATTCGAAGCTCTTCGTTTTCAACAGAACTCACATGTTCAACTGAACAATATCCGGCGATGGCCAGGCTCTTCAGGTCTTCTATGACTTCCTGGCGTGATTCGCGAACTCTATCCTCAATCTCGTCGAAGGAGATCAGTACGGGCGAAAGGAGCCTATTGAACTTCTCCAGACGTTTCGTTATGTCGTCCACGGTCTCTTCGACGGGATTTCGGTTCTGACGGTTCGCGGGTGACCCAAGGCTTTCATGGAATGACTCGACTTGTTCAGACGCCTGTACGAAGCCTGCCCCTCTAAGTTTGAACATGAAGAGCGGATCCTTAAAGGGAGTCAGTTTAGCCTGCCTGATGTTGATCTCGGCCGCACGCGGTGAGTCCCCAATCAAATGGACCTCGAGGTAGCTTGAGGAGCTCTCGACATCAATGAGGATGCCCCTGGAGCGTTCTAGGCCGGATCCACCTCGCTCCTGATCGTTCATCATCCCACGTGCTAGTTCTGTGACGCTCAGTCGGACTCCAGCCCGTTCGATATCAGTGAGTGCGTTGTATGATTCGGCGGGAAGAGTGTCGACTTTACCCAGACGGAGGAGTCTTTTGAAACGTTGAGAGCGCAGTCTTCTGGTAGGAACCGATAAAACGTGATTCAGAGTGATGTTTGCTCTACCCAGCGCTTGCGCCGCCTCGGAAAGCCTAGCAATTGCATCATTTCGATCCTCTTCCGCACTAAAGATAGCGCCCAAGTAGAATGTTCTACCTTCTAAGTCCGCTGTCAGGGCAAGGGAAGGCATGGACAGTGTGTCGTGCAGAGAGGCCTTGTGTTCAGCCGCCTTCTGCGTCTCCCCGGCAACGGTCGCAAGCGCTGGACTGCCGAGACCAAAGTTAGCCAAAGTGAAGCCCTTGAGCAAAGGTGAAAAGTACTGGTTGAAAAGCTGAGATGCCAAGCGAGGAACCGGCCACCGACCGAAATCTGTGGTCATTCGTCCCAATATCGCGATGTAGGTGAGGACATCTGGAAGCGTAGTCGTGGTAATTGACTGGCTGCCTTCGGAATGTGTGTAAACAAACTTTGCGGTCTGCAACTCTTCCAAGGCGCCCACGGGGTCACTCTCCATTTCGGCTAAACGCGAAACGTATGTGAGCAGTGTTGCGGTCTCGACGAAGGCTGACTCTGGGTTTTCTGATCTTTCGGTCAGCTCCAGGAGTCCCAACAGCACTGCCAGCCCTGCTGTGGACAGTTCTGTCACCTTGACGAACGACTGAGGCAAGTTCTGAAGGAGACTTGGTTGTGCCAACAGGTCAGGCATGCTGGCGATCGCCCACGATGGAATATCACGTTCTGATTCGAGCCAGCTGCTTAGGCGGTTCAGCGCAGTCGAGGCGGCCTCTGCCCGGTCACTGGTCACCATCAGTGTCTTCCAGATCATGTCCCGCCGTCGGTCATGAAACCATGATGATTCAGCGGCGTCGCGGATGAAGATGTGGGTGAGCTCCAACTCGTCTCGTACTGCGGACCACGCCAGTTGATCCATATCAAGAAGCTTGACAATGAAACTGTCAGGCGGACAGTCCCGAAACAAAGCAAGCTTTCGGCCCACAGTTTTTGCCAGGGGGCTTAGAGTGTTCCACGACAGTCGCATGAGTTCTTGAAAAGCGGCCCCCGGGCTCAGGTCCTCGACATTCTGACCTGCACTTACGAGTGAGATCGCTTGTTCGAGGAAAAATGGGTAGCCGGCGGTGACTCTGCGGAGAATATCTACGGATGGTCGAGTTAGCCCGGCTTCGTTGAGCCACTCTTGGATAACTTGAACAGGAAGCGCCTCTACTGCCACTGCCTCCGCACCGCTGAGGATCATGTCTGACAGAAACTGGACATCTGACTGTTTGCTTGTACTTAGACCAACGATTACCTGAACTTTCTGCGGCAATAATTCGATCAAGTCCAAGAGGATACTCCGGTCTGCATCCGTCAGTCGTTCCGCTCGGTCAAGAACCAACCTCATGTCTGTCTGGGTAATGTTCGTCACCTCCTCTGCGAAGGCCAAAACAACCTCGGCAGTTCCGATCTCAGATGCGTTTTCAAGCTTGCCGCGGAGGCTCTCATCTTCTGACCGAAGTATCTCGGTTATGACCTTTCCTATGGGTTCCCCAAAATCGGGACCCAATTTGGCCTTCAGCAGGTTGAGGAGTTCTTCGGCGACAACGCGAGCTAGTTCTTTGCCGCCCACGGCCCCGAGACGCAGGGCAGCAGCCTTGAGGAGTTGAAGTGTGTCGTCTATTGCGGGTCGGCTCTGAACGTGAACCTCGAGGACCGAAGCCAGTTGGGCGATGAGCGCATGGTGGATAGCCCCCGGAGCCCTCTGAAGGTTAGCGACGTTGATTGGAACCTGGCGGCCAGCGGCGTTCATCGCGACATGTCGTAAGAGGGTCGATTTGCCGATCCCGGAGTCGCCGTGAACGACAATGCAGCGTCGTTGGCTCACTGATAGTTGCCTCAGCTCAGCTTCTCGACCGTAGAATTTCATCCTCTGATATTGCTGGACTGTGGTTGTGGAAGCTACACGACGCGCGGTCGACCCGTGTGGCTGTTTGTGAAGGGAGGATTTCTGTTTGGTCCAACCAGCCGACCCTATCCTCCAGTTTTGAGCTTTGCCCGAGCCCGGGTGCCGATTAGGCGAGTACTGACAGCCTTGGGGTTCTGAGTAACGGATGCTCCGCGGGGCGATGGAAGCACTTCGCTTAGCCTGGCTATCTCAGCAATATGCGCCGACGTGAAAACGATTTTTCCTTTACCCCAGCAGGCATGCGGAAAGCGACCTGAAGCGGCGCCGTCGCGGAGCCAGCCTTCACTACACCGCATAAGGGCCGCGGCCTCGGAGGGTTCGAAGAATTCAAGGTCCATGAAAAATCCGCTCAAATGGTAGCCATCTAACTCTCCATGCCGATTTCTATGGTCAAGCGCATGACGCAGAGCCCGCGAGGACATCGACAGGACAGGACGCGCCTCACGCTCTGGACATGTCCAGAGCTTTGGCGTTCAATTGATTTGAGGGTTCGAGTGCGGTGCTAGCTCCGTCCGCATAGAAGCACAACGAACCAAGGGAACCCATCACTGGGGATGCCATGAACAACGACTCATATCCCTCAGGACAATCTCCGGCGGAACGCGCTGCTAGTGCCTTCGACTCCTTGGAGCTTCCGACTCATCTGAGCCTGGAGCGTCTGGTGAAGGTGGTCGAGGGTGTCAGGCATCGTCCCATACAAATCGAAGCGGCCGGAGCTCTGAACGGTGGCTCTATCTGTGGCCTCTGGCTTTCCACGGACGAAGTTGAAATCATCCTGCATGCCATTAGTCCTTCTGGGCTGCACCGGCAACAGTTCGTCCTTCACGAGTTGGGACACATGGTCCTGAGGCACGACGAACTTGTCGTACCGGCGGACTATATAGATGTCCTCTTCCCGAACCTTCCCGTGGGGCTTGTCTCACGCGTCCTTGCCCGGAGCAGTTTCACTGATGATCTGGAAGCAGCCGCGGAATCGCTTGCGGATCTCTTCGCAGCTGCAATCAGGAACAGCGACAGGGAGCCAAGATCGTTCGAGAGGGTTTTCGAATGATCCAGATTGTGGCCGCAGCTTTGATCTGGCTACTCGTCATTTGCCTCCTGCCTGGACTATGGCGACGCCGCGACCACAGCGTGCTGACGGCAGCCATGACGATTTCAGTCGCACTGACGCTGAACATCGATCAGATCTATGTGGGCTTGGACTCCGCACTTGGTGGTCGCAACTTCGTTGACCTATTGGCCAACGTCTGTATGGTCGTTGGGATCTACTTCCTCGCGCGAGCAATCATTCGTGCGGCGACGCCAGACGAGACGGTCGAGAAACGACACAGGGCTGGCATACTCCTCCTGGCCGCCGTGATTGCGGGCCTTGCAGCCAGCTTCAGTGCCATCGTCACTCAGGGCAGTTCCACTCGCTTCATGTTGGATTACGGCAATCAGTGGCCTGCCGCCCTCTATTCATCCGTCCAGTTCCTGTACATCGGCTTCGTGGTAAGTGTTACCGGCATTACATGTTTACGGTTCCGCGGCGACATGTTGAGGCCGTACTTCCGCGCATCGTTCACTCTCATCGGGGTTGGCTGTGCCTTTGCCGTTTTCCTTGTAATCCTGGTGCTGGTGATGGACGTTCTGCACCTACAAGGCCGCTTGAATGCCATGCGTTCTGTCTCGCCTGTTTATGATGCGGCATTCGTTGCAGCCATGGTCTTCTTGTGCGTTGGTCTGGCCATCCCGCCCGTGGCGCATCGAGTTCTCGGCCGTAAGCAATCCGCGACCGAAGAGGAGCTCGCTAGCGATCTCACGAAAATATGGGAAAAGACGACCAAGAAACGGCAAGACGTTCGGCTCTTGCGAGGCACCGAGATGGTCACGCAACAGGACCGGGCCAAAAGACTCCATCGGATGCTTGTTGAAGTACAGGACGCGCTGTTAGTCGAGCCCGGTCTAGGCAGCTCCTTGGACATCCACGACCTCAATGTCTTGAACGCCGCGGAGAACTACCTGGCGGGGCCCTTCGTGCGCCAAGTTCCAGTTCGTAGACGGAATGGGGAGCGGGCGCTATGACGGATGATGCCAGTCCCACCGAAACCCCTCAAACGAGATTGGCGCGAAAGCTTAACCTTCTCCTTGACCTCTATGAGGCCGAGGGGTCGGAGGCATTGACATACCCCGAGATCAATCGGCACATGACTCAGCGTGGCACACCACTTTCCCGCTCCCGCTGGGCCTACATGCGAAGCGGAGATAGCTCGCTGGCAACCGATCCCATGCTGCTTCGTAACCTTGCAGAGTTCTTTGGAGTGGACCGTGATTACCTCTTGTACGATGCCGGCGAGATACCAAAGCTTGTAGAAGCTCAGCTGGAACTTCTTCGTACCCTGCGTGAGTCACGTGTGCGGAGCTTCGCCGCTCGTCAGTTGCAGGGGATCTCTCCGGAAACCCTGGTGAAGCTCCGCCAAGTGATCGACGAACGCAAGAGGGCCCAGGGGGTGGGCGATGCCGACAGCAACCAGTCGTAGGGCCTTGGAGGTTGGAGGTCTTGCTGCCTCCGTGGCTTTGCTTGCAGGCGTCGCCGGCGCAGCGTACTTCGCTCGTCAAGTTGTTGTGCCGAAATATAGCCGTCGTGAGGATTTGGTCGTAAGGGCCGTGCACACTGACAGGGACGGATCTTTGCAGATCGAACTTCCCGCTACTGAACAAACTAGAGCGACGGGACGATATAGCTTTTGGTATGAGCAGGGGACCGGCCATGCATGCCTAGGACCGGTCGTCGAGTCCAACCCCGGCCGAAGGACAGTAACCCGGACGGTTGAGCGAGTGGACTCTGGCAACCTCGAACATGCCGAGGCAGGTATCTGGAGTGGGTACGTTTACTCGGAACCGGACCAACTCGGCCTGCCGTACCAAGACGTTCTGATTCCCGTTGAGAATGGTGTCGCCCCGGCTTGGAAATTCGATCCAGTCGCCGGTGTCAACCCATCCGGCGGATGGGCCATCCACATCCACGGCATGGGCGGCAAAAGAGCCGGCACGCTTCGCGGCATACCGGTCGCGAGGCGTCTGGGACTGACGTCGCTGGTTGTCTCGTTCCGCAACGACGGCGACGCGCCGCCGTCGTACGATGGCCGCTACAGCCTTGGCCAAGGCGAGTGGCGCGACGTCGAGGCCGGCATCAACTACGCCATTTCCAACGGCGCTGAACGCCTTGTCCTTTTTGGGTGGTCACTGGGCGCTTCCATCGCCCTTCAAGCGGCGGCCCTGTCGCCGAATTCCTCGCGAGTAGCCGGAATGGTTCTCGACGCGCCAGTCTTCGACTGGCGAACGACCCTGGCAGCGAACGCCAAGGCGGCCGGACTTCCTCGGCCACTTGTGCGCCTGGGCTTCACCATTCTTCGATCCAAGGCCCTCCGGTGGGTGACGGGCCTTGCTGAACCCATACGTCTCGATTCCCTGGATTGGCTGGCGCGAGCAACTGAACTGGACAATCCGGTCCTCGTGCTCCATGGAGAGAAGGACGACACAACGCCCGTCGAAGCATCCAAGAAAGCTGCCAGTCTGAGGCCCGACCTAGTCAAATTGGTGGAGTTTAAATCTGTGGGCCACTCTCTGGAGTGGAATATCGACTCCGAAAAGTGGGAGCGATCGGTTGAGGAGTGGTTCCACGGTCCCGCTGGCTGGCTCTAGTCCTGAACACGGGGGAGCGCAGTCGTAGGAGGCACTTGCACTGAGTACTCGGCCGCTAGGTCAATGAGCTGACACTCGACGAGTGAGGCGTGAGCGGAGTAACGTTCGTCAGCCAAAGCCTGAACGTAACCAGCCGACTCAAGGACGAGGAGATGACGCCGAACCGTTGCTCGAGAGGCCTGAAGTCCGGAAGCCAAAACGCTAGGGGACGATGGCCCACTTCTGATGAGGAAGCGAAGGATCTGGCTCCGTGTTCGGTTCATCAAGATGGATGTCGACATTCAAACCAAGGCTCACGATTGTGGAGGCTGCTAGCTGTAGACGGGTCTACAGCATCATGATACGCCTCATGGAGGCAGCGGACTAGATTCAAGGTGGGGTTGATTGTTTAGTCACTGCGCTCGCGGAATACTGATGGCAACGCAGCAGTATTTCTATCGGAACGAGGCAGTGGAGTATGCCGGCAAAAGACGCCAGCCGCAACGGCGAGTTGTCACCACAAGCGACCCTTGCCCGCCGGCTAAATCTGCTGCTCGACGTCGTTGTGGCCGAGAGGGGATCACCGGTCACCTTTAGGGAGATTGAAGCCGGCCTCCGGGATCGAGGCGTCAAGATCTCCAGAGCCAGATGGTTCTACATGAAGGATGGAACAGGCCGCCTGGTGAGCGATCCGCAGCTGCTTTCCGCTATCTGCGAGATGTTCGACGTCGATCCCTCCTATTTGCTGAACGGCGTCGAAGGCGACGTTCCCGAACGCATCGACTCGCAGCTGGAGTTTGTAAAGTCTCTGAGGGCAGCCCGGGTGAAGTCATTCGCTGCTAGGACGCTCGGGGACGTCTCGCCGGAGACGCTTCGCGCAATCTCCGAGTATCTGAACAAAGACATCGACTTGCACCCGAATGGGGAGCGTGCCGCGGCTACTCCTCCAAGACATACCGGAGATGGGCGTCCAGCAACTCCTTGATGCGGGCAGGATTGGCCGCGTAGCGGGGGGAGCGGCCGTGACGCCGCCCAGCCTCCACATCGACCTCAATGGCGCCGACCTGTTCAAGTGCGATGAGGTGTTTGGCTACGCTGGGCTCGCCAGCGCTGACGGCTGCGACGATGTCCCCTCTGGACGCAGGACCATTTGCCGTCAGAAACCTCAGAATTTCGTTCCGTGAGCGGTTCCCGAACGTCGCCACGGCGTCTTCAACGTCAGGCGACCAGGCGTCGTCGTGAGGCTGCGTGATCCGTGGCATGGCTTCATTCTTACTGAACAACATGCGAAAAGTAAGAACTTGGGTCTTGACGATATTTTAATTATCTTTGACAATAATTTAAAGAAGCTTGTGTTGTGGTCAGGATCGCTTCTGCCACGTCGTGTCGCCCCGTCTGGTGACGCTGAAGATATTCGAATCCGTTAGTCAAAGCGGTGAGAGCCATGAGCCTGGAACACCTGGCGGGCAACGCTGAAGTAGAGAACTCAAATTCATCCCCGGTGGACTTTTCGCTGCTGAATCCGGTGGCACCGACCCTGCAAGTTTCCGTCGACCAAATAATGGGAGCGGTCGAAGGCGTGCGTCGATACGTCATCTCGCACTTGGCTCGGATCGGCCGCTCGTGCGATGTGGACGATGTCATGCAGGACATCAGGATGGCAGTCTGGGACGGGGTGGCACGCGGAAACTACCGGCAGATCCCTGGGGTTCCGTTCGAGGCCTGGGTGCAAGGCGTAACCGGGAATGTTTGCGCAGCGCACGTCCGCAGGGAACTCGGCCACAAGACGCTGCCGCTGCTTTTGGATCCGGGCAACGGTGAGAGCCCGGGTATTCTCCAGCAGCTAACAGTGCTGGTCGTGTCCCGTGATTACCGGGAAGCCGAGGAGATCATCGATCAAGAATGGGCGCAAATGGTTCTGGGGCTGACTCGGGCCGCTGTGTCGGCTCCGGTATGGCGCCTCGCTGTGGGCAGCCTGACCGAGCCGCGACGATACGCCCCTCCGTCGCCGCAAGACCGCCGCCGCTGGAACGCAGTCACCGCGGTTCGGCTGACTGCAAAGACTATAAGCCAAGCGTTGGATGTTAATCCTGAAGCTGTGCACGACATGGCCGGTCTATGCCGGCGCGCCGTTGCTTGTCTGCCGAGTCCGCTGTTGCGGGGGGTGGCCGAAGCAATCGTTCTGCCCGAACATCACGGCATCGAACGGCAGGTTGCCATCGCCGCTGTTGCCGAGGAGTTCAAAGTGACTGATCGATATGTGGCAGTTCAAATCGGCACGGCCCGTCGCCTGTACCAAACGGCGTGGAGAGTGATTCGCAGTTCCACGACTTCGGCTGTTTGAGTCATGTTGCTTGGCGAGCTGAGCCATGAAGAGGCGAGGAGGCAAACATGGTGAAATCCCTTTGGCGCGGGCGACTAACTCATCGGTGGGTGTTTGGTTTAGCACTGGCGGCCATCCTAGGCGCCCTCATTCTCGTTGTGGTCGGACCGCGGGAGTCACCGTCTACGGATGGGACGGGTGTCCCATCGGCTGAGTCTTCAACACAGAAGGCACTTCCAAACACTTCCCCGACGGCTTCGCCAAAGCCAAAGAAGTCAGCTCCGCGCTCTACGGAGCCCGCGTCCGTTCCGCCTGCTACGGCCGACTATCGGGCGCTTGCATCTGCGGCCGCCGTAGCTGTCTATAGCTGGGACACCCGGAATTCCTCCTATTCGGATGTGTACGCTCGAATACGGGGTTGGTGGTTCGTCCTCCCTGACGGATCAAATCCGTTGGCCGTGCTAGTCCAGGAGTTTGAGGCAACGGGCGTAAACGCGGGGTCTTTCGCTTCGCTTGCAGGCCAAGGTGCCTACAGGGTAGCAACGTTCGAATCCATGGCATGCGACAACGAACTCGTAAAAGTTCGCGAACGCCCGGCCCCGTGGGTGGGGCTTCATGTCTGCACGGTTCGACTCAAGGTCATTGACCAAACAGTCAGTAGCAGCAATTCATACACAGCGCCGGTCAGCGTGATGGCCAATTGCCCGCCGGCAGCTACCGCCCCACCTGATCGATGCCAAATGGTCGGCTTCTATGCCTCGACTAGCCGGATCGTCTACTGATGCCGCATGCGGCTTTGGCGATGGCCCTAGTCAGGCGCCGAGCGCTCGTGCGGGCTGCAATCGCCGTCGTTCTCGTCCTCGTTCTTTCTCTGGGTGTTGTCGTCAGTGCCGTCGCTATAGCCCTTGCAGGGGACAAGCCGGAATCACGTGTCGCGTGTGTGGCTAGCAACGGCGCTGTCACACAAAGCGTTCTCGAGAACAGTGGATCTCGGCCGGACGGTCAAGCGGTTGGACTCTTAGTAGGGCAGATTGCTGTGGCACAGGGGTACATTTCCGTAGGGAAGCAACTTGGCGTTCCGCGGGAGGCGATGGTGATCGCCATAATGATGTCTCTCCAGGAGTCGACTCTCCGGATGCTCGCCAACGCGAATGTCCCTGCGTCATTTCAGTTTCCACACGACGGGGTGGGGAGTGACCACGATTCAGTGGGTTCGGCGCAGCAGCGGCCAGCGGCCGGATGGGGAACCGTTGCAGAGCTGATGGATCTTTCTTACAACGCACGGGCATTTTATGGAGGGCCGTCTGGACCGAATCACGGTAGTCCTCGAGGTCTGTTGGATGTGCCAGGCTGGTCTGCCATGAGCAAAGGGCAGGCAGCCCAAGCAGTCCAAGTCTCGGCGTTTCCCGAGCTTTATGCTCGATGGGAACCACAGGCGTCAGCCATCGTTGATCTGCTCCAGGGTGTCACCACGGCTCCGACTTGCGGTGCGGGGGAGACCCGCCGGCCAGAGCCGGTCTCTGCAGAAGGCTTGCCTCAAATTCGACAGGACCTATTGCGATTCACGCAGGCGGGCGTGGGCGGTGCTTACGTCTGGGGCGGGACTGCGTTTAAGGCATGGGATTGCTCTGGATTTGTGCAGTGGATATATCGGCAGGTTGGAATTGAACTGCCACGCGTGGAGCAATGGCGCGTTGGGCGTATGACCGACACTCCCCAGATCGGGGACCTTGTTGTTCAAAACCCCCAAGGTCCTTACAACTGGGGGCATGTGGGGATCTACGCGGGCGACGGGATGATGTACAGCGCCCTCAACCCGTCCGTTGGTACGTTGTTGCATCCAATCGACTGGAATCCGGGGACCGTCTACTTCAACCTGTTGCCTTGAGATGTCCCCGTTTGACTTGAGCACAAACGCTTCGCGTCACGTCGAACACGCTTTTCTAAGACCGCGAGCCGTTCTGACTGGCTACATTCCATCAAGTCGAGCTTTCCGGCGCCCATCCCAAGTCCCCCGTACGAGAAACACCAAGCAAATGAAGCCTTTTCGGTTGGGCTCGCTCGCTACGGATGGACAAAGGCGGAAAACTCGAAGGACAAACTCCGTCGAACCCCAGGGCTGCTGTACTTCCTACCCTAGTCTTTAGGTGTGAAAACGCCCGAAGAGGAACGATTGGCATTATTTCTGCGTAGGTACGACTCCGCACATATAGACCAGTCTTATCTACTTGTGTATCGCCGTGAGGACCTAGCTCCAAGGGCTTTCGCTTCGATCCACGAGCGACTCGACGCCTGTTTGAAGTTCCTCAACATGAAGGCGCCTAATGGGCAAGAAGGGCACTATAACGCCGATGATTCCCGGGAGCTATTGAGCCTCATACAGGAAGTCAACGAGTTGCTACGTGCCCTGCGCATGGTCGGCCAGGATCTGGTAGTCCGGCCAGAGTACGCGGAGACTCTAAGGACTGCAGCCACTTGGCTTCAATCGTCTCACGGCAGTCCAGTTCCTCCGGGATTCATACCGGTGGAGGTGGATCCTTACGCGCCGATGCTCTGGCGTAAAGAGACGGCACTAGCTGTGTCTGGGGGCGCCAAAGTCGAGCTGAAGATGGTTGGGGCAGGGGCGTTCGCCACGGTTCACAAGTTTGTAGACCCGGCTTATGGCATCACGCTGGCACGTAAGAAGCTGAAACCTGGAGTCGACAATCGCGAACGGGCCCGGTTCCGACAAGAGTTCGATCTGATGAAGGAGCTGAAATTCCCATACATTCTCGAGGTCTATAAATATAACGAGGCTGATGGCTCCTACTTGATGGAGTACTGTGACTCCACGCTGGAGCAATACGTTACACGCCGGAACAACAAGACCAGTCTGAGCCTCGCATCCCGCAAGCGGATCGCTCTGCAGTTCCTTTATGGTCTGAACTACATCCACTCTAGAGGCCACCTTCATCGGGATCTTAGTGTAAATAATGTCCTTGTCCGGATATACACCGAACCGCCGTACTTGTAAAACTCTCCGATTTTGGTTTGGCCAAGCGTAAAGGATCCGAATTCACCCGGACCGAGACTGAACTAAAAGGAACAAAGCTCGACCCTGCGCTTAACCGATTTAAAGACTTCGCGGCGGTCAACGACATCTACTCGGTGGGGTTCATCCTTCAATTCATTTTCACAGGACAAAAACATGTCGGTGGGAAGTCTCAAGTGGCCGGCATTGTCGCTAAATGTGTGGATCCGGAGCCAACCCGCAGGTTTCAGTCGATTCTCGAGATCATAGGGGCCGTTGAGAAGATCGACGCCCCAGTAACCGCCTCACAAGCCGACACCGCATCTAGCGCGCTTCAACGAGTTGAGGGGCAACCGTTGAAGGATGCGGGCCGAGCGGGAAGTGTCGAAGCCCCAGCTTAATTCAGGCAGACCTTCATAGCGCTCGAGACCCTGTCCAAGAGCCCGTGCTAGGGGGGGTAGCATGGCGGGCTGCAGCGCTCCAGACGTAACGGCGGCCAAGACTAGCGTAGGCGGCGTCTCAAAATCAGCAGAGAAATGGCTCAGAGATCGAGCAGCCAAACGGGTTGCGTGCCAACGAGCCGCATCTTTGAAGACTTGGTTCATATGACCGATTCTTTTCTCTAGTCCTGCTGCTTCTTGGTAACGTCACGTTGGGAGGACAGAGATGAAATTTCGCGTAGTAGAAGGTTTCGCAAGGCCCGAGAGCCTTCGCGATGAGAGCCTAGTCATCCTGCGAAAAGATAATTGGGATGACTTCGGGTTCAAAACGCTTTTCCAGGCAGAGTTACTCACGGCCGGAGGTGAGCTTATTGAACTTGGGCCCGTTAAGATTCTGAAAGCTGGGCAGACCAGCGGTTTTACACCGCTCAGCGGGGCGCTTTTGGACGCCTTGGACAGTACTTACTGTTCTCTTGGCCAGGATGTTGAGTACTACGAGAAACTGGCCTCGCTTGCGGAGACCGAACGCGCGGAGTTTCTCCAATCAATCCGTGACGCGGCCACGAATAGCGAGATAGCGTCGGCATTTTCGTCTGAAGAGGGCTGGCAGGTATCACTACTCAGGTTCGGGCAAGCTGAGCACACGCTGGCGAATGGACGCTCAGTGGTCGAAGGTTCCTCAGCACCCAACGGAGTGGTGTCGTTTGCTCACCACAGCGATGACCACGATGGGGAGATTCGCTTCGACTACGACGACTCAGGCCCGCTGCCGGGTCGTTGTAAGGTGCTGATCGGCTATAACGGTGTGGGGAAGACTCGGCTGCTAGCAGACGTGGCGAGGGAGATAAGCAGAGTTGGGGAGGACATCACGCATCGAACGGCCAGCGGTAGTTCGACGTTCAGCACTGTGGTTGCGGTATCCTACAGTGCGTTTGACACCTTTGAGCTCCCCCCTACGACTGGGCGCGAGTACAAAGGCTTCACGGATGATGAGGAGTCCTCATCGACCACTTACTTTGGGTATACCTACTGCGGGCTCCGCCGACTCGAAGACGGCAAGGCCAGTTCTCAGTTGAAGTCGATTGCAGAGCTTGATGTCGAGCTTACAAGCGCGTTCTGGACGGCTTGCAGCCGTGAGACTGCTGCGTTCAAGGAGGCGCTAGCTGATCTTGACAGGGATCCATCGTTCGGAAGAGCCGGCCTGAACCTGTCAGTGTGGTTTGAAGACGGTCACTTGCCAGCGGAGAAGCTAGGGAAGTTGAGTGCTGGGCAGAAGATCGTGATCAATATCGTCGTCCAACTCGCGGCACACCTTCGTAACCGCTCGCTGATTCTGATCGATGAACCGGAGACGCATCTGCATCCTTCACTCCTGGCGGCCCTCCTGCGTGCAACCCAGAGACTTCTGGAGGGCTTCGACTCTTTTGCGATCATCGCGACCCACAGTCCCGTAGTGCTACAGGAAGTCCCGGCGAAGGACGTGCGGGTCGTCGAGAGATTCGGTACTACTGTTCGTACGGTTGACCCTCAGGTGGAGACCTTTGGTGCTGGACTTGGAGAACTTACCCACGAGGCTTTTGGACTCGACAACACCGTTTCCGACTATCGAGCAGTGATTCGCGCTATGGCCGCGGACATGAAGCTTGATGCGTTGGAGGCACTCTTCCCCTTAGGGCTCAGCAGTCAAGCACGGGCACTGGCCCTCCGTACGCAAGCGGCTTCGCGCTAATATGCGAACATTATCGCCACCCGCGACCGACGAAGAAGACCTCTATGATCGCCTCTTGGCGCGCCGTCAACGCCGATTTGCAGAAGTACTCGTCGAGGCCCGGGGGACAGTTCTGTCGGCTTACTCAACGTATAGGGCAGGTATGGTCGTCAACCTGTCGACCGTAATCAAAGTCGACGACACGGCAGAGAAGCTGCGCTCGAACTACGGCATATTGAGGTCTGGGGCGTTGAGCGAAGATGGCGCCCAGATTCTGGCCCGCAGCCGTATCTGCTGTCTCTGCGGACTACGAGATACGAGCGAGCTGGATCACTATCTTCCCAAGCAGATTTTCCCGGAGTTTGCAGCGTACACGGTCAATTTGATACCCGTGTGCGGTGACTGCAACAAACAGAAGGACGAGCACTACAGGACTGACGAAGGTTTCCCGGCGTTCATCCACGCTTATCTGGACGTACTTCCGAAGACGGAGCGATTTCTCGTCGCCGACTTGTCTATTGAGAACGCGGTTCTTCCTTCGTTTCAAGTGGTCCGCGCCCCGGGAATGTCTAAGTCAACTTATCGAATTCTTTCATCGCAGTTTGACCGGTTCCAACTAGCGACTTTCTACTCGGAGGAAGCAACTGAGCTGCTGGTAGAGAAGCATGGTGCCATCATCGATTACTTCGACGACGGCGGTGCGAGCACGGTGAAAAAGTACTTGAATCGGGAAGCGCGCAGCATCGAACAGCGCTTCGGCCTGAATCATTGGAAACCGGTGATACTTGCTGCTGCGGCGGACTCAGAAGATTTCTGCAGCGGCGGATTCCGGTTTTTGGTCTCCTGACCTGTAGAAATTCGGCTGAAGCAAGACTCGGCTCTAACGGCGCCCGGCGAGTTGCCGGGACAAATAGGACATGACTCCGACAGGTACATCCCTGGACGCGATGAGTCCTGGTGATTCCGTACTAGAAGATCCTCGGGTCTGACCGGGACTGGCGATTTATTTCGCCGTTTTCGGGACGCGCACTACGGAACTGACTGCCCGTTGAGGCATTTGGAATCTGACGGTCCGAGGCTAGATCGCGTTTCACCTCTCCAAGGGCGGTGGTTCTGGCGTCCGTCCGACAATGTCGGCAGTTCAACTAGGGTGACCATTCGACGCTGACTAAGCAGGCAATCATGTCGTTCGCCTCATCCACCCACATGAAGTCGTGAGCCCAATCAGCTCATTCCATTGGAAGACGACTGGATGGAGCACCAGATGTTTCTGGCAGCGGTGGATCCTGGGATCACACCAAACGCGAATTTCCCATTTCTTGAGTCGTTGAAGCAGATCGGCGGGGGCATCCTCGTCGGTGCCTTCATCGTCATCGCCATCGTGGCGATCATCGGAGCCGCGATGCTTTTGGCCGGCAAGCTGAGCCAATCTTCACGGCTCGCATCCGGCGGAGGAGTGATACTGCTGTGGACTGGACCGGTCGCGGCCATCCTCGGCGGGATCAACGGTTACATCCTCTGGTCGCAGACGGCATTCCCGCTTGGTTTCTGAGTAGCTATGCCTGTCGACTGCGACCTCAACGGATGGTGGCCGCCAGGATGCGGACTCGTTTCCCAAGCGAACGACGGCATCCAAGGCTCCATCACATCCATCTTCGCCAACGTCCTGCAGAACATCGCCTCGTGGATGTGGGGCTTCATTACGGGTGCCTTCACCGTCTCCGACGTCGACGACTCCCAGTGGACGGCAATCGGCGGCCTGACGAACTGGTGGGTCATCGTCATGATGACGCCTCTCGTCGTTGTGATGATCATCCAACTCCTGTCGGGGCTGCTCAGCCAACAACCCCGACGGCTCTTACGTGCCCTGATCGGGGGAGCGGCAGCGGTGCCTCTCGTTGCGGCTGCCGTATACGTCATTCGTCAACTGACGAGGGCCAGCGACCAAGCCTCAGCGGCACTCCTTGAATCAATCGGGACGGATCCCTACGTCGTGTTCATGCGCCTGTTCGGCTTCGAACGAGCTCCTCAGGGCTCAGACCGCGAATGGAACGTCGTCTCCCTCGCCCCCGGTAATCAGGGAGGCGCGGTTGGCGGTGCGATCGTGACGGTCATGGCTGTCATTGTGGTGTGGGTCTTGGCGTTCATCCTTATGTGCTCGATGATTTTCCGAACCTTCGCGCTTGCGGTTTTGGCCGCAGTGGCGCCGGTCGCACTCATGTTGCTTCCTTGGGAGAAATCAAAGTCGTGGGCTGGACGTTGGTGCGAGATCGTCGTCGCACTATTCCTAGCGAAACCGCTGGCCGCGACCGTCCTGGCAACTGCTATCAAGCTGTTTGCCGATTCCAAATCATTTGCGGGCCTCGCCGCGGGCACGGTTGGCATGGTGCTAGCCTGCGGAGCACCATTGATGGCGCTTCGACTTGTCAGCTTCGCTGGTGGGGAACTCGCTGCCACAGCCCAAATGGCAGGCGGTGGACATATTCTCACCCGGACCACCAGCATCGCGTCGCGCCAAGTGAGCCGACAACTTGGTGGCCGCCTCACCATGGCGTCCATGATGGCCCGGTCCTCAATCACGCGGCCGGTTCCATTCAGCCGCAGAGACAGAGTGCTGGCAGCGTCGGTTCCAGTGCCGCGAAGCCTGACAACAACGACGCCGGTACACCGCTCGGGCGGCGAAGTCGCCCGTCTGGAGGCGCCGCCGCCGTCGAACTCTTCTGATTCGAGTAACTCCGTGGTGAGTCGGCAGGTGGTCATGGACGTCGACGGCGCCACTCGTCCGTCCTCAACGAACCGTGTGGCCAGCGGCCAACAGAGCACTTCGACGGCGGCCAGATTCTCCACTTCGCGGCCTCCCGAGGTGAGCGCACCGAATAGCGCCTTGCCCACGACAGAGCTGCCGCCGGTCAAGCACAAAGACACCTATAGGCCACTACCTCTGGACAAGTCCAATGAGTGATGAATCGCGGGCACTTGAACCCGTCAAATTTCCCAGGTACGAACGCCGTGGAATCTTCATGGGGCTCAAGTGGTATCAGCTGGGGCTGGTAGGCGCCGGCGTCCTCGTAGCAATTATTGCCTCAGCGGCGGGCGGTCCTGGCGCCCTGGTGCTGACAGCCCCAATGTGGATGTCACTCGTGCTGCTTGGAGTGCTGCAGTACTCACGGATCCCGTATCCGATTTGGGGCAGTCTCATCGTCTTGTTCTTTGTGCGGAGTGTTCTAGGGCAGACTCGCTACCTGGCTCGGCCGGAGCGCCCGGTCAAAGCAGGAAAACTTGCACTGCCTGGCGGACTGGGTAACCTCGAGGTCCAACCGCTTACCCGCGGCGAGTGCGTCATCCTCGACGTCCAGGGCAAAGAGGCCATCGTTGTGCTCCGTTGCAGCACCCGGTCCTTTGCTCTGCTCGACGACGATGACAAAGCCTGGGCCGCGCAGGCATGGTCCAGGGTGCAAGCAGGGTTGGCCCAACGATCTGACATCGCCCGCATTGCGGTCCAGGACTACACCGTGCCGTACCCGTCGTCAGCGCTTCAGGATTTCTACGATCGGACTGTTACCGCTGCAGACGGCGAGCGCAGCTCGTGGGGGCAGGTTGCCTACCAGGATCTGATCTCTGCGGCCGGCTCGGCGATGAGCCACGATGTGCTGCTGTCGCTGGTGGTGGACACGTCCAAGTCGCGACGACGGATCAAAGAATCGGGCGGCGGGAAGAACGGGCTCGAACGGTTGCTGCGGCTTGAGGTTGGTGCGATCACGACGTCGTTGGCAACCCACGGTGTCATGGTTGATGGATGGTTGTCCGAGTCGAATCTCCTCGACGTTTTCCGCGGAGCCTTCGATCCTGAGACCCTTGCGCGTGGATCCTCCAAGTCGGAGCAACCGAGGGAAGGGATGCAGCCACTCCGTCAAAGTTCCGGCCCTATGGCCGTCGAAGAGCACTGGACTTATCTTCGAAGCGACTCTGGGTTCCACCAAACCTTCTGGGTGGCTGAATGGCCGCGACAGAAGGTGTACCCGGGTTTCCTGCATCCGCTCGTCTACGTCGGCGACTTTAGGCACACGGTTACCCAGGTGATCAGGACCGTGCCGACCATCGAAGCTCTGCGCGACATTCGCTCCGCCCAGGAGGCTCACGAAACAAGACGGCGGATCAACTCTCGTTTCGATCGACCGACGACGCGCGAGCAGCGTGCGGAGGAAGAAGAGGTTTCACAGCGGGAAGAGGAAATCGTCGCAGGGCATGGTGACGTTCGGCCTACGGCCTTCGTCACCATCACCGGTGGGTCGTTGGAAGACCTTGCCCGTCATAGGCATGAACTCGAATCAGCAGCCGCTGGTGCGTTCGTTGAACTGCGATTGCTTGCGGGCCAGCAGTGGGCTGCTTTCATTGCTGGAGGACTTCCCTTGGGGCGGGGATTGCGATGAGCCTCAAGAACCATGACGTGACCTATACGCCGTCGGGCACTCGCTCCGAGCGAAAGGACGCCAGACGGGCAGCGGTCGCAGCGGCGACTCCAGCCAAAAGGCGGCAGTTCCACAGCGATGAGGACAAGGCATCGGAGCCCCAGGACGGTGGGCGGCTTCGCGGTGACTGGGGGAGTCGGGAAGCCAACTCGTTATGGGGTCCCCATCGGCTGCGCCCGGCTCCGCACCGCGCATCGACCATGACGTTCGCGGCTGCCTACCCGTTCATCACGGAGTCCGGTCTGGGTCACGAAGGAACCTACATTGGTACGGATGTCTTTGGCTCCGGCGCGTTCTCGTATGATCCGTGGATCCTTTACGACAAAGGGATCATCAGCGGCCCATCGATTGTTGTCATCGGCACGGTGGGAACTGGTAAATCGATGTGCGGTAAGTCCCTGGTCGCGCGCTCCATAACCCTTGGCCGGAAAGCCGCGGTTGCGTCGGACCCCAAAGGTGAGTGGGTTTCCGTAGCCAATGCTGTGGGCGGCAAGGTCATTTCTGTTGGCCCGGGTCGATCGGCGCGTGTGAACCCACTCGATGCTGGATCGAGGCCGAGCCTGCTGACGGACACGCAGTGGAAGGCCGTCGTACGTCAACGACGGCGGCAGCTGATTGTTGCTCTCGTGTCGCTTATGCGGCAGGGGACTCCACTGCATCCGGTTGAGCATACGGCTTTGGACATGGCGCTGATGGAGACGACCGCCGAGAACTCGACGCCGACGCTCCCCATGGTGCTGGACCATCTGTTGCGGCCATCCCCAGAGACTCTGGCTCTGGTCGGCAAGGACGGCGGCGTAGCGGTTAGTCATTCGTTGCGCAGGACTGTTTCCGGTGACTTGGAAGGTATGTTCGACGCTCCCTCAACTGTGGCGTTCGACGCCGACGCGCCAATGATGGTCATGGACACGTCCGCGCTGATCGGGGCGTCCGAGCAGGCACTGTCTTTGGCTGCCGCTTGCAGCGCCACGTGGCTTGAGGCTGCGGTGACGAACCCCGACGGCGGCAAGCGGCTTGTGGTGTACGACGAAGGTTGGCGGATGCTCGCCGATCCCTACATGTTGGCCAAGATGAGTGAGCAGTGGAGACTCGCGCGAACCTACGGGATCGCCAACCTGCTGATCATGCACAAGGTGGCGGACCTCAACGAGATCGGCGACAGTACCAGCGGCCACCGGCAGAAGGCCCTGGGCCTGCTGACTGAGGCAGACACGCGCATCATCTACCGGCAAAAGCACGACGCCATGCGGCTGACCAAGGAGGCTCTGGGTCTCACCGAAGCTGAGTGTGATCACGTGGAGAACTTGCCCAAGGGTGTCGGTCTGTGGAAGGTGGGAAACCGCTCGTTCATCGTCGCCAACCGGGTGACCACCGATGAGCTAGAGGTCTTCGGCACAGATGATCGGATGCACCTGTGAGAACTCGGTCTGCAAGCAACAATCCGATGGTGTCGGTGGGTCTGTGGGCGATTGCTGGCTATGTGGTCTTTTGCTTTCTCGTCCAGGCCGCGGCCTCTGTGGTGACGCCTCGGCAGTGTGGCGGCAGGTCGCCGTCGTTCTTCAATCCTGTAGCCGGCGTCGGGCTTTTCGTTGGACGCTCTGACTGGATCTCACGAGGTACCGGCGACTGCACGTTCGATATGGCTGCACTCTGGTGGATCGTCGGCGGAGTGCTTGCCGTGGTCGCGGCGCTCACCGTCGGGGGAGCACTCGGCTGGAGGATGTGGAAGCAATCCGGCGCCTGGCTGAGACAAGACATCCTGAGCAGGGACGGCGTGGCTGGCAGAGCGGAAATAGTCCGCGACTTCGGTTCCAGGGCCGTCCGACGTCGCGGTCTGTACACGCGCCCAGGGCTCAGCAAACCCAGCATCCAAGATGTCTCATGGACGCTGGGGCGCTCGCGGGGAGTGACCATCCACGTCTCGACGGAGGAATCGATGGTGATCCAAGGGGCGCCTCGGTCAGGTAAGGGCCTGTACGTCGTCATCAATGCGATCCTTGATGCCCCCGGGGCTGTGGTGACCACGTCCACACGCGCCGACAACTTAGTGGTCACGATGCGGGCCCGGATGAGTGATGGACGACCTGTGACTGTCTTTGATCCGCAAGGTATGTCAGGGCTGCCGTCGACGCTTCGATGGTCACCTGTCCGCGGTTGTGGCGATCCTGATATCGCAACAAGACGAGCCTTGGTGATTACGGCAGATACAGAGATGAAGGGGGAGAACGCGGCTTGGCAGAAGCGCTCACTCATCATTCTGCAGTGCCTCCTCCATGCTTCGGCCCTCTCGGGAGAGGGAATTGTTGCTTTCCGCCGTTGGTCATCCAGCCCGGTCCTTGCACGTGAGGCACTGGATATCCTCGGCCGCACGGGTGCGGCCCTCGGTTGGCAGGCAGACTTGATGGGGATACTGGAGGACGATCCTCGCAACACTTCGAACTCTTGGATTGGAGTCTCCGCGGCCGTCGCACCCCTGTCCTCGCCGCGAGTGATGGCGGCGCTGAATCCGCAGGATGAAGCCCAGGAGTTCGACCCTAAGGCGTTCATCAGACAGCGGGGAACTTTGTATCTGATTGGCACTCGGTCTGGAGCCGCGGCCGCAGGGCCCTACCTCTCAGCGCTCATTGACGACATAGACAACGCGGCCCGCGAGATGGCTTTCGTCTCGGCGGGCGGGCGACTGGACCCACCATTGTCGTTGATCCTTGATGAGATCGCCAACCTGTCTCCATGGCCCGGGCTCCCAGTGGTCCTCTCCGACGGCGGAGGTATTGGGATCTCGACCCTGGTGGTCCTCCAGTCACTGTCCCAAGCCCGCAGTGGATGGTCGATTGAGGAGGCAGCCACTATTTGGGACTCCGCGATCATCAAGGTGATATTCGGCGGCGGATCTGACGAACGTGACCTGCGTTCGCTGGCAGGCCTGCTGGGGGAACGCAGCCTCATCATGAACACCCGGTCCTGGTCCGCTCAAGGCCGCCAGGACGGCGAACAGATCCGGGACACTCCAGTGATTCGCCTGGACGAAATCCGGCGTCTCCCGGTCGGCGCGGCCCTCATGCTCGGCAGGAGAACCCGTCCCATCCTTCTGGACCTCCGCGACTGGCACAAACGCAAAGACGCGGCGGAACTGGGCCGTTCGAAGGTGGAGACGGAGCGGGAGTTGGCTGCCGGTCACCTGACCCGGCAGGAACTGAACAGTGAGGCAGAGTCATGAGCACACAGGCCGACGATTCCGAGTTTGAAGTTGGCCGCGTCCCGGACCTTGACGACGAACTGACGGCTGAGTTGTTCCGCTCGTCGTTTCAGCCCTCGATTCGCGCGGGGGGAGTTACTCGCCGCTGGCGGGAGATGTCATCGGAACAAGCTGAAGTTGTGTGGCAGAGCCTCTTCGAGTGGGTTCGATGGTTCGTCGCAACCTACCAGCTGACCACCTCTGTTGTGCCGGATTGCTGGTGGCGGCATTCGGAAGTGGTGGCCGAGCTCTACGCTCTGCAGCGAGCCGAGAGGGCCTCGTACACGGCGGACGACTCTGGTTTCGGACCGTTGGCCTTCCACGAGAGGCTGCCTCACGGCGTCGAGCGCCTCCGAACCCACACGAGAACCGCAGGGTGTGTCGGTCTGCAGAGCCACAAGGAACCGGTCTCAAGGATTGTGCCGGCGGAACCGGCCTTCGACGACTGGAAATTGGGCGCTCACCAGTTTGGGAGCTGATTACGTCATGGCGTCCCGGCTCCGGCGGGACATGAATAGGTGATCCCTTCTCAGGGCTGACTCGGAAGTATGAAGGATGGCTGTCGTGGCCGCTGAATTTGAATCGAACACTCACCTGCCTGGCGGGACGGACGACGGCGGCCGCGCGGCTGGAGTTCGAATGTCACCGGAAGAGCGCATCGCGAGCCTCACCGAAGGGCTCCATACCGCACTTGAGCAAGCGATAGAGTCACCGGCGCGTTGGCAGGTTCTGCTTGATGCCTCCGCAACTCTCTGGCGCTACTCAGGGGGCAACGTCGCCCTGCTGATGATGCAGATGGCGCAGCGTGGTGCCGAGGAGCCCACACTGGTGGCCGGCTACAAGGAATGGGCGCGCCATGGGCGGACGGTGCTGCGGGGCGAACACGCGCTGTGGGTGATCGCGCCGCGGACTGCTTCCATGCAGGAGTTGAAAATGGCGGATGGCCAGCGGAAGCTGCTGCCAGCAGCCCAGACAGCTCCGATCGATGCCGTCAGCCTTGGTAAGAAGAACGTCGTCACGGGGTGGCGGGGACAAGCCGTCTTTGACGTTACCCAAACAGAGGGGACGCCGATCCTGGTCCCGCGCGGGGGCGCTGAATCCGGGGAAAACTTGGACGATCTGTGGAGCTCCCTGTGTGAGGTCGCTAAGGAACACAGCTTCCGTGTCGAGGTTACGGGTTACCAGTACGGCTATACGAGTGGCTACACGGACTTTGATGCTCGTCGAATCCAAGTTGGCCTTTGGATGAGCACCGAAGAGCAGGTGGCCGTTCTGGCCCACGAACTTGGTCACGTCCTCTTGCACGGCCCGGACGACAGCGTTGGCCGGCTCTACGGCAGCAGTGCGAACCATCGTGGCTTAGCCGAAGTGGAGGCCGAGTCGGTCGCTTACACGGTCCTCAGGGCTCACGGCATCGATCGTGGACCACAATCGGCGACGTACTTGGCTGGTTGGGCTGACGCGGTGATTAGAACAGAGAAGGAAATGCAGGAGGGGCGTGCTCCGACGTCGCGCGTGGATATCGCTAAGTCTGTGCTGGGGCGGGTGACGGCGGCGACCAAAGGCATTCTCGCTGTCTCGGATCCACCTGGGTATGGAGGGAAGTTTGCCGCAGTCGATGCATCGAGGGACTTAAAGGCCTCATCAACATACGCCGGCGTGCCTGGGCCGAGCAGCTCTTTGAACGGCCCGGAGTTGAAGGGGCCCTAGGCAACGCAGTTGTCCGACGGGAGAGACCTGTCGGCTAAGGAAGGTAAACCACAATGAATACCAAGATCCCTATCACCATCGCCGGGAACCTTGTTGCGGATCCTGAGCTCACCATCGGAGAGTCCGGGACCCCGCACGCCAAACTCCGGGTCGCTGTGAACCAACGAATTCAGAACCCGGACGGTACCTGGCGGGACGGCGAGCCGGTCTTCCACAACGTCTCGGCCTTTCGGATGCTGGCGGAGAACGCAGCCATCTCACTCAAGAAGGGGGATCCTGTGACGGTCTCGGGCGAACTGGAGTTTCGGTCTTACGACAAGGACGGAGAGCGCCGAGAGGCCAGGCGCATCATCGCCGACACGATCGGTCCGGATCTTCGCTTTGGAACTGCCTCGTATCAGCGCTCAGCCCGTGCGGTAGCCGAACCGGAATCGCAGGTTGAGGCCACGGGGCCGCAGCCCACGACCGCGACAGGCTGGCCGGTCTACAACGTGACGACTAAGAGTCCGGTGGTGACGTCCCCTTTAGCCGGGGCGCCGGGGAGTGAGATGTCTGCCTGATTCTGTTCGCTGCCCCGGTTCACAGCCCACGTCTCAGCCTTGCGACGTGGGCTGCACTCCGCTCGGAGAGCTTCGCCGCATTCGAATATATGTTCTAATCTGGATTCTATGAGACCGAAGCAAGACTCCACAGCGTTCGCCCGCATGATGGCCCAAACCAATGCTGAGACCAACCACCCCAAGCCCGACGACGGCAAGATTGTGGAGCTGGACGTCAGCAAGCAGCCGTTTGTCCGCGTCAGTGAAGTTTACGGACGTGCCATCAAATACACGCGGTCCTATGGGTTGGTGGAGGGGGTAGATGACAAGCGTGCCTACCACGTTCAGTGGTTCCCGGCCGGGCAGATCAAGCGGGTGGACCAGGAAGCGTGGAGGGGGCGACCGCTGTAGGTCCTGCCAATTGGATTGACATCAAGTTGTATGCCCTAACGACTTGGTTCGCATGAGTGGAGCCCACGCCAAGACTTGGTCACTGCTGATTCGGTAGGTTGATGGCCACGGAGCTCCGGGGTGAATCTGCCGTGGGTCGGGTTTGATGAGCAGAACGGATCCAGGCCACAATGGTTCATCTAGTGCTTCGATCCAGGCGGATTGAACGTAGCCAAAGCGGTTCCAGCGGATCGTTATCCAGGCTCCAGTGGGCTGGACCGTGTCCATGGAGAGCAGCGTAACTTCAGTGGTTGTAATGCCCGAATGCCTGAAGCTTTCGAGTACTTTCCATTTTTCGCTAGTTGCGGTCTGCCAGTGCCGCAGCCTGCGAATGCGCTGACCCCACGCCGCCAGAAGAATGAGAGCCGCTAAGCCGACGAGCCAAACCCAGAGGTTGGGGCCGGTCAGCGTGGACGCAAGCGCAAAGAGCATCGGGGCAACGACGACTATCACCGCGCTAGTAACGATCAGGGCGGGTGTCGCGACTTTCGGTCTGAGTACTGGATTTGCTTGCATGGCTTGCTCCACTTCCCAGTTTAAAGCTGCCAACCCGCGCTTGTAAGGCTTTGCTGGGGTTGCATTCCGTTGAAATCCACGATGGCTGGCGACTCGAGAACTGGGTGGGATGCTTGTTGGACTGTCCCTTGGAGGTGTTCCCATTGCGAGCGCTGTTCCCACTCCCAGTCGGCAGGTGCAGTACCTAGAGGGAGTGGGGAGTCGAAAATACCCCAACGGTCTCTGTAGATGGCAACTTCGCGAACCAGGGCTGCGAGCTCAAACGCATCTCGTTGAGCCCCGAGGTCTTTGATAAGGGCTGCCATCCATTCAGGTTCCTCAAGTAGTGCAGCTCTGGTGACGAGATTCGTGCGGTTCCCAATCCGACGTCGTACACCATTCAGAATCTCTTGCAAATCGTCACGCTCGCTAAGGAGCTGTTCTGACAAGGGATCGATGGGTGCGTGGGGCATCGCGGAGTAGAAGCGGCGAAGGCGTGAGTGCATTACTGCGGTGAGGTCATTGGCCGTGGCGCCTGACTCAAGGGATTCGGAGAGTGCGCGATGCGCCCCTGGGCGATTGGCGTTTGTCGCCTGCCGCCATGAAGCTACCGCTGCTCCCCATGCGGGGGAGACCCGAAGTGTGTCTGCCAGACCGGGTGAAAGGGTCTCCATCACTCGTGCCAAATCGGTGCTCGCCGCTATCTGAGCCAAGTAATCGTACTCGCAGTTCAGCCGCTCAAGGCTGTCCGCGTGGGAGCGTTCCCGGTCGCGAACCTCGTGGGCCGTCCTTTCTGCACCTTCTGCAGCCAGGACTTCACCCAGTATCGCCCGCCACCCCGATCGAGCAGTCGGGTCAAGGATTTCGTCTTCGTCGGGGTCGTTCTCACTGATGTATGCCATGTTGGAGAGTCGTCCCCGGGTCATGCTGACGTAAAGGAGTTCACGGGTCAGCCGACCCGGTGTGACGACGACGTGGGCTGAGTCCACCGTGATGCCCTGAGACCTGTGGGCGGTAGTGGCATATCCAAGCTCAACCGAAGACTCCAAATACGAAGCGCCTAGCTCGACCGTCGCGCCGGTATCCGTACGGCGAGCATGCAGTGATCGTTGTCGTACGTTGACACCGAGTACTTCAAGTAGTGTCCCGTTCCGGATGAATGCGCCTTGGTCGTCCACAAGAGATCGATCATTTCGACGGGCAATGACGATGTCGCCCCGACCCGCCTGCAGCCCATCCCTGAGCACGAGCGTTTGTTCCGCATCAGCGACACCCAAGATCACCCTGTCAGCCTGAGCTCGTTCGTTCAGCATGCTAACCGTCTCGTTATCGGGAGCAATAAGGACCGAAGCCTGCCCCGAAAGAACGTCGGCGTGCCAAGCGGCATAAGCGCGGTCCATCATGTGGAGATACGTGCCGTGACTGATCCGCTCATGATGTTCGTACTCCGCCAGAACGGAAATCTCGCCTGCACGTAGTCCCACGGAAGCCGAAGCCTCCCACGCGTGCTGGAACCGCCAAATCGAACTCAACCTTTCCGCCTTAGCCTGCCGGTCGAGCCAACCTAGAACCCCACCGGCATCAATGGAATCTAGCTGGCCCGGATCACCAACCAACAACACCTTCGCCTGAGCCTGTCGGGCCTGCGCCACAATGGCCGCGAGCTGCTGGCTGGAAACCATCGACGCCTCATCGACCACCACAAGCTGATTCGCCCTAAAGGTCCACAGGGCCTGCTCAGCCACCAACCGCGTGATCCGTTGCTCAAGCAGAGTCCTTGCCACATCCCTGGCCCGACCTGGCGTGAGCCGTGACTCCGCATCGAAGAAAGCCGAACTCCTTTGCGCCGCTCCGCTACCCACGGACTCATAAAGCCATTTGGAAACATTCTCAGCAACCATGGCCAACTCCGAGCCCAAAACTTCCGCGCTCGCAGCCGCCGGAGCCAATCCGACAACGCTGCCCGCACCGAACTGCGCCTCCCAAGCGGCCTTGATCGCGCCCAGGGTTGTGGTTTTGCCCGTGCCGGCCGGGCCAACGATGGCATCCAGTCGATGGGAGCTCAGCAGGACCTCGGCAGCTGCAGCCCTCTGGTCGTGGTGCAACTCCGACGTGCCATTCTTTCTGTACGAGGCGAGTGACGCCATGGCAACGTCCGCGCTGACAGTCGGGCCGACGTCGTCGTTCCTGGCCGCAAGGATCTGATCTTCGAAGGTGAGCGTCGCCTCGTCCGTATAGAGGCGCGATCCGTGAAAGTCGAAGACGCTCCTGTTCGCAAAATGGAGATCGTCGGCAGCCTCGACAGGGAGGCTGTAGCGGTATTCGTTGAGCGGTACCGACTGGAGCTCCGCAGCTGTGGCGACGGCGTCGATCATCGCGTTACGGTCCTCCGGAGCGGCGCAACGGATCTCAGCGCACACGCGCTCGGCTTCCGCAATCAGGTTCCAGCGATTCCACGTGGACCGCTTTTCGGCCACACGCTGCCGGGTGACATGTCCGACGGCGGCAATCCAGTCTGGGGCCATGTCGCCGACACGAAACGATCGAGACTGCGAGCGTCGGATGGTGGACGCCAGGACCCTTTCAGGGTCAAAGCCTCTGGCCTTTGCCCGCTCTCTCCAATGAGCGGAGAGCAAGCGCAGGGGAGTCAGAGTTGAATCCTTGGGGGATCGGGTTAAGAGCGTTGCCTGTTGCCGGAGTTTGACGACGGTGGTGGCTGATGGTGGTTTGCCATGCTCGACGATCCATTCGTCGACGAGCCGGTCGGTTTCGACATCAATGAGCCTTGACCGATTGGAGAATTCGCGGATAAGGGCGTCATCGATGCCGGTCAGTTGTTGGCTCGGATTGTGCGTGTTCTGTGCCGGAGCCCGGATGTCCGTGTCGGTGCCGAGGTTCCTTTTGAGGGCGTCGAAGAGGAGGCCGTTGTAGTGTTCGCTGGCCGATACTACGGCCTTGTAGAGGCTTCGCGAGTCCAGTGTCGTCCAAGCGTTGTCGGTGATTCGCTGGACGCGGTTGGCGATTATGACGTGGGTGTGGATTTGCGGGTCGCCGGCTCTTGATTCCCAATGGTCGAAGGCCGCGGCGATGACTCCTCGTGTTCCGAGGTGCGCGATGCCGTTGCGTCCGGCGCGGGTGTTGATGACGAAGTCCTCCAGCCAACGGATACTTGCTTCGACTGCCGAGTGGTGGGTTTGGAGGATTTGTTCTTGCAGATGCCGGGGGCTAAGTGCCCAGAGTGCTGAGACGGATTTCGGGACGCTGAAGGTGAGGTCGAAGCCAGCGACGGCGTGCTTGGTGCTGGTTTGGCCGTGGTTTCCTTCGGTGATGGTGACTTCGCCGTAAACGCGGCCGAGGGGCGCCGCTGTGTCTGGGTTTTGGGCGTCTTGGAAGATAGACCTTGCGTCCGATTCCGTTACGTGGCTTCCCGATGTGCGGTTGATGCCGTCGAGTCCGCGGCCGATCCACTGACCTTGGGGTGTTCCCGTGGCTAGGTAGTAGCTGATGGTGTCTGGGGGAGTGGGCCTGGCGTCGTCCAGCATCGTGGACTTGAAGAGGTACTTCAGCCCGGACTTCACGGACAACCGGGCGATGGACATAGTCATGGCCGTGACGTGCCGGTTCTCGATTTTGGGAGCCAGCCGCGGCGACGGAGGAGGCTCACGGTTGTGGGGTCGAGAGCAACGCCTTTGAGTTTGGAGACGTGAACGAGGACCGCGGCTACGTGGGCGAGGTCCTGGATGTTCGTGCGCTGGGCTCGTTTCAGGCGCAGGACTTCGTTATGGAGGAGGCTGCTCCTCGTTTCCAGTTCGTCGTAGATGGCGTGGAGGCGTTCTAGTTCGGAGGACTGGGTCCGCAGTTCCGTGGTGAGGCGGTCGACACGGTTTTGGCACTGTTCGCCGTTGGGATGCGCTGAAGGTATCGCAGTTTTTCTGTTCACAAGGTTTCATACACATTGGCGAGGCGCTCTGCATGATCTTCGCGACCAAAACAACTCGGTCCGCCTTGGATGCCAGAGGTGTGAAGAGAGTGAAGAGAGTGGCGGGTTCGATTGTTAGGTGCGATTGTCGTAGTTGGTTGAGGGGTCTAGGTCATGGTGACGCAGTGCCCTTGAGCGGCAGCAACGCGGCTTAGCGAGTCAACAGCGATCCTTTCAAACAAGTCAATGGAACCCGCCATGACCAAGCCTGAATCGACATTGAGTAACCATCGTGAAAGCCTTTGACGAACACAAAAGAGCGGTCAACGCGAAACCAGCCGCGGACCGCTCTCCCTTGCCCTAGTGGCAAGAACCCTCTACATATCAGGTCAAGGAGTCAACAAAACCGGGGGCAGTCCCCTTGGTCGACTGGTTGATCCGGGGGTTGAGTAGTATCCGTGCAGCGGTTGGCGCTAAGCACAGATCAGCGCCCCATGCCCTCCCGTATGGGACGCTGCCACAAATAGCGCCCGCCTTTGCTCTAGTCATCATGCGGTTGGCCCTGCAAAAGCGGGCGGGAGGGGAGGGGATGTAGATGCACCTGACAACGTCGGTGTGGCTCTACCTTTCCCGCACCACCCTTAATTCAACAGCTTTGATAACTACTTTCTGCAGATGTGAGATCCCAGTGACAACAACAACACAAAGTTACCCCTCACCTGGAATGGTCGATGTGAGCGTTGACGACGCCGCGCAGGTAGTCCCGGGCCCTCAACGACGCAGTTGAGACCGTAAAAGCCGCGGCCACCCGCCACGAGACCGGGATCATAATCACCGGAACTGGCCCCGACCGCTACATCGTCCGCGCACACCCGGCAGTGCCCTTCGGGCTCATCCGGCAGCAGCACTACTAAATTCGGAACCGAGGCGGTAGAACGCATCCACGCTGAACCTGAACTCACCAATGTGCGGCCACTCCCGCCTCGTTCAGCGGCCGGGCTGATAGGCGCGCGCCTAGCGATGGGAACGGCTCCGGGGAACCGAGCGCCGCCAAAGGGCGAGGGCACCATCCTTCATGGATGATGCCCTCGCCCGAGAGCGCAGTTGAAGTACTACCTCTCAGCGGTGGTGTCTCAGTAAGTCGTGATCGATGCCGAAAGGAACGCACCCACGGTGGGCACTCTATCCAACGGTGCCGTCTCGATGGTGGCTCTAATCGACCAGTGCGGCCGGTCTGAGCATCTGGAAGGCCTCGTCGAGTAGCACCCCAGTTTTCACGGCACCGTCGGCCGTGCCGTCAAGAGCTTCCGCGACGACGTGGTCATCGCGACCAAGTTCGGCTTCACACCCGAATTTGGTCTCGACAGCCGCCCCGAGCATCTCCGCGAAGTCGTCGAGAACAGCCTCCGCTACCTCGGCATGGATCACATCGACGTCCTCTACCAGCACCGCCCCGACCCCAACGTCCCCATCGAGGAGGTCGCAGGTGCCGTGAAGGAGTTCGCGGCCGTCCGCAGGACGGTTGCGCCGGTGGAGCGGGCGCGTACGATCCGCAGGACAGCGGCAAAAAAGCAAAGAAAAAATGCTTCTACAGTCCGAGCGAAGCGAGATCCATATCTGCCCCGAGGTGGGAGTCTGCCAGGCTAGCCTCCGGTGGGCCGGAGCATCCCTCGTTTGCGGCAAGCTGCCGCGTTTACCCCACCAAAGCGTCAGGTCGCCCGGCGGGAACGCGTTATCAGGGTGTGGATGAGCAGGGCGATGAACACCGCCGCGCAGAGGACTGCGCCGATCGCGAACGTGGTGCTGATTCCGGCATCGGTCGGGTGAAGGTCCGGTGCCATGTTCGCCGCGAGTACCGCACCCGAGACCGCGGTGCCGAAGGAGGCTCCCACGTTGCGGAGGACCTGATTGAAACTCACGGAACTGCCCAGCTCTTCAGTGGCCACGCTGCGGGCAATCAGTGCTGGCATGGCGGCATAGCTGGCACCCATGCCCAGACCGAACACCAGCATCCCGATCAGGATCTCCCAGAGCTCGGTATGGGCAAACCAGAGCAGCATTCCGGCTGCCGTCACCAGGCCGGCACCGATCGGCAGCACGGTCGCCAGAGGGATCCGGCGCGCTAATCGGCGCACCAGACGATTCGCGAGGAAGCTACCAACCGACAGCGGGAACATCACGAAACCGGCCCAGAACACTGGCAAGGCGATGCCGTAGCCGGTGGAGGCCGGGGCTTGGGCCACGAGGCTGGAAATTGACAGGCCAATGTACAGTGCGGCGCCCAGCCCCACTGCCGTACCGTTAGCCAGCAGCACCTCACCGTTCCGCAGGACCCGAAGGTTGACCAGGGGATGCCGCGTCCGAAGCTCAGCCCGGACCCAGGCCGTCAGGACTGCTGCCGCGACAATGAACGCGCCGACAACCCCGGGAGAGCTCCACCCCCAGGAGGGCCCTTCACTGACGCCCAGGAGCAGAGCGCCCAAGCCAAGGCCGAGCTGACCCGCGCCGGCGAAATCAAAGGGAAGCCGTGGGGCTCGTTCGTCGGGTCCTGCCGGCACGGCGCGGAAGACCACAAAGATCGCCGTCACCACGAACAACGCCGCGAACCAGAAAGCGAACCGGAAGTCGAAGAGCCCCGCAATGATTCCAGTCAGTGGGTAGCCGACGCCAAGGCCAGTCGCCACCGTCACCGACAGGCTCGAAATGGAGAACCGCACCTTATCAGCAGCGATGTAGCGGCGGGCGAGGGCGATCGTCACCGGAACAATCCCGTAAGTCAGGCCCTGAAGCGCCCGTCCGACCAGGAACACCGTGAAGTTGGGCGCCGCCGCGGCGATGACGGACCCGGCGAGGATGATCCACAGTGCCAACAGCAGGAGCCGCTTCTTGTGTGGTCCGTCGCTGATCCGTCCCATCACCGGGGTCGCCACCACACCGACCAAGAGGTTGATGGTGAGCATCCACTGCGCCGTACTGACCGACACGTCCATCTCGCGGGAAATGGACGGCACCAGCAACATGCCGAGCGAGCTCACGATGGCCGTGGAGAGCGCCGCATAGACCAGCGCCGGAACGAGGCTTGAACGTGCCGCCGGTTCAGTCAACGGACGCCTCAGACCCAAGCTTGCGGAGGACGGGGATGGCCGCCTCAAGTGCCTTCCGGCCTTCCGGCGTCAGCCGCTCCGCAATAGCCCGGTCAAGCCAGGCATAACCGGACGCCAACTCCTGGGCCAGCTTCTGCTGTCCCGCGTCGGTGAGCGTGATCCAGGTCCGACGACGGTCCTCCTCGTCGGGCACCCGCGCCACGAATCCCAACCGTTCCAGCTCGCCGACGGCCAGCGAAATGGCCTGGGGGCTGACCTGAACGACGGCAGCGAGTTCCGAGGAGGTCGCCCGCCCCTGTTCCGCCAAGTGGCTGAGCACCCCCAACTTGCCCGGAGACAGCGTCCGTTCGGCATTGAGCCGCCGCAGCAGCGGGCGCAGTGCGTCGAAGAAGGAGCGCGTCATTAACTGGTCCGTCATTGATCCGTGGGTCATCCCTCAACTATACAAAACTCTTGATCAAGTTGCTTGCGTATATTCAGAACGCTCCGGCAACGATGGAAGAGGACGGCGTACACCATCGGTATCGGGGACTCCGGCGTCGATCGATCGGAGCTGGTTGTCACGACGAGCTCCGGCTGAATGACTACCCGTACAAGAAGGCGCGTGGGTCGAAAATTGCGGTGAGGGTTTCCCGCAAGTGCGCAGCGCATTTTGCTGGATCCCTTACCACTGTACGGTTGCTGCGTTTCATGCGTGTTCCACGGTTTAGGGGTCGCAGTGAGTGGTGCCATGAAGCAGCGCCGCCAGGTGCTGGAACGCTTCCAGCGTTTTACGTAGACGTTTGGTGACACCAACAGGCTCTTACTCCCCGCCGATCCGCCTGATGAGCTCGTCGATGGTGAGCGTGGACTGTATGACTGCCACGAGGTTTCCGGCGTCGCCACCCCCCTTGCCGAGGTGATCGATGGCACGATCGAATCGGCGTAGTGCGGTCTGCGCGGGATCGAGAAGAGAGTCTCGGATCGATGTCTGTGCGGCAGCGATGATAGCGGCGGCCGTCATCTCAGCCTCGATGCTCGTCGTTCCGTCATGACGGTCGCTCAAGAACAGCGCGAGCGCGGCTTGGTGCCGGTTAAACCATCGGTTCTCCTCGGTGCGAAGATCGCTGCTTTCTGCAAGGAGTTTGGTCCGGATGGCCGCCTCGTTTGGATCGGCCGTGAGGCTAACGACGATCAGCGCGGCTCCGCGCGCTGCTCTGCCCAAGGTTCGCTCGCTCTGATGTTGCAGGAGGTGTGTATGCATCTCTAGGTGATACACCTCGTGGTCGCACGAAAGCACTTCGCTCTTTCCGCCGAAGAGACGGAAGAATGTGCGTCGGGAGACACCAGCGGCCGTTGTGATGTCCGCGACGGTCGTGTTGTCATACCCCCGCTCGGCGAGGAGTGGGAGTGCTCCACGGCGAACCGCGAGGCGTTCAGAGAGACGATCGCCGCGGCGGTCGTCTCCATGCGTGGACCACGATGGGCGGATTGTCAGAACCACCGGGTCTCCTTCCGGTTGTTGGGAACACGTGGCCGCCCCCAGCGCTCGAGATACGTGGACGCGGCACGCCAGCTTTCTAAATCGCCTTGATCGCGCGGCACCTATCGTCCCACGACGCCATGGCGACTCTCGCTTCCGGGGCGAGCCGGTCGAAGCCGTGCAAGCTTCCGGCGCGGACGTAGAGCTCGCACGACACGCCGGCGCGCAAGAGTCCGAGGGCGTAGAGAATGTTCTCATCACGGAAGATATCGATTTCGCCGACGTCGATGAATGCCGGGGCGAGTCCTCTGAAGTCCTTCAGGCGCGAGGGTGCTGCGAGTGGAGAGACCCCGTCCGTGCCCAGGTCGTCTCCGAGAAGTGCGTGCCACCCGGTGTAGTTGTTGTCGTATGTCCATAGGGCGAAAGGTGCGAGCTCAGCATCGGGTTCGAGGTTGCGGTCATCCAGCATCGGATTCATCAGGATCTGCTTGGCGAGGGGCGTGCCAGCATCGCGGGCCGCGATCGCCACTCCGGCGGCGACTCCGCCGCCCCCGCTGTCGCCCATGACAGCGATACGGTCCGCGTCGATACCGAGTTGCTCGGCGTGATCAACGAGCCACACGAGAGCAATGTGGCTGTCGTCGACGAGGGTGGTTCCCGGGAATTCCGGTGCAAGTCGATAGTCCACCGACAGGAACGGTACTCCCGTCACGTCGACGTACCTCGCCACGAACCGGTCGTAGGCTTCGAGTGAGCCGCAGACCATACCGCCGCCATGGAGGTTGACTACTGCTGAGCCGGGTTCGAACCGGACTTCGTGTACCAGCGGGCAAGGATCGACGAGTCGCTGGCCACCGGGATTTCGTAGTCCTTCGTTGCCACGTCCGGCGATTCTGGATCCATCGAGTTGAGTCCTGCGAGCATGACGTCGATCTGCGCGCGTAACTCCAGCGCGCTTCCGTGCGCGGCGGCGGGGATCTCGCCTGCTGCTGCGGCAGTCGCCGCCAGAACTGCCGCGATCTCTGCATCGAGTGTGAGTGGCATCGCTGTCTCCTAATCTTCCGCTCCATTGCGGACTGTAACCAAGGCCCTAAAGTCTGGCACTCCGTGCCACATCACGGAAGGGCCAGGCCGAGCTGGGCTAGATTCTCGATTCGGAGCGTCGCGAAAGCTATCAACATGGCTTCCGAAGCCGCAAGAAATTACTTGTTGCACAACTAGGAATTGGCCCTACGCTGTCCATCCAGGCGGTGTTATCTCGCCCACGCCGACGTGCCATCACCCTCAAGGCCAACCGGAGCCAGCGCCCTCTCGATGACGAGGCTCGTCGCCTCGGACTCGTTGACCCCGAACGCCATCACGTGAATGCGCACCCATCCCGGGCGCACTTCGGGGATCGGTACGTCTCTGACGATGAGATTGTCGATGTCAACGGGGCCCGTGAGCCGGATTGCGCGCATCATTTCAGGCGTGC
>NZ_JAGGPR010000015.1 GCF_018613695.1 Arthrobacter sp. ISL-95 | reverse complement strand
GCCCGTTCCGGAATGCATTCCGGAACGGGCATATATCCCAGCGACAGACATTGCCCGGCGCCCCCGCCACGGCAAGCAAGGAGACGGAATGGGCTCGACACAACTGCCCCCCGGGACGGAAGAAACTCTCGCGGCAACCACCGCGGCAGCAGCCGCGCCAGGCGAACCTGTGGACATGGTGCAGTTGCTCGGGCCTGACGGGACGTTGGGCTCCGACCCCGTCTTCTCGGACTACGCCAAGCGCATTGATCCCGAGAAGCTCCGCGTTTTCTACACGGACATGGCGAGGATCCGGCGCTTTGACCAGGAAGCCACCGCGCTGCAGCGCCAAGGCGAACTTGCCTTGTGGGTGCCGCTGACCGGCCAAGAGGCCGCACAGATCGGCTCGGGTCACGCAAGCCAGTCCCAGGACTACATTTTCCCCACCTACCGCGAGCACGGCGTCGCCTTGGTCCGCAACGTGGACCTTGCCGAGCTGCTCAAGCAGTTCCGCGGTGTCTCCAACGGTGGCTGGGATCCGCGGGAGAACAACTTCCATCTGTATACCTTGGTCCTCGCAGCCCAGACACTCCACGCTGTCGGCTATGCCATGGGTATCCAAAGGGACCAGAAGCTTGCCGCCCCGGATTCCACAGACCCCAAGGCCGCGGTTATCGCTTACTTCGGCGACGGCGCCAGCTCCGAAGGTGACGTCCACGAGTCAATGGTCTTCGCGGCGTCGTACGACGCGCCCGTTGTTTTCTTCTGCCAGAACAACCACTGGGCCATTTCGGTGCCAACTGAGGTTCAGACCAAGGTTCCGTTGGCCAACCGTGCCAAGGGCTACGGTTTCCCGGGAATCCGGGTGGACGGCAACGATGTCATCGCCGTTCACGCCGTTACCGAGTGGGCACTTGAGCACGCCCGCGAAGGCCGGGGCCCGGTTCTCATTGAGGCTTACACCTACCGGGTGGGTGCACACACCACTGCCGACGACCCCACCAAGTACCGGGAATCCGCTGAAGAAGCTGCCTGGCGGGAGAAGGATCCGCTGGATCGCCTGGAGAAGTACCTGCGTGCCGAAGGGTTGGCGGATGAAGCGTTCTTCGACCAAGTGAAGGCCGACGGCGATGAGCTCGCCAAGTACGTCCGCAGCACAACACATGGCCTCGAGGTTCCGGATATCCGCGACGCCTTCGCCAATGTGTACGCCGAACAACACCCGCTGATTGCGGAAGAACTTGCTTGGTTTGAGGAATACTCGGCCGGCTTCGAAAGTGACCAGGAGGCAGCTAACTGATGGCAACAATGACCATTGCGAAGGCCATCAATGAGGGTCTCCGGGCATCGCTGACGAACAACCCCAAGTCCTTGCTGATGGGCGAGGATATTGGACATCTGGGCGGTGTTTACCGTGTCACCGATGGCTTGATCAAGGAGTTCGGCGACGAACGCGTCGTAGACACGCCCTTGGCTGAGTCCGGCATCGTAGGTACCGCCATTGGCCTGGCGCTGCGTGGATACTCTCCGGTGTGCGAGATCCAGTTCGACGGCTTTGTTTACCCGGCCTTCAACCAGATCACCACCCAGCTGGCCAAGATCCATGCCCGCAGCCTTGGCAAATTGACCGTTCCCGTGGTCATCCGCATTCCGTACGGCGGTGGCATCGGCTCCATCGAGCATCACTCCGAATCCCCGGAAGCGCTGTTCGCCCACACTGCGGGCCTGCGCATCATTTCGCCTTCCAACGCCCATGACGCCTACTGGATGATCCAAAAGGCCATTGAGTGCCAGGACCCTGTCATCTTCTTCGAACCCAAGCGTCGTTACTGGCTCAAGGGTGAGGTGGATGTAGAGAACGCCGGTCTGTCCGAGGATCCCTTCAAAGCACACGTTGTCCGTGAAGGCACGGATGCAACGATCGTGGCTTATGGTCCGCTGGTTCCGGTGGCACTGGCGGCTGCCAACGCTGCCACTGAGGACGGACGGAGCATTGAAGTCATCGATCTCCGTTCCATCTCACCTTTGGACTTCGACACCGTGGAAGCGTCGGTCAAGAAGACAGGCCGGTTGATCGTTGCTCATGAGGCCCCCACCTTTGGCGGCATCGGCGGCGAGATCGCTGCCCGCATCAGCGAACGTGCATTCCTGCACCTGGAGGCACCAGTCATTCGAGTTGGCGGATTCCACATGCCGTACCCCGTCGCCAAGGTTGAAGAGGATTACTTGCCGGACATCGACAAGATCCTTGAGGCACTCGACCGTTCCTTGTCCTACTAGATCTAAGAACTGCCGTTCCCATAAGGACCGCCTGTTCACCGCCGTCCTACTAACCGCCCTGATCCAGCCCGGCTTCGCTGCCGGGTAACCGGAAATCGAGGACCACTGTGACTGTAAAGAAATTCAATCTGCCGGACGTTGGCGAAGGCCTGACGGAGGCCGAGGTAGTGGCTTGGAAGGTCAAGCCCGGGGACGTCGTCGCCATCAACGATGTCCTGTGTGAGATCGAGACCGCCAAGTCCCTCGTTGAACTCCCCTCGCCTTTTGCGGGCACTGTCACTGAGCTGTTGGTTGAGGAAGGCATAACGGTTGAGGTCGGCACGGCGATCATCGCTGTTTCGGAAGGACAGGACGGGGTTGCTGCGCCGGTGACGCCGGCTGCTCCGGAGACGCCCGCCGTGGAGATGCCCCTTTACGGCAAGCTGCCTGCCGACGACGGCGACGACAACCGCCCGTCCGGCGGACCGCTGGTCGGTTCCGGACCCAAGGCCGACGCCGTCAAGCGCCGCGCGCGCAAACGCCCGGCCGGGTCGGTGCTTGAGGCGGCCACAATCGCCGAGAATGCCGAAGGCACCGTCCAGGACCACCAAGCAATACTGGAAGCCAAAGCAGCCGAAACTCCGGAAGCGCACCGCACGACGGCGGCGCCCGCCGTGGTCACTCCGGCACCCCAAGCCCCCGGTACCCAAGCTTCGGCCGTCCAAGGGCAACCCGCCACACCCGAAGCGCCGCAGTCTGCGGCCTCCCGCGGTGCGGCTATCAGCGGAACCATTAGTGGCTTGGTCAACAAGGTCCTGGCGAAGCCTCCCGTGCGCAAATTCGCTCGTGACCTGGGAATCGACCTGGCCGATGTGGTGGCTACGGGCCAGCGAGGTGAAGTGACCCGCGAGGATCTGGTGAGCTACCAGGCCCAACGGGATGCTGAGCATGATCAAGCGGACAGCTTCTGGGGGGCGTCCAAGAAGCCGCAGGATCAGCGCGTGGAGCGGATGCCGGTCAAGGGTGTGCGCAAAGCCACCGCCAAGGCCATGGTGGATTCAGCTTTCTCCGCTCCACACGTCAGTATTTTCGTGGATGTGGATGCCAGCCGGACCATGGAGTTCGTCAAGCGGCTGAAGGTCTCCCGCGACTTCGAAGGCATCAAGGTATCGCCGCTGCTCATCCTTGCCAAAGCAGTGATTTGGGCTGCGGCGCGCAACCCCAGCGTTAATGCAACCTGGGTGGAAAACGCCGACGGAAAGGGTGGCGCGGAGATCCAGGTGAAGCACTACATGAACCTGGGCATCGCCGCTGCAACTCCGCGCGGCCTCATGGTCCCCAACATCAAGGACGCCCAGGATCTCTCCCTCAAGGAATTGGCGCTGGCCCTCAACGAGCTGGCAACCAAGGCCCGGGCAGGAAAGACGCAGCCGGCTGAAATGCAGGGTGGAAGCCTGACGATCACCAACATCGGCGCGCTCGGGATTGACACGGGAACGCCCATTATCAACCCCGGCGAAGTAGCCATCATCGCGTTCGGAACCATCAAGCAGAAGCCTTGGGTCCTGGACGGCGAGGTTATCCCGCGCTGGATCACCACGCTCGGCGGTTCCTTCGACCACCGCGTAGTGGACGGGGATTTGTCCGCGCGCTTCATGGCAGACGTTGCCTCAATCCTCGAAGAACCGGCGCTCCTGCTTGACTGACGAGCGAGCCCGGCCCGACGCCGGCAGAGGCGCTGGGACAACAACGGGCACTGGGACAACAACGGGATCCGCGGCAGCAACGGGAGCGCCGGCAGCAACTGGATCCGCGGCAGCAACAGGAACGGCAGCAGCAACACAGGAAGCCGCCCACGTGCCCCCTCAATTGGTGACAGGGCCTTGGCGCAAGTTTGCCCGCGTGCTGACGGAAGTGTTTCAGCCTCCGGTTGTTGTGTTGGTGCTTCTGCTCATCAGCCCTGCCACGGAACCCGGGTTCCCAGAGACCATATGGTTCGGGCTGCTCGCGGCGATGTTCGTCTGCGTCCTGCCCTTGGCGTATGTCCTGGTGATGGTGAAGCTGGGCAGGATTACGGACCACCACGTCAGCGACCGCCGTCAGCGGCCGGCGCTGCTCCTGATGACGCTGGGTTCAGTGCTGGTTGGTTTGCTGGTACTGCACTTGCTCAGTGGGCCTGTAGGTGTCACGGTGATGATTATCGCGCTCATAGGAGGCATCGGGGTTCTGGCCGTTGTCAGTGCGTTCTGGAAAATGAGTGGGCATGCCTCGGCTCTGGCGGCTGCAGTGGTGATAGCCGTCCTCATGTTCGGGCCGGCTTGGCTTCCTCTCTTGCTCCTCGTCCCGGCTGTTGGCTGGTCGCGGCTGGTTTTGCGGGCCCACACCCTCGCCCAGGTGATCGCAGGTTCGTTGTTCGGAGGCATTGTGATCGCAGGCCTATGGTGGCTGTTGCGGGAGTGGATGCTCTAGCCGCGGTGCCTCAGGCTTGCCGTGCCCTTAGGCTTGCGGTGCCCTCAATCGTGCAGGGTCACAGCTTCACCGCCTCGCACCACCCTCAGCGGAGCGGGCCTATCAACTACCAGCTCCGGGATGGAGTCCGCAGCGAACTCGACCCGATCAGGGGATGCTGCCCCGGAGAAGCCCTCCATCTCAGCTGATCCAAGCAGCTCTGCACCTGCTGAGGTGGCCAGCCGGAAGCAGCGCTCCAACTCGGCATCTGTGGATGCTCCTGTTCGGTACCCCAGCAGATGTGCGCGATCCATCATGCTGCCGGTGCCGAACGGCGACCAGGCATCACGGACTCCGTCTGAGCCGAGGACAACCTTGACTCCATGCCTTTCCAGAAGGTCCAGATCCGGTACTGGGTCGGCCCCGAGGGCGCAGGTAGCCACCCATATTCCGGCCTCGGCCATGGCGTCCAAGGTGGAGCCCAGTTCAGGTTGCGAGGCCTCGCAGAGAGCAAATCCGTGCCCGATGGTGACTCTGCCTTCCATGCCTTCCGCCACGGTTCGTTTCGCGATGACACGGAGCTGCGCCAGCCCGTCCTCCCCCACATCGTGCAGATGGATGTCCAGGTCCCTGCCATGTTTGTTCGCCAGCGCGTAGACGGCATCCAGATGTCCGTGCAGGTCGCCGTCCACCGACTGCGGGTCTATGCCACCCAAGAGGTCTGCCCCCTCGGCCAGGGAAGCCTCCATGAGGTCGAGCGTGCCGGGGTTGCTCAGTAGGCCAAACTGCGGGAAGGCGACCACTTGGACGTCCAGGAACGGAGCCAAACGCTCAGCGGCTGCACGGACACCGTGGATGTTCCTGAGACCGATTTGGGGTGCCACGTCCACGTGGGCCCGCATCGCCATGGTTCCGCTAAGGACTGCATGTCTCATCAAGGCATAGGCCCGGTCCTCGACGCTGTCCTGGAACGCGAGCTGTGCTTGGAGATCGTTCCCTATGAGGTCTGCCAGCGATTGCGCTGGTTCGCGGGAGAGCCAGCCGGACCCCCAGGTGGTCTTGTCCGGGTGGATGTGCGCGTCGACGAACCCCTGCGTCGCCAGCGTCCCCCCGCTGCGGGGCAGTGCGCCCTTGCCGGGGGCAGGGGATGGGTGTGCAGTCATAAGAGTCCTTTCGCTACGGCCGCTTTAGGTATACCAAACATTGGAATGCATCGGAAGCCGTCACCCAGCATCCGTGCCTAGACAGGTTAGAGCCCCTGCAATTCTTCCCCGCATCCAAGATTTGGGATACCAAAAGCTGTACACGAGCTCCTCTGCCACTTACTCTAATGAACAACATTCATTAATGTGACACGTATCGCATCGAGGAGAACCCATGACCATCACTGGAAGAAGCGCTCTGGACGGCCCTCAGTCGGCCCCCACGCTCAAACGAGTCCTGGGCTTACCGTCACTCATCGCTTTTGGCCTGACCTCCATGGGCATCCTGTCCGTGGTGGCGGTCTATGGGGCGGGAACCGAGATCAGCGACGGGCATTTGCCGGCTGCTTACCTCGCTGCCCTGGTGGCGATGCTGTTCACTGCCCACAGCTACGGCCAGATGGCGAAGCACGTCCCTGTAACCGGCGGCGCTTACGCCTACGCTTCGCGGGCGTTCGGCAGCCCGGTGGGTTTTATGGTGGGTTGGGCCATGATGCTGGACTACTTGTTCCTGCCGATGGTGAACTTCCTGCTCTTCGGCCTGTATCTCAATAGCCTGGTGCCCGTCATACCGCCGCAGCTCGCCGTACTGCTCTGCCTCTTGGTGGTGGGACTCTTCAGCGTGATTGGCGTCGCCTGGATCAAGAAGATGAACATCGTAGTGGTGGCGGCCTCGGTCCTGGTGATTCTGGTATTCCTGGTCCTGGCCGTGGTCAATGCCCCGGATCTGTCCTTGGACAATCTTGTCCGGCCCCTGACGTTGGGGGAGGGTGGGGTGGCACCCGTGATGGCGGCGGCGGCAATTGTGGCCTTTGCCTTCCTGGGATTCGATGGCGTTTCCACCCTGTCCGAGGAGGCGCGCAATCCCCAGCGCGATGTGCCGCGGGGCATCATCCTGTCCACGCTCTTTGCCGGCCTGGGTTACACCCTGTTTTCCGTGGCCGGGAGTCTCATCGCACCCGAGTGGAGATCAATCGTGAACCTTGATGCCGCGGGAACCGAACTCATGCAGCGCGCCGGAGGCGATGTGCTCATGGTGGTATTCGTGATCGTGAACCTTGGCGGGTTGGTTCTGTGCGGCACTGCTGCCCAGATGAGCGTCAGCCGTGTCATCTATGCGATGGGTAGGGACGGAATCCTGCCCGGTGCCCTGTCAAAGTTGCACCCACGTTTCCGCACTCCATACTTCGCCGCGATGCTGGTCTCTGCGGTGTCCTTGATCGCCCTTGTCATCACCCTGGAGCAGGCGGTGTACATGATCAACTTCGGGGCTCTGGTCGCTTTTGCCGTGGTAAACCTGGCAACCATCAAGGTGGTCTTCTTCGACCTGCGGAAGCGGGGAACAGCGGGGGCCATGCGAAATATGGTGATGCCACTGATGGGCTTTGCCTTCATCGCCTGGCTATGGACTTCGCTGGCCTGGTTCACCTACCTGCTGGGAACCGCATGGCTTGTTGTCGGGGCCGTCATTTTCCTGCTGCGCCGTAAAAAAGCGGGAGGGCAGGTGGCTCTGAATTTCGACGACGGAATGGTCACCGAGGAGGGTGCCGTCCCCGTAGGGGCTAAGCCCGGGGAACGCAAAGACGCTAGAACGCCGGGTAACTGACCAGCAGCGCCTGAAGTTCCGTCGTCGACATGTGGTTTGCCATCTCAACACTGATGC
Organism: Arthrobacter sp. ISL-95; assembly: GCF_018613695.1. Classification (GTDB taxonomy): domain Bacteria; phylum Actinomycetota; class Actinomycetes; order Actinomycetales; family Micrococcaceae; genus Arthrobacter. The sequence goes on along the minus strand of NZ_JAGGPR010000015.1, from coordinate 132,600 downwards.
CCATGGCGACGGCGGCTACCGTAACCATGGCGACGCACGCCACGGACAGGAAGCGCCAGTCCTTGCGGAAGATGCTGCCGAATGTTTCGGGCATCTCAAGGCTGGGGGAGATCATGTTGGGGGCGCTGTCCCAAGAGCCGTCGTCGAGCATGGCAATGATGCGATCATTGCTCCGGTCGTAGCGCATGGTGCTGATGTGGTTGCCGTGGCGGGCAAGCAGGATGTCGTGTCCCACGCGCTGGCGCGGCTGCAAAGTAAGCAAGAAAATGATCCCCTGAAGTCAGTAAGTGGAGGTGGCACGCGCCATTGGGGGCATCTCAATTTTATAACGATGACTTCGGGGATCCTGCCCAAAAGACGCCAAATGCCGGGTGAGACTCCCCACCCGGCGGCGTGATTCAGCTCGCTCTACGGTTGGTCGGTCTTGGCGATATAGACGTCGCAGGGCGCCGTGTGGGCCACTGTGTTGGCAACGCTGCCCAAAACACGTCCCAAGCCCTGCATCCGTCGGTTTCCTACCACGATCAACTGCGCGTCCAGGAGTTCGGCTTCCTTGACCAAGGCTTCACCGGGCTTGCCGTATGCCGGTGCGTAGCTGACTTCCAAACCCTCGCCTGTGAGGCGCTCGGATACGGTGCGGGCAACGGCTTCGGCTTCGGCGGCGTCAGAGACAATCCACTTATCCGTACCGATCTCCACAACCTCTGTTCGGTTACTGTCGAAAGCACTAACGACGTGCAGCCTCGCACCGAGGGCTATGGCCAGGCGCTTGGCAGATTCTGCCGCCCTCATCGCCGTCTCGCTGCCGTCTACTCCGACTATCACAACTCCGGTCATTGTGCTGCTCCTTCATTGGTAGCTTCAATGGCTTCCGCCAGGACAGGGGCCAAACGGCGGACGCCTTCGGCTATCGTATCCGGCGGCACGGCGCTGAATGCGAGGCGGAGCTTGTTGGAAGGTCCGTCGGCCGGTGAGAAGGCTGCGCCGGGGATGAAGACCACCCCCGCGTCGATTGCCTTTCCGAGCAGGGGGTAAGTGTCCACGCCTTCAGGCAGTGTGACCCACACGAAGAAACCACCATCCGGGCGCGTCCAGGTGAGTCCGGCGGGCATGTACTCGTCCAGCGCGGACAGGAGTGCCTGGCAGCGTTCTGCATAGAGGGTCCGGTAGGTGTCGATCTGCCCTTGCCAGTCGTATTCGCGGAGGTATGCCGAGACGAGCATTTGATTCAGCGGCGGCGGGCAAAGGGTCACAGCCTCGGAGGCCAAGTAGAAGCGACGCTGCAAATGAGTTGGAACCAGGGCCCAGCCGATGCGGAGTCCGGGAGCGAAGATCTTTGAGAACGAGCCCAGGTAGATGACATCATCCGGGTTTGCGGCCCGCATGGGGGCGATAGGTTGGCCGTCGAATCGGAGTAGTCCGTAGGGGTTGTCCTCGAGGACAATAATATTCGCGGCACGGCATATGTCGACGATTCGCTGCCTGCGTTCCTCGGCCAAGGTGATGCCGGACGGGTTGTTGAAGTTGGGGATCGTGTAGAGGAACTTGATATTCTTGCCCTCGGACTGGAGCGACGCGATCCTGGCCTCGAGCCGCTCCGGTACCAGGCCGTCGTCGTCCATTTCGATCGTTTCAACCTGAACCTGGTACGCCTCGAACGTGTTCAGGGCGCCCACGTAGGTGGGGTTCTCTACCAGCACCACATCGCCGGGGTTGCAGAAGACCTTGGTGGCGACATCCTGTGCGGACTGCGATCCCGCGGTGATAACCACGTTTTCGGGGAGGGCATCAGTGATCCCTTCAGCCGCCATGATGCTGCATATTTGCTCGCGGAGTTCTTCGGTGCCTTGGCCGCCGCCGTATTGCAGGGCGGTCATGCCTTCCTCTGCGATGATGCGGGCGGCGGTTTGCCCCAGCTTTTCCAGCGGCAGCGACTGCAAGTAGGGGTTGCCGCCGGCAAGGGAGACAAGGCCTGGTTGCATGGAGATGTCGAAGACGTCCCGGACAGCAGATTGTTTGATGTTGGCGGCCCGCGCGGAGAACAGTTCCTCATGCGGGTGAGCGGCCGTGGCGGCCCGCTCAATGGCGTCGATGGCTTCAGCGGGCAGCGTTGCGCCGGCATCCAATGTTTCGTGGGTCACAGTGACAGGATACTCCTCGATGTTGCTAAAGAGGCAACAGTTGTTTTCAAATTAGTGCATTTTCCCGGACTGCGCTTTACGCAGGGATCGGGAAGGGCTGGAATGTAGCTATGACAGCGCACCGGGGACCCGTGACCAAGGCCGAACACTTCCATAAGCTTCACGACGCCGGGCCCGCCCCCTTGGTTCTGGTGAACGTATGGGACGCAGCTTCCGCCCGGGTTGTGGAGGAAGCAGGTGCGACGGCGATTGCCACCTCAAGCTCGGCTGTCTCCTGGAGCCTGGGGTTTCGGGATGGCGACCACGTGCCATGGGGGTTGGCAATGGCCGCGCTTGGCCGCATTGCAGCAGCAACCCGGCTGCCGGTTACGGCGGACATCGAGACCGGCTATGGGCGAACTGACGACGAACTGCGCGCCACTATCCACGCCGTCCTGGACGAGGGCGCTGTGGGAATCAACATCGAGGACTCCGTAACGGAGCCGCTTGCCGACGTTGTGGAACAGTCGCGGCGGATTGCCTTGATTCGCGCCGCTGCCGATGACCGAGGGATACCCCTGTTCATCAATGCCCGCACTGACACCTACCTGTCCGGTCAGTTTCCGGACACCGCCTATGACGAGACCGTGCGGCGTGGCGAGGCCTATCTGACTGCAGGGGCGGACGGAATTTTTGTGCCCGGCGTCGTGGACTTGCATGTCTTGCACGAGCTGTCTAACCGGATACCCGCCCCGCTCAACGCATTGGCCGGAGTGGGGGCGCCATCGCCCCTGGAACTGCACGACGCCGGCGTGCGGCGCGTCAGCATCGGTGGCAATACGGCCAAAGCGGCGTACGCCAAGGTGGCTCGGGTAGCCAAGGAAATCCTGGGCGACGGCAACTGGGCCGGGCTGGCCGGCACCCGAAGCCACGACGAGATGGACTCGCTATTCGCTCAAGGGCCCAAATACAGCCAGTAACCTGGCGCTGCCCGTGCAGTAGTTGACGCACGACGGCGGCACTCCACTTTAATGTCAGACCTCGCCCATAGCGTGGGTCACGGAAGACGAGGGGAGAATCCATGGCACGGCGCAGTGTGCAGTTCTGGCGGATCGAGCAACTGAACGGTGAAGAGCTCGGCCGCCCGTTTCCGGCGCGCCGTGTGGCCGAGGTGCTGAAGAAGGCCCGGGACGCCGGGACGGACAGGCACTTCACCACTGGTGACGGCACGGTGTTGCTCGCTCAGGCAGTCGCGTCATCACCTCATCCCGTGCTGCTGTTGGACCGGGTACGGGACACCAATCTCCCGAGTGTCGGCGATGCCCTTGGCCGGCGCAAGCCCTTGCCTCTGGCTCCGGGGGATCATCTGCTGGAGACCACCTACTTTGCCTTCCTGAAGCGCAACGTCATCGCAGTGCTGACCAGCGGAAACGGCCCACGCGCGTCCAGGTTGGGCGAGTACCTCGAGGGCATGCTGGGGCTCGAGCCAAGCTTGGTGCCGGTTGTCCGCGAGGATATCGAGGAAATCCTGACCCGCCTGGAGGTGAGCCGATTCGAGTTCGCGCTTCCTGCTGAACGTCTGTCCGGGAAGCTCATGGAGGGTGAATGGGCTGACGTCCTGGACAGCGCTTCACGCCTCATGAATGAAGGTACTTTCCGGATTTCCTTGAGCGTCGGCAGATCCGGCAAAGCTGAGGACAAACAACGGATTCGGGACCGAATCCAACAACTCATCGATCTCTTCCGCAGGGCCGGATCCGTGGAGCATTTCGACTACGTGGTGGCTGAGGGCAAGGACTCCCTGACGGGGGACCGTGAGGTGGTGGACCTTCTCAAGGAGCGGTTCATCTCGCACATCGACGTGGACCCGGACGTTTTCAACGATCCTCAAAAGTCCACTGCGGAAGCCATGAGCATCCTCAACAAGCAAGCCAGGGACAACGAGGCCTTTTTCGCCAGAACCCTCCCGGACATCAAGGGGCAGGCCGATTCAGGACTGGTGCCGGACATCGTCGCCGGGGGAATGGCTACTGTCCGGGCAGCCCTCGCGGCCGCCGTGGAGAACTCGGAAAAGGCCGGCAATGAAGCTGAAAAGACCGGCCAGCCGGGTGAAAAAGCGACTAGGACAGCTGAAAAACCGGACCAAGCGGCTGTAAGTGCAGATCAATCAGCCGAGGAGAAGCAAGGCGGTGCAGATCATGAGCTTGTACGAGGTTGACGTACAGCGGACCGGCCGCCGCAGGACTCTGTGGCGTTGGTTTCTGTTACATCCCACTGCGGATTTCGCTTGGGCTGCGCTTGCCGTGTTGATCTGGCTGGGAATCGCGCTGCTTGCGGGGCAACCACTGATGTTGGAGAGCGTGGACCCCGGTGCGCGGCGAACTCTGTTCCAGACACTCGCCACCCTGGCCGGCGCTACGGCTGGTCTGACCCTCACCAGCGTGTCCATGCTGATCAACGTGCTGGGCAAGAAAGCTTCGCCGGGACAGCAGGCACTTCCCCTGGAGAAACTGTCCGCTACCCATAGGCGCCAAATTGGTGAAGTGTTCCTTTTTGCCATCCCGGGGCTGGGTTCACTGGTGGTCACCGCCTTGGTCACTGTGGTCTTGGAAGGAGACGCCGATACGGGCCTGTGGATCCCGGAGGCTCTGGTCTTTGTACTGACCTTCGCCTCCGTGCTGGCCTTGTTGCGAGTGGCGTGGGCGCTCCGAAGAGTGCTGGCGATCGCAACTGCATAGCTGACAAAGTCCGCCAACCCGCTAAGCCGTTTCCAGCCTGCTCTTCCGTTGCCCGGCAGCGCTCTGAATCAGCGCAGCGCTCTGAATCAACGCAGCGACCGGAGATACCTCCGGCGCACCACGCGCTGCAGGAGCAGGAGGATCGGGTACAGCGCTTTCCAAGGCTGCTCCGACGCTGGTCCGGTCAGTGAGCGGATGGTGAGGCGTGTCTCGTCCCCAACGCGGTGCACAATGAACGCTTCCTCGCCGGAAACAGGGTGCCCTGCCAGGGTTCGGTACGCGAAGCCCACCCTGTCCTCCTCCTGAACCACAGTCACCACTTCAACCGGTTCCAGGACGCGGACACCGAGAAAATGCGCGGTGACCACCACTCGATCACCGGCAGACACAGCTCCCGGGGTGTCGACGGAAAATCCGCTGGCCGTCTTCACGCCCCAGCGGAGCACTTCTTGGGTGGCCCGTTCCCAGCAGGCAGCCCCGTGTCCCACCACGGCAGAAACCTCGGAGCGGCGGTATCCGCTAACCAGCCTTGGCCATGCGTGAAGATCGGGACTCGTCATGGTCCTATCCTCCTGCAGAGCGCCGCAGGCAACCATCACCGCACGCTCAGCGCCTCCGTCAATGTCCGGCCGTTCACGTAGATCTCGGCACGAGACGCACCGCTGGCCTGCACTATGGTTTGCGTCAGTTGCGCCTGGATCCGCGGGATGTCGCACACGCCCCCGGGTCGCAGTGACCCGCTGAGGTTGACTACCACCGTTGCCCCGCTCATGTAGCCCGAGAGGTAGCGCAGCGATGAATTGGCCAGAGCGTCGTAGAGGGCTGCATCGCTGTCCACCGGCATTCCGCTTTCCAGCAGCCGGCCGAGGGCCACGGACAATGGATCGCCGGGTACGGCAACGCCCCTGACGGGTACCAGGCTGTCGTTGCAGCCGAACCGCACGCCGCGGGCGCCGCCGTCGTCGATTGCCACGTAGTAGACAGCCGGCCCAAAGCTTCCCGCATCCACAGGGATGACCGTGGGGGTCGCCGTCGGTTCAGGGGCGCTGGTGCCGGGCCGGGGTGAAGGTTCGACGACGGTCGCCGGCTGGGTCTGTGGCGCCTCGGATGGTGTGCTCGAAGGGGCAGGAGTTGGTGCTGCCGGCGAGGGCGGCGCTGCGGGGACGGCGACGGAGGGAGTGCCGGAGCTCGTAGGGGGAGGAACAGAAGGGGCAGGTTCCGACGCGGCGGGGGTGGGGGCCGTGGGTACGGTGCTGGGTGATGGGGTCCTTGGGGTCACGGAAACCGTCGGTAAGGGGGCGGGATCGGCAGATCCGGAAGGGGCGGTAGTGCAGCCAGCCACTAACAAACCCACAAGGAGGCAGGCAGCGGCGATCGTCGTCGTGCCTTGTGATACCCGTCCGGCATGCATGACAGCCACGCGCTCCTGTCCACCTGTACTTCCAACGTTAGGACGGGACGGTGGAACACAACATGCCGTTAGGGTGACGGTTCGGACAAGAGTTGATCACGCCCCTCGGAGCAAGCCGAAGAAACGCAAATGCCCCCCTCCGCAGATAGCGGAACGGGGGCATCCAAAGCGGAGGATTAGGCTGCTGCTTCTTCTTCCTGAACGGCCGTCAGGGGCTCGAAGATGGCCTTGATCTGCTCTACAACCTCGGCGTCGTCCTTCGGGTGAAGTTCAGCGAAACGGATCATGGAACCCGGTACGGCCAGCTTGACGTCTTCAAGGACCTTGGCACCGGCGATGCCGGCGGCCTTGCGGGCCTCATCCTGGGCCCACACGCCACCGAACTGGCCAAAAGCGGTTCCGACGACGGCGGTCGGCTTGCCGGACAGGGCGCCTGCGCCGAACGGGCGGGACAGCCAGTCAATGGCGTTCTTCAGGGAGGCGGGCATGGTGCCGTTGTGCTCGGGGGTGACGAGCAGGATGGTGTCGGCGTCGGCTGCTGCGGCACGGAGGGCGGCAGCTTCGGCGGGGACCTGGCCTTCGACGTCGATGTCTTCGTTGTAGAAGGGGATGGTGCCCAGCGAGCCGTGAATCTGCACGTCAACGTTTTCGGGTGCGTTCAGCTGGATGGCTTCGGCGAGCTTCTTGTTGTGGGAATCGGCGCGCAGGCTGCCGACGAGGGTAAGAACTGTGCTCTTGGACATGGTGTCTCCTTGTGTCTGGCCGGGTTGCCTTGCGGATCCGACCTGTTGTCTGGGCTTTGGAGCCTTCATCGATACTAAACGGACTATGGTCCGTTTTCTATTCCCGGGGTCTAGAATATTTCTGTGAGCTCGATCCCCATGAGGCCGGACGTGCCCCTAGGTGCGCCCCACGAGCGCAGTGACGCAGCGAGGAATCGCGAGCGCCTCCTCAATGCTGCCCGGGATCTGGTGGCCGAGTTTGGTGCTGAGGCGCTGACCATGGATGCGCTCGCCTGCAAGGCCAAGGTTGGCAAGGGAACGGTGTTCCGCCGTTTTGGGAGCCGCGCCGGGCTCATGATGACCCTGCTGAGCGACTCGGAGTCCGAATTTCAGGCGGGTTTCATGTTCGGCCCGCCCCCTCTGGGCCCGGGTGCTGCGCCAAAGGACCGCTTGGTGGCCTTCGGGGAAGGCCGCATTTACTTTGTCCTGGAAAACGGCGAACTCCTGAAAGCGGCCGGAGCTGCTACGCGCAACAGGTTCGATGTTCCGGCGACCAAACTTTCGCATCGGCATATGGAGGTCCTGCTGCGGGAGGCGGGAATCGCGGATCCTTGGGTGATGGCGATGTCCCTGACGTACGCACTGGACCCTGAACGAATTGTGGACGACGTTCGCGTCCGAGGTATTTCCCCCACCCGGCTGGCGGATTCCTGGCGTGAACTGATCACGAGGCTCCTGGGCTCCGTGTAGATTTCCGCGGCCGAAAGCGCATTAGTACCGCCGGCGTCGTAAACATGTCGCAAGCTGCACATAACAATCTGGCTGCAGGCGCGAAACCGGACGCCTTGAAGCAAAACGTGAAGCAGTTATTGTGGTAGTTTCCTCTTGAATGTGACGCATGCCATACAGGGCTGGTGATCACTGAAGGGGTGCGGGGGACCCAACAACCCGCTGCGCCACTTCGCAGCTGACGCCGGCCACAGCCGGGAACCGCGGAAGGACGAGCATTGAGTTTTGCCACGATTCGGGGCAGCCACCCGACATGCTGAAATATCTGATGAAGCGGTCGGGCATCTACCTGATCATGATCTTCCTGACCACCAGTGCAGGCTACTTCCTGGCCGTCTCGTCGCTGAAGCCTGCGGTGCTCGAGCAAGAGAAAATCCCGCGGCCAACACCCGAACAGGTAGCCGCATCTTTCCGGGGACTCGGGCTGGATCCGGACAAGAACGCCTGGGAGCGTTACGTGGATTGGCTCTGGGGCATTGTGACCCGATGGGACTGGGGCCGCAGCCCGAACGGTGCGTTCGTCAATGCCGAGTTCGCGGACCGCGTGTTGGTCTCCACCCGGCTCTTCATTGCCTCAATCATTCTCACCCTGATCATCGGTGTGGCACTCGGTGTCTACTCCGCCGCCCGCCAGTACAAGGTCCAAGACCGCGTCATCACGTCCTACAGCTACCTGGTCCATATCCTGCCAGCGCCCATCGCCTACTTCCTGGTGCAGCTCGGTGCCATCAGCATCAACGAGGCCGTCGGTGAGCGCATCTTCTTCGTGACGGGAATTTCGACGCCGGGAATTGAGCCAGGCTGGCCGGCTTTCGTTGACCTTGTGGCTCACTACGCCGTACCCACCTTCGCGATGACCATCTTCGGTTGGGCCGGTTACCAGATCGCCCAGCGGCAGTACCTCCTGGACAACGTGAATGCTGACTTCGTCCGCACCGCCCGGGCCAAGGGGCTCACCCGAAACCAGGCCATCAGGAAACACGCCCTGCGCGTATCCTTCATCCCGGTGGCGCAAAGCATCGCGTTTACCATCCCGGCCATCTTCACGGGCGGATTCTTCGCTGAGGCGATCTTCGCCTGGCCGGGCATCGGCCTCTGGAGCATTCAGTCCATCAGTCTGCAGGACGTCAACGTGGCTACCGCCACCTTGGCCTATGGTTCAGTGATCTTCGCGATCGGCGCCATCCTTGCCGACTTCGCCACCACGCTGGTTGATCCACGAGTGAGGGTCCAGTAATGACCAACATCATTGATCCCATTGCGGAAATCGACGAATCCCGGGTTGGCGACCAGGACGTGGTCATCGGGAAATCCCGCATTATCTTCCGTCGCTTCATGCGGAACCGCACCGCCGTCGCCGGCTTGTTTATTTTCCTGGCGTTGTTCCTTTTCTCGATCTTTGGCGGGTTCCTGACCTCGTGGGACAAAGACACCCTAGATCCATTGAATATCGGTATGCCGCCGTCACCGGACCACTTGCTGGGGACCACGCAGGCCGGTATCGACCTCATGGCGCTCATTGTGGACGGCACCCGGACCTCCATTCTCATTGGCCTCATTGTGGGCGGCGTATCCGTGCTGATCTCCGCGGTGTACGGCTGCACCATGGCGTTCTTCGGGGGCAAGGTGGACGCCACCATGTTGTTCATCCTCGAAGCCCTCATCATGATGCCCGCCATTCTGGTGGTGGCCGTGGCAACCAGCGGAAGCGGCGGTCTCAAGGATCTGCCCAGCTGGCTGCTGCTCATCGTGGTCCTGCTGTTCTTCAGCTGGATGGGGACTGCCCGCCTGGTGCGCTCGCTGTCCATGTCCCTCATGCAGCGCGATTACGTCAAAGCCGCCAAGTACATGGGAGTCCCTTCCCGCCGGATCGTGTGGCGCCACCTCGTACCAAACATCGGCTCGTTGCTGGTGCTCGACTTCACCCGTGGCATCACCGGCGCAATCCTGGCTGAGGTCGCGTTCTCCTTTATTGGAATCGGCATCAAACTTCCTGACGTTAGCCTCGGTGTCCTGATCGGCCAGGCCACGGGCCAGGTGTCCTCCTTCCCGTGGATGTTCTGGGTACCGCTGACCGTCATGTTCCTGCTGACCGGCTCGCTGGCCATGATGAACGACGGACTCCGTGACGCCTTCGACCCCAGCTCCAGCTCCATCGGACGGGCCAAGACCAAGACCGCAAAGGCTGGCAAATGAGCACCAACACTTCCCAGACACCCGCCGAGCGTCTCCGCGACGCAGGGCTCTACGCCCCCGGCGAAGCGGTCCTCAGCGTTCGCGACCTCAACGTCCGCTTCAACTCCGAGAACGGCGTGGTCCACGCGGTCCGTGGAGTGGACTTCGACCTCATGCCCGGCAAGACCCTGGGCATCGTGGGCGAGTCCGGTTCCGGTAAGTCCGTCACGTCCATGGCCATCATGGGGCTCCTCCCCGAAACCGCGGACATCACCGGTTCCGTGCGGTACAAGGGCAAGGAACTGCTGGGCCTTAGCGACAAAGCAATGTGCAAGCACCGTGGCAGCGACATCGCCATGGTTTTCCAGGACCCACTGTCCTCGCTCACTCCCGTCTACACGGTGGGAACCCAGATCATCGAGGCGCTGACAGTCCACAACCCCTCCATGAGCAAGCAGGCCAAAGAAGCCCGCGCCGTCGACCTCTTGCGGATGGTGGGCATCCCCAGCCCCAAGGACCGGCTGAAGGCCTTCCCGCACGAATTTTCCGGCGGCATGCGCCAGCGCGTCATGATCGCGATCGCCATCGCCAACGATCCGCGGGTACTCATCGCAGATGAACCCACGACGGCGCTGGACGTCACTATCCAGGCGCAGGTGCTGGAGGTCCTGCACACCGCGCAGGAGGAGACCGGCGCCGCCGTCGTGATGATTACGCACGATCTCGGCGTGGTAGCGGGCATGGCCGACGACATCATGGTCATGTACGCGGGCAAGCCCGTGGAAACCGGCACCGTGGAGGACATCTACTACAACCCCCGGATGCCCTACACGCTGGGCCTCCTCGGTGCCGTTCCCCGCGTGGACACCGCTACCAAGCAGTCGCTGGTACCCATCGAAGGAACTCCGCCCAACCTGGCGCTGCCGGTGACCGGGTGCTCCTTCGCGGCCCGCTGCCCCATGGTCAGCGACGCCTGCCTGCATGGCGAACCGGAACTGTTCCCGGTGCCGGGCACGGAGGGTCAGACGCTGGGGCACAAGGCAGCCTGCATCAAGTCAGACCAACTGTCCGGCAACGCCGACGCTCACAGGATTTTCCACGCGCCGCCCAAACCGGTTTCAAAGTTCGATGGCGTCGCTCGCGTCGAGCGCGCAAAGGTCCTGGAACTCAGGGACGTCAAGAAGCACTTCCCGCTGCTCAAGGGTGCCTTAATCAAGCGACGGATCGGCACGGTCAAGGCCGTGGATGGACTGAGCTTCGATATCCGCGAGGGCGAATGCGTCTCGATTGTGGGCGAGTCCGGCTGCGGCAAGACCACCACCCTCCTGGAAATCATGGAATTCCACCCGGACCAGGTGGGCGAAGTGGTGATCGGCGGCGTCAGCAACAAGGTGGCTACGGACCACAAGACCACCATGGCCATGCGCAAGGAAATGCAGATGGTGTTCCAGGACCCCACGGGCGCCCTGGACCCGCGCTTTACGGTGTACGAAGTCCTGGCCGAACCGCTGGAAAACCTGGGCATGCCCAAGGCCGCCATCAAGAAACGCATCATGGAACTCATGAAGCTGGTGGGCCTGCAATCAGACCACGTGAACCGCTTCCCCAACCAGTTCTCCGGCGGCCAACGCCAACGCATCGGCATTGCCCGGGCGCTCGCGGTCAATCCGAAGCTCGTGGTGTTGGACGAACCGGTCTCCGCGCTGGATGTTTCCGTGCAGGCCGGAGTCATCAACCTGCTGGACAAGCTCCGCGCCGAACTCGGCCTCAGCTACCTCATGGTCGCCCACGACCTCTCCGTCGTCCGGCACATCTCAGACCGCGTAGCCGTGATGTACCTCGGCAAGATCGTGGAAACCGGCGACGTGGACCACGTTTTCGACAACCCGCGTCACCCCTACACCAGGGCCCTGCTGTCCGCGATCCCGGTGCCGGACCCCCACCTCGAACGCACCCGCGAACGCATCATCCTGCAGGGTGACCTTCCCAGCCCGCTGGATGCTCCCAAGGGATGCAACTTTGCCACCCGTTGCCCTGTCTTTGCCGCGCTACCTCCCGCAAAGCAGGAGAAGTGCCTTACTCTGGAGCCGCCACTGGCACCGGAGAAGGAAGGCACACAGGACTTCGCCTGCTTCTTCCCGGACGGAGAGATAGATGCTGACATGCTGGTGGTGCATGCCTGACGACATATGACGCATCGATTGAAACCCTGTTATTCAACTCGCAATGATTTCCAGTCGTAAACATGAAGGGCAAACCATGAAAAAATACACGACGATCGGTGGCGTAGCGCTGGCAGCAACGCTGATGCTGACCGCTTGCGGCGGGGGAACGCCGTCGGGTCCGGCCTCTCAGAAGGCCGAAGAGAGCGGCGGCGATATCAGCAAGCTGATCAGCGTCAACGCCAAGGAAGCAAAGGATCTGGAGCCTGGTGGCACTGTCACGCTGGCTGTGGGCAACATTGGGCCGGATTTCAATGGTTTCTCCAATGTGGGTAACAGCGCTGACAACTCAGCCCTGATGACTCCGGTCAACACGGCCTCCATCAACAGCGGTGGCATTGGCGGCTGCTGGAAGCTGGACTTCGACGGCAAGGCAGAGCCGAACAAGGACTTCTGCGAAGACGTCAAGAGTGAAGTCAAGGATGGCAAGCAGACCATCACCATTAAGGTCAACGAGAAGGCGACTTGGAACGATGGCACTCCCATCGACGTCAAGACCTTTGAAAATACGTGGAAGATGCTCAGCGGCGAAGACAAGTCCATCGACATCGTGAGCGCCGGTGCTTACGCTTTCGTGGACTCAGTCAAGGCGGGCGCCAACGACAAAGAAGTCATTGTCACTACTACCCAGCCGGTCTTCCCATTGGAGGGCCTCTTCTTGGGCCTGATCCACCCGGCCATCAACACCCCGGAGATCTTCAATACGGGGTTTGCCGGCAACATGCACCCCGAGTGGATGGCCGGTCCGTTCAAGGTGGAAAACTACGACACCACCGCCAAGACGGTCACTATGGTTCCCAACGATAAGTGGTGGGGCCAGAAGCCGGTCCTCGAAAAGGTTATTTGGCGTCAGATGGAGCCGAGTGCAACCATCGCGGCCTTCAAGAACGGTGAAATTGACGCCGCCAACGGCCGCACCCTGGGCCGCTACAAGCAGCTCGAAGGCACCACCAACTCCGAGGTCCGCCGTGGCCAGCGACTGTTTGCCGGTGGTCTCAACATCAACGCCAAGCGCCCGGCCCTGACCGACGTAGCCGTTCGCAAGGCGATCTTCACCGCCGTCGACCGCAAGGCCATCCGCGATGTCCGCTTCAACGGCCTGAACTGGTCCGAGGAAAGCTCCGGCTCCATGATGCTGATGCCGTTCTCCGAGTACTACCAGGACAACTACCCTGTGAAGGACACCGGCACTGAGGCTGCCAAGAAGGTCCTGACCGAAGCTGGCTACACGGCCAACGATAAGGGCATCATGGCCAAGGATGGCGTCCCCGTCTCCTTCAAGATCACCAACTTCGGTGACGACCCCACCACGGCTGCAACCTCACAAACCCTGCAGAAGCAGCTTCAGGCCGCTGGTATGGACGTATCCATCGACCAGCGCGGTGACGCTGACTTCGGCAAGGTCATCGGCGGACGCGAGTTCGATGTGACCATCTCCGGTTACACCGTGGGCCCGGATGCCACTGATGCTGTCAAGCAGTACTACGACTCCGCAACCAACGAAAATGGCCTCGGCGACGCTGAGCTCGACGCCGAAATCAAGCGCCTGGCCACCATCGCTGATGACACCGAACGCAACAAGGCCGCCATGGAGGTCGAGAAGAAGCACATGGAGAAGTACTTCTCCATGGGTACCGTGCTGAATGGCCCGGAGATCCAGTTCGTGCGCACGGGCCTGGCCAACTACGGCCCGTCCCTGTTCAAGAGCCTCTCCAACGTTCCGGACTGGACCACCATCGGCTGGGAAAAGGGCGCCAAGAAGTAGCCCCCACGCTGTAGTTTCTCAGCGTAGTTTCCTGAAGGCAGGGAACTTCCCTGAACCTGTTCATCGGTTCGGGAGGTTCCCGGCCTTCGCCATCCCCACGGTCTATCACTTCCCGCGCCCTTCACCCCAACGCTCTATCACTTCCCGCGCCCTTCACCCAAGCCCTCTCTCACCCGGTGATAGAGGGTTGGCGTGAAAGGGCTATTACGTGCGAGAGGATCGGTAGCCTAGGCACATGACTTCCCAGCCGATCCGTACCGCCGTCGCAGGTTTTGGCTTGTCGGGCAGCGTCTTCCACGCGCCCTTCATTGCCAGCAACCCCGCCTATGAGCTCGCAGTGATTTCAACGTCGGACGCCGGAAGGCAAGCGAAAGCGAAAGAACGCTACCCGAAAGCGCGCATCGTGGATACCCCGCAGGACATCCTGGCGCTGGCCGACCAGCTGGATCTCATTGTCTTGGGCACACCGCCCGCAACCCACTTCCCGCTCGCGAAGGCTGCGCTGGAAGCCGGGTTCGACGTCGTGGTTGATAAACCGTTTACCGTCCACAGCACCGATGGCGAAGAGCTGATCCAGCTGGCGGTGAAACTGGGCCGTGTCCTCACGGTCTACCAAAACCGGCGCTGGGACGGTGACTCGCTCACCGTGAAGAAACTGCTCGACGCCGGGACGCTGGGTACCGTGACCAGGGTTGAGGTGGGCATGGAGCGCTGGGCGCCGGAGATCGCCAAGGCCTGGAAAGCCAGCGCCACGGCCTTAGATGGAGGCGGTGTGTTGTTCGACCTCGGCACCCACGTCCTCGATCTCGCTCTTCGGTTCTTTGGGCCGGCCACTGTTACTTTCGCCGAGATCACGGCCCGCCGTCCCCAGGAGAGCGCCGACGACGACGTCTTCCTTGCGCTCCGGCACGAGTCGGGCGTGTTCAGCCACGTCACCATCAACGTCAACAGCCACCTCCACGGCCCCCGCTTCCGCATCCTCGGCACAGAGGGCGGCTTCGTGAAGTTCGGTACCGACCCGCAGGAGCCCTACGTGCTGGGCGGCGGGCTGCCCACGGACGCCGAGTACGGCGTCGAACCTCCCCAAAACCGTGGCACGCTGGAACGGAACGGGCAGCGCGTCACCATCCCCACGGAGCGCGGTGCGTACCCGGAGTTCTACCGGATTCTCGCCGAAAAGCTCCACGACGGCGGCGCCGCCTCCGCGCTTCCGTCACCCGTGGACCCGGCCGACTCCGTTGCGGTACTGAAGCTGATTGAGCAGGCTAGGACGTTGGCGTGACATCCGCGCTGGCAACCAGTGAGTAGATGGCCTTGAGGTCGCTATTGTCTTCAATCGGCTGGCAGCTCCCGGTCAGCTGGACTACATCGGCAGTGGTGTCCTGATGGACTACGGTGACGGCGGTGAACTGTGTCAGTGAGCCCGCCTGCGGGTGGGTATAGCGTGCCTCGCGTACGTGCCAGTCCCGGCCATTGATCACCACAGGCTCCGTGGCGAGCAGGACAGCATCGGCGAGCGCATCCAGGAAGCCATCAACAGTGGCAGCGGCGTCCTGGAGCTGGTATCCGGGCAGGCGACGTGACACTGTGATGACCACGTTGGCCGTGTAACTCCCGGCTGCGGACGGGGCGATGACTGCTCCCACAGCGTCGGGGACCACTTGCTGGGTCCAACCGGCAGGCGGGTTGAGTTTGATGGAGGGGTAGGCGGGGAAAGCCGCGGATGGGAAAACCTGTTGCGATGTCATGGGAGCCCTTCCGGGAGCGAACTAGTTGTTGAGAAAGTCGATGAAACCGGTCACGGAATCCACTAAACCGGAGGGGCTGAGCGTGACCTGGGCTCCTGCTCCAAGTCCCAGCTCTGCCGTGATTTTCGCGCCCACACCGAGGGTTAGCCCGTCCTCATCCAGGGAAGCATTGAAAAAGTAGCCCTCGCCTGCGCCGGCTGCTACGGTTTCGGACAACGACAGCTTTTGGCCGAGCACCTCAACGTACTGGGAGGCCGTCAGTTCAGCCCCGGCGCCAGCACTGGCCGCACCTCCCACGGCGTTGTCGCCCTTGACGGTGATTTCGCCTTCTCCCGCACTGGCCCACGCGCCGCCCCGCACTTCAGCTCCTTGCCCAAAGCCGAACAGGCCGCCTGCCAGCTCCGTTTCGTTTCCGACCGTGAGTTTCTGCCCTGCGAAGGCTTCGCCTCCGGTAGAGAAAAGGAACGGACTGCTCGCGTTGGCGTGGACGCTTGCTTCCACACCGGTCATGATCCTGGTGGTCGCGGTGTTGGTTGCCCATCCATCGAAGAACTCGGTCTTTGTGGTGGTGATGTTCTCCACACCGGCAAAGCCTTCACCCTTCGCGTCAAAACCGGCGAGCCCGGGGCCGAACGGAAAACGACCATCGAACTCGCCATTGGCCCGGATGCCGCCAAAGGTCTGGTGGGTGGTGGACGTCTTGACAGGGCCGAGTTCAGAGTTTGCGGTCCAGGTCATGTCAGCGCCGGCGGACCATTCACCGGAGCCACCGAACTCAATGCCACGTGGACCTACGGAACCATGCGTCTCTCCGCCGCCTTCAACACCTACGGAACCCTCACCCTCAATGGTGACGGGCCCGTACGTGACAGGGTCTACAGTGAAGCCCGATGAGCCCGAAGGTGACTTCCCACTGCCGCCGGGCCCACCTTTGGATCCGCCCGCCGAACCCCCGGAGGACGCTTGTTCCTGCTGCTCGGCGTTGAGTTTCAGGGCGCGGGCGTTGGTCCGCAGGCAAAATGCTGCTGCCCCCAACCGTCCGTGGAGGTCGCTCTGCCACCTGCTCCGGAACTGGTCAGCGTCGTTTCCCTGCCAGTACGAACCTGCTTGGATCATCGCGGTGAGTTGCTGTTGAAGAGTGGTGATCTTCTCAGCCTCAGCATCCATGACGGCTGACAAACGCCGGAGATCTCCGACGTCCGCGCCTACCAGTCCCAGCGCCATCAGATACTCAGCCTCATGGCGTAAAGCCGTCCCATTGCGTCCCTGCCCATCACGTATCCCCTGAACGTAGTGACATGTTGATCGCCGGGCGTCTAAAGGTGCCGGGCTATTCCTGAGCATAGTTGGCTAAGGCGTGACCGGCCATGGGGACATCTAGCCAGTGTGGATAGGGAACAGTATGTGGATAAGGAGCGATATGTGGATATGGAGCAGTACGGATAAGAAGGGGAACGCCACGCTCTGAAAAGAATTTTTGGACAAGGCGTAACCTCACCGGCGTCACGAACGATGTAAGGGGTGTGCGGGCCACGTCCGCACGCTGATCATCCGGCCGCGACCCAACCGCTGCCGGGGCAATCCCAAAATCGTTTGTCGGAGGGTTTCATGTCCTTGTTCACTGTCCTTGCCACCAGCAAAGTCGCCGCGGGCGTCCTGGCTGCCGGAGCCGTAGCTGCCGGCGGTACCGGCGTCGCTGCCTTCAATGGCGCACTTCCCACCGAAATCCAGCAGAGCGCCCACGACCTGGTTGGTGCGCCGGCCCCGGTGGCCGAGAAGGCCGCCACAGCAGCCGACGCTGCCGAAAGCGCCAAGACAAAGGCCACTGACGCCGTCGAGACCGCGAAGGCAACGGCGACTGAGGCGGCCGAAGCCGGCCAGGCAAGGGCTGCCGACGCAGTCTCTGAGGCCAAAGCCGCAGCAGAAGACGCCACCTCCCCGGAGGCTTTTGGCCTCTGCACCGCTTTCCTCGAGGGCGGACTGAAGTCTGACACGAAGGTCCCGGGCTTCCAGTCCTTGACCATCGCGGCCGGTGGCGAAGCCAAGGTAGAGGCGCACTGCCAGTCCGTGGTGGAGGCCGGTAAGGCGGCCGGTCTGAAGGCTGACGGTTCGGCAAAGGCTGAGGCCGACGTCGACGCCGCCGTCACGTCCGAACTGCCCGCAACCCCCGCTGTTCCGGCTGTGCCGGCGGTTCCCGCAGTACCGGGTGTACCCGCTGTTCCCGCAACGCCGGCTGTCCCCGCTGTGCCTGCAGTTCCTGCGACTCCTGAGCTGCCCACACAGGTTCCCTCCGAGGTCCCCGCTGTTCCCGGCGCGCCCCTCGATTCTGTCCGCTAAGCAAGCAGCGGTTACGGTTTAAGGGCGGGGCTCCTTGGCTTAGGACAAGGAGCCCCGCTACGTAATGTGGTGTGTGGGACGGAGGCATCCACGGGTGCTTGACCCTTTGGCTGATGAATACGTGCAGGCGGATCAAAACGATCCCGGCCTGCTCTTCACGGCTGCCTACAATAACTTCGCCGGACCGGTGTTTGGCTACCTCCGTGCCCGCGGCGTGGACGACCCCGAAGCCGTGACACAGGACGTATTCCTGGCTCTCTATCCGAAGCTCGAAACGCTCCACGGCGGCCTCCAAGGGGCAAAGACTTTGTTGTTCTCCATAGCGCATGCGCGGATGGTGGACCATTACCGCAAACGCGAACGAACTCCGGACTCGACTCCGTACGAAGCGGACTTGGACGCCCGGCGGGTGCCGTCGGCGGAAGACCAGGCTTTCGGTCGCGTGGCCGGTTTGGGCGTCACGGAAATTCTGGACGACCTCCCCGATGATTATCGGGAGGTCCTTGCTCTCCGGGTTGTCGCTGACGTTTCGGTGGAAGACACCGCGGCGATCATGGGCAAGTCCCAAGGATCCATCAAACAACTACAGCGCAGGGCATTGGGTGCACTGAAGAAGCGTGCACTACTAAGGAACGGCACATCATGAGCGAACAACCAACGCCTCACGAACGTCATCACCAGCAGGCAATCGACCACCTGCTGGCCGACTCCGGCTTCTCCGGCGACGCCCAGCTCCGCACGGAACTGCTCGAGCTCCGTTCACTGGCCAGCACTGCCCCTCTGCCGTCCGACGCGGTCCGCGCGCTCATGGTCAGCAGCCCGGCTGCCGCCCAGCAGCTCACTGCCACCGAACAGCTCACTGCCACCGAACAGCTTTCGACGACGGCGGGACTGTCCGCGTCGTCGGGCGCACCTACGGCGGTACTCGCCACAGTTGCCCCCGAGTCCGCTCCCGTGGACGAACTTGCCGCCCGGCGTCGTAAGAAGCGCCGGACCGCCATTGCGGGCCTCGCCGTTGCCGTGTCCTTGGCTGGCGGCGCAACCGCTGCCGTCGCATCAGAGGGCGGCTTGCCGGGCGCCTTCCAGCACCTTGGAGCAGCCATCGGTTCGGTGGTCTCCCAGCTGAACCCCGGTTCCGGCACCGCTCCGCAGCCCGTTCCCCCCGCCGGCACCACCCCGGAGCCTATCCGGGAAGCGCCGCAGCAAACTCCCGCCACGGTCCAACCCCAGCCCGCACCCGCTGCGCCCGGCAATCCTGCCGTTCCCGCACCTCAGCCGCAGCCCGGTGGATCGTCCCCGCACACGCCCAACGCACCCATGGCGCCCGAGGCGCCGTCGAACAAACAGCCCGGAAATGGTGTCATCCCCACGCCTCCGGTGTTGCCCGTGACCCCGCCGGAGATCGACCCCTCCAAGATCGATCCCTCAAAGCTTGGCCCCGCCGGCGTACCTGTGCCGGTTCCATCGGAACTGATCCCGTCCCTCCCCGCTAGGCCCTAAACCTCCCCGCCAACTCGGCGCGGGTTAAACCACGACGGCGGGGTGCGGCTTCCTCGTGGAAGCCGCACCCCGCCGTCGAGCTTTGAAGTTACGCGGAAACCAGCGTGTGCCAGTCGGTGACCAGGGGCAGGTTGTGCGCCTCGGAAACGGAGTGGTGTGCCACGTGGCCTGCAGCGATGTTGAGGCCGGCAGCGAGTGCGGGGTCGCGGTCGAAGGCGGCCTTGACGCCCAGGTTGGCCAGTGCCACGGCGTAGCGCAGGGTGACGTTGGTCAGTGCGTACGTGGAGGTGTTCGGAACAGCGCCGGGCATGTTGGCAACGCAGTAGAAGATCGAGTTGTGGACCTTGTACGTGGGTTCCTGGTGGGTGGTGGGGTGCGTGTCCTCGAAGCAGCCGCCCTGGTCAACAGCGATGTCCACCAGGACTGAGCCCGGCTTCATGCGGGCAACCAGTTCGTTGGTGACCAGCTTGGGTGCCTTGGCGCCCGGGATCAGGACGGACCCGATCACAAGATCTGCGTCGATAACTGACTTCTCGATCTCGTAGGCGTTGGAGGCAACGGTCTTCAGGCGGCCCTGGTAGAGGGCGTCGAGTTCGCGCAGCCGGTTGATGTTGATGTCCATGATGGTGACATCAGCACCGAGGCCCAGCGCCATGGCGGCGGCGTTGGTTCCGGCAACACCGGCGCCGAGGACAACAACCTTGGCCGGGCGGACGCCCGGTACGCCGCCCAGGAGGACGCCCTTGCCGCCGGCCGGAGCCATCAGCGAGGAAGCGCCCACTACTACGGAGAGGCGGCCTGCAACCTCGGACATCGGGGCGAGCAGCGGAAGGGTGCGGCCTTCCTGCACGGTTTCGTAGGCAATGGCCGTAACGCCGGAGTTGATGAGCTCGGCGGTGAGCTCGGGCTCTGCGGCGAGGTGCAGGTAGGTGAAGAGGATCAGGCCCTTGCGGAAGCGGTGGTACTCGGCCGCGATGGGTTCCTTGACCTTCATGACCATGTCCGCGCGGGCCCAGACGTCGTCGGCTTCGTTAACGATTTCGGCGCCGGCGATCGAGTATTCCTCGTCGGTGATGCCCGAGCCGAGTCCCGCGCCGCGCTCAACCAGAACGGTGTGTCCGTGGGTGCGGAACTCGTGGACACCGGCGGCCGTGATGGCTACGCGGAACTCGTTGTTCTTGATTTCTTTGGGGACACCGATGATCATCTGTGGGCTCCATCGTTAGCGGCCTCTTCGGCCGAAAAATGTGTTGCGGGCTGTGATTCCAGAATAAATCCGCCTGTGAGGCAGGCGACATGGACCCGAAGCCCCCCGAGCGCGGAAACCCTGCAAACACAAGGATCTTGTGCAAGCCAGCTCGACATTTGTCGAGCGCCGAAGCGTCAGGTGTCGCCTGCTGTTGGTACGCTTTGAAGGATGCAACAGGACGCGGAACAGATCGTTGAGCGTGTGGCCTTGAAGCTGGGCCGCGGACTGTCTCTGGAAGACCTCGACGGCGTCCTTCTCGCCTACAGCTCCAACCAGTCCCACGCCGACCGCGTCCGCGTGAACTTCCTCCTGAGCAAACGGGTTCCCAGCGACGTCAGCGCCTGGCAGCTCGCTCAGGGCATCTCCACAGCCGTTCGTCCCGTGGTGGTTCCTGCCAACGACGAACTCGGCATGTTGGGCCGCGTCTGCGTGCCACTTCTGGTCCGTGGTTTCCGGGTGGGGTACTTGTGGGTGCAGCTGGACCTCGAAGAACAGAGTGCGACGGCGATACTCGCCGAACTGCCCGGCGTCCGTGACGAGCTGGACCTGTTGGCGGGCTTGCTCCTGGATTCCAACACGGCCGAATCGGAGTTCCGGAGAAGGCGTGAACAGGAGTTCCTGTCAGCCTGTGGCGGCGAATCGAACGCCGTGGCCGCCGTCGCAGGTTGGAAGGAGGTCCAAGGCCGCGGTCCGTGGCAACTGGTGACCATCTTGGACCCTGGCGGCGCGAGGTCCGACGTCGACCCTATTGCCGCCACACTGACGCATCGATCTGCTGCGCTGCAGTCCACCATCGGCGTCAACGCCGCCCTGTTCAGCGCTGGAACGGAGACGCATTCGGTGGTCCTGTTCCGCGAGTCGGGCGGCCGGGCGGACCACGCCCAGGTTCTGGTGCACTATCAACTGGAGCTTGCCAAGCGCGCAGGCCGCAAGGTGGACAGGGTGATCCTGGGAATCAGTGAACCCTTCCAGGTTATCCGGCAGCTATCGGGCGCTTACCGGCAATCGAAGGTTGCTGCGCAGGCGGCCGCAGTAGATGAGCCTTTGGGCGAGCTCGTGGATGGCAGGGCTGTTGGTGTCTATCAACTTTTCGATCGTCTGGTAGCCCCGGGCGGTTGGGATGACACGGGATCGGTGCATTTCCGGGCACTGGAGGACCACGACAAGAACGGTGAACTGCTGCCTGTCCTTGAACTTCTCTATGACAATGACGGTTCAGTTCAGGACGTCGCCGCCAAACTGCACCTGCACAGGAGCAGCATTTACAACCGGCTCGGGCGAATCCGCCAGCTCATCGGTGCTGATCCACTGAGTGGCGCGATCCGGCTCGAACTGCATGCGGCCCTGAAGGCGCGGCGCTGGGCAGGTCGGCCGAGGATCTGAGGCTGCAGCTCGACGCCACCTTGCCGCGCCATAACCAAAGGAGGCAGGCACCCGGCCGTGTGCCTGCCTCCTGTCATTGCTCTATGAAGTTGGCATTGCCTAGGAGCGCCGCAAACGCTGGCAGCTCCAGCGTCCCATCCGCCGACGGAACGTGGCAGTCCGGCTGCTGCTGCAGTGCCGGCTATGCCACCCCGCGTGAGTGGAGGTGCGGGGCAGGCGCGTGCTCAACCGAGGACCTTCTGTGCCGCATCCAGGATGTCCTGAATCGCAGATTCACTGGTTTGCGGCGCTGAGGCGGCGGTGGGCTTACTCGGCTTCGGCTTGGACGTCGGTGTCGCAGTTCCCGTGGATGTCGGTGTCGGCGTGGGGGTGACGGTGGGCGTCTGAGTCGGTGTGGGAGTGACGGTTGGCGTCGGCGCAGGGGGAGTAGTGATGGTGTCCGACGGCACCTCGCTCGGCGCGGGCGCCGGCTGGGTGGGTGCTGGGCTGGTGGCGCCTGGAACTGCGGGGACTGCAGAAGGCGCGGCTGACGGAACCCATACCGGGTCCGCGAGCGAAACCTGCGGTGTGGCAGCCGACGACGGCGACACCGCCCCGGGTGCCTCCGCGATCGTCGCGGGCTGGCCGGCTTCCGAGGAAGCCGTTGCCCCTGATGTTGCGGATGGGGTCGAGGCCGATGGTGACGACGCCGTGGTGTAGGAAGCCCTAGGCCCGGGCGACGCCGAGCCTGAGGTGCGACCGTCGCTCCCACTGGCTTCCTGCGCAGGCGTTTCCTGGCCGAAGAACGGAAGATCAAGAGCTGGCCCCAAGGCGCCGGCCGTCAGCACGAGGCCAAGGGCGCCTGCAACCACGGCCATGCGCTGGCTCATGTGTTTAACAGACGCCGCTTTTCGCAGGACAGCCTGGGGTTCACGAGTGAACGAGGACGTGGAGCCGAAGCTGGACTTGGTGGTGGTTGCGGCAGACTGTTCGCGAACGTCCTTGCGGCTTGCCAGCGATGCCGAAGCCGTTGCGGCAGCGGCTATCTGCGCCGGGGACTTGCCGCGTGGGGACCCGGCCGTGCGTGCTGACTTACTGAGCGGGGGCCCAACGGGTTCGGGGTTGTTCTCGCGTTCGTCACCGGCAGAGACCACGGGTATGGCCGCAGTTGCAGGTTCCGGCGTTGCTGGCTGCATCACGGGTATGGCCGCAGTTGCGGGTTCCTGGGCGCTGGACTCCCGCGAATCCGGTTCCATGCCGGCCGGCGGCACGATGGGAATGGCCGCGGTGGGTGGGCCTGGTGTGGTGGATTTCTGAGCTGCCGAGGGTTTTGCGACGGGGGGTTTTGCGATAGCGGGGATGGCGGCAGTTGCCGGTTCCGCCTGTTCGGATTGCTCCATCGCCGGCTGTGAGGCCGGCGCAACGGGCGCGATCACAGCCTGAGCGGCACGCTCACGCTCGGCCGCACGAATTTCCGCACGCGTGGCGGGGGTCGCGACGGTGGGTGTGACCGCAGTGGCGGGTTCCGGCGTCGTGCCTGTGCTTGTTGGGCCCGCCGGGTTCTGGACCGCAGCGGCTGAATCTGTTGGTGCGCCGGTGAGGGATCCGCTGGGTTGGGCCCGACGGCGTCCGGTTGGCTTGGTGCGCTCGCCGTCAGTCTGGTCGCGGCGCGGCTGATCCATGGTTGGGGACATGGTTGTTGCCTCTCAACGCCTTCGAGGTTAGCTGTCGGGTTCGGACGAGGCCGTCCGGCCGCCTAAGCGGCTTCACCCCAAGGACTTGGAAACCAAGCCCGGGAACTGTGGGTCCCCCGCCTCTGCCGCGGGTCTGGCGGATCCCGGATTGCGGCAGAGCTCGGCGTCAATCCGGAAGCGGCCCAGCGGAGATACGGGTCGCCCTACGACGGTACATGAGCCGGAAAGTAAAGTCACATTAATATAACGGGCGGTACGTCTGCCCAAGCGGCGCGGTTCTATGACTTAGGCTTCGGGGCCGGTGCTGGCGCCGGCAACTCATGCTGGATCTTTTGGATCTGCACCGCCTGGTGGGTTTCCGGCCGAAAGACTTCATCCACAACTCCCAGCATCCCACCGGTAGCTCCGCGACGAAGGTTCCCTCCGCCGTTCTGCCGTGAGGACCAGTACCAGACCCCCGCCAGCAAGGCCGGAACGCCAAGCACTGCAGCCAACACGAGCAAGATATCCATGGCACAACACTAGCTTCGGCGGGCACCGGCAGGTAGACATTGTCTATGGACCTGCCCGTGATGCCACCCGTCTCGCCCATGCTCGCCAAATCCGTTCCGGCCATCCCCGATGTTGGGCACTACGAGCCCAAGTGGGACGGGTTCCGGACCATCGTCTTCAAGGACGGCGACGAGATCGTCCTTGGGAGCCGCAACGAAAAGCCGATGACCCGCTACTTTCCGGAAGTGGTGGAGGCCCTCAGAAAGAACCTGCCGGACAAATGCGTGATCGACGGCGAGATCATCCTGATCGAGGGCAACCGGCTCGAATTCGAGGTGCTCCAGCAGCGGATCCACCCCGCCGACAGCCGGGTGAGGATGCTCGCCGAGAAAACTCCTGCGTCCATGGTTGCCTTCGATATCCTCGCGCTTGGCGATGAGAACCTGATGGACAAGCCGTTCTCCGAGCGTCGCGCCATTCTGGAACACGCTCTCGCCAAGGCCGAGCCGCCTGTCTACGTAACCCCCGCAGTGACCGATCTGGAACGCGCGCAGGACTGGTTTGTGCAGTTGGAAGGGGCGGGCTTGGATGGTGTGCTGTCCAAGCCGTTGGATGGGGCCTACCTACCCAACAAGCGCGTGATGTTCAAGACCAAACACGAGCGCACAGCGGACTGCGTTGTGGCGGGATTCCGCTGGCACAAGACCGCGAAAGTTGTGGGCTCCATGCTGCTCGGCCTGCACGATGACACTGGTCGGCTGCACCATGTGGGAGT
This sequence comes from Arthrobacter sp. ISL-95, assembly GCF_018613695.1. Taxonomy (GTDB): domain Bacteria; phylum Actinomycetota; class Actinomycetes; order Actinomycetales; family Micrococcaceae; genus Arthrobacter. The sequence goes on along the minus strand of NZ_JAGGPR010000015.1, from coordinate 107,501 downwards.
GGTAGCGTCGTTCCCCATGGCCAAGCGCGAGGCCTTGGTGGCTGAGCTTGAGCCGTATCAGATTGAACTCGGCGAGCACCCGTGGGGCGAGTGGGCCAAGCAGGACGAATCATCCGGGGGATCGCGCATGCCCGGCGCCCAAAGCCGGTGGAGCGGGGGCAAGGATTTCTCCTTCGTCCCGCTGCGCCCCGAACTCGTGATCGAAGTGGCCTACGACTACATGGAGGGGGACAGGTTCCGGCACACCACGCAGTTCCGCAGGTGGCGGCCGGACAGGACCCCTGAGAGTTGCACGTACTCACAGTTGGAAGAGCCCGTTGCGTACGATCTCGGGGAGATCCTGAAGCTGTCCTGAGTACGTGATGAACCCGCTGTTACGTCACTGGCACGTAACAGCGGGTTGGCAACGTAGTTACTCCTCGTGGCCTTGGTCGCTGCTCATGCTGCCTTCGGCGGGCGGGGTTTCACCCGGAGGAACTCCACCGCCGGGCTCCAACCCGGTGACGTTGCCGTCCAGCGGGTCCGGGTTTGCGGAGGCTGCGGGATCTTCGTCCTCTTCCTGGCGCATGTCGGGATCCTCGTGGATGCTGTCGGCATCGGACGTAGTGTCGTAGGGTCCTGTAGCACCGGTGGCGCCGAAGCCTTGGGTCTCTTCTTTCGAGTCTTTGTCAGTCACGATCAGCCCTTTCGTAAGCAAACTTACTAATGCGCTTGCTCCGTCAGCCTAGCCGGGACAAGTCCACCTGGACAAGCGGCACCCAAGCCAAGCGCCGGCGTCGGGCGTCAGTACTTAACGGTGCGGGGTAGTGGCGGTGACGAAGCTGCGGATCGCATCCGCCACGGCCTTGGGACGCATGTGTTGCGCCACGTGCCCAACGCCAGGAATTTCCACCAAACGCCCCTGCGCCACTGATCTGGACAACCGCAGCGACCAGTCCGCGCCCGCCACCTGGTCGCGACTCCCACGCAAAACCAGGACCGGCACGCCGACGCCCGCCAGCCGCTCTTCGGTCCGGTAAGACATCATGACGGGAAGCTCAGTGAGGTACCACCGCGGCCCACACCGGAAGTAGTCCGAAATGACGATCCAGTTGGACGACGGACTCTCGCGAAGCAGCCCGTCCAGAAAAAGGGCCAGCGACTGACGGTGAACGTTCTTGTGCCGGGAGTCCACCACCGGCCCCATCAGCACCAGCTGCTTGACCTGCTCCGGGGCATGCAGGGCAGCTTCAATGGCGAATTGCACCCCCATGGAGTGGCCCACCAAAACGTAGGAATCGATGCCGCAGGACTTGAGGGCAGCGGCAATAAAAGCGCCGTACTCCTCCGCGGAGAGCTGATGCCCGGGCTTCTGCGTCCCGGCAAAACCGGGCAGGTCCAGCGAATAGGTGGGCGCGCTCGCAGCCAGGACTGCGTGCAGCCGCGCCAAGTACCGGTGCGATACGCCGATCCCATGAATCAGAATGTATGCGGGCTCGTTCCGTGGTTCCGCGCCCGGTTGGGGCGCGGGAGTGCCCTCCGTCCAAAGGACCCGTCCTGTCAGGCCCAAAACCTCGACGTCGGCAGAGTGTAAACCTCTCGTCTTGCCGGGCGTCTTCACTTGTTTTCCACGCGTTGCAGGAACACCGGAGCTTGTTGCCATACCGCTATTCAACAGCATTCCGGGAAGCGGGGGTCAGCTACGGTGTCGCTTTGTTCCCATCCGAGGGGTTGTCCGCCTCTTCGGCCTGCTTCTTCTTCTGCGTTTCCAGCCACGCCATGATGGCAGCCTGCCGAATCCGCCGATGCGTCCCCCGGTACTCCACCGGGATTTCGCCGCGATCGGTCATGTTGCGCAGATAAGTGTGCGAGATGCCCGCAAGCTCCGCGGCCTGCGATGTGGTGAGCATTTCCTCCACGCTGCTGACCGTCACCGTTTCGCCACGGCTCAGCCTGGCCAAGAGGTCGACGACGGCGTCCCTCGCCTCACTCGGCAGGCGGTGGACCGTGCCGTCCACGAACACGGTGATGTCGTTGCTGTCCTGGAGGGAGCGCGCCAGATTCCGGGCGTCGTCGGCGGGCAGGCCGGCCGTTACACGGGGAGCTATCAATGCCATGGCAGAAGCCTAGCCTGAGGCCCGCCCGTGTCTGGAGTGCCGCGCGCGCCTGGCGGGCCGCAGCGGATTCGGGGGTTCCCTGCCAGCAGTGCCGTGCGCACGGCACTGCTGGCAGGGAACCATCGAAACGGGGGCGCCATCGAAACGGGCGCCGGCAAAACGCTACTCCGCGTCCAAGTCCGTCTCCAGCAGCTTCACCAGTGCGTCCAGTGCAGCATCGGCGCCTTCGCCCTCCGCCCGCAGCACAACCACGTCGCCCTTGGCGGCACCGAGCGTCATCAGCGAAAGGATGCTGGCGGCGTCGAGCGCGTCATCGGCAGGTTCGCCTTGCATGGCAATGGTGACCTCCACTGGCTGCTCGCCCGCGGCCTCCGCGAACAAGGCGGCAGGGCGGGCGTGCAGGCCGGAGCGGCTGGCGATGGTAGCTGTGCGTTCGGGCATGGTTTCTCCTTTGACAGAAACAAACAGAAGTTAGAGGCCGAGTTCTTCGAGCACGGGGAGCTTGGCGCGAACCCAGTCGCGGGCTTCGATGGCACTCGGTGCGGACAAAGCGAGTTGCGCCAGTTCCTGCGCCTGCTCGAGGGTGACGGTCTTCAGCACAGTCCCGACGGCGGCCAACGAGCGCGCGGTCATGGACAGTGTGGTGACGCCCAAGCCGGTAAGTACGACGGCGAGGGCCGGGTCCGCGGCTGCCTCACCACAGACGCCAACGGGCTTTGCGGCGCCCTCCCGGCCCGAACTTTCCTGAGTCGCACCTTCAACAGTTAGCTGCACGAGACGGAGCACGGCCGGCTGCCAAGGAGTGTTGAGCTCCGCGAGCGGGCCCAACTGGCGGTCGGCGGCCATGGCGTACTGGGTGAGGTCGTTGGTGCCCAGGGAGGCGAACCCGACTTCCCGCAACACGGCGGCAGCAGTCAACGCGGCAGAGGGGACCTCAACCATCACGCCCGGCGTCTGGATGCCGGCGGCAGCACACAGTGCGGCGAAACGTCCGGCCTCGGCAGCCGTGGAGATCATGGGGGCCATGACCCATACATCAGCCTCGGATTCTGAAGCTGCCCGGGCAATGGCCTCAAGCTGACGCTCTAGAACCCCTGGTGTGGTGAAGTCGGTCCGGTAACCGCGAACACCGAGTGCAGGGTTGGGTTCGGTGGCGTCCGTGAGGAAGGGCAGGGGCTTGTCGGCGCCGGCGTCCAGGGTGCGGAGGACAACTTTCTTGCCCGGGAACGCATCGAACACGGCCTTGTAGGCTGCGGCCTGCTCGTCCACGGAGGGCTCGGTGTCACGTTCCAGGAAGCAGAACTCGGTGCGGAACAGGCCAACCCCTTGGGCGCCCAAAGCGGCAGCTGCCACGGCGTCCTTGGCCCCACCAACGTTGGCGAGGAGCGGCACCAAGTGGCCGTCCGCCGTCGTGCCGTTTCCGTCAAATTCGGCCAGGGTAGCGGACGTTTCGGCCCAGGCTGTGGCAGCAGCGCGCTGTTCATCAGACGGGGAAACAGCCACTAATCCTGCCGCACCGTCGACGTAAACCTCAGAACCGTCGGCCACGGAGTCAACGCCATGGGCAGCAACCACGGCAGGCAAACCAAGCGAGCGCGCGATGATGGCCGTGTGGGACTGCGGGCCACCACCGGAGGTCAACAGTGCCAGGACCACGGCGGGATTCAGCGTTGCAGTGTCGGCAGGGGCGAGGTCTTCGGCCACCAGGATGAAGGGCGTGTCCGAAGCAGGAATGCCGGGCGCGGGGACGCCACGAAGTTCGGCCACGATGCGTGCGCGCACATCCAGGACGTCGGTGGCGCGCTCGGCCATGTAGCCGCCCAGATTGTGGAGCATTTCGGAGACCGAGGCGCCGGCTTCCCAGATGGCCCTCTCGGCTGAGGATCCGACGTTGATGAGCTTGCTCGCCGATTTTAGGAGCATGGTGTCCTTGGCCATGAGCGCCGTTGCTTCGAGGACGGCTTTGCCGTCGCCGGAGGCGCTGTCCGCTCGTCCCTTGAGCTCGTCATGGACCGCCTGTGCAGCCGCTTTCAAACCAGCCACTGCATCTTCCGGCGAAAGATCCGAGGCCAATCGCTCTCCCGACGGCGGTTCGCTCACCGGCTTGGGCATCTGGCGGACGGAACCAATGATGCGGCCAGGGCTTACCCCTACTCCTTGGAAATTCTGCACTGAATCCTCTGTTCCTGCTTGTTGGTTCAGACCCGCCGGCGACGGCACCGGGAGCCTCGAAAACTAGCCTACAAAATTCCTTTGTGAGCCACTTCATATAGCAACGCTATAGGTGCTAGGGTAGCGGTTATGAGTTTCGATGACCAGCTTCCGCCCAAAATTCGGTTGCTTCGCGCAGCTGCCGAATTGCTGGCGAATTCGGAGGGGTCAGCGGTCTCAACGCGCCAGATCACCAAGCTTGCCGGGGTCACGGCGCCTACGCTCTACCACCACTTTGGCGACAAAGAAGGCCTGTTCGACGCCGTCGTATCAGCCGGATTTGAAGAGTACGTGGCGGGGGAGCGGGATTTTGCACCGTCCGGGGAGCCTTTGGAAGATGTCCGGCGGATGTGGGACAACCACGTCCAGTTCGGGCTGAGCCAACCCCATCTGTATCTGGTGATGTTCGGCAACATCAGGCCGGAAAGCCGCCCGGCAATCGTGGCCGATGCTGAAGTGCTTCTGGAGGAGATGCTGAACAAGGCCGCTATCTCCGGCCAGATCAACGTGCCGCCCCGCGAAGCGGCCCGCAGCATTTTGGCCGCCAACGTGGGCGTCACGCTCATGCTGATCGCTGAACCAGCGGAAGAAAGGAACCTCGAGCTCTCAACGATGACCCGGGATTCCATGATTTTTGCTGTCTCCACGGACACCGCCCGTGGCGCCGCAGCGGACGACTCCGGTAAGTCGTCCGTGGTAGTTGCGGCAATCGCCCTGAATGCGGCACTGCAGGCCTCACATTCGGACCAACTTTCCAGCTCTGAATTGAAGCTGTTCCTTGAGTGGCTTCATCGCATTTCCAGCAGCTCCTAAGGCTGTTCTCTCTCGATCTATATCGACTGACCCCGCGCCGCAGCGGGACACACGTTAGGAATTCACATGGCAACAGAGACCGTTGCGAAGCCCCGCACCAGCGCCCGTGTTGGTGTCCAAAAGTTCGGAACATTCCTGTCCGGCATGATCATGCCCAACATTGGCGCCTTCATCGCCTGGGGCCTCATCACAGCCCTGTTCATCGAGAAGGGGTGGATTCCCGTAGCCGAGTTGGGCGGCTTCGGAACCAACGCCGAAGGCGAACCCAACGGAGGAATTGTTGGCCCCATGGTCACGTACCTCCTTCCGATCCTGATCGCCTACACAGGCGGCCGGATGGTCTATGACGTCAGGGGCGGCGTGGTTGGTGCCATTGCCACCATGGGCGTGATCGCGGGTACGGACTCTCCCATGTTTATCGGTGCCATGATCATGGGCCCGCTGGGCGCCTGGACCATGAAGCAGATCGACCGCCTCTGGGACGGCAAGATCCGTCCGGGCTTCGAAATGCTGGTCAACAACTTCTCCGCCGGCATTTGGGGCGCAGTGTTGGCGTTGGGCGGCTTCTATGGACTTTCCTACGTTGTTAAGTGGTTCACGGACCGCGCCGGCGAGGTTGTGGAGTTCCTGGTCAACAACGGCCTGTTGCCGCTGACCAGCATTTTCATTGAGCCGGCCAAGGTGCTCTTCCTCAACAACGCCATCAACCACGGCGTGCTCACGCCACTGGGTATTCAGCAGTCGCTGGAACAGGGCAAGTCCATCCTGTTCCTGCTGGAAGCCAACCCCGGTCCGGGCCTCGGCATCCTGCTGGCGTACATGTTCTTTGGTCGCGGTGCCGCGAGGGCTTCGGCTCCGGGTGCAGCCATCATCCACTTCCTCGGCGGTATCCACGAGATCTACTTCCCGTACGTCCTGATGAAGCCCATCCTGATCCTCGCTGCCATTGGCGGAGGCATGGCGGGCATCGCCACGCTCAGCATCACTAACGCAGGTTTGGTGGCTCCGGCCGCCCCGGGTTCCATCATTGCTGTCCTCGCACAGACCGCGCGGGACAGCTATCTTGGGGTCATTCTGGCCGTCATCATTGCAACCGCCGTTTCGTTCCTCATCGCATCGGTGATCCTGCGCACTTCCAAGAACACGGGCGAGGATGATCTCTCCGCAGCCACGTCCCGCATGGAAGCCATGAAGGGCAAGAAGAGCTCCGTCTCCTCTGCACTGACCGGTGACCAGGCTGGCGCCCAGGCCGGAACCGTGCTCACCCGCCCGGTCCGGAACATCGTGTTCGCTTGCGACGCCGGCATGGGCTCAAGTGCCATGGGCGCCTCGGTCCTGCGCAACAAGATCAAGGCGGCCGGCTTCCCGGACGTCAAGGTCACCAACTCGGCCATCGCCAACCTCAACGACACTTTTGACGTTGTGGTCACGCATCAGGACCTGACCGAACGCGCCCAGCCGAGAACGGCCAGCGCCGTTCACTACTCGGTGGACAACTTCATGAACAGTCCCAGGTACGACGAAATCGTTGACTTGGTGAGGACCAGCGACAGCGAAGGCGTTGCGTCTGATGCTGGCACGACGGCGGAAGCCACCGCCGGTGCGCAGCCCACCGCCGCCGCCAGCTCAGCAGCCGCCACCCACGGTGCGCACGCCGCTGAACCGGCTTCCGCCGTCGACGGTAAAGCAGCCGACGGTCAAGCCGGCGAGGGTAAGGGTGTCCTGCTCCGCGAAAGCGTAGTCCTGAACGGTACGGCCACTGACCGTGACGCCGCGATCGACGAAGCTGGAAAGCTACTGCTGGACCGCGGCGCCGTGGATGTCAGCTACGTCCACGCAATGCACGAGCGCGAGGAATCCGTGTCCACGTACATGGGCAGCTTCCTGGCCATCCCGCACGGCACCAACGATGCCAAGGAACACATCAACCACTCGGCCGTGTCCATCATCCGCTATCCGGAGGGCATCGACTGGGGCGGCAAGCAAGTGAAGTTCGTGGTTGGCGTAGCCGGGCTCAACAATGAGCACCTCCACATCCTGTCCTCGATTGCGAAGATCTTCACCAACAAAGCACAGGTGGCCCAGTTGGAGGAAGCAAACTCGGTTGATGAAGTGTTGGAGCTGTTCGGAAAGGTCAACGCATAGTGAAGGCAGTCCATTTTGGGGCAGGCAACATCGGGCGCGGCTTTGTGGGGTTGCTGCTTCACGAGGCCGGTTATGACGTGGTGTTCGCAGATGTTGCGGACGCGCTGATCAGCCAGCTCGCATCGGCAAGCAGCTACGACGTCCATGAGGTAGGCGAGAGCCCAGCGATCAAGACCGTCACCGGCTTCCGGGCCTTCAATTCCGCGTCGCAGGAAGCCGCCGTGGTGGAGGAAATCTCGAGGGCGGATCTGGTCACCACTGCTGTGGGGCCGCACATCCTGAAGTTCGTGGCACCTGTGATCGCCCGTGGGCTGGCGGCCCGTCCCACGGACTTGCCGCCCCTTCAGGTCATGGCCTGCGAGAACGCCATCAACGCCACGGACCTCCTGCACACGGAGATCCTGGCGGCCTGGGACGATTCCGCAGGTGACTTGGACACCGTCGCGGTTTTCGCCAACACGGCTGTGGACCGCATTGTTCCCAACCAGGCGCCGGGCCAGGGCTTGGATGTCACGGTGGAGACCTTCTATGAGTGGGTCATTGACCGCACGCCGTTTGACGGCAACGCGCCCGTGATCCCGGGTGCCACTTTTGTGGACGAGCTGGGCCCGTACATTGAACGCAAGCTGTTCACGGTCAACACCGGGCATGCTTCGGCTGCGTATTTCGGATATCAGGCCGGCTTGGAGAAGATCTCCGATGCCATGGCGGATCCGTCCGTCGCTGCGAAGGTCCGGGCAGTCCTGGAAGAAACCAAGGAACTGCTGGTGGCCAAGCACGGGTTCGTTGAGGCGGAGCAGGAAGCGTATGTGCAGAAGATCCTGTCCCGCTTCATTAACCCGCACCTGCCGGACACCGTAAATCGTGTGGGCCGGGCGCCATTGCGGAAGCTCAGCCGGCACGAGCGCTTTGTTGGGCCCGCTGCGGAGTTGGCCGAGCGCGGCGTTACTCCGGTGGCCCTCCTTGAGGCGATGTCCGCGGCCCTGCGTTTCGATGACGGCAACGACGACGAAGCCGTGGAGCTCGCCACCTTGCTGTCCGAGCTGGGCGCTGCCGCCGTCGTCGAACGCATCACAGATCTGACGCCGTCGCACCCGTTGTTCCCGGCGGTCCAGAAGCTCGTAGAGGATCGCCAAGCCGAGTCCTGACGCGACGATCGAAAAGTAATAAAGGCTCTCCAGCGGGAGAAAAACCAGTGACTTCGGTCACTTTTGCTCGCTGGAGGGCCTTTCGGTTTTGAAGTTAGCCTTACCTTACTAATAGAGTCAGAAGCAATTAGGCAACACGTCTATGACTTATTAGTGAGTGGAGTACCGGCGTGAAAAAGAGGCTGTCGAGCTACATTGGGGCACTGGCTGCAGGCGCTGCCTCGCTGACCGTTACGGCGTGTGGAGGCGGGGCAACGGCGTCATCGCAGCCCGAGGAAGCCAGCACCATCACCATCGAGCACGCCCAGGGTTCAACCACCAACGTCCCGGTGAACCCGGCCAAGGTGGTCACGTTCGATCTGGGCGTTTTGGACACCATGAACGCGCTCGGCGTCGAGCCCACCGGTGTTCCCGAGGCCAGCTACCCGGACGCACTCAAGAAGTTCTCCGAGGCAAAGTACGCCAAGGTCGGTTCGCTCAAGGAACCCGACTTCGAAGCCGTCAGCTCCGCTGCTCCGGACCTCATCATCGTCTCCGGCCGCACGGCCGGCGCTTACGAGGAATTGAGCAAGATCGCCCCCACTATCGATCTCTCCGTTGACGCCGCCAAGCCCATGGAGAGCTTCAAGGCCCAGACCGAGAAGCTTGGAAAGATCTTCAAGAAGGAAGACGAAGTTGCCTCCAAGCTTGCAGAGGTGGACAAGACCATCGGGGACACCAAGACCAAGGCGGCATCGGCCGGCAAGGGGCTGATCGTCCTGACCTCCGGCGGCGAAGTGACCGCCTACGGCGCGGGCTCGCGCTTCGGCATCATCCACGACGTCCTGGGCGTGCCCACCGCGGCCGACGTGAAGACAGAAGGCTCCCACGGCGAGGCTGTTTCCTTCGAATACATCAAGGAAACCAACCCGGACATCCTCTACGTCATCAACCGCGACACCGCGATCGGCACCGTGGGCTCCACTGCCAACCCGATCCTGGACAACGAGCTCGTGAAGTCCACCAACGCCGCCAAGAACAACAAGATCGTCAACCTCGATCCCGCCGGCTGGTACATCGTGGGCTACGGCCTGAACAACGTCCAGGCCATGGTCACGGCAGTGGCCGACTCCGTCGCCTGACATCACGCATCACCTGAAATCCTGACGTGACAACTACAGCCGTGCGCCCCGCGGCAGCAGCAAGCCGCAACCGGACTGGCGAAACCGTCCGCCTGGTTGCGGCTGCTGCCGTTGTGCTGGTGATCGCTGTGGGCAGCATCTTCGTGGGCGTCAGCGATGTTTCGCTGGCGGCTCTGCTGGCGAACGACGCCGGCGCCTGGGAAATCTTTTGGGTCTCCCGGGTGCCACGCACCCTGGCTGTGGTCCTGGCCGGGATGGCCGTTGCCGTTGCCGGGTTGATCATGCAGCTCATGGCCAGGAACCGCTTTGTTGAGCCGTCCACGGTGGGCACGGTGGAGTCGGCCACGCTCGGCATCCTGGTGGTCACCGTGGTGGCTCCGGACTCTCCCCTTCTCACCAAGATGCTGGTGGCTTCCGTGTTCGCCGTGCTGGGCACCGCCCTCTTCCTGGCGATCCTCCGCAGGCTGCCCGCCCGGAACACCCTGCTGATTCCGCTGGTGGGCATCATGCTGGGCGGCGTCATTGCGGCGGTCACTACTTTCTTCGCCTACCGGTTCGACCTCCTCCAAACCCTCAGTAACTGGATGATCGGCGATTTCTCCGGTGTGCTCCGTGGCCGGTATGAACTGCTGTGGATCGTGGCTGTCCTGGTGCTGGGGGGCCTCTTTGCTGCTGACCGTTTCACCGTGGCCGGCATGGGGCAGGACTTCACCACCAACCTTGGCTTGAACTACGCCCGCACCATGCGGCTTGGCCTCATGATCGTCTCGCTGATCTCGGCCGTTGTAGTCACTACGGTGGGGGCCGTGCCATTCCTAGGCTTGGTGGTCCCCAACATCGTTTCCCTGCTCTTCGGCGACAACCTCCGCCGGGCCGTGCCCTGGACCGCGCTCTTCGGGGCGGCGTTCGTGTTGGTGTGCGACATCATTGGCCGGACCATCCGGTTCCCCTACGAAGTGCCGGTCGGCATGGTCATGTCCGTCGTGGGCGCCATCCTGTTCCTCTTCCTGCTTTTGAGGAAACGTCATGCCTGAAACTTCTGTGTCCATGGCACCAGTCGCTCCCGTTTCCACCCGCACTCGCTGGCGGGCCGCCATTCGCAGCACCCCGCCGGGACTGGTGATTGTCATCCTGGCGATTGCCGCCGTCGTGCTTGTTGCCGTTTTCCTGACGATCGACCTCAAGGGGAACATCGCCTACGTGCTGCCGCGCCGGGCCATCAAGGTCTCCGCGATGCTGCTGGTGGCCGTAGCGGTGGGAGTATCCACGCTGCTGTTCCAGACCGTGACGGCCAACCGGATCCTGACGCCGTCCATCATGGGCTTCGATTCGCTGTACATCCTGGTGCAAACCGCGCTGGCGTTCGTGGCAGGTGCCGCCACGCTGGCCACCGCTCCGTCAACGCTCAAGTTCGGGCTGGAGATCCTGCTGATGGTGGGATTCAGCGCCTTCCTGTACCGCTGGATGTTCACCGGAGCCACGCGATCCCTGCACTTGCTGTTGCTCGTGGGGATCGTCCTGGGAACCTTGTTCCGCGGCTTCTCTTCGCTGCTTCAGCGGCTCATGGACCCCAGCGAATTCATCATCCTGCAGGACTTGTTCTTTGCCAGCTTCAACAATGTGGACCCAGGCTTGCTGGGTGTATCCGCTGTTCTGATTGCCCTGGTGTGCGTCGGTGTGTGGCGTATGCGGCATACCTTGGATGTCCTGGCTCTGGGCCGCGAAGTGGCCATCAATGTAGGCGTCGACCACAAGCGCGTGGTGATGCGGGTGCTGCTCGCGTGCTCGCTGCTGGTGGCAATTTCCACGGCGTTGGTGGGTCCGGTGACGTTCTTCGGACTTTTGGTGGTCAGCCTCGGTTACCAGCTCTGCCGCGGTTTCCGGCACGCTTGGCTGCTGCCGATCGTGGTCTTGATCGGCGCGATCGCGCTGGTGGGCGGCCAGTTGCTGCTGGAGCGCGTGTTTGGTTTCGCCACGGCCCTGAGCGTGATTATCGAATTCACCGGCGGCATCCTCTTCCTCTACCTGTTGCTGAAAGGTTCACTGAAATGACCGCTGAGATGAGCGGAATCCGCTCATGATTACTGTCCGCAACGTGACCAAGCGCTACGGCGGCACCACCGTGTTGGACGACGTGACCTGCGAGATTCCCCGCGGCGGCATCACCTCCATCATCGGCCCCAACGGTGCGGGCAAGTCCACGCTGCTCTCCCTGATCAGCCGTCTGCAGACCATGGACGCAGGGGGAGTGTCCGTTGCCGGGCTGGATGTTACTGCGACGCCCAGCAAAGAATTGGCCAAGACCATGGCCATCCTTCGGCAGGAAAACCACCTGACCATGCGGCTGACCGTGCAGGATCTTGTGGCCTTCGGGCGCTTCCCGCACAGCGGCGGCAGGCCAACAGTTGAGGACCTTGAGCACGTTGAGGAAGCCATCCGGCAGCTGGACCTGACATCCATGGCGGACAAGTTCGTGGATGAGCTCTCCGGTGGCCAGCGTCAGCGTGCCTACATAGCGATGGTCCTGGCTCAGGACACTGAATATTTATTGCTCGACGAGCCGCTCAACAATTTGGACATGAAGCACTCCGTAGAAATGATGCGGCTTTTGCGGCGCTTGGCTGACGATCTGGGCAAGACAATCGTGCTGGTGGTCCACGACATCAACTTCGCGTCCTGCTACTCGGACACCATCCTGGCCATGAAAAACGGCCGAGTAATCCATCAGGGCACGCCCTCGGACATCATGCGCGCCGGGATGCTGTACGACGTCTACGACATCGACATCCGCATTGAAGAAATCGACGGCAACCGCATTGGTGTCTACTTCGCCTGACACCTTTTTCGGCTCCCGTTCCGGGGTTATCAACATACGGCCTCGGGCGGAAAACTCTCCGTCACGTTTGCAGGACCTCCCCCACTAATTAGAAGAAAGAGAGCGAACGCTCACTTTCCAAACCCCGAGTTGCCCTGTCCCTGCGCACCGTGTTTGTGTGCACCCGGGCGGTGTGGCCCGGGACTAGCTAGGGAGCTATGGATGTCCGCATTACTGTCATGGGGCCGTTTCGGCCGGCGGGAAAACTCGCCGGGTTCGAGGAAGGACTCGGTCAAGCCTTGGATACCCCCGTCACGGAGACGTTCTGTGACGCGGATTCCGGCAGCAGCACTGGCCGTTGCGGTCAGCGCAGGTTCGCTGGTGCTGGGCGTCTCCCCGGCCATGGCAGCTGCCGGTGATTTCACCATCTCGCTCTCCGCCCCGGAAACGGTCCCGTTGAGCCAAAACTACAATTACACCGCCACTGTTGATTTCAGCGGCGTTGATTCTTCCCATCCGGCAACCGGTGTAGCAATGACCACAACGCTTCCGGAAGGCACTACCTTCGCGGGGCTCCCTACCGGCAGCTCTTCCCCAGTGTTGAGCCACAGCTACGACCCCGCTACCCGCGTACTGAGCATGATCCTGGACGAAACCACTGAGGATCTTGTCAGCGTGGTGTACACGGTGTCGCAGGTGGATAACGAGCGCAAATATGATGGCTATCCGCTGAACACGGTCATGACCGGAACGGGCGGACCCGGCGGCCAAGCAACGTCCGGGCCGGTCACGTCAAAAGTCACCGGCCCCCATGACTACCGGGCACAGAAGATGGCCACCACCATCACTGGCTCCACTCATCGCGAGGTGACATACCGGTTCAACGTGTGCTCGGAGGAAAGCTACCTGAGTTTCTCCGCTTACGCGCAGAAACTCACTGACGTTTTCCCCGCAGGTGCAGAGTTCGCTTCCGCCTCGACTGGCCTGGGCACATGGGACACGAGCGCTTGGCCCACAGCCACCTGGACCAATAACGAACGGTACGACCACACCGGATACTGCGTGGACCGAAGCGACGCCGGCATCTGGCTGACCGTCAGGTACCCGGATGAAGTCCCAGGTTGGGAAGACGGTCAGCGGCCTCCGGTCAACACTGTGACCTTGGAGACCACGGACGCCAACGGTGTAGTAAGAGCAGGCGTACCCGCCGCTTCCCAGGGTCCTGCCTTCAGTCCCGACGGTGGCGTTTCAGCGGCCATTGAGAAAACTTCAGGAGGCCAGACCTCCGCAGGGATGATCGCCAGAAACACGTACGTCAATGCCTCATACCTCGGGCCCCGCAACAGCCCAAGGGCCGAGGACCTCGTGGTCACCGATAGCGGCACAGCCGGTGGCGCGTCGGAGGAGTGGTTTCACCACAACGACGTCACTGCTATCAACGTGGCTTTCAGCCCCGTGTTGTCCACAGAGGACCTCCCTTACACATTTGAGTACCAGGCTGATTACTCCGATGCTTGGCAGACTTTCACGCCCGCCCAGCCCACCACCAGCGTCAATTTGTCGCTGACCGTGCAGAACACGGGTTCAAGCGGCTGGGAGTCTTTCAACGGGAACAATACGCTCAACCTGCCGCCGGGCTCCGTTCTGACAGGGTGGCGCATCTCCGTTGCACCTGGCAGTGAGTCAGTGCCCGTCGGCTCGGAAGTCAAGACCACCGTGGGAAGTGTGCCGGTCTTCCGCGATATCACCGATGGTGTGCTTGACGCGAACAGCCCTGCAGGTATTGCACCAGGACCGGTGAGCAACACGGCCACCCTGAAGGCAGGCGACCTGACGGGCGAGGCGTCTGACGTCTTTACCCCTGTGGATTCTGTATACCTGACCACCAACGTGTCTGCTCCCTCGGTCCTGAGTGTGGGTGACACAGGAACCATCAGGGCCGGTATCGTCAACCAGAACCCATCGGAAACCTACATGGACGCCACGATGTCCGTGGTTCTTCCCTGCGGCACCCAGTACGATCCCACAAAGACCATCACCCCCATCGCGGATTTGTCTGTGGGGGTGGAGCCCATCCCAACAATCGGCAAGGGGGTGACGGTGGATTCCACCTCGCGGGTCATTGATGCAGGGGGATGTGAACTGCAGGTCGTTAGCTTCACCTTCGATCAGATCAGCCCCATGCGGGACCCGAAAGAAGCTTCTTACCGCAAGGTTGAGAACACCGGGTGGCAGTACGACATTCCGGTTGCGGTCCTCGCCAAGGCCTACAAGCCCTCTGCCTCTTCCGTTCAGGTCGAATCGTATACCTCCACAGGAGATCCGCGTTTCATCGGCGTTGCTGACGGCGGCACAGCCGGGCAAACGGTGCCGATGAGTGGCTACGCCCCCTTCTTCAGCGAAGACATCTATGATTTCGATGCTGCACGGACAACTGTCGCCAAAGCTACCGGCCGTGTATCGATCAATATAGCCGGTGGTTTGCTGCTCGATAAGCTGTCCGGTTCCTCGGCAACAGGTCCGTGGTCCTTGGCCACCACCGTAGGCAAGGCAGCGTTCTGGCAAATTTACGTCAGCAACGTCCTGCCAAACCCGGTAACCGGCGCCACCTTCTTTGACCGCCTACCGGCTGTGGCAACAGGCGACGATTTCGACGTCGTCCTTTCAGGGGCAGTAACGGGCGCACCGGTGGGGGCAAAGATTGAATACTCCACCGACGCCGCAGATGCCAGCTCGGGCAGCTGGACCACAGATCCGGTCAATGCCACGGCGTTCCGGATGGTCGTTGATGCCCTGGCATCCGGTGATGACTTCACCTTGGTGGTTCCCACCAAGGTGACAGGAGATCCCGGCTTCGGAGAGAAAGCAAGCAACGTACTCGTTGCTAGGGGGACGTATAACGGGGATGCGGTGCAGTTTGCCACTAACGAGGCGTCGGTGAACGTGGCCGGTACTCCTGCGCTGGGAATCGTGAAGAAAACCAACGGAACCGCCTACTCATCAGCTCCTGGTGCGATGGTGGCCAACGGTTCTGATGTGAAGTGGACCTACGAAGTAACCAACACGGGCAATACACCGCTCACAAATGTGGCAGTCTCAGATGCCTTCTCCGCAGGAGATGGCAGCACGGGCACTCTTGTTCCCGTCTCGAGTGAGTCGGGTGCGCTGGCTCCCGGCGACACCCGTGTCTTCACCGCACATGATGCCGCCGTAACTGGTCAGTACCACAACACAGCCACGGCTACGGCTACGGCTACTGACGCGGAAGGGACCCCGTTGGCTCAACAGCCCGTCCCGGTCACCGCTGAGTCCTGGTATCTCGGCGGGGACGCCGGGTTGTCTGTTGTGAAGACGACCAATGGTGAGGACGTTGAGGCTGCTCCAGGTCCGCAGTTGGCTCCCGGCAGTGGGGTGAAGTGGTCCTACACGGTGAGGAACACTGGCGACCTTACTCTCAATGATGTGCTGGTTGTTGATAAGGACAGTGCTGGCAACGAGGTGTTCTCCGGGACGGTTCCTTCATTGGAGCCGGGTGCTTCTGTTGAGTTGTCGGCTCAGGGCAACGCTGTTAAAGGTCAGTACAAGAACACTGTGACAGCGTCGGCTGCAAGTCCCCTTGGCGGTCCCGATCTAAGTGCGTCTGATGATTCGTACTACTTCGGTGCCGTGCCGGGGCTAACGGTGGACAAGCTGGTTTCCACTCACCAAGAAGGTCCATGGAGCGAGGTTGTGACCATCGATGCCGGTGAGACTGTCTACTGGCAGCTCAGTGCGACAAACACCGGCAACACCGTGCTCACGGGTGTCCGATTCGACGACCCCGCCCTTGGGGTCATTGAGCCGGTTGCCACTCTCGCTCCTGGCCAGACGGCCAGTCGAGTCATTGCCCAAACCAACGTCACGCAGTCCTACATCAACGTAGTGGTTGCCTCTGCAACGGTGCCCGGTGGAGATGAGTCCACAGGGACTGACTCGAGCGAGGTTATAGTGAAACCGGTGGTGGCTGCGCCTCCGGCCGCTACTGCGCCTCCCGCTGCGACACCTCCCGCTGTGACGCCCCCCGCTGTGACGCCCTCCGCCACGACGGACGAACTTCCTGACACCGGTGCAAGCGGTCTCATGGTCGGGCTCACGGGCGCTGTAGTGCTTCTGATCGCTGGAGGCTTGGCGCTGGTTGCCAGTCGTCGGCGTAGGACCGCCTAACGCAGGGCATGAGTTGAATTAAAACAGCGACGTCGGCACCCAAGAGACTGGGTGCCGACGTCGTGGTTTCTGCGAATTAAGACTTAGTGCGTTGCCGCAGTTTCGGCTTCAGCCATCGCCTTCCACTCAGCCACACGGGCCTGATGCAGCGGCGACCTCCGGACAATCGCGTAGGCCACGCCAAGAATGGCAAACCAGATGGGCGTCACCAACAGAGCGGTGAGGGTGTCCGGCTGGGTGGTCAGCGCCCAGACCAAGAACGCGAAGAAAGCGAACACCACCCACACCATGGGGATACCGCCGGGCATCTTGAACGGTGAGGCCGCGTGAAGTTCGGGACGGCGTTTGCGGTACACAAGGTAGCTGGCCAGAATGATGGACCAAACGAACATGAAGCAGACTGCGGACACGGTGGTCACCATGTCGAACGCCACGCCAACGTCCTTGCCTGCGTACAGAAGTGCGACGCCGGCCAGAAGCAGGACGCAGGACAGGAACAGTGCGTTTTGGGGTACCTTGCGACTGGATAGACGGCCAAAGAGCTTGGGTGCGTCGCCGTCATTGGCCAGGCTGTAGACCATGCGGGACGTCGAGTAGATGCCCGAGTTGGCAGAGGACATGGCCGAGGTTAGGACCACGAGGTTGACCACGGTAGCCGCCATCCCCAGGCCCGCCAGGGAGAACATGGCAATGAACGGGCTCTGGCCGGCTTTGAACTCGGTCCACGGGGTGACGGACATGAGGATGATGAGGGCGCCTACGTAGAAGAGCATGACGCGCAGGGGGATGGCGTTGATGGCGCGGGGGAGGTTGTGCTCGGGGTTCTTGGTTTCGGCGGCGGCCGTACCCACCAGCTCGATACCCACGAACGCGAACACGGCGATCTGAAAGCCGGCCACGAATCCCATGAATTCCTTGGGGAAGAACCCGCCGTGGCTCCAGAGGTTGGTGAAGCTCGCAGTTCCTGCGTTGGACTGGAAGCCGGTGAAGATCATCACCAGGCCCACAACGATCAGCGCCACGATGGCAACGATCTTGATCAGTGCAAACCAGAATTCAGTCTCGCCGAAGGCCTTCACGGTGGGCAGGTTCAGGAGGAGAAGGATGATGATGGTGGCCAGGCCCGGGATCCAGAGCTGGATTCCCGGCCAGAGTTCGTCAGCGTAGCCAGCGATCGCGATGACGTCCGCCACGCCGGTGACTACCCAGCAGAACCAGTAGGTCCAGCCTGTGAAGAAGCCTGCCCACGGTCCAAGGAGGTCGCCCGCGAAGTCGCTGAAGGACTTGTAGTTCAGGTTGGAAAGCAGCAACTGGCCCATGGCGCGCATGACGAAGAACAGCATGAAGCCGATGATCATATACACGAAGATCACGGAGGGTCCGGCGACGGAAATGGTTTTGCCGGAACCCATGAAGAGGCCGGTCCCGATTGCGCCGCCGATGGCAAGGAGCTGGATATGGCGGTTGCTGAGCGAGCGTGACAGGTGGGGCTCGCTGTCCCTGCTGGAGACGTGAAGCTTCCCCTGTGTTGTCTGATCGGACATTAGTTCAAGAACCCTTCGAAGGACCCGCCACAATGGTGACGGCCGTTACAAATCTGTTCGATAAAGCTATAGCTAATGTCTGACCATTGGCGAATCGGTCTGCATGGCGAAAGCTCCCCCTGTGGAAGAGAGGAGCTTCGGCCGTGGTGGGGCTCGGTGGAAACTAGGTGATCCGGCGCTTGTAGGCAGCTGTGGCAAAGGCGTAAGAGACGATGAGGATCCCCAGGCACCATGCCAGGGCTACCCAGATGTCGCCATCCACCGGGCGCTGCGCGAACAGATCCTGAAGGGTATTCACAATGGACGTCACGGGCTGGTTCTCGGCGAACCAGCGGACAGGACCGGGCATGGTCTCCGTGGGGACGAAGGCGGAGCTGATGAACGGCAGGAAGATCAGCGGATAAGAGAACCCGCCCGCGCCATCAACGGATTTCGCCGAGAGGCCGGCAATGATCGCGATCCAAGTTAGTGCCAAAGTGAACAGCGCCAGGATGCCCGCAACGGCCAGCCAGTCGAGCACACTCGCTGACGTCCGGAACCCCATGAGCAGTGCCACCACCACGATGATCACCAGCGAGAGTCCGTTAGCCACCAATGAGGTCAGTACGTGGGCCCAAAGAACCGATGAGCGTGCGATGGGCATGGAATGGAACCGCTCAAAGATGCCGCTCTGCATGTCAGTGAACAGCCGGACCGCCGTGTAGGCGATGCCGGATGCGATGGCGATCAGCATGATGCCCGGGAGCAGGTAGTTGACGTAGTTCTCTGTGTTGGTACTGATGGCCCCGCCGAAGACGTAGACGAACAGCAGCATCAGGGCGATTGGGGTGACCGCGGTGGTGATGATGGTGTCTACGCTGCGGAAGATGTGCCGCATGGAACGGCCCAGCAGGATCGAGGTGTCTGTGAAGAAATGGGTGCTCATGACCTGTCCTCTACTGACTCGTTGTTGTCGGCAGCAGCGTTATTGCCGCTGCCCACCAGGGCAAGGAAGATGTCCTCCAGGCTCGGCTGCTTTTCGACGTATTCGATCTTGGCTGGCGGCAGCAATTGCTTGAGCTCGGCCAGGGTTCCGTTGGCGATGATGCGTCCCTCATGCAGGATGGCAATCCGATCTGCCAGCTGTTCAGCTTCGTCGAGGTACTGCGTAGTGAGCAGGACCGTGGTCCCTTGCCTTGCAAGGTTCTTAACGATTTGCCACACCTCGAGGCGGGCTTCAGGATCGAGGCCTGTGGTGGGCTCGTCCAGGAAGATCACCTGGGGGTTGCCGATCAGACTCATCGCTATGTCCAGGCGTCGGCGCATGCCGCCCGAATAGCTCGCCACCTTGCGGGACCCGGCCTCGGTGAGGCTGAACTGCGCCAGCAAGTCATCAGCGATCTGACCGGAATTCTTCAAGTGACGCAGCTTAGCCACCAAAACCAGGTTCTCTTTGCCGGAAAGAACCTCGTCCACAGCCGCGAACTGTCCCGTGAGGCTGATGGACTGCCTTACCTTGAGCGACTCGGTGGCCACATCAAAGCCTTCGACGGCGGCCGAACCGGCATCCGCTTTGAGCAGGGTGGAAAGGATCTTCACCATGGTGGTCTTGCCCGCTCCGTTGGAGCCCAGCAGCGCAAAGATGCTGCCGGGCGCTACCTCAAAGTTCACACCCCGTAGTACGTGGAGGTTCTTGTATGACTTCTCAATGCCCTCTACGCGGATTGCTGCAGCGGTCATGATTCCGCCTCCTTGGCTTTATCGATGACCTTGTTGAGGCGCTCGCGTTCTTTGTCGATCCAGCGTTTTCCGCCGTAGGCCTGGGCGAAGCTCTCGGCGAATTCGATGGGATCTCCGCCCACGATCTCGCTCACGGGGGTGCCATCCACTGCGGCTCGTTCCCACAGGTCGGCCAGATCGGAGATCATCTGCACCATGGTGTCGCCATCTGTGACGCCGCCGTAGTACGTCAAATAGCGGTTGAAGGCGGTGGCCACCGCGAGGTAGGGCTCTGGCAGAGCATCCAGCCGAGCCTTGGCCTGCTTGTACTGCTTCTTCTGCTCGAGTGATCCGGTGACCAGTTCGATCCATTTCGCTGCCATGCTATTTTCCTTCCTTGCGGAGCTCTTCAATCCGTCCGGACAAGAAGCTCCATGTGTTCCAGAATTCGTTCAGTTCTTTTTCGCCCTGCGTGTTGAGCGTGTATACCTTGCGGGGTGGTCCTTTCTCGGACGGACGCTTCTCAACGTCTACCAGCCCCTTTTGCTCGATCCTGACCAGCAGCGCGTACACCGTGCCTTCAGCGATCTCGGTAAATCCCTGCTCCCGGAGCAGCGTGGTGATCTCATATCCGTACGCTGCCTTGCCGGTCAGGAGGGCTAGAACGATGCCCTCCAATGTGCCTTTGAGCATCTCGGTCATTTGCTTGCCCATCGGACACCTCCCTCACTACTCAGTATTACTAGCTACCACTACATAGTAGAACTAGGTACCGGTACTTAGCAATACTGAGTTCTGGGCATGTTGGCGGGAGTGGCATGCTGGGGTGGTGACTACTCAATCCGGCGCCGAACCCGCTCTGCTGACCGTCGCCGTCGACCGTGGAACTTTCACCCTGCGGCAGGCCCGCAAGGGCGACCTGCCGCGCATCCTCGAGCTCCTCGCGGATGATCAACTGGGCGCCGCACGCGAAAACGCTGAGGATTTAGCGCCGTACGAGCGGGCTTTTGACGCGATCGACGCCGACCCGGCGCACCTTCTGGTGGCGGGTGAACTCGGCGGGGAGGTGGTTGCCACGTTCCAGCTCAGCTACATTCCGGGCTTGTCGCGCAAGGGATCCTGGCGTGCGCAGATCGAGGCTGTTCGGGTCTCCGGCGTGCTGCGGGGTCAGGGTGTTGGTGCGCTGATGATTCAGTGGGCGATTGATCAGGCCCGGGAGCGTGGCTGTTCGCTGATGCAGCTCACCACGGACAAGTCCCGGGTTGGGGCCCATCGTTTTTACGAGCGCCTGGGCTTCGTCGCCAGTCACGAAGGCATGAAGCTCGCACTCTAAGTCCCTGTCCGGCTCGGTTGAAACTCTTGACATTTAGGTACCCTAACTATTAGGCTACCTAAATATGAACACCTTTGATCCCCGGCTGTTGGACCTGGCCCAGGAATTCCGCGAGTCGCTCCGGCTCGGCGTCTACATGTTCCGCCGCCTCGATCCGGAGGGCGAACTCACCGCCGCGCAGCTCAGCCTGCTGTCCATGATTTCCGACGGCGGCCTCCGCGTGGGCGATATCGCCAAGAACCTGGGCATCAAAGTCCCCAGCGCTACGGAGCAGATCATCAAACTCGAGCGGGCGGGCCTGATCACCCGCCAGCCCGATCCCGACGACTCACGGGCTGTCCAGGTGGTCATCACCCAAGCCGGGACGGCCGCCGTCGAGTCCGCCAACCAACGGCGAAACGCCATGGTGGCCGAGCTGCTCCAGGAACTCAGCAGCGACGAAATCGAGCATCTCGCGTCCGCACTGCCCGTGATCGCCAAGCTCAACAGCTCGTTCCAGAACTAAAACAGAAAAAAGCACCGACAAGGAGCACGTGAATGTCACGCCAGTTGGCTGACGCTTCAGCAAGCGCCGAAAAAACCATCGAAAACACCTTGGAAGCTGAGAAAGCTTCCTTCCTCAAACAGCCCAAGGCGGTATGGGCCACTGCGCTCGCGGCCGTATTCGCGTTTATGGGCATAGGGCTCGTGGACCCGATTCTCCCCGCGATTGCCAAGAACCTTGAGGCTTCCACCAGTGAAGTCTCCCTGCTGTTCACCAGCTATTTCCTGGTGACCGCAATCGCCATGTTGATCAGCGGATTCGTGTCCTCAAGGATTGGTGGCAAGAAGACGCTGCTGATCGGTTTGGCGATCATCGTGGTGTTCGCATCTCTGTCCGGTCTTTCCGGCAGCGTTGAGCAGCTGGTGGGATTCCGGGCGGGTTGGGGTCTTGGTAACGCGTTGTTCGTGGCAACGGCACTGGCAGTGATTGTAGGCGTGGCCAGCGGTGGAACCGGCACGGCCATCATCCTTTACGAAGCAGCACTCGGCCTGGGTATCTCCCTCGGCCCGTTGCTGGGTGCCCTCCTGGGTGGCTGGCAGTGGCGGGCTCCATTCTTCGGCACCGCAGTTCTCATGGCCGCCGCTTTCGTCGCGCTGCTGGCATTGCTTCCCAAAACACCCGCCCCGGCCAAAAAGTCCCGCCTCAGGGATCCGTTGCTGGCGCTCGGACACAAGGGCCTCCGCACAACTGCAGCAAGTGCGCTGTTCTACAACTACGGCTTCTTCACCATCCTCGCCTTCACGCCCTTCATCCTGGGCATGGACGCCTATGGAATCGGTGGAGTGTTCTTCGGCTGGGGTGTTGCTGTAGCCGTCTTCTCGGTGTTCGTGGCTCCCGCGCTCCAGAGGCGGTTCGGCGCCGTCAAAGTCCTCACCGGCACGCTCGCCGCGCTCATGCTCGACCTGATCGGGCTGGGACTGGCTGCGGGGCACTCGGTGATGGCCGTCGTCGTGCTTGTCATCGTGGCCGGTGCCCTGCTGGGCATCAACAACACGGTCTACACGGAGCTGGCCATGGGCGTTTCTGATTCGCCTCGTCCCGTTGCGTCCGCCGGTTACAACTTTGTGCGCTGGATGGGCGGCGCGCTGGCACCGTTCGCGGCCGCCCAACTCGGCGAGCACTTCGGCCCGCAGGTGCCGTTCTTCGCTGGTGCTGTGGCCATGGTCATCGCCATCCTTGTCGCTTTCGGAGGACGCGGTTACCTGAAAACCCACGAGCCGCACCTGGTGTAGCCCTCCCCGCAACCACAAAAGCCCGGCGGAATTGAACTGGTCAAATCCGCCGGGCTTTTTTGTGCGCTACTTTGCTTCGTCTGAGGCGACTGGCAAGGGTGCCACCGGTGCGCCCTTGGGAACGAACAGGGTTTCGGCCTGTTCCAAGGACATGCCGTTGGTCTCCGGAACCTTGAACATCACAAAGAAGAACGACGCCGCCGCGAACGCCGCGTACATGGCGTACGTCAGTGGCAGCGAACCTGCTGCCATGATGGGGAAGCTGAGTGTGATGGCGAAATTCGCGATCCACTGCGCGGCCGCGGCCAGGCCGAGGGCACGTGCGCGGATGCGGGACGGGAAGATTTCGCCCAACAGCACCCAAACGAGCGGGCCCCATGAGGCACCGAAGCTGATCACGAAGACGTTTGCTGCGACGAGGGCAACCGGCCCCCACGCACCGGGGAGGCTGATCTCGGAGCCCGTGCCGACTGCGGAGGAGAAGGCCAGTGCCATGACGCCGAGGGATACGGCCATGCCGATGGAGCCAGTGAGCAGGATGGGCCGGCGGCCAATGCGGTCCACCAGGGCGATGGCAACAAGGGTGACCAGGATGTTGGTGACGGAGGTGGCCACGGAGATCGTTAGTGAGTCTTTTTCCTGGAAACCGACGGCCTTCCACAGCGTGGTGGAGTAATAGAAGATCACGTTGATGCCAACGAACTGCTGAAGGACGGAGAGGATGATGCCAATCCAAACCACTGGCAAAAGGCCGAACCTGTTGCCGCGGAGCGAGCCCTTCTTGGTGGAGAGCTTCTCCTCCTGGATGGATTCGCGGATCTCGCGGATGTGCCGCTCGATGTCGTCGCCCGGGATGATCCTGTTGAAGATACTGCGGGCCTGGTCTTCCTTGCCGTTGAGTACCAGGAAGTGTGGGGACTCCGGCAGGCGAAAAGCGATCCAGCCGTACACAGCGGCGGGCACGGCACAAGCGATGAACATCCAGCGCCAGGCTTCAATGCCCAGCCACAACGTGCCGCCGGCGCCACCGGCCGAGTTGGCGAGCACTGCATCGGAGAGAAGAGCTGCGAAGATGCCGGTGGTTATGGCGAGCTGCTGGAGCGATGCCAAGCGGCCGCGTACGTGCCTGGGGGAAATTTCGGAGATGTAAGCCGGGGCGATAACGGAGGCTAGCCCGATGCCCAGGCCGCCCACCAGTCGCCAGAAGATGAGATCCCACACGCCAAAGGCGAGGCCCGTTCCTATAGCGCTCACCAGGAAGAGCAGCGCACCGATCTTCATGGCGGGGATGCGTCCATAGCGGTCGGCGATTTTGCCGGCGAAGTAGGCGCCGGCGGCACACCCCAGCAGCGCAACAGCGACGGCGAAGCCCGTGACCGCCTCGCTCATGACGAACTCGTCAGCCATCGCATCCACGGCACCGTTGACCACGGACGAATCGAAGCCGAAGAGGAATCCGCCCACCGCGCCGGCGACGGCCAGGCCGATCACCTTCCGTGAGACTGATGGCGCGCCTTCGGTGCTGGAACTGGACATGGGTCTCCCTTAGGGAATGGGGGTTCGGAAGCGATGTGCGGGACGTCGTCGGCTGTCCGACGGGGACGCCGGTGCACTCGCGCTACACAGTGTGGCACGTCATATCGGCCAAGTTCCAGTCAAGTGACCGACGTGACATGGATTCACCTAGTTAACGCATGGGCCTACTCTCGCGCGGCTGGGAGTTGGCTGAGTGATCCCTTACTCGTTCCTGAGACGACAAAATGATCGCTCTGGATCCACTACTTGAACGTATTCGCGCCGTGCTGGGGGCAAGCGGGCATCAAGCAAACAACGGCAGGCAGTCCGAAGACTGTCTGCCGTTGTTGGTATTGCGTGAACCTAGTTCCTCGCGGGTAACTCAGTGCCAGACGAGCGGCTCAATGCCTGACGACTGACTCAGTGCGCCGGAACGGATTCCTTGGCTGCGGCTTTGGGGTCGGTGAGCTTCTTGTTGGGCAAGGCGAAACTGATGAGGAAGGCAATGATCATGAGTCCGGCGGCCGTAAGCATGACGATGTCGATTGCTTGGGCAAAGCCTTCAGTGATGGGCCTCGTCAGTGTGCTGTTGGCCGTGTGAAGCCAGCTGGTGTCATTCAGCGACTCGTTGTTGGCTCCGTTTTTGAAGAAGTCGAAGAGCTTGGCGTTAGCCGGATCGGAGGCCACGGCCGGGTCCTTCATGACAGCTTGGTAGTCCGGGTTGGCTACGGCAGTCTTCATGCCCTCGGCAATCTTGTCAGCGGCCGTGCTGAACAGCATGGAAATGAAGACGGCCGTGCCTACTGCTCCACCCATGGAACGGAAGAACGCAGCTGTTGAGGTGCCTACGCCCATATCCTTGGGCGGAACGGAAACCTGCATGGCAAGTGTCAGCGGCTGCATGCAGAAGCCCAATCCGACGCCGAAGAACACGGCAATCAGGCCGGGAACCCACAGTCCTGTGTCGACGCCGAGGACCAGGCCCATGACGGTGGCTGCGGCAGCCAGTACTGCCGTACCCATGATGGGGAAGATCCGGTACACGCCTGATGAGGAGATGGTTCTGCCGGCAGAGATCGAGCCGAAGAGGATGCCCACAGTAAACGTGATCATCATCAGGCCGGCCTCGGTAGGAGTTAGCCCCTTCACGAGCTGCAGGTACATGGGCAGCATGGCAATGGCACCAAACATTCCGATGCCGATGATGAAGTTCAACAGTGATGACAGCCCAAACGTCGTGTTCTTGAAGAGGCGCAGCGGAATCAGCGCGTAGTCGCCGGCACGTTTCTCGGCAAGAAGGAAGGTCACGATGCCGATGACGCCAAGTCCGTAGCAGAGCCAGGATCCGCCGGAAGCCCAACCCCACGTGCGGCCCTGTTCTGCAACCAGCAGTAGCGGAACAATCGCAAGGGTGATGGCCGCGGCGCCCCAGTAATCGATCTTTTGCTTCACATGCCGCGCCGGAAGGTGCAGGTACAGGAAGACCACCACAAGGGCGGCGAGCCCAATGGGGAGATTGATGAAGAAGACCCAGCGCCAGCCGTCAAAGCCCAGGATGTTGGCTGAGCCGGCGAAGGCGCCGCCAATAACCGGACCGAGTACGGAAGAGATACCGAAGACTGACATGAAGTAGCCCTGGTACTTTGCCCTGTCCTTCAGTGCCACGATGTCGCCGATGATGGTCAGCGCCAAGGCCAGCAAGCCGCCGGCGCCGAGGCCTTGGATGCCGCGGGCAATGGCAAGCTCGGTCATGGAGTGGACGGACCCCGCGTAGAGGGAACCGGCCAGGAAGATCACGATTGCCACGAGGTAGAGCGGGCGCCGACCGAAGATATCGCTGAGCTTGCCGTAGAGCGGGGTGCTGACGGTGGATGTAATGAGGTAGGCCGTGGTGGCCCACGCTTGGAGAGACAGGCCATCGAGGTCGTTGGCGATGGTGTAGATGGAGGTGGACACGATGGTTTGATCCAGCGAGGACAGGAACATGCCGAGCATGAGCCCCACCATGACGGTGAGTGTCTGACGATGCGTCAAGACCTCTCCGGCAGCCCGTACAGGGGCAGTTTTGGACATATCTTCTCCAGAGGTGGCAGAAAAGTGGATTAAGCAGGATAGTTGCTTTCAGTAACTATCTTACAGCCCGGTTGATTCCCGACGGGAGAATGTTTCTTCCACTTTCCCTCTAAGTCAGCAATACCGGAAGGGTCAGCGCTCGATCAGAATGCCGTCCGGATCGCAGAAGATCATCACGCCTGGCTGGATGCGGACCCGATCGATCACCAGCTGCACATCCACTTCACCCACACCTGTCTTGGCACTCTTCTTAGGGTTGCTACCAAGTGCCTTAACGCCCAGGGGCAAGCGGGCGATCGCCTCGCGGTCGCGAATGGCGCCGTTGATTACCACGCCGGCCCAGCCGTTTGCCACTGCACTTTCCGCAATCATGTCTCCCATGAGCGCGGTCCTCAACGAACCCTGCCCATCGATGACCAGAACGGCACCCTCCCCGGGGGTGTTGAGGATGGTCTTCACCAGCGCATTGTCCTCGAAGCACCGAATAGTGCGGACAGGCCCACTGAAATGCGTGCGCCCGCCCAGGTTTTGAAACTGGATGGCGATGGATTCCAACTCCTCGCCGCGATCGTCGTAGAGATCGGCGGTATTTACTTGCTCACTCACAATGCTGCTCCTCTATCGGTTTGAGGCCACACTAACCCTTGCGTCAGAGCTAGGTCAGGAGATATTTCGGCCTATGTGGATAAAGAACCCGACGGCGGTTCAGTGTCGTTCCGCCGCGCTAGGCTGAATCCAAACATTCCAAGAGGGGGAACCTGCTATGAGCTTGTCCGATCTTCCGGGCCCGGTGCCGGATCCAGCCGTGGTCCGCGGTGGTACCGCAACGGCGCTGGCTGAGCCGGTAAGCCGTGTGCGCCCCCTATGGGTCACTGGCGTGGTGCTGGTTAACCTAGGCATCAATGCAGCGTTCTTTGGCCCCCTCCAAGTGCTGTTGGGACTGCAGGCAGCTCACTTTGACGAAGGCCAGAAGGAAGCAATCCTGGCACTGGTAACAGGCTGTGGCGCGGCCGTCTCCATGGTGGCAAACCCGCTCTTCGGGGCATTCAGCGACCGCACTACGTCCAGGTTTGGTCGCCGTGTTCCCTGGGTTCTCATGGGCGCCGTTCTTGGAGCTGTTGCGCTCATAGCTTTGGCCGGTGCTCCCAACGTTGCCGCAATGACCTTGCTGTGGTGCCTCGTGCAGGCCGGAGCCAACGCCATGTACGCGGCTATCACGGCCGCCATACCTGACCGTGTCCCGGTTCCACAGCGCGGGACTGTCGGCGGGCTGGCCGCCATGGGGCAGACGGTGGGCATCCTCATCGGAGCGGTCATCGCTGCGGTCGTTGTTGGAAACTTTGCCGCCGGCTATTGGCTGTGCGCTGCAGCGCTGCTGGCCGGTGTCGTGGTTTATCTCTTTAAGAATGACGACCAGCAGCTTCCGCCAAGCGAGCGACCACCGTTCAAGATGGCGAGATTTCTCAAAGGCTTCTGGGTTTCTCCCAAGCGCTACCCCGATTTCGCGTGGGCTTGGCTGACTCGCCTGCTGGTAAGCACCGGCAACCACATGGTCACGTTGTATTTGTTGTTCTTCCTGAGTGATGCTGTGCGTCTCAAGGAAACGGAGGGAATCGATCCGTCGTTTGGTGTCCTCATTCTTACCGGGCTTTACGCGGTCTCGGTCATTGTCACCAGCGTGCTCGGGGGCAGGCTGAGCGACAGGATGGGCAAGCGGAAGCCTCTGGTGATCGCTTCGTCGGTCATCATTGCGCTGGCGTCACTGATCCTTGCCTTCGCGCCGACGTGGATTGGCGGGCTTACCGGTGCGGTGGTACTGGGAATCGGCTTTGGAGCGTATCTCGCCGTTGACTTCGCGCTCATCACGCAGGTCCTTCCCACTGGGATGGACCGCGGCCGGGATTTGGGCGTTATCAACATCGCCAACTCCTTGCCGCAGGTGATCGCCCCCTTGATCGCCTCTCCGTTTGTCCTTTACTGGGGCGGCTACGTCTCGCTGTACGTAGCCGCCGCAGTCATTGGGCTCATGGGCGCCGTGTTCGTGGTGAAGATCAAGAGCGTGGACTAGGCCTAGAAGACGTAGTTCATGACGTTCCAGCCGCTTCCTACTACCGGTTGCCCTTTCCACTTGAAGCCGTAGATGCCCCAGCTGCTGAAGCCTGAAGGATCGGCGAGGTACATCGTCAGCAGGCCGTTCGGGCTGATGCCATAGACGTCGTTGTAGCTATCTCCGTTGAAGTCACCTGCAATCCCGAAGCGACTAAGCGCCTCCCAGCCCCTGCCGATGGTTCCGTCAAAGGCGTCGGGGCTACCATAATCGAAGAAGAAACCGTTGCGCTGAGATGAACGGGCCTGCAAGTCGCCAAAGCGGCTGCGCGCGAGGACCACGGCTTCGGGTGTGCCATAGAAATGCCCCGCCCCTGCAGCATCCAGTCCCTGCCAGCCCGTAGTGACCTTGCTCGGTGCGAGCCAACCACTCCGCCCGTTGCCGGGGTAGAGGAAGACGTTGCCTGCAGCATCCTGGGCAAGGATGTCGTTGGTGCCATCACCGTTGAAGTCACCGGGTGCGATCAGGTTGACGAACCCCTGCCATCCCTGACCAATCTGGAAGGCCTGTTTCCAAGCTCCGGCGCCATTTCCTTGGTAGAGGAAGAGACGTCCGTAGCCGTCTCGGGCCATGACGTCCACTGTTCCGTCGCCGTCAAAGTCGCCCGGTGAAACCAAGAGGCTGTAGATGTGCCACCCGTTGCCGATCACTTGCGGCGCCCGCCAATTGCCCCGTCCATCGGTGGGGTAGAGGAGCAAGCGGCCCGCGTTGTCCCGGGCGAACAGATCGAAGGTGCCGTCGCCGTCGAAACCTTTCGATCGAGGGGCTGCTTCGACGGGAAGCCCCTGGGCGGTTTCTTTGCTGGGCACCTCATCTATTGTGTGGGAGGCCGTGGTGTCCACCGCTTTTTCGGCGGCGGAAGCAGGGACGGCCGATACCAGGAGGCAAGTGGCTAAAGCCGGGGCCGTGATGAGTGCAAGCAGTCGGCGAGGACTGCGGCGGCGCGCAGGCGCGCGAAGGGCAGAGTTGAAGCCCAAGGATTCCCCCAGAGAAATAAGGCGGCACAGAGTTGGCCGAAGAGATCAATTGGGATGACACTACCGCCTGCAGGGTTTCCCGGCACATAGCTGGCCCTTTTATTGCGAAATGCCCTGTTGCGAAAACGCTTCTTCAGCGCGAGAACCCGCCCGGATCGCTCCGAACGGGGTTCTCAACAAACGCTGTTAGTAGAACAAGACCAAACTAGAACAGGTCCGTGAACCCGCCCCAGCCCCAACCGACCACTTCAGCGCCGGCCCAGCCGCCGCTGCCGTTGCCGTAGTACGCGCGAAGTTGGCCGGAGCCATCTACGGCAAAGACGTCGAGGCTGCCGTCGGCGTTGATGTCGCCGGCGCTGCCGATCTTGCTCATGCCGTTCCAGCCTTGGCCAACCACGGTCATGCCGTTCCAGCCGCCCGAACCGTTGCCACTGTAGAGCTTCAAGTACCCGGCAGAATCGCGAGCCAGGACGTCAACGTTGGTGTCGCCGTCGAAGTCGCCGGGGGTGATGATCGAGGTCAGGGCGTCCCAGCCTTGGCCCGCCACGGACCGGGGCAGCCATCCGCCCTCACCGTCACCGGGGTAAAGGTAGAGAATCCCATTGGCGTCCAGAGCCAGGACGTCGTTGGTGCCATCGCTGTTGAAATCCCCGGGAGCGACCAGCGAAGTGAAGATGTTCCACCCCGCCCCGACCTTTCGGGGACCGTTCCAGCCGCCTGAACCGTCACCGCTGTACAGGTAGAGGTCGCCTGCCGAGTCCCTGCCGAGGACGTCGTTGATGCCGTCGCCGTCGAAGTCGCCGGGGGAGAGCACCGTGGGGAAGATGTTCCAGCCTGCGCCGACGGTCTTCGCGGGTTCCCAGTTGTTTTGAACCCGGGGGTACATCATCAGTGCGCCGTCGGAACGGCGGGCCAGAAGCTCGAATGCTCCACGGCCTGTGAAGCCATTTGGGCGGTTGGACGCAGAAATCGGCGCGGTTTCTTCGCTGGCGACTTCCAGGCCTTCACAGGGGTAGCTGGCAACCAGGTGCGCGGCTATGGTTTTGCCGCGGTCTTCTTCAGTGAGGACATAGTTGGGCCAGGTGGGGTGGTCCGTTGCCACTTCGCCGTCGCGCGTCCAGTAGATTCGGGTATCCGGGCCCGCAGCAGCACCGCAGCCCTTGTATGCGTAGGGGTCCCACGTGACGGTGAGCGTGGAACCGACATAAGGAGCGCCGGTGATAACCGGAGGTTCAGGGTCCATGTTGGCCATGGCGGGGGCGGGGGCAAGTACTACAGCTGCAAAAATTGCAGCCCCGATTCCGGCAATTGCCCGGCGCACGCCGGAAGTAGGGCGTGATGAAGCAAACATGGTGTCCTCCCCAGACTTTATGCGCTTAATGGTACCGCGGCTAGGATTTTCCTAGAAGATTGCCGTGAACCATCCGAAGCCGGCGCCTACAGCCTCGGAACCCTTCCATCCGGTCCTGCCGTCGCTGTAGTAAGCCAGCAAGCGGCCTTGCTGGTCCACCCCGTAAACATCGGGGAAGCCGTCGCCGTTGAAGTCACCGGCGCCGCCTACGAACTTGAGTGCGTTCCATCCGACGCCGATCATCCAGGACCGCGACCAGCCTCCGGAGCCATTGCCGCCGTAAAAGAACAAATAGCCGCTGCGGTCCCGTGCCAGGATGTCCACATTTCCGTCGCCATTGAAATCACCGGGCGTCACCAGCGCATCCATGACATTCCAGCCCGTCCCGACGGCGGTTCTTGCCAACCAGCCACCCTTACCATTGCCCGGGTAGAGATAGAGGGCGCCACTGGGTTGCCGGGCCAGGACGTCATTGTGGCCGTCCCCGTTGAAGTCGCCCGGACCGATAATGGAGTCGAACACGTTCCATCCGTTGCCGATTGACCTGGCCGGCTTCCATCCACCGGCGCCGTCCCCACTAAAGAGGTATAGCGCGCCGACGGAGTCCCGCACGATCACGTCGCTTTTACCGTCACCGTCGAAGTCGCCGGGGGAGAACGCCGTATTGAAGATGTTGAAGCCGTATCCCACGGTTCGGGCAGGATCCCACGCGCTGCCTCTGCGGCCGTAGAGCAGCAGCGAGCCATCACTGGCGCGGGTCAAGAGTTCAAAGCTGCGGCCTGTGAATCCTGCTGCCCGGTTCAAGGCACCCACGGGCTTGGTTTCGTTACTGTGCAGGGATTCTCCGCCGCAGGCCGTGGTGCTCGCGGTGACGTGCGCGGCCATGCGGGCGCCGGTGTCATCCTGCTCCAGCGTGTAGCTGCGTGTTGTTTCGCCGGCCACCAGGAAGCCGTCCCTTGTCCAGTAGACGGTAAAGTCGGGGCCTTTGCCGCCCCCGCAGCCGTAGAACGTGTACGGGCCGATGTCCGCGGTCAACGTCTTCCCCACAAACGCATCACCGTTGACTATCGGGTCCGGCCCGTTGCTGGGCGCGGCCGACGCCGGTAGGGGACTAACTGCCATGACCGCAACAGTTGCGGTCAGCAGCGCCGCTGCCATCCGACGTCGTAATATCCCCATGCGTGTTCCTCCCGTGCAGCTTCCAAACCTGCATGAAGTGTAGGTCTGTGGGGGCGGATAGACGGGAAAGGCATGGCTCACGGGCGCCAAGTGAGCTCTCAGGAAACGGTCATTTTGCTCCCGTATCATTGATGCGATCGGCCAGCCGCGGTCTTTGACCCAGCGGGCCGTTTCCTTGTCAGCCTGCCAAGAGATCGCCGGAAATGCCCGTATCAAACTCACTGGAACCCTACTCCCTTGACCTGACCACGGGGCTGCCCCGTATGGCTGCCGCACCCACCACGCCGCGGCAGCAGTTGCGCTATGCCCGCATCCTGAAGACTGCGGAAGGCTTTGCCCAGCGTCAGTTCGACACATTGAGCCTTTCCGACGTGGCGGCCCGGGCTGACATTCCACTCGGCACGCTCTACCGTTACTTTCCCTCTACCGCCCACCTGATGCTGGCTGTCTATCGGCAACAGTTGCGGGAACTCCGTGACGGCGTCCGGTTGCGGGAAGGGGAGGGCCATGCCCTCGCGGGTTTGATGATGGAGATTTTCCACTTGCGGGTTATGCAGCCGGGTGTGGAGCACTGTCTCATTCGGCCTGCGGGCAAGGACGATGACACGGCGCAGCTGTTGCGCGAAATTGATGCCCTGTCCGAGGAAGTGGTCGGTTCGTTGAGTAAGGACTCCGGGAAGGACGCCGTCAGGGCCCGCATCCTTTTGCATCTGGTGAGTGGCTTGGTGCAGGCGGTCCGCTGCCGGCGATTGTCCTTGTTTGAGGCGGAGAAAGATCTCAAAAAAGCATGCACGCTTCTCACCGGCGAATGACAAGAGCGCAGCTGGTCTAGACCGATAGGCCCTCAGAACACGGTTTTTGACATGACGTGGATCACACTTTGGGCTGGTTGAACGTTTTACTCTCGAATCGTCTCTCTTGGTATTGAATCTTGTACCCTCAGCGGTTCCCTAGGCTGGAACCACCGAAGCGGCTAGCAGCCCCCTATCTGCAGAAGCAATGCCGGACCAGTCACCCTTGGCCCGCACCAGCAGTTCTGTTCCTGCCCGAATCATGCCGTGGGTCCACGGCTAGCCTGAGGAGACAAAGACGTGTCCATTGAGACAATTGCAACTGATAACGAAGCCCTGGTACTGAGCGAAGAAGAGATCTTCGCCGCGCACGAAGGCGGCAAGCTGACCATTTCCAGCACCGTCCCGCTCAACAACAAGCGCGACCTTTCCATCGCCTACACCCCGGGCGTCGCCCAGGTCAGCCGCGCGATCCACGCCAACCCCGAGCTTGCCCGCACCCACACCTGGGCCGAACGCCTGGTTGTTGTGGTCAGCGATGGCACCGCCGTTCTGGGTCTGGGCAACATTGGCCCGAGTGCTTCCTTGCCCGTTATGGAGGGCAAGTCGGCCCTCTTCAAGTCCTTCGGCGATCTCGACTCCATCCCGCTGGTCCTCAACACCACCAACGTGGACGAGATCATCGAAACCTTGGTCCGCCTCCGCCCGAGCTTCGGCGCCGTGAACCTCGAGGACATCTCGGCTCCGCGCTGTTTCGAACTCGAAGAGCGACTCATTGAAGCCCTCGATTGCCCGGTCATGCACGACGACCAGCACGGCACCGCCGTCGTGGTTCTTGCCGCCCTGACCAATGCCGCCAAGGTGACCCAGCGTGAACTTGCCGGCCTCAAGGTTGTTGTTTCCGGCGCAGGTGCCGCAGGCATCGCCATCGCCGAGATTCTTCTTGCTGTTGGCATCAAGGACGTCATCCTGCTTGATTCCAAGGGCGTAGTCAACGCCGACCGTGCCGATCTTGTGGCCGATCCCGGCAGCGTCAAGGCCCGCATGGCCCAGCGCACCAACCCCCGCGGCATCAGCGGTGGTCCGGGCGAGGGCCTGACCGGCGCAGACGTCTTTGTGGGCGTCTCCTCCTCCAAGCTGGACGAAGAACACCTGAAGCTGATGAACGATCAGTCGATCGTGTTCGCGCTGTCCAACCCGGACCCGGAAGTTCTCCCCGAGGTTGCCCAGAAGTATGCAGCCGTTGTTGCCACGGGCCGCAGCGATTTCCCCAACCAGATCAATAACGTGCTGGCTTTCCCCGGCATCTTCCGTGGTGCACTCGACGCCAAGGCCCGCCGCATTACACCCGCCATGAAGATCGCCGCTGCCAACGCCATCGCTGAACTGGCCGCAGAAGACCTCTCCGCGGACTACATCGTGCCGAGCCCGCTGGACGCCCGCGTGGCACCGGCCGTCACCGCGGCAGTTGCTGCCGCCGTGGCTGAATAGCGGTTACTTACGCAAGACCGACGACGGCGACGCCTCCCGTGCTGGGGAGCGTCGCCGTCGTTCGTTAAGTGGTTAAAGAGCAACGCGGGGTCACGTACGCACCCGCGCGCGGCGTCGAGGGGGCCACAAGTGACCTCGGGTTGCAGTGCATAGACTTGAGGCCATGAACGCCGAACTTATTGTGACCATCCTGTGCGGCCTGGCCATTGCGGTAGGCGTCGCCGGGACCATCATTCCCGTACTTCCCGGCAGTATTCTCATCGGCGCAAGCCTGCTGGCCTGGGCTATCTGGGGAGGTGCCGGTCCGCTCGGCTGGGTGATCTTCGCCGTCGGCATGGTGTTCGTCGTGGCCGGCATGGCAGCCAGCGCCGTGCTCACCGGACGGAAGCTGAAGCAACATGGCATTCCCAACAGGTCAGTGCTGATCGGCGTGGTGCTGGGTGTTGTGGGAATGTTCGTCATTCCCGTGGTGGGGCTCTTTGTGGGCTTCGCCGTCGGGCTTCTCCTCAGCGAAGTCCAGCGGACGCGGGACTTCCGCACGGCCGTCCGTTCGAGCGGTGCAGCGCTGAAAGCGACCGGCATTGGCATCCTGGTGGAGTTCGGGCTTGCCTGTGCCGCGGCCAGTACGTGGATCATCGGAGTTTGGATCAACGCCGTTAACGGCTAAGCCCACTTAAAACCTGCGCGGGGCGGAAGCTTGCTCCGGCTCCGGGGAATAGCGGGACGTCGATCCGGGCGTGGGTGTGGATTTCCTGCACGGTGTCCTTGGTGTGCTGCGCGATCCCGGCCAAGGTGGTGACCCACATGCCGTCCAAATCCTTGACCCTCTCGATCAGCTGCTCCAGGGCAACGGCGCGGGACGGTCGGCCTGAAATGAACGGATGATTGGTCAGGACGAAGCAGCTTCCTTGGGAGTGGTGCGCCTGGGCTTCAAGAGTCCACATTTCCAACGCCTTGGCCGGACTCTCGATGACCCCGCTGCCGGTGATTCCGGGGTAGAACCCGTACTGCTCCCAGTCATCCAAGGCCCAGTCCACGGGGATTTCCACGATGTCCCGGGAATCGCCCTCGGCTACCGACATGCGGTAGGGGGCGTCGCCGTCGAGCAGGCTTGAATCGTAAAGGAAGCCGCGGTCCGCCAAGAGTGCCGGCGACTGCCAATTCAGCTCCCACCAGGGTGCCCGATAACCAACGGGCCTGATGCCGGCAACAGATGCCAGAGCTTCAAGGCCTCGGTCCAGGTAAGTGGCCTCGGTGGCGGCGTCGATGCCCTGCATGGGCTCGTGAAGGTAACCGTGATGGGCGATTTCATGCCCGCCATCAGCGATCCTGCGGACCACATCCGGGTAGCTCTCCGCCGTGAAGCCCGGAATGAAGAACGTCCCCTTGATGTCCTGGCGATCCAGGATCTGAAGCAAGCGCGGCACGGCGATCTTGGGGCCATACGACTGGTGACTCATGAGGGACATGCGCCGGGTGCTGGAAGGATCGTGCGCGATGGTGCAAGACTCCGCGTCGACGTCGAATGTGAAGGACGCTGCTGCCTGGTAACCTTCGGGCCAGGTGATCGGGTGGAGCAAATCAGCGAAAGCGGGCTGGTTCATGCTGTGGTCCTTTCCGGAACTACCGGAGCGGCCGGTACCGGCTGTGTTGCCGACACGTGGTTCGAGTCTGCGAGGATGTACTTTTTGTGTGCGCGGGGGCCGAGGATGGCGTAACTCGCCGCACTGGTCAGTCCACCGGCCAGCCAGGAGAGGTCCCAGCCGCCGAGTGCCACGGCGATAGGCCCCTGCATTGCGGGAACCAGGCCGTACATGAACAGCCAGGTGGAGAAGATGCCCACCAGGAGGGACACGATTCCGGCCCAGTTGATGACGGGCAAGCGGTGCGTTCCAACGGGGTCGAAGAGGCGGTCAACCTTGGCGGGCCAGCGCTTCTCCAGCCAGAAGTAGTGCACCAGCATGACCCCGCCCCAAGCGGCAACCCAGGCGACCAAGCCGATCAGCCAGGCGTCGAGCACTGCAGCGAAGTCCTCTTGGAAGATGAAGAACACGACGGCGATGAGCGAGAAGACGCCCACGAACAGGTTGAGCTTGCGGCGGCTGATCTTGATATCCAAGGCTTGGGTGGCCACGGAGAAGGTGTAGATGTTCAAGATATTGGTGGCGATGGGGCCGTGCAGCACCATGAGGAGGACCGGGAGGGCCAGGACGCCGAAGTTCTGGACGATGAGCTTGCCGGGGTCAATCTCGCCGCTGTTGGTAGCGAGGCTTGCACCCAGGACGCCGAGCCACACCACGGGGATGAACTGGCCCAGGACGGAAGCGAGGTAGACCTTGCGCTTGGGAACAGAGGTGCTGACGAAGCGGGAGTAGTCGGCGGCGTACGTGAACCACGTGATGCCCCAGCCGATGCCGATTGCTGTCATCACGGCGCTCATGGCGGCGATGCGCTCAGAGCCTTCAAGGATGTTGCCGGCGGGTCCTGCGTAACCCCAGTCGATCTTCATGCCGAACCATGCCACGCAGGACATGACGGCCAAGATGATGATGGTGGGCGGGACGGTCCACTTTTCAAAGGCCGCAATGGCCTTGTAGCCGAACCAGGCGATGGCAACCTGTGCTGCCATGATGGCGGTGGCGACGCCGATTTTCCAGGCGTAGTTCTTGGCTTCAGGATCTACCCAGCCGAGGGTTCCGAAGAGCGCCATCACCAAGTCCAGGATGATCCACGTGTTGACGGCGCACCAGCCGATCACCAAGAGGGCCTGGATAGCGGCGGGAAGGTAGTTGCCGCGGCGGCCAAAGGCGGCGCGGGCCAAAACCATGCCGGTGGCTCCGGTCTTCTGGCCGAGGAGGACAAAGCAGCCGAACAGCAGCATGCCGATCAGGTTTCCCAGGACCAGGACAATGACAGTGTCTGCGAAGCCAAGGCCGAGATGGATGCCAAGGGCGCCGAGGACCCAGTTGATAGGTGCCAGGTTGGCGCCTGCCCAAATCCAAAACTGTCCGGAAACTTTGCGGGTACGGTCTGCTTCGGGAATGGGCTGAAGCCAGGCTTCGCTGTCATGGCCCGGCGCCGTTGCCGGACCTGACTGCGATGCGCCTGAAGCCGCTGGGGAGAGGTTGTCTTGCATGGGGAGAGCCTCCGTATTTGATTGGGACCCTTTCAGCGTATGTGCCCCGGATCACAGCAACAAGATACGATATGTCTAACTAAATGAGCCATCACCATACGGAGTGTCATGTCTATCTCTTTGGGCGCGGCTTTGGAGTACCAAAGCCTTAAATCCGCCGAACCCCGGGTCCTCAATAATGTGCCCGAATCGCTGGACCGGCCCGTCCGGTGGGTGCATTCCAGCGAAGTGTTGGACATCGCCCCGCTCCTCAGTGGCGGCGAACTCTTGCTGAGCGGAGGGCAGGCGCTCGCCGGGGTAACGGCCGCCCGGCAAGCAGACTATGTCCGCGAACTGGCTGCCCGGGGAATTGCGGCGCTGGCCCTGGAGACTGGTCCCGCCCTGCCTGAAGTTCCAGCGGCCATGCTGGCAATTGCCCAGACTGCAGGGTTGCCGGTGATCGAACTCCGCCAAGTAGTCCCGTTTGTTGGAGTCATGCAGGAGGTCAATTCACTCTTGGTGAGCGAATCCGTGGAGCACCTTCAACGCGGTGACCAAGCCAGCCATGCCATGGCCGCTGAACTTGCCCACGGCGGCGGGCTCGACCAGCTCCTGGCTGTCTTATCCGAAAGGACAGGTGCCGGCGCCAGGCTGGTCTCGCCGTCGGGCCTGACCCTCGGCGCCGCCGGCTCCTTCGACGACGGCGGCAGCCTCACCACGGTGGATGTGCCGGTGCGCGGTGTCCTTGCCGCGCGACTTGAACTGCACATGCCCGACGACGGCGACGGCGGCTTCGCGCGGGTGGCCGGCGAGCGTTCCGTGGACATCTTGGGCCTGGCGCTGTTGCAGCGGATGCCGCCCGGGTTGAAGGAATTGGCGGGCATCGAACTCATGCGTGCCATCAATTCCGGAAGCCAGCACTGGCAACTTCAGCAGCTCGGACCGGCGTCCGGGTTCCCGGTAAAGGGCGCGGTGGCCGCCGTCGTGATTCGTTCAACCGGAGCCGGGCATCTGCGTCCGGCAGTGGATGCGCTTCTCCGGGAGCGTGTTCCGCACAGTGCAAGCTACGCCAACAATGCGGAACTGATCGCACTGGCTTCGTTGGGCGACGAGGGTGTGGTCAGGGGCGCGCTGAACCGCCGGGTGCTCATGGATTCACTGCGCCAACTGGAGGTGCCAGCCGGTTCCTTGGTGGCCGTGGGACCGTTGGGCAGCAGAATTTCTGAGGCGCCGTGGTCCTTGGCTGAGGCGCGCCGGGCACTTGATCTGGCCCCGGCCGGAAAAGGTGTTGTGGACGCTGACGCGCTGGCCGTGGAACTCCTGGCCCAGGAGTCGCTGGACCTAGCCACATGCGAAGGGTTCGTGCAGCGGCAGTTGGGTGCCGTCGTCGAGCATGACCGCTTGAAAAAGTCCGAACTCATGCGGACCCTGACAGTTTGGCTGGATACCGGGTGCAATACCGCCCAGGCCGCGCGTGAGCTGCACTTGGAACGGCAGTCGTTGCATCACCGGCTCCAACGAATCTTCGAGCTGTGCGGCGGTGATCCGCGGGGGACCGGCCGGCTGGCTGCGCTGCATCTGGCAACACGGCTGGCCCGCTTGTAGGCTCCCTTAAACGCCAATTCGATGGTTCCCTGCTCACGATGCCGTTCGCGACAGCGTATGCGCAGGGAACCACCGAAATGGTTGCTTGCAGAGCCCTACTTCAACACGATCGTCCTGTTCCCATTCAGGATGATCCGCCCCTCGCAGTGCCAGCGAACGGCGTTGCTGAGGGCCTTGCATTCGGTGTCCCGGCCGGCGGCTACGAGATCGTCCGGCCCGAACGTGTGGTCCACTTCCACTACCTGCTGGGCGATGATGGGACCTTCGTCCAACTCGCCGTTCACGTAGTGGGCCGTGGCGCCCACAGTTTTCACACCACGCGCGTAGGCCTGGTGGTAGGGCTTGGCGCCCTTGAAGCTCGGTAGGAACGAGTGGTGGATGTTGATGGCGCGGCCGTCCAGCTTGCGGGCCAGATTGTCGCTGAGAACCTGCATGTAGCGTGCCAGGACAATGAGCTCCACGTCCAGTTCATCGATGATCTCCAGCAGGCGCCCCTCGGCCGCGGGCTTGGTGGCCGCCGTGACGGGAACGTGGAAGAACGGGACCCCGTGCCACTCCGCCAAACCCTGGTGATCGGTGTGGTTGGACACGACGCCCACCACGTTGATGGGCAGTTCGCCGATCCTCGCACGGAACAAGAGGTCATTCAGGCAGTGCCCAAACTTGGAGACCATGATCAGCACGCGGCGCTTGTAGCCCTGACGCTCAAGCTGCCAGTTCATGCCGTACTTCTCGCCAACGGGGGCGAAGGCAGAGCGCAGCTCGTCAACGGTGGCTTCATCGCCGGAGGAGGCGAAGTGAACACGCATGAAGAAGTGGCCTTCGGCGCGATCACCGAACTGCTTGTTGTCGATGATGTCGCAGCCGTGGTCCAGCAGGAAGCCGGACACGGCGTGCACGATTCCGGGTCCTTCGGGGCAGTCGAGGGTGAGGACGTGTTCCACAGTGGTCTCAGGAGAGGAGACGGCAGTGGTTTCGGTTTGGATGGCAGTCATGGCTAGCACTCCACTACGTTGACGGCGAGGCCCCCACGGGAGGTCTCTTTGTACTTGGATTTCATGTCTGCGCCTGTTTCGCGCATGGTCTTGATGGCTTTGTCCAGGGAAACTTTGTGGCTGCCATCGCCGTGCAGGGCAAGGCGGGCGGCATTGATGGCTTTGACGCTTGCGATCGCGTTGCGTTCGATGCAGGGGATCTGCACCAGCCCGCCCACGGGATCGCAGGTGAGGCCAAGGTTGTGTTCGATGCCGACTTCGGCGGCATTTTCCACTTGCTCGGGCGTTCCACCCAGGACTTCGCAGAGGCCGGCGGCGGCCATGGAGCAGGCGGAACCCACTTCACCCTGGCAGCCCACCTCGGCGCCCGAGATGGACGCGTTGATCTTGAACAGGATTCCGACGGCGGCCGCCGCCAGCAGGAACCGCACGACACCGTCGTCGTTGGCTCCCGGAGCAAACTTGGTGTAATAGTGCAGCACGGCCGGGACAATTCCGGCGGCGCCATTAGTTGGCGCGGTGACAATCCTGCCGCCCGCCGCGTTTTCCTCGTTCACGGCCAGCGCGAAGAGGTTGACCCATTCCATAGCGAGGAAAGGGTCCGCCGAGCTGGCACCGTTCAGGTCCGCGTCGGTTTCGGAAAGCTTTTTGAACAACGACGGCGCCCGTCGCGTTACATTGAGGCCTCCGGGCAGGATTCCTTCGGCAGAGCAGCCGTTGTCCACGCATTCCTGCATGACGGCCCAGATGCTCAGGAGCCGTTCGCGCAGCTCCTCCTCGGTACGCCAAACGAGTTCGTTAGCCAGCATGATGTCCGAGATGGACTTGCCTTCGCGGAGGCAGATGGCAAGGAGCTCGTCTGCGGTGGTGAAGGGGTAGGGCAGGACGGTGTCGTCGGCTACAACTTTGTCGGCGCCGGAGACATCCCCGTCCACCACGAAGCCTCCCCCGATGGAGTAGTAGCTGCGTTCCCGGAGCACTCCGCCCGTGTGGTCCAAGGCCCGGAACGTCATGCCGTTGGGGTGGGCCGGCAACGACTTGCGACGGTGCAGGACCACGTCCTCGTCCCAGTTGAAGTCCACCCGGTGGTTGCCGCCCAGGCGCAGCTCGGCATCGAGTGCCGCGGCCGCTACTTGGTCATCGGCGGTATGAGTGTTCACGGTTTCGGGGGAGTGGCCTTGCAGCCCCAGCACCACAGCCTTGTCTGAGCCGTGGCCCCGGCCGGTGGCGCCCAAGGAGCCGAAAAGCTCAGCCTGGACGCGCACCGTGGCCGGAAGCTGGCCGGACGATTCAAGACCGTCCGTGAACTGCTTTGCCGCGCGCATGGGTCCGACCGTGTGTGACGACGACGGCCCGATGCCAACAGAAAACAGATCAAGCACACTCAGTGCCATTAGGGGACCTCGGGGGAGGCGTACTCCCGCATGGCATCGAGGAGCCAGCGTCCCAGGAAGTCGGCAAACGAGGCCCGGGGAAAGATCCGGTAGGACTCGTCCGAGGTCTTCCACAGCATCACCGGGATGTGGGCGAGCTCAGTGGAGACAGCCGTGCCGGCCTTGAAGACCCGAGGGTGCAGGTCCAAGGCGCAGGTCTTCTCCAGCACTGCGCGGGCGTGGCTGCCGGAGAGCTCGAACGTGGTGCGGTTGGCGGACAGGTCCACCACCTGGCCTGCATCGGTGCCCAGCGCCGTGGTCAGGTCGCTGACCAAGGAGCCTCCCAGGGAGTCGTGGGCTTCTTCCGGTGCCACCACCATGAACTCGGTGGGGCCAAGCCACAGGGTGTTCACGGAACCGGTCCCCGTCACTTCACCGCATGCGGCAGGCAAGCCGCCGGTCACGGCCGCAACGCGGGCACCGGCGTCGGACGTTCGGTCAACCCGAAGCCCAACCATGGCCTGGTACGGGATCTCAGTGAGAGTCACCGTTCCCGGCACGGAGCCTGAGGTGAAAGCGTCAGCCAAGTGCTCGGCCGGGCTGCGGCGGGCGCCCCGGACGCGGTTGACGTGTGCGGTTTCTGCTGGTGTTGCTGTTTCAGCCATCTTTGCGGGTCCCTTCAGCATCGAAAAGTACGGTTTCGCCAACAACCACGTCCACCAATTGGTCTCCCAGCGAGGCCACCAGGGTCTCGCCGATGCGGTTGCGGCCGTTTTGAATGAGAGCCAGGGCGAAGGAACGGCCCAGCGCGGCGCTGTGGTAGCTGGAGGTCACGAAACCCTCCATGGGAACGGGTCCGTAGGCCGGGTTGACCGGGATGCCCTTTTCCACCAGCTGCGTGCCTTCCGGCAACCTCAACGAGTGGTCCACAGGAAGGACGCTGACCAGGTGTTTCCGGTCTTCGCGGCTTGCATCCTGCCGGAGGTAGGAGCGCTTGCCGATGAAGTCCTTGGCCTTGGAGACAATCCAGTCCATGCCGGCGTCCTGCGGGGTGACCGTGCCATCTGTGTCCTGCCCCACGATCGGGTAGCCCTTCTCAGCGCGGAGGACGTGCATGGTTTCCGTGCCGTACGGGGTGATGTTGAACTCGGCACCTGCGGCAGCAACTGCTTCCCAAGTGTTGAGTCCGTACCAGGACGGGATGTTGATTTCGTAGGCCAGCTCACCGGAGAAGGAGATACGGCAAACGCGTGCCTGCACTCCGGAGGCCAGGGTGGTCTCGCGGAACGTCATGAACGGGAAAGCTTCAGCGTCCAGGCCACCGTTTTCGGCGAGCTGGGGAGCAACCTTGGCGATCACTGCGCGGGACTTCGGGCCGACGACTGCAATGGTGCTCCACTGCTCCGTCACGGAAGTGCAGACCACGTCGAGTTCCGGCCACTCCGTCTGGTGCCACTCTTCCAGCCAGTCCAAAACCTTGGCTGCGCCGCCGGTGGTGGTGGTCATGAAGTAACGGTCATCGTCCAGGCGCAGTGTTACGCCGTCGTCAAAGATCATGCCGTCCAGGGTGCACATGACACCGTAGCGGGCGGACCCCGGGGCGAGCTTCTTGAACGCGTTGGTGTAGACACGGTTCAGGAACTCGCCGGCGTCCTTGCCACGGATCTCGATCTTGCCCAGCGTGGTGGCGTCCATGAAGCCCACGGAGTCGCGGACGGCTGCGCATTCACGCAGGACCGCTGTGTCCATGTCTTCCCCTGCCTGCGGGTAGTACCAGGGGCGCTTCCACTGTCCAACATCTTCAAACAGTGCGCCCTGGGCGACGTGCCACGGGTGGATGGACGTTACGCGGGCGGGGTCGAACAGTTCCCCACGCTGGCGGCCAGCCAACGCTGCGAAGGCCACCGGGGTGAAAGGTGCACGGTAAGCCGTGGTTCCGATCTCGCCGACGCCCGGAATGTTCTCAGCTCCGCCGAACTTTAACGCTGCGGCGATCACGCCGATTGCGTTGACGCCGGACGTCTTGCCCTGATCATTGGCCGTGCTGATGGAGGTGTATCGCTTGACGTGCTCCACGGACCGCATACCTGCACCCGTGGAACGGAGGACATCCGCTACGGACTGATCGCGCTGGAAGTCCACGAAGTGGTGGTGCCATTCGCCGGGCTCACCGGTCTGTCCGGGGACCAACCAGAGCTGGCGGCTCGGAGCGCTCGCCACGGGTGCCTGCAGCTCCACCGGGGTGGTTGCGGATTCGAAACCGGCCGCGATGGACGCTGCCGCTCCCGCCGAGATGCCTTCTGCCAGGCAGTCCTGGAGTTCGAAACTGCCACGGCCTGCCCCAACAACCTGCTGGTCCTTGACGGGAGCGGTGGGAATGAACGCTGCGAGCTCGTCATCCCAACGCAGCTTGCCCTGGCGCTGGCTGTGGAGGTGGACCACCGGGCTCCAGCCACCGGAAACTGCCAGCAGATCGGCAGCC
This sequence comes from Arthrobacter sp. ISL-95, assembly GCF_018613695.1. Lineage (GTDB taxonomy): Bacteria > Actinomycetota > Actinomycetes > Actinomycetales > Micrococcaceae > Arthrobacter. The sequence goes on along the minus strand of NZ_JAGGPR010000015.1, from coordinate 63,544 downwards.
AGCTGTTCGACGCCCGAGGTGAGTTCGCCGTCGTCGTTAATACTGCGGACGGTGACGCCATTCAAGCGGCCATTCTCATCAGCGGACGTGTCAGCCACAGCACTGCCGATCAGGACCCGGATACCGGCCTCGACGGCGGCAGCGGCCTTCGCGCTGATCTGCGGACGGGCATCGACGACGGCGGCAATCGCCACGCCTGCTGCCTTCAAGTCCGCAGCAAGAGCGTAAGCGGAATCGTTGGTGGTGGTGATGACCACGCGCGAACCGGCTGCCACGGCGTAACGGTTCAGGTAGGTGCGGGCGGCGGAGGCGAGCATGATGCCCGGGCGGTCGTTGTTCTCGAACACCAGCGGACGCTCGTGGGCGCCGGGAGCCAGCACAACCTGCTTTGCACGGATATGCCAAATACGTTGGCGGGAAACACCCGAAGCTGCCGGAACGCTCAGGTGGTCCGTGCGGTTCTGGGCCGCGATGAAGTAGTTGGAGTCGTAGGAGCCGAAAGCCGTGGTGCGGTTCAGCACTGTGCATTCGCGGGCGGAAACCAGCTCAGCTTCCACATCAGCAACCCATTCCAGGGCCGGCTTGCCTTCGATCAATTCGGCCAATTCCGGGGCTGTGGAACCGGACAGCAGGGAGCCGCCGAGTTCCGGCTGGTCATCGATCAGGACGACGCGGGCGCCGGTGCGGACAGCTTCACGGGCTGCAGCCAGGCCTGCCACACCGCCGCCGACTATCAGGACGTCCGTGTGGACGTACTTCTTGTCGTACTCGGCCTTGTCCTCGTTGGGATCCAGTTTGCCAAGGCCGGAGAGGAGCTCAATGTTCATGCCGTCCACCAAGGACACTGCTGTGGCGGGAAGCATGGACTCGGCGACGTGTCCGCGGAAACGGGGAGCGATCTTGACCAAGGCATTGGACTCTTCCACACCTGCGGCCATGATGCCGCGTGGGCGGTCCTCGTAGAGGGAATTGCCGGCGTTGATGTGGCCATTGGCCAGCAGCGCCGAAGCTATGGTGTCGCCCGGGTGGCCGGTGAACTCCTGGCCGCCCACAGTGAAGCGCCAAGAGATACTGCGATCGATGCGTCCGCCGGTGGCGAGGCGTGCGTTCTTGCTGGTCACTTCTAGACTCCTTCCGAGGAGGTGGGTGCTGTGGAGCCGGAGATTGGGGCACCCGTGGTTGGGGCGCCGGGAGCGAGGCCCGGTTCGGTTTGGCCGAATTCCCCGGTCTGAGTGAACTCGCCCGGCTGGGCAGGTTCGCTCTTCGCACTGGTTCCTGCGGCGGCGCTCGCCGAGAGGTTCGGGCGGGGCTGGCCCATCCCATAGATGGAGTGGATCTCGTAGCTCACGGTGTCGCGGAGCATGTTGAACCACTGGCGGCAGCCGGTGCTGTGGACCCAACGCTCGGCGAAGGTTCCCTTGGTGTTCTCGCGGTAGAACAGGTATTCAGCCCATTCACGGTCCGTGAGGTCGTTGGGGCTCTCCGGGTAGGCGACGTGTGCTTGACCGCCGTAGTGGAATTCGGTTTCGTCGCGTGGCCCGCAGTTGGGGCATGAAATGAGGAGCATGTCTTTTCCTGTCCTGTCCTGGCTAGTGGGCTACGGCTGCGGCGCCGTGTTCGTCGATCAAAGCGCCGGTCTCGAAGCGTTCAAGTGCGAACGGCTTGTTCAGCTTGTGCGGTGCGCCGGTGGCAATGGTGTGTGCGAAGGTCAGGCCGGCCGCCGGGGTGCCCTTGAAGCCGCCCGTTCCCCAACCACAGTTGACGAACATGTTCTCCACCGGTGACAGGCCCACGATCGGCGAGGCATCCAGCGTGGTGTCCACAATGCCGCCCCAGGTCCGGAGCACGTGAGCCCGGGCGAAAATCGGGAAGAGCTCCACGGCTGCTGCCATCTGCTCCTCGATCACGTGGAACGAGCCGCGCTGGCCGTAGCCGTTGTAGGAGTCCACACCGGCGCCCATCACCAGTTCACCCTTGTGGGCCTGGGAGACGTACACGTGGACGTGGTTGGACATGACCACCGTGGGGTGGACGGGTTCGTGCAGTTCGGACACCAGTGCCTGGAGCGGGTGGCTCTGGATCGGCAGGCGGAAGCCGGCCATTTCTGCCAGGACTGAGCTGTGGCCGGCGGCGCAGAGGCCCACCTTTTCGGTGTTGATGGTGCCGCGGGTGGTCTTGACGCCGGTGACTCGGTTGCCGTCCTTGATGAAGCCGGTGACTTCACAGTTCTGGATGATGTCAACGCCCAGCTCGTCGCATTTGCGGGCGAATGCCCAGGCCACGTGGTCGTGCTTGGCGATGCCTGCGCGCGGCTGGTACGTGGCGCCCATGACTGGGTAGCGGATGTTGTCGTTGATGTTCAGGATGGGGCAGAGTTCCTTGACCTGCTGCGGGTCCAGCCATTCAGCGTCCACGCCGTTGAGCCTATTGGCACCCACGCGGCGAACGCTTTCGCGAACGTCGCCCAAGGTGTGGGCCAGGTTCATGACGCCGCGCTGGCTGAACAGGAAGTCGTACTCCAGCTCTTCCGGGAGGATTTCCCAGAGCTTGAGGGCGTGCTCGTAGATGGCAGCGCTCTCGTCCCAGAGGTAGTTGGAACGGATGATGGTGGTGTTGCGGGCCATGTTTCCACCGGCCAGCCAGCCCTTTTCCAGGATGGCGATGTTGGTCATGCCGTGGTTCTTCGCCAGGAAGTACGCGGTGGCCAGGCCGTGCCCGCCGCCGCCCACAATTACGGCGTCGTAGCTTTTCTTCGGGTCCGGGTTGCGCCAGAGGAAGTCCGGGTGCTCGGGGAGGTGGTCTGCACTCACTGGGCTGCTCCAATCAGTTCTGCTTCGGTTGCGGCGCCATTGCCGTTGTTGTTCAGGTGCGGGTAAAGCGGGAACTTCTCTGCCAGCGCGGTCACGCGGCGGCGGAGTTCGACGGCGGTGGACTCGTCCAAGGTGACGTCGGCTTCGGCGCTGTCTGCTTGGGTGCCGCTGTTCGCTGCGGCGATCAACGCCGTCGCGATGATGTCCGAAACTTCGATGAAGTCCTCAGCCTTGAAGCCGCGGGCGGCGAGGGCGGGTGTGCCGATGCGCAGGCCGGAGGAAACCATGGGCGGGCGGGGGTCGAAGGGGACTGCGTTGCGGTTGACCGTGATGCCGATGCGGTGCAGCGTGTCTTCGGCCTGCTGGCCGTTAAGGACCGAGTGGCGAAGGTCGGCGAGCACCAGGTGGACATCAGTTCCGCCGCTGACAACGGAGATGCCGGCTGCAGCAACGTCTTCCCGGAGGAGGCGCTGGGCAAGGATCTTGGAGCCTTCAAGGACGCGGACCTGGCGTTCCTGGAACTCGGGCTCTGCTGCCATCTTGAAGGCCACGGCCTTGGCCGCGATGACGTGCTCCAGCGGACCGCCCTGTTGGCCGGGGAAGACTGCGGAGTTAACCTTCTTGGCGATGTCGGCGTCGTTGGTGAGGATCACACCGCCGCGCGGACCGCCGAGGGTTTTGTGGGTTGTGCTGGTGACAATGTGCGCATGCGGGACGGGGCTCGGGTGCAGCCCTGCCGCCACAAGGCCGGCGAAGTGGGCCATGTCCACCATGAGGTAGGCGCCTACCAGGTCCGCGATGCGGCGGAACTCGGCGAAGTCCAACTGGCGGGAGTACGCGGACCAGCCGGCGACGATCAGCTGCGGCTTGTTCTCCAGAGCCAGGCGCTCAACTTCGGCCATGTCCACGGTGTGGGTGTCCTCGCGGACTCCGTAAGGAACAACCTTGTACAGCTTGCCGGAGAAGTTGATGCGCATGCCGTGGGTCAGGTGCCCGCCGTGGGCGAGGTTCAGGCCCATGATGGTGTCGCCCGGGGTGATGAGTGCGTGCATGGCCGAGGCGTTGGCCTGGGCACCGGAGTGGGGCTGCACGTTGGCGAACTCTGCGCCGAACAAGGCCTTCAATCGGTCAATGGCGAGCTGCTCGATCACATCAACGTGTTCGCAGCCGCCGTAGTAGCGCTTGCCCGGGTAGCCCTCGGCGTACTTGTTGGTCAGGACCGATCCCTGGGCCTCCATGACGGCCGTAGGAGCGAAGTTCTCAGAGGCGATCATTTCCAGCGTGGACTGCTGGCGGATGAGTTCCTGGGCGATCGCCTGATCGACCTCCGGGTCCGCCTGTGCGAGCGGGCGGATCAGCGGTTCAACCATGGTGTTCTCCTTCAAAAGCTTGTCTAGTGGCCGACTGTTAGGCAACTGATATATTAGAACTATTGCCATAGTATGTTGAAGATCACATGGTCGTCAACAGGTCTGCGGTAACCCATCCAGCAGACTGGAAATGCGACTAACGGGAGAGAGCAATGAGCGCAGCATTGGAAGCACTGGAGTCCGCTCCACAGGGTACGTCCCTCGCGGAGAACGCCTACCTGCTGCTGCGCGACAGGCTCATCATGCTGGACGTCAAACCCGGCGACCCCATCAATGACGGCCAAATCGCCGCCGAGCTGGGCATTGGTCGAACTCCTGTCCGCGAAGCCATCAAACGCCTCGAAAGCGACCATCTCGTGGTGTCATACCCCCGGCGGGGCACGTTCGCCACCGGCGTGGACATCACCCAGCTCGCCGAAGTCTCCGAAATCCGCGAGCTCCTGGAACCACTTGCCTCCAGGAAGGCTGCCCGCATGGCCAGCCCCGCCATGCGTTCCGAGCTCCGCGCCGTCGCCGCTGCAATCCGTGATCTTGAAGGCCAGGACAATTCCTCCCAAGAACTCATGCGCTACGACATCCAGGTCCACAGGCTCATCTACAAGGCCTCCGCCAATGCGCATCTCGAAGACGTCCTCATCCGGTACGACAACCTCGCCACCCGCATCTGGTGCCACATGCTCGAGAAGATGCCCTCCGTATCCGGCCACATCTCCGAACACGCTGATCTCCTCACCGCCATAGCCGACGGCGACGAAGGACGCGCCGCCGAACTCGCCCTGCACCACGTAGTCAGCTTCGAAGAGACCATCCGCAAGGTCCTCTGACCCTCTCTCACATCACTCGTGCTTGGGCGCGCTCCTCTCTCACGTCCCGCGTGCTTGGGCGCGTCGCTCTCTCATGTCCCGGGTGCTTGGGCGCGTCGCTCTCTCATGTCCCGGGTGCTTGGGCGCGATCCTCTCTCATGTCCCTCGTGCTCGAGCCGAGACCCCCTTTCCCTTTCCAGCATCTTGGTTGGCATTGCCGTGGGCGCGCCTGAGCTGCGGCATCCACGCTTAAGTGCCAAATGGGTGGGGGCTTTCTTCAAGCAAGTGAGAGAGCGATCGGGTGAAGGGCTAGTGATGTGAGAGAGCGTCGGAAGGCGGATGTCTCGCTTGCTGCAACACGGTCTCTTTTCTAACAACAACGCCACTATTGCCCTCAGTCTCTGCGCTAACGCTCTGGGCGCTGGATAACGCTTCTTTAAACCTCTTGACCATGACGTCGCTCACACATACGCTGGTGCAACAGCGTTGCGTGGAATGCAACCCCAAAGATTTTGGTGGACACATGAGCAATGAATTCTCTGTGGCAGCCGAGCAAGGCACTTCACCCGCCTCCGGCCTCAGCCACACCCAGAACCCCAATCACACAGTCAGTAAGGACACTCGACGGCGAGTAGTCACTGCCAGCTTCATCGGCAACTTTGTTGAGTGGTTCGACTACGCCGTTTATGGCTATCTGGCCGGCATCATCTCCACAGTCTTCTTTCCGGAGTCCGACCGCCAGACAGCCCTGATGGCGACCTTCGGTGTCTTCGCCATCAGCTTCTTCGTGAGGCCGCTTGGTGGTTTCATCTGGGGCCATATCGGCGACCGCCTCGGAAGGAAGCAGGCGCTCTCCCTCTCGATCGTGCTGATGTCGGTGGCCACGTTCTGCATCGCACTGATCCCCGGCTACGCCACCATCGGCGTGATGGCCCCGATCCTGCTCCTCGTCGTAAGAGTCGTCCAAGGATTCTCCGCAGCCGGCGAGTACGCAGGGGCGTCCGCCTTCCTGGTGGAATATGCGCCGGCGAATCGCCGCGGAGTGTATGCCGCCGTCGTGCCTGCCAGTACCGCAGCGGGACTCCTGCTGGGTTCCTTGTTGGCCGCCCTGCTGAGTTCAGTCCTGACGGCAGAGCAGCTCAACGAGTGGGGCTGGCGGTTGCCGTTCCTGCTCGCCGCGCCCATGGGCCTGATCGGCAGGTACATCCGGACCAAGTTGGAGGACACCCCGGCGTTCCGCGAACTGGCTGAGAAGGACAACAGCGTCAAAGCGCCGGCTTTTGCGATGTTCCGGACGTACCGGAAGCAGCTCATCATCGCCACGGGCGCGGTCCTGCTCAACGCGGTGGGCTTCTACGTCATCCTCAGCTACATGCCCACATACCTGTCAGAGGAGCTCGGCTTCGGTGCCACGGAATCGTTCCTTGCTACCACCATTGCCCTGGCCAGCTACATCGGCTTCATCTTCCTGACGGGCATTGCCTCGGACAGGTTCGGCCGCAAGCGCATGCTGATCACGGCCTCGGTCCTCTTCATATTGCTGACGGTGCCTGCGTTCATGCTCCTGGACACCCGCAACTTCCTGGTGATCGTCCTGGTTCAGATTCTTTTGGGCGGCATGCTCACGCTCAACGACGGCACCCTACCCAGTTTCCTCGCGGAATTGTTCCCCACGAAGGTTCGTTACACGGGCTTCGCCGTCAGCTTCAACCTCTCCAACGCCCTGTTCGGCGGCACTGCTCCGTTCATGGCCACCCTCCTGATCGGCATGACCCACAACAAACTGGCACCCGGCTGGTACATCGTGGCCGCCGCCATAGTTTCCCTCATCGCAGTCCTGTTCGCCGCCGAGACTTCCAAGAAGCCCCTGCTGCGGGACTAGTACAACCCACCCATTGAAAGGAACCACCATGACCATCACCCAGAACGAGGCCGTCAACGATGTGGCCAAGCTCGAACGCACCAAGGTCCTCAACAACGGCGAAAAAGTCTCGCTGACCTTCTCCGACGCTGAGTTTGAACGCCGCCTCGCCGGCCTTCGCAGCATCATGGCCGAGAAGGACCTCGACGCCGTAGTCCTCACCAGCTACCACTCCATCAAGTACTACTCCGACTTCCTGTTCACCTACTTCGGCCGCTCTTACGGCATGGTGGTCACCAAGGATGACACGGTCACCATCACTGCAAACATCGACGCCGGTATGCCTTGGCGCCGCAGCTACGGCGACAACCTGGTGTACACGGACTGGCGCCGGGACAACTACATCCACGCCATCCAGGAAGTCCTGCGGACCCGTGGCATCAACCCGCGCCGCATCGGCGTCGAAGATGACTCGTTGCCGCTGGACAACCGCAACAAGATCCAGGCTGCCTTCTCCGGAGCAACGCTGGTGGACGTCGCGCAGGCTGCGATGCGTCAGCGCATGATCAAGTCGGACGAGGAAATCGCTGTCATCAAACACGGCGCCCGCATCGGCGACCTCGGCGGCGAGGCCATCCGCAACGCCATCACGGCGGGCATCACCGAGTATGAGGTTGCTTTGATCGGCACGGAGGCAATGGTTCACGAGATTGCCCGTACCTTCCCGGACTCGGAAATCCGCGATACCTGGGTCTGGTTCCAGTCTGGTATCAACACCGATGGCGCCCACAACTGGGCCACCACCCGGAAGATTCAAGAACACGACATCCTGTCCCTTAACTGCTTTCCCATGACCAGCGGCTACTACACCGCGCTGGAACGGACCCTGTTCTATGGCGAACCCGATGCCCGTTCGCTGGAACTGTGGAACATCAACGTTGAGGTCCATAAGCGCGGCCTGGAACTCATCAAGCCCGGTGCCGTCTGCAAGGACATCGCCGCCGAGCTCAATGAGATCTACGTCAGCCACGGACTGCTGGCCAACCGCACGTTCGGTTACGGCCACTCGTTCGGTGTGCTGAGCCATTACTACGGACGCGAAGCGGGCCTGGAGCTACGCGAGGACATTGACACCGTCCTTGAACCGGGCATGGTGGTCTCCATGGAACCGATGATCACGGTCCTGGACGGCCAGCCCGGTGCCGGTGGGTACCGCGAGCACGACATCCTGGTGGTAGCTGAAGGCGGTGCGGAGAACATCACCAAGTTCCCGTTTGGCCCCGAGTACAACATCATCGGAGCCTAATGGAGCGGCCGGTGGAGGCAGCGTAGTGTCCACCGGCCGCCGCCCTGCCCCAGCGAGATCCCCTGCCCCAGCGAAATATAGTGAACCCATGACTCCCACTGAATCCAGCGACACTCCTGACAACAGCAACGGCAACGGGGATAGCAAAAGCACCTCGGTGATCGTCAACGCCATCGCTGTCCTGAGGAGCTTCACCGCCGACGAACCGCTCCTGGGAGTCACCGAAATCGCGGGCCGCATTGGCATGCATAAGAGCACCGTTTCCCGCATCCTCGCAACGCTGGAACAGGAAAACCTTGTAGAGCGCGACGTCGATTCGCGCAGGTTCCGCTTGGGGCTGGGAATGATCGCGATGGCGGGCCCCCTCCTGGCGGAACTCGAAGAACGCCGCGTTGCCTACCCTGTGCTGCGCGAACTCACAGAGCGCACGGGGGAGACCAGCGCGCTCATGGTGTGGAACGGCAATGAATCCATGTGCGTGGAACAAATTCCCAGCAGGCACCAGGTCAAACACCTCGCTCCGTTGGGTGTCCGGTATAGCGAGGCCCTGAGTTCGTCGGTACAGGTGTTCCTTGGTGCGGAGAACGAGGACCGGGTGCGTCAGTTGTTGCGAAGCGGCTCCATCACGCTTCCGGGTTTGGACGAGGACGCTGTTGAGGCCTATCTGGCCCGAGTAGGAGAGTCAATGAAGCGCGGTTGGGCAGTGAACTTCGGGGAGACGTCCATTGAAGAAGTCGGCGTGGCATCGCCCGTTTATGACCATCGCGGCGACATCGTGGCATCAGTGCTGATCCCGGCGCCGAAATTCCGTGTATCGCAGGACATCCTGGACAGCCTCGGTGAAGCATGTGCTGCAGCAGCTGCCAAGGTCACCACACGGCTAGGCGGCCGCGCCCCGCGCTAAGCCGGGAACACGCCGTCGAGCCCCAAAAAAGAAAAAACGGCGGCCGTCCCTCAGAGGAGGCGGTCGCCGTCGTTCTTTTACCAGACGTGAGGAAGGGGCTACATCTTCCGTCGCGCTGTGGTTGTTTCGTCCGTGGCATCCCTGCCGAGCCAGGCGCCCAGGCCGATCATGGCTACGCCGAGGATCAGGTGGAGCCAGTTGTCAGCCGTGTTGAACGGGACAAAGTTGGCACCTGTTTCCTGGTTGATGACCAGGCCATAGATCCAAAGAACGATGTACACGGCGCCGCCGCCCAAGAGGAACAAGCGGGCCATGCGTGCGTTCCTTGCCATGGCCAAGCCGGCCACGCCAAACAGCAGATGAACGATGTTGTGGAGTATGGACACTTGGAAGACTCCAAGCAGCATGGCGCCGGATTCATGTCCCGCAAAGGTCATGGCGCCGAAATTGGTGGTGATTCCCGGGATAAAGCCCAGGACGCCAACCAGCAAAAATACTATGCCAACGCCCATGGCGGTGTTGCGAAGCGTCAACCCCATCATGTGGTGGTGTTCGGCGGGGTGCGAAGCGGTGGTCATCAAGTCCTCCCTTTCACGCGGTTACCCGGCTCTTCTCATGGAGAGCCGACCTGCGGCAAGGGGTGTCGCAATACCTTGCCGACGCCGCCATACTACTCCTGAAATGCCTCGGATAGCAGGGGATGAGCCCAGTTCAGCGGCGGTTAGCATGGATTCATGAGCCAAGCTCCCAACGGACGCGTGCACACGATCTTCCATGACACCCGGGACCTCACTCCTTTCCGCGAGGGCTATGTCCGCACACCCGTGCGCGGCCTCACTGACGGAGTGAATGACGTGCTTTCCGGTGTCCTTAGTGGCCGGGACCACGCGCGGTTGACTGTTGCCGGCAATGTTCCACGGTTGAAGATGCTGTCCTCCAAGACGGCGAAGGCCATGCACGAGGCGGTTTTCACTTCCACTGAGCCGGATCGACTCCTCGCTTTCGGCCGCATGAACCCGGGATGGGCTGGCCTGTGCCACGTCATGGCCGGCTTGCTTACGTACAAACATGGCGGGTTCTTGAGGGCATCGGAGCTGCTGCAGCGCGGTCTAACAACAAGGATCGACGACGACGCCAGCCAGTTCTCGGCTATGTACCTTGGGCAGGTGGTCACCAAGGTTGAGGTGGCCGAACGCATCGAGGTTCCGGTCCTGTTCAGTGAGGAGTCCGTGTTTTTGGCGTTGTCCCATTGCCTCCGCGAGATGGGGATGACCCAGGCGGCGTTGGAAGCTGTGGTGACGTTGCCGCCGTCGTTGCCTTCTGCGTTGGCGCGCTGCACTGCGGCGTACTCGTTGGAGCGCCACCGCGACGTGGTGCTGTGGACCGAGGGGTTGCTGAACACGGACGACCTCTCGGCGGCGCTCCTGTTAATACGCGCGAGGTCGCAACGGGCCAGGGGCGACTTCGAATCGGCCCAAGCGGCCTTGAAGGAAGTCCTCCGGCGTCGGAAGACCAATCTGGCATTGAAGAATGACGCCCTGACTGACAGGGCGCTGCTGGCACTTGACCAGGGCCGGCGTACATTGACTCCGCGGTCCAAGCGTCCGGCCCCTCCTGCGGAGCTGGAGACCTTGGAAGTTATCCGTAAAGACGCTGAGATGCGGCGCCTTTGGGAGAACGACTTCAGGCAGTTGGGCGGCGAATAGAAAACCGTTGTGTCTTCCAGGGGAGAGGCGTATTCTCTTAATCAACCAATCAGTTGATCAATGATTCAGTTGATCAGTGTTTGGCAGTTACGAAAGGTGCATGCGGGAATGGAACACGATGCTCAGGTGTCAGACACTGCCGACACCCTGGACAGAGCCTTCATGGCGTTGGCCGATCCGGTGAGGCGGGCCATGGTGGCCCGGCTGTCACGGGGAGATGCAACGGTCAACGAGCTCGCGGAACCATTCGCCATCACCAAGCAAGCGGTTTCAAAGCACATACAGGTCCTGGAGCACGCAGGATTGGTAACCCGCTCGCGTGACGCCCAGCGCAGGCCTGTCCATTTGGATGCAGCCGCCCTGGAGCGGTTGACCGCCTGGATCGACCAGTACCGGCTGATTGCCGAGTCCCGCTTCCGGCAGTTGGACGAGCTGCTCGGCGCACGCATCCCGAACCAGCAAAAAGAAAACACACCAGCACACAAGAAAGAAGAATCGAAATGAGCACTCCAACAACAATCACGGCCGACAGCGGCGTCCCGTTCGTTGACACGGTCCGCGATTTCGACGCTCCCGTCAGTGCAGTTTTCGAGGCCCACGTTGACCCGGACCTCTTGGCCAAGTGGTTGGGCCCGCGCAACACGCAGACGAAAATTACCGAGTACAACGCAACCACCGGCGGCAGCTGGCGTTATGAAAGCGGCGACGACAGCGGGATGTACGGCTTCCGCGGCGTTTTCCATACCGTTGAATCCGACGCATTGATCATCCAGACCATCGAGTTCGAGGGCGCGCCCAACCAAGTGGTCATCAGTACCACCACTTTCGAGGAAATTGATGGCAGGACGCGGATGGCAGCCCACGAGGTCTACCCCTCGGTTGAAGCGCGGGACATGGCTTTGGCTACTGGGATGGACTATGGCGTGATCGAAGGATACGAGCGGCTGGATGAACTGCTTGCCGCCTAAGCGCCGGCCGGCCGTAGCTGTGGCAGAAGCGGAAGGAGCTGCTCCGATAGCAGCACTGTCCCCAGCCCGATCATGATGATCCCGCTGACCAAGGTCACAACGCGGGCGGCGCCAGGCCGGGAAGCCAACAGCTTCCTGGAGGTCAACGCGACGGCCGTGTAGACCACCCCGGCAAGGACGACGAAGGTTAGGCCCAGCAAGCCCGACTGGACCGGAACAGGCAGTGCTGCCTCGGGGCTGACGAACTGTGGCACCAGCGCCACGAAGAAGAGCAGGCCCTTGGGATTGATGCCGCTGGTGCCCATGCCCTGAAGGAACGTGCGGAGCTGGTTACCGGACTGCACGACGCCGCCTTCCGCACTGAAGCTCGCGCCTCGCCATGAGCGGATGGTAGCCACGCCGAGCCACAGCAGGTAGGCGGCACCGGCGATGGTCAGCCACCCCAGAAGTCCCGGTACTCCGGCCAGGAGAGCCGCCAACCCTGCCGTCATGAGCAGGGTGTGAATGACATAGCCGCTACACAGGCCAGCCACCGCGGGGACGAAGCTGCGTTGCTTGAGTCCCGCCGAAATCGAGTAGGCCCAGTCGACGCCGGGCGTGCATGCCAAACTGACGGCGACGATCATGAAGGCCAGAAACAGCTGCGGGTTCACGTTTTCTCTCCAGGGCTAGATGGTAGGAAAACTCTAGGGAAAAAGGGCGCATAAGTGTTCCCGTTTCTAGCCCGTTCCCGGCTGATTTGGGTAACATTATTGCGTGATTGACGGAATTGATAGAAGTATTTTGCGCCACCTCAAAGAGGATGGCCGAATGACTGCCACGGCCCTTGCCTCGAAGGTGGGTTTGACGGTGGCTCCATGCCACCGGCGGCTCCGCGATCTGGAATCCTCAGGAGTGATCCGTGGCTACCGTGCAGACATCGACCCTGCCGCGGTGGGCCTGGGTTTCGAAGCGATTGTTTTTGTCACCCTCAAGCAGGTGGAACGCACCATCATGGCGGAGTTTGAAGAGCGTGTCACCGCCAGTCCCAACATCGTGGAGGCCCAGCGACTTTTCGGATCCCCGGATTATCTGCTCAAAGTCATTGCCGCGGACCTGCCCGCATATCAGCGGTTCTACGACGACGAGCTCGCGGCGCTTCCCGCGGTGGAACGCCTCACGTCAACGCTGGTGATGAAGAACCTGAAAACCAACATCGGACCGCCGGTCTAGCCGGCCCTACTCTGCCAGCAAGCCCGTTGTCCGGTAGGGGATCACTTCCCGCAGGAACATGCTGGTGGACGTGCGCACTATCCCTGGGCATAGGCGGATCTCTTCGGATACCCGGTACAGATCGTCCGGGCTCTTGGCCACAACCCTGATGATGAGGTCGGTATCGCCAGCGGGGGCGTGGCATTCCAGGACTTCGGGGATCTCCCGTAGGGCAGCGATTGCCTCGTTCAGGTGGCTTTGATCGAGCTCGGCGCTGACGGCGGCAGCCACACCGCGTCCCAAAGCCGAGGGCAGGACGCGGCTGCTGTTGGGACGGAGTGCTCCGGATGCCGTCATCCGTTCCAGGCGCGACTGAACTGTTCCGCGAGCGAGGTGCAGCTTCTGGGCCAGCACCATGATGGGCACGCGTGGGTCCTCGTCCAAGGCAGCGAGGATCCGGCGGTCCGTGGCGTCGAGTTCCTGCAAAGTGATCACTTCCTGACTAGCTATTCACATCTGACTGATCAGATCGACCAACCATTGGGGTGTCTGTTGCACCAACTGTATGTCTCCTGCTCAAATGGTGACAACGAAGCAGGACGAGGCTACCGCCAAAACCCGCAGGCACCAGGACCCCGGAACACCACCCGGAGCCCTGCACAGGTTTCCCGCAAGGAAGCAGCCGCTGATTGACTCTTGTTCACAGCATTGTCATTCTGCACCCCGCCCCTTCACCCGGGCGCCGCAGCAAGAGCCCCTGAGCTACCGGATCGTTGCGGTAGCTGAGGGGCTCTTGTGGTTGCCGGCACAGTTGCTGGCGCTTCTGCCCCGGCGCATAGGCTTGGACCATGACTTCTGCTGGCCGCTTCGCTCCGAGCCCCTCCGGCGAATTGCACGTCGGCAACCTTCGCACCGCCATTCTTGCCTGGCTGTTCGCGAAGTCCAGCGGCCGGAAGTTCCTGCTGCGCGTCGAGGACCTGGACCGTGCCCGGTCCGGCGCCGAGGCGGAGCAGCTCCGCGATCTGCAGGCCGTGGGCGTCAGCTGGGATGACGCCGTCGTGCGCCAGACTGAGCGGGCGGCGCTGTATGAAGCAGCGATCGCTCGTCTCACGGCCGAAGGCCGCACCTACGAGTGCTTCTGCACGCGGCGCGAGATCCAGGAAGCGCCGTCCGCGCCGCATGCGCCCCAGGGCGCCTACCCGGGGACGTGTCGGCGGCTTTCTCACGCCGAACGCGAGATCCGGCGCGCGACTCGTCCCGCTTCCATTCGCCTGCTGTCAGAGGTTTCGGAGTGGGCTGTTGAGGACCAGTTGCACGGCAAGTACGTGGGTGTGGTGGATGACTTTGTGCTTCGCCGAAACGACGGCGTCACCGCCTACAATCTCGCCGTAGTTGTTGACGATGCCGCCCAAGGAATTGACCAGGTGGTGCGGGGCGACGACCTCCTCTCGTCCACCCCTCGGCAGGCGTATTTGGCAACGCTGCTGGGGCTGCAGACACCGGAATACGCCCACGTTCCGTTAGTGGTGAACCACGACGGCGTCAGGCTGGCAAAACGCGACGGTGCCGTCACGCTAGGCGACCTCGCCGCCGTCGGAATTACTGCTGCTCGCGTGCGTGACCTGATCCTTGAATCCCTCGAATTGCCAGCCGGAAGCGTGCAGGATGCCTTGCCGCACTTCACGCCGTGGAACGTGCCGAGGGAACCCTGGGTGTGGAAAACTCCCGGGTTTGAACCGACCGCCGCGTAGGCTGTCTGGATGCAGTCACAGCTGATCGCCCCAGGTTTCGAACCCGTCGCCGAGCTCTTCGGCCGTTTTCTCGAGCAGGATCCTGATTACTCTGCGCAAGTTGCGGCGTACCATCGCGGGGTCAAGGTGCTGGACCTCAGTGGTGGTCCGCACACCCGCCCCGATTCCGTCACGGGCGTCTTCTCCTGTTCCAAGGGCATGGCAGGGCTGGTCATGGCGTTGCTCGTCCAAGACGGCCAGCTGGATCTTGAAGCGGAAGTGGTCAAGTATTGGCCCGAATTCGGCGCTGAGGGCAAGTCTTCCGTGACGGTTGCCCAGCTCCTTTCGCATCAGGCCGGGCTCCTTGGAGTGGAAGGCGGCCTAACCCTCCACGAGGTCAACAACTCCGAGCTCGCGGCTGCCAAGCTCGCCAAACTTCCGCCGCTATGGACGCCCGGTGCGGCGTTCGGATATCACGCGCTGACCATCGGCATTTTCATGGAAGAGCTGTGCCGCCGCATCACCGGTTCCACGCTGCAGGAGGCTTACGAGCAGCGGATCCGTGCCGTGACCGGTGCGCACTTCTACCTTGGCCTGCCCGATTCCGAGGAACCCCGCTTTGCGCCGTTCCGCTGGGCGGCTGATCCCTCGCAGCCGTGGGTGGACCCGGCCAGCCACTTCGGCCTGGCCGCCAACGCGGCTTTCGGCGACATCCTGGACCTTCCCAACATGGAGGAAGTCCGGGCCGCGGGGCTGAGCTCGGTAGCGGGCGTGGCCAGCGCGGAAGGCATGGCGAGGATCTATGCGGCGGCGTTGACTGGTTTGACGGATGAATCCATGGCGCCCCTCCTGACAGAGGAAACTATCCGGACTGTGTCCGCCGAACAGGTCTTCGGGATCGACCGCGTATTTGGCGAGACCGGCTGCTTCGGCACCGTTTTCATGAAGTCCCACATGCGGATGCCGTTCGGCAGCTATCGTGCATTCGGGCATGACGGCGCCAGCGCATCTTTGGGGTTCGCGGACCCTGTATATGAACTCGGCTTTGGCTACGTGCCGCAGGCGGCCGAGCCCGGGGGAGTGGGGTGCCGCAACTTCCAGCTGAGTTCGGCGGTCAGGGAAGTCATCGCCGGTTTCACTGCTTAGTGGAGCTGCGCTGCCGGGACGCCGGCCGCCATTCCTGCCCACAAAGTGTCCGTGGTGGCGGTGACGACGTCCTCCACTGAGTTCCCGTCCAACTGCCCGCCGGCCGCAAGAAGGGCCGTGCCGTGAAGGCTGACGAAGCACACCATGGCCAGTGTCTCGGGGTTTCCGGCGGCCAGGGCCCCGGCTTCCTGCGCCTCGGCAACCATGGCTTGGGCAACGTGTATACCCTGTACGCCGGTGCTTCGCAGCTCCTCGCTGGAATCGGGGTGATGCTTGGTGGAGTACATCACCGTCAGCAGGGCCGGGTGCTCAACAGCGAAGTCAACGTAGGCCTTGCCAACACTGACGAAACGGCCGCGGAGGTCTTCGCGGGACTGGGCGGCGTCCTGGATGAGGCGGTTCATCGACTCAAAACCGGCCAGTGCCACTGCGTCGATCAGGGCCTGCTTGTCGCGGAAGTGCTTGGCTGGGGCACCGTGGCTGACGTTCACGTCGCGGGCCAGCTGCCGTAGGGAGAGTCCTTCCACTCCGGCTTCTTCGATGGTTTCCATGGCGCGTTCCAGCAGTGCTTCCCGGAGTTTGCCGTGATGGTAGGGCTGGTCAGTCATGGATCAAGTCTAAGCCAATGTAGTCATTGACAACAAAGTAGACACTGCCTACCATGTAGGCAGCGACTACATTTAGTTCAGCCTCAACTGATTGGATTCAGCCATGACCATGATTTACGCAGGTACCACTGCCCTCATTACCGGTGCTAGCTCCGGCCTCGGCGCCGAGTTCGCCGGACAATTTGCTGCCCGGGGTTCCAACCTTGTCCTGGTGGCCAGGCGTGCCGATCGCCTTGAGGAGTTGGCCCAGGACTTGCGTTCCCGGCACGGGGTCACCGTTACTGTACTTCCCATGGACCTCGGACGTGCAGGAGTAGGACGCGAGCTCTTCAGCGAACTGTCCGGCCGCGGAATCACCGTGGACACCTTAATCAACAACGCTGGTTTCGGAACCCATGGCCCGTTGGTGGAGGAAGACCCGGACACTATTGCCTCTGAGATTTCCTTGAATGTGGCCGCGCTGGTGGACATTACCCGTGCCTTCCTACCGGGGCTGCTCACATCCGGGAAGGGTGCGCTGCTGAATGTCGCCAGCACTGCCGCTTTCCAGCCCATTCCCGGTATGGCCGTTTACGGCGCCACCAAGGCCTTCGTCCTCAGCTTCACCGAAGCCGTGGCCCACGAAACCAAAAACTCCGGGCTCAACGTCCTGGCCCTTTGCCCCGGTGCAACGCGCACCGAGTTCTTCGACGTCCTTGGTGGCCAGTCCGCAGCCGTTGGCAAAATGCAGACCTCCGAACAAGTTGTGGGAACTGCGCTCAAGGCTCTGGATCGCAAAGACACACCCGGCAGCGTCGTTTCGGGTTGGGTCAACCGCGTCGCGGCCGGATTCGCGCAGCGTTTGCCAAGGGCCGTCACCGTCGCCATTGCTGCGCGCGCAGTTCAGGACTGGTAGAGCCGGTGTTTCAGGTCCCGTCACAGCGGATAGCCTGAAGGGGAGGACCGATCCCCGCCGGTCCCTCTTCAAGCCGGAGGCCAGCATGACCGAACCACGCTTTACCGTAGAGACAGCCCAGGTTTTGGCCGAGGTGGCTCACAACCGGCAGAAGGACAAGCTCAAACGGCCGTATCGGGAACACGTTCTGGCTGTGGGCGATGCCCTTGCGGACTTCGACGAAGACATCCAGATCGCCGGCTACCTTCACGACATCGCCGAAGACACGCCCATCACCCGGCAAGCCCTGCTGGAAATGGGAGTGTCCGAGCGGGCGGTAGACATCATCGAGCGCGTCACCCGCCGTTTCCATGACGATCCTGATGATTACGACGCCGGCATCCGTTTCGTTGCGGAGGACCACGACGCAACGTTGGTGAAGATCGCGGACAATGCCCACAATTCTTTGCCGGAGAGGGTCAAAGCGCTAGCTGAAAAGTGGCCGGACAAGCCCCCGGTAACCCGCTATGCCGATGCCCGCCCTGTGCTGTACACGGCGGTTCCCCGGGAAGAGGTCCGGATGATCCTGGAGCGAATCAACCCGTACCTGCTTGGGGAGCTGGACGAAATCGTGCCCGAGTAGCCCTTCGCCCCTCGTTGTGGGGCCTGCTCTGCGTGCCTGGAGCGGGAATCAGGGCGCACAGTAGGCCCCGCAACGAGAGCTCTTTGGCCCCGGCGTTAGCCTGCGGCCGTTTCCAGCCGACGGAGTGCCGCGGCCCTGCCCTTGTGCCCGCGTCGTTCGTCGTACGCGATGGACAGGCCCAGGACCAGCATCATGACCAGCATGCAGACCGGCACGGAGGCACCCGCCGCCGCCAGGGCAATGCTGGACGCCAGGCCCAGGACCACCAGCGTGGAGCTCACGAGAAGCTCGCGATCGGGGCCCAGCATGAGGCAGTAAAGGGTGGTGAGGGAAGCTTTGAACAGGATGACCGGAATGGCGATGGATGCCACGGCGGCAGCGGCCGGGATATGTGTTTCGTGATCAATGAAATACGCGGCAACGTGCAGGCCCGCACCTGTGGCCGCAATGGCTGCAAAGACAGGCATGTGCCCGTAGCCAAACAGCCATGAACGATGCCGCTGGACGTGGAGGGCCGGGCCTGCGGGCAGGATGAAGTAGATCCACCACATGGCAAAGGCGAGCCCGGTGCCGCTCAATCCAACCAAAGCGGCGTCCATGGACCACTGGTGGGTAGCCACGATGGCTCGCAGGGTTTCAATGGCACCAATCAAACATTCTCCCAAGGCGATGATGGCCAGAAGGCCGTACCTTTCAGCGATGTGATGAGCATGCCACGGGGTGCGGATGTTCCGTTCAGCGAAGTAGGGTGCCGCCATCTCCATGATGAACAGCGGAGCCGCCATGAGGAAAGTGGTAAGGACGCTCGCATCCACCAGCAGCACAACAACCCAGCCGATCTGCACGATCGCCACGTACTTCGCATAGCGCAAACAGGTTTCCCGGCGGTCGGGATCCTGTCGCGCGGCGCGAAGCCACTGGAAGATCAGGGCCACCCTCATGACGATGTAGCCGAGCACCATGGTGAAGTTGTCCACGTGCTTGCCCTCGATGATGGAGTGGAACACCGGCTCGATGCCCATAGCCAGGATGAGCACACCCACCATCTGCACCATGGTGACAACACGGAACACCCAGTCATCGGTGTCGTAGGCGCTGGCGAACCAGGTGAAGTTGATCCACGCCCAGATCACGGCAAACATGGCGAACGAGAATGCGAGGAGCCCCGGCCAGAAATGTGCCTCCGCCACGGCATGGGCGAACTGGTTGCCGGCCACACCGAAGGCGATGACGAAGGTCAGGTCGAAGAAGAGCTCCAGCGGAGTTGCTGTGCGGTGCTGTTCGTGGGGATCGCGGCCGCCCATGCGCGACAGCGCATGGCGAAGGGGATTCGAGGACATGGCTCAAAGATTACCGGTGCCACTGCCTCCGCGCCGAGAGCACGGGAATGCGTCGAGACCACCCGGAAGGTTCCAGCGAACCCCGAAGCATTCCCACGAACTCGCGGGAAGCCGAACCTACACGCGCCCCAGGGCGTCGATGTCCTCCAGGAAATCCTGATGCACCTCGGGACTGACAGTGGTCCGGGTATCCCCAATCGCGTCGAGGTAGTCCTGGGTGACCGGCCCCTTACGCCCGTTGGACGCAACGCCGGCTGAACCGCCCGAAGCAGCATCGTCGTCGTACACGGCTTTTTCCAAAGCGCGCTGGGAGGCGCTTCGTGCGGCGAACTCGATGTCGGCAGGCGAGAAGCCCTCGGTTCGTTCCACCAGCTGGGCGATGTCAACGGAATCCACCACGGTTGCGGGGATGAATCGCTGCCACATGGCTTCACGGGCGTGGACGTCAGGGAGGCCAATGGGAATGACGTAGTCGAACCGGCCGTGGCGCAGGAACGCGGTGTCCAGGGCGCGGATGAAGTTGGTGGCACACACCAGCAGGCGGCCGGGTTGTTCGCGGAAGGCCGGGATGATCTTGAGGAGTTCGTTGGTGACGCCCTGCAACGGCGACGGCGGATCACCGGCGCGCTGCGATGCGATTTCTTCCACTTCGTCAATGAACACCACGGCGTGCTCCAGCTCGGCGATTTCCAGGAATGTCTCGCGCAGCGCACCCGCCAAGCCCTTGGGATCGGCGGCCAGGCGGGACGGGAAGACCTCCACGAACGGCCACTCGAGGCGGGAGGCTATGGCCTTGGCGAACGTGGTCTTGCCGGTACCGGGAGGGCCGAACAGCACCACGGCGCGTGGGGGAACAACACCGTATTCGTCGGCGAGGTCTGCCTCGGCCAAGGGGAGCACCAGGCGACGTTCCAGCAGCTCCTTCTCGCGGCGCATGCCGGCCACGTTCTCCCACAGGTCGCGGGCAAGGATGCGCCCGCCCAGCAGCCCCAATGCGCCAAGTTCCTGCCGCTGCACGGGGATGGTCCGCTCGAAGTAGCGCAGGTTCTTCTTCACCACGAAACCGCGGCCAAGGAATGCTTCCACTCGCGTTTCCGTTTCCGGCATGAGTGCGGAGAGTTTGTTGAGCCCGTGCGGGGCCATGCGATTCTCGACGGCGGACAGCAGCGAGGTGCCGATGCCGCGGCCACGGAACTCCGTGAGCGTGGCCAGGAAGACGATCCAGCCTTGGTCGTGTGCGGCGCGTCCGACGGCGGCACCCACCACCTGCTCGCCCTGCACCGCCACCACGGCATGGTCCTTTTCGCAGGAGGCCAGAACCTCGGACAGCGCGTAAACAGGCTCAACACCGTCGGCCTTGAGTGACTCCCAGAGGTGCAGGATGCCGTCCAAATCGGACGAGTGGAAGTCCCTGATGCGCCAGTTGCTCATGGCTGTATCTCCTGAGTCTGCTAAGTGAGTCGCCGTTGATCTCTTGGAGTTGAGCATAGGCGAAGCACCGCTGCAGGAGGTTGCGGGCCCGTTGCGTTACGAAATCACTGCTGAACCGGCCGCAGCCGCAGGCCCTGCATCCCGCCGTCGACTGCCAGTGAGGTCCCCGACGTCGAACCGGACAGCGGGCTCGCCAGGTAAGCGACGGCGCCGGCCACCTCAGCCGGGTCCACCATTCGGCCGTGCGGCTGGCGGGCGTTGAGGGCTTGGCGCTCGCCGGCGGGGTTGGTGGCTGAATCGAGCAACCGGCCAACCCACGGGGTGTCTACGGTGCCGGGGTTCACGCAGTTCACGCGGATGCCCTCGCGGACGTGGTCGGCTGCCATGGCGAGTGTCAGCGACAACACGGCACCCTTCGACGCCGAGTACAGGGCACGCTGGGGCAGCCCGGCGGTGGCCGCGATGGAACAGGTGTTCACGATCGCGGCCGCCGGGGATTCGCGCAGATACGGCAGCGCTGCCCGGCTGACGCGCGCGATGCCCACCACGTTGACGTTGAGGACGCGCAGCCATTCGTCGTCATCGTTGGCTGAAACATCACCTTGTGCGCCGATCCCGGCGTTGTTGATCACGATGTCCAGGCCACCGAACTTCTGCACTACGTGCTCGACGGCGGCACGAACCGACGCGTCATGGGCTACGTTGCACTGCACTCCAAAGTGCGGGCTGGTTTCCGGTGCGAGGTCCAGGACGGCTACCTGCGCACCACCGGCGACGAGGCGGTCCGCGATGGCTGCCCCGATTCCGGAGGCGCCCCCGGTCACGAGTGCTGTCAGGCCGTGGAACTCGTTGCCCACCGAGGTTGCCATGGCGGGCTCAGGCGTTGATGCTGACGGGAGCCGCTGCCCCGGGCTGTGTTGGTGAACCGGCTTGCGCCCGGAAATACTCCTGCCGCTGGCGTCCGAGGCCTTCAACTTCCAGTTCCACCACATCGCCCGGCTGGATGAAGGGGAAACGGCCGGATAGGGCCACACCCTCCGGGGTGCCGGTGATGATGACATCGCCCGGTTCCAGGACCATGTACTGGCTGAGGTGGTGGACGATCGTTGCGGGGTCGAAGATCATGTCCGAGGTTGTGGAATCCTGGCGGGCCTCGCCGTTGACCAAGGTTTGGAGGCGAAGGCCTCCGGCGTCAACGTCCGATGCCGGTACGAGCCACGGGCCCAGGGGAGTGGAGCCCGGAAGGGACTTGCCCTTGGTCCACTGCGCTCCAGCGCCGGGAATCTGGTAGTCGCGCTCTGAGAGGTCGTTGGCTACGGCGTAGCCGGCGATGCAGCCTTCGGCTTCCTCTGGGGTCGAAAGGTATGACGCTTCCTGCCCAATCACGATTGCCAGTTCCACTTCCCAGTCGTACTTTTCCGACGACGGCGGGATGGGTGCGGCATCGAACGGGCCGGCGATGGTGTTGGTGGGCTTGAGGAAGACCACGGGAACCTCGGGCGGCGTCGCACCGGATTCGGCTGCGTGTGCGGTGTAGTTAAGGCCGATGGCGACTACGGCGCCCGGACGGGCAACGGGCGCGCCAATGCGGAGGCCTTCCGGCGAAATTTCGGGAAGTTCCCCTTTGTTCAGGGCATCGCGGGTGCGTTCGATGCCGTCCGAGGCGAGGAAACCGCCGTCGATGTCTTGGGTCAGGACCGTGAGGCTGAAGTACTTCTCAGCACCGTGGGCGTCCTGGGCGATGACGGCCGGTTGTTCGTTTCCGGCCGTACCCAGCCTGGCGAATTTCAAGGTCATGGCTTCCTCCGTGCGTTCGGGACTAACATCCGAGCTCTAGTGTGGTGTTTCCACCCATAATACGGAAATGTGACCCATTGACAAGGTAGACATCGGATGTTTAGTGTCGGGTGAAGAATAGCGACGCACCCCAGGAGCCGCATGAGCATCATCACCGCATTGGAAACGTTTGATATCCGTTTCCCCACATCCATGGAACTGGACGGTTCCGACGCCATGAACCCGGACCCGGACTATTCAGCGGCGTACTTGATCATCCGCACGGACGCCGGGGATGGGCATGAAGGCCACGGGTTCGTTTTCACCATTGGGCGGGGCAACGAGGTGGAAACGGCGGCGATCAACGCCCTGCGGGATCACATCCTTGGCGCTGATGTTGAGGCGCTGCTCGCAGATATGGGCGCCACCTGGAAGCTGCTGGCACACGATTCCCAACTCAGGTGGCTGGGGCCCGAGAAGGGCGTCATGCACATGGCAATAGGTGCGGTCATCAATGCGCTGTGGGACCTGAAGGCCAAACGCACGGGGCTGCCGCTGTGGGAGTTGCTCGCCGGCATGAGCCCCGAAGAGCTCGTGGCACTTGTGGACTTCCGGTATCTCACGGACGCCCTTACTCCCGACGAAGCCCTGGACATTCTTCGCGCCGCCGAACCGGGACGGGAAGCCCGCAAAGCTGTGCTTCGCGTTGAGGGTTACCCCGCGTACACCACGACGCCGGGCTGGCTGGGTTACAGCGACGAGAAACTGACGCGGCTGGCCAAGGAAGCCGTGGCTGACGGATTTGCCCAGATCAAGCTAAAAGTTGGCGCCTCGTTGGAAGACGACATCCGCCGCGTGAGGGCTGCGCGCGCTGCTGTTGGTCCCGCTATCAAGATCGCCGTTGATGCCAATCAGCGCTGGGACGTGCAGGAGGCCATCGACTGGATGGCCCACCTTGCTCCCTATGACATCGCCTGGATCGAGGAGCCCACCAGCCCGGACGACATCCTGGGTCACGCCGCCATTGCCCGTGGGGTAGCCCCGATTCCCGTGGCCACTGGCGAACACGTGCAGAACCGGGTGGTGTTCAAACAGATGCTTCAGGCGGGTTCGCTTCAGGTCCTGCAGATAGACGCAGCCCGGGTGGCGGGGGTGAACGAGAACATCGCGATCCTTCTTCTCGCTGCCAAGTTCGGGGTGAGAGTTTGTCCGCATGCCGGCGGGGTAGGCCTCTGTGAGGCCGTGCAGCACCTGTCCATGTTCGATTACATTGCCGTGTCCGGGACAAAGGAGAACAGGACCATAGAGTTCGTGGACCACCTCCATGAGCACTTCATCACTCCCGTGGACGTCCACGACGGCGCGTACTGGCCGCCGTCGAATCCTGGCGCTGGAAACGAAATGCTCCGTGAAACACTGGCCGCGTATGTCTTTCCCAACGGCCCCGTCTGGAAGGAATCCCTGTGATTCAGCACGCACCATGGTTTGAAGAAGCACGGCTTGGGATGTTCGTTCACTGGGGCATCTATGCCCTGCCTGCCCGGCACGAATGGGTGATGAACCAGGAAGAAATCACCGTGGAGGAGTACTCCAAGTACTTCCAACGCTTTGACCCGGACCTCTACGATCCGCGTGAATGGGCGCGCGCTGCACGGGACGCCGGCATGAAGTACGTGGTCCTCACCACCAAGCACCACGACGGCTTCTGCCTCTGGGATTCCGCGCTGACGGACTACAAAGCCACCAACACACCAGCCGGCCGGGATCTCATCGCGCCGTATGTGGAGGCCCTCCGCGCCGAAGGGCTCAAGGTGGGCTTCTATCACTCTCTGATCGACTGGCACCACCCGGACTTCACCGTTGACGGGGTACATCCGCAACGCAACGCCGCCGACGTCGAAATCTTGAATGCCGGACGCGATATGGGGCGCTACCGCGAGTACCTGCACGGTCAGGTGCGTGAACTCCTGAGCAACTACGGAACCATCGACTACCTGTTCTTCGACTTCTCCTACGCCGACACCAAAATCGGTGAATTTTGGGGCGGCAAGGGCGCCGATGACTGGGACTCCGAAAGACTGTTGGCGATGGTACGGGAACTTCAACCAGGGATCGTGGTTAATGATCGCCTGGGTATCCCGGGCGATGTGGTCACACCTGAGCAGTACCAGCCCACTGAGCCCATGATGCTCCACGGCCAAGCGGTCACCTGGGAGGCCTGCCAAACGCTGAACGGGAGCTGGGGCTACCACCGCGACAACCTCAACTACAAGTCCGTGGACCTGCTCATCCGCATGCTGGTGGACGGGGTATCCAACGGCGGGAACCTGCTGCTCAACATAGGCCCAACAGGACGCGGGAGCATCGATCCGCGTGCCCTGGCCTCCCTGCAGGGAATCGGCCAGTGGATGAAACTGCATTCCCGCTCCATCTACGGAGCCGGTCCCGCACAGTTCACCGCTCCGACGGATGCCCGCTACACCCAGCGCGGAAACCGGCTCTACGTACACCTGTTCGCTTGGCCCTTCGAGTACATCCACCTCCCGGGGCTCGCAGGGAAAGTGGAGTACGCCCAACTCCTCAACGACGCATCCGAGGTATTCCTCAAAGAAGTAGACCCGGACCAGGAAGCCTTCAACACCATCCCCGGAGGCCAGCCGCCAGGAACCCTCACCGTGAAACTACCTGTTCAACGGCCGGATGTGGCGGTTCCCGTCCTGGAGCTCTATCTCAAGGAGTCGGCCCGTGACTGAAAGCATCGCCCTCCACACCCGCCTCAAGGCAGGAACGGAGGATGAGTACGCTGACGCCCACGCCAACATTCCCCCTGAGCTGGTATCAGCGCTCAAGGAAGCCGGCGTGAAGAACTGGCGCATCTGGCGCAGCGGACTCGAGCTGTTCCACGTGGTGGACGTGGAAAACTACCAAGTGATGCGCCACGCCCTCGCCCACCATCCGGCCAACGTGCCGTGGCAAGCCCGAATGGCTGAACTTTTGGAGGTCAAGGACGATTACTCAGGGGAGGATGCGGGTATCCAGAGAGTATGGGAACTGCCATGAACTCACCTGACCTTGGCGAACTGGGCGAATTGGGCAAACTCGGTTTCGGCGGGGCGGGCATCGGAAACCTCTACCGGGCCATCCCCGACGGAGAAGCGCTCGCAACTGTCCTGGCAGCTTGGGACGCCGGCATACGCTACTTCGACACCGCACCCCACTACGGCCTCGGCCTGTCCGAGCAGAGATTGGGGGCCGTTCTCCGGGACAAACCCCGCGACGAATTCCTTATCTCCACCAAAGTCGGCCGGCTCTTGGAGCCCAACGCCAGTGGTGGCCAGGATCCCGAAGGGTTCGACGTCCCTGCCGCAACACGGCGTGTGTGGGACTTCTCCGAAAAAGGCATCCGGCGCAGCATCGAGGACTCCTTGGATCGGCTAGGCCTGGACCACGTGGACATCGCATACCTGCACGATCCCGACGTCCACGATCTTCAGGCCGGAATCTCCCAAGGCCTCCCCGCCTTGGAGAAGCTGCGCTCCGAAGGAGTGATCCGGGCGATCGGCGTGGGCATCAACTCCGCCGAGGCGGCCTTGGAATGCGTCGAAGCCGCCGATCTCGACCTCGTGATGCTCGCCGGCCGCTACACCCTGCTTGAGCAGCCCGGCGTCCCGCTGCTTCAACGCTGTGTGGAGCGCAGCACCGGCGTCGTCAGTGTGGGCGCCTACAACTCCGGCCTCCTGGCCCGGCCCGACGTCCCCGAGGACGCCCATTACAACTACGATCAGGCTCCGCCGGAGGTGCTGGAACGGGCACGTGCGCTCGCAGGCGTCTGCCGCGATTTCGGCGTGGAACTTCCGACGGCGGCGCTCCAGTTCCCGTTGCGGCACCCGGCCGTGGTGAATGTGACAGCCGGGGCGACTTCTCCTGAACAGGTGGTCACCAACGCGGCCCGCATGGAGGCACCCGTGCCGGAGGAGCTGTGGGAGGCTTTGGAGCGTGTTGGGCGGTGATTGATTCGCACCTGCACTTGTGGACCTTGGACACCTTCGTCACCGGCGGTGTGCGGCATTATTCGTGGCTTGGTCCTCAGCATGGTGCCCTCTTCCGCAGCTTTGGCGAAGATGAAGCGCGCGAAACGTTGGACGCTGCCGGGGTAAGGGGAGCCGTGTTGGTGCAGGCCGACGATTCCGTTGCCGATACCGAGAGCATGTTGGCCGTTGCCGAGCGGAATCCCTGGGTGTTCGGTGTAGTTGGCTGGATCAGGTTGGACGCGCCTGCTGAAGCCGCAGAGCAGTTGCACCGCTTCACGGCTCAACCGGTATTCAGGGGCGTGCGGCACCTGCTCCACGATGATCCGCGAAGTGACTTCCTGGATCTTCCCACTGTTAGGGATTCCTTGACGTTGGTGGCACAGCGCGGCCTCACTTTGGACATCCCGGATGCGTTCCCCCGGCATCTGGATTCCGCGGTGCGGCTCGCCCGTGAGATGCCGGAACTGACCGTTGTGCTGGATCACCTGGGCAAGCCGCCGCTGGCTGATCCTCAGCTCATGGACTCGTGGCGCGCGAATTTCATGGCGTTCGGACGGGAACCGAACTCGGTGGCCAAGCTCTCCGGACTGTATTTGCCGGGAGCCGAGTACACCGCGGAATCGTTGCGGCCGCTGTTCGAATCAGCGTTGGAAGCTTTCGGGCCCGAGCGTTTGATGATCGGCTGCGACTGGCCAGTGAGTACCTTGGGCGCACCCTACGGCCGCACGTTGGATGTCCTGCTGGAACTCGTGTCCACCTTGAGTCCCTCGGAGCAGGACCTGGTGCTCGAAGAAACGGCCATCCGGGTCTACGGCCTGGCAGTGACCCCTATCGCCGAAGGTTAGAGCGCCTGCCGCAGCCAGTTCTCCACGCCGCTGATGTGCACAGTAACAAGGGCACGCACCAGTTCACCGTCGCCGCGTTCCAGGGCGTCGGCGATCGCGTGGTGTTCGGCCAAGGTGTGCGCCACAGCTTTTTCCTGCGTTAGTCCACGCCAGATCCGGGCACGCACGGTGCTGCTGGACAGGGCTTCCAAGAGGCTTCCGAGATAGTCGTTTCCCGCGGCCTCGGTGATGATGCTGTGGAATTGAAGGTCATGCGCCACGAGTTCCTCGACGTCCGTGTTCTCGTCGATTCCGTCCATGGTGCTTCGCAGGGCCAGCAGCTCGTCAGGCGTGATTTTGCCGGCAGCCAAGTGAGCGGTTGCAGGCTCCAGGATTCGTCGGACCTCAAAGAGTTCCAGGATGGACCTGTCCTGGTGCAAGTCCACCACAAACGCCACGGCTTCGTTGAGCAGCTTCGCGTCAAGACTGGTCACGTAGGTGCCATCGCCGCGTCTAACATCCAACACGCGGATCAGCTCGAGGGCTTTCACGGCCTCGCGCAACGAACTCCTCGAAAGACCGAGCCGTTCGCTCAGTTCTTTTTCCGGCGGAAGTCGGTCGCCGGCCTTGAGTTCGCCGCGGATCAGCATATCTTTGATCTTGCTGATCGCCTCGTCTGTGACAGCCATGGACCAATAGTAGCCACGAATGATCCGATGTCTGTTTTCGCCGCGTCCCCACCCAACTGAGTCGCAGTTAAGCGCGTTTTCAGCATTCAAAACGCGCTTAACTGCGACTCAGTTGGGTGCGTTAATCAACGACGGCGGCACTCGGGGCCCGATTGCTACGGAACCCAGGTGCCGCCGTCGGGAGTCAGCGGTTGTTGCTGGTTACTTGTCGCCGCCGGGAAGCGGACGGTTGGCAATGACCGGCGCGCTGCCCGTGTAGCCGTCGCGGGTGGCGGCAATCTCATGAATTTGCTTGCGGCACAGGAACCAGCCCCAGACCATGAGCCCGCAGGCGATCGCGGTGACCAGCATGGTGAGCGGTGATTCGATGAACACCATGATCAGGACGGCCAGCAGGAAGACCAAGGACAACCAGCCCGTGTAGGGTGCGCCGAACAGCCGGAAGGACGGGCGCTTCACCCAGCCCTTGTCGGACCAACGTTTGAGCTGCATCTGGCACAAGACGATAGTGGCCCACGTGACGATGATGCCCACGGATGCGACGTTGAGGACGATCTCGAAGGCGTCGGACGGGACCAGGTAGTTCAGCGGAACGCCGAGCAGGGATACTCCGGCCGTGATCGCGATGCCGCCGTAGGGAACGCCGGCCTTGTTCATGCGCTGGGCGAACTTCGGGGCCGAACCGGCCACGGACATGGAGCGGAGGATACGCCCGGTGGAGTAGAGTCCGGCGTTCAGCGAGGACAGTGCCGCGGTGAGCACCACGAGGTTCATGATGACATCCACGCCCTCAACACCAATGGAACCGAAGAACGTCACGAAGGGGCTGACGCCCTTTTCGTAGGCGGTGTACGGGAGCAACAATGCCAGCAGGATGACGGAACCAACGTAGAAGACTGCGATGCGGAAGACCACGGAGTTGATGGCCTTGGGCATGATCTTCTCCGGGTTGGGAGTTTCACCAGCCGCGGTGCCCACGAGTTCGATCGAGGCGTAGGCGAACAGCACACCTTGCATGAGGATGATCATGGGCAGGATGCCGTTGGGGAAGATGCCGCCGTTGTCCGAGATGAGGCTGAAGCCCACTTCCTGGCCATCCACCGGGGTACCGAAGATGACAAAGTAGGTGCCAACCAGGAGGAAAGCCACCAGTGCGGCCACCTTGATCAACGCGAACCAGAACTCCATTTCGCCGAAGACCTTCACGGAAACAAGGTTGAGGCAGAGCACTACCACCAAGGCAATGAGCGCCCAGGCCCACTGCGGTACGGCACCCATCCAGGCGATGTATTTGCCGAAGAAGTTCATGTACAGGGCCACCGCGGTGATATCCACGATGGTGGTGGTTGCCCAGTTGATCCAGTAGAACCAGCCCGAGACGAAGGCGGCCTTTTCGCCATAGAACTCGCGGGCATACGAAACGAAGGACCCCGACGACGGCCGGTGCAGAACCAGTTCACCGAGGGCGCGGAGGATCAGGAAAGCGAAGAAGCCACAGACTGCGTAGGCGATAACGAGCGAGGGACCCGCTGCGTTGAGCCGGCCGCCGGCACCCAGGAACAGGCCGGTGCCGATCGCACCGCCGATCGCGATCATCTGGATCTGGCGCGGCTTGAGGTCCTTGTGGTAGCCGGAGTCCTCCTGGTGGAGGGCTTTCTCGCTGGCGTGCGCTTGGGCCGGGACCGTGTGGTCCGTGATGGGGTTGGTCATTGGAATCCTTAGGGGTGTCCTGTTGGGGGTGTCCTGGGCGTGTCCGGGGAGGGATTCGGGCACGCAGAACCAGGCCTCGTGGGGGTATGCCTCATGGGGCGGGACGGCTGGTCGGAGAACTTACAGGC
Organism: Arthrobacter sp. ISL-95; assembly: GCF_018613695.1. GTDB lineage: Bacteria > Actinomycetota > Actinomycetes > Actinomycetales > Micrococcaceae > Arthrobacter. The sequence continues at coordinate 33,695 of NZ_JAGGPR010000015.1, read as the reverse complement.
CAGTTTCGGCCTATTTGCTCAGATTTGCCAGACGTTCCGGGCTCAGCAGTTCCTCAAGCTGGGCAGCGGTCAGGAGACCGTGCTCCAACACGAGTTCCGCGACGCCCTTGCCCGTTGCCAACGCTTCCTGGGCGATAGCGGTGGCGGAGGCGTAGCCGATATGCGGGTTCAATGCCGTGACGAGACCGATCGACTGCTCCACGGTAAGCCGTAGCCGTTCGGTGTTTGCAGTGATGCCCCGGACGCAGCGCGCCGTAAGGGTGCGGCACGCTGCTTCCAGGTGGGAGATGCTCTTGTGCAGGCTGTGCACAATGATCGGTTCGAAGGCGTTCAGCTGAAGCTGGCCGGCCTCCGCGGCCATGGTGACGGTGACATCGTTGCCGATGACTTCGTACGCCACCTGGCTGACCACTTCCGGGATCACCGGATTGATCTTGCCGGGCATGATCGACGAACCGGACTGCACCGCCGGAAGGTTGATCTCACCCAAACCCGCACGCGGTCCGGAGGACAGCAAGCGGAGATCGTTACAAATCTTGGAGAGTTTCACTGCAACGCGCTTCAGGACGCCGGACAGGTGGACGAACGCGCCCACGTCCTGGGTGGCCTCAATGAGGTCGGCAGCGGTGAGGAGGGGAAGCCCAGTGATTTCGGCCAAGTGGCGGCAAGCAGCTTCAGCGTAGCCAGCCGGGGCGTTCAAACCTGTGCCGATTGCCGTAGCACCAAGGTTGATCTCGTGGATCAGCATGTGGGACTCGTCCAGGCGCGCCCGGTCCTCGCCGATGGTCACGGCGTACCCGCCGAACTCCTGGCCAAGCGTCATGGGAACCGCGTCCTGCAACTGCGTGCGCCCCATCTTCACCACCGTCCGGAACTCCCGGCCCTTCTCGGCGAAGGCCAACTCGAGTTCTTCGAGGGCTACCAGGAGTTCCTTCACGGAGAAGATCGTGGCCAGGTTCACCGCCGTCGGGTAGACGTCGTTGGTGGACTGGCTGAGGTTCACGTGGTCATTCGGGTGAAGCTTGGAGTAATCGCCCTTGGGGTGGCCCAGGATCTCCAAGGCACGGTTAGCGATTACCTCGTTGGCGTTCATGTTGGAACTTGTTCCCGCGCCACCCTGGATCACGTCCACCATGAACTGCTCGTGAAGCATGCCATCCATGATGTCCTGGCATGCCTGCTCAATAGCGTCGGCCTTTTCGGCATCCAGCAGACCAAGCTCGTGGTTGGTGCGTGCGGCTGCCTGCTTCACGGCGGCCAGGCCCCTGACCAGGTGCTTGTTGGTGGAGAGAGGCTGCCCTGTGATGGGGAAGTTCTCGATTGCGCGGAGGGTGTGGACGCCCCAGTAGGCATCCGCGGGTACATCGCGGTCGCCCAAAAGGTCGTGTTCGGAACGGAGGGGGATCGCCTGATCGACGGTGGTCATAGCTGTCCTTGGTTTAGTTGCTGAAAATATGGGCTGCGCGGAGCTCGCCGACCGGAAGGCCGCCGCCCAGCACAGGTGGGCTCTGAAGCGTGTCCAGGCTGCCGCCGTCGACGCCCAACCGGCGCAGAACCTCAACGGTGACGGGCATGCGGGCGCGATCGCCGCCGTCGGAGATCTTTACCGCAAAGCCGGTGCCATCCGGAAGGCCAACCAACTGAAGGCCTTCAAAGCCGTCCTTCGCAAGCAAGCCGGGAACGGCGCGCATAAGGGCAGTAACGTCGCGGCCCTCACCGGCCACCATCTCCGGGAACCGGCGCATGGCGTGGGCAACTTTGCCCTCGTCGGTGCTTTCGTCGGCAGCGGCCAGGCGGCCGTAAGCACGCGCCATGCCATGAAGGGAGTGAGCGAAAAGAGGGGTTCCGCAACCGTCCGTGCTGACCGCTGCTGCTTCCTCGCCGGTCAATTCCGTGATGGTGTCGCGGACCAAGACCTGCAGCGGGTGCTCGGGATGCAAGTACCCCTCCACGGGCCAGCCGTTGATGACGCAGACGGCGGTCATGGAGGCGTGCTTGCCGGAGCAGTTCTGCGCTATTTGGGTGGGTCCGTTGCCGGCGCGGAGCCACTCTTCACGCTCAGCGACGCCGTAAGGCAGGTCCGTGCTGTTGCCCAGTGCCGCCTCGGTGAGGCCGTGCAGCTTCAGGATTTCGGCGGCACCATCGCGATGCATCTGTGCGCCGGAATGACTGGCAGCCGTAAGGGCAAGGAGGTTTTGGGGGATGTCCAAACCGGCCTTGAGCAGGGCTACGGCCTGCAATGGCTTCAGGCTTGAACGCGGGTACATCGGTGAGTTTGGCTCGCCGGCCTCGATGGTAGTGTTGCCGCTTTTGCGGAGGGCGATCAGCGAGCCGTAGTGGATGCTCTCCACCAGCCCGTCGCGGGTTACCTCTACGAGCGGGACGTGGTGGGGCGTTTTGAGGCTCTGCGCAGTTGTTGCTGTTGCTGGCGCGGCTTCGTGGGCTTTGTGCGCCGATGCTTCGGGGACGGGCATGGTGACGGTGTCCTTTGGATGTGTCATTTGCTGAGGATCGTGTCCAGTGCCACGCTGACGGCCTGCAGGTGAGCGGCCATCGCTTTGCTTGCGGCTTCGGAGTCGCCTGCTTCGATCGCGTTGAGTACGGCGACGTGTTCCTCGTCCGAGCGGTGTTGCCGGTCTGCAACGAGGTTCAAGGTTTCGGATTGGTGGGCCAAGGCCTCACGGATGTCCGAGACGACGCTGGCAAACACGCGGTTCCCGCTGGCGCGGGCCACGGCTGAGTGGAAGCTGGCGTCCAGGTTCACCCAGGCTTCGGGATCGTTCTCGGTGAGCATCTCCTGGACGATGTCCTTGAGGTGCTCCAGTTCTTCCTCGGTCCTTCTTTGAGCCGCCAGTCCCGCTGCCGGGATCTCGATGTGCGGACGTGCTTCGTTAAGATCACGCGCACTGTACTGACCCAAGGTAAGGTCGTTAGCAACCTTGTTGGCCACAATGAACGTGCCCTTGCCGGTCTTGGTCACGGTGAGGCCCAAGGTGTTACAGGACCTCAGCGCTTCACGGATTACCGAGCGGCTCACGCCGTACTGGCCTGCCAGCGTCGCCTCGGAACTCAGCTTGGTGCCGATATCAAACTGGCCGCCCTCAATGGCGCGGCGCAACGCCGCAAAGACCGCCTCGGCTGCGGAAATGCGAGAGATGGGCGTATGCCCACCCTGGGGTCCTTGCTGTCCGGCTGTCCGGCTGTCTGACAGGTTCACGCTTTGAATATGGCACGGGTCACAAGTGCGTGTCAACGCTGAAAGCTTTGCTTCACGCTTTGGCGTCTCTGGGCCGCTGTTCGGCTGTTCTTTGGACCGGTCGCATCGCGGTCCCGCACAATGGACCATGCTCTTCACCAAAAAGTCCCTCACCGAGGACGGGTTCACCGGATTCCGGCCGATCGACGAACTCGATCCCATGAGAATTCCCCAAGGCCCCGGCATCTTCGCCATCCTCCGCCCCACGGATTTCGAGCCCGTATTCCTCAGCAAGAGCACTGCCGGCACGTTCAGAAAGAAAGACCCATCCCTAAAACGCGAAGCGCTGGAATCCGAGTGGGTGCCCGATGCTTCCGTGGTGTACATCGGTAAAGCCAGCGCCGGAAGCCAAGGCAACCGCGGGCTCCGCAAGCAGATCCAAGAGTTTCTTGACTACGGCCGTGGACGGCCCACCGTCGTCTGGGACGCGCGGCTCATCTGGCAACTCCGGGACGCTTTGGATCTCATCATCGCGTGGAAGGAACTCCCGGCTTCCGAGGTGAATGCAGCCGAGGCCGCCTACCACGCAGGCTTTGTTGCCGCCCATGGATGTCTGCCGTTCGCCAACCTGGTTCAGGCTCGCGCCAAGAAGTGAATTCCCGACACCCGCCAAAGCAGAACGACGGCGAAAGCCGGTTCCGCCGTCGGCCTCCCGTTCGCTATGCGTTCGGCGCATAATGGCAACCATGACGGGCAGCAACCACACTGCAGGCAAACCGTATGGACCTCGTATCACTGTTGAGGTGCCCCTCCTTCGAGTGGGCGCTGGTCTTTCGGACTATCAAGGATTGAACCGGTTCGTCGATTCTCTGCGCAAACCTCAGGGCTTGCACATGACCCTGCTGCATGTTGGCATTCTCGATGAACTCGGCGAGGACATCGCAGCCTGGACCAAGGGGTTGTCTCCTCCTGAGAAGACACTTCCGGAGATCGCCAGCTGGTTGACGGAGTTGCCGGTGTTGCAGGGTTTCTTGGGGAAATCGGACAAGCTGATCCCCTTGGGTGGTGGTCGTCTCATGGGACTCGAAGTGGATGTGCCGCAGGAAGTACACGATTACCAGGCACTTTTGGTGCAAGGTCTCCACATACTTCTTGACGACCTCGGCCTGGACAACGTTGACGACTTCATCCTGAGCTCACCCGCACTGGGCTACAAAACACCCCGGTGGCTACCCCACATCGCTGTCGGCAAGGCCCGCACCCGCCACGAGCCTGAGATGGAGATCGCTCCCGTTGCCATCGAATTCGGCGACTCGCAGATCCGGAACCGGGCGGCGCTCCCATTGCCGTAACCCTGCGGTTGCACTGTGTGACGCGAGGGAGGTTTTACGGCCGGTAAAATACGATGTGTCTCCCGTTTTCTACCTGAGGACTTCCATGCAGCCCCGCACCTTGTTCCGTACCGTTGCTTTTGGCGAGGCCGTGACATGGACGCTGCTGTTGATCGGGCTGTTCCTCAAGTACGTCACGCGCACAACAGACGTTGGTGTGAGCATTGCCGGAGGCATCCACGGTTTCGTGTTCCTTTGCTACGCAGCGACGGCCGCATTCACTTGGATCAACCAGAAGTGGTCCACCCGTACAGGCCTGCTCGCCATCGGTTCAGCCGTTATTCCCTATGCCACCATCCCCACGGAGAAGTCGCTCGACCGCCGCGGCCTCCTCTCCGGCCAATGGCGTTTGGCCACCGGGGGTGAGAAGCCTCAGGGCGGCTTCGAGAAAGCCCAGGCTTGGGTTCTGCGGAACCCGATTCTTGCCGTAGTTGTCACCCTCGTTGCCGTGGGAGCCGTCTTTAGCTTCCTGTTGTTCATGGGCCCTCCAGGTACCTGGTTCTCCTAAGCTTTGGCAGGCGAGAAGCATCGGTTCTTGGGAACTGATGCTTTTCTTCACTTAAGGCGAAGGATCCCTGACTTCAGGAACCGCCACCACCCACTTTGAATCGTGGGTGGAACGACGCGCCGTCCTTCTTGGTGTTTCGCCAGAATTCGGCGATCAAAGTAGGTGGTGGCGGTACGTGGCGCCATCTGTCTATCTGGTCTTTGTGCCGGGGCAGCCCCAGGAGTTGGGGTTTTCCTGGCAGGTGTCGGCGACGAGTGCTTTTTCTGTTTTCCAGACGTGGATGGTTTTGGCGGGTGTGGTGATGTTGAGGGTTCCGTTGATGGGTAGTGGTGGGCCGTTGTTGACGGAGTAGGTTCCGGTGAAGCTTGTGGTGACGGTGGCTTGGTAGTTGCCGGTTTCTGTGTAGGTGTGGCTGGTGCGCGTTTCGTTGCTGAGCCATTCGGTTTCGGGGATGGAGTAGCCGGTGGCTGGTGTGGGTCCGAGGGCGGTTCCGTCGCCGAAGGTGTAGGTGTGGTTGGCGGGTGTGGCGGTGAGGTGGACTGTTTGGCCGAGGATGGTGATGTTGAAGGTTTGTTCGCCGGCGGTGGTGTAGAAGTTGGTGGGTCCGCCCTTGAGGGTGTGGGGGAAGGGCTGGGCTTGGAGTGTTCCGGGGTTGACGGGGAGTTGTTGGAAGTCGCTGAGGATCCGGGCGGCGATGTTGTCCAGGACGTTCTCGGGTTCGGGGTCGTAGAGGCAGGTGGGTCCAGTGATTGCGCGGTAGTCGGTCCAGTCCGGGTTAGTAATTGCCTTCGGAGCCTTCTTCCAGACCACTGGAGTTCCTTCAGGACCGCCCTCGGTTTTAGCCGGACATTGAAGTCCTTGGCACCCCAAGCCTCCACCCCCAGCACGGCACATGGTGTCCGGCTTGTATTGAAAGGGGTCTTCGGCGGCGGTGTCTGATGCCACCCCACCAAGGCTAGGAGTCGATGTCCCTGTGGTTATATCGAATTCCCATCGAGCCCCCACGTCAATGCTTCCGGTTGCTTTGTTCGCCGTGGCCCAGTTGTCTTCGTTCTGCGCAGCATGGGCGGGTATTGAAGCAGTGAAGATAGGTGCGATTAGGACGAAGCCCAAGGCAAGTCGATATGCACGATCAGCGAATGACACCGGTGTCCACAACTTTCCATGTCGATTCAAAATTGGCGACGACAACGAACGCGTCGTTGGTTGCCGGGTCCGCTGGACGTCCTTCAGTGCCGTCCGCGTTGAAATAGGTGATCGCTTCCTGGATAACTTGGACTTTGGCTTGTTGGCCAGTATCACCATCGTTCCAGGCAACATCAATCCTGGGGGTACGCACCTTCCCGCCCACAATCCAGCGGCCGTTCTTGGAACTATCTGCGGCGGCGTTTCTGAACTGTGTACATGCTTTGCATTCAGGGGTACTCAAACTACTGAGGCCGGAGACGTCCCCCGTCTCATCTGCGTAGTTCCCGAGTTCGTACCAGTACCTAATAAACGCTTCCAGCCCGGCCTTCGAGTTCTCCTTCGCCAGTTCTGGCATCACTGGAACGGGTACGTTCTGCGACTTCCCCGCAGCGTCCGCAGGCTTGTAGACGGCGGGCGCTGACGGAGTAGCCGAAGCCGCCTGGGCTGCAACGCTCAAGGCGGGAGACGCCGTCGTCGAGCTGGTTTCTGAAGGTGAGCCACCCGGCGCGGAGCCACCCTGACAACCGCTCAGAATGATCACAGAGGCGAGCCCCACGACCCACGTTCGGACGTGAAAAGACGGAAAATAGGCAAACGAAAGGCGTGACATGACAGGCTCCCCAGCAGCTGTTTGGCGGTGTGCCGGTCAGTCTAGGCGGGGTAAGGGCCACCACTCATGTCGGAAAACGCGGCCTGTGGATAACCTGAGCAGCGCCCGCTAACCCAGCAGGCTTAGCCCCGCAGCTTCTCCATGTCCCGGCGGTCCTTCTTGGTGGGACGGCCGGCGCCGCGGTCGCGTTGGGGGAGTCCGAGTTTGGGGGCAACGGGACGCGGGGGAGTGTGGTCGGTGAAGCAGTGTGAGGCCGCTTCGGCACCGACGCGTTTGGCGATGAGCCGCCGCACCTCGAGGATCCGTTCCCAGCCGGATTCGCGGACACGGATGGTGTCGCCAATGATCACGCTTTGCGAGGCCTTGACAGGGTTTCCGTTGACGCGGATGTGTCCGGCGCGGCAGGCAGCAGTTGCGGCGGAACGGGTCTTGTATGCGCGGATCGCCCACAGCCAGGCGTCGACTCGGACGTTGGCTGGGGATGAAGGCGGGATACTCATGATTGGAACGAGTCTAACCGGGGCGGAGCAGGCTGGCGAGAACGGCGGAAACCTGCGAAAACGTGGGAAAGCCATCGAGATCGCCGGAGAGTTCCGGCGATCATGCAGCGTTCCAGCGAACTCGGTGAAATCAGCGAACTCGGCGGGACCAGAACCGAAAGACCTACCGCACCGTCACCTGAACCACTTGCGCCATGTTGTTCCCGATGCCCTGGTAGTTCCACACCTGGTCAGTGGGCTGCAGCGCGCCGGACGTGTCCATCGCCCGGCACCGCAGCACGTGCTCGCCAGGGCTCGCCACCCACACCATGGACCACGAGCGCCAGGCGAAATCACCCAGCGGCGAATCCACATGCGCCGGCATCCACTCGCCGTCGATCCCCACTTCCACGCGCTCCACCTCGCCGTGCCCGGACCATGCGCGCCCGCGCAGCATCACGGGACCGGCATCCACAATGCGTTGCCGAGTGTAGAAGTCCGGAATTCCTGGCGGAATCATGAGGGAGCGGACGCGGATATGGCTCACGGGTATGCCCGGCCCGTCAGGCCCCTGAAGGTAGTGGTACGCGACGGCCTGCTGGAAACCCATGAACCGCGACGTCACGGCTTCGATCGACGTCAACCACTTCACACTGGCCATGCCATACCAGCCCGGCACTAACAGCCTGAGCGGGAACCCGTGCTGGATGGGTAGAGGGTTGCCGTTCATGGCGTAGACCAACATGACTTCGGGATGCATCGCCTCGGCCACCGAGAGGCTGCGCGCGTATGGCTCTTCGACGCCACCTTGGATGCCGTTGTCGGCACCGGTAAAGACAAGTTCGACGGCGTCACTCGCCAAGCCTGCTTCCTCCAGCAAGGGGGCCAAGGGGGTTCCGGTCCACTCCGCCGTGCCCACTGCACCGAGAACCCAAGGTTGGCTGACGGGACGGGGTTGCAGAAGTGACCGCCCATTTCCTGCGCATTCAAGAGTGACGGGCATGGCGACGGCGGGCCGGGCTTTGATGTCCTCAAGACTCAACTCGAGGCTCCGACCAACGGCGCCACCCAACCGCAGCCGCCAGGTGTCGGCGGAAACATGCGGGATGTCGAAATGGATCAGCAGATAGTGCAGCCCGGCTGGCGTGATGTCGTCGTGCAGGGCTTCCAGGGGCATGGAGTGATTCCGCCCGGAGAGTTGCAATTCCTCGTGAGTCAGCGGACCTTGGGTTGGCTGGCCGGGATTGGCGGTTTTTGGTGCTCTTTGTTTGACATGGTGCTTGGACATGGGAGGCGGCGTTCTACTGGACTTGACGCTGCGGGCGCGCCGCAGCACTTAGGACAAGGATCACGCCGCGGCGGAACCTGCGTCAATAGCTCGTTGTGAGGCCCGCTTTGCGCACCAACGGGAGCGTAGAGCGCGCAAAACGGGCCTCACAACGGAAGGGGGTTACCGGCGTCGTAGTTCCGGGTACTCAAGGTGGGGTGCAACAGTGCCGGCGTCGCGCTCCAGGAAGTTCACGGCAGGGGCAACGATGTCGTCGATCTCATCCAAAACAGCCTCGTTGAGCACCACGTCTGCGGCCTTCAAGTAATCGGTGAGATGATCCTCGGTGCGCGGCCCGATGACCACGCTGGTCACCGCCGGGTGGTTCAGGGCAAAGCCAACAGCTAGCTGGATCAAGGTCAACCCATGGCGGGCGGCGAGCTGCGCGAGGGCATCGGCGGCGTGCAGCTTGCCCTGGTTGAAGGGGGCGTTGACATCGAAGCGGCCTGGAACCGCGGCCGACCGCGAACTCTCCGGCTGGCCACCGCCCACGCGGTAACCGCCGGCCAGCCACCCGCCGTCGAGCGGTCCGTAACTCAAAACCCCGACGCCGTACTGCTGGGTGATGGGGAAAACGTCCCGTTCATTCGCGCGCACCAAAAGTGAATAGGGAACCTGATCCACCACCGGCGGGGTCAAATGGTTGGTGTTCGCAATCCACTGGGCCTCCACAAGCTGGGCGGGACTGAACACTGACGTGCCGTAGTACAGGATCTTGCCCTGGCGGATGAGGTCGTTGAGCGCCGTGATGGTCTCCAACAGATCAGTGTTGTAGTCCGGGCGGTGCGCTTGATAGAGGTCGATCCTGTCCGTGTTCAGCCGCCGCAAGCTGTCCTCCACAGCCCGGACAATCCACCTGCGGGAGTTGCCCGCGTGCGCCGGGTTGGAACCCATTTGGCCGTGGAATTTGGTGGCAAGGAAGACGTCGTCGCGGAGACTGTGGATGGCTTGGCCAACCACGGTCTCGGCTTCGCCCTGCGAGTAGATGTCTGCGGTGTCAACGCTGGTGATACCGGCGTCGAGGGCAGCCTTGATGATTCGGATGCTCTCAGCTGGACCTGTAGGTGCGGCGCCGGTGCCGAAATTCAGGGTACCCAGTGTGAGGGGGCTGATCAGGGCGCCAGTGCGTCCAAGCGTTCGTAGCTCGTTGAGGCTCATGTCGGCTTCCTGTGGTGGGACAGTGCTTGTGTGGCAATGCTTGGAGTCCAAGCCTGCGTTTGCGACCGTGGACTGGATGTTCAATCGAGGCTACACACGGCCACCGGAGGCATAAACGCAAATGGTAGAAGTTCTTCGTTTTTCGTCTTGCGAGGTAATGGAGGAGGCCTTACTTCGCGACATTTCTTGACACGCGGCAACACAAATGTCTTTCGAATCAACAAATATTGCCGTTCCCGTTTGCAGGTGAATCATGGGAAAGGAACTCAGGCATCGCACGATAGGGGACACCGGAATGACACAGACCACAGTGGAAGAAACGGCGGCCATCAAGGCAGCATTTGCGCAGTTCCCGTCCGGAGTTGCGGCATTCAGTGCCATGGTGGACTTTACGCCGGAAGCCCTGGTTGCGTCGTCCTTCACGGTTGGGGTTTCGCTGGAACCGCCGCTGGTGATGTTCGCCGTGCAGAACTCCTCCACCACTTGGCCGAAGCTCCGCCAGGCGCAGCGTCTTGGGGTTTCGGTGCTCGCCGAAGGGCAGGAAGGGGCAGCTCTCCAGCTGGCCTCCAAAACGCGCGACCGTTTCGCCGGGCTGGACACCAGCGTGAGCGACTCAGGTGCAGTGCTGATCGACGGAGCGGTGCTGGGTTTCGAATGCGAAGTTGTTTCCGAGACTCCGGCCGGAGATCACGCGATCGTTGTGCTCGAGGTCAAGGCCACCACCATCAACCTCGAATTTAAGCCCCTGATCTACCACGGTGCGGCGTTCAGGCAGCTGGCAGCGTAGGCAGCCAGGTGCCGCTCACAGGGTTAGGAGTTGCGGCTGGCGCTGCTGAGCGAACCTTTTCGAATCGGGCTCGGAGACTTTTCATTCTTGGAAGTGTCCGGGCCCGGTTTCTTTGCCCCATTGCCTGAGGCAGGGCTCTTGGCATCACCGGGTCCGTGGTCCGGCCTCTTGGGTGGGAAGTCCGGACGCTTGGGAGCGGGAGTTTTGCCATTGGACGACGGCGTGGGCTCATCGAGGTCACGGACAGTGACCTTGATGGCCGGAGGCTGTTGCGCTTTGGTGCGTGCGGCCGCCCGTTCATCCGCTTCTGCCACAGCGTCAGCCCAGTCCTTCGCGAGAACAGGCGGTTCCTTGGCGGCTGCCACAACGATCGGGTGGTGCGCGGTCTGATGTTCCACCACTGATTTGACCTCAGCAGGTTTCGGCAGATTCCGGGGGTCCACTTTGGCCTTCCACGCGCCGTCCTTTAGCGCTGAAGACGCACCCGAGAGCCGCCGTCGTGCACCTCCGAGGAAGTCTCGCTTGGGCGCCGCAGGTGCGGGAACGTCAACAGGCGCGGCCACAGCAGCAGCGGCCGGCGCGAAGGCCGGCTCGGGCGCCGGGGCGGTTACGGAATCGTCGCCCTCAGCCGCGGGATCAGTCACACGTGCGGGGTGCTGAGGGAGGTGAACGATAGGAGTGTTCGCCTTCTTGGGGAAAATCCCCACCAAGGCCAAGAGAATGATCGACAGCAGCCGTCCAACTCCGGCAATCACCAGAGTGATGATGACGATCAACACGAGACCCAGGAACATGATGACCGCGAGTCCCAGCGTCCCCAAATACGTCAGGTTGATGGCGAGTGTTGTTGGATCCTCCACGTTAGCCTCCCCTGGCCGTCGTTTTGTGATGCGCCCATTGCCCACCCAGCCTGCATATATAGCCTAAGGTCCAGCACCGACGGAATCACGCCCCGCCCCACCCTCTGGCGGGGTTGTTTCGAAGCTGTTATACGGCGTGGGAAAATATGTTGCCCAGCTCTCATTTTCAGCCTCAGATTGGGACCCCGTGACCCCTGATTCAGTCCGTCTCCGCAACGGCGCCTGCCCATGCCTCTCCGGTGAGCAGTACCACGATTGCTGCGGACGCTTCCACCGCGGCGACGCCCAGGCTCCAACCGCCGAGCAGCTCATGCGCTCCAGGTATTCGGCGTTCGTCATCCTGGATCCCGACTATCTCCTGCGCACCTGGCACGCGTCCACCCGCCCCGGGTCGATGGACCTCGATTCGGACATGGAGTGGCGCAGGTTGGACATCGTTTCGACGTCGAATGGCGGCCCCTTGGACACCACCGGCACGGTGGAGTTCGCTGCGCACTACAGGCTCGACGGCGAACGCGGAGTCCAGCGCGAAATCAGCCGCTTCGTCCGGGAAGACAAGCGGTGGTTCTACGTGGACGGGGACGTGCGCTAGCGCTTCACCGGTAGCTGCGGTGCAGGTTCTCCTTGGTGGAAGCGCCCGGGGATGCATCGCCGATCCATGGGCCGGTTCCTTCTGACTGGTCCAGTACCCCGGCCTCCAACCAGGCATAATCGCCGGCGAGGACCTTGCGCGAAAGGTCGTGGTCGCCGTCGTCAGTATTCCTCCACAGCTGATCGAAGTATTCGTCCACCCGCACGCGCGCCTGCTCGCAGTACGCCTCGGCCAGTTCGAATGCAGCCGCGCCTTGTTCGGGGTGAGTGCGGAGCAGCATTTCGGCCCGGGAACAGCACGCTGCCATGGCGAACAACTCAGCGCCGATGTCCACAATCCTGCCCAGGAACGCCTGCTTGTGTTCAAGCTTCGCCTGCCATCTGCCCATGCCGTAAAAGGTTTGACGGGCCAGCCGCCGCGAGGACCTCTCCACAAAGCGCAGCTGCTTGCCAAGACGGCCAAACTCCGCGTAGGACCGTGGGTCCATGCCTGCTCCTGCAACCAGCTTGGGCAACCAACGGGCGTAGAAACCGGAGGCCCCGACGGCGGCCCTCGCCTTGTCCTGCAGGCTCGCATCCGCTGAGGCGAGGTCGCCCGCAGCGGCAAGGTGGGCATCCACGGCTTCGCGGGCGATCAGGAGTTTCATGATCTCGCTGGAGCCCTCGAAGATCCGGTTGATGCGGAGGTCCCGGAGGAGTTGTTCCGCCGCGACGGCACGTTCGCCCCGGGCTTCCAGGGAGTCGGCCGTTTCGAAGCCACGGCCTCCCCGGATCTGCACTAGTTCGTCCGCGATCCGGCAGCTCAGTTCCGTCGACCATAACTTGGCCAGCGCGGCTTCTATGCGAACGTCCTTTTGGCTGGCATCAGCCATTTCGGCGGAGAGCTCGAACACGGCTTCCAACGCGAAAGTGGTGGCGGCGATGAAGGCGATCTTCTTGCCGACGGCCTCGTGTTTGCCCACAGGACGCCCCCACTGGGTCCGGGCGTTGGACCATTCGCGGGAGATCTTCAAGCTCCACTTTCCTGCGGCAACGCATAGGCCGGGGATGGAGAGTCGGCCTGTATTAAGGGTGGTGAGGGCGATTTTGAGCCCTTGCCCCTCACGGCCCAGCCTGTTGGCCGCAGGGACGCGGACTTGGTGGAAACGGGTCACCCCGTTTTCGATTCCGCGAAGGCCCATGAAAGTGTTGCGGTTTTCCACAGTGATGCCGGGCGAGTCCATCTCCACGACGAACGCCGAGATGCCGCCCTTGTGCTCCGTGCCGTCGTCGTCGGTGTGCGAAGGCACCCGGGCCATGACCACCACGAGTTCAGCGATCACGCCGTTGGTTGTCCACAGTTTCACTCCGTCCAGAAGGTAAGAGTCGCCGTCGTCGGAAAGTACGGCAGTGGCGCCCATGCGCGCGGGGTCGCTGCCGACGTCGGGCTCTGTCAGGAGGAACGCGGTGATGGCGCCGGCGGCGCAGCGCGGCAGGTATTCCTGCTTTTGCTCGGGCGTGCCGAACTCCTTCACGGGTTCCGGAACGCCAATGGATTGGTGGGCTGAAATTAAGGCGCCGAGGCTCGGATGTACCGATCCCAGCAGAGCGAGTGCGCGGCCGTAATAGACCAAAGACAGGCCCAGCCCGCCATATTCGCGCGGAATCTTCATTCCGAAAACGCCCAGGTCCGCGAGCCCCTTGAGGTATTCGTCGGGAATTTTGGCGTCGCGCTCGATCACCCGGCCGGACATGGTTTTGGCAAAGGTGACCAAGCGGGCCATGAATTCCTCGCCCCGCTGGACGTCCTCTGTTTTGGCTTGTGGCCATGGGTGGATCAGGCTGAGGTCAAAGCTGCCCAGGTACAAGCCCTTGGCGAAGCTGGGCCGGTTCCATTCGGTTTCCCGGGCAGCCTCGGCTACGGCACGGGCTTCTTCTGCGGTGGCATTGACGCTTGCGGCGGCGAGACTGTTGTCAGTGGCGGACGTCATGGGAGAACTCCTCTAGCCGGTGGTGCCGGATGGAGCCAGGGTCCGCCTTGGGTGCGAACCCTTCAGCTGTCCCTCAATGCTACCCGCGAGTAGCTACCTGTGCTAGGGGAAACCTGTGGCTGGAATTCGGCCGGAATTTCCACTTGGCCTGCGTGATGAACCACGCGGTCCCATGCAAAGTTAATGCCGTGGACCAGACCACCCAGAACTGCCTTAATGGCGTACCAGGCGATGCCCATTGCTCCGATAAGAATGATTGTTGCCATTGCTGCGGCGGCAATAAAAGCCACCAGAATTGCAGCAAAAACCAGCGTTCCAATGAATACGTAAGTGGCTGTATCAAGCGCAGAGAAGTCGAAATTCATGGTTCCCCCCGGGGCGACGGTGCGTGGGTCGACGCGGCGTGGCAGCGTCGATGCTCTGACATTAGGGGTGGCCGTGGTTTCCGGCCAGAGCAGAAACGCGTAGTGACAGCGTTGATATGGGATCGAAACCACACCGGACGGTAGGTTACGGAATGATTGCGGCGAACGGCATCGGACGCGCTCGACGGCGGCGCTTAGGGCACGCCCGACGCGGTGCGGCCGGCGGGCGGCCGCCCCGGCGACGCTCTGCGTTAACCTTGTACGGGGCAGTTTTCGCTGCCAGCCAGGTTTCGCAGCAGCTGAAGGAGAGTAATTGTCCCGTTCAGCCCTGTCCTCCGCCGACGCCATCAGCGCCCGGCTCCGTGACCTCGAACAACTGACCAAGGGTCCCGCCTGGGCTCTGACGCGGTCGGCGCCGTGGGTGATCGCGGTGCTGCAGGCATCCTTCACCCGCACCCGGCCGCAGCTTCCGCTCGAAGAGTTCCACGCCGACCTCGACGCCTTCCTTGAGCAGCTCCGCCGCCAGGACCCGGCCCTCGGCGGCCAGCAAAACGGCAAGCTTTTCGGCGACGAATGGACCCGGAAGCAATTCCTGACACGGCGCAACCAATCCGGTCAGATCGTTTACGAAGTTACTGAGCCTGCTGCCCGTGTGCTCGCGTTCCTGGACAGTCTTTCCAGCGAACGTTCCACGCTGAACGGTTCGCGGCTCGGCACGCTGCTGGGCGATGTGGAGAAGCTGGCCAACGAGACCAACCCTGACCAGAGCGCACGTTTGGAAGCCCTTGAAGAGGAAATCCAGGAGCGCCAGCAACTGGTGGAAGACATCAGCTCCGGTGAGTTCGACGGGCTCCTGGACGACGAGGAGGCCGTTGAAGCCGCCGGGAACATCCTGGACCTCGCTGCCAGCCTGCCTGCCGACTACAAGAAGATGCGTGACCGGATCGAAGAACTGGTGGGCGAGCTCCGCAACCAGATCATTGAGGAATCCCTGAGCAAGGGCGCCACCATGGCCCAGGTCCTGGAGGCGGACAAACGCCTGCGGCAAAGCCCGGAAGGCCGCACGTTCCGCTCCTTCACCGCATTCCTGGAGGACCCGCAGCAGCAAGTTCGGTTCCGATCGGCGATCGGCGAGGTGCTGAGCCGTCAATTCGCGGACGACCTCTCCCACGAGGACCGCGAAACGCTGAAAAACCTGGTGGCCGAGTTGCGATATCAGCACAGCCAAATCCAGCGGATCTACGGCAAGCTGTCCGAAAGCCTGAACACCTACATTCAAAGTGACGACGTCAGGCAGTCCGTCAGCCTGCGCAAGGTGCTGGCCGAGGCCGAGCAAGCCATCCGATCCATGCCGTACGAACGCGACCGTCCCGGCCTGGTCCCGGGGCCCGTTCTGTACAACGCCGGGTTCGAGTCGTTGGCCATGGTCAAACTCTTCGATCCTGACGAATTTGCCACACCCCCGCGGCTGGCCGATCCCATTGCCTTCAGCGACTCGGACCGCGTCAGGTCGGCGCGCACCGGAAAGGCCAAGCCCGCTGTTGTCAGGGCAGCTATGGCCGGTGCAGCCACCCTGGGCGACGCATGGGAAAACCTGCCAGCCGAAGAACGCCATATCAACACCGTGCGCACCCTGCTGGCCATGGCGCTGCAGTCGGGCGCGGCGTTCAACAGGACCACCTGGGAACACATCGACTTCGAACAAATCGACGGCAGCATCCGCACGGCGTACCTGCCCGTCGTCACGCTGAATGAGGATTTTGATGACTGAAGAGATCACGACGCCGGACGTCACCGAGGCGGACGACGTCGCCGGAGAGGGCACTGACGCCGGCCCCGAGTTCGAGCCCGCTCCTGAAGCTGAGCCCGCTCCTGAAGCTGAGCCCGCTCCTGAAGTCAGCCACGCTGACCCCTTCCGGATTACTCCACGGGACACCTACGTGGACGGCGCCGCGCTCTTCCCCGGCGACACCGGAGTGCTGCCCATGAAAGTGCGGCATGCGCTGGTGAAGCTGCTGAAAGGCCCCTACATTGACGGTGACCGGGACGAGAAGCTGTGGACAACGCTGCTGGACAACCAGCTGATCCTCCGCAGCCGCCTCTCCGAACTGTTCCTCACTCTCCAGCTCGATCACGACCGCAAAATCGCAGTCCTCCGACCCGTCGATCCGGACGTTATTGGCGCGAGCTCCCGCTCCAGCATCCTGCGCCAGCAGCGCGCCCTGAGCCGCGTGGAAACCATCGTCCTGCTGCGCCTGCGCCTGCTGCTGGATCGCCATGTCACAGCCCAAACCGACCCCACCATCACCCGCGAAGAGATCTCGGACCTCGTCGCTAACTACACACCCGCAGGCCAACAA
Source organism: Arthrobacter sp. ISL-95 (assembly GCF_018613695.1). Lineage (GTDB taxonomy): Bacteria > Actinomycetota > Actinomycetes > Actinomycetales > Micrococcaceae > Arthrobacter. Next base: position 16,905 of record NZ_JAGGPR010000015.1, on the reverse strand, counting down.
GACGCCCTGCGCGACTCCGACGTAGTCACCCGCACCATCACTAAACTCCTGGCCCGCCAACTCATCCTCCCCACCCCGCTGGATGACACATACACCATCAGCAACGCCCTACCACTTGCCCTCCCCTTCGAAAACATCGGCGACATCCCGGCCCAAATAGAGGCCCTGATAGCAGTAGCAGCCGACGAATCCGGCACAGAGCCCCTCCTGGACCTGGACCCCGACTCCAACCAACCCATCCCCTCAGGTGGCGACCTGGACGACGACGCTGAAGGCGACGACCGCGTTGACGTGAGCGCCGACGTCGAGCATGCAGAGCATGTGTCCGGTACCGCCGCGAAAGGCGACCCAACAACAGCGGAGGCAGGCAAATGACCATCGCAAGCATGCTCCCCCTCGGCGAGCTCACGAACCCGGGCCAGATGCGTTTGGCACTCGTGCAGGTGGTCAACTGGGGCACGTTCCACGGCGCCCACACCATGCATGTGGACCGTAAAGGCACCCTCTTGACGGGTAACTCGGGCGTGGGCAAGTCGACTCTCTTTGATGCGATGCTTCGTGTTTTTGATGCCCGTCCCCGCTCTAACGAGGCCGCTGCCCAGCGGTCCGGCGGTGCTGTGGAGGACAAGAGAACCACGTTCACGTATATGCGCGGCAAAGTTGGTGATAAGGCGGTGGGCGATAGCTCGGCCAGCGCCTTCCAGCGCCCTGGTGCCACGTGGTCCGCCGTCGCGCTGACGTTTGATAACGCCGCCGGCACGAAGGTGACGGTCTCGGCGCTGTTTGACCTGCCGAAGAATGGCACGGAGTCCAGTGTCGGGCGTTTCTACGTGATTGACAGCAGGCCGTTGGACCTCGAGGCGATCGAGGGGATCGCGCAGAAGCGGTTTACCAAGGGCGCGCTGGAATCGATCTTCCCTGAGGGCCAGGTCTTCGATGTGCACAAGGCGTTCGCGGAGCGCTTCCGGCGGCTGCTGGGCATCAACTCGGACCAGGCGCTCCCGCTGCTTCGCGTGATCCAGGCGGGTAAGGGCTTGGGCGGCAGCGTAAATACGTTCTTCCGCGACCAGGTGCTTGATGCTCCGGCAACGTTGGCTGCCGCCGATGATGTGGTGGAGGAATTCAGCAACCTGATGTCCATTCGGCAGCGGTTGGAGGATGTCCGGCAGCAGCGGGATCAGTTGGCTCCGGTTCCGGGGCTGAACAAGGAGTATGCGCAGGCGTTGCTGGACGCGAACCGTCTGCGTGAGTTGGCCGGCGAGGAGTTTGAGGCTTACAAGCAGCAGCTCGCGGTCACGGTCCATGCGAAAACGCTGGCCCGTTTCAAGGAGTTGGCTCAGTCCAAGGCCCAGGAATTGGCCGCTGAACGCACTGTGCGGGACGCTTTGGCCAAGGAACTCCGGGATCTTGAGCTGGATTACAACAACCGTGGCGGCAACGCGATTTCGGCGATTGAGCAGTCGTTGGAAAACGCGCGTGTTGGCCTGAAGCTGCGTCAGCAGGTTGAGGATTCGGCCAAGAAGGCGTTGGCCGACGCCGGACTGAACCTTGAGTGGTCCGCCGAGGGATGGGATCAGGCGCATGAGCAGGCGGCTGCCCGCTCGGCAGAGTTGAAGGACGATTCGGAGGCGCTCAGGGAACTTCGTTTTGAGGCTTTTGACGGCCATGCAACCAAGAAACGCGAACTGGCCGCGGCTCAGCAGGAGCTGCTTTCCTTGAGGTCCCGCAAGTCGCTGCTGCCGCCGTCGAGCATTGAAAACCGGGCTGCCATTGCAGCGGCCACAGGGGTCGTGGAAGAGCGGATGCCGTTCGGTGGTGAGCTGATCGATCTCGCCGAGGGGCAGGATCAGTGGCGCCCGCTGCCGAACGCGCGCTGCGTAACCTTGCCACCACGTTGCTGGTGCCGGGCGAGCATTTCGCGGCAGTGACCCGGTACCTGAATGACAACACCGTCCGCGGCGCCCTTCGTGCCGTTGATGTGTCCAAGCCGCTCGCCGGTGGCGCGCTGGCTGTGGAGGACGTGTCCGACGGCGACCTCTTGACTAAGTTGAGCATCCTCACCTCGGGTGCCAATGCGGACGCGGGGGAGTGGATCCGGGAGCGGATCGCCCTGGACTTCGCTTACCCGTGCGTCGAGGACCCGGACGAGCTTGCTTCGATGGACAAGGGCCTGAGCCTTGGCGGTGTAGTCAAGCGCAACCGTCACACTGTGGAGAAGGACGACCGTTTCACGAGCCGCCAGGATTACGTCCTTGGTTTCGATAACGCGTCCAAGCTCGAACTGGTTGCAGCGCGCGTGGGCGAGCTGGAAAACGAGCTTGTGAAAGCCGCCGAACTTGCTCAAAGCCGCGAGGATTCGCACCAGGGAATGGCCCGGCAGCTCGAGGCACTGCGCCGTGTGGCTGAAGATGAGCGGCCTTGGGAACAGGTGTCCGCAGCCGTCGCCGCGGATGAGCTTGCCAGGATCGAGCAGCGCCTGACGGATGCGTTGGCCGCTCAGGCGGACTTGGAGCCGTTGCGTGCCAGCATCGAAACCGTGCGGGAAAAGCACCAGTCCTCCACAGGTACGGCCGCCGTTCTGCAGAGCGAATACAAGGCGCTGGACCACAAGATGACCACGGCAGACGGCCTGCTCGATGCCGCGAGGCTGAAGCTGGAGCAAGCACCGCCGTCGGCCTCTACTGTCACCGCACTGGAGCCATACTTCGACGGCGTCGCCGAGGTCTCTGAACTGTACGAGCTGGACAACCTGGCCAATAGCGTCCGCAATAAGTTGCTCGACGAACTGCATGCGGCGGAATCGCGAGGGCAGGCCACAGCCGAGCGGTTGACCCGCATGTTTGAAGCTTTCGTGCGTGACTGGGGTAGTGCCATCAGCGCAGACCACGGCACGTCGATCGGCGCTGCCGGCGACTTCGAATCCCGCTACCACGCGATCGTCAGTGACGGCTTGCCCGCTCAAGAGGCGGAGTTCCGGCTGTTCTTCAACCAGCGCACCCACGAATCGTTTAGTACGCTCCTGCACTTGCTGGACGAGGAACGCCGCAGCATCACCAGCCGCATCCTGCCCCTCAACGGCATCCTCTCCCAGGTCAACTTCCATGAGGGCAGCTTCCTGGAATTGGACATCAAGCAGACGCTTCCGGCCACGGCCAAACAGTTCAAGGACGCCATCCAGAACGCCTTGAAGGCGAAGCACACTCGCCCCTCGCGTGGCGCTGCTTCCGCAACGGAAGTGGACGACGACGCCGAGCTCACCGCACGTTACAAGTCACTGGAAACGCTGGTGAAGCGGCTTGGATCGCAGACGCCGGAGGATCGGCGTTGGCGGGCTGAAGTGCTGGATGTCCGCGGGCACCTGTTTATCCAATGCAAGGAGCACCGTGAGGTTGCTTCAAAACCGGGCAAATCCAACGCCTCCGGCAAAGCGAGCAAGAAGAAAACCGAAGTCTTCATGCACGCCGATACCGGTTCCATGTCCGGCGGTGAGCGCCAGCGTTTCACGGCCTTCATCATGGCCGCGGCTCTGAGCTACCAGTTGGGCATCGCCGAGCAAGGGTTCACCACCTATGGGACCGTGATGATGGATGAAGCGTTCGTGTTGGCTTCCGAGGAATTCGCGGGCGCCGGCATCAAAGCACTTCACGAATTCGGGTTCCAGCTGCTCCTTGCGGCTCCGGAAAACGTGATCGATCTGTCCAGGCACCTTGGATCCGTCACGGAAATCCTCCGCGACAAGCGAACCAACCGCTCGGGTGTGCTTACCGCTCCGGTCATTGCCGGACCCGGTGAGCCGGGAGCGTGGCGCTCCGAAGCCAACCCGGTGGACATCGTTCTGCGCTGACAGCAACGCGGGGCCACTTGTGGGCCCTTCAGGGAGGCCGAAAGGGCCGTGAATGACCCCGCGTTGCTTCAGGGTCCTACTTCGCGCGGACGCGCTCCAGGAACTGTTCGGTCCTGGCCTCCAGTCCTGCTATTTGCCGAACAACGACGGCGGCCGGGTCCGGGTTGATCTCGTTGGCGGGCGGTTCCTTGCGCACGTTGGCGCTGCAGCCGAACTCCGCGCAGATTAGCGTCCCCACCGTGTTCCCGTCCTTACCGGCTTGTCCGGCCTTCTTGGCCACCCACAGGTAAACGTCGTCCTTGGAAAACACGTCGCGGCACAGTTCGCAGAGGACTACACGCCTCTTGCCGGATCCGCCTTCTGGTGCGCGGAGCATGATCCCGGTGAGTTTTCCCCGGTGCGGAACAACAAGATACCCGCGCTGGGGCATCTTTTCGTCCCGCCAGCCCAGGAATTCCAGGTTGTCCCAGTCAATGGTTTCGAAGTCGCGGGGGAGATTCAGCTTGGCAGCTTCTGAGCGACTGGCGTTGATGAACGACGAACGGATTTGTTGGGCAGTAATTTTCTTCATGGCAAAGCTTCTTTCGGAAATGGTCGACGTCCGCGCGGGATTTGGGCGCGCGGGAAAAGGCAGAAGTCGCCGGTCATCTGAGAAAGCAGGCGCAGCAAAAGGCCCCGGAAAGGGTGACTGGCTAAGAGCCTAGGAAGATACCGACGTGCGGGGGAGTGCCAAGCAGGCCAAAGAGGCCACCTCGCCAACCATGGCTGCGGCAACTGAAACAGTGCGCACGCTCATCCCCTCGTTCGATCCCTAAGAAGCGGTAGTCCGCTCGCCAATACTTTCAAGACTCAGGGCAGATGTCCACTGAGAGAGCGCTCAGGGGAAGGGCTTGGGATGTGAGAGAGCGTGTGATCTGCGCCGCATTTCGCCAGTTGAGTGGATTAGGTGACGCAAACGTTTCTTAATTATCGACAGGCTAGGCTAGCCTTACTTAGGTTCGCATCACTTACTTAAGGAGTCCCGTGGCTTCCCTTCTCCCACGCCGCGCCCTGCTCAAAACAGCAGGAACCGCGACGGCCGCCCTTGCTGCCGTCGCTCTTTCCCTCACCGGCTGCTCCACTGGTCCGGCAACTTCCGCACCGGCCTCTGAGCAAGCAGCATCATCAGCTTTCCCCGTGACCATCAAGAACGTCTTCGGTGAGACCACCATCAAGGAACAGCCCAAGCGCGTCGTGACCGTCTCGTGGGTCAACGACGACGTTGCGATCGCCCTCGGCGTTGTTCCGGTTGGCGTTCCCAAGAACGAGTGGGGCAACAACGACAAGGGCTCCACCCCTTGGAAGGATGCAGCGCTGGAGAAGCTCGGCGCCGGCTTTGGCACCGACAAGGCTCCGGTCCAGTTCTCCGAGGCAGATGGCATCAACTTCACCGAGATCGCCAAGCTCAACCCGGACGTTATCCTGGCCGCCTACTCGGGCCTTGAAGAGGCTGACTACAAGAAGCTGACCGAAATCGCCCCCGTTGTGGCGCAGCCGGAGCTCGCCTACGGCACCCCGTGGCAGGAAAGCACCACCCTGATCGGCAAGGCACTGGGCAAGGAAGCCGAAGCCAAGAAGCTGATCGAGGACACCGAAACCACTGTCAAGGACAAGGTTTCCAAGTTCCCGCAGATCAAGGACAAGACCTTCATCTATGGCAGTCTCGAGCCTGCTACGCCCGCTAACACGGGCTTCTACACGGCCATCGACAACCGCCCCCGCTTCCTCTCCGAAATCGGCATGAAGCTGGCCCCTGTGGTTGAGCAGAACACCAAGACGTCCACGGACTTCTTCATCCCGTGGTCCGCTGAGAAGGCCAACGAGCTCGATTCGGATGTCTTCATCACCTGGGTTGCGGACACCGCCGCCGCCGACGCCATTAAAGCTGACCCGCTCTTCAGCCAGATTCCTGCCGTGAAGAAGGGTTCCTTCATCGCTGACACGAACTCGAGCCTTACCCTCTCTCTTTCCGCTTCTTCGCCGCTGAGCCTGCCGTGGGCACTGGACACGTTCCTCCCGCAGCTGGGTAAAGCAGCAGACGCAGCCGGCAAGTAACTGCAATGAAACTGAGTACGACGACGGCAGTCCAGGGGCGGGGCAGCGGCACTTTGGTGCCGGCTGGCCCGGGAGGCATCGCCCCTGAAGCTGCTGGAACCGGAGGGGGAACCGTCTCCCGCGGCACGGCAGGCAAGCGCACCGCTTGGCTGTTGGCGGCCGTCGTCGTACTCGCCGCAGTCTGCGCCGCATCCTTGGCGATCGGCGCACGCGGTCTTCCCCTTAATACCGTGTGGGAAGCACTCACCAACTTCAATCCAGAAGACGGTAACCACGCTGTGGTCATCGCCCGGATTCCCCGCACCGTGCTGGGCCTGCTCGCCGGAGCTGCACTCGGCCTGGCCGGTGCAGCCATGCAGGGTGTAGCCCGCAACCCGCTGGCCGATCCCGGAATCCTGGGTCTGAACGCCGGCGCCGCCCTCGCAGTCGTCGTGGGCATCTATGTTTTCGGCATCGGCTCGCTCTCCGGTTACATCTGGTTCGCCTTCATCGGCGCAGCAGCGGCCGCCGTCGTGGTTTATGCCGTGGCGTCCTTGGGACGTGACGGTGCGACGCCGGTCAAGCTCGCCCTCGCAGGCGCGGCGTTGAGCGCCGGCTTATTCTCGCTGATGAACGTCATCCTGGTTTCAAGCCAGGACACCTTTGACCGTTTCCGTTTCTGGCAAGTGGGCAGCATCGGTGGACGCGACTGGTCCGTCCTGCTTCCGGCGCTGCCGTTCCTTGTGATCGGCGCCCTGATTATCCTGGCCGGCGGCCGCGTGCTGAACAGCCTGGCCCTCGGTGATGACATTGCCCGAGGCCTCGGCCAGAATGTGGCGTTGGCCCGTGGCATCACCGGCCTGGGCATTGTGTTGCTGTGCGGTTCCGCCACTGCGCTGGCCGGGCCCATTGGATTCCTGGGGCTTGTCATTCCGCACGCTGTCCGCTCGTTGACTGGCCCGGACTACCGCTGGATCCTGCCCTTCTCCGTGGTGGCCGCACCTATCCTCCTGATCAGCGCCGACATCCTTGGCCGTGTCATCCTGCTCCCCGGCGAAGTCCCCGCGGGCATCATGACCGCAATCATCGGCGCACCCGTCTTCGTCTGGCTCATCCGACGCGGCAAGGGGGCCGGACTGTGACAACCGTCCACAAACTCCCCACCGAGTTGGCACGTGATGCCAATGGTTCCACACAACATCTGTCCCTTCGGCGAGTGCTGAGCCCCACGTTCTTCCTCGGGCTGGCACTCCTGGTCATGTTCGCGGTGTACGTGCTCCTGGGCAGCTACACGGTGACTATTCCGGACTTCTTCACCATTGTCATCAACCACCTGACCGGCGGCGAGAAAATTCCCGGTGCGAGCTTCATCGTGATGGAGCACAAGCTGCCCAGGGCGGTTGTGGGAACCATGATCGGCATCGCGTTCGGCCTGGCCGGCGCACTGTTCCAGACCATGCTGCGCAATCCGCTGGCCAGCCCGGACATCATCGGCATCAGCTATGGCGCCAGCGCCGCCGCCGTGACGGCAATCGTGATCTTCGGTGCTTCCGGAGCCGTGGTTTCCGGGGCTGCACTCGGTGGAGCGCTCGGTGTCGCCGCTATCATCTATGCAATCTCCCGCGGCGGTACCGGCGCAGGCGGAGGCAGCCGCGGCAACGCTGCGGGCAACCGCCTCATCCTTGCCGGTGTAGGCATCGCTGCCGCACTGCACGCAGTGGTCAACTTCCTCATGACCCGCGCGGACATCCGCACGGCCGCCGATGCCCTCATCTGGCTCAACGGCTCCCTGAACTCCTCCACCTGGGACCGCGCAGGCGTCCTCGCAGTCTCGTTGCTGGTCCTGATCCCCGCCGTCATTGCCCTCGCCGGCCCGTTGCGCATCCTCGAACTTGGCGATGACGCCGCTGCCGGCCTCGGGATCAAGGTCAACGCCGCCCGGCTGGGACTGGTGCTGACCGCCGTCGGGCTGGCCGCCGTGGCAACTGCTGCTGCCGGACCGGTAGCGTTCGTCGCCTTCCTGGCGGGTCCGATCGCCCGCCGCATCGTCCGCAAACCCAGCCTCCCGGCGTCGGCCCTTACCGGTGCTCTGATCGTGTTGCTCGCAGACTTCTTCGCCTCCAACATCGCCCCCGTCATTTTGGACGGAACCGTCCTCCCCGTCGGCGTCATCACCGGCGCCCTCGGTGCACCCTTCCTGTTGTGGCTGCTGGTCACGTCGAACCGAAAGGAGGCCTGACATGGCCATCCTTAATGCCAAGGACCTCACGCTCCAGTACGAGGCACGCAAGGTGGTGGAGGGGCTCACCACGGAGATCCCCGAGGGTAAAGTGACCATGATCGTAGGCGCCAACGCCTGCGGCAAGTCCACGCTCTTGCGCGGCCTGTCGCGACTCCTCAAGCCCGCCGGCGGCGCCGTGACACTGGACGGCAAGGACATTCACAGCCGTCCCGCCCGCGAACTCGCCCGGACGCTCGGCCTGCTCCCGCAGCACCCCACCGCCCCGGACGGCATCACCGTGCGCGACCTCGTAGGCCGCGGACGCTACCCGCACCAGGGTTTCTTCCGCAGCTGGAGCGCCGCCGACGACGCCGCGGTGCAGCGCGCGCTCCACGCCACCTCCACGCTGGAACTCGCTGACCGCAGCATCGACGAACTGTCCGGCGGGCAGCGCCAGCGCGTCTGGATCGCCATGGCCCTCGCGCAGGAAACCGACGTCCTGCTGCTCGATGAGCCCACCACCTACCTGGACCTCGCCCACCAAGTGGAGGTCCTGGACCTGATAACGGACCTCAACCGCAGCCGCGGCACCACGGTGGCAATCGTGCTCCACGATCTCAACCTCGCAGCCCGGTACGCCGACCATGTGATCGCCATGAAAGGCGGGTGCATCGTGGCCGAAGGCCCGGCGCCCGTAGTGGTCACCGAGGAACTCGTTTTCAACGTCTTCGGCCTGGAATCCCGAGTGGTTCCGGACCCCATCTCAGGCACCCCGCTGATTGTCCCCATCGGACGCCACCACGCACAGCCCGCTTCAATCAACGAACTGGAGATCGCCTCATGAGTGCACAACCGACACAGGCAAAAGCAAGTGCCGCCGTGGAGCCCATGACCCTCGCCTTCGACGTCACCGTGACGGCCGTGCAGGAGCTCAGCCCCAACTTCCGCCGCATCACGTTTGGCGGTTACTCCCTGCGTGACTTCGGCGTTGCCGGAGACACGCTGGACCTCCGCGTGAAGCTGATGATCCCGTCCCGCGACGCATCCGGCAACGTCATTCCGCTGCCTGTTTTCAAGATGGAAGAATCCGGGTGGTACCAGGAATGGTTGGCCATGGACCCGTCCGTCCGGGGTGACATGCGGACGTACACCGTCCGCTCCGAGCGTCTGGACGCCGTGTACCCGGAGATCGACATCGACTTCGTCATGCACTTCGACGACGCCGGCCACGGCGGACCCGCAGCCAACTGGGCCCTTGCCGCGAAACCGGGCGACGCGCTCACCATCATCGGCCCCAACAACCGCGCGGCCCAGTGCACCACAGCCGGAGCCTACGGCGGTATCGAATGGCGCCCGGGCCTGGCCCAGCGAGTGCTCCTGGCCGGCGACGAAACCGCGGTCCCCGCCATCAGCGCCATCCTCGAAAGCCTGCCCGCCGACATGACAGGCCACGCCTTCCTCGAAGTACCCGAAGCCGGCGACTTCCAAGACATCAACACAGCGGCCGACATCGAAATCACCTGGCTCGCCCGCGGTGCAGCCATCGGACGCTCACGTCCCCACGGCGAACTCCTCAAGGAAGCCGTCAACAAGGCCGTTCCCGTGCCCGGCTGGGTGGGCATCAAAGGCACTGAGACCGCCGCCGGTCCCGAGCCGGAAGACGTCAACGTGGACCAGGAAATCCTCTGGGAAACACCGCAGCGCATGGACACCGCAGCCATCGAAGCCAGCAAGAACCCCACACTGCCGGCCGGCGCCCTGCCGTTCTACGCCTGGATCGCCGGTGAAGCATTCGTCATCAAGGAAATGCGGCGGTACTTGGTGCGGGACGTGGGTATTGACCGGAAACAGGTAGCTTTCATGGGCTACTGGCGACGAGGCAAAGCAGAAAGCTAAACCTCCTGGCCCCTTAGTCCGCCGAAGCGCCGGTTTTGCCGTCGCTTAGACACAACCCATAGGTGGCGTTCCGGTCGTTAAGCGACCTCCGCGCCACGATGGGCCGCGATGCGCTCCTTCGCAAAACCGACGCTGCGGCTTGCGCGTACGTCACCTAATCGTCGCTCTCTCACCTCCACGTGTTTGAGTTCACTTGGCGTTGGCCCTGATGTAACCGGGGGCGGGTAGCGTCGCTGGGGTGCGGGAGGAATTCGGGAACCGGAGTGATGTTCGACGGCGGTATGTCGCAATCGGGGACTCCTTCACCGAGGGCGTGGGCGACCCCAGTAAGGTCCTGCCCAACGGGGTTCGCGGATGGGCGGACCGGGTTGCCGAGAAGTTGGCCAAGGATCAGCCCGGCTGGGAGTACGCCAATCTGGCCGTGCGCAGCAAGAGGCTCCGGCACATCATCGATGAGCAACTTGAGCCCGCCCTCGCCATGGAACCTACGCTCGTTACGCTCTACGCAGGCGGTAACGACATCCTCGATTTCGGCACCGATATGGAGGCGCTCGTCAACGACTACGAGTTGCTGGTGGCGCGCCTCAGCGAAAGCGGGGCCACTCTGGTTCTGTTCACTGGCTTCGATGTGAAAGTGTCCGCGGTCTTGGAACCCTTCAGGAAGCGCAACACCCTTTACAACCAGAGAGTCCGCGACATTGCTGCCAGATATGGCGCGGTCCTGGTGGACTACTGGTGCTTCGAGGCCTACAAGGACAAGAGAATGTGGGCCCCGGACCGGCTCCACATGTCCAAAGCGGGCCACAAGTATTTGGCGGCGCAGGTCCTCGACCACCTCAACGTCCCCCACAAAATTTCGCCTAAGCAGTGGGATCCGCCGTCCCGCATAACTCTCCGCGAATGGGAGCGCAGGCAGCGCCGTTGGGTCAACGACTGGGTGGTCCCGCTGTTCGGCCGCAAACTCAGGGGCGTCACGCTGGGCGATACGCTCAGCCCGCGCTGGCCCCAGCCCGTGAAGGTCCCGCAGAAGGGCGGGTTGAAGAAACTCGTGGACCAGGCAACGAGGTCCTGAGTGCGCCGCGCTGGCTGGCCGGAACTGATGCCGGTAGTGCAGCCCGAACGGCTGGGCACTTAAAAAGCCCGCAAAACTCAGGTATCGAGCAGGTTTTCGTAACCCTCAGCCACGCTGGTGGCCGTGAATTCGATGATCTCGAACTCGGCCACTCCATTGCTGTAGAACGGGTCCTTGGCCAAGCACGCATCCAGCGTGGCCCTGTCCACTTTGGAGAGCAGAACACCGCCGGTGGCGGGGACGCGACGTCCGGACGCAAGGAAGGTCCCGGCGTCGGACGCATCTTTAAGCCAGGCCATATGGCCCGGGCGGTGGAAGTCGACAATTTCGTCGGGAACCTTGTAGGTCAATGAGACGACAAACATGCCGTCAGCCTATCGCCTGAGCCGCGGACGGGACCTAAGAAAGCAATGAATTCTCCTAAGATGGAGGCATGACTCAACCCCGCTGGCTGAACGCCGACGAACGCCGTGCCTGGTTGGCCCTGCTGAGCATCAACACCTTGCTCCCCTCGGCGTTGGACACCCAGCTTCAATCGGCCGGCAAATTGTCCTTGTTCGACTACAACGTGCTTGCGATGCTCTCCGAAACAGAGGGCCGGTACCTTCCCATGAGTGAGCTCGCCGCGCGCACAAGTGCCTCCTTGTCGCGCCTTTCCCACGTTGTCACCAAGCTGCAGAAACGCGGGTGGGTGGAACGGCAAGCACACCCCGGCGACGCCCGTGTGACCGTAGCGCACCTGACCGAGGCCGGCATGTCCACCATTGTTTCCCTCGCCCCGGGACATGTGGAATCCGTGCGGACGTTGATGCTCGATTCCCTCAGCCCCGACGACGTCGCGGATCTTGCCCGTATTGGCGAGAAAATCGTGGCCCGCTTGGACAACAACCACTGGATCCTCCGTGACTCGTAAGGCCTTCCGAGGGTGCTTTGTGGGCTCGAGCGCTGAAGTGGCAGACTGACGGCATGGATTTTTCTGCCCGTTATGTTGCCTTGGGGGACTCGTTCACTGAGGGTGTTGGAGACGACGACCCCGCCCGCCCTAACGGTGTTCGCGGCTGGGCCGACGTCGTGGCCGGGCAACTGGCCCACAGTAACGCGGACTTCGGCTACGCCAACCTGGCCATCCGCGGCCGGAAGCTCCGGCAGATCATGGCTGAGCAGGTTGATGCCGCCGTCGCCATGAAGCCCACGTTAGTAACGCTGTACGCAGGTGCGAACGACATCCTGCGGCCCAAGATCGATATTGACTCGCTTTTGGAGGAGTACGACGCCGGCATTGCCAAGTTAAGCGCGACGGGCGCCACGGTGCTCCTCTTCACGGGCTTCGACGCGAAAGGCTCCAAAGTCTTCAGCGCCATGCGGGGCCGGACCGCAATCTACAACGAACTGGTACGCGAAATCGCCGAAAACCATGGCGCCCTGCTGGTGGACTATTGGCGGTTCGACGAATATGACGATTGGCGCCTCTGGGGCGAGGACCGGATGCATATGTCCACCGCCGGCCACGTCAACATGGCAAAGCGCGTCCTGGATGTCCTTGAGCACGAGCATGTGATCGAAGTTCCCGACCTGGCACCGGTTCGTCTGATGAATCGTGTGGAGGCCTTGAAAGCCAACGCCCGTTGGTTCCGGGAAGCCGCGGCACCTTGGGTTGCCCGCCGTGTGCGGGGAGTGTCTTCCGGGGACGGGTTGAGCCCTAAGTACGCGCAACTGATCAGGCCGCTTTAGGCGGCGTTCCGGAACCCCGGTGTGGCAAGCATTGTGCCGTCCCTGCGAACCGCGAGCACTTCCACGCCCCACTTGTCCACAGCCTGGTCCAATGAGTGGGTTCCACCGGCGACGATGGCCGTTGCCAGGACATCGGCAGTGACAATGTCAGGCGCTGCGACAGACACCTGTGCAAAGTCCGGTCTGGTTGATCCAACAGCCCAGATATGTTCGCCACGCTCGGCTGACCCCGACGTCGCGAGGGCGCTCATGGCCCGCAGAGGATAGGCGCCCAGTAACGCTTGCCGGTCCAACGGATCCACGATGCCGGCCAGCCATGGCTCGTGGATGGGAGATGAAGGGCGTGGCTCTGGCGAGCCGTTCACCAACACATCGCCGCCGGCATTTACGCACCAATCCTTCAGCCCAAGTGCCCTCAGCGACAAAGCCGCTTCGCGCATGGCATGTGCTTTGACGATCCCGGACAGGTCCAACCCGCCATCGGGACGCTCGGCGGTGAAGGCACCGTCCGTCGCCAGCCGCCACTCGGACGCCTCGGCATAAAGTTCCTGCATGGTTTTGGAAGCATAGGCCAGAGTCAGCTCGCCGCGATCCAGTCGGCTGGCTTCGGACCCGGCCCTGTAAAGGCTGAACGTGAGGTCAAGCTGCGAAAAGATACCTTCCACGACGTCGACGGCGGACTCAACCTCATCGACGGCAGTTTGGGCTGGTGCGGTGCTCGCCGCCGTCACACCAACCACAGTGCCCATGCTTGGGAACGTCCGTGCGCGGAGTTGTTGGTTCTTAGAAGTTTGCTGCATCGAGCGCCGCCTGCAGGGAAGTGAGGTAGGCGTCGCTGGTCACCGTTGCGCCGCCGATGGTTTGGACGCTGGCCGATTGGGCCTGCAGGACTTCAGACCTAAGGACCGGGGCTGCGCGACTGCTGATCTGTGCTGACTTCCGTTCCGCATCGGTAAGTTCCAGAGGAGTGACCTCGGTGATTTTGCCGTCCTGGATCGTCACTTGCACCTGGACTGTGCCGAAGCGGGTCGGCACTGCAGCGCCATCGTAGGTCGCCGCCGTCGTGCTTTTTGCACTGGTCCCGGAAGAACTGCCGGTTCCTGTGCCTCCGGTGGTGCTGGTTCCGGTGCCGGTGGAGCTGTCGCTGGTGGCGCTGCTGCTCAGGCTGGTGGTTGTTGATGCGCCGGTCTCGGCGATATGTGCACCGGATTGCCAGCCGGCCAGCAAAATGCCTGTCGACGCGACCGCGGTTGCCATGGCTGCTCGAATTCTCACCAGTCAAACCTTTCGTAGTGGAGTTGTTCTGCAGGGACGCCGGCGGATCGGACATCCCGTATGACCGACGCCGCCCAAGGGGCAGGTCCGCAAACGTAGACGTCGGCATCCGCGATGTCGGGTGCATAGGAGCTAAGACCGAACCCGTTTTCGACCGCGTTGTGGGGTAGCCATGCGTGGGTGCCGGAGGACCGCGGTCCCGTCAGGTGGAAGAGCGTGACGCCGCGTGCCTGGCAAAGTGCCATGATTTCCTGGCCCAGGAAGAGCTCGGATTCGTCGTGGCCGCGAAGCAGGACGGTGGCGTGGCCTGGTTGGAACGGTGTGGTTTCCAACAGGGACCGCAGGGGCGTGATCCCAATGCCGGCACCGATCATCACCACCTTGTTGCGGGATCGTGCCGCTGTACTGAACAGACCATACGGGCCTTCGATCGCCACCTTGGTTCCCGGTTTGATGTGTGCCAAGCGGGCAGAACCGGCGCCCAGTTTACGGACAGTGATGCGCAGTTTCCCGGGAGCCGTGCCCCTGCCGGGAGAAGGTTCCGCGGACAAGCTGAACGGGTGCGATTGCCACCAATGGCCCGGTGCCAGGAAGCGCCAGAAGAAGAACCTGCCGCCGGACCCTGCCAACTGGCAATCAGAATCCCGTGGGCCAGAAGCAAATAGAGTGCCGGCTTGCCCAGTTTCTTGTGGATTTCCAAGGCGCGATCATGCCCGATTGCGTTGTCAATGAACGGAATCCGCGCCGCGAGTAGGAGCATCAGCAGTACAAGGTCCATGCCGATCAGGCCGGCCACGATGCCCAGCGCGGTGAAGGCACCGGCGAACGACGAGAAGCCGCTCGCTCCGCCGTCGGCCAACCACAAGGCCACCGCCGACACTGGCGAGAGCCACGCGAGAAAACCCAGGAAGTCGGCCCGGGCCAGCCGCCGTCGTACCTGCGGGCGAAAGCGTTCGACGGCGGGTGGCCGCTTGAGCGCGGCGCCTGCCGGGAGGCTTTGCACCGGTGAATCCGGATTCAGTAACGAGGTCATAAGCTAAGACTCGCCAAGCATCCTTTCATTCTGCTGTGAAAGAGCTAAAGGGAGCGTATGATGCCGGATTGGTCTTAATTTCGCTTGGCCCGTAGAATGGTTAGGCGCTAGGTAGTGCGGATCGTGTGCAATTGCTCCGGTTGGTGGTGGCTGTTGGTTTTACTGACGTCCCGGTGGCCGGTAGTTAGGGGCTCAAGTTGCGTGCATTCCTGTATTCGCCCGGTATCCCAGGATCTGTTTCAGTGATTTTCACTGCCCGGTCCTGAGGCCAACCTTCTTCGCCGCACTTGCTGCGGAAACTACCGGAATGGTTTGGACCCGGATGCGGACGCTGCCTGTCGCACGGTAACGCAGGAACATCTGCACGCCGTTACATTCAATCTTTGGAGGAGAGTCATGGCAGCACACTGCCAAGTGACCGGAGCCGAGCCGGGCTTTGGACACAGCATTTCGCACTCGCACCGTCGCAACAAGCGTCGGTTCGACCCGAACATTCAGAAGAAGCGCTACTGGGTTCCGTCCCTGCGCCGTAACGTCACGCTGACCCTGTCAGCCCGTGGCATCAAGACAATCGACGTACGCGGCATCGACTCAGTCGTCGCCGACATCCTGGCACGAGGAGTAAAGCTCTAATGGCAAAGGACAAGGACGTACGTCCGATCATCAAGCTGAAGTCCACCGCGGGCACCGGTTACACCTACGTAACCCGCAAGAACCGTCGTAACGATCCTGACCGCCTGGTCTTGAAGAAGTACGACCCCAAGATCCGCCAGCACGTCGAATTCCGAGAGGAGCGCTAAACACATGGCAAAGAAGTCAAAGATTGCTCGCAACGAGCAGCGCAAGGTCATTGTTGAGCGTTACGCTGCAAAGCGTCTCGAACTGAAGAAGACCCTGGTTGACCCCAACGCGACTGACGAAGCACGCGAAGCTGCACGCCTCGGCCTGCAGAAGCTGCCCCGCAACGCCTCCCCGATCCGTCTGCGTAACCGCGACCAGATCGACGGCCGTCCCCGTGGCACGCTCCAGAAGTTCGGTATCTCCCGTGTTCGCTTCCGCGACATGGCTCACCGTGGTGAGCTCCCGGGCATCACCAAGTCTTCCTGGTAATCACGAAGCTCTAAAAGGGTCGGCAACCGTTATGGTTGCCGGCCTTTTTTGCGTTAAGCGTGCTTGTTCCGACGGCCGCGGGGCGGTTAGCCGCGGAGTCGGCGGTCATCCTCTGCGCGCTCGGTCGCGCCTCCCTTGGACGCGCGCTGCCGGATGACCACCGACTCCAACGCTCTTTCACTTCCCTCGGGTTTGAGCCGGATGCTCGCTCACTTCCCTCGGGTTTGGGGGCATCGCTCTCTCAGGTTCCTCGGGTTCAAGGAAATGTTCGACGGCGGTGGTGTGGGTGGGGTGCGGGGCGGTGGATCGGTGGGGCGGTTAGCGTTGTGATGGGCTTCACTGGGGCGAGTTTGGACTGGTTTTGGATGGTTTGGGGTCTTCATCAGGCCGTTCGGCTTATGTTCTCGGGGTTTTGGACGGCCTGAGGGGTCGATTTGTACCGGGCCCTGTGGACGTGTAATGTCTTCTGAGTCGCCGCGAGTGAGACAGCCTAGAGCTGAGAATCGCGGAGGCCAACCCCCTTGATAACAGCCTGAGAGATGGCGCGCTTCTGAGTGTGCCTGAGTCGGGTGGGGCCGGAACTCGGATCGGAAATCGCGGAAACGCTGATTTGCAAAGATCTGGTTGATCGGGTAAGTTTGAAAAGTTGC
>NZ_JAGGPR010000014.1 GCF_018613695.1 Arthrobacter sp. ISL-95 | reverse complement strand
TAACCCAAAGATTTCCCACCCCAACGGGACCAGCCCACACCAGGGCCGGCACACCACCGGGAACGGGTAACAGAGTTACGGCGGTCATAGCGTGGGGGAAACGCCCGGTCCCATTCCGAACCCGGAAGCTAAGACCCACAGCGCCGATGGTACTGCACCCGGGAGGGTGTGGGAGAGTAGGACACCGCCGGACACAAATTCAGGAGAGCCCCGACCACCAGGTCGGGGCTCCCCGCATTTAAGTGCTCTCCACAACGTAAGGTCTTGGGCGCTGTCCTCAAGCTCACAGCGCCCGCTTTAACCCAGCTGTGTGCCATTCACCCCCGGTAGAGTTGGTGGTCATGGAAAATCTGTTTAGCCACCCTGAATCGGAGCCCGAGCCGTCCAGGCAGGACGGTGACGGACTGGAGCCCCTCATCATGACTGTTGTGGTGCCCACCAACGTCTCGCATGCCTTCCAAGGCTTCACCGATCATCCACACCTTTGGTGGCCGCTGGAACAGGAAAGCGTGTATGGCGAGGGATCGCATGTTGAGTTCGAAGAGAACCTGATCCTGGAGACAGCCGAGGATGGCCGCACGTCCGTGTGGGGGACAATTGATGACTGGCAGCCTCCGCTATCCTTCCACGCCAGCTGGTACCCGGCCAGTACTCCTTTGTGGTCCACTGAGATCCGTGTGGTCTTCCGGGCAGTGGATGAGGGCACTGAAGTACGTCTGATCCATGATGGTTGGGAGGGCGCCGAGGACCCTGCGGCCTCGCGGGAGTCCTACGCCGAAGGCTGGCCTCGAGTCCTTGAGCGATATGTGCGATTCATGGGCGGGGCAGTTGCCTAGGACCCGCAGGCTCCACGCGAGTGATTGGCAGTTGTTGAAAGCAGTGCGTCTGGAGATGCTCTCGGATACGCCCATGGCCTATGTTGAGAGGCTGGATGCTGCGCGCCGGCATACGGAATCCCAGTGGCAGGAGCGTGCTGCCGCAATGTCCGGAGATGCCAGCATCACCCTGGTGGCTGATACAGGCGAGGATGGCAGCAAACTGTGTGGACTGATGCGTGTGGTGCTCAAACACCCCGAAAGCGCGGAGAAGCCGCCGCAGGCCATGCTTATCAGCGTCTACGTGGCGCCTGAGCACCGCGGGCTGGGACTGGCCGATGAACTCCTCAGCGAATCGTGCAAGGCCGCGGCGGAGGAGCTGGGAGCCGAAAGCATCGAGCTGGGGGTTCACGAGGAGAACGTGAGGGCGCTTGCGTTCTACCGACGCCACGGATTCGAGACTACGGGTGCCAGCCGGCCTTATCCGCAGGATACGTCAAAGCTGGAGCTCGTGATGGAGCGGCGGCTGCCGTAAAGAGGCCTAAGAGCCGGCCCTGGGAACAGCCGTACTTGTCCGGACCACCAGCTGGGTGGGGTGCTCAGTGTCGGCCGGTTCCAGGACCAGCCCGTTGGTGATTGCACCCAGAAGTGTCCGAACAGCCAATGCGCCCTGGCCCTTGGCGTCCTGGTCGATGGTTGTCAGGCCAAGCACCTTGCCGAGGTCATGCCCGTCAATGCCCATCACCGAGAGGTCATCCGGGATGCGCAGCCCGAAGTCCCTGGCGGCGAGTATGGTCCCGATCGCCATTTCATCTGACGCTGCGAAAACTGCGGTGGGCCTCTCCGGAGCGCTTGCCAGGAGTTGCCGCGCGGCAGCGTATGCGCCTTCTATGGTGAAGTCCGCGGAAACGATCCATTCGGGCCTGACGGGGCAACCGGCGTCGTGCATTGCTCTTTCATAACCGCTGCGGCGGGTTCCGGGCAGGTGGAAGTCTTGGTCATAGGCTTCAAGACCGGTGACGTGCGCGATCTTGGTGTGGCCCAGGCCCAACAGGTGGTTGGTGGCTTTCAGCGCGATTCCGGAGTCGTCGATCCTGATGGTAGAGGCTCCCGGCAAGGGGCCCCCGATGCCCACAATGGGCCGGTGCATGGCATGAAGCTGCTGGAGCTCGTGTTCGCTGAGCTCAAGGGAGACTGCAATCACCGCATCCACCCTTTTGCGGAGCAGGAAGTCGGTAAAGACGCTTTGCCGGTGAGCAGGATTTTCACCGATGTTGTAAAGGGTGAGGTCGTACCCGGCCTCAAGCAGCGCAGCGGAGGCGCCCTCGATCACCGCCGAATAGAACCAGCGGTGGACCGAGGGAACCACCAAACCGACGTTGTGCGTGCGCCCGGAGGCCAGGCTCGACGCATGGTAGGACACTACGAATCCCAATTCGGCTGCCGCGGTGCGGGCACGTTCTCGGCTGCTGGAGGAAACGTTGCCCTTTCCGCTCAGGGCCCGCGAGACCGTAGCAACGGACAGCCCTGCTCGTTCGGCTACGTCCTTGATGCCGGTCATGCTGCTCCTCGGGGAAAGTTAGCTGGCTGTGAGCCAGATTGTCTCCCCCGAGCCTAGTAGACCCGCGCCCTCCGCTCCGGAGCTTCGCAGGATGGTTTCGCCTTCCGGGAGCGCCATGGCGTCGGCCCCGACGTTCATGATCACAAGGGTGTTGCCGTTGAGGTAGGCGAGGGAGCTCCCGCTGCAGAAGTCCTCCACCCAGGCAAGGGAACCCTCTCCGAGCCGGTGCGTGGCGCGAAGGGCAAGCATCCGGCGGTACAGGTTAAGGTGCGACGCCGGATCTGCCTCTTGCTTGTCCCTCGCCAGTGCGGGCCAGGACTCCGGTTGCGGCAGCCAGGGGTCCATGCCGCTACCGAACCCGGAGTGTGGTTCGGCGGAGCGCCAAGGGAGTGGCACCCGGCAACCGTCGCGGCCGATGCGTGATCCACCGGTCCGGGTGAATGTGGGGTCCTGGCGCATGCTGCCGGGGATGCCGAAGGAGTCGGGAAGGCCCAGTTCTTCTCCTTGGTAGAGGTAGGCGCCGCCAGGCAGGCCCAACATGAACATGGTGGCCGCGGCAGCACGCCGTCGTCCGAGTTCCTCGTTGGGCTGGACGTCGTCAGGGCCGATTCCGTCGCCGTCACGGGGGCCTGGTCCGTCGTAGCCGAATCGTGAAACGTGCCGCACAACATCGTGGTTGGACAGCACCCAGGTGCTCGGGGCGCCCACGGCATCCAGAGACACCAGGGAGTCGGTGATGATGTGGCGGAGGCGGTTCACATCCAGTCCTGCGTGCAGGTAAGGGAAGTTGAAGGCCTGGTGCATTTCGTCGGGACGGACCCACTGTGCCAAGCGGGGGAGCGGGTCCACGTTGGCTTCGGCACACAGGATGCGGTCCGGTCCATACTCTTCCAGGATGGAGCGCCAGCGGCGGTAGATATCGTGCAGAGCCGGTTGGCCAAACATCGGCGCGTCCTGGCCCGGGAAACCGTCTGAGCTGTTGCCGTCCGCACGGCCACCCCAGTTGGGGAGTCCTGCGGCCTTGACCAGAGCGTGGGCGACGTCCACGCGGAAACCGGAGATGCCGCGGTCCAGCCAGAAGCGCAGGACGCGTTCAAACTCGGCATGCACGGCCGGGTTGTCCCAGTTGAAGTCCGGCTGCGAGGAGTCGAAGAGGTGCAGGAACCACTGGCCGGGTTGGCCGTTCGGCTCCGTGATGCGTGTCCATGCCGGGCCGCCGAAGTGCGACTGCCAGTTGTTGGGCGGCTCGTTGCCGTCCGGTCCCTGGCCGTCCCGGAAGATAAACATGTCCCGCTCCGCGCTGCCGGCCCCGGCAGTGAGGGCTGCTTGGAAGGCCACGTTCTGATCCGAGCAGTGGTTGGGGACGAGGTCCGCGATGACGCGCAGGTTGAGCCTGTGGGCTTCGGCAATGAGGGCGTCGAAGTCGGCCAGGGTGCCGAAGAGCGGATCGACATCGCAGTAGTCGCTGACGTCGTATCCGGCATCCCTCTGAGGTGAACGGTAGAAGGGTGACAGCCACACGGCGTCCACACCCAGCGCAGCCAGGTGGGCGAGCTCGGCAGTGATGCCCGCCAGGTCTCCCACGCCATCACCGTTGAGGTCGCGGAAGGACCGCGGATAGATCTGGTAGATCACAGCCGAACGCCACCAGCCGTGCGCCGTGGAGGCGTCGTGGACCGGGGTCAGATGCGTAAAAGCTGCAGTGGGCTCGTGGGTCGCAACCGAGAGCATGGAATCAACGGACATGAACACATCGTAGGAGAGATTTCCTCAAAGTGTAAACGTTTCCAGTCCTAAGGATGCTGACTTTGCGGCTTCCAAGTAGGCTTGGTAATCCTCGCCCGCGGGTTACATGTTTGGATCTGGAAGCGCTTGCAGTCGGCCATGGGAGTACCGTGATCCAGGCGATTCCCCTGACTGACATTCGCACGTACTGGAGGGCATTCGGTGCCGCGCCGGCGATGTGCGCAGCTGACTAGACTGGCACTGAAAAGACTGCGAAGACTGCCGGTTTGGCGTGTCCGCGGAGCTCATGTGGAGGGAAAGCCTTGTCGGACGAAACGGCGGTTGCCGGAACATCAGGGGAAAGCATCAAGAAACGCGCCGCAGGCCACGGGGAAGCCATGCAACCTTCAGCCGCGCAACGCACCTTCCTGCAGGAGCTCGAAGCCGGGCTGAATACCGGGCAAATGGCGGGCGATCAAGAGACCCTCACCGTTTACTCCGCAGATCAGGGGCCAATCCTTGAGAGGAACCTGCCGCTCGCTGTGGTCTGGGCCGAATCGGTCGAAGACGTGCAACGCATTGTCCGCAGCTGCGCGGCCCATCAGGTGCCGATCGTTGCACGGGGCGCTGGCACCGGTGTCTCCGGAGGTGCGCACGCCACCCCAGGCTGCATCGTCCTGAGCTTGGAACGGATGAACCGCATCCTGGCCCTCAATCCCGACGACGAGACGGCCGTCGTCGAACCCGGCGTCATCAACGCTGAACTGAACGCTGCCGCCGCCGAACACGGGCTCATGTACGCGCCGGACCCGGCCAGTTACAAAGTATCCACCATCGGCGGCAACGTGGCCACGAACGCCGGGGGACTGCGGTGCGCCAAATACGGTGTAACGCGCGACTCCGTGCTGGCGCTGGACGTCGTCATGGCCGACGGCTCGCTGATGCACACCGGTCACCAAACCTTCAAAGGCGTCGCCGGCTATGACCTGACCGCACTGCTTGTGGGCTCAGAAGGAACACTGGGGATCGTGGTGGGTGTGACCGTTCGCCTGAAGTACCTGCCCCGCGAGGTGCACACCATTGCTGCCTTCTACCGGGATTTCCGTAGCGCCGCCGCCGGGGTACTCGCCGTAGGCAAGGCCAGGGTACAGCCCGCCATCATGGAACTCCTGGACAACGGAACCCTGGTGCAGCTCGACGAACTCCACGGCGGCGACCTGCAAAAGCGCGGCAAGTCCCTGCTGCTCATCCAGACAGACGGTTTTGGGGCGGCTGCAGAAGCCGACGTCGTCCGGCAGGTCCTCGCCGATGGCGGCGCCACCGTGACCACCGAAGCCAGCGCCGAAGCCGAAATGTTGGTGGAACTTCGACGCAACAGCCGAGGCGTGGAAGTGGACGACGAATTCCGGGTAGGTGAAGACATCGCAGTCCCTCGCTCCCGGCTGGTGGACTTCGTAGCCGAACTCGAAGCCATGGCCGCCCGATTCCAGGTACGACTCAAAGTCGTGGCCCACGCCGGCGACGGGAACCTGCATCCCACCTTCTGGATGGACCGTGTAGACCCAACCACCGACGCCGACGCCCTGCAGCGACTCAACACTGCCCTGGACGAATCCATCCGGGTAGGACTGGGCATGGGCGGCACCATCACAGGTGAACACGGCGTGGGGCAATACAAGCTCCGCTGGCTCGGCCTTGAGCAGCCAGAGCCCGTGCGGGAGTTGCAGCGGCGGATCAAGGAGCTGTTTGATCCCCAGGGGATTCTGAACCCGGGGAAGGCTATCTAAGGCTGGCTTTTCGGTGTGGCCCGCGGGGCCGTAACGCTCGGCGCGCTCCTGTGACGCTCTATCACGTCCCTCGGGTTTGGGGGTGACGCTCTATCACCTCCAATCCTCTTGCAGATTGCAGACCACCCCAACACTTCTTGGTATTCCAAAATTGTATCGCGCTTAGAGCGTGTCACATCGATGCTGCTTGTTTGTCGGCGTTTACTTTCCACCAATCTCCTCCTAGGCTTGCTTGGTATACCAAAGTTGCTATGAGGAGAATGACGTGGAAGAACTGCGCCTGGACGATGCCCGACCTTCGGGGCGTGGATCACGACTCACTACAGGGCTGGTATTGCTCGCGCTAGTTGTGGTGTCTGTTAATCTTCGGCCGGCTATTACGACCGTCGCCGGGGTCATGAACCAGGTGCCGGGTGTGTTTGGTTTGGATCCTTCGCTTCTTCCCTTGTTGGGGACCCTGCCCGTGTTGGCTTTTGGTATTTCGGGGCCGATTGGGCCTTGGCTGGCCCGACGGCTGGGGACCGGGCCGGCTGTGGCCGTTGCCTTGTTGGTACTCGCTGCTGCATTGATTGTTCGGGCGACCGTGTCCGCACTTTTGCTGCCCGGCACGTTCTTGGCCGGCAGCGCGATCATGACGGCCAGCGTGCTGGTTCCCCAGATCGTCAAAGCCAACCGCGGGACCGGGTGGTGGACGGGCCTGTGCACCATGGGATTCGGTCTTGGCGCCGCGCTCGGTGCCGGACTGGTCCAGCCACTTGAGCAGGCATTCGGCGGCAACCTGCCGTCAGCCCTGGCCGTGTGGGCAGTGCCCGCCCTGATCGGTGCCTTCCTGATCCATCGATCCGGAGGACGCCCGACGGCGGCACCCACCACTGCAGGCACCATCACCGGAGCCCCTGATGTGGTCACCCCGCTCAGGAAGCAGCGCACGGCGTGGGCAGTCACCGCGTTCTTCGGGCTGCAGGCCATGCTCTACTTCGCCATCACGTCGTGGCTGGCCGTGTACTTGGTATCCCGGGGCCTTTCGCCGGCCGACTCCGCCGCCTTGCTGGCCTGGTTCAGCATTGCAGGGCTCCCGGCCAGTTTGCTGGCACCCGTGCTGGCCGGCCGACCCGCCATCCTTCGGATCATGGCCCCCGGCCTGGGGCTCTCGGTGGCACTGGCACTCCTGGGAGTCCTCGCAGCACCGGCCGAGCTGCAGTTCCTCATGGTTGGGGTCCTCGGAATTGTCCAAAGCGCGGGCTTCGGCTTGGCTATGGCCTTGGTGGTGATCCGATCGGCTGGACCCCAGTCCGCCGGAAGGCTCTCTGCCATGAGCCAGGGATTCGGATTCGCTCTGGCTTCGTTGGGGCCGCTGGGCGCCGGGTTGCTGCACACCATCACAGGTGGCTGGGAAGTGACATTCTGGGTGCTTGCAGCCGAAGCCGTGGTTCTGGCCGGTGCGGGGTTCCTGGCCGTCCGGGGACCGCTGGTGAGTGTCGAATCGGCTGAAACACCCCAGCAGGTACCAGCCAATCCCTCTCCTGTTCGCTAACCCCTCTGTTCTCAACGGCGGGGAATCGGACGGCGCCCGCCGTGCGATGGCTTCGCACGGGCCTGTCGGGTAGCAACTCTGCGGCGTATCCTCGGCGATATGACGAACTCACCATCAGGGACGAATCAGCCAGGACCGCCCGCTACTGAAATTCTGGAGACCAACGAGTGTTGGGACCTCCTCCGTGGTGTCTCAGTGGGGAGGCTTGCTGTCTTGGTGGACGACCACCCGGACATCTTCCCAGTGAATTACAAAGTGGACCACGGAACCATGGTGTTCCGAACCGGCGAGGGCACCAAGCTCCATGCGGCCCTCGGCGATACTCCCGTGGCCATCGAAGCCGACGGTGTCAATGCCGAGACAGGTGTGGCGTGGAGCGTGGTGGTCAAGGGCCAGGCGTCCGAGGTGAAGCTGACCGAGGACGTGCTGGATACCATCGGCCTCCTGTTGTTCCCGTGGGAAGCGGGGCAGAAGGACCAGTTCATTCGGATCACTCCAAGCAAGGTTACTGGCCGCCGATTCACGGTCACTCCCGCTGTAACGTGGTGGTCGCCGCTGGATGACGCGCCCACGGCACGAGGCGAGTAACACTTAACGCGAAAACCCGCCCTCGTTCGAGACCCACGCTGTCGCTATGCGGCGAGGTGTTCGAACAAAGACGGTTTTCTTGCGGGCGCTAGACGAGTTCCAGCTGGTCGGCCACCACCCTGCCGGCGTGGATCACAGTGCGGTCCTTTCCCCGGTCCATCACCGTGGAGGCCACGGTTTCGCCGTCCACCAGAAGCAGTTCTGCGGGATCGCCAACCTCGACGCCGGGACGGTGGGCTGTGTCCTTGAGCCTGGTGGCGCTTGGGTCAAGAATGCTCGCCCCACCGATGGTGGCGATGGCCAGGCAGTGCTCGATCAGCTCGTCCTTGCGGAAACCATGAGTGAAGGCGAGCTGCCAGGTCCGGTCCAGCATGTCCGTGTTGCCGTAGGGGGACCAGTAGTCGCGCTGACCGTCTTCGCCGATCCCCAAGCGAACGCCGGCTTCCGTGAGCAGCGGGATGGGCAGTTGACCTGCTGCAGAAGGTGCAACCGAAGCCAAAGAGACATCGAGCTCAGCGAAAGCATCAATGAGCCTGCGTGTGGTGGCTTCGTTCACGCTACCCAATTGGTAGGCGTGGGACATGGTCACCTTGCCCTGCATTCCGAGCGCGCGGGTGCGCTCCAGTACCAAATCGGTGCTGAAGACACCCAGCTCACCGGGCTCGTGGAGGTGGATGTCGATAGGAACCTGATACTTCTCCGCCAGTCCGAACACGATGTCCAGGTGCTTCGCGGGATCACGGTCCAGCGTACAAGGATCGATGCCGCCCATTACGTTGGCGCCCGCTTTCAACGCCTCCTCCATCAATTCCACTGTCCCCTCCTCCAGCAACAAACCAGCCTGAGGGAAGGCGATGATGTCCAACGAGGTGTGGCCGGCGAACTTCTCCTTGGCGGCAGCAACGGCGTCGAAACGCTCCAGCCTGCAGTCCACATCCACTTGCGCATAGGAGCGGACGCGAGTAGTACCCCGGGCGATCATCCGGCCCAAGGTGTCGTTCACGCGTTCCTGCAGCGGAACCTCGGCGTTGCGCCAGTTTTGGCGATCGTTCATCATCATGGTCCACACGCCCGGACCGCCGGTGTGTTCCCGGAAAGGGAGGCCGATCCGGGTGGAGTCCAAGTGCACGTGGACGTCCGAGAACGATGGCAGCAGCAAGCGTCCGCGGCCTTCTACGACGGTCCCTCCGGCTGGAACCACCCGGGCAGGGTCATGGGCCTCGACGCTGGTGATCTTGCCGCCGGTTTCGCCCGCAACAACGGTGACGTCGCTGAGCGCTTGCCCCCAAGGGCGGACGGCGCGGATCAGGGTGTTCAATGTTTGCTCCTTTGGTAGTGAAACCATTGCAGGCCTCTATTGCACGCCGGCCAGGGCCGTTGCGGCCAGACCTGCGTGGTGGCAAGCCGGTGCGCCAGGCGTGGCTGGCGCCGGAATCTGGTCAATGCAGCGTTGGCGTTGTTCCTCTGGAAGCGTGCCGATCAACGGGCAACGTGTCCGGAAGACGCAGCCGCTGGGTGGATTGGCCGGAGAAGGCAGATCGCCGCGAAGGCGGATCTTCACTTGTTCGCGGGCAGCGCGCGGATCCGGCAGCGGCACCGCCGACAGCAGTGCTTTGGTGTACGGGTGCAAGGGATCGCTGAACAAAGCGTCGCGAGGCCCCTGCTCAACGATCTTGCCCAAGTACATCACCGCGACCTCATGGGAAATGTGCCGGACCACAGAAAGATCGTGGGCGATGAAAATGTAGGAAACACCGGTATCGCGCTGGATCTGCTGCAACAGGTTCACTACCTGTGCCTGCACCGAAACATCCAGGGCGGATACTGGTTCGTCGCACACAATCACCGAAGGATTCAGGGAGATCGCCCTGGCGATACCTACACGCTGACGCTGACCGCCGGAAAACTCATGCGGGAACCGGTTGTAGTGCTCCGGCTTGAGCCCCACATGGTCCAGGAGTTCCTTGACCCGGTTCTTGAGTCCACCCGGAGGGTTGATCTTCTGCGCCACCATGGGAGCCGCGATGGCCGTGCCCACCGTCTGACGCGGATTCAACGAAGCGAAGGGATCCTGGAAAATCATCTGGACTTTCCGCCGGAAGTTGTACAGATCCTTGCCCCGGAGTCCGCTGATGTCCTCCCCGTCCACCCGAATTCGTCCACCCGTCGGGTCCATGAGGCGCGCAACCATGCGGCCTGTGGTCGACTTGCCGCATCCGGACTCACCTACGAGCCCCAAAGTCTGGCCTCGAGCAAGACTGAACGATACGCCGTCGACCGCTTTTACAGAGCGCTTGGCGGCGCCCGGCAGCAGCCCGCCCTTCAGCGGGAAGTGCTTCTGCAGATTTTCAATCTGGAGAATTGGCTGATGTTCCATGGCGGGTCCTAACGCGAATTCCGGATGGTGATGATCTGCGGGCCGCTCAAATGGCAGCGTTTGCCGTGCCCGTCCTCAACCCGCAGTTCCGGCCGCTGGTTGCTGCACAGGCCGTCGCCGGCGAGTTCGGCGTACTGACACCGCGCGCTGAAGATGCAGCCCCTGGGCAGGTCAAGGAGCGACGGCGGCTGGCCGGGTATGGGGTTCAGCCTGCTCGCCGCGCTGTTGAGCGTAGGCATCGAATTGAGCAGTCCCAAAGTGTAAGGGTGCTGCGTGTCGTAGAAGATTTCGTCCACGGGCCCGGACTCAACGCACTGGCCGCCGTACATGACCAGCACGTTGTCGCTGACCTCGGCCACCACACCGAGGTCGTGGGTGATCAGAATGAGAGCGGAGTTAATTTCCTCTTGAAGCTCGGACATGAGGTCCAAGATCTGGGCCTGAACCGTCACATCCAATGCAGTGGTTGGTTCGTCGGCAATCAACAGCTCGGGTTCGCAAATCAGCGCCATGGCGATCATGGCGCGCTGCCGCATGCCACCGGAGAAGTGGTGCGGGTACTCGTCGTAGCGCTGCTTAGGACTGGGGATACCCACCCTTCCCAGCATGTCGACGGCGGCAGCCCGGGCCTGCTTCTTGTTCGCCTTGTTGTGGACCAGGTACGCCTCGGCAATCTGGTGACCCACCGTATAGAAGGGGTGCAGCGCAGAAAGGGGGTCCTGGAAGATCATGCCGATGTTGCGGCCACGGAGCGGGCGCATTGCGGACTCGGGCAGGGTTACCAGATCTTTGCCCTGGAACATCGCTTGGCCTGTGACCTGAGCCGACGTGCCTTTGAGCAGGCCCATCAGCGCTTGGCTGGTCACGGATTTTCCGGAACCGGACTCGCCCACAATGCCAAGGGTCTGACCCCGTTCCAGTGAAAAATCCATGCCGTTCACTGCGGAAACAACGCCGTCGTCCGTAGGGAACTTCACGGTGAGGTCGCGTACCTCAAGGAACGCTTCTGTTGCTGTGCTACCTGCCGTATCGCCAGCCGGGGCGTTCGCCTTCTTGGTGCTGATATTCAACGGGGTCATTGGAGCCTCACTCGGGGATCGATGGCGGCGTAGGCGAGATCCACCACGACGTTGGCCACGATCACGAAGAACGCGGCCAGCATGGTGATGGCCATGGTGACGGGGAGATCGCCGGAAATGGCGGCGTGTACGGCGGTGAAGCCCAAGCCGGGGACGGAGAAGATCTGCTCGGTAAGGACTGCGCCGCCCAGCAACAGGCCGATGTCCATGCCGAGCATGGTCACAACCGGTGTGATGCCGGCTCGCACGCCGTGCTTGAAGGTGACCGTCCGCGGTGCCAGGCCCTTGGCGCGGGCCGTCCTGATGAAGTCCTCGCCGAACGTCTCGATCATGTTGGTTCGGGTAACGCGGATGTAGGAGGCACTGAAGAGCACAGCCAGCGCGATCCAGGGCAGCAGGTAGTTGGCCACCCACGCCCCGGGTCCCTGCGGGCCAAAGGGGCTGTTGATCTCGTTGGTGGTGAAGGGCAACAGGTGCAGTTGGTTGACGAACAGGAGCAGCAGGAACAGACCGGTAACGGGGATGGGTAGCGAGACACCTACAGAGGCTGCGCCAACAATGAACTTGTCCACGGGCGAGCCCTTGCGCAGGGCGGCAAGAAGGCCCAGCCCGACGCCGCTGATGGTCCACAGCACCAGCGCGCCGATGGCCATGGAGAAGGTGTAGGGAAGCGAGCGGCCGATGATGTCGGCTACGTTCTCATTTGTTTGGAAGGACTTTCCGAGGCACGGCCATTCGCAAAGAGTCTGCGCACCCGGGGCACCGATCATTCGCGAAGAAAAAAGCCCGCGGATGTAATCGGCGTACTGGACGAGGAAAGGCTGGTCCATGCCCAAAGCAACACGGGCCTCGGCCACACGCTCGGGTGTGCATTCCTGACCGCAAGCAGCGGCTGCGGGATCAGAGGGGCCGAGTTGGAAAAGCGTGAAGGTAATAAAGCTGACCGCGGCGAGAAGCAGGACCAATGAACCGGTCCGGCGAAGAATGAAAGTCATCATGGTGGTGGTTGCGGGCCGCCCGCTGATGCAGACGGCCCGCTTCTCCTTCTGGACTATGCCCGAATAGTTTTCGAAGCCCGGTTATTGCTCGACGCCGACGATCGAGAGATCGATGCCGCCGAAGAAGTAGCCCACCTGGGCGTTGCGGACGTTGGAACCCACCACGCTGTTGGTGTGGCTGCGGATGAGCGGGACGATCGGGTAGGTCTTCAAAGCTGAGCCGAACGCCTCGGACCACTTCTTGCCCAGTTCCTCGGAGGTGCCGTCCGTATTGCGGAGATCAAACATGGTCTTGGAAACTACGGGATCGAAGTATCGGGACGTGTTGGAGAAGCCGTAGCTGGTGCCCTCATTGTTCGGTCCCAGCAGGGGATCCGCGGAGGTGCGGATTGACGCCGGGTCGGCACCGCCGCACCAGCCGGAACGGCCCATGTCCGGCAGCTGCTCGCTGGCCAGTACGGAGTAGTAGTTGGGTGCCGGGATCGGAACCAGCTCAACCTCGATGCCCAAGGCCTTGAGGTTCTGCTGGACAACCGTTCCGGTGTTCTTGAAGGCATCCCGATTGTTGGCGTACCCGTAGGTCAGGGTCTTAGGGAAGTCCTTGCCTTCAAGGAGCTTCTTGGCTTCCTCCAACTTCGGCTTGCCAGTGGGATCCAGTTCCAGTTCGGTCTCTACATAACCGCGCATCTTGGCGTTCAGCGGGCTCTGGGTGATTTCGCCGAATCGTCGTCCACCGTACTGAACCAGGATGGACTGGCGGTCCAGAGCCAAAGCGATTGCCTTGCGGACATCCGGGTCCTTGATTTTCTCGGTGTTCAAACTCAGGACGTCGTTGCATCCCAGGAGACCCGAGGCCACCCGGTCCTTGACCTGGGCGTCGGCCAGCTTGGCGGAGTCCGAGGTTTGGAGCGCACCGTTGGAGTCAAGGGTGATGGCATTCGGATCAGAGTCCGCCAAAAGCTGCTGGCTGATGGTGGCCTGTGAGGTGGACAGCGAGAAGCTGAAGGTGTCCGGAAGGGCCGAGCGGTTGGGGTCCGTTGCGGGGTCCCAGTGCGGGTTGCGGACCAGCTTGAGGGACTTGCCGCGGTTGTAGGACTCCACCATGTACGGGCCCGAGGACACCGGGTGATTGGTGTAGTCCAGCTTGGTGTCCTTGGCCTTCGGGACCGGCGCCGTATTGGAACGGGACGCCAGGGCAGGGAACTCAGCAAAGGGCTTCTTGAGGTGGAAGACCACGGTGCGCTCATCGGGCGTTTCAACCGCCTTGAGCACAGCGGAAGGATCCTTGTACGGCCCCTTGTACCCGCCGGCGTCGAGCGCTGCGTTCAACTCCTGCGGCGCCTGGGTGTACACATCCTGCGCGAAGGTTCGCTCCACGCCGTACTTGATGTCCGCAGAGGTAATGTGCGTTCCGTCCTCGAACTTCACGCCTTCCTTGAGGGTGAACGTCCAGCTGAGGCCGTCATCGGAGACCTTGCCGGTGTCCGTTGCCAGGTCCGGGACTACTGTTGGCGGCTGGCCCGCCGTCTCCTTCGCCATGGTGAGCGTGCGGTAGTAAAGCTGGCCAACATTCGCCGTCTGAACATAGTTGCTGTTTCCGGGGTCCAGGGTCTGGAAATCGGAGGACATCAGGACGTTGATATTGCCGCCCTTGGCGGTGAAGCCGGACTTGACCACGTTGGGGGCCAACTCTGTGACCGAACCGGCGGGCTTGGAACTGCTGGGCTGGCTTTGGCCGGCGCCGCAGCCGGTCGCGGCCATGGCGATCAGCACCGAAAGTGCCAGAGCTCTTGCAGGGGTTTTCATGATGCTCCTTGTGAGGGGGTGGGAGGCGATGCGGGGGATAAGGGTTAGTGACGCGAAGCTTTGGGATCCAAGGCATCCCGGACGGCGTCGCCCAGGAGGTTGAAGGCCAGGACGGTAACGATGAGCATGACGCCGGGGACAGCGAGGAACCACGGATCACTGAGGTACCAGTTGCCGGACTGGGCAGCATTGAGCATCTGGCCCCACGACGGTGTCGGATCCTTGACGCCGACGCCCAGGAAGGACAGCGCGGCCTCCGCCGAGATGTTGGTGGGGATCAGCATGGTGGCGTACACCAGGACGACTCCCATGACATTGGGGATGATCTGGCGGAAGAGAATGCTCAGGTGAGAGGCGCCGAAGGATCGGGCGGCTTCGACGAACTCGCGCTCGCGGAGGCTCAGCACCTGGCCTCGGACGATTCTGGCGAGGTACGCCCATCCGAAGAAGCCCAGGATGATCACCAGGGATGCCATGGGCAGGAAGCTGCCTTCGCCCAGCGGCGTGTCCCTCAGCCGTGACTGCAGGATGGGTGTCAGGGAGAGCACCAGGAGAAGGTGCGGGAAGGCCAGGAATAAGTCCATGATGCGGCTGATGATGGCGTCCGTCTTGCCGCCGAAGTAGCCTGCCGCCGCGCCGAGGACCGTTCCGAGGACCACTGAAACGACGGTGGAGAGCAGCGCGATGGTGAGTGACACTTGTCCGCCGTAGGCGAGCCTGGCGAAGAGGTCGCGTCCCAACCCGGGCTCGACGCCCAACCAGTGCTGGGCCGAGGGATACATGTAGCCGGGGAGCGGCAGACCGGGGGTTTGGAAGTCATCCAGAACCTCGGGACTGGTGTTGGACGTGTAGGGGTCGTTGCCTGACATGGCGCTGAGGACGGGAGCCAGGATGGCGAACAGCAGGATGGCAACCACCACGCACAGGCTGAGGAGCGCGATCTTGCTGCGCCGGATCCTCATCCAGGCCGTGGCGAGAAGGGAACGCGCTTCGGCAGGTGCTTTGGCCTCCGGCGACGTTGCCGGAGGGAGCGGCGGGCTGCCGATGCTTGGTTCGACGGACTGTATCTGGGTCAACGGTTCTGCTCATTTCGTGATAAGGAGCTGGCTCCGGAGTTCTTGTATACCAAAATAGACTAGAGCAGGATTGGTGCGATGTAAATCACAATTAATGTACTGTTTGGAATACCAGAGGGTAATACGAGCTGTCCCTACCGGACAGGAAACAGGAGTCGCCGTGCCTACCAAGGTCACCGCCCGCTATGTGCTGGGGCATCAGAACGGCCGCCACGTTCTGCTCGAAAATGCGTGCGTGGTGTACAGCGGCCACACCATCGACTACGTGGGACACGAGTACACCGGGCCGGTGGACGAGGAAGTCCACGTAGGCGAAGCCCTGCTGATGCCCGGCTTGATCGACCTCGACGCCCTGACAGACATAGATCACCTCATCCTGGACAGCTGGGCAGGCCCGGAGCAGGCCAAAGGCCATCAGTGGTCCGAGGACTACTTCCAGCACCACCGCACTGACGTCTTCACAGCCGAAGAACGCCAGGAGATCCGCGAATACGCCCTGATTCAGCTGATACTTCACGGCATCACTACCTACATGCCCATCGCCTCGGAAGTTCACTCAGAGTGGGCTGAACCTTTCGAGGAACTGGTGGGCATGGCGGATACCAGCCGACGCTTGGGCCTGCGCGGCTACTTGGGCCCCGCCTATAGATCCGGTGTGAACGTCGTGTTGGAGAACGGCGAACGCTCGGTAATGTTCGACGACGGCCGCGGCCGTGAGGGATTGGCCGACGCCTTGCGTTTCCTTGACCACGCAACGGAACTCGATGACCCCTTGGTCAACGGAGTCCTGCTCCCGTGCCGGATCGAAACGTTGGACATCGAACTGCTTAAGGAGACGGCAGCCGCCTCCGCGGATCGCGATGTGTTGGTACGCCTGCACTCACTTCAAGGGCTCGTGGAGCGCGAGCTCATTCTGGAACGTCACGGCGTGACACCCCTGGAGCTTTTGGAGCAGGTGGGAATACTCAACGAACGCCTGCTCATCCCGCACGCCACCTACACCGATCGGAATCCTGCCGTATTCGGGGAGGACCATGGCGACCTCGCCCGGTTGGCAGCAAGCGGTGCCAGCATCATCCATTGCCCGTTGACGTCCATGCGCTACGGCAGCACGCTGGATTCCTTCAATGCCTACAAGGCGGCAGGAATCAACATTTCCCTGGGTACCGACTCGTTTCCGCCCGACCTGATCCGCGGCATTGACGCCGGCGTGCAACTGGCCAAGATTCTGGCCGGGACGAACGACGCCGGCGACGTGGCCGGATACTTCGACGCAGCCACGGTAGGAGGAGCGCATGCACTGCGCCGTCCGGACCTTGGGCGGCTCCAGCCGGGTGCTCAGGCAGACCTTGTGGCTTTCTCGCTGGGAGACATCCGCGACGGCGTCCATGATGGCCCGCTACGAACCCTCATCCTCAATGGAACAGCCCGCCAGACCGTGCTTTCGGTGGTGGCAGGCCGGACAATTATGGCCAACGGTGTGATCGAGGGAGTGAACCTGGACCACTGGCGGCAGAGGGGCCAGGAACTCTTTGACAAGATGCGCCGCGCCTACAGCGTCCGGGACAGCCGGAACCGTGCAGCGGATGACCTGTTTCCGCCCGTGTATGCTCGGGTGGAACGCTGACCGGCGCCGTCCGCCGCAGGGAGCGGACACTGGCATGAAGGGAAGTTTGACAGTGGCTGAGGCGATGCCGGAAACCGCGAATGGCCGCGACGAAGAGGCCCGCGCAGAGAATGTCTACCAACTGGTGTTGGAGGGCATTGTCACGGGCACGTACGCGCAGGGTATGCGGTTGCGGGAACGCGAACTTTCAGAGCTCTATAACGTCTCCCGCATTCCTGTGCGCGAAGCCATCCAGCGCCTGGAGCAGGACGGCTTTGTTGCGACATTCCCTCGCCGCGGTGCGGTGGTGCGCCAACTGACCCTGACCGATGTCAACGAGCTCTTCGATGTTCGCCTCTGCCTGGAGACGTTTGCTGCCCGCATGGCTGCCGCGCGTGTGGCCGAGGGCAGCGACGGCGGACGGCTGGAAGAACTCATGGAGGCGTCCGAGGCAGCCATCGGCGACGAACGCACTGACGACGTCGCTTTGATCAGCGCCGAGCTCCACGCCGAAATCGTGCGCCTGTCCGGGAACAGGCTGCTGATTGAATCCGTGAAACCCCTGTTCGGGCGGATGCGCTGGATCTTCGGGCTGGCCCACAACCGCAGCAACGAGCTCCAGCGCGATGAACACACCGAACTGTGCAACGCGATCCTGAAGGGTAAGCCGGACCTGGCCTACTCACTGGCCTACTCGCACATCGAGCTGGGCCGCGAACCTGTTCTGGCCGGCCTCGCCGAGACCCTGGAACCGTGAAACTCCACTAGTCGTCAGCGTCCGGATATTCTTCCTCGTCGTCGTACCGGCCGGATTCTTCCACTTCCACCTCCAGGATCTTGAGCAGCTCCGTGTCCGGGTTCAGCATGATGGCTGCCTCGTCGCGGCGGTGCTGCAGCACCGTGTCCAGGTAGGACTGAACGGTCTCAGCCAAGGGCACGTACCTGTCCTGTTTCTGGCTCATATACCAACGGTGCTCCAGGACCTCGTGCACCACTTCCGCCGGCTCCAGCTTCCCGGCCAAGTGCCGGGGAATGGAGCGGACAATGGGTTCGAAGATCTGGCTGACCCAGATGTGGGCGCTGATTTCCTCGTCAAGATCCGGGTTGTTGTCGGCACGGAACTGGTCCATGTCGTTGAGGAGCCTTCGGGCCTGGTTCTCCTGGGCGTCCAGTCCGGTGAGGCGCAGCAAGCGACGCTGGTGGTGACCGGCGTCGACGACTTTGGGCTGGAGCTGGATGGTGGAGCCGTCCGCCGTGGTCTTGATGGCGTACTCTTCGACGTCAAAGCCGAGCTCGTTGAGGCGCCGGATGCGGGCAGCCACGCGCCACCGCTCGCCGAGTTCGAAGGACTCCTTCTCCGTCAGCTCGGTCCAGAGCCGGCGGTAACTGTCCATGATCAGCTCACTGGTGGCTACGGGATCCACCTTCTCCTCGATCAGCCCGCCGTCCAGCAGGTCCATCAGTTCGCCGGCGATGTTCACTCGGGCGATTTCGAGGTCGTACTCACGCTGGCCCATGGACAGATCCGGGTAGAGTTCGCCCGTTTCGGCGTCCACCAGGTAAGCGGCGAAGGCACCGGCATCACGGCGGAACAATGTGTTGGACAGCGAAACGTCGCCCCAGTAGAAGCCCACAAGGTGCAAGCGCACCAGCAGTAGCGCCTGGGCGTCAATGAGCCTGGTCAGGGTGTCCTTGCGCAGCATCTGGGAGAACAGCGCACGGTACGGCATGGAGAACTTCAGGTGCCGCGTGACCAGCACCGGGTTCAGTGGCCTGCCGTCCGCGGTAGTCCTGCCCGTAATGACAGCCACCGGCTCCACGCAGGGAACATCCAGCCGGGCCAGCTTCCGCAGCATGTGGTATTCATGGCGGGCAACGTGTTCAGAGGTCTCCTTGATGGCGATGACCGAGCCAGCCAAGTGCGCGAAACGGACAATGTGCCGGGAGATACCGCGGGGGAGCGCGGCCAGGTTCTCAGCAGGCCAATCTTCCAAGGCAATATGCCACGGCAAATCCAGCAATTCAGGATCTGCCGCGGCCGCCGTGATGTTCAGGGATCCGATGACGCTCGCCGGCGGTGCGGTGTCCTGCGCGCTCGCCGCTTCAGTCCTGGGGAGCTTGCCGATCTGCCCGTAGTCGGTAGGTTCGTCGTGCCACTGGGCTTCGTTTTGCTCGCTCATGCCTCAATTGTTCCGTACTTGGGAGGGGAGGACGTTTCCGCTTCGGGAAACGGCCACAGCGACGTGGCAGACCATTCGACGTCGGGCGCTTCCTGGAAGGCAACACCCTGCCTGGCGAGCCGCTCACACAAGGCGCCCAACCGGCGTCGGAAGTCACCTGCATTGCGGACCTCCTGACCGGACCAAGCCACTTCCGCCAAGGAAACGGACCTCGGGTAGAGGAGCCACTGTGCCTGCTGGTTGTCTCGGACGGTCTCAGACCACAACGCGCCCTCGACGCCAAGGATGTGCTGGTCCTTCAGGCCGCCTTGCGCGGGGTCCCAGTTGTAGTAGTCCGCCCAATCGAACGGCCCGCCTTCCACCCATTCGAGCCCCACGGGACTGTCCGGCGCGTATTTCTGGTCCAGGTAGGTTTTGTCCGCCGGGGACATGAGCACCTTGGCCGCGTGGTCTTCCGCCTGCCGCGCCACCGGCTCGAAATCGCCGTGCCAGTACTGGATTACGGCACCTTCTGGAAGCTCTACGGCCGCAAACTCATTCCAACCCACTACTGTCTTGCCGGTTTCAGCGCCGATCCGAACGAACTGCTGGACCATGGCGACGTAGTCGTCATGCTCCGTGACCTTCGCTTCATCGCCACCAATGTGGAGATAAGGACCAACCGTGATGGCAGCAAGCTGGCCGAGGACCTCGCGCACGAACTCGTACGTGGCGGGCAGGTCTGCGGTGAGCGTCGACCAGCCCACCTCCGCCGTGGTGCTCATCGGCTTGGCTTGGCCGTCAGGGCTCAGCTGCGGAATCGCGGCGAGGGCAGCGTTGACGTGTCCCGGAAGGTCAATCTCCGGCACTATCAG
This sequence comes from Arthrobacter sp. ISL-95, assembly GCF_018613695.1. Taxonomy (GTDB): domain Bacteria; phylum Actinomycetota; class Actinomycetes; order Actinomycetales; family Micrococcaceae; genus Arthrobacter. Next base: position 83,595 of record NZ_JAGGPR010000014.1, on the reverse strand, counting down.
CACGTTCTTGCTGGCAGCATAAGCCTGGACGTCCCGGAAGTCCTGCTGTGTGTAAAACCCTTCGCGACCACGCACGGGCACGGCCGTAGGCACTTCTACAGCGCCTTGGCCACCCACAGCGGTGAGATCCGCGTAGGGCAGTCCCGACGGGTTGTGCTCCGGCTCGTGTATTTCGATACGCCAGGCTTGATCATCCGTGAGATGCAGGTGGAGGGCGTTCAGCTTGAACTGCGTCATGACGTCGATCTGCTCTTTGACCTGTTCCACGGTGAAGAAGCTGCGGGCCACGTCCAGCATCAGACCGCGGTAGGCAAAGCGCGGAGCGTCCGCAATTTCGACGGGGGGAATCACCCAGGTGCTTTCGGCGCCCGGATCCGTTCCCTCAAGGGCGGCCGGGAGCAGTTGGCGCAGCGTCTGTATGCCATTGAAGAGTCCCGCAGCAGTGAAAGCGGTCAACCTGACACCGGACTCGGTAGCTGTGAGGGCGTAGGCCTCGGGGCCGTCGTCGAACGTTTCTTCCAACTCCAAGGTGATGTCACCCGGGTGGGTTTCCCGGACAATCGGCAATTCAAAACCGGTTGCCCGGCGCAGCAGCGACGCGAGCTGCTCGGCGACCGGGCCGGCTGAATGGTCCGCGGTGATCCGGGCGGTGGATGTGAGCGTGAAAGCCGGGCCGTCCAGGAGTGCAACGTGGGAGGGGCGGGGGATCAAATTATCTGTGGTGTTCATGCCGTTCCTTCGCCGGAGTTAGGTTAACGCGAGAGCGGCCCGACCGGGAGGGTCGGGCCGCTGTCACGATGCGGAACTTACAGACGCGTCAGCGCCTTGGCGGGATTAGTCGCCCAGACGGAGGCCGGTCTTGGTGTCGAACAGGTGCACGTGGCCGGACTGCGGACGAACGAAGATGGACTCGCCCTTCATCGGGGGGCGACGACCGTCGACGCGTGCAACGATGTCGTGGCTCTTGCCATCAAGGATGGTGTGGCCATAGACGTAAGCGTCGGCACCGAGTTCTTCAACCACGTCAACCTCAACCTGGAGGCCTTCGCCGTTGCCGACCGTCTCAAGGTCTTCCGGGCGCGAACCGAGGGTGACGGTCTGTCCGTGAGCCTCCTCGAGGATGTCGCGCGGCACGGGGTAAACCGTTCCACCGAACTGGACGCCGCCGTCGACGACCGGCAGTTCAAGAAGGTTCATGGCCGGGGAGCCGATGAAGCCTGCAACGAAGACGTTCTGCGGGCGGTCGTACAGGTTGCGCGGGGTGTCAACCTGCTGCAGCAGCCCGTCCTTCAGCACAGCAACGCGGTCGCCCATGGTCATTGCCTCAACCTGGTCGTGTGTCACGTAAACCGTGGTGACGCCGAGGCGGCGGGTCAGGGATGCGATCTGCGTACGGGTCTGGACGCGGAGCTTGGCGTCAAGGTTGGAGAGCGGCTCATCCATGAGGAAGACCTGCGGGTTACGGACGATTGCGCGGCCCATGGCAACACGCTGGCGCTGACCACCGGAGAGTGCCTTCGGCTTGCGGTCCAGGTAAGCCTCAAGGTCAAGAAGCTTGGCTGCTTCGCGTACACGCTCGGCACGCTCTTCCTTGGAGATACCGGCGATCTTCAGTGCGAAGCCCATGTTGTCCGCAACGGTCATGTGCGGGTACAGAGCGTAGTTCTGGAAGACCATTGCGATGTCGCGGTCCTTCGGCGGAACGTCAGTGACGTCGCGATCGCCGATCAGGATACGGCCTGCGTTGACGTCCTCAAGGCCTGCGAGCATGCGCAAGGAGGTGGACTTACCGCAACCGGAGGGTCCAACGAGGACCAGGAATTCGCCATCGGCGATGTCGATGTTGAGTTTATCGACAGCGGGCTTATCTGTGCCCGGGTACAGACGCGTAGCGTTATCAAAAGTAACTGTAGCCACAGTTATCAATCCCTTCACCGGCAGGTACGTGCCGGACGATCCGTTGTGAATGGTTCATTTTCTTCAGTTGAACTCCCCGGCCAATGGCCGGGGAGGATCTCATGACGCCGCACGGTACTGTGCGTCACATCACATCCAAGAGTATGTCAGACTTTTTGACTAACTACCTAAATGTTACGAACGTCACATGTCGTGCTCGTCACGTGCTAGGCCCCCGCAGTGACCTGCCGTCGCTCGCGCAGCAAGGTTTCCAGCAACTCCGCCACGTGCATGGGCGCTTCCACCCGATACTGCGCTTGGGTAAAGTCCAAGCCTACTTTGATGCCTACGTCATCGCCCATCAGCCGGCCCAGCGCATCCTCATCGGTGACGTCGTCGCCGGCGAACAAGATGGCCGTGGCGCCGGTTGCTTGGCGGAGGAACTCCACAGCCTCGCCCTTTGACGCATGGACTACCGAAGTTTCCAGGACGCGCTTGCCCGTTTTCAGGTAAACACCCGGGTGTTCGCGGAGCACCCGCATTGCGGCCTCGACGGCGTCTTCCGCAACGTCGTCGTCTGCCATCCTCGTGTGGAGGACGACGCCGGCGGGCTTATCCTCGAGCAACGTCCCCGGAGCAATATTCACGATTTCCGCAAGAACCTCACGGACCGCAGCCAGTTTGCTGCGCTGCTGCTCGTCCAGTTCCAAACCCAAAGATCCTTCGCCCAGCCACACCTCAGCGCCATGGCTGCCGATCAGCAGCGTACCCGGCGGGGGTGAGGCGACCAGGCGCAGGCTGTCCAATGCGCGGCCTGAGATGAGTGCCGTCGTCGTGCGGGGAAGTTGTGCCAGGGCCTCCAACGCCGCGGCGGACCGGGGCAGGGGACGTGCGTCCTCCGCGCGATCAACCAGCGGGGACAGGGTGCCATCAAAATCGAGGGCAATCAGGAGGTGCTCCGTGCTGGAAATGCGCCGGACAGCATCCAGCAATTCCGGTGAAAGGGAGAGCTTCTCAGCTGTCATCGCGCACCACCTTCTCTTCCAAGGCGGCCAGGAATTCAGCTGACCAATGATCGACGTCGTGATCCAGGATCTGCTTGCGCATCAGCTTCATGCGGCGGCGGGCTTCCTTCGGCGGAAGGTTCACTGCGCGCAGGATGGCGGATTTGAGGCCGTCGATGTCGTGCGGGTTGATCAGGAGCGCTTGCTTGAGTTGGTCCGCCGCGCCGGCGAACTCGCTGAGGACCAAAGCCCCATCGTCCTCCGACCTGGCGGTGACGTATTCCTTCGCCACCAAGTTCATGCCGTCGCGCAGGGCCGTGACGAGCATGACATCCGCTGCGAGGTACAGCGCCACCATTTCCTCTACCGGGTAGCTGTGATGAAGGTAGCGGACGGCCGTGTTCTGGATGGTGTCGTAAGTGCCGTTGATGTGGCCAACAGTGCCTTCGATTTCCTCGCGCAGAAGCCTGTACTGCTCTACGCGTTCGCGGCTTGGGCTGGCCACCTGAATCAGAGTGGCGTCCTCCACCTTGATGCTGCCTTCGCGGAGGAGTTCCTCAAAGGCTTTGAGCCGGTGTCCGATTCCCTTGGTGTAATCCAGCCGGTCAACGCCAAGCAGGATGGTCTTGGGGTCACCCAGGTCCCTGCGGATCTGCTTGGCCCGCTCAATGATGTCCGGCCTGGCCGCGAGCTCACGGATCTGGTCAACGTCGATGGAGATGGGGAACGCTTGTGCCCGGGCGATGTGGGTGACTTCGCCGTCCGGACCCTTCACATGAACCTGCTGCTGTTTGACGCTGGCACCCAGGAACCGGCGGGCGGAACGCATGAAATTGCCGGCATCGCTGGGGCGTTGGAAGCCCAAAAGGTCCGCGCCCAGCAAGCCGTCAATGATTTCCTTGCGCCACGGGAGCTGCGCGAAGATCTCCGGGGGAGGGAACGGAATGTGGTTGAAGAAGCCGATCTTCAGGTCCGGCCGGGCCTCGCGTAGCATGCGCGGAACCAGCTGGAGCTGGTAGTCCTGGACCCAGACCGTAGCGTTGTCGGCGGCATGCCGAATGATGGCGTCCGCAAACTTCTTGTTGACCTGGCGGTACGAATCCCACCACGTACGGTGGAACTCAGGCGGTGCAATGACATCGTGGTACAGCGGCCAAATGGTCGCATTGGAAAAGCCCTCGTAATACATTTCCACTTCGTGGCTGCTGAGCTGGACCGGGACCAGGTCCATGCCGTCGTGACTGAAGGGACGCACTGTCTCGTCAGGGGCGCCATGCCAACCCACCCACGCGCCGTCGGACTTCGTCATCATCGGAGCGAGTGCCGTGACGAGGCCGCCGGGGGAGCGACGCCAGCCATCGCCGCCGTCGTCGTTTCCGTCATTGCTGCACCGATCAACGGGCAGCCTGTTGGAAACCACCATGAAATCGAACGTGCTCGCCGTGGGCTTCTTCGTTGGAGAAGCCTTGGCGCTTTGTTCGGTAGTGAGTTTTTCGCTTGCCAAATCCTGCATTAATGCTCCCTGGGGTTGCTGTGACTCAACTCCCAGCCTACTAGCGGAATCATCCCAGGCACTTGATCGTTCAACAGCCGGGTCATAAGGCAGGGGCAAACCTTCAAGTTTGCTCCCGTAAACTGACCCCGTTGCCCCAAGCTATGCACTTTGACGTCGAATACCCCGAGGAACTGATGAGCCCCGCAAACGAACCACGCCTGTCCAAGGCCGAAAAGACCGCCCAGGCGCGGGAGAAAGCGCGAGCAATCCGCGAAGAACAGATCAAGAAGGAGAAGCGCAACAAGCTCCTTGTCGGCTGGGGCATCGTGGCGGCCGTGGTGGCAATCATCGTCGTCATTGCCTTCGTGTTTTTCGGAACTTCCCAGAACAACTCGGCTGTTGCCGATCAGGGTCCGACGCCAGCCAACGGTAACGTTCATGGCGGCATCACGCTGCTGGCCAACACTGAAGTGGTGAAATCGGAACCAGCCACGGTCAACGTGGCCGATGTCCCGGCTCCCCTTGAGACCAAACCCGCTACGGTTACCGTTCCGGGCGGCGAGGCCGAGGCCGGCAAGCCCGTCAAGGTTATCGCCTACATCGACTTCATCTGCCCGGTCTGCAAGCAGTTCGAGACCGCCTACGGCGAATCCCTCACGAACCTTCGCAACGAAGGCAAGATCTCCGTTGAGTACCGCGCCCTGGGCTTCCTTGACCGCCAGTCCACCACCAACTACTCATCCCGTGCAGCCAACGCTGCCGCCTGCGTAGTGAACTCCTCGCCCGAGAAGTACGCGGAATTCTTCGACCTGCTCTTCGAACGCCAGCCTGCTGAGGGTGGAGCGGGCATCTCCGATAACGACCTCAAGAAGATGGCCACCGAAATCGGTGCGGCCAACATCGACTCCTGCATCGACAGCAAGCAGTTCCGTCCGTGGGTGAAGGTTGCCACCCAGGAAGCAGCGGCAATCGGCGTCACTGGTACGCCCACCGTGTTCATCGACGGCAAGCAGTGGGACGGCAAGTCCGACCTGAACGCCGAGATCCAGACGGCAGTCAGCGCCAAGGGCTAAGCCTCGCGGAATTCACGACGGCGGCCGGTCACCCTTTGCGGGTGGCGGGCCGCTGTTTGTTTGTGGCGGTCGCTTTGGAGTGGCTGTTCTTGGCCGCCGTGGAGCCGCGAATTTCGTTGACGGGGATGGTCTGGGCTAACCTTATCTAGCGCACTTTCGCGCTTTGCTTCGGGTAACCGAAGCGTGCCTCCTTAGCTCAGTTGGCCAGAGCACCGCTCTTGTAAAGCGGGGGTCGTCGGTTCGAATCCGACAGGGGGCTCCACGAACCCCTCCATTCCGGCGATTTTGCCCGGAATGGAGGGGTTTTTCGTGTCTGAAATGTAGGGCACTACATGCTGGACGTTTAGGTGAGACAGGCCGCGCCTGACGTCGTATGACTTGTGGCGCCGGTGCGTTCTGTGTCTGCCCAGGACATCTCACGCTGCCCTAGCGGAGCTGTCGCTTGTACTGGAAGCTGTAACCATTGTGGGATTGGCTGTAAACACAGCCGGTCACAAGGTAGCCCTTCTTCGCGTACTGGCCCTGCCAGTACGTGCAGGCGTCCCAAGAGACGTACTGCCATGCGGTGAATCCGGGGATAGCGGCAGTTGCTGCAGGTGCTGCGGCAACGCCTGCCCCCACGGCGATGTCCGCAAGAAAGGCGCGATCGCCACCTCGGGGCTGCTCTTGTCAGAAGGTCAATTAACTGTATGGTTAATTAAACAATCGGTTAAATGCAATTCTGGAAGGCCAGCCATGACCACGACGGTTGAACATCTCGATGCCGCTTTTGCGGCACTCGCGGACCCGACCAGGAGGGCCATTCTGACGACTTTGGCCCGCGGCGATGCGACAGTCTCAGAACTAGCGGCGCCGTTCTCCATGAGCCTCCCGGCGGTTTCGAAACATCTGAAAGTCTTGGAAACCAGCGGACTCATCTCCAGAAGTCGGAGTGCGCAGTACCGCCCCTGCCATCTGGAACGTGTGGTTCTTGATGACATCGGGGAGTGGATCGAGCAACACCGCAGGCTCTGGAACGAGCGGTTCGACAAGCTTGATGAACACCTTCAGGCAATCCAAGGCAGTGAGGACGTCACCGAATGAGCGACCCCGATGTTGTTGCCGCCGATCTGGAGTATTCCCGTGTGTTTGACGCGCCTCGGGAGCTGGTCTTCGACTGCCTCATCACCCCAGAGCATCTTGTCCACTTCTGGGCGCCCCGAGGTTCCAGTGCTCCGGTGGCGCACATGAGGGTTGATCCACGCCCTGGAGGCGTGTTCGAGACTGTCATCGTCAGCGACTCCGATGGAAGTGTCTATGAAACCCATTCCGTGTTTCTCGAGATTGACAGGCCGGAACGACTCGTATGGCAAGAGGGGCATACCGGCATGACCGTCTTCGTGACGCTAACGGCGCTGTCCCAAGGAAAAACGCGCTTGGATCTCCGACAGACGAACGTACCGGCCGTGGTGAGGCTTCCCCGGAATCGAGCAGGGTTCAAAACAACGCTGGACAAATTCGCTGCCTACCTCCTAAATCTTTCGAAAGAGGAACAACTATGAACCAGACCATTTCGTCGGACGGAACCACTATTGCCGTCGACAGCTACGGAAACGGTCCCGCCCTGGTTGTAGTCGTGGGCGCCTTTTGCGACCGACAGTCAAAGAAAGGGCTCACCGCCCGGCTCTCGGATCGTTTCACAATTTTCGAATACGACCGGAGGGGTCGGGGCGACAGTGGGCCGCTCGGCGATAACAGCGTCGAACGCGAGGTGGACGATCTGGCCGCTGTCATCAGTTTGACCGGGCAGTCGCCATTTGTCTTCGGAGACTCCTCCGGGGGAGCTCTCGCGCTGGCGGCCGCAGCAGCCGGGGTGGCTATGAAGAGGATAGCGGTCTTTGAGGTCCCCTTTACTGAAGGACCGAGCTTCACTGTTGCCCAGGAGCTCGCACGCTTGGTTGCTTCGGGCCAGCCCGGGGAAGCGGTGGTTCGATTTTTGGCACTGATGGGCACCCCGGCGCCGGCCGTCGAGGCCATGAGGCAAGGCCCCTACTGGCCGCATATGGAAGCTTTTGCTGCCACACTGCCCATCGATGTTCAGTTATGCAACAACGGAGTTATTCCCCGCGGCCAACTCGGTACCCTCACAGCACCACTTCTGGCACTGGCGGGTGACCGCAGCCCGTGGGCCGAGGACGTGGCCCGAACCATCGCGGCCGCCGCACCTGGCGCTGAGGCGCGTGTCCTCTCCGGCGTCGGGCATGACGTTCCCGACGCTGTTCTCGCTCCGATCCTCGCGGAGTACTTCGCCTGACCCGGCACTATGGCCGTTCCGCGTGAAGAAGATGTAGTCGGTACGACGCGCACCTCTATCCCGAAGCACGCTGTTCCCGGCGCTGGCGGTCCATAGCATTGAGGCGGTCGATGCCAATGGCAATCCGTATGGACAAGACCAGCCGGTGGATCTCGTTGTCTGTCAGGGTCCCCTGCAGGCTCGGAAAATACCGGTATGCGGTACTTCGTGCAATGCCGGCGGCCTGCGTTGGGTCATCGACGGCGGGCGAAGTCCCTGATGCCTTCTGTGTCAAATAACCACGAAAGCAGTGATCTTGCGTAAATTCTTTCGGCTGGCGGCCTCGACTTCGGTCGTCGGGTTGCTCGTCCTTGGTCTCATTGCCTGCGGCGGCCCTTCAGAGGCAGAACGGCTCGTCAATGATATGCAGGATGCGGCAACATCGGTGCCTGGGGTACAAGCCGCCCAAGTGCACGTGAACATGAACACCTCTGGAAACTTCATCACCGCCAAGCTTGTAGGGGCCAGTAACGACGAGGCCGCGCTCTCCCAAGCCCTGAAGGGAGCCCTTCCGGCGATGCTGGAGAAGACCAAGGACTTGGCCTCGGGGACCTTCTCGGTCAGCATCTTCTCCCCTGATGACGCAGTGTCCGTAGGGTCAGACGCTCTTGGCTACACAGGCGGGACATCCCTCTCCGATATCCGGGATTACTTTCTCGACCAGCCCTAGAGCATGTGTCTGCGTAAACCTACTAGGCGGCGGACTAAAACCGTAACCGGCCCCTACTCAGGCTTGAACGATGACAGCCGGCCAATTCTTCGCCGTGCCGCGGCTATCAGAGGACGTGCTGCCAGGGCCCCTGCCTTCAAAGACCCAAGAACCTTATTGAAGCTGCCGTAGAGGCGGCCCCGGCTACGCCAGTTTTGCGTCCATTCCCACGTTGTTCGGATGAAGTGCACAGCCAGCACAACGACGAAGAGTGAGATCACCAGACCAGCAACTGAGGCGGCCACGATCATCACACCCGTGATGTGCACCAGGAGGACGGCAGAGATCACAACTGTGTGTGCGTCAAGAAGTTCCATATTCATTTCTCGTTTTATGCGGGATGGGGATGAGGGTGCCGGAGGCGGAAGCCTGCGGCCAGGTACGTGGATTGCAGGCGTGTTGAGGCCGTCTCCGAGTCAGTCGGAAAACGCCGTCATGCCGCGGGCAGGCCACGACTGCGGAATGACCTCGGAAATCTTCAAAGCTGGGTCAGTCTGCGAATAGGTTCGGCGACGCGGCTGGCGAAGTTCGTTCCTCAGGTGCCACGAACGGTCAAGTCAATGACAGCAGGCACCGCAAACGCACGCATAGACTCCGTCCGGTGTTCTTTCCGGGCATCACTTTTATCGGGTTGTTCCCCACAACAAGCCTTCCTGACCTTGAGTTTCGTTCTATCCTATCGATGAGTACCCGCGCGTTCGTTAGCAACGCGTCACGGACTCGTCAGAATCGCCGGGAGGAGTAACGCTGAGGGCGACTGTGACGCCGTAGAAGTTCACCCCACTCAGCGCCTGAACTGAACTCAGCGCCTCGCCCTGGGCTGACTCTCATAACCCCTTTACGGCCGCCAGTTTCGTTTGATGTGTGTGCCTTCCGAACGAAATGTGACCAGCCTCCAGCTCACCGTGCAAAAGTCACCCAATGATGTCGCTAGGGTCCGGCGCACTGTTGCTCATTGGTGTGAATACCGAGGTGGGCAGGCCAACCAGGCGACGACTCCCAACTCGCCTGATCACGCGGGGGCGCCTCTTTTCGGTTACAAAACTACTCCGGTCATCAAACGGCACATGGCTGCCATTGACATGCCTTGGAAGCGTCGGACATACTCGTCCCAAATCGATTTGGGATCAGATCACAACGTCAGTCCCAAGCAGGTAAGAAGTAGCTTCCATAGGCGCAGCAGACCAATGACGGTTGTACGGCCCTACCGGGCCGTCGCTGCGCCAACCTGACTTTCAGGCACTACAGATGACAGACCATCTTCGAGAGAAGTTATTCATCATGGAACGTACAAAGCTTCACCCCGTGGACGAAGTTCCACCCCTCCGACGCCTCATCCCCCTGGGACTGCAACACGTGATGGTCATGGTTGCGACCCCACTCTCAGCAGTTTTCCTTGTCAGCCAGACTCTCCGACTATCCGACTCCCTCACAACCAATCTGCTCAGCGCCACCTTCATCCTCTCGGGCCTGGGAACGCTCCTCCAGTCGTTCGGCCCATGGAAGATGGGTGCAAAACTACCCTTCGTCATGCTCCCGGGCGGCGCTCCAATCATCATGTTCCTCATGATTGCTCAGGAGCATGGCCTTCAGATGGCTACCGGCGCGGTGATCCTTACCGGCGTCTTCTATTTCGTTGTCCTTCCACTGTTCACCAGACTGCTCAGGTTCTTTCCGACCGTCGTTATTGGAACGATGATCGTCGTCATCGGGATCAACTTGGTCAAACACTCCGCGTTGCTGATAACGGGCCAACCCACCAGTGAAGGCTTTGGGCGCTTCGACCACCTCGCTCTAGGGGTGGCTACGATCCTCCTCATCGTGCTCTTCTATCGTTTTCTTCCGGGCTCTTGGCGGCCGGTCGCTGTCTTGCTGGGCATGGTGGGAGCCACCGCCATAGCCGCGCTTATGGGTTTGGTGAACTTCACTGGCGTCGCTGAGGGCAATGTCATTGCCCTTCCTCAGTTGCTGCCTTTCGGACCTCCGGAGTTCGATCTTCTGGCCTCGCTCCCTTTGCTGATCTTCAGCATTGCCTCGATGGCAGAGGCTACGGGCCAGACAGTCCTCAACGGTGAGGTTGTTGGCAAGGAGATCATTGCCAAGCGCGATGCGCCGAAAACCATCCGGGGCGATGCCATCATGTCGCTCCTGGGAGGCCTGTTCGGTACGTCCCTTATCGTTACCAGCGGCGAAAACATTGGAATCGTCAAAGCGACCGGAGTCCGTACCCGATTCGTCACTGTCACGGCCGGCTTCATCCTCATCCTCATTGGAGTCATCGCCCCGGTCGGACGACTAATGGCGGCAATTCCCACCGCGGTGGTGGGCGGTACAGCGGTCATCGTGTTCTCAATAATTCTGGCAATGGGCATTCAGATGCTACGACGCGTGGACTTCCAAGACCATCGAAACACCATGATCGCCGCGGTCGCTCTCTGCGCGGGACTCATGCCCACCCTCGTACCAGGCATGTACGACGAATTACCACCCAATGCCCGCATCCTGCTGGGCAGCGGCGTCGCGATGACAGCCTTCGTCGGCGTCGTGATGAACATTCTCTTCCTGCATCTGGGAAAGAAGTCCGGCCAAGAGACAAGCACTCCAGACGAAGAATTCCCAGCACCTGAAAACCAAGTGAAAGAGTCCCTGTGAACACTTCAACATCCGTCAAGCACCTGAACACCGACGAGATGCTGCTCCTGCCGGAGCTGCTTCTTCTACCCACTGGACCAGTCCGCGACTACGCGGTGGTCATCGCCGATGGTATTTTCCGCGAGGTGGGCCCCGCCTCCAAGCTCATAGCAGAAAATCCGGCACTTTCACCGGTCCGCCTGGATCACCACCTCCTCATGCCGGGCTTCGTAGATACCCATCACCACCTGACCCAAAGCTTCGGCAAATCGATGATCTGCGGCGAGCCATCGGAGATCTTCCGTCGGCTGTGGGTCCCGTTGGAGCAGCACCTCGACGACGAATCAATCTACGTGGCCTCGAAGCTGGCCGCCTTGGAGTCACTTCGAGGAGGGTTTACCACCGTCTGTGACGCGGGAACACGAGCAAGTGTTGATGTGGGAACGGTCGCAGCTGCAACGCAGGACGTCGGCCTTCGTACCGTGCTGGGCTACATCTGCAACGACATTGCTCCCGACGGTTCCTCCTTGGATTACGCAACGGTCATGCATGCTGCGGAGCGTCATCTCAGTCGTTGGGACGGGGGGTCCCTTGTCCACCCATCTCTGGCCGTGTCCATCCCTGAAGCAGCAAGCCAAGCTGTCCTTCGTGATACCTCACTTCTTGCCCATGAAGCCGGTGCCACCTACCAGGTTCACTTGAACGAACACCTGGCCTCGGTTGAGCGCTCCATCGAACGCTGGGGGCTCAGGCCACTGGAATACATGAATTCAGTCGGCGCGCTCGGCCCGCAAACACTGGCCGCCCATGCCACACTCCTGACTCCTTATGAACTCCGGCTCCTCGAAGAAACAGACTGTGCTGTCAGCTACAACCCGGTCGCCAGCGCATGGAAGGGAAACGCCGTAGCACCAGCCCTGCACTTTGCCGAGAGGTCTATTCGCTTCGGGATCGGCACGGACGGTACCAGAAGCGACGGTTTCCGATTGCTCGACATCGCCGAACTGGCCCAACGACTGGCTTTTGGCATCCAAACGGGCGACTCCTCCTGCGGCGGTGGCTGGACATGGCTGCATCACGCGACCCAAGGAGGGGCTGAAGCCGCCGGTCTCGGGGCGGTCACTGGAGAGATCGCAGTGGGTAAATCCGCTGATTTCCTCGTATTGGATTGGTCGGTTCCGGAGATGCAACCATCGTGGGATCCCAGCTGGGAGCTTGTCAGGTATGCCAACCGCGATCAGATCATGGCTGTCGTCGTCGCCGGCAAGCTGAGGCTCTGGGAAGGATGGCCTGTGGAGTGGGACGCCCAAGCCTTCATGGTTGAAGCTCAAGAAGTTGCACACCGTGTCATGGCAAAAGCGCCCGTCCGGCGCCTGCATCCAACAGCTACCGAACATCAGCTGTTGCGCCAGCGCTCCAAAGCGGGCACACCCTCTCTTGTGGGTTAGGAGGTTCCGTGGCGCCGAAAGGAGTTTCTTCGGCGCCGCGGCCCTTGGCTTTGCTGCAAGACAACCGACAGAAGGAAACAAGTGAGCACGCAAATATTCATCCTGGTGGCGATAACCGTAGCCGTGGCATCCCTGGTGCAGGGAAGCACGGGGATGGGATTCGCCCTGATCGTGGCCCCTGTGGTGGGGCTCTTTGAACCGCAGCTGTTGCCGGTGCTGTTGCTGGTCCTCATGCTGCCATTGAACGCCTACGTTGTTTGGCGGGAACGCCATGCCCTCGATCTACGTGGAGCAGGTTGGATCACCATCGGCCGGGTAGCCGGCACAGCCGGCGGATTCTGGGTTCTCGTCGCCGTTCCCCCTTCGGGTTTGAGCCTGCTCATTGGCATCTCAACAATTCTTGCCGCCCTCGTCTCCCTGATCATTCCATCCTTCAAGGCCGGACGAGGAGCCTTGCTGGCAGTTGGAACGATCACGGGCATCACCGAGACAGCAACCGGTATTGGGGGACCCCCGTTGGTTCTGGCCTACCAGCACCGGCCGGCAGCAGTTTTGCGCTCCACCGTGGCCTTCTGCTTTCTCGTCGGGGAGGTGATGTCGCTGGCGTTGCTCGCTGCAACGGGAAACGTCCATTTTGAACAGTTCCAGATGGCATTGTTCCTTCTACCGGCCTTGGCCGTCGGTGCTGTGGCCAGTGCAGCGATTCATCACCGTCTGGGAGGTAAACGCATGAGGACCATCGTGCTCACCTTCGCCCTGGTCTCAGGAGTCGCTGTTCTGTTCCAAGGCTGACCGGTCAACCATGACGGACGACGCCCGTGGGATCAGTTCAGGTTCCGGGCCGAGGACCACATGTCGGGAACGGTTCCCGGAGCGGTGCTCAAGCAGGAGGTCGACGGCGAGGTCAGCAGCGTCGGCCAGGTGAAGATTGACCGCCGTCAGCGGGGGCACGGACGTCTGAGCCCGGAGCCCGTTATAGCGGGTGACCACCCTGACGTCCGCAGGGATTCTCTTGCCGCTTTCGTGGAGGCCCCGGACGACGCCAACGGCGAAAGCATCCACCAAGGCACAAATACCGTCAACTTCAGGATGTGACTCCAGGAGGGCGAGGGCCGCGCGATAACCGCCGTCCTCGCCCTCCTCTTCGTCCAATCGAATGACGAGCGACTCGAGGTGGTGTTCCGCTGTGAACTCCTCGTAGGCCCTGGAAACATCTATGTACGAGTGCCTCTGTTGGGAACCGATGATCAGTGCGATGGAACGGGAACCCTGCTCAAACAGGTGCTCCAGCAGGAGGTTCCCTGTACGGTGGGACTGCATGTCGATGTAGGGGATTTCAGTCTCTGCCTCGGGCTGCCGGCCCAGGCTCACTACCGGAACTCCCAGTGCACGTAACCGGCCCGTGGCCGGGTCATTTTCCTCGGGTTCAACAACCACTGCGCCGTCAATATCGAATTGATCCAGTTCCGGACGTTCCCGTAGCGGCGGCACGAGAATCATTGCGAAACCACTCAGCAGCGCTGTTTCAGCCGCAGAGGCCGCCACCTCCATGAAGAACCCAAGCTTTGAAGGACCAGCAGCAACCGAAGCGGGCATCGAAGCGACGAGACCAAGCGTCTGCGCGCTACCAGTACGGAGTCGCTGGGCCCGGATGTTGGGCCTGTATCCGAGCTCCTCGGCCGCTAAGTGCACCCGCGCTTTGGTGCCGGGGTCGACGTATCCCCGGTTGTTCAGGGCGTGTGACACTGTTGTCCTGGATACGGCTGCCACTCGTGCGACGTCACTGATGGTGGGACGTTTCTCCGAACCCAATTACTTCCTCCCGGCGAGCTGGTGCTCGAAGAGTACCACGCACTGAATGCACATTTGTCGGACACGGGATACGGGCAGGGTGGTCGTTCGGGGCCCCTTTCAGGCCGAAGTCCGGCACCCAATCTGCTCGGCAAACGCGAGCATTGCCTCGCGGGCCATGTCGACGGTAACCAGCCTGTTTCCTGCCACAATATGCAAGCTGTATGCGTCTTCGAGCGCCACCATGTTCATTGTGGCTTGATCGAGATCGGCGGAAATAGTGAAGGCGCCGGACGCATTGCCTTCCTCAAAAATGGCGCGGTATGTGGCGGTCTGGCGCAAGTACATCTGCTGAACCAGGGTGTCGTGCAGGTCCGACTGGCCGGCCATGAAATCGAACTCGTAAAGCAGTCGCATGAGGGCGTCGTCGGGTCCGCTGGGCAGTCCCGCGGCAATGGCTGCCCGCAGCTTTTCAGCCGGTGATTCAAGTTCAGCCACCACGCTGTCCCGGTGGTCGCAGAAACGCTCCGTACCGGCGCGGTGGGCTTCCACCAGGAGAGCATCCAGATCATCGAAGTAGTAGAGCAGCGCCCCTCTGGTCAGCCCCGCCCTTTTGGCGACGTCGGTCAGGGACAGGGAGCGCAGCCCCTGTGTGGAGGCTTCCTTGAGTGCCGCCTCGACGAGCTCGGAGCGGCGCCGTTCCTGCGTGTTGGGTCTTGCCATGCTCTTGACACTATCCGATGTGAACTGCCACACTCCAATAGTTATTTGACGCTGACGTCAAAAAACTAAATCGACCTGAATGGACTCCCATGGAACAGCCCATCACCTCCGTTCCCGCGCAGCCTCCCAAACCTGTAAGCGGGACAGCAGGAAACTATGACGCCTCCTTGTCCCGCAGTCTGGGGCTTGGCGGCAATATCCTCATCACTTTGTCGTCGATTTCGCCTGCTTCCAGCGTCTTCATCCTCGGCGGCGCCGCCTTGACGGCTTTCGGCACCGGGGTGGTGTGGGGATTTCTCATAGCCGGCGTCGTCAGCATCCTTGTGGCCTTTTGCTATGCGGAACTCGCGTCCGCCTATCCCGTA
Source organism: Arthrobacter sp. ISL-95 (assembly GCF_018613695.1). GTDB lineage: Bacteria > Actinomycetota > Actinomycetes > Actinomycetales > Micrococcaceae > Arthrobacter. The sequence goes on along the minus strand of NZ_JAGGPR010000014.1, from coordinate 68,128 downwards.
GCGGGCGGCGACTATTCGCTGGTGTCCCGGGCGTTGGGACCGGCTTTTGGTGTCGCCACCTTTTTCATCAGTTTGGTGTCCCTGCCCCTGATTGTGGCGGTCTTCGCCCTGGGTGTTGCCGACTACCTCGGAGTGGCCTTTGCAGGGCTGTCGCCGCAGCAGACGGCACTGGTAGTGGTGGTTCTCACCACCGTCACGGCCTGCTTCAACATCCGGACCAACGCCTGGCTGACGGGCGTCTTCCTGTTCATTGAAATGGCCGCACTGGTACTTCTGGCAGTCCTGGGCCTCGTCCACATTGAGCGCCCAGTTGAGTCTCTCTTCACTGCCCAGGCTCTGGACCCGGCCACTGGCTCCTTGGCCCCGCTCGCCATCTCCGGGCTCATGATTGCCGTGACACAGGGCATCTTCTCCTTCAACGGTTACGGGGGAGCGGTTTACTTCGCCGAGGAAACCAAGAACCCCACAAAGACGTTGGCCCGTGCGGTGATCTGGAGTGCGGCCGTGACTATCGCCGCAGAAATAATCCCGCTGGGTGCGATCCTCCTGGGGGCTTCATCCCAAGAGGAATTGTTCGGCTCGGTGCTCCCCGTAGAGGCTTTCCTGAGCGAACGTGCAGGGGACGCCGTGACCATGTTGGTCCTCTTGTCCGTCGCGTTTGCCATCGTTAACGCCATCATTGCCATCACCCTCCAGGCCGGCCGCCTGCTATATGCGGCCGCACGTGATCAGGCGCTGCCAGCAGGTCTTTCCCGCGGCCTGCGGCAAGTGAGCAGCAAGGGCCAGGTACCCGTAGTCGCCACAGCCGTCATGGGCGTGTTCGCCTTCGTGGCGTGCTTCGTCCCTATCGACGTTCTTCTGACCGCCACAGGGTCCACGCTCACTTTCAGCTATCTCTTCATCGCGCTGGCCGCCATCAACCACCGCCGGACAAACCGGAATCGGACAGGCTACCGGATGCCGTGGTGGCCATTGCCTCCCGCCCTGTGTATTGCGGCACTGGGCTTGGTTTTCATCGTGGCCATCCTGGATCCGGCGCAATGGCTGAGCCTGGGCATTTCCTTGGTATTCGTGGCTGCCGGCTTCATTTACTACTTCCTGTATCTCCGGCCGCGGAGCGGGACCCACCTGCTGTTACTTGACGCTGTTATTGAGGAGGAGAACCACAATGCTTGACCTGCTGCTCCACAACGGAGCTGTCCGCACGTTTGACGACGCCGGATGGGCCCAGTCTGTCGGCATCACCGGCGGCGTCATCACCTATGTGGGAACGGACAGTGACGCTCCAGCGGCCCGACGGCGGATCGACCTAAGTGGGCGGCTGCTGACACCCGGTGTCATCGACAGCCACAACCACCTGCTCCTAGGGTTCGATCCCGACGCCGTCAGCCTGGAGGGTGCACATTCCTTGGCGGAGGTCCGCCAGCGGATCGCTAATCACGCCAGGGAGCGTCCGGATCTGGACTGGGTGTGCGCCGAGAACGCTGTGTATTCAGTGGTGGAAGGTAGGCGGCCCAACGCCGGAGATCTTCGGGGCCTGACTGACCGCCCGGTGTTCATCACCACCTATGACCAACACTCAGTATGGCTCAACGACGCCGCCCTGCGGGTGCTTGGAATTGATCGCGGCACTTCCATCCCATGGGGCCGTCCGGAAGTAGGAGTCGATGGCAAGCCGACCGGCTGGGTCACCGACTTCTACACAAGCGCGATGACCACCGCGGGCTTGCGGGGACTTCAACGCGACATCCCCATGTATTCTCCGGACCGCCGCTATCGGCGGATCACCTCAAGTTTGGCGATGGCGGCAGCCAGCGGCATCACCACGGTGGTGGAGCCCCAAGTTCCACTCGCGGAGCTTGACCTGATGTACCGGGCGCGACGGGAAGGGAAAATGCACTCCCGGGTGATCACTGCTCTCTTCCATCCAGTTGGTTCCGATGCGGAGTTCCGAAAGGATCTGCGCGAGGCAGTGGACAGTGCGCCAGTGGACGACATGCTTCGGCTTGGGCCGGTCAAGCTCTACGCCGATGATGTGATTGAACCGCACACCGCTGCCATGCTCGCCGACTATGCCAACAGGCCGGGCCACCGAGGAGCACCGAGCATGCCGCCGAACGAGTTCACTGCGATGCTCGGGGAGTTGGACCGCATGGGCTTCCAGACTCACACGCACGCAACCGGAGACCTGGGCGTACGAATGGCTCTGGACGCGATCGAGCAAGCCCAGCACCAAAACCACACCGCCGACCGCCGGCACGGGATTGTCCATGTGGAGTGCCTCGACGACGCCGACTTGCCCAGGTTCGCCCAATTGGGTGTTGTTCCGGCCATGCAGCCACGGCACTGCTCACCCGACCTGGTGGCCGGTACGTGGATGGACAACGTAGGCGAGGAACGCTGGGACCGTGCCTGGCGGTTTAAGTCCCTTGCCAAGTCAGGGGCCCGCTTAGCCTTCTCCAGCGATTGGCAAGTGGGAGAGATGGATCCGATCGTGGGCTTCTACTCGGCACTGACAAGGGCAGGCCTCGACGGCGCCTCGGCTTGGACCCCTGACGAGCGCCTCGATCTGGACACAACCATCCGCGCCTACACGCAAGGCGGTGCTTGGGCCTGGCACGCAGAAGCAGAACTGGGCGTCATCCGCGTAGGTGCGAGGGCCGACGTCGTGGTCTGGTCGGCGAACCTGTACGCCTTGGAAGCATCCGCACTTCTCGGTGAGCGGGCCGACCTGACCATCATCAATGGCGCGGTGGTCCACGATGCCCGGAGGGAGTTTACCGAGGAGCCGCCAGTGCAAGCCGCTGCTGCCCTTGCGACTCAGGGCATCCCTTCCTCCGCGCACTCAACGTGCTCACACTAACGGCAAGCTCCCCAGGACGAAGGGATCCCATGGGGCCGTGAGCCGTCAGTCCAGGCAAAGTGACTTGTCAGGCTAGGTTGACAGAACTACTCCGTCAGCCTAGCCTGACAAGCATGGGAACTGATGATCTTTCCGAGCAGATCCATTCGACGAACCCCGCCGTTGGCCTACGCGCGGTGGGAGCTCTTCACCGCTTGGCCGAGCAGGTGGAGGCTACCCACGTGAAAGCGGCTCGCGAGCAGGGTTGGACGTGGGAGCAAATCGGTGACGCCCTAGGTGTCTCCCGGCAATCAGTACACGCAAAATACAAGGAGTGATTTGAGTCATGTTTGAACAATTTGCCCGCGACACCCGCAGGATCGTGGGGTACGCCATGGAAGAAGCCCGAGGCAGGGGTGATAAGCGGCTGGGAACGGAACACCTGCTTTTGGGGGCGCTCCACGAACCGGAACCTTCTGCGGTCCTCGGTATCACCCTGGAAGATGCGCATAACGCAGCGTCACGGTTGGATGCCGACGCGCTGAAGGCTATCGGGCTCGAAACCAAGAATCTCAAGGGGGCCGCGATGCCAACAAAGGGGAGGAAGCCGCCGTTCAGTTCGGGCGCCAAGGAGGTGATGGCACACATGGTGAAACAGGCAATGGATCAGAAGGCCAGGCAGATCACGACATCGAACCTTCTAATGGCGCTTCTGGACCGCGAAGAACACGACCCCGTGTCTGCGCTCTTGGAAGAACTGAAGGTGGACAAAACGACAGTTCGGGCCCGACTCCGGTGAAGGGCTCAGCTACCGAGTGCCTTCCTTGCGCTTCTTGACCCGCCGGATGATGAGCCACACGACGAACGCGGCAAGCCCTGCGTACACGGCGTAATTGAGGAATCGAGAGTACTGATCAACCAAGTGATATTGCTTGCCGAGAAGTGCTCCCGCACCAATGAGCAGGGCATTCCATACGCCCGTCCCCGCGACAGTAAAGATGCTGAACGTCACCAGGTTCATGCGTTCGGCACCTGCCGGCAGGGAAATGAGGCTGCGCACGCCGGGTAGCAGCCTGCCAAAGAAGATGGCTGACCTGCCGTGGCGCTTGAACCAATCGGCGGCCTTCTCGAAATCTTCGCGGTCAACCAACGGGAGCTTTGAAAGCAGCTTGATGGACCTCTCCAACCCCACCTTGTAGCCCAGCCAGTAGAGAAGCATCGCTCCGGCATAGGCGCCCAGTGTGCTGGTGACAAACACCAGGATCAGGTTAATGCCGCCCTGTTGGGTAAGGAATCCGGCCAGTGGGAGGATCACCTCACTGGGTATGGGCGGAAAAATAGTCTCCAAGAGCGTCAGCAAGCCCACGCCCCATTCACCAAGGGCCTCGATTACCTGCGCGGCGATCCCCACAATCCCGGTTAACTCATCGGCTGCATCAGTCGCCCTGAGAAAGCTGATCAGTTCGATCTCCCTTCATGACGGACGCTTCAAAAAAAGACCTGACGGTGGCAAAGGGAAGCCCAGTGATGGGGGACCACTGGGCTTCCACCTCAACGCTATTCCCCTTGGCGCCGTCGAGCAACAAGCAACGTCAAGAGGTTTCTAGGCAGCAGTGTGCACAGCAACGGAAGCACGCTCAACTGCCGGGCAGGCGATCTTTACTGCGGACTCGAGCGGCGCAGCGTCAAGGCCCAGCAGCATTCGAACGCCCGCCGCACCTAGTTCGTAATGGGGCAGTGACACGGTTGATAGGGGCGGACGCAAGTGCGCTGCGATGACCTCCTGGTTGTCGAAACCCACCACGGCAATGTCATCCGGAATGGAGAGGCCGTTTTCCCGCAGGCCGTCGTAGAGGCCCATTGCCATGCGGTCGTTGTAGCAATAAACGGCGCTGACATTGCGTTTGAGCAGTTCATCGGTGGCGCCGAAGCCACCCTCCTGATCTGGGTAGGCTTCCAAAACCAAATCGGCGTCGAAGGGGATTCCGGCGGCCTCCAGTGCGTTCCTGTAGCCCTGGAGTCGTCCGTCCCGGGCGGGAGCGGGAGTGGTGGTGTTGATGAAGGCGATTCGTCGGTGGCCGCCTCGGAGCAGAATCTCGGTGGCGGACTGTCCTCCCTGTGCCTCATCGGGTACTACGGCGCGGGCCGTACCGGCTTCTGGGGAGAAACAGTTGACCAGGACAAAATCCGCCTCGCGAAGGGTTTCCGGAATATCAGTGGGGCGGTGGAACCACGTTGAGTACAGGATGCCGCGGACCTTGTATTCCAGCATCATGGCGATTGCGTCTTTTTCGAGGTCCTGGTTGCCTTCGGTGTTGGCGATCAGGAGCGCGTAACCATGTTTCCAGGCTTCGTCCTGAGCCCCATGGATGATCTGGCCGGCGAAGGGCGTGGTGGCTACGCCGTCGGCGACCAACCCAATGAACTTTGAGGTTCCGCTGACCAACGTTTTGGCCATGGCATTTGGGCGGTAGCCCAGCTGGGCGATCGCCTCCGTGACCCGTTGACGTGTCTCATCCGCGATGCGTGCGTTCTTCTTTTTGTTGATGACCAACGAGACCGTGGCAGTGGAAACACCGGCTAGTTCAGCGACTTCGCGGAGGGTCACCGGATTGGCGCGGTCTGCTTTGGCATGAACTATGGGGCTGGCCGCGTTGCCTGAATTTTTCTCCTGCGAAATCATCTGTCCTCCGTCTGGAGTATATCCGTCTGCCGTAGTGGTCATCCCTTCGTCGCCCCGCTTTCCAAGCCTTGAATCATGGCCTTGTTCAGGACGAGGAAGACCAGGAGCAAGGGAGTTATGGTTACGCACACCGCAGCAAAAGTGGCCGTCCAATCCACCTTGCCCATGGCGCCGATGTAATTTTGTAGGCCTAGTGGAATGGTCTTCAGGTCCTCGGACAGGACAAAGCTGTTGGCGAAGATGAAGTCGTTCCAAATGAAGATGCTGTTCACCAGGACAACAGTGACCACGGTGTTGAGTGACAGCGGCAGGGTGATCAGTCCAAAAATCCTGTACGGGCCAGCCCCATCCAGTGATGCTGCCTCGTAGGTTTCGCGCGGAATGTATTCGAAGAAGGACGAAAAAAGGTAGATGGACATCGGCAGGGCGAAACCGGCCAAAGGGATAATCATCGACTGGTAGGTGTCCAGCAGGTTGACTGCGGAGTAGTCGATGAACAGCGGGACCAATGCGATCTGAACCGGAACAATGATTCCAATCAGGAACAGGGCACGGACGAAACGGCTCAGGCGGAAACCGAGGACCTGGATGGCGTAGGCGGCCATCATGCCGAACAGCACAATGAGGATGTTGGCGCCCATGGTGACAATGAAACTGTTCAGGATGTTCCGGCCCAAGTCGCCCGTTTCGAAGGCCCTTGCGTAGTTTTCCCATGTTAACGAACTCGGAAGTGCGAACGGATCACCGGTTGCGAAGTCGTGTTCTGTCCGCAGGCTGGTAAGGAACAGCCAGGCGAGCGGGTAGACCTGGACGATCACGATGAGCATGATCAAGACCCGCGAGAGTGTCCGGTGCAGGCTCGGCTTGCGGCGTCGTCGTTGATGAACCGGCGAGGACGGAGCCGACGCGCGCGGGGTAATCGGGGCTGTCTGGGTGATCATGAATCTGCCTTCCGCTTGAGCATGAACAAGATGAGGCCGACGGCGACGAGGCACTCGATCACGATGAAGACGGAGATGGTACTTGCGTAGCCGAAGTCCGTGCTGGTGAAGGCTGTCTTGTACATATAGGTGGTGAGCAGCTCGGAGGACTGCCCGGGGCCACCATTGGTCATGAGGTACGGGATATCGAAACCGCGCAGGCCGTAGGTGGTGGCCATGATGGTGGTGGTGATCCATACGGGACGTATATAGGGGAACCGGATCTTGGTGAAGAGTGTCCACTTCGAGGCGCCGTCCAGGACTGCGGCTTCTTCCAGTTCCTTGGGCACGGCGATCAGAGCAGCGTAGATGATGAGCATGTAAAGCCCGGTGAACCGCCAGCCTTCAGGGGCGGATACGGCTGCCAGCACGGTGTTCACGTCGGAGAGCCAAGCCCGCTCAAGGGATCCCAAACCCACCCAATGCAGCAGCTGATTCAACAGGCCAACCGGGTCGATGGAGTAGATACGGATAAAGAGGAAGGCAATGGCGACGGTGGAGATCACCGCTGGCAGCAAGTACAGGGTTTTGATGAGTTCCCGGCCCCGACGCAGGGACGTGAGCAGGCTGGCTACAACCAGTGCTCCGCCGAGTTGCAGCACCAGGCAGATGGCCAGGTAGAGGAGTGCGTTGAAAAAGGATCTCCAGAAGATATCGTCCGCGGTGAGCATCCGGACGTAGTTGGCGAGCCCAACGAACTCCATTTCGCTGATCCCGTTCCAGGAGAAGAAGCTCAGGAACAGGGACTGAAGAATAGGGAAGAGTACGGCTGCGCAGTACAGCAGCAGGGGTGGAAGCAGGAAGACCAGGACGGAGGTCCTTGACCTGTTGGGTAGCATGGTGGGCCTTTCGGGCGGGGGCCTTGGGAGCCCCCGCTGCTTCGGTTTACTTGAAGAACTTGGGGGCGTTCTGCTTGATGGCGTCGTCCATGGTCTTGGTGAACTGTTCGGGCGTGATGTTGCCCTGGACCAGGAGAACGAGTTCCTGCTGCAGCCGGCCGTTGGTGGTGGGGTCAAGCTGGGTATCCCACGGCATGGCTTGCTTGTCCCCAAGGGTGTTGGCCGTTTCGAGCGCTTTCTTGTACAGCGGAGTCGCGTTCCCGGGAATGGCAGTTTGCACGTTGGTGGTGGGGGAGAGGGCGCCGGTGGCGGCATACTCAGCCGGGTACTTGTTCAAGGCGAACTTCAGGAAGTCGCTCACCAGCGGATCGTAGGTCTTGGAGTTCACTGCCATGCCAATGCCGGAGGGGGAGACGAACTCGTTGGCGGAGGTCACCGAGCCTTCGGTGGTGGGCAACGTGAAGAAATCGGTGTCGTTCCGGACCTCGGAGTTGAGCTTGTCCGTGGCGAGGCTCGGGAGTTCCCAGGTGCCGATGTTGTACATGGCAGCTTGTCCCGAGGTGAACTGGTTCTGCGCATCCGAGTAACCCTGCGCGGAGAATCCATCCTGGAAGCACTTCGCCTTCCCTAGGTCAGCCATCCACTTCACCGTCTTCTGTCCGGCGTCGTCAGTAAAAGATGCCTCGCCCTTCTTCAGCTTCTGGACGAAGTCCGGTCCCGCTTCACGGAACGGCTGGTACGCAACATAGCGTTCCAGCGGCCACTGGTCCTGACCGTCAATGGCGATAGGTGTGATCCCTGCATTCCGCAGAGCAGTGCACATGGCGGGAATGTCATCGAGTGACTTCGGCACGGAAACGCCTGCCTTTTCAAACAATGCCTTGTTGTACCAGATGAATTCGAGCTCGAACTGGAACGGAATCATGTACAGGGAGCCGTCGTCGAAACGCTGGTAGTCCAGTGCGCCGGGGCGGTAGTCGTCATAGACGTCCAGTGATTTCAGGAGCTTGTCGGCTTCCACCATTTTTCCTTGCTTGGCAAGTTCCTGAGCGAAGGGGGTGGCATCAGTGTCGAACAATTCCGGCAGCTTGTTGGCCGCGGCCAGGGTTTCAAGTTTTTGAATGTAGGAGGGCCGGTCCGGGGTGGTGATGAGGTTCAGTGCGAAGCCCGGGTGGTCCGTGGCGTAGTCGTCCGCGAGCTTTTTCATGATGTTGATGACAGCTCCGTCGGCGGGCCTGGAGAGCAGCCAGGATATTTCGCGGGGTTTGATCTCCCCGGTGGGGCTGACATTGGAGGGGTCAGTGGCGGCACCTCCGCCGCCACAAGCTGTCAAAGCCAAAGCGGCGGCGGCTGCGACGGCGGCAGCACGGAATAGTTTCTTCATTGCGGCAATCTCCCTTGATTGGAACAGAGGTTGGGGTGAGGGGTATTCAGTTGTCGGTACGCTGGCGTATCTCAAGTTCGGTAAGGGTCACGGTTCCTTCTCCGGCGAAGACGCCGATCCGGCCGGTAGTTAGGTCGTAGATCCTGGCGCTGAGCGCCACTTGACGGTCGACGACGGCGACGCAAGTGTCGCCGTCGACGATGACCTCAAGGGTGTGCTCGCCAGGGGTGAGCTCACAGGGCCGCTCAAGTTCGACGTCGAAAGGGACGTCCCCGGAGACGTGCCACTGCGCATCGCCGGTAATGGCGCGCGGCCAGCGGTCGAAAACGAGCCGGCCACGCTTGGGCTCCAGACGCAGGACGTAGGAATGGTCGCCGTCGTGGCTCGAGCGGAGCAGCAAACCGCACTCGGTTGTATTGGGAGTGATATCCAGTACCGCTTTGGCGTAAAACTGCTGCGGTAATTCCTCGTCGGACACCACGGCCGCGTACCCGTCCGGCACCTCGAGCCGCGCCGGCAACGCGCCGGTCAGGGAAACCGGGACGTCTTCCCAGAAGCTCTCCACGAGTTCATCCGCGAACGAAAATCCCAAGGTCCCGTCAGGGTTTTGGAGGGCTTCCAGCACGGACATGGTTCCTGCCCACTGCCATGGCCCGTGATCGGTGTTGCCTTCTTTGCTGGCAATCCATCCGAAGAAGAAGCGCCGCCCGTCGCGTTCTGCCGTCTTTGAGGCGTAGAAGGCGCGGCCGTCGATGCTGTCCAAAGCGGGCACCATCCACGGGCCGTCGGGGCTCTTGGCCATCCGGTAGCGGGTGGTGAACGTTTCCGAGAACTCGGAGTACACCATGTACCACCAGTCACCCCAGGCAAAGACGTCCGGGCATTCGTGCGTGATGTAGCGGCGCGGGTCCCAGAACGGTTCGGTGTGCTGCCACGTCATCAGGTCCGGGGATACGCACTGTGCGATGACGCCGCGGCGGCGTTCGGGCCCGGTTGAGTGCCTTGCCGCGAGAAGCATCCTCCACAGGTTCTTGCTGTCATCCCAGAACACAAAGGGATCGCGCCAATCACCGGACTCATAGCCGGCTGGGGCGCCGAAGGTGTGCTCGGGGTGCTTGAGCCAGGTCCGCATTCCGTCAGTACTCGTGGCATGCATGACCAACTGCAGGGGCGCCCCATCAGGACCTAGATTGCGGGGGTTCTGTCCGGTGTAGAACAGGTGATGGACGCCGGACCCGTCCGTGACGATGCTGCCTGTGTAGGCGTTGAAGTCCAGATCCGTTTCGCTGCCGTGGTGCAGCGATACGCCGTGGTCCTCAAACTGGGTGAGGTCTTTGGTGGTGACCAGATTCCATGAGGTACCCGGTTTTGGGTCTGAGCGGTCTTCGTGAAGGTAGAAGAGCCAGAACTCCCCGTCCTTTTCGAAGGGGATGAGGTCTCCAACCCAGCCGTCGGCTGGTTGGAAGAAGACTGAGCGTTTCATCTGCGCTGATGTCCATTCTGCTAAAGCGTTTGATCACTCGTAAGTTAGCGTGAATTTCCATGCTGTTCAAGCGTTTTAGCAAATTTCTTTCTCCCTTGCTAAAACGCTTGACCAGTCTCGGCTACTGCCGCTAGTGTCCTGCATAGCTTCGGCTTCCCACCCGCTGGATGACGTTTGGCGCACTGCTGCCCCAAACGCTGAGAGGAACGAATCAATGACGAATCACATTTCTCGACGCACTGCCTTGCAAGGCGCAGGAGTTGGCGCGATCTCGCTGTTCCTGAGCAATGCCATACCTGCAGCCGCGCATGCCCAGGCATCGCTTCGGGCCATCTACCACATGACTCCGCCGTCGGGCTGGTTGTGCGATCCGCAGCGTCCCGTCCATACCAACGGCGCCTATCAGCTCTACTACCTCCACTCTGGTCAGAACAACGGCCCGGGCGGGTGGGACCACGCATCTACAGGTGACGGAGTGGCCTTCACGCACCATGGTGTGGTGATGCCTCTGCAGCCCGACTTCCCGGTGTGGTCGGGATCAGCGGTTGTGGACACGGCCAACACCGCTGGGTTCGGTGTGGGGGCGGTAGTCGCGCTTGCCACGCAACCAACTGATGGCATTCGAAAGTTCCAGGAGCAATACCTCTATTGGTCTACCGATGGCGGCTACACGTTCTCCGCGCTTCCGGAGCCGGTGATCGTCAACACCGACGGACGAACTGCCAGCACCCAAGCTGAGATTGAGAACGCAGAGTGGTTCCGCGACCCGAAGATCCACTGGGATGCTGCACGCAATGAGTGGGTGTGTGTGATCGGACGGGCGCGCTACGCAGCCTTTTACTCTTCGGCAAACCTGCGGGATTGGAGCTGGAAATCGAACTTCGACTACCCGAACCACGCCCTGGGCGGAATCGAGTGTCTGGATCTGTTCGAAATGACGGCCGACGACGGCATCCGGCATTGGGTGTTCGGTGCGAGCATGGACGCCTACAGTATCGATTTGCCCATGACCTTTGCGTATTGGACGGGTAGCTGGAACGGCACGGCGTTCATTGCCGACGACCTCACTCCGCAGTGGCTCGACTGGGGCTGGGACTGGTATGCCGCCGTGACGTGGCCGTCGGTTGATGCGCCCGAAACGAAGCGCCTGGCTATCGCGTGGATGAACAACTGGAAGTACGCTGCCCGCGACGTGCCGACAGATGTATCCGACGGGTATAACGGGCAGAATTCCATAACGCGTGAACTGCGGCTGGAACGTCAATCAGGAGGTTGGTACAGCTTGATCAGCTCCCCGGTTGGCGCATTGCGGGATTATGCGACAGCAACTACCACCCTGCCCGACCGCACGGTTAACGGCAGCGTGGTACTGCCATGGAGCGGCCGTGCTTACGAGCTTGAGCTCGACATTTCATGGACCAACGCCACGAACGTCGGGGTATCTGTTGGCCGCTCCCCGGATGGCTTCCGCCTCACGAATATCGGCAAGTATGGCGATGAGTTGTACGTCGACCGCGCGCCGTCGGACCAGAGTGGATACTCTCTGGTGCCGTACACTCGGGCTGCTGCGCCTATCGATGCCAATGCGCGGTCAGTCCACCTGCGCATCTTTGTGGACACTCAGAGCGTCGAGGTGTTTATTAATTCGGGTCACACGGTGATTTCACAGCAGGTCCATTTCCTGGAGGGCGACACCGGGCTTTCACTCTATGCGGATGGTGGTTCAGCAAACTTCACCCGGATCAGCATTCGCGAGTTTGGCAACCCTCTATAGGCGGCGAACCCCGTACTAAGCGCTGTGTGGCCGCGTGCGGTGCGCCGAATGGACCCTCAATGAGGATGGCCGGAACCGGTGGACGGCGCGCGGCTCACCCCTTGGGTGGCGGGGGTGGCGTGCCTTGGGCTTGCGCTCCTCTTCTGCACGCGAGGAGGGGAGTAAGGCCAGTGGCAGGATGGTGCCCGCGAGCCAGACAACCACGCCGATTAGCACTAGAAGGATGGCTGAAGTGGGCTCCATGTGATAAGCATAGGCACTTTGGGCTTCGTTGATAAGTAGCCTGATTACCTTTCGGGTCGGGGAGTATTTTTGACAACCCGGGCGTGGGTGGACGAACTCCGCGTTACGTCATCACCCGAGGTTATCCACAACCTGACAAAGGGCGTACGACGGCGGGGCCTCGCCCGCGCTAGGCTGGTCACCTCGGCTGATGCAAGTGGCCGCAGGAATCACAACGCGGAGCCACATCTTAATGTCCGATGACCTTGCCCTGACCGCCCTGGCGGCCTCTTCCTTTTCCTTGCCTGAACTGCGCGACGGCCAACTGGCAGGTATGACTGCCCTCGTCGAGGGGCGTGATGTCCTCGCCGTCATGCCCACCGGGTACGGAAAATCCGCTACCTATCAAGTCGCAGCACTTCACCTTCACAACACAACGGGCCGGCCCGCCGTCGTCGTTTCTCCTCTCATTGCCTTACAAGAAGACCAAATGGATGGGCTGACTGAGGACTTGGGTGAGGGCACCGCCGTCGTCATCAATTCTTCCCTCAGCGCTTCGGAGGTGGAGGCAGCCTGGGAGGCAGTGGAAACCGGAAAAGCGATCTTCCTGTTCCTCGCGCCTGAGCAATTGGCCAAGCAGGAAACCGTGGAGCGGATCGCCAAGCTGAACATCACAATGTTCGTAGTGGACGAGGCGCATTGCGTATCCTCCTGGGGACACGACTTCCGCCCGGACTACCTGGAACTGGGCAGCGTCCGCGAGCGCCTGGGCAACCCGGCGGTTATAGCACTGACCGCAACTGCGTCGCCACCCGTGCGTGAGGAGATCGTCAAGAGGCTGGGCATGACGGAACCGTTGGTTCTGGTCCGTGGTTTCGACCGCCCCAACATTAGCCTCGATGTTGTCCGGCACCAAGAGGACAAAGGCAAGCGCAAAGCTGTGGTGGCGCAGGTTGTCGAGCTTGCCACGTCGGAGGGCATGGGCCTGCTGTATGCCGCTACCCGCAAGGACACCGAGAAGTACGCGGCCGCCCTGACAGAGCACGGTCTGCGCGCCGAGGCTTATCACGCGGGCAGGGCGGACGCTGACCGGGAAAGCATCCATGAGCGATTCTTGGACGACCTGCTGGATGTAGTGGTTGCCACTACAGCTTTTGGCATGGGGATCGACAAACCCAATGTCCGGTTTGTGGTGCACGCAGATATTCCGGAGTCCCTGGACGCTTACTACCAGGAAATCGGCCGCGCGGGCCGTGACGGTGAATCTGCTGCCGCCATACTGCATTACCGCGCCGAGGACCTTGGGCTGCGTAGGTTCTTCGCCACCCATGCTCCGGATGCGGAGGAGCTCATGGCCATGCTGAAGGTCATCAAGAACGCCGGCGCACCTGCTCCGAAAACGGCCCTGGTGGAGCTCACCGGCTTTCCTGCCCGCCGTGTCACCGCACTAGTGAACCAGCTGGAGGAAGCGGGTGCCGTGAAAACCGGCAAGCGCGGCACCCGGCTCAGCTCCAAAGCCAAGCTGACCGGGCTGGTAAATCGGGCCCTCCAGTTGGCTGAGGCGCGTCAACGCGTTGACCAGTCCCGGCTCACCATGATGCGGGGGTACGCGGAGACGGACGCTTGCCGTCGCCGGTTCCTGCTGGGCTACTTCGGGGAGGACCTGCCGCGGCCCTGCGGCAACTGCGATGCTTGCGCGAAAACACCCGACGCCGCTGGGCCGGGTGACGTCGGCCAGCGCCCCTTAGCTGCCGAGACTTTGTTCCCGTTGCAGTCCACCGTGATCCATAAAGAATGGGGGCCTGGGTTGGTGATGCAGCACGAGGATGACGTCATGACTGTTCTGTTCGAACAGGAAGGGTATAAGACCCTGTCCCGTACCGCCGTCGTCGAGCATGAATTGTTGAAGCCGGCTTAAGTGCGGACCCGATGCACCCCGGCTTTCCGCGAAAGATCATCACCATCAGCACGCCGACCAATGCCGCCCCGCTAACCAAGCACAGCAGACTGCCCCACGGAGCGTAATCACCACCGGAAATGAAGAAGGCGTCCGCCAAGGCCATTCCGGCGGAGAAGGATGCGAAGAAGTACATGGGTGCGCCGAGCACCAGGATCAAAAGTTGGAAAATCACAACGGTTCTCATCCGTGAGATAACCCGTGTTGCAGTCAGCAGAACCACAAGCACACCAAGAAGCGTTCCGATGCCTGACCAGGTCAGAACTCCCACTAAGGAAATTGACTCGTTGCGTCGGGCCAATCCCTCATGTATCTCGTCCAAACTGGCGCCCGGAACGGCGGCGAGTGGATTCCACACGAGGATCTGCAACGCTGAGGTGAGCGTGTATCCCGCTATTGTCAGCAGCCCAACGATGCTGACGATGACGCGCGATGTCTGAGAGCTGTTTCCCTTGGTCCCCATGCTGGAAGCCTAAAGGAATCAGGTATTGAGCTCCAGCATGAGGGCGGGCAGTTCATCGGCGAGCTCGCGGGCCAGGAAACCCAGGGGACCGAGCTTGCTGGCGAGACGGTCGGCGGCGGCCGCGTGAAGATGGGTGCCCCAGCAGGCGGCTTGGGCACCGCTGGTACCGCGCGCGCGGAGCCCGGCGATTGCCCCTGCCAAAACATCACCGCTGCCTGACGTGCCTAGACCGCCGTAGCCGGTGGTGATCTTCCACAGTGCCGAATCATCCGCCTCGGCGGACGGCCCCGCGATGTAGCCCTGGCAACTCACCACGGCATCAAACCGCCGGGCGATCTCGGCAACATCGGCTCCCAGATCCTCCGTGTCCCGGCCCAGGAGAAATCCGGCCTCTGTCGGGTTCGGTGTGAGGATCAACCGTCCCCTCCACGGCCCCGAATCATCTTGGATCTTCACTAACCCAGCCAAAGCGTAGGCATCCAGAACGATCGCGGGAGTACCGCCGTCGTTGGTGGCCGTGTGGGACTTTTCCCGCTCCAGCAGCGCTCGCAGCAGCGATTCGGCGAGTTCCGGATCATCCAAGCCCGGACCAATCAGCACCGCATCAGCACGATCCAAGTAGGAGGAGATCCGGTTCAGTCCTTCTCCGGTAACGGACCCTTCAGGCGTCTCGGGCATGCCCACGGAACCGCACTCCGGGAGCGCAACTCCCACTGAGACCGCTACGGATTCGGCCACGGCCAAGGTGATCTTTCCCGCGCCGGCACGAAGGGCTGAGGTGCCGGCCAGCAATGCCGCGCCAGGAGTCGCGCGTGCACCACCGATCACCAGCACTGCGCCGCGGGAATACTTGTCCTCTCCGGGGGCGGGCAACGGCCAGTCACGCAGAAGCGATGGTGTAACCAGCGTGGGGGCGTTGGAATCACTGTGGGTGGACACTGGCATCTCCGGCGTGTTCGGTGACGGTGACACCCTGCTCTGTGAGGTGGTCAGCCACATTGAAGCTCTCCAGCTGCCAGGGCCCCGCGCCCGAAGGCCGCACGTAGCGGGTGATCGATGCGTTCAACACCGACGTGTTGGCCGCAAGGTCGAGGATTTCCTGCTCAGACATCCCTTCCAAGACATAACGGACCAGCAGGATGACGGCATCGTGGCAAACCAACATCACCCGCTGCCCTGCTCCCAACGTATTGAGCTCATCCAGGATTGAACGCAGGCGGAGCGCCACGTCAGCCCACGACTCACCACCGGGCGGCCTATAGTACAGTTTGCCCAGCCACAGCCGCCTCTCGGCTTCGTCCGGATATCGGGTCTCAACACCCAGGCGCGTCAGCCGGTCCAAAATGCCCAGCTCCCTGTCGCGGAGACGCTCATCAGTGAGCACCGTCACGGGCCAGCCAGCGGTCTCAACAGCAATTTCCGCTGTTTGCCGGGCCCTCGCATAGGGGGAGGAGACGATTGCATCCGGTCGGAGTTCATCGGCGATCCGCGCCAGCGCTGTTCCCAGTGCTTTGGCCTGGTCCAGTCCCGTGCCCGATAGATTGACATCCGCGTCCCTGGCCGGAACCTCAATGACTTCGGCTCCAGCCAACCGCGCTTCCGTTGCGGCCACGTTGCCTTCGCTCTCGCCGTGCCGGATCAGGAGCAACTCCACGGCTCCGGCCTCCTGCACTGCGTCCGTCAGCCCGTCCTCGTTCACTAAAATCACCCTTCCGCGTGCGTTGCCGAATGCAGAACACTATCCACTGCGTACCCACAGAAACAGAGGATAAACGCTCGACGGCGATCGCGAACCTCTGTTGCGGGAACTTGGAGTGCAGTAAGTTGCTCGCATGGAGGACTCATACCCAGTCATCATTGTCGGTGCCGGATTCGCGGGCGTAGCAGCAGCCAAGGAGCTGGGGCGCAAGGGCGTTCGTGTCTTGCTGATCGACGCAAATAACTATCACCAGTTCCAACCGCTCCTTTATCAGGTGGCCACCTCGCAAATTGGAGTGTCAGCCATCGCCAGGCCACTGCGGTCCGTTTTCCGACGCTATAAGACTGTCAAGGTTCTGACCTCAAAGGTGGACTCCGTTGACTCAGCGGAGAGGGTGGTCAAAACTGCTGATGGCCACGCGTTGCGGGCAGATGTCCTGGTCATTGCCGTGGGGGCTGTCCCGAATTTCTTCAATACACCCGGCGCGGAAGAACACGCCTTCCCGCTGTACTCCGTCACGGATGCGACGAAGCTGGGGACTGGCCTAACCCGGCTCTTGGACAAAGCCGATAGAAACCCGGACGGGTCTGTGGATGTAGTTGTGGTGGGAGGCGGGCCCACAGGAGTTGAAACAGCCGGAGCCATGGCCGAGAACGTCAAATACGTGGTGAGCAAGTACTTCTCGCCGGAACTCGCGGCACGCTGCCGGGTCCATTTGGTGGACATGGTGCCCAGCGTCCTGAACATGTTCTCCGCCAAGTCGCAGAGCTACGCCACCGATCATTTGAAGAAGGTGGGCGTCCAACTCCACATGGGAGTAGGCGTGACCGAAGTCCGGCCGGGCGGAGTGACTTTGGCGGACGGGAGTTCTGTACCCGGGCAGATCGTGGTGTGGGCCGGTGGACTAAAAGCGGGCGACCTCATTGCCGGATCGGGTCTTGCCCAGGGGCGAGGCGGGCGAATTGATGTCCGCACCGACCTCACCGCTCCCGACGCGGACGGAGTCTACGTCATCGGAGATGCGGCCAACATCACCGACTCAACGGGGGCAAAGCTGCCGCAGCTGGGATCGGTGGCGCAACAGGCCGGCAAATGGGCGGCCAAGAACATCCTTGCGGACCTTAGCGGGGGCAGCCGCACCCCCTTCCGATATGTGGACAAAGGCTATATGGCCATGGTGGGGCGTGGCGCTGCCGTGGCAGAGCTGGGCCGCAAACGAATCCAGCTCCAAGGCATCCTGGCTTTCCTGTCCTGGCTCTTGGTGCACCTTGCCCTGCTGTCCGGTCTCCAGCAAAAGATCCGCGCCTTGTTCTCCTGGCTCAACGGCTATCTCCTTCATAGCCCTGCGCAGGTAGTAGTCAGCGGGCCGATCGAGAAGGAAACCACCGAGCAGGATCCGCCGGGGTCGTTGCCTTCAGAGGAGTCGTGACGAGGACTCGTTCTTATAGGCGCGGTGAGCCAACATTCCGTGACCGGCAAGGAGTATACCGGCGAGCGTAATCGGGAACGCTTGCAGAGGGACGGCCAGCAGGATCAACAGCACACCGACGGCGACGGCCAGGACATCGCGCATGCGAGGTTGAACCGGGCCGCGTACGGGAACCCCGGATTCCAGTTGTCTGGCCAGATCCGGGTCTTGGATGAAAAGTTCGCGCTCAAGCTGCTGAAGAACTTTGCGCTCCCTTTCTGAAAGTGGCATGGGAGTCCCTCCTAGGCGCTAAGGCTCCTTTGTGCGGTTGGCGGGTCAACTGGTTTCCTGGATAATCCCGATTTCCAGTGACTCGATAAGCTAAGCATGCTTACTATTCAAATCGCAAGGAAAAATTTGGCCGCAGCAACGAGCTCGGCATTGCCGTCAGCTTGGACTCCGTCGGGTAGCAGGAGGGTGTCCTCGAGGCCGATTCTGGTGTCCAAACCCCACCGGGCAGCAAGCTGCAGCGCAACCCACGTTGACCGTTCCTCACCGTGGAGCAGGGCGGGTGCCTGGAATGCTTGCCGGCTTTCGGATTGACCTGGTTCCTTCACCAGTTCCAGGAGGCGTGCGGCTTCGCTCTCCACGGTTTCGGCTGGAACGTCCTGCACTTCGATCAACACCCTCAAACATTTGTACCGGAGCGGGGAGGAAGCCCACCGGCGTGCAGCGTAAGCCTGCCAAATGCCCGCCTCGATGCCGACGCCCCGGTGGTGAAGGAGTCCGGCCACCTCCTCTGCACCTTCCTCATGCCAATTCACGGAAGCGAAATCGGGTAGCTCGTACCAGGACTCGATCATCTTCAGCCGGGCTGGTGCATCGGGGGAACTCCAAGCGCCCGTTGTCACCCCCACTGGTGTGCCCGGGCATGCTGCACGGAGAGCAGTTAACCACGCGGCTACGTGTTGGGGTTCCAGGGTGTCCTGACCTTGCGGATTCTTCGGATGGACATGCAAGGTGTGCGCGCCGGCAGCCACGGCTGCCGCCGCTTCTCTTGCCAGGGCGGCCGGATCAGTGGCCAATCGAGGATGGCGCGATATTTCCCTGGCGCCGTTGAGACAAGCCTGTAGCATCACGCCATTCATGCTAGAGGCTGGTGGCGTGCGGCGGGAGACCACCTTGAGCGCCCAAGCTGGGAAGATAGCAGAAGGAATCCCCAACAAGGAGCAACATCATGACACTCAAAGAACGCTTGAAAGCCGACGTCGTTGACCACATGAAGGCCGGCAACAAGGTAGCCCTCACCACCGTCCGCAACGTCCTTGGCGAGATTACTACCCGCGAAAAGTCCGGAAAGACCCCTGTAGAGCTGGACGACGCACAGGTGACCTCACTCCTTCAGAAGGAAGCCGCAAAGCGCCGGGACACAGCCCGCATCTACACCGAGGCCGGCGAGTCAGACCGTGCAACCGCGGAAGTCGCCGAGGCTGAAATCATCGAGGCTTACCTGCCGAAGGCGCTCACTCGCGAAGAAGTGGAAGCAATTGTTGACGACGCCATCAAGGCGCTGAAGGCTGATGGCCAGGAGCTTTCCATGCGCTCCATCGGAGCCGTCATGAAGCCGGTCACCGCCAAGGTTGCAGGACGCTTCGACGGCAAGACTGTCAGCGAGATCGTCCGGGGTCGCCTGACGTAGAGAGTCAACTGACCCCAAGCAGCCACCGCAAAGTGTCAGCGTTGCGCACGGCGTTACCACCGCCGTCGTTGTTGAAATAGACGTATACGTCCTTGCCGTAGCCGTCCCACTCACGAATCCGGTCCGCCCACCAGCGGAGATCATCATCGGCGTATGAGCCGCCGTAGAGGTGCTCATGGTCCGGGCCGTGCAGTCGAACGTACACGAATGGTGCGGTGGCCCGGAGGATGCACGGCAGATGGGCGCCGCTCATGATGCAGTAGGCGGCGCCTCGACGCTCCAGCAGGGCGTACACGTCCGGGTGGTCCCAACTGTCATGACGAAACTCGACGGCGATGCGAACCCACTGCGGAACGGTGGCCAGGAAGTAGTCGAGTCGGGCGTCGTCCCGTTGAAAATCAGGTGGTAGCTGGACCAGCAGGACAGCCCTTTTGTCGCCGAGTTCGTGCCAGCAGCGCACAATCCGTTCCACCCAAACTTCGGGACTATAGAGCTTCTTGCCGTGCGTAAGACCTCGCGGCGCTTTTACCGACATGGCGAAACCACCCGGGAGTCGCTCCCTCCAACTCGCGAAGGAAGTGTCGCGAGGCCATCGGTAGAAACTCGCATTCAGCTCAACCGTGTTAAATCGCGACATATAGTGGCTTAGACGCTTGGCCGCAGGAAGGCCCGGGGGATACAACACGTTCTCCCAATGGTCATAGCTCCAGCCCGAGGTGCCAATATGGATGCCCATGATGTGGATGGTAGCGGGTTATGCGCAGGAAGGGTGGCTGGCTTGGGCGGCTCGCCGGTGCTGGCCTAGACTCGAAGGGCCAAATCCAGTTGATGGGGGAACCATGGAGAATCAGGCCAATTCTGCTGCGCAAGAGACAGGTGATCAGCCCGACCGCAAGGTGACGGGCCCTGTTCCACCTGAATGGCTGGGGCCGGTCCTTGCCCTCGCTGCCCTCGCCTCGATGGTCATTGGCTCGATCATTCAGGGAGGGATCCCTCTGGGGGTTATCGGATCGCCACTTCTCCTTGCTTTTCTTATTTATGTCTTCTTGAGGAGATGGGCGAGGCGCACCAGGGGAATATCGGTCTTGGAATAGTTTTATTGCTCATCGTCAGCGCCATTTCCTCCCAAGGAAGAGGCACCGTCGACCCTTTGTACTCCTTCCTTGCGCACATACTTGGACCCTTACTGGCTGTCGCGGCCGCGTGGTGTTTCCGGCAGCGGGCACCACTAGTGCCCCAAGCCGCTGCGTGGTCCGCACCGTCCTCCGCCGGGGCGCCGGGCGGGCTGCATAGCTCCATCGACGCCATGCATAACATCACCGCGGTTCTTGTTGAGCTGTTTCCCACCCTCCCGCCGGCGTGGTCTTCGGCTTGGTTGGAATTCAGGGAAATCGGCTCTCATCGCGAGTGCCTCTTCAACGTGGAAACGGGAGGGGCACGGTTCACCACGGAAGTCCCAGCACACTTGGCTGACCAGATGTCTGAGGCCAGGAACATCATGCGCGGCCCCGGAGGCAATACGTGGTTCGCGGCCACCATTACACTCAATCCAGCGGATCCCGGGAGTTACCAAACCGAGTTCAACTACGACAAAGAACCGGAATGGCTCGCCGAGCCGACGAAGGCCGCGTGCCTCAGTGAAACGCGTCGGATCCGAAAGCTTGGCACACTCCCGGAGTGGGCTCTACGCCGGATGGGTGCGGCCAAATAGCCGTCTGCCCCTAGGTCGGGACGCGGAAAGGTGAATTCTCCTGCACGTTCATGGCCGTCCAGAGTTCGTAAGGGCCCATGTCTGCATAGTGGGAAAACTCAATAAGTGTGATCTGTCGTCCAGTCCGTCTTGGGCTGTCGGGTGATTGGAGCAGCCATGTGCCGGTCCCGGCCTTGGAGACCGTGTAGCCGGGAGCTGCTTTGCTTGCCACGACAGGCATCGATGTCGGCATGAGGAATGGCTGGCGTTCGCGGCGGCGGAAGAGATTCGTGAATCGGTAGAGGAGTACCAGCTCGATATCGACCAGTAGCGGAGACGTGAAAAGTATCTGTTCTTCGCGCGACCGCTCAGTAGTGCTCAGTATGTAAAGGTCATCCACCTGCCGAAGGTAGATCTTGATTTCACCGCCGAGGTTATACAGGCACCACGAGCCATCCTGTGATGTGACGATCGAATATCCGGCTGCGGTGATAGTTTCCAGCAGGCGATCAATCATCGGCTTCAATTCAGTGCTCATAGGACAGGACTCCCGACTTTAATAGTTCCTCAACGGTCAGAAGCGAGTGCTGTTCGTCGAAGAACAGTACCTGGGTTGCCCCGCCTGGCCGTCCGAAGCCGGGCGCCACAATGGATGACTCGACGTACAACCCCCGAATGCCATCGGGCCATTCGGTCGCTAAGCGATAGGGGGCGTATGGCCGCTCCAGATCACTGACAGGGAGCGAGCGAGCCTCGAAGCTCGCCGGTTCGCCGTCATTGAGTGCGTAGAGATACGAACCGTCTTCGAATCCAACACGGTCGACTATTTCACCGAACTGGCTTCTGAACTTGGATAAGTCATGGGTCTGTCGGCTTTCGCTAACGGCACCGTCGTTAGCGGGATAGCGGTTCCACATAGTTGGGGATTCCTTCAAAGGTCGATGGGATATGTGGCGAGAGGAGAGGACAGCCAAAGCTGCTCAAGAGGGCACGAGGATTCAAAGAAGTTATCTCTCTTGGAATCTATTTCTCAAAAAGAATGGAGGTTTTCCGTCGGCTTCAGTAAGCGCGGAGAATACATATTGAGGGGTGAGTCTGCAATAATAGGAGAAGTGCAGTAGGTCTAGGAGCTGGCCTGTCCGCAAACTATTTGAACCATCCTCTATTAATATATAGTCGTCTTTATCCTCTTCAATGGAGAATCCTGCAGCTGCTTTTGCCATGTTCGGTGGCATTGAAGTTACAGTAAGCAGCGGCAGATGCTCCTTCCATCGCAAATCCTTGCAGAACCGATACGTTAAAAATAGCTCCATATCACACAGGTTGGGCGTGAAAAAACTTATTTTTGGCTTGAGCTGCCGACTTGAAGTGGACATGACGTATTGATCACCGAAAACGTACAGATTGCGAATGGCATCTCCAAGAATAAAGTGCCACACTCCGGTGGCCAAAGACTTCTCCTTTGAGCTACCACTATCGCTTATCAGCTGGGACAATCCATTTACTAAGGCATCCAACTGTTCTGATCTTCGACTCAATATTCGAGCACCCCCGCCCTCTGTGGTGATTCAAAAGCTAGCCTTCCCTTTGTGCGAATTTTATATACACAGTGACAATAACGCGGTTGCGTTCCAGCTACCTTTTGACGGCTGGGTCCATCGAAACGGCTGGTTCCTCGTTGTGGGTGAAAATCCACTCAAGGTGGGCGCCGGGTGCCTTCGACTCCAGTCCTTGGAATTGACGCGAAGCCGTGGTCTGCACCCAATCTCTGATTGCAGATGGAACGGCCTGGTTGTCGAGTTCGTCGAGGCCTTTTGAGGAAGATCTTCGACGGCGTACGCGGCTCCGCTTCTCGTGGAAGCTCGGGTTGGGCTGCTCCAGGTGTTGGTGTTGTCTAGCCGAAGAGCTTTCGGCTGATTTTCGCGAAGACGCCTGGTTCTTTGGATGGGTCGATGATTTGGGGTTGTGCGGAGAAGTCGGTGCCGGTTTTGGTGACGGGTAGGCGTTTGTTGGCCCACTCGACTGTTTGCAGTTGGGGGTTGTAGACAGGGGGTGTGACGCCTTCGGCGCGGAACACAGTCCACATCCACTGCGGAATGTTGTCCAGCGTGCGTGGGAAAGCCTTCAGGTCCTGGAACAATGTCAGTGCGTCCGCCGGACGATCAGGGATGGTTGTTTCGTGGGCGGGTCTGAGGAGTTCCACGTCGAAGACCTCAAGTCTGCCGTCCGAATCTGGATAGAGATAGACCTTGCAGCTTGTCCACGTCCCTTTACCCTGGACGTACGACTCGCATCGGATTTCCTTGAGCCACTGGCTCATTGCCTCTCGTGAGAAATCTAAGGAAAAACTGCGCGACCCCCAAACACCATCCCGCAAAATCTCCTCTGTGCGTCGAGACCACGCCTGATGGATCACGGAGGTGCTAACGACTTCCTGGGCACAGGAGCCGAGGCCGCCTTCTTTGAATGTTTCCCCTTGCAGACGGCTGAGGCCTGCCGTTACGGAAGGGCTCCACACAAGTTGGCCGCTACTCAAAATGTCTCCTCTAGGTCCAAAGGCAAATTCGGAAACTCGTGAAACATGGGTGTCTCTGAATCGAACTTGTGCGTGACTTCAATGCTGCCAGGCAGACCGGGTTTTGGTCCGGGGACGGCTTCTACCTTTAGACGTAAGCCTAGGGGTTGTGCGGTGTCGACGCGGTGGAGGGCCTTGGTCATGAGGTCTCTTTCGAGTTGGTAGAACGCCAAGGTGTTCGCGGGTACGTTAGGGGTTCCGTGGCCGCGGTTCTGGAACATGAGTTGGGCCATGAGGTTGGCGCCTTCGCCTGGTCCTGCGAAGAGGGATGCGATGAGGTGGCCGCCCTCGTAGCCGCGTCCGCCGACACGTATACCGGCCAGTATATGCTGCCATGCGCTGCGGTTGATGTCGCCTCGAGCAGTTGAACTTCGACGACGGCGCACGCAGCTCCGCTTCTTCGGGGAGATTGGATTGCGACTGCTCTTTGTGACCGTGTTAGTGCTGACGGGCGCTCCGTCCGGCGTTGGTGCTGGCTATCCGCCGAAGAGTTTTTTGCCGATCTTCGCGAAGGCGCCTGGTTCCAGTGTGGGGTCAATCACGACCGGTTCTATGCTGAAATCAGTTCCTCTGTCGGTAACTGGCCTGCGACGGTTTTTCCAGTCCACAGACTGGAACTTTGGATTGTAGATGGGAGGGATAATTCCTTCAGCTCGGAATATCTCCGACATCCAGGACGGAATATTGTTTATTGTCCTCGGAAACGCTTTGAGGTCGCGGGCCCATGTCTTTACGTCCGCCGGCCTGTCCGGAACTCTAGTGAGCTTCTCGGGCCGTATAATTTCCTCATCGAAAACTTCAATGTAATTATCACCCGATTGTGAAATTCGTATGACACAGCTCGTCCAAGTACCCTGGCCGACGACGTAGGACGAACGTCTCAGCTCGTACATCCAATTGGTGGTAGCCTCTTCGGAAAAAGTTACCGAAAAGTCCTGACTCTGAGGCACTCCCCGAAGCCAGGTGGCCTCTGTCCTCCGGGACCAACCTTCGTGCAGTACTGCCGATATCTTGATGTCATCAGCAACAAAGCCAGCTCCGCTCGGGGAGAAGGCCTCGTTGTGTAATCGTTCAAGTCCTGTCGCTACTTGCGGCGAGTTAAGTCTGAATGCTTGCGGCAATTTCTACTCTTCCGTATCAGGCAAATTATCAAATCTGTTGATTTCGATTTCCTCTGTTGAGTCGAACCGATGTCTGACTACCACGCTGCTAGGGAGGCCGGGTTTTGGTCCGGGGACGGCTTCTACCTTTAGACGTAAGTCTAAGGGTTGTGCGGTGTCGACGCGGTGGAGGGCCTTGGTCATGAGGTCTCTTTCGAGTTGGTAGAACGCCAAGGTGTTCGCGGGTACGTTAGGGGTTCCGTGGCCGCGGTTCTGGAACATGAGTTGGGCCATGAGGTTGGCGCCTTCGCCTGGTCCTGCGAAGAGGGATGCGATGAGGTGGCCGCCCTCGTAGCCGCGACCGCCGACACGGATACCGGCCAGTATCTGTTGCCATGCGCTGCGGTTGATGTCGCCTTTAAGCAACCCGGTGATGTGTGCTTCGACGCTCTTGGGCTTGGCGAAGTCATCAGTGATGATCGTGAAGTGGTTTTCCAAGCCACCGTCAGTTTTCGCGGCCACGTTGTAGGTGACATTGGGCATCCGCTTGTTCAGTTCAACGGACCAGGCACCTCTAACACCAGCGTACGTGTCTACGCGATCGACTCGGCCTGTGGCATCTGTATAGAACCGTTCAAGACTGTCAGCCGTGAGGCCGCCGGTGCTATCTGGCATTTTGGTGCGGTTGTCCACGATGTACAAGGTGTTGGGTTCCAGCCCGGTCTTGGCTGCGAAGTTGTCTTTGCGGCTGACCGGGAAGAAATCGTGACCATGCTGAAGGACGACGGTGTTGGTGATGTTGTTCTGTGGCGGGAAAGGGTCAGGGACCACGGGTGCATGCGGCGCCCGTGAGCCGTCCTCAACGAGTGCACCGGAACCGCCCCGTGTGTCAGGGGTGTTCCCCCGGATGTCTGCAGCGCTCTTGTCCAGCCAGTTTGGTACCGATGAGTTGTCCGCGGTCCGTGTTAGTAGACCGCTGGGCTCGGGGTGAAAGGCGGTTGGAAGGCTCGCATCGACATTACGGAGGCCATTGGCAAGGGAGTTCATCCCGTCCGCGGTAACGTGTTTGCCTCCCGTGACGAGGTCCTTCACGCCAAGTTTGGCGTTTTCTAGAGCCGCCCATGTCGCCGCTTTTGACTGGGTGATTGTGTCGAGCACTTTAGCCGTGTGGGATGGCATCACCAAGTCCGATAATTTCAGGGCCAGGGAGCCGGGCTTATCCAGGAAAAGGCCGGTTCGGTAGAGTCCGTTGGCGGCGTTACCGAGCGGCGAAGAAAGCACTCCCAGCCGTGGACTGCCCATGGTTGCGGTGCTGAGTCGCTGCGCCACCAAGCCCAGCTTCCCGGCGGTCGAACCGGCTTTAACCCCCACCCCGGCACCACCGGCAAGGAGAGTCGCGACGTCGAAGGTGGTCGCGCCGATGGCGTAGCCGGGGTCGGTGCCCCATTCGTCGTAGTGGATGGTTTCCTTGGCCACGTTGAGGGTGGTCAGGAGGGCTTGGGCTTCATCGGGTGTCATGTCTTTGCCGCCGCGGGCAAACACGTTTCTGGTGGTGAGCGCCGCGGCCCCGAGGGCGAACATCCCTTGCCAGGCTTGGACTTGCTTGGCCGTGTCGGTGGTGAACAGCAGGGTGTGCAGGCCTTGAAAGGCGCCGATCAGGGCGCTGGTGAACCCTTGGCCGGCCGAGCCGGCCCCGCCGAGCCGGACCGAGATGTTCGGTGGCCCCCAGGGAAGGTCGGGGAGTTTTTCGTCGTTGCCCATGAAGTGCTGGACGTGGGTGAAGCCGTTGGCGGTCATGTCGGTGGAGCTGTTGAGGTTCGCCCGGGGGATGGTCGGGGGATGGTAGCTTTGCCCGCCGGTGAGGGCGCTTAGTGCGGTGGCGCAGGTGGCGTCGGAGTCGAGGATGGCTTGGGCCAGGGCGCTGGCTTTGTCCATGGTGTTGCGGTGACGGTCCACGATTGTCAGGTTTGAACGCCAGTCATCGTTGCCGCCGATGAGCTCGTCCAGGGCGTGGACTTCTGAGCGGAGGGTGTTGATGCGTTGTTTCAGTTCCCTGGACCGGTCCGCGTACGCGGCCAGCACGGTGGCGGCGTTGCTGGTCAGGTTAGCCAGGTCCTGGGAGCGGGAGAACACGAGGTTGAAAGCGGTCAGGACCTGCCCGGCTTCGGGGGCTTCGTAGGCGCTGGAAAGACCGGCCCAGGATTTTGCGGCGTCGTTGACCCCGGAATGAACGGCGTTCCCGGACGCTGCGAGGGCCTGGCCCTGGCTGTCCAAGGCGTCCGGGTCCGGCAGCGGCGGGAGCCCGTCAACGCTGATCCCGGACGCGCCCGGACCTGCGACACACACCTGACTGAAGTCCATACTTACCGCCCTAATGCCGAAACGGACAGGTGCACGGTTGAGGCACTGGACGCCGCTGTTGATGCCATGGACAGGTCGCCGTCGGCGTAATGGCTCACGGCTTCGGAGGTCCCGGTCAGGGCAGCGGTGCTGCGCTCGAGCACGTCCGTGGTGGCCGGAACCACCCCGTTCTCGATCAACGCCCCCAACGCTTCTTGAACCTGGGCGGACGGCACGGCCGCGGCGATTCCTTCCACCGCGCCCTGCATCCTGGCCAACGGTTCCTCCAAGGCCGAAACAGAGCTGGCGGTCGAGGAGATCACCGCCCGCGCGGTGCCAACATCAATACTCCAAACTGCCATACCAGTCACCTGCCTCTAGAGACCGGCGGGTTAGCCGATGCTCTGCACGGCGTTGCGGGCAGAGGTCGCGGCGGTGGTGGCGGTGTCGTCGTTGGTGCCCAGGGTGGTCCGGACCAGGGCGATGATGGCTTTGACTTCGTCCGCCGCTGAGCTCCAGCGGGTTTCGACTGCCTGGTATTCGGCGTCGACGCCGTCGGCGCGGAAGTCGGCCATGGCCTGGTTCACGTCGGACTGGCGGGCGGCGATGAGGGTTTCCAGTTGCGCGGCGAGGGCTTGGATGTCGGACTGGACCTGGGCGGAGACGTTGGTGTCGTAGGCGATGCGGTTGGTGGTCATGATTATGCCCGTCCTTGGAATCGTGCGGCGTCGAAGTTCGCGGCGCCTTCGGAGCGGCGTGCGTTATCCGAGGCGGACAGGTCGCCTTGGGTGAAGGCGGTGTTCATCCCGGACTGGCCTTGGACGATGCCGGCCAGGGCGGTGTTCAGCTCGGACGCGACGAGGTCGGACCGGTTCTTGAACGAATCGAACGTGGCTTTGCCGGCACCGCTGAATTTGCCTTCGAGCGGGGTCACGGCATCAACGAACCGGCGGACCAGGGCGCCGAGGTCCTGGTGGGACGCGTCGGTTTGTTTGCTCAGGTTCCCGAGTGTCTCGGCACCCATATCAAAGATAGCCATTGATTCCCCCAAAGGTAGATGGTTGTGCTGGAGCACCTTAACAGCATTGCGAACACAACATGTTAAGTCCAGTCGATGCAGTAACAAGGAACTAAGCTCTCCGTGACAGCGTGCGTCACAATCCGCGCAGGTTACGGAAAGCAGTCCCGTGAACTTTACCTTGCCCGCAACAGGGCGCGCACAGAGTCAAAAGGCGCCAACTAGGTGCTGAATCGGACCCAAATAGGTGCTAAAAACACCCAAAATGAGTGGTCGGAAAGATCAACTAGGTACTCCGGTGCCAAAGACCAGAAAAGTTCACCTTCGCAAGGGCGAATGACGCAAGCTCCGGATCAGAGCCCGGGAGCAAACTTTGTCTCAGGCAGATGCTAGGGTCTGGACCGTTATTGAAACCGACCCATGGATTAGGGTTGATGGCACTATGACGCCGTACAGGAGCCTGATGGGGAGGGCCGCACATGGCTGAAGACTACGATTCCCGGCTGCTTGAGTCCGCCCGGGTCAGGAAGCATAGACTCGACGATTCTTTGTTGTTTGGGCAGAACCCACAGGAACGTAGCTATAAGACGGCCACCACGCGGCTCATGCAATCACTCCTGGTCGCAGCGCTCATCGCCGCAATCTGTGTTGGCTTCAGTTTCGTCCAACATCTGCTCAGTGAGCAGGCGGCCAAACAAGCAGTGACGTCAGCATCAGCAACTCTCATCAAAGGAATCCTATGAGTATGGCCTTGAGCCGGGTCACCATTATCGCGGCGCACCGGCATCTCGATGTAAGGCTCCCTTCCGATGAACCCATCGCATCGCTCATGCCGCAAATTCTGAGCCTGATGATGAACGAGCCCACCAGCACCCGGACAGTCACCGGAGCCAGCACCGCAATCCTCATGTCGTCCGTGCTGACCACCAGCGTGGGCATCACCCTGGAAAGTTCACTGACGTTGCGGCAAGCGGGCATCTCCGATGGCTCCATGCTCTACCTGCGCGACGAACGCGATGTCCCTGCAGCGCCTGATGTTTATGACGTCCCCTCCTTCGCGGCCGAATCAACAGAGCGGCTCCCGGCTTTATGGGCCGGGCAGCTGCGGACTGTTGGCCTAGCGACCGTTGCCGGTTTATTGATGGCTGCTGCCGGTTCGTCGTTCGTTGTGCTTCTGCGCGGAGCCGGGAACAGGGATGCCGCCATGATCGGCATCGCGATTGCTGCAGCGTTGATGTTGCTCGGCGCCACAGCCGGACGCGTACGCTCCGTCCCTGGCGGACTCGCGTTGGTTGCCGCTGGGCTGGCAACGGCCGGTTCCACGGCCTTTATGGTGTCGCCTTTCGCTACCGGGGCTCTTCTCCTGTCCGCGGCCTTGGTCCTGGCCTTGGTTGCCTCGGGCATGGCAACGGGTAAGTACATCCCTTTCCTTTCAAGTGCCGGACT
The DNA here is from genome assembly GCF_018613695.1 of Arthrobacter sp. ISL-95. Classification (GTDB taxonomy): domain Bacteria; phylum Actinomycetota; class Actinomycetes; order Actinomycetales; family Micrococcaceae; genus Arthrobacter. The sequence continues at coordinate 38,526 of NZ_JAGGPR010000014.1, read as the reverse complement.
GCTCCTCCTTCTGGGTGGATTGTGGGCAGTGCTGGCCTTCAGCACTCGAGATCAGCCGCTCTCAGCCGGTATCACGGGAATCGTGGCTATCTTCGCGTTGGGTGTCGCACCCAGGCTGGCCACCGTATTGACTGGCCTTAGCGGTTTGGATGACGATCAACGCCAAGGTAAGCGGGTCACCCGCAGCACAACGCTGGATGCCGTCCACGCAGCACACGCCACTTTGACCGGTTGGACGCTCACTGCAGCATTGGTGGCTGGAGTTGCGGTGGTGGTGGTTGCGACCGCGAAGAACCGGCCGGTGTGGGCGGTCCTGCTTGCGGTGGCGCTGTTGGGCGCCTTGACGTTCAGGGGCCTGGCGTTGCCGCTGCTTGCGCAGCGCGCCGGAGTCTACGTAGCAGTAGCTGGTGCCTGCTGGGGTGCCACGCAGGTCTTTGCCTTGGCTACCACACAGCCTCTCTGGCTTGCTGTTGCAGCCGCGTTGGCAGTTCTCGTGCTGGTGGCCTCTGTAATTAAGGTCAGGGAACAGACGGCCGCCAGGCTGCGAGTCATCGCCTCAAGGCTCGAGCTCCTCTGCGTCCTTGCCACCATTCCCTTGGTTCTGGGACTTTCAGGAGCCTATACACAGCTAGGACAGACTTTTGGGTGAACAACCGCGCTCCGGATTCCCGATTGACGAGACAAGCACGACGCCGGTGGGCGGCTTCCCGGGGATGGGCAGCACCGCGGCACCAGCGCCAGCCGTGACCGGGGCGGGTCCTGCCGCACCAGCAGCCGCCACCAAGGCGACAACGCCAGCCCCACCTAAGCTGCCGCCGTCGACTCCTCCTGCCCTTGAGCCGCGCTCCACACGGGTGGCCACATCACGCCGTAAAAGCGGCGACAGTTGGTGGGAACGCGTCCGCTTCGAGGTGACCGATGCAGTGACCTCCGGATCGCTGTCCGAGCGGCTCATCAGGGCAAGCTCAGCCGTTGAAGCCCCCATCACCACAGGGCGGCGCATAGTGGTTTTGGGCACGGCGGGTGGCGTGGCAACCACCACCGTTGCGGCGATGCTGGCAAAACTGCTCGGCAGCATCCGTCAGGAACCCGTCATCGCTATAGACGCCACTGATCACAGTGGAAATTTGATGCGATACCTCGGTGCATCGCAGGTGGCCCCGTTGGCCAAGCTGATGCATCAGTTCCGCACAGAACCCGTGCGGACGCTTCCGGATGCCGTTAAGAACGCAGCAGCCTGCGGCAGCCAGGTCTTCGCGGCGGGCAGGGCTGACGTTCCTGCCTTGGCCGACCAACCGCTCGGCTTACAGGAGTGGACAGATGTGTCATCTACGTTTTCGCGCTTTATGGCGGTAACAATCGTCGACGGCGGCGCCTCGCCTTTGTCCCGACACGCGGCGGCGCTTCTGGAGACTGCGCACGCCGTGGTGCTGGTTGCACCGCCGGGTAACCCGGAGGCCGTAAAACTCGCATCCATTCAAGAGTCCTTGAATAACACTTTCCCGGACGTCCAACAAGTGACCGCGGTGGTCCGTTCCCGCCAGAGTCACGATGCCGCAGTGCGCGACGGCGTGCTGCCCTATGACCGGCACCTGGCCAGTGGCAGCAGCCTTCAACTCAGCCGTCTGGGCTCCCGAACCAGGATCGCCGCCACGGAACTGACCGGCAAGGCCCTGATGGCCGCGAACAGGGCATGAGCGCATGACCACACGGATCGTCCACCGCCCTGCCAGGACCACACTTCCTGAAAAGACGCCTGAAGCTGCACTGCTGGATGCCCCACCGCAGCTGGCCGGGGGAGCAGGCGGGATGAACCTCCTTGCCCTGGTGCCCATGTTGGGAGCTGCTACGTCGGTGACGGTGATGATGCTTTTCCGGGGCTCGTCTTTGGCCGGCATTGGCGCGATCATGATGGTGGCCACGGTCCTTGCTTCGGTTGTGCTCATGTTTTCCCAGCGTGGCAAGGCCACCCGTCAAAGGGCGGCCAAGCGGAGACTGTATATGGACTACCTCAGGCGCCGCCGGTCTGATTTTGAGTCAGAAGAACAGCGTGCACGGTCAGGCGCAAATGCTGCGCATCCGCCGGTGAGCCGCCTGGTGCAAGGCGTGGTCAACCATCCCCACCGGCTTTGGGAACGTCGCAGGACGAGTCCTGACTTCCTGGTCACCCGATTCGGCACCGGCAGTGTTCCGCGCAGACCCATCACGATTAAGGACAGCGGCGATGCTGTTGAACGTCCGGACGCCTTCATGCTCTCTGAAGCCGAACAGCTTCGCCAACGCTTTGGCAGCAATCCGGATATGCCGCTGACGCTGCCGCTGGCTGCAGTGTCCGACGTATCGATCGTGGGGGACCGGGAAACGGCACTAATGGTCTGCCGCAGCCTGCTCTGCCAGCTTTCTGCCGCACAATCTCCCGAGGATGTGGAGTTGGCGATTGTTGTTGGTGATGACCAGCTGGAGGACTGGGAATGGACCAAATGGCTGCCCCACATACAGGAGCGGGGAACCCTGCGAAGGGCGGGTTCATTGGCTGAGCTGGCCGGCCTGTTGGAAGGTTCCATGGGTGCGCGGCTCACGGCGGTGAACAGCGCCGCCCGCAACTTCCAGCAAGTTCCCGCGGATGCCCTTCCTAGGCTGATTATCATTACGGACCTTCCAGGGCAGAACGCCGGGGCGCTCCCTGGAGTGCCTGCTGACCTTCCCCTAACCAAGCTTGCGGTGACCCGGATCCATGTGTTGGCTGAGCAGCAACAAGAGCCGGAACGGGTTGACCTCCGTCTGACGGTCTCGCCCGACGCACTGAGTATGGAAGCTACTGCCACCGGCCAAACCATGCAGGGCGTTGCTGATGACGTGTCTCCGGTGGTTGCTGAATCCGTAGCCAGGGCCTTGGCTCCGCTGCGTCTTTCGGAGTTGTCCCACGAATTCGGCGAGCACAAGTCCTCGCGGAGCTACGCCGAGGCCCTTGGTCTGAGCGACTACACGGCCGAGGCCATGCTCCAGTTGTGGAAGAGCCAACGGGGCTCGGATTTCCTGAGGGTTGCCATCGGAGAAGACGAGGACGGAACACCGGTCCACCTGGATCTAAAGGAACCGGCCCAGCAAGGCATGGGACCGCACGGGCTCTGCGTGGGGGCAACCGGTTCGGGCAAATCCGAACTCCTGCGCACAATAGTCCTGTCGTTGATCGCCACACATTCCCCCGAGGACCTCAGCATGGTCCTGGTGGACTACAAGGGCGGCGCAACGTTCGCCCCATTCGAGGCCGCCCCCCATGTTTCAGGCTTGGTCACTAACCTGGTCAGCGATGCCAGCCTGGTGGACAGAATCTATTCCAGCCTCGCGGGAGAGGTTAAACGCCGGCAGGAGTTGTTGAAGAACGGTGGCGACTTTGCCCACATCAACGATTACCGGAGCGCCCGGAGCAGGACCCCGGACAACCCGGCACTTGCTGAGCCGCTGCCCTACTTGTTCGTGTGCATCGACGAGTTCGGGGAGTTGCTCACCGCCCGTGCTGACTTCATCGATCTCTTGCTCTCCATCGGCAGGATTGGGCGTTCGATCGGCATCCACCTGCTCCTGGCCTCCCAGAAAGTGGAGCAAGGCATGCTCCGCGGCCTCGATACCTACCTGGCCTACCGGATAGCACTTCACACCAATTCGGAAAGCGAAAGCCGCACCATCATTGATGTCCCCGATGCCTACCACCTGCCCAGCACCCCGGGCCACGGCATCCTCAAAGTGGACACCACCGTGTTCAAGCGATTCCGTGCAGCCTACGTCTCCGGCGCCTTGCCCCTGGCGGAGGACGACGCCGTCGATTCAGTGACGGAGTCAGTCCCCGTGCAGACCTTCCACCTGGCAGAAGAAACCGTCAACGAGGTGCCCGATCCAGTCCTGATAAACAGCACCATGACGCGGGGCGTTCCCGTAGAAGGCAAGCGCCCCTCAAACCAGGCAGAAAGTGCCACCATCCTGTCCGCCGTCGTGGGCTTCGCCGCACAGCAACCGCGATCAACGCCACCGGTGTGGCTTCCGCCCCTGCCGGTTGCTGTGTCCTTGGCGGGAACCGGCGCCTCACTGGACCTCACCTCCACAGGCCCGAGGCTCGGCCAACCGCAATACCTCAGTCCCGCAATCGGGATCCTGGATGACCCGGCCCGGCAGTGGCAAGGACCGTGGCACCTTGATCTCACCGCCCGAGGCGGCAACCTCGCGATCATCGGTGCTCCGCAAAGCGGCAAGTCCACCGCGCTGCGCACCATCGCGGCATCGCTGGCCTTGAGCCATGGCGTGGAGGACGTCAATATCTACGCGGTGGACCTCCTGGGCAATGCGCTCGCAGGGCTGGCGGCGCTGCCGCATTGCAGTGGGGTGGCCGGCCGCGGCAACAGGGAGCTGCTTCGGAGGACCATTGAAGAGGTTCAAGGCCTGCTGAATGTCCGGCAATCCGTGTTCGATCACCACAAGCTGGATTCACTCCAAGGGATGCGAGCGCTCCGGTCCAGGGGTGGGCTTGGGGAGCTGGCATGCACCGATGCTTTCCTTCTCATCGACGGTTTTGGAAGCCTGACCTCCGAGTTCCCTGAACTGGAGGACTCGGTCCACGACATCATGACCCGCGGTAGCACTCTGGGCGTCCACGTCCTGGTCAGCCTACGGAGTTGGTCCGAGGTACGGATGTCCCGGCAATCACTCTTGGGAACAAGGATTGAGCTGCACCTTGCCGATCCCGCGGATTCACTGGACCGCCGCCTCGCAACAACGCTTGGGGCAAACCGTCCGGGACGCGCACTGACCATGGATAAGACCATTGGTCACTTTGCCCTACCGTCGTTGTCCCCAACCCCGGATCAGGACAATGCCGGGCAGGAACTGGCCGAGCTCGGTGGGGTCTTGGGCCAATACACCCCGCTGACCGCGCCTCCCGTACGCGTCTTGCCTGCACTGACGCGGCTTTCGCCGGATCACAGTCCGGGCGGCGGCAGCATAGCGCTTGGCGTTCGGGAGCACGACGCCGGCATCGAGAACCTTGATCTATTGGGCACGGACAGGGGAGCCGTGGTGATTGGTGACCCCGAAACCGGCCGGAGCAACCTGCTGCGGACTGCGGCCTCACAGCTGATGGCCTCCCACGAACCGGGTCAACTGGCCTTCGCGGTGTTCGATCCCCGCCAACAGCTGCAGGACTTCATCCCTGACGAGTACCTGGGCGAGTATGCCTCCAACGGGCAAAAGGCAGCCCAGCTGGCCGAGTTCGTTGCGGGGCAGGCACGGGACAGGTTAGGCGATGGAAGCAGGTCACCAGTGCGTTCGCCAAAGATCGTGCTCTTGGTGGACGACTACGACATTCTGGCGGCTACCGGAAACCAGCCTCTGCGTGCTTTGGCAAGCTACCTTCCCTCCGGTGCGGACATTGGACTTTTCGCGATGGTCACCAGCAGGACCACCGGCAGCGGCATGATGATGCACGACTCCTTCATTGCCAGTCTCCGGGCCGCCGGCGCCCCCGTCATCCTGTTCTCGGGAGACCGTTCTGAAGGAGTGGTCGCCAACGGTGAACGTCCCGTTCCGCTACCTGCGGGCAGGGCAAGGATTCTTCGCACCAGCCGCCCCCCTGTGACCGTCCAGACCTTCCACCACCATCATGAGGTTGTTCACCATGAGCTATGACTTTCACCTGATTTGCGATCAAGACCCTCGCGAACGTCGTTTCGAGTATGCGTGCGGCGAGTTCGAAAACAAGTTCTTTGTCAACGCCGTGGAGGGCTCCGAGAACCTTGTGGTGAACCTCGCGGGAGAAGATCTGGGGCTCATCAGCGTTCCAGTGAACGTGCCGAATTCTGAAGTGCGACGGGTCTTTGGTGAGGAGGTAGCCCATCAGCTGGCCGGCGACGCCTGCGTCTCAGAGGTCAACTGCCCTTATGACAAAGACACCGCCGAGGCCGTGCGCGCCTTCCTCATGATCACGGTGATCGGAACCAAAGGACTTCTCATTGATCCGCAGTCCAACGAGGTCATCAACGCGGAATGGGGAGCATGAGTTCAATACCGTTGGTGCCCGTTCCAACTCCAGCGGCCCGTCCATGGCTTAGCAGGACGCTGCGCAGGGATCTGCAGCAAGCTGCGGCTGCGTCGGCGGGAAACGGCATTGTCGCCCTTCAGACACGAGCCGATGCTGTCGTCACTTACCCGCTGCTGGCATTTCTCAAAGCCGCGGGAATCCCATGGTTTGCGGAAGACCCCAACGGTGAGGTGCGCGACGCCCTAGCGGCGACCGCCGCCACTCAGTTCAGCGACACCGCTGCGGCGAGCGATGCAGCCGCGGCTAACGATGCCGCTGCGGCGAGCAGCGCGCCCCCGGTGAGCCCCGCCGTCGTGATCCGAGGCAGCGTTCTGCATGCCGCCTCAGGTGAACTCATCCTGGGAGCTTTCACGTCCGGGATGCTGGCAGCTGCCGGGTGCACTCCGGAGTATCAGGGGCCCGCAGAGCCTCTACAGCAGAGGTGGAATGAAGCGGCGCTTACTGCCTGGCTGCGCGAGACCATGCCCTTGGGGATTGCTTTGTTGTCCGGCCAGGGCTTCGCGGGAATAGTAACGGCCTACCGCACGGAAACCGGAGTGGTGGAGGCGTTCGATGTATTGATGTCCGCCTCTCCAAGCAGTACTCTTCCCGATCCGGCAGCACTTGAGGCTGCCGCCGTGGAGGCCAACGCACAGGAACTGACCGTGGAACTACACTTTGGCGCCTCCGGGCTCAGCATCCCTGCCGGCGGGGACGCCATGAGGGTTCCGCAGTTGCTGGTACTGGGGCCATCGCTGCACAGAGGTGTTCCCGAAGCGGTGGAACTGGATGCTGCCGGGGCGGCCTCGGCGCTCCGTGGTCACGCCCCCTTCCAACATCTGGCCGTCCGATACCCGACGGCTTCCACCTGGGATGGTGGAAAAGCCCGCCGCACCCAGGAGCTCATCCTAGGGGCGGCGCAGGGCAAAGCACAGGGTAACCCTCAGGGCCGGTAGCCGGCCTAGATGTAGCCGTCCACGATCGCGGCGGCTATCTCCTTGTAGGCCCTGCGGGTCCCGGCCGAAATCTTGTCCAACGAAATGCGGTCGCCATCGGCGACGCCGCGATCGTGCGGGACTGTAATGAGTTGCCGGCAGAAGCCTGCGAGGTGCTCTTCAATGGCACGCTTATTGACCCGACTGGAAACTTGGTCCTTGTCAGTGACCACCACAATGGCGTTTCTGGCCAGATTCTCGTACCCATGGTCGGCAAGCCACTGGAGGGTATTGCGGGCACGCTTGGCACCGCTCACGGCATAGCCGGACGCGATGACCAAATTGGTAGCTTCCGGGAGCACTCCGGCCATGGCCGGATGTGACACGCCCGTACCGCAGTCAGTGAGAGTCACCGAGTAGTACTGCGACACCAAGTGTTTAATCTTCAGGTATTCAGCAGCCGTCAGGGCATCGGACAACGCGGGATCCTGCTCGCCTGCCACCAAATGCAGCCTGTTGGCGTGATGCATGTAGTCGGTGAGCATTGTCAGCGACGTGATCTTTTCGATGTCCCGGACAATATCCGTGATGGTGCGCGGCTTGACCTTCTGATAGAGCATTTCGCCGAGTGCGCGTTCGGCCAGGTCCCCGCTGTCAGGGTTGGCGTCGATGGCGCACGGGTGGTCGCCGCGGTACTCGGCAAGGATCATGCCCACACCCACGGTAGTGGAGGTCTTGCCGATGCCGCCCTTGAGGCTGAGGACAGCTGTGTTGAAGCTGCCGGAGAGCGGACGGGCGATCCGGCGTTCCAGCTCCGCCTCGTCCTGGTCCCTGGCGCTGGGGCCGAGGTTCACGAAACCACCCGTAGCCGAATACAGAGCGCCGCGGAAGCCCGTGGTGGGACGTGGCCTGTCCGGCCTGACGAACTGTGTCTCAAGGTGCGTCGAACCGTAGCTTGGGGTTGTCGGAGGAGCCACCGCCGAGTCCGAAGGAGCCACTGCCGAGTCTGCCGGGGTGCTGTCTACGGCACCCGGGAATCCTGTCACCGCTTCGGCGCGACCGTCCGGATGAACGTGGAACCGGCCTTCCTGGCCCTTGACATGGTCTACTGCGTCCGCCAGAACCGGGGCTCCGGACGACTTGGCATAGTCAGCAAGCACCGCTATTGCAGCCGAGTAAGGATCAATTCCCTCCGGCGGAGAGATGGCCTCTCCACCTACTGTTACCCTGCCGTCGGCAAACACTTCGACGCGTGTGGCCCCCAGTTCCATCGCTGTACCCTTCGATATTCCGCTACGCATCTTGGTGACGCTCCAACCAGTGATACTAGCCGGGGTAGGCATGGCGGGTCATGTCACGTGTCCCGCATAGGTACATTCAGGCCGATGGCAAACCGGTCAACGACGCATTCATGGTGGTCAGTCTGTTGTTCTCGTCGAACGCAATAGTGGCCTGGCCGTCGTCGAACGTTACCTCAAGGGTGCCTGGAGACGGTTCGGTGACCGGTGTCTGAAGCCGGAAGCGGGCGTAGCTTTCCACGGCTCGGCGGTGGTCCTCGATCATGCCGGCGGCCACCGCCTCCATGAAGCGCATCTGGAAGGTGAGGGCTGATGGCGGCCCCAGCTCCAGGCTGCCGTGGTTGTAGGCAACCACGGCCATAGAGCCCCTGCCGATGTTTGACGTGAAGTGGTTTGCCCGGCCGGTGATCATTTTCACTGCGGTGGCAATCTTGAAGGCCACCAGGGTTGATCCGGCCTTTTCAGCGCTGAGCCTGACTTCCTCGTCCGCAAATGCGGGGACGATGCTGGTGAAGGGAACCTCACCATTGGTCAGTTCGTCAATGCCGTAGTGCCGGCCGAATGCGACAACCTGGTCAAAGACTTCCTTTTGGGCAGGCGTGGCCGCAACATTCGGATTCGCCCATCCCCACAGGAAACTCTTGGGACCGGGGCCGGACGTTCCCACAAAAGCAGTCTGCAAATGCTTTGAACTTCTCCCGGGAAAGTGGAATTCCACACTGGCGAACTGATCGGCAGTGTGCCAACGCTCGTAGCCCCATTCCTCAAAACGATCGTCCTGCATGTGATGGGTTTCGAGGAAAAGGATGGCACCGTCGTCGACGATGTTTTGGAAGGTCAGCTCAGTCATGGGACCCAGCCTAGACATGGGGCAAGACAGTGAAGCAAGTCAAGAAGGCCTGTTGTTAATAAGCCTGACTAGCGACTTCCCTAGCCCCGGGCTGAGGTCCTCGCCATCAAAGCCTGGAGGTCTTCGGCAACCTTGGCTACCTCTCGCTGCCTGGAGGTGCGGGCAGGCTTGGATCCATGTGTTGCCTGCCGGGTCGGCCGGTTGTTAGTGCGGCTTTGGCGGTGGACTTGAGGATCGCGAGCGGGTGCGTCTACGGTGACGGCGCCCTGCAGGGGATCGTGGAAAAGAGGGAAGCTCATAGTTTCCGATCCTGACAGAAGCGTCCGGATGCCGGTATGGACAGGTGCATACGTGAGCGGGGCTCTGCTGTGCAGATGTCCATCGGGCGGCCTCAGTTGGGGCCGCGAGCACTCAGCCTAACCCCACAAGGCTTTCTTGAGCAGAGCTCTTAGCTGCGCGTTCTCGTCTTCAGTCAGTGTGGCCAGCTGGGTCCGCTCACACTCTTCGAGTCCGGCCCGCGCTTTGTTGTGGATCCGGCGGCCCTCAGCGGTGGAGACGATGATCTTTGCCCGGCGGTCCTGCTTGCCTTGGGCTCGTTTGACCAGTCCGCGGTGCTCGAGGTCGTCGACCAGGCTGACCACCTGGCTGGGATCCAGGCTGAGGAAATCGGCCAGTTCACGTTGTGTGGGTTCCAACCCGCTGCAGGCGAGTGTCAGCACGGAGAATGACCGCTCGCGGAGGCCGTAGTCGGCCAGTGCTTTGTTGTTCAGGAGTGAACCTGTGGCGTGCAGTTTGGCCAGCAACAGGCCCACATCGCTGCCGATTTTTGCTGCGGCCAGGCGCGGGGTTTCCACTTCGATGCTTTGCGGGCCCATGACAACTCCAATAGTAATGAAAAACAATCGTTGACTTTTTCAATGATCCGTATTCTCATTGATCATGACAAGGATCTCACGATGCAGTGGGATCGGCTTCACCGGCTCAGGCCGGTTACTGCATGCGAAGGAGCACGCCATGAGCTTGAACGGCAAGGTTGCAATCGTCACCGGGAGTGGACAGGGTCTTGGACTCGCTTACGCGAGGGAGCTCGCCCGCCAGGGTGCCGCCGTCGTTATTAATGACGTGAACGCCCAGACCGCGGCGGATGCTGTTGCGCAGATCGAGGCCGACGGCGGACGCGCCACCGCTGTGGTGGTTCCGGTTGGTTCGACTGATGCTGCGAAGGCTTTGGTGGCCGGTGCTGTTGAGGCGTTTGGCCGCTTGGACATCTTGGTGACCAATGCCGGAATCCTGCGGGATAAGAGCCTGCTGAAGATGACGGATGAGGACTTTGACCTGGTCATCAACGTGCACCTGAAGGGCACGTTCACCTGTGTCCGCGAGGCATTCGCGTACTTCAAGGAGAACAACGTCGCGGGCCGGATCATCACGATTGGTTCGCCGACCGGCCAGCGAGGCAACTTCGGGCAGAGCAATTACGCGGCGGCGAAGGCCGGGATCGTAGGCATGGTCCGGACGTGGGCTTTGGAGATGAAGAAAGCTGGGGTGACGGTGAACTCGGTGATCCCAGTGGCGGCGACGGCGATGACCAAAACGGTCCCGTATTTTCAGAAGGCCGTGGAAGCAGAGGAGCGCGGTGAGGCGATGCCGGCGTTCTTCCGCCATGATCTTGGTTTTGGAACGGCCGACGACGTCGCCGGGCTGATTGCCTTCCTCGCCTCTGATGCGGCTGCTGAAATTACCGGCCAAGCGATCGGCGCCGGTGGTGACCGGTTGCAGGTTTGGACACACCCGACGGCGGCGAGTACCGAGTACCGTGAGGGCGGTTGGAGTTACGAGGCCCTGCAGGAGAACGCTGGATCGCTTTTTGGTACTGAGGCACTGCAGAGTTACGGCGAGGAATTCCTGCCGCTGCCCGCGGAGCTCCGGCCGGAACAGGCCAAACCTGAAGCCGTACAGGCCCGCTGATCATGGCTACCCGTTACGAATTGGGCATCGACGCCGCTGCGGTGGATGCGATCGACATGCACGTCCATCTCGAAGTGGACAGTTGCGGACACGCTTCCCTGCCGGAAGCGCTGACGGAGGCCTCGGCGAAGTACTTCAAGTCCGAGGACCGCACGCCATCGCTGGACCGGATCGCCGAGGTGTACCGCGAACTAAACATGGCCGCCGTCGTGTTCACTGTTGACGCCCGCACCCAGCTCAAGCACGAGCCCAACAGCATCCCGGAACTGATCGAGGGCGCTGCCCGGAACAATGATGTGCTCATTCCGTTCGGCAGTGTTGACCCCAGGACCGGGGAGGACGCGATCGCGGGAGCGAAGCACCAGGCTGTTGAGCTGGGCGCCCGCGGTTTCAAGTTCCACCCTTCGCTGCAGGGTTTTGATCCGTCCAACGAGACGTTCTACCCACTCTGGGAAACGCTCCAGGAGCTGGGACTTCCCTGCATATTCCACACCGGCCAAAACGGCATGGGGGCAGGTCTCCCCGGCGGGTATGGGATCAAGCTCGCCTTCTCCAATCCGCTCCTGCTGGACGCTGTGGCGGCAGATTTCCCGGGCCTGCAGATCATCATGGCCCACCCTTCCGTGCCGTGGCAGGACGAGGCAAACTCGATCGCGACACACAAGTCCAACGTCTTTATTGACTTGTCCGGGTGGTCGCCGAAATACTTCCCGGAGTCACTCGTGAAAGCGTGCAATTCGGTACTGCAGGACAAGGTGTTGTTCGGCACGGACTTTCCGCTGATTACGCCGCAGAAGTGGCTGGGCGCGTTCGCCGACCTGCCCTTGAAAGACGAAGTCCGGCCCAAGATCCTCAAGGACAACGCCGTCCGGCTGCTTGGTCTGGATGGCTGAGATGACTGCGACTGCTACGACGGCCACAGGAACAGCCCAGCGGCTGTACTCCGTCGCGGACTGGTACGACGCCGAAGCTCTCCTTAGCACCGCGGAACGCCAGGTACTTGGCCGGCTGCGGGACTTCCTTGACGCCGAAGCGAAGCCCTTGTTGGCCGAGTACTGGGAGAAGGGGGAGTTCCCCGAACAACTGGCACGGCCGTTGATTGACCTGGATCTGATGGAACCAGCCGACCTCACTGTTGAGGCCCCTGCGCGAGGGATTTACCACGGCTTCCGGATCTTCGAACTGGCCCGTACTGACGCTTCGCTGGCCACCTGGTACACCGCCCAGGCAGGGCTGTTCCGGACAGCCATCCGGGTGGGTGCGTCCGAAGAGCAGCAGAAGGAGTGGATGCCCAAGGTCATCGACTTCTCCCTCAAGGGCGTCTTTTCCTTGACCGAACCCGAGCACGGCTCTGATATCGCCGGGGGGCTCGCTACCACGGCCCGCTTCGAAGAAGATCCCGACGGCGGCACTGGCTCCGGTGCTTGGCTTCTGGACGGTGCCAAACGGTGGATCGGGGGCGCGTCCACAGCCGACGTGCTGTGCGTATTCGCCCGCGATGTCGCCGACGGGCAGGTCAAAGCGTTCCTCGTTGACCGGAGCGCTCCCGGGGTGTCCCTGGAGAAGATCCAGGGTAAGACCTCACTGCGGATGATGCAGAACGCCCACATCACGTTGAACAATGTCAGGGTTCCCGAAGCCATGCGCCTGCACAATGTGAACTCCTTCATAGACGTCGCCGCTATGCTCCGGGCGATGCGCTCGGACGTTGCCTGGATCGCCGCCGGAATCCAAGCCGGGGCGTTCGAAGCAGCGCTGGCTTATGTGAAGGAGCGTCAGCAGTTCGGCAAGTCCTTGGGCTCGTTCCAACTGGTCCAGGAGAAGCTGGCCCGCATGCTCGGCAACGTCACGGCTTCGCTTTCACTCGTTGTACGGCTGACCGAGCAGCAGGGCTGGGGAATCTACCGGGATCAGGACTCGGCCCTGGCCAAGATGCAGACGTCCCTGATGATGCGCGAAACCGTTGCCCTCGCCCGCGAAGTGGTGGGCGGTAACGGCATCACGCTCGCCGCCGACGTCGGGCGTTTCCACGCCGACGCCGAAGCCGTCTATTCCTACGAAGGCACCCACGAGATCAACGCCCTCATCATCGGCCGCGCCCTCACCGGCGCCAGTGCTTTCACCAACTAAATCACTTCAAACAACTACCAGGAGGCAAAGATGCCCAATCTCGTCGTCGATTTCGACACCCTGCTCACCATGTCCGGCAAGGACCTGGGCACCACCGACTACCGCGAAATCACCCAGCAGCAGATCAACCTGTTCGCCGACGCTACGGACGACCAGCAGTGGATCCACACCGACCCCGAACGCGCCAAGGACGGGCCGTTCGGTGCCCCGATCGCGCACGGCTTCCTCACCCTGTCCCTGATCATCCCGTTCTGGGGCGAACTCTTCGACGTGGAAGGCGTGACCACCAAGGTTAACTACGGCCTGGACAAAGTCCGCTTCACCTCACCGGTGAGGGTGGGCTCCAAAGTCCGCATGAACGGCAGCATCGCTGAGGTCACCGAGGTCAAGGGCGGCGCCCAGATCAAGGTCAACGCCACCATCGAAATCGAAGGCCAGGAACGCCCCGCCGTTGTTGCCGAATTCCTCGCACGCTTCTACAAATAAACCCTCCACCAGCAATTTTCCTCCTCTCCCAAGGAACAGCCATGTCAGGACACACTGCGCTCGCATCGTCGAGTACGGCCGCCAAGCGCAAAGAGGCGCGCACGGTCATCTTGTCCAGCTATCTGGGCAGCACCATCGAGTTCTACGATTTCCTGTTGTACGCAACGGCCGCAGCGGTTGCCTTCCCCAAGGTGTTCTTCGCCGGTACTGACGAATGGGTGGGCGTGGTGGCTGCCTACGCCACGTTCGCTGCCGGGTACGTTGCCCGCCCATTGGGTGGCATCATCTTCGGACATTTCGGTGACCGCATCGGCCGCAAGGGCATGCTGATCGTGTCCATGGCGATGATGGGTGTCGCTTCGACGTTGATTGGTTTGATCCCGGGAGCCAACGTCATTGGTCCTTGGGGTGCCGTGATCCTGGTGGTCTTGCGTGTCTGCCAGGGAATCGCAGTGGGCGGTGAATGGGGCGGGGCCGCACTCATGGCTTTGGAGCATTCGGACCCCAAGCGGCGCGGGTTTGCGGCGTCGTTCGTCAATGCCGGCGCCCCGACGGGCGCAGTGCTCGGCACCGTAGTGATGGGCATTTTCTCCGCCCTTCCTCAGGACGCGTTCCTGGCGTGGGGTTGGCGCGTGCCGTTCCTGTTGTCCTTCGTGCTTTTGATCGTGGGCATGTTCGTGAGGTTGCGGGTTTCCGAGAGCCCCATCTTCGCCGAGGCCGTTGCCAAGGAAAAGGGCACCAAACGCAAGATGCCGTTGCTTGAAGTGCTGAAGCGTCCCAAAACCCTCATCATGATCATGTTTGCCGGTGCTGCCGGCTTCGGCCTCCAGGTAGTGCTGCCCACGTTCGCCGTCACCTTTGCAGTGTCCAAGGGCGCACCACAGCAGGGCGTGCTCTATGCCTTCGCAGGCGCCTCGGCCATCTCCATCCTGTTTGTCCTCTTGGGCGGTAGGCTCTCCGATCGCTTCGGCCGCCGTCCGGTCATGGTCACCGGCCTGGCTTTGTTCATCCTGTACCTGTTCCCAATGTTCGGGATGCTCAGTTCCGGCAACATCGCTTTGGTTTTCATGGCCTTCACAGTGGCGCTGGTTCTGCATTCGTCCCTTTATGGTCCACTGGCCGCATTCGTGTCCGAGCAGTTCGGCACCACAAACCGCTACACCGGCGCTGCCGTTGGCTACCAGTTGGCAACCCTGATCGGCGCTGGCTTCACGCCCGGCATTGTGGCGGGCCTTTATAAGGACGCCGGCCAGAGCATCGTCCCGGTGGTGGTGTTCCTGTCCGTCATGTCGCTGGTATCGATTGTCTTCATCCTGCTGACGCGGGAGTCTAAGAACAACGACCTCTCTACGGTCAGTTAGGAGCACTGCACCATGGACAACAACGGAGTTGGATCCTGGCTGCACCGGCGCCGGATCAAGTCCGGTACCAAAACGGCAGTCATTTCCGGTGAGCACACTGTCAGCTACGCAGAACTCGCAGACCGGACCGACCACTTGGCCAATGCGCTCAAGGATAGGGGAGTGAACAAGGGGGACAGGGTGGCTTACCTCGGCGAAAATCACGCGTCCTTTGTGGAGACGTTCTTCGCCTGTGGGCTGCTGGGCGCGATCTTCGTCCCGCTGAACACCCGTCTGACGGCCCCGGAGTTGCGGTATCAACTGCAGGACTCAGGAGCACGGCTCTTCATCAGCGCGGCATCGTTGGAGACCGTCGCCGCCGGATCCTGCATGGACACCGAGGTAACCCACCGTCTTGTAGTGGCGCCCGACGACGTTACTGACAGTTCCGCTCCTAAGCTGCCATCCGGCGTCGAGCACTATGGCGAGGTTCTCGACGCTGCAACCGCGGCAGCGCAGGATGAAACCGTGACGCTGGACGACGGCGCCATGATCCTCTACACGTCCGGCACCACCGGCAAGCCCAAGGGTGCACTGCTGACGCACGGCAACATCACCTGGAACTGCATCAACACGGTGGTGGACATGGACCTGAACCGCAACGATGTAGCGCTGATGATCTCGCCGCTGTTCCACGTGGCATCCCTGGATATGGGTCTGCTTCCCATGCTGCTCAAAGGCGCCACTGTGGTGCTTGAAGCCAAGTTCGACGCCGGCCGGGTACTGGAGCTGGTGGGGCAGCACAAAGTCACCACGCTCAACGGCGTCCCCACCACCTTCCAGATGCTCTGTGACCATCCCGGATGGTCGACGGCGGATCTCAGCTCCCTGGACAAGCTCACCTGCGGCGGTTCCGCGGTTCCGCAGAGGGTGTTGGACGCGTATGAGCAGCGCGGCATCGGTTTCACCAGCTGCTATGGCATGACCGAAACCGCGCCCGGGGCAACCATGCTCCCAGTATCGCGGTCCAAGGAAAAGGCCGGCTCTGCGGGGCTGCCGCACTTCTTCACAGACGTGAGGATTGCCGATCCGTTAGGCGGCGTTGCTGCGCTCGGAGAGGTGGGAGAGATCCAAATCTCCGGACCCAACGTGATCAAGGAGTACTGGAACCGGCCGGAAGCCACCGCAGAAAGCTACTCGGACTCGTCCTGGTTCCGTTCCGGCGATATGGGCTATCAAGACGCGGACGGGTTCCTGTTCGTTTCGGACCGCATCAAGGACATGATCATTTCCGGCGGCGAGAACATCTACCCGGCCGAGGTAGAAGCTGCCATCGCAGAGCTACCGGCAGTGGGGAGCGTGGCAGTGATCGGAATTGATGACTCGAAATGGGGAGAAGTGCCCCGGGCGATCGTCACTTTGCGTGAAGGAGAATCTTTGACCGAGGACCAACTGCGCTCGCATCTGGAAGGCCGGTTGGCGCGGTACAAAATTCCCAAATCCGTGGTGTTTGTTGAGGAAATGCCACGAACCGCCAGTGGAAAGATCCGGAAGATGGACCTCCGAAAGCACTACGCACAGTGACGCGTATTCCGCAGCCGCCAGCGTTGACGTTCCTCGCCACTCTGAGCGCGGACGTAGGTGAGCCAATTGACGCCGGTATTACTCCGGAGGGGCACCGGCGGATCGTGCCCATCACCGGTGGGACCGTTTCCGGGCCAACACTTCCACGGGCGCGTGTTGCCGGCCGGTGCTGACTACCAGATTCTCCGGAGTGCCGAGCTGACGGAACTGGATGCCCGGTATGCCGTGGTACTCGATGACGGAGCAATGGTTTATGTTCACAACGCGGCTCTGCGTTTCGGTGCTGTGGAAGATATCGCCAAGTTGAATAAGGGAGATGCAGTAGATCCCGCGCTGATCTATTTCCGGTGCAGCCCTCGCTTTTCCACTGCTTCAGTTCAGTGGGCTCGGCTCAACCACACCATCATGGTGGGAACAGGGCGCCGCCGGCCCGGTTCGGTGGAAATCGACGTGTTCACTGTGAGCTAGCTCGTGGGAATTGCCGGCTCATGAAAGCCCCCGCGGACGAAATATTGCGTTACCAAGCTAAATCCGGGTTAATTTCCTCCATCGAACTGCATAATTCGCTGTTGGGGCATTACGATGAGCACGACTCACACTGAGCATGAAGCTACATCACGACTCACACCTAACCCGGGGGATATAACAATGAGCACTTACCCGCAACAACCGCAACAAACCGAGCAGTACGGCGTTCAGGCCGGCGAGCCGCCGCTGTGGGCACCGTACTACGGCGCTCCGATCGGCGCTGCCGTGAAGCGTTTCTTCAAGAAGTACACCGCGTTCAGCGGCCGCGCGAGCCGTAGCGAATACTGGTGGTGGACCTTGGTGGCAGCGCTTGTTTCCGTCGTGCTGCAGATCTTTACGATGTCCGGTTTGTCCGTTGGCGTCGATGGCGACCCGGTCTACGGTGCCACGTTTGTCATTGGCTCCATCGTTTGGGGTCTTTGGGGCCTTGCCACGATCATCCCGTCCATCGCTTTGATCATCCGTCGCCTGCATGACGGCAACTTCAGCGGCTTGTTTGCCCTGCTTCTTCTGGTTCCCTTCGCTGGCCAGTTGGCCGTGTTCATCATGACGCTCCTGCCGTCCAACCCGGCCGGCCAGCGTTTCGATCAGCCGACTGCATAGTCACCACCCCGGCAAGTAATACCTGCCAATGAAAAGGGCGGCACCTCGCGTGCCGCCCTTTTTCGTGCCCTTTTCGGGTTCCTTAGTGCCGCTCAAGGGGTGCCCGTGAAATGCTGTGACTGACTCGGACCCACGCCAACGACTGACCCACCCACGACTGACTCACCCCAACGACGAGGAGTGCCATGCCCCACCCTCCACACATGAGGACCATCAAGCGGTGTGCCGTAGTTGGCGGCGGGATCATCGGCATTGCGGTGGCGCGGGAACTTGTCAACAGACTCGACGACGTCCAGGTCACCGTCTATGAAAAGGAAGACCGGCTCGCAGCCCACCAGACCGGGCACAACTCGGGTGTGGTTCACGCCGGCCTGTACTACGAACCCGGCGGGCTGAAGGCAAAGCTGTGCCGCAGGGGAGTAGAGCTGCTGCAGGAATTCTGCGCCATGAAGAACCTGCCCTACGAAGCCTGCGGCAAGCTGGTGATCGCCCAAACACCCGAGGAATCGGCTCGCCTGGACAAGATTTTCGCCCGCGCCACAGCCAACGGCGTTCCCGGCGCACGGATGCTGCTGGGCGAGCAGATACGCGAGGTGGAGCCGAACGCCGTCGGGCTTTCCGCCTTGCACTCGCCGGAAACGGCGATCGTTGACTACACGGCCATCACCAACGCGCTCGCCGACGACGTCCGCAGCTCCGGAGGGACCATCCGGCTGGGGCAGGAGGTTATTGCCCTTGAGCAGCAGGACAACGGCGTGGTGGTTAGTACACAGGACAGCGGCGAACATTACGACCTCGTGGTGGCCTGCGCGGGACTTCAATCGGACCGTGTGGCCGCAGCGACCGGTGAACCGGCTACCCCAAAAATCGTGCCCTTCTTCGGACAGTATTTCCTGCTGGGCAAGGAAGCCCGAGATCAAGTGAGTGGTCTCATCTACCCCGTCCCGGACCCGAAGCACCCCTTCCTCGGCGTCCACCTCACCAAACGCATCGACGGCGAAATGATGCTGGGCCCGAACGCGTTCATCTCCTTTGGTCGCGAGTCCTACGCGTGGAATGAGGTGGATGTGCGCGACGTCCTGAATTACACGCTTTTTCCTGGATTCTGGAATTTCGCCCGGCAAAATGTGCCGTCAGCCGTTCGAGAATTCCAGACCGTAGTGAGCAAGAAAAAGTTCATCCGCGAGGCCATGCGCTTCGTGCCCTCGTTGGAAGGCGCCACCATTCTTCCCGGCACCAGGGGCGTCCGCGCGCAGGCCATGAACGGTGATGGTTCGCTGGTGGATGACTTTGTCATCGCACGACGCCGGGACACGGTCTTGGTGCGCAACGCACCTTCTCCTGGGGCTACTTCGTCCATGGCCATAGCGGAGTACATCGTGGAGAAGGCTTTGCAGGACTGAGGAGTTAACAAGCTCGTGATCCATCCGAAACGGCCTCCAAACGCAAGCTGGATACCGTTACCGCATGATCGGATCACTGGCCTCCTTTGCCGCCTCAGCAGGCACCACCATTGCAGCCTGGATCGAGGCGGCCTACGTTCTGGATTGCACTGGTCCGGCAGCGGAGGAAGACGGGGCAGGCGGGCACGGAGCCATGAGTGATCTGTGGTGGCTCCCGGCCCTCAGCGGCGTCACGGTTGCCAGTGCGCAGGCCATCCAAGCGCACGCCCTGAGGGTGCAAACAGATCCGTAGAACCAGCCGGGAATGCTGCAGAATGTCGCGTTGGGCACACTATTCGTTTATCACCGCCGATATGCCCTAAACTGCTTCACTGAGGTGCCGGAATAGGCACTATGCAGCAACGAAAGCGAACCTCAATGGCTACTGATTATGATGCCCCGCGCAAGACAGAAGAAGAGTCTCCCGCCGAGTCGCTTGAGGGCCTCCAGGCTTCCCGTGTAAACACTGCGCAGACCGCGGTTATCGACGTCGAGGAAAACGATACCGCCGAAGGCATTGACCTGCCCGGCGCAGATCTTTCCGGTGAAGAACTGACCGTCGTTGTTGTTCCGGAGCAGTCTGACGAATTCACGTGCGGCTCCTGCTTCCTGGTCCGTCACAGGTCCCAGATTGCACTGGAAAAGAACGGTCTTAAGTTCTGCAAGGACTGCGAAGGCTAAGTAACGCCAAGGTCTCGTTATCTTGGGTTACGAACATGGGCGCGAGGACCCTCTGCGCGGCCGCTCATCACCCAAAAAACTGCCCTTCGATAACCCTCTTGTAATCGCAGCAGCGGCCACTTAACGGTTGCGCCCCGAAGCGGATACAACCCGCCCAAACGCCCCGATGCACTCCTACTGTTGAAGTATCAACTTCGCCTGAAGGGGGCACAAAAAATGAGGAAACTTGGAGCGGGTTTGGCAGCGGTCATGGCAGCTGCCGGGCTCGGTCTGGTGGCGCCGGGACCAGCCTCGGCAGCTACATATTGCGGTATTTCGTGGGGTTCCATGGCCAAGGCCGACCCCGACATGAGTTCCGCCAACGTCACCAACGTTCGCACGGGCCAACAGCCCTGCTACGACCGCCTGGTCATTGACATGACCGGCAAGGTGGCCGGCTACGCGGTTCAGTATGTTCCGGTGGTCACCCAGGATGCTACCGGCTATCCCATCCCGGTTCTGGGGGATGCTGACCTGCAAGTGATGGTCACTGCACCGTCCTACAACCAGTACAGCCAGCCAACGTATGAGCCGGCAGCCAAGGCGGAACTGTCCAACGTCTCCGGCTACCAGACGTTCCGGCAGGTGGTTTACGCGGGCAGTTTTGAAGGCACCACGAGCATCGGGCTGGGCGTTCGTGCCCGCCTTCCGTTCCGGGTGTTCACCTTGGACGGGCCCGACGGCGGTTCGCGCCTGGTGGTGGATGTGGCACACCGCTGGTAAAGGCTTCTTGCTGGAGCGCCCAGAAGCTACGAAAGCTGCCAGTTCGCCCGGATGATTCCGGCGAACTGGCAGCTTTCCCGCGTTTCGCAGCTTTGTTCCGGCTCTCTACTCCGGCACTACCAGCGCAGGCGTATCCTTCCGGATGGTCTCGCCGCGGAAGAACCCGGGCCGGACCCGGGACATGATCAGCATGACCACGGCACCCAAGGCCAGGATGCCGATGCCCAGGACGAACACGAGCCCCACCCCGAAGATCTGGGAGCCACTGCCAAACTCAGGAGCCCAGCTGTCTACTGCGGTCTGCAGGAACACCACAAACAGTCCAACCCCACCCAACAGCGGGCAAACGAGCCGCAGGAAGAAGTTCCGGGCGCTGGAGAACACGCTGTTACGGAAGTACCAGACGCAGGCGATGGCCGTGAGCCCGTAGTAGAAGCAGATCATCAGGCCCAAGGCAAGGATGGTGTCGTTCAGGACGTTCTCGCTGATTACGTGCATTACCGCGTAGAAGCCCGCGGACAGGACGCCGGCCGCAACGGTGGCGAAGCCCGGCGTCGAAAACTTCTTGCTCATGTGGCTGAAGCGCTCCGGCAGGGCGCCGTAGTGCGCCATGGCCAGCAGGCTGCGTGACGGCGAGGTGAACGTGGACTGCAGGGATGCCGCAGAGCTGGAGAGCACGGCCAGGGACATGAGGATGGCGAACGGACCCATCACCGGTGATGCGAGTGCAGTGAAGACGTTGGCGTGGTTTTCCTCGTTGTTCAGGCCGATCCCGGTATCGCCGACGCCTGCGAACATCATGGTGGCAATGGTGACCAGGAGGTAGATGCCCAGCACAATCACCGCTGTCAGCGTGCCTGCCAGGCCGGCGGTTTTCTTGCCGTTGGCAGTTTCCTCGTTGACGGTCAGGCAGACATCCCAGCCCCAGTAGACGAAGATCGACAACGAGATACCAGCTGCGATCTGGCCGAAGGTTTCGATCTTGGTGACGTCGAACCAGTCCCAGCTGAACGGCACAGCAGTCTCGGAGGTGGACCAGTTGGCGAACGCCATGGCAACGAACAGGCCAAGGACCAGCAACTGGAAACCTACCAGACCGTACTGGACGATCTTGGTGGTGTGAAGGCCGCGGTAGCTCACCCAAACGGCGAGGGCCACGAAGACGAAGCACGTGGCAACGTTGAGAAGCTTGTTCGAAGCGAGGTCAGCGAGTTCCGGAGAACCCGTGGCCTGTGCAAGGAACAGGTAGAAGAAGTCCACGGCCACTCCGGCCAGGTTGGACAGAACGATGATGTTGGCGGCAAGCAAGCCCCAGCCACCCATCCAACCAACCCACGGGCCGAACGCTTTGGTGACCCATGTGAAGGTGGTGCCGCTGTCCGGGGAGTCTGCGTTGAGCTCCCGGTAGGCAAGCGAGACCAGGATCATCGGAATGAACCCGATCAGGAAAATGACGGGCAGTTGCAGCCCGGCTTCGTTGACTGTTGGCCCGAGCGCGCTGGTGAGCGTGTACGCCGGGGCGATGGTTGAAATGCCAAGAACGACGACGGCGAGGAGCCCCAACTGCCCCGTCTTCAGTCCCTTGCCGCTGATCTCGTGCGACTCTGCAGCTTCATTGCCGCTGCGGCGGATTGTCTGGCTCATATGAGGCCCTTTCTAGATGGCCGAAGGCTGCTGCTGCGTAATGCAGTGGATGCCGCCGCCCCGGGCGAAGAGTTCGCGCGCGTCAACACCGATCACGCGGCGTCCGGGGTAGGCGTCGGCGAGAATGCGGAGTGCTTTCTCGTCCATGGGTTCGTTGAAGCTGCAGGCGATAACCCCGCCGTTGACCACAAGGTGATTGATGTAGCTGTAGTCCACATATCCCTCATCGTCGGTAAGAGTCTCCGGAGCGGGAACTTCGATGATGTTCCAGTCCCGGCCCGCTGCGTCATGGGTGGTGCGCAGGAAGTCGATGATCTCCCGGGAGACCCTGTAGTCCGGATGTTCCGGGTTCTGTTGGGAATGGACCAACAGCGTGCCCGGGCTTGGGATTGCGGCCACGATGTCCACGTGTCCGCGAGTGCCGAACTTTTCCGAGTCACGCGTGAGGCCTCGAGGAAGCCACACCACGTGGGTGGCGCCGATGGTACGGGCCAGTTCCAGCTCGATGTCGGCTTTCGTCAGGCCTGGATTTCGACCCTGATCGAGCTGGACAGTCTCGGTGACCAGGACGGTGCCTTCACCGTCAACCTGAATGCCACCGCCCTCGTTGACGATCCCTGACGGGATGTGCCGGGCGTTGGTGCGGCCGCTGATGTCCTCGGCAATGAGCGAATCCTTATCCCAGGCTGCCCAGTCCTGGCCGCCCCAGCCGTTGAAGATCCAGTCCACAGCGCCCAGTTGCCGGTTGGAATCCAGGACGAACGACGGACCGATGTCCCGCATCCAGGCATCGTTGAGCTCAGCGGTAATTACCTCAACGCGTGGATTCAGATAGCGCGAGGCCGTTTCGACGTCGTCGGGTGTTACCACCATGGTGACGGGTTCAAATTCAAGGATGGCATTGGCAACTGCCGCCCAGGCCGAACGTGCTGCGTGGGCGTCTTCTTCTGTGTCACCCAAGGTGTAGCCGCCGGTGGGGAAGGCCATCCAGACGCGGTCCTGAGGAGCCGTTTCCGATGGCATGCGCCACGCGCTCACGCGATAACCACCTGGGTTTGCTGCGTTTTTACTGCGCCGAGCGGGGCGTTGGGGTCCACCGCTTCGGCCGGTCGCCGGCGGGTTGCCGGGCCGATGGTCAGGGAAGCGAAAGCTTCCGAGTGTCTGATTTCAATCATGGGGGGGTTTACTCCGTGAGACGACTGTCACTAAATGAATAGTGTTCATTTAGTATGACGGGAGTCACCCTCAAGCGCAAGGCGCGTTTTTGTGACGCGCTTGCGTTGCTCCCGTAGTCGTTCGAACCGTACAAAATTCGACCCTTACGAGGATTCGACCCGGACCAGGGTGACCCCCGGGGGCAAGGGCGGGAGTAACCGGCGTCTTGGCGATGTGCTGAATTGGTGTTGGAGGGTTTTCCACATAGGACGGTTCCGGTCTTATGGTGCTTCGTGCTCGCTGGAAGAGTAAGCGGTATGGAGCAGATGCGGGAGGGGCAAGCGATGGATGTGGAAGCGCTTCTTCCTGCTCCGGGAATCGGTGGCGCCCCGTACAGCCCGCGGGTTCCGGAGCTCATCTCGCTGTTGAGCGCTGTCCGTTTGGGCACGGAAAGTGGTGAGTTGATTGATCAAATCCGTGGCCTGGAAGACCTGAAGTCGGCTATCTCGGCTTTGCAGGCGCGGGTGGTTGTGGCTTTTGATCTTGCTCAGCGTGCCGAGCAGGCTGAGGCTGGTGTTCCTGCGGCGGAGCGTGGTCAGGGGGTGGGTGCTCAGGTGGCGTTGGCGCGTCGGGAATCCCCGAACCGCGGGTCTAGGTTGTTGGGTTTGGCGAAGGCCCTGGTGATGGAGATGCCACGGACGTTGGCGGCTCTGCAGTCCGGGCAGTTGAATGAGTGGCGGGCTACGTTGTTGGTGAAGGAGACCGCGTGTCTTTCTGTTGAGGACCGGTGTGCAGTGGATGAGGAACTTGCCCCCGATACCGGGACCTTTGAGGGGAAGGGCGATAAGGCGATCGTTGCGGCGGCGAAAGCTGCCGCGTACCGTCGTGTTCCGCGGTCGGTGGCTGGGCGGGCCAGCCGTGCCGCCGCGGAGCGGACGGTGAGCTGCGTCCGGCGCCGGATACCATGACGTACCTGACCGCGCTGTTGCCGGTCGCCCAGGGTGTGGCGGTGTATGCCGCGTTGAGCCGGGCGGCTGATTCGGCCCGTTCCACCGGGGAAGCAGAGACTGGCGGGGTTATCAGGGGCCGTGGTCAGGTTATGGCTGACACCTTGGTCGAATGTGTCACCGGAACTCCGGGCGGGTTCTCAGGAATTAACCTGGACCTGGTCATGACGGACCGGACCCTGTTCCAAGGGGACAGCGAACCAGCCCGGCTTCAGGGTTACGGAATCGTCCCGGCGGAATGGGGAAGGGAACTTCTCGGCTTGGGGCAAGCCGGGAGCTTAAGGCCGCCGACCAGCATGGGACGGTTAGCCGCCACACCGCAAGCCACGATGGATCCAAAACAAGCAGCGCAGGATCCAAAACAGGCAGCACAGGATCAGGACCAGGCAGCACAGGATCAGGACCAGGCAGCACAGGATCCAAAACAGGCGGCACAGGACCAGGAGTTCGATGTCTGGCTCCGTCGGCTCTACACAGCACCGGCCACCGGAGAACTCCTGACCAGTGATTCCAAGGCCCGGTTCTTCCCGGCAAGGCTTAGGCGCTTCATCGAAACCCGTGATCACACCTGCCGCACCCCCTATTGCGACGCGCCTATCCGGCACATTGACCACGTCATTCCGTGGCGTGCCGGAGGGAAAACAAACATCGCGAACGGCGCCGGACTTTGTGAAGCCTGCAACCACACCAAAGAAAACCCCGGTTGGACCACCAAATCCCTCCACGGGCCAGGGCACCCACTGGAAATCCGCACGCCTACAGGACGCGTGTATCGTTCTCAAGCGCCGACGCTGCCAGGATACGTTCGGGACTCAGCGCTGCCCTCCGATTCGCCGGGACCGGTGCCAGTCGAACTGCCCGACCCTTCGCTGGCCGGAGTTTAGGATGCGGGCGGTATGTGGCTTCCTGTCTGAGCGGAAACCTGCCCAGCCAACATCGACCCCGCGATCAACCACCCAGCATCCGGCTCAGAGCGTCGGCAGGGTCAGGATCTCGGCTCCGTCGTTGGTGATGGCGATGGTGTGCTCACTGTGGGCAGTGCGGCAACCGGTCGCGCTGCGGAGTGTCCAGCCGTCGGCGTCGGTGACAAGCTGGGCGGTGTCGGCCATCACCCACGGTTCCAGAGCCAGCAGCAGTCCAGGGCGCAGCTTGTACCCTCGGCCCGGACGGCCCATGTTCGGTACGTGCGGCTCCTGGTGCATCGTGGAGCCAATGCCGTGGCCTCCGAACTCGGTGTTGACGGGGTATCCGGCCTCGCTGAGGACCGAGCCGATGGCATATGCGAGGTCGCCGATGCGGGCGCCGGGCCGGGCGGCCTCTATGCCTGCGCGCAGAGCGCGTTCGGTTGCTTCGATCATTGCGACACTCTCAGCCGGCTTGGTCTCACCCACGATGAAGCTGATGGCAGAGTCTGCTGCGATTCCGTCCTTCAAAACGGCCAGATCCAGCGTGAGAAGGTCGCCGTCGGCCAGTTGGTAGTCCGTGGGCAAACCGTGCAGGACAGCATCGTTCACGCCGGTACAGATGTAGTGGCCGAACGGTCCGCGACCAAAGGAAGGAGCGTAGTCCACGTAGCATGAGACGCCCCCGGCTTCGAGGATCATGCTCTTTGCCCACTGATCAATGTCCAGGAGATTGGTGCCCACGGTTGCGCGGCTCTTCAGCGTGTGCAGAATATTGGCCACCAGGGCGCCGGCCTCCTTAGCGCGGCCTAGTTCTGGTTGGCTCAGGATCTCAATCATGCGGGGCCTTTCGTGTGAATACCAATAACTATCCCGGCCATATTATCCCGGTATTACAATTGGAGCCATGGTCAGGTTGCCGCTTACACCCGCAGAGGCCGAGCGTGGACAGCGCCTCGGTGCTCTTTTGCGTCGCGCCCGGGGTGAGCGCTCCATGCTGGAGACGGCTCTGGACGCCCGCGTCTCGCCCGAAACGCTTCGAAAGATCGAATCAGGCCGGGTGGCGACGCCTGCGTTTCCCACTGTTGCTGCGATCGCGGATGTCCTGGGACTCTCCCTCGACGAGGTGTGGGCGGAGATTAATCAGCAGGAGCGTGGGGTTGAGTCCGGCCCGCGCCGGAGCGCACGTGAATGGTTGGCTTCGTAGCTTCAACGTTTGGGCCGCGCCCGCACGTGAAGCCGTTCGCCCTGCTGGCCGAAGAGGGTTAGGAGTTCCACCGGCTCCTTGGTGGCGCTGGCAAACCAGTGAGGTGTGCGGGTATCAAACTCTGCAACCTCGCCGGGTTTCAGGACAAAGTCGTTCTCGCCCAGGACTAACCTGAGTTTGCCGTTGAGAACATACACCCAGTCGTAGCCCTCATGTGATTGAGGCGTGGGAGTCTCCTTGCCTGTGCCGCCCTTGAGAACCATTTTGAAGGCCTGGATACCGCCGGGGCGCCGAGTCAGAGGGACGGCCGTTCCCCATTCGTGGACGTGCGGTTTGAGGTGAATGCGGGGATCGCCGGTTTCCGGGGCGTCGATGAGTTCTTCCAGTGGGACCTGATACAGCCGCGCTATAGGCAGAAGAAGCTCCAGAGTCGGCTTGCGTTGACCCGATTCCAGCCGTGAGAGCGTGCTGACGGAAATGCCTGTAACTTCCGACGCTTCAGCAAGGGTCACGTTGCGTTGGGTCCGCATGGCACGCAGGCGAGGGCCGACGGCGTCGAGCATTGAGCTGAAATCGGTCATCATGCCATCAGTTTGCCATATCGGCAAACTTCCTTGCTGATACTGGCTGTCTTGACCAACCATGGAAGAAGCGGCGCAGGGCCGCTGGATAAGTGGAGGCATTCGTGGGTACGGAAATTGAGAACAACCGCGTGGCGGACGAATATGACGTTGTTGTGATGGGAGGTGGCGCAGCTGGGTTAAGTGCTGCGGTCACCTTGGGCAGGGCCTTGCGGTCCGTCCTCGTCATCGACGCCGGTGAGCCGCGGAACGCGCCCGCAGCCGGGGTGCACGGGTTCCTGTCGCGGGACGGAGTCAATCCCCAGGAACTGCTGAAACTCGGACGAGCGGAGGCGCTCCAGTACGGGGCGGACATAATGTCCGGCACCGCAGTTGGGGCACGCTCGACGGCGGAGCCAACGGACGATTCAGAGCTCGCCTTCGAGGTGGATCTGGCCGATGGTCAAACTGTCAAAGCGCGCCGACTACTTGTCACCACCGGGCTGGTGGACATCTTGCCCGACGTCGAGGGCATCCGGGAACGATGGGGACGCGACGTCCTGCACTGCCCCTACTGCCACGGCTGGGAGGTCCGAAACCAAGCGATCGGGATCCTGGGGTCAGTGCCAATGGCGATGCACCAGGCGTTGCTGTTCCGCCAGTGGAGCCCCAACATCACCCTGTTCCTCAATGACGTTCTGGAACCGACAGAAGAACAGTGGGAACAATTGGCTGCCCGCTCCATCACCGTGGTGGACGGCAAAGTTCAGGCGCTCCAAATAACTGACGACACTTTGACTGGTGTCGTCCTGGCGTCAGGAACCATCATTCCGGCGGACGCTGTAGTCACCGGCCCGCGGCTGGAGGCGAGGTCCGACGTCCTGGAATCCATGGGCGTCCCCATGGCGGAGCACCCAATGGGCATCGGAACACACGTAGAAGTGAACCCCCTCGGAGGGGCAACGTCTGTGCCCGGAGTATGGGCCGCCGGAAACGTCACGGACCTGAACGGCCAGGTGATGGCCTCAGCAGCCGCGGGCGTCATGGCAGGCGCTGCAATCAATGCCGACCTGATGATGGAAGAGACCCGAACTGCTGTAGAGGAAACACGCCAGTCAGCTCTATCCCACTGATCACAACGCACAAAACCATCGACGTGAGGACATTGTCCGAGGACGATTAAAGGACAGCCGTTGAAGGAGGTTTGTATGTGCTACGCGTACTACGACGACTTCGAGAGGCGCACGAAGAAGGACTCCGCGCGCAAGCCTGAAGCACGCACGTCAGAGACACCCAAGGACCAGCAAGCAGCAGAGAGCCGTCCCCGGACGGAAGGAACGCTGTGGACTTTCCTGGCCCGCCGTCGCAGGGAATCCGAGGTTACCGAACCGAGGATCGACCGCATCCGCGAGAAAGTCTAGGTCCCGGACCGGATCGAAGAAGCTGGACAGGATCAACACGAAGGAAAGGCGCTGCGCTCGCAGCGCCTTTCCCTTGCGGCTGGCTGGAAAAATACCAGCGCCCTAGGACTTGGTGGCCAGGAACTCCCGCGCGGCCGTCACCAGCGCTTCCGTTCCCCGTGCCAGCGTCGGCTGAATGACGGGAGCAAAGTACGGCGAGTGATTTGACGGAATGTCCTCGGGATGGCGACCCGTAGTGGCGAATTCCTTGAACAAGGCCGGCTCGGCACCACCCAGGAACCAGAAAACCAGGGGAGCGCCGGCGGCCTTCGCCAAGGCTCCTACGTCTTCGCTTCCGGACACGGGGCCGGGGTCGATGATCTGTGTTTCGCCGAACTTTGCTGTGAAGGCAGCGGACACCCTGCTGGTTGCAGCTTGGTCGTTGACGGTCAGCGGGAAATGCTCTTCAAACTGAATCTCGGGGTCCTTGGGCGCACCTGAAGCTGTGGATTCTCCCTGGGCAATCCGCTCAATGGAGCCGAGGATTTTATCCCTGGTGGCCTCGCTGAAAGTGCGGACGCTGAGGCCCAAAGTCGCTGTTTCGGGAATGATGTTGTTCTTGGTTCCTGAGTGAATTCGCCCAACAGTCACCACCGCGGAGTCACTGGCGGCGAGCTCACGGGAGACAATGCCCTGTAACCGCACAGTGGTTGCAGCAGCCATCAGAACCGGGTCAACTGTGGTCTCCGGACGCGATCCGTGACCACCTCGTCCGTGCAAAGTGATGTTGAGGGAATCGGCGGACGCCATGGTGACGCCGGGACGCATGCCGAACCATCCGGCAGGGAAGGGTGCCACATGTTGGCCTAGGACGATGTCAGGTTTCGGCACCACGTCATACAGTCCGTCGGCAACCATGGTTTCTGCCCCGCCGCCCCACTCCTCGGCAGGCTGGAAGAGGGCGATCAGCGTGCCTTGCCACTCATCACGCTGCGCGGCCAGGACCTCCACCGCGCCAACAAGGCAACTCACATGCACGTCATGGCCGCAAGCGTGCATGACCGGCATGTCCTTACCCTCATGATCAACACCCATCGCCGAGCTTGCGTAGTCCAAATCCGTGGCTTCCTTGACCGGCAACGCATCCATGTCCGCCCTGAGCATCACCACGGGTCCCGGCCCGTTGTCCAGAACACCAACAACCCCGGTCTTTCCGATGTTGCGATGAACGGTGAAGCCAAGGTCTTCGAGATATCCCGCGGCGATCCCCGCGGTTCGGGTTTCCTGGAACGACAACTCGGGATGGGCATGCAGGTCCTTGTAAAGCTCTTCGAGGTCAATGGTCATGAGTCTGCCCTTTTCATTCGACGCCTAGGTCTGGCCAGTGTATCCAGCCCAAAGCTGCAAAGGTTGGGAAGCCCCGGCAGACTGGATGCATGAACGATTCTGAATCAATAACCACACAGCTATCCACCGTTGAGGAGTGGACCGGAGCGCTTGCAGAATCCAAAGGGTCCCCGGGAGGCGGCGCCGGGACCGGGGTGATGCTTTCCATCGCGGCCTCCCTGACGTCCATGGTGGCCGGATACACCGAGGCGGAGAAGTCTCAGCAAGAGGAACTCGCCGGCATTCACTCCCGTGCCCGTGAACTACGGCAAACCGCCCTTCAACTAGCCGACGACGACGCCTCCGCCTCCAACGCCTTCGGCGCTGCCTTCCGCCTGGACCCCGGACCTGAACGCGAGGAAGCCATTCATAGAGCTTCCGTCGATGCGGCCAAAGCATCAGCGGTCCTCGGAGAGCGGGCCCTTGATGCCATTGAAGACCTCGGCTGGCTCGCTTCCAACGGCAATCCTGCGCTGATCGCCGACGTCGTGGTGGGCTTCGGAGCCCTCCGGGCAGCCATCGCCGGAGCCCGAACCAACGTGAGCTTCGACCTCGCATCCCTGACCTCCGCGGGGGCCGCGCTCGAGGAAGTCAGGGAACAACACCCGCAGCTATGGAACACCGTTGGCCGGCTTAGTGACGCCCTCGACAGAATCGACCAACTGACCGCCGACGTCGACGAAAAAGCAGCGCCGACCGAAGCCTTGTGAGGCCCGGTATGCGTGGCAAATCCCTACGGAACCACGCAGAGCGGGCCTCACAACGGCATTACTGCGCCTTCGGCACACGCCTGAGAACGACGGCGGCGAGCACCGCCGCGCCAGCCATCAGTACCAGCCCAATCGCCGCAGTGATGTGGACGCCGGATTCGAAAGCTGTCCGGGCGGCGGCTGTCAGGGCCTCCGACAATGGGGCCGGAAGGGCAGTGGCCGCATCAACAGCGCCGGCGAGCGTTTCGCTGGACTTGCCTGCGGCTTGCGTGGATACACCGTCCGGGATGATGAGGTTGTGCTGGTAGGAAGCAGTGAGGATGGAGCCAAGCACTGCGGTTCCCAAGAGTGATCCCAGTTCGTAGCCGGTCTCGGAGATGGCCGAAGCAGCGCCGGACTTGTCGGCGGGAACGGAGGCCAGAATGAGGTCATTGGAAATGGTCTCCGCGGCACCCACACCAACAGCCAGTACGGTCAAGGCCGACAACAGGAACACCGGTCCGCTGCCGTGATCGCCTACCACCACGATCAAATAACCCACGGCGCTGAGCGTCAGGCCGGCAGCCACAACGAACCCGGGCCGCACGCGCTTGACCAGCGGTACCACCAGCAGGCCAGCGATGACCGTTGCCAGGAGGGCGGGAATCATCGCGATCCCGGCCTCCATGGGGGACTGGCCCTCAACAAGTTGCAGGTGCTGGGCGAAGAAGTAAATGAAGCCCGTCATGGAGAACAGGGATAGGACGTTCGCCACAATTGCCGTGCTGAAGACCTTGTTCTTGAACAAAGCAACATCCAGCATGGGGTTTTCGATCCGCTGCTGACGACGCACGAACAGAATGCCCATCACCAAACCGAAGCCCATGAACGCAGCCGCGGACGCCCCGAAACCATGGACCGCGAATTCCTTGATGCCGTAAACGAATGGTGCCATGGTGACTACGGACAAGAGAATGCTGGGCACGTCTACCCGGCCGGGATTGGCATCCCTGGACTCAGGAATCAGAACACGGCCAAAGGCGAGCAACGGCAAAAGCAGGAAAGCTGCAACCAGGAACACGGCGCCCCACCAGAAGTGCTCCACCAGCCAGCCGCCGAAGATGGGGCCCAGGGCGGCGCCGCCGGAGAACCCGGCAGCCCATACGGCGATCGCAAGGCGGCGCCGGTTGGGATCGGTGAAGATGTTCCGGATCAGGGACAGGGTCGAGGGCATCAGCATGGCGCCGAACACACCAAGTCCGGCGCGGCCGGCGATCAGCCATTCAGCGGACGGCGCGAAAGCTGTAGCAGCCGAAACCGCTGCGAAGCCTGTGCTGCCGATCAGCAGCAGCCGCCGTCGTCCGATCCTGTCTCCCAGGTTGCCCATGGAGACGAGCAGCGCGGCGAGCACCAGCGGATATGCGTCAACAATCCAAAGCAATTGAACGCCGCCCACGTCCAGTGAGCGGGCGATTTCAGGCAGGGCAAAGGTGAGCGCGGTGTTATCGACGGCCACCAGCAGCACCGGAAACATCAGGAGTGCCAGAGCCGTCCAGTCGCGCCACGGTGCTGCCTGGCCCTTGATGGGGTAGGCGGAACGGGGTGCTGGGGTTGAGGACGGCGAGAACATTCCTCTACTGTACCGTCCAGACGGTACAGTTTCAACTACAACCCCCATGAGCCTTTAGGGAATGATGGACACATGCCACGAAAACCAATTGCCCGGGACGCCGTCCTGGACGCCTTTGAAGCCCTCCTCATTGAAGTAGGGGAGAGGGCTGCCACACTCGACGCCGTTGCCAAGCGGGCAGGAGTGTCCAAAGGCGGGCTGCTATATCACTTCCCCAACAAGGAAGCGCTGATCACGGCCCTTTTGGAGCGCCTGGACCTGCTCGCAGATGAAGATACCGAAGTGATGAAGGCTGCGCCGGATGGTTCCGCGGCCTACTTCATCCGCTCATCGCTCTGGGCGGATACGCCCATGGACCGGGCCTTCGTCGCCGCCACCAGGCTGGCTGAGGTGGCCCACGAGGAAACCCGCCGCCGGTTTGCCGCAATCCAACAGCGGTGGCTGGACGTCCTGGCCGAGGACGTCGGGCCGGAGGTTGCCAAGGCCGTCAGCTACATGGGCGATGGCCTCTACTTCAACGCGATCTTTGAGGGCGGCCAGGAAGGCGGCAACGCCGGGCGGGAGGCCGACGTCGAAATCCTGCTGGGAGTCCTCGAGCGGCTGCGGAAGTAGTGATTCATCCATTTGCTGCTGAGGCCGGCGCGTAGGACAATTAACTCTTGTGGCGTGCCCAACATAGTGCCCACATACAACTGAACATGCCTTTGATCTGCGGCGGGAGAGTCCTGCAAGCAAGTGATGCAGGCGCCGTAGGAGCAAACCCTCCCCAGGAATCTCTCAGGCCCACGCACCGCCGCGGCGAGGCAACTCTGGAAAGTAGCAGGCACTCAGCCCACCTCAGGGTGTTTGAGTACTGTGCTCACCGACGGTGCAAGCGATGGTTGTTCACGCAACGGCGCGGAAACTCTCAGGTCCAATACAGAGCGGGGAGGAACCCAGCCGCTGTGGCGTACCCAAACGCCGCCCAAGTAATGGAGTTCCTTCGTGACGGTTAGTTCTGCCTCCACCACCTTCGTCGATCGGCATATCGGCGCCCGCCGCCAGGCCGATATTGAGACCATGCTCAAGTCCGTCGGCTACGACACCGTCGATTCGCTGGTCGACACCGCCGTCCCGAACGACATCCGACAGGATGTTGCCCTCACCCTGCAGAACGCGCTCAGCGAAGTTGAAGTTTTGGCTGAGCTGCGCAAGCTTGCGTCCAAGAACAAGACCGCTGTCCAGATGATCGGCCAGGGCTACTACGACACCGTGACGCCGCCGGTGATCCGCCGCAACATCCTTGAGTCCCCGGCCTGGTACACCGCGTACACCCCTTACCAGCCGGAAATTTCCCAAGGTCGCCTTGAAGCACTCCTGAACTTCCAAACCATGGTCCAGGACCTGGTTGGCCTGCCGATCGCCAACGCGTCCCTGCTGGATGAAGCAACCGCCGTTGCCGAAGCCGTGCTGATGATGCGCCGCGCCAACAAGAACAAGGCTGTCCAGGACGGCAAGACGGTCCTCGACGCCGACTGCCTCCCGCAGACCATCGCCATCGTTAAGGGCCGCGCCGAGGCGCTTGGTTTCGAGGTTGAGGTCGCTGATCTCTCCTTGGGTCTCCCGGAAGGCGCCATTAACGGCGTCGTCCTCCAGCAGCCCGGCGTGTCCGGCCGGGTATTCGATCACTCTGCCGTGATTGCCGAAGCCAAGGAACGCGGCGCACTGGTCACCGTCGCTGCCGACCTCCTCTCCCTCACCCTCATCACCCCTCCGGGCGAGCAGGGTGCGGACATTGCCGTTGGTTCCGCGCAGCGCTTGGGCGTTCCGCTGTTCTTCGGCGGCCCGCACGCCGCGTACATGGCCGTCCAGAAGGGCTTGGAGCGTTCCATGCCCGGCCGTCTGGTGGGAGTTTCCAAGGACGACGCCGGTGTTCCCGCCTACCGCTTGGCGCTGCAGACCCGCGAGCAGCACATCCGCCGCGAGAAGGCCACGTCCAACATTTGTACCGCGCAGGCATTGCTGGCCATTGTGGCCTCGATGTACGCCGTCTACCACGGCCCTGAGGGCTTGAAGGCCATCGCCGAAACAGCCCACGGCCACGCCCGCACCCTGGCAGCGTCACTGAAGGCTGCCGGCGTCGAGGTCCTTCACGGTTCCTTCTTTGACACCATCACCGTCCGCGTCCCAGGCAAAGCTGCTGAGATCGTCGCCGCTGCCGAAGCCAAGGGCATCAACCTGCGTGGTGTCGACGCAGATACTGTCGGTATCTCCGTTGATGAAACCACGACGACGGCGGTTGTCGCCGATGTCGCGGCGGTCTTCGGCGCTTCGGTCGTTGAAGCCGCTGAAGGCTTCGCGCTCGAGGCTTCCGTTGAGCGCGCCAGTGATTTCATGCAGCACCCCGTGTTCAATACGCATCGCTCCGAAACGCAGCTCCTGCGCTACATCCGCAAGCTCTCGGACCGGGACCTCGCGCTGGACCGCACGATGATCCCGCTGGGTTCCTGCACTATGAAGCTGAACGCTACGGCCGAGATGGAAGCAATTTCCTGGCCGGAGTTCGCCTCCATCCACCCGTTCGCTCCGGATTCCCAGACCGAGGGCTGGCGTGAACTCATCACCGACCTCGAAGCCCAGCTGACCGAGATCACCGGCTACGACCAAGTCTCCATCCAGCCGAACGCCGGTTCCCAGGGTGAACTCGCCGGCTTGCTGGCCATCCGCGGCTACCACCTCTCCCGCGGCGACGAGCAGCGCAACGTCTGCCTCATCCCCGCTTCCGCCCACGGCACCAACGCGGCCTCGGCAGTGCTGGCCGGCATGAAGGTAGTGGTTGTGGCCACTGCGCCTGATGGCACCATCGACCACGTTGACCTGAAGAACAAGATCGAAGCCCACCGGGATGCCCTCTCGGCCATCATGATCACCTACCCGTCAACGCATGGTGTGTACGACGCCGACGTCCGCGAAGTCTGCGAAGCCATCCACGAGGCCGGCGGACAGGTGTACATCGACGGCGCCAACCTCAACGCCCTGGTTGGCCTTGCGCAGCCGGGCAAGTTCGGCGGGGACGTGTCCCACCTGAACCTGCACAAGACCTTCTGCATCCCGCACGGAGGCGGTGGACCCGGCGTTGGTCCTGTTGCCGCGAAGGCACACCTCGCACCGTTCATGCCCGGCGACGCCGCTTCCTGGACCGAAGGCAATGACGTCCCGATTTCCGCGTCCCGTTTTGGCTCCGCCGGCGTCCTGCCGATTTCCTGGGCCTACGTGAAGCTCATGGGTGGGCAGGGCCTCACCGAAGCCACCAAGTCCGCACTGCTGGCCGCGAACTACATCGCATCCCGCCTCAATGATCACTTCCCGGTCCTCTACACCGGCGAAGGTGGACTCGTGGCCCACGAGTGCATCCTGGACCTCCGCGAATTGACGGCCAAGACCGGCGTCACCGCTGAAGATGTGGCCAAGCGCCTGATCGACTTCGGCTTCCACGCCCCCACTTTGGCCTTCCCGGTTGCCGGAACCCTGATGGTGGAGCCCACCGAATCCGAGGACCTGGTGGAGATCGACCGCTTCATCGAGGCCATGATCACCATTCGTGCCGAGATCGAGCAGGTGGCGCATGGAGACTTCGCCGTGCAGGATTCCCCGCTTCGCCGCGCGCCGCACACGGCTGCCGCCGTCGTTTCGTCCGATTGGGATCGCGCCTACCCGCGCGAGCAGGCCGCCTTCCCGGTCCACCACCTCAAGCAGGACAAGTACTTCCCGCCCGTAGGCCGCATTGACGGCGCAGCCGGAGACCGCAACCTGGTCTGCTCCTGCCCGCCGATCGAAGACTTCGAGAACTAAGGACTGGTCATGACGGAGAACTACACCGCTCTCTACGAAGAGCACAAGAAACTCGGCGCGTCCTTCACCGACTTCGGCGGCTGGCAGATGCCGCTCAAGTACTCCTCGGAGTTGGCTGAGCACCACGCCGTCCGCAAGTCCGCCGGCTTGTTCGACCTCTCCCACATGGGCGAAGTCTGGGTCACCGGTCCCGAGGCCGCCGCGTTCCTGGACTACGCCCTGGTGGGCAAAATCTCCGCCATGGCTATCGGCAAGGCCAAGTACTCGCTGATCTGCCAGGAAGACGGCGGCATCATCGATGACCTCATCACGTACCGTCGCCCGTCCACCGACGAAGGCACCGATAGGTTCCTGGTGGTTCCCAACGCCGGCAACGCTGCGGTTGTTGCTGCGGCGTTGCTGGAGCGCGCCGCCGGTTTCGACGTCGTGGTTGAAGACGCTTCCGCTGAGACGTCGCTGATCGCTGTTCAAGGGCCGCTTGCCGAAGCGTTCCTCCTCCGGCTGGTGCCCGCCGAACAGCACGCACTGGTCACTGAACTCAAGTACTACGCGGCGGTTGACGTTCCGTTCACTTTCGACGGCGGCACTCAGGACCTGCTGCTGGCCCGCACCGGGTACACCGGCGAAGACGGCTTCGAGATCTTCGTAGCCAACCACGCCGCCTCCGCTTTGTGGCAGACCATCGTGGACGCTGCCGAAGAAGGTGAACTCACCCCCGCCGGCCTGGCCTCACGCGACTCACTGCGCCTCGAAGCCGGTATGCCCCTCTACGGTAACGAACTCTCCCGCGAAGGTAACCCCTTCGCTGCAGGGCTCGGACCCGTGGTGGCACTCTCCAAGGAAGGCGACTTCGTGGGAAAAGAGGCACTTGCTGCCCTCAAAGCCGACGGCGCCGGCTCCACCAGCGGACGCAAACTCGTTGGCCTCAAGGGCCTGGGCCGCCGTGCGGGACGCGGGCACTACCCTGTCCTCAAGGACGGCGCAGTGATTGGCGAAGTCACGTCCGGTCAGCCCAGCCCCACGCTCGGCTACCCGGTAGCGTTGGCGTATGTCGACGTCGAACATTCAGAGCTTGGTACCGCGTTGGACATCGACCTGCGAGGGAAAGCTGAGCCGTTCGAAGTCGTCGCACTGCCGTTCTACAAGCGGGTTCGCTGAGCCAGTCGCCTTTGGCCCGGCGGGTCTGACCTCCTCCGCGGGCTCGGTCGCTTAGGCGCCCGCTGAGCGGACGCGATGCTCCCTTGGACGCCCGCTTCCGGAGGATTTCGGTGCCCCACACCCCCGAATCAGCCACGCTCACAGCCCACCCGCGACACAATTAGATGTAGCCACTACACGTAAAGGAAACAGAATGCCCAAAGTAGCGCCCGAACTTCAGTACTCCGACGAGCACGAGTGGGTTTCCCGCGGAGACGGAAACTCCGTGTCCGTTGGTATCTCCGAGGTAGCCACCGACGCACTGGGTGACATTGTGTACGTTGACCTGCCCGAGGTTGGTTCGACTGTGACTGCAGGCGAGACCTGCGGTGAGGTGGAGTCCACCAAGTCCGTCTCGGACCTGTACTCGCCCGTCACCGGCGAGGTCACGGAGACCAACGATGCCGTTGTTTCCGACCCCGCCCTGATCAACAACGATCCTTACGGGGCAGGCTGGTTGTTCAAGGTCGCCGCTGAGTCCGAGGGCCCGCTGCTCTCGGCCGAGGAATACGCCTCCAAGAATGGCGGAGACCTCTCCTAACTCCGGCGCCTTGAAGCGGAGGCCCGATGGGGACGACGTCCTCTGCGACCTCGGTCACTTAGGCGCCCTCTGGGCGGACGCGAACCTCCCTTGGACGGTCGCTGCCGGACGCCGCTGAGGTAATGCCGGTCCGATTCGGGGGTTCGCTGCGACATGTGCCGTGCGCACGGCATGATTGGCACGGAACCTACGAATCGGGGAACGCCCTCCGGGCCACCGACCGAGCCCGCGGAGGAGGGCGACCCAGCGGGCCAGCCCGCGTCACAGTGGCGTAGCGTGGATTGTAATAACTGAATAAAATTGCGACGCCGGGTTGCCGCCTTTGGGGGCCATCCGGCGTCGTGTTTCGGTCGCCTGCTGCCAAAAGCGGGGGTGGCCCTCCGGCAGGACCATCTGCCGGACCGTTTTCAAGCTTTGTAAGGAATCCCGACCATGGCTGTTGGTGTTTTCGATCTGTTTTCCGTGGGTATTGGGCCGTCGAGCTCTCATACTGTGGGGCCGATGCGTGCTGCTGCGGTGTTTGCTGGTGAGCTCAAGGACGCTGGTGTCCTGCGTTCGGTGGCGTCGCTGCGGGTTGATTTGTATGGTTCGTTGGCTGCGACGGGTCGTGGGCACGGGACCATGACCGCTACGCTGCTGGGCTTGGAGGGGTATCACCCCGAGCTGATCCTGCCTGACGAGGTGGAGGAGCGGTTGGCGACGA
>NZ_JAGGPR010000013.1 GCF_018613695.1 Arthrobacter sp. ISL-95 | reverse complement strand
ACTTTTCCGCATCAGCGGCGGCGACTCGAATAACTTTACACGCGCCCAACCCCCACACCAAATCCACCCCAACACCACCCAAAACCCCCGCAAACACAACGAAAACAACACCACAACACCCCCAAACCACCCCAAAACACCAACAACAACTTTCGGTGAAGCCCGTCACACAACCCAACCACCAGAACCCGGCCGCCAAACACAACAACCAACCACCGCCGTCGAACCCTCAAACCAACAACACTCCCCCACAAAAGTGAAAGAGCGACGAGCCCAAACCCGAGGGACCTGAGAGAGCGATGAGCCCAAACCCGAGAGACCTGAGAGACCGTGCGGCACTAACGGGAAGGCGGGGGCCACCCGGCAGCGCGCGTCCAAGCAACGAAGGAGCGAGCGCGCCGAGGATGACCCCCGCCACCCAACCGGCCGGCAGCACCCCAGACCCAGAACCAGGCCCAGAACCAGAAAGCACGCTAAAGCACAGAAAGGACCGGCAACCTTAGCGGTTGCCGGCCCCTTCAGAACGGGATCGAAAAAAGGACCTAGGCTGACACCTCAATGGTGGCCAGGTTCTTCTTACCGCGGCGAAGGAGCAAGTATCGGCCGTGAAGCAGTTCGTCGCGGGCAATAACGGCGTCGGGATCGGACACCTTGGTGTTGTTCACGTATGCACCGCCTTCACCAACTGTGCGACGAGCTGCCGACTTGCTATCAGAGAGCCCCGAAGCGACCAGGAGGTCAATGATGCCGAGGCCGTCGGCACCAATGGTGGCGGAGGGAAGTTCGGCAGTGGCTGCTTCCAGGGTGCGCTCATCCAGTACTGTGAGGTCGCCGTTGCCGAAAAGCGCAGCCGAAGCGGCGATGACTTTCTCGGTAGCGTCGACGCCGTGCACCAGGGAGGTCACCTCGAATGCGAGCTTCTTCTGGCCTTCACGGGCAAACGGACGCTCTTCCACGGCCTGGCCAAGTGCTTCGATTTCGGCACGGGACAGGAAGGTGAACACCTTGAGTCGATCAACCACATCAGCATCGGCAGTGTTAAGCCAGAACTGGTAGAACGTGTACGGGCTGCACATGTCCGGGTCCAGCCAGATGGCGTTGCCTTCGCTCTTGCCGAACTTGGTTCCGTCGGAGTTGGTGATGAGCGGCGTACCCAGGGCGTGCACGCTCTTGCCTTCCACCTTGCGGATAAGTTCGGTTCCGCTGGTGAGGTTGCCCCACTGGTCCGAGCCACCGGTCTGCAGGGCACAACCGTAGTCGCGGAAGAGCTGGAGGTAGTCCATCCCCTGCAGGATCTGGTAGCTGAACTCTGTGTAACTAATGCCTTCGTCAGAGTTCAGGCGCGAGGCCACGGCATCCTTGCGGAGCATGGTGCCAACGCGGAAGTGCTTACCGATTTCGCGGAGGAAATCGATCGCGCTCAGCGGGGCGGTCCAATCGAGGTTGTTGACCATGCGGGCAGGGTTTTCGCCATCGAAACTGAGGAAGCGGCGCACCTGGCCCTGAAGGTAGCCAACCCATTCCGCGACGGTGTCCTTAGTGTTCAAGGTACGTTCCGCCGTCGGGCGCGGGTCACCGATGAGGCCGGTGGAGCCGCCCACCAAGCCAAGCGGCTTGTGCCCGGCAAGCTGCAGGCGACGCATCACCAGCAGCTGCACCAGGTTGCCCAGGTGCAGCGATGGCGCGGTGGGATCGAAGCCACAGTAATAGGTGATCGGGTCCCCGGCGAGCAGTTTTTCCAGTTCAGTTTCATCAGTGGAAACGTGGACCAGGCCGCGCCATTTGAGCTCCTGCCAGACGTTGGCAAAGGCGGGATCGTTGTGCTGGGACTCGAGGTTGTTTACGTGTGACACGAGATCTAAGTTAGCAGGATTGCAGGGTCTCTTTTTCCTAGCGCTCAATGCCGGCGGGTACCGGTGCGGCTGCAATGAGGCGCAGACGCTGCGTGGCACGGGTCATGGCGACGTAGAGGTCGCCCACCTTACCGTGCTCGTGGTTCAACATGGCGGCCGGCTCCAGGACCACAACGCCGTCGAACTCCAGGCCCTTGGCTTCCTTGGGACTAATCACCACGATGTCTTGCTGGTAGCTGCCGGCGCCGCTGCCAATGCGTCGCCCGTAAACCTCGCGCAGCGCTGCGGTTGCCTGCGGCAGCAACGGTCCGTCGGCGATCACAGCCAGCAGGCCGCCGTCGATCGCTTCCACTTCCTCCGGCAGGACTTCAACCAAGCGCTTCACGATGCCATCGGTCTCCACGTGGTCCACGATGGGCGACCATTTGCCTTCGCGGACAGCCTTGGGGGCAGAGACAACCAGGCCTGCGCGGTTGGCCATGCGGACTGCAGCTTCGGCTATCTGCGAGGGTGTGCGGTAGTTGACGGTGAGTTCTTCCAGGGTCCAGCGGTCACCGAACGACGGCGCCAGCGCGCTTTGCCACGAATTGGCACCTGCTGCTGCACTCGTTTGGGCGATGTCGCCCACAATGGTGAAAGACTTCAGCGGGCAGCGCCGCACCAGGAGCCGCCACTGCATGGGCGAGAGTTCCTGTGCCTCGTCAACCACGATGTGGCCGAAGGCCCAGGACCGATCGCTTGTGGCGCGTTCGGCAGCGGTCAGCCGCCCTTCGCGCTCCTGGTTCTGTTCGGCAAGTTCTTCAGCCGTGACGAGGACGTCCACGCCCATCGCCTCCATGTTGGCGAGGGTCTGCTTGGCGTTGGCGAGGTCACGGGCACGGTCGGCTTCCTGCTGGGCCAATCCCCTGCCTGCGGCCGGATCCAACTCACCCAGCAACTCGGCGGCCTCGTCCAGCAGTGGAACATCCGCTTCCGTCCACGGCGCATCCACCGGACGCTGCAGCAGCGCGCGCTGTTCCGGCGTCAGGTGCGGGGTGCAGGCTTCGAGGATGGCCGGCTTGCTGAAGAGCTCGGAGATGAGCTTCTCAGGTGTCATCGGCATCCAGCAGAGGTTCAGCGCGATGCGCACGTCGCGGGCGGACCGAACGTCTTCGGCCAAATAGGCGCGATCGGCGTTGTTGCCGATGTTGCCCTCCTCCACAAGGTCCGTCAGCTGTTCGGTGAGCTCGCGCAGGAGGATCTTGACGAACGTGAGCCGCGCTTCGTTGTGGGGCTTTCCTGTGGCGCGGGCCTTTTCCCGGGCACGGCGTACCTGGCGGACTGTCAGTGTCAGCTTCCGCGAATCAACTTCGAGGATGCGGTCCTCCGCAGGTGTCCGCTGCCGATTGGCCACGGCATTGGCCACCACAGTTGCCATGTCCAGCTTGCCCTTGAGGGCGGCAACATCGGCATCTTCCTCGGGGATGGCGTTGATGCCAGGCATAAGGCGGCCGAGGCTGGCCATGACTACACCGGTCTCACCGAGGGACGGCAGCACGCGCTCAATGTAGTGCATGAAGGACGACGACGGGCCAACGAGCAAAACACCGGCGCTCTTGAGCCGCTCGCGGTGCGTATACAACAGATAGGCGGCACGGTGCAGGGCCACGGCGGTTTTGCCCGTTCCGGGACCGCCTTGGACCACCAACGCGCCCGAAATGGAGGAACGGATGATCCGGTCCTGTTCGGACTGGATGGTGCCCACGATGTCCGACATGCGGCCGGTGCGCTTGGAATTGAGCGCCGCCAGTAACGCGCCTTCGCCCTGGAGCGAGTCGTTGTCAGCCAGCATCCCGGCGTCCAGGACGTCGTCTTCAATCGCCTTCACATCGCGCCCCTGAAGAATCAGATGGCGACGACGGCGGACGCCTTGGCGGTCGAACGCGGTGGCTTGGTAGAAGTGGCCGGCCTCAGGGGCGCGCCAGTCCACCATAAGACGCTGCA
Organism: Arthrobacter sp. ISL-95; assembly: GCF_018613695.1. GTDB lineage: Bacteria > Actinomycetota > Actinomycetes > Actinomycetales > Micrococcaceae > Arthrobacter. The sequence goes on along the minus strand of NZ_JAGGPR010000013.1, from coordinate 123,215 downwards.
AATCGGAGGTGGAAAGCCCGATTCGGCCAATGTATTGGGCTTCTCCGGAGTCAAGATCAAGGCGGCCGAAGACCAGGCGGTCGTCGACGGCGTCGAGCTGGGCCAGGCGGTCTTCGTACAGGGCCGCGAAGGCGTCCCGCTCCGAGACGTTCTGCATGGTTCCCACCGCGCCGGCCTTGCGCACCTGCGCCAGCTGGGCGCGCTTTTCAGCGCGCAGCTCATCGAGCCGGGCGTACAGCCCGGCAACATATTCCTGCTCGTGGACCAAATCAGCGTCGTGCATCGAACCGTAACCCCTATCGCAAAAGACAGACCGTCCATTCTACAGCGATTTTGGTAAACGTGGGGGGTCGATGAACGTCACCCGGCAGTGTTACGGATCCGGGGCTTGGCTGCCTTGTACTTGGACACCGTTGGATCGTCTTCAATCCAGAACCGCCACGGGTACTCAGTGCTTCCACCCGGGCCCGCTACGCCCACCCGCGGTCCGCTGGCGACGGCAGCTGCGGGCGTCGACGGCAAGCTCAAGCTGAACGGTGCGGCGAGGGCGTCACGGCCAGTATCCGCCGTCGTGAGTCCCAGTGCGGAAGCGAGCCGTGCAGGTCCGCTCGCCAAGTCCTTATGTGCCTTGGATGCCGGCCTGCGAAGGGCAGCCAGCCCCTCCCCTTCTACAATTTCGCCGGCGCGGAGGAGCAATGCCGACGGTGAGCCGTCGGGACCGCAGACGATGTTGGCGCAGTAGTGCATGCCGTAGGTGAAGTAGACGTACAGGAACCCGGGCGGGCCGAACATGGGCGCATTCCGGGCGGTAGGACCGCCGAAGGTGTGAGAACCGGGGTCCGGGTGTTCCGAATCGCGCGGACCCATATAGGCCTCAACTTCGGTGAGCATGACCGAGACCGGACCGGACTCCGAGTGATGGGTCAGGACCGCACCGAGTATTTGCGGAGCGATGACACGGGGATCGCCCGCGAGGAATTTGCGCACCTCGGCCGGGTTGCTGATGTCGTTGTCCATGGACGAACTCATGACCAGACCCTAGCAAGAAACGAGCTAACGGCAATGTCCGATTTCCGCTAGCACGGGCTGTAGACGGCTGGCAGGATGAAGCCATGGACTTCTGGCAGCGCTACCGGGCAATAGACGCCCGTGACACCCGGTTTGACGGTCAATTCTTCACTGCCGTCAGCTCCACCGGCATCTACTGCCGGCCGTCGTGCCCGGCCCGCACGCCCAAGGCAGTGAACGTCACCTTCTACGAAACTTCCGCAGCCGCTCACCAAGCCGGATATCGCGCCTGCAAGCGATGCGTGCCCGAGGCTGTCCCGGGAACGCCCGCGTGGAACATCCGGTCCGACGTCGCCGGTCGCGCCATGAGGCTTATCAACGACGGCGTGATCACCCGCGAGGGCGTTGACGGCCTCGCGCACCGCCTGGGTTACTCCGCGCGTCAACTCAACCGCATCCTCAGCAACGAACTCGGGGCGGGACCACTCTCGCTGGCACGGGCCAGCAGGGCACAAACCGCCCGAACCTTGCTGGTCTCCACCGACATGCTGCTGGCCGACGTTGCCTTCGCATCCGGATTTAACAGCGTGCGGCAGTTCAACGACACCATCGGCGAGGTCTTCGCGATGACGCCGACGGCGGTGCGTGACACCGGGGTGAAGTCCGACAATCGCCGAGCTACCGGGGCCGCTGGGCAGGCCCCGGCGGCGCTGACACTGAACCTGCCCTACAGGGAACCTTTCGATCCAGGCATCTTCGACTTCCTGGCAGTTCGAGCGGTGCCGGGTATAGAGGCTGCGAGCACCTCGACGGACGGAGCCGATGCCTACGGGAGCAGGACCTACGCCCGCACCCTGCGCCTGCCGCAGGGCAGTGCAGCGTTCTCTGTCTCCTACAATCCCTCAGCCGCCGGCAAACCGTTGCAACTCACTGCCACCGCCGTGGACCTCCACGACCTCCCGGCACTGTTGAGCCGGGTCCGGAGATTGTTCGACTTGGACGCGGATCCCCAGGCAGTTGATCACGGGCTGGCAAGCGACCCTAGGCTAACGGCCAGCGTCGGAGCGATCCCGGGGATACGGGTGCCTGGGGCTGTGGATCCCCACGAACTGCTCATCCGGGCCATGATCGGACAGCAAATCACCGTAGCTGCTGCCCGGACGGCACTCACTCAATTATCCGCGGCCGGCTCCCGTTTGGATGGCGCCATCACCGGCTTGGAGAGACTTTTTCCGACGGCGGCCGAACTCGCCGAACACGGCCGGGAGCTCCTCCGTGGACCACAGCGCCGGATCGACTCCATCGTGGCTGCGGCCGAAGCCATGGCCAGCGGAACACTGGACTTCGGCTACGGCGACGACCTCTCAGGCCTTGAGCGGAAGCTGCTCCCCCTGCCGGGCGTGGGTCCATGGACTGTTGGCTACGTGGCGATGCGCGTCCTCGGCGCGCCTGATGTTTTCCTGGCCAATGATGCGGCGGTCCGGAACGGCTTGAAGGCCCTGCCCACGGGCAAGGGGCTCAGCGCCGATTTCAGGGAGGTCAGCCCGTGGCGTTCGTATGCCACCATGCACTTGTGGCGGGCGGCCGCAGTGAAGCCCAAGGGCAAATAGCTCCCTGAAAGTGAGAGAGCGTTCGGCTCAAACACGAGGGACGTGAGAGAGCGACCGCCGCAAACACGAGGGACGTGAGAGAGCGAGCATGTGTTAGCGGGGCGCAGGCTTCGCGGCTGGCCAAGGCAGCAGCTCCGGCAGGTCCACTCCATCAGCGGCTGCAGTCGCTCTGAGGCTTCCAAGGCTTGGCTCGCGGCCTGCAAGCCAAGCGGCGATGTCGGTCAGCATGCCGGTGATGGCTATGGACGTGCCACCCTTGCCGACGCTCAGTTGCGGTAGGCCAGTGGGTTGCAGAACAAATTTGTAGGAATCCGGGACACGCGCGGCAAGGAACCCGATGAGGTGCTCGCAGAAGGGGCGGCTCCACGTTTCCGGTCCGAACCCCAAACCCAAGTCCGAGGCATGAATGGTCAGTTCGCGCCACAGCGCCAGTCCGCCGTCGAACACTGTGCCGTCGCGGTAGGCGATGCGCGCCTGCCAATCGTCCGGTCCCAAGGCATCGAACGCCGCGACCGCCGCACCCACGGTGGTGGTGACGGATTCCGTATGCCGGGCGAGGCTGTGGCCGGCCGCCAGTTCTATAGCCTTAGTGCGGCCGTCCATGCCGCCGTCGTAAAGTTCCACGGTCTCGCCACGGCGCGCGTACTCAAGTTGCCGGGCCATCGCCTTGGAAATTCCTGCAAGGTGGGCAAGGACGTGGCCCCGGGTCCACCCTGGAAGTTCCGACGGTTCAGCGACGGATGAGTCGTCCAGTTTGGCGAGGAGGCGGATGACGGTGTCGGCGGCTTTGTGAAGCTCTGCGGGCAACGTCTCAGGGGTGATCTGAGTCATAGCGCCATGCTAGCTCAACCGCTTAAATACCCGCGGGATGACACCGAAGTGCCATCCCGCGGGAGACGCAAACCAGCTAGCCTGCGTAAGACCGCACTGCGTCCAGTTCCGCCGCGAGGGCAGCCAGTTGGCGTTCGACGGCGGCTGGTGCCGTTCCGCCCTGCGAGTTCCGACTGTTGAGCGAACCTTCGGTGCTGAGGACGCTGCGGACCTCGGGAGTCAGGTGCTCCGAGATTGCTGCGTATTCCTCATCCGTCAGGTCCCACAACTCCACACCCCTGCTTTCGGCCTGCTTGACAGCAGCACCGGAGAGCTCATGGGCCTCCCGGAAAGGAACGCCTTGCCGGACAAGCCATTCGGCAATGTCCGTGGCCAACGCAAAGCCCTGGGGAGCCAGGGACTCCATGCGCTCGGTGTTGAACTTCAGCGTGGCGATCATCCCGGACACCGCCGGAAGCAACAGCTCCAAGGTGTCCGCGGCGTCGAATACCGGTTCCTTGTCTTCCTGCAGATCGCGGTTGTACGCAAGCGGCAAGCCCTTAAGCGTCGCAAGCAGCCCGGTCAGGTTGCCGATCAGGCGACCGGCCTTGCCCCGGGCGAGTTCGGCAACGTCCGGGTTCTTCTTTTGCGGCATGATCGAGGACCCCGTGGAGTACGAATCATGCAGGGTGACGAAGGAGAACTCCTTCGTGGCCCAGAAGATGACTTCCTCGGAGATCCTGGACAGGTCCACGCCAATCATGGAACACACCCAGGCGAACTCGGCGAAGACATCGCGGGAGGCGGTGCCGTCGATCGAGTTGTGGACGGCGGAGAAGAAGCCCAGATCAGCGGCAACAGCCTCAGGGTCCAGGCCCAGAGACGAACCAGCCAACGCACCGGAACCATACGGCGAAACACCGGCGCGCTTGTCCCAGTCCTGGAGACGCTGCACGTCGCGAAGCAGAGCCCAGGCATGCGCCAGAAGGTGGTGGCTCAGCAACACCGGCTGAGCGTGCTGCAAGTGGGTCCGGCCAGGCATGGCAACGCCGTGGTGGGTTTTGGCCTGTTCAACGAGGGCGTCGATGGTAGCAAGGACGCCGCTGGCGACGATCCGTGCGTGGTCACGCAGGAACATGCGGCCAAGGGTGGCCACCTGATCGTTGCGGGAACGGCCCGCACGCAGCTTGCCACCGAGCTGGGTTCCGGCGCGCTCGATCAAGCCACGTTCCAAGGAACCGTGCACGTCCTCGTCGCTCTCAGCCGGCAGGTAGGCGCCACTCGCGACGTCCTCGTCCAACCGGGTGAGGGCGGCGAGCATGCCTTCAAGCTCGGAGTCATCCAGCAAACCGGCCTTGGCCAGCACGCGGGCGTGGGCCTTGGAACCGGCGATGTCGTAGCGGGCAAGCCGCCAGTCAAAATGCGTGGACTTGCTCAGTGCGGCCAGCGCATCCGCGGGGCCGCCGGCGAACCGGCCGCCCCACAGTGCGCCTTCGTTCGTTGCCGACGTCATTACTCGCCTGCGACGCGCAGGTCGCGGCCGGAGGCAACCTTGGAGGACATACCCCACAGCTCGATGAAGCCACGTGCCATGGACTGGTCGAAGGTGTCACCGGTGTCGTAGGTGGCGAGGTCGAAGTCGTACAGGGAGGTCTCGGAGCGACGACCGTTGACGATTGCCTGGCCGCCGTGGAGGACCATGCGGATGTCACCGGAAACGTACTGCTGCGTGTCCTCGATGAAAGCGTCCAAGGAGCGCTTCAGCGGGGAGAACCACTGTCCGTCGTAAACCAGTTCGGCCCAGCGCTGGCCAACGGTGGCCTTGAAGCGGGCCTGCTCGCGCTCGATGGTGATGTCCTCGAGGTGCTTGTGCGCGGTGATCAGTGCCATGGCACCCGGGGCTTCGTAGATTTCCCGGGACTTGATGCCAACAAGGCGGTCCTCGACGACGTCGATCCGGCCAACGCCCTGCGCGCCTGCACGGCGGTTCAGTTCCTGGATGGCCTGCAGCGGGGTGACCTTAATGCCGTCGATTGCTACCGGCACGCCGGCCTGGAAGGAAATGGTGACCTCATCCGGTGCCGGCGGGAATTCCGGTGTGGCGGTGTAGTCGTAGATGTCCTTGGTGGGAGCGTTCCAGATGTCCTCGAGGTAACCTGTCTCGACGGCGCGTCCCCAGACGTTCTGGTCGATCGAGTACGGGTTCTTCTTGGTGGTCTCGATCGGCAGTCCCTTTTCCTCGGCGAAGGCGATGGCCTTGTCGCGTGTCAGGGCGAGGTCGCGAACAGGTGCAATGCACTTCAGGTCCGGGCCGAGGGTCTGGATGCCGACTTCAAAACGGACCTGGTCGTTGCCCTTGCCGGTGCAGCCGTGGGCAACCGTGGTGGCGCCGAATTCGCGGGCAGCCTTCACAAGGTGCTTCACGATGACCGGGCGGGAAATGGCTGAAACCAGCGGGTAGTGGCCCTGGTAGAGGGCGTTGGCCTTCAAGGTGGGCATGGCGTACTCGTTGGCGAACTCGTCGCGGGCGTCTGCCACGTAAGCTTCGACGGCTCCGCAACCAAGTGCGCGCTGGCGGATGGTCTCCAGGGACTCGCCGCCCTGTCCGACGTCAACGGCCACGGCGATGACCTCGGCGCCGGTGGCTTCACCGATCCAGCCGATGGCTACGGAAGTATCGAGGCCACCGGAGTAGGCCAGAACAATGCGCTCAGTCACGAGAGTGCTCCTTTGTTGTTGCTTGGTTCATTTGAATCAATGCTGTGTGAATCAATGCTGAAAAAGATCAATTAGCTGCCAGGCCCGGCTTCTTCGGCCATGCGCAGGAAACGCGCCGCCAGTTCGGCCCCGCCATCAGGGTCCCGTGCGACCAGCAGCAAAGTGTCGTCGCCTGCGATCGTACCCAATACTGACGGCATCACCGAGTGATCAACCGCCAGGGCCAGGAAGTTGGCCGCTCCGGGCGGCGTGCGGAGCACCGCGATGTTGCCCGAGGCCTCGGCTGTGACCAGGAGTTCCCCGCAAAGCCGCGTCAGCCGTGCATCCAGGATTTCCTGGGTCACGCCGCTCTTGGCGTTGCGGTCGCCGCCCTCCCCGGGGACAGCGTAAACGAGGGCGCCCTCTTTGCCCCGGACCCTGACGGCACCCAGTTCCACGAGGTCGCGGGACAGGGTGGCCTGGGTGACTTGAACGCCGTCGTCCGCCAACAGAGCTGCAAGCTCTGCTTGGGAACGCACAGACTCACCCGTCAGGATCGCAGTGATGCGCGCCTGGCGGGCAGTCTTGGTGGCCGGGCTGGCGCCCGGCACGGACGGAGTGGTGGACACTAGAACGTGCTCTCCCCGGTGCCTTCTACAGGCGAGAGGCCTTCAACAAAAGCAAGTCCGGAGCGGTGCATCAGCCAGGCCATCAGCGCCTTTTGGGCGTGCAGACGATTTTCCGCTTCGTCCCAGACGATCGACTGCGGCCCGTCGATGACACCGGCCGAAATTTCGTAGCCGCGGTATGCAGGGAGGCAGTGAAGCACGACGGCGTCCGGAGCGGCTTGCGCAATGGCGGCCTCATCCACGGAGTAATCGTGGAAGAGCTGCAGCCGGGCTTCCTTCTCGGCTTCCTGTCCCATGGAAACCCAAGTGTCTGTTGCCACGACGTCCGCACCCTTGAGGGCTTCTGCGGCGTCGCTGGTGATCAGCACGGAACCGCCGGTCTCAGCAGCGCGTTCTTCCGCCGCAGCCACGATTTCCGGCGCCGGCAGGTAGCCCTCTGGGCCCGAGATGCGAACATGCATTCCGGCCGTGACGCCCGCCAGCAGGTAGGAGTTCGCCATATTATTCGCGGCATCACCCAAGTACGCCATACTCAATCCGGCGAGCTGCCCCTTGTGCTCCTTGACTGCCAGGAGGTCGGCCAGCAGTTGGCAGGGGTGGTAGTCATCGCACAAGGCATTGATAACGGGGACCTTGGAGTTCTCCGCCATGGCCACCAAACCGGAGTGGGCACCGGTCCTCCACACGATAGTGGAGACCATGCGCTCCAGGACCTTCGCCGTGTCTTCCACGGATTCCTTGTGGCCAATCTGCGCTTCACCCGGGTTAATGATCAGTGCATTGCCACCCATATCCGCAATGCCCGTGGCAAACGAAACACGCGTGCGGGTAGAGGTCTTGTCAAAGATCACGGCCACCGTTTTACGGCCATTGCCCTCCGCTGCGAAGGGCTGCACGCTGTACGGCGCGGCCTTCATCCGGACGGCAAGTTCCAGGACCTCAGCCTGCTCAGCAGGACTCAGGTCCGTGTCCTTCAGGAAGTGACGGGTGGTGGTGGAAGAAGTCACTGTGCGTCCTTAGCAGTGTTGGCTGTAGCCGTGGCGATCAAAGTGGGAAGAGCGTCCAGGAAGCGATCCGCTTGATCGATGGTCAGGATCAGCGGAGGTGCGAGGCGGATGGTCCGCGGGCCCGGGCTGTTGATGATGAAGCCGGCATCCAAGGCCGCGGACACCATTGCGGGGGCGATGTCGGCCTTCACATCGAAGCCGATCAGCAATCCCTCGCCGCGGACTTCGGTGACAGCTTCCAACCCGGCAAGCCCTTCGCGCAGGTGGGCTCCAACAGTCAGCACGTTCTGCAACACACCCTGGCTTTCGATCGCGTGCAGGGTTGCCAGTGCTGCGGCCGTAGCCACAGGGTTTCCACCGAAAGTAGTGCCGTGCTGCCCTGCGGTGAGCAGGGCCGACGTCGTACTTCCGAAGGTGACGAGCGCACCCACCGGGAAACCACCGCCAAGGCCCTTGGCGAGAGTGACGGCATCGGGAACAATTCCGGCGTCTTCGCTGGCGAGCCATTTCCCGGTTCGGCCGATGCCGGTCTGGACTTCATCAAGGATCAAAAGTGCGCCCGCTGCGGTGGTAGCTTCACGGGCTGCCCGCAGGTATTCGGCGCTGAGCGGCCGGACGCCCGCTTCGCCCTGGATGGGTTCCAGGAAGACCGCCGCCGTGGAATCGTCGACGGCGGCACGCAGGGCTTCGATGTCACCGAACGGTATGTGGACCACACCACCGGGCAGTGGTTCGAACGGCGCACGGTAAGCCTCTTTGGCCGTGAGCGCGAGGGCGCCCATGGTGCGGCCGTGGAATGCACCTTCCAGCGCGATGATCTTGGTGCGGTTCCCCCCAGAATTCCGACGGGCCAGCTTGAACGCAGCCTCGTTGGCCTCCGTGCCGGAGTTGGCAAAGAAGACCTTGGAACCGGCAGGGGCATGGGTGAGGTCCAGGAGCTTCTCGGCCAGTGCGATCTGCGTAGGGCTGGTGAAGAAGTTCGAGACATGCCCGAGCGTGGCCAACTGGCTGGAAATCACCGAGGTGACAAAGGGGTTCGCGTGGCCTAGCGCGTTCACTGCAATGCCGCCCAGGAGGTCCAGGTATTCCTTGCCGTCGGCGTCCCATACGAGGCAACCAGCGCCGCGAACCAAAACGCGCTGGGGCGTGCCGAAGACACCCATCAGCGAGGACGAGTAGCGGGCGAGCCAGTCGGCGCCATTACTAACCCCGGTTATGACGGAAGCTTTGGCGTCCGATCCGGCGATGGGGCCAACACTTTCGCTCATGCGTTCACTTCCTCGTCGGGAACTACCTGGGTGCCAATGCCGGCAGTGGTGAAGGTTTCCAACAGCATGGAGTGTGGCAGACGGCCGTCCACGATGTGTGCGCGCTCCACTCCTTCGTCGATGGCTTTCAGGCATGCGGCCATCTTGGGGATCATCCCTGATTCAAGTTTGGGCAGCATTGCGCGGAGTTCAGATGCCGTCAGGGAAGAGATCAGCGAGGATTTGTCCGGCCAGTTGGCGTACAGTCCCTCGACGTCGGTGAGGATGACGAGCTTGGTGGCCCCCAGGGCTGACGCGACGGCGGCAGCTGCGGTATCGGCGTTGACGTTGAGGACTTGGCCCGTGGTGGGACCGGAACCGTTGCCGTCGTCGAGAATTTCAGGAGCGACCGTTGAGATCACCGGGATGCGGCCGGCGTCGAGAATGTCCGTGATACCGGCGGGATTCACGCCTACCACTTCGCCCACCAAGCCCAGATCCACCTCTTCGCCATCAACAACGGTGCCCGTGCGGACAGCGCGCAGCAGGCCGCCATCCTCGCCTGACATGCCCACGGCATAGGGTCCGTGGGAGTTGATGAGGCCCACAAGCTCACGCCCCACCTGGCCGGTGAGGACCATGCGGACCACGTCCATGGCTTCAGGGGTGGTGACGCGCAGGCCGCCCTTGAACTCCGACTCGATGCCGAGGCGGCCGAGCATGGAGTTGATCTGGGGGCCGCCACCGTGGACCACTACGGGGTGGATGCCCACGTGGTGGAGGAACACGATGTCCTCCGCGAAGGCCCGGCGCAAGTCGTCGTTGACCATGGCGTTGCCGCCGTACTTGATCACCATGGTGGTGCCGGCAAAACGCTGGATCCACGGCAGGGCTTCAATCAGGGTGCCGGCCTTATCCTGGGCTGTTTTGGCCGAGACGTGGCTCGTTGACGTGGTTTCGCGGGTGTGCGCAGTCATTGTCATCCGCTCAGCTCGAGTATGCGCTGTTCTCGTGCACGTAATCGTGCGTGAGGTCGTTGGTCCAAATGGTGGCCTCGGCGTCACCGGCCTGAAGGTCAATTTCGACCAATACTTCGCGCGGCTCCAGGTCCACCAGGTTGCGGTCATCACCGATTGCGCCGTTGCGGCAAATCTGGACGCCGTTCATGGCGACGTTGAGCTGGTCCGCCTCAAAGACGGCATCAGTCGTTCCCACGGCTGAGAGCACGCGGCCCCAGTTAGGGTCCTTGCCGAAGATGGCAGCTTTGAAGAGGTTGGAGCGGGCAACACTGCGGCTGACGATTTCAGCGTCGCGTTCGCTGGCGGCGTTGAAAGTCCGGATAGCGATGTCATGGCTGGCGCCTTCGGCATCACCGATCAGCTTGCGCGCAAGTTCGGCACAGACTTTGGTGACCGCTTCGCTCAACTGCTCGGCAGAAGGCAGAGCCTCCGAGGCCCCGGATGCCAGCAACACCACGGTGTCGTTAGTGGACATGCAGCCGTCCGAGTCCGCCCGGTCAAAGGTGACGCGCGTGGCGTCGCGGAGGACGACGTCGAGTTCATTCGCAGGAACTTCGGCGTCGGTGGTGAGGACAACCAGCATTGTTGCCAGACCAGGCGCCAACATCCCGGCACCCTTGGCAATGCCTCCCACGGTGAACTGCTTGCCCTGGGCATCGGTGCCAGTGAAAACGGCTTCCTTGGAAACACTGTCCGTAGTCATGATCGCTGTGGCGGCAGCGGAGCCGCCATCTTCGGACAATTCACGGAAAGCCGCGTCAACGCCGGGCAGAATCTTGTCCATGGGCAGCTGCTCGCCGATCAGGCCGGTTGAGCACACTACGACGTCGGAAGCTGAGACTCCCAGAACGCCGGCCACTTTCTCTGCGGTGGCGTGGGTGTTCTGGAAGCCTTGCGGACCGGTGCAGGCGTTGGCTCCGCCGGAGTTCAGGACCACGGCATCCACACGGCCATCGCTTACCACTTGGCGTGACCAGTGAACAGGTGCGGCAGCCACGCGGTTGGAGGTAAAGACGGCGGCTGCGGACTTTTGCGGCCCGTCATTGACTACCAGGGCCAGGTCCGGGTTGCCCGAGGCCTTGATGCCGGCTTTGATACCTGCGGCGCGGAATCCCTTGGGGGCGGTAATGGTCACGGTGCAACTCCCTGCAGGTTCAGGCCGGCGGATTCGTCCAGGCCGAGGGCAATATTCATGGACTGCACGGCTCCGCCGGCGGTTCCCTTGGTGAGGTTGTCAATGGCGCACGTAACGATCACGCGGCCCGTGTGGGAATCGAAGGCCAACTGCATTACAGCGTGGTTGGAGCCCTGCACCGACTTGGTGGTGGGCCACTGGCCTTCCGGAAGGAGGTGCACGAATGGCTCGTCGTCGTAGGCATCCGCCCACGCTTGGCGAAGTTCGGCTTCTGTGACGCCGTGACCAACCTTGGCTGTGGCAGTCGTGAGAATGCCGCGGCTCATGGGGACCAGAGTAGGTGTGAAGGAGACCGTCACTGCCTCACCAGCTGCATTGGACAGTCCCTGTTCGATTTCAGGTGTATGCCGGTGGCCGCCGCCCACGCCGTAGGGGCTCATGGAACCCATGACTTCGGCACCAATGAGGTTGACCTTGGCGGCCTTGCCCGCACCGGAAGTACCCGAAGCGGACACAATCACGACGTCGTCCGCCAGGAGGAAATTGTTGGCGAAACCGGGCGTCAGGGCGAGCAGGGCCGACGTCGGGTAACACCCGGGAACGGCGATGCGGGTGGCGCCTTTGAGCGCCTCGCGTTGGCCCGGCAGCTCGGGCAGACCATAGGGCCACGTGCCCGCATGGGCCGAGCCGTAAAACTTTTCCCACGCCGCGCCGTCCTGCAGGCGGTGGTCAGCACCGGCGTCGATCACTACCGTCCCTTCAGGCAACTGCGCAGCGATCTCAGCTGAAGCGCCGTGCGGCAACGCCAGGAACACCACGTCATGGCCGGACAGGTTCTCCACCGTGGTCTCTTCCAGAATCCGGCTGGCCAAACCGTGGAGATGCGGCTGCAACTCCCCTAGTCTGGAACCGGCGTTGTTGTGAGCGGTGATGGCACCGATGGTGACGTTCGGATGGCCTGCCAGCAGGCGCAGGACTTCTCCCCCGGCGTAGCCGCTGGCACCGGAGACCGCAACAGAAATAGTCATGACTCCACTGTACAGCAAGAATATTCATGCTGTCCGATATTTATGCACCCAGTTGTGAGCAGTCTCATTATTTTGGAGATTCGACGTATGCTTAGTGGAGGGTGATCCAGACCGTGCAGTCCGAACGTCGGCTGCAGCGTTGCCCGTTAGCGATACGGGGCACATTTATGTCACCCACGTCCACCGCTGAGCGCCCCAAAGCTCGCGCAATTCAACCAAATCCCGTCGTCCAGAGCTACTCAGAGCTCCTCAAAACCGTTAAGTCGGCTGGACTCCTCGAACGCCGTAGCGGCTTCTACATCTGGGTCTTCGTGGCCTTGGTAATGCTCATGGCCGGCACCTGGCTCGGCTTCGCCCTCATTGGCGATTCCTGGTACCAGCTCCTGATCGCCGCTGCCGTAGGCATCCTGTGCACGCAGCTGAGCTTCCTCGCCCACGAGGCAGGTCACAAGCAGATCTTCGCTTCGCGGCGCGCCAACGATTGGTCCGCCCGCCTCCTTGCCACCGGAGTAGCCGGCATCAGCTACTCCTGGTGGGAACAGAAGCACGGCGCCCACCACAACCACCCCAACGTCATCTCCAAGGACCCGGACATCCGGAACAACGCCTTGGTGTTCTACGAAGACGCTGCAGCCGAACGTAGAGGCCGCCTGGCTTTCCTCACCAAGAAGCAGGGCTGGTTCTTCTTCCCGCTCCTGACGCTCCTGGGCTTGAGCCTCCAGTTCGACTCCCTTCGCTTTGTTTTCGGCAAGCAGAAAGTACGTCACCGCTGGGTAGAGACGCCTATCCTCGTGGCCAGGCTTGCCGCCCTCCCGGTTCTTGCTTTCACGTTCCTGCCCATCGGTATGGCGTTCGCCTTCCTGGGCGTTCAGATCATGGTTTACGGCTTTTACATGGGTGCCTCGTTCGCACCGAACCACAAGGGCATGCCCGTCCTCCCCAAGGACAGCCGCGTGGATTTCCTCAACCGCCAGATCCTGACCTCGCGCAACATCTCCGGTGGCCTCTTCATGGACTTCCTCCTGGGCGGCCTCAACCGTCAGGTAGAGCACCACTTGTTCCCGGACATGGCTCGCCCACACTTGTACAAGGCCACAAAAATCGTGCGCGAGTTCTGCGCCAAACACTCCATCTCCTACACGGAAACCACACTGATGCAGTCCTACGGGATCGTGGTCAGATACCTCAATGATGTGGGCCTGGCAGCAGGCCGCGGCTTCGACTGCCCGGTAGCTTCGACTCACGGACGCTTCTAGGCGTTCCACGGGGGAAGCCCCAACTTCCCTAGGATGGATTCTGAAACCGGGCACCGGAAGGACCGCCCCGGAGTGAGGAGCCACAATGACGCACGCCATCGTTGCACAGCAGCCCGGAGGACCTGGGGTCCTCGAGTACGCATCTGTGGAAATACCGAAGCCTGGCCCCGGCCAGCTGTTGATCAAGGTCGCAGCTGCCGGGGTCAACTTCATTGAGACATACCAACGCAGCGGCACCTACAAAGTGGACTACCCCTTCACCCCGGGCGCCGAAGCTGCAGGCACCGTGGAGGGGGTCGGCGATGGAGTCGAGGAATTCTCCATCGGCGACCGCATTGCCACGGCCGAGGGAAGCAGGACCTACGCTGAGTACGCCCTCGTTGACGCGAGCAAGGCACTTCCGGTTCCCGACGGCGTCGACGACCACACCGCCGCGGCCCTGCCGCTGCAGGGCATCACCGCTCACTATCTGATGAACTCATCCTTCCGTGTAGAGCCGGGCCACACCGTCCTTCTGCATGCGGGAGCCGGCGGCGTCGGCCTCCTGCTGACCCAGCTGCTGAAGGCCCGCGGTGCCCGCGTCATCACCACTGTGTCCTCGGACGAAAAAGCCGATCTGTCCACCTTGGCCGGCGCCGATGAAGTACTCCGTTACGAAGGCTTCGCCGACAGGGTTCGCGAACTGACCGACGGGGAAGGAGTCAACGTGGTGTACGACGGCGTCGGCAAGGACACGTTTGACGATTCCCTGAAGAGCCTGCGCATCCGCGGCGCCATGGTGCTCTTCGGCGCTGCGTCCGGGCCTGTGCCGCCCTTTGATCCTCAGCGTCTGAACGCCGCAGGTTCACTGACGCTGACCAGGCCCACCATGGCGCACTTCGTCCAGAATGCACAGGAACGCCGGTGGCGTTCAGCGGAAATTTTCGACGCCGCCGCCAACGGCAGCCTCTCTGTCCGGGTCGGTGCCACGTACCCGCTCGCCGAGGCCGCCCAAGCACACCGGGACCTTGAAGGCCGCCGGACCACCGGAAAAGTCCTGCTGGTTCCCTGATCGCCTTTTGAACATCACATGTGCATAAAGCGAACTGCGGGTCAACAAAGCGTGACGTGCAGGAAACGCCCGACACCTTTTGTTCATCTTTCTGCGGAAAGCTGACGAACGTGAGCACAGAACATCCCGCTGGGGCCGGCACGACGCCTGCCCTGATGACGTACCGTCCCCAGCTATCGGGAAGCCCCGCGGCCCCCGCCGAACGCACTCTCGTGGACATCCTGGAAGAGACCGCATTCTCATTCCCCGAAGCCTCGGCGCTGGATGATGGGCAAAAATCCTTGAGCTACACCGAGCTCCTCAAGGCCGTCCGCAGATTTGTCGCCCAGCTCCATGCGGCAGGGCTTGGCCGGGGAGACAAAATCGGCGTCAGGATCCCGTCTGGCACCAATGAGCTCTACATCGCCATACTGGGAATCCTCATGGCGGGCGCTGCCTATGTTCCCGTGGATGCGGATGACCCCGATGAGCGTGCGCGCCTGGTATTCGGAGAAGCCCGGGTTGGGGCAGTCATCGCTGCGGGCCTGGACATCCAGCTTTCCGGCGATGCAAGGGAATCCGTCTCCATGCCCTCCACCCCCGCCCTGGACGACGATTCCTGGATCATCTTCACCTCGGGATCCACGGGGACTCCCAAGGGCGTTGCAGTCAAGCACCGTTCCTCGGCGGCATTCGTTGATGCAGAAGCCCGCATCTTCCTCCAAGCTGATCCCATCGGACCCCAGGACCGGGTGCTGGCCGGCCTGTCGGTGGCCTTCGATGCGTCTTGCGAAGAGATGTGGCTGGCGTGGCGTCACGGAGCCTGCCTGGTGCCCGCACCGCGAGCCCTTGTTCGAACCGGCATGGACCTGGGTCCTTGGCTCATCAACCACGGAATCACCATTGTTTCCACCGTGCCAACCCTTGCC
Source organism: Arthrobacter sp. ISL-95 (assembly GCF_018613695.1). GTDB lineage: Bacteria > Actinomycetota > Actinomycetes > Actinomycetales > Micrococcaceae > Arthrobacter. Next base: position 107,810 of record NZ_JAGGPR010000013.1, on the reverse strand, counting down.
GCCCTGTGGCCGGTGGAGGCGCTGGAAAATGTCCGCCTCCTCATCTTCGGCGGCGAAGCTTGCCCGCCCGAACTCGCTGAACGCTTGGCGGTGGATGGCCGTGAAGTATGGAACACCTACGGACCCACTGAAGCTACCGTCGTTGCCTGCGCGGCTCCTTTGGGCGGGCCCGGCCCCGTCCGGATCGGCCTGCCGCTGGACGGTTGGGACCTCGCCGTCGTCGATCCGCAGGGCGTTCCGGTGGCTGAAGGCGAAATCGGCGAGCTGATCATCGGCGGCCTAGGGCTGGCCCGCTACCTCGATCCTGCCAAGGACGCCGAGAAGTATGCCCCCATGACCACCCTTGGGTGGGAGCGCGCGTACCGCTCAGGCGACTTGGTGCGATTCGAAGCAGCGGGCCTGATCTTCATGGGCAGGGCCGATGAACAGGTCAAACTCGGTGGGCGCCGGATCGAACTGGGCGAAGTAGACGCAGCGCTTCAGTCCTTGCCCGGCATAGCCGGCGCGGCTGCTGCAGTGCAGACAACGGCGGCCGGCAACCAGATCCTTGTTGGATACCTGGCCCCCGGTGACGGCTATGAATTGTCCATGGACGAGGCGCGCCGCCTTCTGGGCGAGAGCCTCCCGGCTGCTTTGATTCCCTTGCTGACCGTGGTGGGTTCCCTCCCCACCAAGACCAGCGGCAAAGTGGATCGTCATGCACTCCCTTGGCCGTTGGCAGGAGCCGGCGCCACTGAAGCCGGCAACGCGCAGCTGAACCTGCCTGATGACGCCCGCTGGGTGGTGGAGCAGTGGGAGGCAGTGCTAGGCAGCCCCGTCAGTTCACTCGACGCCGATTTCTTTGCCTACGGTGGCGGATCCTTGGCTGCGGCCAAACTCGTGTCCGCCCTACGTGTCCGCTACCCCACCATCACCGTGGCGGATATCTATGCCACGCCGCGAGTGGGCGCTTTGATCGACGTCGCCCGGCAGTCACTCCCCGACGGCGGCTTGCCGGGGCCCGCTGTTGAGCGCACCGTCCGTCCTACCGCCTTGAAGTCGCAAATTTTCCAGGTCCTCATGGGAGTGCCCTTGCACATCCTGGTGGGTATGCGCTGGCTGACCTACCTCATGGTTGCCAACCGACTGCTGGCTGATTTTGCTGGCTTTGCTGCCGCACCCGTTGTGTCGTGGTGGTGGATCGCGGCATCATGGCTGATCTTTGTCAGCCCCTTGGGCCGGATGGCGATCTCAGTGGTTGCAGCCAAGGTGCTGCTTGGCAGGATCCAACCGGGGAGCTACCCGCGTTCCGGTAAGACCCACCTACGTTTGTGGCTGGCCGAGCAGATTCAAGACCTTTCGGGTGCCATAGGCCTCGCCAGTGCCCCGTTCGTTCCCTACTACGCACGCGCCCTGGGTGCGAAGATCGGCAAGGACGTTCACCTGCACTCCTTACCCCCGGTTACCGGGCTGCTGTCCTTGGGCAGCGGAGCCAACATCGAGCCCGAAGTGGACCTTTCCGGCTGGTGGGTGGACGGTGATTCAGTCCACATCGGACATATCCATGTGGGTGCGGGTGCAGTTGTGGGAGCACGGAGTACCTTGATGCCCGGAGCCAGCATCGGAGCGGGTGCCCACGTTGATGCCGGATCGGCCGTACTGGGCAAGGTGAAAGCCGGACACCTCGTGGCCGGCTCCCCCGCTGAACGTCGTGGTAAGGCCAAGCACGAGTGGCCGTCAAGCATCAGCCGGCGCCCCGTGGTGGACCGTCTCTGGTTCTCCGCCTTCGCCAGCGCCTCGGCTCTGCTGGCCCTCATCCCCTATACCTCCGCCTTCGCCGGCGCACTAGTGCTCTTGGCTTTCATCCAAGGCCACGAGTCGTTGCAGACAGCCCTTCCACAGATCGCACTGGCCCTTCCACTTGCCGCTTTAGTGTGGTTCTTCGGCAACCTGGTGCTGATTCTGATGGTTGCGAGGCTTCTGGGCTTGGGCCTTAAAGAGGGCTACTACCGGGTACGAAGCCGCATCGGTTGGCAGGTCTGGGCCACGGAACGCCTCCTGGACATGGCCCGGGACCTCCTCTTCCCCGTCTACGCAAGCCTTTTCACACCTCTCTGGTTGCGGCTCCTCGGTGCCAAGGTGGGCAAGAACGTGGAGGCCTCAACGGTGCTGCTTGTTCCTAAAATGACCACCATCGGCGACGGCGCTTTCCTTGCTGACGACACCATGGTGGCCTCCTACGAGCTTGGCGGCGGATGGATGAAGATCGCTCCGGCCAAGATCGGGAAGCGCTCCTTCCTTGGCAACTCCGGCATGACCGCTGCGGGACGGAACGTGCCCAAAAATTCGCTCGTCGCAGTTCTGTCAGCCACGCCCATCAAGGCGAAGTCGGGCACCTCATGGCTGGGCAGTCCGCCCGTCAGGTTGCGCCGCACCGCCGTCGATGCTGATCAAACACGAACCTTCCGCCCGGCCCTCAAACTGAAGATCGCACGGGCATTGTGGGAACTGTGCCGCCTGATACCGGTCATCCTCACAGTGGCCATCGCCGCTGGCGTGATGCTGGTGCTGGACGGGATCGCCCGAGGATGGGGCTACTGGATAGCTGCCATCTTGGGAGGCGTGGTCATGCTGGCCGCAGGGGCTGTGGCCGCCTTCAGTTCCATCGTGGCCAAATGGGTCCTTGTAGGGGCCATCCGCTCGGGCGAACACCCGCTGTGGAGCTCATTCATTTGGCGCAACGAGGTGGTGGACACTTTCATCGAAATGGTGAGCGCACCGTGGTTCGCCCGCTCCGCCGCAGGAACTCCTGCCCTGGTGTGGTGGTTGCGCGGACTCGGCGCCAAGATTGGACGCGGAACGTGGTGCGAAAGCTATTGGCTTCCCGAAGCCGACCTCGTGACCCTGGGCGAAAACTCCACAGTCAACCGTGGCTGCGTAGTACAGACACACCTCTTCCACGACCGTGTCATGAGCCTTGACACCGTAACACTCGGCAACGGTGCCACCATGGGACCGCACGGGGTCATCCTCCCAGCGGCGAGCATCAGCGACGGCGGCACCGTTGGTCCGGCGTCGTTGGTTATGCGTGGTGAGACCGTCCCGGCCGGGACGTACTGGATGGGTAACCCCGTGAGCCCGTGGGTGGGTCCGTCGGCACAGAGGCCGCACCTCAAGTAGATTGGACGGATCATGACCGCACCAATCCCCACTCCCATGACCGAAGCCGACCCCTACGCCTTGAACCACGGCAGCAGCAGTTACCGCGTGGACAGGTACGAGTTGGACCTCGACGTCAGGCTGGGCAGCAACAAGCTGATCGGCAAGGCGGTCCTGCGTTGCACGGCCCTGGAAGCTGCTCCGCAGATTGTCCTTGACCTGGTGGGCCTGCGGGCAAGCAAGGTGCAGCTGGACGGCAAGAAGCTGCAGAAGTTCAGCCACAGGGCCGAGCACCTGGTACTGGCCCCTGCATCGCCGCTCAAGACGGGCCAGCAGTTTTCCCTCGAGATCCGCTACGACGGCAACCCCCAGCCGCGGCGGGGCCTATGGGGCGATGTGGGCTGGGAGGAACTGAACGACGGTGTGCTGGTGGCCGGACAGCCCAACGGTGCCGCGTCCTGGTTCCCGTGCAATGATCATCCCCGTTACAAGTCCACTTTCCTTATCTCCGTGACCACCGACGACAACTATCGTCCCGTGTGCAACGGGCGGCTGGTGTCGCACTCCCGCAAGTCGAGCAGGGAGACGTGGGTCTACGAACAGGCTGAGCCTATGGCAACCTACCTCGCCACCGTGCAGATCGGGAGGTACGTCAAGGTTCCCTTGCATGTTGACGACACCCATGGCCGGGTGCCGCAGTTCGTGGCAGTCACGCCCGAGATGGCGGTTGACGCCTTGCAAGGCCTGCGCCGCCAGCCCGACATGATGCACACCTTCGAGGATTGCTTCGGTCCGTACCCGTTTGCCGACTACACCTCAGTGGTGACCGAGGACGAGCTGGAAATTCCCCTCGAAGCCCAGACCCTTTCGATCTTTGGCCACAACCACATGCGCGATACCTGGGATGCACAACGCCTGATCGCCCACGAGCTTTCCCATCAATGGTTCGGTAATTCGTTAACGGTCACCAGCTGGAAAGATATCTGGCTGCACGAAGGCTTTGCTTGCTACGCGGAGTGGTTGTGGTCCGAGGAATCCCGCACCATGACGGTTGCTGCCCGTGCCACCGCTGCCTGGAAAAGGCTCGACGCCGGCCCTCAAGATCTCTTGGTGGGCGATCCCGGCCCCGAGTTGATGTTCGATGACCGGGTCTACAAGCGGGGTGCCCTTGCCGTTCACGCACTGCGCATGGCCGCCGGCGATGAGGCGTTCTTCGGTTTCCTGCAGCATTGGACTGCCGCAAATCGGCACGGTTCGGTGTCTACCGACACGTTTATTGGGGCTGCGGACTCATTCATTCCCGGGTTTGATGCCGCGTCGATTCTCCGTCCGTGGCTGTACGAAGCTTCGCTGCCGCCGCTGCCTTCAGCTCACTGACGCGTTAGCCCAGGGCCAAGGCGGCGACGAAGCCTTCCGGCAGATCACGATTGCTGACAGTGTTCACGTCGTGCAATCCCGGACGGTCCAGCACGTTCACCTGGGCTGGGTTGCTTCGCAGACCCTCGCCCGTCATCTTCAGCCAAGCTTCTTTGCGTGCCCAGAGCCGGGCGCGCTGCCTGGCTTGATCCTGCTCCGGGATGGACACCAGGAATTCCTTCTCGGCTGCGGTCAAGGCGACGTCGTCAAAGCCATCAAAGCCAACCCCGCTTATCGCTTCGAGGTCCACTCCCAGCCGGAAACCTTCCGCTGGATGTACGACGCCGGCCAGCAGCACCCAGCCCGACGCCCGGGACGCGCTGAGCACCAGAGGCGCGGCGCCGCCGTCGAGCATGAACCCTGGGCGGCCGTGGTCCTGGCCGGGGCCGCATTGCGGGCAGCGATAGTCCGGCACGAGGCGAGTGGGATCGACATCGAGCAGCGAAGCGGCGAAGTGCCATAAGGCGATCCGGCCGGCAACGAAGTCATCCCTATCCTCGGGTTTGGCCAAGCTGTTGGCACGCTCGAGGGCGGGCGGGCCGAGTTGTTGAATCTGACCGCCTGTGCCCGGCACGTCACTGAACTTCCGCAGCTCAAGCACCGGATTGTCCATGTCGGCCTTCCTTGCACTTTTGCTCGTGAGTCGCAGCCACCATTCTCAATGAACAGCTGATCGGGCCCCTTGTCGCCTGACCAAGAGTGAAGTGACCCGGGAACGTAGAAAGGCGCCCTTGATCTTCCAAGGGCGCCTTGCCACCCAGCTAAACGTCACCTGTCAGTCCGCTCCTTCGACGGTTCATCACGTGCCGGCCCACGACGGATCCCACCACGACGATGGCCGCCATAACGAGGCTGATTCCGAGATTGTAAGGTGCAGCGAGAACAACCTGATAAATGAACTGTGCTACGAGGAATGCAGCGCCGGCGATGAGTCCGGCTTTGACCTTCGAGTACTTCATCAGAACTCCTTTCACGCTGCCCATCAACTATTGGCGGGCCCAAGCAGAATTACGGCGATCGAAACCCCAGCGCTAGTGAGGACGCCGCATGTCAATGAGTTACTGGAGCACCAACTCTGAGCACTACTATAACCCTCTCGTATGACATTCCATGCCGTGCCGCTGTCGGTCGTCGGATAAATCTTGAGTACTACATTCCAGTTTTGAAGAAGCGCGTACGTCCCAGCACCCGTGCAGTCTTGGGGATTTTTAGCCGTCCAATCCGCAACAGTCGTTCCGTATATACACTGTGCGTAATTCCCGTCTGCCGGACTGGCGTGCGCCGGACTGGCCGCGAGTCCGAGACCGAACACCATTGCCAAGACAATAGGTGCGGAAGTTAGAAATCTCTTAATTCTCATGACTAAATATCTCCTCAATTTCTTTTCCTAATTCGGAGACATCTATCAATCGCCCCGACGCTGAACGGTACTCCGTTTTCAGAAGCAGATACGTTCGGATCTTTCAGAGAAATGAAGTAAAGAGTTCGCACCTGAGGCTGACCTTTATAGGTACGACGCCACTTGACTTGCGCATTATCACGAAGAGAGCGTATGCTTCGGACGATTACCCCGGGCAACTACAAAATACAGGGCAAAAGCATCTTGTGCAGCTTGGCAAGGATTTGCGATCGTAACGTCCGGTTTTTCAAAATTAATATTTTCCGAAAGATTGGACTCCGGCAAGGCAAATCGAGAGGGCACCATTTGTACTAAGTGGCGTGTCGACTACTCCCCAAGGATCACGTCACTCGGCTCACACAAAAGTGTTCCCCGCAGCAATCAAGACGCCGCGGGGAACACTTGTGGGGTGGGTTAACTCAACTGGGCTACTTCACCGACGTCAGGTAGTTTGCCAAGGTGGGAGTGATGCGGGTGCCGGAGTTGGAGCTGCCACCGTTGGTGTGGATGGCAACGATGGTGTTGGAGCTGTTGTAGACAGGGGCGCCACTCTGGCCCCCCTAGGTGTCCATCTTGTAGAACACCTTTTCCGTCTGCGTGCTCTCGATGGGTCCGGTCATGGACCACATGGTGCCGAATGCCTTGTCTCCCGGATAGCCGCGCACTGTGGCGCTGGTTCCATTCAGGCTGGCGGTGGTACCGGTGTAGTTGAGCCAGCCGGTGGTGTTGCCGATGGTGCAGTCGAGCTTGATGACGCCCCAGTCGGCGTTGGTGTTCGCCGAGTCGATCCAGCGCTGGTCCGTGAAGATCTCCGTTGCACCGCAGGTGCCGTAGGGGTCGGTTGAACCATTACGGCCCGGGGCTACTTTGACGCCCCAGGAGTAGTCGGCCTCGGAGCCAGTGCCGCCCTCATGGACGCAGTGTCCAGCCGTCAGCACGGTGTCATCGGAGATCAGCGCGCCGGAGCAGATGTAGCCGCCATTGACCTCAATCTGCACGATGGAGCGATTGGGGGGTGCCGTGGGGTTGGTGATTCTTACTCTCCCATCGGCGCCGATGACCGAGTCCGTGGAAGCGCCGCCATTCTTGGTGGGTGCGGCAATGGTGTACTTGTCGGCCAGAGGGGATGCGGCCGAGCCCGACGTCTGCGTCTTGTCCACCGTGTGCCCTACGGGCTGAACCTCGGCAGCGGCTACTTGGGGCGTCGACTCTGACGCCACTGCAGCTCCACCAAACGAGGACGTCAGGGCCACTACTGCTGCCCCGACAAGCAAAGCAACATTCTGCTTCTTCATGGGTACCTTTCAAAGGACTGCTCTTGGAACCGTGCGAGGGATGTGATACCCATGTTTCACATGTGCATGACAGACCTGTCATACACATGTGAATAGTCTGTCAGGATGCTGGGAGCTCAATCTCGATAAAAGAAAATCCCCGGAACCAGATGGTTCCGGGGATGATCAATCGCGAGCAGTATCAGCGCTGGACCGCGCCAAACCGCTCGGCCGCAACAGCAACGGCTGCGGCGCGGGCTCCAGAAGCCTCGTCTGCAGTCAGCGTGCGGTCGTCGGCACGGAAACGGAGGCCGAAGGCCAGCGATTTCTTGCCTTCGTCGATGCCGGGACCCGCGTAGACATCGAACAACGCGACGTCTTCGAGGAGTTCGCCGGCGCCTCCACGCAGCGCGGAGAGGACCTGATCTGCCGGCACGTCCTGTGGGACAACCAAGGCAACGTCCTGCGTCGCTACGGGGAACCCGGAGATGTGCTTGGCCACGATCACGTCAGCGGCAGCTTCGAACAGTGCTTCGACGTTGACCTCAAGAGCTACGGAGCGTGCGGGCATGTCGTGAGCAGCCAGGAGTTTGGGGTGCAACTCTCCTGCGTAGCCCACAACGTCGCCACTGCGCAGCGCGAGTTGAGCTGCGCGGCCTGGGTGGAATGCCTGGTGGCTTCCCTGGCTGACAACCAGCTCCACGCCCAGAACATCCGCCATGAGGCGTGCAACGTCAAGAGCATCAGCCCAATCCCACGCACGCGGCGCGTGCGTGGCAGCAGCCGGGGAATCATGTCCGGTCAGGACGGCGGCGATGTGCAGCGGCTGGTGAGGGACGCCGTCGTACAGTGCATCCAACACCTCATCGGCAGGCTTGACGCCCAGCGGCGGGATGGAATCCGTCCCCAGCTTCTCGCCGGGAAGGAAGACCGAACCGGCTTCATAAAGTGCCAGATCGCGGAAGCCGCGGGAGTGATTGCGACGGGCAACCTCGATCAAGCCCGGCAGGATGGACGTACGGAGGAACCCGTTTTCCTCGCTGATCGGATTCGCCAGCTTCAGGGCAGGACGCGCTTCACCCTCAGTGGCAACACCGAAGGTATCGTTTGATGCCTTGGAGACGAACGGGTAGGACAGCACCTCGGTGAGCCCTGCATCCGCCAACGCCTGGACAACCCGGCGCTTCTGCTGCTGGCTGCGGCTCAGGCCACGGCCCGGAGGGGCCACGGGAAGAGTAGCGGGAATGTTGTCATAGCCAACAAGGCGCGCGATTTCCTCGGAGAGGTCTTCCTTGGTTTCGAGATCGCTGCGCCAGCTCGGAGCCGTCACAACGTAGCCCGACGAGGTCTTCTCCACAGTTGCACCCAGGTCCACCAGAGACGTGGTGATCTGCTCTTCTGTGAAATCGATGCCGATCCGGGCGGTGGCGAACTCTGCAGGCAACTCGATGGTCACGGGGTCTGGGGCGGTTCCGACGTCGGTCCCGGCCTCGTCTGCCGTACCTCCGGCAAGTTCCACCAGGAGGTCCACGACTCGCTGTGCAGCGATGTTGGCAACGTGCCAATCAACCCCGCGCTCGAAGCGCTTGGAAGCTTCGGACGGGAGCTTGTGGCGGCGACGGGAGCGTGCGATCGAAACTTCGTCGAAGTGTGCAGCTTCCACCAGAATGTTCGTGGTGGAATCGGACACCTCAGTGTGCGCACCACCCATGACTCCGGCAATACCGATGGCGCCGGAGTCATCGGTGATCAGCAGGTCCTCGACGTCGAGCGTGCGCTCTTTGTCATCCAGGGTGGTGATCTTCTCCCCCGCTACCGCACGACGCACCACGATGTCGCCGGCAAGCTTATCGAGGTCGTAGCAGTGATTCGGCTGACCAAGCTCCAGCATGACGTAGTTCGAGATGTCTACCGGCAGGGAGATGGAACGAACGCCGGCCAGACGGAGGCGCGCCGCCATCCACGGCGGTGTGGGGCGTGATGCATCCACGCCACGTACCGTGCGGGCTACGAAGCGATCGCAGCCTGGCTTGCCGTAGATGGGAGCGTCGTCGTTGAGCTTGACGCCATAGCCACCCTGCAGGGTAGCCGGCGCACTGACCTTGGATGCGGGATCCACGAACGAGGTTCCCGTGGCGTGGGCGTACTCGCGGGCCACACCACGGATGGAGAAGGCGTAACCGCGGTCCGGCGTGACGTTGATTTCCGCTGCCTGATCGTAGAGGCCAAGGAGTTCCATGGCGTCAACGCCGATTTCCGGATCCAGGCCAATGCGGGACAGGACAAGGATGCCGTCGTGGTCATCGCCGATGCCCAGCTCGCGGACGGAGGCGATCATTCCGGCGGACAGGTGACCGTAGGTCTTCCGTGCCGAGATCTGGAAGTTTCCGGGCAGGACAGCGCCGGGAAGGGTGACAACGACTTTGTCACCTTCCACGAAGTTGTGCGCACCGCAGATGATGCCCTGCACACCGGAAGGATCAATGCCCTTGCCGGTGAGGGTCTGCTCCTGCCCCTCGGGAACTACGCGGACTTGGCACCAGTTGATGGTCTTGCCGTTGGTCTGCGGTTCCTTAACCAAGCTTAGGACCTGGCCAACCACAACGGGGCCCGTGAGCTCGTCCGTGGGGCGGTGGACTTCTTCTTCTTCAAAACCAACCTTGACGAGGTCGGCCATGACGTCTTCGGCCGTAGCATCGGCCGGAACCTGCGCGAATTCACGCAGCCAGGAAAGTGGGATACGCACTGTTAGATCTCCATCCCGAAGTGCTCGCTGAAACGTACGTCGCCCTCGATCATGTCGCGCATGTCGCCAACCTCGTTGCGGAACATGAGCGTGCGCTCAATGCCCATACCGAAGGCAAAACCTGAATAGATGTCCGGATCAATGCCGGCTGCCCGGAGGACGTTGGGATTGACCATGCCGCAGCCGCCCCACTCGATCCAACGCGGGCCACCCTTGGCACCCGGGTGCCAGATGTCCAGCTCAGCGGAAGGCTCAGTGAACGGGAAGTAATTGGGGCGCAGACGGATGGAGGCTTCATCGCCGAACATCTGGCGGGCGAAGTGCTCCAACGTGCCGCGGAGGTCGGCCATGCTGAGGTTCTTGTCGATCGCCAGCCCTTCGAACTGGTGGAAGACAGGAGTGTGCGTGGCATCGAGTTCATCGGTGCGGAACACCTTGCCCGGGCATAGAACGTAGATGGGCACTTCGCGTTCCAGCATGGAGCGAACCTGCACCGGCGACGTGTGCGTGCGCATCAGCAGGTGGGCTTCGGGCGGCTCCACGAAGAACGTGTCCTGCATTTCGCGGGCCGGGTGGTCCGGCTTGAAGTTCAGCGCATCAAAGTTAAACCACTCGGACTCCACCTCGGGGCCTTCGGCGATTTCCCAACCCATGCCAACAAAGATGTCCGAGACGCGGTCCTGCAGCGTGGACAGTGGGTGCCGTGCACCGGCACGCCGACGACGCGGACCCGCCGTGACATCCACGGTTTCCTCCACCAGAATGCGGGCGTCGTTCTCGGCTTCGAGAACCTGGGTTCGGGCTGCGAGCGCCTGGTTGACCCGGCCGCGCGAGGACCCCATGAGCTTGCCGGCGGCAGCCTTGTGCTCCTTGGCGAGGCCACCGATTTCACGGTTGGCCAAGCTCAGCGGCGACTTCTCACCGGTGTGGGCGAGTCGGACAGCCTTGAGTTCTTCAAGGGAGGAAGCAGCGGCAATAGCAGCAATGGCATCCTCGACGGCGGCGGTGATGGCGGCTTCATCCAGCGGATTCGGGATGGCAGCGCCTGGCAAAGTGTCAGTCATCTACTGTTCTTAGCTACGAGTAGGGAACGGCCCGGCAAGGCAGGCCTGCAAAACGAAAGGGTAGTGCTCGCCGCGGACGGCAGGCACTACCCTTCAGTCTAGTTGAACCTCACAGCCGGGATTTAACCGCCGTGTTTTTGTACAGCCCATGACCTGGCGGGAGCCGCTGACGGGCAGTACCTGTACCAGGAATCCGGCAGCGCCTAGGCGCCGGAAGCTGGCGGTGCCGACGGCGGCGGAGGTACCGGACCGTCGTCGTGCGTTTGGCCCGGCAGCTGGGTGGGCTGCGGCTGGGTGGGCTGCGGCTGGGTGGGCTGCGGCTGGGTGGGCGGCTGTTGAGTGGGCTGCTGCACAGGCGATGCCGGCGCACCCGGTGTATAGCCTTGCCCTGCCCAGTCTTGCTGGGGGTTCCGGGCCGGCTGCTGGGGCTGGGACTGATAGCCGTCCTGGCCAGGCTGCGCCGAAAAGTCCTGCTGTGCTTGATAACCCGGCTGCGCCGGATAGTCCGGCTGCCCATACGGAGTTGCACCGGCGAGCGCCGGCTCCTGCCGGGCGGACCTCTTGCGCAACAGAACGAACAGCAGGACCAGCGCTGCGGCGATGACGAGGACGGCTACAAGGATCCAGATGATCCACAGGGGAATCCCCGCGTTGGCCTCGGCTTTTGCTTGAACCACCGTGTCCTTGACGGACAGCATGTCGAACGTGGCCTTGTTGCCATCCACGGTGGCGCCATTGGCTTCCACCACTTTGCCCGGGAAGGTGAACGTGACGGAGGCTTCGTCGAACATGGACTTCGCCATGGCAGAGGATGAAGCGTCGCCGCTTTCACCACCTGCCACTCCGCCCATGGAGATGACATAGAAGTCCCCGTCCCTTTTCAGTTCGAAGGGGCTCTCGGAGCTGGACGACTCCGCAAGCTTGGCGGGGTCCAGGTTTGCGGCGGTGATCCGCTTGCCTTTGTACTTCTCGTCCTCGTAGTCCACCACGGTGGCACCGTCGGGGATGTCCATCTCTTGGCTTCCGGTACCGTTCGACTCCATGAATTCGTCGAAGGACTTATCTCCAAGGACGGATTTTTGGATGGCGTAGACCACTTCGTAGTCCACGCTCTTTTCGTTGTTGACCTTCACTGACATGTTGAGCTTGACGCAACCTGTCAATGCCAACATGAGTGCAATCAATATACCGACGAAGCCTAAGGCGCGTTTCGCGTTCATTTTCCCTCTTCCCCCAATGTGAGTGCGGCACCTACGGGTGCCCGCTCAGCGTATCCCCGCCGCCCATGCTGCGCCACACAGAACGGGTTTAGCATGGCTTCATGACTCCCGCGCAGCGCCTACGGCAAATCGCTAATGTCCTCAACCTGTCCACGCCGTTGGGATTGGTGGTGGCGGCCGCGGCCAAGTGTGCCGTCTCCCCCGGCCCGCGTGGGCTTCTGATCGCGGCCGGTTACCACTGGAAGCTCCCCCACGCCGGTGCTTTCACCCTGGGAAATGTCATCCTGTACCGGGCGCCACAGGGCGTGGCCGGAACCAACACGGTGCTTTTGGGACATGAGGAGCGGCACAGTACCCAGTACGCGTACTGTCTCGGTCTTCCTTTCCTTCCCCTCTATGGCGTTGCCGCCGGTTGGTCCATGCTTCGAAGCGGGAATCCGGGATCGAGGAATTTCTTTGAAAGGCAGGCCGGCCTCGTGGCCGGCGGCTACATTGACACTCACCACGGCCGGCAGGGCAGCCCTGCGGTCCAGCGAATCGAGGCCTCAGCATGAACCGAACCATCACTGTTACCGGGACCGCGAGCGCAAAGGCCGTTCCGGACCTGGTGACCTTAACGCTCGGTGTGGAAACGCGCCGCGGTACGGCGGCTGAAGCCTATGACGACGCCGGCAAAGCGGCTAACGCTGTTGCAGCCAGTTTGCGGGAGGCCGGTGTTTCCGCCGTAGACCTTCGAACGAGCGGGTTGAACCTTCGCGCCGATCTGGTCTGGGTGGAGGGGCAGGGCCAGAAAGTGACAGCCTATGTGGCGTCCACCACTCTGCAGGTGGGAATCCGTTCCCAGGCGGATGCTCCGGCTGCTATTGCTGCGGCGGTTGCTGCCGGCGGAGACGACATTCGGATCAACGGGATCGAACAGGGCTTTGCGGATTCTTCGTCCGTCACCGCCCAGGCGCAGGAGGCTGCATGGCAGGATGCAGTGGCACGAGCCGAACAGTACGCTTCGCTGGCATCCTTCCAGCTTGGAAAGGTGGTCTCCATCTCCCAGGAGCCGCTGCATGGCGGCCCCATACCCTTGGGTGGAATCGTGAGGGCTTCCTTCACTGCGGAGTCCATGCCCGTGGAAGCTGGAGAGTCCTCGGTGTCAGCGAGCATCCGGGTTGAATGGGAGCTTGTCTAATGGATAGCGCCGGCTGAGAATTTAGGATCGCCCTGCGTGTGCAGGGCAGTCCTGACAACAACAGCGATTCCCTCCGTCATCGCTTCCAAGGGCATTGACGGAGTTGTGCTGCCTTCCGGAAGCTGTTCCGGCAGATAGGGAAGGTGGACGAATCCGCCGCGGATGCCGGGCTTGGATGCCAAGGAGTGCATCAGTGCATAGAAGATGTGGTTGCACACATAGGTGCCCGCAGTTTGAGAGACTTCTCCCTTGATGCCCGCGATCTGGAGGTTTCTGAGCGCAGCTTTAATGGGCAAGCTTGAGAAGTACGCTGCAGGCCCGCCCGGAATGACCTCTTCATCGATGGGGCGCTGACCCTTGTTGTCCGGTATTCGAGCGTCATCGCAATTGATGGCGACGCGTTCCAAGGAAACCCGTCCACGGCCCCCAGCCAGGCCAGTACAGACCACAATGTCCGGGTTCAGGCGTGTTATGGCGTCGGTGAGAGCAGCTGCCGATTCGCCAAAGACGCACGGCAGCTCCACAGCTTCAACGGCCATGCCTTCCTCGGCGAGCAGCTCCCTCGCCCCCTGTGCTGCCAGCCAGGAAGGATTCACCTTGTCCTCGCCAAACGGTTCGAAGCCAGTCAGCAGAATCATGGACCAACCCTAGCAACGCCGGTCCCCGGATTCACCGGCCCTGTCGTGGCGGCCTTGACAATCGTTCGAACATACCTTCGAATGGAGTCCATGAGATGGGACGCACAAGCACTTTCGCCAACGCGTGGACCGGCGTCAGATACCAGTGGAATCGAGGCTCCGGGCCCTGCCCCGGCTTTGGATGCCTTGCTGCCACTTGCCGGACTTGTGCGTTCCATCTCCACACCCGAGTTCTCCGGAGTCACCTTTCATGAGGTCACCGCAAAGTCAGTGCTCAACAAGGTGCCTTCCGGTTCCAACATGCCGTTTGAGTGGACGGTCAATCCGTATCGCGGATGCAGCCATGCCTGCGTGTACTGCTTTGCCCGCAAGAGCCATACGTATTTGGAATTCGACGCCGGACGGGACTTCGATTCGCAGGTGGTGGTTAAAATCAACGCGGCCGAGGTTCTCCGCAAAGAGCTGGCCAAGCCCTCGTGGAAGCGGCCCCAAGTAGCCCTCGGCACCAACACTGATCCGTATCAGCGCGCAGAAGGCCGCTACGCCCTCATGCCCGGAATCATCAGGGCTCTGGCCGACTCCGGCACCCCATTCTCTATCTTGACCAAAGGCACACTGCTGGCCCGGGACATTCCCCTGCTCAAGCACGCCGCTACTCAGGTCCCCGTGGACCTGGGTATCTCGCTGGCCATGACCAATCAGGATCTTGCGGAGCTCATTGAACCCGGCACTCCTTCACCCAAGGCCCGCCTTAAACTCATTGCCAGGCTTCGTGATGCCGGATTAGGTTGCGGCGTCATGGCCATGCCAATCCTGCCGTGGCTCACGGACTCCGATGAAGCCCTCGATTCCCTCTTCGCTGAACTGACCAAGGCGGGCGCCACAGGAGTCACCGCCGGCGCGTTGTACCTCAAGCCCGGAACACGCGAGTGGTACATGCAATGGCTGGCGGCCCAGCACCCCGAACTGGTGGGCAAGTATCGGCGGCTCTATGGCCAAGGGGCCTATGCCTCCAAGGAGTACCGCACCTGGCTTACCGGAAGGATCACCTTCTTCAAGGCGAAGTACGGCTTCACCGGCACGTCCGGATTCAGTCACCGGAATGCGCGAGCTGTTAGCGGGTCCACAGAGGCGCCTGTAGGAGCCTCCACTCCCCTACCCGGGCAACAGCCGCTCTTCTAAGCGGTCCGTTATCACGCGGGAGCGGTAACCCGATCAAGCAAGGCACGGACAATCGGGAGGTCCGCCGGGATCCACGGAAGGCTGAGAGCCTGGTCATGGTCAGCCAACGATACCCAACGCAGTTCATCGTGATCTTCCAGGGGCAGCGGCTCCCCCGCCGTCAATTCGGCGAACCACACGCGCATGGCAGCGCGCTCATTGAGCGTCCATCCGGCGGTGTTGCCGGACTCAATCTCCGGCCCCAGCTGCACTTCAACTCCCAGTTCTTCGGCGAGTTCACGGTGCAGGGCGGCTTCCGCTGTTTCTCCGGTTTCCACCTTGCCGCCCGGAAATTCCCACATTCCCGCAAACTGGGGTGGTGCTGTGCGGCGTGCGGCCAGAAGGCGGGTAGGGGCTTCCAAGGAGTCGACGACTGCGGCGCCCACGACGTTAATCAATCCAGTCACCGCAACAGTCTACGGCGGCCCGGGCCATGGGAATCGTCACAAACCAGCGCCAAGTCGCCGCCCCGGGACTAAGCTTGTTATCGGATTTTCTCCGTATTCCCCCGGCCCACAAGGCACCTTCCAGAAGCAGGCTTATGACTACCACCGTGTCCCCATGCGCCACCGCAAAAGCAGCCAGGAACCACCTTGGTCTGGCCATCCTGGCGTTGGCCATGGGCGGGTTCGCAATCGGTACCACCGAGTTCGCCATGATGGGCCTGCTGAAGGAAATCGAGGAAGGGCTGGGCATCAGCACCCCTGAGGCCGGAAACCTCATCTCCGCCTATGCCTTGGGCGTCGTTATCGGCGCCCCGGTCTTCGCCGCTTTTGGAGCAAAGCTTCCAAGAAAACACCTGGCTTTAGGCCTCATGTTGTTCCTGTCCTTGGCGAACCTGACATCCTTCATCGCGCCCGACTACGGCTTCATGCTGCTCTCCCGCTTTGCGTCCGGGCTTCCCCACGGCGCGTTCTTCGGAGTGGCAGCCGTCATTGCCGCCGGCCTCGTAGCCCCCACCAAGAGGGGCTGGGCGATCTCCATGGTGATGGCAGGCCTCACCGTCTCCAACGTCATTGGCGTTCCTGCAGCCACCTGGGTGGGCCAAACCTTCGGGTGGCGTCTCCTCTTTGTCATTGTGGGAGCCATCGGGTTGCTGACCGTTGCCATGGTGTGGAAGTTCGTCCCCTTCGAGGCAGCCCACCCCGAGGCGAGTATCCGGCGCGAACTGGGAGCACTCAAGCGGCTCCAGGTATGGCTGGCGCTGCTGATCGGCATCATTGGCTTCGGCGGCTTCTTCGCCGTGTACACCTACATCGCCCACACCATGACCTCGGTAGCCGGAATACCTGAAAGCCTGATCCCCGCCGTGGTGGCCCTCTATGGACTGGGAATGGTGGTAGGCAACATCCTCGGTGGACGCCTTGCAGATAAGTCCGTGATGGGCACCATCTATTGGGTCATGCCCGGAATCGCCGCAGCCCTGGTGGTCTACGCAATTGCGGCGCACTGGGCCTGGGCTGCCTTCATCATGGCGTTCGTGGTGGGCGGTATCGGCTCCATGTTGACTCCCGCACTGCAGACCCGGCTCTTGGACGCTGCTCCCGGCGCTGCCTCGCTGGCGTCCTCACTGAATCACTCAGCCCTCAACATCGCCAACGCGCTCGGCGCCTTCCTGGGCGGCACCGTGATCGCCTGGGGTTGGGGCTACGTGGCTCCTGCCTTGGTGGGAGCGGTGCTGGCCATCCTGGGCCTCGGAGTAGCTTTGCTAAGCGGCTTGCTGGAGCGCAAAAAGCCACTGGCCACCTGATCGCCTGAAGCACTACCAAACAGCTGCACTGCTAAACAGCCTGCACCACCAAACAGTGCGCGGCTGACCAGCCAGCGACGACTGACAGCTGGAACAAAGATGGGCTCCGCCGACGCGGAGCCCATCTTCTTTGTAGATCTACGTGGTCAAAATTTAAACCTGCTGCGCCTGGACGCGCTCGATGTCGGGTTCCAGGTAGATGACCCGCGCAATGGGGACGGCTGCCCGGATACGCTGCTCGGCGTCGTCGATCCCCCGGGCGATCTCTTCGCCCTTCTGGGAGGCTCCCATGGAGATTTTCGCTGCGACCAGCAACTCGTCCGGGCCCAAGTGCAGGGTCTTGAGGTGGATGATGCGCGTTCCGTCAGCTTCCAGAGCCGCCGTAATCCTCTGCACATCTTCCTTGGTGGCAGACTCTCCCAAAAGCAAAGACTTGGTTTCGAGTGCCAGGATCACGGCGATGGCCACCAATAGGAGTCCGATCATGGCGGTGCCCAAGGCATCCCAGACACCATTGCCGGTCACTAAGGTCATACTGACGCCGAAGAGTGCGAACACCAGGCCAATCAAAGCTCCAAAGTCTTCCAGAAGAATAACCGGCAGTTCGGGCTGCTTGGCGTTGCGGACAAATTTGACCCATGACTGCTTGCCGCGGGTGTGGTTCGACTCGATGATCGCGGTCCGGAACGAGAACGACTCAGCAATGATGGCGCCCACCAGGACGGCCAGCGGGACCCACCAGAAGGCTCCCTCAATACCGTGAGGGTGCTGGAACTTCTCCCAGGCCTCATACAAGGCGAACAGGCCACCAACACTGAACAGCACGATTGAAACGATGAACGCATATATGTATCGCTCGCGGCCATAGCCGAAGGGGTGCTCCGGGCTCGCGGCCTTCTTGGCACGCTTACCACCCACAAGCAACAGGATCTGGTTGCCGGAATCCGCCACCGAGTGGATGGCTTCGGCGAGCATGGACGACGACGCTGTCAGGAAGAAAGCTACGAATTTCAAGACAGCAATCGTCAGATTGGCAGCGAGGGCCGCCACAATCGCTTTGGTACCGCCACCTGCAGCCACGAAAGCTTCACCTCTTCGGGTTTGTAAGAGTCTGGAATAGGCGAAGAAGAGTCATCATCGTCTGATCTCGCAAGCAATACCGTACCCGGGGACGTGCGGTTTACGCATTCCCCACTCTGGCGCCCTGTTGGGAACGCGCACTGGCATAAAGGCAAACAGTGGCCGCCGTCCCCAAGTTCAGGCTCTCAGCTGCCCCATAGACCGGCACCGCCACCCGGTGATCGGCCAGCGCAAGCTCAGCATCAGACAGCCCCTGGGCCTCGTTGCCGAACAGCCACGCCGTAGAAGACTCAAGGGCGTAAACCGACGCCACTGATTCATTCCCCAACCTCCGCGCAGCGTTCTCATCCTGCAGCTTGTCCAGGTTGACAGTTCCATAGCCGTCAGCAGCCAGGACACCTATACCGCGCTCCCGGCACTGCGCTACCAGCTCCTCAACCTCGGCACCCAGCACAACCGGCAGGTGGAAGAGGGAGCCGGCCGTGGAACGGACAGCTTTGGGGTTGTAAATGTCCACGCTGGATTCGGTAAGCACAACGGCATCGGCACCGGCCGCATCTGCCGCGCGAAGCACCGTACCCGCGTTACCGGGGTCGCGCACCTGGCACAAGACCGCAATCAGGCGGGGACCGGCGTCGAGCACCGAACCCAGGCTGACGTCCACAAAGCTGCACACGGCCACGATCCCCTGCGGATTCACAGTGTCGGCCATGGCAGCCAGGACTTCGTCACTGGCAAGCCGGAACAAGGTCCCCTGCGCGAGGTCGGCAAGCTCAGGAAGGCGCTCGAGGCACGCTTGACTGGCAAAAACTTCATGCACGACGGCGGGACCTCCGGCCGCTGTGCGCTCACGGTGCAGCGTCAATGCCTCGCGCACCGCTTGCGGACCCTCTGCAAGGAAGCGTCCGCGCTTTAAACGGGCCGGGCGCCCGGCAAGCTTGGCGACGTCCCTCACCCGATCAGCTCGGGGGTTGGTCATCGGAAAGTCTTGCGGGCGCCCGGTTTCGTTCATATAAAGAACTTTAGTGGCAGTTGCGACTAGTTCTTGATCTGCTGGCGGGCTTCGCCGCCTGCAGGCTCAAAGCCGGCAGCCTTTGCAGCCTCAACCGTGGAGAACCAGTATTCAGCCGCGGTGGTGTTGTACCAGGTGGAACCCGGAACATGGTACTTCTTGGACTCGGCGTTGCCCTTGATGGCGTAGCCTTCCGGAGCCTCGTCGCCATCAGCAGCAACTGCGCCGTCGATTGCCGGCTTCTCGGAAACGACAGCCTTGACAGCCGTTGCGGTGGCAGCAGCCGGAGCAACCTTGGCAGCCTTGGCAGCCTTGGGAGCAGCAACGGCAGCCGGAGCGGACGTGTCAGCCGGAAGCGCAGCCTTGGCAATGTTCACCAAAGCGGCGAAAGCGTTGGCGTCGGAGACGGCCAGCTCGGCCAGCATACGGCGGTCAACCTCAACCTCAGCGGCCTTCAGGCCCTGGATCAGACGGTTGTAGGTGAGGCCGTTGGCGCGGGATGCGGCGTTGATGCGCTGAATCCAGAGGCGACGGAAGTCACCCTTCTTCTTGCGGCGGTCACCGTAGCTGTACACAAACGAGTGCAGCAGCTGCTCTTTGGCCTTGCGGTACAGGCGCGAACGCTGACCGCGGTAACCCTTTGCGCGTTCGAGGACAACCCGGCGCTTCTTGTGGGCGTTTACCGCCCGCTTCACACGTGCCACGTGCGTACTCCTTCAGAAATCTTTATCCCAAGCTGCTACTGCCGGAAACCCGGCCGGCCTGAGAAGGCTTTTGGTGTAGTCGGTCCCTGCCGGATGGCAGTAACCAAAGAACTTGGAACTTAGACGCCGAGCATCTTCTTGATGACCTTGGCATCGCCCTTGAAGACGAGCTTGTCGCCGGCGAGGCGGCGGGTCAGCCTGGAGGACTTGTGCTCCAGGTAGTGACGGCGGTTGGCCTGCTGACGCTTCAGCTTGCCGGTACCGGTCAGCTTGAAGCGCTTCTTAGCACCGCTGTGGGTCTTCATCTTCGGCATGGGAACCGATCTCCTTACGTATCCACGGACGAGTCCGCGATTCTTTCGCGCAGCCGGCCTACGAGGGCCGGCGTGCTGGTTGCTTGCCGATGGAGGCGGGGCCTCCACGGCGTTGAACTAGTTGGTCTTGCGTGATGCTGGCTTGGGCGCGGCCTTGGGGGCTGCGGGCCGAGCTGCCGGCTTGGGAGCTGCCGGCTTAGCGACGGGCTTCGGAGCCGAAGGAACTGCAGGCTTCGGGGCGGCCGCCGGAACAACTGGCTTCGGAGCTACTGCTGGTGCAGCCTTGGCGGCGGGTGCTGCCTTGGCGGGAGCTGCTTTAGCCGGTGCCGGTGCTGCCTTGGCGGGAGCTGCTTTAGCCGGCGCCGGCGCTGCCTTGGCTACAGGAGCCTCGACCACGGGTGCTTCTTCAACAACAGGAGCGGGGGCTTCTTCAACCACCGGAGCTTTTTCAGCAACGGGAGCTACTTCAGCAGCAGGAGTCTCTTCCGCAACCGCAGCTTCCTCAGCAACGGGAGCTTCTTCAACAACCGATGCCTGAGCCTCGGGTGCTTCAGCAGTTTCCTGCGTGGTCTCCTCTTCGGTGACCTTGAAACCCTCGGGCAGAAGGTCAGCAAGGCTCTGAGTCAACGGAGCCTGCTCACCCGTGGTGTCAACGTGCCCGGATGCCTTGGCCTCATTCTGCGCCTTGGCTTCGGCACGCTGCGTAGCGCGGCGGGCTTCAGCCTTGGCTTCAGCCTTGTTCTTCAGCGGGCCGATCACCATGACCATGTTGCGGCCATCGATGCGCGGGCTGGACTCGATGATGCCAACCTCGGCAACGTCTTCAGCGAAGCGCTGCAGAAGGCGGATACCCATCTCGGGACGCTGTTGCTCACGGCCGCGGAACTGGATCATGGCCTTGACTTTGTCGCCGGCACCCAGGAACCGAAGTGCGTGTCCGCGCTTGGTTTCGTAGTCGTGCTTGTCGATCTTCAGGCGGAAACGGATTTCCTTCAGAACCGTGTTGGTCTGGTTCTTACGGGCCTCGCGGGCCTTCACTGCTGCTTCGTACTTGTACTTACCGAAGTCCATCAACTTGCAAACAGGAGGCTTGGCCTGCGGGGCAACTTCAACGAGATCGAGATCGGACTCGGCAGCAAGACGCAGGGCGTCCTCGATGCGGACAATTCCAACCTGTTCGCCGGCAGGACCGACCAACCGCACCTCGGGGACGCGGATACGCTCATTGATTCTTGGCTCGCTAATGTTAAAGCTCCTGTGGTTGTGGTGATGTCACCGGCAAATAGAGAAGGCCCCCAATTGCTGGTGCAATCGAAGGCCTCGACGATCGGTAGCACTTCCTTCAAGGAAGCACGCACTTCCGGAGGCCATGCCTCCAAAAATGTCCGACCAGGTACCCGGCAACCTCTTGTCCCGAAAGGGATCCTGTCCCCAAAGGGAACGGCTGACGCGGGTGGGAGAGAACTCCGCTTGCAAACTGAAAGTCAATTCTACAGAAACATCCCACCAAGCGCACATTGCGGAAGGCGGGAGCATGAACTGCACATGGTGACCGTAAATAGTGACTTCCAGTCGGTCTGTGACAAGCTTACCAGTATGAGCACTGAAGACAGCAATTCCCGCAACTCCTACAGCGAAGACGCCGCTCCTGCCGCCGGATCCGGGGTCTCCCAGCAGATCCGTGACATCGCCGAAGTTCCGGCCGTGGAAGTCATCACCACCGGCGCCGTCCACCTCATGAGCGCGGCAGCCGTTAAGGTCGGCTTGGCCGATGACCCCAACGCCGAGGACCTTAAAGACTTGGATGAGGCCCGCAAGCTGATCACCGCACTCGCCGGCCTGGTGTCCGCAGCCGCCCCGGAGATCGGTTCACAGCACGCCGGCCCGTTGCGTGACGGCCTGCGCTCCCTGCAGCTCGCCTTCCGCGAAGCTTCCCTCATTCCCGATGCGCCGGGCAAGGGTCCGGGCGAGAAGTTCACGGGCCCGGTGAACTAGCCCCAACTACGGCAAGAACCAACGACGGCGGGTCGACCCAAGAGGTCGACCCGCCGTCGTCGTCGATTGAGCTTTTCAGACCCGCGCTGCCCGGCGGCGCATGGACGTCAGGAGGAGCCCCGCCGCGCAGAGCACGACGCCGGCGATTCCGACCGCCGCGAACCCGCCGGACGGGCCAACGGTGTCGATGAAGACCCCGGCCAGAGGTGCGCCCAGCGCGACTCCTGCAGTCAGTGCGGAACCGTACCAGCCCATGGCTTCACCCCGACGCTCTTCCTCAACGTGGTCAGCCACCTTCTCGGAAGAGGCGGACAGGACCGGGGCGCACAACAGGCCAGGCAGGAGAGACAGGAACGCCAGGGTCCACGTGTCCTGGGCGAAACCCATCGGAATAGTAAGTGCGGCCATGCCCAGCAACAGGAGCATGGGCGAAATGGACCGCTTCATGGACCCGTAGATGAGGCCACCTACCACCGACGCGGAGCACCAGAAGAAGAACACGATGCCAATCTGATTTTCGTGCCCGCCACGTTCCAACAATCCCACGATGCTGACATCGGAACCGCTCAGCACCATGCCCGAGCCCGCGGCCACCGCGAAAAGTGCAGCAACAGAGACCGTGAACCAGGTGAAATTCCTTGCAACGCGACTTCGCAAAGCTGCAGTTCGGGAAGTAGACGACGCCATTTCGGACGCCGCTTCCTGGACGTGGGCAGGTGCTGACGCCACCATGGCAGCCTCGGCAGCAGCAAGGTCAGCTGCCGCCCGGTCCGCGGACTCCTGCGGGGTACACACCACTTCGCTGCGGGTGGGCGGATTGAACCACATAAGGAACAACCCGGCTACGGAAACGGAGGCACCCACGGCTGTGAGTCCAATTGCCGAGAAACCGCTGGTGGCGACGATTGCGCCAACAGCCGGCCCAATCATGAAGACCAGCTCGGTGGCGATGGAATCTAGGGCGAACGCCGAACGCCGCTGCTCTCCATCAACCATGACCCCAAGTGACTGGCGGACAACACTGAAGATCGGCAGCGTGAAAAGGCCCCCGACGAACACCAATGGCAGCAGCCACTCATAGGAAACGTGCGGGACGATCGTCCAGATAACAGTCTCCGAGACAACTGAGGGAATCAGCGCCTTTCTGAGGCCCACCATGTCCACCCGGCGGCCACGCCAAGGGGCGCCCAGCGCAATGCCAATGGTCATGACGGCAGCTGCTGCACCGGCGGCGGCATAACCCTGGCCGAGGGTCAGCACAATGTGCAGGGTGAGGAGCACGCCTGCTGCCGAATGCGGAATGCGGGCAACCATGCCTACTATCAGCAGACGCCGGACAGGGCGGATGGACAGCATCTCTTTGTAGAGAGCAAAGTTCACTGGCTATTTCCTCTTGTTCCCCAGGGCGCGCCCGGAAAACCGGAACCGCCATTAATGCGGCGCGGGCTCCTGTGCTGCGCGCTGCAGTTTTACTTCCATGGAATCAACGCCCTCGGCAAAGGAATCCATCCGCGCCCAGGCATCATTCAGTTGGGCAACGAGGGTCTGCACAGCCACGGCGTCGAGTCCATCTTCGAGGAAGAGCACCACACGCAGTTCCGGCCCTGCACCGCCCCCGGATACCTTGAGACCACCGGCCGTCAGAGACGCAACACCACCACCGGGCTGCGTCTCAAGGCGACGGACCGTCCGAAATGCCGAGACCATTGAAGCGAGAGCTGTCTCCAGTTGATCATCAAGGTATGACGGCGTCCAGTTCTTCTGCTGGGCAAGAGCCCACATAGCAGGGCGCCGTACAACGAATGCAAAATCAGAACCGGGGTCAATGACCAACAGCTGCGCGCCCTCCGATACCGCGGAAAGCGCTGCACGGGCGGCGTAAACGGCTACAGGGCGCGCCTCCGAATGCCATGCTTCAAGGGCAGCAGCGGAGGTAAAGACCGGCATGGCCGTGCGACCATCGGGAGCCTTGAGTGTGACCAAAGCCATATCGGCTTGCTTGTCAGCGTGCAGGCCATCGACGCCCTCTGCTTCCTCCGCCAACCGGGCAACGACGGGAACGAAAACCCGTGCAGTGGCCAAGGAAGCTACAACGTCAGCCTCACTGCCCGTCCCATTGATCAGCGCCGCGATGGCGGCGACATAGCCAGCATCCGCCGAGCCGTCGTCGTCTTCAAAGTTGTGAATCTTGGCGTCGTCACCGCTGAGGCTCCTACCGGACCACGGCTGACCCGCAGAGTCAGTGGCTCCCCCGGCGCCGGCCAATGCAGCCGCGATGTGGCCGGGAAGCTCGCGCCTGGCGTGACCCTGATCGTCGTGCTGGTGACCTGCGTTATGAGGCATCAGCGGCGGCCGGCAACGTCCAGCGCTTCGGGCAGCGTAAAGGCACCGGCGTAGAGGGCCTTGCCAACGATCGCGCCTTCAACACCCAGCGGTACCAGTTCACGCAGAACGCGGAGGTCTTCCAAGCTTGAGATACCGCCGGAGGCGACCACAGGCTTGCCGGTCTTCTCCACCATCTGGCGGAGGAGTTCCACGTTCGGGCCCTGAAGCGTTCCGTCCTTGGTGACGTCGGTGACAACGTAGCGGGCGCAACCCGCATCCTCAAGGCGCGCCAGAACCTCCCAAAGGTCCCCGCCTTCTTTTGTCCATCCGCGTCCCGCCAGCGTTGTGCCGCGGACATCAAGGCCGACCGCGATCTTGTCGCCGAACCGCTCAATCGCACGCCGGGTCCACTTAGGGTTCTCCAACGCTGCCGTTCCAAGGTTCACGCGCGCAACACCCAGTTCCAGAGCACGTTCCAGGGACTCGTCATCCCGCAACCCGCCCGAGAGCTCCACTTTGACGTTGAGCTGCGATACAACCTCACTGATGAGCGAGGCGTTGTCCCCACGGCCGAAAGCGGCGTCGAGGTCCACCATATGGACCCATTCGGCACCGGCATTCTGCCAGTTCAAGGCTGCTTCCAGCGGTGTCCCGTAGCTGGTCTCCGAGCCGGCTTCTCCTTGAAGGAGGCGAACCGCTTGGCCGTCAACAATGTCAACGGCGGGCAGGAGTTCCAGAACGGACTGGGCGGAGGAGGTCATGTGTGTCCTTGGAGGTCGAAAAGGGAGACGCGGTTTGTTGACTGGTTCAGTTCCCCAGCGTCAGGAGATAGGCGGCCAGCAGGGACATCCCGGCCAGCACGTAGAAAGATATGGAAACCCACCGCGGCTTTTTCTGCTGGTGGAAGGAGATGCCCCCACCCACCAGCAGGCCGGCAAGGCCCATCAATATTACCGACCACCACATCTAGGCAGCCCCGCTTCCGGATGCTACCGAAGCGGGCTTACGGAGACTATCCACCCAGTTTCGCAAGAGCCGGGCTCCGGCATCGCCTGACTTCTCCGGGTGGAACTGAGTAGCGCATAGCGGGCCGTTCTCCACCGCAGCAATGAAGCGTGCACCGTGCTCGGACCAAGTGACCATGGGAGGAGCCATCCGGGGCTGCACGACTTCGAAGTTCCACTCCTGGACACCATAAGAGTGCACAAAGTAGAACCGTTCCTTCTCAACACCGGCGAACAGCTTGGAGCCTTCCGGGACATCCACGGTGTTCCAACCCATGTGGGGCACGACCGGAGCGGGAAGGAACTCAACCTTGCCGGGCCACTCGGCCATACCCTCGGATTCCGTGCCGTGCTCAACGCCGGCTTCAAAGAGAACCTGCAAACCCACACAGATGGCCAGCACCGGACGCCCACCGGCAACCCGACGTCCGATCATGCGGATGGCATCAACGGACTTAAGCTCCTTCATGACCGTCTCGTAAGCACCAACTCCGGGCACCACCAGACCGTCAGCATTGAGGACGTCCTCAGGCTTGGAGCTGAGCACCACGTGGGCGCCCGCCCGTTCGAGGGCGCGAACAGCGGACCGAACATTGCCCGATCCATAATCCAGAACGGTAACGGTAGGCTTGCCCTCCGGCGAATCCGGCTTCACGGATGCGATGGCGTCAGCCACTGCCCCATCCTTCAAAAACTGGCCGCTCATAGCGCGCCCTTGGTAGATGGGATGCCCTCAACACGGGGATCGGACTCAACCGCTGCACGCAGCGCGCGAGCAAAGGCCTTGAACTGTGCCTCAACGATGTGGTGCGGGTCGCGCCCGGCCAGGACGTTCATGTGCAGGCAGATTCCGGCGTGCAGCGTGATGGCTTCAAAAACGTGGCGTGTCAACGATCCCGTGAAGTGTCCGCCGATCAGGTGGTACTCCTGGCCGGCCGGCTCACCACCGTGCACAAGGTAGGGACGACCGGAGACATCTACAACAGCATGCGCCAAGGCTTCGTCCAAAGGAACCGTGGCCTCACCGAACCGACGAATGCCTGCCTTGTTGCCCAGGGCCGTGCGGAGGACCTCGCCAAAGGTGATGGCGACGTCTTCCACAGTGTGGTGCGCGTCAATGTGGGTGTCCCCAGTGGCCTTGACTGTCATGTCAATCAGGGAGTGCTTGCACAGTGCCGTCAGCATGTGGTCATAGAACGGAACCGAGGTGCTGATGTCCGAGACACCTGAACCGTCCAGGTTAATCTCCACCAGGACCGAAGATTCGCTGGTGGTGCGCTCCATGCGCGCGGTGCGGGCAGCGGTCGGCGCGGCGCCGGTTTCGCTCATTGGGACGTCCTTATACACGGAGGGTGGGTTGGGTCTAGGAACAAGTTTAGGCGCGCTGTGGTGAGGTGCCGTCCAGCAGGGCTTCCAGGGCCTGCAGGAAGGCGCTGGTTTCCGGCTCGGTTCCGGCAGTGACACGCAAATGCCCAGGGATGCCGACGTCGCGAATCAGCACGCCGGCGTCAAGCAGGCCCTGCCAGATCGCGTGTGATTCCTCAAGCCCGCCAAAGAAGACGTAGTTGGAGTCCGAAGCTGCAGGCTTGAGGCCCATGCGCAGCAGCTCAGTAACAATGCGGTCGCGTTGGATCTTGATGTCTTCGACGTCGGCCATAAGGGCTTCGCGGTGGGTCAGCGCCGCGAGGGCGGTTGCCTGAGTGACAGCAGAGAGGTGGTACGGCAGGCGAACCAATCGGATGGCGTCCGTGACTTCAGGAGCCGCTGCCATGTAACCGAGCCTTGCACCGGCAAGGGCAAATGCCTTGCTCATGGTCCGCGAGACGATCAATCGCTCACGGCCGGGCAACAGGGTCAAGGCGCTTGGTGTGTTGTCGTGAGCGAACTCGTGATAAGCCTCGTCCACAATCACAATCGCCTGACTGGCTTCGCCTGCTTCATAAACGGCCTCAACGACGTCCAAGCTCAGCCCCGTACCTGTGGGGTTGTTGGGCGAGCAGAGGAACACAATGTTGGCGCCGGTTTCCCGGACCTGGGCAGCAGCCGACTCGGCGTCCAGCCCGTAGTCGTCAGCGCGGACTCCGCGCACATACTCAGTGTCGGTGCCACTGGCGAGCAGGGGGTACATGGAGTACGTGGGAGGGAAGCCGAGCGCCCTGCGCCCCGGTCCACCGAATGCCTGGAGGATCTGCTGCAGCACTTCATTGGAACCGTTGGCGGCCCAGATGTTGTCCGGCGAGAGTCCGTGACCCAGGTACTCGGCAAGGGCCTCACGAAGTTCAGTGAACTCCCGGTCCGGATAGCGGTTCAGCCCTGTGGCCGCAGCAGCGACAGCCTCGGTGATGGCGGCCTGCACATCCGCGGGGACGCCATGAGTGTTCTCGTTGACGTTGAGCAGGATGGGGACATCAAGCTGCGGTGCGCCATAGGGGCTCAGTCCACGCAGGTTGGTCCGAAGGGGAAGTCGGTCAAGTCGCTCCAGCTGGTCACTCACCAACCCAGTTTAAGGGGCTGCCGGGACTGCCGACCAACTGTGACGCCCAGGCCCTGGTTTCTGCAGCTGATGAACGGGTCAGTTTGCGGGGACGAACAGCTGCTGGCCGGGCAGGATGCGACCGCCCCGGAGGTCGTTCAGCTGGATGATTTCGGCAATGACATCGCGAGGATCCCGCTCCGGAGCAGCTGCGCCGGCGATGCCCCACAGGGATTGACCGGGCTGGACCGTGACGGTGACCGCCACAGGCGGACGCAGCTGCGCTTGCGAGTCCGCGGCTTTGGCCGGGGAGTTGATAAAACCGGCAAGACTCAGCAACGCCGCCACCAACAGCATGGCCGGGATGCCGAAGAAGACGATACGTCCCCGTCGGGTGAGGCGCAGGCGAGCGGGTGCCTGAGTAGTACGGAAATCAGCGAACGTAATGACTGCGGACATGAGCTGAGCCCTTCTGAGCTATTGCCAGGCTCCGGGGTGCCGGTGCTTGGCTGCCAATTCTTTGTGTTCCCCTCGCCGGACCCGGATGTTCGAACGCTTTGTTCGAACATCCAGCTTCAGCATCGGGTTTATAGAACACATATTCGAACCTTGCTATGACATTTTTAGCACTTATCAACGAACGGTGTCGAGACTCGCTAGAACAAATGTTTGATAAACGCCTGTGCCTGCCCTACGTTTGAGTGAAGAAACAGCACTGTTTCAGTGGAACAGGAGGGTCTGACATTTTTTGCAGACCCCACAACCCCGGGCACTTATCGGGCGGAATGGAAAGGCATTGGCGAACATGGCAGCGAAAGCCACCGGCGGCGGGGCACCCCTGCGGAGCCAACAGCCTCAAAAGAGTCCCAAAAGCCTGACTGTCCGGCAGAAAAAGATCCTGGAGACCATCCAGCGATCGGTCAATGACAACGGCTACCCGCCCAGCATGCGTGAAATCGGCGACACCGTGGGTCTGGCCAGTTTGTCCAGCGTTACCCACCAGTTGTCCCAACTGGAGAAGCTTGGCTACCTCCGCAGGGATCCCAAGCGTCCCCGCGCCATGGAAGTCCTCATGCCCCTGACCCTTGATGGCGGATCCATTCCCGGCGTGGAAGCACCTACCAGCCTTCGCAGCGCGGGTGGCCTTGCCGTTACCGAGCTCGCCAGCGCCAGTGATACCGCCATGGTCCCGCTGGTGGGCCGCATTGCAGCCGGTGGTCCGATCCTGGCTGACCAGACCGTGGAAGACGTCCTTGCACTCCCCCGGCAACTTGTGGGACATGGCGAACTGTTCATGCTGAAAGTGGCCGGAGATTCGATGATTGATGCCGCTATCTGTGACGGCGACTGGGTTGTGGTCCGGAGGCAGAACGATGCCATCAACGGCGACATCGTTGCCGCCCTGCTGGATGACGAAGCAACGGTGAAGACGTTCCGGCAGCGGGATGGTCACACGTGGCTGCTTCCGCAGAACACCCAGTACGAGCCCATTCTCGGAGATCAAGCCACCATCATGGGCAAGGTCGTTTCGGTACTGCGCTCCCTCTAGGCGCCCTACGAACTTTCCCTAAGGGGCTTTGCCGGACCCCAGACGCTCCAGAACACCACGCACTACTGTTCGGTCCGTCGTCGCCCAGAACGGCGGCAGGGCGGCGCGCAGGAAGCCCCCATAGCGTTCAGTCGAGAGCCTGGAGTCGAGCACCGCTACAACCCCTTTGTCTCCCGTCGAGCGGATCAGGCGGCCTGCGCCCTGAGCGAGCCGGATGGCAGCGTGGGTGGCTGAGACTGCCATGAAACCGTTCCCGCCCGATTGTGCTACTGCCCGTGAACGGGCGGTCATCAGGGGATCATCTGGACGCGGGAAGGGTATGCGGTCAATCACCACCAGACGGCAAGAGCCACCGGGAACATCCACGCCCTGCCACAGGGACATGGTGCCGAACAGGCAAGTGTCGGGCTCATCCGCGAATTGCTTCACCAGAGCCGCCATGGTGGATTCACCTTGGCAGAGGATGTCCACGTCCAGACGGAGCCGCATGGCATCGGCGGCCTCTTCGGCTGCACGCCGGGAGGAGAACAGACAAAGCGCTCCGCCGCCGGATGCGCGGATGAGGTCTTCCAGCTCATCCAGCGCCTCGGGCGAGGTACCGCGGCCTGGCTTGGGCAGGTGCTTTGCCACGTACAAGACACCCTGCTTGGGATAGTCGAAGGGTGATCCGACATCAATCCCGGTCCAGCTTGGTGCGCCGTCTCCAATGAGGCCCAGACCACCTGCCGCCGGCTCGAAGGCCGCGCCGATCGCCAGTGTGGCGGAGGTCAGCACCACGGTGTGGCCGGCAAAGAGTCCCTCACGAAGCCGTCCTGCAACACTGAGCGGAGCGATGTTGATCAAAGCAGGTGCCGTCTCGTCCGGTTGCGAGTAGCCCTGCTGGGGGTCGAAGGTGCTGTTCCGGGAGAACCAAACCACTTCGCGGTTCTCCTTGGCGGCCAGCATCCGCTCGCACAGTTCCAGGATGAGCATGAGCCGTGAACGGGCCAGCTGCCGTCCGCCGTCCACTGCGTTTGAGGAATCCGTTTTCGAATCTGACAGTGCAGCGCGTGTGGCGTCCCGCAACTGGTCCAGGCAGTCGAGCTGTTCGTCGTTGAGGCCGTTGGCCAACAAGCCGTTGGGCACGCCGGCTATAGCCATGTCCAAGCGGTCCGCAGCGGCGTTGAGGGCATCGACGGTGATGGCGGTGTGTTTGCGGGCACTCGATGCCGCGGCGTGGACCATGGCAACGGACAACTGCCCTGAGACGGCACCGGTTACCCTGTCCTGAAGCTCGTGGGCCTCATCCACCACTACGACGTCGTACTCGGGCAAGACAGCCAGGCCTTCAAAGGCGCTGACGGCCAGCATGGCGTGGTTGGTGACCACGACGTCGGCCTCACCAGCCCTTGAACGTGCCAGCTCGCTGAAGCACTCTTCTGCAACGGGGCACTTCTGGGCGCCCAGGCACTCCATGGACGTCACGGATACTTGCCGCCAGGCTCTGTCAGTGACGCCAGGCATGAGCTCGTCGCGGTCTCCCGTAGCGGTCTTCTCCGCCCATTCCCGGAGGCGTACCACTTCCTTACCCAACTGGGATTGTGGCCCACCCATGGAGGCGGCGAAGTGGGGGACGCTGGTGTCCTCCCCCAGGGAGAACAGCTGTCCCTCGGAGGGCTCTTCGCTGGGGAACCCGCCGTCGAGCTTCTGCCGGCAGACGTAATTGGCCCTGCCCTTGACCAGCGCCACATTGACGGGGCGCTCAAGGGCAGGGTTGATGGTCTCCAGCAGACGTGGCAGGTCCCTCCCCACGATCTGTGTTTGGAGCGCCAAGGTGGCGGTGGACACCAGCGTCGGTTTGTCGCTGTCCATGGAATGAGCGATCAACGGAATCAGGTACGCCAAGGACTTACCCGTTCCCGTTCCCGCCTGGACCAGCAGATGCTCCCCGGTTTCTATGGCCCGGGTGACATGCTTGGCCATTTCGTGCTGGCCGGCACGGCTTTGTCCGCCCATGCCGGCAACAGCCCGATCCAGCAACTCGAGGGTGGCCTTCTCCCCCACCGACTCGACGACGTCCGCCGCCACCTTCTCAACCATTACTGACGAATGACTCCAGCTCGGCGGCCAGACCTTCGCGCACCATGACAACTACGCGGGTACCGTTCTCCTCATGCTCAAGGCTGAGGATTTCCGAATCGGAATTGTGCAGCTTGTTGATCATTTCCCCGCGCTCGTAGGGAATGAGCAGTTCAAGACGCACACCAGGCCTGGGAATGGACCGGCTGATGTCTTCCAGAAGTTCCGTGATGCCCTGCCCCGTGCGGGTTGACACCACCGCGTGGCGGGGTTCCTTCTGCTTAAGGCGCTCCACCACGAAGGGATCCGCTACATCAACCTTGTTGAGGACGATGATCTCGGGAACCTTGCGGGCATCCACTTCAGTGAAGACGGACCTGACCGCTGCAATCTGACCCTCAGGATCGGGGTGAGATGCATCTACAACGTGGAGAATCAGGTCTGCGTCCGCTACTTCCTCCAACGTGGACCGGAAAGCCTCAATCAGTTGGGTAGGCAGTGAGCGAACGAAGCCAACAGTGTCCGCAAGGGTGTATCCGATGCCGTCCGGCGTTTGGGCCTTGCGGACGGTGGGATCGAGGGTGGCGAACAGCGCGTTCTCCACCAGGACTCCGGCGTCCGTGAGGCGGTTCAGGAGGGACGACTTACCGGCGTTGGTGTACCCGGCGATAGCCACGGAAGGAACAGCGTTACGACGGCGGTTGGCCCTCTTGGTCTCACGTGCAGGCTTCATAGCGGCGATTTCGCGACGCAGCTTGGCCATACGGGTGCGGATTCGACGCCGATCGAGCTCGATCTTGGTCTCACCGGGACCACGCGAGCCCATGCCAGCGCCTGCTCCACCCACC
Organism: Arthrobacter sp. ISL-95; assembly: GCF_018613695.1. Lineage (GTDB taxonomy): Bacteria > Actinomycetota > Actinomycetes > Actinomycetales > Micrococcaceae > Arthrobacter. The sequence continues at coordinate 75,402 of NZ_JAGGPR010000013.1, read as the reverse complement.
TGGCCACCAGCCTGGCGGGACATGGAGTCACCCCAACCACGAAGCCTTGGAAGCAGGTATTCGAGCTGTGCGAGCTCAACCTGCGCCTTGCCTTCGCGGCTCTTGGCGTGCTGGGCAAAGATGTCCAGGATCAGTGTTGTGCGGTCAACGACCTTGACCTTCACGATGTCCTCAAGGCCGCGTCGCTGCGATGGCGCGAGCTCGGTATCCACCACCACGGTGTCTGCGCCGGTGGCGGCAACGATGTCCTTGAGCTCCTGGGCCTTACCGGATCCAAGGAAGGTCCCGGGGTCCGGTTTCTGCCGGCGCTGAACCAAGCCGTCCAGCACCTCGGATCCAGCAGTCTCGGCAAGTGCGGCGAGCTCGCGGAGGGAGTTCTCCGCATCGGCAAGAGTCCCCTCGGTCCAAAGGCCCGCCAGTACAACGCGTTCAAGGCGCAACTGCCGGTATTCAACCTCGGTGACGTCCTCAAGCTCGGTGGACAATCCCGCGGTACGCCGTAGGGCGCGGCGTTCGGCCAGGTCTTCCTGGTCGCCGTCGTAAATGCTGTGTTCCTGGTCCAGCGTGGAAATCGCCTGCGCCTTGCCGAACACACCGTTGGCGTCGTTGTCGTCGGATGCCTGCGCAGGTACATCTTTGGAAAGAATCCGGTCGATCACGGCCTGGATTTGTTCAGGACTCATGTCCTGGGCGTCGGAATCGGATCCGGAGTGCTTCTGGGTGGTCATGGTCTCCTTAGACTGTTCGGCAATTCCAGAATAGTGCTGTTTGCTGCTCGATGGGGCGCTATTCGCGCTGGGCTGACGGGCATCGGCCAAAAGGGCCTCCTGTGTGCTGAACGGCCACCCCTCATCCGGGAGGCGGCTGTTGTAAAAGTGGCGTGATGGAATCCGCGGGAGGGTCCTTGGGCCGAGGATGCTTCGCCGGTGGCAATAAAGGGCCGCTTACAAAACTGCGGTCCACTGCGAACAATCAAGCGGGATCTTCAAAGTGTCCGGCTCCAAAAAGGAGTCAACGGACTAAGCCTGAGGGACCTGCCGTGCGGAATGGCCGGGACGGGCAAAATGCCTTACCGGGCCTGCGTCGCGGGCGGTGCCGTGAAACGCCTGATGGCTCAGGCGTCCGGGCTGATTACTCAAAGATCAAGAACATGCACTCCACTTTAGCAGCCGCTGTCAAACGCACTTCCACAGGAGGCGGTTTCCCAAGCCGACGATAGCCAACTAATCTGGCAAATTATGGAGTCTGCACACTATTTCAGCGCCCAACCGGCCGGACCATTCACACGCAAGCCACTAGCAGTGGAACTTGCTGGAGCCACGCGCCGGCTGCAGACCTCATCGGGTATCTTCAGCCCGGACGGCATAGACAAAGGCACGGCGGTACTGTTCGCCGAAGTTCCCCCGCCGTCGCCGAAGGGTCACCTGCTGGACATCGGATGCGGCTGGGGTCCGATTGCCCTCACCTTGGGCCTGATGGCGCCTCATGCTCATGTTCATGCCGTAGACGTAAATGAGCGTTGCATCACGTTGACCAACGAGAACGCCGCGGCGCTCGGCCTCACCAACGTCACCGCCAGCCTCCCGCATGAGGTAGATCCCGCCGTCGAATTCGACACCATCTGGTCCAACCCGCCCATCCGGATCGGCAAGGATGAGCTCCACTCGCTGCTGCTGACGTGGCTGCCCCGGCTGGCGCCGGGTGGCAGCGCCTGGTTGGTTGTTCAGAAGAACCTGGGCTCGGACTCGCTCCAGCGGTGGCTCGCTTCCGAGCTGGACAGCGCTTACACCGTCTCCCGTGAAAGCACATCCAAGACGTTCAGGATCATCCGGGTCAGGAAAGCGTCCCTGTAGCCACGATCACGGCGGGCCCGCTGAGTTCTACGTGCTCGCGTCCTCCCGCGCCCGGGAAGAACTTCACAGCCACGACGCCGCCCGGTACGTTGACGTGCCAGTCGTTGGGAGCCGCATCACCGGCCCAGTGACGGATTGCGACGGCGGCAGCGCACGCGCCGGTGCCGCAGGACTGCGTCTCCCCCACGCCACGCTCATGAACGCGCATGGTGATGGTTCCTACGCCGTCCTCCACCAAAGGCTCGGCGGGAACCACGAACTCGACGTTGGTCCCATTAACCGGTTTGGGATCCACTACGGGGACTTTGAACAGCTGTGTGGCTGAGAGCTCGCTGAGTTCGGCAAGTGCAACTACCGTGTGCGGATTGCCCATGCTAACTGAGAGGCCAGGCCTTGCCACTTCCAGGCCGTCGGCACTGACCAGCGCATCCATGGCCTTGCTCTTGGCTTCGTCCGGGAAGATGAACTCCCACGGGCCCATATCCACGGCATACCCGTTGGCTGTGCGTACCACCTTCTTCACGCCGCCGCGGGTTCCAATAGCAAGTGTCTGCCCGGGTCCCAGGTCCACCAGTCCCTCGGCGATCAGGAAATGGACGAAGACGCGCACCCCATTGCCGCACATTTCCGAGAGCGAACCGTCACCGTTGCGGTAATCCATGAACCACTCCGCTTTGGGATCCTGCTCCAGTGCAACGCGGCCCTCAGGGAGAAAGCGGGACGGGACTGCCCGGATGAGGCCGTCGCCACCGATGCCCACATGGCGGTCGCACAGCTGAGCCACGTGCTCCGCAGTGATCTCATGGGCGTCGCCTGGATCAGCTATCAGGACAAAGTCGTTGCCCGTTCCGTGGCCCTTTGAGAAAGCCAGACCGGCAAGGCTGGAAAGTGTCACGGGAGCGTCCGTATTTGCGGGCTTCCGGGCGGGAACTGCGTCGGTTTGATCCATGGACCTAGGCTACCCGCCACGCCTGTTCGGCCAGAAATTGCGTGGGCTACTTTTCGGCCGCCAGGACGGCTTCGACCGCCCTGGCCGCGAGCTCCGGATCCTGCCAGTCGAGCCACGTGATCCGTGGATCTGCCCTGAACCACGTCAGTTGGCGCCGCGCAAACTGCCGGGTAGCCACGATGGTTTCCGCGGCGGCAGCATCCGCTGTCATCTCCCCGTCCAGAACCTTCAGGAATTGGGCGTACCCCAAAGCACGCGATGCCGTCTTGCCCCTCCGCAGTCCCAAGGCGTCGAGCCGTTCAACTTCCTGCAGGAGACCTCCCTCCACCATCCGGTGCACCCTCAACGCCAGGCGTTCCCTCAATTGCTCCCGATCCACTTCCAGCCCGATCTGTAGTGCGGGCTGGAAGTACTCACGTTGCGGCATGAATGAGCTAAAGGGACGGCCGGTGAGACCGTGTACCTCCAGGGCCCTGATCACGCGGCGGGCGTCTCCAAGACGGGCCGCCGAAACCGGATCCACTTCCTCGAGACGGGCCCTCAACGGCGCCAGCCCCTGCGTTTCGCACTCCTTTTCCAGAAGCTTACGGAGATCGGGATCAGTTCCCGGAAATTCAAGGATGTCCAGGGCGGCGCGCACGTACAGCCCGGAACCGCCCACAAGGATGGCGCGCTTTCCCCGCGAGTGGATATCAGCGATGGCTGCACGGCATTCATGTTGGAAGTCGGCAACGCTGGCTTCCTGGGTGACATCCATGATGTCCAGCAGGTGGTGCGGGACACCTCTACGCTCATCCACGGTGATCTTTGCCGTTCCGATATCCATGCCACGGTAGAACTGCAGGGCGTCGGCATTGATCACTTCACCGTTCAATGCCAGTGCCAGGTTGACCCCCAGATCCGACTTACCTGAACCTGTGGGACCAACAACTGCTATGACAGACTGCGGAAGTTCCTGACTGGTGACCGACATGTGATTCCGTGGTCCGGCCCTAGGCGCGACGAACAGGCAACGACGGCATGCCCAACGACACACCCGTCTTGCCTGGCGCCGCCCCTGCTGCCGGAATGCCACAGGAATCAGCCTGTGAGCGATCCCAAGCATCGCCTGCACGGGAGCGGCGCATAACGTAATCCTCCGGAGTTTCCGGATCAGCTACGAGGTGGAACGCTGCGGCCTCGGTAATGGTGACGGTGACGAAGTCACCCGGCCGCGGAGCCTCAGCACCGTCCGGCACGGAGAAGTGCACCAGCCTTTGGTCCTTGGATCGGCCGGACAACCGATGCGTTTCGCGGGCTTTCCGTCCTGACTGCGCGGTGACCAGGACCTCCACTTTGCGTCCCAACTGCTTGGCGTTTTCTTCTCCAGCTATACGGTCCTGCAGCGCCGTGAGGCGTTCGTAACGCTCCTGCACTACGGCCTTGGGGAGTTGCTCCGGCAGGTCAGCAGCCGGCGTGCCGGGCCGCTTGGAGTACTGGAAGGTAAAGGCGGAGGCGAACCGCGACTTCTCCACAACGTCCAGGGTCGCTTGGAAATCTTCTTCGGTTTCGCCCGGGAAGCCAACAATGATGTCAGTTGTGATGGCGGCATGGGGAATGCGTTCGCGCACCTTGTCCAGAATTCCCAGGAACTTGCTGGAACGGTAAGAGCGGCGCATGTCCTTGAGCACCTTGTCCGAGCCGGACTGCAACGGCATGTGCAACTGGGGCATGGCGTTATGTGTCTCAGCCATGGCATCAATAACATCGTCGGTGAAAGCTGCGGGGTGCGGGCTGGTGAAACGAACGCGTTCCAACCCTTCGATTTCTCCGCAAGCCCGCAGGAGTTTGGAAAATGCCTGGCGGTCGCCGAATTCCACACCGTAGGAATTCACGTTCTGGCCCAGCAGCGTCACTTCAACAGCTCCGTCATCCACGAGCGCCTGGATTTCCGACAGGATTTCCCCGGGGCGCCGGTCTTTCTCCTTGCCACGAAGCGAAGGCACAATGCAGAAGGTGCAGGTGTTATTGCAACCCACGGAGATCGAAACCCACCCCGCGTACACGGAGTCACGCTTGGTGGGGAGCGTTGAAGGAAAAACATCCAGGGATTCGAGAATCTCCAGCTGTGCTTCATTGTTATGCCGGGCACGGTTCAGCAGGGCCGGCAGTGCCCCCACGTTGTGTGTACCAAACACGGCGTCAACCCACGGCGCCTTCTTGACGATGGTTTCGCGGTCCTTCTGGGCCAGGCAACCGCCAACAGCAATCTGCATTGAAGGGTTCGCCTCTTTGACCTCCCGTAGCTGTCCGAGGTTTCCGTAGAGTTTGTTGTCTGCATTCTCACGAACAGCACAGGTGTTGAACACCACGACATCCGCCACCTCGCCATCAGCGGGCACATAACCGGCTTCTTCGAGAAGTCCCGCCATGCGCTCTGAATCATGGACGTTCATCTGGCAGCCGAAAGTCCGAACCTGATAGGTCCGTGGCTCTGCAGTAGTTTGGGGGTCAACAGAAGGAGAGGTGGCAGCTGATGGGGAGGGAATGGTCAAACTCACTACTCAAGGGTACCGGCTTCTGCCAGCACCTCACCGACGATCCTGAACGCCATGGAGGGGGCGTAACCCTTACGTGCCAGCATCGACGCCAGCCGGCGGGTGTACTTGTCCCGCTCAGCCCGATCGGTCAGGTCCATACTGGGCCGCAGCTTACGCTGAACCAGCTCCCGAGCAGCCGATTCCTCATCTTCGTCGCTCAGCTGCGATAGGGCTTCTTCAGCCGCATCCAGCTCGATGCCTTTGTCCGCCAGTTCGCGACGGATGGCGCCTTTTGCAAGCTTTTTGCTTTGCGAGCGGCTCCGGACCCACATCCTGGCAAACTCAGCATCATCGATCAGCTGAACTTCTTCGAAGCGATCCAGGACTGCCTCAGCCACGTCCTCGGGAACATTCCGCTCCGCGAGCTTCCGTGACAACTGCAGCCGACTCCGCGGCGCCATCGTCAACTGTCTCAAGACGATGGCCCGCGCCACGGATTCAGGATCAGGTTCGGGATCGGCCGCTATCGAAGAATCCGCGGCCGGCCCTCTTCTAGCCGTCAACGGCCTTCAGCTTCGGGGAATCCTCTTCGACCTTGGCGACGCCCACACCGAGCTTTTCCTTGATCAGACGTTCCAATTCCTGGGCGAGTTCTGGATTGTCGCGCAGGAAGCGACGCGAGTTCTCCATGCCCTGGCCCAGTTGATCGCCGTCGTAGGTAAACCACGAGCCCGACTTCTTGATGATGCCGTGCTCCACACCCATGTCAATGATGCCGCCCTCGCGGGAGATGCCCTGGCCGTAGATGATGTCGAACTCAGCGATCTTGAAGGGCGGAGCCATCTTGTTCTTGACGATCTTTGCCTTGGTGCGGTTACCGACGGAGTCCGCACCTTCCTTCAGGGTCTGGATGCGGCGAACGTCGATGCGCACTGACGCGTAGAATTTCAGCGCCTTACCACCTGTAGTGGTTTCCGGGGATCCAAAGAACACGCCGATCTTTTCACGCAACTGGTTGATGAAGATGGCGGTGGTCTTGGTCTGGCTGAGGCGGCCGGTGATCTTACGCAGTGCCTGGCTCATGAGCCTGGCCTGGAGGCCAACGTGGGAGTCGCCCATTTCGCCTTCGATTTCAGCGCGAGGCACCAGGGCGGCCACGGAGTCGATGACCACGATGTCCAGCGAGCCGGAACCCACCAGCATGTCCATGATCTCCAGGGCCTGCTCACCGGTGTCCGGCTGGGAGACCAAGAGTGCATCCGTGTCCACGCCAAGCTTGGCGGCGTAATCAGGGTCAAGCGCGTGTTCAGCGTCGATGAAGGCCGCGATACCGCCGGCGCGCTGTGCGCTGGCTACGGCGTGAAGTGCCACGGTGGTCTTACCCGATGATTCCGGGCCATAGATTTCCACCACGCGGCCTCGGGGCAAGCCCCCAATACCAAGGGCGACATCCAGTGCAATGGAGCCGGTGGGAATGACCTCAATTGGTGCGCGGGTGTCATCACCCAGGCGCATGATGGAGCCTTTGCCGAACTGCTTGTCGATCTGGGCAAGCGCTGCTTCGAGCGCCTTCTCACGATCCGGGGTTGCCGCCATGGTTCACACCTCTGATGCTTTCTCGCTGTGGAGTGGCCCGAAGGGCCGCTTTCCTGTCATGTCAGACGTTATTACGGTGCACTGACATTTTTAGTAGCCGGCAGTGGCTATGTGGATAAACCGGGTCCGCCGGAAGCTCTGGAATGCGTCCTTCAGGATCAATTTTCCTCTCACAGGAGCATATCCCCATCCGAACAGATATTCGAACAAAGCATCGGCGTGTCCCAACGCGGGCGCCCGCCATCGAGTGCCGGCGCTTAGTTGGCCGCCGGCTTGATGTCCCTGCCCAGCCTTCGCTCAGGAGGAACGTCCTGAACTTCGCACATGGCCAACCACACCTCTCGCGGCTGATAACCGGAGGCCAATGCCTCGACCGCGGTCCGTCCACCTACACCGGCGAGTACCAGGGAGTTGGCCAGGACCCGGGAGTAGCCTGCCCCGAATTCGTCGTCCATTAATCGCCAAAAGTCACTTGCCCTCACCGATAGAGTCTCTCATGACGCCGGACTCTAGAATGGTTGCCATGAGCAATCCTCTCCAGAGCACCCCCGGTCCGGCCGTGCCAGGCGATTCCGTGGACGACGCCCTCCAGCAGGTGGAACACCAGCTGAGCCTGCTCTGGCGCCGCGCCCGTTCGATCTCCCATCAATTGTCACGGCAGGTCCATCCGGACATGGAACCGGCCGCCTACGGGCTCCTTACCGTCATCCGCAGGGAAGGGCCCATCCGACTCACTGACCTTGCCACCTGCATTGGGGTGGGCAAGCCTTCCGTGAGCCGTCAGATCGCTTTCCTGGAGAGAATCGGCCTTGTTTACAAGGAGGCGGACCCGCAGGACGGCAGGGCCCAATCCATCCGGTTGACGGATAAGGGCGAAGAGAAGATGCACCAGGTTCAGGACGCTCGGAGGCAGGTATTCCGTGAACGTCTCGGCGAATGGCCGCTGGAAGACGTCCAAACGCTCGCTGACTACATGGGCCGCCTTAACGCCATCTACGGCGATGGCGTCCTCAACGTGAAGGATCCGGAAATCGACGTCGAGGCCAAATCCGAGGCCGTCTGAGCAGCATCCAGCCCATTGGACGACCCGCGCATTCAACGAAAAAGGTCCCCAGCCTCAGGCTGGGGACCTTTTCCATGATTCTGGCGAAACGGTTACCGGGCTCCGGAGAGCATTCCCTGCGGGAAGTCGTCCGTGAGGTCCAGATCGCGACCATAACGCTGGGAGAATTCCTGCGGAACAGTGTCCGGAACTGCAACACCTTCTGCGACGGCCACGCGATCGCTGACTTCGCGAAGCATGTGGGACAGCGGAACATCCAGGGCTGTGCAGATAGAAGACAGGAGCTCGGAAGAAGCCTCCTTTTGGCCGCGTTCAACTTCACTCAAGTAGCCGAGTGAAACGCGGGCGCTGTGCGAAACCTCGCGGAGGGTACGGCCCTGACGCTGGCGGACATCGCGCAGTACATCACCGATCTCGTGGCGTAGTACAACCATTTTGCGCTCCTTCTGTTCGCTCTGTGTCTGATCAGCCAAGCCCACATCCTTCCAGCGGACAACGCCGTTTACGGATACGGGCTGCTTTACCATCTGTATCGCCTTGCTCCCTCATTCATCCGGTTCGCTGACTGGCGGACCGGGTTGGTTTTTACATCCTAGGCGCCCCGGCTCTTCCGAAGCGACACAATGACACAACTATTGGCAATCAGTTTTTGTTCCCGACTACTTTACGAACGGTAACCAACGTCACTCAACGCAGCAAGCAGACGCGCCACAGCCGCCTCGCAGGCTTGCTCCCTGATGGAATGCCTGTCCCCCGAAAACCTGTATTCAAACGACTCGGTTCCGGATTTACCGGCAATTCCAATGAACACCGTTCCTACTGCTTTGCCGTCGTGCGGATCGGGTCCCGCCACACCCGTGGTGGAGATCCCGAGGTCGGCCCCGCAGACCCTCCGGGCGCCATCGGCCATTGCTTCCGCCACTTGCCCGTCAACGGATCCCACAGCGTCAAGCAGCTCCTGCGAAACGCCCAGAACGCCGGCCTTCACCGAATTCTGGTAGGCAACCACACCGCCCTGCAGCATTCCGGAGGCGCCCGGCGTGTTGGCCAGCGTTGCAGCAACCATTCCGGCTGTCAGTGACTCAGCCGTGGCTACCGTGAGTTTGTTCCCGATGGCGATAGCGACCGCAGCCGTGGATGTCTGCGCGGCTGCGGATGCGCCTTCATTTTTCGTCATGCACGCCGCCCGGCCGCGCGCAGTTTAAGGGCCTGGACCACATACTCCACTCCGGTCCACAGAGTAATGGCAAAAGCCAGCATCATGACCCAGAAGGCGACGTCACCCAGCCAGGGAGCGAACGCCTTCAGCGGAAGGATGTAGAGGAAGATGGCCACGGTTTGGATTACTGTTTTCAGCTTGCCACCCCGGGAGGCCGGCATGACGCCGTACCTGATGACGACGAACCGGAGGGCTGTGATCCCCCACTCCCGGACGAGGATGAGGATGGTCACCCACCAGGGCAACTCTCCCAGGATGGACAGCAGAACGAGCGCGGAACCGATCAGCAGTTTGTCGGCGATGGGGTCTGCGATCTTACCGAAATTGGTGATCAGGCCCCTCGCCCTGGCGATGTCGCCGTCGAGCTTGTCCGTATAGATGGCGACGGCGAAAACCACTACGGCCGCCCAGCGCCAGATACCGTACTGGCCGTCGTCGGCAACAAGGAACCATATGAAGAACGGAACCAGGGCGATGCGGAGCATTGTGAGGATGTTGGGCAGGTTCCAGATGTCGGAGCTGCTGGAAGTCGCGTTATCACCCTCGGCTTTAGTCACCCCACAAGGCTACCCTCTTTGGGGCTACCTTCCCGTGAGGGACCAGGCGTCCTCGCCACCCTCTTGATCATCATTCGGGACATCGGCGCCGTCGTGATATTCAATGGCTTGCGTGCGGTTGTCCAGGTCCGCCTGAACGAGGTCCTCGGCGTAACCGCCGACGGCGATGTTCGAGTTCGCGTTATCGCTCAGTGCCGCCGTGTGGGCGTCGGGCGCAGCCGGTGACTCCTGACCCTTCATCGCGGCTAGAACGGCAGCGAGGTCATCAGGCTTGACCAGGACATCGCGGGCCTTCGAACCCTCCGAAGGACCCACAACTCCGCGGGATTCCAACAGGTCCATGAGACGTCCCGCCTTGGCAAAGCCGACTCGAAGCTTTCGCTGAAGCATGGACGTTGAACCGAACTGCGTGGTCACCACAAGCTCCGTTGCCTGGAGCAGGACTTCGAGGTCGTCGCCGATGTCGTCATCGATCTGCTTCTTGGGCGCCTCGGCAGCGACGTCGTCACGGTAGACGGCCTGCAACTGCCCCTTGACATGCTCCACAACCTGATGGATCTCCGACTCCGTAACCCAGGCACCTTGGACACGCATGGCCTTCGAAGCTCCCATCGGAAGGAACAGTGCATCGCCTTGTCCGATCAACTTTTCGGCGCCCGGCTGGTCCAGCACAACACGGGAGTCCGTCACGGACGATGTCGCAAACGCCATGCGGGATGGAACGTTCGCCTTGATCAGGCCGGTCACGACGTCCACGGATGGGCGCTGCGTTGCCAACACCAAGTGGATGCCGGCAGCACGAGCGAGTTGGGTGATACGGACAATCGAGTCTTCGACGTCGCGCGGCGCAACCATCATGAGGTCTGCGAGTTCGTCAACGATCACCAACAGGTATGGGTAGGGCTTGATGACGCGCTTGGAGTCCACAGGCGGCACAACTTTGCCTACCCTGACCGCTTTGTTGAAGTCGTCAATGTGCTTGTAGCCGTAGTTGGCGAGGTCGTCGTAACGGGCGTCCATCTCCCGAACAACCCACTGCAGGGCCTCAGCAGCTTTTTTGGGGTTGGTGATGATGGGCGTGATGAGGTGCGGGACGCCCTCGTAGGCCGTGAGTTCCACGCGTTTGGGGTCCACCATGACCATCCGTACCTCATCCGGCGTGGCGCGCATGAGGATTGAGGTGATCATGGAGTTCACGAAGCTGGACTTACCAGCGCCGGTGGCGCCGGCGACGAGCAAGTGGGGCATCTTGGCGAGATTGGCTACGACGTAACCTCCCTCGACGTCCTTGCCGACACCCATGACCATCGGGTGGTCCGTCCGGCGCGCATTCTGGCTCCGCAGCACATCGCCAAGGGACACAGTTTCACGGTCCGTATTGGGGATCTCAATGCCGATGGCTGATTTGCCGGGGATAGGGCTCAGTATCCGCACATCGCTCGATGCCACGGCATAAGAGATGTTCTTGGACAAAGCGGTGACGCGCTCCACCTTGGTACCCGGTGACAGCTCGATCTCATAGCGCGTCACCGTGGGACCTCGGCTGAAGCCCGTCACAGCGGCCTCTACGTTGAACTGCGTGAGGGTGTCCGTCAGGGCGGCGACGACGGCGTCATTGGCTTCCGTCCGCTCCTTGGGAATGGAGCCCGGCGTCAGGTAGTCCGAGGCCGGCAAGGTGTAGGTGACGTCGCCCGCCAAGGACAGTTGCTCTGTACGCTGCGGGATGGGCGTTTGCGGGAGGGGTGCTCCCGCAGGTTTCGCCGGAACCTGCGCAACCGGAGGTGCGGGTGCGGGCATCTCAGGGGTAAGGATCGGGATGGCTTCGGTGGGGTTCTCGATCCCGGGGGTTGTTCCCAGGCCTTGGGCGGCCTTGATCTTCTCGACAGCAATTTCCGCCTGTGTTGGACGACGCACGCCCGGCGGAACCCGTGGTGCAGACGCATCCGGATTTTCGTCGTCGTCCACAATAGCGTGCTCGAAAGCCTCGTCACCGACGTAGCCTTCCAAGCTGGTGTCAGGTTCCTCGTCCTTGCCGAAGAAGCGCATACGCTTTTTCTTCTTGGGCTTGGCGGCGGCCTCATTTTCGTAGAGGTAGCTGCGGTCATGGGCGTCCTTGCCGGACTCGTCCATGAGGTCGACGCCCATGAGGTGCTCGTAGGCGCCCCGGATGCGGGACGGGATGGCACCGAACGGCGTGGCTGTGACGATCAACAGGGACACAAACGCCAGCAGCCCGTACAAAACAATGGGCACAGCTACGTGGATCGCAGCCAAGGGAGCAGCTGCCAGGAAGCCCAGCATTCCGCCGGCCTTGCGCAAGCCGTCGAAACCGTCCGCAACGGTGGGCAGGCCGCCGATGACATGGGCCAGGCCGGAGCCGGCCAAGGTCATGATCATGAAGCCGATGCCCACCCGGTTGTTGCCGCGTCCGTCCTGCGGCTTGCGGAAGAGACGGAAAGCGCAGACGAACAGCATGAACGGCAGGATGAGGGACATCCATCCGAAGGTGCCGTTGACGACGCTATAGACCATGTCCGGAAGCCAGCCGGTCAGCCCCCACCAGGCAAAGGTGGCGATCGCGATGCCCAACACCAGATTGAACAGGGCTGCGCCATCCCGGCGGTCGGCGGGGTGGAGATCGCTGACGTCATAGCCGATTCGCCGGACACCGGCGCCTACGACATGGCCGATCCCCTGCCAGAAACCTGACAGCATGCGCAGCGGCAGCGGCGCTTGGGGCTCGACGGCGGCCGCCTGCTTGGTGCGGGCAGTGCTGCCTCGACCGCTTTTACTGGCGGATGCGCTGGTTTTGGATGCGGCTGTGCTCCGGCCTGTGCCGCCGGATTTGCTGCTGGAGCTGCCTCGTGGCGTGGAGGTAGTACGGGTCGCCATAAGTGCCACGCTACCCCAAGGGGGCCTGAAATCCGCGGATTTCAGGCCCCCTTGGGGATTCATGTTGCCGGGCGGTTACGCTTCCAGGACTACCGGGATAATCATGGGGCGGCGGCGAAGCTTGCGGTTGACCCAGGTGCCGATGATCCTGCGGACCACTTGCTGCAGCTGGTGGTTGGTGTGATCTGTGTGGTTAAGCACAGCTTCTTCGAGTGCGGCGTTGATCTTGGGAATGATCTCGTCAAACACCGAATCATCCTCGGCTACGCCACGGGCGTGGATCTCCGGGCCGGACACGATCTTGCCGGTGGTGCGGCTGATGACCGTGATAACGGAAATGAAGCCCTCATCCCCCAGGACGCGGCGATCCTTGAGGTCGGCGTCGGTAATCTCGCCCACGCTGGAACCGTCCACGTAGACGAAGCCCACTTCCACCTGACCCACCACGTTTGCCTTGTGGTCTTTGAGGTCGATGACTGTGCCGTTGTCGCTCAGGATGATGCCCTCGGACGGAACGCCCGATTCGAGCGCAATGTTGCCGTTGGCAATGAGGTGGCGCGTTTCACCGTGGACGGGCATGGCATTGAGGGGCTCGAGGATGTTGTAGCAATAAAGCAATTCACCGGCGGCCGCGTGCCCGGAAACGTGGACTTTTGCAGTGCCCTTATGGATGACGTCTGCGCCGAGTTTCAGAAGGCCGTTGATGATGCGGAAAACGGCGTTTTCATTGCCCGGGATAAGGCTCGAAGCCAGGATCACGGTATCGCCCTTGCCCACAATCACACGGTGATCGCCGTTGGCCATGCGGGACAGCGCTGCCATTGGCTCACCCTGCGAGCCTGTGGACATGAGGACTACGCGGTCGTCCGGCATGTTGTCGATGTTCTTGATGTCAACCAGGATGCCTTCCGGGACATCCAGGTACCCGAGCTTGGCGGCGATGGCCATGTTGCGGACCATCGAACGGCCAACGAAAGCCACCTTGCGGTTGTGCTTGGCTGCGGCATCGAGAACCTGCTGGACACGGTGGACGTGGGACGAGAAGGAGGCCACGATGATGCGCTTCCTGGCCTGTCCGAACAACCGGTCCAGGGTAGGGCCGATTTCTTTTTCGGCTGTGGTGAAGCCCGGCACGTCAGCGTTGGTGGAGTCTGCCATGAACAGGTCCACACCCTCTTCACCCAAGCGGGCGAAGTGGCGGAGGTCCGTGATACGGCCATCCAGCGGCAGCTGATCCATCTTGAAGTCGCCCGTGTGGAGGACATTTCCGCCCTCTGTGCGGATGAAGACAGCCAAGGCATCAGGAATGGAGTGGTTGACTGCTACGAACTCGCACTCGAACGGGCCGAACTGCTCAACCTGCCCCTCAGTGACGGTCAGCGTGTACGGCTTGATCCGGTGTTCCTGAAGCTTGGCTTCCACCAAGGCAAGGGTCAGCTGGGATCCGATCAGGGGGATGTCAGCCTTGAGGCGGAGGAGGTAGGGAACCGCACCAATGTGGTCCTCGTGACCATGGGTCAGCACGACGCCTACGATGTCCTGCAGCCGGTCCTCGATGTACGAGAAATCAGGCAGGATCAAGTCGACGCCGGGCTGGGTCTCTTCGGGGAAGAGCACGCCGCAGTCAACCACCAGCAGTTTGCCGTTGATTTCGAAGACCGCCATGTTACGGCCGATCTCTCCCAGTCCACCGAGCGGGACAATCCGCAGCGTGCCTTGAGGCAGTTTCGGCGGAGTAACCAGTCCGGGAAGGGCGGTTTGGGTCATGTTTTGCTACTTTCCGGCGGAACCGTCCTGGACGTCGAAGTCCATTCCGGCTTCCGCCAAATCCCCGCGGATGATTTCGATCTCGGCCGCGTCCGGCTCCACGAGGGGCAAACGGACAACCGAGTTGGGCAGGACTCCCTGCCACTTGAGAATCTGTTTGGCGGCTACTGCGCCTTGGACCCGCGTCATGGTTGCACGTATGACGGGTTCCAGTTCAAAGTTGATGGCCCTTGCCTTGGCGAGGTCGCTGGCGTTGACGGCATCGATCAGCTCACGGAAGCGGCGGGTGGCTACGTGGGTGGTAACGCCCACCAGGCCGACGGCGCCGAGCGCCATCCACTGCAGCGTCAAACCGTCATCACCGGAGTAGAAGACCAGGTCCGTCTCAGCCATCACGCGCGTTGCGGCGGCAAAATCCGCTTTGGCGTCCTTCACAGCCACGATGTTCTGGTGCTTCGCCAGCTCAATCATGGTTTCGGGAGCGATCGCAATGGAGGACCGGCCCGGGATGTCGTAAAGCATGACGGGCAGGTCCGTGGCCGACGCGATCGTCTCAAAGTGTGCACGAACGCCCGTTTGGCTGGGCTTGTTGTAGTAAGGGGTGACGATCAGGAGACCATCGACGCCGAGTTCCGCCGCGCGCTGGGAGAGGTGCACAGAGTGGGCGGTGTCGTTGGTGCCGGTGCCGGCAATGATGGCAGCCTTGCCACCAACGGCCTCTTTGACTGCCCGGAACATTCCGAGGTTTTCGTCATCAGTAAGGGTTGAGGTCTCTCCAGTGGTGCCGGTGACCACGAGTCCGTCGCAACCGTCTTGGACGAGCTTTTCTGCCAGCGTTGCGGCTTGGTCATAGTCCACCTTGCCGTCCTCAGTGAACGGGGTGACCATGGCGGTCAGCAGAGTACCAAGGGCGGGAACGTTAGCGCGCAAGTCAGACATACGAAAAACGTTACCCTGTGACGGGCCGGTTGGAAGAATGGGTCCCGCCTGATGGTCCTCATTCACCGCGGCTATCTGGGCACCCATGTGTAGGCCAAGGCGAAGTTCCTCGCCCTGCGTGCACAGTGCGGAAACTGCGTAGGCGTCCGCCTGGGCCTGGGCCTCGGCCGCAGCCGCAGCGCGGCGTCCGTCACGCTGGTTTAGGCGCCCGCGTGGGCTCCTCTGCACAATACTGGGCCACAGCCCGCTCTTTGAGTTGTTCCGCCCAAGCCACCAGGCGCTGGGAAGCTCGAACATATTCAAAGAGTTCAAGGGGTGTCAACGACGCCAAGTCTGCCTCGGATAACCGGCGGGCGAGTTCGGCACCAGGCGCCTGCTCAGCCAGGGCGGTACCTTCGCGGCGCCACTGGGTGTCTTCCGGTGGCTCACCGGCAACGAGTTGCCTGAAAAGGAAATCGACCACGCCGGGGCTCATCGCTTTCATGGGACCTTGGAGGCCTGCCGGCGGCTTGGGAACATCATTCATGCAGCAATGCTATTCGAACATATATTCGAAAACAAGGGCCGGGCAATACGGGCGTGACGAGCAGTTGAGCATCGCGCTTGTAGTGTGCGAGTTAGCCCGCAGCGGCGGAGATCGCTGCCAAGGCCGGGCCCAGCCTCTCAGCCATCAGCCGATAGCCTTCGTTATTGGGATGCAAAGTGTCGGGCATCAGCGCACCCGCCTCCTCCGGTGTAAACACCCCGGCGCCGTTGAGTAGGTGAACCAGAGTGTCCCCGCGTTCGCGGATTGTCCGGACTACATCGGCAACTGCGTTCCTGTAATCAGCCAGCGTCCAGCCTGCGGAGTTGGCCACGTGTTCGCGGGGAAGAGACAGCAGGGGAGAAATGATCGCGATAGGCACCCCGGGGTGTGCCCGGCGGACATTGTGGACAAACCCAAGGACCTGGCTTGCAAACGACCTTCCGGAAAAGGCGGCAACGTTATAGGTGTTGATGCCCAGGCAGAGGGAAATAACATCCGCAGGAAGCTGGGAGATCGTGCTCTCAACTGCAGGGTCCAGTTGGCATTCGCCTCCGAAGCCAAGCGATTGCAATTGCCAGCCAAGTTCCCTGGCCACCAACGCCGGCCACGCCTCGGAGGGACCATGTGCTGTCCGGCATTGAGTGATGGAACTTCCGTAGGCTATCCACCGTTTACCGGTTTCCGGAGCCACCCTGACGTCTTCGCCTTTGAGGGATACCTCCAGCACCCTCAGGACACCGTAATGCGGCAACCACAATTGCACTCGGGAGTGAGGCGGCATATCACCAAGGTCAAGGTCATGACTGACGCGTCCAGCCCCGGAGACCCGATGCCGCAGGACACCGTTTACGAGGACGTCGAAGTCAGTTCCGTCGTCCGGACCTTCGGCTTCAATGACCACATGCCCCGACGTTGCTGTCCACGTTGCGTGGATTCCGGCGCACATCCTGGCACGTTCCGCCAGCCCATCTGTGGCAGGAGGCATGAACAGCGCAGAGTCGAGGCGCCTGAACTGCTGCCAGCCATCGGAGTCGACGACGATCTCGAAAGCTCCGGCCCACTGGGCGTTCACGGATTCCATGTCATGGAACTCTACAGTCGGCCGGCCGGTGATTATGAGACGATCGCTGCATGACTTCGCAAGAGACGGCACCTCCGCGAAAAGCCCCGGGTAAACGCACGGTTCCCCCGCGGCTCACGGGGGTCGATGCCGCCAGGGGTGCGGCCTTGCTGGGGATGATGGCCACGCACGTGATGCCCACGTTTGGTCCTTCCCCGCAGTGGGACCCAACGTTTGTAGGGCTGGTGTTTTCAGGCCGATCCGCGGCCCTCTTCGCGGTACTGGCCGGCATCGGACTGGCGCTCAGCACAGGCAAACAGGAGCCCCGCAGCGGCGCGGATCTGCGGGCTGCCCGGGGTGGAGTTGCCATGCGCGCCCTGGTGATTGCCGTCGTCGGACTGATGCTGGGAGGCCTTGATGTCAACGTCGCTGTGATCCTGGTTCACTACGCTGTCCTGTTCCTGTGCATCCTGCCGTTCCTTGGTCTCCGGCTCAAGGCTCTCTGTTTCTGGGCACTCGGCTGGGTCCTGTTGTCTCCGCTGCTGGCTTATCTGGTCCGGCCGCTGCTGCTGGACGCAAACCCTCCCTTGACGCTGGGTCATAACCCCAACTGGGAGGATTTCGGAACCCCTGCACGCCTTTTCGCCGACCTCTTCTTCACCGGTTACTACCCCGTGGTCCAGTGGATCTCATATCTGCTGATCGGACTGGTGATCGGACGGCTGGCGCTGACGACGGCGAGAGTCCAGCTGCTGCTGGTGACGTCCGGGATTGCGGTTGCCGGCTTGGCAAAAGTCGTCGGGACGCTGGCCATGGAGGCGTGGGGCGGACGGGCTGCATTATCAGCCCTCCCGGTCACCAGGGGATATCCGTTGGAAAGCATGCTTCAGGTCAACGTCACCGGATTGGAACAGACGGGCTCCTGGTGGTGGCTGGCAACGGCAGCCCCGCATGCCGGAACCACCTTGGACCTGCTGCACAGCGGCGGCGTAGCTGCGGCGGTAGTGGGCATGTTCCTGCTGCTTGGCACCTTGGCGGAGCGACTCAAGGTCAATTTCCTGGTCCTGCTGAGCGGGCCGGGGGCCATGACGCTAAGCCTCTACTCTGCCCATGTCTGGGTGCTGTCCGGCTTCACCAACCAGCCGTTGCCTTCGGGGTGGACGGACGTGAGCATGTATTGGGCCCAAGCACTCTCCGCCATTGCGATCGGCGTCTGTTTCGCCGTGCTCCGGCGCCGCGGACCAATGGAATGGGTAGCTCACACCGCGTCAAGCCTGGGCAGTCACCGGCCTGCCGGGGTGGGCTGAGCGCGGAAGAGCTTCACGGCGTCACGCATTGACGCGCGGGCCCGTTTGCGGTCCCCTGAAGCATCGTAGGCGCAGCTCAGACGGAACCAGGAACGCCAGTCCTCGGGGGCGGCCTCTGCCTCGGCGCGGTACTTCTCAAACTCGGCGTCAGCGGCGGCCCGCACTATGCGGCCGCCCGGAGTGCGCGGGAGGTCATCCACCGGCAACCCGCCCTCGGCCTCCAGGACCTTCGCCATCTGTTCGGTCCGGGCACCAAAGAGCAGCTCACGGATGAGCGCCCACGCGCCGACGACCGGCAGTACCAGATAGGCCGCTCCGATCCCCTTGGCAACCAGATTGGGGTCGCCGAGCAACAGGAAAGAGCGCTGTACCGAAACCACCAGGTAAAGCACCAGCAGCAGCGTGATGGCACCTACCCAGATTTTGGTGCGATTCTTCTTCAATGAAGTCCAGAAATTACCCATCGCCTTAGAGACCCAAGTCCAGGTAGCCGTCCAAGCCCACGGTGAGGCCGGGGTTCGCCGCAACTTTGCGAAGCCCCAGCAGAACGCCCGGCATGAAGGAGGCACGGTCAAAGGAGTCGTGCCGCAATGTCAGCTGCTCACCGGGACCGCCGAAAAGCACTTCCTGATGGGCCACCAGGCCGCGTAGGCGCACACTGTGGACACGGATACCGTCCACATCACAGCCCCGGGCGCCATCCAAGGATGTTTCGGTGGCGTCCGGGCTTGCCGGGACGCCGGCTTCCTGGCGCGCTTCAGCGATCAGTTGCGCCGTACGCACGGCGGTGCCGGATGGGGCATCAACTTTATTGGGGTGGTGCAATTCGATGATTTCCACGGACTCGAAGTACTGCGAAGCCTTGGCCGCGAAGGCGGATGCGAGCACGGACCCAAGGGCGAAGTTCGGGGCAATCAGAACGCCGGTGGCCGGCTTCTGTTCCAGGAGGCTGCGCAAAGATTCAAGGCGTTGGGCATTCCACCCGGTGGTACCTACTACGGCGTGGATGCCGTGCTCAACGGCGAACCGGACGTTGGTCTCGGTGGTGTCCGGAACGGTTAGGTCAACAACGTACTGTGCACCGGCGTCGAGCAGTTTCTCCAAGGAATCGCCGCGGCCCAAAGCGGCCACCAGCTTCATGTCTTCGGCTGCGTCAACAGCCTTAACGGATTCCATTCCCATACGCCCATGGGCACCCAGCACTGCAACAGCAAGTTGTTCGGTCATGCCGTTAACCCTACCGCCGGGCCGGAGCCCGGCAGGAACCGTTACTCCGGCCTACTCCCCCGCGCCGACCCATTCCACAGTGCCGTCCGTGAAGAACTGTTCCTTCCAAATGGGGACCTGCTCTTTGACCCGGTCCACCAGCTCGGAACACACGGCGAACGCCTGACCCCGGTGGGCAGCAGCCACCGCACACACCAGTGCAGGGTCCCCGATCTCCAGCATGCCGATCCTGTGGGCAGCCCAGATCCGAACCGGCTGTGCAGCTTCTCCGGAGTGCTCGGCCACCAGCCGCGCCACGACCTCTGCCATCACCTGATGCGCTGTGGGATGCGCGCTGTAGCTCAACCGGTCCACAGCCTTGCCGTCGTCGTGATTTCGGACAACGCCGCTGAAGCTGACGACCGCTCCCGCAGTATCCGATTCCACCGCGCTGATGGCTTGTTCCACGGAGATGGGCGCGGCGCTGAGAACAGCGCTGACCACTTCAAAGTTTGTTTCAGTGCCCATGGTTTCCTTCCAATTGCTCACAGAGGTGCCCGATCACAGGGTCCAGGACAGCCAACCCGTCCATAACGCCTTTCGGGGATCCGGGCAGGTTGATGATAAAAGTTCTTCCTGCTGTTCCGGCGTGGCCACGGCTCAGCATGGCCATGGGGGTTTTGACCGCGCCAGCACGCCGGATACCCTCCATGATGCCCGGAATCTCGCGCTCGAGGAGCGCAATTGTCATTTCGGGTGTGCGGTCATCCGGGCTAAGACCCGTTCCTCCGCTGGTGATCACCACAGCTGGCTCCTGTGTCAGGAGGGCCCTCAGGGCAGCGCCAACCGGCTCACCGTCCGGCACCACCATGGTGGGGAAGGTATCGAACCCGTGTTCGTTGAGCCAATCGAGGATGATCGGGCCCGTTTCGTCGGCGTAAACTCCCGCAGCTGCGCGGGTTGAAGCAATAACGACGCCGGCCTTTCGCGGCACGTTCGGCTCGCACGCACTCACGCGCCGGCCCCCCCTTTGGTTGACTGTCCGGCGAGGTCCCAGTCGCCGCTTTTTCCGCCGCTCTTGGCCAGCACACGGATATCGGTCAGCACTGCATGCTTGTCCACGGCTTTGATCATGTCGTAGACACTCAAGGCCGCCACCGAGGCAGCCGTCAGGGCTTCCATTTCGACGCCGGTCACTCCTTTGGTCTTGACGGTTGCCAGGATACCGACCGAGTCGGTGCCCAGCTCAAAGTCCACGGTGACTTTGGAGATCGGCAATGGATGACACAGCGGAATCAGATCTGGCGTCTTCTTCGCCGCCATGATCCCTGCAACGCGCGCCACGGCAAGGGCATCACCCTTGGGTAGCTCGCCTGCACCCAGGAGTGCCAGCACCTTGGCCGTGCTGTGGACAGTGGCCGTGGCAGTGGCTTCGCGGGTAGTGACGGCTTTTTGGGAGACGTCCACCATCTGCGCGGTGCCGTCCTGCCTGAGATGGGTCAAGCCTGTGGCGGGTTCTGTGGTCCCGGAGGTTTCATTCACAGCATCCATACTTCCACTTCGTCCCCTTCGGCGAGTTCCGTGACGTCGTCGGGAATCTGCACCAATGCGTTTGCCCGGGCCAAGGCATGGACCAGGTGGGAACCCGCGCCACCTTCCATTCGGACCCTGCCATCCGCGTCCACAGTCCCCCGACGGACCTGGTGCTTGCTTTCGGGGGACGTCAGCGGTTCGGCCAAGCGTGCCCTCAGCACCGGCCTCGGTGCGGGGGTTCCCAGTACCTGCGAAAGGGCCGGCCGGAGAAACATCTCAAAGGAAACCAGGCAGCTGACCGGGTTCCCGGGAAAGCCAAGGAAGGGGACGCCCTCAAAGGTGCCCAACCCTTGTGGGCCACCGGGCTGCATGGCCACCGGGAGGAAATCCACGGGCTGATCCGCCATGGCTTGCCTGACGACTTCGTAGGCGCCCTTGCTCACTCCCCCGGTAGTGACGATGAGATCTACGCAGCTGTCCCCCGGCCCGGTGTGGCGGCGGAGAACCTCCAGCAGCTTGGAGGGGTCGTCGTCGGAAATCCCGGCGCGAACCACCTCGAGGCCTGCTTGTCGCATGGACGCTTCGAGCAGTGTTCCGTTGGAATCGAAGATCTTGCCGGTTGTGAGCTCGGCCCCCGGCTCCACTACCTCATCTCCGGTGGTGACCAGGAGGACGCGGCACGTCCGGCGGACGTCAACGGTTGTCAGGCCCAAGGCAGCCAACAAGCCCAATTGAGCAGGTCCCATCAGGGTGCCGGCGGCCAGCGCCAGGGTCCCCTCCCCGATGTCACTGCCGCTGTCCCGGACGTAGGTGCCGGGAGCCAGCGGAGGCAGCTCCACAACAGCTTCCCCTGCGGCAGGGGCCGGGAAAGCGTTCGGAGTTGCCTTTTCAATGGGCACGACGGCGTCGGCCCCCTCGGGGATCATCGCTCCGGTCATGATGGGGGCGGCGAAGCCGGGCTTAAGTGCGGCCGGCGCGGAACCTGCCGGAACCGGCTCCGTGACCCGGAGCTCCGCGCCGCCGTCGGGGATGTCTTCTGAGCGGACGGCGAATCCGTCCATTTGGGAGTTAGCGAACGGAGGCAAGGAAAGTGGCGCGTAGACGTCCACGGCGAGCGCCTTACCCAGCGCTTCCAGCAGTGGCAGGGTGATGTTACCCCTGCCCGCAAGGACGCCGGTCAACAGTTCCACCACTGCCTGGCGGTGGGCTGCAACAGATCTGGGCACGGATATCCTCCTGTGTGGACACGCTGGCTTCCGGTGGTTTCTCCGGACGTACCCAGACTAGGGCCTCAGCTGACTTTGACGTTGATGGTGTGGTACCCGGTGGCGCCGTCCGGAGCTACTGGTGCCTTGCCCTCGGTCTGTGGTTCGCCTGTGGAATCGGTGGCCCGGACCTGCACTTCGTAGTCGCCCGGGGTCAGATCGATGCCAAACTGCCACTGATACCAAGTATCGGTGGAGATCGCGCTTGCCAGCGTGGCCTGCTGCCATGCTCCCCGATTAACGCGGAGCTCTACGCGGGTGATGCCCCTGTGCTGGGCCCAGGCCACACCGCCGAACTGCACTTTGCCCGCTTGGACGCTTCGGCCGCTGCGGGGCACATCGATGCGTGATTGCGTCTTGATGGGTCCGTGATCGCTCCAGCCACGCGGCGTCCAGTACGCGGTGTCGTCGGCGAAGCGGGTGACTTTCAGTTCCGTTAACCACTTGGTGGCTGAGACGAAGCCGTAGAGTCCCGGCACGATCATCCGCACAGGGAATCCATGTTCGAGCGGGAGCGGCTCACCGTTCATGCCCACTGCCAGGAGCGCGTCACGGTCATCCGTGAGGGCCTCCAAGGGAGTGCTGGCCGTCCAGCCGTCGTTGCTGGTGGACAGGACCATGTCCGCGCCGACTTTGGGTCCTGCCATGGCCAGCAGTTCGCGGACAGGCCAGCCCAACCAGAGAGCGTTGCCGATAAGGTCGCCACCTACGTTGTTGGATACGCAGGCGATGGTGATGTGGCGTTCGGTCATGGGCTTGGCCAATAGGGTGGCAAAGTCGATTTCCACCTCGCGTTCCACCATGCCGGTGACCTTCAGTTTCCAGGCAGGGGGGTCAATGGCCGGCACCGTCAATGCGGTATCTATCCTGTAGAAGTCGGCATTCGGGGTGACCAAGGGACTGATGCCATCCAGGGACAGGGATGCACCTGCCGGGATGGTTTGTGCCGGCGTGGCTGGTTCCGGGAGTGTCATGGAGCCCCGAAAACCGGAGGCGACGGCTGTGGCCCTGGTGAGGACAGTGGTCACCGTTCCGGCCACGACGGCAGCAAGCGAGGTCCCGGCCAAGGCGTTCAGGAAGCTTCGCCGAGCCAGTGGCGCCTGCTCGGGCCCATGAGCTTCTTGCGACGGAGCCCAGGTTGCGAGTCGTCGCACGAGCGTACGCAGCAACACCATGGTGACAATTGCGGCCACGATCGGTGCAAGGGCCGCTTGGGGACTCGATTGGGCCCGGGTCACGACGGCGGTCAGTCCTGCCGCGCCCGCCAGTCCAGCGAGTGCCAGACCCCAGCCGGTCCGACGACGTTCCAGGAGGCCAGCGAGCGCTGCCAGGATTCCTGCCACGGCCACGATGCAGGCCACCAGCACGATCTTGTCTGCGGTGCCGAACAACTGCACTGCCAGGTCTTTGACTCCTGGCGGCACGGCATCGATCACCGCGCCGCCAAGGGCGGTAACAGGAGAAACCAGCGGGCTCAGGAGACCGGCCGTCAGTTCTCCTGCCGCGATCCCGGCAGCACCGGCTGCCACGCCAGCGGCAGCAGCCCACAAAGCTGGCTTGCCCATGGGGCGTCGCTGCTTGGTGTTAGCGGGTGCGAGCGTACTCATGAGATGCCTCCAAGGCGGTGATCATTGGCGATGCGTTGATGAAGTGGAGTCCCTGATGTCCTGGAGGACGTCAGCGGTTCCGGGGAGGACGCCCCTGCCGGAAGCGACAGCGCAAAGCGACATCCGCCGTCGACGTTGTCCACGGTCACCGATCCCCCGTGTGCTTTGACGATTCCCGCCACCATGCTGAGGCCGATGCCGGCGCCGCTGTAGCTGCCTTGCAGGGCTTCGGTGGGGCGGCGGGCGGGGTCTTTCTGCCAGCCCGTTTCAAACACGTGCGGAAGGTCTTCTTCCGGGATGCCGCCGCAATGGTCTTCAACGGCGATCACAGCGTTTCCGCCATCTGCTCCAACGCCGTCCGGTCCAAGGATGCCCCGTCCGACGCTAATGTGGACGTCGCTGTCCGGCCTGCTGTAAATGATGGCGTTGAGCAGTATGTTCCGCACCGCACGGGCGAGGCTTGGCCCGTCGGCCACGGCCATGCACTCCCGGTCCCCGCCGCCGTCGAGCCTGATGCCACGTTTGGCGGCCAGCGGCGCGAGGTCGGAAATCGCGTCGCTGACGAGATCGTAGAGGTCCAGCGGTTCAGCCAGCAGGCTGAGAGTGCCGGCCTGGATTTTTGACAGCTCCAAGAGGTCGTTGACCATGGCTGTCATCTGTTCTGTCTGCCCGATGATCTTCCGGTAGTAGCCCTGCACATCTGATGCCATACCGTCTTCAAGGGCTTCGGTCATGGCGCGCATGCTGGCCAACGGTGTACGGAGGTCATGGGATATCCACGACACCAGCTCTCGCCGGGCAGTCTCAATGGCGGCTTCCCGCCGCCGGGATTCGGTCAGGCTGCGGCTGCTGGCCTCAAGTTCCTGGGCCAGTTCAGCGAGTTCGGACGTCATGGCCGGAGCGCCCACCCGCCCCTCTGCAACGTGGTGTTCCAGGGTTTCGCCACGCCCAAGCCGTCGGGCAGCATCTACCAGGTGAGCTGCGTTCCGTGAGACCCCGGCGCCGAGCATGAGGGACAACGCAACGGCAACAGCTGAGGCGGTCGCCAGGATGTACCACATGACTTCCAGGTCCCTCGCGGAGATGAACATCGCGTTGAACGCACTGACCATTCCCGCCACCAGCACAGCCACCGTGGCCACCACTACCAGGCAGATCTGGGTGAGTACCGAGGCCCGTCGAAGCAGCCGGAGAAGAACCCACGTGGCGGCCCCGATGAGCACGGCCCAGAACAACACCCATGCCAGGATGGTCCACAGCTCACTGCCTTCCATGGTCACCCACTGTTCTGTCCGGCTCTGAAACGTCCGGCTCTAAAACGTCGGGCTCTAAAACGTCGGGCTCTGTAACGTCGAGCTCAGTTCCGTCCGGGCGCAAAGTTTCGGTCTCAGGCTGCTTGGCGTCGAAGCGGTAGCCAACGCCCCAAACGGTCTTGAGCAGTTCGGGTTTGGTGGGGTTGGCTTCGATCTTCTCCCGCAAGCGCCGGACGTGGACCGTCACCGTGGACAAATCACCGAAATCCCAGCCCCACACCGCCTTGATAAGGTCTTCCCGGCTGAAGACCTGGTGGGGCCTTCGCATCAGGAAAGCCAGGAGGTCGAACTCACGGGCGGTCAACGCTAGAGGAACTCCGCGGAGCGTCACTGTCCGTGACGCCGGATCAAGTTCGAGTCCTGCAGCTTCCACGGGCGGTTCCGGCGTGAACTCCTTGATACTCCGACGCAGTACCGACTTCACCCGAAGGACCAGTTCCCGTGGGGAAAAAGGTTTGGTGACGTAGTCGTCCGCTCCCATTTCCAAGCCCAGAATCCGGTCATCCTCAGTTCCCAGCGCCGTGACCATGATGACCGGCACGCTCATGCTTTGTCGGAGTCTGCGGCAGACCTCCACACCATCCAGTCCGGGGAGCATGCGGTCCAGGATCACCAGATCTGGTTGCCGCGAGGCTGCAAGTTCGAGGGCGGTGAAGCCGTCCCCCGCCATGTCTACCTGGAATCCCGCCTTCAGGAGGTAGTCACGGACGACGTCGGCAATGGTCTTTTCATCCTCTACCAAGAGGATCCGACGATTTCCTGGTTCCGCTGAGGACGCCAAATTTGTGGTCACGCTTTCAGCATAGGTTTGCGGACGATGCTCAGCACCCGATCCGCGCTTCCACAGCGCAAGTGTATGGAATCCGTAAGAACTGTGGAGACAAGAACTGTATGACTGTAATCGGTGTCACTGATCTAGCCATGGTGGCGTAGCCTGAATTTATGAGTGTTCAGCTAGGCATGCCGATGCCGCCTTCGGGCAGCGCCGCGGGCAGCACGGAAAGCAGCGCCGCGGGCAGCGCTGCAAGCGGCGTGGCGGTTCCGCCCCCACGTCCCGCAGGCACGCCCGCCGGGCTGTGGGACCGCTATGGCCGGCGCGCAACGGATATGCGCCTGTCCCTGACGGACAAGTGCAACCTGCGCTGCACCTACTGCATGCCTGCCGAAGGGCTGGAATGGCTCTCGAAACAGGCCGTGATGACCAAGGACGAAATAGTCCGTATAGTCCGCATCGGCGTCAACGCCCTGGGCGTACGGGAACTCCGGCTCACCGGCGGTGAGCCTTTGGTCCGCGCCGACTTGGTAGACATCATTGCCGGTATCCGGGCTGATCACCCGGATCTCCCCATCTCAATGACCACCAACGGGGTGGGACTGGATAAAAAAGCGGCAGCATTGAAAGCCGCGGGTCTCACCCGGATCAACGTTTCCCTCGATTCCCTTCACGAGGAAACCTTCACCAAACTCACCCGACGCCCTTTCCTGGACCGTGTCCTTGCCGGCGTGGACGCCGCTTGGGCAGCCGGCTTGGGCCCGGTGAAACTGAACGCCGTGCTGATGCGCGGCATCAACGACGCCGAATCGCCGGATCTTCTGGAGTGGGCCCTGGGCCGCGGCTACGAGCTTCGCTTCATAGAGCAAATGCCCTTGGACGCAGACCACGGCTGGACCCGGCGGAACATGATCACGGCCGCCGAGATCCGTGAACTGCTCTCCCGCGACTTTATGCTGGGCACGGACCCCCGCGAGCGGGACGGCGCACCGGCCGAACGGTTTGAAGTACGACGCCGCGACACGGCAACGGGCGAAGCCACCGGCCCTGTCCTCGGTACAGTCGGCATCATCGCCTCGGTCACGGAGCCGTTCTGCTCCGATTGTCGCCGTACCCGCATCACGGCGGAGGGCAAGATCATGAGCTGCCTTTTCTCCCGCGAAGAATTCGATCTTCTGGGCCTCCTTCGTGAAGGTGCCACGGACGACCAACTGGCATCGCGTTGGCAAGATGCCATGTGGGTCAAGCCCAAGGCCCACGGCATGGATCACACCGGTCTCGGCGCAGCGGACTTCGTCCAGCCGGACCGCAGCATGAGCGCAATCGGAGGCTGAACCCTTGCTTGTCCGTTACTTCGCTGCCGCGCGCGCAGCCGCCGGGGTGGAAGAAGAACTTCACGCCCTTCCGGAAGGCACCAGCCTTGAGGGGCTGCTGGAAGCCGCCCTCGCCGTCGAACGCCCACTGCCTCCCGAGGGCACCCCGACGCTCGCCAGGATCGTGGCGCGCAGCAGTTTCCTCCGCAACGAGGTGGCTGTGAGGGACCGCACGGTTCCCCTGGGAAATGATGACGTGATTGACGTCCTGCCTCCCTTCGCCGGGGGCTGAAACCTAGGCCTTACGGAAGACGCTTTTCAACAACGGGCTGTACCCGGCCGTTCCTTCGAGCCTCAGGTCCGCGGTGTGCACCAGTACCCCATCCTCCACCCGGAACGTATGCCTGGCCACGCCGTCGGCAGTTTTCCGGTCCAGAGTCAACGTTCCCGCATGCCATGTCCCGCGAACCGGGCTGGACGGCGGACGCCCCATGCTGTCCACGTAGTACCACAGCGTGTCGCCGTGGTCCCGGTCAACGGTGAACATTCCATGACCTTCAAAGTGCGTGCCGTCGGCTTCCCGGTGCCTGTAGCTCTGAACCACGGCATATCCTCCCGCGGCCTTGGTAAACACCGCTTCGGCCTCAGCAGTCCGCGCGGTTCCCCATGGTGACGCAGCGATCTCCGTGATGCCCCGCCAATGACCAATGAAATCCCGCAGCATCTCCGAGGCACGGCCGCTTGAGGGCAGATCCATCCGGTCTCCAATGTAGTCAGGGCAACATGATCGTGTGATCATGCTGCCCTGTGTACAGTGCGGGAGTCCAGAGATTCCAGAGGCGAACCTAGAGGCCGAAGGTCTCGGTTTCTTCAAACGGACCAACAACGGTGATGGTGCGGGGCGCCGCGGCGAGTTCACGGGCGAGATCCTGGACATCCTCCACCGTGACGGCCTTGATGCGGGACAGCGTCTCGTCGATGTCCTGGAACTCCCCGGACACCAATTCCGCCCGGCCAAGCCGCGACATCCGCGAGCCTGTGTCCTCAAGCGCGAGGACAATCCCGCCGCTCAACTGGCCTACGGCCTTCCGAAGCTCTTCGTCGGTGATGCCTTCCTTGGCGAGCTTATCCAGCTCAAGGCCCAGGAGTTCCAACACCTGGCGCACCTTGGAAGGGGTGCAGCCGGCGTACATACCGAAGTAACCGGCGTCAGCATACGCGGCGGTGAAAGAGTACGTGGAGTACACCAAGCCGCGCTTCTCACGAATTTCCTGGAACAGGCGTGAGGACATGCCACCGCCCAAAACGGCGTTGAGCACGCTCATGACAAACCTGCGGTCATCGGTGGCCACGATCGTCGGGCAACCCACGATGATGTTTGCCTGCTCCACCGGCCGCTTGACCACATGCAGTCCGGACGTGCCTGTGATGACGGCCCGTTCAGTACCCCGGCGGTTTACTGGCGCGGCATCGGCATCGAGCTGCCATCCGGCAGCCTCCAGTGCATCCAGGACGAGCTGGCAGACGACGTCGTGATCCAGTCCGCCTGCTGCGGTGATGACCAGTTCCTCCGGGCGGTAGTAGCGCTGATAGTGCGCCCACACCGAGTCCCTTGCCACGGCTTTGATGGCATCCGGTGTTCCCCCGATGGGGCGCGCCAGCGGGTGGTTGCCGAGGACGGCTGCCACGAACTTTTCATGGGCGACGTCCGTGGGGTCGTCGCTGTCCATGGCGATTTCCTCAAGGATGACGTCGCGTTCCTGCTCCAATTCGGTAGGATCCAGGACCGCGCCGGTGATCATGTCAGCGATGACATCAATGGCCATGGGAAGGTCCGTGTCCAGAACCCGGGCGAAGTAGCAGGTGCTTTCCTTGGCTGTGGCAGCGTTGGATTCGCCACCCACTTCGTCGAAGGCGGACGCAATCTCCAAAGCTGTACGCCTTTTGGTGCCCTTGAACAGCAGGTGCTCAAGAAAGTGTGTGGAACCGTGCTGGCCGTCCGCTTCATCGCGCGAGCCCACTGCCACCCAGAACCCTATGGTGGCCGAACGCTGGCCGGGCATTGCCTCGGTCAGGACACGTACGCCGCCGGGAAGGACGGAGCGCCTAACGACGGAACCGCCCTCAGCACCATGGATCAATTCGCCACCGGGAAGGGTCTGCTCCAGCGGCAAGGGTACTACAGTCATTAAGGCCTTTCAGGTTAAGGCCGGAAGGGCCGGTGGAGCTCTTTCAAGCCCACCGGCCCTGCCGGGGTGTACTGCTTACAGACTACTCTGCGGACTCTTCAGCGGCCTCGGCCGGAGCGTCCTCTGAGGCTGCTCCTTCTTCCTCGGCAACAACCGGGGAGAGGGAAAGCTTTCCGCGGTCATCGATCTTGGTGATCTCAACCTGAACCTTCTGGCCCACGGAAACGACGTCATCAACGTTGTCCACGCGCTTGCCGTTGGCCAGCTTGCGGAGCTCGGAGATGTGCAGCAGGCCGTCCTTGCCCGGGGTGAGGGAAACGAAGGCACCGAAGGTGGTGGTCTTGACGACCGTACCCAGGTAGCGCTCGCCGATTTCCGGTACCTGCGGGTTGGCGATGGCGTTGATGGCCGAACGTGCTGCGTCTGCAGACGGACCGTTGGTGGCGCCGATGTAGACCGTGCCGTCATCTTCAATGGAGATGTCCGCGCCCGTGTCTTCCTGGATCTGGTTGATCATCTTGCCCTTGGGGCCGATGACCTCGCCGATCTTGTCTACGGGGATCTTGACCGCGATGACGCGCGGTGCGAACTCGGAGAGCTCGTCCGGGGTGTCGATCGCTGCGTTGATGACCTCGAGGATGTGGAGGCGGGCTTCGCGGGCCTGCTTCAGGGCTGCTGCCAGCACTGAAGCCGGGATGCCGTCGAGCTTGGTATCCAGCTGGATGGCCGTGACGAACTCGGACGTACCGGCAACCTTGAAGTCCATGTCGCCGAACGCGTCTTCGGCGCCGAGGATGTCTGTCAGCGCTGCGTAGCGGGTCTGGCCGTCAACCTGGTCGGAAACCAAGCCCATGGCAATACCGGCAACAGCGGCCTTCAGCGGCACACCGGCGTTGAGCATGGAAAGGGTCGAAGCGCAGACCGAACCCATGGACGTGGAGCCGTTGGAGCTGAGCGCCTCGGATACCTGGCGGATGGCGTACGGGAACTCTTCACGGGTGGGCAGAACCGGAACCAAGGCGCGCTCAGCGAGGGCACCGTGGCCGATTTCGCGGCGCTTCGGGGAGCCGACGCGGCCGGTCTCACCGGTGGAGTACGGCGGGAAGTTGTAGTTGTGCATGTAGCGCTTGCGCGTTACCGGCGACAACGAGTCGATCTGCTGCTCCATCTTGAGCATGTTCAGCGTGGTGACACCCATGATCTGGGTCTCGCCGCGCTCGAAGATGGCGGAACCGTGCACGCGGGGAAGAACCTCTACCTCGGCGGTGAGCTGGCGGATGTCCGTCAGGCCACGGCCGTCGATGCGGATCTGGTCCTTCAGGATGCGCTGGCGCACAACCTGCTTGGTGACCGAGCGGAACGCTGCAGAGAGTTCCTTTTCGCGGCCTTCGAAGTTACCGGCAAGTGCGCCCAGGACTTCGTCCTTGAGTTCGTCGGAGGCGTTGTCGCGATCCTGCTTATCAGCGATCTGGAAGACGGCAGCGAGCTTGTCGGCAGCGGCAGCTTCAACAGCGGCGTAGACGTCGTCCTGGTAGTCCAGGAACACCGGGAACTCGACAGTGGGCTTGGCGGCGCGAGCTGCCAAGTCTGCCTGTGCTTCACAAAGTGCCTTGATGAACGGCTTGGCAGCCTCGAGGCCTTCGGAGACAACTTCTTCGGTGGGAGCCGTGGCACCCTGTTCCTTGATGAGGTTCCAGGAATTGTCCGTGGCCTCGGCTTCGACCATCATGATGGCGACGTCATCGCCGGTGATACGGCCGGCTACCACCATGTTGAAAACGGCGTTTTCAAGCTGGGAGTGCTTGGGGAAAGCCACCCACTGCGAACCCTGTTCGTCGGCGATGAGGGCAACGCGGACGCCACCGATCGGGCCGGAGAACGGGAGGCCGGAAAGCTGCGTGGACATCGAGGACGCGTTGATGGCGACGACGTCGTAGAGCTCATCGGGGTTGATGGCCAGAACGGTTACCACGATCTGGACCTCGTTGCGCAGGCCCTTCACGAAGGCGGGGCGCAGCGGGCGGTCCATCAGACGGCAAGCCAGGATGGCTTCCGTGGAGGGACGGCCTTCGCGGCGGAAGAACGAACCCGGGATACGGCCGGCAGCGTACATACGCTCTTCAACGTCAACTGTCAGCGGGAAGAAGTCGAAACCTTCGCGCGGCTGCTTGCCTGCGGTGGTTGCCGAGAGCAGTGCGGTGTCTTCGTCGATGTAAACCATGGACGCGCCAGCTGCCTGCTTGGCAAGGCGGCCGGTTTCGAAGCGAATGACTCGCTTGCCGAAACGACCGTTGTCAATAATGGCTTCGGAGAACTGGATTTCGGGACCCTCCATAGAGAGTCACCTCCGTTTCTGTTAGCGGAAGTCCGCCGCGTCAACCCAGGCCTCTTCTTTTTTCCTGGCCTGTACTACACCCGGTCATCGATCGAGATCCACGGGCAAATCGTCGCCGATTTCTCTCCCGGGAATCACTACCGAGGACCGCGAATGCGCGATGCGGTTGATTCCTGTTTTTAGTTGTTGGTGAAGAAGGCGGCCCGTTCCGGAAAGGAGCGGGCCGCCCCTAAAGGCAGACTAGCGGCGCAGGCCGAGACGCTCGATGAGCGCACGGTAGCGGGCGATGTCAGTGTTCTTCAGGTAGGAAAGCATGCGCTTGCGACGACCAACCATGGCCAGCAGACCGCGCTGGGTGTGGAAGTCGTGCTTGTGCTCCTTCATGTGCTCAGTCAGATCCTTGATCCGCTGAGTCAGGACTGCAACCTGAACCTCGGGCGAACCGGTGTCGCCTTCAGAGGTTGCGTATTCCTTGATGATGGACTGCTTTACAGCGGCGTCAAGTGCCACGTGAACTCCTAGAGTTGTGCCGTGCCTCCCGGTGCAGCGCCTCGCTGCCGGGTTGCCTTTGGTACGTTGCCGCACACAAAAACAGGTCCAGCCGCCACGGACTGCAGCCGGATCCAGTTATCAGTTTACCGGCACGTCAGCAGTGTTGTCGAAATGCCCCTGGCGCCGGGTCAACAGCTCGTGCGCCTGGGCTACATCGAGGCACATTTGTTCAACCAAAGCCTCCGGCCCCCGGTAGGCCACCATGCCACGCAGGCGCTGCGTAAATTCGACGGCGACGTTCTGCCCGTAGAGGTTGAAGTCTTCCACGTTCTCTTCGGGGCGATCGATCACGTGCGCCTCCACCTGCCGGCTGACGCCATCAAACGTGGGGTTGGAACCAACGGAAATGGCGGCGGGCCACCGCGTTCCGGCTTGGTCGATCAGCCACCCCGCATAGATGCCATCCGCCGGCACGTAACCGGTGGAATCATGGGAAAGGTTTGCCGTAGGGAATCCGAGGTCGCGCCCTCGGGCAGCTCCGTGCACCACTTCCCCGCGCATGCGGTGGGGTCGGCCCAACACTGCAGCGGCAGTAGTCACGTCGCCTTCGCTCAAGGCTTCCCGCACCCAAGTGGAAGAACAGCGGCGGTCGGTATCGCCGTCGTCGTGGACCGGGAAGCCTCCGGCACCGTACTCATTGACAACGGTCACCCCAAAGCCGAGCTGATCGCCCAACTCCTGCATGGTGACGACGTCGCCTGCATTGCCGGCACCGAAGCGGAGGTCATGTCCAACAACGAGGTGTGCGGCATGAAGTCCGTCAAGGAGGATTTCACGGACAAACTCCAGCGGCGTCATCGCGGCGAGGTCAAGGGTGTACTTCATCACCAGCACGGCATCCACCCCGGTGTGGCCCAGTGCCTCCAGTTTGTCCTGGAGCCCCATGATCAGCTCCGGAGCCGAATCCGGCCGGTGCACCTGGGCGGGATGGGGATCAAAGGTCACCGCAACCGACGGGATGTTCTGCCGCTTGGCCGCATTGGTCAATTGCGCCAGAACGTGCTGATGGCCCCGATGGACACCGTCAAAGTTCCCGATGGTGACGACAGTAGGTCCGAAGTCCTTGGGGACTTCGGTGGGATCGTTCCAGATGTGGACCATCAACCTCGCCTTTTACTGCAGATGTTCGTTCGGCCCGGCAACCTCCCGGCGCCGGAACATTCTAAGGTTACCCGCTAGGGTGTTTGACTCAGGACGGTCGGCGTTTGTTGAGCCACAGAAGACCAAGGATCGGCAGGACCAGCGGGACGAAGCCGTAGCCACGTCCGAACAGCGACCACACGGTGTCGTGAGGGAAAGCAACCGGATCAAAGAGGCTGATCGCTCCCACCACCAGCACACCCACAAGCTCAGTGAGAACAGCGGCCAAAGAAACGTTGAACCAGGTCCGGCCGGGCTTCGCCAGGGAAACGGTGGCCACAATATAGACCAGGGCGGCGAAAGCCGACAGGATGTGCGCCAAGGGAGCTTCGGCGAACTTGGTGGCGATCTGGTAGCCGGCACGTGCTGTGGCGGACAACGCAAAAATGGCGTAGACCGCGATCAGCAGGCGTCCGGGCCCGGTGTTCCGGGTGTCCTTCTGCTGCGGCTGCCCGTTAGCCGGGTTGGTCTCGGTTCCAGTCACGTTGTGTTCTTCTTTCAAGGTCAGTACCAGATCTGATTCATGCGGGCGGCCATCACCAGCGCCGTAACGCCCACCGCCGCCAGGACGAAGTTACTCCAGCGGGTTCGTTCAAGGATGGCCCAGTAGACGGCTCCCAAGGGAATCATCATGGCAACAATGAGGTAGCCCCAGAACTCCCAGGCTTCACCGGCCATTTGCTCGCCCATGGCCACCCGGACGATCGAGCCCACCAAATACACCACCAGTACCAGCTCAACGGCCAGAACCGAGAAGATGGTGGGGTCGTTCGGGGCTTTCTTCATCAAGCCGGCCACGATGCACATGATGGTGGACACCAATCCGACGATGAGGATGGCGTAAAAATATCCGTCCATGGCTATTTTGCCTGCCCGGTTCCCGGGGCGAAGACCAGCACGGGTTTGGCGAAGTTGCCGGTATCTGCCAGCAGTGCCACCAGCTCTCCCGACGGCGCGAACGCTGCGGCGGGCTTCTCTGCCGTGGCGGCGTCCGGGCTTCCCGCTCCCGGTCCGGCAGCGATGCGGCGTCCGAAGGAGATCTCGGTGGTCTCTTCCTCGCTCAGCTCCCGGTTGGGCATCAACGCGCGTGCCGCGAGGGACATGTCCAGAACCTCGAGCTCTTCCGCCAACTCCTCCAAGGTGCGGGCCTGCTCTAGGGAGTACGGGCCTACCTGGGTCCTTCGCAGGGCTGTGAGGTGTCCCCCGACGTCCAGGGCGTTGCCGAGGTCCCGGGCCAACGCCCTGATGTACGTGCCGGAGGAACACTCCACGGTGACGTCGACGTCAACTACCCTGCCGCCGTCGATCCTGGTGATGGAGTGGATATCAAAGCGGTGGATAGTGACCGGGCGGGCCGCGAGCTTGACTTCCTCGCCCGAGCGGACGCGAGCGTAGGAGCGTTCGCCGTTGACTTTGATGGCGCTCACGCTGCTGGGGACCTGCTGAATGGGCCCGGTGAGAGCGGCGACACCGTCGGCTACGGCGTCGTCGGTAATGTCCGCTGCGTTGCGGGCTTCCGTGACCTCGCCCTCGGCGTCGTCGGTGATGGTGGTTTCGCCCAGCCGGATGGTGGCCGTATACGTCTTGGAGGTGCCCACGATGTAGGTCAGCAGACGCGTCGCCTTGTTGATACCCAACACCAGAACGCCCGTTGCCATGGGATCCAGCGTTCCCGCATGCCCCACTTTCCGGGTACCGGCCAGCCGCCGCATCCGGCCAACCACATCATGGCTGGTCCATCCCTGCGGTTTGTCAACGATTACCAGTCCAGAAAGCACGCTTACCAGTATATGGGTGGCTAGGATGGCTCCCATGCCTGAGCTTGCTGCACACGTCCGCGACGTCCCCGTAAACCAGATCCGTGAGATCACCGAAGCCGCTTGGTCCACCCCCGGAGCGATCGTCCTCAGCATCGGAGAACCGGGCTTTGCCCTCCCCCGGCACATCCTGGACGCCGGCATCGACTGCCTGGCCAGGGATGAGACCAACTACACACCCAACGCCGGGATTCCTGCCCTCCGCGAAGCCTTCGCGGCCCGCTTCCGGGAGCAACAGGGCGTCAATATCGCTGCGGATCGGGTCTACGTGGTGGACGGTGCCCAGCAGGGATTGCACTTCGCCATGAGCCTTCTCCTCGCCCCCGGCGATGAGATCCTCATTCCCGATCCCGGCTACCCCACCTTCGCGATGACCAGCCGGTTGCTGCACGCCGTGCCGGTGCAGTACCCGCTGTATCCGCAGAACTCCTTCCAGCCGCACCTTGAGGACATCGAGGCCCTCATCACGCCAAGGACACGGGTCATCATGCTGAACTCTCCGTCCAATCCCCTGGGTGCGGTGATCAGCGAGGAAACCACGCGGCAGCTGGTGGAGCTGGCTGTCCGCCACGACCTCTGGATCATCTCGGACGAGTGCTATGAAGCCTTCACTTTTGACGTTCCCCATGTCAGTCCTGCCCGTTTTGACAGCGATGTGCCCGGTGAAGCCCGGGTCTTCACTTCCCTGACGCTGTCCAAGACCTACGGGCTGACTGGCCTCCGGATCGGAGCACTGATCTGCCCGCCAGGCTTGGAGCGGAAGATGAACAACGTGATGGAATCGATCGTGTCCTGCGTGGCGTCTCCTTCGCAGTACACCGCCTTGGCTGCCCTGACAGGACCGCAGGACTATGTTTCCCGGGCGCGCAACCACTATCGAAGCAACCGGGACGCAGCATCAGCGGTGCTGAGGGAAAGAGGCATCCCCTTCCTGGACGCCCAGGGAGCGTTCTACCTGTGGGCAGATGTCTCGCATGTGAGCGGCGGGGATGTCAGGGCGTGGGTGCGGGCTTTCCTGGCAGAGTCCGGCGTTTCTTTCGCTCCAGGTACGGCATTCGGGTCGATCGGCGAAGGCTGGATCAGGATCGCGCTCTGCGGAGCCCAACAAGACCTGCTCGACGGCGTCAGCCGCCTCCCTGCCAAGGTCTAGTTTCGCTTCCTTGAGTAAGGGCGGTCAGTACGCTGTCCGGTGCACGTGGTTCCGCCAAGCCTCGAACGGCTCGTCTGACGCGACCAGCGCGGCATGTTCCACGGGCAGCAGTTCCGGCCTGGTGCCTGCGAAATACTCATAAAATACGGCGTCGTCGAAGCCGGCCCTGGCCGCACCGTGCCGGTCAGCCGCGAAATAGACACCCCCGATCCTGGCCCAGAGCGTGGCGGACAAGCAGAGCGGGCATGGCTCGCAGCTGGCGTAGAGAACGGAACCCGTGAGGTCGAAACTCCTGGTTGCCGCAGCGGCGCGACGTATGGCCACCACTTCGGCATGCGCCGTGGGATCGTGGTCCCGCGTTACCCGGTTCACTCCCTCATGGACATCGCCGTCCGGGGTGACCACCACGGCGCCGAAAGGGCCGCCGCCGTCGGAAACGTTCTGAACGGCCAGCTGGATAGCCAGGTTCAGATATTCATCACGTTGCTGAGCACTGTGCGCCGACATGCTCCCGATCATAGCGAGTCGGGTACAGCAAATGCCCCTAAGAAGTCTTCTTAGGGGCATTTTCCGTGACAAGAACCTAGCGGTTGGCGTCTTCGTCGAGCTCGTTGTCGCCGGAGAGGTCGGTGTCCTCTTCGTCGAAGTCGTCCTCGTCGATGTCCTCCGGCGAATCGCCCTTATAGGGGTCTGCTTCGCCTGCGTGCTTGGCGCTGGCAGCCAGAGCGGCTACTTCTGCGTCGCGCCGCTTGGCTTCACGGAGCAATTCCTCAAGGTTGGAGGCATTGACCGGAATCTGGTCGGCCACGAACTCGAGGGTGGGAGTGAGGCGAACAGTGATGTTGCGGCCCACTTCCTGCCTCAGCACACCTTTGGCCTTCTCCAGTGCCCTGGCGGCATCTGCTTGGGCTACATCGTCACCAAGAACGGTGTAATAGATGGTGGCGTGCTGAAGGTCGTTGGTGACGCGGGCGTCGGTGACCGTGATGGACTCGACGCGCGGATCCTTGATCCGGCGTCCGAGGGCCTCAGCAACAACCACCTTTATCCGCTGTGCCAGCTTGGCAGCGCGTGCGGGATCAGCCATGACTTCCTCCTGGAAAGTAGAAAAGGGAACGGAACGGGTCCGCCGGGGTTACCCGACGGACCCGTTCCGTACGGAACCTAGCTGCGCGGCTTTTCGCGCATTTCGAAGGTCTCGATGATGTCGCCTTCAGTGATGTCATTGAAGGAGCCAAGACCGATACCACACTCGAAGTCCGTGCGGACTTCGGTGGCGTCATCCTTGAAGCGCTTGAGCGTCTCAACGGTGA
The DNA here is from genome assembly GCF_018613695.1 of Arthrobacter sp. ISL-95. Classification (GTDB taxonomy): domain Bacteria; phylum Actinomycetota; class Actinomycetes; order Actinomycetales; family Micrococcaceae; genus Arthrobacter. Next base: position 37,650 of record NZ_JAGGPR010000013.1, on the reverse strand, counting down.
GGTTGTCACCGATGACCTTGCCGTCGCGGCTGACACGTGCCTTGGTGTTACGGCGGATGATGCCCGTGCGGACGATCGAGCCTGCGATGTTTCCGAACTTGGAAGAACGGAAGACTTCGCGAACCTCGGCAGTACCGAGCTGGACTTCTTCGTATTCCGGCTTGAGCATGCCCTTGAGAGCCATCTCGATGTCATCGATTGCTGCGTAGATAACCGAGTAGAAGCGCATGTCCACGCCTTCACGGTCGGCCAGTTCAGCAACACGCTCGGCCGGCTTGACGTTGAAGCCAATGATGATGGCGTTGTCCACCGTGGCGAGGTTGACGTCGTTCTGCGTGATGGCACCCACACCGCGGTGGATGACACGAAGCTGAACGTCGTCGTCTCCGACATCGATCTTGAGAAGAGCGTCTTCGAGGGCTTCCACAGCACCGGACACGTCACCCTTGAGGATGAGGTTGAGGGTGTCGATCTTGCCTTCGGCAACGGCCTGGTCGAAGTCTTCCAGGCTGATGCGCTTGCGACGCTTGGCCAGTGCGGCGTTGCGGTCGGCAGCTTCACGCTTCTCAGCGATCTGGCGGGCCGTACGCTCGTCAGGGGTCACCAGGAAGGTGTCACCTGCACGCGGCACGTTGGACAGGCCGAGGACCTGAACCGGGCGGGACGGCAGGGCGACATCAAGTGCCTCGCCGTTCTCGTCGAACATGGCGCGGACGCGGCCGTGAGCCGTACCGGCCACGATTGTGTCGCCCACTGCCAAGGTTCCGGACTGGACCAGGACGGTAGCAACAGCACCGCGGCCCTTATCCAGGTTCGCTTCGATGGCAATGCCTCGAGCGTCCTTGTCCGGGTTGGCGCGCAGATCCAGTGCGGCATCGGCCGTCAGCAGGACGGCGTCGATCAGTTCGTCGATGTTGAGGTTCTGGCGTGCAGAGACCTCAACGAACATGGTGTCGCCACCGTATTCTTCCGGAACCAGGCCGTACTCGGTCAGCTGGCCCTTGACCTTGTCAGGGTTGGCGCCTTCCTTGTCGATCTTGTTCACTGCGACGACGATCGGCACGTTGGCTGCCTGGGCGTGGTTGAGTGCTTCCACCGTCTGCGGCATGACGCCGTCGTCGGCTGCAACAACCAGGATCGCGATATCGGTGACCTTGGCACCACGTGCACGCATGGCCGTGAAGGCCTCGTGACCGGGGGTGTCAATGAAGGTGATGTCGCGGGCCGTGCCCTCGTGGACGTGGCTGATCTGGTAAGCACCGATGTGCTGGGTAATGCCACCGTGCTCGCCGGCAACAACGTTCGAGTTGCGGATGGCATCCAAAAGGCGGGTCTTACCGTGGTCAACGTGACCCATGACGGTAACAACCGGTGCGCGTGCCTCGAGAACGTCGTCGCCTTCGGCGTCGAGTTCATCCTGGATGTTGATGTCGAACTGATCCAGCAGCTCGCGCTCTTCATCCTCAGGGGAAACAACCTGGAGCTTGTAGCCGAGTTCGGCGCCAAGCAGGCCAAAGGTGTCTTCGTCGAGGGACTGCGTAGCCGTTGCCATCTCACCGAGGTGGAACAGCACGGTTACCAGCGAAGCGGGGTTCGCATCGATCTTCTCGGCAAAGTCCGTGATGGACGAGCCACGACGCAGGCGGATGATGGTCTCGCCATCGCCGCGGGGTACCGATACGCCGCCCAGCGACGGAGCACTCATCTGCTCCAGTTCCTGGCGCTTTGCACGCTTCGACTTGCGCTGCTTGCCACGACCGGCGCCGCCCTTACCGAAGGCACCCTGGGTGCCACCGCGACCGCGGCCACCCTTGCCAAAGCCACCGCCGGCGGGAGCTCCGCCACCGGTACCTGCACCAGGTGCGCCACCGGGACGACCGGGGCCGCCACCGGGACGGCCTGCGCCACCCGGACGGCCTGCGCCACCGGGAGCCGGACGCTCAGTGCGGTTGGGCATCATGCCCGGAGTAGGACGGTTTCCGGCACCGGGACCACCGGCGGGACGCGGTGCGCCCGGACGGGGTGCACCGGGACGCGGTGCGCCCGGACGGGGTGCACCGGTACCAGCTGCGGGACGGGGTCCGCCTGCGCCGGCCGCGGGACGGGGACCGCCGGGGCGTTCGCCGTCGTTGCGGCGTTCGCCTCGGGGCATGCCCTGGGACGGTGCAAACGGGTTGTTACCCGGACGCGGCGGACGATCTCCGTCGCCACCACGGCCCCGGGGCATGCCCTGGGACGTAGCAAACGGGTTGTTGCCCGGACGGGGACCGCCGGGACGCGGAGCCTGGCCACCTTGGCGTGCCGGAGCCGGAGTCTCTGCCTTGGGGGCAGGACGGGCACCGGGCTTGGCCGAAACCGGCGTGGACGCAGCAGGAGCTGCGGGGGCCGCCGGGGCAGGTGCTGACGGCGCCGCCGGCGCTGCCTGGGAAGCGGCGGCCGGAGCTGCCGGAGCGGGGGCTGCAGGTGCCGGGGCCGGGGCCTTCGGAGCTGCAGGTCCCGGTGCCGGAGCGGCCGGACGGGATGCTGCGGGGCGGTTGGCCGCCGGAGCTGCTGCGGGGGCGGCGGCCTTGGCGGCGCCGGCACCCGGGTAGGCGTCGCGAAGCTTCTTCACGACGGGGGCCTCAATTGTTGAAGAGGCGGAGCGAACGAATTCGCCCAATTCCTGCAGTTTGGTTACTGCATCTTTGGAAGTAATACCGAGCTCTTTGGCGAGCTCATGTACGCGGACCTTGGCCACATTTCTCCTGTCTCGGTCCGCACCGAGCCAGGCACGAACCGTCTACTTCTTACTGCGGGCCCTCGTCGCTTGCGCGATTGAAAGGCCCATTGCAGAGCGCAACAAAGTTGTCATCGTTACGCACTCATCGCTGGGAACTCATCGGGTTTCCATCAGTTTTCTGACCCGCTTTCAGGTTTGGACGGTTTTCCTGCGGCGGCCTGGACCTCCGCAAGTGGCGTACCGGACATCAGGTATCGTTCCACGGCGTCTGCATCGGAGGCGCCCGCGAGGGCCCTTCCAAAAGCTCGCCGCTTGATTGCCAATGCCAAGCACTTTTCGCTGGGGTGCAGCCACGCACCCCGGCCGGCCATCCGGCGTCGTTCATCCACAAGTACAGCGGGAGAACCGCTGCCCTGGGCGACCAGCCGGACAAGCTCGGACCGGGAGCCTTGCTTCCGGCATCCGATGCACGTGCGAACAGGCCCATGGCCATGTTCAAGCAGTTCAGCCACGACGTGTCCAACCTGCCTTACGCTACTGGCACCCGACGGGCCCCGGTCCTGCGCATGCAGCTGAGACACGCCAAAGCGCGCGGATACCGGACGTAAGCCCGGTTCCAACTAGTCTAGCCCCCCGGCCCCGGTCTCCCGAAACCAGGTAGGCCACCAGCGCGGCGTAGAACCGGTGACACAGGCCGCTGGCTTTACCGCTAGTCAGTCTTAGTCGGGGCGGCGTCCGAGATGATATCGATGCGCCAGCCGGTCAGCTTGGCTGCAAGCCGCGCATTCTGGCCCTCTTTGCCGATCGCCAATGAAAGCTGGTAATCGGGCACCACTACACGGGCCGAGCGGGTAGCTTCGTCCGTGATAGTGACCGAATTCACTCGCGACGGCGACAACGAGTTTGCGATGAAGGTCGCAGGGTCTTCGCTGAAGTCAACGATGTCGATCTTTTCGTCGTTGAGTTCAGTCATGACTGCCCGTACACGGGAGCCCATTTCACCGATGCACGCACCCTTTGCGTTGACGCCGGCAGTGTTGGCCTTGACCGCGATCTTGGTACGGTGACCGGCTTCGCGGGCCAGTGCCACGATCTCCACAGAGTGATCCGCAATCTCCGGAACTTCCATTTCGAACAGCTTGCGGACCAGGCCCGGATGCGAACGGGACAAGGTGATGGACGGGCCCTTGGCGCCGCGGTGTACGTCCACCACAAAAGCACGCAAGCGGCTTCCGTGGAGGTACTTCTCACCCGGTACCTGCTCGGGCGGCGGCAGCAATGCTTCCACGGATCCAAGGTTCACCTGGATCATGTGCGGGTTGTTGCCCTGCTGGATCATGCCGGCCACAAGCTCGCCTTCACGGCCCTTGAATTCGCCCAGCACGTTGTCATCTTCCACATCGCGAAGGCGCTGCAGGATGATCTGGCGGGCAGTGCTGGCAGCGATGCGGCCGAAACCGGCCGGAGTGTCCTCGAACTCGCCGATGGGCTCGCCGTCGTCGTCGATTTCCGTAGCCCAAATGGTCACGTGACCGCTCTTGCGGTCCAACTCTGCGCGGGCCTTTTCGAAGGCTCCGGGCGTCTTGTGGTACGCCACCAGCAGTGCTTGCTCGATGGTGGGAATCAGGAGATCCAGCGGGATTTCACGCTCACGCTCCAGGAGTCTCAGTGCGCTCATGTCAATATCCATTAGGCCTCCTCGGAAGGTCCGTTGTGCTCGTCTTCCAGCGCAGCCTCGTGGAGGTGGCTGAATTCAATCTCGACTTTTCCTTGGCGGATCCTGTCGAAAGGAATAGTGATGGGTTCGCCCTGCTTGGGCTTCATGCCCTTCTTGACCTCATGCTCGGGGATGAGCGTCACAGCGTCGTCCCCCACAGAGGCAATACGGCCCAGAAGGTTATCGCCCTGGATGACGTTGACCCTGACCATGCGGCCTCGGGCGCGCTGCCAATGGCGCGGTTCGGTCAGGGGGCGGCCTACTCCCGGGGACGAAACCTCGAGGTCGTAGGGGCGGCCGTCGTCATGGGGATCGTTGTCCAAAATATCCGACAGTCCGCGTGAGACCTCCGCGATGGCGTCAAGGCTGACGCCTCCGGTCTCTTCCTGGGGAAGGTCCACGACGACGTGGACCGTGCGGTGTGAACCGGCAACGTGGATGGAAACATCCTCGAGGTAGAGCCTGTTGGCAAGGACAGCCGGTTCAAGCAGCGCCCTAAGCCTGCTCTCTTCCGGGTTGTGGATGGTGGCCGTTGAGTTCGATTCAGAACGGTCTGTTGAAGTCGTGGCTTCCGAGTCACTCACGTTGCCCGCCGCCTCCCGATAGATGTTGTTGTGACTACTAGCCTAACGATTTTCCCGGGAACATGGTGCACGGACTTCCCCGTCCACGTGACACCATGGTCTGTTGTGAATGCGGAGACAAGCGAAAAACGACGAACACCACCCTGGGGCCGGGTTTTGCTGGTTGCCGTGGTGACACTGCTTGTTGCAGGCACCGGAATGGTTCTTATTCCGCGTGATTCCGGCACTCCCCCGGCCGTGTCGTTCTCCGAAACCGCGCGCCGGACGGCATTGGAAGACACCCTGTCGCTAAGGCAATCTGCCACCACGCTGGCGGAGGCGGCGGCTCCTGAGGCCGGAACGCCGGTGCTTGGCAACGCTGTGACTTTGCTGACAACCCATGCGCAGGCCCTGTTTGACCCCAACGCCACCCCCTCGAGCGGCGTCCCATCCAGCACCGTCCCATCCAGCACCGCTCCGTCCGACCGCCCGGACACCGCTGCAACGCAAAGCAGCCGCGCCACCTTCCTGACCCGGTTGGCCGGCAGTGGGTGGAAGCGCCTGGATGACGCCCGCGAGGCCGACGGCGGGATCGCCCGCCTGCTTGCCGCCGTCGGATCCGCACAGGTGCTTCAGGCCGAAAAGCTTGCTGCAGAGTGGCTGCTGCCGCTGCAGGAGCAGACAACGGCGTCGGAAACCAAGGCTCCGGCGGCAACACCTTTGGCGGCCTCATGCCCCTCAGCCAGCCCCACTCCAGAGCCGACTTCTGCTACCACCGACACCGCCCTGGCTGCGGTGGTTCGCTCGCAGCGGGAAGCGATCTACGTCTACCAGGTGGCACTGAAGAGGCTGGATGGGACGAAGACGGCGGCCGCTGCCAAGCACTTGGAAGTTCATGAGGCTCTGCTCCGGCAGGCAGAATCAGTCATCAGTGCCAACTGCGCAGACGCACCCACGAGCGAAGCGGGTTACCGGCTGCCCGAACAGTTCAACCAGGATCCGGCCGCCTTCCTTGGTTCCCTTGAACTTGCCTCGCTGCCTCGATTCGGTGACCTGGTTGCCTTGTCCACAGACGAAACACGGAGGTGGGCCATGGACAACCTGCTGGCAGCTGCCCGCAGGAGCACCGGATGGGGGGCACCGTTGCCTGCGTTGCCGGGACTCATTCTCGACGCCGGTGAATTGCCTTCGCTGCCGACGCCCACCACGCCCGCCACCAATTCAACGCCCGCTTCCCACGGCGGATAGGCCAGCCTAGCCATGCTGGTCAGGAAAGCCGGCCGGTGCTTGGCTTGATGCATGGCTTCCGCAGAAACTGCCACCACACACGAGAATGAACCCCACCGGGACGATCTGGCCCATCGCTTGAACTGGTTGCGTGCCGGCGTCCTGGGCGCCAATGATGGCATCGTGTCCGTCGCTGCGATTGTGGTGGGCGTGGCAGGTGCCACCACCAACACCGGAGTGATTCTCTCAGCGGGCGCCGCTGGCCTGGTGGGTGGCGCCATCTCCATGGCTTTGGGCGAGTACGTGTCGGTCAGCAGCCAAAGCGACACCCAAAAAGCGCTGATCGAAAAGGAAAAACGTGAGCTGGCGGAGCAACCCGAAGATGAACTCCGGGAGTTGGCCGCCATCTACGAGTCCAAGGGGCTCAGCGCCAAGACCGCCCGGACAGTGGCGGAGGAGCTGACCGAACACGACGCCTTGGCCGCCCACCTCTCGGCCGAGCTCAATATCCATGAAGATGACATCGTCAGCCCTTGGAACGCAGCTTTGGCTTCGGCCATAGCCTTCACATTGGGAGCGGCTCTCCCCATGCTGGCCATCCTGCTGCCTCCGCCCGGTATGCGGGTTCCCCTGACGTTCATCGCAGTCCTGCTGGCCTTGGCGATCACCGGCGCTGTTGGTGCTTGGATCGGCGGTGCTTCCCGCTTCCGGGCAGCGGCCCGGGTAGTGCTCGGCGGGGCCTTGGCGCTGGCTGCCACGTTCTCGATCGGAACGCTCTTGGGGGCCAGCGGCGTTTTCTAAGGGGCGCATGACGACGCGGAGTTAGGCTGTTGGCGTGAACCTTCACGCGATGATTCCCATCCCGGGCGACCTCCACGCCCGGTACAACCGCGACTCGGCGGGCAGGGATTGGCTGGCAAGCCTCCCCGGGCTCATCTCTGAGGCTTTGGACCGTTGGGAGCTCTCAGTAGACCTTGTGCCGGGCGAGGAGCCGTGGAATGGCCATGGAGCCTTGGTGGTTCCCGTTGTTCAGGGAGGCACGCCCGCAGCCTTGAAGATCGCTTTCCCCCACGAAGAAGCACTGGTGGAACGCTATGCACTGGCTCTGTGGAACGGTCACGGTGCGGTCCGTCTCCTCGCCGCGGATGATGCAAGCTGCTCCATGCTGCTCGAACGCTTGGACGCCTCCCGCTGGCTCCAGGACGCTCCGCTGGACGAAGCCAGGGACGCGTGGGGGAACATCACGCGCAAGCTCTCGATCCAGCCCGACGAACGGAGCGAATGGCGGGCTTTGGACCATGTTGCTGCCACCGCCGAGCGATGGAGCGATGAACTGCCTGCCGAATGGGACCGCTTGGACCGTCCCTTCCCCAGATGGTTGCTGGAAGCGGCCCTGGAGGTGTGCCAGACGCGCGGGGCCGTAGGGCGCCGCTCCGGCACGGATGTCTTGGTCCACACGGACCTGCACTTCATGAATATTCTTGCCACCACGGATGCTGACGGATTGTCCGGCCGCGGCGGCTATCTGGCCATTGATCCGCAACCGCAGATTGGCGAGGCTGAGTTCGCCGTCGCCCCGCTCCTGTGGAACCGCATCCACGATCTTCCGCGGACGGATCCGGAGGCCGGCCTACTGGAGCGGTGCCATGACTTCAGCCGTGCGGCTGGATTGGATCCTGAAGTTGCCCGGCAATGGAGCATCGCCCGGGAGGTGCAGAACGCCTTGTGGTACGCCGCGAAACCACGGCACGCCGGTGACCTTGCCCGCTCCCTGTGGGTCGCCAGCACCCTGGCCGGCAGCACACTGGAGGCCCTGCCTCGGGCGCACGATCTCCCCGACCCCGGCGAAGCGGCCTGACACCGTGGTCCTGAAAGTTGCACTGATTGGTTCGGGCGCCATTGGGTCGCGGGTGGCGGAACTGCTCGACGCCGGGGCCGCCCCTGGAGTGGAACTCACCGGCGTGGTTCCCCACGGTGATGCAGGGACAGGTTTCAGTTTTGATGAGGCCCTGGATATCGCTGACGTGGTGGTGGAGTGCGCCGGCGTTGCAGCCGTTGCCGAGTTCGGTCCCCGGATTGTTTCGGCCGGAAAGGACCTGCTGGTCACCTCGATCGGTGCCTTGTGTGATGACTCCCTACGGCAAACGCTACTCGACGACGGTCCCGGCCGGACGCTCCTGACAACCGGGGCGTTGGGTGGACTGGATGCGATCACGGCTGCCTGCGCGGGCGGCACCATTCACAGCATTACTATGGAATCGCGAAAACTTCCTGCTGCTTTGATCCAGTCATGGATGGATGGTGAAACGAAGGACAGGATTCTCGCTTCTACCCAGCCAGTGGAGCTCCTGCGGGGCGGACCGGCCGATTTCATCAAGGCCTTCCCCAAATCCACCAACGTGGTCTCCGCGTTGGCCCTCGCTGCCGGCACTTGGGATGTTGTGGAAGCAGTGTTGATCGCGGACCCTGCAGCCAAGCAGACGTCCCACCACGTGGTGGCTGAGACATCCCTGGGCACCTTCAACATCCGGGTGACGAACGAGGCTTCGCGTGGAAACCCGGCGTCGAGCGCTTTGGTGCCGCACGCCGTCGTCCGCGGTTTGAGGACGCTCGCCAACGCCAACGGCAGCTTCATCTGACACCTGCAGCGGCTCTACCCTGCGAAGTTCTCGTTCCAGACGTCCGTGCCAAGTTTGATGATCAGCGCCGCCACGACAATCAGGAAGACAATTCGCACAAACTTGCTGCCCCTTGCCACCGCGGTCCGGGCCCCCAGATAGCCGCCCGCCATGTTTGCCAGCCCGAGGACAAGTCCCACGCCCCACAGCAGTGAGCCGTGAGGGAGGAAAAAGATCAAGGCGCCGGCGTTGGTGGCCATATTGACGATCTTCGCCTTCGCGCTGGCTTCGAGGAAGGCATAGCCCATGGCCGAAACGAGCGCGATCACCAGGAACGAGCCGGTGCCGGGGCCGATCAGGCCATCATAGAAGCCAATGACAGCACCGATGAGGCAGGCCACCACGTAGTGCTTATGGCCATCGTGGCGGAGCGCGGTCAGTTCACCGGCGCTGGGGCGCAGGGCAGTGAACACTGCGACTGCGATCAACGCCACCACAATGATCGGTTTGAAAACGCTGGCAGGAAGCGAGGCGGCAAGGATGGCTCCGCCGAAACTCCCGGCCAGTGCGATGACCGCCATGGGGATTGCGGTCTTCAGATCCGGCCCAACATGGCGGTAATAAGTAACCGCGCTGGTGGTTGTCCCGAAGATGGATCCCATTTTGTTCGTGGCCAGGGCCTGGACCGGAGTGATGCCCGGTACCAGCAGCAGGGCGGGGAGCTGGATCAGTCCCCCGCCTCCCACTACGGCGTCAACCCAGCCGGCTGCGAATCCAGCCACCACAATCAAGACGAGTGTGGTGAGCTGGATGGATTCGAAGCCGGAAATCACCGGGTTCGTACAGCGTTGACCACGTAATCCACGGCTTTGTCCACCGAAATGTTCTCGGCTTCGCCGCTGCGACGGTCCTTGATCTCAACCACTCCGTCCACCAGTCCGCGGCCGACGGCCAGGATGGTTGGCACGCCGACGAGTTCGGCATCGCCGAACTTCACGCCGGGAGAGACCTTGGGGCGGTCATCGAAAATGACGTCCAGGCCGGCGGCCTCAAGCTCAGCGGAAAGCCTTTCAGCGGCTTCGAAGATTTCATCGCCACGGCCGACTGCCACGACGTGGACATCTGCCGGAGCCACGGAGCGCGGCCACACGAGGCCACGGTCGTCGTGGTTTGCTTCAGCCAAGGCTGCGACGGCACGCGTTACGCCAACGCCGTAGGAGCCCATGGTGACAACCTGCTGCTTACCGTTCTGGTCCAGGACCTTAAGGTCCAGTGCCTCAGCGTACTTGCGGCCCAGCTGGAAGATGTGCCCCATTTCGATGCCCCGGGCAGTTTCCAGGGGACCTGAGCCGTCCGGGGCGGGGTCGCCCGCGCGCACGTCGGTGCTCTCGATCACGCCGTCCCACGAGAAGTCGCGGCCTGCAACCAGCCCGAAGACGTGCTTGCCATCTGCGTTGGCCCCGGTAACCCAGCTGGTGCCGGAGACGACGCGGGGATCCACAAGGAAGAGAACCTTGGACGACCCTTCAAGGCCCAGGACAGGCTCGTCCAGCGACAGCCCGGGTCCGATGTAGCCCTTGACCAGCCACGGCAGCTTCTTGAGGTCCTCCTCGTTGGCAGCCTCAAGGCCGATTTCACCGGCGATGGGCAGGTGGGAACCGATGTTGGCTTCCACGCGCTTGAGGTCTACTCCGCGGTCGCCTGGAACACCGATAACCACGATCCGGCGCTCACCTGTGGGCAGCGTAACGGCGAGGACAACGTTCTTGAGCGTGTCTGCGGCCGTCCACGCGCCGCCGTCGGACTCGCTGCGCGGAGCCAGCTGGTTGGCCGCCGCAACCAAGGTCTCGATGGTGGGAGTGTTCGGCGTATCCAGGACTTGGGCGGACGGAGCGTTGCTGAAGTCGATCTCGTCCGGGACAACGGTGGTCACGGCTTCGACGTTGGCGTAGTAGCCACCGGCCGAGCGTACGAACGTATCCTCGCCGATCTCGGTGGGGAACAGGAATTCCTCACTCTTGGACCCACCCATGGCACCGGCCGTGGCTGCCACAGGAATGACTTTCAGGCCGAGGCGCTCAAAGATCTTCAGGTAGGCCGCACGGTGTGCGGCGTAGCTTGCATCCAGGCCGGCGTCATCGATGTCGAAGGAGTAGGAGTCCTTCATGATGAACTCGCGGCCACGGAGGAGCCCTGCCCGCGGACGTGCTTCGTCGCGGTACTTGTTTTGGATCTGGTAAAGACTCAGCGGCAGGTCCTTGTACGAGGAGTACAGGTCCTTGACCAGGAGCGTGAACATTTCCTCATGGGTGGGAGCAAGGAGGTAGTCCGCGCCTTTACGGTCTTGGAGGCGGAACAGGCCTTCGCCATATTCGGTCCAGCGGTTGGTGGCCTCATAAGGTTCGCGGGGAAGCAGCGCCGGGAAGTGCACTTCCTGGGCTCCGATGGCGGACATTTCCTGGCGGATGATGTCCTCCACCTTGCGCAGGACACTCAGCCCCAGCGGCAGCCATGTGTAGATGCCGGGCGCGGCGCGGCGGATATAGCCGGCGCGGACCAGGAGCTTGTGGCTGGCGACCTCAGCGTCGACGGGATCTTCACGCAGGGTGCGCAGGAACAGCTGGGAAAGGCGAAGGACCACGGGTACGTATCCGTTTCTATGGCAGATGTGGCAAAAACAACTGTCTACTAATCTACCGGCAGACTGCCCGGCCACTTGAACAGGCCAGGCTGGCGTCCCAGTACAACGGGGCACATGGAAGAGCCACGCCGTCGCGTATGGAAGCCCCTGGCCGCAACCGGCTGGTCATCCTGCGATGGCGTGGCTCTGAGGCCGGCCGGCCGCAGGCTCTGTCCGGGGACTAGATCGCCGTACCCTCCAGCGGAACGGGATCGCCTGCGGCTGGGAAGCAATGGTCACTGCCGAGCTCACGGATGGCCTGGCCGCCGATGGCGCCCGTCAAGGTCTTGATCATGATTCCCCCTGTACCACCCGCACCCCAACGACACGGCTTGGGAAAGAACCTATGTGATCGCAGACACATTTTCAAGGATTGCCTGCTGTGCCGGGGCAGCGGCCCTTGACCCTGCCGTGCGCCGGCCTTACTTTTAATTCATCACCTGGTGAATTAGTGGAGCCTAAACCGGAGGCCCGAATGACGCCCCTTCCAGCAGCCATTGAGGCGACAGGGCTTTACGTGGCCCGCTCCCGCAGCAAGATCCTCAATGGTTTGGACTTTGCAGTTGATGCCGGCCGGATCACAGGACTCCTGGGCCCCTCCGGCAGCGGCAAGACAACACTCATGCGGGCAATCGTAGGCGTACAGCGAATCACCCGGGGAAACGTCACCGTCCTGGGCCACCCGGCCGGCAGCGCGCCGCTCAGGCACGACGTCGGATACGTCACCCAGGGTGCCAGCGTCTACGGGGACCTGAGCGTCCAAGCGAACGTGCGCTACTTCGGCGCCATGCACGGCGCGACGGCGGCGGATACCGCGGAAGCGATTGCCGCCGTCGGGCTTGGATCATTTGCCCGACACAAAGCAGCGGACCTGTCCGGCGGACAATTCAGCCGGGTCTCACTGGCATGCGCCTTGGTTGCACACCCGAGACTGTTGGTGCTGGACGAGCCCACCGTTGGACTTGATCCGGTGCTGAGGGCCGAGCTATGGGAGCGCTTCGCCGCCATGGCGGCGGCCGGAACAACCCTGCTGGTCTCCAGCCACGTGATGGAGGAAGCATCCCATTGTTCCTCGCTGCTGCTCCTGCGCGAGGGCCTGCTGCTGGCCCAACTGACTCCCGGGGAACTGGCCGAACGCGGGCGGAGCGATGATCTGGAGCGGGCTTTCCTAGCCATCATCAAAGCCGCCGACCGTGGCCAGGAAGAACGCCAGGTGACGTCATGAATTTCCGCATGACAGTTGCCACCACAACGAGGGTTTTGGGGCAGCTGCGACACGACCACCGGAGCGTAGCACTGATCCTCGTGGTGCCCGCGTTGCTCCTGACCGCCGTTTATTTCCTCTACGAGAACGAAACACTTGCACCAGGGTTTCCCCGCACCTTTGACCGCGTCGGCCTGATGATGTTGGCCATCTTTCCCTTCGTGGTCATGTTCCTGGTCACTTCCATCACCATGCTGAGGGAGCGCACGTCCGGGACCCTGGAACGCCTCCTGACCACACCCATCCACAAGGCAGACCTGCTGTTCGGCTATGCCTTGGCCTTCTCCATCATGGCTGCCCTGCAGTCCCTGGTGGCGACAGCTGTTGCCTATTGGGTTTTTGACCTCGACATCAAGGGAAGCCCCGGCTTCGTGGTGATGATTGCCGTCATCAACGCAGTCCTGGGCGTCGCCCTCGGACTCCTGTGCTCGGCCTTTGCCCGCACCGAGTTCCAAGCCGTGCAGTTCATGCCGGTGGTGGTGGTCCCGCAGATCCTGTTGTGCGGCTTGTTCGTGGCGCGGGAGGACATGAACGAGGTCCTGGAAGCGATCTCCGGTGTTCTGCCGCTCACGTTCTCCGTGGATGCCTTAAAGGAGATCGCAGGAAATGCCGACGCCACAGGCACCATGTGGCAAGACGCCCTGATCATGGGCGGGATCGTGGTGGGAGTTTTGGTCCTGGCATCGCTGACCCTCCGACGACAAACCCGATGAGCCTCCCCCAAGCGCGCCGAGGCCGCCGAAGCGCCGGAGATCATTCGAGGGAAGCTATCCTCGCCGCTGCACGGAAACTCTTTGCCGAGCAAGGTTTCGAAGGGACCAGCTTGCGGCAGGTAGCCCGGGAGTCATCGGTGGATCCGGCCATGGTGCACCACTTTTTCGGGGGCAAGGATGAGCTCTTCGCCGCCAGCGTAGAGTTGCCCGCCGACCCGGCAGAGGTTCTTGCCGGCGTCGAAAGCCTCGACCCCGCAGTGAGGGCAGAGGCAATCGTCCGGGCCGTACTGCGGTTGTGGGAAAGCCCCGCCCAGCACGGCCTCGTGGCCTTCGTCCGGGGAACCATAGGCTCCAAGGCCAAGACGGCACTCATGCGTGAAATGGTGAACCGCACCATCCTGTCCAGGATCATGGCAGGACTGCCCGGGACGGTCGAAGAAGTACGCAATCGCGGCAATCTCGTGGCAACACAGGTGGTGGGGCTGATGCTGGTCCGCTACGTGATTCGGCTTGAGCCGCTGGCCTCGGCGGATCAGGAAGACGTGGTCCGCTGGGTTGCGCCCACCATCCAGCGCTACCTCACGGGGAACCTGGACTCATCCCAGTAGCCGGCCGTTGTGGCCACTTGATGAACTCCGCGGCCTAGAACAGGATCGTGGCGAAGGTTCCCACTTGTTCGAAGCCCACCCGCTCGTAGGTGGCCCGGGCTTTGCTGTTGTAGTCATTGACGTAAAGGCTCGTCACGGGCGCGAAGGTTCGCGAGAGGTTTACGACGGCGGCCATGTAACCCCCGCTGTGGCCGCGCCCCCGCAGCTCGGGGTTCATCCACACGCCTTGGACCTGTGTGACGTCCCGCGTGACCGCCCCCAGCTCGGCTTTGAAGACCACAGTGCCGTGGGCGTCGATGTGAACCAGCGAGTGGCCCTCCCGAATGAGCCCTGCGACTCGCCTGCTGTAAAACTCCTGCCCTCCGAGGAAGGGAGAGTAACCCACCTCTTCTTCAAACATGGCGGCGCAGGCGGGCAGAATACGATCGAAGTCCGCCATGGTGCCGAAGGTCAGCGCGGGGTTGGCGCCGATGACCGGCGGCCCGGAGATGGTCAGCAGCGGCTGCTGGGAACGGACTTCGTGGGCAGCGTGGCCCAGTTGTTCGAAGCGCGAGTAGATGGCCATCACCGTCTCGGCCGGACCAAAAATGGACGCGTAACGGCGACCTGTCTCGTGGGCAGCGGTAGCCACATAACCTGCAAGGCCGGGATCGAGTTGCACCGGGACCAGGTTGGCACCCGCCCAGCACGCGCCGAGGAGCGTCTGGCCGTCGAAAACTCCAAATATGCAGGCACCACCGCTGGTGGGCCCTGCTGAACCGGTGCTTTCCAAATGGGCGAGGATGAACACGTTCGCCACAGCATCTTCACTTGCAAGCGCGCGAAGAGCCAGGGTGTCGGCACTGCCGAGCACCCTGACTCCCAAGCCGTTCTCGTTACGAGACGCTAACCACGGGGCTACCCTTGACAGCATCTTCGCCATCGGCCTCCCCCATCTCTTCGGCGATGCGCATGGCCTCTTCGATCAGTGTCTCAACAATTTCGCTCTCAGGCACAGTCTTGATGACTTCGCCCTTCACGAAAATCTGGCCCTTGCCGTTTCCGGAGGCCACGCCGAGGTCCGCTTCGCGCGCTTCGCCGGGCCCGTTAACGACGCAACCCATGACTGCCACGCGCAGCGGAATCTCCATGCCTTCCAAACCTGCGGTCACCTGTTCGGCCAGCGTGTACACGTCCACTTGGGCGCGGCCACAGGAGGGGCAGGAGACGATCTCGAGCTTGCGCGGGCGCAGGTTCAAGGACTGCAGGATCTGGTTGCCCACCTTGATTTCCTCGACGGGAGGAGCGGAGAGGGAAACGCGGATGGTGTCGCCAATGCCGCGGGACAGAAGCGCACCGAAAGCCGTGGCCGACTTGATGGTGCCCTGGAATGCCGGTCCGGCTTCTGTCACACCAAGGTGCAGGGGCCAGTCGCCCTGTTCGGCGAGCATCTCATATGCGGCCACCATGATCACGGGGTCGTTGTGCTTGACGGAGATCTTGAAGTCGTGGAAGCCGTGCTCCTCGAAGAGGGAGGCTTCCCAGACGGCGGACTCAACCAGGGCTTCAGGGGTGGCCTTGCCGTACTTCTTCATGATGCCGGGTTCAAGGGAGCCTGCGTTGACGCCGATCCGGATGGACGTTCCATGGTCCCGTGCAGCCGCAGCGATTTCCTTGACCTGGTCATCGAACTTGCGGATGTTGCCCGGATTCACCCGGACGGCAGCGCAGCCGGCTTCAATTGCGGCAAAGACGTACTTCGGCTGGAAGTGGATGTCCGCGATCACGGGAATCTGGGACTTACGGGCAATGATCGGCAGTGCCTCGGCGTCGTCGGCAGACGGGCAGGCAACGCGCACGATGTCGCATCCGGAAGCCGTCAGTTCGGCGATCTGCTGGAGGGTTGCGTTGATATCCGTGGTGGGGGTGGTGGTCATGGACTGAACGCTGATGGGCGAGTCAGAACCGACGCCAACTGAGCCAACCTTGATCTGCCGCGTCTTACGGCGCGGGGCAAGGACGGGGGGTGGGGCTGCTGGCATTCCCAGGCTGACCGAGGTCACGTGGACTCCTTGGGTTGGGGTGGATCGTTGTGGTGGAGGACGTCCGGACTAGGACGCGTAGGCAGCCAGGACGCCGATGATGGGGGCCCATTCCGTGGTGCGGATGCCGGCGATGACGCCGGCTTCAGCGAACGGATCCTGCTTGAGGAGGTCATTGAGTTCGGCTTCGTCGGCGGACTTGAAGATCAGCAGAGCGCCGGCTCCGTCACCGTAGGGACCACTGGCAAGCAGTTTGCCTTCCTCGGCCAGGTCACCAAGCCAGGCACGGTGTGCAGGGCGGGCTTCGTCGCGGAGGGCGCCAGAGTCGGCAACGTATACGTACTCAACAGCGAAAACAGTCATGGAGCTAGCCTATCCCGCCTGCTCAGCTAAGAATGCTCACACCTTTGCCAGGAATGTTCACTGCTCAGCCAAAAATGTTCACGGGTTTCACGATGTCCGCGTAGATCAAGAGCGCACCCATGGCCATGAGCAGCGCTGCCACGACGTACGTGACTGGCAGCAGCTTGGCGATGTCGAACGCGCCCGGGTCTGGTTTGCCCAACAGCTTGGCCACCCGGCGTCGCGCACCTTCGTAGAGCGCCCCGGCCACATGCCCGCCGTCCAAAGGCAGGAGCGGGATGAGGTTGAAGATGGCCAGCGCGAAATTGAGTCCTGCGAGCAACCCGATCAAAGTGCCGATCCGGGCCTGCAGGGGTACTTGTTCCATTGCCGCTACTTCGCCGGCGACCCGGCCGACACCCACCACGCTGATGGGCCCGTTGGGGTCACGGGGCTCTTCGCTGAAGGCTGCTTTCGCCACCCCTGCCACCCTGGCCGGTAGGTTGAAGATCACACCGGAGATCTGCTTGATGTTCTCTCCGGCCATGGGCAGAACGGTCGACGCCGGTTGGGGAACCAATGCGGTTTGGGGTCCGATACCCAGGAATCCGACCTCCTGGTATTTCAGCACCCCGTTGGCGTCTTGTTCGGCCCTGCCGTCGGCGCCGACCACTGGCCGCGAGGACAGTACTGGCGTCACGGTGGTTTCCATGGTGGATCCGTTGCGCGTCACTGTGACGGGAACGTCTTTTCCGGCGGAGGCCCGGATCCAACTGGTGAGTTCGTCCCAGCTGGTGACGGCTTTCCCGTCGAAGGAAGTGATGGTGTCATTCGGCTGGAGGCCCGCGGCTGCGGCCGGGGTCAGTTTGCAATCGGCAGAATCGGGGTCCACGGTTGCCCCTGCGGCAACCTGGCACTTGGAAACGTCCGCAATGGTGGTGGTTGCCTGGGCTGTGCCGAAGCCCATGAGCAGGACGGCCAGCAGTATCAACCCGATCAGCATGTTCATGGCGGGCCCGCCGAGCATGACGATGATTTTCTTCCAGACGGGGAGCTTGTAGAAGACGCGGTTCTCGTCGGCGGGCCCCACGTCCTCGTGCGCCATGGACCGCGCCTCAGTGGCGAGGGTCTGGAACATGCCTGTGCTGGAGGGCCTAACGGCGCCGTCTTCCTTGTTCGGCGGATACATACCGATCATGGACACGTATCCGCCCAACGGTAGCGCCTTGAAGCCGTACTCGGTTTCACCCTTCTTCCGGGACCACAGGGTGGGTCCAAAACCAATCATGTACTTGGTGACGCGCACTTTGAACAGCTTGGCGGGGACAAGGTGACCTACCTCGTGCAGCGCGATGGAGGCAGCTACGCCGATCGCGACGAAGACGACTCCGAGGATGAAAAGAAGGACGGGACTCATGCCGGTGGGACTGCTTCCGTAAAAGTTGTGAGCTACAGGGCGCTGCTGGCTAAACGATCAAGGGTTCGGGCGCGTGCCCACCTCTCAGCATCCAGCACTGACTCCACCGTTAGCTCGGAAGAGCCTGAATGTTCGCTGAGGACGGACTCAACGTTATCCACAATGTCCGTGAAGCGAATGCGCCCGGCGTGGAAGGCCTCCACCGCCTCCTCATTGGCAGCGTTGAACACAGCGGGGAAGGTGCTGCCCTGCTTGGCTGCGTCCTTGGCGAGGTCCACGGCCGGAAATGCCGCGCTATCCAAGGGCTCGAAGGTCCAACTGGTGGCCTGGGTCCAGTCGCATGCCTGGGCGGCACGCGGAACCCGGTCCGGCCAACCCAGCCCGAGTGCGATCGGCAGGCGCATGTCCGGCGGTGATGCCTGGGCGATGATGGAGCCGTCAACGAACTGGACCATGGAGTGCACCACCGACTGCGGGTGGACCACAACATCGATCCTGTCCAGGGGAACATCGAACAACAGGTGTGCCTCAATGACTTCCAGGCCCTTATTGACGAGGCTGGCCGAGTTTGTGGTAACCATGAGGCCCATGTCCCAAGTGGGGTGGGCCAGAGCCTCCTGCGGCGTCACGTTGTTAAGCTGCTCCCGCGTGCGGCCACGGAAGGGTCCCCCGGAGGCTGTCAGGATCAGCTTTTCAACTTCCTGTTCAGTACCCGACCGAAGACACTGGGCAATGGCGGAGTGCTCTGAGTCAACGGGGACGATCTGGCCGGGACCGGCGGCGGCTTTGACCAAGGCGCCGCCAACGATCAGCGATTCCTTGTTGGCCAGTGCCAGAGTGGCTCCTGTACCAAGGGCAGCCAGGGTAGGTGCCAGCCCGATGGAACCGGTGATGCCGTTGAGGACGACGTCGCACTCAATGGCTGCGATCCGGGTGGAGGCGTCCGGCCCGGAATAGATCTCCGGAGCGAAGTTACTTACGCGGGCCTCGGCGGCCGCGGCGTCAATCAGTTGCCGAAGGGCTGCAGGATCTCCCTGGGCGATGCCCACAGCTTGTGCCCTGGTGTGCACTGCCTGCTGGGCAATGAGTTCAAGGTTCCCTCCGCCCGCGCTCAGAGCCACCACTTCGAAACGGTGTGGTGCGGCATCGACGACGTCAATCGCTTGTGTGCCGATGGAACCGGTGGACCCGAGGATGACGATCTTGCGCGGTTGCATGACTTAAGTATCCCTGCCACTGCCGGGGGCCGCGAACGGACGGGGGCGTATGTGGAAAGTCGACACCGCTTGACCATTCACCTCCCGTGCGTACCGTGGAATGGTGGAGTGGTTGTCCTGGTTCGATGCGAGGGATTACGAATTTGCCCGGCAGGTTTTGCAGCGTGGCACAGCCGCGCTGTACGCGGTTGCCTTCCTCTCCACGGTGAACCAGTTCCCGGCACTCCTCGGCGAGCGCGGGCTGTTGCCGGTACCGGCTTTCCTGGATATGGCCCGTCGGCTGGGCCGGCCTACGCTGTTCCGGTGGCGTTACTCCGACTCGCTGCTCCGGGCTGTGTGCTGGACGGGCATCGGGGTGTCCATTCTGCTGCTCATCGGCCTCCCCCAAGCGGGCCCTCCATGGCTGCCCATGCTGGCTTTCCTTGCCCTGTGGTTCCTCTATATGTCGATCGTGAACGTGGGCCAGACGTTCTACGGTTTTGGTTGGGAGATCCTTCTCCTCGAAGCCGGCTTCGCTGTGGCCTTCCTCGGTTCGGACCAGACTCCCCCACCGGCCACCATCCTGGTTCTCATTCTGTGGCTGGTGTTCCGGCTGGAGTTCGGTGCCGGCATGATCAAGATCCGCGGCGGCCACGAGTGGCGGGACATGACGGCGATGTTCTACCACCATGAGACTCAGCCGATGCCGGGGCCGCTTAGCAGGCAGGCGCACCTCCTGCCGCTCCCGCTGCACAAGGTGGAAGTGGTCGGCAACCATTTTGCGCAGCTGGTGGTGCCGTTTTTCCTCTTCGCGCCCCAACCGCTGGCCAGCATCGCTGCCGGCATCATCATCGCGACGCAGCTGTGGTTGGTGGGTACGGGAAACTTCGCGTGGCTGAACTGGGTGGCAATCGTCCTGGCTTTCGCTGCCGTGAGCGACCCCGTGGTCCATGCTGCTTTTCCGTTCATCCCGTTGGAGTGGCATCAGGGTGCCGATACCCCCGTGTGGTGGTTCGCCGTCGTCGTGCTTGTGACCGTTCTATTGGTGGTGTTCAGCTACCGTCCGCTCCTGAACCTCTTCTCCAAGCGGCAGCTGATGAACGCCAGTTTCAGCCGCTGGCGCTTGGTCAATGCCTATGGTGCTTTCGGGACGGTGACAAAGCAGCGCATTGAGATCGTGGTTGAGGGCACCATGGATGAGGATCCACAGGCGCCGGATGAGCGATGGTTGGAGTACGGATTCAAGGGCAAGCCCGGCGATGTTCGTCGGCTCCCCCGGCAGTGGGCGCCGTACCATCTGCGCTTGGATTGGCTCATGTGGTTCTTGCCGCTGCGGACTGTCCACGAGGACTGGTTTTACGCGTTCCTGGACAGGCTGCTGGAGGCTGATAAAGCTGCGCTTGGGCTGCTTCGCCAGGACCCGTTCGACGGCGAACGCCCCCGTTGGGTGCGTGCACGGAGCTATCTTTACCGTTTCGCCAGCCGTGAGGAGTACCGCGGGACGGGACAGCGTTGGGTGCGGGTGCTGCTGTATGACGCTGTCCCACCGGTGCATCTAAAGCCGGGACGCCGACTTACCGGGTGAGGCCGGTTCCCGGGGCGGCGCCGTGGACTCACGAACCACCAGATGGGTTGCCAGCTCCACGCGTCGGGAGTCGATCTCTTCACCCTGCATCTGGCGAAGGATGAAGTTCAACGCAGAACGCCCTATCTCTTGAAGGGGCTGGCTCACCGAGGTCAGGGGCGGCGTGGATTCTTCGGCCTGGTAGGTTCCGTCGAACCCGACGAGGCTCATTTCCTCGGGGATCCGAATGTCCTGCCTGCGCGCCTCGGCCAGGACGCCCATGGCGATGCTGTCGCTTCCGGCGAAGACTGCCGTGGGTGGATCTTCCAGTGCCACCAAGGATTTGAAGGCAGCTGCACCGGTCTCGGGCCGGAACTGGCCAGCGGAAACGTATTCGTGTTCCACGGTGATCCCTTCTGCCATCAGTGCGGCCATGTAGCCGTGGAGCCGGGCTTGGCTGCATTCGGCGGTGGCAGGACCCCCAATGTAGGCAATGCGTCGATGCCCGAGCCCCAGAAGGTGCGTAGCAGCGGCTTTCCCACCAGCCCAGTTGCTGGAGCCGACGCTGTACAGATCAGCCGGTGGCGGGTTCAGGGGGTCGATCACCACGATGGGGATTTGGCGTCTCTGGAAGGCTTCGAGTTGCGCTGTCCCGAACGCCGAGGTCACCACGATCATGCCGCTGCGGCCTTCATCGACCATGCGCTGTGCACGTTCCTCCGGGCCCAGCGGCGGCGCTGCCTGTAATCCGGTCACGGAGAGGATCACTTCCATGTCAGAGACGTTGGCCTGCTCCATGATTCCCTTGAGGACTTCCATGTTGTAGGCCGAGTTCAGAGAATCAAACACCGCTTCGACGGTCCGCTGGACAGGGTTGCCCTTGCGCTGGAAGGGTGATTTGTACCCGGTTCGCTGCAGGGCCGCCAGAACCCGGGCACGGGTCCCCTGAGCCACGTCCTCGCGCCCGTTGACCACTTTGGACACGGTAGGCACGGACACCCCTACCTCCTGCGCGACCGCGGACAGGGTCATTTTTGAGGGTCGTTCTTCTGGACTCACGGCTACCGCTTTCGAAAAGTTTCGGATGCTGACAGTGTGCATGGGGGCGAGGTATCACGTCAACCGAACGACCAGAGCGCCGAAGTTCACCCGCATTCGGCCTTGACGGTGACGCGGGTCACGGCTAAGTTTGGTTGGCACTTCCGAAAGAACTTCCGAAACATTTCGAAAAGTTGCTGGAGCTGGGCATCGAAGTTGATCCTCAGACCGCGAAGTGCGGCTTTTACACGCACAACCGGGCAACAGCGTCGAGCCCGAAGGACGAATGGAAACTGCACATGAATAATCTCAAGTTGCGCACCGCCGGAATGGCCGTTTCTGCAGCCGCATTGTCGATCTCACTCGTAGCCTGCGGGTCCTCAGGTCCGGCCGGAACAGGAGCCTCGACGGACTCGGCAACCATGTGGGGACTGACCGGTGGTGACCAGCCCGTGTTCCAAGCATCCGTGGACTCATGGAACAAGTCGCACCCCGACTCCGCCATCAAGCTCGACTTCTTTGCCAACGACGCCTACAAGACAAAGGTCCGCACCGCCGTCGGCGCCGGCCAAGGACCCACCCTCGTGTATGGCTGGGGTGGCGGGGTCCTGAAGTCCTACGTCGATGCCGGCCAGGTGGATGACCTGACCGGGTTCCTCAAAGAAAACCCTGACGTCCAAAGCCGCTACCTTCCCTCCATCCTTGAAAGCGGCGTAATCGACGGCAAGACCTATGCACTCCCCAACAACAAGGTGCAGCCCGTGGTGCTCTACTTCAACAAGGAAGTCTTCGAAAAGATCGGCGCAGAACCGCCCAAGACCTGGGATGAGTTGATGGCGCTGGTGCCTAAGTTCAAGGATGCCGGCGTGGCACCTTTTTCCCTGGGCGGCCAGTCCAAGTGGCCGGACCTGATGTGGCTTGAATACCTTGTGGACCGGATCGGCGGTCCGGAAGTCTTCGCAAACATCGCAGCCAACAAGCCGGACGCCTGGTCCGACCCCGCAGTTATAGAGGCTCTGACCAAGATCCAGGAACTGGTGGACGCCGGCGGCTTCATCAACGGCTTCTCCTCCATTGCCGCTGACAGCAACGCAGACCAAGCCCTCTTGTACACAGGCAAGGCCGCCATGATCCTGCAGGGCAGCTGGATCTACCAGGGAATGAAGAAGGACGCGGCAGACTTCGTTTCAAGCGGCAAGCTCGGTTACACCCCCTTCCCCACCGTTGAAGGCGGCAAGGGTGACCCGGCAAACGTTGTGGGAAACCCGTCCAACTTCTGGTCCGTGTCTTCCAAAGCCACGGAAGACCAGAAGAAAACCGCCCTGGAATACGTGAAGGACGGAATGTTCAACGATGAGAACGTCCAAAGCCTCATCAACTCAGGAGCTGTACCTGTGGTCACCGGGATTGAAGACAAGCTCGCAGCTTCCCCTGACAAGGACTTCCTGACCTACGTATATGGCATGGCCAAGGACGCCCCGGACTTCACGCTTTCCTGGGACCAGGCACTGAGCCCCGCCCAAGGAGACGCCATGCTGGCCAACCTCGACCAGATCTTCCTGAAGAAGATCACTCCCGAGCAGTTCGCTTCCACTATGAACGCGACGATCGGGAAGTAGTACGGTGTCGGCAACTACCACCACTCCGCAACAGGAGTTGGGCGTCGGACGCACCACGGGCACCCGACGGACCCTGGAAAAAGGTCCGTCGGGGTGGCTGGCCGTCCCTGCCCTGGCATTCTTCATGCTCTTCGCCATCCTCCCGCTCCTGGGAGTCCTGTTCCTGAGCTTTACCCGTTGGGACGGCCTGGGCGAGATCAAACTGGACGGACTGTCCAGCTGGAACACTGTCCTGGCTGATCCCGTCACGGGTAACGCCTTGTTGGTGACGGCCAAGATCATGTTCTTCTCCTTCATTGTCCAGGCACCCATCAGCCTTCTGCTTGGCGTCTTCACAGCTGCCAGCCAGAAGTACCGCGCAGCACTGGCCGTCCTCTACTTCGTGCCGCTGCTCCTCTCTTCAGCAGCCGTGGCCATCGCCTTCAAGGCGCTGCTGGATCCGAACTTCGGCCTCGGCCCCGGCTTGGGGCTCCCCTTCCTTGCACAGGACTGGTTGGGCAACTCGGATCTGGTGCTGTTCGTGGTGGTCTTCGTGATTGCTTGGCAATTCGTGCCCTTCCACACCCTGATCTACCAAGGCGGCGTTCGACAGATTCCGGCCTCACTGTACGAAGCTGCGCAAATTGACGGCGCCGGCCGCGTCCAGCAGTTCTTCAACATCACGTTGCCGCAGCTGAAATACACCATGATCACCTCCTCCACCCTCATGGTGGTGGGATCCTTGGCGTACTTCGACTTGATCTTTGTGCTGACAGCCGGAGGACCCGGCTACTCCACCAGGCTTCTGCCGCTGCACATGTACCTCACCGGCTTCAAAGCGAACGATATGGGGGCGGCGAGCGCCTTGGGCGTCATCCTCGTTGTCATCGGACTGGCCTTGGCCCTGTTTCTGCAACGACTCGGCGGAAAGAACCGCAACGCCAGCCAATTGGAAGGTGCGTAATGGCTTCCACCACACAACTGCCCACAACACCGGCGGCGTTGCCGCAAGTGGTAACCACCCGCCGTCGGCCCCCCAAGCTTGGCCGTTCGCGGCCGAACTTCCTGGGCGGCCTGGGCGGCTGGCTCTGGCTGGCGATCATCATTGTGCCGGTGTACTACGTGGTGATCACCAGCCTGAAGAACCAAGCGGGGTTCTTCACGTCCAACCCGATGCTGCCACCGTCAGAGCCGACCCTGGACAACTACAAGCTTGTCCTGGAGAACGACTTTGCCAAGTACTTCACCAACAGCCTCATCGTCACCGTTGGCAGTGTGGTTCCGGCGCTCTTCGTCGCCTTTATGGCCGCCTACGCCATTGTGCGCGGCAAGGGAAGGTTCCTTAGCTGGACCAACAACGTCTTCCTCCTGGGCTTGGCCATTCCGCTGCACGCAACCATCATTCCCATCTACTGGATGATCACCAAGGCTCATATGTACGACACCTTGTTGGCACTGATCCTGCCCTCCATTGCGTTCGCGATCCCCGTATCGGTGCTCATCCTCTCCAACTTCATGCGGGATGTTCCCAACGAGCTCTTTGAATCGATGCGCCTGGACGGTTGTTCTGATTGGGCCATGATGTGGCGCTTGGCGTTGCCCATGACCAAGCCCGCAGTGATCACGGTAGGCATCTACAACGCACTCCACGTGTGGAACGGATTCCTGTTCCCGTTGATCCTCACGCAAAGCCCCGACACCAGGGTTCTGCCATTGTCACTGTGGACCTTCCAAGGTGAATTCAGCGTCAACATCCCGGCGGTGCTCGCCTCCGTGGTACTGGCCACGCTTCCGTTGCTGGTGATCTACGTCGTGGCGCGCCGACAGCTGCTCAGCGGCCTCACCGCAGGTTTCAGCAAGTAGCCCTGTAATACCAATTAGAAGGGACCTCCCATGACAGAGACTCAACCCCTGCGTGTGGGCATGGTGGGCTATGCCTTTATGGGCGCCGCCCACTCGCACGCCTGGCGGACCGCACCGCGCTTCTTTGACCTTCCCCTGGCTCCGGAACTGACCGCCGTCGCAGGCCGGAACGAGGAAGGTGTGCGGGCAGCAGCCGGCAAATACGGCTGGGCGTCCACCGAGACCGATTGGCGGCGTCTCATTGAACGCGACGACATCGACCTCATCGATATCTGCACTCCCGGCAACACCCACGCGGAAATAGCCATCGCAGCGCTCGAGGCCGGCAAACATGTCCTCTGCGAAAAGCCGTTGGCCAACTCGGTGGAAGAAGCCGAAAAGATGACACTGGTGGCCCAGGCGGCGGCCGAACGGGGAGTGCTCTCCATGTGTGGCTTCAGTTATCGCCGCACCCCTGCTTTGGCACTGGCCAAACGGATGGTGGACGACGGCCGCCTGGGCGAGATCCGACACGTCCGCGCACAGTACCTTCAGGACTGGCTCAGTGACGCCGATGCTCCGCTGACCTGGCGACTGGACAAGTCCAAATCCGGATCCGGTTCACTCGGTGACATCGGCGCGCACAGCATCGACGCCGCCCAGTGGATCACAGGGCTGAACATCACCGGGGTCTCGGCACTGCTGGAGACCTTCGTGAAGGAGCGCCCGGTGGGCGGTGACTTTGTGGGCCTGGGTGGCAACGGCGGTGCAGATGGTCCGCGTGGTCCGGTGACAGTGGATGACGCTGCGCTATTCACCGCCCGGTTCGAGGCCAAGCACGACGCCGGTGCTGACACGGCCTCGGGCGGTTCGGGCCGCGGGACACCTGCCGGGCCGATCGGCATCTTCGAAGCAACCCGTTTCGCCCTGGGACGCAAGAACGCCATGCGCCTGGAACTCAACGGCACCAAGGGGTCAATCGCCTTTGACTTCGAAGACATGAACTCGCTGCAGTTCTACGATTCCGCGCTGGAACCTGATGCCGGTTTCCGCAAGATCATGGTCACCGAACCGTCCCACCCCTACACCGCCAACTGGTGGCCCACCGGTCACGGCCTCGGCTATGAGCACGGCTTCACGCACCAGGTGGTGGACCTCGTCACTGCCATCGGCGCAGGCGAGCAGCCCACGCCGTCGTTCGCTGATGCTTTGCAGGTGCAAAAGGTGCTCGCCGCGGTAGAAGACAGCGCAGAGAATGCCAGCCGCTGGCAGAACGTGTAACCCACTGAAATACGCCCCGAAACGAAGGAAACCATGACAAGCATCAATAAGACAGCGCTGGTGGTTCGCGGCGGCTGGGACGGACACCAGCCGGTGGAAGCCACAGAGCTGTTCATCCCCTACCTGAAGGACAACGGCTACGAGGTCCGGGTGGAGGAATCCCCCAAGATTTACGCCGACCCCGACTACATGGCGGGCGTGGACCTGATCGTGCAATGCATGACCATGACCACCATCGAGAAAGACGAGTTCGAGGGTCTGCGCGCTGCCGTTGAAAACGGCACCGGCTTGGCTGGCTGGCATGGCGGGATCGCTGATTCCTACCGCAACAACTCGGACTACCTGCACCTGATCGGCGGCCAGTTCGCCTGCCACCCCGGCAAGCACGCTGACGAGCGAATCGGTGAGCAGTCAGACAACTACGTTCCCTACACCGTCAACATGCTGCCCGCCGCATCAGAGCACCCCATCACTCAGGGAATCGGCGACTTCGACCTCGTCACCGAACAATACTGGGTCCTGTCCGATGACTACATCGATGTCCTGGCCACCACTACCCAAAAAGTGCGCGAGTGGGACCCGTGGAACCGCGAGGTGGTATCTCCAGCCATCTGGACCCGCCAGTGGGGCAAGGGCAAAATCTTCGTCTGCACCCCGGGCCACCGCGTGGAAATCCTTCAGGACAGCAACGTCCGCACCATCATTGAAAGGGGCATGCTGTGGGCAAGCCGGTAAATGTAGGAATCATCGGCTGCGGCGCCATCATTGCCCAATACCTGAGCAATTTCCGGCGGCTCGATTCCATCAACCTGGTGGCCGTTGCGGACCTTGATCCGGCGAGGGCGCAGGCGGTTGCCGACTCCTACGACGGCGTCCGGGCACTGACGGTGGATGAACTCCTGGCCGCTGATGACGTGGAACTTGTCCTGAACCTCACCATCCCTGCCGCTCACGCTGACATTGCCCTGAGGGCCATCGCAGCCGGAAAGTCCGTCTACGGTGAAAAGCCGCTGGCTGCCACCACGGCCGAGGCTCGGCAGGTGCTGGATGCTGCCGCTGCGGCAGGAGTCTCTGTGGGCTGCGCACCGGACACAGTGTTGGGAACCGGAATTCAAACCGCACGCAAGGCCATTGACGACGGACTGATCGGCGCACCTGTTTCAGCGACGGCCACCATGGCCACACCAGGGCACGAGCGCTGGCACCCGAACCCCGATTTCTACTACCAGCCTGGCGGTGGACCCCTCCTGGACATGGGCCCGTACTACGTCTCTGCGCTGGTTACGCTGCTGGGACCCGTGGTTTCGGTGGTCGGCGCTGCCAGCCACACCCGCAGCGAACGGACCATCGGCTCAGGCCCGCGACAGGGACAGGTGGTTCCGGTGGACATCGACTCGCACGTCAGCGGTGTCCTGGTCCATGCATCCGGTGCCTTGTCCACCTTGTTCATGAGCTTCGACGCCGTCAAGACCAAGAGCCCCAACATTGAGATCCACGGTGAAACCGGTTCGCTGATCGTCCCTGACCCCAATCATTTCGACGGCGACGTGCAGTTATTCACCCTCGGTGCCTCGGAGTGGAAGACGCTGCCGGTCTCCGCCGGCTATGTGGACTCGGGCCGTGGCTTTGGCATCGCCGACCTTGCCGACACGCCCGCTGGACAGGAACCACGTGCCGGCGGTCAGTTGGCCTTCCATGCCTTGGACATCATGGAATCAGTGCTGGAATCGGCCAAGAGCGGGCAGGTGGTGGCCATCAAGAGCACGGCCTCGCGGCCCGCCGCGGTTGAACTGACAGAACTGTCGACGCCGGTGCGCGCCTAGCGCTCTGCTTCCCAACGAATCCGGCCTTTGTCCGCTCTGCACACCGTTCTACGGTGCGGGGGACGAACAAGGGCCGGATTCGTCGTCAGTGCCCGGCCCGGCGAAGTGTCGCTTGGGCATGCTTGAGGATGGGGCCGTCAATCATCTTGCCCTTGAACTGGAACACTCCAGTCCCTGCAGATGCTGCCGCTTCCAGGAGTTCCATGGCTTGGGCTACGGCTTCATCGGTGGGCGCGTAGGCTTCCCGCACTACCGCTACCTGGTTTGGGTGGATGCAGGCCTTCGCTCCGAAGCCGCTGGCCACGGCGTCCCGCGACTCAGCCACCAAACCTTCAAGGTCCGGGATGTTCACGTAAACGGAGTCGATTGCTTCCTTGCCTGCGGCTTTAGCGGCGAGCAGCACAGCGGAGCGTGAGTGAAGAGCGACAGCCCGGTACCCGCCGTCGTCGTTCCTGCTGGAAAGGCCACCGAGGGAAGCCAACAAGTCCTCGGCACCCCACATCAGGCCCACCACGTTCGGCTCGGCGGCGATGGCCGAGGCGTTGACGATGCCCGCCGCCGTTTCACACAGCGCGATGACCTGGTACCCCTCCAGAGCCGTGAGCTGCTCCGCGCCCTCCGCCTTGGCAAGCATGACCGTGCGGTAGGGCGTCTTGGCCAGGGCTTCAAGATCGAGTTCGAACTCCGGCGTCCCCACGGGATTGACCCGAACGATGGTGCGCTGGGGGTCCAGCCCGCCGGTGCCCATTTGCTCAAGAATCGCCGCACGGGCTCCCGGCTTGTCCGCCGGAGCCACAGCATCTTCAAGGTCCAGGATGACGGCGTCGGAACGATCAGCCGCCTTTCCGAAACGCTCCGGACGGTCTGCAGGGCAGAACAGGAGGGCCGGCCCCATGGTGAAGGGGGTCACATCGGAAGAGCGCATAGAGATCCTTGCTGCTGGGTGCTGAAAAGTACTGGAGACGACGTTAACCGGGATTCACTGCGCAGCGTGCGCTTCCTTGGTCCACATCAGGCAGGTCCGGGTTGCCAAGGCCACCACTGCCCCGTCCTGGTTGCGGCCCGTGTGCTGCATGGTCACCACGCCTTGACCCGGGCGGGAGGACGAGAGCCGTTTTCCCGTGATCACTGTCTCCGTGTACAGGGTATCGCCGTGATACAGCGGGTGCGGAAAAGTGACATCAGTCAGCCCGAGCTGCGCAATGATGGTGCCCTGCGTCAGCTGCGTCACGGACTGCCCCACCATGGTGGACAGGGTGAACATGGAGTTCATGAGCCGCTGCCCGAAAGGCTGCCCGGAACTCCATGCGGCGTCCAAATGCAGCGCCTGGGTGTTCATGGTCATGGTGGTGAAGAGGACATTGTCCGTCTCGGTGACGGTGCGGCCAGGCTTATGCGCATAAATCACGCCCTCTTCGAGCTCGTCGAAATAGAGTCCGCGCTGCTCAACAACTCGCGTCATACGGTGAGCTCCTGGTCTTCTTCGAACAGTTCGGCACCGGTGGCGGCCAACACGTCATCAAGAGTGACGTTGGGGGCCAACTCACGGAGGACCAACCGAGGGTCACCTTCGTCCTTGACCACATCAATGACCGCCAAATCCGTGATGATCCGGTCCACGCACCCCTTGCCGGTCAGAGGCAAGGTGCAATCCTGGACGATTTTCGGACGGCCGTTACGGTCCACGTGCTCCATCATGACAATGACTTTCTTGGCGCCGAATACCAGGTCCATCGCACCGCCCATCCCCTTGACCATCTTGCCGGGGATCATCCAGTTTGCGAGGTCCCCGTTCGCCGCCACTTCCATCGCTCCGAGGACAGCCACGTCCACATGCCCGCCGCGGATCATGCCGAAGGACGCCGCCGAATCAAAGAACGCAGCCCCGGCGTTGGTGGTAACTGTCTCCTTGCCCGCGTTGATCAGGTCCGGATCAACCTTGTCCTCAGCCGGGTAAGGGCCGACGCCAAGGATCCCGTTCTCGGAGTGAAGAATGACCTCCACGCCGTGGGGAATGTAGTTGGGGATCAGGGTGGGCATGCCGATGCCCAGGTTCACGTACTGCCCGTTGACCAGCTCCTGAGCAACTCGGGCGGCAAGCTCGTTGCGGGTCCAGCCTTTGGCTTCGTGATGTTCGACGTCGGCGCGACGGTACTCGTGCCGGACGGCTTCGGGACGGGGAGGGATATCGTGGTACGAGTTGTCGGTCACCGTTCCGCTCCTGCCTGGTCTGTTCCGGACTGGTTTGTTCCTGACTGGGCTGTTTTTGCCTGGTCTGTTGCCGCATTGGGCGTCAGAGCGACCGTCCGCTTTTCTATCCGCTTCTCGCTGGACGTTGCCACCACCACCCTTTGAACGAAGATCCCCGGCGTGTGGATGTGCTCAGGGTCCAACTCGCCAGGCTCCACCAGCTCCTCCACTTCGGCAATGGTGGTTCTTGCCGCCATGGCACAGAGGGGGTTAAAGTTCATTGCCGTCGCGTGGAAAACGAGGTTGCCCTGCCGGTCACCCTTCCAGGCATGGACCAGGCCGAAGTCCGGTGTCAGGGACTCTTCCAGCACGTAGTCCGCGTCGTTGAAAGTACGCACCTCCTTAGGGGAGGATGCAATCGCAACGTTCCCGTCGGCGTCGTACTTCTGCGGAAGACCGCCCTCGGACACCTGAGTGCCCACACCGGCTTTAGTGTAGAAGGCCGGGATGCCTGCACCTCCGGCGCGCAGCTTCTCGGCCAGCGTGCCTTGGGGGGTGAGGACTACTTCCAGCTCCCCAGAAAGGTACTGCCGGGCAAATTCTTTGTTCTCGCCGACGTAAGAGCTGATGGTCCGCCGGATACGACCATCCTTCAGGAGAATGCCAAGACCCCAATCATCCACGCCGCAGTTGTTGCTGACCGTCTCGAGATCAGTAGTGCCCTGCTGGTGGAGGGCATCGATCAGCGAAACAGGGATACCGCACAAACCGAAACCTCCGACGGCCAGCGAGGCACCGTCCGGGATGTCCTTCACCGCTACCGCGGCACTGGCAACAACCTTGTCAATCATTCTTGATCCTTTTCGTACGGTTACAGACCCAGCTCGCGGGCGATGAGCATCAACTGGACCTCCGTGGTGCCCTCCCCGATTTCAAGGATCTTGGAGTCACGGTAATGGCGTGCCACGGTGAATTCGTTGATGAAGCCATAGCCGCCAAACACCTGGGTGGCGTCCCGCGCGTTGTCCATGGCTGCCTCGCCTGCGATCATCTTAGCGATGGCCGCTTCGGTCTTGAACGGCCTGCCTGCCAGCATCCTTGAGGCGGCATCGTAGTACGCGAGGCGGGCCGTGTGGGCTCTTGCCTGCATCCGCGCGATCTTGAACTGGATGGCCTGATACTTGCCGATGTTCTGCCCGAACGCGCTGCGCTCCTTGGCGTACTTCACGGACAGGTCTACACAGCCCTGGGCGGCGCCCGTTGCCAGTGCGGCGATGGCGATGCGGCCCTCGTCCAGGATGGACAGGAAGTTCGCATAACCACGGCCGCGCTCCCCCAGAAGGTTTGCCTCGGGAACGCGGACGTTATCCAAGGTCAGCGGGTGCGTATCCGACGCGTTCCAGCCCACCTTGTTGTACGGCTTTTCCGCCCGGAATCCGGGCGTGTCAGTGGGCACCAGGATGGTTGAGATTTCCTTCTTGATGCTGCCGTCTTCGTTCTCCTCTTGACCCGTGACAGCCGTGACGGTGACCAGCGTGGTGATGTCCGTGCCGGAATTGGTGATGAACTCCTTGTTGCCGTTGATGACCCACTCACCGTTATCCAAATGGGCGCTGGTCTTGGTGCCACCCGCATCCGAACCTGCCTCGCGTTCCGTCAGGCCGAAACCAGCCAAGGAACGTCCGGACGCCAGCTGCGGCAGCCACTCTTCTTTCTGCGCGTCCGTTCCGAAGCGATACACGGGCATGGCGCCCAGCGATACCCCGGCTTCGAGGGTGATGGCCACCGACTGGTCAACGCGGCCCAACTGCTCCAACGCCAAGGCAAGGGCGAAGTAGTCCCCACCCATTCCGCCGAACTCCTCGGGGAACGGCAGGCCGAACAAGCCCATCTCCCCCATCTGCTTAACAACCTCGTAGGGGAAGCTGTGCTCTTCGTCGTGCTTGGCGGAGACGGGGGCCACCACTTCGTCGGCAAACTCGCGGACGGAGTCACTCAGGTCCTGGTACTCCTCATTTAGTTCAAAGGTGCTCATGGCTTGACTTCCTCGTCTGTGCTGATGGTCTCTACGTGTACATGAATGGTGGCGAGCACCTGGTCGGCTTTGACAAGGTCGCCTGGTTTGCTGGTGAGATGGACGGTTCCGGCAACGGCCGCCACCAGTTGGTGCTCCATCTTCATGGCCTCGACGGCAAGGAGCGCCTGACCCTCCTCCACCGTGTCTCCGTCGGCTACGGACACCGAGACAACCGTTCCGGGCATCGGTGAACGCACCTCCGGGTCCGCTGTCCCCTCTTCGCGCTGAATCCCAGCGAGCATCCGCCGCAGACGCTCGGCCCGGTTCAGGACCTCAAGCCTGCAGGACCATCCATCGTTGCCCACAAAAAGCTCGTGGACACCGTGGCGTCCGCCCGGTGCGGCGCCAACCGCGAAGGTGACGGGGCCGTCGTCGAACTCCACCACGATCCTGTTATCACGGCGATCCGCCACCCTGACGTTGACCGGACTGCCGCCGTCGACCCTTGCCGTCACGGTGCCGTCCTCCTCGGTAATTGACACCGTGGCAATGCCACGGCCTGGAACACCGAAGGTGGCTGTCCACGCGCCGCGGCCGCCGACGCGCCAAGCATCAGGAACCTCCCAAGCGTGGCCTGCGAGCGCAGAACCTGTCCGCTCGAGCCAGAGTGTGAGGGCTGCGGCGATAAATTCAACGGAACCAACATGCCGGAACGTCATGGACGGCAGCCTGCGCTCGATCAGTCCAGTATCGAGGTGCCCGGCCCGGACCTCGGGGTCATTGATCAACAACCGCAGATACTCCACATTCGTGTCCACGCCCAGTAACGTGTAGCGGCCCAGCGCAGCGTCGAGCGTGTCCAGCGCCGCTCCCCTGTCCTCACCCCATGCGATGACTTTGGCCAGCATGGGGTCGTAGTCCCCGGTAATCTCCAAATCGTCCCGCATGGCAGAATCGATCCGCACCTTCGCATGCGCCGGTTGCTGCCCCGAGACGTTCGCATTGGGGGCACCCTGCTCTGCGAGCGCCACAATCCGCCCCATGGACGGCATGAAGTTCCGCTCGGGCACTTCGGCGTAGACGCGCGCTTCCACGGCATGACCTTTAAGCACGACGTCGGACTGCGCCACGGTGAGAACTTCACCGGCGGCGATCCGCACCTGCCATTCAACGAGGTCGATGCCCGTAACCATCTCGGTGACAGGGTGCTCTACCTGCAGCCGTGTATTCATCTCCATGAAGAAGAACTCGTCGGGGTGTTCGTCGGAGACCAGGAACTCCACGGTTCCCGCGCCACTGTAGTTGACCGATCGGGCCGCATTACAGGCCGCCTCGCCAATCCGGGCCCGCTCCTCAGCACCGTTGGGCAATGATTCGAAGAGCGCGGACGGGGCTTCTTCGATGACCTTCTGGTGGCGTCGCTGGAGTGAACACTCGCGCTCGCCGAGGTGGATCACGTTGCCGTGGTTGTCCGCCAGGACCTGGACCTCGATGTGGCGAGGGGTCCGGATGAGACGCTCAAGGAACAGAGTGTCATCGCCAAAAGCAGACGCTGCGACGCGCCTCGCCGTGACGAGCGTGGAGGCCATGTCCTCCGGCTTTTCCACCACGTGCATGCCTTTGCCGCCGCCGCCTGCGGACGGTTTGATCAGCAGGGGGAATCCAACTCCCGATGCCGCCCGGATTAGTTCCTGGTCGCTAAGTCCTGGTTGTGCGATGCCCGGAACGCAGGGGACGTCGTAAGCCATCACGTGGTTCTTGGAACGAATCTTGTCGCCCATGACCTCAATGGCACCAATTCCGGGTCCGATAAAAGTGATGCCCGCCGCATC
This sequence comes from Arthrobacter sp. ISL-95, assembly GCF_018613695.1. Classification (GTDB taxonomy): domain Bacteria; phylum Actinomycetota; class Actinomycetes; order Actinomycetales; family Micrococcaceae; genus Arthrobacter. The sequence goes on along the minus strand of NZ_JAGGPR010000013.1, from coordinate 3,380 downwards.
CAGCGCCTTGGCGAACTCCACGTTCTCGGACAGGAAGCCGTAGCCCGGGTGGACTGCCTCCGCGCCGCTACGACGACACGCGTCGATGATGGCGTCGATCTTCAAGTAGCTCTCGGCGGGTGCAGTACCACCGATGGCGACGGCGGTATCGGCGAGGGCCACATGCTTGGCATTCTTGTCGGCGTCCGAGTAGACGGCAACGGAGCGGATGCCCATGTCCTTCAGGGTCCGGATGACGCGGCAGGCAATCTCGCCACGATTGGCAACAAGGACTGCATCAAAGGTTCGGTCTTCCACCGCCGGGGTCGGCGATGCTGTGGTCACAGTTGGCAGGGTCATGGTCACATCCTGAAGAGACCGAAAGAGGTCTCGGGCAGTTGTTGGCGGGAGACGACGTCCAGGGCCATGCCCAGGACACGCCGTGTATCGGCGGGATCGATGATGCCGTCGTCCCAGAGCCGCGCAGTGGAGTAATAGGGACTTCCTTGGTCTTCGTATTGCTGCTTGATGGGGGCTTTGAAGGCTTCCTCATCTTCGGCGGACCATTCCTGGCTTGCTGCCTCGTACTGGTCCCTTTTGACCGTTGCGAGGACGCTGGAGGCCTGATTTCCGCCCATGACGGAAATGCGGGCCGCCGGCCACATCCACAGGAACCGTGGCGAATAGGCCCGGCCACACATGGAGTAGTTGCCGGCGCCGAAGGACCCACCGATCACCACGGTCAGCTTGGGCACTCGGGCCGTAGCCACCGCCGTGACCATTTTGGCGCCGTTCTTCGCGATGCCGCCCTGCTCGTAGTCCTTACCCACCATGAAACCGGAGAGGTTCTGCAGGAAGATCAGGGGAATGCCCCGCTGATCGCAGAGCTCGATGAAATGAGCGCCCTTCAAGGACGACTCGCTAAAGAGGACACCGTTGTTGGCCACAATGCCCACCGGATGGCCGTGCAGGTGCGCGAACCCGGTCACCAGGGTGGTGCCGTAGTTCTTCTTGAACTCGTGGAATTCCGATCCATCAACCAGCCTGGCAATGACTTCCCGGACGTCGTACTGGGCATTGACATCCGTAGGAACCACGCCGTAGATCCCTGAAGGGTCGACGACGGGCGGCAGGACGACGTCGGACACGTCCCATGCCGGCTGCGCCGGCTTCGGCAACGTCGCCACGATGTCCCGAACGATCTCCAGGGCGTGCTGGTCGTTCTCGGCCAGGTGGTCCGTGACCCCGGAAATCCTTGAGTGGACGTCGCCGCCGCCCAGTTCCTCTGCGGTGACGACCTCGCCGATGGCTGCTTTCACCAGGGGCGGCCCGCCCAGGAAGATGGTGCCCTGGTTCCGGACAATGACCGTCTCATCACTCATGGCCGGTACGTAGGCGCCGCCTGCCGTGCACGATCCCATGACGGAGGCGATCTGCGGGATCTTGGCCGCGGACATTTTGGCCTGGTTGTAGAAGATCCGGCCAAAGTGCTCCTTGTCCGGGAAGACCTCGTCCTGCTTGGGCAGGAAAGCTCCGCCGGAATCCACAAGGTAGATGCAGGGAAGCTTGTTCTCCAAGGCGATCTCTTGAGCCCGGAGGTGTTTCTTCACCGTCATGGGATAGTAAGTGCCGCCCTTGACCGTGGCGTCATTGGAGATCACCAGAACATGGCGGCCATGGACCAGGCCAATGCCTGCGATAACCCCGGCGCCCGGTGAATCGTCGTTGTACATGCCGTTGGCAGCCAAGGGCGCGATCTCAAGGAACGGGCTGCCATCATCGAGCAAGTAGTCGATCCGTTCCCGCGGCAGAAGTTTCCCCCGGGCTATATGCCGCTCCCGGGACTTGGCCGGACCGCCCAGGGCTGCCGTCGCCAAGCGCTCCCTCAATTCCTCCACCAAGGAAAGCTGCGCCTTTTGGTTAGCTTCAAAGGTGCCGGCGGTGGCTCCCGTCAGGCTGGAAATTGTCTCCATCGACCCCTGTTCCATTCCCGGCCACAGGCCATTTCGGTTAGTGCCATGTAACTGAAATTTAGGTTAGTCTTTATTAACTGTGATGTCCAGCACAGTCGGTGGCACAAGCGCTGGGCCCACCTTGGCGCAAGGAGGAAAACGTGACCGGAGGTCAGGAAGCAAGCATCAACGGCACCCGAGCCGCCGCTACACAACGCGGACAAGCAAAGGAGCTCCGCAGGCTGGCTTTGTTATCCGCCGCTGCCGGACTGTTTGCCGAGAATGGCTTCACCCGAGTGTCCCTTGAAGACCTCGGAGCAGCGGCAGGCGTCAGCGGACCCGCCGTCTACCGGCATTTTCCCGGCAAGCAAGCGGTCCTCGGCGAACTTCTCCTCAGCGTCAGCCGGGACCTGCTGGACGGCGGATTATCAGTGGTAGCGGAATCAGAGGACCCCCTTTCCGCTCTTACAGGGTTGATCCGGTTCCAGGTTGACTTCGCCCTCAGTAATCCTGACGTCATTCGGGTCCAGGACCGGGACTTCGGCAGCCTCAGCGAAGCTGACCAAGCAGAGGTCAGGTCCCTGCAGCGCAGTTACGTCGAAACGTGGGTGGACGTCTTGGCACGGATCCACACCGGCGCGGATATTTCCGGACTTCGGGTCCATGCACACGCAGCCTTTGGTTTGATCAACTCCACGCCCCACTCAGTGCGCCATCACGGCAGGAAGATCGCCGTGAAGTCAGCCCGCCCCATCCTGGAACAGATGGCTCTGGCGGCTCTGACCTCCGTCTGAATGCATGTCTGCGTCGTTCTTTTTGTCGCGAGGTTTGTGCCGTCATTCAATGCCCCGCTAAAAATGTCAGACCCCAATGAAATGATTTATTCATGGAGAAACTGGCGCAGTTGATGGCATCATGGGCGGAACCGTCCCCTGCTGTTGCTGCACTGGTTGCGGTTCGGTCACAGCGAGTTGCGAACATGCCGTACTTGGTCAAGGCCGGGTGCGCGGATTCGACGGCGCCCATCACCGTGATCGAACATTTCCACGGCGCTGGACAGGCCACCGGTACTGGTCGGCTCAACGGTGCAAAGCAGCTCAACGGTGCTGGCCGGTTCGACGGCGAGAGGCAACACAAGGACGCTGGGCGACTCAACGGTACTGGCCCGGTCAACGGTACAGACACCGGAACCACGGGCGGCCCGGGGGTAGACGCTTCGGAAAACGATGCCGGATCGGTGTCCGGCCCACGGCGGGAAGCATGGACCGAATCTAGCCCGGATCCTGATCTGCCGATCCAACGTCCGCACACGCAGCGTCCTGAACCCGTTGCGGTTTCGGGATCGGAGCTGACTGGACTTCTTGAAGACGCCGCTGCACTTCTGGACTCCGCACGCTTGTCCGCGGCCGGTGGGGTGCGGTTGTTGGGGTTTGTTGAGGCTGCTGATTT
>NZ_JAGGPR010000012.1 GCF_018613695.1 Arthrobacter sp. ISL-95 | reverse complement strand
CCACGCCATCAAATGGTCCCACGGCGGCACCACAGGCACCGACAACGGCACCCTGCTCTGCAGCCACCACCACCACCTCATCCACAAAGAACACTGGCGCATCGACATGAAAACCGGCGTCCCCTGGTTCATCCCCCCACCCCACATCGACCCACACCAAACACCCCGACGCAACCACCACCACACACCCCACAGAACACAAACACGCCACATATGACGCAGGGGGCGCTGCCCCGGGTTGGCGTGGGGGACTTGTCTGCATAACGGCGTGTCGTGCGTCCGGCCGTTGATGGGTGCTGGGCGCGCGGGGCCCATGTGTGATGCTGCGTGCGTCAGGGTCTGTGCGGCGTAGCTCAGAGTTGTGCCAAGGCAAAAGAACCTGCCCGGCAAAATGCTGCCAAGTGAGCGGCAACCCGTTGGGTCGCACTCCTATGTCCTTGGGTCGCTCCTGTATTCCTAGGACTCCCAGGGCCAGCTTGAGAGGCTGTTTTCTGCCGCCGCGACGCCTAGGCTAAAACTCAAACCCTTGCTGAACAAACAAAGCAGCTGAACAAACAGAGCAGCTGAATCCACCAACAGCTGCCGCAACCTAGCAACAGGATCCGACCAGCCACTACCGAGGAGCACACCATGAGGATTGCCGTCACAGGCGGAAGCGGAAAACTGGGTAGGAGCGTGGTCCGTCGACTCACGCAGGATGGCCATCAGGTGCTCAACATGGACCGCGCCGGCACCCGTGGGAAGGGTTACGTCAGCGTTGACCTCCGAAACTATGGGCAGGTCGTGGATGTCATCCTGGGCCTGGACGACCAGCACCATGGCTTGGACGCGATTGTTCACTTGGCCGCCATCCCCGCTCCGGGTCTCGCCCCCGACGCTGCGATCTTCGAGAACAACATGGTGTCTACATACAACGTGTTTCAGGCGGCACGAAGGGCCGGCATCAAGAAAGTGGTCTATGCCTCCAGCGAGACCGTACTGGGTCTCCCCTTCGAGATAGACCCTCCCTACATTCCGGTAGATGAGGAGTACGCAGCACGCCCGGAAAGCACGTATTCGCTGGTCAAGCATCTTGAGGAGCAGATGGCCGTCCAGCTCACACGATGGGACTCAGAGCTGAGCATCACGGCTTTGCGCTTCTCTAACGTCATGAACCCCGAAGACTACGATGCATTCCCGTCCTTCGACTCTGATGCAACGCTCCGGAAATGGAACCTTTGGGGCTACATTGATGCCCGGGACGGCGCGTTGGCGGTCGTCAGAGCCTTGGAACATAACGAACCTGGGTTCGAGGCCTTCATCATCGCTGCCGCCGATACCGTGATGAGCCGAAGCAGCACCGGGTTGGCCGCGGAAGTCTTCCCCGGCGTCGAGGTCCTAAAGGAACTGGGCGAACACGAGACCATGCTGTCCATTGACAAGGCGCGCAGGCTGCTGGGTTTTGAGCCGGAGCATAGTTGGCGCACCGTACACTCGAACCGCACCACGCCCACCGAAGACTGACGCGCGACGGCCCACCCCCTCGCTGCAGTTTCCCGCGAGCACTCGTAAAGGGATGGGCCGGCGCAGCTTCAGTTATCGCTAGATCATGGTCATCACCATGGCGGGGTCGGCAAGGATGGCGCCGAGGTCGGCAAGGAATCGGGACCCCTGCTCCCCATCCACCAAGCGGTGGTCGAAGGACAGGCTGAGGGACATGACTTGCCGGACAGCCAGTTGGTCGTTCACCACCCACGGCGCCTTCCGCACAGCACCCAAGGCCACAATGGCGGCCTCGCCCGGATTAAGGATGGGAGTCCCGGCGTCAATTCCAAACACGCCAATGTTGGTGATGGAGATGGTGCCACCGGACAACTCCGACGGCGACGTCTTGCCTGCACGGGCGGTATCCGTCAGTTCAGTCAGCGCCGTGGAAAGCTCACGCAGTGTCAGCCGGTCCGCGTCCTTGATGTTCGGGACCGTCAGGCCCCTGGGCGTGGCGGCCGCGATACCAAGATTCACATAGTTGAATTGGACAATCTCTTGGCTCGCCTCATCCCACCGCGAGTTCAGCGAACGGTTGCTCCGGAGTGCCACCAGGACCGCTTTGGCCGCAATGGTCAGCGGCGTCAGCTTGTAACCTTCGAACGCCTTGTTCGACTTAAGCCTTGCCAGCAAATCCATGGTTGCTGTGACGTCCACGGTAAGGAACTCAGTCACGTGCGGGGCAGTAAACGCGCTCTGCACCATGGCTGCGGCCGTGAACTTGCGAACACCCTTGATGGGAGTGCGGGTTTCCCGCTCACCCTGGGCAGCAGGGACAGGGCCCCCGGCTAGAGTTTCGGGTTCTGCGGTGAAGTTCTGCACATCCTCACGGGTGATGAGCCCGCCCGGTCCGGTGCCCGGGACGAGTTCCAGGGCAACGCCGAGATCGCGGGCCAGTTTACGCACCGGCGGGGTTGAACGCGGTCGTTCGGAAACGTCAGCTTCTGCCTGGTGAGGCACCGCAGGCTCGCTAAGCGCCCGAGCCGCCGGGGGTGCGGCCTGCGCGCCCTGGACCTGAGCGCGGGCGCGCCGCGTTGGGCGGCCGGAATGCTCGACGACGGCACCGTACCCCACCAGGTTCGGCTCACGTTTCGCCGGGGCCCCTACTGCTTCAGCGCCGGCAGTTGTCCGCGAACCATTGGCAGATGTTTCGACGGCGGCCTGGTCACCAGCCGGCCTGTAACCGACAGACTGGTCACCGGCAGAGCTATTACCCGCGGACCGGCTGCCCCCGTCAGGTGCGCCGGCCCCGTTGGAGGACCCGGCGTCGTCAACCTCAAACGAGACGATCGGCTTGCCAACCTCCACCACTGTGCCGGGCTGCTCATGAAGTTCTGCCACCACTCCCGCGAACGGAGAGGGTAATTCGACAACGGCCTTGGCGGTCTCGACCTCGGCGATGACCTGGTTCAATGTGACGGTGTCCCCCACCGCCACCTTCCAGCTCAGGATTTCCGATTCGGTCAGGCCCTCGCCGAGGTCCGGCAGCCTGAATTCCTTGATCATGGTGGCGGTCATCCTTCCAGTCCACTCAACGAGTTGCGCCGGCCAAGGGCGCGGTCCACGCCGTCGAGAATCCTGTCCAGATCCGGCAGGTGGTGCATTTCGAGTTTTGAGTATGGATACGGAACATCGAAACCAGTGATGCGGACCGGAGCGGATTCCAGGTAGTGGAAGCAGCGTTCGGTAATGCTGGCGGCGATCTCAGCGCCGAGGCCACCGGATTGGCCGGCCTCATGGGTGATGACCAGTCGTCCGGTCTTGCGGACGGAAGCTTCCACTACGGGGTAATCCACGGGTGCCAGCGAGCGCAGATCGATGACTTCCACCGAAATGCCGTCGTCGGCGGCGGCCATAGCGGCATCCTTGGCCGTTTTGACCAGAGGACCGTAAGCAACCAAAGTGACATCAGAACCGGCGCTGACCACGGCAGCTTTGTCCAAGGGAAGGGCACTGGAGAGGTCGAGGCTCTCGTCCACATCACCCTTGTCGTGATAACGCCGCTTGGGCTCGAAGTAGAGGACAGGATCATCGGAAGCGATGGCCTGCTGGATCATCGTGTAAGCATCCTCCGGGTTGGATACAGCTACCACCCGGAGGCCGGAGGTGTGCGTGAAATAGGCCTCGGGTGATTCGGAGTGATGCTCCGGGGACCCGATGCCGCCCCCGAAGGGAACACGAATGGTGATGGGCATCTTGACCCGCCCTTGGGTCCGGTAGTGCATCTTCGCCACCTGGCTGACGATCTGGTCGAACGCCGGGTAGATGAAGCCATCGAACTGGATTTCGCAGACCGGCCGGTACCCGCGGTAGGCCAATCCGACTGCGGTGCCGATGATCCCGGACTCTGCCAGCGGAGAATCGATCACCCTGTGATTGCCGAAGTCTTTCTGCAGCCCATCCGTGACGCGGAAGACGCCACCGAGCGAGCCGATGTCTTCGCCCATGAGGACCACTTTGGGGTCGTTTTCGAGGGACTTCCGGAGGCCGGCATTGATGGCCCGGGCAAAAGTGAGCTTGGACATTAGAGTGCACCTTCCTCAACGGGCTGGTTGAAGCTGTTCAAATAGCGCGAGTAGTGCTCCTTCTGGCGTTCAATCCAGGAGTTGGGGGTGCTGTACACATGGTTGAAAACGTCCAGCGGCTGCGGGTCCGGCATTTCAATACAGCTTGCGCGAAGTTCGGCGGCCACAGCATCGGCCTTGGATTTCACCCGTGCTTCCACGTCTTCAGTAAGCAGGCCCTTGGCTTCGAGCAGTTTGCGCAGCCTCAGAATCGGGTCCTTGGCGGCCCAGTCCTCCAACTCGATGGGGTCGCGGTACCGGGTGGGGTCATCGGCAGTGGTGTGCGGGCCCATGCGGTAGGTAACGGCCTCAATGAAGGTAGGTCCTCCACCCTTGCGTGCCCGGTCCAAGGCCACCCGGGTCGCAGCCATGACAGCCAGGACATCATTGCCATCAACGCGCATGCTGGGGATACCGAAGCCGGTGGGCCTGTCAGCCAGCTGGACGTGGGACTGTACCCGGACGGGCTCGGAAATTGCCCAATGGTTGTTCTGGCAGAAGAACACCACGGGAGCCTGGTAGCTCGCAGCGAAGACCATGGCCTCGTTGACGTCGCCTTCACTCGTGGCACCATCCCCAAAATAGGCAAGGACCGCGGTGTTGGCGCCATCCAGCTGGACGCCCATGGCATATCCGGTGGCGTGCAGGCTCTGGGAACCAATGATGATCTGGGGTGTCGCCAGGTTGATGCGCAGGGGATCCCAACCATATGAGGCGTTGCCGCGCCATACCCGGGCAATCTCGGAAAGGTGGGCCCCGCGCACATAGGCCACTCCGCTTTCGCGATAGCTGGGGAAGACGAAGTCATCATCCCGGAGCGAGCGGCTTGAGCCGATCTGTGCCGCCTCCTGACCCAGCAACGGGGGCCACAACGCGAGCTCACCCTGACGCTGGAGGGCCGTAGCCTCCGCATCGATGCGGCGAATGACCGTCATGTCTTCATACAAGGAGCACAGGTGCTCATCGCCGATGTCCTTGACCCAGACATCGAATTCGGGATGGCTGATGCGCTCGCCCTCAGGCGACACCAACTGGAGCAGATCTCCGCCAGTCCTCAAGGGAATTTGTGCACTATGTCCCGGGCCTGGAGTGTGCTTGTGCACTCCCTTGCCCGCCTGATCCGTCAACACAGGTGATCGCAACCTTCCGGCTCGTTTTCGTCGGCGCTGGCGGGACTTGTGATCCTGCCGCAGACCGGCCATCCGGCACCTTCGCCGGACTTAACTGTGACCCTACTCACAAGTGACAGGGGGTACAACTACCCCTTCGAAAGTTGATCATTTTGCCCTGTTTCACTGTTCCGTACCGTGCTAATCTTGCGCATTATGCAACCCTTGGATGGCACTGATACCCGGCTACTTTCAGCCATGGCCAAAGATCCCCGAGGGACCGTAGTAGCCCTGGCGCAGAAGCTCGGCCTGTCCAGAAATACCGTCCAAGCCCGGATGGCGCAGCTTGAGAAGAAACACGCGTTCCTCTCCTTCGAACGGCGCATTAATCCCGCAGCGCTGGGCTACCCGCTCACGGCCTTCATTACGGTCCATGTTCAACAACAAAAACTGGCTTCACTCTCCGAGGACCTCGCTGATATCCCGGAGATCCTTGAAGGGTTCGGCCTGACCGGTTCCGCGGACCTGCTCTTACGGGTGGTCGCCTTGGACGCAGAGGACCTCTACCGCATTAACGGAAAGATCCTCGGCTGCGACGGGGTGGAACGGACAGATACGGCGCTGGCAATGCGGGAGATGATCCCCTACCGGGTGCAACCGCTGCTGGGACGACGTTCCGGGGAGTGAAAATGGCCGTTCACCTGCAGTAATGGGCGTTGCAGTACTTGCCCACCGGACCCGCATAGGATTTGATGCAAGTGGACGCATCGGGGGCCGGCTAGAGGACCCCGGCCATGTGGTGGCGCTGCCGAAGGCTGCCGAAAGGGGCACTACCGTGAGCAACCCGCAACAACCCAACCAGCCCGAGCCGAATCACCAGGGCCAGAACCCGCCACCGGTTCCACCCGGCCCGGGGTACCCCCCGCAGACCGGAGCTTCCCCGCAGTGGCAACAGCCGCCGTCGTCCGCTTCTCCCCAAGGCAACCCGCAGTACCCGGCGCCCGGCACCGACCCGTACGCCCAAAACCCCTACCCCCAAGGCCAGAACCCCTACGCCCCGGGCCAGAACCAGCCCGGGCAGTACCAGCCGGGCCCTTACGGCCAGCAGCCACCGAAAAAGAACCGGAAACTGCTGTGGATCATCCTGAGCGTAGTGGCGGGAGTGATTGTGCTGGCGGTGGTGGGTGTGTTGCTGCTCGTCAACCTGGTGGGGAACGCAACGTCCAAGGCCAGGTCCTTGGCGGACGAATTCACCAACCTGGTGGTCTCCGGCCAGACTGAACAGGCCTATGACAACTACTTGAGCCAGCCGCTGAAGGACGAATTGGACAAGCAGTCATTCGTGGACGGCATTGCCAGCCTGAACCTGGATAGCTCGTGCAAGCCGAACTACAACTCAGTCAATGTGAACTCGGAAAACGGAAACAACAAAGCCGACCTGGGCGGCACCTTGCAGTGCGACGGCAAGAAAATCGATCTCCAGTACATCTTCGAGGGCACTGACGATCTCAAGATGAGCAGCATACGCCTCCGTCCCTAGGCCTCCGGGAAATAATCCGGTTCACCACCCATCCACCTGCGCATATGGTCCGAATCACTGCTTGAGAGCCCCAGCCGGGGCTCATCAAGACGGCCGGTTCTCCGGCCAACACCGGAAGGTTCGGACCATGCGCACTTCGCCCAATCGCTTGATCGCCACCATCTTCGGAGCCGTATACCTCTTGGTAGGCGTGCTCGGATTTTTTGTCACCTCGGGAATCGGGTTCTTCGCCACCGAGGGCGCCAACCTGATCATCTTCGCCGTGAACCCGCTTCACAACATCATCCACTTGGCCATTGGCGCTGCACTGCTCTACGCCGGAATGAACAGCGTCACGCTGTCCAAGGGCGTCAACACCACTGTGGGTGGCGTCTACCTCCTGGTAGGCATCCTCGGACTCTTCCTGGTGGGTTCCTCGCTGAACATCATCGCCCTCAACGGCGCAGACAACGTCCTCCACCTGGCCAGCGCCGTGGTCCTGCTGGGCGTTGCACTGTCCCAGGACAAGGCCGCCGTAGCTTCCGCGCACGCCTGATCAGTCTCTGAACAACAAACCGGTCACCGGCTGATCCCGAGAGGACGGCAAGAGCCATGGAACACAAAAACCACCCCACGCTCAGCGCAGCGACCCTGCTGTTCGTGTACTTCGCAGCAATGGCCGCCGGAATGGTGGAGCTTTCCCTCGCAGCCGGATACCTCACCGGAACTGAAACGGTGACACCCGGCTTGGTGATCGCTGGAGTGGCAACCCTCGCAGGCGGCCTTGCTTTCTTGGCTTGGTCGCTGTGGGGGCTCCACCGAAACACCCTGGTCCTTGCCCGATACGCGCTTCCTGTCCTCGCCCTGACTGCTACTGCACACCTTGCAATGACGGTGGTGGGAGTCAGCACCCAGCGCTCACTGCACGTGAGCCACTTTGCCGCCCTCGGCCTGACGCTCATGGCACTTGCCGGGGCTGGCTGGCTGAGGCGGCAGCTCAAGACCAACGACGGCGGCGCCCACGGCCAGCCAAGGACCGGGCGGCTTCTGGCAGCCGCGTTCGGAGCCGCCGTCGTTGTTGCAACAGTTGCGACTCCCGGCCTTGCTGCCTCGATGGCGGGCCAGCACGCCGTCCCGCACGGTGAGCACGGCCAGGCACCTCACCAGGAAAACGGCCAGGGCTCCAATCCCGCCCTGGACCCGGGTCACCACCACTAGCTGGCGGTGACCGAACGGCGCACCATCAACACTGCCCTCTGTTGATGGTGCGCCTTGTTCGTGGATCATGGAGCCATGGATCCCCTTGAGGCGCTCGACGAAATCTCTTTTTGGCTCGAACGAAGCCAAGCTCCCACTTTCAAGGTCCAGGCGTTCCGGAAAGCAGCCGACGCCGCCCGGAAACTTCCGCCCGACGACCTGAAGAAGTTGGTGGGATCAGGACGTATCACCAGTCTGAAAGGCGTGGGCAACCGTAGCGCCGAAGTCATCACCCAAGCCTTGGAAGGCCGGGTACCCGACTATCTGGCTGATTTGCGCGAGCGCGGCACCGAAGCGCTGGCCACCGGAGGCGACACTCTGCGGGCTGCTTTACGCGGGGACTTGCACAGCCACAGCAACTGGTCCGACGGCGGCTCGCCCATCGAAGCCATGGTTGCCGCAGCCCGCACCCTCGGGCGCGAGTATCTTGCCCTGACGGACCACTCCCCCAACCTCACCATCGCCAATGGCCTGAGCGTGGAACGGCTGGAGAAACAGTTGGGTGTAGTGGACGGTATCAACGACTCACAGGATGGCTTCCGATTGCTCAAAGGAATCGAGGTGGACATCCTTGAAGACGGAGCCCTGGACCAGACCCCGGACATGCTGGACCGCTTGGATGTGGTGGTGGCAAGCGTCCACTCAAAGCTTCGATCTGATAAAAAGACCATGACTGCACGAATGCTGGGCGGCATCAGCGACCCGCACACCAACGTTCTGGGGCATTGCACCGGCCGCCTGGTCCAAGGTTCCCGCGGCACCAGACCCGAGTCCGAGTTCGATGCCGCCACAGTCTTCAAGGAATGCGCAGAGTGGGGTGTCGCGGTAGAAATCAACTCCCGGCCCGAACGCCAGGATCCACCGGATAACCTCATCAATATGGCCCTCGACGCCGGTTGCCTTTTCAGCATCGACAGCGACGCCCACGCACCCGGCCAGCTCGATTTCCTGCAATACGGTGCGGAACGGGCCGAAGCCCTGGGCGTGCCGAAGGAACGGATTGTTACCACCTGGCCGCTGGAGCAGTTGAATGAGTGGCTGAGCTTGAAGAAGTAAGCGTCCCACAAAGGGCTCCTCCTGCAACTATTCGCAGGAGGAGCCCTTTGTGATGGCGCGGCAGAGGTTAGTGGTCTACCGCCTTTTCAGCACCAACGCCGGTCAGCGAGCGTACTTCCATCTCCGCCTGCTTTGCTGGATCTTCGCGCCGCTTGTCCAGGACGGTTCCGAGCCAGCCGAGGAAGAAGGCCAGCGGGATGGACACAATTCCAGGGTTGCTCAGCGGGAAGAGGGCGAAGTTTGCTCCCGGGATCATTGAGGTCTTGGCGCCGGAAACCACGGGTGAGAACGTGATCAGCAAGATGGCCGCAGCAAGGCCGCCGTACATGCTCCACACCGCTCCCTGGGTGGTGAACTTCTTCCAGAACAGGGAGTAAACGATGGTGGGCAGGTTCGCCGATGCTGCTACAGCGAAGGCCAGCGCCACCAGGAAGGCAACATTCTGACCGTTGGCGAAGATGCCTCCGAGGATGGCCAGGACGCCGATCACCACCACCGTCCGTCGGGCTACCTTCACCTCGGTGACCGCGTCTGCTTTGCCCTTGGCAATGACATTGGCGTAAATGTCGTGCGCGAAGGATGCTGCCGCAGTGATGGTCAGGCCGGCCACCACCGCCAGGATGGTGGCGAAGGCGACTGCCGAGATGAAGCCCAGGAGCAGCGGGCCACCCAGGTGGAAGGCCAGCAGGGGTGCTGCGGAGTTGACGCCGCCGGGTGCGGACTTGATGGTCTCTGCACCCACCAGGGCTGCTGCTCCGTAGCCCAGCACCAGGGTGAAGAGATAGAACAGGCCAATCAGCCAAATGGCCCAGACAACGGACTTGCGGGCTTCCTTGGCTGTGGGGACGGTGTAGAACCGCATCAGCACGTGAGGCAATGCAGCGGTCCCCAGGACCAGTGCAAGGCCCAGTGACATGAAGTCGAGCTTGGACGTTTCTGTCTTGCCATACTGCAGGCCGGGGTTCAGGACGGCCGGGTTGTTGGCAGCCTCAGCTGCGGACCCCAAGAGGCTGGAGAGGTTGAACCCGTAGATGGCGAGCACCATGGCTGTCATGACGGCTGCGCCTGCGATCAGCAGAATGGCTTTGATGATCTGCACCCAGGTGGTGCCCTTCATACCGCCGATCAGTACGTACATGATCATCAAGGCGCCGACGACGATGATCACCAAGGCTTGACCACCCCAGTCGCTGATGCCCAACAGGAGTGAAATCAGGCTCCCCGCACCCGCCATTTGGGCGAGGAGATAGAAGAAACAAACCGCCAAGGTGGACAGGGCCGCCGCAATTCGCACGGGGCGCTGTCGCAGGCGGAAGGACAGGACGTCAGCCATGGTGAATTTGCCGGTGTTGCGGAGCAGCTCAGCCACCAGGAGCAAGGCCACCAGCCAGGCAACAAGGAAGCCGATGGAGTACAGGAACCCGTCGTAGCCGTTGATGGCAATGGCGCCGGTGATGCCGAGGAAGGAAGCCGCCGAAAGGTAGTCGCCGGCGATTGCCGTACCGTTTTGGGAGCCGGTGAATGATCGGCCGGCCGCATAGTAGTCGGCCGCGGTTTTGTTGTTCCGGCTCGCACGGAAGACGATCACCATGGTGACAGCTACGAAGAGGGCAAAGATGCCCATGTTGAGCAGTGTGGTGTCTTTCAGGGCTTCGACGTTGACTGCCGCCGGGACCATGGCGTTCATTTGGTTACCCCGCTGTTCATATTGCCGCCCTTATCGAATTCGCGGCCCTCGATCTCGTTGCGGATTTCAGCAGCGATAGGGTCCAGCTTCCTGTTGGAGTAGCTCACGTACCAAGCCGTAATGCCGAAGGTGGTGACAAACTGCAGCAGCCCCAGAAGCAGGCCAACGTTGATGTTGCCCCAGACCTTGATGGACATGAAGTCCACTGCATAGGCGGCCAAGAGAACGTAAGCGAAATACCAGAGCAGGAATACCACTGCCATCGGGAAGACAAAGCTGCGGTGCCGCTTGCGCAATGTCTTGAACCGTTCCGTCTGCTGGACTTCCTGGAAGTCCACGGACGCTGTCGCGTCCTGGGGTTGGGCCTCATTACCCATGGTTCCTCCTGATTGTGATGTGTCCACATCAGCTCCACACACCTTGCCAATGTGACTGCAATCACTATCGAACGCGGTACGGTACCTGATCCAGAGAATCATTGACTGCCATCGCCCAGCGGTTGCGACGCTGCGCCAAACGGTGGCCTGCGAGGGAGAATCAGGGCAACGGGCTGACGTGCGGCTACGCTGGCCTCATGCCCGATTCCCCGCTATTCACCGCAGCCGCGATCGCCGTGATCGTGCTGGCAGTCGCCGTCGTGGCGGGTGTGGGCCTCAAGGTGATCCGATCGTTCCGCGACCTTGGCACGGACGCCGAACGCGCAACCTACAACACACTTCATGCAGCTTCCAGGGCAGGGCAGCATCTTCGCGGCGGCCTCCACCCCGCCGGAGCAGCCAAGGCGAGCAAGCAACTGCGAGTCCTTTTGGGCTGCGACGCGTTGGCCATCACGGACACGGACGCTGTGCTCGCCTGGGACGGTACTGCTGAGGAACTCCGGCCAACACTGATGCGGCTCGCCGCGGAAGTTCTGACCACTGGCCGCACTGTAGTGGTGTCCCGCGCCGGTCTTTCCGGCACCTCCGATCATGGACACAACGAGTTCAGCGCTGTGATCGCACCGATCCGGGCCGGATCCAAGGTGGTTGGTTCAGTGGCTGCACTGGATTCTGCGGCAGGGGCCGGGCTGGTAAGAGCCACCAGCGAGGTGGCCGACTGGATTGCCGCGCAGCTGGAGCTTGCAGAGCTGGACTCTTCGCGCACCCTCCTGATGGAAGCTGAGGTCCGGGCACTCCGTGCGCAGATCAGCCCACACTTCATCTACAACTCGCTGAATGCCATTGCCTCATTCATCAACACTGATCCGGCGCGGGCCAGGGAGCTCGTGGTCGAATTCGCCGATTTCACCCGGTACTCGTTCCGGCGGCACGGGGACTTCACCACCGTGGCGGAGGAACTGCGCTGCATAGATCGCTATCTCCTGCTGGAACGGGCCAGGTTCGGCGAGCGGGTCCAAGTGAGCCTGCGGATCGCTCCCGAAGTCCTCAGCACGGTCATCCCGTTCCTCAGCCTTCAACCACTGGTGGAGAACGCGGTCCGGCACGGATTGGAGGCCAAGGAAGGCCCGGGGCACATCACCATCTGCGCGAATGATTCAGGCGCGTTCGCCGAAGTGACCATTGAAGACGACGGTGTGGGCATGGACCCGGAGCATCTGCGGTCAGTACTCGCCGGACACACTGACGGCGACCACGTGGGTCTTCGTAACGTGGATGCCCGCCTCCGGCAGGTTTATGGGGACGAGCACGGGCTTGTCATCGACACGGCGCCGGGCGAAGGGACCATGATCACCATGCGGGTGCCCAAATCTCAGCCCGATCACGACGCCTGAGGCTGCGGTTACTCTATTAATCATGATCAACGTGCTCGTCGCCGATGACGAACTGCCCGCCGTGGAGGAGCTCGCCTTCCTGCTGGGCCGGGATGAGCGCATAGGCGCCATCCACCGGGCATCGTCCGGTGCCCAAGCGCTGCGGACCTTGGAAACAGAGTCCGTGGACGCTGTCTTCCTCGATATCCACATGCCGGCGCTCTCCGGCTTGGACATCGCACGCGCCATTTCCCGCAGCAGCCATCCGCCCGCCGTCGTGTTCGTCACCGCAGATGAAGACTGCGCGCTGGAAGCCTTCGACCTCGCCGCGGTCGACTATTTGCTGAAACCCCTCAGGGCGGAACGGCTTTCGCGTTCCGTGGACCGCATCAGTGAACTCATCAAGGACGGGACACCCGCTCCGGAGATGATCACGGTGGACCTCGGCAGCACCACGCGCATGATCCGCCGCGACGACGTCACCTACGTGCAGGCTCAGGGAGACTACGCAAGACTGCACACCGCCGAAGCCAGTTACCTGATCCGGGTACCCCTCAGCGATCTCGAACAAAAATGGGCAGACGCCGGGTTCATCCGGATCCATCGCTCGTACCTCATCGCCCTGAACCATGTACAACACCTCAAGCTTTCCGCGACGGGGCCCAGCGTTGCGGTAGCCGGAGCTGAACTGCCCATCAGCCGCAGGCACCTGCCATCGGTCAGGGACAAGCTGCACTCCACCCGCATCCGGCCGCAAGGATGACACGCGTCCGCGTCACGGCCCCGCGTCAATCTGCCACGGCCGCACCGGGCAGGTTGCCTTACCCCCGGGAGGTCACCGAAGACTCCGACGCCGGACGGATCTTCATCCGTTCCCTGATCCGATCCCAGTTACGGTTGGCCTTGGTAGTGGCCTGCGGGTTCCTGATTATCCTCGGCGTTATTGCACTTTTCCTGGTCTACGGGCCTGGGGTGGCGGAGACCAGAATTGCCGGAATCCCCTTGGACTGGCTGGTGCTGGGAGCCGGCATCTATCCCGTGATCGGGCTCAGCGCCTGGCTCTACAATCGTGCAGCGGCCCGCAATGAGGCGCGCTACCGGGACCTTGTGGAGGACAAGTGAACCCCGCCGTTGGCCTCTTCGCTTTCCTCGCCGTTTCCCTCGCAACGGCGGTCATTGGCTTCTACGGCCTGCGCATCTCACGGACAACCGGGGATTTCTATGTAGCCTCACGAACTGTCCCACCGTGGTGGAACGCCTCGGCGATCGGCGGCGAGTACCTCTCCGCAGCCAGCTTCCTGGGCGTCGCAGGGCTGATCCTGCTTTCAGGAACCGACGCACTCTGGTTCCCCGTGGGCTACACCGCCGGGTACCTCATGCTGCTGCTCTTCGTGGCCGCTCCCCTGCGTCGCTCCGGTGCCTACACCATTCCGGACTTCACCGAAGCGCGGTTGGACTCCAAGCTGGTCCGCCGGGTGACCAGCCTGGTAGTGGTGGCCGTTGGCTGGCTGTACATCGTGCCGCAACTCCACGGCGCAGCGCTCGCCATCCGGATCACCACCGGCCTGCCGTCGTGGGTAGGCTCGACGGCGGTAGTGGTGGTTGTGTGCCTGACGGTGGCCGCAGGTGAAATGCGCTCGATCACATTTGTTCAGGCCTTCCAGTACTGGCTGAAACTGACTGCGTTGGCGGTGCCCGTGATTTTCGTCCTGTTAGTGCTGGCCGGCAACGGCACACAACCGCAGGCGCCACTGCCCGTCAATCCCACCGGCCAAGGTGCTGCAGGGGTTTACCAACACATATCACTCCTGGTTGCGTTGCTTTTCGGAACCTTGGGCCTCCCGCACGTCCTAGTGAGGTTCTATACCAACCCGGATGGCCAATCAGCCCGCCGGACAACGTTGATTGTGCTGGGGCTGCTCTCCGTCTTCTATCTCTTTCCTACGCTCTCCGGAGCCCTCGGCAGGATGTTTGCACCAGAGCTGGCACAGTCCGGGCAAGCAGATGCACTGGTCTTGCTGCTGCCCGGCAAACTCGTTGGAGGCATGGCCGGCGACCTCCTCTCCGCCCTGGTGGTGGCCGGAGCCTTCGCAGCGTTCCTGTCCACCACATGCGGGCTGGTTGTTTCGCTGTCCGGCGTTATCAGCCAGGACCTCTTTGGAGGAAGCGTCAGGGGCTTCCGCCTCGCTGCGGTACTCGCCGCCGTCGTGCCTTTGGGATTCGCGTTGATGACTGACACCCTTGCGCTGGCCGGAAGCGTTGGCCTGGTCTTTGCTTTCACGGCATCCACCATCTGCCCGCTGCTGCTGCTGGGGATTTGGTGGCGCGGGCTGACCGATGCGGGCGCCGTCGCCGGCATGGTCACCGGGGCGTTCCTTTGCGGCGGCGCCATGGTGGCCGGCACTCTCATGGGCCCCGGGAATGCGCCTGCGTGGCTGGCTCAGCCTGCAGCGTGGAGCGTACCGGCTGCCTTCGCGGTGACCGTGACCGTTTCGATCATGACCAAGAACCGCGTCCCGGCCTCCGTAAACCGCGTGATGTCGCGCCTGCATGTGCCGGAGAGGCCAGTAGCGACAGAGAGGTAGCGGCCGCAAGGCGTTGTCCGTTGCCCCCGCAAGGTGGACAATTGCGCCATGTCCGAGGAACCGGGCGCGGCAAGTCCAGAGCCGCCGTCGCCCACACCGGAGTTGTCTCCCAGCGTCCGCGCGCAATTGCTGGCCACGGAACACTGGAGCCTGCTGGCGTCAAGGAGCACCACCCAAGGCGAAGTCCTTACCCGTATCAGCATGTTCCTGACCTTTACGTCGGCAAGCCTGCTGAGCGTGGCACTGGTGGGTAACGCCACGCAGTTTTCAGATGCCTTCAGGGCCTTTGCGCTGACCGTCCTGTCCATCGATCTGGTAGTTGGCCTGCTCACCCATATCCGTGTGATGAGCGTGGGCATGGAGGACCTCATGTATGTCCTGGCCATGAACCGCCTGCGGGCCGCCTATATTGACCTGGATCCCGGGATCCGCCCATACCTCATGGCCGGCCACCACGACGATGAGCCGGGGGCGAAACGAACCTACTACTTCCTTGGCGGGCGCACCGATTTCAGCCAAGTAGCTGGCAGCAGCATGGTGTTCATGGGATTCGTAAACTCAGCCCTGCTTGCCTTGCTGCTCGGCTCGGCAATGTTGACCGCCGGGCTTCCCACCATTGCTGCTGTACCCGTTGCGGTCGTGGCCGCGCTGGCATTTTTCGGCACATCGCTGACCCGAGGGCATCGACGATATCTGGACGTGTGGAAGAATAATCAACCAATTTCTCCCACCATCTGATAGGGCGGGGGCTCAGTCGATAGCCGCCATGAGTTCTACAACACGGGCCAGAAACGCGTCCACTTGAGCTTCCTCATAGCCCTCAGCTCCCCTTGCGGCACGGAAAACAGCCCGCCGCACGGTGTCCACGCTCAGGGCTTGATCGTGCTCGAGGTATCCGATGAGTTCGGCGCACAGATCATCGACATCCTGGGCGTTATAGCTGCGGGTTCTTTTCCCGGACGGGCGGCGGAACCGCTCGCCGTCGGGCCTGTGAAGCCTGCCACGGAGAATGCCGGAGAGCTTGCCGATCTGCCGCAGCCAGGCTTCCTCGCCCTGCTGGCTGATGAGGTCGTCCCTTTCCCGGCGCGCGAATGCGTCCTCCAGCCGGTCCAGTGCGGCATCAACGCTGTTGGCATCGTAGCCACCCTTGACAGGGTCAAAAGCCACAGCCCTGACATCCACACTGGCCACTTGGTCCGCCGTGCCTACGGGGTTCTCAAACGATGACCGGGCGCGCTGGAGGAACTCGTCCACCTGCTTGGCGTTATAGCCGTACTTGCTGCGCTCCACGCGATCGAACGTTGCGGGAATCTGGCGTCGAATATCCAAGGCCACTAGTTTTCCTTCATTGGGTTGTCAGACGCCGCTCAGCAGCGCGAACAGAACATAGGCTACAGGGGCTGCGAACACGATGGAGTCCAGGCGGTCCATCACGCCGCCGTGGCCGGGCAGGATGCTGCTCATGTCCTTCACGCCAAGTTCGCGCTTCACCATGGACTCCGCCAGGTCTCCGGCGGTTGCTGCGGCCACCATGCCCACTGCAAGCACAAGCCCCATCCACCAAGGCCTGTCCAGCAGGAAGATACACGCAAGGACGCCTATGAGCATGGCCCCGCCAACGGAACCAGCGAAGCCCTCCCACGATTTCTTGGGGCTGATCTTGGGGGCCATGGGGTGCTTCCCGAAGGTAGCCCCAACGATGTACCCGAACGTGTCATTGGAAACCACCAACAGCAGCATGGAGGCGATCTGCCATGCGCCTTCGGGGATCCCGTCCGACCAAAAACCCACAGGAGTCGGCCCGCTGGCGGTGTGCAGGGACAGGGATGCAAAACTAATGAGGAAAGGTATCCACGCCAGGGTGAAAACACCGGCGAACACGCTTCGCGGGGCCCCTGCAGCACTCTCGATGGAGCGCCACAGTAAGACGGCCACTGAGCTCGCCGTCATCGTGAACAGCAAACCTTCAAGCCCGCCGAAGTAGGCCGATACCGGCATCACCAAACTGCCGATCATCACGGGGACGATCGGCATCCGGGTCCCCTGCGCCTCAAGCGCCCTGAAAACCTCCCAAACACCCAGCACCGCGAAAGCGGTAGTGAGGAGGACGAATCCCAACGGGAGAAAAAGCAAGCCGCCCAATACGGCCAAAAGCATGGCAAGCCCGACGCCGATGGCGGCCGGAAGATTCCGGCCTGCCTTGGGTGTGGGGTTCTTCCGCACGCGTCTGACGCGCTTGGGGGTATCGCGTGTCGGGACCCGCTCAGCGGGCGCCGGCTCAGCCTGGTTCATCAGACCTCGAGCAGCTCGGCTTCCTTGCGCTTCAGCAGTTCGTCGATGCTGTCAACGTGCTGCTTGGTCAGGACGTCGAGTTCCTTCTCAGCACGTGCACCCTCGTCTTCACCGGCTTCGCCGTCCTTGACGAGCTTGTCCAGGGAATCCTTGGCTTTGCGGCGGATGCTGCGGATGGAAACCTTGGCGTCCTCACCCTTGCCCTTGACGATCTTCACGTACTCCTTGCGGCGCTCCTTGGTGAGCTCCGGAATGGTCACGCGGATGACGTTGCCATCATTTGAAGGGTTGGCTCCAACTTCGGAGTCGCTCAGAGCCTTCTCGATGTCACGCAATGCGGTTTTGTCGTAAGGGGTGATCAGAATGGTCCGGGCATCCGGCACGCCGAAAGAGGCCAGCTGCTGCAGCGGAGTAGGCGTGCCGTAGTACTCGACGATCACCTTGTTGTAGAGGGCGGGGTTGGCCCGGCCAGTACGGATCGAGGCGAAATCGTCCTTGGCTACCTCCACCGCCTTGTCCATCTTCTCGCCGGCTTCGAGCAAGGTCTCTTCGATCACGGGTTTCTCCTCAGAAATAGTTGCTGCCCAACTTCAGGCGGCAATGCACAGTAAAGCAATGCACAGTAAAGATCCGCCACTATGGGCGGACGGTCCTAGAAATATCCTAGCCCTTGCTAGGGAGTAACCAGGGTTCCCAGCGTTTCGCCGAGGATGGCACGGGTAACGTTGCCCTCGCCCTCCATCCCGAAGACCACCATGGAAAGGCTGTTGTCCTTGCACATGGTCATTGCGGTCTGGTCCATGACCCTGATGTCGCGGCGCAAGGCGTCGTCGTAGCTGAGGACATCCAGCTTCTCGGCCATAGGGTCCTTTTTGGGATCTGCGGTGTAGACGCCGTCCACACCGCTCTTGGCCATGAGGACCACGTCGGCGTGCACTTCAAGGGCGCGCTGCGCCGCTACGGTATCGGTGGAGAAGTAGGGCAGTCCGGCGCCAGCACCGAAAATGACAACGCGGCCCTTTTCCATGTGGCGGATTGCACGGCGCGGAATGTAGGCCTCTGCAACCTGGCCCATGGTGATGGCACTCTGCACCCTGGTTTCCACTCCGGCCTGCTCCAGGAAGTCCTGCAGGGCCAGGCAGTTCATCACGGTGCCCAGCATGCCCATGTAGTCTGCGCGGGAGCGGTCCATGCCGCTTTGCGACAGTTCGGCGCCGCGGAAGAAGTTGCCCCCGCCTACAACGATTGCCACTTCGACTTCGGTGACCGCAGCCGCGATCTGCTTGGCGATGGCGCGCACTGTCTCAGGATCGACGCCGAGCTTGCCTCCGCCGATGACCTCGCCGGAAAGTTTCAGAAGTACACGTCGACGGGTCTTCTCGGGCTGGATAGCAGTGTTGACGGTTTCCATGGTGCCTTCCCGTTGGTGGACTCTGGCTAGATTATCGTGCTGTGGGTCCGCGCGGGTACTACCCGGACGGGTGCATGAAAAAGGGGCGGCCACCGAAGTGACCACCCCTTTTCATGTAGTACTAGTTTCCTACGCGGAAACGGGTTACTGCGGTTGCCTTGACGCCGGCTTCTTCGAGGACCTGTGCAACAGTCTTCTTGGAATCCTTGGCGAAAGCCTGGTCAACCAGAACTTCACCCTTGTAGAAGCCCGTCACGCGGCCTTCCACGATCTTGGAAAGAGCAGCTTCGGGCTTGCCTTCAGCCTTAGCAGTCTCTTCCGCGATGCGGCGCTCGGACTCGACCAGTTCGGCCGGGACGTCGTCGCGGGTCAGGTAGTTCGGAGCCATGGCTGCAACGTGCACGGCGATGTCGTGAGCGGCGGTGGCAGCGGCTTCGCCTTCACCGTCAACAGCGAACAGAACGCCAACCTGGGCCGGGAGGTCCTTGGACGTCTTGTGCAGGTAGGCGTCAACCGTGGTGCCCTCAACGCGGGAGATACGGCGGACAACAACCTTCTCGCCGAGGACTGCGCCCTCTTCGACAACAACCTCGGACAACGGCTTGCCGTCAACCTCGGTGGCCAGCAGGGTTTCGAGGTCGGCTGCGCCGGACTCGACTGCAACGTTGAGAACCTTGTCAGCCAGCTGGATGAACTTGTCAGCCTTGGCAACGAAGTCAGTTTCGCAGTTGACCTCGATCATTACGCCAACGCCGCCGTTGACCTTGGCAGCAACCAGGCCTTCAGCAGTGGAACGGCCTTCGCGCTTGGTAGCACCCTTGAGGCCCTTGATGCGGATGATCTCGATGGCCTTCTCGGCGTCACCGTTGGCTTCGTCAAGAGCCTTCTTGACGTCCATCATGCCGGCGCCGGTGCGCTCGCGCAGGGCCTTGATGTCAGCAGCAGTGTAGTTCGCCATGTGAACCCCTCTGTCTAGAAATTTTGTGTGTTTACGGACTGACAGGACGGCAGCCCACCATGTGAGCCGCCATCCTGTCAGTTGCCCCCGACGCCGTCTCCAGCGTCAGGGAAGGTCCAGATTTACTTGGCTTCTTCGGCTTCGCCGGCTGCAGCTTCAGTTGCCGCGGGAGCCTCAGCTGCGGGAGCCTCAGTTGCGGGAGCTTCTGCTGCAGGAGCTTCTGCTGCAGGAGCCTCGGTTGCCGCTGCTTCTTCGGCCTTGCTGCCTTCGAGGAGCTCGCGCTCCCACTCAGCCAGCGGCTCTTCCGGAGCTTCGGTGGTGCCGGTTGCGCGCTGGTTGCGGGCGATGAGGCCCTCAGCTACGGCGTCAGCAACAACGCGGGTGAGCAGGTTGACGGAGCGAATGGCGTCGTCGTTACCCGGGATCGGGAAGTCAACTTCGTCGGGATCGCAGTTGGTGTCCAGGATGGCAACAACGGGGATGTTCAGCTTCTTGGCTTCGTCAACAGCAAGGTGTTCCTTCTTGGTGTCAACAACCCAGAGAACCGAGGGAGCCTTGGTCAGGTTGCGGATACCACCGAGGTTGGACTCAAGCTTGGTGAGTTCACGCTTGAGGAGCAGGAGCTCCTTCTTGGTGTAAGCCGAACCGGCGACGTCGTCGAAGTTGATCTCTTCGAGTTCCTTCATGCGCTGGATACGCTTGGCGACGGTCTGGAAGTTGGTGAGCATACCGCCCAACCAACGCTGGTTGACGTACGGCTGGCCAACGCGGGTAGCCTGCTCGGCAATTGCTTCCTGAGCCTGCTTCTTGGTGCCAACGAACAGGACGGTGCCGCCATGAGCGACAGTAGCCTTGACGAACTCGTAAGCGCGGTCGATGTAGGACAGCGACTGCTGGAGGTCGATGATGTAGATGCCGTTGCGCTCCGTGAAGATGAAGCGCTTCATCTTCGGGTTCCAACGACGGGTCTGGTGTCCAAAGTGGACGCCGCTGTCAAGCAGCTGGCGCATAGTTACGACGGGCATGCCGACGCTCCTTCCGGCAGGTCATTCATGAGAGAGCCCACGGGGCCGCTCTTACCCTGCCAATAGTTGACGGTTGTTTAGCCTTTGCCCGGATGGGCGTGGCTCCTGGCATCCATTGCACTTCTCATCCGGCATGGAGCCTAAGCTCAGCCGGACCGCAAGAGGCGCAATCCTCCGCAGCACAAAGCCATGAGGCTTCACTGGTGGAGGGCTGGATACGCGTAGTCAGCCTGGGACCCTCACATATCTGAATGAGACATGCTCCTGAACAAGCTTGAGGGCACAGCAAACTGCTCCACCAAGTGTACTACAGCGACCTCACGGGTTTGACCGCGGGAACCCACGCGTTATCCACATACGGCAACCAGCGCATCGCGCAGCAGAGTCTGTCCCGGAAAGCTGATTCCATGACCGTTTTGAAGCTCACCTTGACCACACTTCTAACTGCCACCATCTTCGCGGGCAGCGCGAGCACCCCTGCCCCGGCCTCGGCTTCGTGGAGCTGGCCGCTCTCCCCCATGCCTTCCGTCCTGCGGACGTTCGAGCCGCCGGACAAACCGTGGCTCAGCGGGCATCGGGGTGTGGACTTAGGGCCAACGTCCGACGGCGCACCGGTCACCTCGCCGTCTGATGGCGTGGTGACGTTTGCCGGCGTCGTGGTTGACCGTCCCGTGCTCACAATCGATCAAGGCGGTGGACTCAAGAGCAGTTTCGAGCCAGTGACCAGCGAACTGAAATCCGGTGACACCGTGCGCAAGGGGCAGGTCATCGGCACCATGGAACCCGGTCATTGCAGCAGTGCCACCTGCTTGCACTGGGGCGTGCGGCGGGGCGAGGACTACGTCAATCCACTGGGCTTCGTGGAGGACATGCGGCCGTCCATCCTGCTGCCGCTGTACTGAGCACCACCAAGCCCGAGTCCCCACCCTTGAGTCCGCGCCTCTGAGAGTCTCCGCCCTCGAGTCCCCACCGCGACCGCGAGCGTTCTAGACGATGGCCGAAACACCCGTGATGGCACGGCCTGTCACCAAGGTGTTGATCTCGTGCGTGCCCTCATAGGAATAGATGGCCTCGGCGTCTGAGAAGATCTTGGCCATTCCGTAGTCCGTGACGATTCCGTTGCCACCCAGGATGCCGCGTCCCAGGGCAACGCTTTCGCGCATGCGTGCCGTAGTGAAAGCCTTCGCCAGAGCCGACTGCTCGTCCTTGGCTACACCAGCGTCTTCGAGTTGGGCCAGACGAACCATCATGCCCATGGAGGCTACGGTGTTCCCGAGGATCTGAACCAACTGGTTCTGCACCAGCTGGAAAGCGGCCAACGGGCGCCCGAACTGCTGACGCTCCACGGCGTAGCTGCGGGCAACATCGAACGCTGCCATCTGCAGCCCAACGGCCTGCCAAGCCACTGCCAGGCGGGTGACCTTGAGGACCTTGTTGGTATCGCGGAAGCTGTTGCCGTTGGCCAGCTTGAAGAAGTCCGGCACCACAACGTTATCCAAAACGATGTCAGCGTTCTGCACTGTTCGCAGGGAGATCTTGTTCTCGATTTTGCTGGCCGAGTAGCCCGGCAAAGTGGTGTCCACCAGGAAGGCCTTGACCTGGTTGTCCGCAACGTCCTTGGCGTAGATGACCACCCAGTCTGAGAAGGTGGCGTTGCCGATCCAGCGCTTGGCGCCGTTGAGAATCCAGGTGTCGCCGTCGCGCTTGGCCGTGGTGCGCGTTCCACCCGCCACGTCCGAGCCGCCCAAGGGCTCAGTCAACCCGAAAGCGCCGATCTTCTTCAGGGAGTAAATGTCCGGCAGCCAGGCATCCTTCTGTTCCTGCGATGCGAGGGCCTCGATCGAACCTGTGAACAGGCCGTCGTGGACGCCCATGAACGTAGCAATCGAGGCGTCAGCGCGCGTAACTTCAGCGTGGAGCATTCCGGCGAACAGGTTGGAGTACCCCTGCCGGCGAACGGGGCTGACAAGGTCCAGTTCGCCCAGCTTTGGAATGAGGTCCATGGGGAACTCGCCACGGTTCCAGCAATCCACGGCAATGGGCTTGACTTCGCGGGCGAGGAATTCGCGGACCTCCGCCAGGCGGTCCTGCTCTTTTCCAGTCAGCATCTGCTCAAAAGCGTAGAAGTCGCCGTCGGCATACGGAAGGTTGCTGGCGTCGAATGCAGCGTTGGACATATTCGCTCCTTCAAGGGTGGTCACCTGCGACCAAAACTAAGTTACTGATGAGTAACATACCGCATCGATGGGGGAACGCAAAAGAGCCGTGGCCGACGAAGATGAATCGTCGGCCACGGCTCCCGCGTGAAATGTAGGGCTACTCGGACTTGAACCGAGGACCTTAGGATTATGAGTCCCGCGCTCTAACCAGCTGAGCTATAGCCCCTTGATGCCCGGTCCGGCCACCGCAAAGCAGCGGTTCCGGGCAAAGCACTCCAGCAATTCTAATAGGTGCCGGGGAGTGCTTTTGTCACACCACCATGTCCTCGTAAGTAGCACCCCGGTAGAGGTCCTCGAAGGTCTGGAGGGTGCCGTTGATGCTGTGTGGCTCCACCATCTCGCGGCTGAGCTTACCCATGGCCTCGAGTTCATCCTGGGGAAGCTCAACGAGCTGGGTGATTCTGCCCGCAAGCTCGTTGCTGTCGTTGGGGGTGAAGAGGTAGCCGTTCTCCCCGTCACGGACCAGATGCGGCAGGGCCATGGCGTTGGCCAGCAGCACCGGGGTGGAAGCAGACATGGCCTCCAACGTCACCAGTGACTGAAGCTCGGCTGTCCCGGGCATGCAGAAGATATCGGCCTTGATGTAAGCATCCCGCAGGTCCTCGTCGCTCGCCAGCCCGAGGAACCGCACCCGGTCCCCTAGCCCAAGCTTCGCGACCTGAGCTTCAAGGGCAGGACGGACTTCGCCGCCACCCACGATTTCCAAGTTCACGTTCAGTTCGCGCGGGGTCTTGGCCACGGCATCGATCAGCACATCGATGTGCTTTTCTTCGGCAAGCCGGCCCACGAACAGGACCGTCGGGTTGGCGTGCCGCTCGATCATTTCACCCGGCTGCAGCTCGTACGCCGACGAGTCGATGCCGTTGGAAAGGGGCAGGACCTTACGCAGGAAAGCGTGCTGATGCATGGCCTTGGCCGCGAGCGGCGTGGGCGTGGTGACCACATCCGCCTGGCTCATGACCTTGCCCATGTCCTTCCACGAAATCCGGCCAACAATGTCCTTGAACCACTGCGGGAAGGGAAGGAACGGGTTGAGGTTCTCGGGCATGAAGTGGTTGGTGGCCACAATCCGGATGCCGCGCCTAACAGCCTCGTAGAGGACTTGCTCGCCAATCATGTAGTGGCTCTGGATGTGAACGACGTCCGGCTGGACTTTGTCGAAAAGAAGGCTGATTTCCTTCTTGATTTCCCACGGGAAGCAAATACGGAAGTACTCGTGGGTGAAGACGCCGTGGGAGCGGAGCCGGTGAACGGTGGCTTCGTCGCGGAACTCGGTGTAGCTCTTGCCCGTGTCCGGACGGCAGGCCAACACGTGCACGTTGTGCCCGCGCGCCGTCATCCCCTTGGCCAGGCGGTAGCCGAACTGGGCGGCACCGTTGACGTGCGGCGGGTACGTATCCGCGGCAATCAAAAGAGTGAGGGGCTTGGTGGTGTCGGGAATGGTCACGTGGAGAACTCCTGATGGTCACGGTGCGGACAGCACTTCTTGAGGCAATGCTGCGGTGTCGCCGGGTTGCCGCCCGCAATAGCGGTGGCGCAAGGTCAAGCTTTGCCTTGGGCCTTCCGGCTGGCAGCCGCCTTCGCGTCCTTCTTGCGCTTGGTGACTTCCGGATGGTGCCGGCTCAGGGCAATAACCCCCACGATAGCAAGCGTAGCGGCCGCGGCCATGGCGATGGCCATCACGGCGTGGACATCGGGACGAAGCTCACCCAGGATCACAATGCCGATTGCGATGCCCACCATGGGGTCGATCACGGTCAGACCGGCGATCACCAGGTCAGGTGGACCGCCGGAATAGGCACTCTGGACGAACCAGGAGCCCAGTCCCCCGGCGGCCACAATAGCTATCAGGGTGTACCACTGAACGTTGAGCAGGAACATACCGTTGGGATCGAGCAGGTGCTTGCCGATGATGCGGGTCAGGACTGCAACGAAACCGAACAGGACACCGGCCCCCAAAATGTAAATGAAGGCACTCATCCTGTGTTTGAACAAGACGGCGAGTGCTCCAAAAATCCCCACGGCAAGCGCCAGCAAGAGAACAATGGTCAGTTCATCCTCAGCATTGACGTGGTGGTTCTCCTGCGTGACGTTAACGGCAAGGAGCACAAACAACGCCGAACCAGTAACACAGGCGCTGATGGCCACCACCGTGGCACGGTTGATGCTCAGGCCCTGGTCCTTGGCGTTGACCACGGTGGTGATGACCAGCGCAATGGCACCGATCGGTTGCACCACGGTCAGAGGCGCGGACACCAAGGCGATGGCATTCAGCACCATTCCGAGGGTCAGGAACAGCAGGCCAAGCATCCACCGCGGGTTGCGCAGGAGACGCAGGAACCCGTTGGAACTGAGCGCAAGGCCACCAGTGTCCGCTTTGACCGCGCTGCCTTGCCGTTGGGCGCCAATGGCGAGGAAAAAAGCGCCTAGCAGCGCGAGGGAAACTGCCAGCCAGACCATCAGCCTCGTCCGCCGTCGTCGGTTTTCAGTTCTTTACCCTTACGCAAGATGGCCCAGAAGTAGTTATATGCCGCTACCCAGTGGCCGACCAGGCCGAGGCCAAGGAACGTCCAAGCGGCCACGAAGTAGACGTCGGTAAAAGCAACGGGCAACTTGGACAGGACCAGTAACGGCGTACCGATCAGCAGTAGCCCAGTGCGGATCTTTCCAATGATGCTCACGGGAAGGTCCGGGTGGCTCCGGAAGTAGATCAGGGATGCAATGGCCAGGACGGCGTCCGGCACCAACAGCGCGGCCAGGTACCACCACTGCACGACGCCGGCAATCGCCAGTGTGAAGGCGACAGCCAGCAGTGCGGCCCGGTCTGCCATGGGATCCAGGATCCGCCCAAGCTTGGAGGTCTGATCGAAGCGTCTGGCAATGTAGCCATCCACCCAGTCGGTGCTGCCCATGATGACGAGTACCAAGACCGCGAAACCGTATTCCTGCTCGGACAGGACGAGCCAGACAAACAGCGGCACGCCCATGAAGCGAAGAACTGTGAGGATGTTGGGGACAGTGAAGATGAGGTCGTGATCAACCTGCGGCCGGTCGGGGTGCGACCCAGCTCCGATCAATCTCATCCTGTCCCCCTTTCTCGTCTTCAGCGTTTGTTGGCGCCGCTGGCTGCTACTTTTTCAGCAACTTCCGCAGTGCAACAACGAAGACCACCGCAGCCGTGGCAAACGCAGCGAGGTCCTTCCACCGGGCGGCAAGCCGTTCGGTGAGGCTCTCAGGTACGGAGTCTTCGAGTTCGGCAAACTTCGCTGCAGCGAATTCCTTGCTCTCCTGGAACTTTCCGTTGGCGCTCTGGAGGAAAGCCCGGCCTTGCTTCTTGACGTCCAGCTGCTCACCGAGCTCGTCGCGAACGCCCGTGAGGTGTTCACGGCGGCGCTTCAGGCGCGAGCGAAGCTCAGCTTCGGTGGGCGCCTTGACGGCATCGGCTTCCTTGGCGGCTTCCTTGGCGGCCTTCTCTGCCTTGGCCTTCTCAGCGGCCGCTTCCTTTTCAGCCTTGGCTGCCTTCGCGGCGGGCGAGTTGGGATCAAGGATGGACTCGTCGAAGTCAGAGCCTTCCTTGGCGATTCCGAGATCATGTTTGATCCCCCGGATGGTGTCCTCCGGGACCAGGGGCATGGCCTTCTTGAACTTGGCTATGCCTATCAAGGACGCGATTGCCACAATCACCAGGAAGAACGCCGCAACAATCAGAGCCGCCAGCCAGCCGGGCATGATGGTGGCCAAGCCCAAGATCGCTGCGACCACCAGCGCGATGACCAGGAGCGCCAGGAAGACAAGCGCGACTCCAAAGAAGGCGCCGGCGATGCCGACCTGTGTGGCTTTTCGCTTGAGCTCAACCTTCGCAAGGGCGATTTCGTCATTGAGTTGCCTCGGAGCCAGCCTTGCTACGAGCTTGAGGGTCTTCGGCAAAGTACGAATGGCTGGTCCTTGACTGGGCCGGCCGGTGTGACGTCCACTCATGGGTTCCGCCTAACTGCTTCCTCTGGGCATCGTGTAGGGCGTACGCGGTGGAAAACGATCCCCGCGTACACCTGTTCTCAAAGCTATCATTCAGGTTCCTGCTGAACTTTCGGGATTAGGCCCCGGCGCGCCCGTCATACGTCCAATAAATATGATCCGGGCCATAGGATAGATGATCGTGACCTCTCCCATTGCTCCGGGCGATTCTCTGAGCCGACGCGAAAAACTTGTCTACATTCTCCTGTTGGGCGCCCTGACGGCCTTGGGTCCTTTCACCATCGACCTCTATCTTCCGGCGTTCCCCGCTTTGGAAGAGAGTTTTGATGTCTCGGCGGCGGCAATCCAGCTCACGCTGACCGGCACAACGGTTGGCTTCGGGCTCGGCCAACTGCTGGTGGGACCATTCAGTGACAAGGTGGGACGCCGGCTTCCGCTCATTCTGGCGACTGCTGTGCACATCGGTTCATCGCTGGGTGCGGCGCTGGCCACAGACATCGGGATGCTGTCCCTGTTCCGCGTGCTCATGGGAATCGGTGCTGCCGGAGGCGGCGTAGTGGCCATGGCCATGGTTCGGGATCTCTTCCACGGTTACTCCATGGTCCGGATGTTCTCACGGATGTCACTGGTCAACGGCCTGGCCCCCATCCTTGCCCCGGTCATCGGATCCCAATTGCTGCTGGTGTTCCCTTGGCCGGGCATCTTCTACTTCCTGGCCGCGTACGGGCTACTGGTCATACTTGCTTCGATCTTCTTCATCCGGGAAACACTTCCGGCTGAACAGCGGGGAAAATCCACTGCCTCCGTAGGTCAACGCTATAAGACCGTCCTGACGGACAGGATTTTTGTGGGCATGGTACTCGTGGGAAGCCTGAATTTCGGTGGACTCTTCGCTTACCTCTCAGCTTCCACCTTTCTTTTCCAGAACATTTACGGCTTCTCGCCGCAGGAATACGGCCTCCTGTTCGGCATCAACTCCTTAGGCATCGTGGCAGGCGTGCAGATCAGCTCGCGCCTGATCAGACGGGTAGCTCCACAGTGGATTGTGGCCGGGGCAACAGTCTTCATGCTTTTCACCGCCCTCCTTATTGTGGCCCTTGACCTGTTCCACGTGGGTTTATGGGGCATTCTCATCCCATTGTGGTTCTACATTTGCGCCACCGGCTTCATGTTCCCGTGCGTTCAGGTCCTGTCCCTGGCCAAGCATGGTGCACAAGCAGGCACCGCTGCATCGCTCCTGGGCGCGTCCCAGTTCATGATGGCCGGCATTGTCCCGCCGGTTGTCGGTTGGCTTGGCGTCAGCTCAGCTGTGCCCATGGGCGCCGTCATGGCCGCGTGCATCACGGGCGCCATTGCCGCTCTGTGGTTGGTTGTCCGGCCCCGGTCTGTTCCGTCCATTCATTAGAACCGGCCCCGTAGGCTGTGACCATGACGAAAAAACCGCACCGCAACGGCCGGGGCCTCTTCCTGGGTGCCTTGCTTGGCGCCGTCGCCGGTGCTCTTCTTGGCCGCGCTGCCGGGAGTGCCCTGTTTGGTGCCCTCTTGGGTGCCGTGATCGGCGCTGCTGTTCTGTATCGCGTGAATCCCGGCCCTTGGAAGCGGGACTAGACCGGCCTTTGCGGGCGACCCGCCGACGTCGGCAATCACCAAACCCTCCCCTAACTGCCTACCGCAGGGCAGAATGGTGGCCAGCCGGGGTAACCGGTGCTTGAACCGGTGAAGGGGACATCACATGAGCTCGGCCGTCGTTTTTCGGGGCAGTGCACGGGGCCTCGCCACCCTGCGGAGGTTGCCAGTGACGCTGGCCCTGGTGGTGCTCCTCTGGGTGCTCGGAGCCATTTCCGGTAGCCTCATCAACGGTCCCGGCCAAGAGCTGTTGGACCAAGTGGGGCTTGGTTTGGCCGTGGAGCCAGGACCTTGGTGGTCAATCTTCACCTCGGCGTTCTTCGCCTCCTCCTTGCTCGACTATGTGGCCTGCACCGCGGCGATCCTGGTGGGCGTGGGCATCGCCGAACGGGTCATGGGCCCTTGGCTGGCACTGGCTGCATTCGTTGCCGGTTCAGCCGTCAGCGCCTTGGTACTTGTGGTGCTCGTAACCTTTGGAACGGATGCCAGCGACCAATGGCTCAGTTTCCTTGGCGGCGAATATGTGGTGGGTGCCTATGGTGGCGCTGCAGCGGCGTTGGGATGCTCGACGGCGGCGCTTGAGGCCCTGTGGCGTCGGCGCCTAAGGACGTGGTTGCTGGCCGCCACGCTGATGTTTGTCCTGTTTGTAGGAGTCGCCCAAACCCTGCAAGCCCTGGCCGGGGCCGTGATCGGCATCCTGGCAGGTTGGGCCGTCCAGTCGCTGGCCCTACGCCGCCGGGCAGGATCGCTGCATTCCTCAAGCCTTCGCGAAACACGTTTCCTGGTGGGCACCGTAGTGGGCGTCTTCGCGGTGGGGCCTTTGCTCACACAACTGACCGGAACGTGGGAAATCGGGCCGCTGTCCGTAGTTTCCGAGGTAATGCTCCAGGCCAGTCCCGACGCCGATGAGGTTCAGGAAGCGTGCAATAACGACAACAATTGCGTCAGCCTGCAGAGCATCGTGGGCGTCCAGAGCTTCGGCGCGGCCATCCTCACTCTGATTCCTGTGCTGCTGTTACTTGTCTGCGCCGAGGGACTGAGGCGCGGCCGGCGGCTGGCATACCGGCTGACGCTTGTTATCCAGCTGTATCTGGCAGCTGTGACCGTCCTGTCCATCGTCCAGTACGTGACAGATCCGGGGGTCACGTTGGACGATGACGACTTCGCGTACCTTCTGCTGTACGCGGTCCCCGCAGTCCTCGCCCCTGTCATCATCGCGGCGCTGCTTCTGATAAACCGACATAAGTTCCGCGTCGAGTCCAGCGACGCCGGATACCGGGTTCTGGGCCGGACGTCGCTCATCCTCGCCATGGCCGCCGTGATCTTCTATGCGATCTTCTGGTTCGTCGAAGGCAACCCCGGCAGCTCCACCCTGTTGGACCTCGCCGGACAGCTGACTCACATCCTGGTTCCTTTCCCTGTCCCCTTCGTGGTGGCCCTGCCCCAAGGCCTGCTGAGCACTGTGCTCTACGGCCTTGGCGGGGACCTCATTTGGCTTTGCATTCTTGTGCTGGTGCTGAACAACTTCCGGCGGTTCAGAATGCTGGCCACCGATCCGGCAGCAGACCTGGGGCACACCAGGGAGCTGTTGCACGATGGCGGCGGCACCCTGTCCTGGATGACGCTCTGGGACAACAACCAGTACTGGTTCACCCCGGACAGGAAGGCTGGAGTTGCCTATCAGGTCCATAACGGGGTTGCCCTCACCGTGGCCGGTCCGTTTGGCGCCAGCGAACACCACAGCGAGGCCGCTACGGGTTTCGTCAAACACTGCGCCAACCTGGGCCTGATCCCGTGCTTCTATTCAGCGACCGCAGAGCTGGATATCCCGCTGTTCCCCCATGGCTTCAGGAAACTGGAAGTGGCCGAAGAGACACTCCTCAACGTCCAAGCCATGACGTTCAAAGGAAAGGAATGGCAGAACGTCCGGACCGCTCTGAACCGCGCAGACAAGCTCTCCATCAAGGATCACTGGTACCCCTATCCTGAGATGCCGCCGGGAATCAGGGCGCAGCTGGCTGAGATTTCCGAAGAATGGGTGGCTGATAAAGCACTTCCTGAGATGGGGTTCACTCTGGGTGGCTTGAGCGAGCTCAAAGATCCCGAGGTGCTCTGCTGCGTGGCTGTGGATGACGACGGATTGGTCCATGGGGTCACCAGCTGGCTCCCGGTCTTCAACGCCGGGGTCATCTCAGGGTGGACCTTGGACTTCATGCGCCGCCGCACCACAGGTTTCAAGGGCGTCATGGAGTTCCTCATCGCCTCCGCCGTAACTCACTTCAAAGAAGAAGTACCCCAAATCTCCTTGTCCGGCTCACCGCTCGCCAATGCAGGAGCCGGTGCCGGCGATGAAGACCGCAGTACCCTTGACCGTGTCCTTGCGCTGCTCGGGAACGCCCTGGAACCCATGTATGGCTTCAAATCCTTGGCCGCTTTCAAATCAAGGTTCCAGCCTGAACACAGGACCCTCTACATGTACTACCAGGACCCGTTGGCCTTACCGTCCATCGGCATCGCGGTGGGTTCGGCCTACCTGCCGGGATTGTCCCCCACGCAAAGCGCCGGACTGTTGCGGCAGATGGTAGCCAAGGAGCCAGCCGCATGACGCCCGAGCGGGCATCCCGGTCATGAACGAGCTCCTGAAGCTGGAGATCAGTGGCCCTGTTGTCATGACGATCGCCGGAGTGATCGGCGTCGGCTTCTTTCTGCTGCTGTTCCTCAGACCGTCAGCGCGCTGGGCCCTCACCGCGATCACGGCGATTATGGTGGCAGTCCTGTTCGGGTGGTTGACCGTGTGGCTGGTGGAGGACGTCCTGGACGTTTTCCACGTGGGGCTGACGCCCCGGGTGTGGTTCTGGGCCCTTGCCTGCTTCGGTGCCTTGGGCCTGGCCGTGGTGAGCTTTCGCCACAGCCAACGGTGGCGGAAGGTAGTGGCCGCACTCTCGATTCCCGTGTTCGTCGTGGTGGCCGGCCTGGGTATCAACACAGAGTTCGGACTGAACAAAACGTTGGGCTCGGCGTTGGGGATCTCCACCGAGGGCGCCATCCAACTGGCCAAGCCGGACCCTGACGCCTCCCTTCCGGCAGGCCCGCTGTGGCAGAGCTGGAAGCCCGCGGCCGACCAGCCGGCGAAGGGCGAGGCAGGCACCCAAATCATTCCCGCCACCGCGTCCGGTTTCAATGCCAGGCCGGCGGGCATCTACCTGCCCCCCGCCGCCTTGACGGCCCATCCGCCCAAGTTGCCCTTGTTCGTCCTCATGATGGGCCAGCCGGGACTCCCCGATCCCCAATACGTTTCCGCGGCCCTGGACGAGTTCGCGGCAAAGAACAATGGCCTGGCCCCCATAGCGATCGTCGCAGACCAGATCGGCCCGGACCAGGATGACACCCTCTGCCTGGACACCGCTAAATACGGCAACGTGGAGAAGTACATTAACGAGGATGTTGTGAATTGGGCCAAAGCCAACTTGAACATCCTCCCTGACCGCGAGCACTGGACCATCGCCGGGTATTCCAACGGCGGGCAATGTGCCATTTCCTTCGCGGTCAAATACCCGGCGATGTGGGGCAACGTGGTGGACATCTCAGGCGAGGAGTTCCCCGGCGCAGAGGACCCTGCCGGCAACCTTACAACGATCTTCGACGGCAACCAGGCTGCCTACGATGCCCAAAAGCCCATCAACATCATGAAGGGCAAGCAGTTCCCCAACACAACGGCTGTCTTTACGGTGGGCTCGGATGACACCACTTACGTGGCAGCCGCCAAGGCAGTCTCCGCGGCTGCCCGGGATGCAGGGATGACGGTAACGTACTACGAAGTCCCTAACGGCGGTCACGTTGGCCTGGCACTGAACGCCGGACTGATCAAAGGTTTCGACGTGCTCTATCCCAGGCTTGGCCTCTCCCGGTAGCAGTTGCCCTTTTGCGGGCCCCTTACCGGAGATAAAGTTGAAGTGTGCCACATTGGCAAGAGCTGCAGCCGATTCCGGCACCGTGGCAGCGTCGGGATGAACGCATCCTGCCGCTGTGGTGGGACCGCTTGTGCTCGGTGACCAGCCCGCAATCCGCTGCCCTCTACGCCGCCGGGCTCTTTACCGATGACCGTCGCCGACCCATTGCGCAGTGGTACAACCCTGAATCGGACGCCGCGCTACTGGTCGCCCCGGAGACCTCGCCTGAATGGCCGGTCCAACGCTTTGGCATCTTCTATGCCCCACCAGGTGGCGGCTTCACCCGCGTCTATTCGGCGCCCCACGAATGGCATCCCCGGGAACCCAGGACTCCGCCCACCGAGCAGGATTCGTTCCTGGCCGCGGTGGTCGAGGCCGCCCGATTCCTGCAAGTGGAGATGGACTTCGTGTGACAAAAAGCAGACCCCGCACCAGCTATAAAGCCGGTACGGGGTCCTGTTGCTCCTCCGACTGGACTTGAACCAGTAACCCTTCGATTAACAGTCGAATGCTCTGCCAATTGAGCTACGGAGGAATGAAGCGGTTATGACTTTAGCAAAGGTTCTACCGGAAAGCGAAATTTGCATCGCATACCCCTCGGGGGTATAAAAATACCCCCGTTCCGAGTGATCGAAACGGGGGTATTGCGCGCTCCTCCGACTGGACTTGAACCAGTAACCCTTCGATTAACAGTCGAATGCTCTGCCAATTGAGCTACGGAGGAATGAAGCGGTTACTAGCTTAACAGGGGCCCGCCAGAAAACGAAATCGGCGGTTTCAGCCGTCGGAACGCAACGCCCGACGCTCCATTTCGAGCTGCATCAGCTCCCGGTTCAACCGCTGGAACTCCTCTGGATTGGCACCTGCGTCCAAGCGCTGCAACTGTCCCATCTTGTCTGCCTTAATCCTGGTGATCTGCAATTCGAAAAGACGGGCCAGGATGTCACGGCAGTACCGCTGCATGGCCTCGGCCGTGCTCGCGGGCAGGGGCGTCACCGCCAACTCCGAGACCAAAGGCCTCAATGGCTCGGGGACTTCCTGGCGGACCTGCTCCACCCAAGCCACAGGGTCGTCCGAGTGGGCCAGGCCGGCAGCCCGCACTGCAGTGTGAACGGCCGCGTAGGCAGGGGTGATGAAGTGCGAGGCCTCGAAACGCTCCCAAGCTCCCCCGCCCAGGACGCCAGGCTCTTGGAGGACCACTTCAAGCGCTTGGCGCTCCATACCGGCTATGGGGTCCCGGGGATCTGGCCGCTGGAAGACGGGACCGCTCGACGCCGGTGCTCCCGCCGGCGACGGGCCTGCAGGACTGGCTGTTCCGCCCCCGGAAGCTGCTCGCTTGGCTGCTGCCCCCACATAACCGCTGACTTCTTCAATGGGCATTCCCAGCCAACCCGCCAGGTTGCGCGTGTATCCGGGCCTCGTGGCGGAGTCCCTGATCTGTGCCACCACCGGGGCGGCTTCGCGCAGGGCAGCCACGCGGCCTTCCACGGTGTCCAGATTGTGCCGCCGAAGAGTTGCCCGGATGGCAAACTCGAACAGTGGCTTGCGGGTGCTGATGAGTTCGCGTACCGCGGCGTCACCCTTGAGTTGGCGAAGATCACAGGGGTCGGCCCCGGAGGGTTCCACGGCGACGTACGTCTGGGCGGTGAAGCGCTGGTCTTCCTCGAACGCCCGCAGGGCAGCCTTCTGGCCGGCGGCGTCGCCGTCGAAGGTAAAGATGACCTCTCCCCCACTGCCGTCGTCCGAGAGCAGCCGCCGGGCTACCTTGATGTGTTCGGTACCGAAGGCAGTACCGCAGGTGGCCACCGCCGTCGTGACCCCGGCAAGGTGGCAGGCCATGACGTCCGTGTACCCCTCAACCACCACCAGTTGCCGTTCCTTGGCGATGTTCCGCTTGGCGATGTCGATCCCGTAAAGCACCTGGGATTTCTTGTACAGCGTGGTTTCAGGGGTGTTCAGGTACTTGGGGCCTTGGTCGTCTTCAAACAGTTTGCGGGCACCGAACCCAATGGTGTCCCCCGCAATGTCCCTGATGGGCCAGATCAGCCTGCCGCGGAAGCGATCGTAGATTCCCCGGTTTCCTTCCGAGAACATCCCTGTGAGTTTCAACTCAGCATCCGTGAACCCGCGTCCGCGGAGGTGCTTCAGCAACGCGTCCCAGCCCTGAGGAGCGTATCCCACGCCAAAATGCTCGGCGGCGGCGCGGTCGAAACCGCGGCCATCGAGGAAGTTGCGCCCTTCGGCCGCTCCGGGGGTCAACAGCTGCGCCCGGAAGAACTCATCGGCGATCTTGTGGGCGTCCAGCAGGCGCTGGCGCTTGCCCACTTCCTCACGGCTGGGACCGGTTCCGCCGTCCTCGTAGCGCAGCTCGTAGCCGATTCTGGCGGCCAACTTCTCAACGGCCTCGTGGAACGAGCTATGGTCCATCTTCTGGACGAAGGAGATGGCGTCCCCGTCTTCGCCGCAGCCAAAGCAGTGGTATCTGCCCACTTGCGGGCGAACAGTGAAGGAGGGTGAGCGTTCGTCGTGGAAGGGGCACAGGCCCTTGAAACTACCCAGCCCCGCGCCCTTGAGGGTGACGTAACCGTCAACTACTTCCTTGATATCCGTGCGCTGGCGTACTTCGTCGATATCTTCACGTTTGATCAGGCCAGCCACGTCACCATCCTAGTCGCTTGCCTCGGAAGCCCCCGCCGTTAACGGAACGCGGGAACGGTTACCAGAGCGACGGAAGGCTGCCCACGAGCCGCTCATACATTGCCAGGGCGGAGACGTCCGTCAGCGAGGCAACTTGGTCGATCACCACGCGCAGCCGCGCACCGTCGTCGAGGGCGTCACTCCAGTCCGCGGCGAACATCGGCTCCAGGTGACGGTCACCGGTAGCGTTCAAAACGCCCACCAGCGCATGCAGCACTTCGCGCTGACGCTCGTACACCGGCTGGCGGTGGTCGGTGGAGATCACGAACGTGGTGGCCAGTCCTTTGAGGACCGCAATCTCGGTGACGGTCTCCTCCGGAACCATGAGCTCAGCGTCGTAGCGGGTCAGATTGGCAGGCCCGAAGTGAGCGCGGGTTGTTTCCATGGCACTCTGGCAGAACCGGCCGATCAACTGGCTGGTCATGTCCTTCAGGGCAGCCATGGATTTTCGGCTGCCATCTGCTTCGCGGACCCAAACCTTGGTGGCCTCAAGGCGGGCAAGTGCGGCATCAATTTCAGCGGGATCGTTGTGCGGCAAGTACCACTGCTTGGTGTAGCCCACCACGCGCGCACGGTGGTCCGGGTTTTCCATCCATTTGAGCTGGAAATGACCGGCGACGATCGCATCCTCAACGTCGTGGACCGAGTACGAAATATCGTCGGCAAGGTCCATCACCTGCGCCTCGATGCACGAACGGTTGCCCGGAGCGCCTTCGCGGAGCCATTCGAACACCGGAAGATCGTCTTCGTAGGCGCCGAACTTGCTGGTGCGGTGGCCGTGGATGACGGGGGCATCGACGGCGGACCACGGGTATTTGGACGCAGCATCCAGGCTGGCGCGGGTCAGGTTGAGCCCTGCCGGCCTGCCGTCCTCGGCGAGCACTTTGGGTTCGAGCCTGGTCAGCAACCGCAGGGTCTGGGCGTTGCCTTCAAAGCCGCCAATGGTGTGTGCTACTTCGTTCAGCGCGGACTCACCGTTGTGGCCGAAGGGCGGATGACCGAGATCGTGGCTCAGGCATGCAGTGTCCACCACGTCAGGATCACAGCCGAGCGAGCGGCCAAGTTCACGACCTACCTGTGCCACTTCCAGGCTGTGGGTCAGCCTGGTCCGGACAAAGTCATCCGTGTCCGGGGCAACCACCTGCGTTTTTGCACCGAGCCTGCGCAGTGCCGAAGAGTGCAGGACCCTGGCGCGGTCCCGTTCAAAATCGGAGCGATAGTTGCTCTTGCGCGGCTCTTCAACCCACCGCGCGGAATCTGCCTCGGCATAACCGGGGATGGCCAGCACAAAATCGTGGGCCGTCCCGTCGTGGCCAAGTATCGCTTCGGTTCCCATGGGTATCTGCCTCCTTCAAGCGCCGGGGTGTGGAGCTTCTTGAGTCAGTCTTACACGAGTGAGGCTAGCCGCCCGAAACGTCCAGCTCCGCGGCCGAGATATCCGCGCTCTGTTCAGCGTTCAGCTGACGGCTCACCAACCAGTCCTTGGGCAAGGCCGGCTTCTTGGGAGAGCCCGCTCGGCCACGGGGGCCCTCGGAATCGACTCCCGGGTAGGGCGAGTCCATGTCCAGTTCATCAAGGTATTCGCGCAGCACCTCGAGGGTGGGCACGGTGGCAAGCTTGGCCCGGAGTTCACCGCCCACAACGTAGCCCTTGAAATACCAGGCCATATGCTTGCGGATCTCGCGGAGAGCCTTGTATTCGTCGTTGCCAAAGGTCTCCACCATCAGCTCGGCGTGACGGTACACGCCCTCAGCAACTTCCCGGAGCCCGGGGCGGTGCCGCTGATCGCTGCCCTCGAAAGCTGCCTGGAGGTCTCCGAACAGCCAGGGGCGGCCCTGGCAACCACGGCCCACCACAACGCCGTCCACACCGGTTTCCCGGACCATGCGGACTGCGTCCTCGGCCGACCAAATGTCGCCGTTGCCCAGCACCGGGATATCCGGCAGAGCTTCACGGAGGCGGGCGATCGCGGACCAGTCGGCCTGGCCGGAATAGAACTGCGCGGCAGTCCGGCCGTGAAGGGCGACGGCGGCCACTCCCGCGTCGCGGGCGATCCTTCCGGCGTCGAGGTACGTCAGGTGGTCCTCATCGATGCCTTTACGCATCTTGATGGTGAGCGGGATGCCGCCCTTGGAGGCTTCCTTGACCGCTGTATTAACGATTGACGTGAAGAGGTCAATCTTCCAGGGCAGGGCTGAACCGCCGCCGCGCCGGGTGACCTTGGGCACGGGGCAGCCGAAGTTGAGATCGATGTGATCGGCTCTATCCTCCTCCACGAGCATGCGCACCGCGGCACCCACGGTCACAGGATCCACGCCGTAGAGCTGCACGGAACGGACTTTCTCGTCCTCATCGTGCGAGATGATGCGCAACGATTCCGGGGTCCGCTCCACCAAGGCACGGGAAGTGACCATCTCGGCCACGTACATGCCACCGCCGTATTCACGGCAGAGCCTGCGGAAGGCCGAGTTGGTGATGCCGGCCATGGGGGCAAGGATCACGGGGGTGTCCACGGTGATCCCGCCGAGCTTCAATGGCGGGAGCTCAAGCTTCGGTGCGGGGGGCGTTGCTACAACAGTCACCTATCCATTGTTGCAAATCCGGGCAAATCGGTGGGTCGCCCTAAAGAAGCCAGCCGTTATCCTCGGCCAACCGGAAAGCTTCAGCCCTGGTCCTTCCGCCCGTCTTGGCCATCGCCGCGGAAAGGTAGTTCCGCACTGTGCCCTCGGAGAGCATCGCAGCCTTGGCAATATCTGCCACGGTGCCGCCGCCGGACGCTGCCCGAAGCACCTCCGCCTCACGATCGGTCAGCGGGCTGTCACCGGAGGTCAACGATTCGGCTGCAAGCGTAGGATCCACCACGCGCAAACCGCGGTGCACTCGCCGAACAGCCTCCGCGAGCTGCCGGGCAGGCGTGTCCTTGACCACGAAGCCGGAGGCACCTGCCTGCATGGCCCGTTTGAGGTAGCCGGGACGGCCAAAAGTGGTGACCATGAGGACCCGGCACGAAGGCGCCGCCTTGCGGACAGCAGCTGCGGCACTGATGCCATCCAGCCCGGGCATCTCGACATCGAGCATCGCTACATCCGCTGAAAATTCCACGACGGCGTCCGCCACCTCGGTGCCGTCACCCAGCTCAGCAACTACCTCGATGTCCGGTTCAAGCCCCAGCAAAGCGACCAAAGCACCGCGGACCAATGCTTGGTCGTCGGCAATCACCAAACGGATAGTCATACCTCAATTGCCAATCTGAACCCTCCCAGGTCACTCGAGCCCACATGAACGCTGCCACCGGCAGCCACTGTTCTTTCCCGGATTCCGGCCAGGTCGTTACCGAAGGATTCCGAGGCACCCGGTCCCACGCCGTCGTCCTCCACCAAGAGCGTGGACGCAGTCAACAGCACGCGGCAGCGCCTGGCGCCTGAGTGCCGCACCACATTGGTGATGCCTTCCCGGAGAACCCAGCCGAACAGCTCCCGGTGCCTGGCCGGGACTTGTTCCACAGTCCCAGGCAATTCAGCAGCTATCCCGGCCGACTCCAGCGCCGTCCGGGCCGTTGCGAGCTCGGCAAGGACGTTGACTCCCCGATACCCCGCGACAGTCGCGCGGACATCTGCGAGCGCGCCACGGGCGAGGTCCTGCACATCGTTGATCTCCGCGGCGGCCCTGTCCGTGGCCGGCCCCGGGGGCGATCCTTCCATCAACCGTCCTGCCAGTTCGGCCTTGATGGCGATCACGGTCAAGGAATGGCCCAGGATGTCATGCATGTCCCGCGCCACCCTGCTCCGTTCGGCAGCCACTGCGGCGTCGGACAGTTCGCTTTGGGCCGCACGCAGCTGGATAGTCTGCCGGATTAGTCGTGCAAAGGAGGACATCATCAAGCCGAGTGACAAGATCAGGGCCGGCTGGAAAAACGCCTGCTCCGGATTTCCCGTCAGCAGTCCCGTTGCCAAGGACACAGCCGCCATAGCCATGATGAGGACAAAGTCCACGCGGGGCGGCAGCACGGTCATGGCGATGGCACACGCGAGGAACGGCCACGTCCATAGCGCCTCCTTGCCGATCATGAGAATCACCAGGCCGTTCAATGCCATCAGGATTCCTGTGCAGGCAAGTCCTGTCCGGGGGCCGCGGCTTCGGCTGAACATCGGCAGGACGGCGTAGGCAGCAAAGAAGGCCACCAGCGCTGCGGAGGCTGCCACCTTCCAGAGCGCTGGTTCATCGACGGACCACACGAGGTTCCAGGTGGGCCAGGCCCAGAGGATGATGGAGAATGCGGCACTGACGAACCATTTGCCGGGTTCCGGCCCCACGGAAGGTGTCCCCAAGGCTCGGGTTGCTCATGGATCCCACCTTAGTCACCGCAGGACGGGTTCAGACACGCTTGGTGTCACGGCGGAAGGCCATGGCTGCCCCGCCAACAAAGATGGCCAGCCACACCAGGACATTGACGATCCATATGGCGTCGAACTCGCCGGTGATAGGGCCGCGTGCCAGCTGTCCGATCCCGTAGGCGGGCGTGAACCGGGCGATCTCGCCAAAGGTATCTCCCATGATCTCAATCGGCATGAACAGCCCTCCCAACATGGCCAGGATGGCCAGGGCCGGGCCAAGGATCTGCATGACGTTCTGGCTTGGCATGAGATAGCCGACGAACAAGCCAAGAGCCGCGAAAACGAGGGAACCCAACCAGGCGACCAAACCCGCGGTGAGCCAGATCTGCGGTTCCATGGTCACCCCGGCCAAGGCACCAATGATGAATTGGGCGACGACCGCAACCAGGGACAAGGTCAGCGCAGCCGCTGCTTTGACCGCGATGTAGGCGCCGGGCAGGAGCGGGGTGAGCCGCAGTTGCCTGCTCCAGCCCTGCGCCCGTTCAACAGCCACTTGGCTGCCCGCGCCCGTGGCTGCCGTCATGGCGGCGTAGACGGTGAGACTAATCAGGATGTACTGACCGTAGCTATGGCCGTTGGGAAGCAGTTGGTCCTTGTTGGACAGCCCAAAGATGAAGAAGAAGATCGCAGGCATCAGGACCGTAAAAATGATGGTCCTGCGGTTGCGGAGCATCCGCTTGATTTCGATCCGCAGGAAGGTGCTGTTGATGCCTCCGGCGGAAGGTTTCCGGTCCTGGATGGCCGCTGTGTTGGTCATGACCGGTCTCCTTCAAAAGCGTGCCGGGCCTCCGTGCCGGGTTCGTCCGCGGTAAGTGCCACGAACGCCTCCTCCACGTTGTTGGCGACCACTTCGAGGTCATGGGCGCCCGTGTTGTTAAGCAGGTAACGGACTACGGAGTCCGAGTCAGCGGTACGAACGGTGACCCGGCCGGCGTCGTACTCCACCTTGGCGGCAGGAGGCAGTCCGTCCAACCGGTCCCGGTCCCCCCGGCGGCAATGTTGCACGCACGGTCCTCCCGGAAGCAAGATTCTTGACCTGCGCGGCCGTGCCATCGGCAACAATGGCTCCTTGGCGTACCAGCACAATCCGGTCAGCGTAAGCGTCCGCTTCCTCAAGGTAGTGGGTGGCGAAGATGACAGTGCGTCCACGAGACGCATCGGCCCGGATGGCGGACCAAAAGTCACGCCGGCCAGCCACATCCATGCCGGTGGTCGGCTCATCGAGGATGAGCAGTCCGGGGTCCGAAACCAAGGCCATGGCGAAGCGGAGGCGCTGTTGCTGGCCGCCCGAACACTTCTCCACTTTCCGGTCAGCAATGTCCAGGATGCCTGCGCGCGTCAGGACTTCGTCAACAGGGCGGGAGGAATCGAACATCGCCGCGGTCAGCAG
This sequence comes from Arthrobacter sp. ISL-95, assembly GCF_018613695.1. GTDB lineage: Bacteria > Actinomycetota > Actinomycetes > Actinomycetales > Micrococcaceae > Arthrobacter. The sequence goes on along the minus strand of NZ_JAGGPR010000012.1, from coordinate 110,219 downwards.
CACGGTCTCACGAACGCTGATATCCCGCAGCAGGCCACCCGTTTGCATCACCGCGGCCACCTGCCCCCGGGCAATCGCTGCCCGCGGTGTGCGTCCGAAGACGGAGACGCTGCCCTTGTCCGGAGTGCTGAGGCCCAGGATCATGTCAATGGCGGTGGTCTTACCGGCGCCATTGGGTCCCAGGAAGGCCACAACCTCCCCCTGCTGCACCGTCAGGTCCAGACCGCGGACCGCGTGCACCTTACCGAAGCTCTTGTGAAGTCCGGCAGCCTGGACCGCCGGCACATCTGTCATTGTCATGGCTCTCCCTGGAATTGGCGTGGTCTACCAATTCAAGCCGGGATGAACCACATGCACCCGTAGCGGGTGTCATGCATCCAGGATGACAAATGTCATGGGCGCTTATTCGGTGCTGCGCCGCTCCGCTTCCCGCTGGGCTCGTCGGCTGCCCGGCCGCGCAGGCTTGCCGGGAGCGTCAAGGCGGGTACCGGCGTCGCGCTCATCTTGCGCACCGGAACCCACGACGGCGGCGGCTGCCGCCAGCGAACCGGTGTCGTTAAGCTCATCAGCAGTTACGGTCGGCCCGCCGGCTGCGGCAAGGCGCTTCATGCCGGTGGCCTTGACCACCAGGACGGCGATCAGGGTGGTCACCGGAATCGCGAGCACCAGACCGATGGAACCCACCAAGGTCCGGATGACTTCCTCGGACAGCTCGGCACTGGTCAGCGCTTCGTCGAGAGGCCGGTCGTAAAGCATGACGATGATGAGGATGGGAAGTGCGGCACCGGCGTAGGCAAAAGCGATGGTGTAGACAGTGGAGGCGATGTGGTCCCGGCCGATCCGCATGGCCGAGGAGAACAGCTTGCGGGCACTGGTGTTGGGTGCGAGTTCGTAGAGTTCCCACACCGCCGAGGACTGCGTGATGGTGACGTCGTTGAGTACGCCAAGGCCGGAAATGATGAGGCCGCAGAGGATGATCCCGGAAATCGAGATCTGCGGTGACATGTTCACCAAGGTGGAGGCATCGTGGTTTCCCACGCCAGCCAAATTAGCTGCGTCCGTGGCCCACGCCGCCAACAGCGCGGTAATGCTCAGCCCAAAAATAGTGCCCAGCAAAGCCGTGGACGTCCGCGCCGAGAATCCGTGCGCGAAATACAGGACCCCGATCATGATCACCGTGGAGCCCACCAAAGCCAGCAGGAGCGGCGGCTTGCCTTCCACCAAACCCGGCAGAATGAAGCTGACCAGGACGAAGTAAGCACCAACCAGGCCAAGAAGCGCCCGGAAGCCACGCCAACGTGCTACCGCGATGACCACCGCTGCGTACAGCACGGCCAGGAGGGCTATGGGAATGCTGCGGACAAAGTCCACAAATACATAGGCCGGGGCGCCGGTTCCCGCATTTGCACCTTGGACGGCGGACAGGTTGAGATACCGAATGGAATCTCCCACATCCACGCCGTGGGACATGGCGACGTCAGGGTTAATGACCACCTTGACCACCTCCCCGCCCTTATCCGGCTCCGTAAAAGCGAACGTGCACTGCGATCCGGCGGACTGGTTGCTTTGGTTGGGATCCGTTTGGCCTGTGTTGCTTTGGCCCGTCTGCGTGCAGCTTTCCACCACCACACTCTGGATCCTGCCGGTGTCGAAGGTGACCCCTGGGGCAGCCTGGTAGGGGCTCGAGAACGTGATTCCCTCCCGGCTGCCGGAGGGCCACATCACCATCATGGCCACGAGTGTCAGGACGCCCAGCGGAACAAGGATGGCCGCCAGAATCCAGTTGGCCCTCTTCCGCGAGGCGAGGGCCTGCGGGGTTGGCTCGGAACTTTCAGAATCGTGGGAGTGACCGTGGCCCATCAGCAGCAAAACCTCATGCCCTCAACCCTACGCGGGAAGGCTGACTTCCTCCGATCCGGCAGGCGCGATGTTCTGGTTCACGCGGAAGAGGTTCATCGGATCGTACTTTCCCTTAATGGCTACAAGCCTCTCCCAGTTGGGTCCATAGTTGTCCGCTACCCGGTTCTGATCTTCCGAATCCATGAAGTTGATGTATCCCCCGGATTCGGAATGGGGGGCCAGTGCCGCAGCGTATTCCCGCGCCCAGGCGATATTGGCCTCGTTGTCCGCAGGGTCAGCCCACTGCGTGGCGATGACCGGGGCGAACTTCATGTCCCGGTGCGAGAAGGCAGTATCTGTGACTCCCACCCGGGATACGGCTCCGTCGATGGGATAGATGTGTACGGCAGTGTTGACGCTGGTGACCGTTGCACCAAAACGAGCATGCGCCGCGATGGCTCCGTCATTGAGTTCCCGCAGGAAATTGGCTTTCCAATAGCCCTGCATGCCCTTTTGGTTGAGCCCGTCAAAGGCGACGTTCAGCGCCGGGTACGGCATGGGGCCGATCATGGACCCGGCAACGGGAGCTACGTCCAGGAACGGTTGCCATCTGGACGCCCCCTCCGCCGGATCTCCGGTCCACATTCCCACCACCACGCATACGGGATTGCCGTGCCATTCACCAGGGAGGAAAGGCACCGGTGGCCCCTGGTGGAAGCCAAGGAACGCGCCGAAGTCCTCGGGGGCGGAGGCGATGTAGTCCCGATAGAACCTGGCCACGGTGTCCGTGTTCTCTGCGCCGTAGATAATGATCCCTGCGTGAATCATGTCTACGGGATGCAGCCGGAACTCGAAGGACGTGACCACTCCAAAATTTCCTCCGCCACCGCGAATGGCCCAGAACAGGTCCTCGTTGCTGTCCTCGCTTGCCACCAGGAAGTTGCCGTCCGCCGTCACCACATCGGCAGAGATCAGGTTGTCACAGGTCAATCCGTGTTTCCGCGCCAAGTACCCGATTCCGCCACCCAGAGTCAGCCCTGACACACCCGTGGATCCCACAATCCCGCCGGTGGTGGCGAGTCCGAAAGCATGCGTTGCGTGATTAAAATCAGCCCAGGTAGCGCCCGCCTCGGCTCGCGCTGTTTGCTTTTCGGGATCTACTCGAACCCCGGTTCGGTTGACGAAGTCCAACACGAGGGACTCATCCCAGGTCCCAAAGCCGGGTGCACTGTGGCCGCCGCCTCTGATGGCCAGCGGCATGGAGTTTTCCCGTGCGAAGTTCACACCGGTTATGACGTCGGAGATTTGCGCCACGCGAACCACGCCTGCCGGGCGTTTGTCCACCATCGCGTTGAAGACGGCGCGGGCCGCGTCATAGTCAGGGTCTTCGGGTGTAACGAGTTGCCCGCGCAACTGTTCCCGGAGCCCATCGAGGGTTATTTCATTCATTGCCTATTTACCACCCATGCAGACGTGAGACCGACCTGTTCCGCTCACGCCTCTCCCCTGCAGTTGTTATGGCGTGGGGGCTTACTTCGTAAGACCTACTCCTGCCGGTGGGCCACGTCAAGGTTGTTCTGCGAGGGCTGGAAACTCCCTGGAACGCAGAATCCCGCCCCGCCCGCGGGAACGGGCAAGGCGGGATCCTGAGAACTGCCAAGGAGGCGTCAGTCGCTGACGATCAGGGTGTCTGCACCACGCACATGGGCTTTTCCGGATTCCAACAACGGATCAAGAACCGTGCGCAGCGCCGTCATGGACTCGTCAACTTCCAGCAAGACCGGGTGCTGGTAGGCAATGAGTGCCAACAGGTCCCGGACCGCGCCCGCTGCTTCCTCGGCGGGCAGCATGGGGTCGTGTCCAAGGAAGACATCCGAAGGCTCATCGGAGTCACCTTTGGCGTAGCTGATGGCGAAGGCCTGGATCTTGCCTTTGCGGGTGGCAGGAACGCCTTGGCCGAAAGCACTCGCTTTGGGTGCGCGCAGGACGATTGCCCCATGGGCGCCAGTGAGGTCATGCAGGAACAGGCGCTGCACGGTGGCAATGCTCAGTTCTCCGGGGCTATCCCAGTGGTGGACGTGCGAGTAGTACTTGCCCACCACGTCGCTCAGCTCCACCGAACCGGTAGCCAGATCCTCCACGCGCTCAGAAGCGGCTTCCTCGGAACCGTCGCCGAAGCGCGGCAATGACAAAGGTTCCGGCTTCACCACCACCAGCTGCGAACGCTGGATGGGAGCAAGTCCCGCAGCCGCAGCAAATGCGGCACCGGCAGTGTCCGGCTCCACCTTGCTGCGCAGCTTGGAAACGCCCGACGGCGAGTTCCCGGCTTCCCGGCGCAGCATGGTCAGGAGGGTGGCACCTACACCCTCACGGCGGTGGTCCTTGGCAACCTCGACGTACGCCCAGAGTCGTTCCGGGTGCAGCGAAGCCTCGTGGACAACGCCGGCAGCGACCGGAATCTCTATGCCGTCCACTACGTCAACAGCGACGATGCAGCGGCGCCACGGCTGGTTGCTCGAAGGCGCCAGCGCTGCACGGAACTGCTCCGCGGGAAGAGTTTCCGGGCCACCCCAGATTTCCAGGAGGGCGAGGTCGTCGCCCTCCTTCCATTCGCGGTAATCCAAAGCCACGGCTACGCGCCAATCAGGCGTGCTGCCAAGTAGCCCTCAACCTTGTCCAGGGACACGCGTTCCTGGCTCATGGTGTCGCGCTCACGGATGGTGACGGCCTGGTCGTCCAGGGTGTCGAAGTCCACGGTGATACAGAACGGGGTACCGATTTCGTCCTGGCGCCGGTAGCGACGGCCGATTGCGCCGGCGTCGTCGAAGTCGATGTTCCAATTCTTTCGCAACTGGGCGCCCAGCGCCTTTGCCTTCGGGGACAGGTCCTCGTTGCGGCTCAGCGGGAGGACTGCGGCCTTAACCGGAGCCAGGCGCGGATCCAGCTTCAGGACAGTGCGGACATCGACGCCGCCCTTGGCGTTGGGTGCCTCGTCCTCGGTGTACGCGTCGATCAGGAAAGCCATGAAGGAGCGTGTCAGGCCGGCGGCGGGCTCGATCACAAACGGGGTGTAGCGCTCGTTGGTGGCCTGGTTGAAGTAGCTCAGATCCGTGCCGGAGGCCTTGGCATGCGTTGAGAGGTCAAAGTCCGTGCGGTTGGCGATACCCTCAAGCTCGCCCCACTCGGAGCCTTGGAAACCAAAGCGGTATTCGATGTCCGTGGTGCCCTTGGAGTAGTGACTCAGCTTCTCCAGCGGGTGCTCGAAGAACCGGAGGTTGTCTTCACGGATACCCAGGTCCGTGTACCAGGACATGCGCTCCTTCATCCAGTACTGGTGCCAGTCTTCATCCGTACCAGGCTCAACGAAGAATTCCATTTCCATTTGCTCGAATTCCCGGGTACGGAAAATGAAGTTGCCCGGCGTTATTTCGTTACGGAAAGACTTACCGATCTGGCCGATACCGAACGGCGGCTTCTTCCGGGAAGTGGTGAGGACATTGTTGAAGTTCACAAAGATGCCCTGAGCGGTTTCCGGACGCAGGTAGTGCATGCCTTCCTCGCTGGCCACCGGGCCGAGAAAAGTCTTGAGCAGGCCGGAGAATTCCTGAGGCTCGGTCCACTGACCGCGGGTGCCGCAGTTTGCGCAGACAATGTCCGCCAGGCCGTTTTCTGCCGGGCGGCCCTTCTTTTCCTCGTACTCTTCTTCGAGGTGGTCGGCGCGGTAGCGCTTGTGGCAGGAAAGGCACTCCACCAGGGGATCGGAGAAGACCTCCACGTGGCCGGACGCCTCCCATACCTGGCGGGGAAGGATGACGGAGGAATCCAGGCCTACAACGTCCTCGCGGCCGCGGACCATGCTCTGCCACCACTGGCGTTTGATGTTTTCCTTCAGTTCAGCACCGAGGGGACCGTAATCCCACGCCGAACGGGAGCCACCATAGATTTCACCGGCCTGGAAGACAAAGCCCCTCCGCTTGGAGAGGGATATGACCTGGTCAAGGACGGATTTTGCTGCCATGGGTAACTCCATTTGATCTACAGGGCCGCTGGGTGCGGTCCGCGGTGGTTTGCCCCGGAATCCGGACGAGGTTGTCCGGCGGGGTGCTGGGGAAAGTTGCTGTTACTACTGCGTTCTACTGCGGGAAAGTACACGGAGACACTGTCCGATACTTACCCTACCGGCCTTTGGCCGTTGATCTTCGTGCGAAAGCTCCCTTAGGCCAGGGCAACGTGGCCACGATGATCGCGGCGAGCGTAAGGACCGTACCCAGCACCGTGGGCAAGGCGACCACCGCGCCGGGACTGGGGATCACGACGTCGAGCACCAACGATCCCACCAACTGCCCGGCGATCATGCCCAAACCCGTGATCAGGACACCAAGACTGCGGACCAGCAGCGCCGCCAGTCCAATGAAGAGGCAGCCCATGGGGCCGCCGAGGTAGTACCACCACTCACCGGGCAGCGGATTTCCCGGCCCGGCCACGGCGAGCTTAATGATCCACGCGATCCACAAAATGGCTGACCCGGCAATGAAGTTCACCAGCGTGGCTGCGATGGGCGTCCCGTAATGAACTGTTGCGGTCCCGTTCATGGCCTGTTGGAAGCTCATGAAGAAACCGGCAGCCAACGGCAGGATAACGGGTAGCACTAGCGAGGCGACATCGGCGTCGCCTCCGAATCGCGGTGATACAGCCCAGGCGACGGCGGCAACGGTCAGGACACTGCCCAGGACCCGGACTCCTGTGATGGCGCGTTTACCTCCCGGGCCAATTCCCATGCGGTCTACGAGCAAACCGCTCAACGTCTGGCCGGTGACGGCCGCGACTGTGAACAACGCAACACCCAGAAGGGCGACCGTGAATGATTGGGCAAAGACGAACAATGCGCCGATGGCACCGGCCATGACATAGAAGCGCGGAAAACTGCGGTTCCGGACAGCAGGAATGATGCGCTGCAGGCCGGCCCTGCCCTTGGGTGTGGCAAGCGAGATGGCACTGATGAGCAGGAGCCCTGTGGTGAAGCTCACCACAGATGCGGCGATGCCGTCGTCCAGTTTTGCGCCCAGAGCCCCGTTGATCCTCGCTTGAAGCGGGATGACCAGGCCAGTCGCTACGGCAATAGGGAGGCCAATGACCAGCGGAAGGGTAGGGCGGAGAGAAGGCTGCGGCACCGTCACCACACTACTTCAGGCATCATTGCTGTATGAGCAACCCCGAAATTGAAGAGATCCCCATCCGCGACGACATGATCCGCCTGGGCCAGCTGTTGAAGCTCGCCAACTTGGTGGAGGACGGCGTAGAAGCCACGGAGCTCATCAAGAACGGCTTGGTTAAAGTCAACAACGAGATTGATGACCGCCGCGGACGCCAACTCCACGTCGGCGACACCGTCACCGTCAACGGCCAAACTGTCCGGATCATCACCGCCTGACCAACGGAGAACTCAGTCAGTGAGGACCTTGTGGGTAAGAAATTCGCCCACGTGTCCGATCTCCTGCTGGTTGATGCCGTGCCACATGCCCGTGTAGAGCACCTTGGTGAGGTCAACATGCTTGCGCACCCAACCCATGGTGTATTCGATCTTGTCCTGGGTGATGACGGGATCCTGCTGGTCACGGCCCCAGAACATGGGCAACGATCCGTCAAGTTCGTCGTCCCGGAAGGCGGCATCAGCGCCGGCGTCGATCACAAAACCTGAAAGCCCGACGACGGCGGCGAAGTACGCGGGACGGTAGCGGAGCATGGTGGTGGCCATGGCCATCCCCATGGAGAAACCCAGCAACGTCACCGACGAGTGGTTTGCCCTGACCGTGTCCAGCCATTCAAGGGCGTACTCGGCTGCGTGCTTCACAGCTTCCAGCGAGTACTCGATGGACGCAGTCAGGGGGAACCACGTGAAGCCCGGCCCCATGGGCATTGGCGCGCGCAGGGCAGCCACAACAAAGTCGTTGGGAAGCAGCCCTGCCAGGCTGAAGAGGTCGTCCTCGTTTGAGCCGTAGCCATGCAGCAGAACCAGGAGCGGCTTGCCTGCGCGCTCGGCTTCGTCGTGGGACCAGAGGACAACGGGGGCTGGAAATGTGGGTGCTTCAGTCATGGCTCCATTCTTACAGTTACCCACAAGTAACAACCTACGGTGGCGTAGGGTCGACGTCACGGTGCAGGATATGAACGTGAGTGCGAACAATCCTTTACTGAAGCCGGGCGAGTCCATCCACAAGCACCCGTGGACCCGTTATGTGGCGCTGGGCGACTCCTTCACTGAGGGCATCGGCGACCCCGAGCCCCGCAACCCCGGCGGTAACCGTGGTTGGGCGGATCGTGTTGCGGAGGAGCTGGGCCGCAGCCAGGAAGACTTCGCCTACGCCAACCTTGCCATTCGCGGCAGGCTGCTGCAGCAGATCCTCGATGAACAAGTGGCCCCCTGCTTGGAACTGCAGCCGGACCTCGTGTCCATTTCAGCCGGCGGCAATGACCTCATCCGCCCGGGCGGCGATCCCGACCTGCTGGCCGAAAAGCTTGACGCCGCAGTTGCGGAGTTGAGCTCCGGCGGCGCTACCGTGGTGCTTTTCAACGGTCCGGACACGGCTTCATCAGTTCTGGGGCGCATCCGCGGCAAGGTGGCCATTTACAACGAGAACCTCCGGACAGTGGCCGCACGCCACGACGCCATCATCGCGGACATGTGGTCATTGCGGCAGTTGGCAGACCCCCAGATGTGGGATGCGGACCGCCTGCATTTCTCGCCACTAGGCCACCACACCATCGCCATGATGGTGCTGGAAGCACTGAACGTCCACCACACGCTTGAGCCCCTGATGCCCAAGTCCCTGCCGCCGCGCACTTGGCGCGAGGCCCGGTCATCCGACCTCGTATGGGCCCGCGAGTACTTTGTCCCCTGGGTCATCAGGCGGCTTCGGCACCAATCCTCGGGCGATGGCATCACGCCAAAACGCCCGACGCCGGGACCCGTCTTCGGCTCTACCGGCACCCTGCTGCCGCGCCGCTGACGTGGCGACCACCCCTGTAATGTACCTACCCCGTGAGTTCCGGCGTAGTGAGTTCCGGCGTGGCGAGTTCCGGCGTGGCGAGTTCCGGCGTGGTGAGGTCCGGCGTGGTGAGGTCCGGCGTGGTGGATGACAGCTCGTTGTCTCCGGAGGACATTCGGCAGATGCGGCTCCGGCGGCAACAATTGCGGGCTCCGTACGCCGGAGGTCCCGGGGACGTAGTCCGCAACCTTCTGGCTGTCCAGTCACAGGAGTTCCCCTATGCGCGGTGGACGCTTGCGCAGAGAAGCTCCGCCAACGCTGCATCCATGGTCACCGCCTCAGACGTTGAGCAGGCCGTAGCTGATGGAACTATTCTCCGGACACATATCCTGAGGCCCACGTGGCACTTTGTGCACCGGGACGATCTTGGCTGGTTGATGGGATTGTCCGCGGATCGCCTCCACCAGGGCAACAAAGGCATGTACCGCCAAACAGGTATCGATGAGGACGCTGCTGCCTGGAGTGGCCGAATCCTGGCCGCGGCCGTGGCGGACGGGGACCACAAGACGCGCGAGGAACTGGCCGAAGTCCTGGGTCGGGCCGGTTTCCCCAGCAAGGGCCTCGGCTTCATCTACCACCTCATGCATGCCGAAATCAGCCGCGTCCTGGTCAGCGGCTCCCCCATCCGGTCCGCAGGCGGTGCCCTGAAACAGACGTACGCCCTGTTCGAGGAACGTGTTCCAGGCACGGCTCTTACGCCGCAAACCTCCGAAGGCCGCGAACAATCTCTTGGATGGTTGGCTCTCCGATACTTCCGCAGCCGTGGCCCCGCAACGATCAAGGACGGTGCCGCGTGGTCCGGGCTGACCATGAAAGACGTGAAGCGTGGAATCCAGGTAGCCCACCACATCTCTCCCGGCAGCTTGGACACCATTGAGATCAGTGGGCTTGACTATTACCTGGCTGCGGAGGAAGCGGAGAATTTGGCCGGCGGGGGCCACCCTTCTGCGGCTGAGGACCGCACGCTCCCCCGCGTTGACCTCATCCAGTGCTACGACGAATACGTGATGGGCTACTCACAATCCCGGCACTTCCTGGGTGGAACGGCACCGTACCTCCCCGAGGACAACGGACCCATGCACGTGGTCCTGCTGGACGGCCGTTTGGCCGGATGGTGGCGCCACGGATTCTTCGGCGGAGCCTGCCAACTGGATGTCAGAATGAACCGGCCGGCAACTGCGGATGAGCAGGACGCCTTGGAAACCGAGGTGGAGCGTTACGGCCGGTTCCTGGGCATGGAGATCACGCTCGCGTGAAGTGACAGGACCGGACCGGACCGCGGTCACACGCTGCTCCCGGATGGCAGGACTAAGCTGGGGTGAGACCTAGGAGGCCTGCACTGTGAACAATCTGATCTTCTGGATCATCGTCTGCTCGTGGCTCATTCCACTCGGAATCCGCATGTACAACCGCTCCCGGGCGCGTCGGATCCAGAACGAGAACTTCCGCGGCCCGGGATATCCGCAACAGAATCTGCCCGGCCCAGGCTATCCGCCGCAGCAGTATCCCCCACAGAACTATCCTCAGCAGCAGAACCCGGGGCAGGGCTTCCCCGGACAGGGTTACCCCGGGCAGAGCTACCCTTCGCAGGGCTACCCGGGCTATCCGTCCGAGCCCACCGTCATCCGCCCGGCGGACGATGCACCGCAGTCCGGGGCGCCGTCGAGCCCGTCATCCCCTGCCCCCTTCCCCTCAGCGGGCGGTTCGGAGCCTCAGGGGTACCGGGCGCGCAAGCTGGCAGAGCTGGACGCGAAGTTCAGCAACGGCGAGATTGCCATGGAGGACTACATGAGGCAACGCGGCGAGATCATGAACGGCTAACGCCGTTGAATGAGCGTGGCGCTTAGGCGAAAAACGCTTCGCGGAGCTGTGCCGAGAGCTGTCCGATTTCGGTGAGGAAGCCATCATGGCCGATCGGCGCCTCAATGACATGAACTGGCACGTCGCCCGGGAGCGCCGCGGCAAGTTCCTGTGACTGCGCCGGGAAGTAGAGCCTGTCGCTATCCACTGCCGCCACAAAAAACTCCGCCGTGGCGCCCGAAAGCGCCGTGTTCAAGGAGCCGCGCCCCCTGGTGACGTCGTGGGACATCAGTGCCTCGGTGATGGCGATGTAGCTGTTGGCATCAAAACGGCGGACCAGTTTGGTTCCTTGATGGTCCAAGTAGCTTTCCACCTGGTAGCGGCCGCGCTCCCCCAATACTGCGGCGGCGAGGGGAGTTTCCTGGTGCTGGGCTTGCCGGCCAAAGCGGAAGTCCAGCTCCAACGCCGAGCGGTACGTGATGTGCGCGATGCGCCGGGCCAACGCCAAACCGTGCTCGGGCGCGGTACCGCCGTAGTAGTCGCCGTTGTTGAAGTTCGGGTCCTGCCTGATCGCCAGGGTTTGAGCTTGGGCAAAAGCGATCTGCTCGGCCGTGCTGTAGGCACCTACCGAAATGACGGCGCAGCGTTTGACCCTGTTGGGGTATGTCACAGCCCACTCGAGTGCGCGTGCGCCACCCATGGATCCACCCAACACTGCGTGCCAGGAATCGATTCCGAGGGAATCGGCGAGGCGCGACTCGGCTTCCGTACTGTCGCGCAGGGTGACCAACGGGAAACGTGAGCCCCAAGGACGGCCGTCCGGCGCTTCCGATGATGGACCGGTGCTGCCATAACAGCCGCCCACGATGTTGATGGAAATGACGAAGAACTTGTTGGTGTCGATCGTGGCACCGGGCCCTACGAGCTGCTCCCACCAGCCTTCTTCGTCTGTGGCTCCGCGGGCTACGTGCGTACTGCCAGTGAGTGCGTGCTGGATAAGCACCGCATTGGAGGCATCGGCGTTCAGCCGCCCCCAGGTCTCATAGGCAAGGACGACGTCGGGAAGAAATCCACCGGCTTCAAGTTCCAAGGGCCCGATGCCGGCGTACTTGACGGTTCCGTCTTCTTCTCCGGATTTTGGAAGGGCTGTAGCAGTAATGGTCATTCCTTTGACACCTTAACCTCGCGCTTGCCCGTCGCCTTGCGTGCGAACAGGCCAGGTCTTCACCCGGGGCACCCCACCGCGGAGGAGGGTTGCCGGCCAGCAAGCCGGGGCTGTGTGCTGGCACTCATGACCTAATACGAAGAGTCTAGGAAACACAGGGCGGTTATGGCGAAGAATGTGACAACAGTATGACGGTTTTGGGCCCGGCAGTTCACGAACGAGCACCCCGAACTGCCGCCCGGCGAATAATCGTCGGCGCGGACGGCGGCCGGGTTACTGTGTTGAGCGCTAGGCGTCAGGCGCCTTTGGCGGCCCGGAATCCGGCTTCGAGATCCGCGATGATGTCATCCACGTGCTCAATGCCAACGGACAATCGAACCAAGCCGGGGTTGACGCCTGCAGCCAGCTGCTGTTCTACGGTCAATTGACTGTGCGTGGTCGACGCCGGGTGGATGACCAGCGAGCGGACGTCACCGATGTTGGCAACATGTGAGTGCAGCTCCAGTCCGTCCACGAACCGCTTGCCCGCGTCCACGCCACCCTTGATGTTGAAAGCGACGATTGCACCCGTGCCCTTGGGGCCGTACTTCCGGCCGCGATCGTACCAGGGGCTTGAGGGCAGCCCCGCGTAGGCGACCGATTCGACGTCGTCATGGCCTTCAAGCCATTCGGCCACCTTGGTGGCGTTGGCAACGTGACGTTCCACGCGCAGGCTCAGGGTCTCCAAACCCTGGGCAATGAGGAAGGCGTTGAACGGCGACACAGCTGAGCCGAGATCGCGAAGCAGCTGGACGCGCGCCTTGAGGATGTAGGAGAGGTTGGCACCCAGGGCACCGTCCTTGCCCAGGTCCCGGGCGTAAACCAATCCGTTGTAGCTGGGGTCCGGGGTGTTGAATCCGGGGAAGCGCTCCGGGTCCTTGCCGAAGTCAAAGTTGCCGGAGTCCACAATCACCCCTGCGATTGCGGAACCGTGGCCGCCCAGATATTTGGTTGCAGAGTGGACCACAATGTCCGCACCCCACTCAATGGGACGGATGAGGTATGGCGTTGAGAGGGTGTTGTCCACGATCAGGGGCACGCCTGCCTCGTGAGCCGTGCGTGCGATGCCCTCAATGTCCAGCACGTCCTGGCGGGGGTTGGAAACGACCTCGCCGAAGAACAGCTTGGTGTTCGGCTGGACGGCATCACGCCACTGCTCCAGGTTGTCCGGGTCCTCGACGAATGTGACGGAGATGCCGAACTTCTTCAGGGTGTGTGCCAGCAGGTTGTAGGTTCCGCCGTAGAGGCTGGGGCTGGCCACGATGTGATCGCCGGCTTCGGCGATGTTCAGGATGGCGAACGTTTCAGCTGCCTGTCCGGAACTGAGCAGCAGAGCACCCAGACCGCCTTCAAGGCTGGCGACCCGCTGCTCCACGGCGTCCTGGGTGGGGTTGCCAATCCGGGTGTAGATGGGGGCGAGCTCGGCCAGGGCGAAACGGTTGGCAGCGCTCTCGGCGCTGGGGAACACGAAGGACGTGGTCTGGTAGATCGGAAGCGAGCGTGCTCCGGTGGCGGAGTCGGGCTCTTGGCCTGCGTGGATCTGGCGGGTTTCGAAAGACCATCCTTGGGACATGGAGTTCTCCTGTTCGTGGCGCATGGGATTGGAAGACAGTGTTGTGCAGCTGAGCTGGGGCCAGTCTAGGAACTGTCCGGAAGCTAAGACAGCTTTATGACGCCGGTGGAATCTTTCGGACTCTCCGCGTCCCTCCATGACGCCCGTAGCGAAAGTCCTACACATCCCATGTTGGTTAGGCTTGACTTAGCTGAGACCCCGATCACAAAGTGCCAAGATGAAGCCATGCGCATGGATCACGTCTCTTACGCCTGTGAACGAGATGGCCTTTTGGCCACTACCGAACGAATTTCCGCGGCATTGGGAGTGGACGCTGTCCGGGGCGGAGTGCACCCGCGCTTCGGCACCCGGAACATGATCATTCCCCTTGCGGATAACAAGTACCTGGAAGTGGTGGAGGTCTTGGACCACCCCGCTTCCGACAAAGCACCTTTTGGCCAGGCTGTCCGTGCACGCTCTGCTGCCGGTGGCGGCTGGATGGGCTGGTGCGTCGCCGTTGACGACCTCGCCCCCTTTGAAGACCGCCTGGGCCGCTCCGCTGTTCCGGGCAACCGCAAGTTTCCTGACGGCCGCGAACTGGTGTGGCAGCAGATTGGCATCCTCGGCTTGATCGCCGATCCCCAGGTGCCATACCTTCTCAGGTGGGAGGGCGACCCCTCGCTGCACCCGTCCAGGATCTACGAGAGCGACGTCAAGATGTCCAGCCTCACCATTGCGGGCTCGGCTGAGCGCGTTACCGAGTGGTTGGGTGAGCCGGTGGAAAAGCCACTGGAAGACGTAGCTGTCCAATGGATGGCCCCGCACGGCACTCCGGGCATTATGGCAGTAACCTTCGAAACCGCCTCCGGAGCCGTCACCATCTAAGTAGTTCCTTCCAAGCTTCGGCCGCCATCAGCGGGTGCCAATGACGTCACCCACCGATGGCGGCCGAATACCTTTAACGCGCCGCTAACCGAGGCCTATTGCCTTGCCGAACAGGCTGAATCCTACGAACGCCACGATGTCCAACACTGCATGGGCAATGACCAGTGGCATCACCCGTTTGGTCTTGGTGTAGATCCACGCGAACACCAGGCCCATGACCACGTTCCCTATGAACGGGCCGAAGCCTTGGTACAAGTGGTAGCTTCCCCTCAGAAGGGCACTAGCCACAATCGCTAGCGGCATGCTCCACCCGAACTTGCCGAAGCGATCCATGAGGTAGCCCACCACGATCACTTCTTCCACGATCGCGTGACGCATGGCCGAGAGGATCAGCACCGGCACGGTCCACCAGTAAGCGTCCAACCCGCTGGGCACAATTGCCGTGGTGATTCCCAAAGCCCTGCCTGCGGCGTACAGGCCCAGCGACGGGATGCCGATCGCAGCGGCCAGGCCAAGTCCTTGCAGAAGGTCCTTGCCGGGCCGGGCTAAGTTGAATCCCAGCCGGGCGAACGCTGAGCCACCGCCGCCCTCCTTGACGCCGGGCACATGCGTGGACAGGAAGTAGAACACCAAAGCCACGGGCACCAGCGCGAACACGATGTCCAGGAGTTGATAGGTGAGGTCAAAGTACTCGCGCGTGCTTTGGGACCTGTTCAGCGTTGACGTGGCATCAGCCAACGGTGCCTGCGACATCTTGTCCAACAGCTGCACCACGGAATAGACGGCCGACTGGCCCAGGGACAAGCCCAACACAATAAGTACTTCGGCTCGCAGGTGCCGGCGGGAGGCAAGGAACATGTACCTATCTTGCCCTTACTACCTGCCACTTTGCCGGGAACCGTGCACCCAGTCGGACCACGCGTGGCAGCCGCCCTATGCTTGGTGGGATGGGCGCTCCTGAGAGAATTTTCATGATCCGGCATGGACAGTCTGCTGCGAATGCCGACACCACCATTTACAACCGTGTGCCGGACTACCGGATCCCTCTGACGGGCCGCGGTGTGGAGCAGGCGAGGATTGCCGGCGAGAAGCTACGGCGGAAGCTTGATGGAGAGCAGGTCTGCGTTTATGTCTCCCCCTACCTGCGCGCCTACCAGACCCTCGAAGCCATGAACCTGGGCTCCCTTGTGGAGAGGGTGATCGAGGAGCCCAGGCTTCGCGAACAGGACTGGGCCAACTTTCAGATCGCCGGGGAGATCGAGGACCAGAAAGAACTTCGCAACCTCTACGGCCACTTTTTCTATCGGTTCCGCGAAGGCGAGTCCGGCTCGGACGTGTATGACCGGGTGTCATCTTTCATGGAGACGCTTTACCGGCATTGGCAGAAGCCCAGCTATGCTCCGAACACGCTCCTGGTGACACACGGCCTGACAATGCGCCTGTTCTGCATGCGCTGGTTCCATTGGACAGTTGAGTACTTCGAGTCACTCAACAACCCTGACAACGCCGAGTTGCGCACACTGATTAAGAACGACGACGACCAGTACAGCCTGGATATTCCATTCAGCCAGTGGGTGCCCAGGGAAGTGGACGACTCGGTGCTGCATGCCCCAAGGATGCGTTTCTAGGCTCTCCCTGGCCGGCAATTCTCAGCCGGCTGGAGCGACGATGACTTCAGTTCCCTTGGCTTCAAACGCAGCGATGTGTTCGGAGCTGATGCCGGAGTCGGTGATGAGGTGCCTGAAATCGTAGCCTGACATAGCGGCGAAGGAGCGGCGGCCCACTTTTGAAGAGTCGGCCACAACATAGGATTCCGTGGCGCGACGTGCCATTACGGTGTTGACCATAGCTTCGCCTTCATCGGTGATGGTGGGTCCAAGATCGGGATCCACCCCGTTGACGCCGATGAAAGCGATGTCCAAGGCAACTTTCTGCATGATGACGTCCGTGTAGGGACCCACCAGCTCATACGAGCGCGGGTTGAGGATCCCGCCGGTGACCATGATCTTGATGTTCGGGCGAACTGCCAACTGCGAGGCGATGTTGATGGCGTTGGTGACCACAGTAAGCGTGGGCGTGTGGGATGGAGCATTGAGGTCCTCGCGGGTGGACAGCAACTGAGCCAATGCGGTGTTGGTTGTCCCGCCGCTGAGGCCAATAACTGCCCCGGGTCGGATCAACGCCGATGCTGCCGAGGCAATTTCCTGCTTGGCCTCGGCGTGATCGTCACGGTTGTACCGGCCTGGGAGGTCATAGGCTACGGACCCTGTGGTGGCACCGCCGCGGGTACGGCTCAGCAACCGCTGCTTGGCCAGGCTGTCAAGATCCCTGCGCGCCGTGGCAGGTGAGACGCCCAAGCGTGTCACGATGTCCTCGACTTCCACATGGCCGGACTCGGCCAGGAGGTCGAGTATGGCGGTCAGCCGATCGGTGCGGGTCATGACGAGCCTTTCGCGGGTTCAGCGCTAGTTCGCTTTGGCGAACAGCGTCAGCATACGTGCGGACTCCAGCACAAGGGCATCCCGGCCGGCCTTGATGTATTTCCGGGAATCCACCACTGCAGGGTTGGCATCGAGGTACTCACGGACGGCGCGGGTAAAGAACCCGTTCAAATGTGTGGATACGTTGATCTTAGTCATACCCGCGCGGATAGCGGCTATGAGCATGTCATCTGTCACACCGGAGGAGCCGTGGAGGACCAGTGGTTTTCCTACGGCGGTCTTCAGACTGGTAATGAGGCGCAGATCCAGGGCGGCATTGCGTTCGGTCATGGCATGGGATGAGCCAACGGCTACGGCCAGCGCGTCCACGCCTGTTGCCTCGACGAATGCGTGGGCTTCGGTGGGCTCTGTTCTGACTCCGGGGGCGTGGGCTCCGTCCTTGCCACCCACTTTTCCGAGCTCGGCCTCCACGTAAACACTGCGCTCGTGGGCGTATTTGGCAACCCGTTGAGTGGCTTCCACGTTCAACTCGTACGGCAGATGTGCGCCGTCGTACATGACCGAACCGAATCCGAGGTCCACGGCTGCCAGTGCAAGGTCTTCGGATTCTGCGTGGTCCAAGTGGAGGGCAACCGGAACAGCGGCTGAGCGGGCGATCGCCAGGGCTGCCGACCCGATGGGCTCGAGTCCACCGTGGTACTTGGCACAGTTCTCGGAAATCTGCAGGATTAACGGGACTCCGGCTGCTTCCGCACCAGCAACCAGCCCTTCAGCCGTTTCGATGTGGATGATATTGAACGCACCTTGGCCAGTGCCGGCGGCCGCGGCCCTGTCCATGAGTTCGCGTGTGTTGACCAGGGTCACCGGGTCTCCTTCCATTTAAGGATCAATTGGTCCTGAAGTTCTTGGTACCGCGGCGAGATTTCACCTGCGGCGGGCATAAGCACTGCTGCGGCGGACCATGCGGTGGCCCGGCGAAGAATCTCGCGAGGCTCGGTGATGCCTTCGGCGAGTGCGACGGCGGCAGCTGCCACACCGGCGTCGCCCGCCCCTGTGGGGTTGCCGCTGAGAGCTTCGGGCAGGCGTGCGCTCCAGTAGCCGCCCGGGGCGGCGTGGTCGAAGGCGAGCATTCCATCCGCGCCGGCGCTGACGAGGACGGTGCGGGCACCCATGTCGATCAGCGCGAGCGCCGCCGCTTCAAGGCTGGACTCCCCCGTCGCCTCGGCGAGCTCGTGATGGTTCGGCTTGAGGATGTCGGCCCCGGCTTTGGCCGCGGCGATGATCCCGGGACCGGAGGTGTCGATGATAGCCGGGATGCCGGCGTCGTGGGCCAGACGTACCAGTTCCGGGTAGAAGTCCGCGGGCGCGCCCGGCGGGAGGCTTCCCGAACCGACCAGGACGGAGGCCTGCAGGTTTCGGTTTCCGCTCACGGCCTCAACCACGGCGATCCTGAGTGAGCGCCAGTCATCCGGCAGGAGTGCCTGGCCCTCCTCATTGAAGATGGACGTTTCCCCGGCGACAGTGTCCACCAGGGCGATGCTGCGGCGGGTCTCGGCCGCGACTCCCACCAGCGTGTGCGGCACTCCGCTGGTCCACAGTTCGGCTGCCAGAGTCTGGCCTGCCGCACCGCCGGTGGGGGCAATGGCGAGCACGGGGTAACCGAGTTGGTGGGTGACCCGGGCTACGTTGATGCCCTTGCCGCCGGCACGGCTCAAGGGCGTGGGCACGCGGTGGCTTGAACCCTCGGTGATGCCGTGGACGGTGTAGGTCATGTCAATCGCCGGATTGGCAGTGACGGTGATGATGCGGTTCACGTCGGCTCGCTTCATGGTGTGCCTTCCAAGCGTGCGGTTTCCAGTCGGGGGCCTACCAGGAGTGCCCGGGCGTTGAGGGCCGCGCCGAGCAAACCGGCGTCCTGTCCCAGCTGGGCACGGATGAGTTGGGGTCTGCGCTGGAAGTCCAGAATTCCGTCAACCCGTTTACGCAGGGGCTCGAGCAGTTCGTCGCCGGCCTCAGCGAGGCCTCCCCCGATCACCACGGCTTCTGTTCCTATGATGTTCACGCATTGGCAGATGGTGAATGCCAATGCATCCATGGCGTCGGCCCACACCCGGGCAGCGATGGAATCCCCGGCGCTTGCCCGCAGGAGTACGCCGCGTGCACCGCTTACCCTGTTTCCCGAAGCCCGGTGATATCGCTTGGCAATGGCACCGGCTGAGCCCACCGCTTCCAAAATGGTGGAACCGGTGGCACCGTGGCCGGCGTCGGGGTCCGGAACCTGGGCGTGGCCCAGTTCACCGGCGAAACCGCCGGCGGTGACAGCCTTGCCGCCGGAGAACACAGCTGCGGCAATCCCGGTACCCACCACCATCACTACAACATCGCTGAACTCTTTGGACCCGCCGAAACTGTGTTCTACAGCGGCAGCGGAACGGACATCGTGATCGAAGGCGACGGGGATGCCCAACCGCTTCTCAGCTTCGGCAGTAAACGGGAAGTTACGCCACCCAAGGTTGGCGGAGTAGACGCCCACTCCAGCCGCTGAGTCCACGATCCCGGGCACTATGATGCCCGCTGCTTTGGCGGGGGCCTCGGGAAACTCCGAGGCCAACTCGAGTTTCAGCTCAGCTAGCCGGTCCAGGACCGCTTCTCCGGGGCGGGCCGGGTCCAACGGCGTGGGGACACGGCGCATTCCCAGGACGGTTCCGCGGGCATCCACCAAACCAGCCTTGATGTCTGTCCCGCCAACGTCGAAGGAAAGGACCGCTGATTCCGCGACTCCGAGAACCATGATCGGATGCCTAGGCGGTGGCGTCGAGAATAACGGAGCGCGTCAGGTTGCGGGGCAGGTCGGGATTCAGTCCACGAACGCGTGCGCGCTCCAGCGTGACTTTGTGAACACGCGCCAACTCAGCCAAGGGGTGCTTTTCCGTGTGGATGTAAAGGGCGCCAGTAATTGCCATGTCCTTGTCCAGGCCTTCAGGCTGGTCCCCGAACAGCCACGTGACGCGGCCGGGGGCGGCGATGGAGATGGGGCCATGCCGGTATTCCTTGGCAGGGTAGGACTCGGTCCAACCCTGCACAGCTTCCCGCATCTTCAAGCCGGCTTCGTGGGCCAGCCCAACGGTCCAGCCAGTGCCAAGGAAGGTGAACTGCTCGGCATCCAGGAGTTCCGGGGAAACGGGCGCACTGACCGCACCCCGGGCATCGTCGATAGCTTGCTGCACATCGATGCCAAGGCTGGTCAGCATGTATACCAGCGCTGTGGTGGCGAAACGGGTCTGCACCACGGAACGTTCATCAGCGTACGGCAGGCCCACCGCGACGTCTGCCAGGTCGGTGATCGGTGAGGAAGTGTCGCCGATAATCGCAATGGTGGGGACGATCCCCTTCAACTCAGCCAAAACTTCAAGCACCTCAGTGGTGGTACCTGACCGGGTAATGGCCACAACGGCGTCGTACTGGCGATCGGCGCTGTTGCTGTTCAGGAAAGCCTCGGACGCGGCGAACGCATCAGTGACCCCCTTGCCCGCGGATTCGCGGGCAGCAGCGTAACTCTGAGCCATGAACCAGGACGTGCCGCAGCCAATGACGGCAATGCGCGTTCCGTCAGCGGGAAGCAACTGTTCCGCACGGGCCTGCTCCACGGCGCGCTGCCAAGCCTCGGGTTGGGAAACAAGCTCTTCTTCCATGAAGGCGCCCAGGGTATTCTCGCTCATCGTGTGTTCCGCTCCCGCTCAGCTTAATGACGTTTTCTGATCTATAGAAACACTAAACGATCATTTTCGATCTCACAAGGATCATCCATTCGGATGACCGAGCATTAACTGCATACCTTGTGATTGAACCTCCAATCGGGGAAAACGTGTGCCGGGATGTGCATTTAAGTTAACTGCCTGTTAACTCTTGTCAACTTCTGTCCAATGCACCAGTCTTAGACAAGTCCGCAAGAACATGACTGTTACTCGCTCGGAAAAATCAAGAAGGAGCATAATGCCCGGCTTGTCATCCCCCAGACGCTTCGCCTCATTGAGTTTGGCCTGCGTCGTCGCCTCATCCTCCTTGGGACTGCTGGCACTACCGCCCGCCGCCGCAGCCCCGTCTACCCGCCCCACAGAATTCGTCAGCACCGCCGACACCACTGCCATCACCTCCGGCCAGCTCACGGTGGACCTCTCCACCACCTTCCCGCAGGTCCTCGGCTACACCCTTACCGCTTCCAAGGCCCGCCTGGATGGCACTGTGACCCGGCTCAGCACCGTCACCATCAACGGTATGGAATACACGGTCACAGGGACATCCGCCGCCTCGGGAAAGGACGCAAGGGACTACGTCCTGAGCATCCCCGAATTCGGCAACACTGTGATCAAGGCCCGCCTGTCCGTGAAGAAGAACGTGGTGTCCTTCAACGTCACGGAGATCAAGGATTCCGCCGACCACCAGGTAAGAACGCTGCAACTCCCCCGGCTGAACCTGGTGACCGTAGGCTCCACGCAGCCGGGCGCCCAGGTGTCCACCGCCAACCTTTCCGTGGACCGGAGCGTGACGGGCGACGAGTTCACGCCGATCACACCTTCGACTCCCTTGGATGCGTCCGCCAAGAGCTCCGCCTACGCGCTGGCAAATACCGCCGCCTTGGGTGCTGCCTTCGAATCCAACGCCCTCTACGACACGTCCTCCGGGCCTGGCTCGAAGGACCGCGGCCGCTTTTGGCGCCAAGCCCTCAGCGACGGGGCAGGCGGAGTGTCCATGGGCGTGGCCAGCGGCCAGTGGCTCTACCGTGCGGAGGGTTCGGCCACTACCGAGGAACTCCCGTGGACACGGGTGGTCATCACCTCCGATGCAAATGCCGACGGCGGTGTGGACTGGCAGGACGCGGCAATCGCCATGAGGTCCATCCAGGTCAGCCCCAACAAGGGTGAGCAGACCCCGGATAACGTGATCACGCACATCCCGTTCAACTTCGCCTCGCAGGCAACCCACCCGTTCCTCCGTACCTTGGATGACGTCAAACGCATCTCCCTGGCAACGGACGGGCTGGGCCAGGTTGCCATGCTTAAGGGCTACACCAGCGAGGGCCACGACTCCGCCAACACGGACTACGGCAACAACTTCAATAGGCGGGCAGGTGGCTTGGAAGACCTCAACAAGCTGGTCAAGGAAGGCAAAGACTGGAACGCCAGCTTCGGTGTCCACATCAACGCCACGGAGATCTATCCTGAAGCCAAGTCCTTCAGCGAAGACCTGTTGCGTGCTGACAAGGGCCTGGGCTGGAACTGGTTGGACCAGTCCTACTACATGAACCAGCGCGAGGATATCAATTCCGGCAAGCTCGCCCAGCGCATCAAGGAACTACGCGAAGCCACGGACAAGAACCTGGACTTCGTCTATGTGGACGTCTACTACGAATTCGGCTGGCTGGCCGAACGCCTGCAGCAGGAACTCGTCAAGAACGGCTTCCGGGTGGGCTCCGAATGGGCAGACCACCTCTCCCGGAACAACACCTGGTCCCATTGGGCCAACGATGAAAAATACGGTGGATCCACCAACAAGGGCGTCAATTCCCAGATCCTGCGCTTCATCAACAACACCCAGTCGGACGTCTGGAACCCCGATCCCAAGCTCGGCGTGAGCCACATCGTGGAATTCGAGGGCTGGACCGGACAGAACGACTTCAATGCCTTCAGTGAGAACGTGTGGACGGCCAACGTGCCTGCCAAATTCCTGCAGCACCACCAGATCACCAAGTGGACGGCTGACCGGATCGACCTGGCTGACGGCGTGGCTGCCACAGGCAACACGGCCGAGGAACGCAACATCACCGTCGGCGGAACATCCGTGTTGCAGGGCGGAACGTACCTTCTGCCGTGGTCCTCCAAGGAGAACGGCAAAGCCGACAAGCTCTACCACTACAACCCTGCCGGCGGCGCCAGCACGTGGACGCTCACCAAAGAGTTCGCCAAGTCCACTTCGCTTGAACTCTTCAAGCTGACGGACAACGGTCGCGTGAAGGTCGCCGAGGTGCCCGTTGTCAACGGACAAGTCACCGTCACGGCCGACGCCAAACAGCCCTACGTCCTTGCTCCCAAGAACAACAAAGCTGAGCTGCCCAAGAAGGCCGACTTCGGCGAAGGAACGCCCTTCAACGATCCCGGCTTCAACGGAGCAGACCTCTCACCGTGGACCCCCACGGGCGCCGTCACCCAGGTCCGCGACGACAAAGGCCGCCGCTACGCCGAAATGGGGGCAACGCCGTCGTCGATCAGCCAGGAAGTGAAGCTGGACGCCGGAACCCAATCCGTCAGCGCATGGGTGGAGATCCAGCCCGGAAAAACCCGGCCCACCACGCTCTCCGTAGACATCAACGGCAAGTCCGAAAGCGTCACCATCGATTCGTCCAACGCCGAAAACTTCGTAGCTGGCGACGAGAAGCACGGCACAGCCTTCCAGCGCATCCGCGTCCTGATGGACGTGCCGCGAAACAACACCAAGGCGACAGTTTCCGTGAAAGCGGCCGACGGCGATGCCACCGTACGCGTGGATGACTTCCGGGCGGTGAAGACCGCCCGGGTCGCCACCGCTGGTGTGCTCAGCGAGGACTTCGAAAACGTGGACCAAGGCTGGGGACCGTTCGTGAAGGGCGACGCCGGTGGCTCCACGGATCCGCGCACCCACATCACCGAACGCCACGAACCCTTCACACAAAAGGGCTGGGACACGAACGTGATCGACGAAGTGCTGGATGGCACATGGTCGCTGATCGCCCACGACGAAAACCTTGCCCCAAATGGTGGACCCGGCATGGTGTACCGCACCACCGAGGCAACCGTGCCGTTCCAAGCAGGCCACAAGTACAAGGTGTCCTTCGACTACCAGAACTCCAAAGCCGGGCAGTACTCCTGGGTGTCCGGTTATGACTCGCAGGCAGGTCCCGCTGTGACGGCCAACCAGCCCATCGACGCCAAGACGTCCACCACCCGGTTTGAGCAGATCCTCGATACCGGCTTCTGCGGGGACTACTTCGTGGGATTGCAGCGCACGGGGAGCTCGAACGGTTCGGACTTCACCTTGGACAACTTCATGGTGGAAGATCTTGGCGCCTCCGAAGCGGTCCCGGCCTGCGCGCAACTCTCGGCTGCACTCCAGGGCGATGTGGTCCAGCAGGGCAAAGCGCAGGACTTCGTCACCACGTTTGTATCCGACGAACCGGCAGCCATCAGCGGTCTGTCCCTCTCACTGGGGCTGCCCGATGGCTGGACGGCAACTCCTTCCACACCTGCAACGGCTGCAACCCTGCCCGCCGGCGGAACCCTCACCACCACGTGGAAGATCACCGCTCCGGCTTCGGCTGACGGCGACTACACTGTCACCGCCAACGCCAGCTACACCACCAGCACAGAGCCGGCGGGCAGCCGCACCATCAGCACCACCGCCACCGTCCGGACACTGCCCAAGCCGCCGCAGGCCACAGTGTTTGCCAGCGACCACCCGTGGGTGAGCGCCACCAACGGCTGGGGCCCTGTGGAAAAGGACCAGTCCAACGGCGGAACGGGGGCCGGCGACGGCACACCGCTCACTCTGAACGGCACGGTCCACGCCAAAGGCCTGGGAGCCCACGCCAACGGCATTGTCCGCTACTACCTCGGCGGCTACTGCACTGCCTTCACCGCAACAGTAGGCATCGATGACGCCCAGCCAACGCGGGGAAGCGTGAAATTCTCCGTGGTGGCAGACGGCACCACCAAGGTCACCACCCCGGTCTTGGGTGCCACCAGCGCTCCCCTGCCGCTGACCGTGGACGTCACCGGAGCCCAGTACGTGGAGCTGGTAGCCAACGACGCCGGCGACTCCAACGGCAACGACCATGCGGACTGGGCCGACGCCAAGTTCACTTGTTCCTCGACGTCCCAGGAACCGCCGGCCCCCGTGCTGACAGGCACAGTGTTCGCCTCCGACCTCCCATGGATCGGCAGCACCAATGGCTGGGGACCGGCGGAACGGGACCGGGCCAACGGTGAGCAGAACGCCGGTGACGGACCCGCATTACAGCTCGACGGCGTCGTCTATCCGAAGGGGATCGGCGTCCACGCCGACTCAAAGATCAGCATCGCCACCGAGGCCAAATGCAACGCCTTCACCGCCTCGGTGGGAGTGGACGACGCCAAGCTGAACAAGGGCCTGCACGGATCGGTGGTGTTCATCGTCAAGGGCGATGGCCGTGAGCTCTTCCGCACGCCCGTCCTCAGCGCCGACTCGGCAGCACTACCCCTCAACGTGGACATTGTAGGTGTCCAGAACGTCGAGCTGATCGCCGACAAGAACGGTGACGACGCCGGAGACGACTGGGGTGATTGGGCGGACGCGAAGTTCAGCTGCGCTTAGTCACAACGCGGGGTCAGTTATGGCCCTTCCGGAGTCTCGGAAGGGGCCATGAGTGACCCCGCGTTGCTTTCTTAACCTCAGACAGCGCGCACGCCCGCCCGCCACACCGAATGCGTCAGCGGGATCCCGGGACGGTAGGCAAGGTGCGTAGCCGATGGCGCCTTCAACATATGCAGGTCCGCGCGATGCCCGACGGCGAGCGAACCCACCGCCCGTTCGCCATCGACGTCGTGCCCTGACTCCCTGCCCAACGCCAAGGCGCCGCCGTACGTCGCCGCGCGGACGGCCTCATGGACGCTCAAGTGCATTTGGAGGACAGCCGTGGTGACGCAGAACGCCATGGAGCTGGTGTATGAAGTACCGGGATTGCAGTTGGCGGCGAGCGCGATCTGCACGCCGGCGTCGATCAATTCACGGCCAGGCGCCAAAGGCTGGCGGGTGGACAGGTCGCAGGCCGGAAGGCAGGTTGCCACAGTGCCTTTTGTGCCGGCCCCCGTTGCAGGGTCCCAACCGGCCCACGTGTCCGCGAGCGCTGTGACGTCCTTGCCCGAAAGGTAGTTGACGTGGTCCACGCTGGCCGCACCGAACTCCACGGCCAATGCCACACCCGGCCCCTCACCGAGCTGGTTGCCGTGCACCCTCAAACCAAGTCCGGCGTCGCGGGCAGCCGTGAGTACACGCCGCGACTGGTCTTCCGTGAACGCGCCGCGCTCGCAGAACACATCTGCCCAGCGGACATGCGGCAGGACTGCGTCGAGCATAGGGCCGCACACCAGGTCCGTGTATTCCTCGGGATCAGAGCCTTTCGGGACCAAGTGCGCGCCAAGGTACGTTACCTCGTCCACTTCCGCCGCGGCGATGCGGGCGCTGCGCGCCTCATTCTCCACGTCGAGGCCGTAGCCGGTCTTGCTCTCCAGGTACGTGGTCCCCTGCGAGACTGCCTCGGCCACGCGATCCCGGACGAGGCGGGTGAGTTCATCGTCGCTGACGCTGCGCGTGGCACTGGTGGTCACGGCGATACCACCGGCGCTGTAGCTCTCACCGGACATACGGGCCTCAAACTCAGCCGTGCGGTCACCTGCGAAGACAAGGTGCGAGTGCGAATCCACCCAGCCGGGCAGGACGGCCTTGCCTACGGCGTCGATCATTTTGTCAGCTGCCGGGGCATCCTTGCTTGGCCCCAACCAGGCGATGCGCTCGCCTTCGATCACCACGGCGGCGTCCTTCAAAACCCGATGCTCCAGATCCTGGGTCATCAGCTCGCCGATGTTGGTGATGACCGTGCTGCTTTGGTTCCCGCTGGTGATTCCGCTCATGAACCCATTGTTCAGCGCCGAATGGACCAGCGGACGGCCGCAAGCTGTTCAGCTGTCCGGGATTCCGGACTGTCGTCCCTTACCTCGCCGAGAATCAGGGCTGCCGCCAGTTCGGCTATCGCGGACGACGTTTGGAAACCGTAGCCCCCTTGGCCGGCCAGCCAGAAGAATCCGGGCGCTTCGGCGTCGAAACCCACCACGGGGATGCCGTCCGCGGCTTCGGTCCGGAGCCCGGTCCACGCGCGGTCCACGGAACGGATGCCCAAGGATGTTACGGCGTTGAGTTTGTTGATCAATGCCTCCACGTCCCCCGGGTAGGGCTTGGCATCCTCCGCGCCGCTCGGCACGGTTTCCGACGGCGAGATCAGGACCTGATTGCCCTCGGCACGGAAGTAGAACGAGTCATCGGCGGCGCAGACCATGGGCGTTCCCGGCGCTAGCGGGTTCTCGACGTTCACAATCGCGGCGGTCCGCCGGTACGGCTGAAGTCCTAGTTTCTCCACGCCGCTGATGACGGCCAGCTCATCAGCCCACGCACCAGCTGCGTTAACCACGACGCCGGATTGGAAACCTTCGGTGCCTGCCCCCAGCTGCCACCCGCTCCCCAGCCGTTGGGCGGAGTGCACTTTGGCTCCGGTGATGATGTCCACGCCTGCGGCTTCTGCAGTCCGCCGGTGTTCCTCCAGCAGCAGGGGCGCATTGCAGCCGAAGGAGCCGTTATCCAGTCCCGCTGCTGAGAATGATTCGGGACTCAGGGCCGGGCAGAGACGCATCGCTTCGTCGTGGGTGATGGCGTGCATATTGCCGCTGGCTTCGGCGCGCACGGTCTCCTGGTCACCCACCAGCATGAAACCCCGTGGTGTGAGGATGGGTTCGGCGGCCTGCGCATCCCGTTCCCCCAGCATCTCCAGCGTCCGAACGGTCAGGTCCTGAACCACCGCCGGACCATAGCTGGGGATCAGTTGCCGGGCAGAACGTGAGGAAGTGTGGAAGGCCAGGGACTGCTCAGCCTCGACGAGTGCAACAGTGCACTTGCCCGCCAGAGCCGCCGCCAAGGACAGTCCGCCGATACCGCCGCCAACGATTACCACGTCATAATTCGAAGCCATGGCTCCATCCTGTCAGACCGGATCCTCTCTCACATGCCAAGCCCTTCAACCGAACGGTCTCTCACATGCCACTATCGCGATGCGCGCCGGTCCCGGCGGCTTCAACGTCGGCCGTAGCTGCAACAATGACGGCATGCACCTCAATCAGCCCATCCGCCGAGTGGCAGAGGACCCCGCCAATGCACTGGACCGCGGAAAGTGGCCTGCCAGCCTGCCTCCAGTTGCGCAGCTTCTGAAACAAGGCCTTGATCTGACTCCTGCAACCATCCTCGTGGGCGAAAACGGTTCGGGTAAGTCCACAGTGGTGGAGGCCATCGCCCTGGCCTACGGGTTGTCTCCTGAGGGAGGCTCAACGGGGGCCCGGCACACCACAAGGTCCACGGAATCCGAATTGGGCAACCACCTCCAGCTCATCCGTAACGCTGGAAGCAGTCGGCGCGGCTACTTCCTCCGGGCTGAAACCATGCATGGTTTTTTCACCTACTTGGAGAAGAACCCCAGCATGTCCGGCGATCTGCCCTTCCACGACATGTCCCATGGCGAGTCGTTCCTTGAGCTCGCTCTCGATCGTTTCCGCGGGCCGGGACTCTGGGTATTGGATGAGCCGGAATCAGCGTTGTCCTTCAACGGCTGTCTCAGCTTGCTGTCGGTCCTTAAAGAGTTGCTGGCTGGAGGCAAGTCCCAAGTCATCATGTCGACGCACTCGCCTCTGCTGGCTGCACTTCCAGGCGCCCAAATACTCGAAGTTGGGCAGTGGGGCTTACGACCCAGACAATGGGCCGATTTGGATCTGATTTCCAACTGGCGCTCATTCATGGACGCTCCGGAACGATACCTTCGGCACCTTTAGGCCCAGCGCTCTGTCTTTCGTCGGGAAAATGAGAGAGCGCTGAGCCCAAGCCCAAGGGATGTGAGAGACGGCCGGCCCCAAACCCGAGGGATGTGAGAGACGGTCGGCCCCAAACCCGAGGGATGTGAGAGAGCGTCTCAGGCGACCGCGGCGCGACTCTTGACGAACGCCTGAACGCACGCTTCGACGTCGTCCGTGCTGTGCGCAGCGGAGAGCTGAACCCGGATCCGGGCTGCGTCCCTGGGCACCACGGGGAAGCTGAAGGCCGTGACGAAGACGCCGTTGTTGAGCATTTCATCAGCCACCTTGGCAGCCATTACGGCATCACCGAACATGACGGGAATGATCGCGTGCTCGCCGTCGAGGAGCTCGAAGCCTTCCTCGCTCATGCGGCGACGGAACAGGGCAGCGTTCTCAAACAGACGGGTCCGGAGTTCACCGGATTCCTGCACGAGCTCGATCGCCTTGATGGTGGCGGCGACGATTGCCGGAGCGAGCGAGTTGGAGAAGAGGTACGGGCGGGCCTTCTGCCGGAGCATCGCCACGATCTCGCTGCGGCCGGAAACGTAACCGCCCGAGGCGCCGCCAAGGGCCTTGCCGAACGTGCCGGTGTAAATGTCCACACGCTCGGAAACACCAGCGTGCTCAGGGGTGCCGGCACCGGTGGGGCCCATAAAGCCGACGGCGTGTGAGTCGTCCACCATGACCAGGGCGTCGTGCTTCTCCGCGAGGTCGCAGATCGCTTCAAGGGGCGCAAGGTACCCGTCCATGGAGAACACACCGTCCGTGACGATGATCTTCCGGCGGGACCCCTCGGCCTCAACCAGCTTGGCTTCGAGATCGGCCATGTCCTGGTTGGCGTAGCGGAAGCGCTTGGCCTTGCTCAGGCGGATGCCGTCAATGATGGACGCGTGGTTCAGGGAGTCCGAGATAATTGCGTCCTCGGGGCCGAACAGGGACTCGAAGACGCCGCCGTTGGCGTCGAAGCAGCTGGAGAAGAGGATGGTGTCCTCGGTCCCCAGGAACGTGGAGACGCGCGTCTCGAGTTCAAGGTGAAGGTCCTGGGTTCCGCAAATGAAACGCACGGACGCCATACCGAAGCCGCGCTCGTCCATGGCGGACTTAGCGGCGGCAATGATATCCGGGTGGTCTGCCAGGCCCAGGTAGTTGTTGGCGCAGAAGTTCAGGACCTTGTTGGCCGGCTGGCCGAGCTGGCCTGCTGCGATGTGGCTGGCCTGCGGGGAATCGATGTGGCGTTCGGTCTTGAAGAGTCCGGCGCTGCGGATCTCGTCAAGTTCGCCCTGCAGCTGATCTTTGATGGCTGAATACATGGGTGCTCCTAAAGTTTTCGGGTGTCCGGTTGCCGTGGGTCGCGTTACAGTTCGGTCCAGTCAAGGACCACTTTGCCGCCGGTGCCGTTGCGGGCGATCTCGAAGCCCTTTTCCCAGTCCTTTGCTGACAGCTTGTCCGTGACCACCGCGGAAATGCTGCGGTGCAGCACGGGGTTGGACGACAGCATGGCGCTCATGGCGTACCAGGTCTCGAACATTTCGCGGCCGTAGATGCCCTTGAGGGTGAGCATGTGGGTGACTACCTTGCCCCAGTCGATGTCAATTGACTGGCTGGGAAGGCCGAGCATGGCGATGCGTCCGCCGTGGTTCATGTTGTCGATCATCTCAGGCAGGGCGGTGGGGTGTCCCGACATTTCCAACCCGACGTCGAAGCCTTCACGCATGCCCAGTTCCTGCTGTGCTTCGCGGACGCGCATCTTGGAGACGTCCACGGCGAGGTCCACGCCCATCTGCCGGGCCAGTTCCAGGCGCGGGGCTGAGACGTCAGTGATGGCGATCTTGCGGGCACCAGCGTGGCGGGCGACAGCGATGGCCATCAGGCCGATGGGTCCGGCACCGGTGATCAGGACGTCCTCGCCGACCAGCGGGAAGCTCAGTGCGGTGTGTACAGCATTCCCGAAGGGGTCGAAGATGGCGCCGAGTTCAGGGGTAACGGACTCATCCTGGTGGACCCAGACGTTGGTTTCCGGGATCACGACGTACTCGGCGAATGCGCCATCGCGCTGCACTCCCACGGAGACGGTGTGGATGCACATCTGGCGGCGTCCGGCACGGCAGTTGCGGCAGATGCCGCAGACCACGTGGCCTTCGCCGGAGACCCTGTCCCCTACCTTGACATCCCGGACATCCTCGCCGATTTCCACTACTTCGCCATAGAACTCGTGGCCGGCGATGAGCGGCGTTTCGATGATGCCCTGCGCCCAGGCGTCCCAGCTTTGAATGTGGAGGTCGGTGCCGCAGATACCGGTGGTCATCACACGGATCTTGACGTCGCTGGGGCCTGCGTCGGGCTCGGGA
This sequence comes from Arthrobacter sp. ISL-95, assembly GCF_018613695.1. GTDB lineage: Bacteria > Actinomycetota > Actinomycetes > Actinomycetales > Micrococcaceae > Arthrobacter. Next base: position 79,426 of record NZ_JAGGPR010000012.1, on the reverse strand, counting down.
CGTTCGACGAGTTCGAACCCTGCGTGGGGTCCGGATTTGTAGAGAGCCTTCATGGGATTCCTCACTGCCAGGGCTGCTTCGCTGCTGCTGAGTCAATTAGAGCGCCGCTGACGATTTAGCACAACTAGATTCTTCTCAATCAACGATTTAGAATTTGCTAATGGAAATTCACCAGTTGCAGATGCTTCGCGAGCTTGGAGACCTGGGCAGCGTCAAGGCTGTCGCTGAGACCTTGATGGTGACCCCCTCCGCAGTTTCGCAACAGCTCGCACTGCTCCAGAAGTCGGTGGACGTGCCGTTGACGCGCAAAGAAGGCAGGGCGTTGGTGCTCACCGATGCAGGCCGTGTTCTCGCTGAGGCGGGTGCCGCAGTCGTCAACGCCATGGCAGATGCGCGTGCAGCGATCGGCGCGTATCACGACGCTCCCGACGCGCCGGTGAGTGTGAGCGCTTTTCACAGTGCGGGTCAGGCGCTGTTTGCGCCGTTGGCGGCGCATTTGGCGTCCGGGACAGCGTCCGACGGCGGGAAGTCGCCACGCCTGCGACTCTCCGATGAGGATGTGGCTCAGGAGGATTTTCCGGGGTTGGCCGCGCGATACGACCTGGTTTTAGCGCACAGGATGGACAACAGCCCGGCCTGGCCCGAGGACAAAGTGGCGGTGATTCCGCTCGCCGACGAGCCATTGGACATCGCACTCCCGGCGAATCACCCGCTGGCGGCCCGGCGCGAACTGGAGCCGTCCGACGTCGTGGATGAACCTTGGGTGACCAGCCGCGACGGGTACTCGCCCGCTGACGTGTTGGCCGCCGTCGTAGCCGTGAGCGGCAGGCCGGCCGAGGTGCTGCACCGCATCAACGACTATTCCACCGTGGCGGCACTGGTGTCCGCCGGTGGCGCGATCGGGCTGCTGCCTCGCTTCACCGCGCGCCGGGTGTTGGATGCCGGCGTGGTGCTGCGTCCGCTGTCCGGGGTGAACTCCGTCCGCAAGATCGACATCCTTGCCCGCCCCGAGACGCTCAAACGGAAGTCGGTCATGACGGTCTGCGAGTCACTTCAAACCGTCATGACCGAGCTTGTGGAGCTATCCAGCCCCGGTTAGTCCCAGGAGGTCAGTCGCGGACCAGGGCGGGCTGACCGGCGTCGAAGTACGCCACCAGTTCGGCAGGGAGATCCGGTACCTCGCGGGCAGAACCGTCACCGCGCAACGATTCCGCCGCCAGGATGCCGGCGACCACTGCCTGCCGCGCAGCAATCGGGCTGGTACGGGTTTGGCCACCCTCCGACGCGAAATGCAGGAACTCCTCGATCAGGCGTGGATCCGCGCCGCCGTGGCCACCTTCACCATCCTTGATGGTGATGACCTCATCCGGCGCGGAATAGCCGGACGTCCGGCTGGTCCACACGTTGATGGTCTCTCCCGGTCCGTCGCCGAAGTTCTCGATCCGGCCCTTGGTGCCAATGACGGTGTAGTTGCGCCAGTAGTCCGGCGTGAAATGGCACTGCTGGTAAGAGGCAAGCACGCCGTTATCCAGCACCATGTTCATCATGGAAATGTCCTCCACATCGATCACCTCCGCCAGGTCCTTCTGCTCCGTGGGCGGCCAGTTGTCCATGGAGAACCAGTCCCCCATGCGCTTTCCGGCGTTATTGCTCCGGTTGGCGACGTCGCCGTAGACCGCGAGATCGCCGACGGCGGCAACCCGCTTGGTGTAGCCACCGGCAAGCCAGTGGATCACATCGATGTCGTGGGCACCTTTTTGGAGCAGGAGCGAGGTGACGTTGGCTCGCTGAGCGTGCCAGTCCTTGAAATAATAGTCACCACCGTGACCAACGAAGTGCCTGCACCAGACCGCCTTGACCTCGCCGATCCTGCCGTCTTCGATCAGTTCGCGCATCTGTACTACAACCGGCATGTGGCGCATGTTGTGGCCCACATACAGGCGCGTTCCCGTTTCGTAGGCGGTGGCCAGGATCCGGTCCGCGGCCTCAACGGTGATGTCCAAGGGCTTCTCGCAGAAGGTGGGGATGCCGGCCTTGAGCGTGCGAACTGCGACGGCGGCGTGCTGGTTATCGGGGGTCAGGACCAGGACGGCGTCGATCCCGCTGCTCAGAAGCTCCTCAAGGTCCCCTGTGACGTGTGCCGACGGAATGCGTTCAGCGGCGTCAGCCCGGCCACGCTCACTGAGGTCACAGACGACGGTCACCTCCGAGCCTTGGCCCGGCTTATGGGCGTGCTTCCACAGCCCCGACCGCAGGCCAAAACCTACGATGCCAACCTTCAAATCCTTTTCCATGGTGTGCAATATCCTTCTGCTCTTCTTAGTAAAGTCTGGTTGCGGCGCTGCGGTGCGGCGCCGATTCACGCACGAACAAGTGCCAAGGGAAGTCCAGGACGCCAGGGTCCTCAGCTGTGGTGGGAGCAGCCTGGCGGGTTGAGTCAGCCGGGCCGGTTGCCCGCCGCAGCAGCAGCCGGGCGAGTTTGTCGAAGAAGTCAACGGGACCCACGGTGCTCAACGAAGGCGACATCCGTTCGCCCTCCACGGTGTTGCCCACGCCGATGATGTCCACGTCAGTACCTACCGCGAGGCCCAGGCGCTGGGCCGCATTGATGGCGCTGACTGCTGCGTAATCCGTGGTGGCGTAGATGGCGGTGGGACGGTCCGGCATGCTGAGCAGCCGGGTTGCCGCGGCGTACGCTCCCGCGCTGGTGCCATCGAACAAGCCCACATAGTCCTCGCGTTCCTGGATGCCCGCATGCTCCAACGCCTCGGCATACGCCCGGTACCTTGTGCCGCCGGACGTGCCGGCCGCCGTCGCCGGAGTCAAGCAAGCAATCCTGCGATGGCCGTGGAGCAAGTGCTCCACAGCCATCCGGCAGCCAGGTCCGGCAATGGAACGGATAACGTCAAAGCCGTCCGCCTGCACTTCTTCATCAAAAACCACCAGCGTGGTTCCGTGCTCGGCGAGCTTGCGCAGGGCATCTCTCTGGTCAGGACGGACGGCGTCCACGAACACAGCATCGGCATTGTGCGTGCCGAGGACTTTGACCCAATCGGCGTCCCCCAGGATCATCGGCGTGATACCCAGCGGAACCGCGGCCTTCTGCACCGCCTCGATAACGGACAAGGACCACGGATCGGACAGCATGGTCAACGACAGGATCACAGTGTTGGTCCGGCCGGTCCGGATAGCCCGGGCCGCCTGGTTGGGGCGGTAGCCGAGCCGCTCCGCAGCCGCCTTGACCTTCTCCGCCGTCGGATCCGACACCCCGGGCCCGCCATCACCCCGGCGCCCTGACAAGACATAGGAAACCGTGGCCGTGGAGACGCCGGCCACTTCGGCCACCATACGGATGGTTGGTCTGACTCCGGTGCTGCTCGCTTTTGCCATGGTTCCCCCTGCTGTGTTCTTCGGATTCGCGGTGGTTCGTTATTGATTTGAGGCTAGCTCCTGAATACCGGCGCGTCAGGGTCCAACGCGGCCTCGTACTCGTCGCGCATCTTGTCCCCGCCTTCGCTCTTCCAGCGCTTCACCGCGTCCTTGAGTTCGTCGATCTTGGCGCGGCCGGTGATGATGTCCACCACCTTGTCGCGCAGTTGCTTGGTGATCTTGGCACCCACCTTGGCGTTGGTGTCCGAGTAGGAACCGTTGGTGGGGTTGCGCCACGCAAATTCGAGCAGCTTTTCTTCCTGCTGGCTGACGTACCGTGTGTCGTCGTCGAAGCCCGGATTGAAGATCACGTTTTCGGGGCTGGACATGATGTTCAACGCCGAGACCAGGCCGGGCGCATTGGTTGTCCCCGTCTCTGTGCGCGCCGGATTGCCGGAGCCGTCAATGGTGTAGTCCTCGCCGAGTTCACCAAAGTTCTTCTGCATGTACTCCACCGTGCCGAACGGGGCAGACAGGTAGTTGATGAGCGAGAGCAGCTCGCGGATCTTGCCCTCTTCCGCCTTCTTGAAGGGCGTGAAACCCACGGTTCCGTAGCCCATGTCGTAGACGGGCTTGACCTTGCCGTCGGCGCTGAACGGGATGAGAATGTCGAACTGAGCGTCCTGGTTCAGAGCACGGTAGCTGCGGATATCGTGCGGACCCACCACAACCTGGGCTGCGACGCTGCCGTTGGCTACCCGCGAACGAATGTCAGCTGCTTTGGAATCCGGGTAGAAGACGCCCGCTGCGAACATCTTGGCGGTGAACTCCACGCCAGCCAGGTACTCATCGGTTTCGTAGAGGTGGGTGAGGGTGCGGTCCTTGTTGACGGCCCAGCTATTCGGGGCACCAAACCATTCGGTGACCATGTGCAGCGCGTTGATGTACGCCGGTTCCAGCGCGTACTGCTGGTCACCGGGTCGGGTCAGTTCCTTGGCCTTCTCCAGGAACTCGTCGGCGCTGGCTGCTTCGAAGCCACCCACCTTGGCCCACATATCGTGGTTGCCAAGGTACACCTGGCCGAACGGGGTACTCGGGATGGGTGCGCCCCAGATCTTGCCGTTCACGACGGCGGTCTTCCAGGAATCGGGTTTAAGCGCGGCCAGGTTGGGGTACTCAAGGACGGCGTCACCTGAGAGGTACGGCGTCAGGTCCTGGAATTTGGCTTCGAGCATCGGGCCAACATTGGGGATGCCCTGGTTGGGCGGAACCCACATCATGTCCGGAAGATCATTGCTGGCCAGGACGGTGGCGAACTTCGCCGGGTAACCGTCACCGATATCTTCAGCGATCTGGAGTTCCAGATCACCACCGAGCTTGGCGTTGAGGCGCTGCCAGAACGGGTTGTCCTTCAGGCCCGGGCTCATGGTGTCGAAGGTTTCGGTCAGGCCGGTCACCTTGCCCGTGAGCGGCGGCGTCTTCACGGACTGCACAGCGGTGGGCAACTTGAAGAACCCGGCTTGGAGGCCCTTGGCGTTACCCGCGATGTCCGGGGTCACTCCGGTGAACTCTTTATAGGTGGGCAACTTGACCGAAGCGGAGGCAGCGGCGCCTCCGTTATTCGCGGCCCCGCCGCCACCGCAGGCGGACAGACCCGCAGCGGTCACGGCCAGGCCTGCGAGGCCAAGGAAACCGCGGCGGCTGAACCCAGCCTGAGAGGTAGTGCTCGTCATGGCATAACCCTTTCTGGTTATTTGCGTTTCTTTGTGGCTTGAGTGCTGTAGGGGTTGGGTGCTGTAGCTTTCGGCGCTCTTTGGATGGTCTAGCCCTTCACGGCGCCGGTGATGACGCCCTTGGAAAAGTGCTTTTGGAGGAACGGGTAGACCATCAGGATCGGGACGAGCGCTACCACCACTACGGCCATCTGAATGGACTGCGGCGGCGGTGTGGTGGTGATTCCCAATTGGTCCGCTGCGCCACTGCCTTGGACTACGAAGTTGCGGAGGAGCAACTGGATGGGCCACTTGCTGTGATCGTTGATGTAGAGCAGGGCGTTGAAGAACGAGTTCCAGAAGCCCACCGCGTAGAACAGCCCGACGACGGCGATTACGGCTTTGGACAACGGCATCACGATCCGCCACAGGATCTGCCAGTCGTTGGCGCCGTCGATTCTGGCGCTTTCGATCAGTTCGCCTGAGATATTCATAAAGAACGACCGCATGACCACAAAGTTGAAGGCCCCGAAGATGCCCGGGAGGATCAGCGACCACAAAGAGTCCAGCAGACCAAGTTGGCGGATCATCAGGAAGGACGGGATGAGTCCCGGCGCAAACAGGAGCGTGAACAGGACTGCGAGGACTACCGGCCTGCCAAAAAGTACGGTGCGGCTGGTGGCGTAGGCCATGGTGATGGTGACGAACAGCGCCAGGATGGTGCCCACTGCGGTGACCAGCATGCTGACCCCGAGTGATTGCAGCACCATGGGACCTTTGAAGATGGTGGCGTAGGCCTCGAGAGTTGGACGTTCAGGCCAGAGCACGAATCCGCCGGCTTTCACGAGTTGTTCCGTGTCAGCAAGGGATGTGGAGACTACCAGCAGGATAGGCGTGAGGATTGACACGCTGAATACGATCAGAACCACTACCTTGACCGTTTGATACAGCGCGGAAGGCTTTTCCTTCCACACCGGGCGCTTGGGGTTGTAGCTAAGCTCCCGAGGTTTTCTGGTGAAAAATGTTGTTGCCATGGGTTCTCCTTGTGCGGCAGGCGCACGGGTCAGCGGGGCTTTCAGCGCACTTGTTTTGCGAAGATTCCGTCTTCGCCGAAGCGGTGGGCAAGTTTGTTGGCGCCGTAAATGAGCAAGGCGCTGACCAAGCCCTTGGCAAGTCCTGCTGCCGCGCCTGAACTCCAGCCGCCTCCCACTACGCCGGTGTAGTAGGTGAAAGTGTCCAGCACTTCCGCAGCGCCAGCTCCCACTGCATCCCGTTGAAGGATGAACTGCTCAAAGCCCACCGAGAGGATGTCGCCGATGCGCAGGATCAGGAGGAGGACAATGACGGGCCTGAGCCCGGGAAGCGTGATGTGCCACATCCGGCGCCAGCGTCCAGCACCGTCCGCCGCTGCAGCTTCGTAGAGCGAATTGTCGATGCTGGCAAGGGCTGCCAGAAAGATGATCATGGCCCAGCCGGCATCCTTCCAGATCATCTGGACCACCACCATGACCGGGAATGTTTCCGGGTTGGTCATGAAGGGAATAGGGTCCATTCCCCAGTCCCGGAGGAGGTTGTTGACGAAGCCCGCGCCGCCCAGCATCTGCTGGAAGAACGCGATCACCAGCACCCAGGACAGGAAGTGCGGGAGGTAGGCGATGCTCTGGAAGATCCGCCGGACGCGGGTGCTGATCAGTGAATCTACGATCAGGGCCAACACCAGCGGCACCGGGAAGAGGAAGACCAGCTGCCAGGCCGCCAAGTAGAGCGTGTTCCAGAAAGCGTGAACAAAGTCCGGATTGCCGAACAGGTCCACGAAGTTCTGCCAGCCCACCCAGAGGCTGTCACCGATGCCCAGATACGGCTGGTAATCCTGGAAGGCGATGACGTTGCCGAGGATGGGGATGTAGAAGAAGAGAAGCAAGAAGGCCACACCGGGCAGCATCATGAGCAGCATCTGCTTGTCTCGTCTCAGACGGGACCGGAAACTCTGCTGCGGGACCCTGATTCTCTTCCGTTTCCTGGGACCGGATCCGGAGGCGTTTCCACCTGCCGGGCCCGCGACTCGGCGGGCTACGGGCAATGCCGGAGCCTGTTCCGTCGTCGAGTTCATGCTGTCTCCTCTAGTACCGAGCCGGAACCATCAATGTGATTCAAGCCACGCTCGTTAACCGTTTAACAAACAATAAGTGATGGGCATCTCTTTATGCAAGAACATGATCGAAACTGATCCTGGAAATCACTTTTCGTCATTCTTGGGAGGTCTGCTGCATCCGCAGAACGGGGAGCGTTGTGTCCAGGTAGTTCAGGGAAGACTCTTCCGCACCCACAGCCGCCATCCGCACCCGTAACGACGGGCGCATTTAGCGGAAAGTGGTGCGCCGCCGGGGCACAAGAGGCGCACGCGGCGGAAAGTGGTGCGCCGCCGGGGAACGAGTGGTGCGCCGTCCAGGGTAGAAATGTGCCTTGGGCAGGCAACGGTCCCCCGCTAAAGTACTAGCAGGTGGAAGTCGGACAGAAGGTTGAGATGGCAGACTGCTGTAACCCAGGCGCTGACGCCCGGGCGCATTCCGAGCCGGGGCGGCCCCTCCCCCTGCGCGCGGTGGACGGACACCGGGACGTACGCACCGCCGTCGAGCCTTCCGCAAGCAGCACCGCAGCGTCCAAGGGAACACTCGACGTCGATATCCCCGCCGGAACGTTCTCCATGGGCGATCCGTTCAACGAGGGCTACAAGGACGATGGCGAGTCACCTGTGCACGAAGTGTTCGTCTCACCCTTCCGCATCAGTGCCACCACGGTGACCAATGAAGAGTTCGCTGAGTTCATCGATGCCACCGGGCACCGTACCGAGTCGGAAATCTTCGGTACATCAGCGGTGTTCCATCTGGCCGTGAAAGCCGACAAGCATGACATCCTCAACCGGGTCAACAACGTCCCTTGGTGGCTGAACGTCCGTGGGGCGGACTGGGCGCACCCGACCGGGCCTCTCTCTAGTTGGTCAGAGGCCCCCGACCACCCTGTCACCCACGTGTCCCACAACGACGCTTTGGCGTATTGCGAATGGGCCGGGCGTCGGCTGCCCACGGAAGCGGAGTGGGAGTACGCGGCCCGCGGCGGGCTGTCCGGGCAGCGCTATCCCTGGGGCAATGCTCTGCACAACGTTGCCCCAGGCGCCGCCGCTCACAACTGCAATATTTGGCAAGGCGATTTCCCTTCCCGCAACACAGTGGACGACGGCTACCTCACGACCGCACCTGCCAAGTCCTTCAGCCCAAACGGCTATGGGCTCTACCAAACCAGTGGGAACGTCTGGGAGTGGTGCAGCGACTGGTTCCTGCCCAAGTACTACAAAACGTGCCTCGCCCAAGGAGTGGTGGAGAATCCGAGGGGCCCCTCCATCGGCCGCGGCAGGGTGATGCGGGGTGGCTCGTACCTCTGCCACGACTCCTACTGCAACCGTTACCGCCTCGCAGCGCGGAGCTCAAACACGCCGGACTCCGCCAGCGGAAACCTTGGCTTCAGGACAGTAGCGCTCTAGGTATTGGAACCCCGGTTACTTGGGGCCATGCCCGCGCTGATGCCCGGGGCCCTTGACACCGGCAGGCAGTTCACCGGACACAACTCTCGTAGCCGTCACGGTTTCGCCATCCTTGGTGCCACTGACGCGCACTGTGTCACCGACCTTGAGATCAGCAACCGTGGCCGATGGCAGCGACGGTTTGCCCTTGCCGTTCCGGAGCTCTGAGACGTCGGCGGGGACTTTGATGATCCGCGTATCCGCGTTGATTACATAGCGTTGCGTGAAGCCGTCTTCGCTCTTCACCGTCATCCCGGTTTCACTAACGGATTCGGGAGTTCCGGCCTGAGTGAGAACAGTACGGTAGCTCCCGTCCTGCTGCTTCACAACGTGTTCGCCATGGATAGGCTGCCCGCGACCTTCCATGGATTTGGCTTTCGCGGACGAAGACGGAGTGGGTGAAGCGGAAGGGCCCGACGGTGATGGGCCGGGTTGGGTGCCCGCCCACACAGCGGCGGCACCGCCGCCGGTCAACGCGACGGCGATCGCCCCGGCAAGGAGGCCCTGACGAAGGCTTGGTTTGAGTATGGCCATGAACCCATTGTGCGCCCAAACCATGCAAGCCCAAAGCAAAGTAGGCCGCAGTAACAACTGCGGCCTACTTTGATGGAAAGTGCGGGTACTTAGCCCTGGACGCCGAGCTTCTCCAGGATGAGTTCGCGGACGCGCCCAGCGTCTGCCTGGCCACGCGTGGCCTTCATGACACCGCCAACAATCGCGCCAATAGCCTGGACCTTGCCCCCACGGATCTTCTCCGCGACGTCCGGCTGTGCTGCCAGGGCGGCGTCGATGGCTTCGAGGAGCGGACCGTCGTCGGACACCACCGCAAGGCCACGCTTCTCAACGATTTCCGCCGGAGTACCTTCGCCGGCGAGCACGCCATCCAAGACCTGGGTTGCCATCTTGTTGTTGATCTTGCCGCCTTCAACAAGCTTGTTCAGCTCGACGATGACCTGCGGCGTGACACCAAGCTCGGAAGGATCGACGTCAGCAACCTTGGCGCGGCCAACGATCTCGCCCATCCACCACTTTCGGGCAACATCTGCGGACGCACCGGCAGCGATGGTTTCCTCGATGGAGTCCATGACACCGGCGTTCACCACATCGCGGAATTCCAGATCGGAGTAGCCCCAAGCTTCCTTGAGGCGTTTGCGGCGCTCGGCCGGCGGCTCAGGGAGGGTGGCGCGGAGTTCTTCCACCCACTCACGGGAGGCGACGACGGGAACCAGATCCGGCTCCGGAAAGTAGCGGTAATCGTCGGCGTCGGACTTGGGCCGGCCCGACGTCGTCGAACGCGTGTCCTCGTGCCAGTGGCGCGTCTCCTGGATGACCGGCTCGCCGGAATCAAGGACGGCAGCGTGGCGCTGGATCTCGTAACGGACGGCGTGCTCGACGGCGCGCAGCGAGTTCACGTTCTTGGTCTCCGAACGGATACCGAACCTTTCCCGGCCGTGCGGGCGCAAGGAAACGTTGGCGTCGCAACGGACGTTGCCGCGCTCCATCTTGGCATCCGAAACACCAAGGTTCTTCACGATCTCGCGGACTGCCGCGACGTAGGCCTTGGCCAGCTCGGGCGCACGGCTGCCGGCGCCCTCGATGGGTTTGGTGACAATTTCAACCAGCGGCACACCGGAACGGTTGTAGTCCACCAGCGAGTAGTCGGCACCCTGGATACGGCCCGCAGCGCCACCCATGTGAGTCAACTTGCCGGCGTCTTCTTCCATGTGGGCGCGCTCGATCTCCACGCGGAAGACCGTGCCGTCCTCAAGCTCAATGTCGAGGTAACCGTCATAGGCGATCGGTTCGTCGTACTGCGAGGTCTGGAAGTTCTTGGGGGTGTCCGGGTAGAAGTAGTTCTTCCGGGCGAAGCGGCAGGACTCGGCGATCTTGCAGTTCAGGGCAAGGCCGATCTTGATGGAGGACTCCACGGCCGTTTTGTTCACCACCGGCAGCACGCCGGGCATGCCCAGATCGACCTCGTTGACGTTGGTGTTCGGCTCATCACCGAAAACGTTCGGCGCGGAGGAGAACATCTTGGTCTTGGTGTTGAGTTCCACGTGGACCTCAAACCCCAGGACGGGATCGTACTTCTCCATGGCCTCTTCGAAGCTCAGGGTTGCGTCGACGGACATTAGTTGGAACCTCCGGCGGTGGTTGAAGCTGAACCGAGGAGAGGCGCCTGTGCAAGCATCGGGCCGCCCCACTTCTCTTCAAGGATGGATTCGAGGACCGCACCCACGCGGTACAGGCGGGCATCTTGCCGGGCAGGAGCCAGCAGCTGGATGCCAACGGGCAGGCCGTCTTCGTCAGCCAAGCCACCCGGCAGGGACAGGCCCGGGATACCGGCGAGGTTCGCGGGGATCGTTGCGACGTCGTTCAAGTACATCGCCAGAGGATCGTCCAGCTTCTCCCCCAGCCTGAACGCCGTGGTGGGCGCGGTCGGGGAAATCAGGACATCAGCCTTCGCGAATGCGGCGTCGAAGTCACGCTGGATCAGCGTACGGACCTTCTGTGCCGAGCCGTAGTAGGCGTCATAGTAGCCGGCGCTCAACGCGTAGGTACCGAGGATGATGCGTCGCTTCACTTCGTCGCCGAAGCCGGCGGCACGGGTAGCACCCATGACGCGCTCGATGGTCATGGGACCGTCCTTGGGCAGGACACGCATGCCGAAGCGGACGCCGTCGAACTTGGCCAGGTTACTGGACACCTCGGACGGCATGATCAGGTAGTAAGCACCAAGGGCGTACTTCAAGTTGGGGCAGGAAACCTCAACGATTTCAGCGCCGGCATCCCTGAGCAGCTGCAGGGACTCGTTGAAACGGTTCTCGACACCGGCCTGGTAGCCCTCGCCGTGAAGTTCCTTCACAATGCCGATCTTCATTCCGGCAACATTGCCCACACGGGCAGCAGCAACAAGATCGTTGAAAGGATCCGTCAGCGACGTGGAGTCGAAGGGGTCGTGGCCGCCGATGACTTCCTGCAGCAGCGCCGAGTCCAACACCGTACGGGAAACCGGGCCGATCTGGTCCAGCGACGACGCCATGGCTATGGCACCGTAACGGGAAACAGCACCGTACGTCGGCTTCACGCCAACGGTTCCGGTGACAGCACCGGGCTGGCGGATGGAGCCACCCGTGTCAGTGCCGAGGGCCAGCGGCGCTTCGAAAGCGGCGACGGCGGCAGCGGAGCCACCGCCCGAACCGCCAGGAATACGGTCCAGGTCCCACGGGTTGCGGGTGGGTCCGTAGGCCGAGTGCTCAGTGGAGGAACCCATGGCGAATTCGTCCAGGTTGGTCTTACCCAGGATGGGCATCTTGGCCGCGCGCAGCTTCTTCACCACGGTGGCGTCATACGGGCTGTGCCAGCCCTCAAGGATCTTTGAACCAGCCGTCGTGGGCTGGCCAATGGTCACGATGAGGTCCTTCACGGCGATCGGCACACCAGCGAGGGCATGCAGCTCCTGCGCGGCGGAACCTCCGGCAGCGCGGGCAGCATCAACCTCGGCCGCAACAGCCAAAGCCTCTTCGCTGTTAACGTGCAGGAACGCATTAACCTGACCGTCGACGTCGGCAATGCGGTCAAGATGCGCCTGCGTTACCTCGACGGCGGTAACCTCGCGGGAAGCCAGCTTCGCAGCGAGATCGGCAGCGGAGTGACGGATGAGTTCGTTCTTCAGCTCAGTCATAGTGATTAGTCCTCATCCAGGATTGCCGGGACCTTGAAACGGTTCTCGAAAGCATCCGGAGCGCCGGACAACGCCTGCTCAGCGGTGAACGTGTGGCCCACAACGTCCTCACGGAACACGTTGGTCAACGGAATTGGGTGCGACGTCGCCGGGACGTCCTCTCCCGCAGCTTCGCTCACGCTCTTTACCGAATCCACGATGACAGCAAGCTCAACAGCCATCCTGTCCAGTTCTTCGGCACTCATTTCAATGTGAGCCAGACGCGCAAGATGCGCGACGTCGTCACGGTTGATCGCAGCCATGGATCTCCCCTGCAAAGTTCGAATGGTTTTCCGGACCAGTCTACTTGGCTTGGGTGAGCCCACGGACGGCCGGGTGAGCTATGTGGAAAGTGCTCGCCTTCGGCGGCTTGCCGCGGACGATCCCTCGGCTGCTCGCTCGTGCCGCCCCACCGTCTCCCTAACCTCGCAAGCTCCGCCAGGGAACCCGGACGGCGTGGGCCCAGCTTAGACGCAGCCTACGCGATGTCCCCGACTACCGCCCGCTGCCCATCTCACCTAGCGGTCGGCATGTTAACTGCACCTTGTGTTGGGTCTTTTGGCAATCAACGGCAGGCAGGCTGGGATCTGTGACGAGGCAATTGGGCAGGGTCGTGAAATCGGATACCGGTCTGCCGTTCCGTTTACTCTTCCCCGACACGGAACATCAAGCCGTTTCGTCATTTCTGCGCGACCTGTCGGCGTCAGACTGTTCTCCGGCGACACTGCGCAGCTACGCCTATGACCTGCTTCGTTGGTTCCGGTTTCTCCACGGCAGGTTCGTGGCGTGGGAGCGTGCTGAACGGCTGGACGTCCGAGCGCTAGTGGAGCACATGAGGGCATCCCCGACAGCCAACGCACTTCGCAGAGGCCCCGAAAACGCAGCAGCGACCAACGCGGTAACCCGCAAGCCGGGAGCGGGGACCACCTTCTCGGCAAACTCGATCAACCACCAGCTGACGGTACTGTCGAGCTTCTACGACTTCGCCCTTGAGATGAACTTGGGGAGGACAAATCATCGAATACAGGCCCGTCAGGCCTTCGATGCAGGAACTCCTGGCCCCCAAAACCAGGAGTGGGAATTTCGGGCGTTGCAGCGACTCGGCTGGGACGAGGCGTTCGCTTGGGTCGAGAGCAACAACGGGCGCTACGGCAAGAGTAAGCAGTACCGGAAGGCATGCCAGCGGGCCACCCATGACATTCTGCATTGGCTTATGAACTTCCTGGCGATACGTGGGATGAACGGTGGTTTGCCTCCGGGCTGGATGAGGCACCAAAGACCGGTCTTGCCGAACTCAGCAGGCGTCTGGCCCTGCCCGCACAGCACATCAGCCTGGGGATGACGAGTCTCGTCCGGGCCCGGCTTGTCCGGCCATCCTCTGAGTGGATGTCCTCATCGAAGCAGTGGCAAAACAGTCGAGGGGCGGTCACGTTCCTTGATGTGGCAGAACCTGTAGAAACAGCCCGGATGCAGGAGCTTCCCCAGTACCGCGCCGCTCACGAACTGGTTCGTCGGAACGCCGAGAACGCCATTGCCCGGATCCTGGTAAGGACCGGGAAGCGGCTCGGCCAGCTCACCGGAGAAGACATCCTCGCTTATTCGCACCTAGCGAGAATGAATCAACGTCACGCCAAAGAACACTTGGCGTGGGAGCTTCTTGTGGCACTGGGTCCGTTGGCCGGGGAACCGCCCACCTTGCGGGCAGCATGGCATGCCAACGTCGCCAACCGCCGCCATACGGTTGAAACCCTTGTCGGTCGTTACGGCATCCCACAATCAGGTGTCCGAGACCTGCTGATCGACTATCTCGAAGAACTCAAACCCAACATGGACTACAGCTCATTGGAAGGCCTTGCCTACCGGCTCGTCCGGCTGTTCTGGGTAGAGGTCCTAGAGATCAATCCCGGTCAGGAGAACCTTCGCTTGGCACCGGACGTGGCCGCCAAGTGGCGTGAACGTGTCAAGGTCACGCTGGATGGGTTGCCGCGCCGTGAGACCGCCTCAACCTACTTTGCAGTCCGGGCTCTTTACCGCGATCTCGCCGAGTGGTCACACGAGCAACCGGAACGCTGGGCTGTCTGGGTCGCCCCGATCCCGCTTCCGCGGGCCGAGTCGAAAGCCGTGTCAAAGCAGCGCCGCCAAGTCCAGGCGCGTATGCAGCAACGCACCCGCTCCTTGACACCCTTGCTGCTGGCCTTCATGCGCTCCGCTGAAGACCTGCGCTCGAAGGGCGCCGTCCTGCTCGAACGCACCCTTTCGGCCGGCCACGGGGAAATCTTCACCATCGACGGAGTGACTTACCGACGCCATGACCCTCCGGTGCGGGGCAAGATTAATGCCAGAGTTCGGGTCTGGGCTGAGGTGTTGGCTGCCGATGACGAGGCCAGGCCGCCGGCACCGGTCGGAAAAACGGGCCGATATCACGGCGGTGGAAGCCGACGGATTCTGGGGTTGGGCAGTAGCGGCGACTTTCAAAGAGACCGGCGTGCGGATCGAAGAACTGCTGGAACTAACCCAGTTGTCCCTGCGCCACTACGTCGTCCCCACCACCAACACCATTGTGCCGCTCCTGCATATCGTTCCGTCCAAGAACGACCAGGAACGCCTCATCCCCATGTCCCCTGAGCTCGTGAAAATTCTGGTGGAGGTCCAGCGTCGCGCCAGGGGCACAAACCAGACCGTCCCCCTGTCCAGCCGGTACGACCCCAACGACAAGACATTCAGCGAAATGCTGCCACACCGCCAGACTCATTGGGCCACCCAGAACGTCTTGTCCTATAACCACGTACGGAAATTGCTCGTCCGCATTGCATCCCATGCCCGGCTGAGCGACGGCGGATCGCCTGTGACGTTCACACCCCACGATTTCCGGCGCCAGTTCGCCACCGAGCTCGTCGGCGCCGGGCTGCCCTTGCACATCGTCTCGACCCTGCTCGGCCACCTCAACCTGGAAACGACCCGTGGCTACACCGCCGTGTTCCCCGAACACGTCATCGA
Organism: Arthrobacter sp. ISL-95; assembly: GCF_018613695.1. GTDB lineage: Bacteria > Actinomycetota > Actinomycetes > Actinomycetales > Micrococcaceae > Arthrobacter. Next base: position 64,047 of record NZ_JAGGPR010000012.1, on the reverse strand, counting down.
TGCTCACCACGCCTTTATTGAACGGCGCAGACAGACCAGACCCGACCGCGAAAACCGGCCCGCGACCCCCAACGAGTGGGAAGAATTCGAGCAACACTTCCTCCTGCGACGGGTGGCTCTGGGTACCTGCCACCGCCCCTACGCAACCCCGTGCGTGCACGAACACGCTTGCATCAAGTGCCGCTTCCTGCAGGTGGACCCTGCACAGTCCGGTCGATTGGAGGACATGACGGTCAACGCAGAAGAACGCCTGGAAGAGGCCCGCAGCCATCAGTGGCTCGGCGAAGTCCGTGCCCTGGAACAAAGTCTCATCCATCTCCGCAAGCGCCGGGATGAGGCGGGGCAACCAGGGGTGACCGGCCCAAGGCAGCAAGCCCACTCGAAATAGCCAGCGCCTTGCCAGGGCACCGATGGGATCCCTCTGAGGCGCGGCTCTTATCAGGTACTACGTCTGTGGAGGCCAGCATTCCCACAGTTCAGACCATTGAGGAGGCGTCTCAAACGACCTTCGGAAGCCAGGATCAGACGTCTATCGGGGACCGACGTTCGAGCAGGATGGTGTCGCGCCACTGTCCGGCGGCGGGGCCGTAGGTCATGCGGGCGATGCGGCTTCTGAGGCCAATGACCCGGAACCCCGCACCTTCGTGGATCCGGAGACTGGAGTGGTTTTCCGGGAAGACGCTGGATTGAATGGTCCACACTCCACCGCGCTCGGTGGAGTCGATGAGCGCCTGTAGAAGTGCTTTACCGAGACCAAGCCCACGGGCTTCAGCGGCAACGTACACGGAGTGCTCGACTACACCCGCGTAGACCGGCCGGGACGATACGGCAGAAACGGCCGCCCAACCCACAACTCCATGCTCGGCAGTCTCCGCTACGAGCCGGTGCTCTTGCAGCCTGGACGAGTCAAAAGAATCCCAATCCGGGGCGTTCGATTCGAAGGTCGCGTGCCCCGTGTCGATGCCTTCCTGGAAAATCCGCTGCACAGCCGACCAGTCGGACTGTTTCATGGGCCGTATCTGCATATCAGGGCTCATAGGGCAGCCAGGATCCCCGCGACATCGTCCAAGGCCCCCGGGATCAGGGAGTAGTAGGCCCAAGTGCCGCGCTTTTCGCGGTGCAGCAAACCTGCCTCGACCAGGATCTTCAAGTGGTGGGAGACAGTCGGCTGGCCCAGGCCAAGAGGTTCGGTGAGGTCACACACGCATGACTCACCTGACTCCCCGGCTTTGACGATGGACAAGAGCCGCAGCCTGTTGGGGTCGGCCAGGGCCTTGAAGACGAGGGCTTTCTGCTGTGCTTCTTCAGCGCTCAGTGCCGGCTTCCCGGACGGGACGCAGCATGAGGCGTCAACCTCGGGCTCAAGAGTGTGCAGAGAGTTCATGTCTCCCATTATGCACGTAGATTGACATTCATCGATATAGCTGGGGATACTGCACATATCGATCTTCATCAATTTATCGCTTAGCTGCACAGGAGACCCGTGACCACCCGGACTGACACACCATCACTGCGCCAGGATGAGGCTGCCGTCGTTGGCAAACTCTCCACTCTCGATCGTTTCCTGCCGGTGTGGATCATTGCCGCTATGGCCCTTGGCTTGTTGCTGGGCAGCCTGATTCCGGGCCTGAACACAGCGCTGGAGGCCGTGAAGGTCTGCGAAGTGTCCCTGCCGATCGCCATCGGCCTGCTCGTGATGATGTACCCGGTCCTGGCCAAGGTCCGCTACGACCAAGCGCATCGCGTGCTGGCTGACCGGAAGCTGATGATCACCTCACTGGTCATCAACTGGATCCTGGCCCCGGCGTTCATGTTTGCCCTGGCCTGGATCTTCATCCCGGACCTGCCCGAATACCGCACGGGACTGATCATCGTCGGTCTGGCACGCTGCATCGCCATGGTCATGATCTGGAACGATCTGGCCTGCGGCGACCGCGAATCAGCGGCCGTGCTGGTATTCATCAACTCCGTCTTCCAAGTGATCGCATTCGGCGCCCTCGGCTGGTTCTACCTCCAGTGGCTGCCGTCCCTGTTGGGTCTGCCCACCACCAGCGCGGACTTTTCCTTCTGGGCCATCACCGCATCGGTGCTGATCTTCCTCGGCGTCCCGCTGCTCGCCGGCTTCCTGACCCGCACCATCGGCGAGAAGGCCAAAGGCCGGGACTGGTACGAGAACAAGCTCCTGCCCAAGCTCGGCCCCTGGGCGCTCTACGGCCTCTTCTTCACCATCACGCTCCTGTTCGCCCTACAGGGCGGAACCATCACCTCCCGACCACTGGACGTGGTCCGCATCGCGGTGCCGTTGCTGGTCTACTTCCTGGTCGTCTTCGGGATCGGCATGGTCCTTGGCCGGCTGCTCGACCTTGGTTACGCCAAGACCACGACCCTGGCCTTCACCGCAGCGGGCAACAACTTCGAACTCGCCATCGCCGTAGCGATCGGCACCTTCGGTGTCACCTCCGGCCAAGCCCTCGCCGGTGTGGTCGGGCCACTGATCGAAGTCCCGGTCCTCGTCGCACTCGTCTACGCCGCCCTGTGGGCCCGTAAACGCTTCTTCCCCGCCGAACCGGCTTCCCTCTAACCACCGATAGTCCCCTTGGAGAACATTATGAGCACCGAAACCACCAAGAAACCCTCCGTCCTGTTCGTCTGCGTCCACAACGCCGGGCGGTCCCAGATGGCCGCCGCGTTCCTGACCACCCTTGGCAAGGGTGAGATCGAGGTACGCTCCGCAGGTTCGCAGCCCGCTGACAAGGTCAACCCCGCCGCCGTTGAAGCCATGGCCGAGCTTGGCATCGACATGTCTGCAGAAATCCCCAAAATCCTCACCACCGAGGCCGTCAAGGAATCCGAAGTGGTCATCACCATGGGCTGCGGCGACGAATGCCCGTACTTCCCCGGCAAGCGCTACGAGGACTGGGTCCTTGAAGACCCGGCCGGGCAGGGTGTAGCCGCAGTCCGTCCCATCCGCGATGAGATCAAGACCCGCATCGAGGGCCTGATCGCCTCGCTGATCCCCGCCGCCAAGTAAAACCACCCCACTGGACGGGAGGGGGTGAGCTGGATGGACACCGAATGCTGCACCGACACGGGCTGCTGCGACGAAGACGATCTGGACTGCTGCTAAGCAGCACCGCCCAGGCCTGCCGGCCCCACAAGGACCGGCAGGCACCCCACCCAAACCGCCACCACATCGGAAAAGTAAGAGGACAGCATGGATTCAGTAAAGAACCTTCCTATTGCAGTGATCGGCGCAGGCCCGGTCGGACTCGCAACCGCAGCACACCTGCTCGAACGCGACCTGGAACCAGTCATCTTCGAAGCCGGACCCACCGCCGGCGCCGCCATTGAGCAGTGGCGCCACATCCGCCTGTTCTCCCCGTGGCGATTCAACCTCGACGACGCCGCCGTGCGCCTGCTCGAACCCACCGGATGGGAAACCCCCCGACTTACCGCACTGCCATACGGTGGCGAACTCATCGATGACTACCTCACCCCACTGGCTGCGACCGCACAGATCGCCTCCCGGCTCCAGACGGGGGCCCGCGTCATCGCCGTCACCCGACAGGGCATGGACAAAACCCATACCAGGGACCGCGACACCACCCCCTTCGTCGTCCGGGTCGAGCACGAAAACGTAGAAGTCCGCGACCACACCGTCGCCGCCGTCATCGACGCCTCCGGCACCTGGTCCACCCGAAACCCGCTCGGCACCTCCGGCCTGCCCGCCATCGGCGAGAACGCCGCAACAGATCGGATCTCCTCACCCCTGCCCGACGTCACTGGACGGGACCGTGCCGCCTTCGCCGGCCGCCGCGCCCTCGTCGTCGGGGCCGGTCACTCTGCAGCGAACACCTTGATCAACCTCGCCAACCTAGCCAAGGAAGAACCCGGCACCACCATTCTCTGGGCCGTCCGTGGCGCGTCCGCGGAGAAGGTCTATGGCGGCGGTGACGCCGACGGGCTGCCAGCACGCGGCCAGCTCGGATCCCAGCTACGCCGCTTGGTGGATTCAGGAGCCATCGAGCTGCACACCGGTTTGGGAATTGCCGCCCTAAAATCGCTGGACTCCGGCGTGAGCGTCGAATCCGTGGATGGTCGCACCGTGGAGGCCGACGTCGTCGTGCCCTGCACAGGTTTCCGGCCCGACCTGGATGTTCTTCGCGAACTACGCCTCAACCTTGATCCGGCCGTGGAAGCGCCCACCGAGCTGGGCCCGCTGATCGATCCCGAGTTCCACTCCTGCGGCACCGTCCCGCCGCACGGCGCGAAACTGCTCGCCCACCCAGACAAAGACTTCTACATCGTCGGCATGAAGTCCTACGGACGGGCCCCGACCTTCCTGCTGGCCACTGGCTACGAACAAGTCCGCTCTGTTGCCGCAGCCCTCGCCGGCGACCAGCAGGCTGCTGACACCATCCACCTTGACCTGCCCGAAACCGGTGTCCGCTCCACCGATGCAGGCACCAGCTGCGATGTCCCCGCAGCAGCCGCCACAGCGCAGGAACCCGAGTCACAGGGCGGTTGCTGCGCTGCACCGGAACCAGCATTCATCGGGTACCCGACCGGGCTGGCCCACCGCCGCTCCGGCGAATAGTAGCCCGCCAACGCGACAGAGAGCATCGCCCCGGACCACCTAAAGGGAGTACTGCCATAGCTTCGAGTACCGAAAAGTTTGTTTTAGGGAAGCGCCGATAGTTTTACTTGGCGGCGTCTTTTAGTCGTGCCGGGAGTCTGACAGCGGAAGGGGCTAGTTCGGGCCTGGCCCTGCGATAACGCAGGGCATGCCGAAACGAGCGGCCTGACCACGCGGCATCCGCTGCCACCTCCACCACAATCGGTTTAACGAGCGTCAGATCAACAGGCGACGCGTCGCGGTTGAACCGGTCAAGCGTTGTCCCTTTGACTGTCGACGGCCACGGATGCGGCCCCGTTGGGGGACGTAGCCATCGGGCAAGGGAACGGCTGTCTGCCGGATTCAGCGGTGAAGTGCGGCCAACAATCCGCAGCTCACCATCAATGGGCAGTCCTGCCACGACTTCTGTCGGTCGCTGCACGGAGCCGATGACTGCCCCACACACGACATCCAGCTCCGAGATGTGCTTCGATTTCAGCCAGATCCTTTTCCCGCCCAGATATGGCTGGGTACTGCTCTTTGCCACCAGACCTTCGAATCCGGCTCCTCCCAGATCCTCAAACCACTCCCGCGCGAGATCTCGATCCGTTGTCTGGGGGGACAACGAAAGCGGGGGAGACCAGACCGTGGCCAGCTCGGCCAACAGCGCTCTACGGTCCGCCAAGGGCAAATTTCGGGCATCAAGTCCTGCTACGCCAAGGACGTCGAAGCCGATGAAACTTGCCGGCAGATCCTGGACCATTGAGAGCAGACTTACCCGGCCAGCCGACAGCCGTCGCTGGAGAGCCTCAAAGTCCATCCTCCCCTCGGACCACACGACCGCTTCGCCATCGACCACGCAACCGGCAGGAATCATCTCTGCGGCAGCGGTCTCCAGCTCCGGGAAGTATCGAGTCAGGTCCTTGCCCTGCCGGGACCACAGGCTCACACGGACCTCTTCACGGAAAATAACGACGCGGTAGCCGTCGAGTTTGGGTTCAAAGACCATCAGCCCCGGTAACGCGGAATCCGGCGGAATGCCCTTGACGGCCTTTGCCAGCGCAACTTCCAGCGGCGGGTGAAGCTCCCACGGAACTGCTTCACCAGAATGCGGCATGCCCCAAGGATAGGCCTGTCCGAAACGTCATGGGCAGGAAAGTCTTGACGGAGTCCAGTGAAAGCGCCCACCCCACTTCGGCTCGCAACAACAAACGAGACAGCAAAGCGGACCATTCGCACTTTGCTGTCTCGTTGGGTTGGGGCCGTGGGCAGAGTGGCCCTTAACGCAAAACCGGGCCACGCATCCGGTTGGCCCCCAAAGCGAAACGAACCAGGCATCCGGAAGCTTGCGTCTAAGCGAGGTACGAGCGAGCAAGCGGAGGATGTCTGGTTCGTTTCGCGCCGCGGCGCGGAGGATGTCTGGTTCGATTTGCGCCCACGGGCACGCGGAGGCGGCCGCTATGGACCGTCCCGCGGGTTAGCCGATGCCGATGGCTCCGGTCAGGACACCTACGGCCAGCATCACAATCGAGATCACTGCCGTGCGCCAGAGGACCTTCTTGTGGTGGTCGCCCAGGTCTACCTTGGCGAGGGAGACCAGCAGCAAGATGGCCGGGACCAGGGGGCTCTGCAGGTGGAACGGCTGCCCGGTGATGGAGGCGCGGGCCATATCCACTGCATCCACGCCGTAGTGCGCGGCGGTTTCGGAGAGGACGGGCAGGACCCCGAAGTAGAAGGCGTCGTTGCTCATGAAGAACGTCATGGGGATGCTCAGCAGGCCGGTGATGACTGCCATGAACGGACCCATTTCGGCGGGAATGATCTGGACGAGCCACTCGGACATTGCCTTGACCATGCCGGTGCCGTTGAGGACACCGGTGAGAACTGCGGCGGCCATGACCATGCTGACGACCGCGACGATGGACGGTGCGTGGGCAATAAGCTGTGCGCCCTGGTCCTTGACCTTGGGGAAGTTGACCAGCAAGGCAATAGCGGAGCCCACCATGAACACGAACGGCAGCGGAACGATGTTGGCCACCAGGACCACCATGACGGCGACGGTCAGGCCGAGGTTGAACCAGAACAGCTTAGGACGCAGAGTTGAGCGGTTGGGGTCCAGCGCGGTGTCCGCCATGGCGGTGTCGTGATCGTCAGCAAGCGTGGCGGGGTCTTCGAGAACCGCGACGCCGGAACCTCCGCCGGTGCCCGGCTTGCCTGCAGTGGCGCCTGGCTTGCCTGAAGTTGAGGTTGAGCCGTTGCGGCCAAAGAAGCGACCGGCACCGAAGCCTGAACCCGAATCCCTACCAGAGCCGGCGGCAACCGAACCGCCGCGGCCCGTGCCGCCGTCGAACGCTTCGGAAGGATCGGCGACGTCGCCCCAGATCTCGGGAGCAGAAGTGCGGAGGCGGTTGCGTTCCTGCAGGCCGAGCAACCAGGCGAAGACCAGAACCACGATCAGGCCAACGATGAGTGAGGGGACCATGGGCACAAAGACGTCGTTGACGTCGAGGTGAAGCGCGGTGGCTGCGCGGGCAGTGGGGCCACCCCACGGCAGGATGTTCATGGTGCCGTTGGCGAGGCCCGCGACGCAGGTGAGGACCACTGGGCTCATCTTGAGCCGCAGGTATACCGGGAGCATGGCGGCCGTGGTGAGGATGAAGGTGGTGGAGCCGTCGCCGTCCAAGGAGACTGCGGCTGCCAGGATGGCGGTGCCGAGCACAACCTTGGCGGGGTCGTTGCCCAGCTTGCGCAGGATGAACTTGACCAGGGGGTCGAAGAGTCCGACGTCGATCATCAGTCCGAAGTAGATGATGGCGAACATGAGGAGCGCGGCCGTGGAGGTCATGGACTTCATTGAGTCCATCACCATGTCGCCGATGCCGAGGCCCGCACCGGCGAAAAGGCCGAAGACGGTGGGGACGATGATCAGCGCCAGGACTGGCGTCAATTTTTTGGTCATGATCAGGACCATGAATACCGCAATCATTGCGAATCCAAGCAAAGCCAGCACGGCCGGCTCCTTACTACTGTGAATGGCGCCACGTCGGTGTGATGCGCACTACAGACGATATGGTGGCGCCGGTCACCGGCAGGGGTTTCGGGGAATTGTTGGGAATACTGCTCGTTGCGAACGTTTTGCGCATTGTGCTCAGTGATTCAATGGATGAGGAGGAAAGGAGCGAAGGTGCCGCGCAACAACCCTGTCAGCATGCGTTTCTCCACCCAAACGCTCCTCCTCCAGCTCGGGGTGGTTCTGCTGGTGGTCCTGCTCAGCGGTACAGTCCATGCCTGGCTGGTGTACGAACGGATTGGTACCGAAGCCGAAAACCAAGCCCTCACGCTCGCCCGGACTGTGGCCGCTGATCCCGATATCAGGTCCGGCGTCGAGGCCATCAGCAAAGAAGAAGGAACGCCACCTCCGGAGGTCCTCGCCGCCGGCAGCCTTCAAGCTGCGGCAGAAGCCGTCAGGGTCCGGACCGGCGCCTTGTTCGTGGTCATCACGGATGAAACCGGGCTGAGGCTGGCCCATCCGGAGATTGCGCGGCTGGGTGAACGTGTCAGCACGGATCCTTCAGTTGCGCTGGGCGGGCAGGAAATCACCACCCGCAACACTGGGACGCTGGGGCCCTCGGCCGGGGCGAAAGTGCCGGTGTATTCGCCGGAGAGCTCAGGGACAATTGTGGGCGAAGTCAGTGTGGGCTATTCCGTTGAGTCGCTCAGCAATAGCCTTGCCCGCGACATTGTGCCCATCGCGCTCACCGCTGGTGGCGCCTTGCTTGCCGGCGTCCTGGCCTCCTTCCTGCTCCGGCGCAGGCTGCAACGGCTCACCCTCGGCCTGGAACCGGAAGAAATCAGCACCTTGGTCCACGATCAAGTGGCGGTGCTCCAAGGCGTGGACGATGGCGTGATCGGCATCGCCGCGGACGGACGCATCTCAGTGTTCAACGCCGCCGCCGCACGACTCCTGGACATGCCCGACGCCACTGGTCGGGACTGGGCATCTGCGAAGGTTCCCCAACAGCTCAAGCAGCTCACCCAACCGGCAGCCCGTGATGCCGAGGCCGTTGAAATAGTGGCCGGCGGACGCGTTTTGGTGGCCAGCGCGCGCAAAGCATGGCACCGGCAAGAGGACCTCGGCTGGGTGGTCATGCTGAGGGACCGTACTGAATTGCAGCAACTCACCCGCCAGCTCGATGCCGTGGGGACCATGTCCACTGCCCTCCGCGCCCAACGCCACGAGTTCGCCAACCAACTCCACACCATTGCCGGGTTCATGAGCATCGGCCAGCACGACGCCGCCAAAGAGTATCTGGCCCGGATCTCAGCCACCGGGCCCCTGAAGTTCCCGGTGGAGCAGGCAGAGCTGCTTCAGGACACCTACCTCCAGGCGTTCGTCGGCGCGAAAGGCGTGGAGGCATCGGAGCGCGGAGTGGCCCTCCGCATCGGACCCGAAACACTGGTCCGTGGTCACGTGGCCGATCCACAGGACGTCACCACAGTGCTCGGCAACCTGATCGACAACGCCGTGAGCGCCGCCGTCGCCGGCTCTTCAGCGGAACGTTGGGTGGAGGTTGAACTGCTGGACGACGCCACCACAACCAGCGGGACCTTGCACATTCTGGTGGGCGATTCAGGAGACGGTCTGGGGAGCCTGGAACCGGAAGAGGTTTTCGCGGAAGGATTTACGACGTCGGAACAACCGGTACGCTCGGGGGCTGGACAAGGTTTGGGGTTGGCGCTGGTGCGGCAGCTTGCGCGTCGGCGTGGTGGCGATGTCCGTGTCTTGGAGCCCGGGACCAAGGGTGGTCCGGGCGCCGTGTTCATGGCCGCTGTCCCTGGCGTCATGGATTCCGTGGAACCCACCGGCTTGAAGACCGACTCACCGTTGAGGGAGGACAGCAATGGCTGAGGATTTGCGGGTGTTGATTGTGGACGACGACTTCCACGTGGCAAGACTCCACGCAGCCTATGTTGATTCCGTGGCCGGTTTCATGGCCTTGGCGCCGGCCGGATCCGTTTCCCAAGCCCTGCAGGCCATCCATAGCCTGCGTCCCGATCTGGTGCTCTTGGACGTGTACTTGCCGGACGGCTCCGGCTTGGACCTGTTGGGACAGTTGGATGTGGATGCAGTGATGCTGACGGCTGCCTCGGATGCCCAATCCATCAAAGTTGCCCTGCGGCGCGGTGCTTTGGGCTATATGTTGAAGCCCTTCACCGCCGAATCCCTATCCCAACAGCTGAGATCCTACGCACGGTACCGGCGCATCCTCGGTCAGCAAACAGCCGTTGACCAAGTCACCATTGAACGCGCCAAACGGTCCCTGATCCCGGGCGATGTCACACCATCAGCCAAGCCCCGGTCTGCCACGGAAGCAGCGGTCCTGGAATCGTTGCTTCCCGGGGAGCAGTATTCAGCTGCCGAGGTTGCTGAAAGGGTGGGCGTATCCCGGGCCACGGCGCAAAGGTACCTGTCCTCGCTCGCGGACGATGGCGCCGTCGAAATCCAACTGCGTTACGGAACCACGGGCCGCCCTGAACACCGCTATGGCGTCCCGGGCTGACCCGAAGAGGTTACAGCTGTTGGGTGACTACGCGGATTTTTGCGCCACGAGTTCGATCTCCACCAGCATGTCCGGGTCAAGGAACGGCAGGACGTGCACCAAGGCCAGCGTGGGTCGGATTTCACCGAAGACTTCTCCGTGCGCTCGGCCGGCATCTTCCCACTTGCTGATGTCCGTCAGGTACAGCTTGGACTGCACAACGTCCTCGTAGGAGAATCCGGCGTCTTCCAGAACGGTGCCGAGCTTCTCGAGGATGTACTTGGTTTGGGAGTAGAAGTCGTCTCCAACTATGCCCTCTGGCCCGGATGCGGCCGTAGCCGAAATGAAGAGTGTGTTGTCCACCTGGACTGCGCGGGAATATCCAAGGGTCTGTTCCCAAACCGAGCCCGTGCCGAATGTCTTGCGCATGCCGCGCCTTTCCTGTCGCTTCGCACGGTCCGGTGACCGGCGTTTACGAAGGAAACTTTATGACTGCGAGAGGTCCAGCCGGTAAACGAACAGCTTTATGTCGGTCCCGGGAACGAACCAGTCGCGGTGCGGGGCCCTGTGGAAGCCAGTGCGGGCGTACAGGGCGTTGGCGCTTTCCCACGTGGCGCCCGTGGTCAGGGATACAGCGTTGATTCCGTCCATGGACCTGGCTTGCTCGACGACGGCCTGCACCAAGGCGCGGCCCGCACCGGAGCGCTGGACTGCCGGATCCACCACGAGGGTGCGCAGTTCCAGTTCGTCCTCAAGGCCGATGTCGGAAAAGCCGCCACCTGCCGGTGCCGCGGTGACCGAGCCGACGACCTCGCCGTTGCGCTCCGCCACCAGGATCTCTGCGTGCTCCGCGCGTCCGGCCACATCCTGAAGCTTCTGCAGGTACGGGTGATCGGCGTCGCCGTAGTACCCCGCCGTGACGTAGGACTCCTGCGTAATGCGGGCAACGGCGTCGTAGTCTTCGGGCAGGGCGGGACGGACGGTAATCGGCGAAAGCACCTACCAATGGTAGTCGGGCATCCGGTGGCCACTACGCCAAATGCCCCTTTCCGTGATGGAACTATCAGTCACGTTGGGAACGCACGACGCCGGCATGGTTTCCATGCGGTGATCCGTCCAAGCCTCCGTGGGCTGCTTTTTTGTTGCCTCCCATGGCGTCGAATTGAGTTGCGTTGCGCGCGGTGAACCCCGGTTTCGTGCTGTTGCGCAGACATGTCGGGCCGCTGGCGGAGGTCTTTGGGCACGTGCTTGAGTTGCCACACACCAGCCGCCAAACGTCCCGATCCGAGGAGCACCCATGACCCCGCCAGACCGCCAACTACACTTGAACGCATTCCTGATGAGTACCGGACACCACGAAGCATCATGGCGTCTACCTGAGAGCGACCCCCTGGCCTCTACCAAGGTGGAGCACTACCAGCACCTCGCCCGCACAGCCGAGCGAGGAAAGCTGGACTCCATCTTCTTCGCCGACTCCCCCGTCCTGTTCGGTGAAGTGGGTCGGCGCCCGGCCGGGAAGTTGGAGCCCACCGTGCTGCTGACGGCCCTCGCCGCAGCGACCCAAAAGATTGGCCTGATCGCCACCGCATCCACCACCTACAACGATCCTTTCAATCTTGCCCGCCGCTTCGCATCCGTTGACTGGGTCAGCGGAGGCCGCGCAGGCTGGAACGTTGTGACCACCGCCGGTCCCGATGCCGCGCGGAACTTCGGCGTAGACGACCAGCCGGCGCACGCAGTCCGGTATGAACGGGCCGCCGAGTTCATTGACGTTGCGCAAAAGCTCTGGGACAGCTGGGAAGACGACGCCATCCTGGCTGATAAAGCCAATGGGGTCTGGGGTGACGATACAAAGATCCGCACCGTGGACCATGAGGGAAAGCACTTCCGTGTCCGTGGCCCACTAAACGTTCCCCGGTCCCCGCAAGGCCATCCGCTGATCGTGCAGGCCGGATCCTCGGAAAACGGCAAGAACCTGGCAGCGCAGTACGCAGAAGCCGTGTTCACAGCGCACCAGACCCTCACCGACGCACAGGCTTTTTATTCAGATCTGAAGGCACGCACCGCAGCCGTGGGCCGTGACCCGGAAGGCATCAAGATCCTCCCCGGAATCGTCCCGGTGATCGGCTCCACCGAAGCTGAAGCCCTCAAGCTCGAGCACGAACTGGACCAACTCATCAAGCCCGAGTACGCCCGTGAACAACTCGCAAAGACTCTCCGTTTGTCCCCTGAAGACCTTCCCTTGGACCGCCAACTGCCTGCCGACCTGCCCTCAGAGGACGAGATTGAAGGAGCCAAGAGCCGCTACACGCTCATTGTGGAGCTGGCCAGGCGTGAACAGCTCACCGTCCGCCAGCTGATTGGACGCTTGGGTGGCGGACGCGGCCACCGAACCTTCTCCGGTACACCGGAACAGGTGGCCGACGCCATTCAGGACTGGTTCTACGCAGGAGCAGCCGACGGCTTCAACATCATGCCGCCGGTGCTTCCTTCCGGTTTGGAGATTTTCGTGGACCAGGTGGTGCCGATCCTTCAGCAGCGCGGCCTGTTCCGCACCGAATACACCGCGTCCACCCTTCGCGGGCACTACGGGCTGACACGACCGGAGAACCGTTACGCCGGGAACGCCCCGCAGGAGCTCACGTCCATCGGTTCTGCGTTCTGAGCTGCGCCAAAGGTTCGCATCTGTCAGCCCTGCTTATCGCTTAGGCCAGCTCCACAAAGGACCTTCCAGCGGCCCCAGGCCCTTGATCCTGGTCTCACCGAGGTCCTTGTAGAGTTCATGCTCATGGGCGGCCCCACTCTCGCGGAGCGCTTTGAGCAGGGCCCCGGAGTGGGTTACCACGATCATTTGGCTGTTGGCACTGGCCTGGACAATCAGTCCGGCCAGTGCCGGCATCAGGTCAACGTGGAGGCTGGTCTCGGGTTCGTTCAGCACCATGAGCTCCGGGGGCCGTGGCGTCAGTAATGCTGCTGTGAGCAGGAGAAAGCGAAGGGTCCCGTCGGAAAGTTCGGCAGCTTTCATCGGTCGCAGCATGCCGGGCTGACGGAGCTCCACGCTGAACCGTCCATCGTTGGTTGCGATTTCCAATCGGCTTCCAGGAAAGGCGTGATCGACGGCGGCATCCAACTGCCGCTCGAAGCCCACCTCGCGGAGCGTTTGCAGAGCTGCGGCGAGGTCCTTGCCGCTGTGGTGCAGCACAGGTGTGCGGGTGCCGAGCTGCGCCTGACGCGCTGGAGCCTCGGCGTCTGTACGGAAATGGTCGTAGAACCGCCAGGAACGGACAGAGTCACGAACCCGCAGGACTTCCGGTGCCCTGTCCTGGTCCGAGACCTCCGTCAGCATGCTCTGGAACGTGTCCAACCTCCGCGACAACTCACTCCACTCGCCGTCCGGTCCTCGCAGCTTGGCCAGGCTCCCCTTCCGGTCCACCAAGAGAGATCCCGGCCGCGCAACGGGGCCGGAGAAAATCTGTTCCCGCTTGATCTCAGGATCCAGGCTGAACGCCGAGGGGCGGGAACGGCCGGTTTCCTGGTCAAAACCGGCACCACTGGACACCGGCATCCCAAGGTCCACCAAATATCCGAAGTCGTCGCCGGAATAACCCAGTTTCAGGTTCACCGATTCCCGACGGACTGTCCCTTGGACGGGAACTTCGCCACGGCGCATGGCTTCGCTGATGGACTCAGGGCCGGCCCACAGTGTGGAGGCCAACCCGCCATCCCGGGCCAAGGATCCCACTACGTTTCCGGAATCTCCCCCGGCGCACTCGGCCAACAACCTCAGCGCCCGGTAAAGGGAGGACTTCCCGCTGCCGTTGGCCCCGGTCACGATGTCCAAGCCGTGGAGTTCCATGGCAAGGTCCCGAATGGAACGATAGTTGGCGATGGCGAGTGCTTTGATCATTGGTTGAGGGTCACTGATTGAGGGTCACTGATTGAGGGTCACTGATTGAGGGTCACTGGCTGATGGTCACAGCGGGAATTTGCCTGACAGTTCGAAGGCTCCTGCGCACATCCACGACGCCAACCGGTCCTCCGTGCTTGGACCACCATCAAGTGGGCTTTCCAAGCGCGGACGGCGAACCCAGCACCCTGCTTCTTCCGCGATCAGGGCCCCTGCAGCGAAGTCGTGCTCGTTGAGGCCACGTTCTCCGTAGGCGTCAAAGGTGCCGTCTGCCACGAGGCAGAGGTCCAGGGCGGCAGACCCGAGCCGCCGGACATCGGCAAAACCCTCCATGAGCCCGGCGAGCCCTTCTGACTGGCTGGCCCGTGTAGCGGGGTCGTAACTGAAACCCGTGGCCAAGATGAGTCCTGTGCGCCCGGGGACCGGACCGGCCAGAGGCGTGGTCTCTCCCCCGGCTTCCATCCATGCACCGAGCCCACGGGCTGCGAAGTAGATGCGGCCCAACGCCGGTGCGTGAACAACGCCGGCCTGCCAAACCCCGTCGGAATCCGCTACCGCAACAGAAGTGGCGTAGTAGACGATGTTGCGGATGAAGTTGGTGGTCCCGTCCAGGGGATCAATGGACCAGCGATACCCCGAGGGCTGCTCGGGCCGCGTGGTTCCATGTTCCTCCCCTGTGATGGTGTCGTGAGGCCGCTCGGCAATAATCGCTTCGCGGACCGCATTCTCTGCCGCGACGTCGAAAGCCGTGACCCAGTCCCCGGCCTCACCCTTGTTGGTGGTTTCCAGACCGTCTCCGCCCGTGCCGGTGGCAGAGCGCTGCGCGAGTACGGCAGCGCCCGCAGCCGCGGCACGTTTGGCTATCTCAAGCAGCCCTTTTGCGTCCGTCATTCCGCGGCTGCTTCCACTGAGGCTTCATCCACCACGGTTGCTTCCTCGGTGGCGCTTTCATCCGACGGCGATTCAGTCGACGCCGTTTCGGGTCCATTTCCCGCCTGTGCCGGTCCGTTGGCCAGGAGCTCGCGGAAGCCGTCCTCGTCCAGCACCGGGACGCCGAGTTGTTCGGCCTTGTCCAGCTTGGTGCCGGCGCTTTCACCGGCTACCAAATAGCTGGTGTTCTTGGAGACAGATCCGGAGGCCTTGCCGCCACGGATGATGATGGCTTCCTTGGCTTCGTCGCGGCTGAAGTTGGGCAGCGTGCCGGTGACTACCACTGTGAGCCCTTCAAGGGTCCGCGGCATTGACGTGTCCCGTTCGTCCTCCATGCGCACCCCGGCAGCGGCCCAGCTGTCCACAATCTCGTTGTGCCAGTCCACGGCGAACCATTCCTTAAGCGCCACTGCAATGGTGGGGCCCACGCCATCAACGTGAGCCATTTGCTCTTCCGTGGCGTTGCGGATGGCGTCCATGCTTCCGAACGCGGTGGCCAGGGCGCGTGAGGCCGTGGGCCCCACGTGCCGGATGGAGAGCGCCACCAGGACGCGCCACAGTGGCTGCTTCTTCGCTTTCTCCAGTTCCACGAAGAGTTTTTCGGTGGTTGCCGTGGGCTTGGACGGTGACTTGGCCGTTCCCTTGGTGTAGAAGTACGGGACGAGCTCGTAATCGCCCGTTCCCACGCCTTTGGACCGCTTTTCCCTGCGGATTTTGACCTCAGCCAGGTCCTCGCGCGTCAGGCTGAAAAGACCGGCCTCACTGGTGAGGGGCGGTGTCTCCGGCTCTGCCGGCTGCGTGAGAGCGATGGCTGCCTCCCATCCGAGCGCCTCAATATCGAACGCACCGCGGCCCGCGAGGTGGAACACCCGCTCCCGCAGCTGCGAGGGGCAGGATTTGGCGTTGGGGCACCGAATGTCCACATCGCCTTCCTTTGACGGCGCCAGCGGCGTGCCACATGACGGGCACTCGGTAGGCATCACGAATTCCCGGACCGGCGGATCCTGCTTGTCGCGCAGCGCCAATACGGGTCCCACGATCTCGGGAATGACGTCGCCGGCCTTGCGGAGAATCACGATGTCGCCGATCATGACGCCTTTGGCCTTGACCACGTCCTGATTGTGCAGGGTGGCCATTCCAACGGTGGATCCGGCAACCTTCACTGGCTCCATCAGGCCGAAGGGAGTTACACGCCCTGTGCGGCCCACGTTGACTGCGATGTCCAGGAGCTTGGTGTGGACTTCCTCGGGCGGGTACTTGTAGGCAGCAGCCCATCTGGGGACCCTGGACGTGTAACCGAGCGCCCGTTGGGTGGCGAAGTCGTCAATCTTGACCACAATGCCATCGATCTCATGCAGGAGCTTGTGCCGGCGCTCACCGTAATCGGCAATGTACTTCAGGACGTCATCGAACGTATCCAGCACTTGGAGGTAGGGGCTGACTGGCAGCCCCCACTCTTCGAGGAGCTTGTATGTTCCGGATTGGCTCTTTGCCTCCAGCCCTTCACGGGCGCCGATACCGTGGACGAACATGCTGAGGGGGCGCTTGGCAGTCTCCGCGGGGTCCTTTTGGCGGAGTGAACCAGCGGCAGCGTTGCGGGGGTTTGCGAGCGGCGCCTTACCGGCAGCCACCAGCGTTTCGTTGAACGCCACAAAGGCCTTGGAAGGAATAAACACCTCGCCACGGATTTCCACTTCGGAGGGGTATCCGGACCCACTGAGCTGCCGTGGGATCTCCTTGATGGTGAGGACGTTGTGCGTGATGTCTTCGCCCGTGGTGCCGTCGCCGCGTGTTGCGGCGCGGACCAGTTTTCCGTCCCGGTACAGCAGATTGACGGCAAGACCATCGATCTTCAGTTCAGTCAGCCAGGCGATGGGCGGGACGGAATCGCCGAGCTTCGCCACTGATGCTTCGGCCTTGCGGACCCAGGCTTCGAGCTCGTCCAAGGAGAAGACGTCGTCAAGGCTGTACATCCGCTGCAGGTGCTCCACCGCCGCGAAAGCGGACGAAACCTCGCCGCCAACCTCCTGGGTGGGCGAGTCATTGGAGACAAGCTCCGGATGAAGCGCTTCCAGTTCCTCCAATCGGCGATAGAGCTCATCAAACTCGGCATCGGAAACCGTTGGCGCGTCTTCCTGGTAGTAGGCGTAACGGTACTTACGGACGAGGTCCGCCAATTCCTCGTACTCATCCCGCAGGGTCTCCGACGGCGGAGTCCCCTCCTCTGCGACGATGGCCGCGGCGGCCTCCTGGCTTGTGGTCTCTACCGGATCCGGATTCTCTGGTGTGCTCACAGGACTATCTTGCCGTAACCCGCAGACATTAAAGAGTTGCCAACGTTTCCTTGACGCAGGGTAGCCTCCTAGCTACGGTTTTCAGGCGGCATGGCGATTTGGAGCTTGCGTACCTTTCCACGACCCACGATGTACCCGCGACCGGGGATGAAGTCCTTGCTGATCCGGCCCAGGGAAGTGTTGAGGAGGGTGTCGCCTTCCACATCCCCGGGGTTGAGCAAGAGCCCGCGGCGTCCGGATTTGAACGGCTGGGCAAGGGACCATGCCTGAGACCAGGTGGAGGTTTCGGACTCGCCAACCACCCACTGGTCAGCCTTGATGGCCGCCGTCACCAAACGTCCCACACCGGACTCCGCCAACGTGTCAGTGAACTCCGTAAGGCCCTCGATGAAGATGGCCATGGTCCCGGGGTTATCCGAGGCTTTATCGATCAGGTCATCCACGACGTCCGAGACCTCATCCGGCCCCACCAGTGACCTGCTCCAGATGTTAAGAGATGCCACGGCGGAGCGCCGGGAACCAATGTAGATCAGGTCAGTTCCCGGGTTCGAACGCCGCAAGGCGTAGGCCAAGGTAACCAGTGCCACGGTGCGTCCGGCACCCGGAGGGCCAGCCAGCAGGAGGGATCCCTTGGCGGCGATGGCCGCCGAACCCAGCGTCTCGTCGTCGACACCAATGACGGGGTTGTCCGGGGCGCCGGTGGGCAGGATGTCCAGGTCCACCAGCTCCGGGAGCCGCTGGATCTGAGGCGCCTGCTCGAGGCCCTGGCGCAGCATCGCCTGGCTCAGCTTTGCCACTTCACGGGCTTGGAGGGCGAGGTTCGAGTTGCCTCCCAGCACGGCAAGTTGAACTTCGAGCCCGTCCAACAAGCCGCGTCCGGGAGGCGAGGCTGCGTTGAGGACATCCTTGGGGACGTCGAGGGTCATGTAGTCGTCTTCGGAACTCAGACGCAGGACCAGCCGCTTCTGAATGGAAGCAAGGAGCGACGCCGGAACGGAGTTGGTGCGGTCACCGCTGACTACCAAGTGGATGCCCAAGGGACGTCCGTCAGTGGCCAGAGTCAGGAAGATGTCCCACAGCGCGGACAAGTTGCTGTACTCGTAGGATTCACGGAAGGAAGACATGCCGTCCACCAGGATGAAGATGCGCTTCTCTTCGGGCCGGTTGGCCAGTTGCCGGTATTCGACGATGGTGGAGGCCCGGACCTCGGCGAACCGTGCAGCGCGGTCGTCGGCCACTTCCTTGAGCCAGCGCAGCAATCGACCAACGCGCTCTACGTCGTCACCGTTGATGATCTCACCAACATGGGGAAGGCCATCAAGCATCTTGAGCCCCGACGAACCACAGTCAACGCCATAGACGTGCACTGGCCCGCCACGTGGTGTGACAGCCGCTGCGATGGCAATCCCGCGCAGCGCCGCCGACTTACCTGATCCGCCCGTGCCATAGACGGCCATGTTGCCGTCCTTATCCGGCTCGTAGAACACGGTGGGTTGGTCCTGATGTGCGGGGTCATCTGCCACTCCCAGCAGGAGGCGCTCATCGGTCCGCGGGTTGGGAAGCTTGGAGAAATCGTAGGTAGTGGCGAGCTCGTTGAGCCAAGGCTTCCGGGGAGGTTCGATGGACAGGACGTCAGCTGCCCGGATGATGTTTCCGGTCATCCTGGCAATGTCATTGGGCCCGGCCGGTTCCTCTTCAACCTGTGAAACCAGGGGCGGTTCCCAGGTGGGGCCTGATCCGAACGCCATCTCCACGATGTCGATCCTGGGACGCTGCGGCTTCTCCGTGGTCCAGCCGCCGGCATACCCGGTTTGGAAGCCCTGGATTCGGCCCGGACCGGTCTTGGCGGCACCACGGCCCGGAATGGACGGGTCAAAGTAGGCCGCGGTGGGAACGCCCAGGATGTCCGTTGCGTCTACTTCGTCGGCCATGCGCAAAGCGACGCGAAGGTTGGTGTTGGCTCGAAGGTTGTCCTTGATGACGCCGGCCGGACGTTGCGTGGCCAGGATCAGGTGCAGGCCCAGGGAGCGGCCACGGGCGGCGACGTCCACCACGCCATCAACGAACTCGGGAACTTCGGTTGCCAGAGCGGCGAATTCGTCCACGATGATGATGAGGTACGGGGGCGCCTCAGGATCGGCTTCGCGCTGCAGCGCCAGAAGATCCTTGGCTTTCTTACGGTTCAGGAGTCGCTCACGGTAGTGAAGCTCAGCGCGGAGCGAGGTCAGCGCGCGGCGCACCAGGTGCGGGGAAAGGTCCGTCACCAGGCCAACGGTGTGCGGCAGATGCAGGCAGTCGGCGAATGCAGCGCCGCCCTTGTAGTCCACGAACAGGAAGCTGACGCGGTCCGGGCTGTACGCGGCGGCCATGCCCATCACCCAGGACTGCAGGAACTCGGACTTGCCGGCACCCGTTGTTCCACCCACCAGAGCGTGCGGACCTTCATTCTTGAGGTCCAGGTAGAACGGCTCCACACCTTTGGAACCAACCAGCGCGCGGAGGCTGCCGTTGTCCTTCCGGTTGGGCACGGCCGTGGCGTGGACGGAGTTGTTCTCCTGCCAGCGCTCGGCCACTGCCTGCGGGTTATCCATCAGTTCCTTGCCGATCAACGTGGCGTAGGAGACGGCACGCGGGAGGTCGGAGTCGTCGTCGAGCGGGTTTCCAACATCCACCAGCGGCGCCATCATGCGCGCCAACTGGGTGGCGAGGTCCGCATCGAGGCTTTCGCAGCTCACCGGGTACGTGTGGCGGCCCAATCGGACCTGGCCCGTGGTGGTGCCGTGGTCGCCGTCAACGGAAAGGAAGTCACGGCACGCGGCCGGTAGGGACTGCACATTGGCGGCCACCCACATGATGTGCACACCGTAGTCGGGTCCACGTTCCACCAAGCGCGTGAGCCGTCCCCGGTCCACCGGGGCGTCGTCCTCAACGATCAGCAGGACGGCCGGAACCACCGGACCCGGAATTTCTTCGTGCTCATTCTTGAGCCCGGGACGCGGGTGCGGTCCCGGCTCCTTGGCCAGGGATTCGCGTTCTTCCACGAGGCTTTCGAGCCGGGACAACAAGGCAGCACCGGCACCGGGGCCGGCAGCCAGGTGATCGCCGGAAATGGGGCTGTGGCCTGAACCGACGTGCGGGAGCCACTGCAGCCAGTCCCAGCGCTTACGGGAACGTGCCGAGGTCAGTGCCGTGAGGACAACTTCGGCCGGCGAATGGAGCCCCACCAGCTGGAGCACCATGCCGCGGGCTACGTCATCCACCACGCTGCGGTCACCGGCCACGCCAAAGGAGCCCGAGGTGCGCAGCTGCGAGACGATCGGGACGCCTTCAATGACGCGGACCTGCGTCAGGCACTCCTGGATTTCGCGCATGTACTGCGGTTCGGTTTCGTTGGCACTGGGTTCCTCGAACTGGATGCGCGAGGGTGCCGAACCCATCCCGAAGCGAACACCCAGGAAGTGCTGGTGCTCGGGCCGGTGGGTCCAGAGCAAGGGACCGAGCTTGTAAATGGCGTCAACCGTATCGCTCACGGACGGGGCTTCCTGAAGCCTGACAGCGCGCTCAATGTTCTGCTGCTTGTCAATGTCCTCGCGGAAGGCCAGCATGGCGGCTTTGAACTGTTTGTGGCCTTCCTTGGCCTGGCGCTTGCTCTGCATCTTGTGGTCCACATAGTGCCCCACAATGAACAGCGGCATCATGGCCATGAAAATCACGGACAGCAGGTTCTGCGTCAACGCGAAGAGCACACCGCCCATCAGGAGCGGCGCAACCAGCATGATGTACGGGAAGGGCTGGTGTTCCGGGCGCTTGGGACCGGCCGGCGGTACGCGCTTGGGCGACTCGAACCTGGGCAGAACACGCGGCGACCGGTTGAAATCCACCAGCGGTGACGACGGACCGCCGCCGTGGTTTCGGGACAACGCAACCACGCCTACGGAAGTATCGCCCAAGGTCACCGTGTCAGAGGACTCGAGTGTTGCCCGCGTTACCGGCAATCCGTCCATGAGGAGGCCGTTGGCGGAGTTCGTATCCACGATTTCCACGGTTTCGCCCACCGTGATGCGGGCATGGCGCTTGGAGGTCAGCGGGTCCGACAACCGGATGTCGGCGTCCCGGTCCCGGCCGATGTAGCTGGTGCCGAACGGCAGCGAAAATTCGCGTCCGACGTCGGGCCCTGACATCACGCGCAACGTCGCCGCTGCCGGTCCCCGGCTATTGCCGTTGGCGTGGCCGTTGGATGCGAACTGCTCGCTGACCTGGGCGAGGGAGACCTTGGACCCGGGCCGCAGCCCGGACTCCAGCAGGTTGTCGGTAGGCCGCAGGACGTGCCCTGAGAGCCCGCCGCCAACGAAGGCCTCGTCCACGCTGATGGACAGGTTCGACGGCGGTTCGGTCCCCTTTCGTGCGGGGTCGGCCGCCCACAGTTCGGTGGCAATATCAGCCACGGTGGCACGACCATCCACCGTTACGGCGAGGTCCTTTGCTTCCGCAGGGTCACGCCGCAAGGTCAGGCGGAACTTCATCCTTCGTCGACTCCACTCATTTTTTCAAGAAGATGCAGGTCAGCCGGTGTCACCAGGTGCGAGGTTACGGCGTGTTCCACCAAGCGCGCCCGGCGGTTGGTGGCAAGTTTTCCGACCCCGCCGCGCAGCCCCACTACGCCTACCCGGTCCAGTTTGTCGCAAACGTTGTCCAGTTTGCGGTTGAACCGGGTCAGTGCCCAGCCCAAACGCTTCGCAGCCTCGGCAGAGGAGGGAATGGCGCTGAAACCGGTGCCGTCACGCCGCAACATGGGCTCGGCCAAGGCAACAATGAGCGCCTTTTGCGAATCAGTGAAGACCACTGGACCAATGGTGGTGTCCCCCGCCTGGTCATCGTCGCGGGCTTCATGCCGGAAAGACGGCGTCTTCAAGTGAACTGCGAATTCGTAGGTAGTGGGTCCGGCAGTGAAAATCACATTGGTGTGGCTGAACACCAGCGGGATCCGGGCGCCGGGCGCCAGCCAGGCCTGCATGCCGCCGGAACCGTCAGCCACAGTGGCGGACAACATGCTGCCCACGTTGCTGAGCCACCACATGCCGTCGTAACGGGCTATCTGCAGGAAGCGTCGGTGCAGGTACGGGTTGTCATCAACTTCCAAGTCACCTTCGCGTCCAATGTCGAAGATGTCCTCGTCGGATGGTTCGTACCATTCACCACAGAAATCTATTGCTAGATCCCCCATGATCTGTGCCTCCTTGGTCGGCGGTAAGTAATTCGCATGTGCCGCTACTCGTCCAGGCAGGCGATGGAATCCGGCCCGCCGGGTGACGCGGAACCGTCGGCGCGCACAATGATGGCCTGCACGCAGATGGGTGGTTCATCGAACCCGGAGAGGAACGCTTTCCCGGTGGCGCTGTTCTCGTAGACGCCTTCAGATTTGGCCGATTTGACGCGCCATTTGAACGTATCCCCGGCCATCGGCTGAGGGTTGGTCCAGGAAAAGACGATGATATTCCGGTCCTTGGTATCGCGCGCTGCAGCCAGTCCCGCAACCTCCGGAACGCTGCCGTCGCTCAAAGCGTCGGCCGGCGGCTTACTGGACGATTCCGTCGGCGCCACCTTGGGCTGAGCTTGAGCGCCAAGAACCACGCCAACCACAATGGCCACTACCAGCACCGCCGCACCCGATGCCGCAAGCCAGAGGTTCCGCTTGCTGTGGTCCGCAGGCGGAGCCTCCTCTTGGGCCACCGGTGAGGCACCGGCGCTCGATCGGCTGACTGTTGCCCCAAGATCGTCCTGCGGTTGCGAAGGCTGCCAGCCGCGCAAAACCGTTGACTCAGCCGTGTCAGACTCGGCAGGACCGTACTGAGTACCACTGGCAGTGTCGGTTCGCGGCGCGGTGTAGGATCCCGGCGCCGTGTAGCCGGGTGCCGCCGGGGCATGGAACTGGGGCGGTGCCGTGGGACCGGGCTGGGACTGGACAGCTTGCGAAGGGTTGGCTGGCTGCGGATCTCCGGAGGGCCGGGCAAAGGGGGGTGCAGGTCGTTGGGTCGGCTGCTGCGTACCGCCTGGAACCGTAGACGGAAAGGTTCGTGCCGGGAACGTGGGTGCAGACCCCGTGGTGGCTGTTCCAGAAGCGTCGGGATCGATCGAGGCGATGCTCCTGACCCGGGTTTCCTCGAAGTTGTCATCCGGATGCTGGTCGTCGCCATGCCCGGGTTCTTCCAAGACCTCAAATGGCGTAACGGAGAGGTTCAGTTCAGCTTGGATCCGCTGAAGTGCCAGTGCGAAAGCGTGCGCCGACGAATAGCGGGATTCCGGGGACTTGGCCATGGACGTGGCCAGAACGAGTTCCAAGGACTCCGGAACATCGGCACGGCCAAGCCTGGGCAGGGGTGAGTTGGTGATGCGGGAGATCAATTCCCGCTGCGAGTTGTCCTGTCCGGGAAGGACAAACGGGGAACGACCGGCCAAGAGCGTGTACAGCGTGGCGCCCAAAGCCCAGATGTCCACAGGAACACCATCCACGGCGCCCCCGCGGAACTGCTCAGGCGGAGACCACGGGATGGACATGCCGGCGTCGTCCTCGGTGTCGGCGCCGATGGTGCCGGAGATGCCAAAGTCCGTCAGGGCAGGCCTGTTGTAATCGGTGACAAGGATGTTGGCGGGCTTGATGTCGCGGTGCACAATGCCGGCCCGGTGGGCGGTTTCGACGGCGGAAGCCACTTGGATGCCGACGGCCAGGACCTCGTCCACGCTGAATCGCTGGCGACGATAGCGGACGTCGAGGCTCGGCCTGGAGCAGTACTCCATGGCAAGGTACGAGTGTCCGTTTTCGGTGATCTCGGCTTCGAAGATCGTCACGATGTAAGGGTGCGACGACAACTGCGCCATGAGGTTCGCTTCGGACTCGAAACGGCGGCGTGCCCCTTCGGTCTTCAGATCGGACAGCAGCACCTTGACCGCTACTTTTCGGCGCGGGCGGTCCTGCTCATAAAGGTAGACATCCGAGAAGCCACCAGAGCCGAGCAGGCTGATGTACTTAAAACCCGGAATGGGCGGAGGCGGCGCAGGGGGCCTCTTGGAACTCAAAGAATCTCCTCGAAACGCAATGAAATGTTGTCACCCAGCTCGGCGATATCGCCGTCCAGCAGGATAGCCATTTCGTTTTGGGCAAGCCGGCGTGGTGCCTGGCCTTCCCGGATGAGCACGGTTCCGTTGGTCGCCTTCAGGTCGCACAGCATGACGTGCCAACCCTCCAGCCGGACTTCCACGTGGGAAC
This sequence comes from Arthrobacter sp. ISL-95, assembly GCF_018613695.1. Lineage (GTDB taxonomy): Bacteria > Actinomycetota > Actinomycetes > Actinomycetales > Micrococcaceae > Arthrobacter. The sequence goes on along the minus strand of NZ_JAGGPR010000012.1, from coordinate 39,497 downwards.
GGGAAATGTCTCCTCCGGGACTGTCCACTTGGACCAGACGCGGCATGGTGCCGCCTTGAACACGGGAAACGGACGGCTGCCGGCCAATGATGAGCGACTGGTCCAGATCAATCAGCTCACCTGTGGAAAGCCGCATCCTGCCCAGACGTGGACGCGGTACGTGGACGGCGTCTCCAGTTACAGGTACCCCGCATACCGAGCATTGCGGATACGTGGGCGGGTTGGCGTGCCCTTGGGAGCACATGCGTGCCAAAACGCTTGGCCCCACCACGGCGGGCGTTTCAGCATCGCCCGAAGCACCCTTGGAGTCCCCGTCGTTTGCCGTGGGAAGACTGCTCTTCATGATGGTCTGGCCGTCATGATCCGAGTCCTCGTCTACGGGCGTGTCCTGGTCTACGGGCGTGTTCTGGTCTCCTGGCGCGTCCTGGGGAGCCGTCTTCCAAGCTGCAGGTACCTGGGGCGCGGCAGCCGGAATTGCTTGGGCAGCCTGCTGGTCACCGCCGGATCCAGGGGTGGAGGAACTGCTGCGCAGCCACGGAACCGAGTCAATCAGTCCAGTGGACGGCGCTGCCGCGGACACATTTTCCTCCTGAGCCCTTGGTGCAGAAGCCGGTGCGACAGGAACACGTCCGACGGCGAACCCTCCTTGCGAAGAATCGTTGCCTGTCGCTTCGGCTGACGGGTTCAGTGCCGGTGGCGCCGGAGGTGTAGGGGCTTCCTGTGCCGTCGAAGCAGGCGAGTCGTGGTCCCCAGACCCGTCATCCGTACGGACAGCGGCATCCTCAATGTTTCTCATCACCGTCTTGTCCCACAAATGGTCGTAGTTCGTGGTGTTTTCCAGCGAGGGAAGTATGGGATCGGTAGTGCTCGTATGGACCGGGACGCCGGGTGCATCTGCACCGATCCCGGAGGCTGATTCCTGCTCCACAGCCTGGCCTTCAGGAACTGTCGGTTCTACGAGTGCTGTGGGTTCTGCGGAGGGCTTGGCTTCTTTGTGTGCCGCGGGTTCCTCAGGCCTCGTGGGTTCCACCGAGGGTCCTGCAGTCGGCGAAGTGTCCTTTCCAGCCGCGGCTTTCTCTCCGGATGCCGGTTCCTCTTGGGCAGCTTCCCTGGCGCGGGCCGAGGCGTCGTCGGTCATCGGATCAGCCGGTACCGCCGCTTCTGCGGCTACCTCCGCTCCCCCGGGAGCCGGTAGGTGTGCCACACCCTTTCCCTCGGCGGCCAGGGGTCGCTCAGCAGCATCTTCCTCAGTGGCAGAGGAAGCGGTGGCAGAGGAAGCGGTGGAGCGGATCATGTGGGCGGGCGCGATCGTCAGGCCGAGGTCCGCCTCCGTGTAACCGATCATGGTCTCGTCGGATACGGTGGCGGGCGGGACTTCGGGCTCGTTTTCAGTGCGGGCGGATGTTCCAGCCGAGGCGTCGAGCGATGCAAGGAGGACCACACCTTCTCCCAAGGGGAGACTGTTCAAGGGCGAGGCGTTCAGTGGCGAGTCGTTCAGTGGTGAGTCGTTCACCGGAAGGCTTCCACCCGCCGTCGGAATTCTTGCGGACAGGGCAGTGCTGTTCCCTATCCGAACGCTGTAGGCCGTGGCATCCGCGAGCCGGCGTTCGGTCCACGTGGTGACGTCACGGCCCGTAAGGCGTTCCTCGCCACCGCCCAGTTGTACGCCTCCGCCCAACTGCACCACCAGTTCGAGGTCTCCCCGGAGGAATACACGGAGAGCGTCTTTGGAGTCAATGATCCCGAACGGCGGAATTCGGCTGAGGGAAACACCAAAGGCCTCCGTCACCTCATGGAGGACTTCGTGGGCCTCCGGCGCGGAAGCCAGCAACTCCCAGACGGTGTCGATCAATGCGTGCGGTGTATCGGGGCCAAGAAGCACCACGGTTCCGTTCCGCACAACACCGAACCACTCACCCTGCTGGTAGCGGGTCAGCAAAAGGTGGTTACTGCTTGCCATCGACGCCTTCCTCCTGGTCAGCCCCGGCGGCCTCGTCCGTGCCATTCACCCAAGCCCGTGGAAGGGTGTCTTCTTCAACCTCGGACGGTACCTCAGGGCGGGGCGCAGTGATGGCAATGCCGGCATCGTTCAAAACGTTCTTGGCGTCCACCACAATGACGGTGACGTTGTCCCTGCCACCGCTCCTCAAAGCGGCCTGAATCAGCGCATCCACGGCATCCTGCGGATGGGCTACGGTGCTGAGGATCCGGAACATGTGGTCGTCGCCCAGTTCACCGTTGAGACCGTCCGAGCAGATCATGATCCGGTCGCCTTCCTGAATGGGAAGCAGCCAGAAATCGGCCTCAGTCTCATCTCCGGTACCCAGGGCACGGGTCACCACATGGCGGCGGGGGTGGACTGTTGCCTGCTCGGCAGTGATATCCCCCGAATCCACCAACTCCTGAACCTCAGAATGGTCAACGCTGACCTGTGCGAACTCCCCCTGGCTGAGGCGGTACGTCCTGGAATCGCCGATATTCATCACCAGCCAGTAAGGCAAGCCCATCTGTTCCACCACCACCACTCCCGACAGTGTCGTCCCTGCGCGGGCACCTGTCGCATCGCGGATCGCGGCATCGGCCTTCAACAGGCAGGACTGGAGATCAGCTGCTGTTGCAGTGCGCACGCCGGTAGACAACTCAGGGGCACTGCCCAAGGCCCGCACGCACATGCCGCTGGCGATTTCCCCTGCTTCGTGCCCGCCCATTCCGTCGGCAACGGCGAAGACCGGGTCCGAGGCGATGAACGAGTCTTCGTTCAGTTCACGCCGCAGCCCGCGGTCCGTTCCGTACCCGTAGCTGAGGCGAAAAGCCGATCCGCCTGCATCGGGACCCGCTTCGGCGTTGGCGGGGGTGGCCGGCTGTGAGTTCATGCTTGTCCTAGGTGGAAGGAACGGTCCCCAAAGTGAACGGTGGAACCGGGACGGACAAAGCTTGCTTCGCCTGGGTTAAGCCTGGTCTGCAAACCGTCCGGCGTAGTGACGGCGCTGCCGTTGGTGGAATTACGGTCTGTGACCCAGACACCGTCGCCATCGACGCGCAGATGCAGGTGTGTTTTGGATATCGACCGGCCGGGATCTGTTACGGGCAGCAGTTGCTCCACGGATTCCCCAGGCTGCGGCGCCGGGTTACGGCCGAGGAGTACTGACCCGCCCAACTGAATGTCCTGACCGTCGTCAACCCGGATCCGCAGGACGGCCTGGGCACGGGCGGCGCCGGGGCGCATCTGGGTGCGCTCTACGTCGTCGTCCGGGTGGGCGGTGGCCGCAAGTGTGTCCTGGGGTGTGATCGTTACTGACTGCGGTGCCGCAGGGGCCTGCGTGGCCGGAACGTGTGCCACCGGGGCCTGAGGCTGTGCAGAGGTACGCGGTGCCGGCGCGAAAGGCGCCGATGGCGGACGCCATTGGTTCGGATCATGCGAAGGCTGACCGGCAGGCGTCGCAGGACTCGTCTGTGCGGCTGAGGTCTGGGCGGGCAAGGTCTGGGCGTGCGACGCCTGGGTGGGCGTTGCCTGCGCGGGCGAGGATTGCGTCGGAGAGATCCTGGCCGGAGCAGCCTGCCCGGGAGCTGCCTGTACGTTCGGGTTGTTACGGGCACCCGACGCAGCACCCGAAGGTACCGGGGAAGCCACGGGTTGAACCGGCGGGAGATCCATCGGGGCGAAGCTGTAAGGGCCTTGAATGCCGCCCGTGGTCACCGGGTTGCGCCCCGCGTTGACGTCGAACACCAACGACTTTGCCGCTTTGTCCTGCCAGCCGCGCAATTTGCCGTTCTTGTCCCAGGCGTTGGAGACGACCACAAGGACAGCCCAAACAACACCAAGGAACATCAGCGGCAAGGCTATCCAGAGGACCAGCCCAATCAATCCGAGTGCCGACAAGATGACCCCAACGATGGACCCCAGCAACAAGAGGCCGCCCGTGAGGATTCCACGAACAAATACAACGCCGGCACCCGGCGCATAGCCATCAGAATCGGCACTGCGGATGCCCATGAGCTGGTTGCCGACGGTGTTTCCCGACTTCGCCTCAAGACCAAGAATGACAAAGGTGTACACCACGGTCACGCCCAGGCCGATGCTCCCCAGGAGAACCAAAAGGCCGGTGTCGTAGACGATGAAGCCGTTCCTGCGGGTCTGCGTGATGCCGGCAATACCTATGGCGAATGTGGTTGCGAGCACGGCAAAAGGTCCCAGCCAGTCCAACACAGCTGCGCCCAGGCGTTTCCCGGCAGAGGCGGGCGCCAATTCGAGCTTGGTGGTCATAGTGGTCCCTCCCCCTGGCCCCGGCATACGATCCGGCATGGTTTTTGTTCCGTGCTGCATCGGCGACGCCGGCGCCGACACTACCGAGATACTACCGGGATCGGAGAAGCCGTGCCGGTTGGCGAACTCCAACGCCGCCTTCTGGGCATGGTTGATGTTGCCTTCCTTGCGGGCACCCCGGTTATTCAGGGGTGAACCGCATTGCGTGCAGAACGTCGCGCCCGGGCGAACCCCGTGCCGGCAAGCCGGGCAAAGTTCTGTCTCATTGCTCATCAGTGGTGTCCTTCTTGAACGGCAAAGTGAAACGGCGCTTCGCAGGCTCGGTGGCGCCCTGTTGACGGCGACGAAGGGCCGCGCGGCCATCGGACAGCAACGAGCGCGGCGAGAACCGTGCCTGCTGCCGTTTCCAAAAACCGACGCTTCCCGTGATGTCGGTCAACGACGTATCAACGATCTCCCAGTACTCCTTGACCTCGTCCTCACTGGGTTGACCCGCACCGAACACAGCGGCGTCGGCTCGGTGGGCAAGGAGGGTGGTGGTAGTTCCGGTGGTGGGGAACGCGTCAGCAATGACCGTGGCCGATTCGCGCCGGGTGGACTTGGTGTCGATCGAAGCACCCATATCGGTGACCAGGCTCAGCACTTCGTTCCAGCCGGCGCCAACCCGCTGCGCGGGGTGGCCATCACGGAAACGCGCCGTCCGGCGTCGTGATTTCAGCAGGAGAATCAGCAGCAGCGGCAAGGCGAGGATCCCCAGCGGAATCAGTGCCATGCCAATGGCCGCGAGCAGCGGACCCCAGAAAAGCCAAGGGTTATTCTTCTTCTCGTCAGCATCCAAGGCGTCCGGGGTGGAATCCGGCGGCAGGTCCGCGGGCTCCTGCGGCGGGGGCGGCGGCTGCAGCACCTGTGGCTTGGGCTTGGACTTGTTCTCGGGGTCCGGCGGGATGGGCACATTGTCCTTGGGCGGGGTGGGATCGAAGGAAACCCATCCCACGCGGTCGAACGCCACTTCAACCCAGGCGTGGACGTCCTTACCCGTGATCTTGATGTCGCCCGCGCCGTTCTCGGGACTCTTGGGGTCCGGGTAGAACCCCATCACCACACGGGACGGGATGCCAAGGTGGCGGAGCATGAGGGACATGGATACGGCGTATTGTTCGTCATCGCCCAGCATTTGCTTGGCGGAAAGCATGTTGCGGACGCGTGCCGCGCTGTGGCCGGGGAGGCTGGGGAGCTGCCCCTCGGCTACCAGTCCGTTGCTGAAAGCGCCGCTTTTCTGGAAGTGCGCCTCGATCTGCCGGACGCGGTCAATGGCCGTCGGCGCATCCTCCGAAAGTTGATTCGCCTGCGACGCCACAATCGGCGGCACTTCCTCTGCCTCGGGCAGCGTCAGCTTCGCGAAGTCGTACTGCGTAAGCTGTCCGTGCTCCAGGGTCCCCGGGTCCGAGACTTGCACGGTGTAGTTTTCGCCCCTGGCCAAGCCCTTGGTGGTCACTGCGGTGTCCGTGCCGGCGTTGAAGTACAGCCCTGAAGCTGCACCTGACGTGTCTGCGAAACTCATCCCCGTGGTGTGGCGGCCACCGGGCACAAAGTAGCCCTGATAGTCCTCCACGGTGATGTCCAGTGTGTAGTTGGTGCCCTGCACCGGGCTCCCGGAGTCCGCCAACGTGTTCAGCGAACGGGCGTCGCCCACCTTGCTGAAGTTGCCGGAACTGTTGGGATCCATGGTGTAGTTCAGGCCGTTGAAGGCATCCAGTGCCGCCAGCCGGACGCGGGCGTCCTTGGGCAGCCCCTTGACCGTGAACAGCGTCTTGTCCTTCTCATCCTTGACGAAGCTGCGGAAGCTCGCCAGCGGGGTGATGTAATCCCGGGGATCGAAAGGCGGGACGATCGTGTTGCGGAGAACCTTGCGGTCATCGCTGGCGGTGACCAACGGCGAGGCGATTGCGGTGACGCCCACCGCCACAGCTATCACGGCTGCAGCAGTTCCCAGCCGGCGGAGCTGCCCGCGGCGGGCCGTGGCGACGTCGGAATCCGGCCTGTTGGCCGAAACGGCTTTGGTGCTGTTCCGGCGCAGTACGTCGCGGCGGAACGTCGCCCACACAACGGACACGATGGTCAGGGAAACACCGCGCTCCACGTTGAGGAAGCCCGCGCTGGTACTGAAGGCAATGCCCGTGACGAAGAGAATCAGCACGGGAAGCAACGGCCAGTAGGGGCTCTTCAGACGCCACGTGAGCAGACCGGCGGCCAGCGCCGTCACCAACGAACTCAGGAACGGCACAATGAGCATGCCGTTCGCGGTCCCCACAGGCACGCCAACAGTGAGCATGTCTTTCCAGGCAAAGACGATGCCCAGCAGGAGCGTGCGCAACGAGTCCAAACTGGGCAGGAAACCGAAAACTGCAGAGTCCGGCACTGCCAGGGCCGATCCGAAGACCATGTAGGCACCGAAGGCCAACGCAGCGGTGATCAGCAGCCCCAGCCGGAAGTGCGCGTTCAGGACGGCGATGCCCAACCCCAGCAGCACACCGCCCAAGCCTGCGATGAGGTAATGGGGGTCTCCCCCGAAGCTGAGGGTAAACCCGAGGACGCCAAGGAACAGCAGCACCAGCAGGGCACCGCAGTCAGCGGCAAAATGCCACAGTGGACGGCCGTCGCTGAAAATGGATCTGCCCGTGGCACGGGCCGCAGACCTGGACCCTTGGGCAGCGCGGGTGCCCTTGGCTGCCCGGGTTTCCTTTGCGCGGGGACGGAGACTGGGCGCGGTGCTCATGCTGCCGCCTTTCGAAGAACAATGGCCAGATCGTCCAGGTCGCCAACGGTCAGGACCGTGAGGTCCCCGATGTTGGCCCTCGACGGCGCCGCGCTGGGTTGGACACGAACCGCCAGGCTCCGCACGCCGGGAGGCACGGACGCGGAGGCCGTACGCAACTGCGTGGCGGTCACATGGCTGCCCACGACGAAGAACACCACGGAGGCGTTGGGGACGGTATCAGAAAGTGTCCGGGCGAGGTCGACGGCTGTCTTCCGCATGGGTGCCCCGACAATCCTGGTCATGTCGTCCAGCAGGTTCCGGCCCGTTTCACAGCGGAGCGGCCCCTTTTGGGTCAGGACATCCAAGTCGCGCTGTTCACGAATGGCCTGCCGGCCAATGGAAGCGGCCACTGAGATCGCCATCTCGAACTCCGCCTCGGAGTCGTACTCATCGGTGTTGATGGACAAAGAAATGGCAAGGTGCGCGCGACGGGTTTCCTCGAACTGGCGGACCATGAGCTTGTTGGTGCGTGCGGTGGTCTTCCAGTGGATGTGGCGCCGATCATCGCCCGGGACGTAGTCGCGCAAAGCATGGAAGGAGACATCCGCACTGGACAGCTCCGTAGTGGGCATGCCCTCAAGGTCACGGATGAAGCCTGCCGCCGAGCTGCCCAGGGAAACGGTGCGGGGGTGCACGAACAGGTCCACCGGATCAGTCCACATGACGCGACGCCGAAGTAGGTGGAGGGGGTCGGCGCGCACAGAGCGGACCGGACCCACCACAATCACCGCGCGCCGGGCCGTGGGAATGGTGAAGAGATCCTCATGAACCTGCGCAGGCTTCATACGGGGCAAATGGAACACGGCAGTATTGGAACCGACGGGGAGCTCCAAAGCCGCAGGCAGCAACGGCCTGGTGGAAACGTTGGACACGGCAATGCTGCCCACTGCGTCGTCCCCCACCGCCACCCGGGTGCGGGCAAGGTCCAAGACCACGCCATAGGCCGAACGACCCACAATGAAGCCGATGGCCAGGAGGAACAGCAGGAAAGCCACCATCGCGGCCGATTTGGCTTCCTGCCAGCCCCACGCCTGCCCCGCCCACCAGAGCCCGATTGAGGCAGCCAACACTACCCAGCCGAGCAGGCTTACCACCGCGAGGACGGGCCAGACGAACCTCAGCCACACAGCCCGGACCTTGTCCCACGCCGGCGAGAGGAAGTCGCCCGCGGTCCCGGCAGCTTCGGCCCATACAGCGGCAGGATGGAGCTTGCTGGACCGGCCGCGTTTGTTGGGCTGGCCGCGTTTGTTGGGCTGGCCGGGTCGCTTCCCCGGCTCGCTGCCAGGGCCGCGCAGGGAGCGCATCTTATCGCCAAGCGCAGACGCAGCGCGCTTGAACGAATCAGCAGCCCTGTTCAGGGGTGTGCTGGAGGACATGTGGGGGCCTTTGCTAGAGCTGGGTGCGATTGAGCAGGGGTGGAGGCGCTGCGCTAAGCGCCGCTGATGGCTACGCGCTGGCGCGTTGCTGCGGGGCGGCGACGTCGGCGAGCACGCGGTTGAGTACCACCTCGGGCGTTGCCCCTGAGAATTCGGCTTCCGGGTCCATCACCAAACGGTGCGTCCACACCACGGGAGCCAGTTCCTTGATGTCATCCGGCAGTACAAAGTTTCGGCCTTGGCTGGCCGCCCACACCTTCGCGGCGCGGACCATGGCCAGAGCACCACGGACGGAGACACCAAGCCGGGTTTCGCCGGCGTTGCGGGTCTCTTCGCAAAGGCGCGAAATGTACTCCAGCACCGCAGTGTCCACGTGGGTTGTAGCTGCCAGGTCCGCCATATCAGCCACAGCCTGGGTGGTGATCAACGGCGTGAGGTCCTTCGAGCGATCCTTCAAGTTGGCCCCGCCCAGCAGCCGAACGGTGGAGGCGTGGTCCGGGTAGCCGATGGAGGTCTTGATAAGGAAGCGATCAAGCTGGGCCTCGGGCAGACGGTAGGTGCCCGCCTGTTCAATGGGGTTCTGGGTAGCCAAAACCATGAACGGGCGGCCTGCCTCGTACGTGGTGCCGTCCACGGTCACGCGGGATTCCTCCATGACCTCCAGCAACGCGGACTGCGTCTTGGGGGAAGCACGGTTGATTTCGTCAGCCAGGACGATGTTGTTGAACACCGGACCCTTGTGGAACTCGAACTTCTGCGTCTTCTGATCGTAAATGGTCACACCTGTAACGTCAGAGGGCAGAAGGTCAGGCGTGAACTGAATACGGTTGTGCGAACCCTGGACCGTCGCGGCCAAGGCACGCGCCAGGGAGGTTTTACCCGTGCCCGGAGCGTCTTCAAACAGGACGTGGCCTTCTGCCATCATCGCCATGAACGTCAGCCGGATGACGTGTTCTTTGCCCAGCACGGCCTTACCCACGTTGGCAACGAGCTTCTCGAACGTCTCTGCAAACCAGGCGGCCTGCTCGTTTGTCATGGTCATCGGTAGATCCTGTTCCTGTGGTGTGGAGGTGTTGGGTTGTAGTTGTTGCTTGTAATCCGGCGACGTGTCAGCAAGTGGGTGGTACGCCATTGCGGACATCCACGGTAGTTGACTTCACGAACCAGCCGCTCTTCGGTGATCCGTTGAGCTTGTACCAGGGCGTCCCGTTGTTGTAGATATCCTGCCGGCAAGTGACATCAATCCAGCCCCAGGACCGTTCCACCCAGCCGACGCCACAGGTGGGGCCGCTCGGGTTGTACGAGTCCGGCCTTCCTGGTTGGCCGGGACACGTGCTGTTGTGCGCCTGGATCTGCGATGGCGCGGGTGGAGGTGGCGGAGTGGGGTCTACACCGCTGGTAGAAGCGACGTCACCGCTCGATGGGCCGGCCACAACTGTCACTGTCCGGACTTCAAGCCTACGAGTTTTTTCCCAGCCTCCGCCTGACGCGTCAAAGCTGGTTGCCTTGCCCACGCCCGTCCAGCCACCGCTGTCGAGCCTGACCTCGTAGTGGTCCAGCGGGCGTCCATTGGTATTCGGGTTATTCCACGTCCAGTGCACCTGGCCGTCGCCCTTGGCGGACTTTCCGCCCGAGACATTCGGCGCGTTCGGGGGAGCATACGGATTGCCCGTGCCGATCGCCTTCGCATCGCCCGCCACGCCGTTCTTCATCGAAGTGGCGATGATGTTAACTACCACGTCTGTTCCGTTTGGCTGCCCACCGATGGTTCCGCCCCCACGGCCAATCGGACCGGAGCCGTGGGCGGTCTGCCAGCGGTACGTGATTTCGTTGTCTTGTGAGCCGTTGCGTTCAGCTGCAGTAAGGGGCGTAAAGGCAATCTGGAGCTGCCCGCTCGCTCCCGTCGCCGTCACGGAACCGCTTCCCACCATCCCTGGCTTGCCGGCAGCCCGGATTGGGGCCGACTGTTGGCTGACACCGCTGACGCCGGCCTTGTTGGTAGCGGACACCGTGAAGGTGTAGTCCGCTTCGGAGTTGGCCACGGTGACATTCTGCGAGGTTGCTGCTACGGATTGGGTACCCACGACGGCGCCACCCATGTACGTGGTCAACGTGTATGCGGACACAGCGTCACCGTTGTTATTCGGCGCTGCCCAGCTGACCTGCAACTGGCTCTGGGTACCCACAGATCCGGCACCCGCGGCTGAGGGAGCCCCAGGAGTTGCCGGCACGCCAGCAGGAATCTCAGCAGCAGAGTACGCACTCCATTCCGAAGGTTCCTTGGCGTCATTCCGTGCCAGGACCCGCACCTTGTAAGCCACGCCGTTGGTCAGTCCGGTCCAAACATGGCTGTTACCCGTGAGGTTCTGGATCTGCGGGTTCTGGCCGGCAGGAGCAGGCGAGATCTCAAGATCGTAGGACTTGATGGGCGAGCCCTTGCTTGCGGGAGGAACCCACGCCACGGAGAGCTGCTTGTCGCCAAACTTCAGCGTCGGTGCCACCGGGGTGTCCGGCTTGACGTCCGGACGGACCTCGGCGGACACCGGAGAGCGCTCCGATTCATCAATCGCATTGGTTGCGGTGACGGCAAAGTGATACTTCACGTTGTTGGTCAGCCCGGTCAACGTACACGTATTCGCGGGGCAGTCCTGCGTGAAGCCGTTCTCCCCGTACACCGTGTACTTGGTGATGGGTGAACCACGATCAGGCGGCGCGTTCCACGTCAGCAGTGCTGTCTGGTCTCCCACGCTTTGAGCCAATGGCGTTGTGGGCGCGGCCGGCTTGTCCTTGACGGTCAAACGGATGCGGGCAGTGGCATACCGGGAAATCTCCCCGGTCTTGTCCTGCACCGTATAGGCAACCACCATGGTGCCGGTGAATCCGCCTGCAGGGGTGACGGTGACGCTGTCTCCCCCGGCTTCAGCCGTTCCCTGGCCCGTTTCGGTCACGGCCGAGACGATCTTCAGCGCGGTGTCCGGGAACGGATTGGAATCATTTGCCAACACGTTGACGGTCACTGGCTTCCCGGATTGGGCGTCCGGCTCAGCATCGTCGTTGGCCACGGGTTTGGGCCTGTTGGAGGCCGACAATGACAGCTTGTAGGTTGCCACGGCTTCCAGTCCGCGCCGATCCTTTGCTTTCACTTGAACGGTGCCCGCCTGCCCGATCTGCACGGAATCGTCCGCGGAGACCTTGAGCGTCTTGCCGTCCACATTAACCTTGAAGCCGCCCTGGGCATCGCCCACCAGCTCGTAGCTCATGTTCTGCACGTCATCCGAGTCGGGATCAGATGTCAGCTTCTCCAGATCCAGGCTCGCGGAGTCTCCCTTGGGAACTTCCACGTCACTGCCCAGGAGGACCGGTGGGTTGTTCTTGTTGGGGTCCGGCAGCACTTTGGTGCGGATGCTCAGCGTCGACTTCAGGCCATTGGGGTCATCCGGACCTGTTCCGTCCGTGACTTCGAAGCTGATGGAACCGGGGCCCACGTACTCCGCGCCCGCGGTGTACTTCAACGCAGTACCACCGTTGGCAATGGGATCGCTGCCGTCGGCACCGATGAGCTTGATGCGGTCAGTCTGAGTAAGGCGCGGTGAGCGTCCTTCACGGACTTTGACCCACTCCGAGAGGTTCACCGTGACGGACTGCCCTGAGACAAGTTCCACCACCTCGTCCTTGGCGAGCGTGGGGACCTGCTGGCCGATACCGGGAACCCAGATGATGGCCGTGGACTTCTGGCCATCCACGTCCTCCACGGTGTAGGGGACCAGCTGCGGCTGCTCGGTCAGGTCAACAATGACGTTGCCTTCGGGGCCGGGACGTGCGGTCTCCAAACCGGTAGCGACCTTGAGGTTCTCGCCCACGCCGTCCGGGTCCTCATCGTTCTTCAGGACGGGAACGTCCACTGCCGTCTTGCCGAGTGTTTGTGCCGATGTCACGCGGTCGTCACGGGCAATGGGTGCCTGCAACGGCAGGTCATTCTGGACCACCACGCGGATACTGGCCTGGCCCACCGCATCGCGGTCATCGGCCACGGAGTAACGGACATTGACGGTGCCCTCAGCGGCGGGAGCGGTCACCAGTATCCGCCCACTGGTCTGGCTGACCTTGGCGTCAAGTCCTGCATCGGCTTCAATGCTGTCCGTCAGGATACGGATGATGTCACCGTCGGGGTCCGTGTCGTTGGCGGTCGCGTCGATGGCAATCTGGCGGCCCGGACGAACCTTGACCTCGTCATCCACGGGAGCGGGTTTCTGGTTGTCCTCGCCACGAGGAGCAACGCCTACCGTCACGGTCCCCGTGTTGACCGCACCCTGGCGGTCTATCACCTTGTACCGGAACGTATCGGTCCCCGCGCCATCCCCGGCAGCGACGAAATCGATGAAGCTGCTGCCCGCCGTCGCAGTACCCATAGTGGGCGTGCTGTCGATACCGGTGAGCTGAACCGAGTCGCCGTCGGGGTCTATACCGTCCAACGGGACCGGAATGCGGACACTGCCGCCGGCCACCACGCGTGCGGTCAGGTTTTGCGGCTGCGGACGCGAATTCTGGGTGCCTTCCAGCGGAAGGATGTGGATGGTGACCGCTGCCGCGCTCTTCTGGCCCTGCGGATCGACCGCGTTGTAGATGGCGCGCACGGTTTTTGGCGTGGGGCCGGCGATGAAGCGAAGAGTCTTCTCGGAAATGAACGCTTTGCCGTCCTCTTCCGGGATGCTCTGCGCCAGAACCGGATCCACGGACAATTCCTCACCCTGCGGGTGGGTGTCGTTGTCCAGGACCGGGATGGTCACGACGTCGTTCACGCGAACGTTGACTTCGTCGGGTTTGGGCTGGGGAGCCTCGACGACGGCGGGAGCCGGCACCGGGACGACGCCCACTGTCCCGGTGGCCGAGGCGCGGCCGTTGGACATGGTGTAGCTGAAGACGAAAGGTTCCTTGGCGCCGAGGACGTCCGTGACGCGAAGGACGCTGTGGTCGATCACGCTTACCGAGGCGGACGAGCCATCGGGCACGGTGACGGACTGCAGGACCAGCACGCCACCGGAAGGATCGGAATCGTTGGCCAACGGATCAACCAAAACGCTGCCACCCACAGGGAGCAGGGCGACGTCATGGACGGCAACCGGGGCCCCTGGGTCCTTGCCGGATTCGACGTCCACGCGGATCAGCCCTTGGCTGCTCTGTGGCCCGTTGCTGGCAATGTATGTCAGGTAGATCGGGCCAGGTGTGGTGCTTCGGAAGGTGAACGTACCGCCGTCGGTGACCGGGCCCAGCTCAGCCGGGCCTGCGGCCTCAACGTGAGCCACACGAAGTGCCCCACCGTTGGGGTCCACATCGTTCTTCAAAGGCGCGATCACCAGGTCCTGGCCAACCACAGCAGTGACGTGGTCAGCGTTGACCACAGGCGCGAGAGCACCTGGTGGTTGCACGTTCACCACGATGCGGCCGGTGGTGGTGGCCCGGCCGTCCCACACGGTGATGGTGACGTTCTTCTTGCCCGGTGCTGCACCGGAATCCTGGTACGTGAGCAGGCCGTCGCGGCGAACCTTCACCTGGTCCTGGTCGTTGTCCGACTTCGCATCCAGCAGGACGAGGTCGTCCCCATCAGGATCCATCCAGTCGGTCAGAATGTTCTGGCTGACGGACTTGCCCTGTTCCACCAGCATGGTGGTGGGCTCGCCTCGCTTGAAGAGCGGCGGCTTGTTCTCTTCAGGAGCCACTACGCGCAAAGTGACCTTGCCGCCTGCGGACAAGTCACGGCCATCGGCTGCGTTGTAGTCGAAGACTTCCGTTCCCGGCTTGGCATCGGCCGGGACCTTGATCTGGAAGGCAGAGCCTCCGTAGATGTTTTCCAGCGCTCCCATCTTGGGTCCATTAGCGCCCACCGACGCGGTGAGGACATCGCCGTCGGGGTCTGAGTCGTTATCCAACACGCTCAAGATGGAGGTCCGGCCGGGCCGGACACCAAACTCATCCGGCTTGGTCTCAGGCGGACGGTTGGGCTTGGTGCGGTCCGGGAGGACGTTGATGGTGTTGTTGTCCGCGGACTCCTGGTCCTGGTCATCGGACTGGTTCTTGGGCGGGACAACATCGTCCCAGTTGTTCACCAGCTGCATGTTCTGGTTGACCAGCCACACACTCCCGGAGTTGACGTCATTGAGAACCACCAAGTCCCGGTTCACCCGGAAAACATAGCTGGGAGAGGCACTGGCTTTGGGGACGTCGTTCTTCTTGTCGTCGGCGTCATTGTCGCAGTCGCGGACATATTTGTTGGCACCGGACCAGGCCGAGTGAACACACTTGCCGACCTGAACGGGTGCCGCGGGGATGCCTTCACCGTCAGCGGTGACAGTTGCTGCCGTGGACCCGTCAAAGGGCTGTTTAAGCAGAGCCTTCTTGGTGGCAATGGCAACGTAGTTGCTGTCTTCGCTATTCTGCTGCAGCTTCGCTTCGCGGGCATCGGCCAGTTGGAGCTTCCGGCCTCCCGGGAGGAAGAGGTTTCCGGAAGCGGCGTCCAAGACCACCGGCTTATCGCCCACCACAGTCAGTTGAAGATCGCCAGCTCCCTTGAGCTCGTCCACTTTGGTGATCTGGGAATCGGTCCGTTCACCGTTAGCGTCCACAGTGGTGACAGTGATTTCGCCCTTGCCGGGGTCCGCTGTGTAGATCCGGTTGTCAGAACCGACTGCCGACACCATGCCCGGGGAGCCGGTGAGAACGGGCTCGGTTCCTTCTTCATCGAAGCCGTTTACGGTGGAGGGAGACAACGCCCAGACTTTGCCGCGGGCAGGATCGGTCACGGAGAGGACAGTGGATCCATAGCTGACTTGCGATGACGACGGCAGTTGCTTGTCTCCGCCCAGCTTCAGGTTCGCGGCGGATACCTGGTTGATGGTGGAGCCGGACTCATCGTCCACAAAGACGTTGCCGTCATGCTGCAGGACATCGAAGGTAGTGGTAGCAGGGGTCACGGCACCATCAAGGACGCGGGATGGGTAGTTCAACCGGCCCACGGCGTTCTTGGTTTTACTGACCACCCACACGCCGCCGTCGTTCAAGTCCACCTCGGTGGTCTTGAAACCCGGGTACAGGATGGCCCCGGTGATCAGCAAAGCGCCCGCTGCGGTGACAGCAGTTCCCGCTATTAGTTTCTTGTTTTGACGCCTTTTCAGCCCCAGCTTGCCGAAGAAATTTCTCACAGCCCCAAAATTCCCTTTGTGTCCAGCCGCTCCCCAGTGGCTTCCAGGCCAACCGGCAGACGCCGGCAGCCGTCCATTCCGCAGTTCCCCCGTACGGCGGCGGAATTTTCAGTCCCTAAGACTATCCCACGCGCCCTGCGGCCGACCAAGGAAACCCGAGATTGGGCTATCCATCGGCTTTGACAGCGTACTGTCTCCCTTGCCCGGTGCGCCATGGGGACAACTGCCCGGCGCCCCGGCGTCCATTCGCCTAGCATTGCGGAATCTGGTGCGGTCCGGGCTCGCCCAGCGACGTGTTGCCTCGCGCCACATAGCGGCCAGCGTTCGGACCGCTGGTCATGTGATACCAAGGTCCGAGGTTCTGGTACGGCGTACTTCGGTTGATGTAGCAGTTGACCGTAAAGACGCCGTCAGTCTCGTATAGCCATGGAACGCCTCGGATACGACCATCGCAGGTGTGCTCGGAAGGATTAGGGTTCCAGGATGTCTGCCCTGACGGTGCCGTGTCAGTGCAGGTTCGGTATCCGCCTGCCTGCACCGTCGCGTCCCACGAGGTCTTCTGCGGCCCGCTCTGGGCACTCGCTGAAGCAACGCCACCGCCTATGCCCACGGAGTTGAATGTCTGCACCTCAATGGTGCGCGTCTGGTTGTAGCCGCCGGTGTTGACCACACGACTGCCGGACGCGGATTCGTTGATCCACCCGGTATCCGTTCCGCCTCCGGTGATCCTGATCTTGGTAACTGCAACGTCATTGCTGCTGGTAGACGGCGAGGACCAATTCAGCGTCAACGTGGTCTGGTTTTGCCCTCCGTTGGCGCCCGAAGCGGATGGCGTTCCGGGGGAACCATACGGAGTGGTGGTTGCCGGCGCACTCGCATTGGAACTCGGCGCCACTGAGGACACTGCCGTCACCGTAATGGACGTAGCCTGCCCGTTGGTGAATCCACCCACGGTCTGCCCGGGTGTGATGGGGCCGGACTGGCCGGTACTGGCGATGTATCGGTAGCTGACCTCGCTCTCTGACGAGCCGTTGCGTTGGGTTTGGTCCAGGACAGCAAAATTAATGGTGACTGCCCGGCCGGCTCCCCCGGTGTTGGCAGGGGTGGCCGAAACGTTTTGAACCATCATCAGGGTTCCCGTAGCGCGTCGAGGTGCCGAAGGTGCACTGACGCCACCCTTACCGGCTTTGTTCTCCGCTTGAACCGTGAAGGTGTAGCCGGTTTCGTCGTTCTGGGCCGTGAAGACCGCAGAGCGGACATTCCCCGGGATGGTTTGCGTTTGGGGCACGCCGTTTCCACCACTCATGGTGACGTAGTACATCTTGATGGGGTCACCGTTGATATCCGGCTCGCTCCAGTCCGCACGGATTTGATTACTTTTTCCTACAGAATCCACCACAGCGGTAGTAGGTGCGGCCGGGGCTCCCGGAAAACCAGCAGGGTTGTCCTCCAGGGAGTACATGCCCCAGTCCGACGGGCCGAGCTCATTAACGGCTTGGGCGCGGACCTTGTACTTCACGCCATTTGTCAGTCCCGGCCAGGTGTAACTCAAACCGGTGACTTCGTTCTTGACGGCAATGCCGTTGGCTGGCGGCGGAGAAATCTCCAAGTTGTAGTGCTTTACCGGAGAGCCCTCGGTCTTTGCAGGAGTCCACGTGATGGCCATGTTCTTGTCCCCGGCCTTGACCGTGGGAGCATCCGGCGGCGAGGGCTTCTCATCCGGCCGGATCTCGTTGGAGGCGATCGACGCCGGCGAATCCCCCACCTCATTAGTGGCGAACACGGTGAAAACGTACTTCACATTGTTGGTCAGCCCTGACAACGTGCACGTGGTTGTGGGACACACCTGTTCAAAGCCGGCCGCCTTGACCGTGTACTTGGTGATGGCTGCGCCATTGTCCGAAGGCGGCGCCCACTTGAGAACAGCGGTGCGGCTCCGGACATCAGTAGCTACCGGTGCGGACGGAGCGTCAGGTTTGTCCCGGACCGTGATCCGGACGCGTCCCACTGCCTGCCGCGAGGGGTCCTTGGTCTTGTCCAACACCGTGTAGCGAACCACCATGACGCCCTTGAACCCGTCAGCAGGAGTGACCGTGATCGAGTCACCTGAGACAGCCGGCTGGCCAGCGGCGGAACCCGTTTCCACTGCGGCGCTTTCAATGGTCAGCGGCGAGTCATTGAACGGGTTGAAGTCGTTGGCCAGCACGTTGATGGTCTCGGAGCGTCCGGCGTTGGCCTTCTCAACAGCGTCGTCGTTGGCTACTGGCTTGGGCCTGTTGGACGAGACCACGGTAGCCGTTACCGTTGCCCGAACAGCGTCAGACCGGCCGTCTGTGACCTTCAACGGGAAGGTGCCCACAGCACCCGGAGTGACGGAGAGATCCGGTGTGACTTTGAGGACCGTTCCCTCCACCTTGGTTTGGAAACCCGCAGGCTGCTGTCCGTCCAGCTCGAACTTCAGGTTCCCCTGATCCCTTTCGTCAACGTCCTTGGCAAGGTTCGCCAATTCCAGCTCGGTGGTTTCACCCTTGGGCGCTTCGATGGAAGCGCCGCTGAAGGTAGGGATGTGGTTAGCGTTGGGGTCCGGGATCACTTTGGTGATGATGGTCAACGTGGACTTCAGGCCTTGTGAGTCGTCCGGACCGGATCCGTCAGTCACCTCGAAGGTGATGGATCCCGGACCAACATAGTCCGTCTGCGCTGCGTACCGCAGCGCATTCCCATCGCCGGCAATAACGTTGTTGGGATCGGCTCCCTGGACACGGATCTTGTCTGCCACTGTGAGCCGGGGTTGCCGGCCTTCCCGCACCCGGACATATTCCTGGAGCGAAACCGTCACTTCCTTGCCGGACATGACCTCAACGGGTTCGGTCTTGGCGAGGGTGGGATACTGCAGGCCTTGGCCGGGTATCCACATCACGGCAGTGGCCGACTGCCCGTCCATGTCCGTCACGGTGTACGGGATCAGCTGGTCCTGCGGAGTGAGAGTCACCACAACGTTCCCAGCGGTGCCCACGCGTGCGTTCGGATTCTCATCCGGCAGGGTGATGGTCAGATCTTCCGCTACTCCGTCGGGGTCGGAGTCGTTCTTCAGTACCGGGACGTCTACCGCCGTCTTGCCAAGCGTTTCAGCCAGTGTGATGCGGTCATCCACTGCAATGGGAACGTGGAGGGCCGCCGTCGGGCTCGTTTGAACCCTGACCACGGCGCTGGCCTCAGCTTTTTTGTCGTCTTGGATCCGGTAGCTGATGCTTTCGTTTCCGGTGACGCCCGGCGCGGTCAGGAGGACTTTGCCGGAGGCAACTTCCACCTGGAGTTCCGGGTTGGCTTCAAAGGAATTCACCAGGCCAATAGGGTCGCCGTCCGGGTCCGAGTCGTTCTTCAGGGCATCTACTGCAATCCGGCGCCCTGGACGGACCTCAATGGCATCGTCAACGGCTATCGGCTTTTGGTTGTTCGCTTCTGCCGGCGCAATACCCACAATCACGGTGCCGGTGTTCTCCGCTCCGATCCGGTCGCGCACGCGGTAGCTGAACGTGTCAGTACCTGCGGAAGTGGCGGCAGCGGTGAATTCCATGTAGCCGTCCCGCACCACGGCGGTACCGAGTGCAGGCGCTTTGTCTACGCCAATGAGTTGGACGGAGTCGCCGTCGGCGTCAATGCCGTCCAACGTCACGGGGATCTTGACGGTCATGCCGGCTACTACCCGCGCGGTCAGGTTTCGCGGCTCAGGGCGGGTGTTGGTGGCGTCATCGCGGGCACGGATGCGGATGGTGACTTGTTGGGAGTCGGTCTGTCCTGACGCATTGCTGACCTTGTAAATGGCGTAGACGGTCTTGGGGATCTCGCCTGCGATGAAGCGCAGGGTATTGCCCGCGATGAACATCCTGCCATCAGCGGCGTCGGGCTGTTGCGCCAGCTCGGGGTCGAGGGTCAGCTCGCCGCCGTTGGGGTCCGAATCGTTGTCCAGGACAGGAACGGTCACCACGTCTCCGACGCGTACCGACACTTCGTCCGGCTTGGCCTGCGGCGCCTGCAGCTTACTGGGCGCCGGTACTACCTGCACTGAGATGTCTCCCGTGGCCGACGCTTTGCCGTTGGAAATGGTGTATTTCAGGGACACTTGTCCGGTGGCGCGAATGTCCGTGACCTTGACCACCGAATGGTCCAGAACCGCTACCGTAACCGGCAAGCCATCCTCCGCAGTGACGGACTGGACCACCAGGACGCCTCCGGCCGGGTCCGAGTCGTTGCCGAGCACATCCACCACGGTGCTGCCGCCACTGGGCAGAAGCGCAATGTCCCGAACAGCAACAGGGGCGCCGTCGTTGTTACCGGACACTACGTCTACGCGCACCAACTGCTGCGCGCTCGCCGGGCCGTTGGTGACCATGTAAGTGACGTAATGGGGGCCGGTGGAGGTCGAGTTGAAAGTAAACGTTTGCTGGTCCGGACCCATCACGGCCGTGGACTGTTCATCCGGCTGTGCCTGTGCAAGCCGGAGCGTGCCGCCTTGCGGATCAGTATCGTTCTTGAGCGGGGCTATCACCGTGTCCTGGCCGGCCACGGCAACCACGTGATCGGCGTTCGCGATGGGCGGCAAGGCCCCGGGTGCGCGGACATCAACACTGATGCGCCCTTCGGTGCTCAAGGTGCCGTCGGAGACCGTTAGGGAAATGGTCTTCTTTCCAGGCCCGGCTCCGGAGTCCTGGAACGTCAGGAGCCCGTCCGGCCTGATGCGCACTTGGTCCGCGGGATCGCTGCTGCTCGCAGCGACAGCGAAGATGTCATCGCCGTCGGGATCAATCCAGTCATTGAGGATGTACTGGTTGGCGATCTTCCCCGTCTGCACCACCAAGGCATTGTTCCTGTTGGGCTTCTGCTGCGGAGCGTTGTTCTCACCCGGCGGGACAATCCGGAGGTCGACGTTCGCCGCCCCGGTTCCGCCACGGCCATCATCCACGGAGTACTTGAACGTCTCCGCCCCGGTTTGCTCCGCCGGCACGGAAATCTGGAAACCCGTCCCGCCGTAAACAGGAGCCAACGCGCCTGATCTCACCGTTTGGTCGGCGGCAACCGTCAGCACATCGCCGTCGGAATCGGCGTCATTGTCCAAGACAGGCAGGAGGGTGGTCTTGCCGGCGCGCACTCCAAAGGAGTCCGCCTTCGCCACCGGCGGCGTGTTTGGTTTGCTGCGATCCGGGAGGACCGTCTGCTGGACTTCGTCCGCAGAGTCTTTGTCGGCGTCGTCCGATGTTTGTTGGGGAGGAATGACGTCATCCCAGTTGTTCACCAATTGCATGTTCTGGTTGACCATCCAGACGTTGCCGGAATTGACGTCGTTCAGAACCACAAGATCGCGGTTGACCCGGAAAACGTACGACGGCGACGCACTCGCCTTGGGAACATCGGCGCGGCGGTTGTCAGCCTCGTTGCTGCACTCGCGGACGTACTTGTTGGCACCGGACCACGCAGCGTAGGTGCATGTTCCCAACTGCACGGGCACTGCGGGAATGCCTTCGCCATCGGCCCGGACAGTCTTTGCTGTTCCACCGTCCAAGGGCTGAAGGAGGAGTGCCTTGGTAGTGGCGATGGCCACGAAATCCGCAGCCGGTCCTGTTTGTTGAAGCTTGGCGTCGCGGGCGTCGTCCAAGTGGACGGTTGCGCCGCCCGGGAGAACGATGTTCCCCGAGGCTTCATTGAGGACCACTGCTTTGTCGCCCACGGCCGTCAGCTGAAGGTCCCCGGCTCCTTTCAGAGCATCGTCCGTGCGGACCTGCGAATCCACTGATTTGCCGTTGGCGTCCACCTTGGTGGCGGTGACGCTGCCGGACTCCGGATCCACGGTGTGGATGGTGTCGTCTACACCCACTACAGAAATAATTCCGGGCGATTGCTCGAACAGTGGTTCGGACTCATCGCTGAACCCACCCACGGATCCGGCGGACAGTGCCCAGACCTTGCCCTTGGAGGGGTCGGTGACTGCCAGCACTTTGTGGCCGAAACTCACATCCGCCGAACCAGGCAGCTTTTGGTCTCCACCCAGGCGCATGTTCGCAGCGCTTACGGGGTTGATGGTGGCGCCCTCGGGATCATCAATGAAGATGTCACCGGCCTGCTGGAGGACGTCGAAATCCTTGCTCGCAGGCGTCACCGCACCGTCCAAGGACTTGGAGGGGTAATTGAGCCGTCCGGCGGCATTCTTGGACTTGCTGACTACCCAGACGCCGCCATCATTGAGATCCACCTCGGTGGTCTTGAACCCCGGATAGAGGATGGCACCGGTGACCAAGACCGCGGCGGCAACGGAAAATGCGGTGGCCGACATGACCTTACGCTGGCGGTTTTTGGCACGGCGGTTTCCGGACCCGTCAGGCAGAGCCATCCACATTCCCCCACAATTTAGGCAGCACTAGGCAGCCGGCGCCGCACCCCACGGCCATTCACGACACAAACAACGCTAAGACTACCGGGTTAATCCAACGTTTTGCTAAGTCGTGACGGAGTTCTCAGGAACCGCAGATATCCCCAACCCTCTCTCAAGTAACAGCCCTTAACGCCGATCGCCCTCTCACTTTCATGAAGAAAGCGATAGAGCGATCGGCTGAAGTCCGAGGGACGTGAGAGAGCGTGCGGCCCAGACGGGCTGTCAGCAGGCGCCTAGTCCAGCACCAAACCCTTGCCCCGTCCGCGGGCGAGCATTACAGGATGGATCTCACCGAAGCCACGGACGTTCTCCGATTTCTGCGGAACCAGGACGAAACGGTCGTCCTGGCCGAGGGCAGCAGCGGTCATGGCATCCACGAGGACCGTCCCGGGCTGCGCCAGCGTGGTGAGCCGTGCAGCAAGGTTGACTGTAGGTCCGTAAATATCGCCAAGCCTGGACAGGATGCGGCCCCAGACCATGGAGACGCGGCACTGCGGGAGGATCTCGTCCTCAGTGAACGCTTGGGCCAGAGCCAGGGAAATTTCGGCTCCGGCTGCAGGGGTTTCGGCGATGTACAGGACTTCGTCGCCCACGGTTTTGACCAGTCGCCCGCCACCCACGGAAATGATTTCGGCGCACTTGTTTTCAAAACGCTGCACCAATTGGGCGAGCGTTTTCTCGTTCATACGCCGGGAAAGGCTGGTGTACGAGACAAGGTCAGCGAATCCCACCGCCCGGGCCAAAGGCAACGGCGAATCGTCTTCGTCGCCCTCGCGGCCTTCCTCGCTGGCTTGCAACCCGGCTTCCGCGCGAACGGCGAGGCGCTGGACGCCTGCATTGAGCTGACGGCGATAGGAGTACACCAGGATTTCTTCCAAGGACTCCACCAGCGCCGGCAGCTGTCCCACCAGTTGTTTACGCGCCACAGCATCAGGAATTCCTTGCTCAGAGACCATGTCTTCAACCAAGGCTTCGATCTGCCAGACCACCATGCGGTCAGTCATTTGCCCGATGGAACGGGTCACCGAGATCGCCGCTTCCTCAGTCAGAAGCCCGGCCCGGACCAGATCCAGGATGCTGGACAAAGCAGCTTGGTCACGTTCAGTGAACGCGACATCCTCGTCGCCAAAATTGGGGAATCCCAGCGCACGCCAAATTTTCCGTGCGGACAGGATGGACACGCCCGCGCCGGCGGCAACTTCACGACGCCGGAGCTTGCGTTCTCCGCCTAGGAGCTTCGCCTCGAGCGCCTTGATGGCCAGGCGCTCCGCGGACATCACACCAGTGGGCGGACCGGTTGGGACCGACGCCGGAGCAGGCCCGGCCTCAGTGTCTTCGTCCACGGAAGGCTCCGGTACGGCGTCGAACTCCTGGTCCAGCTCCTCGCCGGACTGCTGATCCTCAACGCTCATCTCTTCCACCTTCTCTCAACTCCCACGGCAATTCTTCAAAATCCCTCAGTACTTCACCCTCAAAAATCTCACCTTGCGGGAGTTCGTCCATCGCGTCAAGAATGAAACCCCTGAACTTTCCCACTTCAGGAACATCTGTCAGGACGGCTATTCCGGAGTGCCCGGTATCCAAGGATATATTCCCCGAGTGCAACGTCCGTTGAATCATGCTCTGCTGGACACCCACGTTTCGGATGGCCACCAGCGATACCTGCCAATCATTTCGCCGAAACATTCCATTCCGGGCAAATACGCGTCTGCTTGTCAGAATGTACTTAACCGAACGCCACCGCAACACACGCTTGAGGCTGTAGGCGGCAAGGAACCACCCGGCGAGGACAAGCACCGTACCCATGAGCCATGGCGTCCACTCCGCCGTGATGAACGGCGCAAGCCGCTGCGGGTTTTCCCTGACAATCCAAGCACAGGCAAAGCCTGTAGCAGCAGGAACCGCGATAAAGGCCAGCACCGGAAAGAACAGTGAGCGGGCCTGTTGGCGCGTGATCGTAATGACCTGCTCCCCCGGGAGTAACTCTTTACGCATAACCGCTTTCTGTGGCGCGCAAGTGCACCACATCACCGGCTGTCACAACATGTTCCCTGCCACCGTGGTCCACCACCAGCAACGAGCCGTGCTCGTCCAAGCGCGAGGCATGCCCCACGAGTTCGTGATCCCCGGGCAAGTGCGCGCGCACTTCGCGGCCCAACGTCACCATGGCAGATTCAACACGTTTGTGAAGGGATGGGCCACCCACCAGTCCGGCTGCAGGGTCCCCTTCGGAGTTGCAGAAGCTGCGGTAAAGCCGTGCGAAGCGTGACAGGTAGCTCTTCAGCAGCGCGGTGCGGTCCGTCGTCGCTGCACCTTCCAAAGCGAGCGAGGTTGCCGTGGGAACCGGAAGTTCGTCCTCGGCCAAGGACACGTTGAGTCCAACGCCCAGGATGACTGCCGGAACGGAGCCGTCACCGAGAGGAGTCATCTGCGCCAGGATGCCGGCCACCTTGCGCCCGTTGACCAGCACATCATTTGGCCACTTGATCTCAGCGGTGATGCCCGCCGTTTCCTGCAGGGCCTCCCGTAGCGCTACAGCGGCAAGCAGTGACAGCCAGGAATAGCTCTGCGTAGGAACCGGCATGCCCTCAGCCGTGACCGGACGCAGCACCATGGAGACGGATACCGCCGAGCGCTCGGGTGATTCCCAATGGCGGTCCAGCCGTCCACGCGCCGCCGTCTGGTGTTCGGCGGTCAACACGGAAAGGTCAGCCCACTTCTTGGGCTCCACTGTCACAGCCCGCACGAGGTCCTGGTTGGTGGAACCCGTGGATTGGACAATATCCAGATGCGAGATGCCGGTGGCCGACAAGAATTCCGGCTGAAGCAGTGCCTCACGGTCCAGAGCTTCACGGTTCAACGCGGAACGGGCCTGGGGTTCGCTGTTGTCTGGCTGTTCGGCATCCATAGCTGAATCCTATCCAGTCGCAGCGTCCCCGGATGATGGCTGCCCGGAAAAACGCCTGTGAATCCGCCTAGAGGAAAATGTCCGGCACCAAGCGGTCTTCGGGCGCGCCGAGGCTGTAGGGAGTGAAGTCCGCTACTCCGGCAGCCCGCAGCACCTCCTCGTCCGTGTAGAAGTTCCCGGTAGAGGCCGTACCAGTCAGCACGGCATGGGCGGCGTCAGCCATGATTTCCGGCCCTCGTGCCGCCTGCACGATCTGCTGCCCACCGGGCATGTTCCGGATCGCGGCGGTGTCGATCAAGGTGCACGGCCAGAGCGAGTTGACCGAGACGCCGTCGTTCTTCAGCTCTTCGGCCAGCCCCAGGGTGGTGAGGCTCATCCCGTACTTGGCCATGGTGTAGGCCAAATGCATCCCGGCCCATTTGGGGTCCAGGTTCAGGGGCGGAGACAGGGTGAGGATGTGGCCGTGGCCGGATTCCCGCAGGGCGGGCAGGGCCAGTTTGGAGAGCAGGAACGTGCCGCGGACGTTGATGTCCTGCATGAGGTCGAAGCGCTTCATGTCCACCGCGTCGGTGCGGGACAGGTCAATGGCTGAGGCGTTATTGACAACGACGTCAATTCCCCCGAAACGCTCGACGGCGGCGGCTACTGCTGCGGCGACGTCATCATCATCGCGGACGTCCCCGACGAGCGGCAGCGCCTGGCCACCTGCTTCCACCAGCTGTTCCGCGGCGGTAAAAACGGTGCCCTCGAGTTTGGGGTGGGGATCGCCCGTCTTGGCCATGATCACGATGTTGGCGCCATCGCGGGCCGCCCGGGTGGCGATGGCCAGGCCGATGCCACGGCTGCCGCCGGACATAAGGATGGTCTTGCCCTTGAGTGAAGCAGTGGTCACGTAGGGGCTGGTGCGTTGCGTTTGACCCTCTGTGGAGGCGGAGGAAGCGCCGTTGCTTGAAGTCATGCAGACACTCTAACCCAACTATGTTACTGGCGGGTAACATAGTGATGGCTTTGGCTTGGACGCTGAAAATTGTAGGGTTTCTACAGCGGTTCGCGGCAAAGGCGTCACTAGACTGGCCTGCGGGGCCTGTTCTTTGTACGGAAGCTACTTAAGTCAGCTTCTTGTCCGTACCCGGGATTGCGCCAGCGAAAATCAGCTACAGAGCCGGAGACATTTGATGAGCCACGATCTGACAACGACAGCGGGAAAGATTGCAGACTTCCGCGACCGCCAGGCCCGTGCAGAACAGCCTTCCGGCCCGGAAGCGATCGAAAAGCAGCACGCGCGTGGCAAGAACACTGCCCGCGAACGCATCGACCTTCTGGTCGATCCCGGATCGTTCGTCGAGTTCGACGCCCTCGCAGTGCACCGCTCCACTGCCTTCGGCATGGAAAAGAAGAAGCCGCTCGGTGACGGCGTCGTCTCCGGATACGGAACCGTGGACGGCCGCCTCATCGCCATCTACAGCCAGGACTTCAGCGTCTACGGCGGTTCGTTGAGCCAAGTGAACGGCGAAAAGATCGTCAAGGTCCAGGAATTCGCCCTCCGCAACGGTTGCCCGGTTGTAGGGATCAACGACGGCGGCGGCGCACGTATCCAGGAAGGCGTCGCCTCACTGGCCATGTTCGCGGACATCTTCCGCAACAACGTCCACGCTTCCGGCGTGGTCCCCCAGATCTCCCTCATCATGGGCCCGTGCGCCGGTGGCGCCGCCTACTCCCCCGCCCTGACCGATTACGTGGTCATGGTGGACAAGACTTCACACATGTTCATCACCGGCCCTGACGTCATCAAGACTGTCACCGGCGAGGACGTTGACATGGAAACTCTCGGTGGCGCACGGCAGCACAATGCCACCACCGGCACCTCCACCTATCTTGCTTCCGACGAAGCCGACGCGATCGAATTCGTCCGCGAACTCCTGGATTTCCTCCCTTCCAACAACCTGTCCGAAGCCCCCGTGGTGGAGCACGACCAGGAACTGGAACTCAATAATGACGACCATGCACTGGATTCGCTGATTCCCGATTCCGCCAACCAGCCTTACGACATGCGCAAGGTTATTGAGCAGATCGTGGACGACGCACACTTCCTCGAAATGCAGTCCTTGTACGCCCCCAACGTCATGATCGGCTACGGCCGCGTTGAGGGACACACCGTGGGTATCGTGGCCAACCAGCCCATGCAGTTCGCGGGAACGCTGGACATCTCGGCCTCCGAGAAAGCAGCCCGGTTCGTCCGCCATTGCGATGCTTTCAACGTGCCCATCATCACGCTGGTGGACGTCCCCGGCTTCCTGCCCGGCAAGGATCAGGAGTTCCAGGGCATCATCCGCCGCGGCGCCAAGCTCCTCTACGCCTACGCCGAAGCAACCGTTCCCAAGCTCACGGTCATCACCCGGAAGGCCTATGGTGGTGCGTACATCGTGATGGGCTCAAAGAAGCTGGGCGCGGATTTGAACCTCGCCTGGCCCACCGCCCAGATCGGCGTCATGGGCGCCCAGGGTGCAGTTAATATCCTTTACCGTCGCGATCTCGCTGCCGTGGCAGAAGCCGGCGGCGACGTAGAAGCCAAACGCGCCGAGATCATCCAAGGCTACGAGGAAGAACTCCTGAACCCGTACCAGGCGGCACAGCTGGGCTACGTTGACGCAGTCATTGCTCCTTCGGATACGCGCCTGCAGATCATCCGCGGGCTACGTGCCCTCCGCGACAAGCGTGCGAGCTTGCCCACCAAGAAGCACGGAAACATCCCGCTGTGAGCGCGGCAAAGCATCGCGCCGAGCCGGCGTCTGATCAGGAACCGGCCACTCCCCTGTTCTCGGTGGTCAAGGGCGAGCCCACGGCCGAAGAGCTCGCGGCGCTTGCCGCCGTCGTGGTTTCCCTCGGAGGCCAGCAGGAAGCGGTGCCGTCCAAGCCGAACGTCCGGCACTGGGTGCGTCGCCAGCAACTACGCTTGGACCCCACGCCGGGTCCTGGCGCTTGGAAGCGCAGCCGAGGTTAAATCCCCCGTTCGTTCAAAAAGTTCAACAACCCTTTCACGTAAGCGGCGTCGCGGCTAGGCTCTGTGGGTGACTACTGCAAACACCCCCGTACGCCCGAAGTCCGCTATCGATGCCGTCGCTGACGCGTACACAGAAAAGCTGATCGAACTCAATCCCAGTTTCGCCACCACGCTGGGCCTGCCGGGACACGAAACCGAATACCAGGACTACTCTCCGGCCGGCGCCGAAGCACAGGCGCTGGCCGCGCGGCAGGCGCTGGATGCTCTGGCAGGCCTTGAGCCGTCCGATGACGTGCATGCCGTTACCTTGGACGCCATGCGCGAGCGGCTCGGCCTGGAGCTGGAGATTCACGAGTCCGGCTGGGATGCGGCCGACCTCAACAACATCGCCTCCCCCTCGCAGGACATCCGCGCCATCTTCGACCTCATGCCCACGGACACGGTTGAACAGTGGGATCACATTGCAGGCCGCACTTCCAACGTTCCCGGCGCGATTGAGGGCTACATTGTGTCACTTCGCTCGGCTGCGGCCGCCGGAAAAGTAGCCGCCGCCCGCCAAGTGAGGATCGTCATTGAACAGACCGGCCGTTACGCCGCCGAGGACGGTTTCTTCGCCAGAATGGCAGCCACCGCTGCCCTTGGTGACGCGCCACTGCCCGCGGAGCTTCAATCAAAGCTCGACGCCGGGACTGCGGCCGCGCGTTCGGCGTACAGCGCCCTTGGTGACTTCCTTCGCGACGAACTCCTCCCCGTAGCCCCGGAAAAGGACGCCGTGGGCCGCGAACGTTATAGCTTGGCTTCCCGTTCGTTCATCGGTGCCGAAGTCGACCTGGAAGAAACGTATGCCTGGGGCGTACAGGAGCTTGAGCGACTCATCAGCGAGCAGGAGAAGGTTGCCGGCCAAATCAAGCCCGGAGCCTCGATCGAAGAAGCCAAGAGCATCCTCAATAACGATCCGGCGCGCCAGATCAACGGCACCAACGCCCTCAAGGCCTGGATGCAGGAACTCTCCGACCGGGCCGTATCCGAGCTGGCCGACGTCCACTTCGACATTCCGGATGTCATGAAGACCCTTGAGTGCATGATCGCCCCCACCGATGAAGGCGGCATCTACTACACCGGCCCGTCTGACGACTTCTCCCGCCCGGGCCGCATGTGGTGGTCCGTACCGGCAGGCGAAGACGCCTTCACCACCTGGTCCGAAACAACCACGGTGTTCCACGAAGGCGTCCCCGGCCACCACCTCCAAGTTGCCACGGCAACGTACCGGCGTGAACTGCTCAACAACTGGCGCCGGAACGTCTGCTGGGTATCCGGCCACGGCGAAGGCTGGGCCCTCTACGCTGAGCAACTCATGCTTGAACTGGGATACCTCAAAGATCCGGGCGACCACATGGGCATGCTGGACGGCCAGCGCATGCGTGCGGCCCGCGTGGTGTTCGACATCGGTGTGCACCTGGAACTGCCCGTCCCCGAGCGCTGGGGCACCGGGACCTGGACACCGGAGAAGGGCTTTGACTTCCTCAAGTCCAACCTTGACATCAGCGAGGGCCAACTCCAGTTCGAATTCACCCGCTACCTCGGCTGGCCCGGACAAGCGCCGTCCTACAAAGTGGGGCAGCGTTTGTGGGAGCAGATCCGGGCCGAGCTTGAATCGCGCGAAGGCTTCGACTTGAAGTCCTTCCACAGCAAGGCGTTGAACATCGGCTCCGTAGGTTTGGACGTTCTGCGCCGGGCGCTACTGGGCTGAGGCTCTGACGGCGTGCCCCCGGGCGCTCGGGGGACGCCTCGCACCCGTTCCCGCCGTGTGCACCCCTTCGGCACCAGTAGCGCACCCGTTCCCCCATTTCGCACCAGTGGTTACGGGTGCGATCGGCGGTAAATGGTGCGCAGCTATGACAGTGCTGGCTGAGACGTTGCTACCAGGGCGGAGCTGGGCGGCACCCCTGAGTCCCGCTCACGATGCCCGCTTCGCACCCGTTCCCGCCCCGCGCACCCCTTCGGCACCAGTAGCGCACCCGTTCCCCCATTTCGCACCAGTGGTCACGGGTGCGATCGGCGGTAAATGGTGCGCAGCTATGACAGTGCTGGCTGAGACGTTGCTACCAGGACGGAGCCGGGCGGCAGCCCTGAGTCCCACTCACGATGCCCGCCTCGCACCCGTTCCCGCCCCGCGCACCCCTTCGGCACAAGTAGCGCACCCGTTCCCGCCCCGTGCACCCCTTCGGCACCAGTAGCGCACCCGTTCCCGCTTTGCTCAGAGATCATCGCCACACCGCTTACGGGAATAACTTCACATAAACCCCGCTCAGGGCCGGAAAGCTGCGAGTCAACTGGCAGCGCGGCTGTCGAGGCCGCGTAACATTTCTCAACGTCCGTTCGCTATGTTATTTGCGGTGCACCTACGGTGTTCCGGTGAGCACCTCAACCAACACTTCCCCAGCAGCTGGCAAGACCGGCTTCCGGCTCCCCAAGTGGGCCGGCTCCTTCGGCGTCCAGATCATCGCGGCCCTTATCATCGGCCTCGTCCTCGGCCTCATCGCCAAGTACACGGGTAGCACCAAGACGGCCCCCAATGGGCTCGGCGCTACTCTCCAGACGATTGGTTCCAGCTACGTCTCATTGCTGCAGACCGCCGTCGTTCCTTTGATTTTCACCGCGGTGGTGAGCTCCATTGCCAACCTGCGCCAGGTGTCCAACGCCGCGCGCCTGGCGTGGAACACCCTGCTGTGGTTCGCCATCACGTCCCTGGTGTCGGTACTGATCGGCATTGGGCTGGGCGTGCTCCTGCAGCCCGGCGCCGCAACCGGCATCACCGAAGAAGCGAAGTACGCCGGTAAGACCGGCGACTGGTGGGCCTTCCTGATCGGCCTCTTCCCCAAGAACTTCCTGGGACTCGGCGCCAGCTCCACCGTCACCGAGAGCGCCAACGCTGCCACCACGGTCAGCACCGCCGTCAACTTCAACGTGCTCCAGATCCTGGTCATCGCGATCGCAATCGGCGTTGCTGCCCTCAAGGTGGGCAAGCAGGCCGAAGCCTTCCTGACGTTCAACGCTTCCGCACTGGCAGTCATCCAAAAGGTCCTGTGGTGGATCATCCGTATCGCCCCGCTGGGCACCATCGGCCTCATCGGTAACGCTGTTGCCATCTACGGCTGGGACACCATCGGCTCCCTAGGCAAGTTCACTGCCGCCATCTACATTGGCCTGGCCCTGGTGCTCTTCGTCCTCTACCCGATCCTGGTCCGCGTCCACGGCTTGTCCGTCAAGCAGTACTTCTCCGGTGTTTGGCCGGCTGTGCAGCTGGCGTTCGTTTCCCGTTCCTCGATCGGCACGCTGCCGCTCACGCAGCGCGTCACCGAACGGAACCTGGGCGTCCCTTCCGGCTACGCTTCCTTCGCCGTGCCGCTGGGTGCCACCACCAAAATGGACGGCTGCGCAGCAATCTACCCGGCCATCGCAGCGATCTTCGTGGCACAGTTCTTCGGCATCAACCTGGACTTCAGCCAGTACCTGCTGATCGTGCTGGTCTCCGTCCTCGGTTCCGCTGCGACGGCTGGTACCACCGGCGCTGTCGTCATGCTCACGCTGACCCTGTCCACGCTGGGACTGCCCCTTGCCGGCGTCGGCCTCCTGCTGGCGATCGACCCGATCCTGGATATGGGCCGCACGGCCGTCAACGTCGCGGGCCAAGCGCTGGTCCCGGCCATCGTGGCCAAGCGCCAGGGAATCCTGGATGAAGCGCTCTACAACGCACCGCGCAACGGTGCAGTGTTCGCGGATGAATTCGCCGCGGACAAAGCAGCAGCAGAAAGCAACGAGCGCGAACTGGCTGATACGAAGGCCTAGCAACCGCCTCTTTGCCACGGTGCAATCCCCCGGGGAGTTCTCCCCGTGGGGATTTCCCCGATTAAGGGGCCAAGTCTGGGTAGGCTCTGACCATGTTGATCGTCACCTCCAACGAAATCCCGGGCCACCGGATTGACGCCGTCTTCGGCGAAGTCATGGGCCTCACTGTCCGTTCACGCGATATCGGCTCCCAGATGCTTGCCGGCTTCCGCTCCCTTGGTGGCGGTGAGCTGCCCGAAATGACCAAGGCCCTTTACGAAAGCCGCCAGGAAGTCATGGCACGCATGGTCAATGAAGCGCAGCAGCGTGGCGCGAACGCCATCGTCGCCATGCGTTTCGACACCTCCGAAATGGGCACCAACTGGACTGAAGTTTGCGCCTACGGAACCGCCGTGTACGTCCTGCCCCTGGGCGAGGGCGAGCCCGGAGCTACTGGACAATCGATCTACCTGACCAAGTCGGCCGCACAGCAGCAGAGCCAGCCCCAGCAGCCGGCACAGCCCACTCAACCGCACCAGCCCGAGCAGACGCAGCAGTTCACCCCGCCCACTCCCCCGGGCCAGCCTCACCAGTTCTAGTCCGACGCCAGGTCCCGCCCTGGTTCGTCACACTCGCCGTTGAAAGGTGGTCGTGACGAACAAGGGCGGGACTTTTCGCATTCCTGGAACGCATTCCCGAGCTCAAATTGCGCAGAGTGCAAACTTGCACTTAGTGTAAGTATGTGACCGAAACCAGTAGCCAGGAAGCCACTGCGGAGTCGCCCCCTGAGCAGTCGACGCCCTCCCGGCGCGAGCTCAACAAGGCAGCCACCCGCAGTTCCATCGCCTCCGCAGCCCTGGACCTTTTGCGTAGCAACGGGTCCGGCAATTTCACCGTTGAGGACATTGCGGCCAGCGCGGGTGTCTCACGGCGAACTTTCTTCAATTACTTCCCCAGCCTCGAGGCCGCCTTGGCGTCCGTTGCCGACGGCTTCATGGACCACGCGTTGGAGCAGTTCCGGCTGCGGCCGGAAGAGGAGTCGATCCTCGAATCCGCCCAAGCTGCCCTCATGGCGCTGGCCGACCCCATGTCCGTGGCACCCATGGCCGAACTCTTCAGCCTGACCCAGGACAACCGGCAGCTTGCCCGCTCCGAGCTTGAAGCCTGGGAACACTGCACCGAGCAGATTATCGACGCCGCCCGCAGCAGGCTCGGCACCGGCATCAGTGAGCTCTACCTGCACGCCCTGGCAGGCTCAGTGATCTCGTGCGGCAAAGCAGCAATGACTGTCTGGTTCACCGAACATGGACCAGATCTTTCACCGAAATCACTTGCCGCGCTTCGCCAGCACCTCATCGATGCGATGGGCCTTCTCGGCGCCGGCTTCGCGCCGCCGTCGCACACGTCCTCACAAACCGCAGCAGCCTCACCTTCCGTTCCAACCACCAAAGATCGGTTCTGACATGGCCTCGTTCCTCTACCGTCTCGGCAAGTTTTCGTATCGCCGCCGCTGGCTCGTCGTCTCCATATGGCTGGCCGTCATGGTGGCAGTGGGCGGCTCGGCCGCAGCATTCCACGGCACCATGTCCAACAACTTCACCATCCCGGGCACCGAAACCCAGCAGATGGCGGATAAGCTCAAGGAAGCCCTTCCTGACTCATCAGGCGGTTCGGCCAGCGTGGTTTTCGACGCCGGGGATACTGGTTTCGATCAAGCCAAGAAGGACGCGGTTGCGGCTGCGCTCACCAAACTCGAAGCCATGCCGGACGTGCAGGGAACGGTCAACCCGTTCACCACGCAGGAGCAGTTGGACAAGTCCGCAGCGGATATTGCCGCCGGTGAAGCCAAGGCCGCCGAAGGCAAGGCTCAGCTGGACGCATCCCGCACGCAGCTGGAGGCGGGCGAGGCACAACTCGCCGGGGTGGAACAGCAGCTCGCTGCCTCAGGCCTTACGCCCGCTCAGATTCAGGCCCAGCTGGCTCCGCAGCGCGCAGAACTTGCCGCCGGCAAGGAAAAGCTCGACGCCGGGGCCAAGGAAGCTGCCGACGGCGCCGCCACGCTGGCTCTTGGCAAGCGACAGCTCGAAGCCTCTGAAGGTCTCCGTTTTGTTTCCAGTGACAACAAAGCCGCAGTAGCCCAGGTCCAGTTCAAGACCTCCATCAACGCCGTTGACCCTGCCGTCCGTGAGGAAGTCCAAGAGATCGTCCACGGAGTTTCCTCCGCCGGCGTCACTGCCTACGCCAGCAAGGAAATCACCGAGGACGTCTCGGAGATCTTCGGCATCGCTGAAATTGTGGGCGTCGCTGTTGCAGCCCTGGTCCTGATTTTGATGCTCGGAACTTTGATCGCTGCCGGCCTGCCGCTGGTGATGGCCCTCATTGGCGTCGCCGTAGGTGTGGGCGGAACGTTCGCGCTCACCAGCGTGATCGACATGAGTTCCATCTCCCCCATGCTTGCCCTGATGCTCGGCCTCGCGGTTGGCATTGACTACTCGCTGTTCATCGTCAACCGCCACCGGACACAGCTCCTGGCCGGTATGGACGCCGAGGAATCTGCAGCATTGGCCACCGGCACCTCCGGTAACGCCGTGCTTTTCGCCGGCCTGACGGTCATCATCGCCTTGGCCGCACTTGTGGTTCCGGGACTGCCCTTCCTCGCCGTGATGGGTGTTGCTGCCGCAGCGACAGTCGCCGTGGCCGTCGTCGTGGCCCTGACCCTGACGCCCGCCGTCCTGGCACTGATCGGCCGCCGACTCATCTCCAAGCGCGCTTGGGCCAAGGCCGCCAAGCACAACGCCGAGCCGGGCCACGAAGCTGCCGACCGTGAACTTGAGGAGAAGCGCAGCAGCAGTGGCTGGGGCGGCATGGTCACGCGTCACCCATGGGTTGCCTTGGTGGCCAGCGTGGTGCTGTTGGGGGCTTTGGCGCTGCCTGCTTCGCAGTTGCGGCTGGCTCTTCCCGACGGCGGCTCCGAGCCGGTGGACTCGCAAGCCTTCAAGGCCTACGACCTCACGCGCAGCAGCTTCGGCGAAGGCGTGACTGGACCGATCGTCGTCGTGGGCGAATTCCCCGAAGGCCTCAGCGAGAATGATGCCAAGAACAAGCAGTTCGACGTCGCGGACCAACTCCGCAGCGTTGAGAATGTCATCGCTGCCGTGCCGATAGCCCTGAGCGAAGACCGCCGCACCGCCGTCTTCCAGGTCCTTCCAAAGGAAGGCCCGGCCAGTGCGGGTACCGTCCAGGTGGTGTCCGACCTCCGCGCCAAGGGAACCGGGATCAGCGAGGACCTTGACGTGCAGATCGGCCTCACCGGACAAACCGCAGGCAACATTGACGTGTCCAACAAGCTCGGCGCCGCGTTGCCGCCGTACTTGGCGATCGTAGTGGGACTCTCCTTGCTGCTGTTGCTGCTGGTTTTCCGCTCCATTGTGGTTCCCCTGCTGGCCACCGGCGGTTTCCTGCTCTCGCTGGCCGCTGCTTTTGGTGCCGTGGTTGCCGTCTACCAGTGGGGCTGGCTGGGAGGCATTTTCGACGTCGCCAACCCGGGGGCTGTCCTGAGCTTCCTGCCTATCATCCTGATTGGCGTGCTGTTCGGACTCGCCATGGACTATCAGGTGTTCATCACCTCAGGTATGCGGGAATCGTTCATGCACGGCGAGTCTGCCAAGCACGCTGTCCGCTCAGGGTTCAGCCACGCCGCAGCCGTGGTCACCGCGGCCGCGATCATCATGGTGAGCGTGTTCTCCGGCTTCATCTTCAGCCACCTCACCATGGTCCGTCCGCTGGGCTTCGCCATGGCATTCGGTGTGCTGATTGACGCCTTCGTAGTGCGCATGACCATAGTTCCCGCCGTTATGTATCTCCTCGGCGAGAAGGCCTGGTGGCTGCCGAAGTGGCTGGAGCGAGTCCTTCCGGACGTGGATGTTGAAGGCGCCAAGCTGAACCGCACCGACCGCCGGAAGGCCGACGCCGAGGAACTGGTCCACTAGCGCTCTCTCACATAACAGCCGATTTTCACCAGCGCTCGCTCACTTGCTTGAGGCAAGTGAGCGAGCGTTCGGTTTAAGTACGCGGGATGTGAGAGATGGTTCGTATTAGGCTGGAGAGCGTGACCCGATTGATTCTTGCCTCCCAGTCCCCTGCCCGCACCAAGCTGCTTACCGAAGCCGGGATCGAGCATGACGTCCTGGTCTCGGACGTGGACGAGGACGCTGTTCAGGCCAAGTACGGTGTGACCGACGCCCACGACACCGCTCTCCTGCTGGCCCGCGCCAAGGCTGAGGCCGTGGCCGCACTCCCCAAAGCTGAAGGCGCATTGGTGATCGGCTGTGATTCGGTGTTCGAGTTCGACGGCGAGTCGCACGGCAAGCCCTACACCGCGGAGGTCGCCCGGGAACGGATGCTGCGAATGAGTGGCTCGCAGGGTGTGCTTCACACAGGCCACTGGTTGGTTGACTGCCGGGATACCGCCGCTGACGCGGACGAGTACGACGCGGACGACGACGATGCAGCCGGGAATGAGGCTCCCGAAGGCACGGGCGCCACCGTTGGAGCGGTATCGAGCGCCGAGGTTCACTTCGCTCAAATGAGCACCAGCGACATCGACGCCTACATCGCTACCGGAGAACCGCTCCACTGCGCCGGATCCTTCACCATCGACGGCTTGGGCGGGGCTTTCATTCGTAAAGTGGACGGCGACCCACACGCCGTCGTCGGGCTTTCCATCTCCACACTCCGGGACCTGCTGGTCCACGCGAACGTGGGCATCACGGAGCTGTGGGCCGCGAACAACCAGTAAAAGTGTTTTGTAGCAACCCTACAAAGGAACAGCGCCCCACACACGGAATCCCCCATGAATATGGGCGGAACCCTCACAATCGCGCTAGGCTCCTCAAGGACAGAAGGAGTCAACAACTTGTCAGCTAACCCGGCGCAGCCCATTTCCAGCCCTCTCACCAAGGTCTTGATTGCCAACCGCGGCGAAATCGCGGTCCGCATCATCCGAGCCGCCCGGGACGAAGGCATTGCCTCCGTAGCCGTTTACGCCGACCCTGACCGTGATGCCCTGCACGTTCGCCTTGCCGACGAAGCCTACGCGCTGGGCGGCACCACGGCTGCTGAGTCGTACTTGGTGATGGACAAGATCATCGACGTCGCCAAGCAGTCCGGCGCGGACGCCATCCACCCCGGTTACGGCTTCCTTGCAGAGAACGCCGAGTTCGCCGCCAAGGTCATCGACGCCGGCATCACGTGGATCGGGCCCTCCCCGGAAGCCATCTCCGCTCTGGGTGACAAGGTGCAGGCCCGCCACATCGCCGAAAAGGTAGGCGCTCCCCTGGTCCCCGGCACGGCTGACCCCGTGGAATCCGCGGACGAAATCATGAAGTTCGCCGAGGAATTCGGGCTTCCGGTTGCTATCAAGGCTGCCTTCGGCGGCGGTGGTCGCGGCATCAAGGTGGCCCGCACCATGGAGGAAATCCCCGAGCTGTACGAATCCGCAGTCCGCGAAGCCATTGCAGCTTTCGGCCGAGGCGAGTGCTTCATCGAGCGGTTCCTCGATGCCCCGCGCCACGTGGAAACACAGTGCTTGGCCGATGCTTTCGGCACCGTGGTAGTGGTCTCCACCCGCGACTGCTCGCTGCAGCGCCGCAACCAGAAACTTGTTGAGGAAGCACCCGCGCCGTACCTCAGCGAAGAGCAGAACAAGCGCCTCTACGAATCCTCCAAGGCCATCTTGAAGGAAGCAAACTACCTGGGTGCCGGCACCTGCGAGTTCCTGGTAGGCCAGGACGGCACCATTTCCTTCCTCGAGGTCAACACCCGCCTCCAAGTGGAGCACTGCGTGTCCGAGGAAGTCACGGGAATCGACCTGGTCCGCGAGCAGTTCCGCATTGCCCGCGGCGAAGCACTGGGCTATGACGATCCCGAGGTCCGCGGCCACTCCTTCGAGTTCCGCATCACGGGTGAGGACCCGGGCCGTAACTTCATGCCTGCCCCCGGCACCATCACTACGCTGAAAAACCCGACCGGACCCGGCGTTCGGGTGGATTCCGGCGTGGAGCAGGGCGACGTCATCAGCGGCAACTTCGACTCCATGCTCTCCAAGCTGATCATCACGGGAGCAACCCGCGAGCAGGCGCTCCAGCGTTCACGCCGGGCGTTGGAGGAGATGGTGGTTGAGGGCATTCCCACTGTCATCCCCTTCGACCTCGCAGTGGTCACCGATCCGGCATTCGCCCCGGCGGAGGGCCCGTTCAAGGTCCACACACGCTGGATCGAGACCGAGTTCGTCAACAGCATCCCGGCATGGTCGGCCAACGTAGCAGGCGCAGAGACGCCCGACGCCGGTGACCGCCAGCGCGTCGTCGTCGAGGTTGGTGGCAAGCGCCTTGAGGTAGTACTGCCGTCCGGGCTGGGTGGCGGTGTCGCAGCTGTTTCCAGCGGTTCAGGTACCAAGTCCGGCAAGTCCAAGAAGCGCTCCCGTTCGGCCGGTGCCACGGCTGCAGCTGCGGGCGGCGACGCACTTACTTCCCCCATGCAGGGCACCATCGTTAAGGTGGCAGCTTCTGAAGGCGACGTCGTGGCCGAGGGCGACCTGATCGTGGTCCTGGAAGCCATGAAAATGGAGCAGCCGTTGACTGCCCACAAGGCCGGTACCGTCCGCGGCCTCTCCGCCACCGCAGGTGAGACCGTTGCCGCCGGCGCGGTCATCGCCACCATCGAGGACTAAGGCGAAATACTCCGAACACGACGTCGGCCCCGCACCGTTGGCGGTTTCTAGGGGTCGTTGCAACGCCTGTTGGTTAGGTGGTTAGTAGTAAATCACGTAAACGCTCGGCTGGAGTTTTCCAGCCGAGCGTTTTGCGTGGACGGCCGTTGAGTTCCTGGGCGACGTGTTCGAGGTCTTCGGGGCCGAAGACGGACAGGTCGGTTCCTTTGGGGAAGTACTGGCGCAGCAGTCCGTTGGTGTTCTCGTTCGAGCCGCGCTGCCATGGGCTGGCGGGGTCGCAGAAATAGACCTGCATGTCGGTGGCGAGGGTGAAGGATTTGTGGCCAGCCATTTCCGCACCCTGGTCCCAGGTCAGGGATCCGCGCAGGTGCGCCGGCAGGGTGGCCATGGTTTTGATGAGGCCGTCCCGGACGGTTTCGGCGGGATGGTCGCCTGGGAGGTGGACGAGCATCACGTAGCGGGTGGTGCGTTCGACCAGGGTCGCGATCGCGGACTGGTTATTGGTTCCGGTGATGAGGTCGCCGTCCCAATGGCCCGGGACTGCGCGGTCTTCGATTTCGGGTGGACGCTCGGAAATCATGACCATCGGGTCCACGAACCGTGGCGTGCGTTGTTCGCCAGTCGTGTGTGGTTTGCGGCGTGTCCGTCCGCTGCGCAGCGCTGACTGCACTTCGCGTTTGAGTCCGCCTCTGGCCTGGAGGTAGAGGGCTTGATAGATCGTTTCTGGTCTCACACGCATCTCCGGGTTGTCTGGGAACTCTTCGATCAGCGTGTTGCTAATCTGTTCCGGAGACCAGCGTATGAGCAGCTTGTCCTTGACGTAGTCACGCAACTCCGACTCGCTCACGAGCTTGGCTGTCTTGGGACGTGCCCGCCGGAAAGCGGCTTGACGGTGTGCCCCATGTGGCAGGTAACCCAGCTTGCTGTCGGTATTGCGGGCCAGCTCGCG
>NZ_JAGGPR010000011.1 GCF_018613695.1 Arthrobacter sp. ISL-95 | reverse complement strand
CCTGACGAAACACCGCTTAAACGAGACACGGTCGTTGCAACTCCCAAAAATTCTGAGTGTTGCAACGACCGCTAGGGACCGGGCCCTTCCCTTATGTTTGAGTGCTCAACCGCTAGTGGCTGAGGCTCTTCTGGTCTTCACCAGCTGTAATGGCCTCGTGGTGGCCATGGGCGTGTGCCGCTTCGAGTTCCGCCGGCGTTGCCGGAGCAACACGGTCTTCGAAGAACCATCGGGAAAGTGCCGCGCGGCGCTTCTCCTTGCCGGTGACAACGCCATGCTCATTCGGCTGCGCCGGGATGGGGGCAAGCGATTCGAACCCGACGAGCTTGTAACGCTTGTACTCGTCCAGAGGAGCGTGGACCTCGATGAACTCACCGTGGGGGAGCCGGACGATACGACCGGTCTCACGTCCATGGAGTGCAATTTCGCGGTCCTTGCGCTGAAGGGCCAGTGCAATTCGTTTGGTCACAATGAAGGCGATGACAGGGCCGATGAAGAACAGCGTCCGCAGCCAGTACGTCACATCGTTCAGCGACACGTGGAAGTGCGTTGCAATGAGGTCGGAACCAGCCGCTGCCCACATCACGCAGTACCAGGTGAAGCCTGCAACACCGATCGCCGTGCGGGTGGGGGCGTTGCGCGGACGGTCCAGGACGTGGTGTTCGCGGTTGTCCTTGGTAACCCAGCGTTCAATCCACGGGTACATGAACAACACCGTGAAGATGATGCCGGCCGGTACAAGCGCCGGAAGCAGGACGTTCAGCGTGAGGGTGCGTCCGAAGATGACCCATTCGAAGTGGAAGTCGTTGATGACACCCGGCATGAGGCGCAGGGCGCCGTCAACGAACCCGATGTACCAGTCAGGCTGGGTACCAGCCGAAACCGGGGAGGGGTCGTAGGGGCCATAGTTCCAGATCGGGTTGATCGTGAACGCAGCGGCCATAAGCGCCAGGACGCCGAAGACAATGAAGAAGAATCCACCGGCCTTCGCAGCGTAGACCGGGCCGAGGGGGTAGCCAACAACGTTGCCATCGTTGCGTCCCGGGCCGGGGTACTGGGTGTGCTTGTGTACAACCACCATGAAGAGGTGGATGACAATCATCAAGAGGATGAGGGCAGGAACCAGCAGGATGTGCAGGACGTACAGACGGCCGATGATGGCCGTTCCCGGGAATTCGCCACCGAAGAGGAAGAACGACGTGTACGTACCGATGACCGGGATCGACTTGATGACACCGTCGATGATGCGCAGGCCGTTGCCGGACAGCAGGTCATCGGGGAGTGAGTAGCCGGTGAAGCCGGCGGCCATCGCGAGGATGAGCAGCACGCCGCCCACAACCCAGTTCATTTCACGGGGCTTGCGGAAAGCACCCGTAAAGAAGACGCGCAGCATGTGCACACCGAGGGAGGCCACGAAGAGCAGAGCTGCCCAGTGGTGAACCTGGCGCATGAACAGACCGCCGCGGACATCGAACGAGATGTTAAGCGACGAGCTGTAGGCAACGGACATTTCGACGTTGTACAGCGGCGTGTAGGAACCCTGGTAGTGGGTTTCCGCCATGGACGGGTCGAAGAAGAAGGTCAGGAAGGTTCCCGACATCAGCAAGATGACGAAGGAGTACAGCGCCACCTCACCAAACATGAACGACCAGTGGTCGGGGAAGACCTTCCGGCCAAACTCGCGCAGGATGCCGGAGCCGCCAACACGCTCGTCCACGAAGTTGGTGAAACTACCAACCTTGGTCTTCGGAACGAAGGGGGCTTCAGCTGTTGATGAGGCGCTCATGCTCGTCACGCTCCCAGTAACTCGGTCCTACAGGTTCTCTGAAGTCGCTGGTGGCGACGAGGTAGCCCTCTGCGTCAACTGCGATGGGCAGCTGGGGGAGCGGACGGCTTGCCGGCCCGAAGATGACCTTGCATTCCTGCGTGAGGTCAAAAGTGGACTGGTGGCAGGGGCACAGGAGGTGGTGCGTCTGCTGCTCGTAAAGAGCAACCGGGCACCCCACGTGCGTGCAGATCTTGGAGTAAGCAACGATTCCGTTGTAGCTCCAGTTTTCGCGGCCCTCGGAGGGGTTCAATGAATTCGGGTCCAAACGCATCAGGAGAACGACGGCTTTTGCCTTCTCGTTCAGTTTGCCTTCGTGGAGTTCGTTGAGTCCTTCGGGGATCACGTGGAAGGCCGAACCGATGGTGACGTCCGAAGCCTTGATGGGGGTGCCATCGGGATCACGGGTCAGGCGCTTGAGCTTGTCGCCCTCTGGCGCCCACATGGTGTGTGCCAAAGCTTTGTCCGGCCGCGGACCCAGATCGCCGAAGATGGCGAGGGCAGGCAGGGGAGCAAGAGCAACGGCACCAAGAAGGGTGTTACGGATCAACGGGCGACGCTTAATGCCGGTCTCGTCCACGATGTCGTCAACGATGCGCACAGCAGCCTGGCGATCTTCTTCAGTACGGATAGCGTGGCGCTCTTCGGACACTTCGTGATCGGGCATCAGGGCCTTGGCCCAATGCACGATTCCGGTGCCGATTCCCAGCATTGCAAACGCAGTACCCAGGCCCAAAAGGAGGTTCTGGGTGCGGATGGTCGCAATCGAGGTGTCGTCGCCCAAATCGATGGCAAAGTATGCCACCAGGAACACCAGCGTACCGATTACTGAGGTGCCAAACAGAATGGCTACCTGACGCTCGGCGCGCTTTGCGGCTACCGGGTCCGTGTCAGCCAGGCGCAAACGATGCGGAGGGAGTCCAGGATCCTGGAACTTCTCCACCTCATTCTGACCAGCCGTAGCTACGGTGCCCGAGTGGTTCGGACTGCCGTCACTATGGTTGCCCATAATTCGCCTCATCCTTCTCTCGTTGTCTCGACCGGGGTCGAGTTATTTTCAGTTTCAAACTGCTGACCATGCAGCAGAAGTTTTTGTAGTGTCCGGGCTAGGACGTGCGGGACGTCAACCAGATGGTGAATGCGATGATGACACCCAAGCCGGCCACCCAAACAAACAGACCTTCGGATACCGGGCCAAGCGAGCCCAGATCGGCGCCACCGGGTGATCCGTTTGCTTCGATGGTCTTCAGGAAGGTGATGATGTCGCGCTTGTCCTCAGGGGTGACGTTGGAGTCGTTGAAGACGGGCATGTTCTGCGGGCCGGTAACCATGGCCTCATAGATGTGTTCAGCGCTCACTCCCGCCAGGGCGGGGGCAAATTTACCTCGGGTCAGGGCACCACCGGCAGCTGCGGCATTGTGGCACATAGCGCAGTTGACGCGGAAGAGTTCGCCACCGTTGGCTGCATCTCCCTTTCCGTCGAGGAGGTGTTCCTCGGGAATGGCCGGGCCTGCGCCGAGGGATGCAACGTAGGCAGAGAGCTGCTTGGTCTGCTCGGCGTTGAACTGGGCGGGCTTCTGCTGGGCCTGCGGGCCGCTCATCTGCATGGGCATGCGGCCGGTGCCAACCTGGAAGTCAACTGCAGCAGCGCCCACGCCGACCAGCGAGGGGCCGTCCTGGGTTCCGCTGGCACCCATGCCGTGGCAGGTGGCGCAGTTGGCGGCAAAGAGCTTGCCGCCTTCCTCTACGTCACTCGCGCTGAAGCTTGTGGTGTCGGCCTTGGCCTGGTTGACAGTTGTGGCAACGGCGTACAGCCCACCAGTGAGGAGGAGGCCCATCAGCAACAGCGCAATGGCTGCCAGTGGGTGACGTCGCTTCTGCGATAGTGCCTTCACGTGGTGGTTCCTTTATTCGATCCTGCGTCGGCTCCGAGAGCCGCTTCTTGAAATTCTGCCTCTTGTAGAAAAAGAGTCAAAGCCGGGCTTACTTGAGGACGTAGATGACCAGGAAGAGGCCGATCCACACAACGTCGACAAAGTGCCAGTAGTACGAGGTGACGATCGCCGAGGTCGCTTCAAAGTGTCCGAACTTCTTGGCCGCAAAAGCACGGCCAATGATGAACAGGAACGCGATCAGGCCGCCAATGACGTGCAGGCCGTGGAAGCCCGTGGTCATGTAGAAGGCAGAGCCGTAAGCGTTGGACGACAGGGATACATGCTCTGAGACGAGCATGGCGTACTCCGTGGTCTGGCCGGCCACGAAGAAGGCGCCCATGACGAACGTCAGGGAGAACCATTCGGTCATGCCCCAACGTGTGAACTGCAGGAGCCCACCGGTACGGCGCGGCTCGAGCCGCTCGGCGGCAAAGACGCCCATCTGGCAAGTAAAGGAACTTGCCACAAGGACGATGGTGTTGACGAGCGCAAACGGGAAGTTGAGCTTGGCCGTCTCCTCGGCCCACATCGTTCCTGATGTGGAGCGCAGGGTGAAGTACATGGCAAAGAGGCCGGCGAAGAACATCAACTCACTGGACAGCCAAACAACGGTTCCAACAGAAACCAGGTTGGGGCGGTTCAGCGTCGGGTGCGCCGGGGTACTGGGGGCATGGGTCGCAGATGTCACAAGGACATTATGTCTGTAAAAGTCCAGACTTCCC
Organism: Arthrobacter sp. ISL-95; assembly: GCF_018613695.1. Classification (GTDB taxonomy): domain Bacteria; phylum Actinomycetota; class Actinomycetes; order Actinomycetales; family Micrococcaceae; genus Arthrobacter. Next base: position 198,177 of record NZ_JAGGPR010000011.1, on the reverse strand, counting down.
AATGCAAACCACCGATTCGGGAGACTTTTTCTACAAAGACGCGAATTCGCGCGGAAAAGTTCCCGGTCGCGTTCACATTGGTCATCGGCGTGGCTGGCTCGATAGCATCAGGGAGTGACTTCTCCGGCAACGGCACCTGCAGCCAGCAATACCTGGCCAGGGCTCATCTCAGCACTGATCAACGGCGACGACCTTGCAGTGGGCAACACAGAGTGGGCCATGAACACCATCATGTCCGGAGAGGCGACACCGGCGCAGATTGCCGGCTTCCTGGTGGCGCTCCGCGCCAAGGGCGAGACGGTCGAAGAATTGGCAGGCCTGGTTGAGGCCATGGTCCAGCACGCCAACCCGATCGATATCTCCGGTGAAAAGCTGGACATAGTAGGTACTGGCGGAGATCGCCTGAACACTGTGAACATCTCCACAATGGCTGCACTTGTGGCAGCCGGCGCCGGGGCAAAGATTGTGAAGCACGGGAACAGGGCTGCTTCTTCCACGTCGGGTTCGGCTGACGTTTTGGAGGCTTTGGGGGTCCGCTTGGATCTATCCATCGAGCAGGTGGCCCGGAACGCTGAAGAGGCCGGAATCACTTTTTGCTTTGCCCAGGTCTTCCACCCTTCTTTCAGGCATACGGCTGTGCCGCGTCGTGAACTGGCTGTACCCACAGCTTTCAATTTTCTGGGGCCACTGACGAATCCGGCGCGTGTACAAGCCTCGGCAGTGGGCGTAGCCAACGCCCGCATGGCGCCCTTGGTGGCAGGAGTTCTGGCCCGCCGCGGCAGCCGTGGACTGGTCTTCCGTGGGGACGACGGCCTCGATGAGTTGACCCCCACGGGACCATCGACTGTTTGGGAGATCAGGAACGGGACCGTCAGGGAGCAGGTCTTTTCACCCGAGGACCTGGGGATCCGCCCTTCCACGGTTGCTGATCTTCGCGGAGGAGACGCCGCTGCCAATGCGGCCGTAGTGCGCGACATCCTCGGTGGTAAGCAGGGCCCGGTGCGCGACGCCGTTCTGCTGAATGCGGCCGCTGGATTGGTGTCAGTTGATCTCGACGCCGAAGGCAGCCTCGAGGCGAGGATGGACACCGCTTTCGCCCGCGCGGCAGACTCCGTTGACTCCGGCAAGGCCGCCGAAGTACTCGCCAGGTGGACGGCCCTCAGCCAAAGCTAAAGACCAGCGGTCCCTCTGCTACTCGAATCCGAGTGCGAAGGCTGCGTCAAGGTCGTGCTGGGAATAGGCCCGAAAGGCTATGTGCGTGGTGGTGTGGACCACCGAGGCAACTTTTGACAGACGATCCGCGATCACATCGGCAAGTTCGTCGTGTTTGGTCACTCTGGCCACCGCAATGAGATCCCACTCGCCAGTTACGGAGTACACCTCGCTGATGCCCTGGATAGCAGATATCTGTTCGGCGGTCTCCGGTATGCGTGAGGCATCGGTCTTGATCAGGACGAAAGCGGTGATCACGTGGGGCCTTTCTGGGACATGCATCGTTGCGGACGGTTTCCAGCCTAGTGCATTCCCGCTGGCGGGGGCTTGATCATGCCCGGCGATGCCGTTTGCGCGTTGCCCTCATCAGGAGGACGGCAATGAGTCGGTATCCGAGCAGGAAAAAACCGAGGGTGATTAACGCCACCAGTACGAACGGCAGCACAACTGTTTGCCCTGTGGCTGCCCTCAGCAGCATTCCAACAAGTACTGCGCCGATCCATATCCCAACTCCGGAAGGCCATACCTTCATCGGTGCCCGCCAGGCTCGCGTGAGCAGCCAGGCGATCGCTGCTGCAGCCAGAAACGGCCATGCTGTGGCGAAAGCTCCCGAAATGATGTCTCCGCGGGCGTGGGCGTCCCGGCCTATTGCGGCGAAGACGAGAATTAACAAAACATCGGCGGTAGCTGCGGGGATCCACAATCTTGAGGGCGAAGACATACCTACGACACTATCCGGGGCGTCCCTCATGTACGAAAGCCACCGCCGGGTGCTGTATCGGCGATGAGCTGGATTCGTCGGCGACTGTTGTGTGGGTGATCTCACGGTATTAGCCTCTGACGGGGGACAAGGAGTTCCCCTCTATTTGGAGGAGCGGTGGATGCAGAAGATTTCGACCTGCTTGTGGTTCGACGATCAAGCGGCCGAAGCCGCCGAGCTCTATACATCGACATTCGATAATTCATCCATGGGGCGGATAGTCGCCGGGCCTGATGGAAACGCCATGACCGTTGAGTTTGAGATCGAGGGCAGAGAGTTCATGGGCCTTAACGGGCGGCCGGCTTTCGCGTTCAATGAGGCTGTCTCATTGGTGGTGAACTGCGACTCCCAGGAGGAAGTGGACAGGTTTTGGGAAGCGCTGCTCGTTGGGGGACAGGAAAGCCGGTGCGGATGGCTGAAGGACAGGTTCGGTTTGTCCTGGCAGATTGTTCCCACTGCAATGTCCGCGCTCTTGGGCGGCCCCGATCCCGCAGGTTCACAGCGTGCCATGAAGGCAATGATGACCATGCAAAAACTCGACATCAATGTTCTGCAAAGGGCGTACGACGGCCACTAAAGATTGTGGGGGACAGGCGCCCCGTGGCGCTGTTAGCATTGCCGCACGGTGATGCGTGACCATCTGAACAATGAGGAGAACCGACCAATGACAACCCGCCTCAATCCCTACATCTCATTTCGGGACAACGCCCGTAATGCCATCACGTTCTATGAGTCCGTGTTTGGCGGTGAACTGAACATCAGCACTTTCGGCGACTATCAAGCCAGCGAAGATCCAGCCGAAGCCGGCAAGGTCATGCATGCCATGTTGGAAACTCCCGGCGGATTGACATTGATGGCCGCTGACACCCCGAACGGCATGGAGTACAACCCCGGCGATAATATCTCCGTCTCCTTGAGTGGAGAAGCCTCGGATGAAGGGGAGCTCCGCGGGTACTGGGAAAAACTCGTCGACGGCGGGACGGTCACAGTTCCACTTGAGATGGCACCGTGGGGTGACACTTTTGGAATGTGTGTTGACAGGTTCGGGATCGGCTGGCTGGTCAACATTGCCGGAGCCCGGCAGGAGTAGTCGTTCCGTGTGGCCCGGACAACGTAGCTGCCTCGCAGAGTCCTTCTGCGGGGCAGTCACGTGCAGTGCTCTAACTACGTGATGCGCCTTCCATCAGGCGTGAGTCTGTTGCCCATGTGCTTGGGGGTTCGCAACACAATGCACCGGTCCAGGATCTCGGCGAAAGGGAGTCTCTCGCCAAGCTGTCTCTCCAGCACTGTCATGTCTTCAACCCGACGAAGCCACACCAGCATCAGGATTGAGTACAGGCCGCCGGTAGTGGCTACCAGACGGACCTCCTGCAAGCCAACGAGTTTTCCTGCGACGGATTCCACCATCGTGGCCGGCACGCGCAGGAAGTACCATACGGCCACGGGCCAGGGGGAGTAGGGGCGTGCCATCTCCAAGCGCAATACCATGCGCTTCTCGGCAAGGATGGTGGACAGTGCATTTCTTGCACGTGTAGTGCTGATTCCAAGTATTTCGGAAATCTCTGCAACGGAGGCCCGGCCGTTGTTTCGCAGAATACCGGCAAGTTGGTGCTCGACGTCGGCTGAGATTCCTCTGGGGGCGGCCACTGGCAGGGGAAGGCTCGACTCCAGTTGGCGTGCCTCGTTGTCCTGAAGGGAGCGCAGCCTCCAGAGCTGCGCATCCGCGAGGAGCCGGATACCGCGGTGTGTTCGCGTGCCGGTCACACCTGCCACGTTTGAAAGTCGGTCCAACACAAACCGTGCCAGGTCGGCATCCGTCCGGCACAGCAACGTTACTACCAGGTCACGGCCTCCGATTGTTTGGTCAATGGAGAGGACTTCATCGTCGCGTGCAAGGTCCTCCGTAGCCTCGGCGATCCGGGCGGGTGTGCACTCAACCTCTACAATCGCGCCTACATACTTCGCCCCGGGTCCCCGGTAACTTGCCAACCAGGCCAACCCCTGGTCTTGAAGAGCATTCCAGCGCCTGGCAAGGGTGACTGCGTCTGCGCCCACGACCGGCGCAAGGGCAGACCAGGGGGCGCGCGGACGAATCTGCAGAGCGTGAAGAAGCCTCAAGTCACGCCCGTCAAGGTCGTAATCCTGCATCTGGTACCCCCTTCGTCTCAATTGGCTGCATTTTGGGTGTGTTCTCTTTCGTGCTGCCTAGATTCTAGGGTCCGCGAAGAACACTGACGACCAAGAGGCGCCATGTCCGCTACGAACGTTATTTGCCCGGAGGTGGCCTCCGAAGAAAAGTCTTGCTCATGTCCTGACGAATTCTGTGACCAGCGGCAGGGGAGTGGGGCGCCCGTCTTGAAACCTGCGGCTGGTCTGGTAGCAGGGGACACGTCGGGGTGGTGTGACGCGGCCTTGTTGAACTTGATTCGGGCCGGGCAACTTTCTGCCTTTGCTGAACTCTTTCGCAGGTACAGAAACCTCGCCGCCTACGTGGCCCGCGTTGAGTCTGACAATCCATCAGACATGGACGATGTGGTGGGCGAAGCGTTTGCGTCCGTCTTCCAAGCTCTGGCTGTTGGCAGGGGACCGTCGGACTCTTTTAGGGCCTATCTCTTGACAGCGGTGCGGAGAACCGCGCATCGACGGAATGTGCAAGCCAGGCGCGTCGGCTTTCTCAGCGACGTCCCTGACAGGGACAGGGACGACGGTTACGTCGATCCTTACCTGCATGCCTTGGAACCGTCTTCACTGATTGAAGCGTTTCGGTCCCTGCCCGCACGTTGGCAGGCAGTGCTTTGGTACAGCGAGGTGGAAACCATGAAACCTGCTTCAGTGGCTCGGATCATGGACATGACCCCGAATAGTGTTTCGGCGCTGCTCATACGCGCGCGTAAAGGGCTACGGCAGGCATATCTCCAGGGCCATGTAGTTGTAACGTCCATGGATTCTTGTGCGGAAGTGTCGCAGCATTTCGGGAAGTACGTCCTCAGCGATGGACGGGCGGCAGGCAGCGTCAAGATTCGTCGGCACGTGGATGGCTGCTCGCCGTGTGCAATGGCCTTGGCTGCTCTGCACCAAATGCGCAGTGCCATGAAGGGTTCCGGGTAGCCGGAAGGGTAGGCCCTCTTCACTATTACTTTACATAATGTAGATTATCGGCGTTATGCGGGTGAGCCCGGGAGGGGTACCGCGCTATGCGCTTTGCCACCTAAGCGCGCAGCCGCGTTCTTCTGAACTTCCGCAGCCCTGGCCGAGTAGTCGGCGATGACGCGTAGTTCGTCGTCAGTGTAGCCCTCGAGCAGGCCGGCCAAACCGCTCATGAAATCGACGAAGTATGGCGTGGCGGCGGTTACCTGATCGCCGATCAGCTCTATCAGGACCTTCCGCTTGTCCTCATCGTGCCTGACCCTGCGGGGTCCTGCCTGCAGTCTTCCGCGGAATCGCACGCAAACCGGAGGACAACTTTGATTGGGTGTATCGGCATCACATCGAGTGGGAGTCAGAGGATTCAGGCGTCCATTGACGGCGCTGCATGTAAGAATCAGGCGCCTACGTACGCAGCCAGGTGCTTGCCCGTCAGCGTTGACTTCTTGGCCACAAGCTCGGCCGGTGTTCCAGCGAAAACGATCTTGCCGCCGTCGTGACCAGCTCCGGGACCCAGGTCTATGATCCAGTCCGCATGCGCCATGACAGCTTGGTGGTGCTCGATAACGATTACGGATTTGCCCGACTCAACCAGACGATCAAGCATTCCCAGCAGGTTTTGGACATCGGCCAGGTGCAGGCCGGTTGTTGGCTCGTCGAGAATGTAGATCTCGCCCTTTTCAGACATTTGCGTGGCCAACTTCAGCCGCTGGCGCTCACCGCCGGACAACGTGGTGAGAGGCTGGCCGAGCGTCAGGTATCCCAGCCCGACATCGGCGAGGCGGTCGAGAATCTTATGGGCAGCAGGGGTCCGGGCGTCGCCGTCGCTGAAAAAGATCACGGCCTCGTCAACAGACATTGCAAGCACCTCTGCAATATTGCGTCCCCCCAACCGGTACTCCAGTACGGCTGCTTGGAATCGCTTTCCCTCGCACTCTTCGCAGGGCGATTCCACGGTGGCCATCACGCCGAGGTCCGTGTAGATGACGCCAGCGCCATTGCACGTTGGGCATGCGCCTTCGGAGTTTGAACTGAACAGAGCGGGCTTAACACCGTTGACCTTGGCAAACGCCTTACGGATGGGTTCCAGCAGGCCTGTATACGTGGCCGGATTGCTTCTGCGTGATCCCCTGATTGCCCCCTGATCGATCACCAGGACTCCGTCGCGCTTGGCTACTGAACCGTGGATCAGTGAGCTTTTGCCGGAGCCAGCCACACCGGTAAGGACACAGAGAACGCCGAGGGGGATGTCGACGTCGACGTTCTTGAGGTTGTTTGTTGAGGCGCCCCGGATTTCCATGTTTCCGGCGGCGTCACGCACGCTGTCCTTAATGGACGCCCGGTCGTCCAGATGCCGTCCGGTGATGGTGTCACTCCCCCGCAGCCCTTCGAGGTCGCCCTCGAAACACACTGTGCCGCCTCCGGTACCGGCACCAGGCCCAAGGTCGACCACATGGTCAGCGATCGCGATGGTTTCCGGCTTGTGTTCCACCACCAGGACCGTGTTGCCCTTGTCCCGCAGCTGCAGCAGGAGCTGGTTCATCCTCTCGATGTCGTGGGGGTGCAGGCCAATGGTGGGTTCGTCGAAGACGTAGGTGATATCGGTGAGCGATGAACCAAGGTGCCGGATCATTTTGGTCCGCTGGGCCTCTCCCCCGGACAACGTTCCGGCAGGCCGGTCCAGGGACAGGTAACCCAATCCGATTCCAGCGAAAGAGTCCAGAAGGTGTTGGAGGCCCTTGAGCAGTGGCGCTACGGAGGGTTCATCCAGCTCGCGGACCCAGTCCGCGAGGTCACTGATCTGCATGGTGCAGACGTCAGCAATGCTCTTGCCGTTGATTTTGGAAGACCTGGCTTCAGGGCTCAGCCTGGTGCCTTCGCACTCCGGGCACGTGGTGAACGTGATGGCACGCTCCACGAACGCACGAATGTGCGGCTGCAAGGCGTCCACGTCCTTGCTGAGCATCGACTTCTGGATCTTGGGAATCACGCCTTCATAAGTGAGGTTAATGCCCTCTACCTTGATTTTGGTGGGCTCCCGGTACAAGAGGTCGTGGAGTTCCTTCTTGGTGAACTTGGAAATCGGCTTGTCCATGTTGAAGAACCCTGAGCCGCTGAAGATGCGCCCATACCATCCATCCATGGTGTAGCCGGGAATGGTCAGGGCGCCTTCGCTGAGTGATTTGGTGTCGTCATACAGGGCCGTGAGATCAAAATCATTGACCGCCCCCATGCCCTCACACCGGGAACACATGCCACCCAGGCGATTGAACGAGGCTTTCTCGGTCTTCGTTTTGCCTTCACCACGTTCCACGGTGATAGCACCACTGGCCTTCACTGTGGGCACGTTGAAAGAGTAAGCGTTGGGCGAGCCGATGTGAGGTTGGCCAAGACGGCTGAAGAGGATCCGCAGCATGGCATTGGCGTCCGTGGCTGTCCCCACGGTGGAGCGCGGGTTGGAGCCCATCCGTTCCTGGTCCACGATGATCGCGGTGGTCAACCCTTCAAGAACGTCGACGTCGGGCCGGGCCAGGTTGGGCATGAAACCCTGCACAAAGGCACTATAGGTTTCGTTAATCATGCGCTGCGACTCTGCGGCGATTGTTGCGAAGACCAGTGAACTTTTCCCGGAGCCGGAAACACCGGTGAAGACCGTGAGACGGCGCTTCGGGATCTCGATGCTGATGTCTTTGAGGTTGTTCTCACGTGCACCCTGGACTCGGATCAGATCGTGGGTGTCTGCGACGTGGGATCCCGGAGATTGCGTGTCCGTGCTCGGGGCAATAGTCATGATTTCTCCATCTGTTAGGCGGCGCTGCCCAACAGTCCCCCGTTGGCGTCGCCTGGTTCACACTGACCAGCCTCGGCCAGTAGCTTCGATTCTGCCATTGTCTTCCAAGGTTTACTCGCTAAGAATGAAGCATGCCGGTATACATGAGGTCCCTTGAAACCGCAGTTCCGCAAACCATCCTTGTCCAGCAGCAAGCTCGAGACGTTTTCGCATCACAGCCAGGACTGACGCGGCTGGGAACCCGACTCGTCAATACCTGCTTCGACTCAGCAGCGATAGACACCAGATATACCGCTGTAGCCGAGCTGAGCCTTGACGCCCACCCCGAAAATCCGCAGTTCTTTGACGCAGAAACCAACCGGGTCCTGAGTCCCAGCACCAAGGTGCGGAATGAGATCTTTGCAACCGAAGCCACCAAGTTGTTCGTGGAAGCGGGCAAGGCTGCAGTGGCCCAGGCGCCCGGGATAGATCTGGATGATGTCACGCATGTCATTACGGTGTCCTGCACGGGATTCTTCAACCCCGGTCCTGACTACAAGGTGGTCAGGGCTTTAGGTCTCAATCCCGCTGTGCAGCGCTACCACCTCGGATTTATGGGCTGCTATGCGGCATTCCCCGCACTCAAGGCGGCCAGCCAGTTCTGCGCTGCTGATCCCACTGCGGTGGTCCTGGTGATCTGTGTAGAACTCTGCTCCCTGCATGTCAGGACGTCGAATGACCCTGACACGATCATGGGGTCGGCGATTTTCGGCGACGGCGCGGCAGCCGCCGTCGTGAGCGCCCGCGAGCTGTCCGGACCGGAACCGGCCATCAGGCTCGACCACTTCGAGACTGTACTGACCCCGGTGGGCGAGGAAGCCATGGCCTGGAACATCGGGGACGAAGGGTTCGAAATGGTGCTGGGATCGTACGTTCCGCACATTATTGAAGAGCACATCACCGGCGCCTTGGCACCGCTGCTTGCCAAGGAGCCGTCCTTGGCCGGCCTGCCGTATCGCGACATCACCCACTGGGCCATACACCCTGGTGGCCGAAGCATCCTGGACAAAGTGGAGTCCAAACTTGAACTGACGCAAGAGCAACTGGTGCCGGCCCGGGAGACATTGAGGGAATACGGCAACATGAGCAGCGCCACCGTGTTGTTCGTCCTCAAGTACATGCTGGAGAGGCCGGCAACCGAACGTGAGGAACGGATCTGTTCCATGGCATTCGGCCCGGGTCTGACAGTGGAAACGGGACTCTTCACGCTGGTCTCCCCCGCTCTGTGAGTCCATGGGGGTCCCTCCGATCGAGGGATGTGCAGGCTGTCGAGGAGATGGACAGGGACGACTGCGACCCCAAGCGCCTCCACAGGACTTACGCGCGCTTTCCGGTGGTGAACAGCTTGTTGTCCGGATGGCACGGGACGTATCGTCGCCGCCTCCGCCCAATGTTGGCCGCGAACAGTGCGGTGTCAGTGCTGGATATCGGATGCGGCAGCGGCGATGTGGCACGGAGCCTTGCGCGCTGGGCCCGGCGGGACGGTTTCCGTCTCACGGTGACGGCGATCGACCCGGACGAGAGAGCCTTCGCTTTTGCATCCCGGACAGCTCCAGTGGAGGGTGTTGTGTACCGCAAGGCGCACAGTTCCGAACTCGTCGCTGAAGGCCGGAAATTCGACGTCGTCATTTCCAACCACATCCTTCACCACCTCGATCCTGGAGAACTTGCAGCTGTCCTCCTCGATTCCGAGTCACTGAGCCGGAACCTATGTCTCCACAACGACCTCAACCGCAGTAACATCTCATACTTGTTGTTCCTGGCAGGCTTCTGGCCTTTGGGCGTGGGCTCGTACATCTGTGGGGACGGTCTGACGTCCATTAGGCGCAGCTACACCGCAACCGAACTGAGAGCTGCCGTGCCGGGCCCGTGGACTGTGAAAAGAAACGGAGCGTGGCATCATTTGCTCGTCCATGAGCATGAGGAGAATCGTGCCTGACGTCGTGATTGTTGGCGCCGGACCCGTAGGCCTCTTCATGGGAGTGTTATTGCTCCAGCGGGGGCATCAGGTCCGTATCCTGGAGCGCCGGAGCAGCAGGAGCAACCGTTCGCGGGCCATTGGACTTCACCCGCCGGCACTGGCGGAGCTCGCGCGCGCGGGAATTGCCGATCAACTGGTAAGAGAAGGGGTCCGCATCACCCGGGGCGTCGCTTACAGCCGGAGGGGACGGGTGGCCGAGCTGGCGTTCGACGGCGACACCGGCTTCCCCTTCATCCTGGCAGTGCCGCAGACGGTCACCGAGGAAGTCCTGGAGCTGGCGGTACGGAATTTGGATGCAGGAGCAATCGTCCGGGGTGCTGACGTTCAGGAGGTCGCGGAAAACCTCGGCGGCGTGCGCAGCATCGCGAATTGTCCTGACGGCGTTCGGGAGTTCAGCAGCCGTCTAGTGATCGCTGCCGACGGAGCACATTCACCCATTCGTCGGCAATACTTGCCGGGTTTGGCGGCACGGAGCTATCCGGACTGCTACTTCATGGGTGATTTCCCTGACAATACCGGCCATGGATCCGACGCCGTGTTGTATCTGGAACCCGCCGGAATCGTGGAGTCCTTCCCCTTGCCACAGGATGTCCGCAGATGGGTGGTAAGGCTGGGCGCACCCGAAAAGGACCCGACGGCGGCCGGGCTGGCCGACTTGGTGGTGGCCAGAACCGGTGAGGTACTCGATGTTGCCGGCAACTCGATGCTCAGTGCCTTCGAAGTACGATCACGACTGGCTCAACGCATGGTCCACGGCAGGGTGGTACTACTTGGCGATGCCGCCCACGAGATCAGCCCCATCGGAGGACAAGGAATGAACCTTGGATGGCTGGACGCTGCGGCGTTGGCCCCCATCGTGGATGCTTCCCTCCGAGGCGCCGAGGTAGGACACCACCTAATGGATTTCGAGAAATCACGTAGGAAGGCGGCGCTGCGCGCTTCGCGGCAAGCCGGACTCAACATGGCCTTGGGAAGACCTCTGCCACCTCACGCAATGTCAGCCAGGAACGCAGTTTTTGCCACCGCCTTGGGCGTACCTGCAATTTCAGGAGTCGTGGAGCGGCGCTTCACCATGCGATAGGTGGTCCGGGTCGCTAGCTGGTCCGGAGCGCTGACTATTCCGGGTTTGTGTAATAGCAGTCGTACGTGTCCTGGCTGATGATCAGCCCGTCCCGCAGCTCGAAGACCGCAGTGCTCCTGGCCCGGATGGTATCGCCACGGTCCCAGTACGGAAGGTCAAGCATCAGAGTGGCAGACCAGTTCATCTCCAGCACCACACGGTTGTCCTGGCTCGTTGTGCGAACCACTTCAAAGCGCTGATCGGAGACGATGTCCTTGCTGTGGTCTGCGCCGGCCAGCGTTTCGGCGAGGTTCCGCGTTGAGCCCGTTTTGGACAGAGCATGCGGCCATTCCGTGAGCTCGAAATCGTCAGCCAGGAAGGGCCGGATTTCAGCAGCCCGGCCGCCGGCTTCAACGGTCCGAACGAACCCGAGTACACAATCCAAAGGGGTGGAATCGATCATTCATCGAGCCTAGCCCACACTCGTGTATGCCCCATCGCGCGTTAGGCTCACAGTATGACGCACCAACCTCATCACGAGGCCAGAAGCCCTGCCACGGACTACAACCCGATTCGGATACGTGACGCTGTCCGCCGGTTGCTGGATGCCGAAGGGCTCCCGCCCATAGTGCAGGCCGGGCACCCCGTGTTGCGTCAGCTCGCAGCGCCTTACGACGGACAGATTGACGATGCTGAATTGGCGGCTTTCATCGAGCAAATGAGGGCTGTCATGCATGACGCCCCAGGAGTCGGCCTGGCCGCCCCTCAGTTGGGAATCCCTCTGCAAGTGGCCGTTCTGGAGGACAAATACCCGGTAGACCCGGAGTCCGCTGCGGTCCGTCACAGGGAACAGCTGGAATTCTTCGCCGTCATCAACCCCCAGTACCGTCCGCTCGGAACCGAGACGGCCTCGTTCTATGAAGGGTGCCTCTCCGTCAGCGGGTACCAGGCTGTTGTGACACGCCACCGCAACGTGGAATTGCGCTTCACCAATCCCGCGGGCGAGCCCATGGAAGAGTGGTTCTCCGGCTGGCAGGCCCGCATTGTGCAGCACGAAACGGACCACCTCCACGGCGCCCTGTACCTGGACAGGGCCGAGCTGCGTTCATTGTCCAGCAATGCTGAGCACACGGCCCGCTGGTCCGCTCCGGAGATTGACGAGGCTCGCCGGGCTCTTGGGTTCCTCCGCTGAGCCTTGACCCGGTAGTACTGCCAGGACGGTCAATGAAGCCAGGTCCGACCGTGCAGCTAGTCCTCCATGCGGTTGATTTCCGTGGGGAGGTGCCGTGCCCACCAGCGGAGAATGTGCTCAAAGCGTTGTTGCCGGTGATGTGGTGTGCCGGAGCGGGATAACTCGTGGTCCTCCCCCGGGAAGATCAACAAGGAAGTGTCCACACCCTTGGCTTTCAGATGCGCGTAGTAGCGCTGGCCTTGTTCAAGGGGGCACCGAAGATCGTTTTCGCTGTGAATCACCAAGGTAGGTGTATCTACGCGCGAGACCACCGCCATGGGACTTTGGGCTGCCATCTGCTCCGCTGTTCCTCCGGTGTATTCGGTCCCGAAGAACCACCCGATGTCAGCCGAACCTACAAAGCTGACGGGGTCCAGGAAACCGCGCTCTACGATCGCGCCCTTGAACCGGTGGTCGTGGGCGATGGTCCAAGCGGTCAGGTAGCCCCCGTAGGAACCACCCATGATTCCCACACGGTCTTTATCCAAGGCCTCAAACGACGCCAGCGCTGAGTCGAGGAATGCCAGCACGTCCTGCATGTCCACAGTCCCCATGCGCTCCTTGACGGCTCGGCCATGTGCTTGTCCATAACCGGATGACCCGCGTGGGTTGCACATGAGAACGGCGTAACCGGCCGCGGCGTAAACCTGGGCCTCGTCAAAGAAAGCTCCAGTGTATTGGGCGAAGGGGCCGCCATGAATGGAGAGGAGAACGGGGTGCGGGCCAGGTCCATCAGGAAACACCACCCAACCGTGGACTGCATGCCCATCGGCGGATTCGGCATCGAAGTCCAAGGGCTCTGCCACCCGCGAGTTGTTGCGCAGGTTGGCCGAGAAGTCCGTCAGGAGGCGGATCTCGCCGCGTTCCAGTGAGGCAACGTCCCCTACCGTTGAGGCGTCGGAGAAACTCACGGCTATCTCCCCGTTGGCAGCCACTGTTGCCCCGATAACTACCTTGGCACCATGAACCAGGGGCGTGATCCCGCCGTCTGCCTCAACATTCAGCAGTTCCACGCTTCCCAGCGCTGTGTTCAGCACCAGTACGCTGGCCGGCCCGCTGGGTTCCAACGGTCCCGAGACGTCCAAATGCTCCACGTCGGTCAGTGCCACGGACTCTCCCCCCGCAATGGGCATGGCATAAAGAACCGAATTCCGGGCCACGAAGTCCTTGCCGGTCTCACCCAGGTCCTGGGCAGTGTAAAAGAGCCACTGGCCATCCGTGGAGACGCACACAGCAGTGACGGTCTGCGGACTCTTGTTGGAAGGTTCGACGGCGGTCGGCCGGCCACCGCCGGCATCCACCCGATAGACGGAGGTGACGAGGTCGTCGTCGTGTCCTTCGTGGAGAGCGGCGATGAAGAAAAGATGGGTGCCGTCGGCTGAAAAGCAAGGTGACTCATGGTCGGAGTCACCAAGCGTGACCTGCCTTGCAGAAGGGATTCCTGTAACCGTTCGCGCGGGCTGTTCCCGCGCGGCCCTCCCCTGCGGAGCGACAGCCGGCTCGCCACCCAGCTCCGGGACTTCAACCACAAACAACTGCTGGCGCTGGTCAGCGGTGTAACCGAGACCGTTCATCCTGTACTGGTTGGCGGTGATCAACCGGGCGTCTTCTCTGCCGGACGTCACGCCATCCACCGTTCCGTAGCGCCCCTGTTCCGGAACGCGGGCTTGGAACACAACGCGGTGGGAATCAGGTGCCCACGCAAACCCGTCCACGCCGGCTTGCTGATCGGTGATCCGTTGTGGCTCGCCGCCGGCGGCTTCCACGACGAACAGCTGTGGTTTACCGTCCGGAGCACTCCTCAGGAATGCAAGAACCAGGCCATCTGGGGAGAACGCCGGGGAACTGTCCCTGAAACCCCGCGTAATGCGTCGTGAATACTTGGTGGGGTCCAAAGGAATGCTCCACAACTGACCCACGTAGCTGTCAGCATCGAAGTCCGGTCTCGTGACGGAAACCACCGCCTTGGTGCCATCGGGGTGGATTGCAGGGGCGGACACGGAGTTCAGCAGGTGCAGTTGCTCGGGTTTCACGATGGTGAGCCTAGCCCGGTGGTGCGGGCCTCGGCCCCAGACACTCCGTCCGCCGTAGGATTGGAGCCATGTTGTCCGACGCCGTTGCCGCCCTCCGTTGTCCTGTTTGCCAACGGACGCTCCAGCTCAGGGAAGGGCGGCAGCAGACCCTCGTCTGTGAGGCCGGGCACCTGTTCGATGCCGCTAAACAGGGCTACTTCAACCTGCTGACGGGCAAAGGTACGGTCTTCGAAGCAGATTCTGCAGACATGGTGGCCGCCCGGTACAGGTTCCTCGACGCCGGTCACTACTCCGGACTCGCCCGGGCCGTTGCAGAAGCTGCCGCTGGATCACTTCAGCGTCCGGGCGCCCTGGTTCTCGACGCCGGCACCGGCACCGGCCACTACCTGCAGGCGGTCCTGGAGAAATCCGGGGCATCAGGAATAGGCGTTGACATCTCCAAATTCGCGCTTAGGCGGGCCGCCCGGCTGAATCCTGTGGCTGTCAACCTTGTCTGGGACATTTGGCGTCCGCTGCCCATGGCGGATAACACCGCCGACGTGGTCACGGTTGTCTTTGCTCCTAGGAACCCCTCCGAGTTTGCCCGGGTGCTTCGTCCCGGCGGCTCGTTGATCGTTGTGACGCCCCGCCCGGGCCACCTTGCCGAGATCGCAGCACGGACAGGCATGCTCGGCATTGAAGACGGCAAAGAAGAGCGACTGATGGACTCCATGCGGGATCATTTCGACTCCGGCATGAGCCGTAGCCTTGACCTTCCTTTGACGCTGACGGGACCGGAGGTGGCCGACCTCGCATTCATGGGCCCGGCGGGACACCATCTGCAGCGTGAAAAGTTGGCGGAATTGGCCACGTTGGAAGGTTTAGTGGCTGCCACCGCGAGGTTCCGGATCAGCGAATTCGCCGTGTCCTGACGTGGGGCGGAACGTCGGGCTAGGATGGAGGAACAGCGACTGTGATCCCGCTCGCGGGATCCGGGACCAAGGGGGAAATGATGTTCGAATGGCTCGGCGAGAACTGGTGGGCTCTCTGGCTCACGGTCTTCCTCGCGTTCGCAGTGGTGGAGATGCTCACCCTGGACCTCTTCTTTATCATGCTGGGCGGCGGAGCCCTGGCCGGGCTGATCGCCGACTTTGCCGGAGCCGACTTTTGGTTGCAGATTGTGATTTTCTCCGTGGTCTCCCTTCTGATGATTGTCTTTGTCCGTCCTGTGGCCATGAAGCACCTGCATAAGGGGCCGGCGGAACAGCGCAGCAATATAGACCGACTCATCGGTCAGTCCGCCCTCGTCATCGAAGCTGTGAGCGGAACCAGTGGACTGGTCAAGATTGGCGGCGACGTGTGGAGCGCCCGCAGCACAGCCGGGGTTCTCGACGCCGGCGCAACAGTTGAGGTCACAAGGATTGACGGTGCGACGGCGGTAGTAGCCTCGCCTGCCGAGAACAGCCCGCGCTAAGGCGCGCCTTTGAATTTAAGCGGTTGCCGGTGCGGGCAGCCTGCCCGCGTTCAGCCGCATCAAACCACGCAATTGGGGAATGAAGGAGATGTATGGACGGCTTAGGAGGAACAGCAGCAGCAATTGTGCTGATTGTTCTCGTCATTTTTGTCATCATCGTGTTGGTCCGTTCGGTGAGGATCATCCCGCAGGCACGGGCCGGCGTCGTTGAACGCCTGGGTAAGTACCAGCGGACACTCAACCCGGGACTAACCATCCTGATCCCGTTCGTCGACAGGCTCCTGCCGTTGCTCGACCTCCGTGAACAGGTGGTGTCGTTCCCGCCTCAGCCGGTCATTACCGAGGACAACCTGGTGGTCTCCATTGACACCGTTGTCTACTTCCAAGTAACCGATCCCAGGGCCGCAACTTACGAGATCGCCAACTACATCCAGGCCGTGGAGCAGTTGACCACCACCACGCTTCGCAACGTGGTGGGCGGGCTCAACCTTGAAGAGGCCCTCACCTCCCGCGACCAGATCAATGGCCAGCTGCGCGGCGTCCTTGACGAAGCAACGGGCCGTTGGGGAATCCGTGTGTCCCGCGTGGAACTGAAGGCGATTGATCCGCCCCACTCCATTCAGGACTCCATGGAGAAGCAGATGCGCGCAGAGCGGGATCGCCGTGCAGCCATCCTGACCGCTGAAGGCACCAAGCAGTCGCAGATCCTCACTGCCGAAGGTCAGAGGCAGGCCGCCATCCTTGCAGCTGAAGGTGACGCCAAGGCAGCCATTCTGAGGGCAGACGGTGAAGCCCAAGCCATTCAGAAGGTCTTTGATGCCATTCACAAGGGCAACCCGGACCAGAAGCTCCTCGCATACCAGTACTTGCAAACCCTCCCCAAGATCGCTGAGGGAAGCTCGAACAAGCTCTGGATCATTCCCAGCGAAGTCGGCGAGGCACTTAAGGGCATCGGCGGCGCGCTCGGAGGAAACAGCGGAGACTCCCCCGTTGGCCTCTTCGGCGGCAATGAAGAGACCAAGTCTTCGGAACCTGCGGGAACAAACAACCAGCCGCGGCCTGCTGAATAAAACAAGGCAGCGTGCCTCCGAGCGGTCAGCCATCCAGGCTGGCCGCTCGTTGTTTGTTACCGCTTTTGAGTCATGGGCGATGATCCGCGTATAATGGGATATTTGTCCGGCTGGTTCAGCGTGGATGGAACATAAAAGCTTGGCCAGGCGTTGCAATTAGTGATGCAAGGTGTGCAGAAGTAGTCCGTAAGGAACGTGAAAACGGCTTACGGCTAGCGCGGGGTTCCTGCTCCGCGAACAGACAGAGGGAGTAATCATGAGCGATCGCAGCCTGCGGGGTATGCGTCTTGGCGCCCAGAGCATGGAAACAGAATCCGGCGTTGAACCGGCACCGCGCCAGCGGGTCGAGTACCGTTGCGAGGATGGCGAGCAGGTCTTTGTGACCTTCTCCTCCGAAGCCGAAATTCCCCCCGTTTGGGTATCCAAGACCGGCAAAGAAGCGCTGCTGGTTGATGGCGAGCGTCCCGTGGATGCCAATGAGAAAGCCGTCCGCACCCACTGGGACATGCTCCTGGAGCGCCGCAGCCTTCCCGAGCTGGAGCAGATCCTCGAGGATCGACTGAACATTCTGCGTGAGCGCCGCGGAGAGCGTCGCTCCGCATAGTTCGTTTCTCGTCCACTTACGGACGATCAACGAGGTAGCGAAAAGGCCGGGTCCGGCTTCCCTTATTGGGAGCCGGACCCGGCCTTTCTGTGTGCTTAGCGTCCTGAGTTACTTGGCTACTGCAGGTGACTTGCGGGTGAGCTTTGCCCAACGTGCCGCGAGTCCCCACTTGGTGACGTTGATCATGGCCTCAACCACAATGTTGCCGCTCATCTTCGATGCCCCGAGCTCGCGCTCGACGAATGTGATGGGGCGCTCTTCGATGCGGAGCCCCAGCTTGGCCACACGCCATGCGAGGTCTACCTGGAAGCCGTAGCCAACCGACTCCACCTCGTCCAGGTTCAACGCCTCCAGCGTGCTGCGGCGGAAGGCGCGGTAGCCTCCGGTGACGTCCTTGATTTTGACACCCAGCATGATGCGGGCGTAGGTGCTGCCGATCCGGGAGATGGCCTGACGGTAAAGCGGCCAGTTAACCACACTGCCACCCGGAACCCACCGTGAGCCCATGGCAAGATCCGCCCCACCCTCAACGGCATCGAGGAGAAGCGGCAATTGTTCAGGCTTGTGCGAACCGTCGGCGTCCATTTCCACCAGGACGTCATAGCCTGCGGCCAGTCCCCACTTGAAGCCTGCGATGTAGGCAGCCCCAAGGCCTTCCTTCCCCTTGCGATGAAGAACATGTACCTGGCTGTCCTCTGCGGCGAAGTCGTCGGCAAGCTTTCCCGTGCCGTCAGGACTGTTGTCGTCAACCACCAGGACATCGGAGTGCGGCACTGCGGCACGCAGTCGCCCCAAGGTCACGGGGAGCGATTCCAGCTCGTTGTAGGTGGGAATGATCGTCAAGACACGCAAGAAGAGGCCTTTCCTTGATGGAGCGGTCAGTGTGCCGGAGCAGCCTGGCGGCTGGCATTCTGGCGCAACTCTCCATTATAGGACGACAGCATGGGCTCGTTTGGCGGCTGTGGCGTCAACCACATGCCGCGGCTCGTGGCCGCTTGCATCAAA
This sequence comes from Arthrobacter sp. ISL-95, assembly GCF_018613695.1. Classification (GTDB taxonomy): domain Bacteria; phylum Actinomycetota; class Actinomycetes; order Actinomycetales; family Micrococcaceae; genus Arthrobacter. The sequence goes on along the minus strand of NZ_JAGGPR010000011.1, from coordinate 179,794 downwards.
CCCTGAGGGACTCGTGAGCGAACAGCTCGTGTCCCTCGCGCACCGTTTGCAGGCAGCGGGGGTCGCTGCCGGTGTCCAGGGCCGGCAAAAGGGGCGTTCGCGCCCGGGGATCAGTGCTCCATGACTGCACGCGGCTGTCAGCTACCTGGACCATCAGTTCGTCCACCTCCCACACAGCGAAACTGGCAGGAGCACCCGGGACAAGCTGCCCCATCAGGGGATTCCGGTGCTTGGTAGCCCGCCATCCCGCACGTGTGTGCCCCAGGAAAGCGGCACGAGCCGATATTCTCTGTTCCGGGTTGCTGTGCTCCAAACAGGCTCGAACGCTCGACCACGGGCGGAGAGGGGTTACCGGGCTATCGCTTCCGAAGGCTATGGGGACGCCGCTCGCGTAGAAGGAGGCAAAGGGATTCATCTCTTGGCTGCGGCCACCCAAACGTTGTTCGTAGAGACCACCTGCAGCACCCCATAGGGCGTCGAAGACAGGCTGAACGCTAACCGACACGGAGAACTTGGCCAGCCGGTCGATAGCGGATTGGTCAGCCATCTCCACGTGTTCGAGGCGGTGGCCGGCTGCCCGGATACGCTGCTCCCCCACCTCAGCCGCTGCGGCGTCAAACGCGTCCAGTACAGCGCCCAGACCAGCGTCACCTATGACGTGGAAGCCGGCTTGGACTCCCAGCAGCGACGTAGCCACAAGGTGTTTGGCGGCGTCGTCAACTGAAAGGTACAAAGTACCGCGCTGGCCGCTGGCATCGGAGTAGTCCTCCGCGAGGGCCGCCGTACGGGAACCGATGGAACCATCCATGTTGAGGTCACCGGCAAGGCCCAGGACCTTGGTACCCAGGCCGTCCAGAATTTCCTGCGCGTGCTCCCCCGAGGTAGCAAGCTCACCCCAGTACGGCAGGACCTCGGGCGTGTTCCAGTTGCCGTTCCAAGATGCGGACATCCTCAGGTCCTCCGGGCCGCAAATGTGGGGTGCGGACATCTCAGCCAAGGCAACGTAACCGTGGGAAGCAGCCTCGCGCAGGGCCGATTCCTGATAGCTGCCCCGTTGGGACTCCGAGAAATTCCGGGCAGTAAGCCGGGCAGCCGTATGTGCTGCCCGGACCACGCGCGCCTCCCCGGAGAACCCGTCCAGGCTGTTCAGTCCTGCCGCCGCAACAAGCGAGGATGACACGAGGGCTGAATGGACGTCGATGCGTGAGAGGTAGACGTGCCGTCCGGCGGCCGCCCTTTCGATCTCTTCCAACGTAGGGAGCGTGGGATCGATCCACGCTGTTTCATCCCAACCGTGACCCAGTACTGTGCCCGTGCCGCCGGCGGAGGCAACGGCATCCAACAATTCCCTGGCCGAACGTACCTCGGCGAGTTTCAGTCCGGACAGGGCAATACCCGTCTCCGTCAGGTGTGCATGTGAGTCGACGAAGCCCGGCGCGAGGAGCGCCCCCCGGAGATCGATGATTTCCATGGACGAGTCAGCAATTGACGTCGCTGCCTGCTCGGAGCCGACCCAGGCTACGGTATCGCCGTCCACCACCATTGCTGTGGCAAAGGGATCTGCCGCGGTATAGATCGAACCATTGCGGTACATCGTGACCTTGCGGTCTGTGCTGTTGTGGTCCGGGCCGGCCGGCACGCCTGGCTGGTTCATGCGATGTGCTCCTTGAGCGTTGAAAACTGTCTATCAGGGAAAGAACGGGCTAAGCCACGGTGGAGTAAGCCACCACGCCGCGGCGGACCAAATCGATGGATTCCCGGCATATACGAGCCAAACGCGGGTCCAGTTGCGGGATTTTGGCCAGCTGGTCAAGGAGGTCCACCACTTGCTTGGCCCACCGGACAAAGTCTCCGGCCGCAAGGTCCGTTCCGCTCAGCACGTCCTGAAGGTGGCGCCCCTTGGCCCACTTGTACATGGGCCACATCAGTCCAAGTTCGGGTTCGCCGGTCAAAGGCAGTCTGTTGCGTTCCTCGGTATCTTCGAGCTGCGACCATTCGCGGATGACGATGTCTACAGCCGATTCCAGTGAAACGGAAGGCATCCTGGGCCGCAGCCCCCGGTCTTCCCTCTTGGCCTGGTACACGAGTGTGCTCGCCAGGGAGGCCAGTTCAGCGGCGTCGAGGTCGTTGATGGCACCGCGCCGCACAGTCTGGGAGATGAGGAGGTCCTTCTCACCGTAGATCCGGCGAAGCCTCTGCCCGTCGGCACTGATGGTGACGTGTCCGGCGTCGTTGGTTTCCAGGTAACCGTAGACCGAAAGAACATCGCAGACGCGGTCGAACGTCTTGGCAATGGTGTTGGTCCTGCCTTGGATTTGCCGCACCAAGCCATCGGTCTCCCTGCGCAGCTTCCACCAACGCTCCGACCACCGTGCGTGGTCTTCGCGTTCGCTGCAGCCGTGGCAGGGATGCGCCCGCAGCGCCCGGCGAAGGTCCGCGATTTTCTTTTCCTGGTCCGGCAGGCGGGCCCCGAGTCCAAAGTCTTCGTGCCTGCTGTTGCGCCGGCTTTGGGGCGCGTCTTCGCTGATGGCGTGCCGCATGGACGAGGCGAGGTCCCGGCGTGCCTTGGGAACCTTGGCGTTGAAGGATTTAGGAATACGGATACGCGTCACCGGCGACACCGGACCATCGAGGTCGTGGACGCCAATGCGTCGCAGCTGGTTGTCAGAGGTGAGCACCGAAGGCCGCGGTTCCCGGGCATTGCGGTCCACCTCCAGCACTACTGCATGTCCTGCAAGCCGACCGCTGTAAATGCTGATTACATCGCCGGGGAGTAAGCGCGTGAGGGAGTCAGCAACATGGGACTTCCGGGCGCGCTGGTGGTCCCGGGCGGCAAAATTCTCGGCATCGCTGAGTTCGCGTCGAAGCTTTCCGTACTCTGTGAAGTCGCCCAAATGGCACTGCATGGATTTGGCATAGCCTGCCAGCGACTCTTCACGCCCACGAACTTGCCGGGCGAGGCCAACCACCGAACGGTCAGCTTGGAACTGGGCGAAAGAGGATTCAAGAATTTCACGGGCCCGGACCCGTCCGAACTGGGCAATCAGGTTGATGCTCATGTTGTACGTAGGCCGAAAACTGGAGTTCAGGGGGTAGGTGCGTCGGGAGGCAAGCCCGGCTACGGCGGCGGGATCTGTCCCCGGCTGCCACAGCACCACGGCATGGCCCTCGACGTCGATTCCCCGGCGTCCGGCACGCCCGGTCAGCTGGGTGTACTCCCCCGCCGTGATGTTGACGTGCGCTTCACCGTTGAACTTTTCCAGCTTTTCCAGCACCACGCAGCGTGCGGGCATGTTGACGCCAAGGGCCAACGTTTCGGTGGCGAAGACAGCCTTGACCAGGCCGTCGGCAAAGAGCTTTTCCACTACTTCCTTGAAAGTCGGAAGCATGCCCGCGTGGTGGGCAGCGAAGCCCCTGATGAGTCCGTCACGCCAACCCCAGAATCCGAGGACGTCGAGATCGTCCGCTGGGATCTCGTGGCTGGCCTCGTCCACCTGCTGGGCAATGATCTGTTGCTCCTGCTCAGTGGTAAGCCAAAGTCCCGATGATGCACACTGGGCTACGGCTGCGTCACAACCGGCCCTGGAAAAGATGAACGTGATCGCGGGCAAGAGATCCTGGCGTCTGAGGCTCTCAATGACTTGCGGACGACTGGCCTTTCGGACAGGACTGCGCTGCTCTGACTGTTGCCGCTCGTCGCGATAGCGGTCCTGACGCCGGCGGTTCCGGCCCCCGTGTCCAAACCGGCCATTCATGTTCATCCGGCTCTCAGAGCGTGCCATTGCCAGCAGGTCCGGGTTCACCTCGAATTCGGGGCCGGTGACCGCCTGCCGGGCCGTGTTCGTGGACGACCGCTTGGCGGAGACGCGTCGGCGATCGATGGCGGGGGGCTCGGCCAGGACCTCGTCTGATTCGGAAAGGTCAGGTACTGCTGTTTCCTGTGCTCCCGGGGCTTGGGGCGCGATTTCGTCAAAGGTGGTATCGCCGGCAAAGAGATCCACTATTTCCCGGCCCACCATGACGTGCTGCCATAGCGGCACGGGGCGGTGCTCGGAAACGATCACATCAGTATCGCCCCGCACGGTGTCCAACCATGCGCCGAATTCTTCGGCATTGGAAACTGTGGCGCTTAGCGAGGCAACCTGCACTTCGCTGGGCAAATGGATGATGACTTCTTCCCACACGGCACCGCGGAAACGGTCGGCCAGGTAGTGGACTTCGTCCATCACCACGAAACCCAGGTCTCCCAGGGTTTCAGAGTCGGCGTAAAGCATGTTCCGAAGAACTTCGGTGGTCATGACCACCACAGGAGCTTCGCCGTTGATGGTGGTATCGCCCGTCAGCAGGCCAACGTTGGCCGAACCGTATTTTGCAGCCAGCTCCGAGTACTTCTGGTTGCTGAGCGCCTTGATGGGCGTGGTGTAAAACGCCTTGAGTCCCCTTTCCAGGGCCAGATAGATCGCAAACTCGCCAACGATCGTCTTTCCGGCACCGGTAGGAGCTGCCACCAGAACGCCGCGGCCCTCCTGGAGCGACCTGCAGGCTTCACGTTGGAAGTCGTCAAGTTCAAATGCCAAGGAGCGGGCGAACGCGCCAAGGTAGGTTTTTGACTCAGCTGCCCGCTGGGCTGCCGCCTGGTAGCGGTCTGATGGAGATGAAGACCCGGAAATGGAGGACATGCATCAAGCCTAGTGGGCCAAGGTCTAGAGATTCTCCAGATCCGTGGCCGGGGTTGCGATGTCGGCAGTGGCTTCAGTCTCAGCAGCCTGCTTGATGGCCCGGCGCTCACGACGCCGGTCGTTCAGAAGACAAACGCCAATGGCCGCGAAGAACAGGAGCAGCATGGGCGCTGCAAGATAGAACATGCTCATGGCGTCAGCGCCCGGAGCAGCCATCGCAGCGAACAGGCAGACCAGGAAGATGGTGATTCGCCAACTCTTGACGAGCTGTTTGCCCTTGATAATTCCAGCGAGGTTCAATCCCACCAGTACCACCGGTACCAGGAAAGCGATACCGAAGGCGAGCAAAAGCCGGAGAACGAAGGCCAGGTAAATTTCAGCGCTGATGAAGTTTGAACCGCCGACCGGAGTGAAATCGGTCAGCACTCTAACAGCATTGGGGAGCACGAGCCACGCAAGCAGGACGCCGCCGATGAACAACGGCACTGCTGCTGCCACGAAGGACAGCGCCAGACGCCGCTCCTTCTTGTGAAGCCCGGGAACAATGAAGGCCCAAAGCTGGTAGATCCAGACGGGGCTGGACAGGATGACGCCGAGAAAGACCGAAACCTGGACCATGAGGTCGAAAGAACTGGCCACGCCGTCGAAGTTCAGTGTGGCAGCGCGTCCCTCCTTTTCGTTGAGGTCCTTGATCGGCTTGATCAACGCTTCCAAGAGGGGCTGGTAGACAATGAAGCCCACCACTGTTCCCACAATGACGCCGATTGCAGCCTTGAAGAGCCGGTTCCGCAGCTCCTTGAGGTGGTCCAGGAGCGCCATCCGGGCTTCGGGGTTGGCTTTGCGCCCCTTCGTTTCTACCACTTCTCTTTAGACGCGGTTAGCGGGCGGTACGTCAGTCTCGCCGGTGTTCTTGGTGGTGACGTCCGGGTGGCCTACGACCTTGCCTTCGACGGCGTCGGATGCGTCCTGGGAGTCCTTTGCCTCGGAAGAACCATCCTTCTTCATCTCCCGGACTTCAGACTTGAAAATACGCATCGACTGCCCAATGCTGCGCGCCATGGACGGCAGCTTCGGTGCTGCAAAGAGCACCAGAGCCAGAACGATGATGATGATGAGATGCCAGCCTTCGAGCCTCATGTGGGGAGGTCCTTTCCTTTTGGATACATCCTACGTCTATCTGAATTCAATGTCGTGCAGGGACTGCGGTTGACCCCGCTCGGCTTTGCGCTTGACGCGCCGCTGACGACGAACTTCCTGACGGAAGGCTTTGGCCGTCAGGTAATCATGACGCATCTGTTCCGGCGAGGCAAAAATTGCGGAGCCCGGTTCCGGCCGCGGTTCCGAGGCTTCAACGTCGGAGGTTTCCGGAGCAGGTGAAAGGTTGCTGAAACGTTTATTTGCGGCAGCCAGTTCATGAACAGTTGCTATGAATTTCCTGTATAGGCGGTACCCCAATGACAGGTAGAGGAGCAACGAAAGGGCTATAAGCGCGATCCACAACAGGATCCAGAACCACCAAGGCATTTGAGTAGTCTAGCCAGCCTTGGTGTCTGAAGGTGAGTCGTACTGACCCAGGGCAGCGTCAATCCACGCTCGGGTCTCCTGACGCAAGGACCCGGGTTCGAGAATCCGGACCGAACCCCCATGCTGGGAAACAAACATCCGCAGCCATCCGGCGTCGCCAAACCTCACCTCAGCGAGCAGACCGCCATCGGGCAGTTGGGCCGTGCGGTCGGCGTAGTAATCATCTGCCAGCCCGGCGCCCTGGCGCGTCAGTTGAAGGGTCACCAGGACGTCGTCGTCGCCGGGCGTGAACAACCGTGCCGGGAAGTCCTGCCCGGCAGTTGCGGATCCGGACGCAGCATGGCCGTTGGGCTCCAAGGTCTCCACCCTGTCCAGCCGGAAGTTTCTGATGCCGGCCTTACTGTGGCAGTAGGCCTCGAAGTACCACGTATTGTCCAGGGAGTAGAGCCGCAGGGGGTCCACGTCGCGCTCGGTCACTTCGTCGCGTTGCAACGAGAAGTACCTGAGCCGCAGCTGCTGACCTTCCCTGATTGCCTGGGTTATCGTGGCGAAAGAATCTGACTGTTCGGGTGTCACCGATTGGCCGGACACGGAACCGGCCAATCTTGCTGCCTGCCCCGCAGCACCAGTCAGCTTGATGGTCACCGATTCAAGTGCGTTGCCTGACTCGCCCTCGGACATACCGGCCAGGGCGGGCAAGTCTCCTAGCATGGCCAGGCCGGTCAGCAATGCTGCGGCTTCGTCTTCGCTGAAACGGACCGGACGGTTCAGGTCCAGATGCTCGGAAATGTAGACGTGGTCGTTTTCCCACTGGATGTCCAGAAGGTCGTCCGGATACCCCTCTGGCAGGCCGGAACAGATGAGGATCTTCAAGTCATCGATCAACGCCTTGCGGCTGATGCCAAATTGATCAGCGACCTGCTGGATGTGCAGCCCTTGGTGGTGGACCAGAAAAGGCACCAGCTGCAGCATCCTGGCCAACTGGTCCTCGGAGGTGCGCTTGCGCGCCCGGGGCGCACGCCCCGCCTCAGGGAACCGGCGGGGTACCGGCGGAGCGTCGTCAAAGTCAGCGGCAGCTTTCAGTCGGCGTACGACGGCGGCACTCAGTTCAGCGGGGCCGGCCACCTTCACATGCGGTCCGTAGGATGCCAGCTCTTCGGCCAGCTGCTCCGGATCACGGAAATCGATCGTTATGCGGTCACGGCCGCTTTCATCCGCAGGGTTTTCGACGGATGTGGCCTTTTTACGCAAGGCAAGCAATCTATCCCTTTCGACATCCAAAGTGGCTTGCCGGACGGGGAGTTCGTTGAGTTCGTCCAGCTCAGCCCGGGCGTTGAAGCCTTCCGGAGGAAGAAAGCTGCTGGTGTCGACGATGCTGACTGCTGTGGTCATCCTTGAGAGCCTGAAGAGCCTTTTTGCACTCCTCCCCCGGTCGAAGCCCACGAGGTACCACTGACCGAAGCGGCTGCCCAGGCCCCACGGCTCTACTTCGCGGACTTCTTCCCGCCCGGTACTGACCGCAAGGTAGCCGAAGCGGACCGGGTGCTTGCCGTGCATGGCCGCCACGACGTCGTCGAAGGCTTGTCCGGCCGGCTTGATCCGCGGCTGGACCCCTGCAGGGAGGTCCACGTCCGTAAATCCGCCGGCTGCCTGCAACTTACGTACCGCGTTGGCGGCTGCCGTGCCAAGTGCCGCTCGTTCCCAGAGTTGTGCAGCGAGCAACAGTACGGTCCCCTCTGCCGGCGTCAAGCTCACATCAGGAAGCCGGTTGGAGCCCTTGCCGATCCGGTAGCGCGCAGTTGCGGGGTCGTCTGCTCCGAAGCTTCGGGGGTCCATCAAGGTTTCGATCTCAAAGCCGAATTGCTTCAGATCCACTTTGTCGCGCTCAAACATCCGTCCGAAGGCGACATCGTTCTCCGCGGAATCGTGGTACACCTTTTCGCGCAGCACGGCGCGTGGGAGGCCCACCTTGGTATTGAGCAAAGCCAGGAGAAGGTTCAGGAGACGTTCAGTGCGGGATGCGGACACGGTTGCTACGTTACTAAAAACCAGCCCGAAAGCAGCAAGGCGCGTCACCGACCGGCAAAACCGGAAGGTAACGCGCCTTGCGAACGGTCAATGTCCTAGCGGACAGCCACGAGGTCTACGACGAAGATCAAGGCCTCGTTGGGCTTGATTGCTCCACCAGCGCCACGCGAGCCGTAGGCGAGCTCCGAGGGGATCTCCAGACGACGGCGGCCGCCCACCTTCATGCCCAGCAGGCCCTGGTCCCAGCCCTGAATGACCTGGCCGACGCCTACACGGAAGTCCAGTGGAGCGCCGCGACCCCAGGAAGCGTCGAATTCTTCGCCAGTGGACCAGGCAACGCCCACGTAGTGGGTGGACACGGTGTCCCCGGCCTTGGCTTCGGGGCCCGTGCCCTCAATCAGGTCCGTGATGACGAGGTCCGAGGGGACGTCGCCTTCCGGGAAGTCGATTTCGGGCTTGGTGCGGTCAAAGTCACGCTGACCAAATGACATGGATGCTCCTTAGGTTTTTGGGACGTTAAGGGTTGAGAAGACGTAAAACTTTTCAGGAACCAGCTTAGCCAGAACCCGCGTGAGGTTTTACTTTTTACCGGTGATCTCAACGACGAACACCAACGGACCCGCAGGCTTGCCCTGGGCAGCAGCGCTTGCACCATAGGCGAGATCGGTGGGAATCGTCAGGAGAACCTTGGAGCCGACCTTCTGGCCTGTCAGTCCGAGAGTCCAACCCTTGATGACCTGGTTCAGGCCGAAGGTAGCGGCCTCGCCGCGGTCATAGCTGGAGTCGAACTTGGTGCTGTCTTCCCAGCGCCAGCCTGTGTAGTTGGCATCGATCGTGTCAGAGTCTTTCAATTCCTCACCGGTGCCCTCGGAAAGGACCTTCACCGACAGACCAGCGGGGGCATCAGTCTTGGGAATCTCCACCGAAGGTGCGCCCTTGTCGTCAAAGGTCACCTTGGGAAGCTTGCCGTCTTTGTCCAGCTGATCTGTCTCTTCCTTGCTCAGAAGACCAGGTGCGTCCTTCGCCGAGGCAATCTTGAAGACGACCAGTTGGGAGGAAGCAGGTGCCGAAGCGGAAGAGCTGCCCGGAGCAGCAATGGCCACATGGCTGCCTACTTTGGCGCCGATAATGGCGTCAAAGATCAACTCATTGCCGGTTTTCATCTGCTCGGAGAGTTCGATCGCCTGGGGTCCCTTGGCGTAACCGTCCTCAAGTGTCTTGCCATCGGTGCCATCGACCGCAATGAAGACCAGTTCGGCGATTTGACCCATTTTCACCGGCTCCCCATCACCTTCCTTGACAACCTTGACGGTGGGTCCCGTCACGGCGAGGGGCTTGGAGAATTCAATGCCGGGCGCTTTGTCATTACCGTTGTCCGTGACCTTCAGGGAGTCGAGCTTGGAGACGTCACCTACTGATTTGCTGGTGGGCTCAGCGGCCGGTGTGTCTCCACCTCCGCACGCGGTAATGAGCAGCAGGGCGGGGAGGAGAATTGCTAGGAGTCGGCGCACAAAAAGACACTTTCGTCGGGGCAAAGGGACACTCGGAACAGCGCGTAGCACATCCAAGCAAGATGTATCTCGGGAAGAGACCACTATCCAGAGTAGCCCGTGAAGCTGGGAGCCAGCTTAAAAGCCTTTCAGCCCATGGAGTCCAAGAGGGCATCCACCCGCTCGTCCACGTTCCGGAAAGGATCCTTGCAGAGGATGGTTTGGTGCGCGCGGTCGTTGAGTTTCAGGTGCACCCAGTCCACCGTGTAGTCGCGGCCCAGCTCCTGTGCTCTTCGCACAAAATCTCCCCGCAATTTTGCGCGCGTTGTCTGGGGTGGAGCGTCCACGGCATCTTTGACGTCGGTTTCGGTGACCAGCCTCCGTGCTGCACCGCGGGCTTGGAGCAGGAAAAAGATGCCGCGTTGCCGCGAGATGTCATGGTAAGTAAGGTCCAGCTGGGCAATGCGCGGTGAGTCGAGACTGAGGTCGTGACGCCGCATGTAGCCGTCCATGAGTTTCTTTTTGATGGCCCAGTCCACTTCGGTGTCGATGGTGCTGGTGTCGCCGCTCTCGATGGCGTTCAAAGTCCTCTCCCACAAGTCCAGGATGAGCGGTACATGGGCGTTGTGGGCACCATTGGCTGCCACGAACTCGGTGACCTTGTTGAGGTATTCCCGCTGGATATCCAGAGCAGTCAGCTGCCGGCCGTTGGCCAAGCGGACCAGGGCGCGGCCGCTGAGGTCGTGGGAGATTTCGCGAATGCTGCGAATGGGATTCTCCATGCGCATGTCGCGCATAATGACGCCCGCCTCAATCATGCGAAGGATAAGGTCCACCGTGCCGACCTTCAGCAAAGCCGAGGTTTCGGACATGTTGGAGTCCCCCACAATCACATGCAGGCGGCGGTAAAATTCGGCATCCGCATGCGGCTCATCGCGGGTGTTAATGATGGGCCTGGACCTGGTGGTGGCCGAGGACACGCCTTCCCAGATATGGTCGGCCCGCTGGGAAAAAGCGAACGTGGCACCGTGCGGGGTCTTCAGTACTTTGCCGGCACCGGCGATCAGTTGCCGCGTCACCAGGAAGGGAATCAGTATCTCGGCAAGGCGGGAAAACTCCCCGCGCCGCGGTATGAGGTAGTTCTCATGGCTGCCGTAAGAATTGCCCGCTGAATCGGTGTTGTTCTTGAAGAGGTACACCGTGCCGTTGAAGCCCTCGGCGGCGAGCCTTGCCTGAGCCTCATCCACGAGGTCGTCCAAAATAAGTTCCCCGGCCCTGTCATGGGCGATGAGCTGAGCGAGGTCGTCGCATTCCGCGGTGGCATACTCCGGGTGCGAGCCCACATCGAGGTATAGCCGTGAACCGTTGGTGAGAAAAACATTGGAGGACCGGCCCCAACTGACCACCTTGCGAAAGAGGTAACGTGCCACTTCTTCAGGCGCCAAGGGGCGGGAATCAGGGCTGGAATAGGAAATTCCGAACTCGGTTTCGATGCCAAATATTCGCTTATCCATCTCAGCTCTCCTCTGTGAGCAGCAGGGTCATGTCTTCCGGCAGCAACCGTCGGAAGGCCCTGCGGGACCCGCGATTGCTTTCCGAAGCTCGGTATAGCACCGCGGCTTCGACGGCGGTAGCGGGCAGTTCGTCAACTTCCTTATTGGTGGCCAGAGCGTGCAATGCCAGTTGCATGGCCCCCGCCAAGGTGAGCTCCGGCTCCCAAGCCCCGCTGACGACGTCGGAAATCTGGTCGGCGAGCCCGCCCATGACCACGAATCCGTTCTCATCGGCGATTGATCCATCGAAGGTCAGTCGGTACAGGTGGTCCTGCTCCTGGCTGAAACCAACTTCGGCTACTGCCAGTTCCACCTCGAACGGCTTCTGCTCGGCCGTAAACACCGCTCCGAGGCTCTGAGCATAAACACTTGCCAGGCCGCGGGCAGTCACGTCCTCGCGGTCATAGGAGTACCCTCGGACGTCTGCGTAGCGGACACCTGCTTGCCTGAGGCTTTCAAACTCGTTGTACTTTCCCACCGCAGCGAAGGCGATTTTGTCGTAGATTTCACCGATTTTGTGCAGTGACGGTGAGGGGTTTTCGGCGATCAACGCGATGCCATCAGCACAGCTGATGACCACAACAGAGCGCCCACGGGCTATGCCTTTCCGTGCGAAGTCCGCACGGTCCTTCATCAACTGCTCGGGAGAGACGTAAAACTGCTGTGTCATATCAGGCCTCCCGTCCGGCGGCAGCCCGCGATTCAACGATTGCGGCGGCTATCGCGGCCAGATCCCTTTCAGGGACACGCCGGTTGCCGGATCGATCGACGGTATACACCACGGGCCACAGTTGGCGGACCGGGTCAGGGCCGCCGGTGGCGGAGTCGTCATCGGCGGCATCGTAGAGCGCCTCAACAGCTACTGCCACAGCGTTTTCTTCTGACAAGTTGGGCTTCCACAGTTTCTTGAGGGCGCCTCGGGCGAACACGGAACCGGAACCAACGGAGTGATGCTCCTGTTCTTCGTAGCGGCCGCCGGTGACGTCGTAGGAGAACAAGCGGCCCACGCCGGAACCGTGGTCGAAGCCTGCGAACAAGGGAATGACAGCCATCCCCTGCATCGCCATGGGCAGGTTTCCGCGGATCATGGCGCCCAGACGGTTGGCCTTGCCGACGAGGCTGAGGAGCGTGCCTTCGATTTTTTCGTAGTGCTCCAGCTCAACCTGGAAAAGCCGTGTGATGTCAATCGCCAAACCGGCGGTACCAGCGATGCCGAGGACTGAGTACTCGTCCGCCGGAAACACTTTCTCTATGTGCCGGCTGGCGATGATGTTGCCCATGGTGGCGCGGCGATCCCCCGCCATCAGGACTCCACCGGCGTACGTCAATGCAACGATCGTGGTGGCGTGTGGGGACGGCGGCACCACGCCGGCGGGTAACGACTGATTGAAGGGAAGGAGTTCGGGACGCGAGCGTTGAAGATGCTCCGTGAAAGAAGACGTTGCCTGGGTGGCCAGGGGGCCGGTTGATGGGTCCTGCATTGCTGCACTCCTTCGACTCTGCATTCCGATGCCCGGCGGCCTCACGCCGGCCGGGCAGTACATCCTCTGGCAGGTCCGCCTACTGGCCGCCCTTTTGGACAAACGCCCTGACGAACTCTTCAGCGTTGGATTCAAGAACGCCGTCGATTTCGTCAAGGAGGTCATCCACGCCTTGCGTCGACTCCGAGGCCTGTGCCTCCGGTGCTGCCGGCGGCGCCTCTGGTACGTCCACTTCGGTCTCGGTTTCCCGTGACTGCGGTTGTTGCTGCTCCTGTGCTGCCATTTTTCTTTCTCCCTACTATCAGTCTCCTGAAGACGGAGACTTCCTACTGCCATATTGCCACGCTGACCGGCCCTGCGGACGGCTTTGCCAGGCGACGAATAATCCTGTGGCGGGTACCCTCAACTCCGGGCCGGTGGCGGCGCCTGGCCCAACAATTCGGCCAGGAATGAAGCAGCATCCGGGTGGCGGTCAAAGAGGGCGCCGGTCAAAGCCCGGGTTCCCCTCAAGGGCTCCCGCGTAGGCACCCGTTGCAGTTTTCCCAGCCCCGGAACATCGAAAATTACCGAATCCCAACTGGCGCCCACAACGTCCTTGCCGAATTTGGAAACGCATCGCCCCCGGAAGTAAGCCCGGGTGTCCGACGGCGGTTCGGTCACCGCCCGGGTGATGTCGGCGTCGTCCACCATGCGCATCATCCGGTCCCTGGAGAGCATTCTGTAGTAGAGGCCCTTCTCAGGTCGGATATCTGACCATTGAAGATCCACCAAGCCGAGACGGGCGTCGTCCCAAGCCAGGCCATCGCGGTTTCGGTAGCCCTCAAGCAGTGACTTCTTGGCCACCCACTCAACCGATGAGGCGGCGGCATCAGGATCGGTCCCCAGAGTTGCCAGCGTGGACTCCCAGTGAGACAGCACCTGGTGCGTGTGGCCATCTCCGGTGACTGAATCTGCCACCCCTGTCTCCTGGGCCAGCTTGGCGGCTGCCTCGAAATACATCCACTGCAGATCGAGTGCTGTCACTCGTCTTCCGTCGAGGAGCCTGACGGTTGTGGTCAGCGTGGTGTCATGGCTGACGGCTTGGAGCGCCTGGACGGGTTCATGGACCTCGATTTTGGGAGCCTGCCCCGCCTCGATGAGGCTAAGGACCATGGCAGTGGTTCCGAACTTCAGGAAGTTCGAAGCCTGGCTGAGGTTGGCGTCCCCAATAATCACGTGCAGGCGGCGGTACTTGTCCGCTGTGGCGTGTGGCTCGTCCCTTGTATTGATGATGGGGCGGCGGATGGTTGTCTCCAGCCCAACCTCTGCTTCGAAGAAGTCCGCCCGCTGGCTTATCTGGTATCCGGGCGTTGAGCTGTCCTGCCCCAGCCCCACCCGGCCCGCACCACACATCACTTGGCGGGTCACGAAGAACGGCGTGAGGCCACGGATGATGTCCCCGAAGGGCACAGAGCGTGGCATGAGGTAGTTCTCATGCGAGCCATAGGACACAGACTTGTTGTCAGTGTTGTTCTTGTAGAGGTTGATCGCCGGAAGCGAGGCATCGGCCGCAACTTTCCGGACGGTGGACAAGGCCACCAGATCACCGGCGGCGTCCCAGGCCACAGCATCGCGCGGGTTGGTGACCTCCGGGCTGGAGTACTCAGGGTGCGCATGGTCCACGTACAGGCGTGCACCATTGCCCAGGACCATGTTCATCAGCAGGGATCCGGACTCGTCAGCTCCGTCCAGTTCCAATTCCTGACGGCCATAGGCCAAGGCGACCGCTTCGGCGTCGAGCACCGGCGGTTGGTCCGTGAGTTGGCTTGGATCCGCGGCAGCCCTGTTCACGGTCCAGCCGCGGGCATCGTGCAGCGGTTCCTCATCCGTGTAGTCCCACCGCGTCTCCGCCCCACCGGCCGCCCGTTGCCGGGTGACGGTGGCATACGCCTGAATGATCCGGGCGGACATCATGGTGGCATTGGCACCCGGAGCTGACGGCGCGTGGATCCCATATTCAGTTTCCGAGCCCATGACGCGCATGGCGCCGCCTGCGGGAAGCTTCTCGGCGGGTGAACCCTCGGACCTTACTGTCACAGGTACTGACCCGTGTTGGCGGTGGTTTCGATGGACTTGCCAGGCTCCTGCCCTGCCTTGCCCTGAACGATGGTCCTGATGTAGGTGATCCTTTCGCCCTTCTTGCCCGAAATCCTTGCCCAGTCATCCGGGTTGGTGGTGTTGGGCATGTCCTCGTGCTCACGGAATTCATCCACAACGGCCCGGAGCAGGTGATCGATCCGAAGACCCTTCTGGTGGCTGGTCAGCAAATCCTTGATGGCGTACTTCTTCGCGCGATCCACCACGTTCTGGACGACGGCGCCGGAGTTGAAGTCCTTGAAGTAGAGCATCTCTGTATCGCCATTGGCATAGGTGACCTCAAGGTACTCATTGGACTTCTCCGTGGAGTACATGGCCTCCACCGTGCGCTGGACCATGGCATCCACAGTGGCCTGTACATCGCCGCCGTACTCGGCCAAATCCTGGGGGTGGAAGGGCAGGTCAGTGGTGATGTACTTGGCGAAGATGTCGGCTGCAGCTTCGGCGTCGGGCCGTTGGATCTTGACCTTCACGTCGAGGCGACCGGGACGGAGGATTGCGGGATCGATCATGTCCTCACGGTTGGAGGCGCCAATGACGATCACGTTGTCCAGGCGCTCCACGCCGTCGATCTCACTGAGCAGCTGAGGCACGATGGTGGTTTCGACGTCGGAAGAAACGCCGGTACCGCGGGTGCGGAACAACGAGTCCATTTCATCAAAGAAGACCACCACGGGGCTCCCGTCTGAAGCCTTTTCGCGGGCGCGGGAGAAAATCAGCCGGATGTGCCGCTCTGTCTCGCCCACATACTTGTCCAAGAGCTCCGGACCTTTGATATTCAGGAAGTAGCTCTTGAGATCGGTATTGCCGGCCCGTTCTGCTGCCCGGGCAGCAAGGGAATTCGCCACTGCTTTGGCAATGAGGGTCTTGCCGCACCCTGGCGGACCGTAGAGCAGGATGCCTTTTGGTGCCTTCAGTCCGTGCTCGCGGTAGAGGTCCGGATGGAGGAACGGCAACTCCACGGCGTCACGGATCTGTTCGATCTGCGGGCCCAGGCCACCAATGTCCTGGTAGGTGATGTCCGGGACTTCTTCGAGGACAAGGTTCTCCACCTCGGCGCGCGGGACCTTCTCCAGCGCGTAGCCCGTCCGTGAATCGAGCGACAAAGCGTCGCCCACTTTCAGGTGAACGCTTTGGAGCGCCCCGGACAACCGGACCACACGCTCTTCATCGGCACGGCCAACCACCAGAGCGCGGTCCTTGCCCAGCATTTCCTTGAGGGTGACCAGTTCGCCCGCGCGTTCGTAGCCGAGGCCGGCCACTACCAGCAGTGCCTCGTTGAGCAGGACTTCCTGCCCGACGGCAAGCTGGTTCAGGTTTACGAGCGGGCTGACGCCAACACGCATCTTGCGCCCAGCGTTGAAGATGTCCACGGACTCTTCAGTAGCAGCCTGCCCTGAACTGCCGGCGGCGGGCTGCTTCCGTGGGTTGATCTGCACCACGGTGCCAAAGCTGTACGGGGGCTGGCCCTCTTGTTCCAGGGCCCCCTTCAAACGAAGGATCTCAGCCTTCGCCGTTTCCAGCATGCTGACAAGTTTGCTGTTGTTCTGGGTAGCGGCTGCCAACTGGCGGTCGATGTGGCGAAGCTTGTCCCGAAGGATATTGATCTGCCGTTCGGCAACAGTCAGTTCACTCGACGTCTCCGGCGGTTGAACCGCGCCGATCCTCCGGCCTGCCGTATTCTCCGCTTCGCCGTTTGCATCTTCCGGCGTCGGCCGTCCAAGGTCGTTGTTTGACGTATCCACGATTCATCAGCCCCTTCCTGCGCTTAACAAGACCTTAGTCCCGAAAAGCTCAGGGTGCTGGGTGACATTCGGAATGCGAACCCTATTGTGACCTTTGTCAGTTTGTGACTGAGGGATCATCCTGAACGTTGGTCCCGGCAATTGCGTCACGCGCTGCGCGTCGCAGTTTCTTGTCAGAGACGGCGCGCTCCCCCACTGCTGCAGGGGTCCAGGCGTTGAGGTCCTCTTCGCTGAATTCAGTCTTGGAGGGGCGGCGCTTCACGGAAATTCCGGTGACACCGTCAGCCAAGCGGCGCGTGACAAGAAGGAAACCCGTGTGGGCCACCATGCGGTGGTCCGGCCGGACGGCCAGGCCTTCCAGGTGCCAGCCGCGAACCATCGATTCCCAGGCATCGGGCTCGGTGAAGCGGCCGTCAGCGCGGATTGCTTCAGCAGTCCGGGACAACTGGGTGACGGTGGCTACGTAGTTGATCCAGACTCCGCCGGGAGCCAGGACAGTGGCCACAGCGTCCAAGCACTCCCACGGAGCGAGCATGTCCAGGACCACCCGGTCCACCGAGCCAGGGGCTTCGGCTTTGACAACTTCTTCCTGAAAGTCGCCCAGGGAGATCTGCCATGCGGGATGGGGGCCGCCAAAGATAGTCTCAACATTTCCGCGGGCGATGTCCGCGAATTCTTCGCGACGCTCAAACGAGTGGAGGTAACCGCCGTCGCCTACTGCACGCAGGAGGGAGATGGAGAGGGCGCCGGAGCCCACTCCGGCTTCCACAACCCGTGCGCCCGGGAAGATATCCGCCATGGTGACAATCTGGCCGGCGTCCTTGGGATAAACCACTGCCGCGCCGCGGGGCATGGACAGCACGAAGTCAGAGAGCAACGGGCGCAACGTCTGGTACTGCTGGCCGACGTTGTTGCTGACCACGGAGCCATCCACCTTGCCGATGATCTCATCATGGTTCAGGAAACCGCGATGAGTATGGAAAGCGCCGCCCACTTCCAGAGTGATGGTGTTCATCCGCCCGCGCTCGTCCGTGAGCTGCACCCGCTCGCCCACACGAAAAGGCCCGCGGCGTCGCGCAGCGCCCGTCGGCTGTGCGGCCGGGCCGATGGCTGGCTCGTCAGTGCCTGTGCTTGCTGCGGGGGCGGCGGTTTCGCTGCTCATGTGGTGTTCCTCGCTCCTGTACGGCTGGGCCGCGGTGTGTGACCGGCTGGCGGGCGCCAAAAAATCAATGGGTTCTTTTGTATAACCGCCGGCATGTAACTCTACCGGCAACGCAGTCAGGCGCGCCCGCTCCTGCGTGCTTCCTTGCCTGTTATGGCAGTCACTACTGCTTGCTGCCGAAGCAGCCCGGTGACGATTCCGTTGTGGTCAACCACAGCGTATTCGCCGCCGTCCAGGCGAGCCAAATACTGGATCAATTCCTGTCCTTTGGACCATTCAGGGACGTAGGCCCCGGCCGCGAGTGCGTGCGCCACTGCGGTGACGGGGGTCGTCGTCGCAGATGCAGCCGGCACAGCGAGCGTCGCGCCGAAATCCACCACTCCCTGGGGTTTGCCGTCCGGGCCACAAATGACGACGGCGGGACTTCCGGCCGGTGAAATGTTTAGGACATCTGCCACCGTGGCCGAGTTCGGCACGCCGACTGCGGGTTCGGCCAGGCCGGCGGCACTGACCAGGTAAAGACGGCTGCGGAGCTTCGCGTGGTGGATGGAGCTTGAGGCGCCCATCCAGAGGAAACCGCAGACGAGGACGGTGATGAGTATGAGGCTGATGTCCAGGGGTGTGCCTTTGATGAGCGGCAGTCCAATGAACCAGATGACCAATGCGGCGACAATAGCGCGACCGGACCAGCCAGCGGCTATGGTGCCTTTGTCCTGGCTACCCGTGGCTTTCCACACTGCGGACTCCACCAGACGGCCCCCATCCAAGGGCAATCCGGGAAGGATGTTGAACAACCCGATCAAGAGGTTGGCCCACATCAGGATGTTCGCGAGGGTGTCAGGGACGCCGCTCAGAACACCGGTTGAAATCACGGCCCACATCCCGGCCGCCAAAACAAAGTTGGAGGCAGGTCCGGCCAGGGCGACCACTACTGAACGACCCGGTGAAGCGGTGAAGCTCTCAAATTGCGTGTGGCCGCCCCAAAGGTTGAGCACAATTTTCTCCGACGGCCAGTTGAAGGCCTTTGCGCTAAGCGCATGCGCCAATTCATGGACCAGCACGGACACGGCAAGGAGCAAGGCGTATCCCAATGCCACGAAGTACGCTCCGATGCCCAGTTCGGGCGTCCGAACCAGCAGCGCCGGGCCGTAAACGATGACCGTGAAAGCAGCGATAATGAACCACGAGTAAGCCAAATAGACCGGAATGCCGGCGATGCTCCCTAGTGGGATGCCGTCACGTTTTTTGCTTTGTGCGTGATGCGGTGTTGACGGGCTGGTCACCTAGTTGGCCCCTTCAAGCAGGTTTGCTGCGGCGAAACGGTCAGCGACCAGCTGTTGCAGATCGGGTGCTGTTCGGCCAACCAACGTAGGCCACATGATCATTCGGGGGTCATCCGGAAGGGGCACCTGATGGGGAATTCCTACAGTGACTACGCCCGATGCAATGGCTGCCGTGGCACCCGGGATGGAATCCTCGAGGGCAACGCAGTGGTGAATACTCACGGAGGGGTCCTCCAGCCTGAGCCGCTCTACGGCTGTGAGGTAGGCCTCCGGGTGCGGTTTCCCGTTGGTGACGGAATCGCCGGTGACCATGAACTCGAAGTAGGGCTTGGGAAGGCTCTCCGCCACCACACCGGCCAGTGGGCCTTCGGACATGGTCACCAGGGCGCAGCGAATGCCTGCCTGGTGGAGATCATCGAGCAGTTCACGGGCGCTGGGCCGCCACGGGACCTCCTTGCGGACCTGCGCGATCACCTGTGCACTTAACGTGTCAACAATTTCTCGTGCCTCAAGCCTGACGCCTGCTGCCTGCAGGACGGCCGCCGAGTGAAGCAAGGACTGCCCCACCAATTGCATGGCCTGCTCGTGGGACCAGGCCCCGCCATGGGACTCAACCAGCGCACGCTCGGCAGCGATCCAATAGGGCTCAGTGTCCACGAGTGTGCCATCCATATCCCAGAGCACGGCTTTGAGGAGGGGCTGGCTGGGTGAGGAATGCATGGTTTCCAGTCTACGTGGAACCTGGCGGGCGGCCGTCCGCGGGTTGCGCTCCGGGCGAATCGCGGACACGCTTCGGCGTGAAATGCCATGCATCCACAAGGGTCTTGGACGTAGGGTGAGTGGATGAACAGTGTGGACGGGACCCCCGAAGGACAGGACATCACCGCGGAGCCCGAGCGTTTCCTCAAGGAACCCGCGGACGGCCAGCGTGTCACCGTAATGCTCGCCGCGTTTGAGGGCTGGAACGACGCCGGTGAGGCCGCGAGCGATGCGCTGCACTACTTGAACAAGCTGTGGGACGGCAAAAAGGTTGCCACAGTGGACGCCGAGGAGTATTACGACTTCCAGTTCACGCGCCCCACCGTGCGGCGCACGTCTTCGGGTGCCCGAAAGGTCAAATGGCCTTCAACGCGGATGTACAAGGCTGAAGTTCCGGACAGCAACGTGGATGTGGTCTTGGTTCTCGGTACCGAACCCTCATACCGCTGGCGCGCCTACACCACCGAACTGCTGGTCCATGCTGAAGCGCTCAAAGTGGACTCCGTGATTTTGGTGGGCGCTCTGCTGGCCGACGTTCCCCATAGCCGTCCTATTCCGGTGAGCACCACAACGGAGGACAGTTCACTGCGGGAACGCCTCAACCTGGAGGCCTCCCAGTATGAAGGGCCGGTGGGCATTGTGGGTGTGCTTGCAGAGTTCGCGATGCTGGCAGGGCTGCCTACGGTCTCACTGTGGGCAGCGGTTCCGCACTACGTTGCTCAGCCGCCCTCCCCCAAGGCGCAGCTGGCCATCCTGCACAGGATCGAGGACCTTTTGCAGGTTCCGTTGGACAGTCAGGCATTGGCTGAAGAATCTGAAGCCTGGGAACGCGGGGTGGATGAACTCGCAACAGAGGACCCTGAGATTGCTGCCTATGTACGGCAATTGGAAGAAGCGAAAGACACAGCTGACCTGCCGGAGGCGTCCGGCGAGTCCATTGCCCGTGAATTCGAGCGGTACTTGAAACGGCGCGGCAAAGAGCGTCCCTAAGAGGTCAATTCGCCTGAAACCAACAACGGCTCTCGGGTTGCTTAGAGCTCAACCCCGAGCAAAGCGTCGATGGCGTCAGTAACAAGGGCCGCATCCTGCGCTGAGGAGTCCGCGCCAGAGCTAATCGCTCTCTCTGCCCAGTGATCGACGGCGGAGATCGCACCAGGAGCGTTGAGGTCGTTGGCCAGTTCATCGCGCATGGCCGTTATCAGGGCCGCAGCAGATCCGGCCGGAGCATGATCCAGGGCCGTGCGCCACTGCTGAAGCCGGTCCTTGGCCTCAGCAAACTCGGCATCGGTCCATGACCAGTCGGAGCGGTAGTGATGGGCGAGGATGGCAAGGCGGATTGCCGCAGGTTCCTCGCCGGCAGCGCGAAGCTTCGAAACAAGAACCAGGTTGCCCTTGGACTTGCTCATCTTCTCCCCGTCCAGCCCCACCATGCCGGCGTGTGAATAGTGGCGCGCCAGTGGAACGCCGGAGAGTGAATAGGCGTGGCCGGCGCCCATTTCATGGTGCGGGAATACCAGGTCCGAGCCACCACCCTGAACGGTGAAGGGTGCGGGAAGATACTTCTGCGCGATCACCGTACATTCGATGTGCCAACCTGGCCGGCCGTCGCCGAGGGTGGCCCCGGGCCAGTTCGGCTCGCCTTCACGGGCAACCCGCCACAGCAAGGGATCCAAGGCATGGCGCTTGCCCGCTCTGGCGGGGTCTCCGCCCCGTTCAGCGAAGAGTTCCAGCATTTCGTTCTCGCCCAAGCCGGAAACATCGCCCAGTGTCCAGGCGTCTGTGGCGTCGGAGCGCTTACCGGCGGTCTCGACGTCGTAGTACACATCGCCGTCGGGCTCTCCTTCTGAGCCTGCAACGCGATAGGCCACGCCGTCAGCGATCAGCTGCTCGATGGCCGGAACGATGTCCGGGATGGCCTCGACAGCGCCGATGTAGTGGTTCGGTGCGAGGACGTTCAGGGCGTCCATGTCTGTCTGGAACAGCTCGATTTGGCTTTGGGCCAAGTCACGCCAGTCCACGCCGGTAGCTGTGGCGCGCTCCAGAAGGGGATCATCAATGTCAGTGACATTTTGGACGTAGGAGACCCGGACGCCGGCGTCGCGCCAAGCACGGTTCAGGAGATCGAAAGCCACATAACTGGCTGCGTGTCCCATATGCGTCGCGTCATACGGGGTGATGCCGCAGACATACATCGACTGCTCCGGCTGTTTCTCAACGTCCACCACCCGGCCAAGGGCTGTGTCATACAGCCGTAGTTGCGGCAGGCTGCCGGGCAGCTCAGGTACAGGGCGGGAGGTCCACGATTTCACGACTTAACCTTAGTGCTAGGCGCTGATCACACCGAAACCGAGCAGGACATACAAGGCCAGGCCCAGGAGTATCCGGTACCAAACGAACAGCCGGTAGCTGCGGGTGGAGACGAACTTCAGGAACCAGCCGATGATGACGTAACCCACCACGAAAGCGATGACCGTGGCCATCGCAGTCTCCGGGAGGCCGTAGGGTCCAGCCAGGCCTTCGTTGGAAACCGTCTTATAGAGCTGGTACAGCCCGCTGCCGAACACGGCCGGTATGGCCAGAAGGAAGGAATACCTGGCGGCGGCTTCACGGGTGTACCCCATGAGGAGGCCGGCGGTGATGGTGCCGCCTGAGCGTGATACGCCGGGGATCAAGGCCATGGCTTGGGCGAAGCCGTAGAGAATGCCGTGCTTGTAGCTCAGTTGGGTGAGATCCCTCTCCTGCCGGCCAATGGCGTCGGCAACAGCAAGGATCATTCCGAACACAATCAGCATGGTGGCAACGATCCACATACTGCGCAGCACTGACTCGATCTGGTCTTGGAACAACAGGCCGAGGATGATGATCGGCAGGCTGCCAAGGATGACCAGCCAGCCCATCCGGGCATCCGGATTGTTGCGTTCCACCTTGCCTGTGAGGGAGCCGAACCAGGCCCGGACGATCCTTACAATGTCACGCCAGAAGTAGACAATCACGGCGGTTTCAGTTCCCAGCTGCGTGATGGCCGTGAAGGCGGCACCGGGATCTGAGGCATTCGGGAGGAATGAGCCGACGATCCGCAGGTGCGCGCTCGAGGAAATCGGGAGGAATTCGGTGAGGCCCTGCACCAGGCCCAGCAAGGCTGCTTCTATCCAGTTCACGTGAATAGACCCTACGTCATGAAGTCCTCTAACTCCCCGTAAGCTAACTGCTATGCAGCAGCGTTATGTCGGAAACAGCGGATTCCGTGTGTCCTCATTGTCCCTTGGAACCATGTCCTGGGCCCAGGAGACCGACGAGCAGGATGCTGCTGAACTGCTCCACGGATTCGTTGCCGGCGGTGGCACTGTGGTGGACACAACAGCGTCTTACGCGCAAGGCAGGGCAGAAGCAATGTTGGGATCCATGCTGGGCGATGTAGTGGCCCGTTCCGAGATTGTGATTTCCACCAAAGCCGGCGTGTCGTCGTCGGACTCCAGGCGAAGCGTCAACGCATCCCGGGGCGCGATGCTGTCCGCCCTTGATGCAAGCCTGGCCAGACTTGGCACCGACTATATCGATATCTGGTTCGCCCACGAGTGGGATCCGAACGTGCCCTTGGAAGAAACACTCTCCGCCTTGGAGCTCGCCCAGCGGAGTGGCCGTGCGCGCTACGTGGGTATTTCCAATTACAACGGGTGGCAAACAGCCAAGGCAGCGGCCGTGGCCGGATTCACCCTCGTGGCAAACCAGTCCGAATATTCCTTGGTCCAACGTAGAGCAGAGGAAGAACTCATTCCTGCCGTGGAAGACGCCGGCCTGGGGCTGATGGCGTGGGCGCCCCTGGGACGTGGCGTACTCAGCGGCAAATACCGGGGGCAGATTCCTGCCGATTCCCGTGCGGCGCAGAGCCGTCTGGCCGGGTACGTCGAGCCCTACCTTGAGTCGCGGGCGTCCCGCGTCGTGGAAGCCGTGGCCATGGCAGCCCAGGGACTGGGCCGGACACCAATGGACGTGTCCCTCAGCTGGTTACTCTCCCGGCCGGGCGTGGCGACGGCAGTTGTTGGCCCGAGGAACGCCGTTCAACTCAAGGAACTACTGGACGCTCAATTGACGGCGCTGCCGGCTGAGATCGCGCGCGCCCTTGAGGACGTTTCAGCAGTCTAGTTCCGCTTATTGGCGATCCAGGATGTCCAACAGGTAGCTGCCGTAGCCGCTCTTGGCGAGCTTGGCGGCCTGCTGCCGGAGCTCGTCGTCGCTCAGGTAACCCATGCGCCAGGCCACCTCCTCGGGGGCACCAATCTTCAAACCCTGCCGGTTCTCGGTGGTACGAACGTAATTTGAGGCATCATTGAGGTCGCTGAAGGTCCCAGTGTCCAGCCAGGCAGTACCCCGGGGAAACTTCTGCACATGCAAGCTGCCAAGCTCCATGTATTTCCGGTTGATATCCGTGATCTCCAATTCACCCCGGGGAGATGGCTGCAGGTCCTTCGCCATGGCAACAACGTTATTGTCATAAAAATAGAGTCCCGGAACGGCATAGTTGCTTTTGGGGACTGCGGGCTTTTCTTCGATGGAGACTGCCATGCCATGTTCATCGAACTCCACCACGCCATATGCGGAGGGGTCCTTGACCCAGTATCCGAAGATCGCACCGCCGGCGACGTCTGTGTAGTGCCGGAGCTGGTTGCCCATGCCGGGTCCGTTGAAAATGTTGTCACCCAGGATCAGTGCCACGTTGCCTGTTCCGATGTGGTCCTCTCCCAGGATGAAAGCCTGCGCCAGCCCGTCGGGGGTGGGCTGTTCCGCATAGCTGAGATTGATGCCGAACTGCGAACCATCTCCGAGGAGCCGCTGGAACTGGGCAGCATCGCCAGGCGTGGTGATAATCAAAATGTCGCGTATTCCTGCCAGCATCAGCGTGCACAGCGGGTAATAAATCATGGGCTTATCGAACACCGGAACCAGCTGCTTACTGATTCCAAGCGTGATGGGGTGAAGCCTTGAACCCGTTCCACCTGCAAGAACAATTCCTCGCAAACCTGCCGTCCTCACCTATGCCCGGAAATGCCGTGGGCGGTTACTCTAGGGCCATGCAGAGAATCCTTGTCACCGGCGGGGCCGGATTCATCGGATGCAACTTTGTCCACTACATCATGGAGCACACTGGGCTCCATGTCACGGTCCTGGACAAACTGACTTATGCCGGGAACATCGAATCCCTCTCCAGGCTGCCGCAGGAGCGCTTCACCTTCGTCAAGGGCGACATTTGCGATGCTGCGCTGGTTAACGGGCTAACGGAATCGGTTCAAGCGGTGGTGCATTTCGCAGCGGAGTCCCACAACGACAATTCATTGCAGGATCCCCGCCCCTTCCTGGACACTAATCTTTTGGGAACGTTCACCCTGATCGAAGCCGCGCGAAGGTACGGCACACGCTTCCATCACATTTCCACCGATGAGGTCTATGGCGACCTAGCCCTGGATGACCCCCACCGATTTACGGAGAATTCCGTTTACCGGCCAACGAGTCCCTATTCCGCAACGAAAGCGGGCTCGGACATGTTGGTGCGCGCATGGGTGCGTTCTTTCGGACTCAAGGCGACCATCAGCAATTGCTCCAACAATTACGGCCCATACCAACACGTGGAAAAATTCATTCCTCGGCAGATTACCAACATACTGGACGGGAACCGGCCGCATCTTTACGGGAACGGGCGAAATGTTCGCGACTGGATTCATGTGGAAGACCATTCCTCCGCAGTATTGGCCATCTTGGAGCGTGGCGGCATAGGCGAAACCTACTTGATCGGCGCCGATGGAGAACGGTCCAACCGGGAAGTTGTTGAGATGCTGCTTTCACTCGCGGGCCAGCCCCGCGATGCTTATGAGCTGGTGACGGACCGGCCAGGCCATGATCTCCGGTACGCCATCGATTCAAGCAAACTCCGACGCGAGCTCGGGTGGGCTCCCCGATATTCGGACTTCGACGCCGGGCTGGCTGACACGGTCCGGTGGTACAGGGACAACGAGTACTGGTGGAGACCGCAGAAAGCAGCCACAGAGTCCAAATACGCCGGTCAAGGTCACTGAAACGTGGAACAGGGACGTCAACTACGTTCGAGAATAACGCCCATCCCTGGACTGCTGCTGTTTGAGCTTCCTGTTCATGGGGATGGCAGAGGCTGG
Organism: Arthrobacter sp. ISL-95; assembly: GCF_018613695.1. GTDB lineage: Bacteria > Actinomycetota > Actinomycetes > Actinomycetales > Micrococcaceae > Arthrobacter. The sequence goes on along the minus strand of NZ_JAGGPR010000011.1, from coordinate 153,790 downwards.
TTCAAAGAAAACTGGCACCGCGCCAGGATGCTGGCTGCCGGGTTGCCTGACTTCGGCCCGGTGCAGAACAACATTTCCTTCAACGCCGTGCGTGGAACGATCCGCGGCATCCACGCAGAGCCTTGGGACAAGTTCGTTTCGCTGGCCTCGGGACGGATCTTCGGCGCCTGGGTGGACCTGCGTGAGGGTCCAACGTTCGGAACACTGTTTACCGCAGAACTAACCCCGGGCGAGGCCATCTTCGTCCCGCGTGGCGTTGGCAACGCATTCCAGACATTGGAGGAAAATACCGCCTACTGCTACCTGGTCAACGACCATTGGAGCGCGGAGTCACAAAAGGACTACACGTTCCTCAACCTTGCTGATGAGCATGTAGCCGTACCGTGGCCGATCCCCTTGGAGAGCTCCGTCGTTTCCGCGCAGGACAGCAAGCACCCGCGGATGGGAGACGTTGTACCCATGAGCGGCCGGCGTACCCTGGTCCTTGGCGCGGACGGCCAGCTGGGATCCGCCCTTCGGCATGCTTTCGCGGGTGACTCCACGGTGGAGTTCGCCGGGCGCGCGCAGTTCGACATCACCGCCCGGGAGTCCTACGAGGCAGTCAATTGGCGCGATTACTCCACGATCATCAACGCTGCCGCGTTCACCGCAGTCGATGCGGCCGAAAGCGCGGAAGGCCGCGCGGCTGCCTGGAGCATCAACGCAGCTGCCGTTTCCCGTTTGGCGCGTGCCGCCGTCGAGCATTCACTGACTTTTGTCCACATCTCAAGTGACTACGTGTTCGACGGCACTGCAGAGGTTCACTTCGAAGATGAAGTCCCCGCTCCCCTGGGGGTCTACGGTCAAAGCAAGGCCGCCGGAGACCTCGCGGCAGCCACCGTGCCAAGGCATTACATCATCAGGACCAGTTGGGTGGTGGGCGAGGGAAGGAACTTTGTTCGAACCATGGCCTCGTTGGCCACCGAGGGTGTCTCGCCCACGGTGGTGGATGACCAATGGGGGCGGCTGAGCTTCGCCTCTGACATCGCCCCGGGCATTCGTCACCTGCTCCACAGCAAAGCCCCCTACGGGACGTACAACCTCAGCAATGGCGGGAAACCACAGTCCTGGCACGAGGTAGCCCGCGACGTTTACCGCCTGATGGGCGCGGATCCAAAGCTGGTGCTACCCATCAGCACCGCGGACTACGCCAAACCCAACACTGCCCCAAGGCCACGCAGCAGTGTGCTGGACTTGTCAGGAATCCGCGCGACCGGATTTGACCCGCCTTCGGCAACCCAGCGGCTGGCTGAGTACCTCAAGAGTTTGGAGCTCTAGCGGAGTGAGGCGAAACGTCCTAAAGTAGCCGTACGGCAGCCTCTTGCAGGAGGCCGGGAGACAACTCAAATGAACATGTTGACATGGCGGCACAGGTCCGCCACCGACGATCCAGGCAGTGCAGCAGCCTCGGATCGTCGGCCACATGGTGATGCCTTGAGTTGGAGCCGAGAATGCTGCTACCGAAAATTATGCCCATGGGAGATCTCCTCCACAGGGCAGTCCCCCACCTTCACCCCCGACGCGGCGTCGCCGTCGGCAAACTCCAAGGTCAGCGGCACCAAAGTGCCGCCACTTCCGGACCGCCGGCTTCGGAAGCGCCGTGGGTGAGTCTGGGAGGTGTCCCGGTAAAGCTCATGGACGCTGACGGCGCACTTCGGGAGATGTTGGATCGTGCCGGCGCCCCCGATGCGTCGCCCCTGGGTGTTTGCTCCGCAAATTTGGACCACATCCGGCATTTCGGAACCGGAAGCCGCTGGATAGGCACCTTGGACCAGCCCGCGCCCGTTGAGTGGTTGACCCTGATCGACGGTGCGCCCTTAGCTACCGAAGCCCGGCTGATCACCTCGGAGACGTGGCCGCGGCTGGCTGGCAGCGACCTCATTCACCCCTTCTTGGACGGCGCAGCGGCCCGGGGGTTGCGCCTCGGTTTCCTGGGAGGGTCTGAGGAGACCCAGAATCTGATCGCCGGAAAGTTCGCAGCAGAGCGGCCTGAGCTGACGGTCGCTGGGTGGTGGGCCCCTGCACGGTCCACGCTGGGCGATGCCGCAGCCTCCCGTAAGCTCGCCGAGGAGATACGGGCGGCAGCCCCGGACGTCCTGGTGGTTGGTTTAGGAAAACCCCGCCAGGAACTGTGGATAGCGGAGTACGGGCACCTGACCGGCGCCAACGTCCTGCTCGCATTCGGTGCCGTGGTGGATTTCCTGGCGGGAAATGTCCGGCGTGCTCCCCTATGGGCCAGCTCGCACAGCCTCGAATGGGCGTGGCGCCTCATGTTGGAGCCACGCCGGTTGGCACGCCGCTATCTGGTGGATGGGCCGGAGGCGTACATGACGTTGCGGACTTCGAGCAGTTGCGGCATCGAGTCGCCCACGCAGAGGCCAGGCACTCAGACGCCTGCCGCTGCTTACTCTGTCCCGGAACCCGTGCCCAGCCGGGCTCCGGGATCGTTAGTGCCTGTCACCGAAGGGGCCGACGTCGCCGTCGTGGTTGTCACCTACAACAACGCTGAAGACGTCGGGCCGCTGGTGGCCAGCCTGCGCGAGGAAGCGGTCGATATCTCGATCAAAGTGGTGGTGGCGGACAACTCCCCCGATGAGAGCACCCTGCTTGAACTCTCGCATCACCCTGACATCACAACGGTGCGAACAGGGGGAAACCTCGGTTACGCCGGCGGAATCAATGCCGCGATGGCCGTGGCAGGGGAAGCCGGGAGCTACCTCATCCTGAACCCGGACCTACGCGTGGAACCGGGTGCCCTGGCCGCCATGCTCAAACGCATGAATGAGCAGGGGGCCGGTGTGGTGGTACCGGTCCTGTTGGACGACGACGGCAGCATCTACCCGTCGTTACGCCGCGAGCCGGGCGTTCTGCGAGCGCTGGGCGACGCGGCGTTGGGCAGCCATGTGAAGGGCAGGCCTGGTTGGTTATCTGAGATGGATTTTGAGCTGGAGAGTTATGAGCATGGGCACCGGGTTGATTGGGCTACAGGTGCGGCTCTGTTGATTAGTGCTGCGGCTGCGGGGGCGGTGGGTGCTTGGGATGAGCAGTTCTTTTTGTATTCGGAGGAGACGGACTATTGCCGTCGGGTCAGGGGTGCGGGTTTTTCCATCTGGTTTGAACCCGCCGCCAGGATGTGGCATGCACGTGGGGGCTCCGGATCGTCGCCGCAGTTGGCTGCTTTGATGTCGGTCAATCGGGTTCGGTATGCAGCGAAGCATCTCGGGCGCGGAAGGGCGCTGGCTTTCCGTGGAGCTGTCCTGGCGGCCGAGGTTGCGCGCTTGAATAAGCCAGGGCACAGGGATGCGGCGTTGGCGGTTCTGAGTCAGCGGCGTTGGGAGACGCTCCCCCATATGACGCGGACCTCGACCACGGTTATGCCATGATCACGTCCCATCCTTCCGGTGCGGTCATCATCCCGGCTCATAATGAGGCCGGTGTTATCAGCAGGACGCTTGAGGCATTGCGGGAGGTTATTGAGTGGGGCACGGTTGATGTGGTGGTGGCCTGTAATGGGTGCATGGATGCCACCGCGGCTATTGCGTCCCGGTGCCGGGGTGTTCAGGTGGTTAACGTGTCCGAGGCGTCCAAGACTGCGGCGTTAAACGCTGCCGACCTGGCGACGCAGCGTTGGCCGCGTCTTTATCTGGACGCTGATATTGAGGTCAGTGCCCCTGCGCTTCGTGCGGTCTTCGTTGCTTTGGAAGGTGACACTTTGCTGGCTGCCCGTCCGGCTTTGCGGTATGACACCGAGGGAGCTTCGGCTTGGGTGAGGGCGTACTACCGCGCCCGTTCCCGTATACCGGGTAACTCCGAGAGGCTGTGGGGTGCTGGTGCTTATGCTCTCAGCTTTTCCGGGCACGAGCGGTTGGGGACGTTTCCTGCCCTCACCGGTGATGACTACTACGTGGACCGGCTCTTTTCTGCCCATGAGAAGGCGGTGCTGCCTACCGAGCCCGTGGTGGTGCGGACGCCACGGACGTGTACGGCGCTGTTGTCCGTTCTGAGGCGTACCTATAGGGGGAATGCGGAGCAGGATCGTGTATCGGGCGGTGCCTCTATGGGGCGGACCGTAAGGCAGCTGCTTGCCTCGGCCAGGGGGCCGTTGAGCGTCTTTGATGCAGTTGTCTATGTCGCTTTCGCCGGTGCGGGCCGTCGTCGTCCGCTGTTGAGCCGTAAGGCAGTGGCCGCTTGGGAGCGGGACGATAGCAGCCGTTAGTCAGTAGCCGCAGCTTCCGCCGCCGTCGATGCTATAGAGGTGGACGGCGTTGCCGTCGGCGAAGGCATCGGTGAACGTTCCGTCCACCATGGGTATGGTTCGGTTTTCATCAATGACGACGGCGGTGCTGCCGCCGCATTTCAGGGCGAAGGTTGCTGTTCCGCCGGAGTTCTTGTTTGCTCCTGCGAAGACGTAGACCTTGCTGTTGTGAAGTTTGGTGGCGAGGTCCACTGGTCCGGTGGCTGTGGTGGCGCCGTCGAGGAAGGGGGCGTTGAGGATGGGTGCGAGGTCTTGGATTTGCTTGTTTACAGCAGTTACGGCGGGGCGTGATTCGCCTGGACAATCACGCAACACGTGCTGGGTCACGCAGTCTCCGCCGAAACTATGGTTGAAGTAGATGATCCCGCGGGCGCCGTGAATGAGACTGCTCCAGACTGCTGCGCGAATTTCCGGTCCTGTAATCGTAGTTGCCCTTGGTGAGTCCTCAAAGGGGTGGCCGACCTCTACGAATGCCCAGACGGGTCCCTTGCCCTCGGTAAGTGTTCGGATGCGGTCAACTGTCCATCCATAGTTGGCTGCCAACCGGCATTCTTCTTCAGTAAGGTCGTTTGCGTAACCACTGATTGCTCCGCCCTCTGTCCGCGTGCAGATGTTGGGATCCGTGAACCAGTAGTTGTCTGCTGACACGAGATCCTGGAACCCATGGATGAAAGCCCGAGACTGTTCGTCCGAGAGCCAAAAAGTTACTCCCTTGCCGTAGTTCGCGTAGGCCATGACCCCCGGTGGAGCGAGCGCCCGCGTCTCGTTTTGGACTGTGAAACCGCATTTGGACTCCTCCGGGATGCAAATGGGGCCTTCCCCCGGGTACTTGCCGGTCCATGCAGAGTTTCCCGCTCCAGCCCACATGTCGACTTCGTCGGCTAACGCATGCCCGGATGCCTGGGCTGCAGTGAAGGTGGGTATTGCATACATCCCTGAAGCGCGGACGAGATCGAGGTCGGAATCTGCGGTCAAGACGACGTAAGTGTTTAGTCCCGCTGCCCGGTCCTTTGCCACGTAGTCCTTTTCCAAAACGCTTTCAAACCAGACGCCGACTGGGAAGAAATTCGGTTCAGTGGGCAGGGGATTCGTGAAGCGAGAGTAGAAGCCAATGCCGCCATCGACGTTGCGAAGCTCCGTTCCGGACGGGGGCGCTGTTGTGGTTTGAGACGTGTTGATGGTGGGGCCAGGCCCGACGAGTGGATCAAGCTGATGCGCGCCGCCAATGACCACTGCTGCCGCGACGAGGCACAGCAACGCGACAGCGCCAAACATTGTGGTTGTTCTCCGCTTCATGGTTACCGCTTTTCTGGCCGGCACGTAGTGGTTATGTTGCTCCGGTCTCGCTGGGATGGGTTTGTCGTGCAATGCGCCAAAGTGCACCGGAAATTCCCAGCATGAAGAAGAAGAGACTGGCTGCCATGGCAAATGACAATCCGTCGAAGAACATGAAGGTCAGGGCGATCGCACTTATGGAGGCGAGAACGGCTTGACTGACCTGGCGCATTTGGTCGTCGGCCGCAAGCTTACGTGCCCTCCAGACGCAAACAATTGCGCAGAGAATCAGCACAACGAACGCCGCCAGACCAGTGAATCCCAGTTCCACGAGAATGCCGAGAAATTGATTGTCCACAATGACGTAGTCCGGAAGGAAAGTTCCAAACCCGCGTCCCACGACGGGGTTGTTTGCCAGCATGCCAAAGGCCGTCGTGTAGGCGCTGGTCCTTGAGCTGATGCTGGGGTCTGCGCTACCCACCGTGAATAATCCCCGCAAGGTGCCCAGCATGCCGGGCGTCAGAACGTACATTCCACTGGCTAGTCCAATGCCGAGCAGCAATGCACCCCGCCGGATCTTCTTGGGCCAAGACGGTATCAGGGCCAGAACTGCAAAGCCGAAAGCAATCAACGCCGAGCGAGAGACGGACAGGACAGCCGCAGCAGCGATAATCACCACGGGCAGCCATCGTACGAGCCAGTCTTTGGCATGGTCAGTAACAGCGAGCGCGATGGCAATGGGAAGGGACGCGGCGAGCACCACCCCGTATTCCAAAGGATGACTGGCCATTCCCGCCGCTCGAATGAATCCGCCCCTGAACTGTACGCCTGTCAGTTCCGAAGCCGCGCTGAAGCCTGGAATGCTGATCCAATCTACAAGCGATGATCCCGTGGCAAATTGCATCAGTCCAAGGACAGCCGTGGCTGTCCCCACAAGCACGAGGCTCCGCAACACTTTGATCAGTGTTTGGCGACTGGCCAGTCCGTCATTGATGAGCAAGAAGATCCCGGCCCAGCTGGCCAACCTGATAAGCCCACTATCTGCGGGGCTGGATTCTGAATCAGGAACACCGTGCAGCATGGCCAATGAATAGCTGGTCAAGGCCACTGCCAGGAAGACCACCATGGCGATTCGGACCGCTTGGACACCGGCGCGGGTTGGCGTAGTCCGCTGCAACTGATACAGCAGCCACCAGGCAAAGGCCAGTAATCCACACAGCGTGGTAGGTCGGCCAACGGAACCCAACGCAGTAATGGTCAGATTCGACGGAACCAGGCATGTAATGAGCAGGTACACGATGACAAACCACGAAACATCTTTGCGCTCCGAGCCGTCCCGAGCTTTGACGCTGCGTAGGAGATGGGTGTCCTCATAGCCGGGATGCATTCGATGTCTCCTCCACTGGATCGCTACGATTATGCCTTCGTCGCACCAAAACGCGATCACAGTACAGGACCCCTGCCGAAGTGACGGCCAAAGATAGGCCTGCCCAGACCACAGCACCCTTCATACGAGTGACCGGGGTTCCTCCGCCGAAGACGACCTCTGCTTGTGAGGGAGTGGTCTGCGTGGAGATATGGTCGGCCTTCACGGATGCCTCGTCCTGCAGCTCGATCGTGGCGACGTTGATGCGCTCAACTACTACCGCAAGGACCTGGTTCACTCTTTCGGCACTGGTGTCCACCACCTGAACCTTGAGCACCGGCTGGCTGAACGTCTTGTTCCACTGACCGCCGTTGGCGGGCAGCGTCACCGAGAACCCTTGTTGAACCCCAGCACCGTAGAGGGTTCCCCGGGTCAGAGCCAGATCCACGGACGGAGCTTCCTGGTCGACGCGACGCTTGACCATGTCAGCGAATGCAGCCAAGGTCATGGCGCTGCCACCGGAGATCCAGTAGGCCGGTTCGCGTTCAGGGGCAAGGAACGTGACGTCAGCTTCGGTCCAAAAGACCGGCTCCGAAGAACGGATCGCGCCAAGGGCCGCCAGACCCAATGCCAGTCCGAAGGCCACCATGTACCATCGGCGCAGCAGGACCCCCAGAAGTGTTGACGTAGTCATGGCTAACTTGATCCGGAGGACAGCGGCAGGACTCCAGGGATCTCTTCATGCGTTTGCGTGGCTTCCTGGGACGTTTGCTTAGTACGGGACGCTCCGGGACGGACATCTGAGGAGGCCATGATGGGATCCCTGGCCTGTAAGGTCCGGCTACGGAGGGCGGCATTTTCTGCCGTACCTCGACCTTCCATCGGAGATGTCTCGTCGTCCGGCAGGGTATCTTTCTTCAAAGCTTCTTTCTTTCGGGTCCTGGTCATCATCAAGCCATCAACCAGGACAGACAGGACCAGCGTGAGGGCTAACCCCCCAGCACCGGCGACGAAGACCAGCTGTGTGCGGGCCTTCACTTCAGGCACGGCTTTTCGGTCAATGAGAAGGCTCATGGTGGTGATCCTGGCCGGTACTGCGACGTTGAGGGATTCCTGCATTTCGTTGAGGGAGCGCGGGGTTTCGTCCATCACTGCCTTCAAAAGTGCCATTGCTTCTTCAGGGTTGTTTGCAGTGGCTGTGATGACCAGGATCGCGCCGCTGGTACCGCGGTCGGGTTCTGCTGTGTAGCTTGCGGATCCAAAGTTAGCCAGAAGCCGTTCCATCACAGGCTGGGACGTGATTTTGCGGATCAGGATGTCAAGGGCCTCGCTCAGCCCGCCCAAATAGAGGTAAGGGTTCCCGGCATCACCAATGCTTTGGCTTGACGGCATGAGGACCAGGCTTGCCTGAGACTTGTATTTCTCCGGGGCACTTGTCTGGACGGCCATACATAAGAGCCCGGTAACGAGGATGCCTGCAACTACCAGATACCACCGCCGGGCTACACTCGCCAGAACCGTTCGCAACTGCATCATTTGCCCCCTAAATGACGGGGAGCACGTTCGCTGACCGGCTCCGTGGTTTTTTGCTCGCCCAAAAGCGAAAGCAGTTTTTCTGCCCTTACGTCCCATGTGTGCCCCTGTGCTGAGGCCTGGATTTTCCGCTGCTGGTCAGTTGTCAGGACTGTCTCCAGACCTGATCGCACAAGATCCACAAAGTCCCCCGACGTGGCAGCTATCTTCACGAACTCGGAGTCGATCCACCGTGTAGCCGGTAGCTCGGTGGCAACCACAGGAACCCCAAAGGCGAGATATTCGAGTGTCTTGAGCGGGAAGCTTGACCGATTGAATTCCGAATCGGTGTAAGGGGTGAGGCCTATGGTGGCCATGTCCAGTACCCGGGCAACCTCCCGGGGCGGTACCTCGCCACGCCAGTCCACGTTGGGCCGGGACAAGAATTCGTTCAGGCTCCTCTTGGCAGACGGGTCTCGTTCGGTCCTCGGACCCAACACGATTATGGGAAGCATCGTCCGGCCCAGCTCGCTGAGGGTGGCAAAGTCCAAACGTTCATTAAGTTGGCCAACTAATACAGCGACGGGTTGGCGGACTGTTCCGGGGTCGGCCGGAACGGGTGCCCTGCAGCCGTTTGGCAGAAACTCGACCTTCCGGCCGGAGAATTCAGAGATCTTCCGCGCCAGTTCCGGCGATACCGCCGTGATGACATCGGCCGCAGCGATGTTGGCGCTGAGGACCCGTTGCAGATGTGTCCGGGATAAACCCATGAGCTCCGCTGATGCAAGCCAATCGTCGGTCAGATGCAGAAGCCGCGGCGCGGATAGTCCTCGCGGGAACTGTACCAATGGAGAAGCATTGACCACTCCTGCAATGCCGTCCTTCCACTTCTTCCCTGCCGACTGCATGGTCCACCGGGCAATGGCCTCGGTAGATCGTCGTAGCAGGGGGCGGGTGAAGCCTGGGAGGGCAGGCACGCGCAATCTGCGCACTGTGGGGGTCGCAGACTCAGTCTCCCCGTGAAAGCTTCGTACGGTGTGACGACGTACGTCCCCGTCCCGGACAACAGAAACCGGATGATCGACCCAGAGAACCTTCGCGCGGACGCTCAATGCCTCCGCAAGTAGCCTGTCCGTGCCTGGCACTCCGTTCCATTGCCCACCAGAGATGTACATAATGGTGTCGCTCATGCCTTCACCGCCTTGGGCACGTTCGATCCAGTGGACGTCATGGCCACAGGGCGGGCGTTGAAGTCCTCTGCAGCTTGCCGGCCTTGCAAACGCTGGTAACGTCGACGGACTACATGGGAGGAGTACCGTGAAAGAGCTGTTGCCTCTGCCCACAGAGCGAACGGCAAACCGGGGCGTACGCTAATGAAGCGCTGGTATAACTCAGTTTGGCGTTGAGCAGCTGCGTCAAGTGAAAACCTGCCTTCCACCACCGTCCGTCCAAATGGGCCCAGCGCGTTACGAAGTGACCGATCCTCCAAAAGCGCGTGCAGGATTGACACCAAACCAGCACGGCCAGCGCCAGTAGTACCCGGACCGGAGCCGTACCACCCCTGCCACAAAAACGCGGGCAGTGAATCCGGTGTGAGAAGTTCCCAGAATCCCCTTTCGCCTTGGACCACGAGCGGTTTCGCGAAGGACAAACCACGCAGCGCCGAACCGCCCATGCCCAGGACGACATCGGCGGCAGCGTAGGCAGGGCGGGGGTCCGAGAGTTCACCCGTGAGCGTTACCGTGTCCCGCCCGGTGGCTGCGTTGATACCGGCAGCCAGTCCTGCCACTTCTTCCGCCGCCGGGCCTGTTCCGGCAATGATCAGCCGTATGGGCCATTCCGTAGACAACAGACGGACGACATCCATGGCGCAGAGGATGCCCTCAAGCTTTAATTCCTTTGCCAGCCGCGTAACGCACACAACATTCAGGGAACCGTCTGAGGGTGCGAACTGCCGCTTGAATACTTCCAAGCCAGTTGTGGCCGAAGCTTGATTGGCGCGAGTATCCACCGGAGGTTCCATGAGATGCACGTTCCTCCTGCGCCGGGAGACTTCCCATTGCTGAATTTGCTCCGTGCCGACCATCAGCGGCATGGACTTCGGAATAAAGGGAGCCACCGCCATGGACATGACAGTTGCGACAGCGGTAGTACCACGGACCAGTTTGGAAGCGGCGAGGCACTCCAACGCCGGGGGCCATTCGTAACCATGCACTATGTCGATGCGGCGCTCGCGGACAGTGTGCACCAAAGCACCGATTACCCTTGGCGAAGGACGCTTCCCCGGCAAAGGGGCGGCAATGAACTCCAACCCCAGCTCACTGGCCCTCTCAACGAGGGGGCCAGGCTGGCCGAAGAGGATCACCGTGTGGCCCATCTGCTGCATTGCGGCACCGAGTTCGATGGCATTCAGCTGGCTGCCTCCCATGCGGAGATCGTGGGGGTAAACAAGTATCCTCATGACGGTGCCACGTCCCGTCCACGGCCCCAGCGCTTGACGTCCCGAAGGTCTTGGCGTTGAACGACCGTCAGCACAGCCATCGCAACGATTCCAAGGCCCGTAGAAGCGAGTATCGCTCCCAGCGGAGAGTCAATGGAATCCGTCAGCGTGAAACAGCCCTTCACCGTGAGGGCAGCCAAGGCAAAGGGAAGCCAAAGCCGCTTTCCTACAGCCACCAGCGAAACGTTCGCCCGCCGCAATGCCCTGAGGTAGAGAGGCGAGGTAACCAGCAGGGCAACCAGCACCGGCGCTGCAGCAAGCCCCGGCATCCCTGCGAGCGCACCGCCGCCCAGCAACGCCGGAACCAGGGCGAACAGTGCAATCACCTGCACGTTCAATATGGACAGGGAAGAACCCAGAACCACCAGATAGTCGTAGAGAAGTTCATGGAGGATGCGGAACACCGTCAGCGGCGCCAGCCACATCAGGGCCGTTCCCGCAGGCGCCCAAGCCTCTCCATAGACCACTCTGACAAGGGGCATGGCGCACCCGACCATCACCGCCGATACCGGCAACACCACAACCGACACCGCGCCGATCATGGCCAGCAATGCTGCCTTCATGTCGTCAGGCCTGTCCTGCAGCCGGGCAAACGTTGCCGGCGCCACGCTGCGTAGGGGTTGGGACAGAAGGCTCGAGGGCCATCCCGCCATATTGAATGCCATCACGTAGAAACCCAGAATTACTGGACCAAACAGTCTTCCCGCAATGAGCTGGTCAATGTAGCCCACCGCAAAGACCACGGCGCTTGCGCCGGCCAGGGGAAGGCCAAACACCAGGAGCTGTCTGGCGGACTGCGGTGAGAACCCGAAACGATAGGGCAAAGGCGAGTAGATCAGGAACAGAACCGCCGCGACAACGCTGGCCAGAACTCTGCCAACGGCAAGGCTCATGGCCCCCATTCCGCCGACCACCAGAAGCAACGAGGCACCTGCCCCCAGCCACACATTGACTTGGTCAATGACCATGCGCTGGCCTTGCCGGAAATTGCGTTGCAGAAGGGCCGCGGGGGTGGCCACCAGTCCATTAAGAACGATGCAGACGGCCAGCACCCGGACTACGTCCGTTGCTTCTTCATTTCCCATGGCAGCCGTGAAATAGGGTGCAGCCACATAGGAAGCGCCGAACAACAGGACACTGCAGGTTGCCGAAATTGTCGTTACTGTAGCCGCTATGGTCTTGGGGTCACCGGGCCAACGGACGATCGCGAGGCTTACTCCCAATTCGTTGAAACTTAGTACCGCTACCAACGCGACAAACGCCACGGCGTAGGTTCCGAACTCTTCGGGACCGAGCAGACGCGCGAGCGCTATGCCAATGCCAATGGTCCCCAGCCTTGTGATGAACGCGTTGATCACGCTGATGGCAAATGCTTTGGTGGGCGTCGGTGTCTGCCGGGGGGTAACCGGGCTCCTAAGGGTCACTGCACGCCCTCCAGCTCCGGAGTGTTGCCCCGCCGGATCACCCTGGCCGGCACGCCGGCCCAGGTTTCATCCTCAGGTACATCGGTCAGGACCGCGGCCCCCATGCCAATGGTCGCTTTCGCACCGATGTTCAGGCGCTCGCGAACGCTGGCATTCATGCCCAGGTATGCGGCCCTGCCGATGCGGACGTTGCCTCCGAGTGATACGCCGGAGGCAAGCGTGGCGTAGTCACCGATCAGGTCATCGTGGGTGAAGGTAACCCCTGGCATGGCCACAACATGGTCGCCGATGGTCACGGAGGCTGTCATGCTCACGTGGGCAAGGATGATGCTTCCCCGGCCAATCACGCAGCCCTCGGGGACGTGCACTGACGGATCTATCGCTGTGGCATAGCGATCTTCGGCGAGTCCCAGGGCGCGGAGCCTCATCACGACGCCTTCCCGCCCGGTCCCTGATCCAATGCAGATCAGCAGCAATGCATGGGGGTAGTTCATGGCCTCACGGACAGGACCCAGCACGTGGGCCCCGTCCACTACACGGCCGAGCTTGTCTTCGTCGTCGTCGAGGATCCCTATGACGTCGAAGGGCCCGCTGCTGCGGACCATGGCAAGTACCTCCCGGGCCAAGCCGCTTGCCGCAATGAGGAGTAGCTCGCTCATGGCTGACCCGCCGCGCGCAGCACGGAGTCGACGACGCGGACTTGATCGTGGAGTGCCAGCTCGTGGTAAAGCGGGAGGATGAGGGTGTGATCCGACAACCACTCTGTGACGCCCAGTTCAGCTGTACCTGTGTCCGCACCGGCATAAGCCGGCTGCCGGTGCGCGGCCATGATTCCGCGACGTGCTGAGATACCGTCCGAGGCCAAATGAGCCATGAGAGCCTCACGTCCCAGGGGGAACGCCGGACCCACCTCCAGCCAGCACGACTGGAAGTTGCTCGTGCCGTACTCCGGATCGCCCACCAGACGGATGCCCTCCACTCCGGCAAAGGCGCTTGCGTAGGTAGCGGCGAGTTCGCGCCGACGCCGGACAACCGCTTCGAGGCGGCCGAGCTGGACGATTCCGACGGCGGCCTGAAGATCGGTCATGCGGTAGTTGAACCCGATCTCGAGGTACTCCTCCGAGGGGGCGAGCAAGCTGGCGTGCCGGTCAGCGGCGGAAACGCTCATGGCATGCTCGCGGAGCCGCCGTGCCCTGTCACCGAGGTCCTGATGCGCGGTGGTGAGCATGCCACCCTCCCCCGTGGTGAGAATTTTGCGCGGGTGGAAGGACCAAGCCGCCAGTTCCGCGGTGGCACCCACCGGTTGTCCGCGGTAGCTGGAGCCGATAGCGCACGCCGCGTCCTCCACCACCGTTATCCCGAGAGGATCGCAGAGTGCCCGGAGGGGTTCGAGGTCAACCGGGACTCCGCCCTGGTCCACGGCGATGACCGCCCGGGTATCGGGAGTCAGGGCGGCCTTGATGGTTGCAGCGGTGACGCAGCCTGTATGAAGATCGACGTCGGCGAAAATCGGCCGCGCGCCCACATACGTAGCTGCATTTGCGGTAGCAATGAAGGAGAAGGACGGCACCACGACGTCATCGCCGGCTCCGACGCCGGCGACAATAAGCGCCAAGTGCAGTGCCGAGGTGCAGCTCGAGGTTGCGACGGCAAATCCTGCATGTTGACCGGCTGCGAAGGCTTCCTCGAATTCCCTTACCTTAGGACCCTGGGCTACCCAGCCTGAGGCGATCACGTCAGCAAGCGCTTGTGCTTCTTCTTCACCGAGCCACGGCTTCATGACATCGATGCGGCCCAACCGGGTCTCGGAGATGGTCATCGCGCACCAACTGCCGGAGCAGTCGGGCGACTTACCGGGCGGGTTGCGGCGATCTCTTCACGAAGCGGACTCCACCAGGAGACTAGGGAACGCAACCCGTCTTCCAAACCCACCGCGGCCTCGAACCCCAGGTCTTCGCGTGCTGCCGTGACATCCGCCAGGCGTCTGGCAACTCCGTTGACGGCCCGTTCAGGGCCATGTTCCAGATGAAGAGGCGAGTTCATGACCTTAAGCAGCGTTTGAGCCAGTTCAGCCAGGCTGGTTTCGGTACCACTGGCCACGTTATAGACGCCCTCGCGGACGTTGCTGACGGCAGCGAGGACATTGGCCCTGGCAACGTCCGCCGTATGGATGAAGTCCATGGTTTGCTGTCCGCTGCCGAAAATCAGCGGTGGCTGGCCATCGACTATCCGCTCCATCCAACGGACCAAGACTTCGGTGTAGAGGCCGTGGACGTCCATGCGGGGCCCGTAAACGTTGAAGTACCTCAGTAGGACATAGTCCAGGCCTGACATGGCGTGGAAGCTCCTTGCCATGCCTTCGTTGAAGGACTTTGCCGCGCCGTAGAAGGTGTCGTTGTTGTGGTGGTGGTGGCTTTCCTTGGTGGGAAATTCTTCGGCCATGCCGTAAACGGAGGCACTGGATGCTGAAATGAGCCGGTCCACCTTGTGCGCTGCGGCAGCCTCGTAGACGTTGAAGGTCCCATCCACCAGTACTTCAAGGGCCAGCCGCGGTTCTTCCGCGCATTGGGTGATGCGGATGGCAGCCTGATGGAAGATAAGGTCCTTGCCCTGGGTGAGGTCGTGGACAAGGTCGCGGTCACGCAGGTCGCCTTCGACCAGCTGCACCCTGTCACTGGCGAGGGCATCGTCCAGGTTTGCGCGGCGGCCCCGGACGAGGTTGTCCAACACGTCTACGTGCGCCGCACCGGCGTCGAGCAGTTGATCAACCAGCGTCGAGCCTATGGTCCCAGCGCCACCGGTAACCAGAACGCGTGCCCCTAGAAGCTCTTTCACCGTGCAACCTGGAAAGAGACTTCATTCCCGGCGACTATGGTCGATTGTCCTTCAGTACTCAAGCTTTGGGTGACGGCTTCGAGGACGGATAAGACACGAAGCCCGGATTCACCGCTGGTCCGAGGCGTTGTCCGGTTGCGGATGGAGGAGGCGAGTTCGCCCACCACCTGGCCCAGCGGCTCCCGTTCCTGCAGGGCCGGGGACCATGTGTCCCCCAGCCGGTAGGAGATGGCTGAGGTCCGTTTGTCCGCTGCGGACCGGGGTTGATGCTCCAGGCTCACGCCGCGGTCGTACACGCTCAGGCGCTGCTGGGGATTGAGGTCGTCCCACACCAAGGTCCTCTTTGAGCCGCCGATGATCATTTGCCGGATTTTGGTGGGGCTGAGCCAGTTCACATGAATATGGACCATGGCATCGTTGGGCAGGCCGAAGGTGAGGTGTCCCACACAGTCCCTGCCGGTCCCCAGAGGATCTGCGCCGTGGGCGGAGATTTCCGTAGGATGCAGGCCGCCGGGAAGGACGAAGTCCAGGATTGACAGGTCATGCGGGGCCAGGTCCCAGAAAACGTTGACATCCGGTTGGACGAGGCCAAGGTTGATGCGAACGGAGTCGACATACAAAATGTCGCCCAATGCGCCGCTGGCCACCAGTTCCTGGATCTTCAGGACTGCTGGAGTGAAGCAGTACGTGTGATCTGCCATGAGGACCAACCCCCTGGCCTTTGCTTCTTCAACCATTTCCAGGCCCTTGGCGCGGCTGTCAGCCAAAGGCTTCTCCACCAGAACATGTTTGCCTGCCCGCAGGGCCGTCATCACCACCCCATGGTGAGTGTGCGCCGGAGTCGCTACTGCTATGGCATCGAGGTTGTAGGCATCCAACAGCTCGTCCAAAGATTCGACGACGGCCACCCCGCCAACGGCCTCCGCGAGCTTCATGCCCCGGTCGACGTCGAGGTCGCAGATGGCAACCAGATCCCAGTCCGGGCTGGCCTTGAGGTTCCGGGCGAGATTGGGCCCCCAATACCCTGCTCCCACCACAGCGATGCGGAGCCGGGGCAGTAGTCCGTGGCCGTTCAGTTGTCCTGATGGAATGGTTCGTATGGTCATTTCCCACTCTGCTTCTGTGTTGACAGTCCGATTCGCTTGATTTGTTGCAGCCCTTGGCTAGTAGGCTCCGGCCGGTTGGATCATTGCCCTGAAAGTTCGCCACATGATCATCAGGTCTCCCGCTATGGACCAGTTCTCCACGTAGTAGAGGTCCAGCCGAACGGCCTCGTCCCATGGCAAGTCGGATCGCCCGTTAATCTGCCAGAGGCCGGTGATGCCGGGTTTGATGAGGAGCCGGCGATGCGTATGCCGTTCATATCCGCTCACTTCCCTGGCCAGCGGCGGCCGCGGCCCCACCAGGCTCATGTTGCCCATCAGGACATTCCAGAACTGGGGCAATTCATCCAGGGAGTACTTGCGCATCCAACGGCCGCACCGGGTGATGCGTGGATCCCCGCGGATCTTGAACAGAACCCCCGCGCCCTCGTCCTGGGTGTTGAGCTCTTCCAAACGGGTTTCGGCGTCCACCACCATGGAACGGAACTTCAGCATGTGGAACGTTGTACCTCTCCGTCCGACCCGTTCCTGGTGGAAAAGTACGGGGCCCGGGCTGTCATGGTGAACTATGGCGGCAAGGAGCAGCAGGATCGGTGACAGGATCAGCAATGCCGACGCCGAGACCGTAATGTCCATCAACCGCTTAAGCGTGTGCTTACCCCCGGAGTAGTGCGGGATGTCCACGTGCATCAAAGGGAGTCCCTCCACCGGCCGCCAGTGGATGCGCGGGCCGGCAACATTGGTCAGGGCGGCCGCAAGGACAAGTTCGGCCGCATTCTCCTCCAGACGCCATCCGAGCTCCTGGATGAACTGATTTCCACCGGGCACGGGGCCGGCCACAATAACTGCATTGGCTCCTGTCTGCCGGACGGTGTCGGCAATGCCGTAGATCGACGACAGGACAGGGACTCGAAGGTGGTCCACCTTCAGAACCGCACCACGCCGGGCGCCCGGGAGGCACGCTCCGAGGATGTCGTAGGCGGCACCGGATTTCCGGTTGATTTGTTTGATGACGTATCTGACGTCCTGCGGTTCACCTACAACTATCGCGCGGGAAAGGCAGCGGCCGCGGGACTTTTCGTGGCTCAACCACCGGCGGAAACTCCACCTGCTGCCGGTGAGCGCCACCAGACCAAGCGGCAAGGAGACAAGGACAAATGCACTGACCGCATCAAGCCGGAAAACCACGGCCACTATGCCCAGGAAGCCAAAGACGCGGAAACTGGCCGAGAGGACGCGCTTGTATTCCTCGGGCCCGACGCCGAGGACTTTGGGATCGCGGGTGCGGTAGACCTCCAATGATCCCAACCAGAGAAGTCCAAGTATCAACGCCATCAGCAGATGGCGTGTGTAGCCAGGGCTTTCGGTAGACAAGGACAGCCCGTCGGTGTTGAGGACAAAGCCGGCGAAGACCGCGGCAGACACCAAGGCCATGTCGGTCATGCGGAGACTGTTGGTGAGCGAGTGCGTCCAATCGGAGCGGCTACGCCGGGCAGATGGGATGTGCGGAGCGGCGCGGGTGACTGGCGGCACGAAGTCCAGAGTGACCTCGGACCTTGGTGCCGCCAGTCCCGCCTTTTCGGACCGTTGTGCAGCAACGGACCTGTCAATCCAGGGAGACGCCGGCGGATTGACGTCGACGATGGCAGTTTTTGCGGGAAAGACTGAATGCGCCAGGGCATGGTCCGCACCCCGGGGTGCCGCTACCTTGCCCGTACGCAAAACTGGAACTTTCACCATGTCAGCCTTCTTTGCAGACCTGCCATTGCCTACTAATCAGTGAAGCGGCGACGCTGTGGTGGCGCACCAGTAGTCGGTACTCAAGTTTGCGCAGGATTACCCATCACACTTACGTGCGAGTACCTAGCATGCGACGGCGGGACTACGTGCTTTCGTGCCTGTCCATGAGGAGAAAAACGGCCGTAATCCGGGCCCGGAACAACCATATGGATCCCGGGAGATGGCACAAAAAAACCGGCCACCCCAGAGTGGCCGGTTAATGAGTGTGTTTAGTCCTCCACTATCTCCAAATCCTCGTCCAGGACGTCGTCGTCCTCTTCATCCTCGTCATCAAAGACTTGCAGCGGAGTAACCTCGGAGTAGGCCTCGTACAGTGCATCTTCATAAACCTCGAAGGCATCGGCGACGGCGAAAAAAGCCGCCTCGACGTTGGGGTCACCTTCACCCCGACGGGCCGATGCAGCAGCCAGATGTTCTTCCAGGGCGGCGGTCAGTGATTGAAGCGCGACACGCGGATCGATGCTCATGACTTCACGTTAGCCGGAAAAAGACGAAAATGGAGAGGGATGAGAGAACAATTTCCGGGCAGCTCCGTTGAGCGCCAAAGAGACTACGCACGTCAGTACGAATACCTCGTTCTGACGGTCGGACCTGACGATTCGCTGCCGGAAGCCCGGCGACGGCTCGCCGAACACTCCGAATACGGCAAGTGGGAACTCGAACGCAGCGTGCTCTATCTGGGTGGCGGGCGACGCTTCTGGCTGCGCCGAAAAGTCTATTCCGTCCAGCGCACGGTCTGAACTCAGGGGCACTACCCAGCCGGGCTGCTGATGCTAGTCTCCCAGCGGACCCAGCCACGCATTCGCCACCGTGTTGTGGGCTGATTCATCGTTGGACGGATGGAAGATTCCCGCCAGGACATCCCTGTACAGCCGCTCCATCTCAGAACCGCGGAAGTAGCTGGATCCTCCCGTCACCCGGATCGCTAAGTCCACTACGTGGCGTGCGTTCTCCGTAGCCCGGGACTTGAGTCCCACAAGCTTGGGGAACCACTGGACTCCGTGGTCCACCAAGCTGTCCACGTCCCTGGCGAGAGACGAGATTTGCGGTGCGATCCCGTCCATGGCCAATGCCGCATCTGCCACCTTCCAGCGGATATCGGGGTCCTGGGCGTAGGAGCGACCACCGTGCTTCGCCGAAACCCTGCGCTTGACGTTCGCCACCCCGAGGGTGAACGCGCGCTCGGCAACGCCGGTGTAAACGGCGGCCAGCAACGTCTCGAAGCAAGCGAATATGGCGAAGAACAGCAGGTCCTTGCCGGGTCCCACAGGCAGTTTGCGGAAGATCCGTTCCGGCGGAATCACGGCTCCGTGGAGGAGGGTGGTGTTGGAGGCACTGGCACGCATGCCCAAGGTGTCCCAGTCGCTCAATGTTTCGTGGCCCGGCTCATCGCGTCGGAGAAAGCCAAAGACCAGCTCACCGGCACCGTCCCGTGCGTGAGCATCCTTGCCGAACGTCCCCAGCCGGGTCCAACCCCGGGAGAGGCTGGTAAAGATCTTTCGGCCGGTGAAACTGTAGCTTCCGTCAGGCAGCGGTTCGGCAACCGTGCCGGAATCGAACAACATGGAATCGTTGCCGGCTTCGGAAATACCGAAAGCAAAAATTTCGCCCTCCCCTGCCTCCTTCAGCACGAAGTCCAGCGATGTGTCCCCGCGTGCGGACATGACCTGCGCGACGCCGGTCCACACCAAGTGCATATTGACGGCCAACGCTGTGGCAGGCGCGGCCGTGGCGAGACGCTGCTGCAAGGCAGCCACCGCTTCGAGTCCAAGACCGAAACCGCCGTCGGCTTCCGGCACGAACAACTTCAGGTAACCGGCAGCGGCCAGATCATCAAGGTCTTCTTGGAAGAACTGGTTGTTGTGGTCGTAGCCTGCGGCGCGGCCACGGAGCCGTTCAAGAAGTTCGTCGGGAAGGATTTCTTCGGGACTCATGGCGGGGAGCTCCTCGTTAGTAGTTGCTTAGCAGGGTGTTCAGGACCCGCGCTCCGAACTGGAGGGACTCTGCCGGCACGCGCTCGTCAACGCCGTGGAACATTCCGGTGAAGTCGAGTTCATCGGGCAGCATCAGGGGGGCGAAACCGTAGCCGGTGATCCCTATCTTGCTCAACGACTTATTGTCGGTGCCCCCTGAGAGCGTGTAAGGAAGGACTTTCGCGCCAGGGTCTTCGGAATGCAGGGCATCGATCATGGAATCCACCAGGTTCCCCGCAAACGGTACTTCCAAGGAGACGTCCTTGTTGACGTAGCTGATCTCGATGCCATCACCGGCGAGTTCCTTGATGGTCTCGAACACCAGCTCCTGCTGGCCTGGAAGCGTACGGCAGTCAATGAACGCCTCGGCCGATTCCGGGATCACGTTGTGCTTGTAACCGGAGCGCAGGAAGGTGGGGTTGGAAGTGTTCTGAAGCGTGGCACCGACGAACCGGGCCACAGTGCCAAGCTCCTTCAGGAGGATGTCCGGGTTGTCGGCGTCGAACTCGACGCCGGTGAGTTCAGTGACGCCGTCCAGGAACTGTCGGGTGGTGGGCGTCAGTTCTACGGGCCACTTGTATTCACCGATGCGTGTGACGGCTGAGGCCAACCGGGTTACAGCATTGTCGGTATTGATCTGGGACCCGTGGCCCGCCCGCCCATGGGCAAGCAAACGCAACCACGACAATCCCTTCTCCGCGGTCTGCAGCAGGTAGGTCCGCTGTCCACCGATGGTGGCGGAGAAGCCTCCCACTTCCGAGATCGCTTCGGTGGCGCCGTCGAAAAGTTCACGTCGGTGTTCCACGGCGTACCTCGCGCCGTAGGTGCCGCCGGCCTCCTCGTCGGCAAAGAAAGCAAAGATAATGTCCCGCTTGGGCTTGCGTCCCGTCCTGGCGAAGTTACGCATGACTGAAAGGATCATGGCGTCCATGTCTTTCATGTCTACGGCGCCGCGACCCCAGACGAGGCCGTCCTTCAATTCGCCGCTGAAGGGGTCTACGCTCCATTGGTCCTTAAGGGCAGGGACGACGTCCAAGTGTCCGTGAACCACCAGTGCGTCCGCTGAGGGATCTTCGCCGGCCATGCGGGTGACCACGTTCGCGCGCCCCGGGGCGGATTCGAAGATCTCGGCTTCGAGGCCGACTTCGGTGATCAACCCTGCCGTGTACTCCGCTGCTGCCCTCTCCCCCGGACCGGAGTCGTCGCCAAAGTTGGACGAGTCGATCCGGATGAGCTCCTGGCAGATCCGGACAACTTCGTCTTCGGGGCGGATGGCAGACATTGAAACTCTCCTTGCGTGGCTGGGCTGCAGGTCGGGGTGACGAGGGCTGCGGTTTCCGCGGCGTCTGACGTCCCTTCTTCCCTCAGCCTACCCATCAGCAGTTGCCGAAGTCCGGAATATGCGTCGTGACAAGGGCCCGGGGCGCTGCCGCTTGTACCCCGCCCACTACCGATTTTTCAGCGACCTGAAACCGTGTTAGAGTTTTTCTCGCTGCTTCGGAGGAAAGTGAAGCACCGCAAGGTGCATAACGAACCATCTGAACACCACCTGCGCGGGTGGCGGAATGGCAGACGCGCTAGCTTGAGGTGCTAGTCCTCGAAAGGGGGTGGGGGTTCAAGTCCCCCTCCGCGCACCATCGCAAGGCCTGGAATCCATGGATTTCGGGCCTTGTTTTGTTTGATGGCTTGTTGTGTCTGTGGGCTTGCATCCACCACAATGGTGCGAGCTTCATCACAACTGTTTCTTCAGCTGTCCTTAACGAAGAATGGCGGCGGTCACCTCTTGGTGGTCGCCGCCATTTCTTGTCCCGCATCAGGCCAGGGCAGTGACGCTTCCGGTGAAGTGCCGCCTGCCGCTGCGGGGGTTCCACGCAACGTAGTCAGAGCGTTCCCAGTTTCCCGAGTCCGCCTGCACCGTGGTGATGTCCAGAGCAAGCCGCGCTGGAAGGAAGACCGGGGCCTCGAAAGTTACATTCCAAGCAAACGAGTTCGTCTTAACGGCTCCGACATCGGCCAGCGCGCGGGAGGCAAGGTACATGCCGTGGGCAATGGATCCCCGCAGGCCAAGGGCCTTGGCCGAGAGGACACTCAAGTGAATCGGATTGAAGTCGCCGGAAACGGCGGCATAGTTCCTACCGGCGTCCAGATTCAGTTGCCAGAGCGCGGTGGGATGTGGTGGGACGAATTCGCTGGCCCCCGTGGCGCCGTTAGGGTTGCCCGGTTTGTCGATACCCGGTAGAAAGACACCCTTTGCCAAGTAGGTTGAGACGCCGCGCCACAGCACGTCATCGCTGGAACCGGCCCGGACTTCGGAGACTACGTCCAGCTGCGTTCCGGCTCTGTGCCCGGCAAGATTCTCCGCCCAGGATCGGATGTCCAGTTCTTGGGCGAACTGAATGGGCTTCAGCTGTTCAATGCGGTTCTTGAGATGGATCATGCCCAAAAGCGGCAGCGGAAAGTCATCACGGTTCATGACGCTCATGGATACAGGGAACGCCAAGGCATGCACATAGCCGGCGGGGAGGGTATCGCTGGCAGTCTCCCCTACCAGATGCTGGTAGGCGGTGAGGTTCCTGACGTCGGCCCGTACTCCCCTGACCTCGTGGCTGACAGCAGGAAGCCTCTTCTTGCCGGTGGACGCTCCAAGGACACGACGACGGGCCGCAGTGGCCGCTGCGTTGACATAGAGCTTGGACAGGGACGGCAGTTCGCCCAGGACAACAGGCTGGGGATGGTTCATGCTCCCACCAGTTGTTGCCCGCAGACGCGCAGCACTTCTCCGGAAATCCCACCGGAAGCGTCGCTTGCCAGGAACGCGATGGCTTCGGCCACATCCTGGGGCTGGCCGCCCTGCTTGAGCGAGTTGAGCCTGCGGGCAGCCTCACGGATCGCGAACGGCATCTTGGCAGTCATCTCAGTTTCAATGAAACCTGGGGCAACAGCGTTGATGGTCCCGCCGAAAGGTTCCATCAGGGCCGCCGTTGACCTCACCATGCCTATGACGCCACCCTTTGACGCGCCGTAGTTGGTCTGCCCCCTGTTTCCGGCGATGCCAGTGGTGGAAGCTACTGAGACGATGCGCGGCGAGTCCTTGAAATGCTCCGACGCCAGAAGAGCTTCGTTGATTCTCAGTTGGGCTGCGATGTTGACGGCGATGACGGACTGCCAGCGGCCCTCGTCCATGTTGGCAAGGAGCCTGTCTCGGGTGATTCCTGCGTTGTGAACCACGATGTCGAGCCGGCCGTGGCGTTCCACGGCGTGTTCGATGATGCGGTGTCCGGCGTCGTCCCGGCTGATATCAAGCTGCAAGGCGGTTCCGCGGACTTCGTTGGCTACAGCTGCCAAGTGATCTCCGGCTGCCGGGATGTCCACGGCCACAACCTTGGCTCCGTCGCGGTGAAGGGTCCTGGCGATCGCTGCACCGATTCCCCGGGCCGCTCCGGTAACAACTGCCACTTTCCCGGCCAGGGGCCTGTCGGCGTCGATGGGCAGGCTGCCTGACGTTGAGCGTACGGTGAGGAACTGTCCGTCCACATAAGCGGATCGGCCCGAGAGGAAGAACCGCAGCGCCCCCAACGCTGAAGGACTGGTTGTTGCCAGGTGTTCGTCCAGGTGCTCGTCCAGGAGAATGCCGTTGGCCGTGGCGCCCGCCCGCAGTTCCTTGGCGAGGGAGCGCAACAACCCGTCAATGCCCTGCCTCGCAGCGGCCGATGCCGGGTTCCGGGCTGACTGCGATGTCCGGGAGATGGTGATGACACGTCCGTTGGGGGAAAGATCCCGCAAGGAAGCGCCTGCGGTAAGGACGGGTTTGCTGAGATCCTCGGGGTGCTGGACGGTATCAAGGACCAGGACGATGGCCCCCAGCTTCTCCTTGGGCAGCGCGTTGCGCCGGACATCCAAACCCCAACCGAGCATGGTGGTAGCGAGGTCATTTGCCCCTGCGCTGTCACCGCTGACCAGGACCGGGCCGGTAACGAGTGGTGCGCCGGGTTGGTGGCGTCGAAGCACCACCGGCTGAGGCAGGCCGAGCCGCTTGGCTACGTCCCTCCCCAATCCTTGGCTTACCAGCTGTGTGTACGTATCAGTCATCGCGCTCCCCCTAAGCTGCTTCCAGAATCGCTACGACGCCCTGACCACCGGCGGCGCACACTGAGATCAGGCCCCGGGCAGGACGGCCGTCAACGGTGCCCTTCTCATGCAGTATTTTCGCAAGTGAAGCGACGATCCTTCCACCTGTTGCGGCGAACGGATGGCCCGCAGCCAAGGAGGATCCATTGACGTTGAGCTTGGCGCGGTCCACCTTTCCGAGCGCCCCGTCAAGGCCCAGTCGGGTCCTGCCGAACTCTTCGTCCTCCCACGCGGCCAAAGTGCTGAGCACTGTTCCGGCGAAGGCCTCGTGGATTTCGAAGAAGTCGATGTCCTCGAAAGTGAGTCCATGGCGGGCCAGAAGACGCGGAACGGCGAAAACCGGAGCCATGAGGAGGCCGTCCTTGCCGTGCACAAAGTCGACGGCGGCTGCCTCGCCATCCAGGACTGTAGCAAGCTTGGGCAGGCCGTGGGAGTCCGCCCATTCTGCTGTAGCCAGCAGCACGGTGGATGCTCCGTCTGTCAGAGGTGTGGAGTTGCCTGCGGTCATGGTTGCCTCTGAGCCGAGGTTCTTGCCAAAGACGGGCTTGAGGGTGGAGAGCTTTTTCAACGTGGTGTCCGCGCGCAGGTTTGAATCCCGGTTCAGGCCGCGGTAGGGGGTGATGAGGTCATCAAAGAAACCCCGCTCGTAGGCGGCCGCCAGGTTACGGTGGCTGTTGTACGCAAGCTCGTCCTGAGCTTCCCGGGAGATTTTCCATTGTGCAGTTGTCAGGGCTTGGTGCTCACCCATGGACAGTCCGGTGCGGGGCTCCCCCGTGTTAGGGGCATCGGGGGCCAGATCCTTTGGCCGGATCCGGCCGATGATCTTCAGTTTCTGCACCGTGGTCTTTGCCCGGTTCAGGTCCAGCAGGATTTCGCGCAGTCCCTCGCTGACCGCGATCGGGGCATCGGACGCCGAGTCCACGCCGCCGGCGATTCCTGAATCAATCTGCCCCAACTTGATCTTGTTGGAGAGCCCCAGCACGGTCTCCAAACCTGTGGCGCACGCCTGCTGGAGGTCATATGCAGGAGTTTCGGGAGACAAAGCAGAGCCGAGGACGGCTTCCCGGGTGAGATTGAAGTCCCTTGAATGTTTTAGGACTGCCCCTGCTGCTACCTCGCCGATGCGTTCATCCTGAAGCCCGAACCTGGCAATGAGCCCCTCCATCGCGGCGGTCAGCATGTCCTGGTTTGAGGACTTTACATAAGCGCCGCCGGTTCGGGCGAACGGGATGCGGTTGCCACCCACAATAACCGCCGAGCGCGCTGCCCGAGGGTTGGTAGCCGGTTCCAAGGACCCGTCCGTAGTCACGTCTGCTGCAGCCATGCTTGTCTCCTTCGATTATTGCCAGTTACTGATACTCAGCGTACCTGATACGCTGGGTATCGTGAACAGTCGCCACGAAGAATCTGCCAAAGCCGCAGGCTCCCCCCAGCCTGCCGTTGAAGTCCCTGTTGCAAGGGCAGAGGACGCTGTGGTGGATGGTCGTGCGGCACGATGGCAGTCCCACCGTGAAGAACGGCGGCGTGAGCTCATCAAAACCGCGCGAAAAGCCGTCCACAGGCTCGGAAGCGACGCCTCCATGGAGGACATTGCCGGAGCTGCCGGCACCTCCAAATCGGTCTTCTACCGCTACTTCCGGGACAAGGCCGGCCTTCAGCAAGCAATGGGCGAAGTGGTGCTGGGGCAAATGCAGCGACGCATGCAAGAGGCCGCCCAGTTGGCGCAAACCCCGCGCGAAGGACTGTTCGCCATGGTCTCTGCTTATCTGCAGATGGCCGAATCCAGCCCCAACGTCTACGCGTTCATCACCCGCCTCTCCCCCGGTGAAGCCTCAGCTCAGGACGCCATTGCCGCCTCCGGTGCCTTGGGACACTTCTTTGAGCAGATCACTGACATGATCGCCACTCCCATGCGGGAGTACCTGGGCGAAGAGAAGGAAGCGGTAATTGAGTATTGGCCTACCGCCGCCATTGGACTCGTCAGGAACGCTGGAGAGATGTGGCTGGGAAGCCCGGCAGGCGGCTCCAAGCCGGACCAGGAAACAATGGCCGCACAGATCACCGACTGGCTGTGCCTGGGCATTGCCCCGGCCCTCAAAACATCCACCTGACACCAGCAATGACTCATCAGTTGTCGGAACCAAAGAAGGAAGCAACATGACTGAAGTAGTGGACCGGAACGCATCCGCCCAGCACACCCCGGGCAGCAAGGACGCCGCCGCCAGCGGCGCCGGGCCGGTGGTGGACGTCGCCGCGCTTGGAGAGCAACTCCTTGGAAAATGGGCCCATATCCGCCACGAAGCCCGCAAGGTGGCAGGCAACCCGGTGGTGCAGAAGATCGAAGGCCTGCACCACACTGAGCATCGCGCCCGCGTATTCGAGCAGTTGAAGTTCCTGGTGGACAACAACACTGTCCATCGCGCGTTCCCCACCCGGCTGGGAGGATCCGATGACCACGGCGGCAACATCGCCGGCTTCGAAGAGATCGTCACCGCAGATCCGTCACTTCAGATCAAGGCCGGCGTCCAGTGGGGCCTCTTCGGTTCTGCAGTGATGCACCTCGGCACGGTGGAACACCAGGACAAGTGGCTCCCCGGGATCATGAGCTTGGAAATTCCCGGTTGCTTCGCCATGACCGAGACCGGCCATGGCTCGGACGTGGCCAGCATTGCGACGACGGCGACGTACGACGAAAGCAGCCAGGAATTCGTCATCAATACCCCCTTCCAGGCGGCGTGGAAGGATTACATCGGCAATGCGGCCAACGACGGCCTGGCCGCTGTGGTATTCGCCCAGCTGATCACCAAAAACGTCAATCACGGAGTCCACGCTTTTTATGTGGAACTCCGCAATCCCGCCACCAAGGAATTCCTGCCGGGCATCGGCGGCGAAGATGACGGTATCAAGGGCGGTCTGAACGGAATTGACAACGGCCGGCTGCACTTCGCCGATGTACGGATCCCCCGCACGAACCTGCTTAACCGCTACGGCGACGTGGCTGTTGACGGCACCTATTCCTCCACTATTGAGAGCCCGGGACGCCGCTTCTTCACCATGCTTGGAACGCTGGTCCAGGGCCGTGTTTCCCTTGACGGCGCCGCAGTAGCAGCCAGCAAGGTGGCACTCAAGACCGCCATCCAGTACGCCACCGAACGCCGTCAGTTCAATGCCTCTTCCAGCACCGATGAAGAAGTCCTGCTGGACTACCAGCGTCACCAGCGCCGTTTGTTCACCCGGCTGGCAACCACCTATGCAGCCAGCTTCGCGCACGAACAGCTCCTGCAGAAGTTCGATGACGTCTTCTCCGGCGCCCACGACACCGACGCCGACCGCCAGGACCTGGAAACGCTGGCAGCTGCGCTCAAGCCCCTCAGTACCTGGCATGCCCTGGACACGTTGCAGGAGTGCCGCGAAGCGTGTGGCGGTGCGGGCTTCCTGATCGAGAACCGTTTCGCTTCCTTGCGTGCGGACCTGGATGTTTACGTGACGTTTGAAGGCGATAACACCGTCCTGCTGCAGCTTGTTGCCAAGCGGCTGCTTGCTGACTATGCCAAGGAATTCCGGAGCGCTGACTTTGGCGTCCTGGCCCGCTATGTGGTGGATCAGGCAGCCGGCGTAGCCCTGCACCGGACGGGCCTGCGGCAGGTAGCCCAGTTCGTGGCCGACACCGGTTCAGTTCAGAAGGCGGCTTTGGCTTTGCGGGACGAGGAAGGCCAGCGCACCCTCCTGGCTGACCGCGTCCAGTCGATGGTTGCCGAGGTCGGTGCTGCACTGAAGGGGGCCAACAAGCTTCCCCAACACCAAGCTGCCGCGCTGTTCAACCAGCACCAACACGAACTCATTGAAGCGGCTCAGGCGCACGCCGAACTTCTGCAATGGGAGGCTTTCACTGAAGCCCTCGCACAGGTATCGGATGAGGGAACCAAGCGGGTTTTGACCTGGCTTCGCGACCTGTTCGGCTTGTCCTTGATCGAGAAGCACCTTTCCTGGTACCTCATGAACGGAAGGCTGTCGATGCAGCGTGGCCGCACCGTTGGCACGTACATCAACCGCTTGCTGGTCAAGATCCGTCCGCACGCCGTGGACCTCGTTGACGCTTTCGGCTACGGACCTGAGCACCTCCGTGCCTCCATTGCCACGGGCGCCGAAGCAACACGGCAGGATGCTGCCCGCGAGCACTTCCGGGAGCAGCGTGCCAGCGGCAACGCACCCGCAGACGAGAAAACCCTTCTTGCCCTGAAAGCGTCCAAAACCCGGTAGCAGAACTCCGCAATCTCGCGGCTAGTTGCGGAACTGTTGAAAAAGCACGACGGCGCCGTCCCCACCAAAGGGGGCGGCGCCGTCGTGGTTTGGCCTGCTGTTGGACCACAGGGGTTTTAGCGCAAAACCGACCGGTAGACCTCAAGCGTTGTTTCAGTGATGGATTCCCAGGAGAAGTGCTCCTCCGCCCGGCGTCGCCCGGCGACGCCCATCTCGCGGGCGCGGGCAGGATCGGCCACTACCTCGTTCAATGCCGCCGCGAAGTCGCTGACGAACTTTTCCGGATCCAGCGGCGTCCCGGTTCCGTCGGTGACCTGTTCCAGTTGAACAAGGAGACCGGTTTGACCGTGCTGGACAACCTCGGGAATGCCGCCCGTGGCACTGGCCACAACTGCCGCGCCGCAGGCCATCGCTTCGAGGTTCACGATTCCGAGAGGCTCGTAAATCGAAGGGCAAGCGAACGCCGTGGCATGGCTGAGGACCTGGATGAGTTCCTTTCGCGGCAACATCCGCTCAATGAGGATGACTCCCTCACGCTTGGCCTGCAGTTCTTCAATGAGGCGTGCAGTTTCGGCAGCGAGCTCGGGAGTGTCCGCGGCCCCAAGGCACAGGACCAACTGGACATCCTCCGGCAGGCTGGACGCGGCGCGGAGCAGGTACGGCACCCCCTTCTGGCGGGTGTTGCGTCCCACGAAGACCACGCTGGGCTTGGCGGGATCGATGCCCAGCGCGCGGATTGCGTCGTCCTCTTCGTCGCGTTCCCAGAGGGAAACATCGATCCCGTTGTGAACCACGCGAACCTTATCCGGATCCACATTGGGGTAGCTGCGGAGGATGTCCTGACGCATGCCATCGGAGACGGCAATGATCGCCGCGGCTGCCTCATACGCCGTCTTCTCAACCCAGGACGACAACGCATAGCCGCCGCCAAGCTGTTCAGCTTTCCACGGACGGAGGGGTTCCAGGCTGTGTGCGCTGAGCACATGCGGAATGCCGTGCAGCAGCGAGGCGAGGTGGCCGGCCATGTTGGCGTACCAGGTGTGCGAGTGGACAACGTCCGCTCCCGCAATGTCCGGAACAATCCTCAAGTCCACGCCGAGGGTCTGGATGGCAGCGTTGGCATCGCCGAGGTCTTCGGGGGTGGCGTAGGACGCCACGGTAGCCCCGTGATAATCGGCATCACGGGGCGCACCGAAGGCCCGGACGTGAAGGTCGACGTGCTTTGCCAGCACCCGGCTGAGCTCGGCAACGTGGACACCGGCACCGCCATAAATTTCCGGAGGGAATTCTTTAGTCACAATGTCTATTCGCACGCTAACCAACGTAGTCGTTCCGGCGTATGTGTTCTAGTGTGAAAGAGTCCGGAAAATCGGACTTTTGGGGGATACGAAGACGTACGGGGAGCTGTGACCATGGCGTTGAAGAAAGTTCTGGCAATCGTATTGGCAGGCGGAGAAGGCAATCGACTGATGCCGCTGACGGCGGACCGGGCCAAGCCCGCGGTTCCGTTCGCAGGCGGCTACAGGTTGATTGACTTTGCACTATCCAATCTCGTTAATTCGGGATATTTAAAAATCGTTGTGTTGACGCAGTACAAATCACACAGCCTTGACCGGCACATCTCGGAAACCTGGCGTATGTCAACACAGTTGGGCCGATACGTGGCTTCTGTTCCCGCGCAGCAGCGCGTGGGCAAGAGCTGGTTCCTTGGCAGTGCCAATGCAATTTATCAATCGCTGAACCTCATCCATGATGACGCCCCGGACATCGTGGTAGTGGTCGGCGCTGACCACGTGTACCGCATGGACTTCTCCCAGATGGTGGAGCAACACATTGCAAGCGGTGCCAAAGCCACAGTTGCCGCAGTACGGCAACCGCTCAACATGGCCAACCAGTTCGGCGTGATCGAGGTAGACCAGAACGATCCTCAGAAGATCGCCGCCTTCGTGGAAAAGCCAGCCAGCACCCCCGCGCTGGCAGCTGACCCCACGCAGTTCCTGGCCTCCATGGGTAACTACGTCTTCAACGCAGACGCCCTCGTTGAAGCCTTGCATGTGGATGCGGAACGACTCGATACCAAGCACGACATGGGCGGGGACATCATTCCGTATTTTGTGGACCAAGGCGAAGCAGGCGTTTACGACTTCACGCTCAATGACATCCCCGGGGCCACGGACCGTGACCGGACTTACTGGCGCGACGTCGGTACCATTGACTCCTTCTACGACGCCCACATGGACCTCATCTCACCCGTTCCGATCTTTAACCTCTACAACTCCGAGTGGCCCATCTACACCCGCCAGAGCATTTCTCCGCCTGCCAAGTTCGTCCGTGGAGAAAACAACACCGTGGGCACGGCGCTCGATTCCATTGTGGCCAGCGGCGTGGTGATTTCCGGCGGCATTGTTGAAGGATCCGTTCTCTCCAATGACGCCTATGTGGCGGCTGGCAGCCGGGTCCAGGACTCCGTGTTGATGGACAAGGTCCGTGTGGGCGAAGGCGCCGTGATCAAGCGGGCCATCCTGGACAAGAACGTCAAGGTCCCCGCCGGTGCGGCCATTGGCCTGGATCCTGCCCTGGATAAGGCCCGGGGATACAAGGTCACGGAGTCCGGCATTACGGTGCTGGCAAAGGGCCAGGTTGTCCCCGAGCCCGGTGAGGCAGAGCTCGCGTTGTCCGCACAGCATCGCCGTGCGTTGCCGGAAGCGGTCAAGGCGGCTACCCATGACGATCCCGATATCCGCGACTCAGCGGAAAGGGTGGCAGCCGGCATCCAATCACGCGTGGCGGACGCCGCGGCGCAGGGGGCCTCCCATTAGCCGGTAGGCGCACCGCCGGCGCAGACAGAACCCGAGGCAGGCCACTGGCTCCCAAGGCTGTAAAATCAGGTCAATGAGCTCCACCGATCTGACGCCTGAAGAGATCCAGGCCTGCCTCAAGGTTCTGACCACGATCCACGTCTACGACGAAGAGCACCCGGACTATGTTGCTGTCCGCCGTGCCACCGGCAAGATGTTCAAAGCAGTCAAGCGCCACCGCCGTGTCACCAAACGAGACTCCATCGCCGAGGCTGACCGCGCCGTCATCGCCCTCACTGCTACCGCCGCGCCGGACCGCATTGACGACGAAACGCGCGGCAACAAGCTGGCCCCTTCCGCCACAGGCGAGGTAGCAGGCCACCTCATCCGCTCGCGTCCCTGCTACATCTGCAAAAAGCACTACACGCAGGTTGACGCTTTCTACCACCAGCTCTGCCCTGAATGCGCGGCCTTTAGCCATAGCAAGCGCGATGCCCGCACGGATCTCACGGGCCGAAGGGCCTTGTTGACCGGCGGGCGCGCCAAGATCGGCATGTACATTGCGTTGCGCCTGCTCAGGGATGGCGCCCACACCACCATTACCACCCGCTTCCCCAAAGACGCTGCGCGTCGATTTGCTGCGATGGAAGACAGCGGCGAGTGGCTGCACCGGCTCCGGATCGTCGGCATCGACCTCCGCGACCCGGCCCAAGTGATGGCCTTGACGGACTCACTCAACGAGGCCGGCCCGTTGGACATCATCATCAACAATGCAGCCCAGACCGTGCGGCGCTCGGGCAACGCCTACAAGCCCTTGGTCGATGCAGAAGACGAGCCCTTGCCGGCTGCCCTCGAAGCTGCCAACGGAGGACCCGAGTTGGTGACTTTCGGGCATGCCCATGACAAGCACCCGCTCGCCCTCGCCAGCAGTGTCACCGAACACCCCGTTCTGGCCGGCGATGCGATCACCTCTTTGGCGCTCTCCACCGGGTCGGCGTCTTTGGAACGAATTGAATCGGGAACGGCCATCGATGCCGGCGGCCTTGTTCCGGACCGCGCCTCGATCAACAGCTGGACCCAGGTAGTGGACGAGGTGGATCCCCTGGAAATGCTCGAAGTGCAGCTGTGCAACGTCACGGCGCCCTTCCTGCTGGTCAGCCGCCTGCGCGAAACCATGAAGCGGTCCACGGCCCACAGGAAGTACATCGTCAATGTCTCGGCCATGGAGGGACAGTTCTCCCGCGCCTACAAGGGCCCTGGACACCCTCACACCAACATGGCCAAGGCCGCGCTGAACATGATGACCCGCACCAGCGCCCAGGAAATGCTGGATTCCGATGGCATCCTCATGACTGCTGTGGATACCGGATGGATCACTGACGAACGGCCGCACTACACAAAGGTCCGGCTCATGGAAGAAGGATTCCATGCTCCCTTGGACCTGGTGGACGGCGCTGCGCGCGTTTACGACCCCATCGTGATGGGTGAAAAGGGTGAGGACCAGTACGGCGTCTTCCTCAAGGACTACAAACCGTCACCCTGGTAGAAGCATCTGGAGTTTATGTACAGATAAGGCCCCTGGAACAATTCTTAGGGGCCTTGTCTGTACTCAAACTCCTGTGGGCAACTCTTACGCGAGACGGGTAATCTCCACGGAAACCGACAGTCCCGAACCGCCTCCACCTGACAGGATTCCCTTCAGAGGGGGAACATCGCGGTAGTCACGGCCGCGGGCCACTGTGACGTGGTAATCCCCTGCCGGCTTGTGGTTGGTGGGGTCCCAACTGCGCCATTCTCCATCCCACCATTCCAACCAGGCGTGTGATTGACCGGCTACAGTTTCGCCGATGTCCGCCGAAGAGCGGGGATGGATGTATCCGGACACATACCTCGCAGGAATGCCGCTACAGCGCAAGGCGCCGATGGCCAGATGAGCCAGGTCCTGGCAAACGCCCTGGCGTTGGGACCATGCTTGTTCAGCGTTCGTGGTGACACCCGTGGTGCCCTTCATGTAGGTCATCTCGCCCGCCATCCAAGCGAATACTGCAAGCGCGGCCTCATGGGGGTTCTTGCCCTTAACAACATCCGGAACGATCTCCAGCACTTCCTCACCTGGCCCGCTGAGGCGGGACTGCGGCAACCAGTCGCTGAACTCGTCCTGGACCTTCTCCGAGGCGATAACGTCCCATCCCACGATGTCATCCTCTGTTGCCACGCGTTCGGTGCGGTGCACCTCAACAGTGGCTGTGGCGAGGACCTCAAGGTTCTCGTGCGGCATTTGCATGTCGAAGGCAGTGACCCGCGTTCCCCAATAGTCACGGTAGGTACTGACCGAGGCCTGGTGGGGCGAGACCTTCAGCGAGGCTTCCAGGACCACCTGTTGACCGTCGGTCAGCGGGGTCATCCGGGCCTCGTTGTAGGACAGGGTCACGCGGCCGTTGTACTTGTATGCAGTCTTGTGAACGATGCTCAGCCGGGTCATGAAACTTCTCCCACCCAGGCATGCTCATCAGCCTGATTGAAGTACTTACGGGAAATTGCGTCCGACGCTTGCGTCACTGCCTTCTGCACACGTTCCATGTGTTCGGGCAGTTCGGACATGAGATCGTCCGTGCGGTGGAACTCAAGGAACGTGCGGGCCTGGCCCACGATTCGCCGGGCATCGTTGATGAATCCGACGCGCTGCGCCGAGGGATCCAGCTTAGCCAGGCATTCGTCGGCATCACGCAAAGCATAGACAATCGAACGCGGGAACAAACGGTCCAGGAGCAGGAACTCCGCCGCGTGCTGGTCCCCGAACGCGGCCCGGCGGGTCCGGATGAACGACTCGTACGCTCCCGCGCACCGCAACATGTTGACCCAGGACATTCCAGCGGACTGAACATCGCGCGTGGACAACATGCGGGCAGTCATATCGGCGCGTTCCAGGGAACGGCCGAGCACCATGAACAACCAGCTCTCATCATGGCTGACTGTTGTGTCCGCGAGCCCACGGACCATGGCGGTGCGCTCCAAAACCCAGTTACAGAACCGGTAGGTTCCTACAACGTCCTTGCGATGTTGATTGAGGCCGTAATAGGTGGTGTTGAGGCTTTCCCAGAGGGACTGGGAAACAGTTTCGCGTGCACGCCGCGCATTTTCACGGGCTGCGCCCAGTGAACCTGCAATGGAGGATGCGCTGTGCTTGTCATAAGCCAGCGCATGGAGGAGTTCGGGAAGGCCGAACTCCTCACCTTGCGGTTTGGCGCCCATCACGGCAAGGAGTTCCCGGGCCACGCTGCGCTGTTCCTCGAGGGGCAGGTGGTTCAAGCGCTCAAGGTGTACATCCAAAATCCGGGAAGTGCCGTCGGCGCGCTCAACATAGCGTCCGATCCAGAAGAGTGACTCAGCAATGCGGCTCAGCATGGAACTGCCTCCTTCGCGTGGTGCATATCGAAGTTCAAGTGTTGGTGGAGCGCGTTCACTGCTGCTGCTCCGTTTGGCGGTCCCGCCAGTTGCTTTCCACCGGCCACACGGACACTTGCTCGCGGACCGTGACGGATTGGCGGGGAATGATCTCGGCCGGCAGCTGCGGGGAGTCTGCCAAGACCCAGGTGTCCTTGGATCCGCCGCCCTGGCTGGAGTTCACAATCAACGAACCCTCCTTGAGCGCCACACGGGTGAGGCCGCCGGGCAGGACCCAGACGTCGTCGCCGTCGTTGACCGCGAAAGGGCGCAGGTCCACGTGGCGTGGCCCGAACTTATCTCCGGAGAGTGTCGGCACTGTGGAGAGCTGCAGGACGGGCTGTGCGATCCAACCTCGGGGATCGGCAATGACGCGCTTGCGCAGGGCATCGAGCTCGTCCTTGGTGGCGTCCGGCCCAATGACCAATCCCTTGCCACCTGAGCCGTCCACGGGTTTGACCACCAGTTCCTCAAGGCGGTCCAGAACATGCTCCCTGGCTTCCTTTTCCTCAAGCCGGAAAGTGTCAACGTTGGCGATGATCGGCTCTTCGTGAAGGTAGTAGCGGATCAAGTCAGGCACGTAACTGTACACGAGCTTGTCATCGGCTACGCCGTTGCCTACAGCGTTGGCAATGGTTACTCCCCCGGCTCGGGCGGCGTTGACCAGACCCGGGCAACCGAGCATGGAATCCGAGCGGAACTGCAGTGGGTCCAGGAAGTCGTCATCGATGCGCTTATAAATAACGTCCACGCGTTGCTCACCGGCAGTAGTCCGCATGTAAACACGGTTGCCACGGCAAATCAGGTCGCGGCCTTCAACGAGCTCCACACCCATGAGCCCTGCAAGGAGGGTGTGCTCAAAGTAGGCGCTGTTGAACACGCCCGGCGTCAGGACAACCACGGTGGGATCGTCCACGCCTGCGGGAGCTGTTTTGCGCAATGCGGAAAGGAGCCGCCGGGGGTACTCCTCCACCGGCCTGATGTGCTGCTGGCCGAAAGCCTCGGGCAAGCCCTTGGCCATGGCCCGCCGGTTCTCCAGGACGTAGCTGACCCCCGATGGTACGCGGACGTTGTCCTCAAGTACGCGGAAAGTTCCGGCTGCATCACGGACGACGTCAATACCGGAAACGTGGACGCGAACGCCACCAGATGGCTCGAAACCGTGCACCGCGCGGTGAAAATGCGCGCTGGTGGTCACCAGCTGCCGCGGAATCACGCCGTCGGTGACCACAGCCATACGTCCGTAAACGTCATTGAGGAAGGCTTCAAGAGCCTTGACACGCTGGGCAACGCCGCGTTCCAGGACATCCCACTCATCGGCTGGAATGACGCGCGGAACAATATCCAGGGGAAACGGCCGCTCCTCCCCTGCGTAGTCGAACGTCACACCACGGTCCAGGAAGGTGCGCGCCATGGAGTCGGCGCGGGCG
This sequence comes from Arthrobacter sp. ISL-95, assembly GCF_018613695.1. Lineage (GTDB taxonomy): Bacteria > Actinomycetota > Actinomycetes > Actinomycetales > Micrococcaceae > Arthrobacter. The sequence goes on along the minus strand of NZ_JAGGPR010000011.1, from coordinate 117,648 downwards.
GTGACATCCGCCAGGGAAAGCTCGCGGAGAGCCCCGGAAACCTGACCGTAGGATTTTCTGGCAATGTGGCCTTGGGCAAACATCTCGTCATAGGCGCCACTGCGGGCAGCGGCCTCGGAGTAATCCTGGAATAGGTCAGACATGGGATTCAGGTAATCACCTTTTTGAGTCGGGCGCATTACGCGCTGGTTGTGTCAACGTTTCCGGGTACTCCCGGTTCGCCTTCCGTGCCCCCATCCGGCAGGGTTGAGGCATGCCCTTCAACAGTCTTGCGCCCCAGCTGTCCCGGCTGGGGCCCGGGTTGGTCCTGAGCATCGCCGCAACGGGTCTTGCCTTCACCATCCACGGCGTTTTTCCGGCGGTGCCGGCCATGACACTCGCCGTGGGATTGGGCTTGCTCTCAGCAAATATACCGGGCACGGCTGTTCTCACCGCGGGGCGCGCCCGGCCAGGCCTGGACTTCGCCGGAAAGCACCTCATGCGTGCCGGGATCGTGTTGCTAGGCCTCAAGGTCAGCATCGGCGACGTCCTCGGCCTGGGTTGGCTGTCCTTGCTATTGATCGCGGCCGTAGTACTGGTGAGCTTTGCCGGAACCTATGGTTTGGCGCGTGTTCTGCGTCTCCCCGGGGAAGCTGCCCTCCTGATCGCCACCGGCTTCTCCATCTGCGGTGCCTCCGCGATCGGCGCCATAGCAGCTGTGCGCCGGATCAAGCATCAAGACACAGTGCTCCCCGTGGCACTGGTAACGCTCTGCGGCACCCTTGCAATCGGTGTACTGCCACTGCTCATGCAGCCCCTGAAGCTCAATCCAGAACAATTTGGAGCATGGACGGGCGCCTCCGTGCATGACGTCGGCCAAGTGGTGGCCACGGCTCAAACCGCAGGAACCTCGGCGCTGGCGATCGCCGTCGTCGTCAAATTGACGCGCGTGGTCCTGCTGGCGCCGGTTGCGGCCGCCGCCGGGGTGCACCAACGATTCGTCCATGTGAAGAAGCGCACCAACGGCGGGGATGATCCTGCTGGTGGCTCAGACGGGCGGTTCCCGCCGATTGTCCCCCTGTTCGTGGTGGGTTTCCTCGCCATGATGGCACTCCGTTCACTGGGCTGGGCGCCGCAGGCAGGTCTGGAAATTGCTGCCGCTGTCCAGGACATTCTGTTGGCAACGGCCCTGTTCGGGCTGGGTTCGGCGGTGCGGGTACGCACCCTGATCCACACGGGAGGGCGCGCTGTTCTGGTGGCACTGGGCTCGTGGTTGCTCATCGCCTCATTGGGCCTGGGGGCCGCGTGGATCATGATTAGATAGCTGTGTGTCGAATCACAATCTGTCGCGCGATGAAGCCGCAACCCGTTCAGCCTTGATCACCACCCACAGCTATGACGTCACCCTCGATGTCCGCGACGCGGCAGATCCCGCCGTCGCCGGGTATCCGAGCACCAGCACGGTCACCTTCTCCGCCGAGCCCGGCTCCGCCACCTTCCTGGATTTCATCAGCGGCGGCGTCGAGTCAGTGGTGCTGAACGGCCGGAGCTTGGACGTGCGGGCAGTGGTGGACCGTCACAGGATCCTTTTGGAAGGCCTCGATGCCGAGAACACCGTGACGGTGACCGGGACGGCGCTCTACAGCCGCTCCGGCGAGGGCATGCACCGCTTCGTGGATCCCGCGGATGGCCAGTGCTACCTCTACACACAGTACGAACCCGCGGATAGTCGCCGTGTCTTCGCCAATTTCGAGCAGCCGGACCTCAAAGCCGACTTCACTTTCCACGTGATCGCCCCCGTCGCCTGGGAAGTCTCGTCCAACTCAGTGGCGGAGACGCGTACACCGGTAGCGGGTGACCCCACTGCCGCGCTCTGGGATTTCGCCCCCACCAAGCGGATGTCCACCTACATCACCACGGTGCTGGCCGGCCCCTACTTCAAAGCAACTGATCACTGGGGAGCAACGCTCGACGACGGCACCCGCCTTGATGTGCCGCTGGCACTTTACTGCCGGGCGTCGTTGGCAGGCTCATTCGACGCCGATGAACTGTTCCGGCTGACCAAGGGCGGGCTGGCGTTCTTCAACGATCTCTTCGCCTACCCGTATCCATGGGGTAAATACGATCAAGCGTTTGTGCCCGAATACAACCTCGGTGCCATGGAAAACCCCGGGCTGGTGACATTCACGGAGAAGTACGTCTACGCCTCCCGCACTACCGATGCCCAATACCAAGCCCGCGCCAATACCCTCATGCACGAGATGGCCCACATGTGGTTCGGGGACCTGGTGACCATGAACTGGTGGGATGACCTGTGGCTCAAAGAGTCGTTCGCCGATTACATGGGGACGCTGGGCGTAGACCGGGCCACCAGCTGGGACACGGCGTGGGTGAATTTCGCCAGCAAGCGCAAAGCCTGGGCCTATGTGCAAGACCAATTGCCCACCACGCACCCCATCGTGGCGGACATCCCGGACCTCGAGGCCGCCAAGCAAAACTTTGACGGGATCACCTACGCCAAAGGTGCATCGGTGTTGAAGCAGCTGGTTGCCTATGTCGGTTTTGACGCCTTCATCGCGGGGTCCCGGCAGTATTTCCGGGATCACGAATTCGGCAATACGTCCCTGCAGGACCTCCTACAGGCGCTCAGCGCTGCCTCCGGCAGGGACCTTGCCGACTGGGCGCGCCAATGGCTGCAAACATCCGGTATCTCCACCGTTGCAGCAGACATCGCTGAAGACGGAGGGGTCATGGGTGCCGTAACGCTCCAACAAGAAGCCATCGATCCCCTGACCGGACACCAGGAACTTCGTCCGCATCGTATGCGGCTGGGCCTGTATGACCCTGATTCAACAGGTGCGTTGGTGAGGACAGAGAGCATCGAGATAGATGTTGCCGGTCCGAGCACGCTGGTGACCGACTTGTGCGGAAAGCGCCGTCCAGCGCTGCTCCTGGTCAATGATGACGACCTGAGCTACGTCAAAGTGCGGCTGGACAGCGGTTCCGAACACACAGTACGGACTTCGCTGAACAGAATTGTGGATCCTATGGCACGAGCCCTTTGCTGGACTGCGCTCTGGGATTCGGCCCGGGATGGCGTTATACCAGCGGCACGTTATGTGTCGGCCGTCGAGCAGTTTGCGCCCTCGGAAACGGGCATAGGTGTCCTGCTCAACGTGCTGGGCAACGCCGGCAGCGCCATTGAACGCTACGTGCCTGCCGCAACGCGTGTGGGTGTGCGAAAGGATTTCCTGAGCGTAGCCGCTGAGCAGCTCACCGCTGCTGATCCCGGTTCAGATCAGCAACTTGCCTGGGCCAGGACTGTGGCAGACGTATCACGGCATGGTGACAGCCAGCTAGCGCTTGTGCGGGGAATCCTGGAAGGCAGCATCGTGGTGGATGGCCTGGCCGTGGACGCTGAACTGCGATGGAGCCTGTGGCAGGCTTTGGCAGCTCATGGGCAGGCGGCACTTGCAGAGCTGGCCCGGGAGCTTGGTGCTGACACCACAGCATCGGGCAGGGAGGGCCATGCTCTCGCCTCCGCCGCCCGACCGGAGGCCTCAGTCAAGGCAGCCGCCTGGGATGCGGCTGTCAACAGCACTGGGCTCTCCAACGAGATCCTCAGCGCAACGATAGCCGGGTTCGTTACTGCTCCCGAAGACCTCCTGGAACGCTACATCGAGCCCTACTTTGAGTGCCTTGAGCGCGTTTGGTCCGAACGCAGCATTGAAATCGCGGGACGGATTGTTCGTGGCCTCTTCCCCGGTGCCCAAAATCTCCCCCAAGGCATGCGGCCTGCCGGGCACCCGGTCCTGATGCGCGCCGACCAGTGGCTTCATGACCACGCTGACGCTCCCCGGGCCCTCCGCCGGATCATCATCGAGCAACGGAGCCACCTGCTGCGGGCGTTGACCGCCCAGGCGGCCGGCTGACCGAAGGGAAGGTGGACCGGGAAAGCCCTAGGGAACCCGGTTCAACCATTCCTCAGTGCCGAACTTTTCATCCACACGCTTCCTGGCCGCTTCGAGTTCACCTTCGGTGAGCCGCGATTCCATGGCGCCATAGCGTTCCACGAAGACATCTTTCATGACGTCGATGATTTCAGAGCGTGCAAGACCTGTCTGGCGACGCAAGGGGTCCACGCGCTTTTTGGCGCTCCGGGTTCCCTTGTCCGAGAGCTTTTCCTTGCCGATGCGCAGGACATCCACCATCTTGTCGGCGTCGATGTCGTAGCTCATGGTGACGTGATGGAGCATGCCACCGTTGGCGAGCCGTTTCTGTGCTGCCCCTCCGATCTTGCCTTGATCGGTGGCGATATCATTCAGGGGCACGTAGAACGCGGTGATGCCCAGCTTCTCCAGGGCGGCCATGACCCAGGCATCCAGGAACGCGTAAGAGTCAGCGAAGCTGATACCGTCCACCAGAGTCTGCGGCAGGTAAAGGGAATAGGTGATGCAATTGCCGGCCTCCATAAACATGGCACCGCCACCACTGATGCGACGCACCACGGAAATACCCTGCCGCGAGACGCCGTCCGGATCCACCTCGTTCCGCACTGACTGGAAGCTTCCGATCACCACGGATGGTTCTTCCCAGTCCCAGAAACGCAATGTGGGATTGCGCTGGCCGGCTCCCACCTCCGCTGTGAGTACTTCATCCAAAGCAACGTTGACTTGGGTGGGCAACACCGTGGGCGGGATGATCTCCCATTGGTGGTCCGCCCATCCGGTGGCCTTGGAAAGCGCGCGTCGGACTGCTACAGCCACCGCCCCGGCCGAGAAGCCGAAGAGTGCGGCGTCTCGTGGCAGGCCGGCAGTGACGGCCGCGGCGATGTCTGCTGCGGCTGAGTTCTCCGGCAGGCCTGTCAACGCCCGGTTGATGTCCTCAAGGGCTTCATCAGGCTCCAGGAAGAAATCGCCGCTCAACGAAACCCGGGAAAATCGTCCGTCCACAACGTCCAGGTCCACAACTACGAGTTTGCCGCCCGGGACCTTGTATTCGCCATGAAGGCGCGAGGAGTCGTCGTGGGTGTGTGGAACGTGAGTTGGCTGGGAAGTCATGGTGTCCATCTTGCCGGAAAACGCAAGGGCCCGCATTGCTGGAAATCCAGCAATGCGGGCCATGAAAAGCCTTGGGGTGAAGTGGTTACTTCTTGCCGCCGAAGCCCTTGAAGCGAGCGTTGAAGCGCTCGACGCGGCCAGCGGAGTCCATGATGCGCTGCTTGCCCGTGTAGAACGGGTGGGACTCCGAAGAGATTTCGACGTCGATAACCGGGTAGGTGTTTCCGTCTTCCCACTCGATGGTCTTCGAAGAAGACACGGTGGACTTGGTCAGGAACTGCGTACCGGAAGCCAGGTCGTTGAAAACAACAGCTTCGTACTTCGGGTGGATATCAGACTTCATAATGGGACCTTTTGTTCGCGCAACTGGATTTTGCCAGCTGCCAGGTATGAATGGAGGTGGACCTTTGCTGCAATGCGAACATTCCAGCGGGCGGGCCAACAACCAATCATAGCGGAAACGGCCATCGCCTACGACCGCGCTCAGTCGCGCGGACGGAGTTCCCAGAACGCCACTGCCGAGGCGGCCGCGACGTTGAGCGAATCGACGCCTGCACGCATGGGAATCTTGACGGCGAGGTCGACGGCGGCCAACGTCTCTTCGCTCATGCCGGCCCCTTCAGTTCCAAGGACCAGAGCCAGCTGAGGGATCTTTCGGGCTGCAAGATCGTCCAGGTCTACGGCGTCGTCGGTCAACTCCATGGCCACCACAGTGAAGCCCTGTTCCTTCAGCCGGCTGACATCGTCCGGCCAGCTTTCGAGTCGGGCCCACGGAACCTGGAAAACGGTGCCCATGCTGACACGGACGCTGCGCCTGTACAGGGGGTCCCCGCACCGCGGCGAAACAAGGACCGCATCCACCCCGAGAGCGGCGGCAGAGCGGAAGATTGCCCCCACATTTGTGTGGTCCACGATGTCCTCCAGAACGGCAATTCTCCGGGCGTCCGCCAAGAGGTCCGCCAACGGAACAGGAGCTGGCCGGTGCATGGCAGCCATGGCACCGCGGTGCAGATGGAACCCGGTGATTTCTTCGAGTAATGAGGCCTTGCCAATGAAGACCGGAATGTCAGGATGGGCCTTGAAGACGTCGTCCAGGTCCTCCAGCCACTTCTCCGCCAGGAAAAAGGATCGTGGCTGATGGCCTGCGGCCAGAGCCCTGCGGAGGACCTTGGAAGATTCGGCGATGTACATGCCTTCCCGGGGCTCGCGCAATTTTCTCAGGTGTACATCGGTGAGCGTGGTGTAGTCCGTCACGCGGGGATCGTTGGCGGACTCAAGATAGTGGAATGTCACCGGCTGATTATTTCAGCAGGTTGGCGATCATGAAGCCCAGGGCCACAATGCCGAGAGTGAAGATGACTGCCCTGAGAACCCGGGGTGACAACTTCCTGCCCACTTTGGAACCGATGAGCCCGCCAATGGTTGAGCTCACGGCGATGAGCAGGACCACGAGCCAGTTGATGCGGTCAAAGGCAAAGAGGAGGTAGGAGATAGCCGCCACCATGTTGACGCCCAGCACCAGGATGTTCTTCATGGCGTTGGCATTTTGCATGGTTCCGGTGAGGAACACGCCAAGGATGCCCACCAGGAGAATGCCCTGCGCAGCAACGAAGTAGCCGCCATAGACACCGGCCAAGTACACCAGAACCACCAGGAGGATTCCGTGGCTGCGATCCCGGATGGCGTGCTCCGGGTTCTCTTCCCTGCTTCGCACCCAGGCCTGCAGCTTGGGTTGGAACAGGACCATGAGGAGGGCCAGGACCAGCAGGACGGGGGCCACATAGTGGAAAACCTTCTCCGGAAGGTGCAGCAGCAGCCAAGCGCCGGTAATGCCTCCCAGTAAGGAAGCGGGCAGCAGCTTGAGCAGTTGACTGCCACGACCCGCCAGTTCGCGGCGGTAACCCCAGGCTCCCGCTGCCGTCCCGGCCACAAGGCCCATCGCGTTGCTCATGGAAGCGACCACGGGGGAAACGCCCAGGGCGATGAGCACTGGGAAGGTCACCAGCGTGCCGGAACCGACCACCGCGTTGATGGTGCCGGCCCACAAGCCCGCGAAAAAGACCAGGATGCTGCTAAGGATCTCCACTGTTAACGATCGGCCGGTCTAGCGGCGGGCGGTGGCGGTGTAGCGGCCGCCGTTTTCCGAAACGTCCAGGGCGAGTCCGAAGGTGTTGCTGAGGTGCTCGTCGGTGAGGACTTCTTTGATGAGGCCGGCAGCCACCACTCCGCCTTCACGGAGCAGCATTGCGTGGGTGAATCCAGGCGGCACTTCCTCAAGGTGATGGGTGACAAGGACCATGGCAGGAGCTGCTTCGTCCTTGGCGAGTTCGCCCAGCTTGTGAACCAATTCTTCGCGTCCGCCCAGGTCCAGGCCCGCTGCAGGCTCGTCGAGCAGCAGCAGCTCGGGGTCTGTCATCAGCGCACGGGCAATCTGCACGCGTTTGCGCTCCCCTTCGGACAGTGTGGCAAAGGTGCGGTTCAACAAGGGGCCCATCCCCCAGTCGTTGAGCAGGGCGAAGGCACGGCGTTCGTCGTCGCGCTCGTAACCCTCGCGCCAGCGCCCGGTAACGCCATAGGCTGCGGTGACTACCACGTTCAGGACGTTTTCGTGCTCCGGAATCTGGGTGGCCAGTGCCGCCGACGAGAGGCCGATGCGGGGGCGGAGTTCAAAGACGTCAACGCGTCCCAGCGTCTCATCGAGGATTCCGGCCCTGCCGCTGCTGGGGTGCAGGCGGGCGGCAGCTATCTGGAGGAGGGTGGTCTTGCCGGCGCCGTTCGGTCCCAGGATGACCCAACGTTCGCCTTCGTTGACTTCCCAATCGACCTTGTCCAGCAGGGTCTTCTTGCCTCGGACAACGCTGACGGAAGCCAATTCCAGAACATCACTCATAGCAGTAGACACTAGGACAAAAAGGCACATGACTGATAACCGGGGTTTCTCCTGGTTTATCAGCCGAAACGAATTCGGGCGCCCGCAGCACTCTCAGTAGGATTGAGGCCATGACTTCGAACTTGGCTGCAGTCAGCTACGGCGTGAATTTGTCCCCTGCATCACTGGAGAATGTGCTCAATGTACTGGCTGGCGCCGGCGCCTCGGTGTCATCGGAATCACACGGCGGAAATGAGCGCTTCTGTGTGCACACTGCCGGGTTCTCGGTGAGCGGGGACGCGGACCTCGTGACCATGAGGCGGCTGATGGCAGAGGCCGCAGAAGAAGGGGTGGACACTGCTGTTGTCCCTGTTGCCCTTCGGGAGGCCTCCCGGAAGCTTTTGATCATGGATGTTGATTCCACCCTGATCCAGCAAGAGGTCATCGAACTGTTGGCAGCGTACGCAGGCAAACGCGACGAAGTCGCTGCCGTCACAGAAGCCGCGATGCGCGGTGAGTTGGACTTTGCCCAGAGCCTGCATGCCCGCGTTGCCGTGCTCGCCGGCTTGCCTGCCGCCGTCGTCGATTCTGTTCGCCAGGAAGTGCGTCTCAGCCCAGGTGCCGCAGAGCTGGTTGCGGCCTTCAAGAAGGCGGGCCACGTGGTGGCCGTGGTATCCGGAGGATTCAACCAAATCCTGGGTCCTATCGCTGATGAACTCGGCTTGGACTACTGGATTGCCAACGAGCTTGAAATCGTCGACGGCGCGTTGACGGGCAAGGTGCTGGGCGCGGTCATCGATCGGGCCGCCAAAGAAAAGTACTTGCGCCAGTGGGCGGCGGCTGAGGGCATCGACCTTGAGCACACCATTGCGGTGGGCGACGGTGCGAATGACCTGGACATGCTCAGTGCAGCCGGCATTGGAGTCGCCTTCAACGCCAAACCTGCGGTTCGTGCAGTAGCCGACGCCGTAATCACCATGCCGTACCTGGACGCCGTGCGGCACATAGCAAACGTCTGACGTTGGGGCGGAGCTTCCTGACGCCGCTTTATTGTCCTCTCACAAAGCACCGGCGCGGTTCCCCGCCGGTGCTTTGGCGTATCCGGAGGCCGCGGCACATCCATTCGCAGCACGGAGATCTTATGGAAACCGCTTGAGTGATTTCGTGACGCAGAAACAGCAATATTTATAGAATTGTCACTGTTTTACCGCTTCAAAAATCCTTTACCGCAAGAGCAATAGCATTTCTCCTTGCTGAGTTAATTTTTTGTGTAAAGTGAAGACTCTGATCATCAACTCCGCAGAGAAAGCGGAGGCCGGTATGACGAATTGCGGGGGCAGGACGTGAACCGTTCGGAGCGCCCATGGAAATCCACCTGGATCACTACGACGATGACACAACCAGAATTCCCAACTTCGCAGACACTGCCGAATACATAACAGAACAGGAACAACCCGATATGAGCACACTGGACGAAGCCATAAAGCAACTGCTTGCCATCGAAGGATCCACTGGTGCTGCCGTGGTGGACTACTCCAGCGGCATGGCCCTGGCTCAAGGTGGAAGCCCCGGCTTCGACCTCGGCGTTGCTGCTGCAGGGAACTCCAACGTGGTGACCGCCAAGCTGCGCACCATGGCCGATTTGAGCCTCGACAGCGACATCGAAGACATCCTGATCACCCTGGGCACCCAGTACCACCTCATCAATGTACTGAACTCGAGCGGCTCCAAGGGGCTCTTCGTCTACCTTGTGCTTGACCGCACCTTTGCAAACCTGGCCCTGGCCCGGCACAAGCTCAAGAACCTGGCCAAGGACATCACCGTCTGATCTCCCGGGAATGCAAGGGGGCGGTGGCGCACTATGCGCCACCGCCCCCTTTTGCATCAGGACCCTAACGCATCAAGTCCGCACGCGCTTGGCATCGCTGCTGCTGGATTCGAACTTCACGCCCAACATATGGTGTACCAGGACGTCCTCGTTGGTGTTGGCATTGGCCTCGATGGTGACGAGTTCGCCATCACGCATCACTCCCACCCTGTGGCACCAGCTGATCAGTTCGGACAAGTCAGAGGACAGCAGAATAATGCCCACGCCTGTCTGGCTGAGCTCGTTGAGCATCTGGTAGACGGCTTCCTTGGCGCCGATATCAATGCCGCGGCTCGGATGGCTGAGGATCAATAGCTCGCAGTCTGTGGTCATCCACTTGGCGAGCTGTACTTTCTGGCGATCGCCGCCCGAGAGTGTACTGATGTTTCCATGGATGTTGGTGGTGCTGATATGCATGCGTCGAACCACCTCCGCAACTCCGCGAAGCTGTGCAATCTCATCCCGCAGACTCGGTTCTCCCCCTTCACCGCTGGATTTGAGGCCCTCCACAATGGTCCCCGTCGCACTGCCGTCATCGACAGCGTCGGACAAGTAGCCGATTTTCAAACGCAGAGCATCCTGGGGCGTTCGAATCTGCACCTCTTGACCGTGGAGGAGGATGTGCCCCGAGGTGCTGGGCCGGGCGCCGGCAAGCGCTTGGACCAGCTCGTAGACGCCTGATCGATGCGTTCCAACCAGCCCAAATATTTCGCCCTTGGCCACATGAAAGGTGACGTCCCGAACTCTGTCTTCCACGCTCAGGCTCGCAGCCCTTAGGAGCTCATGACCCTCAACGGGGTCACTGGGTCTTGTGCCGCCTTCGAGTTCATGTTGAAGCAGCAGGAAGGCCAGTTCGTCCACGTCGGTGTGGCTGGCCTCCAGGGTTTTGTGCACCCGTCCTTCCCGGAGCACAGCAATGCGGTGCGCAATGGAACGGACCTCATCCAAGCGATGCGTGATGTAAATGATGGCCCTTCCTTGCCTGACCAGCATTCGCAACACCTGATGGAGTACGGCGACGTCATGGTCCGGAAGTGAGGCGGCAACCTCGTCCATGATCACCAGCTGGGCTTCTTCGGCAACCATCCTCAATACTTCCACCAGAGCCTGCTCAGCGCGGATGAGCGATCCGACCTCGGCGTCGGGATCCAAGCGGAGGCCGATGTCCCGGATCAGCTTGCTTGCTTGGTCGCGGAGTTCCTCATGGGGCTTATCTGCTTGGAAGGTGCCGCGAAAAATGGCGCGTGCAATGGTGAGCCGGGGGTCGATCCGGAAGTTCTGCGGGATGAGGCCAACGCCGCAGGCTTGCGCTTCTTCAATGGTTTCCGGTGAGTACTTTTCTCCCGCGAGCGTCATCAGCCCGGCTTCGTGTTGATGCAAACCGGACAGAACGCCCATCAGGGTGGTCTTGCCTGCACCGTTGGTTCCAATCAGACCCAGTATCTCGCCGCGTCCTATGGACAGCGCAACGCCTTTAAGGATTCGCCGATGATCGTATGACGCATGAATATCATCCGCACGCAACAACATGTCCAAAGAAAGCTCCTAATGCAAAGGGACAATAATCGCCCCTGTGGGTTCGCCGTGAAACTTCCGTCTGCTATCTGAAATGCCTGCCGTGGCATGGACTTCCCACCTTGGCTTGCGAGGCCTGCATAAAACCGGGGACGAGGGCGCTTTTAGGAGTCAACCAGATGGAATGCCTTAATGCAAAGCGAAACAACTGAAACAACAAAGTGCATTTCGTGACGCAAAAAACTGAATAATTCATGAAATCGTCATTATCCAATGCCAAACCCCGTTAAAGCAGCAGCGGCCCGGGACGGTGTCCCGGGCCGCTGCTGAAGTGCTGTGCGTAGGTTACTCGGACGACTTGTCGAAGTAGTCGGCGCCACCCACGTATTCGGTGTGTCCTGATTCGACATCGGCAGTCACCATCTTGGCAACCTCGGCTGCGAATTCTTCAACGGAGTACAGCTTGCCGGCCTCGGCGCGGCGCGCTTCGATGGCTCCCGGGTTGGAGCGATCAAGCAAAGTGGCCGTCACGGTGCCCTCGATCATGTCGCCGGACACAACCACCAAGGAGATGCCCTTGTCAGCAAGGTTTGGCAGGAGGGCTCGCAGGGCGTCCTCACCGGCGCGCTTGCTCTTCGCTACAGGCTCGTACTCAGGCATGGTGGGCACGGTCTCCACAAAGTGCGCCTGGTGGCTGGTGACAAAGACCACGCGCGAACCCTCGGGCATGAGGGGAACTGCTGCATTGAGCATGTTGACCTGGGCATCGCGGTTCAGCTTGAGTGCGTACCCTTCCTCCATGCCGGATTCCATACCGCCGGAGGCATTAAGTACCAGGATATCGAGGGAGCCGAACTCCTCCATCGCGGTGCTGGCCAGGGCGTGAACACCTTCATCGGTAGTGAGGTCTGCGCCCACCGCCGCTGCGCGCCCGCCCGCTGCCTGGATTCCGGCCACTACCTTGTTGGCGCGAGGCGCCTTCTGGCGGTAGTTGACTACGACGGCCGCACCTTCACCGGCGAGGATCTTGGCAACTTCGGCGCCGATTCCGCGTGAGGACCCCGTGACGATCGCGGTCTTGTTATCCAGCATTCCCATTCGTGCTCCTTTTGTTCACTTCATCCAAATTCCGTGGGCTTGGGTTCCATCATGCCAGCGGCACGTAGGAAATCCGTTGTCGCCCTCGAACAAAAACTGCTGCGCAGGCTAGTTGCCTAGTGGCCCATCCCCAAGCCGCCATCCACAGGAATCACTGCGCCGGAAATGTACGCGGCTTCGTCGCTGGCAACCCAGCGCACCACGTTTGCTACCTCGGAGGCTTCGGCGAAGCGTCCGGCAGGAACATTGGCCAGGTAGGACTTCTGCGTGTCTTCAGGCAATTCAGCAGTCATGTCCGTGTTGATGAAGCCGGGTGCAACAACATTGGCCGTGATGCCGCGGCTGCCAAGTTCGCGCGTCAGGGAGCGTGCGATGCCCACCATGCCGGCCTTGGAAGCGGAGTAGTTGATCTGTCCGGGAGCGCCATACAGGCCGGAGACCGACGAAATGAGGACGACGCGGCCTTTGCGCAACCGAATCATGCCCTTGGAGGCCCGCTTGATGACACGGAAGGCGCCGGTGAGGTTGGTGTCCAGGACTGACGTGAAGTCGTCCTCGCTCATCCGCAACAGCAGCGTGTCCTTGGTGATGCCTGCGTTGGCCACAAGCACCTCCACCGGTCCGTGCGCTTCCTCGACGATCTTGAACGCAGCGTCGATGGATACCTCGTCCGTGACGTCGGCCTTAACCCCCAGGATGCCCTCAGGCAGTTCTGATTCACTTCGGTAGGTGACAGCAACCTTGTCGCCGTTGGCGAGGAACGATTCGGCAATGGCGAGGCCGATGCCCCGGTTGCCGCCGGTGATAAGGACGCTGCGCCCGGTGGATACTGCTTCAGACATGCTTTGGCTCCAGGTTCCGCGGCATTGCCATGCCGCTATGAGAGAGGGATTTTCCTGTGTTGATCCTATCTGTAGCCCACTGCAACCCGTGGGTAACCGGTCATGAGCGCGGTTTGGGTGGGTACGTCCTTGGTGAGAGAATTGTGGAAGGCCTTTGGAGCGTGATGATTCAGTTGTGACACGAGAAGACAGCCCCCTGCAGCAAGTGCCCGGGGAACCGGACGCTTTTTCCAGTGACCCCGAAGTCCACAGCATCACAGATGCTGCTGCCGCGCACTCCGAAGATATGCGCGATCGCATGATCAAGTACGCGGTAGCGATGGGCATCCGCATGGTCTGCATCATCCTGATTTTTGTGGTTGATGGCTGGTTCAAAATCATTGCCATCGCAGGCGCTGTTTTCCTGCCTTGGATTGCGGTGGTCATAGCCAATGGCAATGACAAAGCCGAGGACCACAGTGAGTCCTTGTTGGACTACGTGGCCGTCCCCGAGTTGGAACGTTCTCCCGAGCCTGAAGAACCTCCTGTGGACGCGCCAACGGTACTCCAAGGGGAACTGGTGGATGACGATCCACAGGACAAGTCAGAAGGCCCCGCAACGGGCCATGCAAGCGATGCCGGACATTCCGGCGACGAACGGGCGGCTTCATGAATATCTTCAACCTCGGCGGCCCAAGTGCGGCCGGCGGGGAGTCAGAACGCCATACCGGACCGGCCACATGCTCCCGCAAAGGTTGCCGTACCGGCGCAGAGTGGCAGCTCCTGTGGAACAATCCCCGCATCCACACGCCGGATCGCCGTAAGGTGTGGCTTTCGTGCGGTGAGCACCGGAATTGGCTGGAGGATTACCTGCAGACACGTGGCCTCTGGAAAGAAACGCTGCCGTTCATCGCCAGTGAAACAACAGCGAATGAGGCCGGCTGAATGTACCGTTTTCTGTTCTCCAGCAAGTGGCTGGGGTACTTCGTGCTGGCCGTTATTTTCGCCACAGCCTGTGTGTTCCTTGGGCGTTGGCAGATGGATCGCAGGGCTGAGACACTGGCGGAGATCAATCGCGTGGTGAGTAACTACTCGGCCACCCCCATCCCCTATGCGGAGATCAAGAATCAGTTCAACACCCTGGACCCCGAACGGGAATGGACGCAGGTTGAGCTGCACGGCAGCTACGACCTCGACGGGCAGCGGGTTGTGCGCAACCGGCCACTGAACGGCCAGCCAGGTTACGACGTCGTGGTTCCTTTCAGGCTGACCACAGGCGAAGCCGTAGTGATCGACCGCGGATGGCTACCAATCGGCAACAACACCCCAGGCCGTCCTGACGTTATCCCTGCTCCTCCCAGTGGCGAAGTCACAGTGGTGGCACGTCTCAAGCCCGCCGAACCCAAGCTGGACCGCGGCGCGGTGGACGGTCAACTGGCCTCCATTGACCTCGGAAGCTTCGCAGGAGAACTCCCCTATCCAATCGCCACAGGCGCCTACGGGCAGTTGGCCAGTGAAAACCCTTCCGTACAGCCGATGCCCACGCCCTTCCCCAAACCTGCCACTGAAGAAGGAACACACCTTTCCTACTCCTTGCAATGGTTCGCGTTTGGCGTCTTGATGTTCATCGGTTTCGGCTACGCCGCGCGGCAACAGGCCCGGAACGCGGCCATCGATGCCGAAGAGGAAGAGGACGAACAAATTCTTGCAGCGGGAGGTACTCCTCCCAGGCGCGCGCCTGCTTCCCGTAAAAACAAGCGGCCCACGTCCGAAGAAGAGGAAGACGCCATCCTGGATGCACAAGGTTACTGATCCGGTTCACGAGCCGGTGCTCAATGTCCGGTCCGCTTTGACTGCCGCCGGCGCCGAGGACACAGTCCGCATTTTCGAGGACAAGGTACCGACGGCAGCGGCCGCTGCTGCCGTGCTGGGATGCGATGTCGCGGCAATCACCAACAGCCTGGTCTTCGAGCTCGACGGCGAGCCGCTGCTCATCCTTGCCAGTGGAGCGGCGAAAGTAGATACGGGACTGGTGGCAGAGCAGCTGGGCGGAGGAAAGATCCGCCGCGCCAAGCCCGAATTCGTGCTGGAACACACCGGCCAGGAAGTAGGCGGAGTAGCGCCAGTGGGCCACCCAAAGAAATTGCGAACCATCCTGGACACCTCCCTCCAAGACCACCCACTACTCTGGGCCGGAGCCGGAGACCACAACTCGATGTTCTCCATCAGCTATGAGGAACTAGCGCGCATCACCGAAGCCGAACCTTTGCAGGTCCGCTAGGCGGCGCGGAGGCCACTTGCCCGCGAGCGAAGCGACGCGGTTGATCTGCGTAGCGTGCGTCTAAGCGAGGAACGAGCGAGCACGCGGCAGATCAAGCGCGCCGCGCAGCGGAACGCAACACACGCCGCGGAACGCAACACACGCCGCGGAACGCAACACACGCCGCGGAACGCAACCGCACGCGCAGCGGAACGCAACCACACGCGCCACTGGCGGCCAGCCCCAGGGCTTAAGCCAGCGTGATCAGGTCCAGGTAGTCTTCGTTCCAGTGGTCCTCCACACCATCCGGAAGCAAGACAACGCGCTCCGGATTCAGCGCTGACACTGCACCTTCGTCGTGGCTGACCATAACGACGGCGCCGCTGTAGTTCTTGAGCGCACCCAGGATTTCGGCGCGGCTGGCAGGGTCCAGGTTGTTGGTGGGCTCGTCGAGGAGCAGCACGTTGGCGCTGGACGCCACAATGGTGGCCAGGGCCAGGCGGGTCTTTTCGCCGCCGGAAAGGACGCCAGCGGGCTTGTCGACGTCGTCGCCGGAGAACAGGAACGAGCCCAGGATGCCGCGGACTTCGGCGTCTTTCATGTCCGGAGCCGAGGACCGCATATTTTCCAGGACCGTGCGGTCGACGTCGAGCGTCTCATGCTCCTGGGCGTAGTAGCCTACCTTGAGGCCGTGCCCGGGGATGATGTCGCCTGTATCCGGCTTATCCACACCGGCGAGCATGCGCAGAAGGGTGGTCTTGCCGGCACCGTTCAGGCCGAGGATGACCACCTTGGATCCGCGATCGATTGCCAGGTCCACGTCCGTGAAAATTTCCAACGAACCGTAGGACTTGCTCAGCCCCTCCGCAGTCAGCGGAGTCTTGCCGCAAGGTGATGGATCCGGGAAGCGCAGCGCGGCCACGCGGTCGTTTTCGCGTACGGCCTCCAAACCGCTTAGGAGCCGCTCAGCACGCTTGGCCATGTTCTGGGCAGCCACGGCCTTGGTAGCTTTGGCACGCATCTTGTTGGCCTGGTCAATCAGGACCTGAGCCTTCTTTTCGGCATTGGCGCGTTCGCGCTTCCTGGCGCGCTCATCCGTTTCGCGCTGGAGCAAGTAGCGCTTCCAGTCCATGTTGTAGTGGTCGATCTGGGCTCGGTTGGCATCCAATAAGAACACCTTGTTCACCGTGGCTTCGAGCAAGTCCGTGTCGTGGCTGATCACGATCAGGCCACCCTGGTGGTTCTTGAGGAAGTCGCGCAACCACGTGATGGAGTCGGCATCGAGGTGGTTGGTGGGTTCGTCCAGGAGCAGGGTCTCGGCATCGGAGTAAAGGATGCGCGCCAGCTCCACACGGCGGCGCTGGCCACCCGAAAGGGTTTTTAGCGGCTGGTTGAGGAGACGATCCGGCAGCGCAAGGTTGGAGGAGATTGCAGCGGCTTCAGCTTCCGCTGCGTAGCCGCCACCCGAGAGGAATTCTGCCTCCAGACGGTCATAGCGGTTCATGGCTTTTCGCTGGACGGCGGCGTCATCGCTGGCCATGTCCTCGTGTGCCTTCTTGAGCTTGCCTACAACTACATCCAGGCCACGAGCGGAAAGGATGCGGTCCCGGGCGAGCTGTTCCATGTCCGGCGTCCGGGGATCCTGCGGCAGATAGCCGATCTCACCGCTGCGGGTCACTTTGCCGCCAGCGGGAAGCCCTTCGCCTGCAAGGACGCGGGTGAGGGTGGTCTTGCCGGCACCGTTACGTCCGACGAGTCCAATTTTGTCCCCTTTGTCCACCCTGAAGTTGACCTGGTCCATGAGCAGGCGTGCGCCGGCGCGGAGTTCGAGGTCCTGGACGGTAATCAATTCGGGTGATGCCTTTCAATGGGGAACGCTCGCGGGGACCGGTGGGTCCGATAAGTGCGGCGGGGGTGGCCGTGAGAACAGCCTGTTCAAGTCTACCGGTACGCAGGCCGAGGCCTGACATCGGGTGATTAAGTCGAAAACTGTGCTGACGACCAAAGAATTCCCGACCAGTGTTGTGGAAAGACTCCAAAATTCCGCCATCGTTCCCTACGTACTCTCGAGAACAGGGGAAACAAGAACTTTTCATCGCATCGCATTACACCCGATAGGACCGTCATGAGCCAGACCAACTCTTCCACTTCCGCTGATACGCCTCAGCGCACCGCATCCTCCCGAAAACGCTGGAGCGCCACCGACCTTGGCCTCATTGCAGTATTCGCAGCCCTCGTAGCGGCCTCCGCGATCGTCCCTGGCATACCTGTAGGCGCACTTGGTGTTCCCATCACATTGGTGACCCTGACGGTGATGCTCAGCGGATTGGTGCTGGGCGCCGGGCGCGGTTTCGCCGCCGTCGGACTCTATGTATTGCTGGGGTTCGCCGGGCTGCCGATCTTCAGCGGTGGACGCAGCGGATTGGGTATCCTTGCCACGCCCTCCGCCGGTTACATCATCGCGTTCCCGCTGGCGGCAGCCGCAACCGGCTACCTTGCAGCGGTGGTCATCCGCAGGACTGTGAAGTTCCGTGCACTGTGGCTCTTCGCCGCGACCATGGTGAGCAGCATCGTGGTCATCCACGCTTTGGGTGTGCTGGGCATGATGGTCAATGCCAAGTTGGACTTCACCAAGGCATTCCTCGCCGATCTTCCCTTTGTCCCCGGCGATATCATTAAGAACGTCCTGGCCGTGATCATCGCCATGGCAATCCACAAAGCCTTCCCGGATGTCTTGGTACGTCGGGTCAAGTAAAGCGGGAACAATCACTCCATGAATTCCATCAGTTTCAGCAGGGTTTCGGTGCGTGTCGCAGTCGACAGCAGCGACACCCCCAAAACCCTGCTGCACGATTTCTCCCTGGACCTGACTGAGCGTCGGATTGGTGTCATCGGAGCCAACGGTTCCGGGAAGTCCACGCTGCTGCGCCTCGTCAATGGCCTGATAGAACCGAGCGAAGGCGCTGTGGTGGTCCGCGGCCACAACACAGTTGCGGACGTCCGCCGTGTCCGGGGCAATGTGGGTTTCGTCTTCACCGATCCCCTGTCCCAGTTGGTGATGCCCACGGGGCGCGAAGACGTTGAGCTGTCCCTCCGCCGTTCCATCAAGAACTCCAAGGAGCGGGCGGCCCGGGCGGAAGCAGTCCTGGATCGATTCGGCCTGCTGCACTTGGCCGATCAGAGCATTTACGAACTTTCCGGTGGTGAAAGGCAGTTGTTGGCACTGGCCGCAGTCCTTGCCGTCGATCCCGCCGTGCTGGTCCTGGACGAACCGTCCACCCTTTTGGACCTCCGGAACCGCGAACTCCTGCGGCGGACGGTGGCCGGCCTGGACCAACAAGTCATGATGTCCACGCATGACCTCGACCTGGCGCTGGACATGGACCGGGTGCTGGTGGTGGAGTCCGGGCGCATCGTCTTCGATGGCGGTGCCGCCGAGGGCGTTGCCCGATACCGCGAGCTATGCGAGGCTCCCCTGCCCGGTACCCGCTTGGGTGATGTGTCCAGGTGAGGGGCCATGGTTTCCTGATTGCGAACTACATTCGTGGAAGTTCGATCATCCACCGCACTCCCCTGTGGCTGAAGTTCCTGGTGGTTGCGGCCTGCGGAGCGGCGTCCTTCCTCATTGTGGACTGGGCTGTGTCGCTGGTGATATTCGCCGTCATGTGCGGGTTGTTCATGCTCACTGGCGCCGGCTTCCGCCGACTCCTGCGGGCCATCTGGTTGGTGGCGCCCATCCTCCTGGCCATTGGGCTCTTTCAATGGTGGCAGCTCGGTGGGCCCACTGCGGCGCGGATCGTGCTGAACGTGCTCGTCTGTGTGGTGGCAGCTTCAGTCCTGACCGCAACCACTCCTGTGCAGGAACTGCTGGACGGCGTGGTGGCACTGGCTAAACCGTTCCGGCGTTTCGGTGCCGACCCTGAACGTTTCGCATTGACTATCGCCGTAATGCTCAGGAGTATACCCTTTATAGCCGGCGCCTTCTCTGACGTGCGGGACTCAGCACGGGCACGGGGGCTTGAACGCAATCCCCGCGCATTGGTACTTCCCGTCTTCATCACGACTGTGGCGTATGCCCGCCAAACCGGTGACGCTTTGGCAGCCCGCGGGCTGGGTGAACCGGAGAGGGACTAAATCGGGCAGGGACTAGAACCGTGCGTACTGCAGGAGAGCTGCGGTTCCCATGCCCCCTGCACTACTGATCATTGCCAGCGCCAGTGGGCTCTCGCCGCGCAGTGAATAGCTGCGGCGTGCCTGGGCCATTATCCGGGTCACCAGCACTGCGCCGGAGGCTCCATAGCCATGACCCAAGGCAAGCGCTCCGCCATCAAGGTTGGCTCTCCGTGGGTCAATGCCCAGATATTCCAGGCATGCGATGGTTTGGGAGGCGAACGCCTCGTTGAACTCCACCAGGTCAATCTCTCCTGCGGCCACAGCATGCTGGTCAAGGAGCCGTTGGGCGGCGTGGGCGGCTCCGATACCGAGGAGTTCCGGATCAACGCCGGCGGTGTGGCAGCCCAGCACCAACATCCCGTCCGTCGCGCCCATGGCGCGGGCACGTTTCAAAGACGTCATGACGACGGCGGACGCTGCGTCTGCATCGAAGCACGAGTTCGCTGCCGTGACCGAACCGCCGGCCACGAACGCTGCAGGGAACCTCGCCATGAGCGGGGCGCGGAGTGAAGCCTTGGGGCCATCGTCTGAATCCACCAGTTTTTCGTTGCCTTTGAGCGGAACAATTTCATCCGCAAAAACGCCGGTCCTGGCTGCTTCAACGGCTCGATGATGGCTCCGGAGCGCGTACTCGTCCTGCCTCTGACGTGTAACGCCGAATTCGTGGGCTACGTTTTCCGCCGCAACGCCCATGTCAGGGTCCCCGAACTGTTGGGGCACAAAGTTGGCCCTGGAGTAGAAGTCGAGTTCGCCGTCGTCGTTTCTGTTGGCCCGGGCCGGCGCCCTACTGATACTTTCAACGCCGCCGGCCAAAAACAGCGGATCACCGCCGGCTGCCACCAGCCGGGACGCCAGTGCAATGGCGTCAAGGCCTGAACCGCACTGGCGGTCAACCGTGAGGCCGGGAACAGTGATGGGCAAACCAGCCCGAAGCGAGGCGAACCTGGCCACATTCCCGCCGCCGCCCACAGCGTTGCCCACGATCACGTCATCCACGCCTGAAGGGTCCACCCCTGCTGTTTCCACCAGGGAAGCCAGCACGGGTGCCAGGAGGTCCGGGGCGCGGAGAAATTTCAGTTGCCCGTTGGCACGACAAATCGGAGACCGCAGCGCAGCAATGATCACGGGCTGCCGTGACTCGTCGATTCCTCTGGCTGCGCCGTCCTCGTTTCGGAGGGGCTTGCCGCTAGCCAAGGACTTGGGCCCGGGGGTCATGGTTCTTGATCCAGTCCAGGAGAACTTTTCTGCTGACTTTTCCGCGGTCCGTCATGGGGAGCTCGGATAACAAGTAGTACTGAATCGGCCATTTATCCCGGGCCAGCAGGCCATCCAGACCCGTTCGCAGCTGGGTGGCAGTAACAGCACCACAGGCAGGAACGACGCCGGCGATCACCTTTTGGCCGCGGATGTCATCCGGCGCTCCGGCGGCGACGGCAACATCTACGCCCGGCACGGAAGCGACAGCAAGCTCAACCTCGTGCGGGTAGACGTTTTTTCCGGAGGTGATGATCATGTCCGAGCGCCGGCCAAGGATGTGAAGGGTGCCGTTCTCCAGAAAGCCCTGGTCCCCCACCGTGTACCAGCCATCCAGGCAGCGCAGGGCCTGCCCGTCATCGCCCCACAGGTAACCGTTGCTGATCATTCCACTGCGAACACTGATGTTCCCGTGTTCCCCCTCAGGGAGGGGTCTGCCGATGTCATCGAGGATAGCCAGCTCAACCCCCGGGAAGGGCGAGCCGATGCCGGTGCCACCTGCATCCAACGGTTCCCCGGCAGCCAACCGGGTACCTGAAACAAAGCTCAACTCCGAGGCTCCGTAGTACTCGAAGATGGCCGCACGGGGCGCCCACCGCCGAGCTGCCTCCAAGGTCCGGGCGTCCAACTTGGAACCGGCGCAGATGATACTGCGGAGGCCGGAAGCATCAACGTCTCCGGCTAGTCCCCGCTCGCTGAGCAACCTAAGCGCCGTGGGAGCCAGGACCAGACGGGTAATGCCGTCGTGGCTGATGGCAGCGTGGGCGTCGCCGACATCGAAGGATTCAAGGGTGTGAAAGGCTGCACCCGCGTACAGGCACTCTGAGAGGGCGTACAGGTTCAGGCTGGCCGACAAGGGGCCGGGTGCAAGGGTCCGATCGTCCTGTGAGAGGCCAAAGAACTCTATGGACGCGTCGAACGACACCTGCCAGGATCGGCGGGACCTGGTGAACGCTTTGGGGACCGAAGTGGTCCCGGACGTGAGGCCGATCAGGAAAGTGCTCGACGGGTCCCCGTCCACCAGTTCGGCCCCAATCGGCGTGCTGGTTTCGAGGACTCGTGAGGATACTTCATTGATCATTGGGACAGGCCATTCCGGGTCCAGAACGGCGCACCGCCGCTCCCCCGCCACAGCGGCCGCATAGCGTTCCACGAAGCGGACAGAGTTGGGCTCCGCCAAAATAGCGGTGGCAGGGTGGTCCCCGACAAGGCCGGCTGCGGCATCGCGGAGTCCCGCCCAGGTGAGCCGGCCGCTGCCCACAACGACGGCGGTGTCGTGGGGGCGCTCCTCGGCCCAGAGCTGAAGTTTATCCAGGAAAGGCATCCAAACGATTTTACGGCAGTGTCTGGCACCAGGCACCAAAAGTGACGTTTATTCTGACTGTATGAGTTTCAATGACGGCGCACAGCTTGACCCCTCCCAGGTGGAGGACCGACGTGGCAGTGGCATGGGCCGCGGGACAAAGATCGGCGGTGGCATTGGTGGCGGCATAGTGGTGCTGCTGCTGGCACTCTTCGGCATCAATCCCAACATCCTTGGAGACCTGACCGGCGGCGGAAACCAGCCACCCGCCGTCGAAAGTGGCGGCGCAGGAGCCGGCGGCGTCCAGGAATGCCAGACCGGTGCCGACGCGGACAAACGCCTGGACTGTCGGATCACCGGCACGGTGAACAGCCTTAATGCATTCTGGCCCGACTACCTGGCGGACTACAACGTCCAGTATCCGCGGCCAAAGACTGTGATCTTCAGTGAGGCCACCAACACCGGCTGCGGTGCGGCTTCCAGCGCCGTGGGCCCCTTCTACTGCCCTGCAGACACCACCGCCTACTTCGACCCCGGCTTCTTCGATGAACTGGTGACCCGGTTCGGTTCCTCGGGAGGTCCCTTGGCACAGGAGTACGTAGTTGCCCATGAATTCGGGCACCACGTCCAGAACATCCTTGGAAACCTGGACCAGGCCCAGCAGGATCCGCAAGGGCCGCAATCAGGTGCGGTGCGGGTGGAACTCCAAGCCGACTGCTATGCGGGACTTTGGGTCCGCCACGCCACGACGCAGACGGATGCGAGCGGGAAGCCTTTCCTTGACCCCCTGACCCAGCAGGATCTGCAGGATGCGCTGTCCGCCGCTTCCGCCGTCGGCGATGACCGCATTCAGGAAGCCGCCACCGGCCGAGTCTCGCCTGAGTCTTGGACCCACGGCTCCAGCGAGCAGCGGCAGAAATGGTTCTACCAGGGGTACACCACGGGCGACATCAACAAGTGCGACACCTTCGGTGTAGCTGCGCCCTAAGCATCACAACATGAAAAAGGAAGGGTTCCGGGTGATATCCCCGGAACCCTTCCTTATACCCGCTTGGCGGGCGAATGCTGATCAGATGTTGAAGCCCAGGGCCCTCATCTGGTCCTTGCCGTCATCGGTGATCCGCTCGGGACCCCATGGCGGCATCCATACCCAGTTCAGGCGCCAGTCATCAACCACGCCGTCGAGGGACTTGCCAACCTGCTCTTCAAGCACGTCCGTCAGCGGGCAAGCCGCAGTGGTCAGTGTCATGTCGATCAGGAGCGCGCCGTCGTCGTCGGAGTACTTGAGTCCGTAGAGCAGGCCCAAGTCCACAATGTTGACCCCGAGTTCAGGGTCAATGACGTCCTTGAGCGCTTCCTCGACGTCCTCGAGGCTGGTTCGCGCCGTGTTGATTTCGGTCATGGAACGATCCTAACTAGGCCTGCACAGCAGGAGCAACGGCAACGCCGGCGCCGGGAGCGTAGCGGTCGTAGCCCTCTTCTTCAAGACGGTCCGCGAGCTCCGGGCCGCCCTCTTCAACAACCTTGCCGTCAACGAACACGTGAACGAACTCCGGCTTGATGTAGCGCAGGATGCGGGTGTAGTGGGTGATGAGCAGAGTGCCCATGTTGCCCTCTTCGTGGGCACGGTTGACGCCCTCGGAGACAACCTTCAAAGCGTCAACGTCGAGGCCGGAGTCGGTCTCGTCAAGGATGGCGAACTTCGGCTTGAAGAGTTCAAGCTGAAGGATTTCAACTCGCTTCTTCTCACCACCGGAGAAGCCCTCGTTGACGTTGCGCTGTGCGAAGTCGGCGTCGATACGGAGCTGCTGCATGGCCGCCTTGACGTCCTTGGTCCACGTACGCAGGGCCGGCGCTTCGCCGTCGATCGCAGTTTTGGCGGTGCGCAGGAAGTTGGTCATGGTGACCCCGGGAACCTCTACCGGGTACTGCATGGCCAGGAAGACGCCTGCACGGGCGCGCTCGTCGACGCTCATTTCCAGCACATCTTCGCCGTCCAAAGTGATGGTGCCGCTGGTGACGTTGTAGCGCGGGTGGCCGGCGATGGTGGAGGCCAGCGTGGACTTGCCCGAACCGTTGGGGCCCATGATGGCGTGCGTTTCACCGGTCCTGATGGTGAGGCTGACGCCCTTCAGGATCTCCTTGGTGCCCTGCTCCGTCTCGATGCTGACGTGCAGGTCCTTGATTTCAAGAGTTGACATGCTCTTCTTTCTTCCGTTCGTAAGTCTGGCGGTACTGGGCGCTCAGTAGTGATCTACCGAGGCGCCGTTCACAACGTTGGTCACGTCCACGTAAACGTCGTCCCCGTCGATGGTGACGGCGAAAACGGGGACGGGGTCATAAGCAGGCAGCTGGAGTGGCTGTCCGCTGCGGAGGTCGAACTGGGAACCGTGTCCCCAGCATTCAATCGCGCAGCCTTCAACCTCACCCTCGGACAACGAGATGTCCGCGTGCGAGCAGGTATCGGCGATGGCATGGATCTCGCCCATCGAGTCCCTGACGATTGCTACGGGGTAGTCATCAATCAGGACGCGCAGCGCTTGCTTGACCTGGATGTCATTGGCGTTGCATACCAGTTCGCCCTTGGTGTCTTCACTCATTGTTTGCTCTGCCTGGCCTGTCTTAGTTGTCGGTCGCGGCGAGTTCGCGCTCAACGGCTGCGGTCAGGCGATCTTCGATTGCCGGGACCTTGATCTGCTGGATGATCTCGTTGAGGAAGCCTCGGACCACCAGGCGGCGGGCAACCTTTTCCGGGATGCCACGGGCCATGAGGTAGAACAGGTGCTCGTCATCGAAACGTCCGGTGGCGCTGGCGTGGCCTGCACCCTCAATCAAACCGGTTTCGATCTCAAGGTTGGGAACTGAGTCCGCGCGCGCACCATCGGTGAGGACAAGGTTGCGGTTGGCCTCGTAAGTATCCGTACCCTCAGCTTCCTTGCGGATCAGGACGTCGCCCACCCACACGCTGTGGGCGTTGCGGCCCTGAAGGGCACCCTTGTAGAGAACGCGTGACTTGCAGTTGGCCACTGCGTGGTCAACGAACAGGCGCTGCTCAAGGTGCTGTCCGGCGTCAGCGAAGTACAGG
The DNA here is from genome assembly GCF_018613695.1 of Arthrobacter sp. ISL-95. GTDB lineage: Bacteria > Actinomycetota > Actinomycetes > Actinomycetales > Micrococcaceae > Arthrobacter. The sequence continues at coordinate 92,364 of NZ_JAGGPR010000011.1, read as the reverse complement.
CCGAACATTTCGACGTCGGCACCCGGGGCAGTGAAGCGCGTGGACGGGGTGACGCGTACGAGGTCGCCGCCAAGGCTGACCACGATGTGCTTGAACTTGGCATCGCGGCCGATCTTTGCCTGCTGCGACGACGCATGGACTGCGTTGTCTGCCCATTCCTGCAAGGAAACAACTGTCAGTTCAGCGCCGTCTTCAACAATGATCTCCACATTCTCGGAGACAACTGCCGAGCCCTGGTGGTCCAGAACCACAACGGCTTTGGAGAAGCGTTCGGCCACAATCACGATGTGCTGCGCAGACGGTGCCTCGCCGGCCCCGTTGATCAGCACAGAAACTTCACTCTCAGCCTGGAGCTCGGCAGGAACGGTGACGACCGTTGCTTCCGAGAAGTTCTCCCACGCGTTGGCGGATACGAGGTCCTCCGGAATGGCAGCCTGGCCGATGCGCTTGTCATCGCGACCCACGGTCTCAACAACGACGCCCGACGGGGCAGTTACGTTGACTACCGGAGCTGCACCGTTGAGGACCTCGGTGTGGAGGCCGCGCAGGCGCTTCAACGGGGTGAAGCGCCAGTCTTCCTCGAGGCCGTTCAACGGCTTGAAGTCCGCCACCTTGTAAGAGGTGAGACGGCCTGCACGAGAGCTGTCCGGGATGCCTACGCCGCCACCATGCGAGTGGCTCTTGGCCGAAGCGCCGGCGAGCGGACCAGCGGAAGGCTGCTCCGACGTCGTGCTGGTGTTCGTTCCGGTGTTGACGGGCGAAAGGTTCTCGCCTTCCTCGGTGAAGCCGTTGATAAACGGCTGCGCCGAGGGCGCGCCGATGCGCGCCTTTTCAGTAGTGATATCAGTCATTGTTAACCGACGGACCCTTCCATCTGCAGTTCAATCAGGCGGTTCAGCTCAAGAGCGTATTCCATGGGCAGTTCACGGGCGATCGGCTCGATGAAGCCGCGCACGATCATGGCCATGGCCTCGTCTTCAGGCATTCCGCGGGACATCAGATAGAAGAGCTGCTCTTCGCTGACGCGTGAAACGGTGGCCTCGTGGCCCATGACAACGTCATCCTCGCGGATATCGATGTACGGGTACGTGTCCGAGCGGGAAATGGTGTCCACCAGGAGGGCGTCGCAACGGACCGTGTTGGCCGAGTGCTTGGCGCCTTCGCGCACCTGGACCAGGCCGCGGTACGCGGCACGGCCGCCGCCACGGGCCACGGACTTGGAAATGATGGAGCTCTTGGTGTTCGGCGCGATGTGCACCATCTTGGAGCCGGTGTCCTGGTGCTGGCCCTCGCCTGCGAAAGCGATGGACAACGTCTCACCCTTGGCGTGCTCGCCAACAAGGTAGACGGCCGGGTACTTCATGGTCACCTTGGAGCCGATGTTGCCATCGATCCACTCCATGGTGGCGCCCTCTTCGCAGATGGCGCGCTTGGTGACCAGGTTGTACACGTTGGTGGACCAGTTCTGGATGGTGGTGTAGCGGACGCGGGCGCCCTTCTTCACGATGATCTCCACAACGGCCGAGTGCAGGGAATCCGAGGTGTAGATCGGAGCCGTGCAGCCTTCGATGTAGTGAACGTAGGAGTCCTCGTCGGCAATGATCAACGTGCGCTCGAACTGGCCCATGTTCTCCGTGTTGATACGGAAGTAGGCCTGCAGCGGGATGTCCACGTGCACGCCCTTTGGCACATACACGAACGAACCGCCGGACCATACAGCCGTGTTCAATGAGGCGAACTTGTTGTCGCCCACGGGAATGATTGTGCCGAAGTACTCCTGGAAGATCTCCGGGTGCTCGCGCAGTGCGGTGTCAGTATCCAGGAAGATCACGCCCTGGGCTTCCAGGTCCTCACGGATCTGGTGGTAGACAACCTCGGACTCGTACTGGGCTGCGACACCGGAAACCAAGCGGCTGCGCTCAGCTTCGGGGATGCCCAGCTTTTCGTAGGTGTTCCGGATGTCTTCCGGAAGGTCTTCCCACGTCGCCGCCTGCTTCTCGGTGGAACGCACAAAGTATTTGATGTTGTCGAAGTCGATGCCTGAGAGGTCTGCACCCCAGGTAGGCATGGGCTTGCGGTCGAAGTACTTCAGGCCCTTAAGCCGCAGATCGAGCATCCATTGGGGCTCGTTCTTCTTCGAGGAGATATCGCGGACGACCTCCTCGTTGAGGCCACGACGGGCATTTGCGCCTACGTCGTTCTTGTCGGCCCAGCCGTACTCGTAGTTTCCGATACCGTGCAGTTCGGGATTCTTTTCCAGAATCTCCGAGATCACAGTGCCTTCGGCTACCGCTTTCTCTGCTATTTGGTCCGTCATCACGGCCTTTCTTGCTGGTTGTTTGATTCCTGGTACGGACTCCCGGACTGCTCTGCGGCATCCGGAGATGCCGTGGCAGCCGGGCGCCCGGTAGGTATGTGGGTGGTGCAAACGTGTCCGCCCTGCGCGAGCGTGGAAAGGCGCCGGACATCGACGCCCACCAAGCGGGAGAAAACCTTGGTCTCGGTATCGCAAAACACCGGGAACTCCGCAGCGAGCCGCTGAATCGGGCAGTGACCCTGGCAAAGCTGGACGCTGGACAGCGCGGCGGGCAACGGGGCCTTGGCCTCAATGGAGTGGGCTGAAGCAACGAAACGATCGCGGCTGAGAGCCTTGGAAAGTGCCATGGCCCGGGCAGTAATGTCATCTCCGGCGGCCTCGACCTCCGGAGCGTAGCGCCGTTCCATGTCGGAGAAGCGCTCCTCCGCGTATTCACGGACTGCGTCTTCGCCGGCGAGTTCCTGGAGCCGCCGGAGCGCCGAGCTCGCGATGTTCAGGTAGTCGTCGCCAAGTGTGGATTGGCCTTGGGAGCTCAGGACGTAACGGCGTGCGGGACGCCCCGCGCCGGAACCGGCCTTGGCCACACGCTTGACCTCGATCACCCCGCTGCGCTCCAAGTGGTCAAGGTGGCGGCGGACTGCAGCCGGTGTAAAGCCGAGGAGATCGCCGAGTTCCGCAGCGCTCACCGGGCCGTTCTCAAGAACGGCACTCAGGACGCGGTCCCTTGTGCGGTCATCCGCGTCCGGCAGCACAGGCGGGGCAACGAATGCCTCTGCCGCTGCAGCATGCCGTGTTGAGGGCATGGACGTTGGACTGCTCATGGAATACACAACACAATCATGTCGTAATTTGTTTCATGCATCCAGTAAGGCAAGACTGACCTTGGCAAGCCGCCAAGTGTGACCGTACTACTTCCCGTAGAATACTCTGGTGCGATCCCCCGATTCCCCTGTCCTCACCATAGATGGACTCATTAAGGACGTAGGCCCCCTGGCCTCCCTTGACGGCAAAATGCTCAGGGTGGTCAGCGGGCTGTCCCTCGTAGCCGAACGCGGCCAGGTGACCGCCCTGTTAGGGGCAAACGGCGCCGGCAAAACCACCACCCTGGAATGTGCCCAAGGCCTCCAGAAACGAACAGGCGGCAGTGTTTCCCTGCTTGGCGGGGACCCGGATACCGCAGGTGCCGACTTGAGATCCCGCGTAGGGGTGATGCTCCAGGACGGCGGCCTTCCGCCGTCGGCCCGTCCCATTCCCTTGTTGCGGCACGTCGCCGGCATGTACCAAAAGCCCATGAACGTTGACGCCCTGGTGGAACGGTTGGGAATCAACCAGTTCAGCCGGACCAACGTGCGCCGACTTTCCGGAGGGCAAAAGCAGCGGCTGGCACTGGCGGCGGCGCTGGTGGGCAATCCTGAAATCCTGTTTCTCGACGAGCCCAGCGCCGGCCTGGATCCACAGTCCCGGCAGATGGTTTTCGACCTCATTGCCGAGCTCAGGGACGCCGGGATGGGCATTGTCCTGACAACCCACCTGATGGATGACGCGGAGCGTTTGGCGGATTACGTCTACATCATCGACGGCGGTCACAACGTGGTTGAGGGAACAGTCGCCGAGTTGCTCCGGCACCACCACACTGCGGACTCTGCCATCACGGACCGCACGCTCTACTTCGACGCCCCCGGAGGGCTGAGCCTGAACGGTGTAGTTGGTGCGGGACTCCAGGTAACAGAGTCCCGCCCCGGAAGTTACGCCATCACCGGCGCGATCACGCCCAAAGACCTTGCATCACTTACTGCCTGGTGGGCTGAACGGGATATCATGCCTGCTTCGCTTCGGTTGGAAGCCCGGCGCCTGGAAGACGTATTCCTGGACATTTCCGGAAGGGACCTCCGATGAGCAAGCTCCTCTCCCCCAACGCCGGACCGGCATCCTTGCCCCGCAGGATCATGCAGCAGGGGCGCTATGAGACCATCACCATGCTACGCAACGGTGAGCAACTGATCCTCGCTGTCGTCCTGCCCTTAATGGCACTCGTGGGCCTGGCTGTCACTCCGTTGTTGGACGGCCTCGGCGGGTCCCGTGTAGACGTCGCAACACCTGGGGTCCTGGCACTATGTGCCATGTCAACGGCGTTCACCGGCCAAGGCATCGCTACCGGCTTTGACCGGCGCTACGGGGTTCTCCGATTTCTGTCCACCACGCCCCTGGGCCGGGGCGGACTCATCGCGGGCAAGATCCTCGCCGTGCTGGTAGTCCTGTTTCTTCAGGTCCTGGTAGTGGCTGCAGTAGCCGGCCTGCTGGGATGGCAACCACGGCCGGAGGCATGGCTTCCCGGGCTCGGGCTGCTGGTTCTCGGCGCGGCTGCCTTTACTGCGCTCGGTTTGCTGGTGGCCGGTACAGTACGGCCGGAAGCTACCCTGGCGATCACCAACCTGCTATGGATCCTCCTCGGGGCCTTGGGTGGCATCGTGGTTCCGGCCGATCGGTTGCCCTCATTGCTTCAGGGCATAGTGCACTTTCTTCCTTCCGGGGCCTTGGGCCAATCGCTTCGGGACGCCTTCCTGTTGGGCAGTGTTCCTTTACCCGCCGTTCTAGTCCTCCTGCTGTGGACCGTACTAGCCGGCGCGGCGGCCATCCGATGGTTCAAGTGGAACTAACAAGCCCAGGCACCAACCACCAACGCAGAACTGAGAAGTGAGAAAACTGTGAGCACGGCATCGCGCCTCCCGAAAACCGTCCAGCGATTAACGTCCAAGCTGCCCACCGAGGTCAACAAGACCGTACGCCGCCTGGCATTGTTCTCACTTATTGGGCAGACAGTCCTGGTGGTAACAGGTGGCGCCGTGCGACTCACCGCTTCCGGCCTGGGGTGCCCCACATGGCCGCGCTGCACCAGCGACTCGTTGGTCAACACGCCGGAGATGGGCATCCATGGGTTCATTGAATTCGGCAACCGCCTTCTGACCTTTGCCCTCGCCGCTGTTGCCGCCATGATGTTGGTGTACTTGTGGAACCTTCGCAAGGAACGTCGCGATCTCTTCATGCTCGCCCTGGGCCTTCTTGCCAGCATCCCGGCTCAGGCGATCATCGGTGGAATCACGGTCCTGTCCAACCTCAACCCCTGGGTTGTGGGTCTGCACTTCCTTGTTTCCATGGCGCTGGTGGTCTTTGCCACGCTGTTGGTCAACCGGGCTTACGGACGGACAGGCCGCTTCATGAACCGCACCATGCCGTCCCTTCCCTCCGTTGCCCGCCCTTTGATGCTCGCTGTTGCAGTTTTCTCTGCACTTTCGGTGATGCTGGGTGTCGTCGTGACGGGAGCCGGGCCACATGCCGGAGACGCAGATGCGCCCCGCAATGACCTCGACTGGGACCTTTTCTCACACATCCACGCAGTACCGGCCTACCTCATCACCGCTGGAACACTCCTCGCGGTGTACTTGGTGTTCCGCCACAAGATCCGCGGTCCGTTCCGGACGGCGGCCTACTTGCTGCTGGGCGTGACCTTGCTGCAGGCTGTCATTGGCTTTACCCAGTACTACAACGGCATCCCGGCACTGTTGGTGGGTGCACACATGTTCGGTGCCGCTGTCTTGATGAGCGCGGCCACCAACGCGGCTGACCTCGCGAAGCACAGCCCGGCAAACTAGCTCTCTCTAGGCCCGGATGAGTTGGGCAGGGTTGGATCGCGACGCCACTAGAGCCGGGTACAGAGCGGACAGCGTTCCGCTGGCCATGCCGGCTCCTATTCCCCACAACGAGGCGTACCAAGGGATGACGGCTGCCCAGCCCTCAGCGGAGGCGTAGAGCAGGACCGAGCCCATACCCACTGATGCCCCGGCGGCACCGCCCAAAACGCCAACCACGGCACCTTCCAGCAGGAACATCGAAGCCAGCGGTCCCCTTCGCATGCCCAGTGCAAGCCGCAACGCAATTTCGTGCGACCTCGCCAAAACACCAAGGTACATCGTGGTTCCGGCGCTCAGGCAGGCGATGGCGAGAAGGACACTGGAGACGATGGCAATCAGACGGCCAAGATCAGCGTCAATCCCTTGTTTGAGGTCCCTAAGGTCTGCCACGGTTTGCACTTTCACGGCGCCTGTCTCAGTAGGGCTCAAAGCCTTCGGCAGCGCCTCCGCGATGGCCGCCGGCATGCCGGGATCTGTCCGTAGGACCAAGCTGGCTGCAACTCCGTTGGTCACGGGATAGGACCCGACACCCACCACCACCGACCCTGGAAGCATCGGATCCCTCCCCGGATTCTCGATGATGCCCACCACCGGTACCGGCTCACCATACAGCCACATGACGACGCCGGGACCCGGGCGTGCGATTCCGAGTTGGCTGGCAGCGTCTTGACCAAGGACGGCGACCGGGCCTCCGAAAGACTGATCAAGCAGGCTGGCATCGCCGTAGAAAATGGTGGCCCCTTGGAGTCGGAAATATGCGGAATCAGCCACCCGGACTGCTCCGGTGAAGACAGGCTGTTCGGGAAAGGACCCAGGACGGAAGGTCGAAGGCTGCACTATGGACGCCGATAGCTCGGCAATGACTCCGGCCTCCAGAACATTGGGCAGCTTCTTTGCCTGCTCAAGATCGGCAGTCACTTTTTCCCACGAGGCGTATCCGCCCTCACGCGTAGCCCGCACTTCGTCGCTGGCGGCTGCGTCGATCCTCGCGGACACCTTAATGGCTGCACTCTCGCTCAGCCCCATGGCCGCTACGAGTCCTCCGCTCCCCAGCAGGAAAGCCAGCACCAGCAGAAGGGCCTTGGCCGGGCGGACCGTCAACGCAGACAGCGCGTCCGCAGTCACATCTGAAGCTTCGTGGTGGATGTGCCGGACAAGGTGATGGGGAGCGGAACTGTCCTTTGGTGCTATTGGCGCGTCGATGTGGGCAGTAGCAGAGAGGGTGTCGCCCACGATAAGCCCATCCCGCATTGTGACGACCCGATCAGCAGCAGCAGCGATGCCAGGGTCATGGGTGACCAGGACAACGGTGGTTCCTGTGGCGTGAAGCTCGCGGAGATGGTCCAGGACTATCCCGCCGTTGTCAGTGTCCAGGCTGCCTGTTGGTTCATCAGCGAGCACAATTTTCGGGCTTCCTATGACGGCACGAGCAATTGCCAGCCGCTGCCGTTCGCCCCCGGAGAGCAAGGAAGCGGGGATGGCCGCCTTGTGCGCTAGGCCAAACTTGTGAAGTGAGGGCATCACCAGTCGCTTTTGGATGGACAGACCAATCCCCCGTGCCCGGAGTCCGAGGACGGCATTACGAGCGGCCGTATCGCGTCCCACCATGTGCGAATCCTGAAAAACGAAACCGAAGAGACTTGCGCGTCGCTCAGCTCTCTGCCGCTCGCTCAGGCCCGATACGTCTTTACCCTCCACCAAGTAGGTTCCTGCCGAAGCCGTGTCCAAAAGGCCGAGGATATTAAGTAGCGTCGATTTTCCCGAGCCGGAGGAGCCAACAATGGCTACGAACTCGCCTTGATGGATGTCGAGGTGCAGTCCGGCCAGGGCTTGCGCGCCGGAAAATCCGCGCCGGACGTCCTGCATGCTGAGAATCGGACGGCGTGGTGGTTGAGCGGCCGCTTCGTGGACATAGCTGTGTGAAGTCATTGCAACTTGACTTCGTCGCCGGGCGCCAAACCGTCAATGTCGGCAATTGCCGCCCACCCGTCCGCCTGTGCCAACACCTTTACCGTCATTCTTTGCGGCTCACCGCTCTTTTGCAGCACCACATAGGGTGCCCCTTCTTCCTGCCGTACCGCGATCAGGGGTACGGCCAGGGACTCCGCGGCGGCGCTGCCTGCGGTCACGGTGACGGACTGGTCCGCGGCGAATCCCTGCGCGCCGGGTGGGACTGCAAGCGTAATGTCCTTTCCGGGGATTTCGTTCTTGCTTTGGTCTCCTTCCAAAAAGTCGCTGACGTGCACTACCTTGGTCTCGAGTACTGCGGAGCCTGCGCGTACTGTAATGGCCCCGCCTACAGGAAAACTCTCGGACTGGACAACGTCGGCACGGGCAACAATGGAGTCGTCAGCAATCCTCACTTGGGCAACAATGCCATCCTCACCCAGAACCGATCCGTTGCCTGCCATGGCGGCAATTGTCCCTGTATCTCCGGGCACTTGAACGAATTCCTTCCACCGGAAAACCACGCCGTCGGGAGACTCCTTGGCAGAAAGGGGCTGAGGGTCCGCGTCCCCGGTTTTGATCGCTTTCGACGAAGGTGCCGCGGTTGGCGCTTCGTAACCGGTGGCTCTATACCAGTCGATCAAGGCATGTCGCGTGCTCGTGTCGAACGTATCCGTTGAGGAAACGGTGTAGCCAAAACTGGCCAGAGCGGTGTGCAAAGCTGCGACGTCCGGGCCCGAATCACCCAGCTCGATGTCGCGGTATAACGGCACACTGCTGGGCAGCAGGAGTAACGGCCTCCCTGACACAGCGGCCACCAGCTGGCCGGGAGTCACCACGCTTCCGATTGCTTTTGGGGTTGCCGTCAGGACCAGCCTGTCAACACCTTCGGAGGGGCTCGCTTTGATCGCGAACTGCGTACCCGCCACAACCTTCCCGGAGAGCACCACCTGTTTGATGACGGCGCGACGCTCCACGGTCGCCGAGACGGGGATCACCGTGGGCGTTGCCGCCGATGGTTCTGTGCCGGCAACGCTGCTGGCGCCAGTCCAGTACGCAGCGCCAAGGCCTGCAAGGACTACCACCAGTACTGCTGGAATGAGCCACCATCGCGGAACGCGCCTCATGGCGCTGCCCGGCGGGGTCACCTCAGAGTCTTGCATCAGCCACACCATGGTCCCGAAGTATTTGCTTGGCCCTTTCCACGGCGTCTGCCTTCTCTTCTGCCAAGGCGTTGAGCTCAGCCTGATGGTCCTTCATCTGCGCTGCCTGGTACTCAGCGAGAATGTCATAAGGTTTCCTGGCACCGCCGCTCGAGTCCTTGCAGTCAAGTCCAAGCAGGGCAACACGTATCTCGTCCTCTTTTGACCCGCTCGATTGCAGGCTCCACGAACCCTGCTCAGTCAGTGTCAGACCGTTCTCGGCCAGGCAGTTCTCCCAACTCTGCCGAAAGGCCAAGTACTCTGGGTCGCGCTCCGTTAGTCCCACGGCGATATCCGAGATCTGGTTCTGTATGGACGTGTCGCCAACCAAACCCTCCAGGAGTTCGGGCAGCCCAGCGCGCCCAACAGACGTGGTGCACCTGGCTTCAACCTCCTGATGCTCAGCGCTGAGTTTGGGGCGCTCCGGTTGTTGGTCCATAACACCAGGGATTTTCCGGATCTCTGGCATGGCACCGTTCCTGGCAGCCAACGTACGTGACCATTGGCCATATCTGCTGTCCTGGAGGGCCTTGCCACCGCCTCCCCAAGGAGCCACGGTGAAGCCCGCGTTTTTGACACAGTCGAAGATGAGGGACGCGACCGCCGAATTGACCAGGACGTTTTCCCGATCCGAGTACCAGTAGGCGCTCATGGGCAGGACCACCTCGCCCGTGGCATCGTTGAGCGAGGCCCGTGCCCCAGCACCCGCAGAACGATCGACGGCGGGCAAGCTAACGGCGGGCCCTGTCCCCGGTGGACGGTCGGGAGCGCTGCACCCCGTGCCGGCGACCGCAACAAGCATCGCCAGCACGGCCAGAGTCGCTGAGGTCCCCCTTCTTATCTTGAACGACAAGAGACTAGCCCCAGACGCTCGTGATTTCATCGTCCCAGTTCCGGGTGGGGGTCATGTAGAGACCGCGCAGATCATTTGAGGCATTGCCGGCGCGAAAGACCACATTGTTGCCGGCGAAATTGTTGTCAACATAGAAATAGACATACGGCGACGCCGGATCCGTGGCGGGTCCGATCACTAGGGAACTCCCCTTATCATTGGAGTCCACCCCCACGTTGTAGGTGACCCAGCCAAAAGATCGCGGGGTTCCGGTGAACCAGTAATCGTCATAGAGGCATACTCGTGCGGTTGAGCAGGACGGTGCGGCCTGGGCTGCGGTTACACCAGTCAGTACCGAGGCTGAAGCAACTGCCAACACTCCGGCGGTGCGCAAGATGTTTTTCATGAATATCCCCTAGGTTCGTGCGAGGCGGGACAGCTCTGTCCCAGCACGAACGCTAAGGGTTTGAGGTCAGCACCTAGACGCGTTCGTCGCTAATTAGGTGGCGCTCGGGCAAGAATTAGGTGCCTAAAACCCCAAACTAGGTGCTGTGACATGACTTCTAGGTGGTGAGCGTTCACACGGTGACCCTGAGGCGTCACCGCCGGGGTCCGACATACTGTTCCTATGCTGGCCACAACAGTTTTGGTAGAGGGCGCAAGTGACCGACTGGCGGTCGAGGCACTGGCAGTCCGCTGGGGATATGACCTCGTGTCACAAGGAGTCTCAGTGGTTCCCATGGGCGGGGCCACCAGCATCGGCCACTTCCTGAATCGCTTCGGCCCGAACGGAGCCGGCCACCGGCTGCTCGGCCTTTGTGACGCGCGGGAGTCCCCTGGCGTCGCCAGGGCACTTGCAAGAGCAGGGATTGGATCCGGTCCTTTGGAAGGGTTCGGGTTTCAGGTCTGCACTGCAGATCTTGAAGACGAGCTCATCCGCAGCCTAGGCGTTGATGTGGTGCTCAACGTGATCGCCAATCAAGGTGAGCTTGCATCGTTTGAGCTTCTCCAGCGCCAGCCGTCGCTGCGGGACCTACCTGTGGAAGCACAGCTGCGGAGGTTCTTCGGTGGACGAAGCGGCAACAAGATCCGGTACGCGCCCCTGATGGTCTCTGCACTACCCTCCGGCGAGGCTCCTCCCCCGCTGGCTCGATTGGTTGCATCTTTTGAGATGTGAGCGAGCGTTGGGTTCAAGCCCGAGGGATGTGAGCGAGCGTTGGGGGTGCAAAAAGCGGCGACGCCGGCACTCTGGCGAGTACCGGCGTCGAACGTTGTTGCTTGAGGAGTAGCTGCGGAGCTTAGGCGCCGACGATCGCTGAGCCGACAAACGGGTCGACGGCCAATGCGATAAAAAGCAACGTCAGGTAGCTGATGGAGCCGTGGAACACCTTCATGGCGCCCTTGTTGGACACGTCGCCACCCTGTGCGCGCTTGTACAAGGCGTGGCTTTCGTAGAGGAACCAGGCTCCGGCAGCAACAGCGACGATGGTGTAGACCCAGCCGGCCCCGCCCACAGGAATCATCAGCAATGAGCAGGCAACCATGGCCCAGGCGTAGAGGACTACCTGGACAGAGACCACTTTTGCGCCGGCAATGGCGCCAAGCATGGGCACGTTGGCGTTGCGGTAATCCTCGCCGTACCTCATGGACAGCGGCCAGTAGTGAGGAGGAGTCCAGAGGAAGATCACCATGAAGAGCACAATGGCGGGCCACTCGACGGTGTTGGTGACGGCCGCCCAGGCGATGAGAACCGGGAAGCATCCGGCAGCGCCACCCCAGACGATGTTCTGAGCCGTGCGACGCTTCAGGATCATGGTGTAGATGACCACATAGAAGACGATCGCGCCGAGGCCCAACCAAGCAGAAAGCGGGTTGGCGCCGAACCACAGGATTGCGATCGAAGCGGCCCCCAGTATCCAGGCGAAGATCAGCGCCTCGCGCGGAGTCACTTCACCGGTCACCAACGGACGCTTTTCCGTGCGGTGCATCAGTTTGTCGATGTCGCGGTCGATGTAGCAGTTGAAGACACCGGCGCTGCCGGCAGCGAATGCGCCACCGACGAGGGTAGCCAGGATCAGCCCTATGGATGGGAAGCCGCGTTGGGCAAAGATCATGGTAGGCAGTGTGCTGACCAGGAGCAGTTCGATGACCCGGGGTTTAGTCAGAGCCAGGTACGCCTTGAATTTACGGGACAATCCGATGCTTCCCCGGGCCGGGGACGCGTTAAGGGGCGTATCAGTTGTGCTCACGGCGGCAGTCACTCTGTTCTATGCTCTGGGGTTCTCGCAGCGGCTGCCGTCCCTCAAAACGGGCGCATGAACCGCTGCTGGCCTCCAAATATCATACCGTGGCGGAAAGAGGGCCGATGTCCGCAAAATACGTCAATGTTTCCGAATCTTCACTCTCCCGCCGGGCCATCGTGATTCATATAAGGGAATTTCTGTCCAGTTTGTGGGATTCCCTGAGTTCCATGACACGTTTAGGGCTAAGCTGTTGAGCAGATCAGGACACGTTGACGATCCGGGAAACCGCATTCTTGGATATCCGTGCGTCTGGATGAGAGATCAACGTTTCAATGGTGAACGGCTGGTAGACACATTGCAGCGGGCGCCATCCTGTGCTTCCTGCGTGCCGTGTCCGTACGCCTGCCGTCAGCACAGAGAGGGGCTCGGTTTTCGTGCCACATTTGGAAGAGCAAGAACTGTCATGGACCGATCTGGACAAGAAGGCAGTTGACACCGTTCGCGTGTTGGCCGCTGACGCCGTGGAGAAGGTCGGCAATGGCCACCCTGGTACGGCGATGAGCTTGGCTCCGGCAGCGTACCTGCTGTTCCAGAAGCTGATGCGCCATGACCCCAAGAACCCGGACTGGATCGGCCGCGACCGCTTTGTCCTGTCCCCCGGTCACACGTCGCTGACCCTTTACATCCAGTTGTTCCTCTCAGGTTATGGCCTGGAACTGAAGGACCTCGAGGCGCTGCGTACCTGGGGTTCATTGACCCCGGGCCACCCCGAATACAAGCACACCGCCGGTGTGGAAATCACCACCGGCCCGCTGGGCCAGGGCCTTGCCTCGGCTGTCGGTTTCGCGTACTCGCAGCGTCGCCAACGCGGTCTGTTCGACGCCGATGCTCCCGCTGGCGAGTCGCCGTTCGACCACACCATCTGGGTGATCGCTTCCGACGGCGACCTCCAGGAAGGCGTCACCTCCGAGGCGTCGTCGCTCGCAGGCCACCAGGAACTGGGCAACCTCGTAGTGATCTACGACGAGAACCACATTTCCATTGAAGACGACACCGACATCGCGTTCACCGAAGATGTCCTCAAGCGCTACGAAGCATACGGCTGGCACACCCAGCGCGTGGACTGGACCAAGACCGGCGACTACGTCGAAGACGTCCAGGAGCTTTACTCGGCACTGCTCGCTGCCAAGGCTGAGACGAACAAGCCGTCCATCATCTCGCTGCGCACCATCATCGGCTACCCGGCACCGAAGAAGCAGAACACCGGCAAAATCCACGGTTCCGCCTTGGGCGCCGAGGAAGTCGCAGCACTGAAGACCGTGCTCGGTTTCGATCCTGCCAAGTCCTTTGACGTTGACGAGGAAGTTCTGGCACACGTCCGCAAGGTCCTGGACCGCGGCGCAGAGTCACGGTCTGCCTGGCAGAGCTCGTTCGAGGCATGGCAGTCCGCCAACCCGGACGCTGCCGCCCTGTTGGAACGTGTGGAAGCCAAGAAGCTGCCCGTGGGCCTCGACGCTGCCTTGCCCGTTTTTGAGGCCGGCAAGGACGTTTCCACCCGTGCGGCTTCAGGCAAGGTCCTGAACGCCATCGGCCCGGTTCTTCCTGAGCTCTGGGGCGGTTCAGCCGACCTCGCGGAGTCCAACAACACCACCATCGAAGGTTCGCCGTCGTTCATCCCGACGTCGCGTTCAACCGATGCTTGGAAGGGCAACCCGTACGGACGCGTTCTGCACTTCGGTATCCGTGAACACGCTGCCGCGTCGATCGTGAACGGTATTTCCCTGCACGGACGCACCCGCGCTTTCTCCGGTACGTTCCTGATCTTCTCCGACTACCAGCGCCCGGCCATCCGCCTCGGCGCGCTGATGGGTGTCCCGTCCCTGTACGTGTGGACGCATGATTCCATCGGCCTGGGCGAAGACGGTCCCACCCACCAGCCGGTGGAGCAGCTCGCTTCACTGCGCGCCATCCCGGGCCTGGATGTTGTCCGCCCCGGCGACGCGAACGAGGTCTCCGCGGCATGGAAGGCCATGCTGGAGAATCACGAGAACCCGGCCGGCATTGTCCTGACCCGTCAGAACATCCCCACCTACGCCCGCGGCGAAGGCGAAGCAAATGGCGACACGTTCGGTTCCACCGCAGGTGTTGCCAAGGGCGGCTATGTGCTGGCCGAAGCCTCCAAGGGCGGCGAAACCGTTGACGCGCAGGTCATCCTCATCGGCACCGGTTCGGAAGTCCAGCTCGCCGTGCAGGCCCGCGAAGCACTCCAGGCTGAAGGCATCGCCGCCCGTGTTGTGTCCATGCCGTGTGTTGAGTGGTTCAACAAGCAGGACGAGGCTTACCGCGAGTCGGTGCTCCCCGCCTCTGTGAAGGCCCGTGTCTCGGTTGAAGCAGGCCTGGCACTGGGCTGGCGCGAATTCGTCGGCGACGCCGGCCGTTCCATCTCCCTGGAACACTTCGGCGCCTCGGCAGACTACAAGCGGCTCTTCAACGAATTCGGCATCACCGCCGAAGCCGTCGCGGCCGCAGCCAAAGACTCCCTCGCAGACTCGAACGCATAACAGTCTGTTTCCCTCTCACAGGAGAAAAAACACATGTCCAGCACTCCCACACAGCAGCTCTCTGACGCCGGCGTTTCCATCTGGCTCGATGACCTCTCCCGCACCCGCCTTGATACCGGCACCCTGCAGAAGCTCATCGACGAAAAGAACGTCGTTGGTGTGACCACCAACCCGTCGATCTTCCACGCCGCCATCACGGCCGGTACGGACTATGACGCCACCATCGCGGCCAAGGCCGCAGCCGGCGCCAGCGTCGAAGAGACCATCTTCGAAATCACCACCACGGACGTCGCCGATGCCTGCGATCTCTTCGCGCCGATCGCCGCCGCAACCAACGGCGTGGATGGCCGTGTCTCCATCGAGGTGGATCCCCGCCTTGCCTGGGACACCGCAGGTACCATCGCGGAGGCCAAGCACCTCTACGCGAAGGTCAACAAGGACAACGTCCACATCAAGATCCCGGCAACCTTGGAAGGCCTCGAAGCCATCACGGCCACCCTGGCCGAGGGCATCAGCGTCAACGTGACCCTGATTTTCTCCCTGGAGCGCTACCGCGCAGTCATCAACGCGTTCCAGTCCGGCCTTGAGCAGGCCAAGGACAACGGCCATGACCTCTCCAAGATTCACTCCGTGGCATCGTTCTTCGTCTCCCGCGTTGATTCCGAGATCGACAAGCGCCTTGACGCCATCGGCACCGATGAGGCCAAGGCACTCAAGGGCAAAGCCGGCGTAGCCAATGCACGCCTGGCCTACCAGGTCTACGAAGAGCTCTTCTCCACCGAGCGCTGGGCAGTGCTGGCCGAAGCCGGCGCCCTCCCCCAGCGCCCCCTGTGGGCCTCCACCGGCGTGAAGGACCCGGCTTACCCGGACACCCTTTACGTGACCGGACTCGTGGCAGCCGGCGTGGTTAACACCATGCCGGAAAAGACGCTCGACGCCGCTTTCGACCACGGCGTAGTCACCGGTGACACCATTACCGGTACCTACGACGAAGCGAACGAGACCCTCAACGCCCTTGAGGCCCTCGGCGTCTCTTACAACGACGTCGTCACCGTTCTTGAGACCGAAGGCCTCGAGAAGTTCGTAGGCTCCTGGAAGGAACTCCTCGCCGACATCGAAGGCGCACTCGCCACCGCACGGAAGGCCTCCTAACAAACATGAGCACAATCAGCTACGACGCCAGCGGTGCCGCCCAAGAGGCCATCGCCCAGCACATTGACAGCTTGGTTGAGGACAAGATCGCAACCCGGATTTTCGCGAAGGACCACGCCCTGTGGGGTCCTGAGGCTGAGTCCGAGTCCGCGATCCGCCTCGGCTGGGTAGAAGCCGCCACCGTGTCCCAGCCTTTGGTTGAGGGCATTGTGGAACTTCGTGATGCCCTTCGCGCTGAAGGAGTTACCCGTATTGTCCTGTGTGGCATGGGCGGGTCCTCTTTGGCTCCCGAGGTCATCGCCGGTACTGCCGGCGTCGAGCTGACCGTGTTGGACAGCACTGACCCTGAACAGGTCAGTGCTGCTTTGGTTGACCGCTTGGCGGAGACGGCGATCGTCGTTTCCTCCAAGTCCGGCTCCACCGTTGAAACCGACTCCCAGCGACGCGTGTTCGAAAAGGCGTTCAACGACGCCGGCATCGACGCCAAGAGCCGGATCGTCATTGTTACGGATCCGGGTTCGCCGCTGGACAAGGCATCCCGTGAAGCCGGTTATCGTGCAGTGTTCAACGCCGATCCCAATGTGGGTGGCCGTTTCTCGGCACTCACGGCGTTCGGCTTGGTCCCGTCTGGCCTGGCCGGCGTGGACATCCAGGCGTTCTTGGACGAGGCAGAGGAAGCGGCCGAGATCCTCAACGAGGACTCCGTTGACAACATTGGCTTGGCGCTGGGTATTGCTTTGGGCGGCACCAGCCCGCTGCGCAATAAGATCGTCATCGCCGAGGACGGCTCGGGCATTGTCGGTTTCGCTGACTGGGCCGAACAGCTGATTGCGGAATCCACCGGCAAGCTGGGCACAGGTGTTCTGCCGGTCGTCGCGGGCCCGCATTCCCCGGAGGCCCTGGGCGGTGCCGGGGACGTCCTGGTGGTGCGTCTGGTTGGTGCCGATGATGACGTCGAGCTTCGTGAGAACGAGGTCGCCATCGCCGGTGGACTACCTTCGCAGATGTTCTTGTGGGAGTTCGCCACCGCGGTGGCAGGTCGTCTGCTGGGTATCAACCCGTTCGACCAGCCCGACGTCGAGGCCGCCAAGGTTGCTGCGCGCGGTCTGCTGGATGCCCGCCCCGAGCCCACACCGGCAGCATTCACCGATGGTGCTGTGGAAGTACGTGGCGGAGAATGGCTCGGTAATGCCTCGACGGCAAGTGAAGCCGTGCAGGCGCTACTTGGTCAGCTCGGCACGGATGGTTACTTGAGCGTTCAGGCCTACCTGGACCGTATTTCGCACGCACCCCTTGAAGGCATCCGCGATGAACTCGCAGCCGTGTCCGGGCGTCCGGTGACGTTCGGTTGGGGTCCCAGGTTCCTGCACTCCACCGGCCAGTTCCACAAGGGCGGACCCGCGATCGGAGTGTTCCTGCAGGTCACGGCAGCATCAGATACCGATCTGGAAATTCCCGAGCGGCCTTTCACGTTCGGCCAGCTCATTGCGGCGCAGGCCTCCGGCGATGCCCAGGTACTGGAAGGCCATGGCCGTCCGGTATTGCGCCTGCACCTCACCGATCGCGCGGCGGGCGTAGCCCAACTTCAGGAACTCGTCTCTGCTTTGGCTAACCAAGCCAGCGCACTCGAAAGCTAAGGCACAGAACCAAACATGCCAGAATCTAGGAACGGCACTGTCCGGAATCCTTTGCGGGATCCGCGGGACCGGCGCCTGAACCGCATTGCCGGGCCGTCGTCGTTGGTGTTCTTCGGAGTCACCGGTGACCTCGCCCGCAAGAAGCTCATGCCGGCGGTCTATGACCTCGCCAACCGCGGCCTGCTCCCGCCCAGCTTTGCACTGGTGGGTTTCGGTCGTCGTGAGTGGGACAACGCCGAGTTCGCCGCCGAGGTCAAGGAAAACGTCAAGGCTCACGCTCGGACGAAGTTCGATGAAGCGGTGTGGGAGCAATTGGCTTCCGGTATCCGCTTTGTTCAGGGCGAGTTCGACGACGACGACGCTTTCGAGCGTCTGGGTGACGTCCTCGATGAGCTGGACGAAACCCGCGGTACCCGCGGGAATCATGGATTCTACTTGTCGATCCCGCCCAAGGCCTTCGAGCAGGTTTGCCGGCAACTCTCCAAGCACGGCTTGGCACAGGCGAAGCCGGGTCAGTGGCGGCGTGTGGTGATCGAGAAGCCGTTCGGGCATGACCTGGAGTCCGCCCGCCAGTTGAACGACATCGTCGAATCGGTGTTCCCGGCTGATGCGGTGTTCCGGATTGATCACTATCTGGGCAAGGAGACGGTGCAGAACATCCTGGCGCTGCGCTTCGCGAACCAGCTGTTCGAACCGCTTTGGAACGCAAACTACGTGGACCATGTACAGATCACCATGGCCGAGGACATCGGCACCGGCGGCCGTGCAGGCTATTACGACGGCGTGGGCGCAGCCCGCGACGTGATTCAGAACCACCTGCTGCAGCTGCTGGCGTTGACCGCCATGGAGGAACCGATCTCGTTCAACGCCGATGATTTGCGGGCGGAGAAGGAAAAGGTCCTCGCGGCGGTGAAGCTGCCCGATGACCTGTCCACCCACTCGGCGCGTGGTCAGTTCACCGGCGGGTGGCAGGGCGGTGAGGAAGTCCTCGGGTATCTGGACGAGGACGGCATTCCCGCTGATTCGAAGACCGAGACGTTCGCTGCGATCCGTGTGGATATCAACACCCGCCGCTGGAACGGGGTTCCGTTCTATCTGCGTGCCGGCAAGCGCCTGGGCCGCCGTGTCACCGAAATCGCCGTGGTGTTCAAACGCGCGCCCAACCTGTTGTTCCGTGACCATGGTGAGGACGACTTCGGTCAGAACGCTGTGGTGATCCGTGTCCAGCCCGATGAGGGCGCCACGATCCGTTTCGGGTCCAAGGTTCCGGGCACGCAGATGGAAGTCCGTGATGTGACCATGGACTTCGGCTACGGTCACTCCTTCACGGAGTCCAGTCCCGAAGCCTACGAGCGGTTGATCCTGGATGTGCTCTTGGGCGAGCCGCCTCTTTTCCCGCGCCACCAGGAAGTGGAGCTGTCCTGGAAGATCCTTGACCCGTTCGAGGAATACTGGGCCGGGCTCGATGAACAACCGCAACCTTACGCACCCGGTAGTTGGGGGCCGGCTTCGGCTGATGCTCTGCTGGCCCGTGACGGACGAACCTGGAGAAGGCCATGATTGTAGATCTTCCCGATACCACTACTTCCAAGATCTCCAAGAAGATTATGTCGCTGCGCGAGCAAGGCGGTGTGATCGCTTTGGGCCGTGTGTTGACGTTGGTGGTGGTGACGAAGTCCGGGCAGGAAGAAGATGCCATCGAGGCAGCCAATGAAGCCAGCCGGGAACACCCCTGCCGGATCATTGTCCTGGCCGACGCAGGCGTGGAAGGACCGGACCGCCTCGACGCGCAAATCCGGGTGGGCGGGGACGCCGGCGCCTCCGAAGTGATCGTGCTGCGCGGGCACGGGCACATGGCCCACGAGAGCGAATCTTTGGTCGCGGCCCTGCTGCTCCCTGATGCACCGATTGTGGCCTGGTGGCCGCACGGCGCCCCGGAAAGCGCCTGTGAAACCTCCATCGGCAGGATCGCGCACCGCCGGATCACCGATTCGGCCAACGAACCTGACCCCCGTCTGGCGTTGGAGAATATTCGCGCCACGTACAAGGCCGGCGATACCGACCTCGCCTGGACCCGCCTGACCAACTGGCGCATGCAACTAGCCGCGGTCTTTGACCAGGTTGACAGCGACCCTGTCTCCGCCGTTGCCGTTGAAGGAGCTTCCGACTCCCCCAGCACCCTGCTGCTGGCCGCCTGGCTCAGCTTGGCACTGGAGGCGCCTGTCACGATTGTGGCAGACCCGGCCGGCACCGGCATCCGCCGGGTGCGGCTGACCCGTGCCAGCGGCGACGTTCAGCTCTTCCGCCCAGGCTTGTCCGTAGCAGAACTGACCCAACCCGGGCAGCCCGCCCAGCGCATCACCCTCCCCCGTAGAAGCCTCAAGGACTGCCTCGCCGAAGAACTCCGCCGGCTCGATCCTGACGAAGTCTTCGGAGAAGTGATTACGATGGGACTTCCACTTACCAGCCAGAGGAGAGTCCAGACCAGTGCACGCTGAGCCAAGAGTAAGCATCCACCCCGATTCAAAGGTGCTGATGGCCGCAATTGCGGCGCGTTTGATCACCAAGCTTGTGGATGTCCAGGACAAGCACGGCGAGGCTACGGTGGTCCTCACTGGCGGAACCGTTGGCATTGGAACTCTGAAGGCTGTGGCAGATTCTGCCGCGGCGCCCGCCGTCGACTGGTCAAGGGTTAACTTCTGGTGGGGTGACGAGCGTTTCGTCGCCGCGGACAGTGACGACAGGAATACCCGGCAGGCGCACCAAGCATTGTTGGGCCATTTGGCTGTAGATCCGGCCCGGGTTCACGAACCCGGTTCGGCCGACGCTTATGCCACGGCCCACGAAGCCGCAGCAGCATACGCTGAGGAGCTCATGGCAGCTGCCGAGGCTGAGCACGCAGCGGACACGTCCGATACCAGGCCTGAGCAGCCCGGTATTCTGCCGCGCTTTGACATCCTGCTCCTTGGAGTGGGCCCCGACGCGCACGTAGCATCGCTCTTTCCCGAGCAAGCCGGAATTCGGGAAAAGACCCGCACGGTGGTGGGCGTAGAGAACTCGCCTAAACCGCCGTCGTCCCGCATCTCATTGACGCTTCCGGCAATCAACACCGCCCAGGAAATCTGGATGGTTGTTGCCGGCGAAGACAAGGCGGGAGCCGTGGGCCTGGCCTTGGCAGGCGCCAACCCCGTTCAGGTTCCGGCAGCGGGACCTGTGGGGCGCGCAAGGACCCTGTGGCTTATCGACGAGAATGCGGCGTCACGAGTCCCCCAGCAACTGGTCCGGAAGGACCCCGCTGGCGCGTAACCGATCAAGCGCTCCAGCCAAGACCACTTCGGCGTCTTGGCTGGAGCGTCTTTCTTTAACGTAATCCAGGTGCGACTTGAAGATGTCATCCTCTGGGCGTGATGGGGCCGGATTGCCTGGATCCCGGGTTGCGGGGGCACCACACTTGGGGCAATCCCATGAGCTGGGTATTTGTTCGTCCGGGAGCTTAAGAAAAATCAGCCGTGTTTCGTGTCCCTTGGCGCACCAGTAAGGGACACGAATACGTGGCAGTTGTTTTCCTGGGCCGTGGTCGCTCTGATTTCGTGGAGTTGAACCCTGGGTTATACCTACGCGGGTGCCCCGATATCCGGGCGTGCCATGAACCATTTTCGAACCCCTCGCGACTCGGTGGTGGCCATCACGGCCAACAGGGTCAGTCTAATGCGAGGGGCTCGACGGCGGCAGTAGCGTTGGGTGCCAAGGGCAAAGAAAAAGGGAGGCTCCTGTCAAGGAGCCTCCCTTTCGCGGAATGATTAAGAGTCGCCACCCGAGGTAAATCGCATGATCAGGCCCAAGCCGATGATCACTGCTCCCCACGTGATGCCAAGAATGATGGTGAAGCGGTTCAGGTTGCGCTCGGCTACGCCGGATGAACTCAATCCGGAGCTCATGCCGCCACCGAACATGTCGGACAAACCGCCGCCACGTCCCTTGTGCAGGAGGATGAGTAGCGTCAGCAGAAGGCTGGTGATGCCCAGCAGGATCTGCAGAATGACTTGAAGAACGTCCACGACGGCCTTTCGAAGAAGCGGAAAACGGGAGCCGGACTAGTCTGTGACGAGGTGGCTCTCGAACCTGACAATGTTAGCAAACTCAGCGGGGTCCAGGCTGGCGCCACCCACAAGCAAACCGTCAACGTCACTTTCAGCCATGATGGCGGCAGCATTGTTGGCCTTGACAGAGCCACCGTACAGAAGGCGGGTCTTCGCAGCGACGGTCTCGTCGAAGAGCTCAGCAAGCTCGGCACGGATGGCTGCACACATCTCCTGTGCGTCTTCCGGGCCTGCGACTTCGCCGGTTCCGATGGCCCAGACGGGTTCGTAAGCCACAACGAGTTCAGCAGCTTGCTCAGCGGTGAGTCCTTCAACACCAGCGCGCAGCTGAGCCAGAGTGTGCTCCACGTGCGTCCCGGCTTGACGGATTTCAAGGCCCTCGCCGACGCAAAGTACCGGAGTGACCCCGTGACGGAATCCGGCCTTGACCTTGGCGTTCAGAACGTCATCGGACTCGTTGTGGATGGTGCGCCGTTCACTGTGGCCCACCAGGACGTAGGCACAGCCCAGCTTGCTGAGGAACTGGCCGGAAATATCACCCGTGTAGGCACCGGAGTCAAACTGGGAAAGGTCCTGGCCGCCGTAGGCAACTTCCAGCTCATCACCCTGAACCAGCGTCTGGACACCGCGGAGATCGGTGAACGGAGGAAAGACTGCCACCTCTGCACGACTGTAGTCGTGCTTGGCGTCGGACAGTGTCCAAGCCAGCTTCTGCAGCAAGGTGATGCCTTGGACATGGTCCATGTTCATCTTCCAGTTGCCGGCGATGAAGGGTTTGCGGACGAAGTTGCCATTGGCAGAGGTAGTCACATGAACTCCAAAGAATGCGTTGAGAAATGGAACGACCGGCAGGACGGGATGGCGCCCTGCCGGTCGATTGATGCTTAGCGGTCCAAGACGCTCAGGCCGGGAAGTTCCTTGCCTTCAAGGTATTCCAAGCTGGCGCCGCCACCGGTGGAAATGTGGCCGAACTGCGAATCCTTGAAACCGAGGGTCCGAACAGCTGCTGCGGAATCGCCACCGCCAACCACGGTGAACGCAACCGTGTCCGTCAAGGCCTGCGCAATGGCTCGTGTACCACTGGAAAAGGCTTCGAACTCGAAGACACCCATGGGGCCGTTCCAGAACACGGTCTTGGCCCCTTCAATCTGGGCTGCGAACGCGGTGGCCGATTCCGGGCCAATATCAAGGCCGATTCCGGAAGGGCCGAAACGGCTGTCTTCGATGGCGTCTGCCTTGACGACCTCATGCTCAGCATCGGCCGCGAAACGGCTTGCGACCACCACGTCTGTGGGGATCACGAACGACGTACCCGCATCCGATGCGCGCTTGAGGTAATCCTGGACGACAGGAATCTGGTCTAGCTCGAGGAGACTGCCCGCAACCTTGTGTCCGGCTGCTGCCAGGAAGGTAAAGAGCATGCCACCGCCCACCAGGATGGTGTCAGCCTTGCCCAGCAGGTTTTCAATGACTGCCAGCTTGTCCGAAACCTTGGAGCCGCCGAGAACAACTACGTAGGGACGCTGAGTATCCGTGGTGAGCTTCCGGAGAACCTCTACCTCGGTGTGCACAAGATCGCCCAAGTAGGACGGCAACCGGGTAGCGACATCGAAGACACTGGCGTGCTTGCGGTGGACAGCGCCGAAGGCGTCATCGACGAATGCGCCATTGGTTCCGGTGAGGGCAACCAGCTCGTCAGCGAAAGCGCCACGCGCGGCGTCGTCCTTGCTGGTTTCGCGGGCATCGAATCGAACGTTTTCCAAGACAAGAACTTCGCCGTCCTGCAGAGCGGCAGCGAGCTCCTTGGCGGAGGTCCCAACCGTGTCTTCGGCCAGCTGTACCTTAAAGTCCGCGAGCTCCGCCAGGCGGGCCGCAGCGGGCTTCAGTGAGTACTTGTCCTCGGGGGTTCCCTTGGGGCGGCCGAGGTGGGCGGTTACGAGCACACGGGCACCGGCGTCCGAGAGCTTCTTGAGGACCGGAAGGGAGGCCTTGATGCGGCCATCGTCGGTCACTGCAGAGCCGTCGAGCGGCACATTCAGGTCACTTCTGACCAGAATGTACCGCCCGCGGACACCTTCAGCGATGAGTTCGTTGAGGGTGTGAGATGTCATGTGTCTACCCTAGCCCAGCTTGGATGCGACGAGCTCCGTGAGGTCTACGAGGCGGTTGGAGTAACCCCACTCGTTGTCATACCAGGAAACAACCTTGACCTGGTTGCCGATGACCTTGGTAAGGCCGGAATCGAAGATGGACGAAGCGGGGTCTCCGACGATGTCCGAGGAGACGATCGGGGCGTCCGTGTAGGACAGGATGCCGGCCCACTGCTCGGACTCAGCTGCGGCCTTCACCGCGGCGTTGACTTCCTCAACAGTGACTTCGCGGGAAACCGTGACCGTGAGGTCCGTTGCCGAACCCGTGGGGACGGGAACGCGAATGGCGTAACCATCCAGCTTGCCCTTGAGCTCCGGCAGGACCAGGCCGATTGCCTTGGCAGCACCGGTGGACGTGGGAACCATGTTGATCGCAGCAGCGCGGGCGCGGCGAAGATCACCGTGCGGGCCGTCCTGAAGGTTCTGGTCTGCAGTGTAGGCGTGGACCGTGGTCATCAGGCCACGCTCGATGCCGAAGGCGTCGTTAACAACCTTGGCCAGCGGGCCGAGGCAGTTGGTGGTGCAGGACGCGTTGGAGATGATGTTGTGCGCTGCGGGGTCATACAGCTCATGGTTGACGCCCATGACGATGGTGATGTCTTCGTCGCTGGCGGGTGCCGAGATGAGGACCTTCTTGGCACCGGCATCAATGTGCTTCTGTGCGGCCGCGGCCTTGGTGAAGAAGCCGGTGGACTCGATGACGATGTCCACACCAAGCTCGCCCCAGGGGAGGTTGGCGGGATCGCGCTCAGCAAGGACCTTGATGGACTTGCCGTCCACTACCAGGTTTCCATCGACAACTTCCACGGTCTGGGCGAGGCGACCACCAACGGAGTCGTACTTCAGGAGGTGGGCGAGAGTTTCGGGGCTGGTGAGGTCGTTGACTGCCACGATCTCAAGGTCTGCGCCCTGGGCCAGTGCTGCGCGGAAGTAGTTACGGCCGATGCGGCCGAAGCCGTTGATACCAATACGGGTGGTCACTATGTGTCAATCTCCTTGGTGCTCTTGCAAGCACGCCTAGTGAGTCGGATCAAATATTTCCAACTAACAGACCCCGCACGCCGTTGGGCAGAGGTGATTATCAGATCGGAGGGCGACCAGCCACGTTGCTGAAGGCTAACCGCCTTCCGTGATCCATCTTACGTTTAACTAAGCCTGCCCCCGCAACTGCGGAGGCAGGCTTTCCAGCATTTGGCCCAAATTCACGCTAAAGGTGACTTTTATTACATCGACGTGAACTTGGACTCACCAACTAGAGGACGATGAGGCCCGTAGCGTTGGCGCGGGCAGCTTCGAAGCGCTTGGCCACATCTGCCCAGTTGACGATGTTCCAGAAGGCCTTCACGTAGTCAGCCTTGACGTTGACGTAGTCCAGGTAGAAAGCGTGCTCCCACATATCCAGCATCAGCAGCGGGGTGGTGCCCACTGCAACGTTGCCCTGCTGATCGTAGAGCTGCTCGATGAGCAGGTTTCCACCGATGGGCTCGTAGGCCAGGAAAGCCCAGCCGGAACCCTGCAGGGCCAGTGCAGCAGCGCTGAACTGTGCACGGAAAGCATCGAAGGAGCCGAAGGCGTCGTCGATGGCAGCAGCCAGTTCGCCTTCGGGCTTGTCGCCGCCGTCCGGGGAGATGTTGTTCCAGAACACAGAGTGGTTGATGTGTCCGCCAGTGTGGAACGCGAGGTCCTTGGAGAGGCGGTTGATGTTGGCGAAATCATTCTTTTCGCGCGCATCAGCCAGCTGGGAGAGGGCGTTGTTGGCGCCTGCAACGTATGCCGCATGGTGCTTGCTGTGGTGCAGCTCCATGATCTTCGCTGAAATGTGCGGCTCAAGTGCTGCGTAGTCGTAGCCGAGCTCGGGCAGAACGTACTCTGTCACGAAATCCTCCAATGTAATGGACTCACGTCCGGGTTGGTAACTCTCGTTATTTCATCCGGCCAGCAGGCCGACCGGAAATCCTGGGCGAAGAACACTGCTCTTGCCTCCACCGGGAACAACCCGCGGTGGCCTCGCAGTATTTCCTCCGCACTTTTTCGATTCTAGGGGTGCGCCCTACTCGTCCATCATTTCGGGAGTCACATTTGCCTCAGTCCCGGGAATACCCAAATCCAAAGCACGTTTGTCCGCCATGGCCAGAAGGCGTCGGATACGCCCCGCTATGGCGTCCTTGGTCATGGGCGGATCGGCCAGGCGGCCCAGTTCATCCAAGCTTGCCTGCTTATGAGCGACGCGCAGTTCCCCTGCGTATTTGAGGTGGTCCGGGACGTCATCTCCCAGGATTTCCAAGGCACGGTCCACCCGGGCGCCCGCTGCCACGGCGGCCTGCGCCGAGCGACGAAGGTTGGCGTCATCAAAGTTGGCAAGCCTGTTGGCTGTAGCCCGGACTTCCTTTCGCATACGCCGTTCTTCCCAGACCATCAGGGCGTCATGGGCGCCCATGCGGGTCAGGAGGGCAGCGATGGTGTCGCCGTCGCGAATGACTACACGGTCAACGCCGCGTACTTCACGCGCCTTGGCCTGAATCCCGAGGCGTCGGGCTGCGCCGACCAGTGCCAGCGCGGATTCAGGTCCGGGACACGTCACCTCAAGGGACGAGGACCGCCCCGGTTCCGTCAGTGAACCATGGGCAAGGAAAGCACCCCGCCAAACGGCCTCGGCGTCGGCCGCGGAGCCGTTCACCACCGCCGACGGCAGGCCCCGGACAGGGCGTCCACGGCCATCCAGCAAACCCGTTTGCCGCGCAAGCGCTTCACCGTCACGGACAACGCGGACGACGTAGCGGCTCCCCCGACGCAAACCCCCACCGGATACAACGATTATTTCGCTCTGATGTCCATAAACTTCCGCGATCGCTGCCCGGAGACGGCGTGCGGTGGAAGCGAGGTCCACTTCAGCCTCGATGACGATCCGTCCGGAAATAATGTGCAAGCCGCCCGCAAAACGCAGCATTGCTGAAACTTCCGCCTTACGGACCGACGATTTCTTGATGTCCAGCCGGGACAGTTCGTCCTTGACCGACGCAGTAAGTGCCATCGCGTGTTCCTAACTGTTCCCGAAAATATCGTGGTACGCCGCTGCCAACAGCAGTGGATCATGGACGGGGCGGCGCCTCGACGCCCCTACTCTACCCAACACCACTTCGGCGCCGATCATCGCAGCCGCCTTCTCAAAGGCCTTAAGATCCTGCACGGCTGCAGGATCGGCCAGGACTACGTCCACGGTGAACTCAGGCGCATACCGGCGCAGGACATCCAAGTGATCCGCTGCCGTCATACCGGAGGTTTCCTTGGTTTCGACGTCCAAGTTCATGGTGAGGCAGCGTTTGGCGGCGGTGTCGCCCAAGGCGCGCCGAAGCTCAGGCAGCAGCAAATGCGGCAAAACCGACGTGTACCAGGACCCAGGGCCGAGGATGACCCAATCAGCAAGCTCAATCGCTGTAAGGGCCTCGGTGCAGGCCGGAGCTGCCTCGGGCAGCAGCCTGACTTCCTCCAGCTTTCCTGCCACAGCGCATTTTGCCTGTCCCCGAACCGTCTGCAGTTCCTGGCCGCCATCCGGCAACGCCACGTGGGCCTTGCCCTCAATGGTGAGGGGAACGCTGGACATGGGAAGTACCTGCCCACGGGCGCCCAGCAGCGCTCCCGCCCACTTCAGGCCGGCCACAGTGTCGCCCAACAGCTCCCACAACGTGACGATGAGCAGGTTGCCCATAGCGTGGTTATCCAGCGAACCTCCCTTGGCTGAGCCGGCCTCGAAGCGGTGTTGCATGACGTCCCGCCATGTCCGGCCCCAGTCCGTGTCGTCACAAAGTGCGCTCAACGCCATCCGCAGGTCTCCGGGCGGGAGGACGCCGTACTCATCACGCAGACGCCCGGAACTGCCGCCGTCGTCCGCTACTGTGACAATTGCCGTCAGCTCGGAGGTGAGCAGCCGCAGGGCAGACAACGAAGCCGCCAGTCCGTGACCGCCACCCAGGGCAACCACCGAGGGGCTCTTCTTCTGCTGGCTGCCGGGAACGCCCTTGGGCGGGATGAGCGGCAGGGGTCCCGTCAGAACCCCCACTATTCGCGTCCCAGGTCGCGGTGGGTGGTGGTGACGGTGACGCGGGGGTACTGCGCCAGACGCTTGGAAAGTTCCATGGCGACCGCCACCGAACGGTGCTTGCCACCTGTACAGCCGACAGCCAGCGTGGCGTAATGCTTGTTCTCTTGGCGGTAGCCGTCCAGGACGGGCTCCAAAGCCCGCACGTACCGGTCCACGAACTCCTGAACACCTTCCGCGCCCAGGACATAGTCGCTGACGTCCTCATCCAGTCCGGTATGGGGCCGAAGTTGGGGAACCCAGTGCGGGTTGGGAATGAAGCGGGCGTCGGCCACGAAGTTCGCATCCACAGGCAGCCCGTACTTGAAACCAAAGCTCATGACATTCAGGCGAAGTGTCACTGGTCCGGTATCGCTGAATAGTTCCGTGATGGCAGTGGCCAAGCCATGGACATTGAAGTCGGAAGTGTCCAGAACGACGTCGGCGTGTTCGCGCAGTTCGCGCAGGACCTCACGCTCGATCCCGATGCCGTCCAGGATCCTCCCGCCGCCCTGCAACGGATGCGGGCGACGCCCCTGCTCGAAACGGCGGACCAGGACGTCGTCATTGGCGTCCAGGAACAGTACGCGGAAAGTGATACCGCTCGCGCTCAGCGCCCCCAGGGCAGTCTGGATGTCTGTGAAGAGGTCCTTGCTGCGAACGTCCACCACCACGGCCAGCTTGGGAATCGACTTGGGTGCATGTGACACAATTTCGGCCAATGTACCCAGCATCTGCGGAGGAAGATTGTCCACGACGTACCAGCCGTGATCCTCCAGGGCGTCCGAGGCCGTGCTGCGTCCGGCACCCGACATGCCGGTCACCACCAGCAGCTCCGCCTCTGGTGGCTTGACGGGGGTCAGGCCGTCCTGCTCCGTGCCGGACCCTGCCGTAGCCTCATCCATCAGTTGTCCCCGTTTCGTAGGAAGTGGTCATTGGAAAAAAGTTAGTGGTGGCTGCCTGGGTCGCCGTGGTGCAAGCAGCCCTTTTGGAGGCGTCCGGCAGCGCAATTGCGCCGACCGGCCAAGTTCTTACCCTAGCTAAGATTCAAGGATCTCGCCGGTGGTCATGTTCACCGCCGGTGCCGTTTCACCCGTGTCCGCTGTAGCACCAAGGTGTTGGACCACTGCGGCCGCCAGCGCCGGCCCGATGCCCTTGGCCGACGTAAGCTCCTCCGCTGACGCGGCTTTAATCTTCTTGAGCGAGCCAAAGTGTGCCACCAGGGCTTTGCGTTTCGCCTCACCCAGGCCGGGAACGCCGTCGAGGACGGAAACGGTCATCGCCTTCCCGCGCTTCTGTCGGTGGAAGGTGATGGCGAACCGGTGGGCTTCGTCGCGGATCCGCTGCAGCAGGTACAAACCCTGCGACGTACGGGGTAGGATCACGGGGAAATCACTGTCAGGCAGCCAGACTTCCTCAAGCCGCTTGGCCAGACCCACCACGTAAACGTCATCAATGCCCAACTCTGCCAAGGCACGGGCTGCCGCGTTGACCTGCGGCTGCCCGCCGTCCACCACCACGAGGTTGGGCGGGTAGGCGAACTTGGCTTTCGGGGCCGGAACATCAGGGTCCGACGTCGGCAGGTCAGCGCTGCTTTTGGCACCACTACGCGTCGGGTTGATGATCTCGCCGGAAACGATGGGGACCTGGGCAGCTTTGTCCGTCAGGTAGTGCCTGAACCTACGGGTAAGGACGTCGTGCATGGCCGCGGTATCGTCGGACGCTGCAGCGCCCGTAATAGAGAATTTCCGGTAGTCCGACTTCTTGGGCAACCCGTCTTCCACTACCACCATGGAAGCCACCACGTTTGTCCCCTGCACGTGGGAAATATCGAAGCACTCGATCCTCAGCAGGGGAACCGGGATCTCCAAAGCCTCCTGCAGTTCCTGGAGGGCAAGGGACCGGACGGTGATGTCACCTGCGCGCCGCGTCTTGTGCAGCTTCAAGGCTTGCTCTGCGTTATCGCGCACAGTAGACATCAAGGCAGCTTTGTCACCGCGCTGCGGGACCCGGATGTCCACCCTGGCTCCGCGCAGGCCTCCCAACCACTCGGCCAGTTCGGCATGGTTGCTGGGGTTCTCCGGAACCAGGACTTCCCTTGGGATACGGCCTTGGACCTCGCTGTCTTCCCCATAAACCTGCTGCAGCAAATGCTCGATGAGTTCCGGCGTCGTGGCGTCCTCAACCTTTTCCACCACCCAGCCGCGTTGCCCACGGACCCTGCCTCCGCGAACGTGGAACACCTGTACGGAAGCTTCGAGTTCATCCTCGTGGAGGGCAAAGACATCCGCGTCGGTGTCCTCTGCAAGGACCACTGCGTTGCGCTCAAAGACCTTGCGGAGCGCGATGATGTCATCGCGGAGCCCGGCCGCGCGCTCGTAATCCAGTTCGGCTACGGCGGCAGACATGTCCTTTTCCAGCCGGCCAATGAAGCGTTTGGCTTCGCCGCCCATAAAGGAGCAGAAGTCCTCTGCAAGCCCACGGTGCTCGTCCGGTGTCACGCGTCCAACGCAAGGTGCAGAGCATTTGTCGATGTAACCCAGGAGGCACGGCCGTCCGCTGGACTCAGCGCGTTTGAAGACTCCTGCGCTGCAACTCCGCACAGGAAAGACCCGCAGAAGTGTGTCCATGGTTTCCCGGATGGCACCCGCTGTATAGGGCCCGAAGTACCGGGTGCCCTTCCTTCGTTCACCGCGCATGACCTGCACCCTGGGGTACTTCTCCCCCATGGTGACCGCGAGGTAGGGGTAAGTTTTGTCATCCCGGAACACCACGTTGAACCGTGGCTTGAATTCCTTGATCCACGTGTATTCCAGCTGCAACGATTCCAGCTCGCTACCCACCACCGTCCATTCAACGCTGCTGGCCGCGTGGACCATTGCATGGGTCTTGGGAAGAAGGCCTGCAGGGTTGGCGAAGTACGAATTCAGCCTTGAACGGAGATTCTTCGCCTTGCCCACATAGATGACCCGACCATGGGGGTCACGGAAACGATAGACGCCTGGGGTGGTGGGAATTTCACCCGTTTGGGGCCGGTAACTTGCTGGATCTGCCACGTTTCCAGTCTAGTGAACCGGAACGACACTCATTGCCACGGTATCCATGGCCGATGTTCCATACCATCCCGGAGCTTAGTCGCCTCCGTCCGGCGATTAGTCGACGGACTTGCTCTGGTTGTAGCTTGTGGACCGTTCCTGCCCGCTGAGCACTGCGATGGCATCCATGATTTTGTCAGTGACTTCGCGCCGGGCCGGCAGTGAATGGTCCGGGCCTGTCTTATCGAAGTAGAGGGGCTCGCCCACCTTCATGGTGAAGTGCTGGGGGCGGACGGCGTTCTTGTCCGCGGGCTGCAGCTTCTCCGTGCCGATCAGGCCCACCGGGATCACCGGAGCGCCGGTGGTGAGGGCAAGCCAGCCCACTCCCGTTCTGCCACGGTAGAGAATGCCGTCCCGGGACCTGGTGCCTTCAGGATAAATACCAATGCCTTTTCCGGCTTCCAGGATGTCCAGCAGCGTTTTGAGTGCCTGCACGCTGGCTGCCTGTTCGCCGCGCTCAACCGGAATGGAACCCACAGCTTCGAAGAACGACTTCATCACGGCACCTTTGACGCCCTTGGTTGTGAAGTATTCTGCCTTGGCGAAAAAAGCAACCGGGCGCGGCATCAGTGCCTGGACGATGACGCTGTCCAGGAAGGAAAGATGGTTGGGCGCTACAATGAACGGCCCATCCTTGGGAACGTTCTCCAGCCCAATGACCGTAGGCCGGCAGGTGGAGGAAATCAGGCCACGGGTTGTCCATCGGATCGCATCAAAGACTGCCATCGTTTTGTACCTCGCTCAGGGCTGCCGTACGGACAGCGTCAAGTTCTTCAATTTTGGTGCGCAGCTCAAGGGCGGTGGCCACAAGGGCTACTGCTCCGGCTTCCTCAAGTTCGCCTTCCGGGGCGAATCCCCAACTCACCCCGATGCAGTCCAAGCCATTGGCCAGGGCGCCAACGACATCCTGGTGCCGGTCACCCACCATGACGGCGGGCTGCGAGTGAAGGTCCTTCAATGCCGCGCCAACGATCTCGACCTTGCCGGGCGCCGTATTGGCCCCCAGGGATTCGTCATCTGCTGCCCCGCGTATGGAGACAAAGAAGTCAACAATTTTGTGGTGCTCCAGCACGAGCCGTGCAATCGACTGTGGCTTCTGCGTGGCGACCGCTACGGGCCTGCCGGTCTCCGCGAAGAATTCCAGGAGATCAAAGATTCCCGGGTACAACTTGCTCTGACCAATACCGGTTTCCCTGTAATGGCTCCGGTATCGCTCAATGGTTTCATCCACCAATTCGCTGGGGACATTCGCCAAATGCAGGAGGGAATCGCTGAGTTTGGGACCCACCATGGAATTCAACACGGCTTGTTCCGGAACCGGGAGGTTCATTTCCCGGAGGGCCGCAGAAATGCCTCCTGTGATACCGCCGGCAGGATCGACAAGGGTGCCGTCCAGATCGAATATTACGGGCACCGTTGTTTGAGTCACCGGGTTAGTTTCTCACGAGTAGCGGCATGCCTGAAACTCGCATGCCGCTACCGGAATACTTCCAAGGTCTCGGAGATATTCCTTGGACGGCCCCGTGCGGCCGACCGCGGGTACTATCCGAGAATCTCAGCCAGGAAGGTCGCTGTATGGCTGTCCGTGGACTTGGCCACCTGTTCCGGCGTTCCAGTGGCCACGATCTTTCCGCCGCCGGAACCACCATTGGGGCCGAGGTCCACAATCCAGTCGGCGGACTTGATGACGTCGAGGTTGTGTTCAATGGTGATAACGGTGTTGCCCTTATCCACCAAGCCCTGAAGGACCATGAGCAGCTTGCGGATGTCCTCAAAGTGCAGGCCCGTGGTGGGCTCATCAAGGACGTAGATACTGCGCCCGTTGGAACGCTTCTGGAGCTCGGCTGCCAGTTTCACCCGCTGGGCTTCGCCGCCCGACAATGTGGTTGCGGGTTGGCCCAACCTGACGTATCCAAGGCCCACGTCCACCAGGGTGTTCAAATGCCGTGCGATGGGGGTGAAGGCGGCGAAGAACTCGGCACCTTCCTCGATGGGCATGTTGAGGACGTCTGCGATGGTCTTGCCCTTGTAGTGAACTTCAAGGGTTTCCCGGTTATATCTGGCGCCGTGACACACTTCGCAGGGAACGTAGACGTCCGGCAGGAAGTTCATCTCGATCTTCAAAGTACCGTCACCTGAACAGGCCTCGCAGCGGCCGCCCTTGACGTTGAAAGAGAAGCGTCCCGGCTGGTAGCCGCGTACCTTGGCTTCGGTGGTCTCGGCAAAGAGTTTCCGGATGTTGTCGAAGACGCCGGTGTACGTGGCCGGGTTGGACCGGGGTGTACGGCCGATGGGGCTTTGATCAACGTGGACCACTTTGTCCAGGTGCTCAAGTCCAGCCACCGTGCGGTGACGTCCTGCAACCTGCTTGGCTCCGTTGAGCTTGTTGGCGAGGACTTTATACAGGATTTCGTTGACCAACGTGGACTTGCCGGAACCACTGACACCGGTGACCGCTGTGAAAAGTCCCAGGGGGAATGTGGCATCAACATTGTTGAGGTTGTTCTCCCTGGCACCTACAACTTTGAGCTCACGCTTTTTGTCGTACTTACGGCGCTTGGCGGGGACATCGATTTTCCGACGTCCGGATAGGTAGTCACCCGTCAGCGAGTCCGTGTTTTCCAGAAGCGCCTTGTAGGTACCGGAGTGCACCACCTGGCCGCCGTGTTCGCCGGCACCGGGTCCGATGTCCACAACCCAGTCGGCTTCCTGGATGGTGTCTTCGTCGTGTTCCACCACGATCAGGGTGTTGCCGAGGTCCCGGAGGCGGGTGAGAGTCTCAATGAGCCGCCGGTTGTCGCGCTGGTGCAAGCCAATGGATGGCTCATCCAAAACGTAAAGGACACCCACCAGGCCGGAACCTATTTGGGTGGCCAAACGGATGCGCTGAGCCTCGCCGCCTGACAAGGTCCCTGAGGGGCGCTCCAGGTTCAGGTACTCCAAGCCCACGTCCAAGAGGAAGGTCAAGCGGGCTTGGATCTCCTTCAAGACCTGGTTGGCAATCTGGGCCTCCCTGTTGGTCAGAGTAAGGGTGCCAAGGAACTCCGCGCACTCACGCATGGGCAGCGCTGCAACTTCGGCGATGGACTTCCCGTTGATGAGCACGGACAGCGAGGCAGGGTTAAGGCGGGCACCGTTGCACTCGGGGCACGGAATCTGACGCATGTACTCTTCGTACCGATCGCGGGCCCAGTCCGAGTCTGTTTCGCCGTGTTTGCGGTGAACATACTGAATGGCACCCTCAAAGCCGGTGCTGTACTTACGCTCACGGCCAAAGCGGTTCTTGTACTGGACAACAACCTTATGGTCCTTGCCATGCAGGACCGTATTCCGGACCTCCTTGGGCAGTTTCTCCCATGAGGTCTTCATGGAGAAGCCGAGTTCGTGAGACAAGCCCTCCAGGAGTCGGTTCCAGTATTCCGTAGTGGCTGTGCCGAGGGCCCAAGGAGCAATGGCACCCTCACCCAGCGAGAGTTCCGGATTGGGAACAATCAGTTCTTCATCAACTTCCAGCCGGGTGCCGATGCCACTGCAGGCAGAGCAGGCGCCAAAGGGGTTGTTGAAGGAGAACGATCGGGGCTCGATTTCGTCGATGGCCAGCGGGTGCTCGTTGGGACACGCCAGGTTCTCTGAGAAGGCGCGGATACGTTCGGGATCCTCAGCGTCGAGGTCAACAAACTCCACCAGCACGCGGCCCTCGGCAAGGCCCAGGGCTGTCTCCACGGAATCAGTAAGGCGTTGGCTGATCTCTTCCTTGACCACCAGGCGGTCCACCACAACCTCAATGGTGTGCTTGAACTGTTTGCCGAGCTTGGGAGGATCGCTTAGCTGAACCAGCTCGCCGTCTACACGGGCGCGGGAATAACCTTTGGCCGTCAGTTCCTTGAAGAGATCGACAAATTCACCCTTGCGGCCTCGGACGACGGGCGCGAGGACCTGGAATCGAGTGCCCGGATCCAGCTCCAGGAGCTGATCCACAATCTGTTGCGGCGTCTGCCGGGCGATGGGCTCGCCACAAACTGGACAGTGCGGACGGCCCACGCGCGCCCACAGCAAACGCATGTAGTCGTAAATTTCGGTGATAGTGCCCACCGTGGAACGCGGATTCTTGCTGGTGGACTTCTGGTCAATGGACACAGCAGGAGACAAACCCTCGATGAAATCGACATCAGGCTTGTCTACCTGGCCAAGGAACTGGCGCGCGTACGCTGACAATGATTCCACGTAGCGGCGCTGGCCCTCGGCGAAGATGGTGTCGAAAGCCAGGGATGACTTGCCGGAACCCGAGAGTCCTGTGAACACGATCATGGCGTTACGCGGGAGATCGAGATCCACGTTGCGCAAATTGTGTTCCCGGGCACCCTTGACCACCAAGCGGGAAAGATCGGGCTTGACGGGTTTGGTATCGGAAAGGGCGGAGACGCCGTTCAGGGCGTCCATGGCGGTATCTTCAGCTAAGGCTTTGGGCACCTACCAATGCTAATCGAAAACTTCTTCGAATTTCCATGTCGTGCCTCACACGCTACTGATCGGTATCAGTCGGCGTCGTAGGCAGCAGCAAGAAGCTGCACTGCCTCGGCGAATGAAGCTCCTTGGGCCTTCGAAGCAGCGGCGTATTCAGCGGCGACACCAGCGAGTGCTCCCCATCGGTCATCCCGTGCGCAGATTACGGTGCCGTTGCGCCCCCGTGTTGCCACGACGCCCGCCGCTTCCAATTCCTTGTAGGCACGGGCCACGGTGTGGGGTGCGACGTCCAGCATCCCGGCCAAATTGCGAACAGGAGGAAGCTTTGCCCCGACGGCAAGGGCTCCGGCATCCACGAGTTCAATGATCCGCAATCTCAACTGTTCGAAGAGCGCAACAGCACTGCCGGTGTTGGGGCGCCAGTTGCCCGGAAATTCTCCTGAGGGAGTCACCGGGAACTCCGGTCCGGTGCCGGGTCCACCCGCGGCGTGTGTTGTTCGAAGCATCCTTGGTCCATGCCGAGAATTAGACCAGCGACGCCGGCAAGGGACAAGCCGTCACGTCGCGGGAAGGTCAATGCTACGTGCGGCGAAGAGTTCTGCCGGTTCATGCCGGCTTTTGGGCTACTGCGAAAATGCGACGGAACGGGAAGACCGTTCCGTGGCTCGTCGAAGGGTAGGCCTCACGCAGCAGGGCCGAGTATGCGGCTTCGAAGTCAGCAGCCTCTTCCGCTGTCAGGGCTGCCAACACCGGACGGAGCCCCGTGCCGCGGACCCACTCCAGTACTGGGTCCTCCCCCTGCAGCACCTGTTGGTAAGTGGTCTCCCAAGCGTCTGCTTCACATCCGGCGTCGAGCATGATGCCCAAGTAGTCCGCAGGACTGCCCACCGCGTCATCGTGCCGAAGCACACCGCCCAGCCGCCCGGACCACTTGCGGGATTCGGCCAAGTTCCGCATGAGCGTGTGGGATGGTGACGTGAAGTTTCCCGGCACTTGCATGGCAAACCACGCCCCAGGCTTGAGGACGCGAAGCCAGCCAGCCAGCATTTCCTGATGCCCGGGAACCCACTGGAGGACGGCATTGGTGACCACCACGTCAGTATCCGCATCCGGATTCCATTCCGCGATATCACCGTGCTCGAAGGTCAGCTTCGCCGGCCCCTTATGAAGGGACTGCCGCGGAAAGTACCCGTGTGTTAGGGATTCTGCCCTGAGCAGCATTTCCTCCGACGAGTCGATGCCCACAACGCGGGCCTCGGGCCAGCGCTCAACAAGCGTTGCCGTCAGGTTTCCCGGACCGCAGCCGAGGTCAACCACCTTCGCCGGCTGGAGGGAGCTCACCCTCGCGACGAGGTCATGGAACGGCCTGTCCCGATGGTTGCCGAACTCCACGTATTTGGACGGATCCCACTTCATTGAAAGCCTCCTCGCGCCTGGCATTCCTGCTGGGCTGAGCCTAAACCGTCCGGGCACTAAGCTGGAAACCAATGAAACTTCTTGAGCAGCTCCCCGGTTCCACCGCCACAGGTCCCTTGGACCCGGACGAAATCTACACACGGTTCGTGGAGTGGACTGAGAGCCGCGGGTTGCAGCTCTACCCGGCGCAGGATGAGGCCATCATGGAGATCGCCTCCGGCGCCAACGTCATCCTTGCCACCCCCACGGGCTCCGGCAAATCCCTGGTGGCAATCGCTGCGCACTTTGAAGCCATGGCACGGGGCCAGCGAAGCTATTACACCGCTCCGATCAAGGCCTTGGTCTCCGAAAAGTTCTTTGCTCTCTGCGAGATATTTGGCGCCGAAAACGTTGGCATGATCACCGGCGACTCCGGCGTGAACCAGGATGCGCCCATTATTTGCTGCACGGCGGAAATCCTCGCCAACATCGCACTCCGTGAAGGCTCTGCCGCTGAGCTTGGCTCCGTAATCATGGACGAGTTCCATTTCTACTCCGACCCGCAGCGAGGCTGGGCTTGGCAAGTGCCGCTCCTGGAACTGCCCCAAGCACAGTTTCTCCTGATGTCAGCCACCTTGGGAGATGTCTCCCGATTCGAGACCGGGCTGACAGAGCTCACGGGGCGGAGCACCACGACTGTGAGTTCGGCGGAGCGACCCATTCCGCTGCATTACTACTACCACCTGACACCCGTTCACGAGACTCTGGAGGAACTGCTCTCCACCAAGCAGGTACCTGTCTATGTAGTCCACTTCAGCCAGGCCGAAGCCATTGAGCGTGCCCAGAATCTTATGAGCATCAACATGTGCAGCCGTGCCGAAAAGGACCGCATCGCCGAGTTGATTGCGGGATTCAGGTTCGCCGCCGGCTTCGGTAAAACATTGAACAGGCTTGTACGGCACGGCATTGGCGTCCACCACGCCGGCATGCTGCCCAAGTACCGCCGCCTGGTGGAGCAGCTCGCCCAGGCCGGCCTCCTGAAAGTCATCTGCGGAACCGATACTTTGGGGGTGGGCATCAATGTGCCCATCCGAACGGTGCTGTTGACGGCTTTGAGCAAGTACGACGGTGTACGCACCAGGTCTCTGAACTCGAGGGAGTTCCACCAGATTGCAGGTCGCGCGGGCCGTGCAGGCTACGACACCGCCGGCACTGTGGTGGTTCAGGCGCCCGATCACGTGGTGGAAAACACGAAGGCCATGGCCAAGGCCACCGCCAAGTTTGGCGATGACCAGAAGAAACTGCGCCAGGTTGTCAAAAAGAAACCGCCGGAAGGATTCGTGTCCTGGGGCGAGCCCACGTTCAAACGACTCGTCGAGTCTGTTCCAGATCCCCTGACGTCCAGTTTCACCGTCACCCACGCGATGCTGCTGAACCTTATGGAGCGGCCGGGCGACCCCTTCCAAGCGACCCGGCGCCTGCTGAGTGAGAACCACGAGAGCCGACCTGCGCAGCTCAGATTGATGAAGAAAGCCCTGGGGATCTACAGGGAACTGTTGGCCGCGGGCGTGGTGGAACGCATTCCGGAGGCGGAGCAGGAGGCAGAGGGACGCTCGGTCCGGCTGACTGTTCATTTGCAGGCCAACTTTGCCCTCAACCAGCCGCTCTCTCCCTTTGCGCTTGCCGCGTTGGAACTGCTTGACCCCGAGTCTCCGTCCTATGCCTTGGATGTTGTCTCGGTGATTGAGTCGACTCTTGAGAAGCCGCGCCAGATTCTCTCGGCCCAGCAGAAGAAGGCGCGGGGTGAGGCAGTCGCGGCGATGAAGGCTGACGGCATCGAGTATGACCAGCGCATGGCCATGCTCGACGAAGTGACCTACCCCATGCCGTTGGCGGAGATTCTTGGCGAGGCTTTCGAGGTTTACCGCAAGGCGGCCCCTTGGGTAGGCGACTTTGAGCTCGCTCCGAAGTCGATCATCAGGGACATGTACGAGCGTGCCATGAACTTTGGTGAATTTGTGCAGTTCTATGGCCTGGCCCGTTCTGAAGGCATTGTCCTGCGTTATCTGGCGGATGGTTTCCGCGCTCTGAGGCAGACAGTGCCCCAGGACTCCCTTCGTGAGGACCTGGAGGATCTTATCGCCTGGTTGGGTGAGTTGGTGCGCCAAGTGGACTCCAGCCTGCTGGATGAGTGGGAGGAACTAACCTCAGGGCTTGCCCCGACCCCTCACGACGCTCCCCCGCCCCCGCCGCCGCTGCTGACGGCCAACATCCGGGCCTTCCGGGTGATGGTTCGGAACGAAATGTTCCGCAGGGTTGAACTGTTTGCAGATGAGGATTCGGCAGCGTTGGGAGAACTGGATTCCGAGGCCGGCTGGGAGGCCGAGCGGTGGGAGGAAGTCCTGGACGACTACTTCGACGAACATGACGATATCGGCACTGGCCCCGATGCAAGAGGGCCAGGGCTGCTCATCATTACCGAGGAACCCGGCACCTGGAAGGTTCGCCAGATCTTCGATGACCCTGCGGGTAACCACGACTGGGGAATCTCCGCCGACGTAGACCTGGCAGCCTCGGATGAGACCGGCACCGCCGTGGTGCGGGTGACGGAAGTCAACAGGCTCTAGGCCCGCCATGGGATCAGTTCCTGATCTGTCCGCCGGCTTGCGCGAGGTGGAAGGCCTACGCAACGAGCGGGCGGCAAGTTGTACTGGTTCGCGGCGTTGGTGGGGTGGCGCCCTGGATGTCGAGGGGTTGGCCTTGGGCTCGGTTCAAAGCGCAGCCACAGCGCTGAATGCGTTGACGGGTTTTCCAGGGAGATACTCGGTTGACTCAGGGCTGACTGCGGCTGCTTTTGATTCGCTGGGGCACCTTCGGATTGAAGGCCGGAAGCCGCAGGGATTTGCTCCGACATCCGGGTTCCGGCGCACTGCGGACGGCTGGATCCGCCTGCACGCCAATTACCCTCATCACGCTGCACGCTTGATGGAGGCACTTTCTGCCACGACGCCCCAGGACGTGGACCGTGCCCTGTCGTCGATGACCTCCCTGGAGGCCGAGACCGTGATCGTGGCACGCCAGGGTGTTGCCGCCGCCGTCCGAAGCCGTGAGGAGTGGGTTTCCTCAGCCATGCACTCCGCGGCCAGCTCAGGCCCTTGGATCAGTCTCTCCCCTCATAATGCACAGCCCCGGGATGCGGCTGCCGCCCCTTGGGTTCCGGCCGGGAACCCGCTCCGGCCGCTGGACGGCTTGAAGGTACTCGATCTGACCCGTGTGATCGCCGGGCCGACTGCCACGCGCTTTCTGGCGGCGTTGGGTGCTGACGTTTTACGGATCGATCCCCCCTTCCTTCCGGAGCTGACGGAGGCGTTCATCGACTCGGGGTTCGACAAACGCAGCGCCGAAGCAGATTTCAGGAAGGCCGGGGATCTGGCAGCTATTCATGGCCTCGTGGCCTCTGCTGATGTGGTGGTCACCGGATATCGGAACGGAGTCATGGACAGATACGGTTTGGGCCCGGAAGCGCTGTTGGCCACCAAGCCGGAGCTGGTGGTGGCCACGTTGACTGCTTGGGGCAGCAGCGGTCCGTGGCAAGAGAGGCGGGGCTTCGACAGCCTCGTGCAGGCAGCCTGCGGAATCGCCGTGAGGTACGGACAGCATGACGACGCCGGATGGAAACCGGGGGCGCTCCCCGTCCAGGCCCTGGATCACGCCACTGGATACGGACTCGCGGCGGCAGTGCTGACTTTACTGCTGGAACGTAGAGAGACTGGAACAGGTGGGTCAGCGATGCTCTCCTTGGCGCGGACGGCTGAGGAACTCTTCGCTCTGCCCTCCGGTCATCAGGGCATGCCTGTGATCACGCTCCAGGAGCCTGAATACTCTGATGCGGACAGCCCATATGGCTTGCTCAGGTTTGTGGGACCACCCCTTTCTGTTGAGGGAGTCCCGCTCAGCTATCGGCAGCCGCCGGTGCGTTATGGAGCGTCCCCGCTAGCTTGGCAGGAGGAGCAAGCAAGGCCCTAGTAAGCTCGAATGCATGAGTGTAATCCGCCCCGCCACCGTTGAAGACGTTCCCCCAATCCTGCGTATGATTCACGATCTTGCAATCTACGAAAAGGAACCGGACGCCGTTAAGAACACCCCGGCCATGCTCACCGAAGTGCTCTTTGGCGAGAACCCGCGCGTCTACGCCACCATGGCTGAAAACAACGCCGGCGCGGTTCAGGGTTTCGCCCTTTGGTTCCTGAACTACTCCACCTGGGAAGGCGTTCACGGCATCTACCTCGAGGACCTCTACGTGGTTCCGGATGCGCGTGGCGAGGGCCACGGCAAGGCGCTGTTGCAACATCTGGCCGCCACCGCCGTCGAACGTGGTTACGCACGTGTGGAGTGGAGCGTCCTGAACTGGAACCAGCCCTCCATCAACTTCTACAAGAACCTTGGTGCTTTCCCCATGGAGGAATGGTCAACGTTCAGGTTAACCGGTGATGCACTCCAAGCCTTCGGGGCGAACATTGGCAAGGCGAAAGAGGCTCTGACCCGTGGCTGAACTGGAAACTGAACCGTGGGCCACTGCGGGCGGGCATCGTATCCAGGCCCGCCATGAATTCCGCGGACTCCGAACGGCGGAGCACTACTTCAGCGTTCCCTTGGTGCACCAGGCCGTGGTCCCCGGCGAGACGATCACCATCTTTGCCAGGGAATACTCCTCCACCAGCCATCCGCCCGAGGAGGCTGCCAAGCTCCCGTGGCTCCTGTACCTTCAGGGTGGGCCAGGCGGCCGGGGTAACCGCGTCACCTCGCTGTCCGGCTGGATGAAGGCGGCCGCAAAGGACTTCCGCATCCTGATGCTGGATCAACGCGGAACCGGATTATCCTCGCCGATAGAACGGCGGTCATTGGAGCTCCGGGGCGACGCCGCCGCACAGGCCGACTATCTGACACATTTCCGTGCTGACTCGATCGTGGCCGACGCCGAGTACATCCGGCGTGTTCTCGACTCCGGCCCATGGTCTGTACTGGGACAGAGCTTCGGTGGGTTCTGTGCGCTCACGTACCTGTCCTTCGCGCCGGAGGGATTGCGTGAGGTGCTGATCACCGGTGGTCTGGCCCCTCTCCACGGTTCAGCGGACCGTGTTTATCAAGCAACGTTCCGTCGGGTTGCCGCAAGGAACGCCGAGTATTTTTCGTGGTACCCGGAGGACAGGGAGCAAGTCACGCGAATTGCCCGTCATTTGGAGCAGCACCCGGAATTTCTGGCAAGCGGCGAGCGGTTGACGCCGGAGCGTTTCCAGATGGTGGGATCTTTCTTGGGCGGCAACACCAGGGTGGATGCACTCCACTACCTCTTGGAAGACGCCTTCATAGACACGCCCACCGGTGAGCGGTTGTCCGAATCGTTCCTTGAACAGGTGCGGGGACTGGTCAGCCGTGCGGCTAATCCGCTCTATGCCGTCCTGCACGAGTCCATCTACGGTCAAGGCGAGGCAACCAACTGGGCGGCCTGGCGCGTCCTGGAGGACTACCCTGAGTTCAAGCCTGTTGCCCAAGAACCACTGCTCACTGGGGAAATGGTGTATCCCTGGTACTTCGAACAGGACCCGGCGCTCCTTCCCTTGCGTGACGTCGCCGAACAACTGGCGGCCCGGAAAGACTGGAAACCGTTGTACGACCCCGCCCGGTTGGCGTCCAACACCGTCCCTGTCGCGGCGGCCGTGTACAAGGACGACATTTACGTGGACCACGATCTTTCGCTGGAGACTGCTGCAGCCGTGCGCGGACTTCAGACCTGGGTCACATCCGACTTCCACCACGACGGAATCGCCGAAGACGGTGAGGGCATCTTTGGAAGGCTGTTCGGCATGGTGCGCTCCCGCCGCTAGGTGGATGACCTATCCGCCGGCCCGCCGTTCCCGGCCGAGGTGCGCTGGCGGGATGCAGTGACCGCCGTCAAGGCCAGCACCGCTGCCGCCAAGATGCTGGAAGCGATGTTGAGGCCCTGATAGCCGATCCAGGCAAGGAGCAGGCCGGACGTTGCGCCACCGAGCGCTCCGGCGGCACCCATCAGGGTGTCCGAGACGCCCTGCACGGTGACCCTTTGATCAGGTTCGACGCTCTCGGCCAACAGCGTTGAACCCGCAATGGTTGCCGCAGACCAACCCAGGCCCAGCAGAATCAACCCTGCGGTCACCAACACAGGCTCATGCTGCCCGAACCCTGCCACGAACACCGCCACCAGCAGGAGCCCGTGCCCCATTGCGATGGTCTTAAAACGGCCGGCCTTGTCCGTGAGCCACCCCCAGAGGGGAGATAGGGCGAACATGCCAGCGATGTGGAGGGAAATCGTGAGCCCTATGACCACCAGCGCGTCCGTGCTGTCGGTGGTTCCACCATGGTGTCCCTCGTGCGATCCGCCCACGAGCTGTTGGAGGTGCAGTGGTGTCATGGACATGACCGCCACCATGACGCCGTGGGCGGCTACGACTGCCGCCAGCGCCAACATCGCCCGGGGTGACGAACGGACGGCACGAAGACCGGATCGGATGGTCCCCCGCACAGGCAGCGCTGCCGGTTCACCGCTGGCATCAACCAGACGGGCCAGCCGGCGGGACAGCAGCAGCGGATCCGGTCGCAAGCCGGCGAACAGCAGCCCTGCTGCGAGGAACAGTCCAACTGCGGAGAACACGAACGGGCCGGCTATGGGTGGCAGCCCCAGTGCCGCACCTACCGCGGCTCCGGGCTGAATCAGGTTTGGCCCGGCCACAGCTCCGATGGTGATGGCCCAGACCACTGTGGACAATGATCGTCCGCGCCGCTCCGGTTCTGCGAGGTCGACGGCGGCGAAGCGCGCTTGCAGGTTCGCGGCGGTGCCCAGGCCGAGGAACGCTGCCCCAAGCAAAAGCAGCAGGAATGACTTGTTCATTACTGCGGCGATGATGATTAGTGCACCGACCATAGCGGCAATCATGCCGGTGACGAGTCCTACGCGCCGACCGCGTGCCTCAGCCAACCTCGCCAGTGGCAGGGCTGCGATTGCTGCGGCCAGTGTCAGCACGGTGGTGATGGAGCCGGCCCAGGCTTCGGACCCTGACAAGTCCACGGCCAGGAGGGATCCGATGGACAGCGTGGCCCCATTGCCAACGCCGCTGAGCAGTTGTGCCGAACTGAGCAGGAAAACAGTACGGCGCTGAACCCGTTGCGGGTCCAGCGCCGTAGCAGAAGTTGTAGTCACTTCACGAGACTACAACTTTTGGAGGTCAGTTACTCTGCCTCGCTCATGCTCTTCGTGGCATCTGCCTCGAGCCGGGCATCCAGCTTGGCTTGCCGTGCTTGCGGGCTCAAGAGGCTGGCCACGACGGCAACAATGATGGTTCCCACAATGACTGCCAACGAAACATAAGTAGGGATCTCAGGTGCCCATTCGATGTGGTGGCCGCCGTTGATGAACGGAAGCTCATTGACGTGCATGGCATGCAGGACAAGCTTGACGCCGATGAAGGCCAAAATCACGGACAGAGCGTGCTTGAGGTACACCAGTCGCGTCATGAGGCCACCGAGGAGGAAGTACAGCTGACGCAGGCCCATCAAGGCGAAGATGTTTGCAGTGAACACGATGAAGGCACTCTGGGTCAGGCCAAAGATTGCAGGGATGGAGTCAACAGCGAACAGGAGGTCGGTCAGGCCGATGGTCACGAAGACGATCAGCA
The DNA here is from genome assembly GCF_018613695.1 of Arthrobacter sp. ISL-95. Classification (GTDB taxonomy): domain Bacteria; phylum Actinomycetota; class Actinomycetes; order Actinomycetales; family Micrococcaceae; genus Arthrobacter. The sequence goes on along the minus strand of NZ_JAGGPR010000011.1, from coordinate 47,796 downwards.
TGGGGGTGAAGACCTTCTTGCCGTCGACGGTGGTCCTCAACTTGCCTTCGTCGAACTTCTCTGACATCGGCAGCACCTTGCGAAGGCGGGCGATCAGGGGGTTCTCCGCGCCTTCTTCTTCGTCTTCGCCGGAATCCCTGGCCTGCTTCCAGGCAGTCCAGAGGAGGAACGCGCCGAAGATGTAGAAGACCCAGCTGAACTGCTCGATGACTACTGCACCCAAAGCGATGAAGATACCGCGCAGGATCAGCGCGATGATGATGCCCACCATCAGCACTTCCTGCTGGTACTTACGGGGTACCGAGAAGCGGGCCATGATGATGATGAACACAAAGAGGTTGTCGATGCTGAGGCTGTACTCAGTGACCCAGCCTGCGACGAACTGACCCCCGTACTCGGGGCCGGCGAACGCGAACATGGCTACTGCGAAAAGCAGCGCCAATCCTACGTAGAAGCCAACCCACAGGCCGGCTTCCTTCATGGAAGGTTCATGGGGACGCTTGACGACCAGCAGGAGGTCGATCAGCAAGATGATTCCGAGAACGACAAAGGAGCCGATCTCAAACCAGACGGGAAGCTGCATTAAAGGTGCCTTTCGCAGGGTACGGGAAAGCGGTGTAAGTCTCTCCGGCCTGCCAGGGTGCGGTGAATGCAGAAATTGGCGGCCCGCTAGATCCGGCGAGGCATCTGTGCCTTGCGTGCTGACGGACGTAGCGCTTGGGATACTCCCCTACGTGAGAACAACCTTACCTTAGGCGTGCCCGGCGGACTGCATCTGGCGTAATTCGCGCTTCAACTCCTTGACTTCATCACGGATGCGGGCCGCGACTTCGAACTGCAATTCAGCAGCCGCCCCATGCATCTGCTCGGTCAGTTGCTCAATGAGGCCCACAAGGTCTTCAGCGGGAGCTGCAGCAAGTCCATCCTGGCGAACCGTGGCGGCGCCCTTGGCAGACGTTTTGCGCTTGCCACCCTTGGCCAGCCGGTTGTTGTTCAGCAGTTCCTGGGTGTCGGCGTCTTCCTTGGCCAGTTGATCGGTGATGTCGGCGATCTTCTTGCGCAACGGTTGGGGGTCTATGCCGTGGTCGGTGTTGTATTGCACCTGAATTGCACGGCGGCGGTTGGTCTCCTCAATGGCGTGGGCCATGGAGTCGGTGATCCTGTCCGCGTACATATGCACCTGACCCGAAACGTTGCGGGCGGCACGGCCGATGGTCTGGATCAGGGAGGTGGAGGAACGCAGGAAGCCTTCCTTGTCCGCATCCAGAATGCTGACGAGTGAAACCTCGGGAAGGTCCAAACCTTCGCGGAGCAGGTTGATACCCACCAAGACGTCGAAAACGCCCATCCGGAGTTCCCGGAGCAGTTCCACGCGCCGCAGAGTATCCACATCGGAGTGCAGATACTCCACCTTGACGCCGTGCCCTACCAGGTAGTCGGTGAGGTCCTCTGCCATACGTTTGGTCAAGGTGGTGACAAGAACGCGTTCATTCTTCTCCGTGCGGGTCCTGATTTCGCCGAGGAGGTCGTCGATCTGTCCCTTGGTGGGCTTGACCACTACCTCGGGATCGATGAGGCCGGTGGGACGAATGATCTGCTGCACATAGCCATCGGCTTTACCGAGCTCATACTTGCCCGGGGTTGCCGACAGATACACGGTCTGGCCGATGCGTTGCAGGAATTCGTCCCACTTCAGCGGCCTGTTGTCCATGGCCGATGGCAGGCGGAACCCGAAGTCCACGAGGTTCCGCTTACGGGACATATCGCCCTCGTACATGGCACCGATCTGCGGAATGGTGACGTGTGATTCGTCCACCACCAGGAGGAAGTCATCCGGGAAGTAGTCGATCAGGCAGTGTGGCGCCGTTCCGGGTTCGCGGCCATCAATGTGGACGGAGTAGTTCTCAATGCCGTTGCAGAAACCCATCTGCTGCATCATTTCGAGGTCATACGTGGTGCGCATCCGGAGCCGCTGGGCTTCCACTAGCTTGTTCTGGCCTTCGAGCACCTTCAAGCGGTCGGCCAGTTCATCCTCGATCCGCTTGATGGCGCGGGCCATCCGTTCGGGACCGGCCACATAGTGCGAAGCAGGGAAGACGTACATCTCTTCTTCGTCCCGTAGTACCTCGCCGGTGAGGGGGTGAAGCGTCTGGATGTTCTCGATCTCGTCACCGAAGAACTCGATCCTGATGGCGAGTTCCTCGTACATGGGAATGATCTCCACGGTATCGCCGCGGACCCGGAAGGTGCCCCGGTGGAAGTCCATGTCATTCCGGGCGTACTGCATGGAGACGAACTTCCGGAGGAGGTGGTCCCGGTTCATCTCCGCGCCCTTGCGGAGCGTGACCATGCCGGCGATGTACTCTTCCGGTGTGCCCAGACCATAGATGCACGACACCGTGGCCACCACAATGACGTCGCGTCGGGTGAGCAGGGCGTTGGTGGCCGAGTGCCGGAGCCTTTCGACTTCCTCGTTGATGGAGGAGTCTTTTTCGATGAAGGTGTCCGTCTGCGCTACGTATGCCTCAGGCTGGTAGTAGTCGTAGTAGGAAACGAAGTATTCCACTGCGTTGTTGGGCAGCAGTTCCCTGAATTCATTGGCTAGCTGCGCGGCCAGGGTCTTGTTCTGGACCATCACCAAGGTAGGGCGCTGGACCTGTTCGATGAGCCACGCCGTGGTTGCACTCTTACCAGTACCCGTGGCGCCGAGGAGGACAACGTCTTTTTCGCCGTTGTTGATTCGTTCGGTCAGTTCTGCAATGGCAGCGGGCTGATCACCGGCAGGTTTGAACTCACTGATTACTTCGAAGGGCGCGACGACACGGTTGATCTCCTGGGCAAGACTCATAAAACCAATCTACCCCCGCCCTAGGACAGCTACTGTCCGCGTTTGCCTTCAGCGGAAGACATATACGACGGCGGCATCCAACCTGTGCGGTTGGCCCACTCATCCATGAGTGGCCAGGCGACTTCGGTAAACCACGGCTCCTTGGCTTCGGCATAGGCAGCGGTTCCCCTATCCCCTGCAAAAGAGGCCGTCAACGCGATTTTATGAGCTTGATACAGCTCGGCTGCTGACGGATCCGATCGCAACCAGTCACGGAACAGCAGTGCGTACCGCCATCCGGCTGAGCCGGCTACCCGGACGTGCAGGTTCACGGCACGGCCTGGATCAGCGTTGGCATGGAACCGTTTCAGCCATTGGGCGGGATCAGGTTCCGGTGGCTTCGGGGTGTCCCGGTTGGCATGGGGCACGGCGGGAAAACCGGCAGAAGCGAGGACGGGCGCAATGCGGTCCGCTGTTTGAAGGTCAGCCACAGCGAGTTGGAGGTCGATCACGTCCTTCGCCGCCAGCCCCGGTACTGACGTTGAGCCTATGTGGTCCACTGCAAGGACCTCGTGGGGAGCTGCAGCGATGATGCGTTCGGCCAGTCGCTCGGCCTGCGCAATCCACTCCACCTTTGAAGTGTTCATGACCGGCCCGGCTTCGCGCAGGGCCCTGGTGCTCCGGTGGAGGTTCTCCGCGAAGGGCAGCAACCGCTGTTCCCACAAAGCATCTACCGCGGCGAGCAATTGATCTTGGGTTCCGGAGTTGTCCAGGACAACATCGGCAGCGGCGTTGCGTTCTGTGCGCGTGGCCTGTGAGGCCATGCGGGCCAACGCGTCCTCCGTGGTCATCTGCCGAAACTCCACCATGCGTTGAAGGCGCACGTCATCCGGGGCATCAACCACCACCACCAGATGGAAGTTGCTTCCCTGCCCGGTTTCCACGAGCAGCGGAATGTCCTGGACCACGATGTCGCCAGGGCCGGCACCTGACACAATCGCGGCGGCTGCCTCCCGCACCAGCGGGTGAACGATGCCATTGAGCACTTGGCGCTGAGCGGGATCCTTGAACACGATAGCGCCGAGCTTGGGCCGATCAAGCTTGCCGTTGGAGTCGAGAATTTCAGGGCCGAATGCTTCCACAACACGGGCAAACCCGGGAGTTCCAGGCTCCACCACTTCCCGCGCAAGGAGGTCCGCGTCCACAAGGATGGCACCCAATTCCCGCAACCTGGACGCCGCCAGCGATTTCCCCGAGGCGATGCCGCCCGTTAACCCAATCTTCAGCACCCTCCAACACTAGACTGAAGCGGTGGAAAATGAGGATGACAGCCGTGCGACAACATACACAACAATCGCAGTCGGCTCTGACTTCCGCCACGAATTGGAGATCCGGAGATCCCGCTTCATCACAGTCCTTCGGCGATCACCCGACGAGGAAACCGCACGCTCGCTGGTCAGTGACCTTCGGCGTGAATTCCACGACGCCCGCCACCACTGCTCAGCCTTCGTCATAGGTCCCGATCGCATGATCCAACGATCCAGCGACGACGGTGAACCCTCGGGCACGGCGGGTATCCCCATGTTGGAGGCCCTCATCAAGCGTGAAACCTCACCAAAGGTGGCGGACCTCAGCGACGTGAGTGCCGTCGTCGTGCGGTATTTCGGTGGGATCCTCCTGGGCGCGGGTGGACTGGTCCGCGCGTACTCCGAATCGGTATCCGCGGCCCTGGATGGGGCTCCGTTGGTTCATCGACGGCGGCTCCGCTTGTGCGACATCGACGTCCCCCATGCCGAGGCCGGCCGTTTGGAAAACGAACTTCGCAGCGCCGGCTATGTCATGGCGGAGACCGGATACGAAGCCCGGCACGCGGTTCTTCGAGTCGCCTTGCCTGATCATGCAGCCATCATCTCCGGGGCCCACGCCCGGCTGGCCTCCCTGACGGCGGGCAATCTCGAGCTGCGGCCGCAGGGAACCGAGTGGGTAGACGTCCCCCTCTGAGCAGTTCCCGTATCGCGAAGGGGCTTAAAGCAGAAGGACCCCCGCCCGGAGGCAGGGGTCCTTCTTTGGCTATTCAGCACATCCCGTGAGGGTGGCGGAATTAGTTGCCGGTCAGCTTCTCACGCAGTGCGGCGAGTGCTTCGTCGGACGCCAGGGTACCAGCGTTGGACTCAGCAGCTGCCGGCTCCGAGGAGTAGCTCGTGGTGCCGGAATCGCTCTCACCGGACGTTGCAGCAGCAGCGTCGTCAGCAGCGTGCTGGGCAACCTGCTTCTTGTGAGCTTCCCAGCGGGTCTGGGCGTCAGCGTACTGCTGCTCCCAAGCGGCGCGCTGGGTCTCGTAGCCTTCGAGCCATTCGTTCGACTCGGGGTCGAAGCCCTCAGGGTACTTGTAGTTGCCCTCTTCGTCGTACTCAGCGGCCATACCGTACAGAGCGGGATCGAACTCGGTGCTGTCAGCGTCAACGCCCTCGTTAGCCTGCTTGAGGGAGAGGGAGATACGGCGACGCTCGAGGTCGATGTCGATGACCTTGACGAACAGTTCGTCGCCAACGGAGACAACCTGCTCGGCGAGCTCCACGTGGCGGACAGCCAGCTCGGAGATGTGCACGAGGCCTTCAATGCCGTCTTCGACGCGAACGAACGCACCGAACGGAACCAGCTTGGTGACCTTACCCGGAACAACCTGGCCGAGGGCGTGGGTGCGGGCGAAGGTCTGCCACGGATCTTCCTGCGTAGCCTTGAGCGACAGGGAGACACGCTCGCGGTCCAGATCCACTTCGAGGACCTCGACGGTGACTTCCTGGCCAACCTCGACAACCTCGGACGGGTGGTCGATGTGCTTCCAGGACAGCTCGGAAACGTGAACGAGGCCGTCTACGCCGCCCAGGTCCACGAATGCACCGAAGTTGACGATGGAGGAAACAACGCCCGGACGAACCTGGCCCTTTTCCAGCTTGTTGAGGAACGTGGAGCGAACCTCGGACTGAGTCTGCTCGAGCCACGCACGGCGGGACAGCACAACGTTGTTGCGGTTCTTGTCCAGCTCGATGATCTTGGCTTCGATCTGCTGGCCGATGTACGGAGCGAGGTCGCGGACACGACGCATCTCCACGAGCGATGCGGGCAGGAAGCCACGCAGGCCGATGTCCAGGATGAGGCCACCCTTGACAACCTCGATGACGGTACCGGTAACGACACCGTCTTCTTCCTTGACCTTCTCGATGTCGCCCCAGGCACGCTCGTACTGAGCACGCTTCTTGGAGAGGATCAGACGGCCTTCTTTGTCTTCCTTGGTGAGAACCAAAGCTTCGACCTGATCGCCAACGGCGACGACGTCACCGGGATCAACATCGTGCTTGATGGAAAGCTCGCGGGAAGGGATGACACCTTCGGTCTTGTAACCGATGTCGAGCAGAACTTCGTCGCGGTCGACCTTGACGACGGTACCTTCGACGAGGTCTCCGTCGTTGAAGTACTTGATGGTGGCGTCGACAGCTGCGAGGAAGTCCTCAGCGGTACCGATGTCGTTAATGGCGACTACGGGGGTACCGGGCTTCTCGGTGGAGGTGATGGTCATGTAGTAGGGGCTCCGTTGTGGATAGTTAGTCGGTCAGGCAAACCGCTGCCGTCCGGGTCCGGACGGCAGAACACGGCAAATTACCGGGTCATCCTGATTTGTGGATTAATACAAATGGATGCATGCACGTAGTACACGCCCGTTTATTCTAGTCGTATTGGCAAAGCAGGGTCAAAAGGAGTGTTACGCCGTCAGGACGTCTCCGAGGCGGGCAAACGAGACTCCGTGATCCAGTAGCTGCGGCAAGGCCCGGGCGTAGCCGATGGCAGTACCGGCGGCCGGTCTGTTGAAATGTGAAATGACGATGTCCCCGGCCACCACCCGTCCCACTTCGGCAGCAACGGTAGCTGCCGAAAATGTCGCGCCGCCGTCGCCGTTGACCGTGAAGTTGACCGGCAACATACCGAGCCTTCGTGTCATCTCCACGGCGACGTCGTCGTAGAACGCAGTCCCTGGGCGGAAGAACCGGGCTACCTTTCCCGTGAGCTCCTGCAAAATGGCTTGGTTGCCCATCAGTTCGTCGTAGGCAGCTGCGACTGTGGCGGTTCCCTGAATGCCGTAGGCCGCCCTGCCGCTCACCGAAAGGGGCAGGTGGGCGGTGCCGTGATTGGCGAGTTCGAACAGTGGATCCGCAGCCAATTCTGCCGAGAGTGCGGGGTTGGCGTGGATCCACCGGCTGTTGATGAACAGCGTTGCCGGGACGTTGAGTCGGCGAAGTGTTTGCAGGAGCGCGTGATCACACCCTGTGCCGCCGTGACCTCCGCACGCGTCAAAGGTTAAGGCAACTTTGGTGGACGGCGAACGGTTGACCACTCCCGTAACGTGGAGTCCCCATTCTTTGGGATGCTTTCCGGCGAACTCTGCCTCGATCTGGTGCCTGGACGGGGCTGGAGAGGAGTGACCGGTGGAAGGCGGAGTCGTCGGGGCGAGGGCCGCCACGGCCTGTTCGCTGGACTTCGCAGCTATGGAAGGAGGCGGCGTGGCCGGCCCCGTTCGAGGCAACGTTGGCTTAGCCGTTCCTGCACTGGAGGCGACGGAACCAGAAGGACCGCCCCCGTCCGTACACGCTGTCAGGGCAGCAGACGCAAGGCCTGCCATTCCAAGTAGCACTGATCGCCGGCCGGCCAACGGCCGCCGCTTGGAATCCCCCATGGATGTCCTTATCTGATGGTGACTTTGTGGTTGTGATGGTGGTGTTGCCTTGGCGCCGTTTAGAAGTGCGTCAGGCAGTGGGCGGATCGCTCTACCGCAAACAGTTGCTGTGCCAGGACGGCAGCTCCCGGGGTGTGTTCCTTGATGCGATCGGCCGCTGCCAAGGTGACCGGCGACACCGCCCCAAGATAGATGGAGGCGAGGTCGGATATGTCCAGGCTGATGTCCGGCGCCTCGCCAAACGCTTCACGCACGACGGCGGCAGCAAGGCCGTCGGACTCAAGAACCCAGGTGCCGTGCGCCATTTCCAGGGAATCGCTGACTTCCAGAACCAACTTGCCGGCCACGGGGAAGCTGCGGGCCCGCAGGGCGGCAGGCGTATCCAGGATCCGGAGCCAGAGCATGTCGCGGATTTCAGAGGCGTCGATGCACCTGGGATCCGTCAGTGCCCAAGCCAGGGGATCGTCCACAGGAGCCTCGGCCCACGTCACTTCATCGATGAGATCGATGCTGCCCAGGAATCGCCACAGGTCCAGGTAAGCCGCGTTGCTTGCCGCGACGAGGTCCACGATTTCCATGGTGTACGGCTTGTGTTCCCAACCCTTGAAGCGGTAGGAAACATAGCCGTCCAAAGAGCCGGAGTGATCGTAGTGCAGCGCACAACGGACGGAGGTATCCGGTTTGCCATCGTGGCCTAGGGAACCGGAGGCGAGCAGCCGGTAGTACTCCTGCCGGTCAACGGAACCCGGGGAGAGCCGTTGGACACGTTCGAAGACGCGCGGGGCTATGTCCATCAACACCGAAGGATCGGCCACTTCAACAGTGCCTTGCGGCAGGCCCCGGAGCTGGAACCGTGGGCCGGTATCAACCTTGATGCTTCTCTCAAAGGTGGCCACACCAAAGCCAAAACGGCCATAGATGGATGCCTCGGACGCCGTGAGGGCTGCCATGGCGAGGCCATCATCCTTTGCAGCTTCCAAGTCGGCAGTGATCATTCCGCGAAGGATGCCGTTCCGCCTGTGGGTACCGCGGACAGTCACGGCCGTGACGAGGTTGGATTCAAGTTGGCGGCCAAAGCCAACGTTCAAAGCCTTGCGCATCGTGGCGTAGGTTGCCACCGGAACCTCTGCGCCAAGAGCGTGCTCAGGCACGCTGCCATTGACGTAGACACCCGTCAGCTCGCGCTGATCGCTTTGATAGGCCGCCAGGGTTTTGGCGAGGTACTCATCATCGCGCCGTTGTTGGTGAAATCCGTGCGAGACTGCCTGCACCCAGGTAATGCAGCGGCTGTAGCCCGCCTGATCTGAATCAGCTACGGCGGGGAATCGCTGGACGGTGTACTTTCCGGACGTGTTTTCATTGGGATCGGCCACGCCCTTGAGCCTAGCCAGACGCCGGAGGGCGCGCCACCATCTCGGCGGCGCGCCCTCCGGCGTCTCCTTGAATCCATAGCTGGACCCAGTAGATCCTTTGTGCCTAGTGCCCGGCCTCGTACCAGCTGGAACCAACGCCGATCTGGACATCGAGCGGGACGGACAGCTCAGCGGCGGAGCCCATCTGTTCGATGACCAGCTTCTCCACGGCCTCGCGCTCTCCCGGTGCGACTTCCAGCACGAGTTCATCGTGGACCTGAAGCAGCATGCGTGACTTGAGTCCTTGGCTGGCGAGCTCGGCCGAGACGCCCAGCATGGCGCGTTTAATGAGGTCTGCCGCTGAACCCTGGATGGGCGAGTTCAATGCGATACGTTCGGCCGCTTCGCGGGCTTGGCGGTTGGTGCTGGTCAGGTCCGGCAGGTAGCGGCGGCGGCCCTCAATGGTTGCCGTGTACCCGTCCGTCCTGGCTTGATCCACTACTCCCCGCAGATAGTCACGGACGCCGCCGAAGCGGTCGAAGTAATCCTTCATCAAGGTCCGTGCTTCATCCACGGAGATCTCCAACTGCTTTGACAAGCCGAAGGACGTCAGGCCGTACGCCAGGCCGTAGGACATTGCTTTCACCTTGGAGCGCATGGCGCTGGTGACTTCGGCCGGCTCGACGTTGAAAATGCGTGACCCCACGAAGCGGTGCAGGTCCTCGCCGTCGCGGTAAGCCTGAATCAACGCTTCGTCGCCCGAAAGGTGGGCCATGATGCGCATTTCAATCTGGGAGTAGTCGGCCGACAGCAAGCACTCGTAGCCTTCGCTGACGACGAAGATGCCGCGGACTCGACGCCCCTCCTCGCTGCGGACCGGGATGTTTTGCAGGTTGGGGTTGTTGGAGGAGATGCGGCCTGTGGCTGCAATGTTCTGCGCATACGTGGTGTGGATGCGAGCATCATCTGCAACGGACTTCTTGAGTGTTTCCACCATCTGAGCCAGCTTGGAAGACTCACGGTGCGCCATGAGTTGAACCAGGAATTCGTGGCCCGTCTTTTCCAAAAGCCCCTTCAGGGACGCGGCGTCAGTGGTGTATCCCGACTTGATCTTCTTGGTCTTGGGCAGGCCAAGTTCCTCGAAGAGCACCGACTGGAGTTGCTTGGGCGAACCAAGGTTTACCTCGTGCCCGATCGCCGCGAACGCCTGTTCCTGGGCATTCTCGATCACCTTGGTGAGGTCTGCGAGTTGCTCGTCCATCCGGTCGGTGGACACAAAGATGCCGGTCAGCTCCATTTGCGCCAGCACACGTGCCACCGGAAGTTCCAAGGTCGTCAACAGGGCGTCAGCCTTTATATCCGCAAGTTCCGTTTCGAAGTGCTTGCTGAGGGCGTGCACGACGGCGGCATGCTGGACGAGCGCTGCTGCTGCAGCCTGGTCTGTTCCACCGGAGAGGTCGAGTTCCAGCTGCCCGGACTGGGCAGTGGTTGCGGCGAGTGAGATCTTCAAGTGCACTTGGGCGAGTTCGGCGAGGTCGTAGCTGCGGCGGTCCGGTTGGATCAGGTAGCCGGAGATGGACGTGTCATCCACCACGCCTTCCAAGCCGAGGCCACGGTTGTGAAGAGCCTTGAGGGCTGACTTGAACTCGTGCAGCACCTTCGCTTCCTCGGGGTCTTTGAGCCACCGGGCCAAGACCGACTCAGCTGCAGCGTCCAGGCCCGTCAGTTCGATAAACGCCGCTCCGTTGTTCCTGACGACAGCCAGGGCACCCGCGTCTTCGCCGATGCGTCCGGGGACCATCTGCACTGCTAGCGCCGAACGCACACCGGACCCTGCTGCGAAGAAGGCCTCGAGTCCCGCGGCGTCCGTCAGGACGGAGTATTCCGGGACTTCAATGGTGTCCGGGGCCGCTCCAGCGGTGTTATCACCGTAGAGATCGAACAGCCGCGTCCGGAGCGTCCGGAACTCGAGTTCTTCGAAGAGCTCCTCGATCGCCTGGCGATCAGGACGTGGCTCGTGCAAGTCGGCCAAGGTGAGGGGGAGGTCGAGGTCCGTCAGCAGCTGGTTAAGCCTGCGGTTGCGCTTGACGTTCTCAAGGTTCTCCTTCAGTGCCCCGCCCACCTTGCCACCGATGGAGTCCAGGTTTTCCAGGATGCCTTCGAGGCCACCGTAGAGATTGATCCACTTGGCAGCGGTCTTGGGGCCAACGCCTGGAACGCCAGGAAGGTTGTCCGCAGTTTCGCCCACCAGGGCCGCGAGGTCCGAGTACAAGCCGGGCTTGACGAAGTACTTCTCCTCGATGGCCGCAGCGTCCATCCTGGGGATATTGCTCACACCCTGCTTGGGGTACAGCACAAAAACGTTGTCGTTGATGAGCTGGAACGCGTCCCTGTCGCCCGAAACAAGAAGGACTTCGAAGCCTGCAGCGTCACCTTGTGCCGCCAGTGTGGCCAGGACATCATCGGCTTCATAACCTGGCATGGCAATGGTCCTGATGCCCCAGGCTTCCATGACCTTCGCTATGAGGCCGATCTGGCCGGCAAACTCTGCGGGCGTGGCGTTCCTGCCGCCTTTGTATTCGCTGTACTCCGCCTTGCGGAACGTAGTGTCGTCCGAGACGTCAAAGGCTACGGCAACGTGGGTGGGCTTTTGGTCCTTGATCAGGTTGATCAGCATGGACGTGAACCCGTGCACGGCGTTGGTGTACTGCCCCCTGGCCGTAGAGAAATTCTCTGCAGGAAGGGCGTAGAAAGCCCGGAACGCCATGGAGTGGCCGTCCAGGACCAGCAACCTTGGCCGGCCCTCCCCTGTGGCACTGTTGGAAGCTGGGACAGAGGGGGTGGGTGCTGTAGCGATGGCAGCAGCTTGGGCCGTTGGAACCTGGTCCGGTTTGGTTGTTTCACTCACAGGTGCCAGCCTAGTTGGCATGATGGACAATTTCACGCCGAACAGGTTTGTCGACGAGCTCAATGAAGCAGGTGTTCCCGAAGAGTTCCACGATTGGCTCTCAGCGCACGGCGTAGGTGCCCTGGTGGTGAAACTGGGTATCCGGTTCACGGAATTGAGCGCGGAACGTACCGTGGCCACCATGCCGGTGGAAGGAAATACGCAAGTGGCCGGCATCCTCCACGGCGGCGCCCATGTAGTCCTCGCAGAGACCCTGGGTTCGTTCGCTGCATCGCTTCATGCCGGCCGGGGCCGCCACGCTGTGGGCATAGAGGTGGGCGCAACCCATCACCGTTCGGTTGCCAGCGGCACAGTGACGGGCACCTGTACAGCCATCCATTTGGGCGGAACCTTGGCAACTCACGAGATCGTTATTACCGATGACAAGGGCCGCCGACTCTCAACTGCCCGGATCACCAACATGATCCGGGACAACCGTCACTAGGCCTGGATCGGCCCGGCCTGGGCTTGGGGAAGCCGGTAGTGCAGTTCAGCCGCGGCCCCTCCAAGGATCTTGGAAGAGACCAACTCGAGTGGCGCCGTCGGGCCGTTGAGCGGCAGCAGCCGCTTTCCCGCGCCCAGCACCACGGGAATGATGGTGACGATCATCTCGTGGAGCAGCCCGGCATTGGCGAACTGCGCTACGAGGTGGCCTCCGCCCACCAGCCACACGTTTTTATCTCCAGCGTCCCTGAGTAAGTCCGGTGCGAACTCCCGTACATCGCCTCGGACAAAGGTGACATCTGACCCTGCCGGTGCCGAGTACTCATGGTGGGTGAAGACCCAGCACGGGGTGTCGGGATACGGCCATTTGCCTGGTTCATGTTCCATGAGCCAGCGGTAGGTGTCGCCGCCCATTGCGATGCATCCAACGCCTGCCATGAAAGCTTCGATGCTCTCATTGACGCCCTCCGCTTGGTCGAACTGCAGGAGCCAGCCAAGGTCGTCATCCGGGGAAGCGATGAAGCCATCAATGGTTGAAGCTACGTAATACTGAAAAATCGCCATGGCCCCAGACTAGGACAATGATTCAGGGGGCAGGACGGTGACCGCCCCCTAATCAGCGGCCGAAGGGGTTGGTTCCCTTGCCAAGGGAGCCCTCTTTCGGTGGAGTCCTACTCTCAGTGGAAGTCTCCGTGGCCGGTTCAGCGGGAGGTGGCGGGGTGAGGCTGGGCGCGGCGGAGTCGTCGTAGAAGAACGTCACTGTTCCGGCAACCTCAACCGTGTCCGTGATGGAGATCCGGATGGCGTCCCTGCCTTCCGCCGGCGGCATCCGCAAATACAGTGTCTGGTAGTCCCCTCCCCCGGCCACAACGTCCGGAACCGTGGGAACGCCGTCGAACAGGACGCCTCCTACCCGCACGTAGTAGCCGTCCAAGCGAACAATAGTGCCACCTGACCTGGGGCCGGACGCGCGGGCCATGCCCACCACCGGGCGCAAGTCCTCGTCCACTACGCTCAGCCCAAGCAATTGCCGCGGGCATGCTTCGCCGGGGTCTGGTTCCGCCTCGAAGACGCCGCCGGGATTGCTGCGGTACTGAGCAACAACAAATGCTGATGTGGCTGCTACCCGGAACTCAAGGCACTGCTTTTGTGGGATTCGTGGGGTCCTGGCTACGGCGACGGATGCTTGTTGCCAGTCGTCGTGGCCTCCGGTCTGCAGGGCCCGGCACACGGCGGCACCAGCCTGCCATACGGCAGCGTCCGCTGCGCCTTCGACGCTGTGCGCCAAAGCATCACATTGGAATTGCTGAAGCATGAGGTACCGCTGGCCCGGGACGGGATCATTGGCTCCGATGGGCCCGGTGGGTACCCAACTCACCACGATGGGATCCTGCGAGGGCGCCGTGGCGGTCTCTGCGGGCTCCGAAGGCCCTTCGGGTTGGTTGCCGCTGGTGGAACTGCCGGAAGGCCCGACGGCGGTGGGTTGCGCCGGGATGGCGACTTGCGGGGATGCTTCCGGTGTTGACGTGGACTGCGGTGACGTGGCCTGCCCTTCGGCAGCCTGTGCAGTGGGCGGCCCCGAAGTTGCCGGCGGTGAAGTGGCCTGTGCCGTGGAGGCCGCCGGTGGTGAACCGAAGTTCGACTCGGGCGGGAGACTGTCCGCTTTAGGAGGAAGGCACGCCGAAAGTCCCAGTAACAAGACAGGAACCAGCGCCAGTCCGATGAGCTGCTCCCGGGTACAGAACGTCATGACGGCCCCATATCTGCCGGATCAGAATCACGCAGCTATGTGTATAACTACACTGCTGATTATTCTCCCCGGAGGACCATACGGCCAGAAACAGCTACTTTGCGAAGTAGGGCACGATCAAATAGATGCCGAAGAGGACCGCTGCTGCGCAGAAAGCAAAGCAAACGTAAGCCAGGGAGCGCACCAAGACGGGCGACTTCTGCTGGGCGTCACCGGCGATGGCCGTGAGGCGAACGCCCAATGAATAGAGGACCACCAAACTCACTGCGGCCACTAGCGTTACTCCGGCCACCTGCAGCAATTCCAACCATTTCATCGCTGCACATCCTCGCTGGTGGTGGTCTTTCGGGACTTCTTCTTCTTGCGGAATCGCACGGCGTGACCGGCTTCTTCAACTTCGACGGCGTTATGGTGGCCGACGTGCGACCTGCGGGACACCACGAACATGAACACGACCGCGGCAGTGCCAACCACTGCGGCAATGATGACGCCTACGACGCCGATGCTCACCAGTAGAGCCGTCAGCGCGCCGACAATGGCCGAGGCAGGCAGCGTGAACAACCAACCCAAAGCAATCTTCCCAGCCGTGCCCCAACGAACAGATGTCCCCTTGCGGCCAAGGCCCGAGCCGATGACCGAGCCGGAGGCAACCTGAGTGGTGGAAAGGGCAAAGCCCAGGTGTGATGAGGCGAGGATGGCTGAGGCGGTGCTGGTTTCAGCAGAGAATCCCTGTGCCGGCTTAACTTCGGTGAGGCCCGAGCCCATGGTGCGGATGATGCGCCAGCCACCTGCGTAGGTACCGACGGCGATGGCAAGAGCACAGGCCGTGATGACCCAGAACTGCGGACCGCTGCCTGGAGCCTGTGTGCCACCTGCAATAAGCACCAGGGTGATGATGCCCATGGTCTTCTGGGCATCATTTGTTCCGTGAGCCAGGGCCACCAGGCTTGACGTGAAAATCTGTCCTGTGCGGAAGCCTCCACGTTTCTGCGTGAGCTTGTCACCTGTTTCGGGATCGTGCCGTGAGGTCAGGGCATAGGCGAGGCGGGTGCAGATGTACGCTACGAGTCCTGCAATGAGCGGTGCGAAGACGGCGGGGAGGATCACCTTCTGCAGCACGGTCTCAAAGTTAATGGAGTGGAAGCCGATACCCACAACTGCTGCACCGATGAGTCCGCCGAACAGGGCATGCGATGAACTGGATGGCAGGCCCTTGAGCCACGTGATCATATTCCACAGAACGGCCCCCATGAGGCCGGCAAAAATGATGTCCGGTGTGATGTGGATACCATCTGACCCTTCCCGGATCAGTCCGCCGGAGATGGTTTTGGCCACTTCCGTGGAGAGGAATGCGCCTACGAGGTTGAGCACGGCAGCCAGGGCGACAGCCGTCTTGGGCTTGATCGCTCCCGTTGCGATAGGCGTAGCCATCGCGTTGGCAGTGTCGTGAAACCCGTTGGTGAAGTCAAAGAATAGGGCCAACGCTATTACAAGCGCGACCATGAAGGTGATATCCACCTGTTGCCCAATCTGCAGAGTCGACGGCGTTCAGCAGTTTCACTTCCCCATACCTGCCATCCACAGCATAGTTCAGCAAGTGTTCAACTGACTCGGCTTGCGGTATTCACTCCGGCGGGCTTGAAACCTTAAGAATCCTACGTGTCTTACGGTAAGCGGACAAACGTGCCAACGTCCCGGTTTACCCGAGATACGACCTCACAGCCGCGAGGTCGCGACGACTAAGACCCTTGCGTGGATCAGGTGAGATGCAAAGCACACGGTCTTGCTCGTACTCGGCCCAGGATACGGCGTCGGACTCCTGGCTGAGCTGGTCATCGAGCCAAACAACCCGTTCGCTGCCGGCGGTGGCCAGATCCTTTTGGAGGGCCACCAACTTCCACCACTCAGGGCCTTCGTCCCAGCCCAGGCTGGAAAGCACTGGCCACCCTTGTCCGTTCAGGCCGATGGCCGGGCAGAGAAACTCAGGTGCGAGACCCTCCCATGTTGTCAGCCAGACAAATCGGGCGTCGGGGTGTCGGGCAAGGTCATTGAGTTCAACGACAACCTCGGGAGCAAAAGCGACATTCAGGATTCCGGCGTCAGCAAAGTTCCACTCGCTCCCCCAGTCAGTGGTTCCCATAGGGCTGAACGGGTTCACCACGCCGTCGACGTCCAGATAAACGGACACCGGCGCAATGGCGCCTTGGCTGGAATTCACGGCCGCTCCCCCTTCCCCACTGGTTGAACTTCAGCCTACGCGAGGACATTGCCGGAAAGTCGGAGCGCACGGATTCCAATGAATCAATCTCTTGACGTGCGTCATGCAAGTGATATTCTCGAAACATGGAAAAGCCCACAGTCCATTCCGCCCAAAGCGTCCGTGACATCGAGGACACCGTCCGCACCGATTTCCGGCATGCAATGTCCTACGGCGGGTATTTGGACCTTGACCACCTGCTCAGCTCCCAGCACCCCCTCAGCGAGCCGGAGCACCACGATGAATTGCTGTTCATCATCCAGCATCAGACAAGTGAACTTTGGTTGAAGCTGGTCCTGCATGAATTGCTGGAAGCGCGGCGGCTTTTCGATGCGGATAATTTGGGCAAGGCGCTCAAGTGCATCGCCAGGGTCAAGGCCATTCAGCGGACCATGACCGAGCAATGGTCCGTGCTCGGAACTCTTACACCCCGCGAATACTCCCAGTTCCGCGGTTTCCTGGGGAGCTCGTCGGGCTTCCAGTCGTATCAATACCGGGGCGTGGAATTCCTGCTGGGCAACAAGAACCGCGGGATGCTGCGTGTCTTTGAAAGCGAACCCGAGGCTCATGCCTTGCTCAGCCAGCTCCTTGAGGAGCCCACGTTGTACGACGCGTTCCTCAAAGTCCTGGCCCGCGCCGGTTACGACATCCCTGCCGACATTCTGGACCGGGACACCAGCGAGCCGTGGACCTTCCGTAAAGACCTCGTGCCGATCTTCCAGAGGATTTACGAATCGGACGACACCCCGTGGGGTCTGTACGAAGCCTGCGAGGACCTGGTGGACATCGAGGACAACTTCCAGGCCTGGCGGTTCCGCCACCTACGGACAGTCCAGCGCACCATCGGTTTCAAGGTAGGCACCGGCGGATCCTCGGGAGTGGATTTCCTGAAGCGGGCCCTGGACCTCACGTTCTTCCCTGAGCTCTACGCCGTCCGCACCGAGATCGGCAACTAACAACACCGCCCGGCCTCAGCCGCCCAACACTTCCGCAGGAGGAACAATGACCACAGCACAGCAAACCCAACGGCCAACGTCGGCCGAACTGGATGCCGCTGATCCCCTCGCTACCCAGCGTGATGCTTTCTACACGCCCGACGCCGATCAGCTCGCCTCATATTTGGACGGCAACTCGCTTGGCCGCCCGCTGAAGGTCACTTCCGCAAATCTGGCGTCCTTCGTTCACGACGCCTGGGGCAGCCGCCTCATCCGTGGGTGGGACGAGCAGTGGATGGACGAGCCCACCGTAGTGGGAGACCGCATCGGTGAAGTTGCCCTGGGGGCCGCGCCGGGACAGACCACAGTGGGTGACTCCACCTCGGTGATGCTCTATAAGATGATCCGCGCAGCCGTGGATGCCCAGCCGGGCCGCGATGAAATCATCATTGACCGCGACAACTTCCCAACCGACCGCTTCATCATTGAGGGCATCGCCAAGGAGCGCGGGGCCAGCATTAAGTGGATCGCTGCTAACCCGGCCAGCGGTGTCCGTGCCGAAGACCTGGACGGGCTGCTGGGCGAACGTACGGCAGTGGTGGTCCTCAGCCACGTGGCCTACCGCTCCGGGTTCCTGGCCGACGCCAAAGGAATCACCGCCAAGGTGCACCAGGCCGGAGCACTGATGCTGTGGGACCTGTGCCATTCCGTAGGTTCAGTGCCCATGGAACTTGACGAATGGGGCGTGGACCTCGCCGTCGGTTGCACCTACAAATACCTCAACGGCGGACCGGGCTCGCCAGCCTTCGCCTATGTCAACGCTTCCCAGCAGGATCGTTTGCAGCAGCCCATCTGGGGTTGGATGGGTGCAGACAACCCGTTCGGAATGACGGAGTCGTACAAGCCTGCGCAGGGCATGCGCAGGTTCATCACCGGAACACCTCCAGTGCTTGCCATGCAGCCAATGAAAGACATGCTGGAACTCATCGCCTCCGTGGGAATGGACGCCGTCCGTGAAAAGTCGATCAAGCTCACTGAGTACGCGATCGCCCTTTCCGAGGAGCAGCTGGTGCCCCTTGGCGCGGAAATCGTCAGCCCTCGGAATCCTGCCGAGCGCGGCTCCCACATCACCGTGGACCACCCGCACTTCGCCGATGTCACGGCCAAGCTCTGGGAAAAGGGCGTCATCCCCGACTTCCGGCCCCCGCACGGCCTGCGCATTGGCCTGTCACCCCTGAGCACAAGCTACGCCGAGGTTGAACTGGGAGTCGCAGCCATCCGTGACGCCCTCACCGAACTCCAGTGAGCCGGAAATGAGTGCCGTCCTTGACGACATGGACTCCCGTCCCGGGAGTACAACGTCATTACTGCGTACGGTCATCGGCCTCTATCTGCGTGATGCCGGTGGCTGGATGTCCACCAAGGACATAGTGACCCTTATGGAAGCCTTGGGTACGTCCGGAACGGTGACCCGGACTGCCTTGGGGCGGCTTCGCAAGAAAGACGTGGTGTTGCAGGAGTCCCGCGATGGCATACCCGGGTTCACGCTGACCGAGGGCGCCGCCACCATGCTGGCCCGCGGCGACCGCAGGATCTACAACCCCAGGAGCATGTCCGAGTCTGACCCGTGGTGCCTGATCTCCTTTTCCATCCCGGAGACAGAGCGCGAGAAACGGCATCAGTTACGGCGCAGGCTTCATTGGATCGGCTGCGGTACGGTGACCGCCGGACTCTGGATCTGCCCCGATTCGCTGCGGACGGAGGTGGAGGAGATTCTCGTCGATCTTGAGCTACGGGCCATGGTCACCATCTTTGTGACGGAAACCCCGCTGGTGGGCGGCAACCTTCAAGACGCCGCGTCCAAGTGGTGGGACCTGGAAGCGGTAGCGGAACTGCACAGGGACTTCATCCGCGAGCACGGGTTCGATAAAGGCGACAGCATAGGCCGTGGAAATGGTGCGGATGCTGCACTGCAGGCCCGTCAACAGGTGGAGCCTTCTCCTGAGGCTTTTGCTGCCTACGTGCAGTGCATCGACCGGTGGCGGATCATCCCGTACCTCGACCCCGGACTGCCGTCGGCATTCCTGCCTGCGGACTGGCCCGGGGCCGAAGGTACTGCGTTGTTCAGCCGGATAGTTGCTGCCTATGCCGAACCGAGCGGGGAGTTTGTGCGCAACACGTTGCGTGCTCCTGTTGGCTAGCTCCCGTTCCTGGCCGCGATGCCCCGCCAATACGGCTCCCCGAGCTGTTCGATGGGTGTCTTGGCAGTTTCCCGGGAGAAGAGAGCAGCTATTCCTGCAATAGCCATGCACAGGACGGCGAAGCAGGCCACGGGGAGCCACCCGTCGCTGCCTTTGCCCAGGAGCAGGCCTGCGATCAACGGAGCGAATCCGGCAACCACCAGACCCAACTGGTTGCCCAAGGCCATTCCGGAATAGCGGACAGGGGCAGCGAAGAGTTCAGCGAAGTAGGCGGGCCAGATCCCGTTGAAGCAGGAGTAGAGCAACGTCATGTTGACGAATGCGGCGGCGAAAACCAGGAGGATGTTGCCGGTGGACAGCGCCCCGAAGTAGGCGAAGATCGTCACCGAGCAACCGATGGCGGCCGTCAGGAGCAAAGGGCGCCGGCCCACCCGGTCAGAGATCCTGGCGGTCAGGGGCATCACGAACATGGACAGGCCGATTGCTACTGCATTGACGGTGAGAATCGATGCTTTGTCGAATCCGGCCGCGCCCGTGGCGTAGGAAAGGCCGAAGACCGTGAAGATGGTTTGCATGACGGACATGATGGACATGCACACCACTCGGCCCACATCTGCCGATTGAAAGCGCAGGACTTGCCGGAGCGGCATGGGCGCAACTGACGTGCGGTCCTTCGATTCTTCGAACACCGGCGTTTCATTCAAGTGGGTCCGCACCCAGTAAGCGATGGCCAACACCACGATGGAAAGCCAGAACGGTACGCGCCAGCCCCAACTCATGAGTGCATCAGTGGGAAGTGCTGCCACGGGAATGAAAACAAGCGTCGCAAGCACCATTCCCGAGGCGTATCCGGTCATGACAAAGCTGGTGAAGAACCCGCGACGACCCTCGGGAGAGTGTTCCAAGGTCAGTGTGGAAGCACCCGCCGATTCGGCGCCGGCGGAGAAGCCCTGCGCGAGGCGTCCGACCACCAGCAGGACGGGAGCCCAGACGCCGATCTGGCTGTAGATGGGCAGGAATCCGATGCCCAGGGAAGCAAGCCCCATGATGCTCAACGTGATGAGCAGAATTTTCTTCCTGCCCAGTTTGTCGCCGAAGTGGCCCATCACGAGCCCACCCACCGGACGGGCAACGTAGGCCACGCCAAAGGTTGCGAATGCACCGATGAGGCCGACGGCGGGGTCATCCGAGGGGAAGAAGAGCGGACCGAACACCAACGCTGCGGCGGAGCCGTAGATAAAGAAGTCGTAGTACTCCAGCGTGCTTCCGAGGAAGGAGGCCAGAGCTGCTTTTCGTGGGGTCTTGCGCAGCGTAGTGGGCTGCCGGGTAGTGCTTGACATGCGATTCTCCTTTGAACGGCGCAGGTTCGAAAATTCCGAAGCTAAAGCCGAAAATCAACGGCGATGACGTGCTCGCTGTTCGGGAACGAGTACTTCTTGAGCGGTTCATGCAGGGGGTGGGTGTTGTAGACCTCAATGTCTTCCACGGCATTGAAGTCGGCCACGATCGCGTAATCGAACGAGCGATCATGCTGCAGCACGTCCGCCCCGTGGGTGAGGCCCAAGAGCCCGGGAATGTTGCCTTCCATCCGGTTCAGGCCCTCGATCCACGCGGCCCTGTCCGCGGCCGGGAAATCCGGCTTGAATTTGAAAAGCACCGCGTGGCGGATCATGTCCCGGCTCCGGATTCCGTAGTTGCTCCGACACCGGCGAGTTCTGCCGAAACGTGCTCCTCCGAAACGTATTCCGCCGGTTGCCCGGCAATAGTGCGGCCTGCCAGGTACCCCATGGTCATGATGGGGCCCAACGTGGCCCCGGCCCCCGGGTAGCCGGCAGCGTAGGCATTCTCCGTGGTGTTTCCTGCGGCGAATAGTCCGGGAAGTGCTTGCCCGTCAACGTCCAGGACCCTTGCCAAACCGTCGGTGGCGACTCCCCCGTTACTGCCAAATGCGCCGTTGACGACTTCCATTGCATAGAACGGTCCTGTTTGCAACGGACCGAGGGAAGGGTTGGGCCACGGGCAGTCGTCGTCACCCCAGTACTTGTCGTAGGCGCTTTCGCCACGCCCAAAGTCAGGATCCAGTCCTTTCACTGCGTATTCATTGAAGCGCTCCACCGTGGCTTGAAGGTTATCCGCGGAGACACCTATTTTTGCGGCGAGTTCGGCCAGCGTGGGAGCTTCCACGAGGTAGTCCGGCGTCGGCTGGCCCGCGCGGTGGGCGAGGACGCCGTAGCGCTCCAGATAGCTGTGATCGAACACCACATGCGCGGGTGTGTTCAACGTCTGATTGTTGGGCGAATCCCATGACTGCAGGCACCGCGCGAGATCGTTGTAGTTTTGCGATTCGTTGGCGAAGCGGCGGCCATGGCGGTTAACCATGAGCGAGCCCGGACCTTGCCGTTCGAAGCGGAGCAGGGTTCCAACGGGTTGACCATCGCGAGTGTCGCCGGTGATGGACATCGGCGCCCACCAGGCTTCCCGGGTACCGCGGGTTTGGGCACCGACTCGTTGGGCCATCTTAAGACCATCACCCGTATTCGAAGGCGGGGAGCACATGATGTACAGCCGCGAAGCCAACAACGAGTCCGCCAGGGACTTGTCCCACTCGAAACCGCCCGTGGCAAGAACTACGCCGTCGTTGGCATGGAAAGTCTCGCCCGACTCGAGCTGGACGCCCACTACCCTGCCGCCGTCGTTCAGCAGCCGATGTCCTCGTGCACCAACCACCAACGCTGCGTCATCACGGACCAGGCTGGCCAAAAGCATTGCAACCAGTGCCTGGCCCTTGGCAACGAGGCCCTGCTCCTGCCGCTCGTTCAGTTCCTGCCAGGGGAATTTGGTAAAGGCGCCCCAGTTTTCGTATTCCTGCATAGTGAAGGGCGCCCGGCCGTCTGAGCGCACATGGACAGCGAGTTCGCCCAGTGACTCACGGATGTTGTACAACTCAGGTTCAACCGTCCTTCCACCTTCCACGGAACCGGGAAGGTCCTGCCGGTAGTCCGGAAAGTTGTCCAGGAAGATGAAACGTACGCCGCATTCGTCTTCGGTGAAGCGGAGCATGGTGTCGCCGTAGTTCAGCGCGGCGTCCAGCAGCTCTTCACGGCTCCGGCCACGTGCCACGGCGCGAATATACTTGGCAGCCGCCTCCTTGGAGTCGCTCAGTCCCGCCTCACGGGCATGGTGGTTGTCGGCTACCCACAGCATGCCGCCCGACACGGCTGACGTGCCGCCCAGCAGCTCGGTTTTTTCAAGCACGACGACTGACTTGCCGGCCCGTGCGGCCGTCGCCGCTGCCGTTAATGCCCCTGCGCCGGAACCGACAACTACGACGTCGTAGGTATCCGTCGGTCTGCCGTTAATGAATTTCATGGTGGTACCTCTCAATAAAGCAATCTGGTCGTTCAAGGAAGGTGGAGTTCCGGGGTGGTGATCCTGCTCAGACCGCCGTGTAGCCGCCGTCGATGACAAGCTCTGAACCAGTGGTGAACCGGGATTCATCGGAGGCCAGATAAAGGACCCCGTACGCGATCTCGTCCGGTTCTCCCTGCCGGGGCAGCGGGTTTCCACCCACCAGCTGCTTGTAATAGGCCTCCGGCCCGATGTCCGACTGATCTGCCGAGCGGCGGCTCATCCTGGTGTTCATCGATCCGGGGTGGATGGAGTTCACCCTGACACCGTGTACGCCATAAGCTGCCGCATCAGACTTGCTGAGGAGCCGGACGGCACCCTTGGTGGCGTGGTAGAGGGGTACATTGCGCCCGCCGGTCAACCCATGGATCGAGGAAAAGTTGATGATGCTGCCTGACTGCTGACGAATCATCCCCGGAACAACGTGCTTGGTCATGAGCCATACGCCCTTGACGTTGACATCGAAGATGAGATTGAAATCGTCCACGGTAGCGGTATGGCTGGCTCCTGGTTGGCCAATGATTCCTGCTGCATTGACCAGGACATCCGGCCTTCCCTGCTCCGCTGCCACCCTGCTGATTGTTTCGATGACACTGGCTTCATCAGTGACATCGACGTCGTACTCGGTAATGCCTGGGTGGGTTCCCGTAGCAGCCGTTCCTGCCCGGTCAAGGCTGGCGACGGTTGCTCCGTGATCGGCGAGCAGCTTGGCCGTTGCGCTGCCAAGGTCTCCCCTGCCTCCGGTGACTACGGCAATCTTGCCGGCCACTCGCCGGGCCATGGACTCTTTACCTGCCTGCGTTGCTGTTTCCACCACAACTCCTCCTGCCGCGGCATTGCGGCTGCTGAAACCTCACTTGGATGCAGGGCAGCACGGAATGGCCCACAAGGGCCGTAAAGTGTGGTGACCGGGCGAGTTGCCCTGCTTGGTTCCACTCTGCCAGCGGGGCTGTGAGTGAAACCACAGCGTTACCGATGAACGGGAATCAGATGTTTCCGTTGCTTTGCCGGAGGGCGCCCTTGAGTTCTCCGCGCCACCCCAGAGCGCGGGAGATTCCGCGCGCTGCCGTCATGAGGACCGGCACCCTGGTGGCCGGGCTTTCCTCGTTCCGTGGAACCACGACGCTGAGCGCGGCTACCACTGTGTTTGCGCGACCGAACACAGGGACTGCGATTCCACTGGATTCAGGGACGATGATGCCGGGCATGGAGGCGAAGCCGCGTTGACGGATACCCGCAAGGTGTCGCCGTAGTTCAGCGGGGTCGGTCAGTGTCACGTCTGTAAACTTTTCCAGCGTCCGGGACAGAAACAAGTCCTGGTAGTCAGGTGGCGAATAGGCCAGCAGCACCAGCCCGGAGGATGTTCCATGGACCGGCAAACGGCCGGCAACCTTGGTGATGTCCACCATGGAGTCACGGGAGCCGATGCGCTCTATGTAGAGGACTTCGTCGGAGTCCAGGATCCCCAACGTGGTGGAGTGTTGGACCACCGATTGGACGTCCTCCATGAACGGCAGGGCAGCCTCGCGGAGGCCTACCATGCGCGAACTCCTGGATACCAGCTCCCACAAACGGGTGCCGACCCGAACCTCACCGTTGGCTTCCCGTTCCAGCAGGCCTTCACCCAAGAGCTCGTCCACCAAGCGGTAGGTGGTTGTCACGGGAAGTCCAGAACGCCGGGCCAACATGGCGACGCTCATGGTGCGGTGAGCGTCGTCGAACGCTCCTACCAGGCGCACCACCCGGCGGATCACGGACTCACCTGATGAGGAGTTGGCCACCTCAGATTCCGGACTTTACGCGGGAAACGAACCGGAACCTGTCACCCCGGAATGCGCTCCGGGTCCACTCCACCGGCGCGCCGGAGGCATCCCGGGCCAGGCGATGGACCACCAGCAACGGGGCACCCATTTCAATTCCCAACAGCCTGACATCATCAGGACCAGCGAGTGCAGTTTCCACGGTGTCCTCGACGTCGGCTATCCGGATCCCGTAGACCTCAGTCAGAACGGCATAAAGGGAGCCCGCTTTGGCCAGATTGGACTTGAACCGGGGAAGCTTGCCGGGAAGCCAGGCGATCTCATGCGCCAACGGCTCCCCCTCAATCAGGCGAATGCGCTCAAGCCGGGTAACGGGCTTACCGTAGTCCACCCCTAAATGAGCTGAAACCTCCGCATCAGAACCCATGACGTTGAGGGAAAGGAGCGTGGAGTCAGGCCGCAGGCCCTGAGTGCGTGCGTCATCGGAGAATGAGGTCAGCTGCCGGACATGTGTCACTTTCGGAGGGGCCACGAACGTGCCATGGCCTTGAATGCGGCCCAGTTTTCCCTCGGCCACGAGCTCGCTGATCGCTTGCCTGACCGTGGTCCGGGAGGTGGCATACTTCTCCGCCAAAGCACGCTCGGTGGGTATGAGGGTGCCCGGATGGAGGCCCGCCATAAGCCCAAGTACCTCAGTTTTGAGGAGGTAGTACTTGGGAGTTGCTTGAGCGGCATCGCTGGACATATTGGACATCCTACTTATAGACAACGGCATTGGTCTATGCCAATGTTGACCCCGCTGGTCTGAACATTTGGCGGAACCACTTCCGAAGACCATAACTTTCCACGGAACCAAGGACAAAGATGTCGATCACGGACTGCCCCGAGCTAAACCCGGCGGAGCGTCCTTCGCAGTTTTCAACATTCTGGCTAACCTCGGGTTTATGTTTGTCCAAAAGTTCGCACTCCAAACGAAGGGCCTTCAGTTGAAGGAAATACAGCGAAAGAGCAGTGAATTGGCGGAAGTCCTGTGACTCCCGCAGTTCTTGGCCTTCACCTAGGCGGCTCCAAGACCCACGCCGTCCGCTCCGACGCAGCGCAGGGCGACATCGACGCCCACAGGGGCGCCGGCGTCGAAATCACTGAAGCCAGCGCCAACCTGTCCTCCGTAGGGCACCAAGGGGCTGACGCCGTGCTGCGCCGGATCGCTGCAAGCGTGGGCGGCGGAATCGAGGCCGTATGTGCCGGTGCCGCCGGAGCGGATACGCCGGCGAGTCGCGCTGTCCTGTCAGCCCTGCTTACGGAACATTTCCCCGGCGCCAGGATCGACGTCGTGCATGACACCCGAATCGTGCTGGCAGCTGCCGGTCTCGACGTCGGAGC
The DNA here is from genome assembly GCF_018613695.1 of Arthrobacter sp. ISL-95. Taxonomy (GTDB): domain Bacteria; phylum Actinomycetota; class Actinomycetes; order Actinomycetales; family Micrococcaceae; genus Arthrobacter. The sequence goes on along the minus strand of NZ_JAGGPR010000011.1, from coordinate 21,803 downwards.
TGTGGTAGTTGCCGGGACCGGCTCCGTGGCGTGGGGCCGGAATCGTGACGGGCGGGAAGCCCGCAGCGGAGGCTACGGATATCTGCTGGGTGATGAAGGCGGCGGCTACTCGGTGGTTCGCGATGCCGTCCGCGAGGCTTTGCGCGAGTATTACGCCGGGCTGGAACCGGGCACGCTGGTCAAAGCCTTGATGGCGGCGACGGCCAGCGCGGACGCTTTGCAGCTTATGGACTCCTTCTACGCCAGGCCCGAACCTGACCATTGGGCCGGTTTGGCTCCCCTTGTGTTGGATTTGGCGGCGGAGGGCGATCCGGCTGCGTTGCGTATTCAGGCCGAGGCCGCGCATTCGCTGGCAACGCTGGCGCGCCAGGTTATGGGTGAGTTGGGATTGGACCTGCCGTTGGTGATGGCCGGTGCCCTGTTGGTGAATCAGAGCCAGCTGGCCGGCGCGGTGGCACGCAAGGTTTCCTTGGAAGATCCGGCCTCAATCCGCATTTTGGCCCAGCCTCCGGTCCATGGTGCGGTGGAATTGGCCCGGCAGTTGATCGGAGTCTGAAGCCTGCTGCCGCGGCTTTGATGGGACAGGTGATCGCTGCAGTCAAGCGGAGTACTCTGGACTCATGCCTCTCACGAGCGGTGGTTGGTAACAATGACGCGGGCCAGGCGGCGGTGGCTGCCAGCTCTCTTGCTTCCCTTTGCCCTGGCGATTGCCGTGGTGTTCGGCGCCGTCCAAGCGGGTGCCAGCGTTTCGCTCCCGCCCAAGAGCGCCGAAGAAATCGTTGCGATGATTGCGCGCACTGAAGTGCGGGCGTTGTCCGGCACTGTGGAGCAGGATGCCGGGCTGGGGCTTCCCGAGTTACCTGCGTCGGGTCAGGGCGCTGTCCCGGGTGCTGCTTCTGCCTTGGAATTCCTGACCGGATCCCATACGGCCCGGGTCTATGTAGATGGTCCACTCAAGGCACGTTTGCAAATTTTGGACCAGATGGCTGAACGCGACGTGGTTATCAATGGCGGCGACGCCTGGTTCTACAATTCACAGGACAACAGCGCCACGCATCTGACCGTGCCTGCGCCGGAGATGCCCGCCCAGAACATCCCGACCCCGGAGATGCCGACCCAGGAGATCCCAACCCCGGAAGCCATGGCCGGGCGCTTCCTTGCAGCCATTGATGCCGGCACGGAGGTCACTGTTGCTGAGGCTTCATCCGTCGCGGGCCAAAGTGTCTACTCTTTGCTCCTCAACCCGCGCAGCACCGAAACCCTGGTTGATTCGGTGAGCATCGACGTCGACTCCGAAACCGGTCTGCCCCTGCGTGTCGAGGTGCGGGCCAAAGGCCAGGCCGAACCAGCTTATTCACTTGCTTACACTCAACTGGACCTTTCCCGGCCGGATCCCGCGCTGTTTGCCTTCACCCCGCCGCAGGGGGCAACTGTCACTGAGAAGGTAGTGCCGGCGAAGCCGGATAGGCCGACGCCGGACGGCCCGCCCGCTCCGGAAGCCCAAGCCACCCCGGGCCACGGCTCCCCCGGTGATGACTCCCGCAGTCATGGAGTGACCGTCACAGGGCATGGTTGGGATTCCGTGATCGCCTTGCCTGCTGGTTCTGCTCCGGCTGAGTTCACGTCCAATCCCCAGCTGTCCCAGGCCCTGCAGCCTGTTGACGGAGGCCGGGCGTTGACGACGTCGCTGCTGAGTGTTTTGATTCTCGACGACGGCCGCGTCTACGCCGGAATGGTGCCTTTGGAACGGCTCCAGTCAGCCGCTGCCGCCCGGTGAATGAATCCCGGACGGCCGCCGCTGCTGGTGCCACTGAGCGTATGGCTCCTGTCCGGTCCTCTGTCCTCGCGATAGAAACTCACGGACTGGTGAAGCGCTTCGGCCACCGGTCCGCCGTCGACGGCATTGACCTCGCTGTGCCGCTAGGCTCGGTGTTCGGCTTCCTGGGACCGAATGGTTCGGGGAAGACCACCACCATTCGGGTGCTGCTTGGCCTGGCTTCGGCGACCCGCGGGGACGTCCGCGTTCTTGGCAAGGAAATGCCGCGAGCTTTGGCTTCTGTCCTTCCGGAAGTTGGCGCGTTGGTGGAAGGCCCTGGTTTTTACCCTTTCCTGTCGGGTACGGGAAACCTGATGCGCTTGGATGCCGCCGACCCCCATGCATCGTCCTCGACCAGGCGGCAACGCGTCTACGAGGCCCTTGAAAAGGTTGGGCTCAGCCATGCGGCCGGAAAGAAGGTCCGCGCTTACTCTTTGGGCATGAAGCAGCGCCTCGGCTTGGCCAACGCGATGCTCAGGCCGAGGGTCCTTCTGGTTTTGGACGAGCCAACCAATGGTCTGGACCCCCAGGGCACCCGTGAAGTCCGCAACTTGGTTCGCTCCCTCGCCGCTGGGGGAACCACGGTGTTTGTCTCCAGCCATCTGCTTGCCGAGGTGGAACAGATGTGTTCCCACGTGGGCGTGATGAGTGCCGGCCGCCTGGTGGCTCAGGGGCCCATTGAGGAGCTGAGGTCTGCCGGTCAGGCTCATGTTGTAGTGCAAACGCCCGACGTCGACCTGGCGTCCCGAGTCCTGGCCCGCCTGGGCCTGGTTCCCGGCGAAGCACCCGGTATGGGCAGCCCTTGGGGAACCACTGCGGTGTTGGGCACCGGGATCAACGGTCGTGCTCCCGAGGAGATAGTGGCTGCATTGGTTGCTGACGGCGTACGAGTCCGTGGCTTCACAGTGGAGCACGCGAGCTTGGAAGAGCGATTCGTCTCCCTGACCGGGGAGGGGTTCGGCGTTGTCGGCTAAGACTGCTGGTCCTTCCCCGGAGAGTGCGGTGCGTCCAGGCCTCGGATGGGCGCTCCTGGGCTCGGAGTTGCTCGTGCTGTTCCGTCGGCTCCGCACGTGGGCCATGCTGATCGCCCTCGCTGCCGTGCCCATCCTGATCGCCGTGGCCGTCAAGTTATCTTCCCGGCCCACCGCTCCCGGCCGCGGGCCGCTGTTCCTGGACCGCATCACCCAGAACGGCCTCTTCGTCGCCGTCACAGCGTTGGTAGTGTGTGTCCCCCTATTCCTGCCACTCACAGTTGGGGTGGTGGCCGGGGACACCATTGCCGGGGAGGCGAGCCTGGGAACCTTGCGGTACCTGCTCCTCGCTCCCGCAGGGCGGATACGCCTGCTGCTGGTGAAGTATGCCGGGGCCGTCGCTTTCTGTTTCGCCGCTACCGCCACTGTGGCCGCCTCCGGCGCCCTGGCCGGCTTCGTGCTTTTCCCTGTAGGTCCGGTGACTTTGCTGTCCGGGGACACCATCAGCGTTGGCGAGTCGGCGTGGAGATCCTTGCTGATAGCTGCCTACATCACGGTTTCCCTGCTGGGACTCTCCGCTATCGGTCTGCTGATCTCCACCTTCACGGACGTGCCGGTGGGGGCCATGGCTGCCACCATTGTGCTCTCCGTGGTGTCGCAGGTGCTCGACAACCTGCCTCAGCTTGAGTGGCTGCATCCGTGGTTGTTCAGCCACCACTGGCTGGGCTTCGCGGATCTGCTGCGCCAACCCATCTCATGGACATCGTTCGGTGAGAACGCGCTCCTTCAAGCCGGGTACATGGCGGTGTGCGGCGCGCTGGCCTATGCAAAATTCTCCAACAAGGACGTCTTGTCGTAGCTTTGTCGTAGGCTCTTCCCATGGCCAGATTCTTTGACGTGCACCCGGAAGATCCCCAACCACGCGCCATCGGCCAAGTGGTGAACATGCTGCAAGGCGGCGGCCTGATCGCCTACCCTACTGACTCCTGCTATGCGCTTGGCGCACAGATCGGCAACAGGGAAGCCCTGGATCGCATCAGGTCCATCAGGCAACTGGACGATAAACACCATTTCACCCTGGTGTGCAAGGACTTCGCCCAGATGGGGCAGTTCGTGATGTTGGACAACGACATCTTCAGGAGCATCAAAGCTGTCACCCCCGGCAGCTACACCTTCATCCTCCCGGCCACCCGGGAAGTTCCCAAGCGCCTTTTGCACCCCAAGAAAAAGACTGTGGGTGTGCGCATCCCGGACCACCGGGTGGTCCAGGCACTCCTGGCCGAGCTGGGCGAACCACTGCTCTCCAGCACACTCCTGTTGCCGGATGAGGAAGAACCACTCACCCAGGGCTGGGAAATCAAGGAACGCCTGGACAATCAAGTGGATGGCGTGATCGACGCCGGCGACACCGGCTCGGAGCCCACTACCGTGATCGACTTCTCCAGCGGAGTGGCCGAAGTGGTGCGGTACGGGACAGGCGATCCCTCGCGCTTCGAATAGGAATCAGCGCTTCCTGTAGCGGCCGTTCACCGGAACTGGAAGCGGCACCCCGAGTTCAGGGCGACCTGCGCGACCCCCGTCATTTCCAACGCCAGAGCCGACGGCTGGGACGAGACCGGCTGAGGTGGGTACGCCACGAAAATGGACAGTTGGCGGCTACCGTCCGCACTGCTGATGGAGACACTTCCGTAGCCGGGAATGTCTCCGGCGTGGCCGTAGTACGAGCCATTGGTGCAGCGGTCATCCCAGTGGTCCAGGCCGAGGCCATAGTCCGCGAACACTGTCCCCTTCATGGCGATAAGGCTCGCCGGGGACAACAACCGGCCCCTCAGCAGAGCAGCATGGAATACCGGGATGTCCTCAGCGGTGGACACCAGCCCGCCAGTGGAGATTCCGGCCGGGACTGTAGTGCCCGTGACGTCTACGGCTTCTCCTTTCAGCAGCACGTATCCGTGGATGAGGTCATCCGGGGCTGCGGCGTTTGGAGCCAGTATCTCCGTGGAACGGAGATTCAGCGGCGTCAGGATGTCGGTTCGAAGAACGGTCGCCAACGGCGCACCCCGTAACTGCTCCACCACTTGGCCGAGCAACAAATAGGCATCTGACCCGGCCGCAGCCGCCACGTCAGCAGGCGGGACATCGAACAGGTCATCATCGTCTCCGAGGAGCTGCCGGATTGTCACCGGGCTATCCGCCGCGAAGGATCCGGGAAGGTAAGCCGAAGCGGGGTCCTCCAATCCGAGCCGGCCCTCTTCCACGAGCTTCATGACAGAGACAGCCAGGAATGTACGGTACTGCTCACCCACAGGAAAACGGTCTCCCGGCTGGACCGGAATACGTCTGTCGCGGCTCCGGACTCCTTCTGCGAGCATCCACTCCTGCTGGCCGACCTTCGCTTTAATAAGCACAGCCGACGCCCCATCTTCGAGCTTCTCCCGCGAGAAGAGCTCAAGAGTGGCACGCAGCTCTTGAAACGCAGGGCTGACCGTAGCACTCTCCATGGGCACTGGAGCAGGTGTCAGCGTGGGTACGGCCGGAGGGTCCGTCGTCGAAGATTGAGCTGGTGCCTGCCGGGACGGTGAGGCGGTGGAGGGCTGAATCGGCGACGGCTCGGGGGTTGCAGTGCACCCGCCAAGGAACAGGCCGCACGCGAGTGCGGTGGTCAGGCTGCCTCTGGCTGGACATCGCGGCACATGCGCTCCCGGTTCACTATCTCCGGCTTACTCCTCCGGTTTGCGTGCCCGGCTCGGCTGAACGCGCATGGGCTCGCCCGGCATCTTGGGGAATTCCGGTGGGAAGGGCATTTCGCCCTGGCCGTTCTTGACGTCGCGCTCCCACCACGTCAGCAGGGCATCGATGTCTCCGGGGTGATCGTGCATGGACGCCCAAGGGTCGCCTACCTTGGCCAGGCGGTTCGGGACTGTCCTGATGGTGTACTTCGCAGGATCGGCGTTCTCCAGTTCGTCCCAGGTCAAGGGGCAGGACACCTGGGCTGTGGGTACTGCTCGGGGGCTGTACGCACCGGCAATGGTCCGGTCCCTGTTGGCTTGGTTGAAGTCCACGAAAATCCTGGTTCCGCGTTCCTCCTTCCACCAGGCTGTGGTGACCTTCTCCGGCATGCGCCGCTCCAATTCGCGTCCGGCAGCGATCACTGCGTGGCGGACATCCAGGAATTCATGCTTGGGATGGATGGGCGCGTACACATGGAGCCCACGGTTTCCGGATGTTTTGATGAACGCCGTGAGCCCGGCGTCTTCCAGCACGGAACGCAGTTCCAGTGCGGCCGGGATGGCGTCGTCGAAATCCGTGCCGGGTTGGGGATCCAGATCGATCCTGAGCTGATCCGGATTGTCGGAGTCGTTGGCCCGGGACGCCCAAGGGTGGAAGACCACTGTATTCATTTGCGCTGCCCACACTGCAGCCGCCGGTTCGTCGATCACCAACTGGGGATGCGAACGCGCGCTGGGGTATGTCACTGGTACGGAACGGACATACTCCGGGGCTCCCTTGGGCGGGTTCTTGGAGAAGAACATTTCGCCGTCAATGTTCCCGGAGTATCGCTGGAGGCTGATGGGACGGTTCCCATTGGCCGTGACAAAGGCTTCCCCGACGTCAATGAGGTACTTGGCCAGGTCCAGTTTGGTCAGGCCTGCCTCAGGCCACATCACCCGGCTTGGACTCGAAATCCTGACCTCGCGGGGGCCGTGAGGTCCAGGGACAGTAACGGTGGTTGCTTCGCTCGCCATGGCCACAAGCTACCCCGTTTAAGCCTTGCGCGTCAGCACCCGGCGGCTTTTGGCGTGGTGGGTAATGATGGTTGCATGCCAAACACTGAAACATCCGAGACCATCGCTGTCGGTGAAACTGAGGTTTCCGCCCTCCACGTACGGCCCGAGCGGCCCCTTGCCACTCTGGTGCTGGCCCACGGCGCCGGAGCAGGAATGGAACACCCGTTTCTGCAGGGTTTTGCTGAGGCGATGGCCGCCGAAGGCGTGGCCACTTTGCGTTTCAACTTCCCCTACCGGGAGGCCGGCCGCCGTTTTCCGGACCGTCCGCCACTGGCCATAGCCACGTGGCGGGCAGTGATGGACGCAGCGACTGGACTCAGCGAAGGGGAGCCCCTGTGGGCGGCAGGTAAGTCATTCGGTGGACGCATGGCGTCCATGGCAGTGGCCGAGGGCATGCCCGCACGCGGCTTGGTGTACCTTGGCTATCCGCTCCATGCCCCGGGCAAGCCGGAGAAATTGAGGGATGAGCACCTCTACGGCGTTACGGTGCCCATGCTCTTTCTCCAAGGGACCCGCGACACTTTCGCAACACCGGAACTGCTGGAGGCAGTAGTGACCAAGATAGGCCCGAAGGCGACGCTCCAGTGGGCAGAGGGCGGGGATCATTCGTTCGCGGTCAAGGGTCTAAAGCGTGGCGCGGCCGAGGTAGGGGCATCCCTGGCCCCCGCAGTCGCGGCCTTTCTGCGGGCAAACGCCTAGACCTGCTTCGGCAAAGGTTCATGACGAAGGAAGGACCGGCGGAAGCGGCCGGTTCCTGCCGTGAGGGCGCGGAGTTCAATGGCGTACCGCAGGAGCTCCTTGTCCGGCACTTCGGCGGTGATTTCCGTTCCCTCTCCGTCAGCGGCAGTGGTCCCGGTCACCCGGCCCCGGCGGCCCGACAGATCGCTCATCACCGCACCCACGTATTCGTCGGGAACGCTGACAACAACTGACGAGACGGGCTCCAGTAATTGGATTTTTGCAGCTGCCGCAGCTTCCCTCAGGGCCAGCGCCCCGGCAGCCTGGAATGCTGCGTCGGACGAGTCAACGCTGTGGGTCCTTCCGCCCACCAGCGTCACCTTGATGTCCACTATGGGGAATCCCGCTGACACGCCCTTGAGCATTTGGGAGCGGACACCCTTCTCCACGGACGTGACAAACGTCCCGGGAATGGCACCGCCCACGATTTTGTCCGTGAACTCAAAGCCGCCACCGCGATCCAATGGCTCCACCTCGATGTCGCAGATGGCGAACTGCCCGTGGCCACCGGATTGTTTGACGTGCCGTCCATGTCCGGTGGCTTTGCTGGCGAAGGTCTCCCTGAGCGGGGTGATGACGTCCACGGTCTGAAGCTTGACGCCTTGGTTGCGGAGCCTGTCCAGCACCACTTCGGAGTGGGCTTCGCCCATGCACCACAGGATGAGCTGGTGCGTGTCCGGGTTGCGCTCCAATCGAAGAGTTGGGTCGGCGGCGGCCACTTTGCCGATGCTCTTGGCCAGCGCGTCCTCATCACTGCGTGATGCCCCTTCTATGGCTACAGGCATCAAAGGCTCGGGCATGTTCCAGGTCTCGATGAGCAACGGCGTCTCCCGGCTGGAGACAGTGTCCCCCGTTTCAGCACTGGCCAGTTTGCTGATGGCGCAGATGTCACCGGCAATGCACTGTGGGACCGCTTTGAGACTCGAACCCACAGGCGAGTAGAGATGCGTGATGCGTTCATCGGCGTCGTGGTCCTCGTGGCCCCTGTCCGCCAAACCCCTGCCGCCGATGTGAATGGAGGAATCTTCCCGAAGGGTCCCGGAGAAGACCCTGACCAAGCACACTCGGCCAAGGAACGGATCTACGGTGGTCCGCACCACCTCAGCGGCCAAGCGCCCGTCGGGCTCGCATTCCAGGGGCTTCAATGAGGAACCGTCGAGCTTCATCACGGCAGGGGCGCTCCGCTCCAGCGGCGATGGCAAAGCTTCGGTCAACAGTGCCATGAGTTCGGAAAGACCAAGGCCTGTTTCGGCCGAACTCGGCATCACGGGGAAGAAGCTCCCCCGGGCCACTGCCGTTTCAAGATCGGTGATCAGGTCCGCAAGCGGCAGTTCTTCGCCGCCAAGGTAGCGGTCCATGAGGGTTTCGTCCTCGCTTTCAGCAATGATTCCTTCGATCAAGGGTTCCCTGGCCGCTTCCAGGTCCGAGGCCGGCGTCAGGTCCTCAGCCTCAGTGCCGTGCAGGACGCCGATGAGTCCGGCGTTGCCCACAACTGGGAGGTACAGCGGGAGGACCGACTCTCCGAACGCTTCCTGGCAGCGTCCGACGGCGGCACTGAAGTCGGCGCGCGGATGGTCCAGTTTGCTGACTACCACTGCACGCGGCATCCGGATCTTCTCGCACTCGCCCCACAAGGCCACAGTGGCACCGTCAATGCCCTCAACAGCCGACACAACAAAAAGGGCCGCATCGGCGGCCCTCAAACCTGCACGCAGTTCGCCGGCGAAGTCGGTGTAGCCGGGGGTGTCGATCAGGTTGACCTTGATGTCCCCGACCAAGATCGGGGCAACGGCCAAGGTGACCGAGCGTTGTTGATGGACCGCGGAGGGGTCCGAATCACTGACGGTTGTCCCTTCACTGATGGACCCCATCCTGGTAATGGCACCTGTTGTGGCCAGCAAGGCCTCCACCAGCGTGGTCTTCCCGGCACCCGAATGTCCCACCAGGGCAACATTCCGAATTTTTGCCGGACCGCTCGCGGCCATCACAGCGACGTTTTCGCCGCGCTTGGCATCTGTGGTGCCGGGGCCTGGCCCCTTGGCCGTTTCGCGCGTCCCCTTCGTGGACATGGGCACCTCCTGGTGTTGCATCCCGGCACGAAGTCCGAACACATCCAGTTCGAACGTTAAAGAGGATTGGACACCCTCAAGCGACCACAGGGCAAGGCCTCGCAGTAACCGAAGCAGGACAACCGCCGTCGGGGCCCGTCCCAAGGCCGTCACCGGGCTAGACGGTGAGCATTCCCCACAACAACCAGACGGATGCGAGGGAGCATCCGACGATCACCACCGTGAAACCTGTCAACCAGACGAACGCCGGGACGCCGGTGGTGCGGCCCAGGATGAAGGCGTCGGACGCGGCAAGGCGGTCGCGGCGTCTGGTGTGCACACCGGCCAGTTTAAACAGATCCCTGACGCCGCCCACCGACAGTGCCACGCCGAGCGCCAGCACTACGTAGTTCACCGCTGTGGGCGTGCCGAACAGGATCAGAACTTGGGCGATCGCCGCACTCAACACCGCCACAAGAATGCCGGTGAGATTCCTGAGGAAGATGAGCGATACGAGCAGGATCAAGGCACCAACAGACATGGCTGCGCCGGATCGGCCGGCAGCGAAAGCGGCGATCAAGGACAACCCGACCACCGCCGGCGCTGGATAGCCCCAGAAGCCGGACCATGCTGCCCCGAAAGCGCTCCGTCCGCTGCTGACAAGACGCCCCGAATGGTCAAGCCCTATCCGGAGCCCGTGGACAAAACGCCCCGTCATCAGTGCGGCGTACGCGTGTCCGAGTTCGTGAACGAAGGTGACGTACAAGCCGAACCACCTCCACGTGGCACGCGGAATGCTCAGGACCACGGCGCACGCGAGGATGCCCAACAGGGCAGGTAACGGCACAGCTGTGGTGTGGGTGTCAGTGAAGCCTCGGGTTACCGCGGCCCACCAGTCTTGCGCCAAATTCACTGGACTTTCAGCCTCACAGAACGCTTGACTGAAGACGGGAATGCAGTCCGGCGATCAGGATCTCAAGGCCGAAATCAAAGGCTGCCTCGCCTCGCTCCTCTGGAGGACCCGCCTGGGCCAAGGCGTCAGTGAGGGCTGGGTAGCCCTGGGCAGGCGGCGCCCAGACGACGTCGGGAGCCGCAAGGTCCAAGGCAAAGCCCAAAGCGAAGCTGTCAATGGTGGAGATTGCCGACATCACGTCCCGGCCGCGGAACCCTGCGGCTTCCAGGGCCACGGCCAGGTTCTCGTAGAGGGCCATGACCTGATCATCCTGAACAGTTTGGAGCACCAGCAGTGGCGCGAGTTTTGGATGGCGGGCGAAGGCATCCCTGTAGCTCCGGACAATGGCACGAAGGGACGCCTCCCAATCCTGCTCATCCTCCAGAGCATAGGGGCTCTCGGAGATGATCCGGCCGCGCATGAGCTCCAGGATCTCCTCCCGCCCGCTGACGTGGTTGTAGATGGAGGACTGGCTCACGCCAATCCGCTTGGCCAGTTTGGGCAGGCTGAAATCTCCTGCCTCGTCCACCAGCTCAAGGGCGGCGGTGACGAGCGCATCGATGGATATCAGCGGGACCAGCGGGCGTGCCATACGGGTGTCTCCATTCAAGGTTGTTGTTACGACTCTAGCCAGAACTTTGCTTCAGGGTATTGTGCCGGGCGTCACAAGGACTTACGATAAACGAAAGCCTTTCGCTTAACGTTTGGCTCCTGTGAATCTCCCCTCCCCAAACACCCAGAGGATCCCCATGTCTGACCTCGAAACCCGACCTCCGGCCGCAGACGCCGGTAACGGGCTCAAAAGAAATGCCATAGGCACCGGCGGTATCGCCTTCCTGGTGATCTCCGCAGCGGCTCCCCTGACAGTGATGGCCGGCGTCGCACCTGTCGCCATTGGCGTCGGGGGCATTGGCGCCCCCATGGGCTACGTCATTGCCGGTGCAGTCCTGCTGGTCTTCGCCATCTCCTTCATGGCCATGACCAAACACGTCAAAGCAGCCGGTGGTTTCTACACGTACATCACCTTGGCCATGGGTAAGACGGTAGGGCTGGCCTCAGCAATCCTGGCGATCATTTCCTACAACTGCCTGCAAATCGGCGTCTACGGATTGTTTGCCGTCCAAACCCAAGCCATGCTCGGCGCCCTCTTTGGCTTGGATGTGCCGTGGCCCGTAGTTGCCTTGGTAGCCATCGCGGCCGTCTGGTTCCTCGGCTACCGGGGCATCGACGTCGGCGCGAAGGTCCTTGGAGTCCTGCTCATTGCCGAGACCGCGATCCTGGCCATCATGGGCTTCGGAATTCTTGCACGCGGCGGCGCCGAAGGCATCAGTTTCTCGTCGTTCTCCCCCGAACATGCCTTCACACCAGGTGTTCTTGCGATCCTGGCTGTCTGTTTCGCTGCCTTCATGGGCTTCGAATCAACCGTGCTGTACCGACGCGAGGCACGGAATCCGGACACGTCGGTTCCACGGGCTACCTACATTGCCGTGGGTTTCATGTCCGTGTTCTACGCCTTCATTGTATGGACCGTCATCCAGGCTTACGGCGACGGAAACGTGGTGGATGCTGCCGGTGAACTGGCGGACGGCATGTTCTTTGCCACCATCAACCAGTACGTAGGCCCATGGGCCGAAGTGGTCATGTACGTGCTGATCGTCACCAGCGTTTACGCCTCCCAGCTTGCCTTCCACAATGCCATCAACCGTTACGTGTACATGCTCGCCAAGGACGGCGTGCTCCCTGCGTTCCTTGGCAGGACCCACCCCAAGTACAAGTCCCCCCACCGGGCCGGTCAGATTCAGACCATCTTGGCCGCCGTCGTCATCATCATTTGCGCCATCGCCGGCGCTGACCCGTACAAGCAACTGCTGATCTGGGTCAACACGCCGGGCATTTTCGGGATTGTGGCACTGCAGGGACTGGCGTCCGTTGCGGCGTTCATCTACCTGCGGCGCAACCCGGCCGCAGCTACCAACCGCCTGCTTATTCCCTTGTGCGTGGCCTCGGCCGTCCTGCTGTTTGGTGTGGTGGCATTGATCGCCATCAACATCGAGCTCCTCACCTTTGCCGATGCCCTGACCAACACCATCCTGCTGCTGGTCACGCCCATTGTTTTCCTTATAGGCCTGCTGATTGCCCGCAGGCTTCGCACCACCCGCCCTGACGTCTTCGCCCGGATTGGAAGCTTCGAAACCCATGACTCCTGACCTCATCATTTTTGCCGACACCATTCACACCATGGATCAGATACTTCCTGAACAGCCTGTCCAGGCCGTCGCCATCAGCGGCGGGTTGATTGCCGCCGTCGGGAGCCGCCAAGATGCCAGAGAGTGGCAGCACGCGGACACACGTGTGGTGGACCTGGGGAACGCGACTCTCACGCCGGGATTGGTGGACTGCCATATCCACCCGGTGTTCGGCCTGGACCTGACTATCGGCGTCGACCTCGCCAGCGCTACGTCTCTGGAGGAAGTCCTCACACTTCTCGGGACAGAAGCAGGGCACCTTCTCCGCACAGAAGCAGGGCACGACGGCGGCTGGTTGCGTGGATGGGGACTGAACCCGAACGCTTTCGGCACAGTACCGCTGCACCGACGTGTGCTGGACAGAGTCTCCGGCGATCAGCCTGCGTTTATCCGCTTGTTCGATGGACATTCAGCGTTGGCGAACAGCCGAGCACTGGAACTGGCCGGAATCCATGGCAGTGTGGAATTCGACCAAGCCTCTGAGGTGGTCTGCGACGCAGACGGTGTTCCCACCGGCCTCCTGCTGGAAGCCGCAGCCATGGAGTTGGTCCAGCGCCATATTCCGCAAGAGTCCTTTGCCCAACGCAAAGCGCGGCTTGGCGAGCTCTTGAGGGACTTCGCCCGGGCGGGACTTACCGACGGTCACATCATGGACCACAGCGCCGAATCTGCCGAACTCTTCCAGGCGTTGGAGGCCGAGGGCGAACTCCCGATGAGGCTGCGGGCAGCCCCCTGGTGCATGCCCGGAAGCGGTGAAGCCGACTGGAAGGAATTGGCCCGCAGCATAGGTACAGGCGGGCGCCGCTGGTCCATTGAAGCGATCAAACTCTTCGTCGATGGCACCGTGGACAACGGAACAGCCTGGCTCTATGAACCCGATGTGCGCGGCCAGTCCACTGCGCCGTTCTGGCCGCGGCCGGAAGAATACTCCGCTGCCGTCCGCTACTTTGCCTCCCGCGGCGTCCCGACCGCGACGCACGCAATCGGCGATGCCGGAGTTGACCATGTGTTGGAGGCGTTGGAATCCCTGCGCCACGAGGTACCTGCCGACGTTCTGCGGGGTGCCGTCCACAGAATTGAGCACATAGAAACCGTCCCGGATGAACTGGTGGCGCGTTTCCAGGGCGCAGGAGTAGTGGCGAGCATGCAACCCACCCATTGCACCCATTACTCGTTGGCCGATCACAGCGACAATTGGTCCACCCGGCTTGGGCCTGAGCGGGCTTCCAGGGCTTGGCGCTGCAGGGATCTTCGAGACGCAGGAGTGACGTTGGGTATCGGCTCGGACTGGCCGATCGCACCCTTCAACCCGCTTCCCATCATGGCGGACGCCCAGTTGCGCCGGAGATCGGGAAATCCGGATCAGCAACCCATCGCACCCTCCCAGGCACTCACCGCGCTTCAGGCCTTGGAGGGCTACACCTCCCACGCGGCCAAAGCTGCCGGGCTGTGGGACGTATCGGGTTCCATCACGGTGGGCAAGCGGGCTGACTTCACTGCTTTCGAACTCGACCCCTTGACCACTGCCCCGGACGAGTTTGCGGCGAGCAGCGTCCTGGGCACTTTTGTGGATGGCGAGATCCAGTTCATGCTGGAACGGCTCGCTTAACGTCTTCCTGAGCAGGCCCGGAGCAGGGCGTCTGACTACATTCGGTTCTTGGTCCTGGCTGTAGCCGGTGCGGTCCACGGGTCTTCGGGCCAGGGATGCCTGGGGTAGCGCCCACGCATCTCTGCCCGGACCTGGAAGTAAGGACCGGACCAGAAGGACGCGAGATCATCTGTGACGGCCAATGGCCTTCCGGCCGGCGACAGCAAGTGAAACAGCACGGGGACCCTGCCGTCCACGAGATGCGGTGTGCGGTCCCAGCCGAAGCATTCCTGAAGCTTGACCGCCACTACCGGGCGGCCGTCGTCGGGACCAGCACCGTCGTGACCCTCAGCGCCGTCATCGGTACCGCGCTCCAGGACCTCGGGATAGTCGATCCGGATACGCGAACCGCTCGGCACTTCCAGTCTCTCCGGCACAAGGTCCTCAAGCCGCGCTGCTTCCGGCCATGGGAGCAGGCGCCTCAAGGGGTCAACGAGGTTGATGGAACTTACGGGAGCGCCGGACGCCATAGCTTCCAACTCCGGGCCCAGCCATTCCTCCAGCCTGGATAGCAGCGCGGCCTCCCGGACGTCAGGCCACGGACTCCCGAGCTCGCGGTGCACCATTCCAAGGCGCCGGCGCAGGGCATCGGCAGCAGTTGACCAGCCGATCGTGGACAATCCGGACTTTTCCAACGCCCTGGACACTGCGTGTCGTCCGGTGTCTGCGGTGGGGCGAACGGGCGTGGAAGACAACACAATAGCGCCGAGACTCCGTTCCAGCCTGGCCATCACCCGGCCTTGGTGGAACTTCGCCTGCACCTCCTCCGTGAGGAGGCCGGGCGCGGCGTTCAGCGCCAGTTCGGCTGACAACGGTGCGGCAGAACGGATGACGGCGCCCGTTCCCGCGGCATCGCGTCCTTGCGCGCGGGACACCTCAGCCACGGCAAGCCAGTCATGCCCGGACAATGAACTCCCGGCAGGGAGGCCGGCCCGCGTCCCGGACGAGAGCAAGTACGTGGTGGATCCATCGCCGGGTACGCGCCTGGCTATACGGTCCGGGAAGGCCAGCGCCACCACAAAGCCGGGCGTTTCCCTTGCCGTGACATCCGCGGCAGGCCGGGAATGAGCGGCGACGGCAGGCTCCTGACGTACCCGGGTTTCCTTCTCCACCAGCGCCTCCATCCGCTTGACGTCTTCGGCGAAACGACGGGCAGCAGGGTCTGACCCCGAGCGGAGAATGGCTAACAGCTTTGTAAGGTCGGCGCCGGGCGCTCTCTGGTCACCGGCCACCAGTGCCACTGTTTCGGCGGTTGCGCGCTGACCCACCATCGCTGATCCGTCCAGCAAGGCGCGGGCAAGCCGGGGGTCGGCAGGGATTCGGGCCAAAGTCTTGCCCACGGCGGTAACAGTTCCGTCCCCAGTTACGGCGCCCAGTTCACGGAGGACTTCCACGGCGTCGTTCATGGCAGCGGAAGGCGGTGCGTCCGGGAGCTTCAAGCCGAAACCGCCCGGGGAGCCCCAGCACGCAAGGACCAAGGCAGCGCTGGTGAGGTCCGCAACGGAAATTTCGGGCGTTTGGTGTGCGGGCGCCGCGGCAAAGGCTTGCGGGTCGTAGCAGCGCACCACCGTGCCCGGCCCCTGACGCGCTGCACGGCCTGCACGCTGATCTGCCGACGCGCGGGAACAAGAGACGGTCACGAGTCCTGACATGCCGCGGCCGGCATCCCTTCGTGGTTCCCTTGAAAGTCCCGAGTCAATGACCAAACGGACGCCGGGAACCGTGAGGGACGATTCCGCCAAGGACGTGGACACAATGATCCGAGGCGACCCGCCCGGCTCGCGGCCGGAGACGGCTCGGTCCTGGGCTTCCGGACCGATCTGGCCGTGCAACTCAAGTACCTCCACACCGGGTGGCAGCTGGCCGCGAAGGCGAGTGGCGACGTCGGAAACCTCCCGGGCTCCCGGGAGGAACACCAATGCGTCTACCTCGGGGTTTTGGCCCAGGGCTGTTGAGTAGGCCGCTGCCGCCGTGCCGGCAACGTGCTCAAGGAAGCTCCGGGACACTCCCCGGGCGTCCAGGCGATGGTCCCGGGCGGGAGCCCACTGTACTTCCAGCGGATACAGTGCTGACGGGCAGTCGACCACGGGAGCCGGCCCAGCGTCGTCGAGCCCTGTTCCGCCCGCTCCCAGTAGTGCTGCAAAACGGGGGGCGTCGAGAGTGGCGGACATCGCCACCAGCGTCAGGTCACCGCGCAACTCGCGGACCTCCGCGAGCATGCCCACCAGAAGATCCGTTTCCAGTCCCCGTTCGTGGACCTCATCCAGGACCACGGCATGAACGTCCTCAAGCCCCGGGTCAGCCAGAAGACGCCGCAAGAGAATGCCCGGCGTAACGAATTCCACCACGGTGTCCTTGCTGACTTTGCTTTCACCCCGGACGGTGTAGCCCACTTTGCCACCAAGCCTGCTTCCGTCCAGCGAAGCCAGTCGCCGTGCGGCCGAGCGTGCGGCCACACGGCGGGGTTGGGTGACGACGACGCGTGGCCGGCCCGGGTTTTGTTCGGACACGAGGTTGGCGAGCAACGGCGGAACCAATGTGGTTTTACCGGTGCCCGGAGGCGCCTGAACAACTGCCGTTCGACCAAGCACAGTGCCGCCGTCGGCCTGGTTGGTCAGGGCGGCAGCAAGGTTCGCGAGGGACTCAGCGAAAACCAGCCCCGTACCTATGGTGTCCAGTCTGAAAGTCACCAGACCATTGTCCCTGCTGCGTGGTAGTGGAAAGGCCACGCCCTATACGGGGCGTGGCCTTTCATCTGGTGCTGCGTTCCTAGCCGATGGTGGAGGCGTCAATGACAAAGCGGTAGCGGACATCCGAGGCAAGAACGCGCTCGTAAGCGTCGTTGATCTTGCTGGCCGGGATGACCTCGATCTCTGCGCCAAGGCCGTGCTCCGCGCAGAAGTTCAGCATTTCCTGGGTTTCGCGGATGCCACCGATCGCGGAACCGGCGAAGCGACGACGGCCCATGATCAGCGAGAACACGTTCACCGGCAGGGGCTCAGCCGGCGCGCCAACGTTGACCAAAGTGCCATCGAGGGTGAGCAACTGCAGGTACGCGCTGATGTCGATCGAGGCGCTGACGGTGTTAATGATGAGGTCGAAGGTGCCCGCGAGTTCCTCGAAGGTGGAGGGATCGCTGGTGGCGTAGTAGTGGTCGGCACCCAATTTGAGCCCGTCTTCCATCTTTTTCAGCGACTGCGAAAGCACGGTTACCTCAGCACCCATGGCGTCGGCAATCTTCACTGCCATGTGGCCAAGTCCGCCAAGACCTACTACGGCAACCTTCTTGCCGGGGCCGGCACCCCAGTGGTGCAGGGGTGAGTACGTGGTGATGCCTGCGCACAGAAGCGGTGCGGCGACGTCGAGGTCCAAACCTTCCGGAATGGTCACGACGAAGTCTTCATTCACCACGACGTTGCTGGAATAGCCGCCCTGGGTGATGGTGCCGTCGCGGTCAACGGCGCCATAGGTGCCCACGTTTCCCTTGAGGCAGTACTGCTCTTCTCCGGCCAGGCAGTTCTTGCACTCCTTGCAGGAATTCACCATGCAGCCGACGCCAACACGATCGCCCACCTTGTGCTTGGTGACGTCCGAGCCGACCTCGGTGACTATTCCGGCGATTTCGTGGCCAGGAGCCAAAGGATACTGCTGTGGGCCCCAGTCGCCCCGCACCGTGTGGATGTCAGAGTGGCAGATACCCGCGAACTTGATGTCAATGTGGACGTCGTTCGGGCCCACCTCGCGACGTTCGATGGTGGTCAGGGTCAGGTCGCTTGTGGCTGAGGGGGCAGCATAAGCGTTAGCGGTAGGCATGTTTCTCCTGCGTGGTTCATTTCGTTGGATAACTCCATCTAACCCTGATTTCCTGAGTGGAAGGAGTTACTGCTGTTAGGGGTATTGACAGGGACTCCCTTAGCGGGCCAAAAGTTTTACCGTTGAAGCATGGACAACCGGACTGAGACGCGCGACTTCCTCTCCACGCGTCGGGCGAAGATCACACCCGAGCAGGCAGGATTGGCTGCCTATGGTGGCAACCGCCGTGTCCCGGGGCTGCGTCGCGGTGAAGTGGCCATGCTGGCCGGAGTTAGCGTGGAATATTACACCCGCCTGGAACGGGGTAACCTCGCGGGCGTCTCTGAAAGCGTCCTGGAATCATTGGCGAACGCCCTGCAGCTCGACGACGCCGAGCGAGCCCACTTGTACGACCTCGCCCGTGCGGCGAGCGACGGAGGCAGGTCACGACGCCGGCCGGTCCGGAAGCAGGCCATCCGCCCTGGCGTTCAGCTCACCCTGGATGCGATCACCGGGTCACCCGCCTTCGTCCGCAACGGCCGCTTGGATCTCATGGCGGCCAACGCCCTGGGCCGGGCTTTGTACTCGGACATTTACGACAGTCCTGCCGGGCCGCCCAACCACGCCCGGTTCCTTTTCCTCGATCCTCGCAGCCATGATTTCTATGCGGATTGGGAACGCGCGGCCAACGACACCGTGGCAATTATGCGTACAGAAGCAGGCCGTGATCCGTACGACCGCGGCCTCAGCGACCTGGTGGGTGAACTGTCCACCCGCAGCGAGGAATTCCGGGTCCGCTGGGCCTCTCACAATGTCCGCCAGCACTTCACGGGCAAGAAGCACTTCCGTCATCGGATAGTGGGCGACCTGCATTTGCTGTACGAAGCACTCGAGCTGTCCGCCGACGCCGGAATGACCCTGACGGTGTACAACGCCGAGCCGGGCACCGGCACGGACGACGCTTTGACATTGCTCGCGAGCTGGGCGGCGACGACTCTCACAAGCCCTGAGGACTCGGGGCTCCTCCGGGACATTCAGAACAAGTAATCCATCAACTTCATAAGGAATCATGGAAATCTCTCCCAAGACCACCAGCACAAAAGGACCCGCGGAGCTTTTTACGGGTGACGTCTACTTTGATGTCATAGTGAAGGGTGAACCGCCCTCGCAGCTCAGGGTAAACATCGTTCGCTTCTCTCCGTGCTCACGGACCGCGTGGCACACGCACGCAGCGGGGCAAACACTGCATGTCACCGACGGCGTTTGCTTGGTGCAGGCGCGCGGGGGTGAGGTGCAAGTGGTTCAGCAGGGTCAAACCATCTACACGCCCCCTGGTGAATGGCATTGGCACGGCGCAGCTCCGGACCACTTCATGAGCCACTTGGCTATATGGGAAACTGCCGGCGCCACGGATGGTTCTGAAACGACGTGGGGTGATTTGGTTTCCTACGAGGAGTACGGATACCCGGAGTGATCGAGGTTGATCGTTTGCTCATGGCGCATTGACTATGCTTTTTGGACGCGCAACTATGGGGGGGAAGCGCTTTCCGATTCGACTCATACCAATGTGGAGCAACGACGTGAATTCCCGGCACGGCCTTAACTACGACTACTCCCCTTGGACTTTCTGGAGCTCAGCAACACCTGCAGAACGCGCGGCTCAGCACGAGTACCACCAGCGCTTTGCCGAACGGTCCGGAGTCAGCATTGGTGAGCGGGCTTTCCTCTCCCCCCTCGCCAACGTGGATCCCGATGCACTCGCTCTTGGCGCGGATTCTTTCATCGCGGCCCACGCCTACATCACGGGTTCCATCACCATGGGCGATGACTGCACAGTTAATGCGTTCACCGTGATTCGAGGCAACATCACCATGGGTAACGGTGTCAGGATCGGCGCCCACACCTCCATTCTCGGTTTCAACCACTCCATGGAGCCTTCCAAACCAGTCTTCAAGCAGTTACTCACCAGCAAGGGCATCACCATCGGCGACGACGTCTGGATTGGTTCGAACGTAGTGGTTCTTGACGGCGTCAGGGTTGGCTCGCACGCCGTGCTGGCTGCCGGGGCGGTGGTGACCAAGGATGTCCCTGAATGGACCATAGTGGGCGGAAACCCTGCGCGGCGGATCCGGGACAGGCGTGACTCGACCATCCCGGCAACTGCTGGCGAGGGGCCGTTCGACGACGGGTTGCTGGCTGAGCTGGCGGCCTTCGCCAACGCTGCACGCACCGATGCTCCAGCCATTCTTTCGCGAAGTTGGTCGTCCGCAGCAGGGGGCTTGTACGTGGACCGGCCAGGTGTTGCGCCCACCGTCAGGGCGCACTGCGACGCCATTGAAATCGCGGACTTGCTCTTGGGTTGCGTTCCTCCGCAATTGTCAGTGGACGAACACGTGGCACGACTCCACAAACTCCAGGACCCGGTGACGGGTTTGGTTCCTGAGTTCGAATCCGGCCCCAGCGATTTTTCGAGACTCACCTTCGGCACTGGCCCTGCTACCTACCACGTGCTCTCCGTCGGTCATGCGCTGGACCTTGCCGGCAGTGGCTTCGAGCATCCGATCCACGCCATTGCTGACATGGCTCCGGCGGCGGTAACGGCATCGCTGGATGCTCTGCCGTGGCGGAAGGAAGCATGGGAATCAGGGGCGTGGGTGGACGCCTGGGGTACAGCCGCATACTGGAACCTCTCGCAATCGAATCCCAACTTCCCCGGTTCACTTGAAGCTCTCTTCGGCTGGTTGTTGACCCGTGTCAGTCCTTCCGCAGGAACATGGGGCACCCCCACGGCGGATAATCGTCTGAAGGTAGTCAACGGGTACTACCGGCTGACGCGGGGCACGTTCGCCCAATTCGGTGTGCCGGTTCCTCACGTTGAGCGGCTGGTAGACACAGTTTTGGAACACTCGGCGGACCCTCGCTACTTCGCCCCCGGCCGGCAGAACGCCTGCAACGTCCTGGACGTAGCGCACCCCCTCTGGCTGGCGTCCAAGCAGACCACGCACCGCCGGGAGGATGCCAAAGCATGGGCTCGGACTCAACTCAAGCACGCACTCGAGCGCTGGCGGCCCGGCGAGGGGATGGCCTTCAGCGCTGCACCGTCAAGCGGTGAAGGCAACATCCCCAGCCTCCAGGGCACGGAGATGTGGCTGGCAATCATCTGGTACCTGGCTGACCTTCTTGGGTGCGCCGAAGCCCTCGGCTACCGGCCCCGGGGCGTCCACCGACCTGAACCTGCCTATTCGCTGCCGACGCTATAGCCATCTGATCGCCGGGTTTCCCGTGACACGCTCGTAAACCAGGCGCTTGTAAACGAGGTGGGTAGGCGCAGAACAATGCGAGGGCCAATATTGTCTGACCCCCATGAGAAGTTTTATGCATGGGAGTTATCGGGCAGATTGTGGCGAGCCGGGCGGGCTCGCAGCGCGCCTACGCGTTGCTGCTTCAACGACCCCTGGCCTCTTCCAGTGGGCCTGCCCCGGCGCCCGCGTTTGAGCACACGACGGCGGCAGATACCCTCGCGGGTACCTCCGGAGACGCTGAGCTGCTTTCCGGATTGGAGTCATGGAGCGGATCATTGAGAGGCAGCGCCGGCGAGGGCGTCGGCTCAGGATTCGTGGTGCCTGGCATGCCCGGGGACCCGGCGGCAGGTATCCACCACACGGCTCCCCTTCAAAATGCCGGCCAGCGTATTCCCGGAATGGTGGACGTGCCGCTGGCGCAGGCGGATGAAGCCTTACGATCGTTGCGATCGATGGCGGCCGGTGAGGTGCGGTTGTTGAGGTTTGTTGAGGCTGCTGATTT
>NZ_JAGGPR010000010.1 GCF_018613695.1 Arthrobacter sp. ISL-95 | reverse complement strand
GCGGGAACGCCCTCTTGCGGCAACGACTCGGATGTCAGCTGATAGCCCGACGCGATGTCGTTTTCTGATAGCTCGATATCAGCAATGTCCCTGCCCGGCATCTGACTCTCATCCAAAAGGTTTGCTTCGGACGACATCCCTGAATGGTCAAGCCCTACAAGTTCGAGCACGGTCGCGGCTAACTTCGAATTGTTCATCATGAATCACCCTTTTTGTTTCATAGCGTCGTGATCTCATAGCTGTCTTAAGTGCAACCATCAAAGGTGTATTGATCGCCTTGCCCACTGTTTTCACAGACGTATCCCGGATCCAGCAATTCCTACCCTTTGGACGGGTAGGCAACATCCAGAAACAGCGACCGTAGGCCTAGTGAAATACCGAGCTGCGCTTCGGGGCGCCGTGCTCCAACTCGTCGGGGACTCGACCTTTGCCGGGAGATTAGGAGCTTCTGATGATGAAGACTTGGCAGGTCAACTGTGACAGGGGCTGAGACCCCTGACACCAGGGACTCCGACGGCTGCTTCGGGGCGCCGTGCGCGTCAACCCAAGCGCCCCTCACTGGATCCTCAATGTGCGCCTCCTCAGGTGGCCCCTAACGTCCTACGTATTGGACGGCCGTAGAGTAACTGGCCTCTCAGACCTTCACGTCAGCAGCCTAAGTTTACTTTTCCCCCAGTGAGAAGCTTCGGGTAGTGGTGGTTTACCCAATCGATGCAGAAGGACTTGGGGCTATTCCAGTGTTTCGTCGAATCCGAGACGTGGCTCACGTCACCATCGGTAAGCGACGTTGTCATGGGAGCGATGGTGGTTGAGGCCCCAGATAGAAGTCCAATGTTTGTGTGAGTTTCGTGTCCGAGAATGGACACAGGAGGAAATTCGCGAATCGTGACACGCAGACACACCCCGAGCAGGTCATCGCTAAGGTCCGCCAGGGCCAGAAATTGCTCAATGACGGCCGCCCGATGGTCCAGGTCATCAAGGAGCTCCAGGTCACCGAGGCGACCTGGTACCGGTGGCTGAACCAGTACGGATCCGAGAAGAAACGCCGAGGCGTCCAAAAGGACCGAGGAGCCGGAGAAGGAAAACACCCGCCTCAAGCGCCTGCTGGCGGAGAAGGAACAGGCCATCGACATCCTCAACGAGGTCGCGCGGGGAAAATTCTGAGCCCCGAACCACGCCGCCGTGCCGTGCGCATGGGGGCGGAGAAGTTCGGGGCGTCCGGACGCTTCGCCTGCCAGGTTCTCGGCCAGAACCGGTCCGCTTCCCGCAAGAAGAAACCCGACATGGGCTTCGAGGAAGCGCGCCTGCGTGGGGCCCTGCGCGCCGTCGCGGTGAAGCACCCAACCCCCGTTTGACAGCTGTAGGAGCATCATGGTGGCGGCAAGACAAGCCTCATCGGACGTCTCCTTGAATCGCCCGCATTCAAAGAACCCGGGAACGAGATTGACCTTCTCAGTCAGTTCGATTCTTTACCCGGACTGGCCGATTGGGAGCGGAGCCTCGTCAGGTTCTACCACCGCATCTTCACGGCTTACCTCCACGTTGACCTGGAGCCCGGAAAGTGCGTCCTCGCCAGCCGCGGAGCGTTGGATAATGAAGCCTACATAACGGCCTACCAGCGTGGTGGGTGGATATCCCAGAACGAGCACAAACTCCGCCGATAGGTCGTGGACGCTATACCTACCCCCGCGCCGGCCATCCTGCTCGCTCCTGGAGCCGAGGTGGTTCAGGCGCGACTTCAGGGACGGACCACTCAGAACGTCCGAAAACACCGTGATCAGCTTTTCGGGAGGGAGGACCGACCCGAATTCATCGGCGTACTTCGGGACGCCTTCATGGAACTGGCCGGCAGACCAAACGTTCTTCTCCTCCACGACAACAGCGACGCCGATGTGCAGAAAGTCGTGGAACGGGTACGCACCGGATCTCCCTAGTGTCCGAGAAGAATCAAGGGGCAAGGTACCTCCGACACTGCCCTTTAGGGTCGGGAAGAAGGATTTTGGTATGAAACTCGAGGAGACGCTCGGAGGTGATTCGCGCTTTGTACCGCTATCCCGTCAAGTCCACCTCGGGGCAGACGCTCAGCTACGCTAACGTGACCGAAGGCGGGCTTGAGCATGATCGCAAGTGGGCCATCTATACCGAAGACGGAGGCATCGCCAGCGGAAAACGTACCCGGCGGTTTCGGCCCGTGCCTGGCTGATGCAATGGTCCTCAAGCATGGGAGAGGAACACGACGGCCCAATACTTGCGGACCCCAACGGTCGCCAGTACCGCACCGATGATCCTGTAGCCTCCAGAGCACTCTCAGCTGTCTTTGGTCGGCAACTCGAATTGCGACCCGAAACGACGATCCAACACCGCGATGAGACGCCCCTCCACATCGTGACAACCTCCTCGTTAGCTGCTCTTGCCCGGCTCTCAGGCCGAGCTGTGGACGAGCGCCGATTCCGGGCAAACTTCATCATCGACACAGGCACGGATCCGGTGTTCCGCGAGGATAACTGGGCTCGTACAGAACTTACCGTCGGAAGCGAGGTCCTAATTCGACTTGGCCAAGGCATGCCCCGCTGCTTGATGATCGACCAGGATTAGCGCGCAGTTACCGGGGAACCGAAGGCGCTCAAGCTTCTCGGCACCCACCACAACACAGAGTTCGGCCTGCGAGCGCACACCATCCGCGCGGGGATGATTCGCATCGGAGACAGAGTCACCTTTCGCCACCCCGAGGGGCCAACAAACTCAAGAAGCCGTCTGTAATCCGTGAAAAATCTGCGCAGGGGCCAAGACGGCGATTCATTGTGATCGTTCCCACCATCAGGTGGCTAGCCGGCGCCCTTTTGGGCAATAGTGTGCGCGAGGCGGTACGAGTCCGTGCCGGTCTCGATGATGGTGCCGTTGAAGGTTAACCGGTCGAGGATTGCCGCACACAGCCGTGGTTCTGTGAATGTTTTGGTCCACCCCGAGAAGGATTGGTTCGATGCGATCGCGATGGAGTTTTCTCTTCTCGTTCCGTGAGGACTTGAAAGAGCAGTACAGCGCAACAGGGGTTCAGTTCCATATATCCGCGTTCATCGGTGCTGAGCGGATCGACCCTGCCGTAGCGGGCACTGGTTAGCCCTGGTGATCGCCCGAGTCTGCCATCCCGTTTCGAAGCTGGCGACCACCCGCGGGTCGTCGAATACCACCCTGGACGGGGACCTCGGCGTCGCCGACGCCATCGCGGTCGAGGTCATCGCCGCGATGGACTGGCTCGCCGCCGGTCACCTGTCGGAAGAGGCGAATCCGGCCCGGCTCAGATTGTTCGATCTGTTCTCGACCTGGGTGACCAGGCATAGTGCCGCTGGCGGGCTGCGGCCACTCCCGCGACGGGAAGAAGGGGTCGAGCAGATCGAACACCGAATAATCACCGGCGGCCGGCCGGTCTCCGTTCGCGTTGTCCCCGGCCACACCGCCGACCCCAGAGTCTTCGAGGACCTGGCAGCGGACTTCAAGTGCCGGTACCGGCTCGGCGGGATGGTCAGGTCGGGGACCGTGAGATGGTCACCAACATCAGGATCAAACAGCTCAAAGAACTAGGCAGTCTGGGCTGAGTGACCGTGCTGCGCCCCGGCGATCAAGGCCTTGGACGCCGCCGACGGACCGCTGCAGATCGTGCTGTTCGACGACACGGACCTGGCCGAATTGTCCCACCCCGGCTGACTTGGTGAACGACCTCATCGTCTGCCGCAACCCCGCCCTGCCGCCAACCATACCCTTGCGCAGGAACAGTCCCCGCACGCGTGGCCAACCGGGCACCGCCACCGGCGGGGACGTGGCAAAATCACCTCCGCCGCCGGAGCCGGGCGAAGTCCTTCGAACTCCTAGGCTGGCCTCTCCCGATCACTATCGGAGGCAAGTAGCCAGACAAACAACCACCGGAAACAGTGAAATCCCCGCCAAAGCAGGGATTTCACGCGGCAAGAAAGACGTAACTTCAGGTTAACTTCCTGCCAGTACTCCCGGACTGCGGCCGGCGGCCCGGTGCCGCCGTCGGAATCGATCACGGCGACCACGAGACTCTTCCGGACCACCGACGCGCAGCAGTTCGGGCAGGGCGAGCGTTTCGCAAATGCATCCTTGCGCCCGTTCTTTACCTGAACTTGTCGATGCCCTACTCTTAGCCGGCGTGCAAGTCGGCTTCGAGCATTCACAGCGGTCACCACCGCCGCGGATACCCGCCACCGGACCGGTCGTTCGCGCGACAGCAATCTTCGCCCTCTCAACCGGTCCGAACTCAATGAGGATCAGTTTCCAGTACCCGTCCGTGCAGGGGTTTCACTGTCGCTCAGACTCACGGATGGGGCTACCGACCTTCCCCGCCATGCTGCAATCACGAATAGGGCGCCCCCTAACGCGAAGATCATCGATACACCCAGGGTGCTTGACGAGGCCGATGAGCCGACGAGTGCGATCGCGATCACCGGTCCGAGGCCTGCGGCCAGGGCACCGCTGGATTCCTTGCCGACGCCGATACCTGTGACGCGAGTATTCGTAGCGAACTGGCGCGCCATGAAGGGACTCGTAGCGACAGACAGCAGAGGGGCCAGGAAGCCCGTTCCCAGGATCAGGGCCACCCAGATCCAAATTGGTGTCTTGGTATCGAGCAGCCAGAAGAAGGGGACGGAGTAAGCAATCACCAACAGGCCGCCGACGGCGAGAACCCCTCGGATGGGAACTGCGTCGCATAGCCTTCCGCATATTGGTGTCCAAAAGATAGCGAAGAGGCTTGCCAGTGTGACCCCGAAGGTGCTGACAGATGGTCCGATGCCCTGGAACTCTGTCAAGTAGGAGAGCGCGAAGGTTTTCCATAGCGTGGCTACAAGGGCGTACCCCCCGTAGACGATAAACACGATGAGCACGCCCCTCCAGTCCGACCGGAAAAGATCAGCCAGCACACGGAACCACGTACGACGCGTCTGATCAGGCCGCAATTCCAAGAACTCCGGGCTCTCGGGAAGTTTTAGTCGAATGAGGTATCCCACGCCGGCCAATGCAAAGCTGAGAACGAACGGGATGCGCCAGCCCCACGAGTAGAAAAAGTCATTCCCGATCAATGCCAGTCCAGCGACCACCAACGAAGCAGCGAAGACCCCAAGATTGACACCGAGCGTCGGCAGGGATCCTAGTCTGCCCCGCTTGTTGGGTGCCGCGAACTCATAAGACACCGCAATAGCGGAACTGAACTCTGCGCCGGCGCCAACTCCCTGCACGATCCGAAGCAAGACAAGCAAGATCGGAGCGGCTATGCCGATCGTTGCGTAGGAAGGAATCAAACCCATGAGCCCGCTTGAAACACCCATCAGGATCAAGCTCCAGGAAAGAACCGTCTTTCTACCAAACTTGTCTCCAATGATCCCGAATATCAAACCGGCGAAGGGTCGTGCGAGGTATCCGACGCCGAACGTTGCCAGCGACGCGATCGTGCTGGCGACGGAATTTGAAGACGGAAAGAATGTAGGACCAATGACAAGTGCAGCCATCGCGGAGTAGAGAAAGAAGTCGAAGTACTCGAGCGCGGTGCCCATGACGATGGCCGCGCCGACGCGCTTCTGGGAAACCGGCCGCGCAGGTTGACTATCAGTAACGTCCATAAATTTGCCTTCCGTCGTTGGTAAGGTCGGTGGCCCTTCCGACGTTGGAAGAGCCACCGTTCCGCCTGATGGCACAGTGGGCCAAAACCAGAACAGGGTCCATGATGGTCATCACAATGAGTCCGTGTCAAGCACTCCTGAAGGGCCGTTGCTGTCCGGCTCGGTTCAGGTGTGTAGATAAATCGCGGGTCGAGCCGCTGGGGGCGTCGGCCAAAAAATTCCCAATCTGGGGCCTCATGGGCGCGAAGGCCCGCCCGGAACACTTTCGCGCTTCTGTTGACAAGACGACAAACTCCCGGGGATGATGTATGTACCGTCAGACGGCATTGCGTTTCACCAGATGGCACAACATTCCGACCCTTCCCCGGTGCAGCAACGAACTTCGAGCGCATTGGGCCGAGGGTGCCCGATAGCGATAAGCGCTAGCGCTTAGGGGGATAGGTTGCAACGTGAATGCGTCAGTGGGCGAGTCGGGTGCTGACCTGGCGTGAAGGCACAAGTCAGTCGACACAGAGGTCGGGCTGGATACACAGGGCGACACAGCAGACATTTGGAACGAGGCACAGGATGGTTTCGAAGGATATCCCGAGTGAGGAGGCAGGGCCTCTGTGGGTGGACTCTGAGCAAGGGATCCAGCTTATTGGGTGGATTTGCCACAAGTGCGGCCAGCGGGGCGTTCCCCGTCAGCGCTTCGGGTGCGAGCGGTGCGGAGCGCCTGGCGATGAGATCCGTGAGACGAGGTTCGAGGCCCGCGGGGTCTTGCGCAGCTTTGCCGAGGTTCATCGGCACGCCAAGTGGCCGGTTCCATTCGCTATGGGGGAGATCAGCCTTGCCGACGGTCCGACGATTCATGCGTTCCTGGATGACGAAGTTGAATGGCATCCCGGCGCGACGGTCGTCGGCCAAGGCGGCGACCGGTTGCGCGATTCCTATGTCGTCTTCACGTTGGGAGAACGCTGATGGTTCTGATTACTGATCTTCGTCCAGTGCATGTTGTCGGCATCGGTCTGCACCCGTACCAGTACCCGACCGAAACGTCGTACATCGAACTGGGCCTGCAGGCCGTTAGAGAAGCGCTCGTCGACGCTGGGATTACGTGGCCGGCCGTCGAAGCCGCGTTCGTCGGCACCGCCAGACTAGGCATGGCGGCTGGGGTTCCCATGCTCCGGTACCTCGGAATGACGGGGCTTCGAGTTTCTCAGGTCGAGAACGCCTCGGCTACAGGCTCCACGGCATTCCGGCAGGCCGTCGCAGAAGTGGCGAGTGGTTTGGCCGATGTGGCTATCGCCATCGGAGTCGACAAGCCCATCGGAAGGATCGCTGCTCCGGATACCGGGATCACTCCGATCTCCCCGGTTCAGGATGTCCCGTTTGCACGCTACGCGCTGCTCACTGAGCGTTACCTGGCAGAGGCGGGATACACCAAGGAACAGATCGGTCTCGTTGCTGTCAAGAACCATAACAATGGCGCTCTCAACCCATATGCACAGCGCAGAAAGAGGCGGACGCTCGAGGAGGTTGTCCGTCCTCCCTATGTTGCAGGATCGCTCAACAGTTTGCAGATCACCCCCATAGGTGAGGGGGCAGCGGCCGTGATCGTCATGTCCGATGAGGCGATGGACCGCTTCAAAGTCGATCAGCGCCGTTCGGTCCGCGTTGCAGCATCTTCGACAGTAAGCGATCAGGCGTTCGACGGCGCAAACGCCGACGTCGCGTTGACCCAGGCCGCGACCCAGGCGGCCTACGAGGAATGGGGCGGCGATCCGTCGGATCTGGATGTCGTCGAGGTGCACGATGCGTTCGCGATCGAAGAGTTGTTGTTCGTCGAGGCAATGGGACTGTGCCCTCCAGGGCAGGGGGCTGCCGAACTCGCCAAAGGGTCGTTCGACATCGGCGGCCGACACGCTGTCAGCCCCTCTGGCGGCCTGCTCGCCATGGGACATCCCCTCGGCCCGACGGGCCTGGGGCAGATAGCCGAGATCACGAGGCAACTTCGCGGAGAAGCAGGAGACAGGCAACAGCCGGACGCAAGGGTCGGGCTGGCGCACATGGTCGGGATCGGCCCCGTGTGCGTCGTGCATATCCTGCAACGATGAGCTTCGCCAACAAGCATTTGTAAGAAAGCGATTGTTTTTGCAACATAATCACCGAACAAGTACTCGTTCGGTGAACGAGGAAGGATTGTCGATGACCACGGAAACGAATGACACAACGGATGAGCTCCTGACAGAGCGACGAGGATCGGTGTTGTGGCTGACCCTCAACCGGCCGAAGGCACTGAATGCCATAACGGCTACCATGCTGGATGCTCTCGTCGCTGCTGTTGAAGAGGGCGATCGCGATCCAGAGGTGCGGGCGATGGTGCTCACCGGCAGCGGACGCGGATTTTGCGCTGGCGCCGACCTGAAGGACAGTGGCAAACGGACTCCCGAAGAGGGTGCGAGGTTCGTCAAGAAGATCGGTGAGCTCACCAGCTTCATCGAGGCGAGCGGCACCCCGGTGATCGCGGCAATCAACGGCATCGCCGTAGCTGGCGGTCTGGAACTCGTTCTCTCCTGCGACATCGTGGTGGCAGCGGAGTCGGCAGTTATTGGTGATTCCCACTCGAACTTCGCGATGTTCCCCGGTGCCGGAGTCACCGTTCGACTTCCCCGGAAAATCGGACTGAACAATGCCAAGTACTTGATGTTCACCGGGCAGACGCAGACGGCGCGTGAGTGGGTGGCGTACGGTCTGGTGAACGAGGTCGTCGCAGATGACGAACTCGTGGGCTCGGTTGAGCGCCTCGCCGACACGATTTCTTCGAAGAGTCCGCTGGTGCTCGCACGCATGAAGCAAGCGCTGAACGACTCACTCGACCACCCTGTGTCGACTGGTCTGCGCTACGAGCGTGCCCTGTCCGCTGCGCACAGCTATTCCTTCGACCGCGTCGAGGGACTGTCCGCCTTCCGGGAGAAGCGAGTTCCCCAGTTTGAGGGCAGGTAAGGACGGTGCCCAGGCCGCGGAATTCTCTCGTCGGGCACCGATTCACCGCCCGACCGGACGATATACAAACGCCACATCAGCCCATTCAATCCGAGGAGTAGCCGTTGTCCGCATCCAGAGTTGCAGCACAGATCGACGACCCTGACAGTGTCCTGGCCGCTATCGAGACGCGATTCGCGTGTCGGGCGTTCGACCGCAATCGTCCG
This sequence comes from Arthrobacter sp. ISL-95, assembly GCF_018613695.1. Classification (GTDB taxonomy): domain Bacteria; phylum Actinomycetota; class Actinomycetes; order Actinomycetales; family Micrococcaceae; genus Arthrobacter. The sequence goes on along the minus strand of NZ_JAGGPR010000010.1, from coordinate 30,670 downwards.
ATCGATCGCGAGGTCGTTGAGGACATTCTGCGCGTCGCCAGTAGGTCTGCATCTGGGACGAACACACAGCCGTGGAAGGTTTATGTATTGCAGGGGCAGCCGCGCGATGACCTTGTGGCCGAGGTGTTGGCAGCGGATGATGCTGTCAGCGACGATCCGAATCTCGTGGCTGCCTACCGTGATGACCCCGATTTCTACCCCAGCGAGTGGGTGTCGCCGTATATCGACCGAAAGCGACAGAATGGGTGGAGCCTGTACGGCCTGCTTGGGATTGCGCGGGGGGAAAAAGAGAAAATGCGCGTGCAGCGACAGCGCAACTACCACTTTTTCGACGCGCCAGTAGGACTAATGTTCACAATGGACCGAGTTATGGGGCGCGGCTCATTCCTTGACTACGGCATGTTCATGCAGAACATCATGCTTCTGGCGAGAGCACACGGATTGCACACATGCCCGCAGGCTGCATGGAATTACTATGGCAAGGTCATCCTTCCCTTCTTGGACGCCGGACCGGACGAAACCCTGGTCTGCGGCATGGCACTTGGTTACGCGGATCAGCAAATGATTGTCAACACTCTCCAGACTCCGAGAGAGCCATTGGAGGTCTTTACTCGGTGGGTTGAGTCGTCGGGGGAGCGGATCGTCACTGGTCATCAGTTCGGCGAGCGACCGTGACCGCCCTCGGGCGCGACAAATGCGTCGGCAACCACGTGAGCTCAGACCAGGAGACGGTAGTGCAACGAATGGGGCACACGTGCCCGGCACTTCCCGCAGCGACCAGAAAGAAGGAATGAATGATGGACGATGAAACGCGCGAGATGCTTCATCAAGCTCTGGCGGAGATCTTCGCCGATGAACCGTCTGATTTATGGGGCTCTCTGCAAACTACCGGTGTGGATAAGGCTTTGGTGCCCGAGACTAAGGGTGGCATCGGTGTGAACTGGGCGATTGCTTGCGAACTCTTGGAGATCGCAGGCAATAATGCCGCTGCTGTGCCGCTCGCTGAGACGATGATCGGCCATTGGCTGATTGATCTGGCAGGCGCACAAGAGACGGATCAGCCTACGATCGCCTTTGCTTCGGCGGATGCACCGGTCCACCTGAGTCGCTCAGGAGATGTCTGGCGCGTAGAGGGAACTCTCAGACGTGTCCCGTGGGGTAGTACGTCTACGCATGTCGTGTTCATGAGCGACAGCCCTTCGCCTCAGCTTGTCGTAGTGGACCGCCTGGCTCCGGGTGTCTCCGTTACATCTGGTCGCAATCTGGCGGGGGATCCGCGCGACGATATCCGGCTCGAAGGCGTCATACCTGCCGAGGTGGTGCCTGCGCCTTTCGAGCCCAGATCGCTTCTGGTGATCGCTGCTATCGCCCGCAGTGCACTGATGGCGGGTGCTCTTGAACGGACCCTGACTTTGTCTGTGGAATACGCAAACATGCGAGTGCAGTTTGGCCGGCCGATTGGCAAGTTCCAAGCCATTCAACAGAACGTTTCTGTTCTCGCAACGCAGGCAGCAGCCGCGCGGGCAGCCACGGAAGCCGGTAGTGAGGCCATCGATGAATGGCTTGTCAGTGACGACGAGTCGCTCTTCCACAGCGTGGCGGCGCTTAGCGCGAAGATCCGTACCGGGGAAGCTGCCGGAGCGGGCGCCGCGATCGCGCACCAGGTGTTCGGGGCAATCGGTTTCACCGAAGAACTCAATTTGCAACTGTTCACCAAACAACTCTGGTCCTGGCGCGACGAGTTCGGCAATGAAGCCTTTTGGGCTGACGAACTAGGACGACAGATCCTCGGCGAAGAACTCGAGACCACCTTGTGGCGCACCCTGGCGCCTCTGGGTGCTGGCATCACTGTAGGAGAGTCGAAATGAACGCTCTGACCTTCCCATCACCTCGGCTGTCTGAAACGGGCGAACGGCTACGAGCGGAGGTGCGAGAATTTCTTGACGGTTTCGAGTGGCCCGTCGATCGTGACGCGGCCACTGCCTTCGGTGGCTACGATCCTCAATTCAGCGAGGCGCTCGGCGCACGTGGGTGGATCGGCATGGGCTTTCCCATGGAGTATGGCGGAGGTGGGTACGGCCTCGTCGAGCGCTATGTCGTACTCGAGGAATTGCTCGCGGCACGCGCGCCGATTACCGCGCATTCGGTAGCAGACAGGCAAAGCGGTTTTCTGCTGTTGCGGTATGGCAGCGAGCGCCAGCGCCAGGAAATCCTTCCCCTCATAGCCGCAGGCAAGGCGTACTTCTGTATCGGGATGAGTGAGCCAGATTCCGGATCGGACCTTGCGTCGGTTCGAACCCGTGCCAACCGGGTCGACGGAGGTTGGCTTGTGAATGGAACGAAAATCTGGACGACGAATGCCCACCGCAGCCACTACATGATCTTGTTCTGCCGCACCGCGCCGGCGGGCGAGACGCGGCACGAGGGCCTGAGCCAGTTCTTGGTCGATATGAATACGCCCGGTATCGTGTGTCGGCCAATCACCGACATCGCCGGGGGCAAACACTTCAACGAGGTGCACTTTCAGGATGTTTTCCTTCCCGACGACGCGATCATCGGGACCGAGGGAGATGGCTGGAATCAAGTCACCAGTGAGTTGGCTTTCGAACGAAGCGGTCCGGAGCGATTCCTTTCGCATCTTCGCGCGTTGGAGGAGTTCGTCAGGATCTTGAAGCAGTATCCCTCAGCTGAAGGTACGAGAGTAATCGGGCGAATGGTGTCCCATCTCGTTACGCTGCGTCGGATGTCGAGGTCGGTGGCGTCGATGATCGCCGACGGGAAAGATCCTGCGCTCCATGCGGCGCTGGTGAAAGATTTGGGCACCTGCTTCGAACAAGAGATTCCCGACGTCCTTCGGTTAGCCTTGCAGACAGAGCCTGACCCGGGCGCCGCGGACGCTTACCAGGCAATGTTGGCACATGTGATACTCAACTCTCCTTCGGCCACGATCCGCGGCGGTACGAAAGAAGTGCTGCGAAGCATTGTCGCGAGGGGTCTGGGATTGCGATGAGCATTGTGGTGAATGGGGCGGTTCGGGCGAGGACGCTGATGACCAAGCGCGCAAAAGGTCGGCAGTCGACGCGTATGAACCTTGGTCGCGCTGAGGTGGGTTCGAGTGAGCGCGAACGACGCGCCGACGGCGGCTGGTCAACTGGACTGTCCGACCGACGGGCCGGTACTGCTGCACTACCTGTGTGGGGAGGGTCCCGGCGAACACGGCCGAGCCGAGCTTCACTACGGCAGCTTTCACATACACGGATGACTGACGTGAACAGAATCGACGTCGTGACTGTTTACGCCGGTGCGACCACCTCACCTCTCCAATGAGCCGCATCGTCTTCGCTCCTGACAGCTTCAAGGGCACTCTGGATGCGCCCGCGGTCGCGCAGGCGCTCGCAAGGGGCTGGCGGCTGCACGATCCGTTTGCGGAGATCGTGCTGCGGCCGATGGCCGACGGCGGAGAGGGCACGGTTGCCTGCTTCGCTCTGGCGGAGCCAGCCGCCCGGCGGATGCCCGTCGAGGTGCGTGGGCCGGACGGCCTGCCGCGCACGGCGGAGTGGTTGCTGCTGCCCGCGACCGACCGCGATCCCGGAGGGGTGGGCGTGGTCGAGCTCGCGAACACCTCGGGGATCGAACTTTTAGGCAGACAGCGGTTGCCCGAAGACGCCGACACCACCGGATTCGGCCAGGCCATCGCGGCCGCCCTCGACCACGGCGTCTCGCGGCTGGTGCTCGGTATCGGGTCGAGTGCCTCGACCGACGGGGGTCTTGGGATGCTGCGGGCGTTGGGCGCGACGTTCACGGATGCCACCGGCTCGCCGGTGACTTCGGGCGCGCGCGGGCTGGCAGCGGTCGCCGCGGCCGACCTCACGGTCTTGCGGCCGTTGCCCGCCGACGGAGCTTCGGTGATCACCGACGTGACCAATCCACTGCTCGGGCCTACGGGTGCTGCCGCCGTGTTCGGACCGCAGAAGGGGATGGATGCCGACGGCGTACAGCGTGCCGACGAGGGGCTGCGACACTTCTCGGACCTGCTCGGCGGCGATCCCGGCGAACCCGGTTCCGGTGCCGCCGGCGGCACCGGCTATGCGCTGCGCCTGTGGGGTGCGCGGCTCGCACCCGGTGCCAAGGCGATCGCGGGGCTCATCCGGCTGCGACAAGCGGTCGCCGACGCCGACCTGGTGGTAACGGGAGAAGGTCAGTTCGACTCGCAGTCCTTGGCGGGGAAAGTGCCCAGTGCGGTCGCCGCGATCGCTCGTTCGGCCGGGGTGGCGGCGGCCGTCGTGGCGGGACAGATCGCGCTGGATGCTGACTCCTCGGACTTTGCACACGCGATCTCGCTGACCGACATAGCCGGCGGGCTGGAACAGTCGATGGCCGAACCCGCGCACTGGTTGTGCCGCGCCGGAGCACTGCTCTCCGAAGCGGCGTCCCTGCCGACCTGACAGGACCGCTCCGGCACAGCGCGGATCAGAATACCCAGTTGAACATCGCGGGCAGTGAGGACCCCACCTCCGCTGCCACCACATACCCTGACCCGAGGCGTCAGCAACGACGATCCGCAAAAGGCTCGCGATTGGGTGGTCCTCAGCGGTGCAGATCACCGACGAGGCGCTCATTGGTGCCGGCCTGGGTGTGACTGCCGAGGTGCTGGCACTAGCAATCAAACGCATGGGTTTCGTCCGGTCTCTGCCGGCAAATTATCGACGGACGGCACAGAGGGCGTTCCGCCGTCGATGATCGCCAGGTTCCTCGGCATGCCACAGCTCATGTCGGTGTCGAGCATTGAGATCACTGATGCTGCGGTATCTCGAACACCGGTGTGAGCGTCTCATAGGGATCTCGCGGGCGCTGCACGGAGTGAATCAGCCAGTATCCATCGCTCATGACACCCTTTGGGGGGCACCGATCGCGTCTTGCTCGATCTCGCGCCAGCGCTCCGGTTCGCCCTTGAGGCGCCGATGCGTGCCCAGCTCGAGTACTTCTCTGCCCGCTGCCCCCGGGTTTGTCGAATAGCCGCGTACGTGAGGGCCAAGGATCTTCATGGGGGAGTGATTTGCGGCCTCGATCTGCGACGGGATCACACGCGCTGAAGGCCGCCGGTATCGACGGCCACACCAGACAAGCAGGGAACGCTCATCAGCCTTCTCCCAGGCCGTGGGCAATGGCGCGTGCGGCCCCGACCACCAGTGCCCCGTATTTCTCTTCTAGTTCGGCCGAGACCCGATGAACCGGCGTAGAAATGCCAATTCCTGCGACACCCACTCCGGCGACCACGATAGGCGCTGCAACGGCATGGACGCCTTCTCGCCACTGCTGTTCGTTCACTGCGTAACCCGTCTTGCGAGCTTGGTCGATGACAGCCAGAAGCGCGTTTGCGTCAGTGATCGTGTGCGAATTATAGGCAGTCAATCCACGAGCGACAAGTTCATGAATCTGGTCATCTGACCATGTTGAGATCAGAGCACGGCCATTGGCAGAGACCAGAATTGGTAGCAACATGCCGAGGCCGATGTGGGCTCGCACTCCTTGAGGGCTCTCGAGGGACTCCAGGACAAAAACCGAATCTCCTTTCACGGTTGCAAGGTGGACGGTCTCTCGAGTCTCCTCCCAGAGCTGCTGCATGACTGGAAGCGCGACCGCGCGGAGATCGTTACCCGCGTGATGGCGTTGGCCCAACTGGAACATCTTGGGAGTCAAAGTCCAGCGAACCGCTTGATCGCGGACTTCGGACGCCCAACCACCCTCCTGCAGAGTGCGGAGCATCCGTTGCACGGACGACTTCGGGAGATCTAGATCTCTGGCCATTTCTGAGACGCCCGCCGCCACCCCGGGCTCAGCGAGTCGCTCCAAGACCCGAAGCGCCGTCAATACGCTTCTTACACCTGCGCCGTCCATTCCGATCCCCTCGCTGCCACGAAGGGCTATGCGCCCTCGGACTGTTTACTGTTGTCAACTGCAAGAAACGTGATTCCCTTGGGTCAGCCGACCCCTTCTCCCAATTTAGCTTGTGTCTCAGGAGCGCGCCCACGTGGAGTTTAACAGGTTGCGGGCGTTAATCGTTTTGTTGACTTTAAGTTGTCGAAGGATCAATGGATCTGTCGGCTGGTAGTGAGCCGTGAGGCGCTGAGAGCAGTTGCGTCTAGGGAAGGATCCGGATGATCCTCCGGAGCCCCACGGCAGCTAGGTGCTGATCTGTGGATTGGATGTCAGAAGGAGAAGCGGCTTGTTTGAGGAAGTGAGCGGTCCAGCCGGTGATGCGGCATGCCACAACGAGGGGTGTGAACGCTGAGGAGTCGGAGGCCATGACGGCGGAGGGGGCGGCCGGATAGTGGAGGTTTGGCTTGATGGCTCGGGCTTCAGCCATGGCTTGCTCCAGTCCATTTGTACTTGTCCTCGGCCGTGGGATGTTCGGTGATGTCCATCAACCACAGCTCGTTAGGAGCAGCTGCGGTGAAGTCCCGTTCCACCAGGTCATAGTGGACCGGCGGCTAGGGTCCAGGGTTCAGGCCGCGTTTCTTGGAGAACACCGACCAGATGCCATGGTCCCGGCATAAGCGTTGGACCCCGTTCTGCCCGCGGCGATGCCCTGCTGAAGGAGTTCGTCGGCGACAAACCGAACCCGAATGCCGGGTCGTCGGTGCGACTCGGCATCGTGGTGACTCTTATGGCTCGACGCTCCGTTCGGAAACTTTCCAATGTTCAAAGAGGAGCGTCCAAGACGATCATGAGACATGACTCACACCTCAGTGATAGCGCCTCCTTCACGACGAAGGTTAGCTGAATTCTTTGCTTTCGCGCAGATCGTCAAGTCCCCGCGGGGGTGGACGTCGGAAAGATCCACTTTGCACACCGGAGTGCCGAGAGTCGTGAACGTTACACAGCGCAAGCCCTGAACTAAATGATGACCGTCAAGAGATGGTTTGGACCGAATGGTTGAGCGTGAATGCGCGCGACCACGGATGACAGCAGAGAAGGTATCATGCAAGTCCTAAAGCAAGATCGGACGATAGGAAAGCGCCGCGGTAGACGGCTCGCAGCGGGCTTGATCGCCGTGACACTTGGAGTGGCGGCCCTCACCGCGTGCAGCAGCGGCGGCTCCTCGTCAGGGTCGGCGTCCGACACACTTACCGTCGCACTCCCTATCGATTCGCCCACGAGCTTTGAGCTCACCCAGCAATGTTCGAGCCCGATGTTCCAGCTGGCGTACGAACCGCTAATTCGAATCACGAAGGACGGCGACTACGAGCCCGGCATTGCTGCGTCATGGCAGTACTCGAGCGACAACACGGTCTTCACGATGAAGATCCGCAGCGGGGTCAAGTTCGCCGACGGAACAGACGTCACGCGTGATTCGGTGCTCAACACGCTGAACTACTACGAATCTGTGCCCGGGATCAATGACGGCTACATCAAGCCGTGGAAAATCGCCGCGGTCGATACGGACTCCATCGCGATTACGTCGCCCGCGCCGTTCACAGGTATGGAGTCGATCCTGTCGGACAGCGGCAACTGCAACAACGGCATGATCATCAGCGCTGCTGGGCTCGCCAACCCCGACAAGCTGAAGACCGCGACGTTCGGCGCGGGACCCTACGTCTACGACGCAGCGCAAAGCCAGAACGGCGACCACTACACGTACACGCCGAACCCGCTTTACTATGACAAATCGCGCCAGAACTACAAAAAAATCATTCTGCGTGTGATGACAGACCAGAACACGGCGATGAACGCGCTGGCCTCCGGACAGATCCAAGTAAATATGACCGGTGGCGCCCAGCTGGCCGATCAGGCAAAGTCGAAGGGTTTCGACAGCACCGTAGGGCGAGTGCAAGCAACCACCATTATGCTCTGGGACAGGGCAGGCGAGCTCACCCCCGCACTCGGCGATGTGCGGGTGCGGCGGGCCATGGCACTGGCCTTGGATCGCGACTCGATCGCCAAGGCAGTCGGAACCGCGGTCACAACCCAGGACCAGTTCACCGGCGCCGGGTTCCCCGGCCACGACGATAACCTGCCCTCGAAGTACACCTACGACGTGGACCAGGCTAAGAAGCTGTTGGCCGACGCCGGTCATCCCGACGGTTTCTCGATGACTCTCGAAGTGAACAGCGACGACCCCGACGCGACCGTCGCAGTGAACGCCGCAGTGGCGCAACTCGGCAAGATCGGCATCAAGCTCGACCTGAAGTCGCTCCCGAACTCGTCCTTCTTCACGGACTTCGCGGCTAAGAAGTACTCCGCCGGCGCTGTTTCGTACGGGATGTACAACACGCTCCCGAACGATGCGTACCGGCTGTACAAGCTGCCTTACGCTGCCGTATGGAGTCCATTCGCTTCGACCGATCCGGATATCGATAAGGCCTACGACGCGCTGAACGCCTCCACAAAAGATACCTTCGAGGCGAACGCGAAACAGTTCAACGACACGATGACGGCCAAGGCCTGGTACATCCCGATCGTGGCGGTTCCCCAATTCATCTACTCCAAGGGCATCGACGTCGGAAAGCGCGATCCCATGGGTCAATTCGCCATCTCGGCCTGGGCTGCGAAGAAGTAGTTGCTATGTCGCTGCGGCTCCCGTCACCGGGGGCCGCGGCGCCACTTCAGCCTAGAGCACCTCGACTCGCGTCGAAGAGCTCTCGCCTGATGTGATACTCAAGGAGAGATCATGCTAAGTGTCGTCATACGACGATTGATTGTGGCGGTTCCGCTGATGGGAGTGATCTCATTCATCGTCTTCGTCCTTAGTTCGCTCGCGGGCGGGAGCGTCGGGCAGGCCATCCTCGGCCCTACTGCTTCCGCGGAGTCTGTGGCTGCGCTCAACGAGAAGCTCGGCGCCGACCGGCCAGTACTCGTGCAATACGTTGATTGGCTGGGCCACGCGGTCACCGGCGACTTGGGTCTGTCAGTCGTCTCTGGTGTGCCAGTGGCCGATACCATCGCATCTCGAATCCCGGTGACGATGTCACTGGCCGTGGGGGCCTTGCTCCTCGTCATCATCCTCGGAGTGACGTCCGGCGCGATCGCTGCCATTCGCGGCGGCATCACTGGACGGTTGGCGGAGGTGCTCGCCGTCCTCGGTCGAGGCCTCCCCAGCTTCTGGCTCGCATTGATCGCCGTTCTCGTGTTCGGCGTCAACCTCGCCTGGTTGCCCGTCTCCGGATACGTGCCCTTCGCTGATTCCCCATCGGGATGGATCCAATCGCTGATTCTCCCAGTGCTCGTCCTCGGCGTGTCGGAAATCGCGTTGGTCGCGGTCGTGACACGGGCCGAGATGTTGTCCGCGATGCGCAGTGACTACGTCCGCAGTCTCCGGGCGAACGGCTACCCGTGGAAGCGGATCGTATTCAAACACGTCGCTAAGAATGCCGCCGCGCCTGTGCTGACCATGGTCAGCCTGGTGTTCGTTAGCCTGCTCGGCGGCACCATCCTCATGGAGCAGATCTTCGGCATGCCCGGTCTCGGCACTCTGATGGTAAGCGCCACAACCAAGCACGACCTGCAAGTCATCCAGGGTCTGGCGGTCTTCTACACGGCTATGGTCGTGGTGGTATTCCTCTTGACCGACATCGCTTCAGGATACCTAAACGCGAAGGCGAGGGCGCGATGAGCGCAGTCATTGAAGGTGCAGCAATAAAAGAACAGTCTCGTCGGGCGGCCGAACGCGGGGCCGGTTTCCTCCCGCGTCTCGTCAGACAACCGATCGTCGTCGCATGCAGCCTCGTTCTGCTCGTGATCGTCTTGGCCTGCGTATTCGCCCAGTGGGTTTCGCCTTACGAGCCTCTCGAGCAGGATTTGCAGAACACGGCCGCAGGGCCAAGCGCGAGCCACCTGCTCGGAACTGACCAGCTCGGCCGTGACATCCTCTCGAGGATGCTCCACGGTGGCCAGGTCACCCTGCTGGGAATCGTCCAGGCAGTGGCGGTGTGTGCCGTCATCGGACTGTTCCTCGGTCTGACCGCGGGCACACTCGGCGGGTGGGTCGAAACGGTCGCCATGCGACTGTGCGACCTGCTGCTCGCTGTACCGGGTTTGGTGATGCTGCTGGTCATTCTCGGCATTTACGGAAACAACGAAGCCGCGGCCATGATCACACTGGGCGTGATCATGGCTCCTACACTGGCCCGAGTGGTGTATTCAGCCACGATCGCCGTTCGTGAGGAGCTCTACGTCGCCAGCGCGCGGGTGGCCGGACTGACGAGTTTCCAGATCATGCGCCGCCACATCCTCGCGGGCGTGACCGGGCCGGCGCTGACGCAGATCAGTATCGTGGCCGCTGTGGCGTGCATCGCAGAAGCAGGCATTGGCTTCCTCGGACTCGGTGTTGCGCCTCCCGCCCCGAGCTGGGGAAACCTGGTGACAGACGCCCAGAACGTGATGCCTATCAGTGCATGGATGCTCGTACCAACCGGTGGCATCATCGCAGTCGTCACACTGAGCCTCACGCTTCTTGGAAACGGCATCCGTGATGCCTATATGGGCCGGTCGAGCGGTTCGTCGAAAGCTTTCAGCTGGCGCGCGCTCGCTGTGAAGGTCTCCCAAGCCGAGTCTCCGGCAGGCGGAGGGGCAGCACCCCAGGGGCAGGAACCGATTTTGAGCGTGAAGGGCATGACGGTCGGATTGCCGCGGGGTTCGAGCGAAGTCACGATCGTCGACGACGTCAGCTTCCATGTGGCGCCGGGAGAGGCAGTCGCGATCGTCGGCGAGTCCGGTTGTGGAAAATCGGTGACCATCTCGGGAGTGCTTCGTGTGCTTCCCATGGGCGCCCACGTGACAGCCGCCTCGATCTCGTTCAAAGGCACGGAATTGACCTCGCTCAGCGAGCGCGAGATGAACGCCTACCGGGGAACGGGAATCGGGTTCATTTCGCAGGAGCCGATCTCCAGCTTGAATCCGGCATTCACGGTCGGCCATCAGCTGGAAGAGGCGGTCAGGTTGCACCGGGGTGTCGGCAAGGGCCAGGCACGCCAGATAGCCAGGGAGCTCATGGCCCGTGTGCGGCTCCCTGAGCCGGAGGCGGTGGCCAAGAAATATCCGCACGAACTCTCGGGTGGTATGGCGCAACGCATCGCCATCGCGCGGGCGCTAGCCGGCGAACCAGAACTCCTTATCGCCGATGAGCCCACAACTGCTCTTGACGTCTCGGTCCAGTGTGAGATTCTCGACCTGCTCCGAGACCTGCGCGAGCAAACTGGGATGGCGCTCATCCTGGTCACCCACGACTGGGGAGTCGTGGCAGAGGCTTGTGATCGCGCGCTCGTGATGTACGCCGGGCAGGTCGTCGAGAGCGCGGACGTGCAGTCGATCATCGCCCATCCTGCGCACCCTTACACTCGGGCACTGTTGCAGTCATCGTCAGTCGGTATTGCTCCACGTCAACTCCTGCCGGTCATCGCTGGCACCGTCCCGGCGCCGGGTTACTGGCCGCACGGGTGCCGGTTCGCCAGCCGGTGTGAGCTGGCGGAGGATGCCTGTCGCACAGGGCCTATTCCAATGGTTACCCTCGAGGAAAGCTCCGCTGCACGATGTATCCGTACCGACGTGGACGAATTGGTGAGAACATGAGCTCGTTGCTAGAAGTTCGAGACCTGACGGTGATGTACCGCGGACGAGGTCGCCGGAAAGACAAGGTGGCTCTCGAGGGAGTCAGTGTCAGCCTTAATGAGGGAGAAACCCTCGGACTGGTCGGGGAATCCGGTTCGGGCAAGTCGACTCTGGGAAACACGGTGCTCGGGCTCGTAAGGCCCGAGCGAGGTCGAATCGGTTTCGACGGTAACGACATCGCTGGTCTCACCGGCGCGGCGCGTCGCAAGCTGAGCACCCAGATCCAGGCCGTCTTCCAGGATCCGTACACCTCGTTCAACCCGCATCGAACGATCGAACAGAGCATGGGTGAGACGTTGGCGAATTCGCCGCCGATGTCGCGGAGGGAGACTCGGGCGCGGGTCCTCGCCATGCTGGAACGTGTCGGTCTGGATAGCACGGCGCTGTCGAAGTTCCCCGCTCAATTCTCTGGTGGACAGCGACAGCGCATTTCGATCGCGCGAGCGCTCCTCCCCGAGCCGAGGCTCGTCGTCTGTGACGAGTCGGTCTCCGCACTCGACCTGTCGGTGCAAGCTCAGATCCTTAACCTGCTCCTGGAACTACAACGCGAGCGTGGAGTGGCCTACCTGTTCATCACGCACGACCTTTCTGTCGTGCGACACATGAGCACGCGCATCGCTGTACTCGAACATGGCAAACTCATCGAGCAGGGCGACGCCGCGGGAGTCACCGACGAGCCTTCTCAGCCATACACGCGCCGACTCATTTCGGCGTCGCTGAGTGCCGATGCTGAGTTGCAACGCGATCGACGATCAACCCGTCGGGCAATGACACTGCTTGCTGCGGATGCGACCGGTGACCGCAGCAAGCTGGCTGACGAGGTGCTCCGAACACTTGAACATCAAGCTGTGACCGAGGTTTTCGCCCAACTTGTTCCTCAGTCTCGGGCGTTGGCGCTTCCGCTTTCCCGGGGCCTGGCGGGAGTCGCCGACGTCGACGGCGTCACCGCGCTAAGGGCGGCTGTTCTCGAGCTGGCGCCCCGGACCGCGGAGGCCATGACCCCGGCAGCCATGTTAACTTTCGTCCAAGAGGCGCGAGCGAGAAAGTGCAGTGCACTGTTCTCCCGTGGTCAGTCCGGCATGCTATACGGTCTAATCAGAGATCTGGCGGTTGCAATCGAAACAGGCGATCGAGCACGCGCACTCGAGCTCGTCGGTTCATTCGACGAGCCGCTCGAGCCGAGCCCTCATCCCAACGGAGCCAGGGCCGGAGAACACACGATCGAAAGCCAAGCATGAACGACTAAATTGTCGTCGTGATCTCGTGAGTGACCGCCCAGCTGTCCGTGATTGTAGAGTTCGACGTTCCCGCAGGGATGAGCGCCGGTGTCCTCCCTCGGGGCGGTGTGTACGACCTTCGGGAGAGGGGCCGTAGCCGGCCCTGGTCGCCCGCACAGGCCGAACAACAAGTCCGGAGTTGTGGTCGCGGACTGGGAGTTCCGACAGTTATGAGGCTCGTTGCATTGTCTTCGCATGTTTGGTATCTGCGGCGTGGTTGGGTGACAAAAAGAAGACCTCCGAGTGGAGTGGGGCCTGTCCAGGCTCCGCTTCACAAGGAGCTCTTCAATGTTCCAGGCTAACGCGATCCTGACGCCGAAAGGGAGGCTCCGTCTGGCACGTGCATGGTCGATGAAAAGTGGCCGCTGCGTCGCGCGGATAAACCGGTCCATGTGCCGGTCACGACCGCGGCTCGGTGGGTTGCCCCCAGCACCTGTGCTGCGCCGGCCCTAATCCTGTGGGGGCTTCTTTTGCAAAGAATCATCGGCCAACCATCTTTCCCGGCTCTTCGTGGTGAAAAGGGTTCCGTGCCTTGAAGGCTGGAGGGCTCGTAGCCCCATCACGATGAATGATTTCTCCGTCAGGAGCTAGGAGTCATGAGTACCGTGCCCGCGGCGGACATGCACGGTGGAGACCGCCCACATCCCTCGCCGTAAACGGTCAACCCGCCGGCTCCGCGACGCCCTGGTGGCCGCCGTCACCGGATACGGAAGGGCTGCCACTGAGGTTGCGTCCTCGTTTGATGTCTCGTGCTGGCTGGTCCAGCGGGCCCTGACTCCGCTACGCTGACGCCCCCGCCACCGCGTTGCTACCGATTCTTGGGCTTTTGTATCCAAGCCCTAATGTCCTCGACCTGTTTCTCGAAAGTTCCTGCGGGTTCCCTTCGGAAGGGCGCGCCACGGCGTTGATGCCTTTTGGAGCCCGTGTCCTCAACCCGGTTGGTGTTGGGATTGAGGTCGGTGCGGCTGGAGATGGAGTCGTTCTCGAATGCGACCTCTTGTGCCCGGCCGGCTAGGTGGCTTGTGCCCGGCCGGCTAGGTGGCCGGGAGGGCTTCGGATCGGTTAGAAGCGCCGGCCTCCCTCGGAATCTGAAGGAACTTCTTGGGTGAGAGGCATTTCGGCTGGATCGAGGAGGTTGTTGGAGTCCTGGGTATCAACGAGGTATTGAGCCTCTTCCTTGGTTTATACGTTGGGCAATGAGCCGCTAAGAGGCTTCCTGCTTGTTTCCTTGAGGAAAAGGACGGAAAGCCGAAGAGCGCTGGAACGCGAGGCGTCGGAAACTGCTCAGGCAGCGAAGAAGCGTGGCTCGACGAGAAGAGGGTTGCGCAGACCATGATGAAGAGTATCCCGTGTTGCGAGCCTCAAATGTGGCCGGAACCCATCATCATGAACGCGGGACCCGGAAGCAGCCGCCTCCTGGATGCGGATACGCCCACCAGCTGATCAGGTTGGCTGTTAGCCCTTGATGCTCTTCTGTAGAGTGCCCGATCCGGCTGTTTCAGGCTGCCGTTACTGACTCTCGCGACCCGATTTGCAGCCCCGCATCGTCTTCATCAACCTGCTAGATTCAATCTTTGATTGAGAATCCAATTACAAGTTTCCGAGTGTTGGCCAGTAGGTTTTGCGCTAGCTTGTTTTTCAAGGAGTAAGAGCATGGGTAGTACGCGGGACACGCAGGAAGCTGCCGGGTGGCTTTCACGCAGTGCGGCCGGTCATGACAAGGCCGTGTTGGAGGGAAGGACTCGGCAGAGTGGGGGTCCAGCGGTCGGGGTTGAGCAGTCCACGGCGCCTCGGCGTCGCACGCAGCAGGAGCGGCGTGAGGAAGCGGAGGGGCGGCTTCTGGCCGCCGCCCTTACGTTGCTTTCGCGCAAGGGTTGGGTGGGAATGACCTTGGCGGATGTCGGCCAGGCGGCCGGTTACAGCCGGGGACAGGCTGGTCATCACTTCGGTAGTAAGGGTGCGCTTTTGCGGGCTTTGACCTTGCATATCAATCGCTCGTTCGCCGACGAGATGCGGGCCGCGCCGACGTCACCCGAGGGGCTGCAGGCGGTACTGGGCTATGTCCGCGTCTACCTTGGGCGCAGTGATCCGAAGTGGACAAACACCCGCACACTGCTGCTTCTGCTGGCGGAGTCCTTACTGGAGAACTCGGAAACGGCCGGAGTCGTCGCCGAATACAACCGGGAGATGTTTGCATGGCTGGAAGACAACCTACGGGTGGGAATTACCCGGGGCGAGGTGCGCAGCGATATCGATCCCGCGCTCGGGGCTGAGTTCGTCGTTGGCGCTATGCGGGGCCTGGCATTACAGCGTCTACTGCAGGGCCCGGTGGAAGACATACGCGGAATCAGGGATCAGGTAGTGCGATTAGTCGAACACATGTTCGCAGCACCGATCAGCCACGACCTGAACGAAGAAGCAAACAATCAACGATGACATCTGAGAGATGCTCCAACAAACGGCGGTAACCTTGTTCCCCAATGGACCTCCGACGTCCAGTTGCCGGGGACCGATGCGCGTCGGCGTGATCTCGGCTGTCGCACGTGAATTCCTTTGAGCTCGCCGTTGAGCATGCCGAACCCGAGTCGCTCGCCGAAACGGAGATTGCCGAGGCAGTCATGCCATAGGTGCTGACGCCTTGGGGTCTGGTCGTCAGGGCCATGCTGTCCAAGGAAATCTACATTCTGCCGCTCAAGAAAGTACTTCCGATCGGGACCTCTGATTCAAGAGATAACCGGTGGGCATGATGCCAAAAGCAAATGACCCTGCCAGACCCGTGAGTTCCCGAACTGGTCGCCAAAGTTGTCCGACTCAAGGGCGACGGCGTCAACTACCGCCGGCCCCTGGAGCAACTACGCGTTGTTCGACCTTGACTACGGGCCGGTCAGTGCGCCGGGCGGAGAATCGCTTGGGCTTGTGCAATCGGCTTGCTTTTGGTGGGCTGGTCATTCTCCTCCCTTGACTCAGCGCCTGGTGCATGCGATGTCGGGTTGCCTGGAGTTGTGTGGCCGCTGAACAGTTCCACGTCCACGATGCGCAAGGAGCGGCCGGGATGGCGGATTCTCGCCCGAGAAGTAATCGGACCCGTGGCCGGGCGGAGGAACACCAACCGCAAGGATTGGAGATCGAAAGAATCAGAATCGGGCATGGCCGCCTTGGCAGCAAGTCCCGCCATCATGGTAATCACCCCTCCATGAACGGTCCCGTTGCGATTCAAGAACTCGTCGATCATGGGTAGGTCCGGCCCTTTGACGAATCCGTCGCTGTCTGCTGGGCCCCCGTCCGCAGCCTTCGACGCCAGACTACGAAGCCCTAGCAACTTGTCCAGGCTGACGTCGGATGTGGGTCCTAGAGGCAACGCGCCCATGCGATGGAAATAGTCGAGGGCTCCAGTCGGGGCGGAGTGAACCGCTTGGAACCATCCAACGGCATGCACGTACTCCCTTGCGTCCGGCCCACGAAGGGCGCCAAAGGCCACGCCTCCCCTGGTATCAACGAAGCCGCTTCTGGTCCACGCCTCGAGCACGGTGCCGTCAGAAGGTGGCGGCACCAGGAAGTTCAGTTGGAGTTCCGTCGTGACCATCGTAGAAAGCTCCGGGGCCGCAGCGCGGATAGAGGTTGCCAGAGTTTGGTCGAGTAGCGCAGCGGCCGACAATCCCGTTGCGCGCCCGTCTTGGTCCAGGCACCAGGGGCCGGTGACTATGGAGCCAGTGCACTCCGGGATTGTCCCGTCCAGCGCGCCACGCAGTTGGGTTCGCAAAAGCCGCTCTACTCGCCCCGAGGTTGGCGCCCGGGAACCGCGGGAGGCCGCGGTGATAGTGTCGGCGGCCGGTGAGGACTGCCCACTGCCTGAAGTTGAAGGTGCCATTCTACGAACATATCGCAATCTCCACGAGGCCTGAATCAACTTTGTAAATTGGACGTGAACCTGCCACCGAGGGCTCGCATCAAGGCCTACATGGCGTTGAAGTACCGGGGCGCGTCTCCTAAAGTTGTCAGCCAGATGCTGACTGCCCGGTGAACGGCTCCGCCAAGGTAGGTGAGTGCGAGTTGGTCGTACCGCGTTGCGAAGGCCCGTCACTGTTTGAAGATGTTGAATGGGCCCGCATTGCCCGGCGCGTACGCTAGCTGGGCCCACAACGAACATTCGGATCATGCATTTGCACCCTCAGCAGCGTCTTGATGTATGCGGCGTATCGGTCAGTTAGCTTCGCTGCAGGGGACTTCAGTCCGCCAATTGTCATCCTTGATATGAGCAGAAGGGCCGAGATTTCCACGGGTCCAACCGTAAGGGCGTAGCGGGTGGGGAAGTGGCACACGAGTCCTGGCTTGCTCACTCTGGCGGCAGTGGCGACCTTATCCAGCGTAACGAGGGGCCACCGGGTGGGCAGGCAACCTCAAACCCTGCTTCATGCCGTGGTGTGCCCACTTCTGCTGCTGTCGCGCCACCAAGCAGAGTCTGGCGACCGCTGCCTCGATGCCGATTCGATCGGCCTAACGCCGACGCTTAGAAGTGCTGCCTTGAATAATCCGCTCTGACGCCGTGAACCTTGACGAGGTTGGGGCCAGCTCTGGCGACGACCACTCCAATGTCGTTGTTGAGCCGCTGAATCCAGTAGTGCCG
This sequence comes from Arthrobacter sp. ISL-95, assembly GCF_018613695.1. GTDB lineage: Bacteria > Actinomycetota > Actinomycetes > Actinomycetales > Micrococcaceae > Arthrobacter. The sequence goes on along the minus strand of NZ_JAGGPR010000010.1, from coordinate 13,162 downwards.
AGCTTTCCCGCCGGTGGACGAAATCACGCACTCGGAGCCCGGACCTGCCTAATCCATCCGCTTGGATTCCGCTACCCCCTGATGACCACCTTCCCTGTACCACAGGCGGAACCATACTCGACCTTTCTTGGTTGTGACTGATTACACAAGTAACTTGGTCAAGTTCCTTGTACAGTTAAGGGGTGAAACCAAGAATAATCGCAGGCGGAATTAGGATGCGCTCCTTCTTCGACGCACTACGTCCGCTGCGGCGGCGCCTCGATGCTGAACGAACGATGTCCCCTGGCAAGCTTGGCGTGGTTAGCCGCTTCGTGGAGCAAGGGCAAGCGGCATCGTCGGAACTTGGTGCCGTTGCACAGGTCAGCCCCCAAGCAATTTCGTCGGCAGTCGGCGAGCTGGAACGGCTGGAATTTGTGGAGCGGGTGCCCGACGAGGAGGACCGTCGTCGGACCTGGACCATCCTCACGGTCGAGGGACGGCGCAAACTAGTTCAGGAGCTTGCAGCCGAGCATGCCTGGCTTGACCGTGCAGTTGCGGAACGGTTGACACCGGAAGGCAGGAAGGCGCTGGAGGCTATCCCAGTCCTGAGCAAGCTTGGGCCTGAGGTGTCCGTTGACTGAACCGGCCGTACGTTCAAGCCTGGTTCCGGCGCTGGTCTACGCGGCGCTCTCGACAGCCATCGTGAGCTCGCTCGGCATGCTGTTGGTGCCGTCAATTGCCCGTGAGATGGACGTGCCGGTCAGTACGGCGCAGTGGATGCTCACCATCAACCTTCTGGTCGGTGCGGTGGCCACCCCGGTGATGGGACGGATCAGCGACGGACCACACAAGAAGCGGCTCCTACTGTTGGCACTGTGGATCATCCTCGCCGGGTCCGTCATCGCCGCGGCGGCGCCCAACTTCACGGTGTTCCTGATCGGACGAGCGCTCCAAGGCCTGACTTACGGGATCGTTCCTGTGACGATCGCCCTCGCCCGCCGCTACATTGCAGCTGATAAGGTGCGATTCTCCATATCGACTCTATCGGTGACGGTGGCGACTGGCCTTGGCGTCGGCTACCCACTGACTGGAATCAGTGCGGGGCTCTTCGACTTCCGATTCGCTTTCTGGTTCGCGGCGTTGTTCGTGGTGACGGCGATCTTTGTAGTGGTCCGCGTCGTGCCGGCGGGACCGGACCAACGAGCCGCCCGGCTGCCTTTCGACTACGCCGGAGCTAGCCTGCTTGGCCTCGGTTTGGGCCTTCTGCTCCTGGGCGTCAGTGAAGGGCCTTCGTGGGGATGGAGCTCTCCCGGGGTCATAAGCTGCTTCATCGTGGCGGCAGCAGTCCTGACCGCTTGGGTCCGGACTGAGCTTCGGACGCGGCATCCCCTGGTCAATCTTAGGGTCCTGCGGAACGGTGAGGTGTTGTTGGCGAACGGCACCGGCATGGGGTTGGGTGCCGCGATGTACATCGGATTATCAATCTCCAGCCTCGTGGCCCAAGCCCCGACTTCAACCGGCTACGGCATCGCGCTGCCCGTGTTCTGGGCCGGTTTTGTGATGCTTCCGCTGTCGGTTGGAAGCTTCCTCGCGAATCGTATGGTGCGCCGTTTGGCGCGCAGGATTCCTTTGGCGACTTTGCTGCCGATCGGCGCAGGAATTATGGCAGCCGCCGGAATGCTGCTCTGGTTTGCCCACACTGCGCTTTGGGAAATCCTGACCGGGATGCTGGTGTTCGGCCTGGGAATGGGTGCCAGCTATGCCGCCATGCCAGCACTGATTGCCCGCAGCGTGGCCACTGAAGAGCTGGGCAGTTCCGTGAGTTTCAATCAGGTCCTCCGCAACGTGGGAAGCTCCTTCGGCACCGCGGTCTCGGGTGCGGTGCTGGCAGCCAACATGGCGCCGGATCTTCACCCGACCGGTGCCGGAATCGGAATTTCGTTTGCGATCGGCGCACTGCTCTGCGCTGCGGTTTTTGCAACGCTACTTGTACACGCACTGATAACGCGTTTTCGCCGGGCTACCGATGGGCGGGCCGACGCTTTGTTCAAGTAAACGTAGCAGCGTGGAGACGGCAGCTGGATGCTGCCTCTAGCCGTGACTGGCGTCGTTGCCCTCGTCGGCTACGAGGACGAGGGGCGGTGAAGCTCACGGACTCACCGCTAGCCGGCCGTTCGGCGGCCTGACGAGAACTCGGTGCTTGTCGAATCGATGGTGATCCAAGCGTAAACAGAATCCCTCGCCGTCTAGCGCAGAATGGTCGCCCCCACCTTTCGCTGGCTGACGGCGCCCCGATGGGGGAGCTCTTTTGACCCATTCCAATGCTCGAAGTGGCAGTTTGCGACGTCCCTCTCAGGCGCCCCGGTGGTCCTGTGTACGCCCTTCGCAAGGGAGGTTGTTGAGGACGGAAGAGCTCTCCGACGCTTTCTCCACAGGTATGTTTGTGTGTCGAAAGCGTGAAGGCCCTGGGCAGCCGCTGCCTCGTGCGTTCGCCATCATTGGCTTGCGACTCCTGCCCGGATATCGCGCCTTCGGGTAGGGCGAGCCGAGTCGCCCGGATCGGCATGAAGGATGACGATCGGTTCCCCAGCGACATCGGTGAACAGCGTGAGGACTTTGTCGCCCACCTTATAGTCGTCCCAGCAGGGACCGAGCGGGTGCTCTTGATGAGCGGCAGGCAGTTCCTGCACCTGCGCCCAGGCAGACTCCTGCAGTCTTTTTTGCCCTTCAGGGGACTTCCCTCATGTTGGACTAGGCTGAACTCGAATATGTACCATCGTACGCACTGGGTCCGACACACGGGAAAGGCATGAGCGAGGAAACCAAACGATCCCGGTCGCAGTGCCCATGTCCCTGTAAGCAACGCCGGAGGTGATCAAGGACGATGGGTGGCTGGTGTGTCGGATCGCGGTGTCGCCGCTCGTGCCGAGGTTCCACTGCGCTCGATGATTTACTGCTTCCCCACTCTGGAGGACCTTATCGTGGATGCCTTCGACTCGACTCGCAGCCACCTCGGACCCGCTATGCCGTGCCGCTTCGTGAGGCCCGAACCCTCACGGACGTGGTCGGAGTGCTCGTTGACGCAGCGATCGGCACCACTGGTCCTACCCTCGACGACATCCGTCTGTATGAGGAGGTCCGCCACTAAGACGCGCGGAACCCGAAGGCGACAGAGGTGCTCCAGGGCGCCAAGCCCTCAACGCTCTCATCGCCCCTCCAACCCCAGATCACCCATTCCACACGAAGGAGCAACATCATGTCTGAGACAATGCACGGCATCCGCTTGACCGGCCAAACTGACCTTGAGGGGCTCACGGTCAGCGACGTACCGATCCCCGACGTGCGACCAGGATGGGTGCGTATCCGTGTGAGGGCGTTCGGGGTCAACGAGTCCGAGGTGACCAGCCGTCAGGGCGAGTCCAGTCCCGACTTCTCATTTCCCCGGATCCTGGGAATCGAAGGCGTCGGCGAGGTCGATTCTGTCGGTGAAGGCGTCGACCTCGCCCCCGGACAGAAGGTTGCCACAATGATGGGCGGTCTGGGTCGAAACATCGACGGCAGCTACGCAGAATACACAGTTGTCGATGCCGCGAACGTTATCCCGTTCGACACCGCCCTAGGTTGGGACATCGTTGGGGCGCTCCCTGAGATGTTGCAAACAGCGCACGGCTCCATCACCAGCGGGCTTGGGCTGCAGACTGGCCAAAGCGTCCTCGTCCACGGCGGCACCTCCACCGTGGGGCTGACCGCCATTGCGATCGCTCACCACCTCGGTGCCACCGTCATCGCAACAACCAGGAACCCCGCCAAGTCCGACCTCCTCAAGAGCGTCGGCGCGGACCACGCCCTCAGGGACGACGAGACCCTTCCTGAAGCAATCCGGGCGATCGCACCGGAGGGTGTCGACGCCGCACTCGAATTCGTGGGAGCCACCGCACTGCCTGACGTGCTCTCACTCATCCGACCCGGCGGCACCGTCTGCTTCGTCGGCGCACTCAGTGGTGCCTGGACCGTCCCCGACTTCGACCCTTTTATCATCCCCACCGGCGTGCGGCTTACCAGCTACGCCGGCGAAGCCCGCGACCTCCCCGCCAGCGCGCTGGACCAGTACTTGAACGCTATCGAATCCGGGGCACTTAAAGTTGTCATCGCGGAGGTCTTCGACGGACTTGATAAGGTGGCCGACGCGCACCGCGCCCTCGAGTCCCGGCGCGAGCCCGGAAAGTACGTCGTCGTCCTGCCCGCACCATGAGGCATCGTCTCCCACTCACCTCCTTAATGAAACTCCGCCCAGGGAGGTGAGTTCAGGGACCGACTCATCACGTTACAGGCGTTCTTGTAGCGCGAGTAGCCTTTGAGCTGCCTCGCCGGGCGCGCCGGTGGCCCTATCGTCGCCACCCGTTCGCTAGAAGAGATCGCCCGTGTTGTCTACACCCCCATGCGGTACTTGGCGTGACCTGCTCGCCCGACCCGATCACCGCGAGGGGCACAACGATCAGGTCAGACGCGTTCGAGGGTGTGGAACGCGCGGATGGCGACTTTGTCGCGCTGGGTCTGCGGACGCTGGCGCAGCATGGTCGCGAAAGCCGCATGCAACGACGCGGTCGGTATGGCCACCAGGTCTCGCCCACTTGGTGGCGGCGCAGTGGTTGCAATGTGGTGTGGAGCGTATCGCCGCTAGCAGGCCAGGCGCGAACTCGAATCGCCTGGCCAGCGAGTTTGCCCTCGACGTACCCTCATGGACGCCCATACTCTCCGGCGGACTTTCGGTGCAGGTTGAACGGGCCGATGGATCATCCACTTTCACCTGAGTCCAAGAAAGCATCCGCCGCGAATCGGGGTGTGCCCGGCCGCGATGCATGATGCCTCCGACGTTAGTGGAGCACGACGGCGGGGCGCGGCGTCGTGAGCGACCGGTAAGGCCACGACGATGACCACGACCGCTGCTCACTCCATGGTGAGGAGGGCCGCGAAGACCTTCGGCCTCGAGATGACGGTTCGCCATGCGTTGACGGCCTTCGAGTAGATGCGGAGGGAACCCTGCTGCGCCTTCTGTCCGTCAAGCGCTCCCAGGCCGCGTTCTGCCAGATGGCGGGGTCCGGGCTTGAGCGCGGGAACGGGTACAAGACGATGTTCCAAGGCTCCAGCATAAGCAGCCTGGCGGATCAGGAGGACCCCAAAGTTTGGGTCAGTGATTCGTCAGATATCTAATTACCAGCAGATGAACAAGGCCCCAAAGTCTTTTGTAACCGGTTTTCAGGTTCCTGCCACAGCAGGTACTTGGCAACGCGAACAACCGCCGTCAAATTTCTTTCCGGGCAGGCCCATGGCCGCATCTTCATGAGGCATCGCCACTATCCCGGGAAAAAACTATTCTGATTTGGAAGGGACTGATTGGAATGGACGCACTAAGCCCAGTGCTAACTGAAGTAGCACCACGGAGCCAGCCACACCTCAAAGGAAACATGGGGTTCCTCTCGTTGTTCTTCAGCGTGATGGCCTACAACGCCCCCATGGTGGTCGTGATAGGCATCATCCCTATCATGGTCAGCACCGGCGCTGGCCTGGGGACCCCGGTGTCATTCCTCACGGCAGGTCTTATTCTGGCGACCTTCGCGGTGGGATTTACCCGGATGTCAAAGATCATGCCCAAGCCAGGCGGTTTCTACTCCATGATCACGGCCGGACTGGGCCGTGAGATCGGCCTCGGCTCCGGCCTCGTGGCGCTCCTTGGGTACTTCTGTGTCTACGCCGGAACGTTCCCTTTCGGCGGTTTGGTGCTGGGTGAGCTGGTCCACGTCACCCTCAACGGCCCCGACCTTCCCTGGTACGTATGGGGAACGATTTTCTGGGTGGCCAGCTCCATCCTTGGTTTCATGAAGGTCGAATTGTCAGCAAAGGTGCTGACAATCTTCCTGTTCCTCGAGCTCGTCGTCATCGTCGCCTACGACTTCATGGTCTTTGTCAGCGGCGGCGCCAATCACGCCGGGGTCTCAATTGCCCCGCTGGCGCCAGCGCACTGGCTCGACGGTTCCTTCCCCTTGGGCCTGCTCTTGGCGCTTGGCATGTATGGCGGCTTCGAGGTCACGGTGTTGTTCCGTGAAGAAGTCCGAAACCCAAGCCGCATTATTCCGCGGGTCACTTATGCGGTGATCGCCACGGCGATGGTCATTTATGGCCTGTCATCTCTGGCCTTCATCAACTCCATAGGCGTCGACCAGGTCGTCGAAGCCGCCACGGCCGACCCGACAGGTTCTATGACCCAGAGCCTGCAGGCCTTCGGCGGACAAGTGCTCTCGGACGCGGCAAACGTGATGGTGAATACAAGCACGTTCGCGGTTATCCTCGCCGCACACAACATCACCGCACGGTACTTCTTCAACCTCAGTGCTGACGGAATCCTGCCCAGGAAACTCAGCGGCGTGCACGCGCGCCACGGCTCCCCGCACATCGCGTCGGTCGCGACGAGCATTGCGGGCCTTGTCTTGAACGTGATCATGATATTCACGGGAGTGCCGGCAATTGACTTCTACACTGCGATGCTCGGCATCACCAGCTTCGTGATCTTAGGCGTGATCTTCGTTGCCGGCGTCGCTGTGCCTATGTACATGCACCGTCACGGCCACGAGCACTCAGCGTGGAGCCGCTATTTCTTCCCGGGGGTCTCCATCATCGGTCTGGGGGCCGGTTTGATCCTCGCCGCCGTCAATTTTCCGCTTCTTGTTGGCGGATCAACTAGCCTTGCAACAATTCTCATGGTGCTGATCACCGGCCTGTTCGTCCTCGGTATCGTCCTTGCCATGGTTTACCGTCGGACCAGACCAGAGACCTACGCCCGCATCGGCCGCCAGTGAGGATAAAGGGTCTTAACTTCCAACAGTAGGACGCTCGAGACAGAAGACTCGCTGGCGATGTTCAGGTTGAGGTGGGCTGGTCGGACCGACTAGCCCACCTCAACCGGTTCGCAGTCAGACACTCGGGAGTTCTGCACGGGGGCAAGTTCCCGCCGAGAAGTTACGCCCGGTCCATTTTCGATTGATCAGGAAACAGCAATGAGCAGCGTCAGCATCGACTCCGCGGACGTGATACGCCAAGCAGTCGGGAAGGTCTCAGACTCGGAGTTACAGCGTCCTCTCTCCGAACTTGGCATGATTACGCGTGTTGAGGTAACGAAAGGCATCGCGGAGATTGGAATCTCGCTGACGATCTCCGCCTGCCCGATGGCAGTTCGGATAGAACGGGACGTGCGGACTGCCGCGAAATCCGTCTCCGTCATTTTGGAAGTGCAGGTCAGCGTTTCTGTCATGACGCATGAAAGAGAGAGCAGCCCTCCGTGCCAAGCTCCGGGGAGGTCGGAACCGCGCCAACCCGTTCACGTCAGAATCCCTCACACGGGTCATCGCGGTCTCAAGCGGCAAAGGCGGAGTGGGCAAGTCCACGGTGACCACCAATCATGCAACGGCCATGGCGGCCGAGGGACTCAAGGTGGGAATTGTTGACGCCGACGTGCATGGCTTCTCGATTCCTGCGCTTCTGGGCCTCTTGGAAGCCGAGGGACACGCTGTCAGGCCAACCCGCATCGACGATTTGGTTCTGCCGCCCATCGCCCACGGTGTCAAGGCAATCTCCATTGGGATGTTCTTGCCAGAAGGTGCCCAGGATTCAGCTGTGTCTGGCGTGGGCCAATGCTTCACCGGGCCCTTGAGCAATTCCCTAAGGAGATCTTTTTTGGCGACCTCGACGTGCTCCTCGTCGACATGCCACCCGGCACTGGTGACGTGTCGATCTCAGTGGGACAGGCGTTGCCCCACGCGGAAGTGATTGTTGTGACAACGCCACAGTCGGCTGCCTCCGGTGTTGCTATTCGAAGCGGGTCGCTCGCACGCCAACTCAACCAGCGCGTGGTGGGTGTTGTAGAAACGATGTCTACAATGCAGCTCGACGACGGCGGACATTTTGAACCGTTCGGTGCCGGGGGAGGGGCGGGGGTGGTTTCGGAGCTGTCCGCGACAGGCCAAACAGTTGATCTCCTCGCTTCGATCCCGTTCAGCCCAGCACTCCGAGCTTGTGCGATGCCGCATCCCGGTAGTGATCGCTGAGCCTGAGGATAAGGCGGCACTGGCGTTCGTGGACCTCGCTAAGCAACTCTCGGTTCGCCCTCGGTGTCTCTCCGGTCTCCCGCTTTAGTTTCCGCGAGGGACTGACGGAGTTTTGCCAGGGTGCTCCGTTGCAGAGTGCAGCGACAGTGACTGCGGATGCTTCTACAGTGTTTTCATCGGGTCAGCGTAGGCGAGAGGCCGCTTTGCGCGGATTCGAAGTGCGGAATACGGCAATGTCCAATTGTTGCTGCGCTTCCGCGTATACGTCCTCTGCGAGACCTCCCCGAGCTGCAGCTTTGGCATTCTCACGGACATGCTCAGGCGAGGCCGTTCGAACAATCACGGTGGACACTTCGGCGCGGGTCATCACGAAGCGAAGGAGAAATCCGTGGAAGTTATCGCCATCCATCAGATCATCCAGAGCAAGATCCACCGGGACGCATCCGTCTGTCCGCCGCCCGTTTAGGGTGCGCTGCGCGCGGTTCCCCCCACGATGCCCCCCGCATCAGTGGCGTTGATAAGAGGAAAACAGTTTTGAAGAGAACGTTCGAGTGCGAAACGGTCTTGGATGGTGTCGAATACGCCGAGGGCGAGGTGGTCGAGGAGGTTCGGAAGAGTCGAAGATATGCCGATCGCTCGCACTTTGCCCTCCTCCCGGGCACGTTCCAGTGTCCCCAGGACATCGTCAGGTTGAAGAACCGCCACAGAGGGCCGAATGTGGACCTGCACCAGGTCCAGATAATCTGTGCGAAGACGCGAGAGGCTTGCTCGATTCCTGCACGGATATTAGTGGGCGAATAGTCATGGACCAGAGGGCCGTTGGACGGGCCATCTGGCTGGTGGTCCAGAGACAGCCCACGTTGGACGCAAGCAGATACTCCGACCGACGACGACTTACATGGCGCCCTATGAGTTCTTCACTTTCGCCATAGTCGATCGAAGTATCGATGAATGCTATGCCTTCGTCCAGGTCAGTGCTGAGGAGCAATTCTGCAACTATCTCATCGAGTAAACGAGGCCCCCTGTGCGAGGCGCCCCGTAACTCCATCGTGCCAAAACCCAACGCGGTGCTGCGCTGCCCCGAGCTAGGGAGGGCGCGGTCCGCAAAGCGCATCATCGGCTAAGTACCTTTCTCCGCCCCACCTTCGGAGGCCACTTCCATCCAGCATGGGTTCGCTGCTGTATTTGGTGATGGTGGCCAAGGCCACCCAGCTGCGAGAGTGGGTGGCCTTGGCGGCTTGAGGTCGTGCGGCTGCAGATGGAGTCCTTCTCGAATGCGACCTCTTGTGCCCGGCCGGCTAGGTGGCCGGGAGGGCTTCGGATCGGTTAGAAGCGCCGGCCTCCCTCGGAATCTGAAGGAACTTCTTGGGTGAGAGGCATTTCGGCTGGATCGAGGAGGTCGTTGGAGTCCTGGGTATCAACGAGGTACTGAGCCTCTTCCTTGGTTTCCACGTTGGGCAATGAGCCGTTGAGGGGCTTCCTGCTTGTTTCCTTGAGGAAAAGGACGGAAATCAGTCCCAGCAGGGCTGCGCCCATCAGGTAGTAAGCGGGCACCATTTTGTTCCCGGTGACTCCGATAAGTGCCGCAATGACCAGAGGAGCCGTCCCGCCAAAGGCCGCGTTTCCGACATTGTAGGCAAGTCCAAGAGCGCTGGAACGCGACGGCGTCGGGAACTGCTCAGGCAGCGAAGAAGCGTAGCTCGACGAAAAGAGGGTTGCGCAGACCATGATGAAGAGTGTCCCGAGTTGCGCGCCCCAAATTTGGCCCGAACCCATCATCATGAACGCTGGAACCGGAAGCACGATGCCAAGGATTGCGCCAGTGAACAGGATCCGCTTCCTGCCTATCTTGTCCGAGAGCGAGGCAAAAAACTGGGTTGCGAATGCTGCGAGTACGAACAAGGGGAAGATGACAAGGGTGCCAAGGGAACCTTGGAACCCCAGCGTCTGGTTCAGGTATGTGGGAGTGAACGAGGTCAAGGTGTAGGCAATGACATTGCCTGCGGCCGCGACACCCATGACGGGCAGAATGAATCGCCCATGGGCCCGAATGACCTGGATGATACCCGGGTTTGTTGCCAGCTCACCGGTCCTCCGGGACGCCTCTGCCCGTTCCTTCAAGACGGCACTGAACGTAGGCGACTCTTCAATGCGATAGCGGAAATACAGGGCTATGGCGGCAAGCGGGCCTGCGACGAGAAATGGAATCCGCCAGCCGAAGGATTGCATCGCGTCCTGACCGAACCCCAGCTGCAGAAGGGCTACCAGGCCGGCTCCAAAGGCGAATCCCAGATAACTGGATCCCATGAATCCAACATAGAAACCCCGCCGCTTATCCGGCGCATATTCGCTCAGGAAGGTCGCGCCACCGGTGTATTCCCCACTGGCGGAGAACCCTTGCAGCAGTTTCAAGAACACGAGAAGCGCCGGAGCCCAAAGCCCGACATCCGCGTACCCGGGGAGCAGCCCGGTGGCAAACGTGGAGACGGACATGAGGAGCAACGTGAACGTCAGGACCTTACGCCGCCCGATCCTGTCTCCCAGCCATCCGAAGAAGACGCCGCCCAGTGGTCTGGCAACGAATGTCACTGCGAATGTGCCGTACAGGTAAAGAGCCTGCACTGTCGGGTCGGCCTGCGGCAGGAAGACAGGCCCCATTACCGTTATGAGGTAGGCAAACACGCCGAATTCATACCATTCGATAATGTTCCCTACGACCGTTCCAGCAACGGCGCGCCTCAAAGCGGCCTTATTGACTATGCGGACGTCACTGATTTTCAGACGCAGCTTGCCAGGTTGGGCGCCGGTGGCACTCCCAAATCTTTGATCTCCAGTGGACATTGGTACCCTTCGTTGATTCACAGATGCCAGTTGGGGTGGCATCAGACCGCAGGCCTGAAAGAAGGGCCTCGGTCCTGCGTTGGTAGGGATACCCAATCAGCTATCTACAGGGTGAACCATAAGACATTCGCCAACGAAACACACGCAAGTTCGTATAACCCCTGATCCCCCTGCAGGGTCGGGAAGTCATCGTACCGTCATTCATCAGGTCAACTATCGACTCGACCCAACATTGGTTGTAACGCTCCGGAAATGGAGAACGTCAATGGTGGAAATCTTTGCCTCTTAGATTTGAGTCAGCGCCGGAAGAGGCTGCAATTTTAGAGTCGAACCACATTGGGAGGGCTGAACAGTCAAGTCTCGTAGCCTGGCTTCCAACGGATCAGGTGAGTTGAAGTCTCGAAACCCGACTAGCAATGATTCAGGTGTGCCGCGGTCTGGATGGGAAACAGTCGATAGTGCGTTGACAATGATAGGACCGTATGACGAAGCCTGCCAACGACCTGGCTGTTTCTGCCTGGAATCCGGTTAGACGCTGGCGTGGTTCACTACAGGCCAGGAGTCTGGGTGTTCATTGAGCCAGGCCCGCGCCGATTTCAACCACCAAAACTCCAGCGCCGATGAGCAGTATCCCGAAGGCCATGAGCGGTGTTAAGGGTTCCTTGAAGAAGACACGGGCTGATATTGCTGTGAGTGCGACACCGCAAGCAACCCAGATCCCATAGGCCACGCCAAGTGCAAGCCCTTCGGCCAAGGCCATGCTGAGGAAGACGAATGCACAGATATAGCCGACCACTATGGGAATAAGCCACAGCTTCTTCTTCAGCCCTTCCGAAGCCCGCAGGGACACCGTGGCACCAACTTCGGTAGCGATGGCCAAGCTCAGGAAAACCCAGCTCATTGCGCATCCTTGGCTTGTTGAAGGCGCTTGGCGTTTTGGGATCCAAGCTCGACTGTTACGACGCCGGCGAGGATGAACATCATCCCTAGACCCATTAGCCATGTAAGGGTTTCGTCAAAAATAAGGGCGGATAAAAGCGCGGTGGTTGTGACTCCACCTGCGCCCCAGGCGCCGTAGGCAACGCTAATGCTCATACCCAAACGCAGGCAGATCGTGAGCAGGCCAAAGGCGGAGATGTATCCGACGACGACCAACACATACCAGCCCGGCGTTTCCATGGCGGCTTTGAGAGCGAGGGTTGCGCTCACCTCCGTTAGGACGGCGCCGCCGAGCATTAGCCATTTCTTCACTCTGCTTCTCCCTCCCGCGTCAGGTCGATCAACTGCGCCAGGATTACGGATCGATCTGCCGCGCTTGGCCTAAGTACACCGCTTGCTTGGGCGGCCCATAATCCGTCCGCAGCCATGCGCGCGGTCAGGAGCCGGGTGCGCTGCGCGGCAGGCGTTTCGTCAGGCATCGTCAGCCAGGGTTCAAGCTGGCGGGTCCAAGCCGCTTCCAGTTCAGGCCAATATGCGGACTGGAACCAAAGCGCCCACTCCGCGCGCATGTTCTCCCCATCGGCCGCAGCCTGAATGTAGGCGCGGTACCGGTCAGCTACTGATGCCATCTCCAGGCTCGTGCTGAGGAAGCTGATCATTCTTCGCCGTAGCTGGATGGCTGCATGTTCGACCAAAGCGACCATGAGCGCATCACGGTTCGGAAAGTGGTACATCAGGCCCGGTTTGGTGACCCCCGCCTCAATGGCGACCCGTTCAAGGGTGATGGTGGCACCCTCGGCGGAGCCCGCTACTCTCAGGCCTGCATCAAGGATTTGGGGGCGTTGGCTTTCTCGCACCATCATACTTTACCAGCCGGAAGGTAAAGTATGTGATTTGTAAGGTCAGTCTCACCGGAACGGTCCATGGTCAGGTTTCGGCGAGAACTACAACCCTCTTTCCGTGGCGATGGCCGGACTCAAGATCGTGCTGTGCTTCTGCCGCCTGTTCGAGGCCCGCATAGGTGTCGGAAACAACGAGGTCGAGTGAGCCGACTTAGATTCCGCGAAGGTACTTTGCCAAGGCGGCTGCAGGTAGATCTTTGGCTTCGCCAAAGTAGCTCGTTGGCCGGATGCCCGTGGGGATGGTGAGCGGCGGGAGGTCAGGGATGGTCCAGTCTCCGCTGAGGGCTCCGACGAGGCAGGCTATCCCTCGGGGTCGAACTGGCGATTGCGGCGAGCCCCTCCGCTGGCCGTTGGGTGCGACGGGCCCGGCAAACCGGATGGCGCGCATCATTTCAGGCGTGC
>NZ_JAGGPR010000009.1 GCF_018613695.1 Arthrobacter sp. ISL-95 | reverse complement strand
CCAACCACCGCCGTCGAACCCTTAAACCAACAACACTCCCCCACAAAAGTGAAAGAGCGATAAGCCCAAACCCGAGGGACCTGAGCGAGCGTCCGGCCCAAACCCGAGGGACCTGAGCGAGCGTCCGGCCCAAACCCGAGGGACCTGAGCGAGCGTCCGGCCCAAACCCGAGGGACCTGAGCGAGCGATGCGGCACTAACAGGAAGGCGGGGGCCACCCGGCAGCGCGCGTCCAAGCAACGAAGGACCGAGCGCGCCGAGGATGACCCCCGCCTTCCTCTGAAGAGGCTTAGTGGCCCCCGTGTCCTCCGGCACCTTCGGTCTTGCGCATCATTGCGCCGAGCACCACAGCGGCGACGGCGATGACGGTTGCTGCCAGGAATGCTGCCTGCATGCCGGCAACCAAGCCGGAAGACGCAGAGACCACGGCATAGATGGACACGAGCAACGCCGTACCGGCTGCACCGGCTACCTGCTGTGCAGTACTGATGATTGCGGAACCATGGGAGTAGAGGTGCGGCGGCAGCGGGTTCAGGCCGGTTGTGAAGGCTGGCGTAAAGAGCAGGGCCAGGCCAAGGCTAAGGGTGACGTGCAGGGCAATAATCCAGCCAAGCGAACTTCCCTCATCCAGGCGCGAGAACTGCCAGAGTGTCAGGACCATCAGCACAGAGCCTGTTACGGTCAGCGGCAACGGACCCACTTTGTCGAAGATCCGCCCGATAACCGGCCCCAGCAAGCCCATGGCCAAACCACCTGGCAGCAGAGCCAGTCCGGTCTCCAAAGGCTGAAGGTGCAGGGTGTTCTGGAGGTACAGCGGCAACAGGATCACACCGCCGAACAGAGCCATCATGGCAACGACCATCAGCAGGGTGGACACCGTGAACATGCGGAACTTGAAGGCGCGAAGATCCAGCAGCGGAGCGTCGGACTTCTGGAGCTTGAGCTGCCGGAAGACAAACAGTGCCAGGCTGAGAACACCCACAACCAGTGCGATCACGGGAACAATGCCGGCCTCGGCGCCGCCGATCTGGCTCAGGCCGTAAACCAGGCCACCAAAAGCCGGCACGGTAAGAATCACCGAAGGAACATCGAGGGTGGTCTTCTCACGTTCCCCCACGTTGGTGAGGTACTTGGCCCCGATCGCGAAAGCTGCCAAGGCAACAGGCATCACGAACACGAACATGAACCGCCAGGAGAAGTTGTCCAGGATGATGCCGGAAACGGTGGGGCCCATGGCAGGAGCGACCGAGATGGCGATGCTCACGTTGCCCATGACGACGCCACGCTTGGATATCGGTACCAGCGTGAGGATGGTGGTCATCAGCAGCGGCAGCATAATTGCGGTGCCACCGGCCTGGACGATGCGCGCCAGCAGCAATACCAGGAAACCCGGTGCCAGGGCAGCAAGCAATGTTCCACCGCTGAAGAGACCCATGGCCAGCATGAATGCTCCGCGGGTGCTCATCCGTTGCAGGATGAAACCGGTGGTGGGGATGACCACGGCCATGGTCAACATGAAGCCGGTGGCCAGCCACTGCACGGTGGAGGCGCTCACCTGAAGATCGATCATGAGTCGCTGGAGTGCGACGTTCATGATGGTCTCGTTGAGGATGACAACGAAGGTTGCCACCAGCAACGTGACAATGACAGTCACGGATTCGCGTGACATCTTCCCGGACCCTGGGGCGTTCGAGGCCGGTACCTGTTCCGGCACCACCGAGGGCGCCGCCTCTGCGGAGGTGACGGAGCCGGTAGCGCCTGATGCAGGCTTGCCGTTGGCGTCGGACGTGACGTCGGTAGACATGAGGATTCCCCAAGGTTTGGATTTGGTGTCCGGCGATCTGTGCCGGTGAAGACTAAAACAGTCTAAACGCCCATCCAATTCCCGTCAGTGGGAAATTTCCAAACGCTAGGAGAACAATGGAGCGTTGTCGATGAGCCGTACCGGCCCCACCTTGGCGGCGATGATCGCCAACCCCTCACCGCGGAAAGGGGTCTCCTTGCAGTTCTCCGCGAGCGGTTCCAGCGTGACGGGATCAACGACGTCGAAGTAGTCCAGTTCCACCAGCGGCTGGGATTCAACAAGCGCGACGGCGGAATCGAGGTCGAGCGGTTCGTGCGCGTTCGCGCGGGTCTCAATGAGCCGTATAGCCCGCGACAACACCAGCGCTGCTTCGTGTTCTTCGTCGGAAAGGAACCTGTTGCGGCTGGAGAGCGCCAAACCGTCGTCGCTACGAACGATGGGCACGGGCACAATCTCCACAGGGAAGTTCAGGTCATGGACCATGCGCCTCACCAAAGCCAACTGTTGTGCATCCTTCTGGCCGAAGTAGGCGCGGTAGGCCGCCGTCGAGCCGTCCGTAGCCGCACCTCCCGGGAGTCCGTAATGGAGCAACTTGGCCACCACGGTGAGAGCGCCGTCGAAGTGTCCCGGGCGTGAGGCGCCTTCCCACTTTTCGCCCAGCGGGCCGGCTGTCACCCGCACCAGCGGCTGGCCGCCGGGATAAACCTCGTCCACCGACGGCGCGAAAACCAGGTCCACGCCCTCGGCATCAAGCAAAGCCATGTCTGCCTCGAGGGTGCGCGGGTAGCGGTCCAGGTCCACGGCATCGCCGAACTGCAAAGGGTTCACGAAGATGGTGGCCACCACAACGTCATTCTCTGCCACGGCGGTCCGGGCAAGCGTCGCGTGACCGGAGTGCAGGGCACCCATGGTGGGCACCAACCCCTGCGAATTTCCACCCTTTGCGGCCAGGAGCCTGGCGCTCTCTGCCCGCAGTTCCGTCGCGGTGGTTACGAGTTTGATGGCCATGATGCTCAGTTTCCTTCCGGTGCCTCGGGTTCGGCGCCCAAGGCCTCGTCAATGTCATGCAGTTGTTCAGGGCGCAGCAGTCCGCGGTTTCCCGCCCTGCGAGCAGTGGCCCGCGCCATGGCCTGGTACGCCGAAAGGATGTCCCCGCCTGCACCGCCGTCGTACTCCTTCAATGCCTGGGCGTGCGCGGAAACGGTGCCCACATCCCCCCGCGCAACAGGACCGGTCAGCGCCGATTCGCCGGATGCGAGGGCGTTCTCGAGAGTCGCGCGCAGCATCGGACCGAGCATGGCTTCCGGCGTTTCGACGCCGATCTCCCGCAGCATCTGCGATGCCTGCGCCACCAGCGTGACCATGTGATTGGAGCTGTGCGCAAGAGATGCGTGATAGAGGGTGCGGTCGGCCTCGGCAATCGCCACCGGCTCTGCACCCATCTCCACCACCAGCGCTTGGGCGATCGGCAGCATGGCAGCATCAGCAGTGACGCCGAAGGTGCAGTCCATGAGGCGTGTCAGGTCCAGGCTCATGCCCGTGAAAGTCATGGCGGGATGCAGGGCCAGCGGAATCGCGCCGGCCGCACGGACAGGGTTGAGGATTCCGACGCCGAACCGGCCCGACGTATGCGCCACCAGTTGACCGGGCTGCCACGCTCCGAGCTTGGCCAGCCCCGCCACCAATTCGCCGAGGGCGTCGTCCGGAACGGCCAACAAAACAAGCTCGGAGCGTTCCACGATGTCCTGGATTTCCAAGACAGGGACGCCGGGGAGCAGGTTCTCGGCACGCTCACGGCTCGCCTCGGACACAGCAGAAACCCCGACGACGGCGTGTTCGGCTGCGCGCAAAGCGGCACCCAACACGGCACCCACCTTGCCGGCGCCGATGATCCCGACACCGAGTCGTCCTGGCCTAGCCATCGTGGCGGTCCTCCTGTTGCGGTGAAGTGCGGGGTTGCATGTCTGATTCCGGCTGCGTGGGTTGGTCTGGTTGTGCTGGCTGGGTGGCTGCGACCTCCGGGGCTTGCGGGGCCACCTGCGCCAGCCATTGTTCGCTGGTTTGCCGCTTCCGCGCTTCCCTGGCTCGGGCCGCCTGCTGATCAAAAAGCTGCACAGCCTGCTCAACACCGGCTTGGAAAACGCGTGGGGAAACGGGTCCGGCCGTAGTGTGGAGGACAAGATCAGCCACTCCGAAACGCCTCGCCCACGGGCCCTGGTGCAGTGCCATGGATTGTGTCCGCTGATGCGGAACCATTACCAGCGTGTGCCACCAGCGGCCGGAGCGGATCAGCAACGCAGTTTTGGTGGCAAGGAATCCATTGCGTCGCCACCCCAGCGGGGCCAACAGGCGCGCGCGGCGGGGAGTGGTGGTAAAGCCGTCGCTCATCGCTGAGTCAGTTCCGGCCGGCCCAAGCCCATCCAGCCCCGCCGTAAACACCCGTTCCGGATCCTCAACGCCAGGATCAGGCAGCACCAACGACATCATCCGCAAGACATCGGGCTTCAGGCCAACAGGAAGCAGCATGGTGCGGGCTCCCTCAGTGCTGGCGGCCAGGCCGTAACCCGCCACGTTGACGTGAATCCGATACCAGCCAAAGATGCGCCAAATGGGCGGCTGCGCCACCATGAGCGCCTGGATTCGCCCGGGCGGAAGAGTCTGCGCCTGCGTATCCAGAAGCCCATACCGGAGGCGGATGCCGTCCGGGGAAATCGCGGCGGTGAAGTTGTAGCCCTTGTTGAACGAACTCCAATAGGAGGCAGCGATGCCCAGGATGCCGGGGATAAGCGCCAGGAAAATCGCGTTGTTATCGAACAGCACAGACGTTGTCACAACAACAGCGGCCCCGAGCAAAATACCAATGGTCTGTTCGCTGAGCAGCAAGGAACCAATAAGCCGGGACGGAGGCACTGACAAAACAACGTGCTCGGGAGCTTCCGGGACTTCTTCCATCGTCTCGGGTCCCCTGACTACGCCTGCCGCCCGCGCAAGGATGGTGGCACGCAACTGCTTGGCTTGGTCCAGCGGAAGGTAAGCGAGCCGCACGGCCGACTCGCCGGCGTCGGCCACTTCGAACTTAAGTTCAGCGAGCCCGAAGATCCGGGCCAAAAGGGGCTGCACAATGTCGATTGCCTGAACGCGATCCAAGCGGGCCTGCCGTTGCTGCTTGAACAGGAAGCCTGTGTTGACGCGGACGTACCCCTCCGCCACTTGGTAGCGCGTGAAGTACCAACTGAGAATGAAACCGCCAACCGTCAACAGCAACACCACGGCGCCGCCTGCAAGGAGCCACGGCACCCGGCCGCTGAGGTTCGGATCCATGAAATCCCGGCCCTGCAGCATCCGCTCGAAAGCGTCGCGGCCAAAGAAGAACCCGACGGCGGCAAGCGCCACCCAGCCGCGAACGAATGGTGACGCAGGGTGGACGCGGTTCCAGTCGCCGTCGACCGTTTGTTCCGGCTTGGCCGGGAGGCTCTCAGTGGCGTCGTTCTCCAGGCTCACAGCCCGGCCAACCTGGCTTCTCCACGAGCGGAAAGCTGCTCGCGCAAGCGTGCCCCTTCTGCTGAGGGAAGGCCGGGCAAGTGCGCATTGGTCCCCGCCGAGGCCGTGTGGAGTTTGAGCGTACACAGCCCCAGGCTGCGTTCAACGGGACCAACAGCGACGTCCACGTATTGCATCCGGCCGTAAGGGACCACCATGGTTCGCTGGAAGAAGATGCCGCGGCGGATCAGGAGGTCGTCGTCGCGCTCGGCGTACCCGATTGACCGTACTTGGCGGGGAATCAGCACCAGCCGCCACAAGGCCAACACCAGCGTCACCGCAGGAACCGTGATCGCGAGCCAAAGCGGCGGCCATCGCCACCAACCGAGCAGCACAAAAATGAGAGGCAAACTGAGGACCACCAACATCAAAACGTTGCCGATAGCCCACTCCACCAAGCGAACCGTGACGTACTTCGGGGACACCCGCAGCCACTGGACGCCGGAAGGATCAATCGCCTCGGTATGCATACTCGCCTTCACCTTTAGTTTCCCCACGACGGGTTTCCGGTCCGGCGGTGCCACCCTCCAGGTCCTCCGGCGGGATCCGGCAGAACCGCTCCACCACAAGTCCAACCACAACCATCACCACGCCACCGCCGCCCATCAGCACGGCATTCCAGAGAATTCCTTCGCCGCCCCGCAAACCACCAATGCGGAGGAGATCCGTTGCGATTCCCGCATGCCAACCCAGAAGCAGCGTCCCGGCATAGGCGCAGGCCTGGGCCAGGATCAACGTCCTTGCCGCGAGAATCGGATTAAGCAGGTTCTTCTTCTTGCCGTTGCGCCAACGAAGCACACGGACGCCCATGACCAGCGTCAGCCCGACGATGACAGCCATGGTGATGAGCGCGGAGACCGGCAGCACAGGGGTTGGCATGCTGAAACGGTTGGTAGCGACCGTAGCCAACCAACCAATCACGGCAGCGATGACGGCGATGAGCACCAGAACTACCGGGCGCATTGCTTTCATGGCTGCTCCACTGCTCCAGTTGCCGGCACACCGGCCACGTCACCGAAACCGTCGAAACGCCGGATGTCCGGCATGTCATCGGCGACGGCGGCCAGTTCAGCTACGCTGCGGCCGTTCAGTGTGGCGTGCGGCTCCAGCAGGGACCACGGGTAGAGCACGAAAGCCCGCTCGGCCGCCCGCGGATGCGGAATGGTCAGCACGGGATCCTCACTAGTGACATCACCGAACACGATCACATCCACGTCCAGTGTCCTTGGACCCCAACGTACCTCGCGGGTGCGGTGATGCTTCTGTTCAACTGAATGGCAGTGCTTCAGGAGTTCCATGGGAGTCAGGGTGGTCTCCACGGCCATGACCATGTTCAGGAAATCAGGTTGGCCCTCCGGACCACCGACGGCCTTGGTCTGCACCACTGGCGACACGCCCAAGAGGCGCACCTCCGGCGGGTCCACCAGATCCGCGACGGCAGTGGACAAGGTGTCGTTACGCTCCCCCAGGTTGCTGCCAAGGGCCAGAATGACCTTGCTATACCCGGACATCATGATCGCTCCCGGTGGACGCTGACAGTGACGTCGCCGAATGGGACCTCGATCGGGGCTTTGGGCTTGTGAACGGTGACATCGACGGCGGCAACGTTGTAGTTCTCAAGGATGCCCTCGGCAATCCTGACAGCCAGGCCCTCGATGAGATTCAAGGGCTCGCCCTCAATATGCTTGGTAATCAGTTCAGCCACTTCACCGTAGTGCGCTGTGTACTGCAGATCATCCGTCTGAGCAGCTTTGGTGAAGTCCGTGTGCAGCACGGCGTCCACAACGAAAGGCTGGCCGTCACGGCGTTCGAAATCGAACACCCCGTGATAACCGACGGCGGTGACGCCGGTCAGCGTGATCCTGTCCACAGCGGTATCCAATCAGCGGGAAATGCGGGCGGCGACCTTGACGGCGTCAAGGCTGGGGCCGACGTCGTGAACTCGTACTGCCCAGGCGCCCTTAGTGGCGCTCAAAGCGGAGATTGCAGCGGTGGCGGCGTCGCGCTCCAAGGGCGCAGCGGACTTGCCGGCCACTGTAAGGAGCGAACCGAGGAACCGCTTACGAGAAGCAGCAACCATCACCTTGTGGCCCAGCTGGAAAAGCTGATCCAGGTTCTTGAGGATTTCCCAGTTCTGGTCCTCGTTCTTGGAGAAACCAACGCCGGGATCGATGATGATCTGTTCCGGCGCAACACCTGCTGCGTACAGTTTGTCGCGGACGCCGCTGAGTTCAGCCACCACGTCCTCCGTCACGTTGTTGTAGTCCGTGAGGCTGTCCATGGTCAGGGCGTCACCCCGGCGGTGCGTCAGGATGTACGGAACCTTGGTCCGGGCAACGAGCTCGGGCATGTCCGGTTCAATTGTCAGCCCGGACACATCGTTAATGATGGCAGCGCCCGCCTCAACGGCAGCAGCCGCGGTGGACGTGTGCATCGTGTCGATGCTGACCAGCGCACCGGCCTTCACCAGCGCCTGGATCACGGGAATGACCCGACGCTGTTCTTCCTCAGGGGAAACCGGTTCAGCGCCCGAGCGGGTGGATTCGCCACCGACGTCGATGATGTCCGCGCCTGCGTAAAACATCCGCAGGCCTAGTGCGATCGCGGTGTCCGGCGTCCGGTGAGTACCGCCGTCGCTGAAGGAATCCGGGGTGACATTAAGGATTCCCATGACGAGCGTGCGGTCCGTTGGCAGGTCCTCGAACCTGGCCGCGGGACGCGGTTTGCGGAGAATTGGCAACGGGCTTGTGGCCGGGCCGGTTCCGGGTGCTGCAGCGAGGGAGTCCATAGTGCTTTACCTTCCGAGTATGAGGCTCATGGCCTCGGCGCGGGTGGCCGGGTCATGGAGTTGACCGCGCACCGCACTGGTGACGGTCTTTGCGCCGGGCTTGCGAATGCCGCGCATGGACATGCACATGTGTTCACATTCGACGACGACGATCGCGCCGCGCGGGTTGAGGTGCTTCACAAGCGCCTCAACGATCTGGGTGGTGAGGCGTTCCTGCACCTGAGGCCGCCGCGCGTAAATATCCACCAGTCGTGCCAACTTGCTCAGGCCGGTCACTTTGCCGTCATGTGACGGAATATAACCAACATGCGCCACCCCGTGGAACGGCACCAAGTGATGCTCGCACGTCGAGTAGAAGGGAATGTCCTTTACCAGGACAAGCTCTTCATGGTCGAGATCGAACGTGGTGGAGAGGACATCCGCAGGGTGCTGGTGCAGACCTGCGAAGACCTCCGCGTAAGCCTTGGCCACGCGCTTGGGCGTGTCCAAGAGGCCTCCACGCTCAGGATCTTCACCTATTGCCAGGAGAATCTCACGGACAGCCGCTTCAATGCGCGGGCGGTCCACTTTGTGGCCGTGCTTGGAGCCCGCGGCGGAACCGTGGGCGGCGGCGAGGTCGTCGTCGTCGTCGTCGAAATGAGTCACAGCAGAAAGCTTAGCCGTGATGCGGGTGGTCGTTGCCGCCGTCGGGCTGCGGGGCTTGGAATGATTCCTGGCTGCCGACTCCCTGGGCGTGTGGCGCCACGACGTCCAAAGGCTCGTCCAGACGGGCCTTCTTGGCTTCTTCCTGGGCTTCGCGTTCAGCCTTCTCGGCGCGTGATTCCACGGGCGGGATGGACTGGACCGGGCGGGATTCCTTGGACAGCCAGATCTCCCGGAAATCGCGCTTTCGGATGTCGTGGAAGATGTCGGCGATCTCCTGCTGGTTCAAGGTTTCCCGCTCCAGCAGCTCCAGTGCCAGACGATCCAAAACGTCCCGGTTTTCGGTGAGGATGGCATACGCCTCATCGTGCGCCTGGTCGATAAGACGACGCACTTCCTCGTCCACAACATAGGCGATCTGGTCTGAGAAGTTGCGCTCCTGCGCCGCATCGCGGCCGAGGAACGGCTCACCGCCGCCCTGGCCAAGCTTCACGGCACCAACACGTTCGCTCATGCCGTACTGGGTGACCATCTTCCGGGCCGTGGAGGTGGCCTTTTCGATGTCGTTGGATGCACCTGTGGAGGGATCGTGGAACACGATTTCCTCAGCAACACGGCCGCCCATGGCGTAGGCCATCTGATCCAGCAGTTCGTTGCGGGTGATCGAGTACTTGTCATCCTCCGGGATCACCATGGTGTAGCCCAGAGCACGGCCGCGGGGAAGGATGGTGATCTTGGTGACCGGGGCGGAATTACGCAGTGCGGCAGCAACGAGTGCGTGGCCGCCTTCGTGGTACGCGGTGATCTTGCGCTCGAGTTCCTTCATGACGCGGCTGCGCTTCTGCGGGCCTGCCATAACGCGGTCGATTGCCTCGTCCAGCGCACGGTCGTCGATCAGGTTGGCATTGGAACGCGCAGTGAGCAACGCAGCTTCGTTCAGGACGTTGGCCAAGTCCGCGCCCGTGTAACCGGGAGTCTTCTTGGCTACACTCCTGAGATCGATGCCCGGGGCCATCGGCTTGCCCTTGGCGTGGACGTTGAGGATCTGTTCGCGGCCGATCATATCCGGGGCTTCCACGGTGATCTGGCGATCGAAACGGCCCGGGCGCAGCAGCGCGGGGTCCAGGACGTCAGGCCGGTTGGTGGCCGCAATGAGGATCACGTTGGTCTTGACGTCGAAGCCGTCCATCTCCACGAGGAGCTGGTTCAAGGTCTGCTCACGCTCGTCATTGCCGCCGCCGATGCCGGCACCGCGGTGGCGTCCAACGGCGTCGATCTCATCAACGAAGATGATGGCAGGGGAACTTGCTTTGGCCTGTTCGAAGAGGTCACGAACACGCGAAGCGCCAACGCCGACAAACATTTCAACAAAGTCCGAGCCGGAGATGGAGAAGAACGGAACGCCTGCCTCGCCGGCAACAGCGCGGGCCAGAAGCGTCTTACCGGTACCTGGGGGGCCGTAGAGCAGCACACCCTTGGGGATCTTGGCACCCACGGCCTGGAACTTGGCCGGCTCCTGGAGGAACTCCTTGATTTCCTGGAGCTCTTCCACGGCTTCATCAGCGCCGGCTACGTCAGAGAAGGTCACCTGCGGCATGTCCTTGTTGACCAGCTTGGCCTTGGACTTGCCGAACTGCATCACCTTGGAGCCGCCGCCCTGCATGCGGGAAAGCAGGAACCAGAACAAGACGCCGAGCAGCAGCACAGGGATCAGCAGGGAGAACAGCCCGGAGAACCAGTTGTTTTCCACCGGCTGGTCCGTGAAGCCCTTGTCCGGGTTGGCGTTGGTAACAGCCTTGACCACGTCCGGACCACGATCCGTGACGTAGAAGAACTGCACGTTCTTGCCCTTGTCCTGGCCGTCCAGGTTCAGGTTGTCCTTGAGCACCAGGTCAACGCGGTTTTCGGCGTCGAAAATTTTGGCCTGCTCAACCTTCCCGCTTTGGGAAAGGAGTTCGAGGCCCGCTTTGGTGTCAATGCGCGTGGAACCGCCCGGAGCCAGTGTTGCGAATGCCACCAGGAGCAAGCCAACGACGACAACAATCCAGATGCCCGGGCCTTTGAAGAAACTCTTAGCTTTCATCTGATCGGGGTTTTGCCCCGTCCCTCCTGGTAGTGCTGCAAGGCGCAACTTCTGCGCGCGAGTGGTGCTGCTTCAGTTTCAAGCTATACACCGTTCCCAGTAATTCACGCATCGGAAAGTCCAAAAGTTCCCTCTGGGCGTACACAGGATACTCGCGTTGTGCGTGCTGGAACAGGGGTTTTGTGTTGCTCTAGCGGTGCGGCGGGGTGGTGTCTGGCTGCCAGCGCACCCATTCGCGCCATCCGCACTTGTAACCACTGGTGCGAACGGCGGAAACGGGTGCGGGCACGTTGAGGAACGGGCGCGCACGGCGGAAACGGGTGCGGGCACGTTGAGGAACGGGCGTGCACGGGCGGAAAAGGGTGCTGGCACGTTGAGGAACGGGCGCGCACGGCGGAAAAGGGTGCTGGCGCGCGTCGCGCGTGCCGCCCTAGACGTCCCTCCAGGGCCACCCTCGCCCAACAACCCTGGTACCGCTGGCGCACCCATTCGCCCCATCCGCACCCGGAGACCCACCACCCCCACCCCCGGCGCGCCCGCTCGCGCCGTGCGCACCCGTAACCACTGGTGCGCACGGCGGTAAAGGGTGCGAGCACGTTGAGGAACGGGCGCGCACGGCGGAAAAGGGTGCGGGCCCGCGTCGCCCGTGCCGCCCTAGACGTCCCTCCAGGGCCGCCCTCGCCGCACAACCCTGGTACCGCCGATTCGCCCGATCGCGCCAATCTTCACCCGTAGACCCACCACCCCCACCGCCCGCGCACCCATTCGCCCCATCCGCACCCGGAGACCCACCACCCCCAGCCCCGGCGCGCCCGCTCGCGCCATCCGCACCCGTAACCACTGGTGCGCACGGCGGTAAAGGGTGCGAGCACGTTGAGGAACGGGCGCGCACGGCGGAAAAGGGTGCGGGCCCGCGTCGCCCGTGCCGCCCTAGACGTCCCTCCAGGGCCGCCCTCGCCCAACAACCCTGGTACCGCCGATTCGCCCGATCGCGCCAATCCCCTCCCGTAGACCCACTACCCCCACCGCCGGCGCACCCATTCGCGCCATCCGCGCCCGTAACCACTGGTGCGAACGGCGGAAAAGGGTGCGGGCACGTTAAGGAACGGGCGCGCACGGCGGAAAAGGGTGCGGGCCCGGGGGTGCTTCCCCACAACTGGCGCAATTTGGGGCGCGCCATTTTGGTTTCTTCCGCGTGATCTCGACCCTGTTTTTCCACATAGCTCGGGCTGGTGCTTTCGACTTCGCGCGAGAACGGGAAGCGTGGGACCTATGGCCATTCCGGAACTCATACTTGCTTCAGATGCGACACGCATTGGACAGGACGCGCGCCACCTTGCGAAGCAGGCCAAACGTGGCGAGCTCGTTCGGATTCGACGGGGCGCCTATGTTCGTGCTTCCTATTGGGCGGAATCGAACGAGCGCCAGCGGCACGGACTTCAAGCAGCTGCATTGGTCAATGCGGCCAAGACACCGCCCCTCTTCAACTTGCAGACGGCCGCACTCCTTTGGGGGCTCGGCGTGGTGGGTGTGCCGAAGCGCTTATGCACCGTAACTGATGACCCACGTGGCGGCAGATCAAAGCACGGAATCCGGAGAAGCTTGGGGCCCCTTGACAGCGGGGTGGCTCAACTGGGCGACTTCCAGGTCACAGACAAAGTCCGCACCACAGTAGAGCTGGCAGCTGCCCTGAACTTTGCAGAGGCCTTGGCCATTGTGGACTCCAGCCGACGAAACCAAAAGTGGGGCGACGCTTTTGAGGCCGCCAATTGGAACAAGGCCAAGGCGTGGGGTCCTCCGGTGCAAATGGATGAACTGGCTGAAGCTGTCGCCGCCCTCACCAGCATCTCAAGGAAGCGACGCGCCGAATCCATTCTGGATCTCTCCTCAGAGAAGTCCGAATCAGTGGGGGAATCCATGAGTCGAGCCCAAATGATCTTGCTCAATTTCCCCATGCCTAGCCTGCAAGGCTCTTTTACGTTGGGAAACGGACGAACTGCCCGAACTGATTTCTGGTGGCCCGAACTCGATCTCGTGGGGGAATTTGATGGGCACGGAAAATACTTAAGACACGAGTTGCGGGGAAACCAGACAATCCAGCAGGCAGTCATGGCAGAGAAGGCCCGCGAAAACGGGCTGCGGGCACTTGGCCTCACTGTTGTTCGCTGGGACTGGTCCGACATGATGAACCCACTCGTGTTCGCACGCATTTTGAACGACGGCGGCCTTCACTCCCTGCGGGCGGCATAAGGCAGCCAGCTGAGTCAGGCGGCGACCGGAAGCACCAGCAAGTAACCAGTAGGCAGGTCAGTGCTCCAGCGCCGGGGCTCACGGACGACGAACTGTGTGGCCAACTGCTCCGGCGAAAGCAGACTGTTGGGCTCCGGAGAAGGACCCCACTGCCCACTGCCGTGAGGATAGAGCGGATCCAAGACACGAATCCCCGTCACCTGGAACTCCGGGAACTGCGCTGGATCACCCACGGACTCAAATCCACTCATAACCCAAGCATGCCGGCCGCTCCACATGACAAGCCCCACCGGCCGCCCAGTTTCAGCTATTGCCCGTGCCGCCGCCTGCAGAGTGTCCTCGTAGGTGGCGATGCTGACCACCGCATATGGGCCCATACCAACCTCAGTCAACACCTGAGCCCAGCCCCGGGGGTTGGCGCCATTAAATGAATCCGATGACCGTGCACGGGCCATCTCCCACAGCTCGCTTTGCTGTGCGGAGGACGCCCACGTTCCGCCTCCGGTGTCATCGATGAGGTTGTGTGCCATTTGGATGCTTGCCGCAACACACCAGTCAAAGGTGTACTGCGGGACGAAGTCGCCGTCTTGGTAGAGGTTCAGGGCAAAAGCCTGAGGCACAGCGGGCGGCGCAGGCAGTGGTGGCGCAGGCAGTGATGGCGCAGGCAGTGGTGGCGCAGGCAGTGGTGGCACAGGAGTCTGCGTGGCACTCGTGGACGGGACTGCCGCAAGGTCACCCGTGGTCGGCACTGCGGAAGCGGACGGGATTGGCTGTCCGGCATCGGTCTCAGTGAGGTCGACTACAGGAGTGCACGCGGTTAGGAGAGTCGCCATGACGGCGAGCCACGTCAAGAGACGGGCGGGAGCACCGGTCATGGTCCAGTTTAGCGCGCAGGGTGGTGCGGCGGCAGGTTCAAAAACTTATTATCTGCACCCGCTACCCCCGAGCGCACCCCTTAAGCACCAACGCCGCACCCACTCCCGCCACACGCACCAGAGGTAACAGGTGCAAACGGCGGAAAAGGGTGCGCCCCAAAAAACAACGCCAGCCGCACCCGCTACCGCCGAGCGCACCCCTTAAGCGCCAACGCCGCACCCACTCCCGCCACACGCACCAGAGGTTACAGGTGCAAACGGCGGAAAAGGCGCGGCGGCGCGGAGGAAGCGAAGAGGGGCTTTACTCGTAAACGTGCGGGGCCAGGGTGCCCACGAAGTCCAGGTTCCGGTACTTCTCGGCGTAGTCAAGGCCGTAGCCCACGACGAATTCGTTGGGGATGTCGTAGCCGACGTACTTGACGTCGATTTCCACCTTGGCGGCGGTCGGCTTGCGGAAAGCTGTGCAGATTTCGACGCTGGCCGTGCCACGGGATTCAAGGTTGGACTTGAGCCAGGACAGGGTCAGGCCGGAATCAATGATGTCCTCGACGATCAGGACATCCTTGCCCATGAGGTCAGTGTCGAGGTCCTTCAGGATCCGGACAACACCGGAGGACTGGGTGCCCGAACCGTAGGACGAGACAGCCATCCAATCCATGCTGACGTGGCTGTGCAGCGCACGCGCCAGGTCAGCCATGACCATGACCGCACCCTTGAGGACGCCGACAATGAGGATGTCGCGGCCTTCGTAGTCTTTGTCGATCTGCGCCGCAAGTTCCGCGATACGCGTCTGGATTTGCTCTTTGGTGTAAAGAACGTGCTTGAGATCTGCCTGGACGTCGTTTGAATCCACCAATGGCTCCTGTTTTTGATGCTCGGTGCGGCTACTGTTGGGACGGTTTCTGATGCCGGAATACTAGCTTCCCACAGGGGGAGGCCAGTCGGGGAACGCCGTCAGCCGCTGCACCCGCCGACACAGCCGACGAAGCACCCGCGGAAACAGAGCGTTCCTGCTCCATATCACTGAGGGATAAGCGGAACACGCTGACGTGGCCGGGAAGCTCCACGGGCCCCGCCGAACCTTGCCGGCGAAGCAGCGCTTCCGCAGCGTGGAGGCGCCCGTAGCCGGGTTGTTGACCGCCGACGTCGGCCGCCGCCTTGGCGATGACGCGGAACCTTAGCGCTGCGGGCAGCGCGCGGACGTCGTGTTCCGGTAACCAGACGCCGTCCTCCACGCGCTGGACAAGTGAGAGATAGGTCTCGTTGGCAAGATCTTCGAGGAAGTCTGCGTCTTGCTGAAGGATTGCGGCCGTGCGGGCGAGTGATTCGGCAACGCCCGGACCAAGCTTTTCCTCCAGCACAGGCATGACTTCAACGCGCGTGCGGGATCTGGCGAAGGCGGGATCGGAATTACTGGGGTCGTGCCAAGGCGAAAGCTCTTCCACCTGGCAAATTTCCAGCGTTTCCTCACGGCGAAGGCCGAGAAATGGCCGGAGCAGGCGTCCGCGGGCGGACCTCATACCACCGAGTGACCGCGTACCGGACCCGCGGGCCAAGCCCAAGAGTACTTGCTCTGCTTGGTCGTCCAGGGTGTGGCCGAGCAGGATGGCATCACAACCAAGCTGGTCGGCAGCCGATTTCAACGCCGAATGCCGGGCATCCCGGGCCGCGGCCTCGGGACCAAAGCCGGTGGCGGCGACTTCTACGGTGCGCACTTCCACGGGAAACAGCCCCAGTTCGCGCAGCACTGCGGCGGTTTGGGAGGCTACCTCCGCAGAGCCCGCCTGCAGCTGATGATCCACCACCACACCGGCAACAGACACCGGGTGGCCATCCACGTGACCGCGCCTGGCGAAGTAGGCGGCTATCGCTGCCAATGCCAACGAATCCGGCCCTCCGCTGCAGGCAACAAGCACATGGGCGGGGTATCCCGCGGAGGCCAAGGCGTTCTGCAACTGCTTCCGTGCCTTGCCGACGACCGGCGCCAAACGCCCCGGCCGGCGTCGACCCTTAGCTGCGGAACCGACAGCGGACCCGCTAACCGGTCCAGCACCAGCGGGATCGCTCAAAGCCCCATCCGCTCAAGCCACAGCTTGGAGTTATGGATCTCGTCTTCGGTAGGCAGGAACTCGGCGGATTCCCACACCCGGTTGAAGCCTTCCATGCCAGCCACGGCAACCACTTCACGAACGAATTTGGCGCCATCTGTGTACTGCCGCATCTTGGCATCCAGGCCGAGGAGGTTGCGGATGAACTTCTCCACCACGCCGCGATCCTTGCCGCGCTCGTTGAAGCGTTGGCGGATGGTCTTCACGGAGGGGACGATGCTGGAATCCACAGCATCCATCACCACGTTGGCGTGACCCTCAAGAAGGCTCATGACAGCCGTGATGTGGGACAGCGACGCCTTTTCTTCGGGGTTCTGGAGGAGGTCCAGGATGGCGCCACGGCCCGGTGTCTTTTCGGAGGGGCTACGGTCTCTCAGGGACTTGGCTGCAGCGCTGGCACGTTCAACCAACGTATCCATGTTGCCCAGGAGGTTGCCGCTGAGCTTCTCGATCTCGTCCAGCATGTGGTGCCGAAGCCACGGTGCTGCCGCGAACTGGACGCGGTGGGTTTGCTCGTGCAGGCAGACCCAGAGCCGGAAGTCGTCCGGGTGGACGTTGAGTTCGCGCTCCACGGAGATGATGTTCGGCGCCACCAACAGGAGTCGGCCGCCCGGGGGGACATTGGAATCCGGGGCGAGGGCAGCAAAAGGATCGTACTGGCCGAGGACTTTACTGGAAAGGAAGGAGAGCACAGCGCCGAGCTGGGCGCCGGTGATGGCACCGCTGGCAGCAGCCGCCGCGGGGGTCATGGCCACTCCGCTGCGGCTCTCCACCATCTTCTTCAGGGCGGGTTGCAGCATCACTGCGAAGCTCTGTGTATTGGCCTTGGACCACGAGGCCCGGTCCACCACCAGGACGTGGGAATCACGCAGGTCCCTCGCGGCATCCAAGCCGGTGATGTCGTGCACGTGCGGGACGGAGACATCCGCGTTGAAGCGCAGATTGTCCACGGCCTTGCCGATCTCCCCGGCGCTAAGCTCCGGACCGGGAGGGGCAAGCCGGGCAGCCGTAGAGGCGGCCAGGTCCCAATTGATCAGGGACGGGGCCCCTGCTGACGAATCTCGGGCAGATGACACCATACGGTCCATCAGACCACACGTGACTGACAGTGAGCCTTAAGTTCGCTCCGCGCGGAGGATTCAGCCTTGGCACCCGCACGCGGCAAGCACCGACGCCGAACGGTCCATGGCCACCTTGTTGCCCGCGGCACCAGGATCCAGCCCATTGCCAATGAACGAGAACACCAGCAGCCGCCCATCAGCATCCACCACGTAACCGCTCAACGCGATCACGGTATTCAACGTCCCTGTCTTGGCGCGCACCAGCCCGGCGCCCTCGGACGTACCGGCGTCTAAATACCTGTCATCCAGAGTCCCGGTGAGCCCGGCCACGGGAAAACCGTCGAGCGCGGCACGTAGGGCAAGGTCCGGCCCGCTGGTAATGGCCCGGACAACCGCGGCAAACTGATGGGTGGTGACTTGGTTCTCCAAGGCAAGGCCCGAAACGTCGGCCAGCTGCATCGAATCCGTGGCAATCCCCAACTCCCCCAGCCTTTGCCGCACGGCCGCAGTGGCGCCGTCGTACGTCCCAGTCTGACCGGAGGCCATGGCGGTCATCCGCCCCAGCGCTTCTGCGAGGAAATTGTCCGAAGATTCGAGCATGAGGTCCACTTGCTCGCTGACGGTAGCGGACTCAGCAGCAGCCAGCACCTTGGCGGGGAGGCCTTTACCGCGTTCGACGCCGGGACTCACCGCTACGCCGGCGGCCGACAACTGCTCGACGAACGCCTGGGCGGTGGTGACGGCGGAATCCTGGGGCCGGGGTCCGGTGACAACGTCAGGGTTATAGCGTCCTGAGTTCAACGCCAAGGAGAACAAGGGCGCTGTTTCTCCGACGGCAACATCGTCCAGGCTCCATGCCGGGTTGAGGGGCGCGCCGGCGAAGAGGGAGTCGTCAACTTGAACGGTGACAGGCCCCGTCACCCCGGCCGCGGCCAAAGCGGCAGCAGTGTCCGCCGCCATGGATGCCAGTCCGGCCCGCCCAAGCACGGCCGTGGGTTCGGAGGCGCCGGAGCCCAGCAGCACATCCCCTCCCCCGGTCAACACCACTGTGGAGGGGTTATCGGCTGCAAGCACGCGGGTGGTGAACCGGGACTCCGGACCGAGCGCCTTCAAAGCGGCGACGGCGGTCAACAGCTTCATATTCGAGGCAGGGATGCGGTTGGCGTTTGCGTCCCGATCAAACAGAACCTGGCCAGTGGATGCGTCCATCACCACGCCACTGATACTGCCCGCACCATCCGGCTTGAGCGTGGCGTCTAGAAGTTTTGCCACTTGGGCAGGCGCAGGAACGGGTGCCCGCGCATCCAACGGAAGCACACTGGAGGCGTCGGACAGGCGGTCCGGCACCTTGTGCCAGGCGGGAACCGAAGGCGTCGGCTTTGGCACACTGAGCAAGCCCGGAAACATCCCCGCCACCACTACGGCGCCGAGGCACAGCAAAACTGTGGTCAGTAGCACCGGCCATGTAAAGCGCCCCCACGCCGAGGCCACACGCTTGCGGGCACCCCCGTTTTTAACGCCCATCATGGAAGTTGCTTGGTCCTGTCAGTCCTGAAATGTCCCCGCCGGTTCAAGAAACCCGGGCCTCTCGCTATATCCTCAATAGTAGTCGGCGGCGCCGGCCGTGCTTTTGCCTGCCGCGCCCCACCCACACCCGTCAAGGAGCATTCCATGAAGCACGACGTGACCATCGAGATCCCCAAGGGATCGCGCGTCAAGTACGAAGTTGACCACGAAACCGGCCGTGTCCGCCTGGACCGCGTCCTGTTCACCTCCATGCAGTACCCCACGCACTACGGTTTCTTCGAGAACACCCTGGGCGAAGACGGCGACCCGCTGGACGCATTGGTGCTCCTGCAGGACTTCGACCTCCACCCGGGCGTCATTGTTGAATCCCGTCCCATCGGCGTCTTCAACATGACTGACGACGGCGGCGGAGACGCCAAGGTCCTCTGCGTCCCCGTTGATGCGCGTTTCGACCACATCCAGGAAGTCAGCGACGTCAGCGAATTCCTGATCAAGGAAATTGAGCACTTCTTCACCCGCTACAAGGACCTGGAGCCCGGCAAGTGGGTCAAGGCTGAAGGCTGGGGCGACCGTGCCGCTGCCGAAGCCGAGCTGGAAGCTTCCATCAAGCGTTACGTTCCGGCAGCACACTAAGCTCGCCTCGGTTTCACGCCCGACGGCGGCTGGTACGGTCCCCCGCGAACCGCACCGGCCGCCGTCGTACTTTTAAGGCAACGCGGGGTCACTTATGGCCCCTTGAGGGGTCAGTTAAGGGCCATAAGTGACCCCGCGTTGTGTATGGGCATGTCTCCCCATCGCGGCAATTTGCAGGTCCGCCTAGGCTGGGACAAGACTTTTCGATGCTTGTTTACAGGGGGTTCCATTGGCTGGGTTCTACGGCGCGGACATCGCGCAGCTTCGCAGTCTGGCAGGCGTGATGGGCAATGCTGCCGACGCCATCAGCCTGCAAAGCACACAGTTGTCCAACGCGATCAACTCAACTACCGCGTGGCAGGGCCGCGACGCCACGGTGTTCAAGGGCGACTGGAACTCCCAGCATCGGCAGAGCCTGGTCAAGGCCGCCAACATGTTGCGCGAGAACGCGAGCCAGTTGAAGAAGCATGCCAACCAGCAGGAATTTGCCAGCCACAACGACGGCTCAGGCACATCGGTGGGCGTCCTCAAGGACGTCTACGACACCGCGATGGGCGTCAAGGGCGTGGCTGCTCCGCTGTGGACGGCGTACAAGTACCTCAAGCTTGGCAACGCCGAGTGGGTGAAGACCCGCGAAGTCCTGACCAATTGGCGGGCCGGCGGGACTGTGGTCCGCGACGCCATGACCGCGCTGCGCAATGGTGAGAAGGTCACCGACGTCCTCACCGACCTCAAAGCCAACATCCCCTACAGCCAGGCGTTCCAGGATGCCAGCAAGTTCTCCAAGGGCCTCCGCGTGGCAGGTGCGTTGGCGGCACCGCTGAACATTGTGGGCGGCATCAGCGACATGATCAACCCCCAGCACGATGGCTGGCGCGGCACCGGCGACCGCGTTGCAGGAGGGCTGTCCGTGGTGGGTGGCGTGGGCAGCATCATGCTCATGACGGCCGGTGGCGCCGCTCTGCTCGGACCCATTGGAGCGCCGATCGTGATTGGCGCAGGAATAGTTGCGGGTGCTTGGGCACTGGGCAACTTGGTAGCCGACAATTGGGACTCCATCAGCAACTTCGCCCGCAACCCGGGCAGTTACATCGCCGACGGCGCCAAGGAGGTGGCGGGCTTCGCAAAGGACGTAGGCAGTAAGGTGGCAGACGGGGTCGGTGACGCCGCCAAGTCAGTCGGAAACTTTGTCGGAGGGATATTCGGATGACCACCAGCACCATGAAGTGGACCCAGCGGGACGTTGAGGCCGCAGCCAAGGTCTTGGCCTCGGCCAGCGCAATCGGCGCGCCTTTGCCCACGTTGACCGATGAAGAAGTTGTGGCACTGGACGGCGTGCAGCACGAACAGCTGGTTGCCCTGCCGTGGCTTTCGGCCCAGGATGCCAGCAAGGAACTGATGTGCGCTATCGCCCTGCGCGGCCTGCTGGCCAAGGAACTCGTGTACCCGGTGGTCTTCGAGGGCGAAACTGAGCCTTCGCGCCTGCACGCCACCGAGGAAATCACCGGCACGCTCACCCTCCGCCGCAGCGGCAGCAGTGTTGTCTCCGTGGAACGTACCGTCTCTACCGGCAAGCGTTGGCTCTACGGCTACCTTCACGATCAAGGCGTCCTGCTCGAAGAAGTGGACGAAGGTGGCCTGCACGGCTTCACCGTGGTCACCCGTGATCAGCTTGTGCCGCGCCTGGCCGAGTTCGTTGACCCCCAGCAGGCCGCGGCTCGCGACACCGATCCGGCCCTTTACACAGAAGCCCAGTTCGAGGCACACGCCGCCACAGCCTTGGCCGACACGCAGGCTGCGAGCAACGTGGTGGCATTCAACTCCGACACCGACGAATTCCCCACCGTCACCGTGTACACCGGCCCGTCCGGCGTCCATGTGCTGACTCCGCGGGTGGAGGGCTCCCCGGAATCCGGCCAGCCGGAGCAGGGCGGAGCCGTGACCTTCGAGTTGCAGGAAACTTCCGCCGCATCCCTGGCCCGAGTCCTGGGCGGGTTGGCCGGCTTGGCCTGACGTTCCGCTCCTTCAACGTGCCGCCCCCAAAGCCGCATCCCGCCGTCGAGCTGAAAGCCCCTCATGAGCACTCCTAAACCCACAACCTCCACCGGCTTGGTGGATCCTCTGACCGGACGCGCTGTTCGCCGCCACACCGACACCGGCGCGTACTTCGTCAAGGCGTCCGGGACAGCCCACTTCTGGGGCCGCGTGTTGGATGCCGTGGTGTTCCTGGTGAGCTACGTGGTCCTGGCCGTGATCGCTGTGGTTGTCCGGGAGTCCATGATGAACAGCGGCTCGGCCCTGGGATACAACGACGGTTTGTGGCTGACGCTCTACGTGGTGCTGTGGTTTGCAGGACTTTTCGTTTACGGCATGATCTGGGGGTCCGTGGGCAGTGTGGGCGACGCTGCCGCCGGCATGCGCTCCGTGCGGATCAAGAACGGCACGACGGCGGGAGCCTGGTTGGGCGGTTGGCGTGCCATCTGCTGGTCCTTCTTCCCGTTCTTTGTGGTGATGCTCATTGCTTCCGCAATAAGCGGCGGTGGCGATGACACATGGGATCCGAAGTTTGCAGCCATTGACCGGCGCTCGGGAATCGCTCAAGGCCAGCAGCCCGTCCAGGACCCCAAGGCTGCAGCAGCCGGGCAGGCGGCCGCAGCTGACCGGCAGAACCTGCCCAACCTCTACGGCCACCGTCCGGATGCCCGCCCCTAGTTGGCTGGTTCGCCGGGTTGAGCGCAGGCTCGGACCTGAGCTGGGGCGGCTCCGTTACATCGCCTCCTCACGAAGAATCTTCTGGAAGGTCCTGCTCCCCTGCATTGTTGTGGGTTTCGTCTTCGGAGCAATAGCCGAGTTCATCAGCCCCATCCGCTCCACGCGGGAGGCGGGACACTTCAACGATCCTGCCTTCTTTGCCGCGACCAGCATTCTGACGGGACTGGTGCTGTGGTCCATGACTTTGCTGGGGAGCTTCCGGAAACTACTGGTCTTTGATCACGGGATCGTGGCTAAATACTCGCAGAAACACACCACCTTGGTGATTCCCTGGGCTGACGTGGTGCCCGGCAGCATCAGAGCCGTAACCACTGAGGACGGCACGGATCCCGACCGCAGACTCGTGGCACGCCGCAAGGTCTCCCTGGGCGCCGGAGGCCGGGGTGCGCTGGTTTTTCAAGCCCGCGACACGTTCTGGGTTTTTGCCTCCAACCAAGACCCCGCCCCCTTGGTCCTTGCCATCCAAGAGTCCATGAGAGACGCCGGAATACCCGACGCCGCCCGTGCAACAGCAGGTGCGCTGCCCGCCGTCGTACTCACCGGGCGAACGGCACTTGACTGACCAGCTTTGCTCGACGTCGGCGAATGTGGCCCTTGCAGACCGACTACCAGCCGGTAGCATGTGATCCACTATGTTCACTCTCACCATCAACCAACGCGACAGCCGCCGCGACGGCGATCTTGTGCCGCAATTGCTCAAGGACCTGCGGCACATTCCTGCGCGGCTCGACTTTGACCGCTCGGTTGAGGATGAGGTGCAGGGCATTGTGGAATGCAGCCACCAAGCCGTGGAGACGGCCCTGATCGCGCTCCGTACCGGCCAGTGGTACGTGGGAATCGGCGTCGGGCCCATTAACGAGCCGCTGCCCAACCTGGTCAAGGATGCATCGGGGCATGGCCTCGTTTATGCGCGCAGGGCAGTGGATCGTCTTCGCAACGGCAAAGATCGAATTCCCGTGGCAGTTGACGGCCCCTTCGCCGCCCTGGCTTCGGAGGCTGAGGCCGTGCTGCGACTCCTCGGACACATAGTGCAGCACCGGAGTGCAGCGGAATGGCGGGTACTGGATCTGCTCACCCCGGGTGTCCGGGGTCAACAGAAAGCCGTGGCCGAAGAGCTCGGCATCACCACCCAAGCCGTGAGCAAGGCGCTGGCCCGCGCGCAGTGGGCAGAGGAACATGCCGCCCGTCCTGCCGCCGCCCGCTTGCTGCAGATGATTCTCGAAGTTCGCTGATAACCAGGAGGGCCCATGCCATACACCGTTGACTTTAAGACTGTCTCTACAGCGGGCTTGGAATCGTCGCCGGTAGCCGAAGCAGCCGCCGGGTTGCGCGCCAACGAGGCCCGCTATTTCCGGAACAAGTACAACCACGTTTTCGTGGTGAACCCGGCAAGTGAACTACCGGAAGTGGTGGACCGTGTCAGCCGGATCCTCCGGGAAGAACGCGACATTGTTATTGAGTCCCGCCCCCTGGAAGCCACCGCCTTCCAGGTTGAAGACCTGCACATGGCCTATGTCTTCTACGAATCAGGGCTGGCCATCAACGTGATGTACAGCCTCGAGGACGGGAAAAGGGCGGTTGGTTTCAAGCTGGCGGACGGGATGGAGATCCCTGCCGAGTTGGAATCAAAATTCAAGTTTGCCCGGCAGAAATCAAAGCTTGCCGGGACTATCCGGGGCTCCTACTTTGTCATCAAGGGCGAGTACCCACCCACACCCGCCCAGCCGCAGCCTTAACCCAACCGAGTCGCAGTTAACGCCGTTTTGAGGGCTCAAAAGGGCATCTGCTGCGACTCAGTTGGGTCAGCGCGGAGCGTTACTGGTTGCTGATGTTGTCCTTGGCGGTGCCTGCACGGTCCTGAACGTCGGCTGCTGCTGCCTGACCTTCGTCCTTGACGTTTGCCGCAGCCTCCGTTGCGCTGTCTTTAACGTTCTGCATTGCGTCCTGGGCAGGCTCGCGCAGGTGCTCGGCAACTTCCTGGGCCGCATGGCTCAGCTCATCGGTCAGGGGCTGGGCTGCGTCCTTGACGGCTTGGGCAGCTTCGCGCTCCTTTTCCGAGGCCGGGAACAGCGAGGACACCAGCAAGCCTGCGCCGAACGCGATCAAGCCGGCGGCGATCGGGCTGCCCTGGGCCTTCCGGGTGATCACCTGCGGGGCATCGCCGAGGTCTGAGACGGCCCCGGAAACATTGCTGGCGACGTCGGAAACTGCGTCCCCGGCCCGGTGAGCAGCATTGCCTGCAGCATCACTGACGTCATCGCGGGCGCCGAACACAGCGGTCTTGATCTTGTCCACTCTGCGATTGACAATGTGCGAGGGCGTGACCTTGTCCGCCACGGCATCAACATTGGTACTGAGCCGCCGGCGAGTTTCTTCGATATCGGCGCGCAGGGCGTCGGGGTTCTGCGTCATCGTGTCTCCTCAGTGTTCGGTTTCAAAGCGGGGGGTATTTCCTTGACCGTCTCAGCGGTCTGCGGCATGCCCTTGATGGCGTTAAGTTCCTTGCGGCCCTTGGAGGCCAGAACTGCTGCAACGATGCCCCAGATGACCGCGACAATAACAGCGGACCATCCCAGGCCAACCAGTTGACCCAATGCCCACCAAAGGGCAATGGACAGGAACAGCACGGTGATGTGGCCGGCGTATGCAGCTCCGCCCAGCATTCCAGCGCCCTTGCCTGCCTTAGTGGCGGAATCCTTCAGTTCCGCTTTGGCCAGCTCCACTTCCTGGCGCATCAACGTCGAAACGTCGCGCGTCAGGTCGCTCAGGAGCTCACCGAGGGGAAGGGTCTCCGCCTTCGCGTGGGCTTCCGTGGGAGGCAGATCGGCGGGACTGCTCATCGGTGACCTCCATACTGGGGGTCATCGGGATCGAGCGGTCCTGCCAGCGGGTCGCCCTGGGACTTAAGGCCACCGGCCTCGGTCTCCGGGTAAGGGAGCGTGGATCCGTCGTAGCCACCCGTGGTACCTGCGTCGTAGCCGGTGGTTGTGGCCGAACCGTATCCGGCGGTGGTTGCCGTCGGTCCGGGGAGGTCCACTGGCGGAGGAGTTACCGCGCCACCCTGAGTCGGGTAGTAAACGGCGCGAGGCGTCTGCGTGGTGGCCGGAGTGCCGCTTGCGGACTCAGTGTCGGAGGCGTTGCCTGCCATGCCCCGGCCGAGACGACCGGCGATGACACCAGCTCCAGCAGCCAGCAGCAAGAAGGTTCCTGGCTTACGACGCGCGAAGCCCTTGACTTCATCCAGCAGTGAGCCGGGATCCCGGCCTTCCAACCACTGGGCAACGGAGGAGGAGCGCTGGGCTGCCTGCTGGACCAAGTCCGTGGCAACGCCACCGTTTTCAGTTGAATTAGCCATGGTGGAGAGTTCGTCGGAAATGGACCGCAAACCCTCGGCAACACGCTGCTGCTGGGCCTGAGCCTGATCGGTCAGCTCACCCTTGGTCTGCGTGAGCAGCTGGCGGGCGTTCACCTTGACTTCCTGGGCCACGTGACCGGCCTCGGACTTGGCGGTATCCACCACACCGCCGGCGGCGTCGGAGACGGCTCCGGCCACTCCTGCTGCTTCCTCCTTGGCGGTATCTACCTTGCCGGAACTGGCGGAATCGGTCCCTGAGCCGGCGGGAGTGCCACTGATTCCCGTGGTTCCGGCGGTCTGGGTCTCAATATCGGCCGAGTCCAGGTAGTTTCCAGTGAACGGTTCGGTGCCTCCCTGGGCACCAGTGGTTGGCGCCGCGAAGCTTCCGTCCTGCGGCGATTGGCTCTCAGTCATTGTCGCTCTCTTTCCACAGTTGGCAGGCTGCGGACAGCAGCCGGGATAGTAAGTATCGTTACTATCAATGGGTGTGTACCCGCTTGCTGCAGTTCTAATCACACCAATTTCCAAAAGATGGCGTGCCCCACTTTCAGAGCTTCCCGCTCGACAGGGGACAACAGACCTGCCAACGTTGGTTTGATGAGCCAACTGCCCAACAGGCGACGGCTGATTCCCGCGCTACGAAAAACCGTCACCCGCCACCGACTCCTGTTTGCCGCCAAGACTGCAATCGCCGCAGGCTTGGCTTGGTACCTTGCACCGTTCATGCCAGGGCCCGCTGCTGAGTATCCGTACTATGCCCCGCTGGGCGCCTTGGTGAGCATGCACCCCACTGTGGCCGACTCTGCCAAACATGGGTTACAGAGCCTGGTGGGTTTGGTGCTGGGTATCGGCATGGCCTTCGCCATCACCACTGTGGCCGCGCCTACTGCCTTGGCTGTTGCCGTGGTGGTGGGGCTTGGCGTGCTCATCGGCGGCCTTCCCCGCCTGGGCACTGCGTCCGAATGGATTCCCATGGCAGCGCTGTTCGTGCTGGTGCTGGGCGACTCAAATGCCGAAGGTTTCTCCTTCGCCTACGTCCTCCAGATGGCCTTGGGCGTCACCGTCGGATTTGCGGTGAACTGGCTGATATTTCCACCCCTGCACCTGGACGACATCGACCCCGCCATTGCCGGGCACCAAGGCGCTTTGTCCCGCCAACTCAAAGATATGGCCCGTGCCATGGAAGAGTCCTGGCCGCCCAATCACGAGGCGTGGGC
This sequence comes from Arthrobacter sp. ISL-95, assembly GCF_018613695.1. Taxonomy (GTDB): domain Bacteria; phylum Actinomycetota; class Actinomycetes; order Actinomycetales; family Micrococcaceae; genus Arthrobacter. The sequence goes on along the minus strand of NZ_JAGGPR010000009.1, from coordinate 205,654 downwards.
CAGCCGCAGCGACGAACTTTCGCTGACAGCGGCAGGCGTGCGGACTGCGGTGCATCAAGCTGAACTGAGTGCCAAAGCGAACCCCAGGTCCCGTCGTCGTGCGACCCGCCTGCCCGCGGACCTTGCTGGCCTGCGCACCCTTGAACGGCTTACCTTCCACGTCCAGGACATCACCGATGTCCTGGCCAGTGCCATCTGGGAAGAGGGCGCGGGGACAGTCATCCCGGATGCCTTGGTGGCTCCGCTCTCGGAAGCCCTGGAGTCCGTGTCCGGCGTGGTGGATCACTGGCGTGACGCCGCGTCAGGCGAGCTTGCCAACCGTCTGGCGCGAGCCAAGGACAGCATTGCCGCCCTCAGCGACGCTGTTGCCGAGGCAGCCGCTGACCAAGCCCCGGTGAATGCTCCGGCGTCGGTGGCCATGAGCCTGCGCCGGATCCTGACCGTGGTGTTGTCTTCCGAGTAGTGGGCTACCGCGGTTTCAGGGGAGGAGAGGCTTCCCGACCCTTTCCTGCACCGATCCCATCCAGCATTTCGGCCAGCGCCTCCAGCGAGGAATGTTTAGGCGCCCACCCCAATAGGGCGTGCGCCCGGGCCGTGTCCATGATGGGTGCGTTGGCCGCCATGTCCACCCACCCGCCGTCGGTCACCTGCAGCCGGAGCCGCCAACTGACCTCGACGACGGCGCGCAGCACCGCAAGCGGGAAAGGCATCACCCGCCGGGCGTTAAGAATCCACGCCAAGGCGTTGGGGTCGATGACCGGCTCGGCGGCGATGTTGAACGCACCTTCCGCCTTGCGCTCCAGCACACGCCAGTAGGCATCAGCGACGTCAGCCGTGTGGGCCGCCTGGAACACCATCTCCTTGGGGATAGCGAGCAGCGGCAGCCAGGGCTTGCGCGGAACAAGCCGAGGCAGAACCCGCCCCAGGAAGTAGCGGCCAACCTCGCTCCCGCCACCGGCACTGAACATCAGCGCGGGACGGAGCCGTGCCACCACAATGTCCGGGTTCTCCTTGGCAAAACCGTCCAGGAGAATTTTCCTGTGCCGCCTTATCCACGCTGTAGTGCGAGCTCCGGATGCCGCCGGTGGGCCAGCCTTCCTTGGTCCGCTGGTCTTTGGGAGCCGGCGAATACGCTCCCACCGATGACGCGCACACCACGTGCCCAACTCCGGCTTTACGCGCGGCGGCGAGCACGTGGGCTGTTCCGGCCACATTGGTCCGGCGAAGCATCTCCCTGTTGTGGTTCGGCTGGATCAGCCAAGCCAGGTGAACCACGGCATCAGCTCCTGCCATAGCTGCTTCCAAGGCGGGCTGATCCTCGGTGGCGCTGATGTCCAGAGTGTGCCACTCCATGCCGTGATACGGAGCGGCGTCCTGATCCGGTTGCCGCCTGACGACGCCCACCAGCTCCAAGTCCGCGCCTTCTTCAGAGCGTGCCCGCTGGAGCCGCTTCAGCAGTTCCGTGCCGCCGTGTCCTGTTGCACCTGTGATCACAATGCGCATGGCTGTCTCCTCAGGCCTGCGGGGCTTCGCCCGTGGAACGGATGCGCTCCAGGACCGCTGTAGTGGAGTGCTCGGGGACGTAATCCAGGATGGTCACCGTACCGCCGTAGCGTTCCACCGCCTCAGTCTCCTGAAGCATCTCCGGAGTGTAGTCGCCGCCTTTGGCATAGACGTCCGGCCGCAGAAGATCTATCAGCGGTATGGGCGTGGGGGTATCGAACACGGTGACGTGGTCCACGCAGCTCAGCGCGGCAATGACTGCCGCACGATCGGCCTCGTGGTTGACCGGCCGGTCCGGACCCTTGAGCTTCCGCACGGAAGAATCGCTGTTCAGTGCCACCACCAAAACGTCGCCCAGCTGCTTGGCTTGGTTGAGGTAGCGCGTGTGTCCACGGTGAAGGACATCGAAGCACCCGTTGGTCAGCACAATCCGTTTGCCCTCCCGGCGATGCTCCTCCACCTGCCGGGCCAACTCGGAGTCCGTCAGCGCCGTATCGGCGAACCCGCGGAGGTGCGTTGCCAATTCTTCCGTAGTGCAGACAGAGGTACCCGGCCTGTGCACCACCACGTCAGCGGCAGCTTGGGCCAGATCCACACTGGTGGTCAACGGCAATCCCGCGGCACGGGCAATTGTCAGCGCCGCCACGAACGTATCGCCGGCACCCGAGGCCTGCTTCTCAGCCTGGGGCCGGGCCCACGTCCGGTGGGTTGCCGGCTTTTGAGAATCCCTGTTGGGCCGGATGGTCAGCGTCCCCTCCCGGTCCAAAGTCACGACGACGGCGGCCGCACCTGAGGCGCGCAGGAGCTGGTCCGAGTGGGCTTCCACGAACGGGCACCTGGCGGCTCCGCCGGGGAACTCGGTGCCGAGCAGCCTGGCCGCTTCCTGCGCATTCGGGGTAGCGAGATCAGGCTGGAGGCTTGCCCAGCGTCCCGGGTAGTGGGCGTCCAGCACTACCAGGGTGTCCTGCCGAGCCACCGGGAAGCCGGCCCCTGCGCCGTCAGACCCGGGCCGCCCTGTCTGGTGTCCCTCGCTTTGCGGTCCCAGATTTTCGAGTAGGGCGTCCCTCACGGCCCCTTCCAAGGCACCCGCGCCGTAGTCGCAGAGGACCACGGCAGAGGAGCCGGGGAGGACGTCAGGGATGGCAGCGGCCATCAAGCGGAGGCCATCAGCGGGAACTTCACTGGCGGCGTCGTCCAACCGCAGCATCACCTGCCCGCCGCTGCTCACGCGAAACTTGGTGGTGGTGGTCATCTCCGCATGGGACACCACATGAGAGACGTCCACCCCCGCGGACCTGAGCTGCTCAAGGAGCGTGCGGCCCCCTGAGTCCTCTCCTATCAGTGAGATAAAACGCACCTGAGCCCCCATTGCGGCAAGGTTCATCGCCGTGTTCGCTGCGCCTCCCGGGGCGAAATCCCGGCGCTGCACCTGGACCACCGGGGCAGGGGCTTCGCGGCAGAACCGCTCAATGGTTCCGTCCCACCAGCCGTCCAGGATGGAATCCCCGATGACCGTGACCACCGGGCGTGCCTCGGCCAAACGGCCTGGCAACCAGTCAGCCAGGCCTTCTTGTTTTGCCAGGCCCTCTTGATTTGCCTTGCCTTCGTGGTTGGCCTGGCCGTCTTGATTGGATAGGCGTGCCATGGGGTACCTTCCGATTGGGCTTACAGTTTCCTGTTCCCCTCAGGTACCCCGAGCCGCGGGCTTCACACGCCGAACCCGTGAGTTTCCGCCCGGGATCAACGGGTGCGGAGAACCAGCCCGCCGTCTTGCCAGCGAAAGGAATCACCCATGGAGAAACCGCTGACGACGCCAAGCCCTGGGGTGGGTCCTGTGCTGGAAAAATTCAGCGACGTCAAGCGGATTGTGGCCCTCAGGGGCGGTGGACTGGGCGACTTGATCTACACCTACCCGGCCCTCTACGCCTTGAAGAACGCGTACCCCGGCGCATCCATCACCCTCCTGGGCACGCCCATTCACGCGGCAGTGGTGGCCGCAACGGAAGGTCCCGTTGACGACGTCGAGATGTTGCCCGTGGCGCACGGTGTCCATGACGGTCCCCGCAACGGCGAGCGCTTTGAGGACGATGCTGAGGATGTTGCGGCGCAGGAGGCCTTCTTCGAGGCGATGAGGGCCAGGGAGTTCGATGTCGCGTTTCAGATGCACGGCGGCGGACGGTTTTCCAACCCTTTCCTGCTTCGCCTTGGTGCGCGGCATACCGTGGGCACCCGCACCAAGGATGCGGAGCCGTTGGAGCGGAACCTTGATTACGTCTATTACCAGAATGAACCGGACCGGTGGCTGGAGGTGGCTGGCCTCGCCGGGGCTTCGAGCATCATCTCCCCTCCCCTGCTTCCCAGGCCCGAGCATCAGCAGAACATCGTGGGAATGCGGGACGCACAGCGGACATCGCTGGTGGTGATCCACCCGGGTGCCACCGATCCCCGGAGGCGATGGCCGGCGTCGTCCTTTGCTGAAGCCGCGGCGGGATTGGCCCGGGAAGGGGCGCAGGTGCTGATCGTGGGTGACCGCTCAGAGAAGGCCTTGGCGCAGGAAGTGGCGGAATTGGCGGTCCGTCAATTGACTGAGGTGGACAGGAACGCTGTTGGATCCGTGGCCGGTGAGCTGAACATCGGGGATCTGGCTGCGCTCCTGGCGGATGCAACGGTGATGCTCGCCAGCGACAGCGGTCCACGGCACTTGGCCCAGGCGTTGGGGACGCCGACGGTGGGGATCTTCTGGGTGGGGAACGTGTTCAATGCGGGGCCGCGAGGGCGGAGTCTGCATCGCGTCCTGATGTCGTGGGCTACGCAGTGCCCTCGATGCGGAGCGGACGTCACCCAGGTTGGATGGACGGCACCGCACTGCGGCCACGACGACACCCTCATTGAGGGCATCGCCGTGGCCGATGTTGTTCAGGACGTGCTGGACCTTACGGCCACGAGCCTTCTTCTGCGGGGCAAATAAGGAGTTCGCGGACTTCGCTGCCGAACGGCTGGGAGAGGGCGAACACTACGGCCTGCGCCACGTTGGCGGGATCGTTGAGCTTGGAATCGTCCTGCGGCTTGTACTGTTCGTCGCGATCGTCAAAGAAGTGGGTCTTCATGCCACCGGGGATGATGGTGGTGACGCCGATGACTCCCCCGGTTTCTGCGGCCAAGGCCCGGCTGAAGCCGATCACGCCGAACTTGGAGGCGCAGTACGCCGTGGCATCCGGGAGTGCCCGGAGACCCAGCGTGGAGGCGATGGTGATGGCCCGGCCGCGGGATCCCTTCAGATAGGGCAGCGCCGCACGGACCACGGACACCGTGCCCAGGAGGTTCACTCCAATGACTTTTTCCCATTCCTCCGCCGGGACGTCGCCAAGCTTTCCGCAGCGGTCAATGCCAGCAGCTGTGACCACTCCGTCCAGGCCGCCCAGGCTTTCGGCGGCTTCCTTGACGGCGGCTTCCACGGCTTCACGGTTGGAGACGTCCACTTCCAGAGCCTTGGCACCGGACACGTTGCTGACATCGCGGTCAAAGACGAAGGGTGTGCCGCCGGCGTCGCGAATGGCTTCCACGATCGCAGCGCCAAGGCCGGAGCCGCCTCCAGTAACGATGACGCGGCCGGGTGTTTGCGTGTTCATGCTGTTCCTCTCGGTTAATGGTTTGCTTGTGGTCAGCTGACCTTGGCCAGTGCTGCAGCCAAGCCGCTGGTAGAGCGTGCCGGATGGAAGGGCACGGTGACGCAGCGCCCTCCCCAGCCCGCCACCAAGCGGGCTTCCGGCAATTCTTCGGGGGTGTAGTCGCCACCCTTTACCCAGATATCGGGCCTGAGTTCGCTGAGGCAGGCCTCGGGAGTGTCCTCGCCGAAGACCACCACGGCGTCAACGCATTCGAGCGCCAGCAATAACTCCGCACGGTCTTCCACGCTGACGATTGGCCGGTGTGCGCCTTTGAGCCGCCTGACCGATTCATCGGAATTCAGGCATACGATCAGGCAATCGCCCATACTGCGCGCGGCGGCCAATGTGCGCGCGTGGCCTGCATGGAGGAGGTCGAAGCAGCCACCGGTGGCCACCACCGTGCCGCCCCTGGACCGCACGGCGTGAGCCAGCCGGACGCCGTCGGGTTCCAGGTCGCCGGGGTCAACGAGTTCCAGGCCCTTGAGTTCTACGACGGGACTGGGATCGGAACCTTCTACCGCCAGTGATGCTGCTCCGCCCGCTGCGAGGAATGCTGACGCGTCCTCCACTGCCTTGGTGGCGGCCTGCGCGAGGTTAAGCCCCAGGCCCAAGTGCAGAGCAAGGCTTCCAGCCAGTCGGTCGCCGGCTCCGCAGGGATCGCTGACGTTGGTCTTGGGTGCGGAGATGCCTTGCGCCGTGGCACCGGCTGAGAGCAGGAGCGCCCCATCTTCACCTCTGGTCACCAGAACGGCACCACTTCCCCACTTTTGGAGCAGGTATCGGCCAGCTTCTTCGGCGCCGGTGCGGGAGGGTTCCAAACCTCCCGCTTTCGCAGAGGCCAGCGCCTCTGCGAGGTTGGGCGTCACGACGGCGACCCCTTCCACAGGTTGGGAACCGGCAGGATGCGGGTCCCACACCACCGGGACACGTCCGGCGGCCTCGGCGAGCGCGGCGCGGATCTGGGTATTTGCGGTGATTCCCCGGCCGTAATCGGCCACCACAATGGCGTCCGACGAAGCAATGGCGGCGAGCATCTCTCCCGTAGTGGACGGGACAGGGGCAGGTGCGCATCCTTGATCGAACCTGACCATGGGATGTGTCCCGATTCGCACACGGGTCTTGGTAGGGGTCGGGGCGAGCGGGGCTCCGGCAAGCACAGACACGCCGGTCAGCGCGCGCCTGAGGTGGCTGGCGCCGTCGTCGTCCGAGAGGGCGGTGACCAGTGCGACGTCGTGACCGTCCTGCGCAAGCACGGTAGCCACCAGCCCGGCACCACCCGCACGACGCCGGATGTCGGCCACGTCCACCACCGGCACGGGCGCGTCGGGGCTGAGCCGGGTGGCGGCTCCGTTGATGTCGACGTCCAGGAGGACGTCCCCCACTACCGTGATCCTCATGGCTGCCCGCCTCCGAAGGAGTTCGAGCCTGAACCGGCCCGGCGGGCTACCTCGGCATCAAAGGCCCGGCACACTGCGTGGATGGCGATGAGGTGGCCTTCCTGGGCGTTCGCGGAGATGGCCGCAACGGTGATGGCTTGATCGCAGGCGTCAGCCAGCGGGTTGGGGCCAGCGCCGGTGAGTGCCCACGTGGTGATGCCGCGTTCCTTGGCTGCACGCACGGCTTTGAGCAGGTTGGGGCTGCGGCCACTGGTGGAGAGGAGGAGGAGGACATCACCTGAGCGACCATGGGCCCTGACTTGGCGTGCGAAAACCTCCTCGTAGCCGTAGTCGTTGGAGAGCGCTGTCACGGCGGAGGACTCTGCGTGGAGTGAAATCGCGGAGAAGGGTGCGCGCTCCTCATCGAACCTGCCCACCAGTTCGGCCGTGAGGTGTTGCGCCTCAGCCGCTGAACCGCCGTTGCCTGCGGCCAGCAGGCGTTGGCCGGACAAGAGACGTTTGGCCAGCACGGTTCCCCACTCGGACAAAAGGCCCGACTGCGAGCGCAAGGAGTCCAACGCGGGCAGGACGTTGTCCAGGTGTTTGGTGACCTCGGCGGTGTGGTTGGGATCGGTGAAATCGGGAGCCCACCGCGCCGGCAGGCTGTCCGGAACCGCGGAGGGTGCAGTGGAGGGGGCGGTGGTTTGGGTGGTGGAGGCGATAGTCACAGTCACAGTGCCTTTGATGTTCACAGTGCCGTTCCTTCCAGTGGTTCCAAGCGTTCGCCGGCTTGCCGGGACAATCCGGCTGCCAGAACGGACCGGTAGGCTTTCTCGGTGTCCGCTGCGATGCGTTCCCAGGAGTAGCGGGAGCGCGCCCGGCGTGATCCGGCGCGGCCCATGTCGGCGCGAAGATCCGGATCTGCCAGCAGCTTCCCCAGCGCCTCTGCCAGGGCTTCAGGATCACGCGGAGGGACATGCAGCCCCGTCTTTTGATCCACCACGGTTTCCCTAAGCCCGCCCACGGCTGCCGCCACCACCGGGACTCCGCACGCCATGGCTTCCAGGGGCACTATGCCGAACGGCTCGTACCAGGGCGTGCACACCACGGCGTCGGCACTGCGGAAAATGGCCGGCATGGCATCACGCGGCACCTGCCCGCGCATGGTCATCTTGTCCTCCACCCCGAGTTCCTTTGCCATGGCTCTGAGGCGCTGCGCTTCGGGATCTTCTTCGAGGTTGAGGGCGTCCCCGGAACCGCCCACAATCAGGAGCTCAACATCGTTGAAGCCCGCCTCTGCCAGGAGCGGCAGGGCCTGAATAATGAGGTCCACGCCCTTGCGCTGCACGAGGCGGCCCACGCTCAGGATCCGGTGCGTGCGGGTCTTGGGTTCGGCGTCGGACGTTCCCGGGAACAAGGTGAGATCCACGCCGCAGGGTGCGATGGAGATTTTTGACCGGCTGATGCCGAGGGCTTTGAGTTCGAAGACCTCGTCCGGGCAGGTGGCAATGACCCAGTCGGCGGTGCGTCCGATCCACGGTTCCAGCCATTCCCGGGCTGGTGGGCTGGTGTCGGCAGCGCCTTGGTGCCTGCGTTTTACCGAGCCCAAGGCGTGAAAGGTCTGCACCACGGGAACGGGATCAACCGCTCCTGCCCGGCGGGACGCTTGGATGGCAGCGAGTCCGGACATCCAGAAGTGGGCGTGCAGAACGTCCGGCAGGTCACCGGCCCAATCCTCGCAGATCCCGTCGGCGAGCTCGCCCATATATGGCAGGAGATCGTCCTTGGGAATGCGGCGGGCAGGACCGGCATCCACGTGAACCACAGTGAGTCCCGGTCCCACTCGCACCCGCCCTGGTAGATCGGGGTCATCACGCCGCGTGTACACCGTGACCTGATGGCCGCGATCTGCCAGGGCCGAGGAAAGCGCCGCCACGTGGACGTTCTGCCCTCCGGCGTCAACGCCTCCCAAGGCGGCCAACGGACTGGCGTGTTCGGAGACCATGGAGATTTTCATGGGTGCGTCCTCTCTGTGTCATGGCGGGCGTTGGTGTCATGGCGGGCGTTGGTGTCGTGGCCGGAATTGCGGTCCTGGCCGGAGGAAGCTGTTCCGGATTGCGGGTGGCTTCCCCGGCGCGTGCCCAGGGGGAGGTCGGCCAAGAGTTCGTCCCAGGCTCGAAGAAACTTGTCCAGTCCGTAGCGTTGAAGGGCGGCCCCGCGGGCCACCATGCCCATGGCGTAGGCGTCGTCAGGGTCATCCAGCAACCGCCGGGCGAACCTCTGGAGATCGTCGACGTCGTTGGAGACCAAGCCTGCGCCGTGCGGAATGGCGCGGCTCGCCTCGGTGGTGGCCAGTGCCAGGACGGGCATGCCAAGGTGCATGGCTTCCAGCAGTGCCAAACCCAGCGAGGTCCAGCGAAGCGGGTGAAGGTACAAGCGGCAGCGGGCCAGTTCCTGGTGGAGTTTCGGGGCGGGGACATCACCGGCAATGCGGAGCCGTTCTTCGCTGAGGCCGAATCCCTTGAGGTTCAGTGATTCCGGCAAAGCCTCCGTCCCCATGCCGAAGACCCGCAGCGGTCCCACCCCCGCGAACCCGGGCAGGAGGTCCGTCCCTGTGACCCGTCCGCGCCGAACAGGCTCGTTAACCACCACGCCCATCTCTTCCCGCTCCCCGGTGTACAGGCGTCCCGGGTCCGGAATGCCGTGTTCGATCACTGTGGTGCTTGCCGTGCCCGTGTCCCAGAAAAGCTGGTTGAAATGGGTCACGTGGACCACTGGAATGGTGCTCTGGTCCGCCAACGGGTGCAGCGTGAACGGGACGTCGCCCTTGGGGGTGTTGTGTTCGAGGTACACGGCGGGAAGGTCAACGCCCGGGCGGCGGCCGAGTGAGCGGGCTACGGCGGCAATCTCTTCAGGCCTCTGAAGGACCACGGCGTCAACACTGGCCGGGTCCAAGGTTTCCAGGTCCACTTCCTGTGCGGCGGCAGGCCACTCACGGCCCCCTCGTCCCAAACCCCACGCGCCGCCGTCGGCCGATTTCGGCAGTAGGTACTCATGCTGGCCGCGGACGAACGCCTCCATCCATCCGCCGTGGACATGCCACACGAGGATCCTCATGGTTTCCAAACCTTTCGTCGGGTGGACAGAGAGGACACGCCTCCCAAGAGCCGTTCAACGGCTTCCACAACCTGCTCCGGGGTTACCGAGCTCAGGCAAGGATGCCCGGGAACCGGGCAAACACGGGCTCGGGAGTTCTTGCAGGGCGCCTCCTGGTCTCCCAGCAGTTCTAGCGGAACGCCGTAGGGCGCCCATCGGATGGCCGGGACCACCGGGGCGAACAGGCACACCACGGGTGTTCCCACCGCTGCCGCCAGATGGGCGGGGCCGGTATTGCCGGTGACCACGACGGCGGCTCCCGCCAGTACCGCTGCGAGCGTGCGGAGGTTGGTTCCGCCGCCGAGGTTCCGCGCCGAAGGACCGGCCACCGTTGCCGTGAGCGAGGTTTCCCCGGGCCCACCTGTAACCACCACCCGGTGCCCGTACGCCTCCAAAAGCTCCACGGTTGCTGCGTGGTGCAACGCGGGCCAAGCCCTTGCCGGCGCAGCAGATCCCGGGTGGACCACAATGTACGGTCCTTCATCAGCGAGTGCGTCGGCTACCCCTTCAGGATCCGGGCCGGAGGTGATGCGCAGTTTTCCATCGTCGCCGTTGGGCAGCACATAACCGCCGGCCTCTGCGATGGTAAGCGCCCGGACCGCTTCCGGCTGGTCCTCCGGGAAGTCCTCGCCCGGTTTGAGCCGGACGTCAAGGAGCGAGCCTGCGTAGTCCGTTGATGCGCCCGTGATCTTTTTGACGCCGGCCAAGCGCAGGAGCATTGCCAGCGGAAGCGGGGACTGATGGAAGGAGGTAAGAATGACTGCTTCCTGGATCCGCGAGCTGCGGACAAAGTCGATCAGGCCCCGGGTCATCTCATCCGTGACAGGAGGCGCCGGGTTCACAATCCACGGGCACGCCCACGTGTGCACCTGCGTCACTCCGGGCAGCATCTCCGCCGCACTGGATCCTTCGGGACCGCAGAGCAGCACAACATCGTTGGGTCGGCTGCCATCGGGGCGACTTCCGTTTGCCACGGCACGCAAGGCAGGTCCTGACAGGAGGACGTCCCCCATACTGTCCAAGCGGGCTACCAGGACGCGGCTCATACAGGGGCATCCTGTTCGTCCAGAGCCCCGGCGAGCAGGAGCTCGACGGCGTGGCCCAGGTCCTCGGCAACACTACCGGCAGCCTCGATCTCCTCGCGCCGGGTGATTTCCGTTGGCACCAACACAGCCCTGGCACCAGCAGCAGCAGCGGCCTCCATGTCAGCACCGATGTCGCCTACGAAGGCGGCCTCCTCCGGGCTGATGCCCAAGGAGTTGCATGCTTCCAGGATCATTCCCGGCTCAGGCTTGCGGCAGGCACAGCCGTCCTCCGGTCCGTGCGGACAGAACTCCCACACGTCGAACGGACCCAGCAGCTCATCCACCCGCTGGTTGACGGAGTGCATCTGCTCCACCGACAACAGCCCGCGCGCCACGCCCGACTGATTGGTCACCACACCCGTGGCCAGTCCCGCGCGGCGTACTTTTTGCAATGCTTCACGGGCGCCGTCCATGGGTCGCACCAGCTGCGGATCGCCGTTATATGGCACGTCAACGACGAGCGTTCCATCGCGGTCGAACAGGACCGCCTTCAACGTTACGGTTCCTCCCATACCCGCAACGTTCCCCAGTTCTCCCGGCGCTAAACAATGCGGCCCTGAGAAGTTTCCTGCCGCTAGACTCCTAGCGGGAGGCCACCTTGGACACAGCTTTGAACAGTTACGAGAACAACGATCAGCCCCTGTTGCTTGCCCTGCGCGCCCTGAAATTGGGGGACTTGCTGGTTGCCGTCCCGGCACTCCGGGGCTTGAGCCGGGCATTCCCTGAGCATCGGATTCTGTACGCCGCACCGGCCTGGATTGCCGAGGCCTTGGAGTTGGTGGGCGGCATTCACCACCTGCCAACCCCTGGGCTAGATGACCCCCTGACAGTCCCCCGGGGTGCTGTGGATATCGCCGTGAACCTCCACGGGAACGGCGCTGAAAGCCGTTTGCGGATTGAGGAACTGCAGGCCAACCGGGTGGTGGCACATGCCTCCAACGGCATTAACGGGCCTGAGTGGATCACCGGCATCCCGGAACGCGAGCGCTGGACGCGGCTCCTCAACTGGCACGGCATCGACGCCGATCCCTTGGACTACCGGCTGAACCATCCGGCCGTTCCGTCGCCGCGTCCCGGCACCACAGTTGTGCACGTCGGTGCGGCTTACGGCAGCAGGCTGTGGCCGGTGGAGCGGTTCGCGGAGGTGGCCGTGGAACTTGCCGCAGCCGGGCACGAGGTAGTTCTCACGGGCGGCACGTCCGAGCGCGCCCGGGCAGAAGAGGCGGCTGCCTTGGCCAAGCTCAAAGGAGCAAACCTCGACGACGGACTGCTGGCCGGGCGGCAAGGCCTCGCCGAGTTTGCCGCCACCATCGCCGAAGCCCGCCTTGTGGTCTCCGCCGATACCGGCGCAGCGCATCTCGCGTCCGCGTATGAACGTCCCTCGGTAGTGCTGTTCGGCCCCGCACCTGCGGAAGAGTGGGGACCGCCGCCGGGACCGCACGTGGTGCTGACCGCCGTCGAACTCCGCCGTGGTGATGTATTCTCAGCCGATCCTGATCCCGCGCTTTTGGCCGTCAGCGTCCGCGACGTGTTGGACGCAGTGAAAGCGCTCGGCTGCTAGCTGGTACGTGGTTAAGGGGCTGTTCCGTCCTTCAGTTGGGCTTCTTCGTCCAACAGTTGCGTTTGGAGGGACACCAGGATCTTTGAGAGCTTTCGCGACACCTGCATCTGGGACATTCCCAGGGCCTCCGCGATGGTGGACTGCGTCTCCTCGCGGTAGTAGCGGCGGTACAGCAAGTGCCGGTCCTCTGCGCTGAGGCCGCGAATGGCATTCCGCAGAGCCAGCACGTCCTCGAGCCGGTCTGTGGGGCATCCGAAAGCAGAAAGAGATCCTTGGAGACCGTCACGCCCCTCGGAGGCGGGCACATCCAGGGAATCCGGGCGCTTACTGGTACCGGCCATCAGTGCTTCGCGGACCTGGCACGGCTCCAGTTGCAGATCCTCCGCCACCTCTTCCGGAGAGGGGGTGCGTTGCAGGGTTTGGGTCAATTCCTCCGTCCGGGCCAGCACTTGGCGGCGGACGTCCTGGATGGTCCGCGGAGGACGCACCACCCAGCAATGGTCGCGGAGATAGCGCTTAACCTCTCCGGCGATGGTAGGGGCGGCGTAGGCGGGAAAGCTCACGCCCTTGGACTCGTCGTAGCCGCGTGAGGCCTTGATGAGGCCCATGTACGCGACCTGCCTGACGTCGTCGAGGTCGTGAGTGTGAGCGGAGTATCTGGCGGCAATGGACTTGGCCAGATTGAGGTGGTCCAAGACCAGACTGTCCTGGAAACTCTGGCGAATGCTGCCCTCAGGCTTGCATTCTGAGGTCCTGGCGGGGACGGTGAGGGGTTGGGTTTGACGCATGGGGCTTCAATCCTTAACCGGCTGGTGAGAGTGAGCCCACGGCAAGACTCCTTAAAAAGAGAAGCACACTTACTATTAGCTTTCAACGGGTCTACGGGGTTAGTCTCGAAAGGAAGCCATAATCAGGGATCGGAGTTCCCCATGGAAGAACCTCAGCTCGCCGAGCCCACTACAGTGGTGGCCGATATCCAAGACCTGCTGCTCGATACACCTGACGTTGAAGCATTCCTGGAGGAGCTCGCCAGACACTCAGCCGGTATGTTCAGCACGCCTGGGAACGAGGTTTACTGCGGCATTACGCTGATGCGGCATCGCTCCGCAGCGACAGTGGCAAGCAGCAGCGAGCGCGCCCAAATGCTCGACGAATTGCAGTACAACTTCTCCGACGGACCGTGCCTCCACGCCTGCCGTGAAGTCACACAAGTGCATATTCCGGATTTCGCCAAAGACGACACTTGGCCGGAGTACAACAAGCTAGTCACCGAACACGACATCCGGTCCGTCCTGGCCGTACCATTTCCCCTCAGCGAAGACGCTGCCCGGGCAGGGCTCAACCTCTACTCGGAACACGCCAACGCCTTCGACCAAGCCGCCGTGCAACGCGCCAACGACTACGTACAGCAGGCGTCCAAAGGCCTGCGCCTGGCGGTCTTGATCGCCGAGCACAGCCAGACCGCCAACAACCTCAGGGCAGCGATGGAATCCCGCACCGTGATCGACGTGGCAACGGGCATCATCATCGCCCAAAACCGCTGCACCCAACAAGAAGCCATGGAGCTCATCAAGAAGGCCTCCAGCAATCGGAACGTCAAGCTCCGGGTGGTGGCGCAGGCCATTGTTGAATCCGCAGGTGGAGGGCCCGTTCAGACGTACTTCAAGTAAGCCACCACGGATCCGGCCCTTGTACGAAACCCCCGCCGCTCAGCGGTGTGGGTAAGCGAACAAGGGCCGGATTAGCCGCAGAGGTGTGCCCGGCTAAGACGAGCGGCAGTTACAGCAGGCTGCGCAAAACCTGCGCCGCGCCGTCGTCGAGCACTGAAGCGGTGACTTCATCAGCAACGGCGATTACCTCGTCAGGAGCCTGGCCCATGGCAACGCCGCGGCCGGCCCATGTGAGCATCTCGATGTCGTTGCGGCCATCGCCCACTGCAACCGTATTGGCCAGGTCCGTACCGAGCTTGTGGCGCAGAACCTCCAGCGCACTCGCCTTGGTAACGCCCTCGGCAGCGATGTCCAGCCAGGCAGTCCACCCCACCGAGTACGTCACGCCGGAAAGTCCGATGTGTTTGATGGCCTCATTGAACTCGTCCGAAGTGTTCTCGCTGCTGAAAACCACTACACGGACTGCCGTGGCATCCAGCATGGTCTGGAAGTCGACGCCGATGGACTCCACGCCGAAACTGGCATCCTGGAAACGCTCCGTGGAAAGGAAGTTCCCGTCCTCGTCCTCCAGCGCGTACTTGGCGTTGGGCAGCCGTTCCCGCAAGGCCTTCAGAGCCGGAGCTGGATCGAAAGTTGCCTTGTGGATAATCTCGTAACCCTTCTCCACCGAGGGGTCCAGGCGTAGAGTCACGCCGCCATTGCAGCACACAGCGTAGCCTCGCTCGAGGCCGATCTGCTGGATGATGGGAAGCGTCGCGTTGAGCGAGCGGCCCGTAGCGATCATGACGTCGTGGCCGTCGGCCACCACAGCTTGCGCAGCGGAGCGAACAGCCGGAGACATGTGGCCGTCGTGGTCCACCAGGGTGCCGTCCACGTCCAAGGCGATCATGAGCTTGTTGTTGTTATTTGGCTGGTCATCGATGCCAGCAACTGGAGTATCAGTCAAAATAGTCATGCTTACAGTAGATCAGACACCTCCGACACTGAACTAGGACCGGCGCCACAGCTGTGGATTAACGGGGGGTGAACAGTGGTCATAGGCCCTGTTCCGGGATACTCCGAAGGATCACCAGCTGCTGGGTGGCCCGCGTCATGGCCACGTATCGGTCCACGGCGCCTTCGATGCCCCGGCCAAACGTCTCCGGATCGATCAGGACCACGAGGTCGAACTCCAAACCCTTTGCCAGTTCAGGGGTGAGCCAACTAACACGGCCCTGTTGAGTCCTGACTATGGCGTCCGGCCGACTAATAACGCAGGCGATGCCCTCAGGGTTGGTCTCCTGCCAGCCATCCAGAATCGTGCTGAGCTGGCTGATTTCACCGTGGACCACCGGGGTTCCACTGCTGCGAACCGAGGTAGGCACATTGGCGTCCGGGAGTGCCTCGCGGATAACCGGCTCAGCTTCAACCATGACCTCTTCCGGTGTGCGGTAGTTGATGCTGAGACTGGCCACGTTGATGGCGCCAAGGCCCGCGCGTTCCAGGCGCTCCTCCCATGATTCCGTGAACCCGTGCCTGGCTTGGGCCCGGTCCCCTACCACCGTGAAACTCCGTGAAGGGCACCGAAGCAACAACATCCGCCACTCTGCGTCCGTCAGCTCCTGGGCTTCATCCACCACAATGTGGGCGAACGGTCCCGCAAGAACATCGGGATCGGCTGACTCCAAGGCGTCCCCGTCCACGAGCTTTTCCCGCATGTCGTCACCGCGGAGCATGTACATCTCAAGGTTTTCGGAGTCATCAGCGGCGATCAGGTCATCCACCACCCGGTCCATGAGCTCCCGCTCAGCGGCAAGAGCGGCTTCCCGTTTCCCTCTGCGTCGCGAAGCCTCAGGGTCTCCCAGGAGTTGGCGGGCTGCGTCCAAAAGCGGCAGATCCGCCGTCGTCCATGCCTCGGGGTTTTCCCGATGAAGCGTGGCTGTTTCACCAGGCTGCAGCCATGGCGCACACAATCGCAGATAAGCCGGAACCCGCCATAGGTCCGCTACCAACGCCGAGTAATGGAGGAGCGGCCATGCCTTGGCGAATGCTGCCCGCAGCTCCGCGTTATGGGTGAACGCGCGGCGAAGCGAGCTCTCCGGAAGGTCATGCTCGTCCATCTTGTCCACGAGGATGGCGAGCAGTGCCTCCCACACGTCGTCGCGGGCTTCGTTGTGCGGAGTACCGGGTTCCGCGGCGTCAAATGCCTCCGCCCAGTCCTCACTGCTGAGCCATACGTCGGCGTAGGGCGTCTCAACCTCCGTGCCGTCAGTCGGCGGCGCCTCGTAGAACGTCACTGCGGACTCAATTGCTTTCACCATCGCCACGGACGACTTCAGCCGAGCCACTTCGGGATCACTTTCGACGACGGCCGTGGCACCTTCGGGGACAAGGTCCTTTAGCGTGCACGTCTGCACTCCCTCTTCACCCAAGCTCGGAAGAACATCCGCGACGTAAGCGAGGTAGGGCTGATGCGGGCCCACGAACAGGAGATCGCTCTTTCGATGGCTGCCGCGATGATTCAGCCGGGGATCCGAATAGAGGAGGTACGCCGTCCGATGCAAAGCGACCACAGTCTTTCCGGTACCGGGACCGCCGTCCACCACTAAAGCCCCCCGTGAGCCTGCCCGAATGATCTGGTCCTGGTCAGCTTGGATGGTCCCCAACACGTCCCGCATCCGAGGCGAGCGGCTGCTGCCCAAACTGGCGATGAAAGCGGACTGATCATCAAGGGCAGCGTTGCTTTCAAGGCCGTCAGCAGTGAATACTTCGTCCCAGTAGTCGCTGATCCGGCCACGAGTCCAGCGATACCTGCGGCGGCTCACCAATCCCATTGGGTTGGCGTGGGTCGCCCCGAAGAAGGGCTCAGCAGCCGGCGAGCGCCAGTCGATCAGGAGCCGACGGCCCACGCTGTCGGTCAATCCGAGCCTGCCGACATACACCGGTTCCGAACTGTCCGCAGTGACCATCCTGCCCAAGCAAAGGTCCAGGCCGAAGCGCCTCAAGGCCCTTAGTCGCGCAGTGATCCGGTGAATCTCCTGGTCCCTGTCCAAGGCCGCCTGCCCCCGGCCGCCGGGCCGCTTTCGCGTGGCATCAAGACGTTCGGACAACTCCTCTATGGACTCCGACAGGCTGGCCGCGATCGCTTCAAACTGCTGCTCGTCGGTGCCGATCAGCTTCGGATCGGCTTTGCGGTCAAGGTGCTCAGGCAACGCGAAGGCGCTGGTTTTCGCCGGACTGACTTCGGGCATCACACGACTCCCTTTTCTTTGGACGTTGGGGTTTCGTGGCTCAATTGTTCGGCATGGAGGGGGCCTTGCCGCAAGCCCCGGGGTGCGTTATAAATTGAATATGGAAGGGATAATTCCCTTCCATTTTTGTGCCCGTTTCTTCACCGATCCCGCCCTTGTTCGAGATCCCCGCCGCACAACGCCAAGCGTGCCGAACAGGAGCAAGTTCGGGTGGTGCGGGCTAGGGTAGGCGGATGCCTTCACCAATGACAGCAGCTCAGTTGTCGGCCCTGTACGACGCCGGAAATCAGTGGGCCGCGGACGACGACTTCTTTCTGGCCTTCGTGAATGGGCGTCCCAACAGCCGCGTGTTGGACCTTGGTTGCGGTACCGGCCGAATGACCCTTGCGGTTGCTGCGGATGGCCACTCCGTTGTTGGCATCGACCCAAACCCTGGCTCCCTTGCGGCTGCACGAAAGAAGCCCGGCGCTGAAGGCGTGACCTGGATTGACGGTACGTCGGCGGCAATCCCCCAAGACGCCAGTTTTGACGTGGCGATCATGACGGCGCACGTGGCCCAAGCGATTAACGACGACGGCGACTGGTCCCGAACGCTTGCCGACCTCCACCGCACGTTGGTCCCCGGAGGTCGATTGGTCTTCGATTCCCGCGACCCCGTGGCACAAGCGTGGAAATACTGGACACCGGCCGAGACGCGCCGCGTCCACACTCTTCCCGACGGCTCCATTGTGGAAACCTGGATCGAAAGCGCCGTAGAAACCGATGGGTTCGTTACCCTGACCGAGCACCGCGTGTTAAACGGGAGCACCGAGGAATCAGAGACGTCGGTTCTCGCATTCCGCACAGAGGATCAACTACGGCAGGATCTGAACTCGGCCGGCTTCACATTGGACCACCTATACGGCGGCTGGCATGGCGAGGACGTGGGAAGTGGGAATGGCGAACTGATCGTGCTGGCCCACAAGCCCCTGGATTCCCGCGCTAGTTCGAAAATCCCGCAGCACCACGGGGTGCGGGACGAAAGAGAACGGTTTTGAACGCTATCCACGGCCCGGGAGCAGTCCGGCACCGATCAGCTTCCGGCGCAGCCTCTCCGGGTTCTCGACGTCTGCCCGCAGCTTCTCGCTATACACGGCTTCCTCAGCTGTAGCACCGTTCCGTAATTCCAGAGTGGTGTATTTGGCCTTTCCGTCGAACTCACCCACAACACCCTTCCGACCCTCCGTGCCGGGCCACCAGAAATCGCTTCGGCCAATGAAGCCGTCTACGTCGCTGAAGTCGTGCTGTAGCTCGGGCTGTTCGAAGCCGAGAAACTGAAAGGCTGCCCTGCTGAAGGACTCTCGGGCAGATTCAGCCAAGGGAGATGCCCGTGACAACACTAATTCGGCGCGGCGCCTGGCAGCAGCGTGCGGGTGAGCCTGGACGGCCGCCGCTATATGGCCCATGTCCAGGAGGGTGGACTCCTGAGCCAACCTTCCCGTCTTCCAGAGCTTCCGGGCTACTCCGTCTGCCACCACCAGGGACTGGCTAAGGGTCGATGAGGTCGTCACGTCCAGGGCTGTATTCAAGAGTCCCGTACCCATGAATTCTCCGAGCCTTTCGGGCGAGGCCTCAGGATTCACGTGGTATCTCAGTGGAAAGCCTCGATCACTAAGGACATGGTGGGCGTCACTCGTAGCACTCACCACGGACAAAGTGGGCCTACGTCGTCCCGAGCAGCTTGCATTCGGCGCAACGCATTCCACATATGACGGGGTCCGCAGGATGGGTATCCCCATGGCGAAAGCAGCAGTTTCCCTGCAAAGCACGAGGCCTGGAATGGCTCTGGCAGCTGCGGCAACCGTTCAAGCGAAGCGAATCCACGGCTGGGCCGCCAGCCATCGGGATGTCTCCAGAAGCCGCGGCGAATTCTCACCAGCTTGCCCGCCATGAAGCTGCTGTGTATTGCATCCGTCCGGCTGCCGGAACGGAGAATCGCGGGGGGTTTCAACGAGGCCAGGTGGTATATCCATCACTTCACCTTGCCCCGGCGCAGGCCATTGTTCAGCCGCAGAACACCCTCATGTGCACAACCACGGCTGTGGAAGACCAGTGGCAGCAAGAGATCCCGCCCTAGCCCGCCACACGAGCCTTGCAACGGCCAGAGAAACGAACGAGGGCGGGATCCGCAAAAAAGCTAAAGGACCGGCAGTACCTCAAGTCCGCCAAGGTGCTTCTGCAGCGCCTTGGGAACGTTGACTGAGCCGTCCGGGTTCTGGTGGTGCTCAAGGATGGCAACGATCCACCGGGTGGTAGCCAGCGTACCGTTCAGCGTGGCAACGGCACGGGTTCCCTTGGCGACACCTTCGTCATTGACTACGCGTTCGCGGATGTTCAGGCGGCGTGCCTGGAACGTGGTGCAGTTGGAGGTGGAGGTGAGCTCGCGGTAGGCATTCTGGGTGGGAACCCAGGCTTCGCAGTCGAACTTGCGGGCCGCGGACATGCCCAGGTCGCCGGCGGCGGTGTCGATGACGCGGTAGGGAAGCTCGCACTTGGCCAGCATTTCCTCTTCCCAGGCCAGCAGGCGCTCGTGCTCGGCAGCTGCTTCCTCAACGGTGGTGTAGATGAACATCTCCACCTTGTTGAACTGGTGCACGCGGATGATGCCTCGGGTGTCCTTGCCGTGGGAGCCGGCCTCGCGGCGGTAGCAGGAGCTCTGGCCCGCGTAGCGGATGGGGCCTGCGGAAAGGTCCAGAATTTCGT
This sequence comes from Arthrobacter sp. ISL-95, assembly GCF_018613695.1. Classification (GTDB taxonomy): domain Bacteria; phylum Actinomycetota; class Actinomycetes; order Actinomycetales; family Micrococcaceae; genus Arthrobacter. Next base: position 185,663 of record NZ_JAGGPR010000009.1, on the reverse strand, counting down.
CTGCATGGTAGCCGGCCAGGGCCACCTCCGAGGTTCCCACGAGGTAAAGGTCGTCTTCGGCGAGACGGTAGATCTCGGCGTCGTGCTTTACATCAAAGCCGGTGCCCTGCATGGTCTCGGGGCGCACCAAAGTGGGGGTGATCATGGGGACGAACCCGGCGTCGATGGCCTGCTCCATGGCCATCTGCAGCAGCGCCATTTCCAGCCGGGCACCAACGCCGCGGAGGAAGTAGAAGCGTGAGCCGGAAACCTTGGCCCCGCGTTCCATGTCGATCGCGCCAATCAGTTCACCGATTTCCAAGTGGTCCTTCGGTTCGAAGTCGGTGAATTCGCGCGGGGTACCAACGGTCTTGACCACAACGTAGTCGTCTTCGCCGCCCTCCGGCACGCCATCCACCACCAGGTTGGGGATGACGCGGAGCAGTTCTTCCTGCTTGGCTTGCGCAGCAGCGGCTTCAGCAGAAGCGGCCTTCACCGAGTTGGCCAGTTCCTTGACCTCCGCCAGCAGGGCCTGCTTTTCTTCGCCTTTGGCCTGCGCCACCTTCTTACCGAAGGCATTCTGCTCGGCGCGGAGGGTTTCGTGCCGGATCAGGGCAGCGCGGCGATCGGAGTCAGCGGAGATGATCGCGTCCACAACGGACTCGTCGGCGCCACGGGCGCGCTGGCTGGCACGGAACTTGTCCGGATTTTCGCTGAGGTCTTTTACGTCGATCACCAGACAAGAGTATTCGAATCTGCCGCGGATTTCCGGCCCGCAGCGGTCAATGTCCGTCCGCCCCGGGCGCGCGGCAAAGAGGGGACTGCCCAGGACGATAGTGTTGGAGCACCATGAGCGACTGGATCCTGTACCTGATTCTGGCTGGGGGCGTGGCTTTTGCCCTCTCCAGTTGGTGGGGTGTGCGCCGACTGAAAGCCCGCCACATCAGGAGCGCGGTCCGGGAGGACTCACACAAGCCCGGCCCCGGGGACCAGCGCGTGGCGGTCATTCTCAATCCGGTGAAGAATAACGCCGAAGAGACCCGCCAAGCCATCATCGACGCCTGCGATCTGGCCGGTTGGGACGCGCCCAAATTCTTTGAAACCACCGTGGAGGACCCCGGCTACGGTCAGTCGCGCCAAGCGCTGGCGTTCGGAGCCGACGTCGTTCTGGCGTGCGGCGGCGACGGTACAGTGCGCGTTGTGGCAGAGTCGCTGGCGCACAAGAACGTTGCCATGGGCCTCATCCCGCTGGGGACCGGAAACCTATTGGCCCGCAACGTGGATCTGGACGTTACCGACCTCGCGGACTGCATCCAGGTGGCACTGTTCGGCCACCAGCGTTACATCGACACCGCCACCATGGGCGTAAACAACGACATCACTGGCGAGTCCGCCCAACACACCTTCCTGGTCATCGCCGGCATGGGCTTGGACGCCGAGGTCCTTGGCGACACCAAGGAAGACCTCAAGAAGAGCGTCGGCTGGCTGGCCTACACAGAAGCCGGCGTCCGCCACCTTCCTGGTCGCCGCAAACGGGTCACCATCACCATGGACGACCAGCCGGAGCAGTCACGGAAGATCCGCAGCGTACTATTTGCCAACTGTGGCCTGATTCCCGGCGGCATCGACTTCATCCCGCAGGCCATGATCGACGACGGCATGCTGGACATTGTGGTGATGAGCCCCCGCAGTGCGTTCGGCTGGCTGGCCATGTACGTCAAGATTCTCTTCAAGCACAATGCCAACCTGCCGATGATGAGCTTCTACCGCTCCGGCAAGGTAACCATCCGCAGTCAGGAACCGATGCCTACACAGCTCGACGGCGACCCCTCGGGTGAGGCGACAACGGTCACGGTGCAAGTGGAACCAGCATCCCTGCTGGTGCGCGTTCCGAAAGCCAAAACCCTCTAGATAGCCCCGACGTCCGGTTGGGCAGCGTTCCTCTCGGCCTCTTCGGTAGCGGCCTTGGCGGCAGCGCGGGCCTCGGCCTGCTCTTTGATCATGGCTTGTTCTTCTTCAAAACGGAGCCGGTCCGCGCGATCAGCTTCGTCGCCATTCCAGTCGTCCTGGTTATCGGCTGCAGGCTTCGGATTGACGATCATGCCCTGGCCGTCATTGTCATCCCGGTGAACAGACATGACCGCTCCTTTCGTTGGTTCTTTCATCCATCGTTTATGGATCAAGCAAGCATACGCACAGAAGCATTCTTGCGAAAGGGCCGCCCTCCTGCCTGTGGACTGCGGGCTAGGAGCCCTTCAGGATTGAATCCACCCACGCGTGCGCCGAGGCAAATGCAGCGTCCGAAGTGTGCGGTGCAACCACGGCCGGCTGCTTGTCGGCGCGGGCATAGGAGCCCAGAAAACGGGTTGCCGGACTGATCCGATGAAGGCCGGCAAGCGCGTCAGCCACCCGCGAATCGGTCGCGTGCCCATCGGCATCGATGCTGAAGAAGTAGTGGCCCAGGTACTGACCGGTGGGGCGCGATTCAATGCGGCTAAGGTTCACGCCGCGGGAGGCGAATTGGTCCAGGATATCCATGAGCGCGCCCGGGTGGTCCTCCGGCAGCGGCACCACCACAGTGGTTTTATCCGCGCCGGTGCGGTCCGGGAGAAGGCCGGGCTTGCTCACCAGGATGAACCGGGTGACAGCCTCAGGGTTGTCGCCGATGTCCTCGGCCAGAACATTCAGGCCGGGTTGACCGGCAGCAACCAACGGGGCACAAATAGCCGCGTCATAAGGGGCGCCATCCTCCAGCAGGCCCATGGCGGACGCCGCCGTCGAGGATCCGGGGACGTAATCGGCGTGCGGGAGGTGCTCATCCACCCACAGACGGCATTGGGCCCAAGCATGGCCGTGGGTGGAGATCCGCTTGATGCTGGAAAGCTCGACGCCGGGCCTTGCCACCAGCACGAAGGTGATGGGAACAAGGGCCTCGCGGATGATCCGGAGTTCCTGTCCTGTGGCGATGGCGTCCAAGGTGGCAGTCACCCCGCCCTCCACCGAGTTCTCGATGGGCACCATGGCCGCATCAGCCTCCCCGGCCCGGACCCGATCCAGCGCTGTGTTGACGTTGGTGCACGGAATCCGGGTAGCCTCGGCAGCCCCTGGAACCTGCATGAGGGCTGACTCGGTGAAGGTTCCCTCAGGGCCAAGGAAGGTGTAGGTAACTGCCGGCATTCTAATATTCCTTGCTGGTTATATACGCAGGTTACAGAACCACCGGCTTGAGCCCGTTATCCGAAACCATCGGTTTCCCTGCCTCGAACCACATGTCCATGCCACCGGCCACATTTACGGCAGAGTAGCCCTGCCCGACGAGCCACTGGACAGCGCGGAAGGACCGGCCTCCGGTGCGGCAGATGACAAAGAGGTCGTCATCCGGATCGAGTTCGGCCAGACGCGCCGGCAGCTGGTCCATGGGGATGTGCAGTGCACCTTCAGCGTGCCCGGCCACCCACTCGTAATCCTCGCGGACGTCCAGAATGCTGGCGCCTGCCGGAATGTCGCCCACAGGCACGGTATCGAAGTCGCTCATGGCGTTCCCTTCCCATCGATTAAGTCCAGCATCCAGCCTAGTCCCCGAGGCGTGACACCGTAACTTCACGGGATGCCGCAACTTAACGGCACGCCCGCCCTTGCTTCCCGGCGTCAGGACGTTAAGACTGGGACGGAAGCGGCCCCGCCCTCGTCCTGTTAGGAGTACCCGAATGACCTCTGGGCAAGCAACCATTCTGGCGACGTCCGGCGGCTATAAGTCGGGGGATCGGACCAGGATCGAGTTCAACCACCTGATGCATTATGCCGTGGAGCTGTCCGGCGTCACGGGCCGGGCACCCCGAGTGACACACCTTGGCACGGCGTCCGGTGACCAGCGCTGGTGGGCTGCGGAAATGGACCAGGCAGCACGCATTGCAGGGTTCGATTTCAGCCACCTCAACCTCTTCACCATGCCCAACGTCGAGGACCCGGAGGCGCATCTCCTTGAGCAGGACGTTGTGTGGGTGAACGGCGGTTCGGTGGTGAACCTGCTGGCCGTGTGGCGGGCCCACGGGCTGGACGGAATCCTGCGGAAGGCATGGGAAAGCGGGGTGGTTCTGGCCGGCGTCTCCGCGGGTTCCATCTGCTGGTATCAGGGAGGTGTGACCGATTCCTTTGGCCCGGATCTCAAGCCCGTCACCAATGCGCTCGGCTTCCTCCCCTATGCCAACGGAGTCCACTACGACTCCGAGCTGCGGCGCGCACCGGCCATCCACAAGTTGGTGGCCAACGGCACGCTCGGTGAGACTCACTGCACGGACGACGGCGTCGGGTTGGTTTACCGCGGCACGGAACTTGTGGAGGTGGTGTCCGAGCTGAAGAACAAAGCTGCCTTCCGGGTGACGGCCGGTGCTGGCGAGAGCGTGGACGCTGTTGCTGTGGAGGAACGGTTGGAGCCACGTTTCCTTGGTTGATCCTTCCCTGCGTGAGGTTTCACGACTGACGGCTGTTGAACTCCGCAATGCGCTGGCTTCGGGCGAACTTTCAGCCCGCGAAGCCACCGACCATTTCCTGCAGGCAATCGATTCCCGGAACAAGCAGCTGGGCGCCTTTGTCACTGTCACAGCTGAACAGGCGCTCAAGGACGCAGAGGCCGCAGATGGGCTGCACGCGAGGCTGGTCCGTGAGCACAGACAAGACGAGCTCGGTTTCCTCCACGGCATGCCCATCGCCTTCAAGGACCTCACCGATGTGGCCGGTGTGCCCACTACGCACGGCAGCGCGGCGCTGGAGCACAAGCCCGCGCCGGAGGACGGTGCCCTCGCGGCAACGTTGAAGGGCCAGGGCGTCATCTCGCTGGGCAAGACCCAGGTTCCGGAATTTGGACTTACCGCCTACAGCGAGAACCGGGTGGCACCGCCGTCGCGCAATCCGCACGCCCTGGGGCGCAGCTCCGGCGGCTCGTCGGGTGGTAGCGCCGCGGCGGTGGCTGCGGGACTTGTTCCGTTTGCGCCAGGGACCGACGGCGGCGGCTCCATCAGGATTCCAGCAGGTGCGTGCGGACTGGTGGGATTGAAGCCGGGCCGCGGCGTGGTGCCGTCGGGCGCAAGCGCTGGGGACGCCGCCAAGCTGGTGGTTGCCGGGCCGCTCGCCCGGACCGCGGCGGACGCGGCGCTGCTGATGGACGCGCTGGTCCCCGGGGATCACGCGCCCGACGGCGGATACCTCGCCACTGTTGGGCGGACGCCGGAACCCCTGCGAATCGGCGTGAGCTTGGACAGTCCGTGGGCCGGCACTTACCCGTTCCAAGTCGACGAAGAAGCGATTGACGCCCTGGAGCTCGGGACGAAGCTGCTTGAGAAGGCCGGCCACAGCGTCTTCGAAGCAGGAATCCGCTACGACAACCGCTATCCCGAAGCCTTCACCACCGCCTGGACTGCCGGCGTCGGAAGTGCCCGGATAGCACCCCAGCGGGAAGCCTTGCTGACACCGTTGACCCGGACTTTCCGGCGTCGTGCGCAACAGCGGAGTGCCTCGAAAGTCAACGAAGCCCTGAGTTTCCTGCGGCAGTTCGAGCACGACACCGTGGCGCAGTACGCGGAGTGGGACCTGATCCTCATGCCCGCCCTGGCGCAGACCCCCAGGCCCATCGGCTGGTTTACCGGTGGCGGGCACAGCGGCGAGCTCTGGCCGAGTGAGTGGGCCGGCGACGCTGATGAGGACTACAAAAGGCAGTGCCAGTATGCGCCGTGGTCCTCCATGGTGAACGTGTGCGGGCTCCCGGCGATCAGCATTCCGGTACATACGACGCCGGGTGGCTTGCCGATGGGCGTTCAGCTGATTGGCAGGCCCGGATCTGAACTGTTGCTTCTCCAGCTTGCAGCCGTCCTCGAGACCCACTGAGACCCGCGTCTAACATATGGGAAGTGGTTGCCCCGGGCATTCATCGATGTGACAATGCCCGCAGTCAGTGCCAGCATTGAGAAAATGAGCACACCTCAAACCACGGCTGAGTCCGAAAAGCCAGCGGGCGATACGTCATTCTTCGGCCACCCAAAGATGTTGGCCAGCCTCTTCTCCGTGGAAATGTGGGAGCGTTTCTCCTTCTACGGCATGCAGGGAATCCTGCTCTACTACATGTACTTCACCGCCGAGCAGGGCGGTCTTTCCATTGACCAGGGGCTCGCTGCTGGTTTGGTGGGCGCGTACGGTGGTGGCGTTTACCTGTCGACGATCCTCGGCGCATGGCTCGCCGACCGTCTCTTCGGCTCCGAAAAGGTTCTGTTCGGCTCCGCCATCATGATCATGGCAGGACACATCGCCTTGGCGCTCCTGCCGGGCGTTCCCGGCTTGATCGCAGGATTGGTATTGGTTGGCATCGGCTCCGGCGGCCTGAAAGCCAACGCCACGGCATTGGTCGGCAGCCTCTACGGCGAGAAGGACGAGCGGCGTGACGCCGGCTTCTCCATCTTCTACATGGGCATCAACATCGGCGGCCTCATTGGACCGCTGGTCACCGGTTGGCTGCAGACGAGCTACGGCTTCCACGTAGGCTTTGGTGCCGCAGCCGTCGGCATGGCAATCGGCCTGGTCATCTACTCACTGGGCCGCAAGAGGCTACCCGAGGAAGCACACCGCGTTCCCAACCCGCTCCCGGCGAAGGACCGCACCAAGTATGGCCTGATCTTCCTGGCCATCCTGATCGTCATCGGCGTCCTGCTCGGAACAGGGACCGTCAACGCCAACAACCTGGCCCGGAGCATGGCCTACGCCGCAATCGGCGCCGCAGTGATCTACCTGTTCCTGATCTTCCGCAGCCCCTTGGTAACCGCCGTGGAGCGCAAGCGCGTAGTGGCCTTCATCCCCTTGTTCATAGCATCGGCCGGGTTCTGGGCACTGTTCCAGCAGCAGTTCACGTTCATTGCCGTGTACTCGCAGGAGAAGCTGGACCGCAACCTGTTCGGCTGGGAAATGCCGGCGGCCTGGGTCCAGTCCATCAACCCGGTGTTCATCATCATCTTCGCCGGCGTCATGGCTGCCCTCTGGACCAAGCTGGGTTCCAAGCAGCCGAGCTCCCCCTTGAAGTTCTCCGCGGGCCTGTTCATCATGGGCCTGGCATTCCTTGCGTTCATTCCGCTGGCCGGCGAGGGCAAGACTCCTTTGATGGCGCTGGTGGGCATCTTGTTCATGTTCACCTTGGCGGAACTGTTCCTCTCCCCCATCGGCCTGTCCGTGAGCACCAAGCTCGCCCCTGCCGCATTCCACACGCAGATGGTGGCGCTGTTCTTCCTGTCCGTCTCGCTCGGCACCACGCTGGCCGGCATCCTCGCGGGCCTCTACAACCCCGAGGATGAGCTCCCCTACTTCCTGGGGATCGGCGGCGTGGCAATTGTTCTGGCCCTTGGTCTGGCTGCGGCAACGCCTGCGATCAAGAAGCTGATGGGCGGCGTTCGCTAGCTTGCTCGGCTGACACACGCAAATAACGACGGCGACCCTTGCGTCCGGTGGGAATCCCACCTGACGCAAGGGTCGCCGTCGTACGCGTTCTAGTAGCCGAACGCGGTCTAGTAGCCGTAGCGGCTGCTGTTGGACGCGTTGATGCCGATAACAATAAAGATGATGAAGACCAGCGCCAGAGCCACGCCAAGGTAACCCATCACCAGCCCGGCGATCGCCATGCCCTTACCGGCGGGCTCGCGCTTCAAGGCGAGGTGGCCCAGGATCACGGCGGCGATCTGCGGGAGGATGAAGAACCCAAAACCAACGTAGACGGCGATGCCACAGCACATGCTGGCAATGCTCAGACCCTTGGGCTCGGCCTGCATGGCGTAGTAGGCGGGCTGGCCGTAGGGTGACTGCGGCTGACCATATGGCTGCTGGCCGTACGGCTGCTGGTTGAACGCCTGCTGCTGGTACGGGCTGGGCGGCTGACCGTAGGGCGAAGGGGGCTGCTGGCTGTAATCGCCCGGCGTGTACGGGTTCTGACCGTGCGCGCTCTGCTCGTAAGGCGGAAGCGGCTGGGTGGAGTTGGCGCCGTATTCGGGCGTGCCCTGCTCAGGTGCGCCCTGCTCAGGTGCGCTCTCAGGCGTACCCTGATGGGGAGTGCTCGACTCGGGCGCGCTGAATTGAGCGGGCGGGACGTACTGAGGCGGTTCGTAACCCGCAGGCTTGTCCTCGTTGTCCTTGGATGGCTGGTCTGACATAGGTATCCCCCTGGATGTGGTCTTTGGTCCCAACACTACCGCCGCCGGGGGTGCCATAGAAGGTGGCGGGCGTTCCGCGCGTGTGACAGCAACGCGAGGAGGGCCACATTCATGCATACGCATGGAATATTTTCGAGCCGGACTTGGTTTTCAGTAGTAGCGCTCCCAACAGCGCTCACAACGAAATCTGCGGGACCTGTCCCGCAAAGGAGGAATCATGGGTAACTTCGAAGGCAAAACCGCGCTCGTCACCGGCGGAGGTTCCGGCCTCGGGGAGGCAATCAGCAAGGACCTCGCGAAGAACGGCGTCAACGTTGTAGTTGTAGACCTCAACCTCGACGCCGCCACCCGCGTAGCCGGGCAAATCACGGCCGACGGCGGCAACGCAGTACCGTTCCAAGGCAACACAGCTGTGGCCGAGGACAGCAAGAAAGCGGTCGACTTCGCCGTGGAGAGCTACGGTGCGCTCAACTACGCCGTCAACAACGCCGGCATCGGCGGTGCCAGCGCTCCCGTTGGCGAAATCGACATCGAAGACTGGGACCGCGTCATCGCCATTAACTTGAGCGGCGTCCTCTACGGGATGCGCTACCAGGTCCCGGCCATCCTTGCCGCAGGCGCATCCGAGGGTGCCATCGTGAACATGGCATCGATTCACGGTGCTGTGGCCGCACCCGGCAACGCCGCCTACACCGCGGCCAAGCACGGTGTGGTGGGAATGACCAAGAATGCTGCTGCTGAATACGGTGCCCAGGGGCTTCGCGTCAATGCAGTGGGACCCGGCTACATCGACACCCCCTTGCTTTCGGCTGCTCCGAAGGAAGTTGTCAGCGGGCTCGAAGCGAAGCACCCGCTCGGCCGTCTGGGCACGGCGGAGGAAGTCGCCAACGTCACTACGTTCCTCCTCTCGGACAAGGCCAGCTTCATGACCGGCTCCTACGTGCTCGTCGATGGCGGCTACACCGCCGTCTAGCTCTTTAGCGTTTCGCTCCGCCCGGCCCTGCTGGTCCTTTGGGACTTCTGGCAGGGCGGGGCAATTTTCTTGGCTAGCAGCCCGGCTTGAACAAGGAGTGAATCTTTGCCGACCCGGCGGTTTTTTCGCGTGATTTCCTTTGCAAAAGCGGTGCCATTCGGCGTCACAGGGGCCGGATCCCGGACATTTCTGTCAGCTGGCGCCAGGGTCTGGCATGCTGGACCCCATGGCTAGCCGAGCGGGCACAGTTGCCCTTCCCCAGGACCTTGTTGACATCACAGCCCTGCTGGACGCGTATTTCGACGTAACTCCGGATGTGGGCGACCCTGCGCAGCGCGTGGCCTTCGGTACGTCCGGGCACCGCGGATCCAGCTTGAAAGCGTCCTTCAACGAGCCGCACATCCTCGCGATCACGCAGGCAATCGTCGAATACCGTGGCCGTCAGGGCATCACCGGGCCGCTGTTCATTGGACGCGACACCCACGCCCTCAGCGAGCCGGCACAGAACTCCGCACTGGAAGTACTAGCCGCGAATGGCGTGACCGTTCTGGTGGACGCCCGCCACGGCTACACCCCCACGCCGGCACTGAGCCACGCAATCCTCAAGTACAACCGCGAAGCCGCGCCGGGCACTCCCCAGGCCGACGGCATTGTCGTCACCCCCAGTCACAACCCTCCGGGCGACGGTGGCTTCAAATACAACCCTCCCCACGGCGGCCCGGCCGACACCGACGCCACGGGATGGATCGCTGACCGTGCCAACCAACTGCTGGAGAACGGCCTCCGAGGCGTCAAGCGCATGCCGCTGAACGATGCCCTTGCTGCCGACACCACCGGCAAGTTCGACTTCCTCAGCAGCTATGTGGATGACCTCCCTTCGGTGCTGAACCTTGAGGCGATCCGCAACGCCGATGTCCGCATCGGAGCGGATCCCATGGGCGGCGCATCCGTGGACTACTGGGGTGAAATCGGCGAGCGCCACCAGCTCAATCTCACGGTGGTGAACCCCACCGTTGACCCGCAGTGGGCTTTCATGACGCTCGACTGGGACGAGAAGATCCGCATGGATTGCTCGTCGCCGTCGGCTATGGCGTCCCTGATCAAGCGGATGGCCGCTGGTGCCGATGGCACCGCTGCCTACGACGTTGCTACCGGTAACGACGCCGACGCCGACCGCCACGGCATCGTCACACCAGATGGCGGGCTCATGAACCCGAACCACTACCTCGCTGTCGCCATCGATTACCTGTACAGGAACCGTAGCGGCTGGAATCCGGAGTCCGTGGTGGGCAAGACCTTGGTGTCTTCGTCGATCATCGACCGCGTTGCGGGCGGGCTCGGCCGGAAGCTGGTTGAGGTTCCCGTGGGCTTTAAGTGGTTCGTGCCCGGACTGTTGTCCGGCGAGGGTGCGTTCGGTGGCGAGGAATCGGCCGGCGCATCCTTCAACAAGCTCGACGGCAGCGTGTGGACCACGGACAAGGACGGCATCCTGCTCGCCCTGCTTGCCTCGGAGATCACCGCCGTCACGGGGTCTTCTCCTTCGCAGCTGTACAAGGGCCTGACCGACCAGTTCGGTGCACCCGTCTACGCCCGCATTGACGCTGCGGCCACCCGCGAGCAGAAGTCCAAGCTGGGCAAGCTCTCCGCCGCCGATGTCACCGCGACTTCCCTTGCCGGTGAAGAGATCACAGCCAAGCTAACGGAGGCTCCCGGCAACGGCGCGTCAATCGGCGGCTTGAAGGTTGTCACCCAGAACGCCTGGTTTGCGGCACGCCCGTCCGGCACCGAGGACGTCTACAAGATCTACGCCGAGTCCTTCAAGGGCGCGGACCACCTGGCGCAGGTGCAGCAAGAGGCCAAGGCACTGGTAGACGGGGTTATCGCGTAGCTTCCTCAGCGGCTCTGATTTCTCAGTGCCTCTGGTTCCTCAGGCTTTGGGCGTCCTGCGTCCAGAGCCTGAGGATGCGCCGGATGGTGTGGTCGCCTTCGGGAGCCATGTCCACCAGCGCAATCTGGTTAAGCACGACGACGCCTCCGGACTTTGGGCGCTTTCCATCGTGGTGGGAGATGTGCGGCCGGTAGTGGTCAAGGATGTAGTTGGGAGTGGCAATCCTGGCTCCAACGCTGATTGCCGCCTCCACGATTTCCTCGTGCAACCCCTGGAGCAAAGGGTTGTGCTCAATCAGGCTCACCGGGATGGATCCCATATGCCCGAAGCTCGCCTCTTCGCCCACCCGCAGCCGGGTACCAAGTGCACCTTTGACTGGCGCTTCGGCCAGGTCCGCAAGGACGTCGGCGACGTCGGCACTTACCTCAGCGCCGACGTCGAACCTTAAGAGCGTGATGTGCAGCGGCCAGTCGCTGCGCGGAAAAACCAGCCCCGGCGAGACGGGCTCCGTGAACGCCACCCAGATGAGGTTCCGCATAGGCATAGTTTGTCACCCGCCCCACCCGCCCGGCACAAACTGTCTCTCACATCCCGGGGCAAACGCCAACCGTCTCTCACATACCGGCCCTAAATCCCGATCCCTCTCTCACATGCTTACAGGTTCGGCCAAAGCGCGATTCAAGTATTCGGGCGGGCCCGAGCGGAAGTGATAGAACGATGGCCCCAAGCCCGAGTGATGTGAGAGAGCATTCGGCTGGTCGCGTCAGCGACGCAAAACGCCCGCCCACAGGAAGGTGAGCGGGCGTTTCTGCTGAGAAAAACTTAGACGGTGCGAACAACGTCGTCGTAAGCGAACTTCGGCTTGGCTTCGCCCCAGGCGTCCGGGCCGGGCTGGCCGATGTTGACCACCAGGAAGCTCTTCTGATCGCCGGCCGGGAAGAATTCGGCGTCGATTGCGGAGAAGTCGGCACCGGTCATCGGGCCGGCGGCGAAACCGAGCGAGCGCACGGCCAGGATGAAGTAGCCGGCCTGCAAATGAGCGTTGTTATTGCCCGTAGCAGCGGCGAAAGCGGGATCGGCGTCGTACATGGCCTTGGGCGCGCCGTACGCGGGGAGGAACTTATCCCACTGCCCCTGCCAGTCAGTGTCGTAGGACAGGATGGCCACCAGCGGTGCGGAAGCGGTTTTGGCCTTGTTGCCGTTGGAGAGGAAGTCCACCAGCTTGGCGCGGGCCTCGTCCGAGCGGACGTAGGTCACGCGGAGCGGCTGGGAGTTGAAGGCGGTGGGGCCGAACTTGGTGAGCTCGTAGATGGCGCGGGCTTGCTCGTCGGTGACCTCACCGGCGAAGCTGTTTGCGGTGCGGGCTTCGGCAAAAATGGCGTCGACTGCTGCGGCGTCAATGACTGCTTCTTCGTGGGCGATCGTCATTTAGTGAACCTTTCGCTGGGCCTGGCCCTGAGCTGGCCGGGCACTTCTGCTTTCCATGGTTGCAACTTCAACTTCCCTTGTCCTCTTCCCGTGACGGCCCGTGACGTTGGGCACAGCGCGAAAGTGGGTAGCATCATGCATACGAGCTGCCACCCGTTGGGGCGTTCAGCCGTGGGAATGACGACACCAGAAGGGGCCTGATGCCTACCTTTCCCCTAGCGGCCCGTCGGCGGGCGCTGGCTGTTCTTGCCATGGTTTTGGTGATGTTCCTGATGCCTACCGGGCAGGCTTGGGCCTCGGTTCAGGCGGATTCCCTTCAGCAGCAGCCCAGCCTCGAAGATCCTGGAGCACGGTTCTTTGGGGCCTTGCTGGACTGGGACCAGGATTCAGCAGCGGACTACGCCCAGCGACTCGGTGCGCCAGCGGCACTCTACGGCCAGAATGTTGCCCTGCCCTTGGAAGACGGTGGCCGCGAATACCTGAAGGGCTACTTCTCCCAGATCGCGGACCAAGGCTCGCATGCACTGCTCACGGTCCGCCCCGCGATTGGCCTGAAGGACATCAACGACGACGTCGCGTCCGCTTTTGCGCGTCAAATCACGACGGCGGCAGCTGGCTTCCGAGGGAAAGTGTTCGTCCGCTTCGCACCGGAAATGAACGCCCCGTGGGTCAGCTGGGGGCAGGAACCGGAAGCTTATCGGGCTGCTTTCGACAAAGTTGCTGCAGCGCTCAGGGCCACGCTCCCCGATCCAGTGATGGTTTGGTCTCCGACTGCGGAAAAGGACTACCCCTTCCAGGCAGCCACGTCCGCTCCTTCCAAGGGTGTGCCCTTGGCGTCGGTGGACACGAGCGGTAATGGCGTGTGGGATCAGGATGACTCGGCATTTGAGCCGTATTACCCGGGCGATGACGTGGTGGACTGGGTTGGATTGTCTGTCTATCACGACACCACGGGCGCCGGCGCGGCCAGCAACACCCTGCCCGCGGCGGGCGAATTCAATGACGCCCTGCATGCATCCGGCGGCGGGACCCTCAGTGGCGGGGCCGGAACCGACAATTTTTACAGCACCTACGTACAGGCCCGCAGTAAGCCCCTCTTGGTTGAAACCGGGGCTTTCTACTCGCCCGGAGCTGGCGGCGCCGCCGAGCTCGACGTCAAGGAAACGTGGTGGCACCAGGTTTTCGCCTCTGTCGCGGAGCCCGACAATGGGGCCGTCCGGGCAGTGGTCTGGAACGAAACCACCGATGTGCGCGAACCAGGCCGGGTGCCCATTGACTGGAGGGCCACTGCGGAGCCTTTCCTGGCGGACCCGTTCCGAACCTCTTTGGACACCTCCGGCCTCACCATTGGACCGGTCACTGAGAAGGGCTTGGAGAACGTGCCTGGCGTTGAGGCTCCCCAGCCGAAAACAGGAACCGTCATCCAGGGCTGGGCCGCGTGGGCTTCGGCCGGGTCTGTGCTGATTGCTGTTTCGGCGTTGTGGCTACTGTCCTCGAGGGCCTTCGCCAGAAAGTGGTCCTACACCGGTACGGGCAAGCGCGATGCGCGGATCGACATGCTCCGGGGCCTGGCAATCGTATTTGTGGTGGTCAACCACGTGGGCATCAACTCCGTGTTCCAACTGCTCAGCCAGGAGACCTTGGGGGTGGTCTCCGGCGCGGAACTGTTCGTCATGCTTTCCGGGGTTGTCCTGGGAATGGTTTACGGTCCCCGAATAGCAACCGACCTTGGTGATGTTGTGGACGGGACCACCAAGCGCGCCTGGAAGTTGTACTTCACAGCCCTGGCCGTGGTCCTGATCGTGTACGGGCTGAGCCTGCTTCCTTTCATCAATGCCGCAGCGGTCACAACCTTCACCGATCAAGGAACCGGCGGGGCAGGTCGCGCAGCTGCGGGCACTACGTACAACCTCTACGCCGGGATGGAGGGACTGCTGCAGTTCCCCGTGCCGCAAGGTCTCATCCCGGCTCTGCTCTTGTTGCAGGTTGGGCCTTGGCAGTTCAACATCATGGGACTTTACGTGGTCCTTCTGCTCATCAGCCCGCTGATCCTCGTGGCCCTGTCCCGCGGATTCACATGGTTGGTCCTTACGCTCAGTGTCGGCCTCTACATTGCAGGTTCGATCTTCCGCTTCCGTTTGCTGCCCTCGCAGTTCGAGGATTCCTTCCCGCTTCTCGTATGGCAGCTCCTGTTCGTTGTAGGGATGACCGCCGGGTTCTATCGGCGTCAGATCATTGAGTGGTTTGCCAACCCGCGCCAGCGACTGTTGCTGGCAGTGTGTATTTTCCTGGCTGCAGCCTGCGCCGTTTTCTCCTGGAGCGGCCCTTATTTGACCAACCAGCTGGACATCCGGCTCGCGCTGATCCCGGAGGCGACGTTCCGGTATGTCTACGACACCTTCTTCAGCCGGACCTACCTCGGCCCGGGGCGGGTGCTCAACGTCTTCCTCATCACCATCGCCTTGTACGCGTTGTTGAGCGCTTTCTGGAAGCCGCTGTCACGTGCCGTTGGATGGTTCTTCATACCTCTGGGCCAAGCCACGCTCTACGTGTTCATCATGCACGTGTTCTTCATTGTGGCCATCGCAAACATCCCCGTTTTGCGGGACGGCAACCTCTGGCTGAACACTGCCGTGTACATCGCGCTGCTCACCATTCTTTGGGTGATGGTGAAGTCCAAGTTCCTGTTCAGGTTGGTACCCCGCTAAGGGAGCGTTGCGTGGGCGCGTTTGGCGGTAATGTTGCACCGAATCTCAATACTCTTCTGAGGAAGGCCCCGCCATGAGCATGCTCGGCATCAAATGGAAGCTCCACGGCAACGGCAAGTCCATCCGCCCCGGCCATGTGGTGGCTCCCGACGAGCGGCTCGCCTGGCCCCTGACCATCGGCATCGGCATGCAGCATGTGGTTGCCATGTTCGGCGCCACGTTCCTGGTCCCCATCATCACGGGCATGCCCCCGGCAACCACCCTGCTCTTCTCGGGCATTGGCACCCTGCTCTTCCTGGTCATCACCAAGGGCCGGGTGCCCAGCTACCTTGGTTCGAGCTTCGCGTTCATCGCCCCTATCATGGCGTCCCAGCAGCAGTACGGCGTCAGTGGCGCCTTGGGCGGCGTGGTTCTTGCCGGCGTCGTACTGGCGCTTATTGGCGCTGTAGTCCAAAAGTTTGGCGCTGAATGGATCAACCGGCTCATGCCGCCGATCGTCACCGGCGCCATTGTGGCGCTGATCGGCCTGAACCTGGCGCCGGCCGCGAAGGCCAACTTCGATCTCGCTCCCGTTACCGCCCTGATCACCTTGGTCACGATCATCCTGGTTTCTGTTCTTTTCCGCGGAATTCTGGGCCGACTGAGCATCCTGGTGGGTGTTGTGGTGGGGTACGTCGTGGCGATGATGCGCGGCGAAGTGTCCTACGAAAAGATGGATGCCGCCGCTTGGGTTGGCCTGCCGCTGTTCCAGACGCCTGAATTCCACATCGGCGTAGTGGGCCTGTTCGTGCCGGTCGTCCTGGTGCTCGTTGCTGAGAACGTGGGGCACGTGAAGTCAGTGGCCGCGATGACAGGCCAGAACCTCGACGGCGTCTCCGGCCGCGCGCTGATGGCCGACGGCGCCGCGACCGTACTTGCCGGTTTCGGCGGCGGCTCCGGTACCACGACGTACGCGGAGAACATCGGCGTCATGGCTGCTACCAAGGTCTACTCGACGGCGGCCTACTGGGTGGCCGGTATCTTCGCCATCCTGCTGAGCTTCTCCCCGAAATTCGGCGAACTGATCGCCACCGTTCCGGCCGGTGTCCTGGGTGGCGCCGCGACCATGCTGTACGGCATGATCGGCGTGCTCGGCGTGAAAATCTGGGTGCAGAACAAGGTCAACTTCTCCAACCCGATCAACCTGACGACGGCCGCTGTTGCTCTGATCATCGGCATCGCGGACTACACCTGGACGATTGGCGAGCTGAAGTTCACGGGCATTGCCCTTGGTTCCGCCGCTGCCCTGGTGATTTACCACGGTATGAAGGGGCTGGCTCGCTGGCGCGGAACCGTCGCCGAGCCGGAAACCGAGACGGCGGGGCTGCCGCCTGCGGTGAAGTCGGCGATGAACGCTGCGGCTAAGAGGGGCGGGAAGAAGGGGAAGTAGGGGGCTTCAGTACACGATCACAGCTAGCCCAGATTTGAGGGTATTTGCGTTAACCGAACCAGCCCATCGGATCCTCACCAGGCGTCGCCGGCCACCTCCACGGCGCCCCCAAACCGGGTCTTAATGTACGCGATTCGTTTGCGCCCGCTGATCTTCCCTCTTCCATTCCTGGACCCGCTCCAACCACTCCCCAAGGAGGGCAGCCGTTAGCGCAGGTTGATCCAAGTGCGCGTTATGACCGGCACGGTCAAGGACTGCAACAGTGGCCTGCGGATAGCTACCTGCCAGGGCGAGCTGATCTTCATACCCCACCACATGATCCTGACGCCCGGCGAGGATCAGCGCCGGTCCTTGAAAGTTGGCGAAGCGATCTTCCGGTTCGGCACGGAGTGCGTAGTTGCTGGAGATCCGTTGGACCGCTGATTGATCGAAGACCCGGAACCCCGGCAGAGCTGCGTCCCGGAAACGACACCAATTCTCAGGGGATTGGACCACGGCCATGGCTTCATAGTCGGCAGCGTCCACGGGATCCAAGGCCGCCAACAGGGTCGGGTCTGTTTGGAGCACTGTTCGGGCAGGCACGGTTCGGGACCCATGATCCGCAACGACCACTGGGCATAGGAGCGCCAGGCCCAGTACTTGTTCCCCGAATTCGGCCACCAGGTGACGGGCGATCATGCCACCGAAGGAGTTGCCGAGGACTGCGAACCTTTCGTCAGCGAAAGTCGTCCGGGCAAAGGAGACGACTGCTTCGGCCACGGCATCCGCGCTGTCGATCTCGGGCCCTGCCGTGGATTGGCCCATGCCCGGCAAGTCCACGTACACCCGCCGCCAATGGCCGTGGGCATCGAACACGGGGTCGAGCTCCAGCAAAAGCCGATGATCGACGCAGAATCCGTGGATGATCAAAATTGGGGTTCCCGACCCGTAGTCAACATAATGCACCCTCGGACGCTAACACTGCTGGTGGCTGATCGAGGGCCGAACGTGACGTGTTCAGGACCCGTGGGCATCAGATTTCGGAAGAAAGCACTCACCGAGGGGCGAGCTCTCAGCAGCAACAACCCTCCATAGCCCCAAGAGCTAACCCCTCGGCGAGGGTTGGTGGAGAGCACTCATCGAGCGGACTTGCGGAGACACACAGCATCCTCGAGAGAGCGCTCTCTTGACGTACGTGACTTGCAGCACATACATTGGTCCCACATCCCAGAGAGCGCTCTCTCGCCCTAGGCGTACGGTCGCTCGAACACACAAAGGAGTGATCGTGGAGTTTTCGCGACTAAGGAAATTCACTGCCCTGGCCGGCGTAGCCTCTCTTGCCCTCGTGGCGGCAGGCTGCAGCGGTGGCGGCGATAAAGCGGCGAGCGCCGACAACCCCGTCACACTGACCGTGACGACGTTCGGCACCTTCGGATACGACGACCTGTATGCCGAATATGAGAAGCAGAACCCCGGCGTCACCATCGAGGCCACCAACATTGACCGCGGTTCCAACGCCAGGACCGATGCGTTCACCAAGCTGGCCGCAGGCTCCGGGCTCAGCGACGTCACGGCCATCGAGGAAGGCTGGCTCGGCTCCATCATGGAGGTCTCGGACCAGTTCGTGGACCTCAAGGAGCACGGCGCCGAAGACATCAAGAGCAACTGGGTGGACTGGAAGTACAAGCAGGGCACCGACCCCAACGGCCGCGTGATCGGTTACGGCACAGACATCGGACCGCAGGCATTGTGCTTCAACGGCAAACTCTTTGAAGCTGCCGGTCTGCCGAGTGATCGCGAAAAGGTGGCCGAACTGTTCGGCGGCAAGGACGCAAGCTGGGAAACGTACTTCAAGCTGGGCCGCCAGTACAAAGAGGCTACGGGCAAGGCCTGGTATGACCAGTCCGGCTTCGTGTGGAACTCCATGGTCAACCAGATGGACGAAGGTTACTACACCAAAGACGGCAAGCTGAACGTTGAGGGCAACAAGGAGATGCGGGCAAAGTTCGACATGCTCGCCGCCGGCACTGCTGATGGCCTGTCCTCCAACCAGACCCAGTTCGACTGGGGCAACGGCAAGGCATTCGTGGACGGTTCCTTCGCCACGCACGTTTGCCCGGCGTGGATGCTGGGCACTATCAAGGGCCAGCTTGAGTCAGCAGGCGGCGGAGCAGCAAGTGGCTGGGACGTAGCAGATGTCTTCCCCGGCGGTGCCTCCAACTGGGGCGGCGCTTTCCTCTCGGTCCCCAAGTCCTCCAAGCACCCCGCTGAAGCAGCCAAGCTGGCAGCATGGCTGACCGCACCTGAGCAGCAGATCAAGCAGTCCGCTGCGGCGAACAACTTCCCGAGCACCCTCGAAGCACAGGCAAAGATCGTGGAAGCAGCAAAGCCGAACGAACTGTTCAACAACGCTCCGTACGGCGCAATCTTTGAGTCACGCGCCGAGGGTGTCACCGCCCAGTTCAAGGGTCCGGATGACTCTGTGATCCAGGAGAACGTGTTCGGTCCCGCCCTCAAGATGCTCGATTCGGGCAAGGGCACCGCCGATGAAGCCTGGAATGAAGCCGTCAAGCTCCTCAACGACCTCGTGGTCAACAACTAGCAGCACCCGGCCGTGGGGCCTCCGGGAAACCGGAGGCCCCCTCACAGAGTCTGAGACCCGACCATGACCACCACATTGAACCGCCCGGCTGCCGATAGAACGGCCGCCACCAAACCGAAACCGACGTTCCGCCAGCGCCTCAACGTCTTCGACATGAAGGCGTCCCCGTACTTCTACATTGCCCCGTTCTTCATCCTGTTTGCCCTGGTGGGCCTCTTTCCCCTGGGCTATACGTTCTTCGTCTCGCTCTTCGACTGGCACCTGCTCAAAGGCCAGGGCGAGTTCGTGGGATTCCAGAACTTCGCCGAGGTTCTTCAGGACAGGTTTTTCTGGAACTCCCTGTTCAACACCGTCAGCATTTTCCTGATCTCCACCATTCCCCAGCTGATCATGGCCACCATCATCGCCGCGGTGCTGGATCAGAACCTCCGCGCCAAGACCTTCTGGCGCATGAGCATCCTGCTCCCCTACGTTGTCACTCCCGTGGCTGTCGCCATGATCTTCACCAACATGTTCGGCGAGCAGTACGGGCTCATCAACAACATCCTGTCCAGCTTCGGCATCGACCCCATTATGTGGAAGAACGACACCCTTCCCAGCCACATCGCCATCGCCACCATGGTGAACTGGCGCTGGACCGGCTACAACGCCCTGATCCTTCTGGCCGCCATGCAGTCGGTGCCGCGCGATATCTACGAGTCCGCAGCAATCGACGGCGCCGGGTCCTTCCGCCGCTTTTTCAGCATCACGCTGCCGAGCATCCGGCCCACCATGGTGTTCGTCATTGTCACCGCGACCATTGGCGGGCTGCAGATCTTCACTGAGCCCCGGCTTTTCGATCCTGTGGCGGCGGGCGGAACGGCGCGCCAGTTCCAGACCACCGTGCTGTACCTGTGGGAGATGGCTTTCCAGCGGCAGAACTTCGGCAAGGCTTCCACCATCGCCTGGCTCCTGTTCCTGATCATCCTGCTCTTCGGCATCGTGAACTGGCTGATCTCGCGCCGTATCGCCACCAACGGCGACGATCGCGGCACAGCCAGCCGCCGCCGTCGTAAGCGGTCTTTGGCTGCGAACGCAAAAGCTGACGACGCCGGCCTCGCCGCCCAGGCGGTAACGGCACCAGACTCGACCCCGAGGAGCGGGAAATGACCCTCACGCAAAACCGGCCACAAGCACCGGCACCTCAGCAGACCTCCCGGGCCCTGGCCACACGGAAAGCACTCTTTGGCAACGGCCGGCGTCCCGGATTCCTCACCTACGGGTTGCTGCTGGTGTTCTTCCTGGCCTCGGCCTACCCGCTGTGGTGGTCCGTGATCATCGGCAGCCGCTCCAACGAGGCCCTCGGCGAAACCTGGCCGCCGCTGTTCCCGGGCGGAAACTTCTGGACCAACGTTGGGGAAGTATTCGACACCGTTCCGTTCTGGCTCGCGCTCGGCAACAGCGTCCTGATCTCGGGCATCATCACCATTTCCGTGGTGGGGTTCTCCACCCTGGCCGGGTATGCGTTCGCCAAGCTGCGCTTCCGCGGCCGCAACTGGCTGATGGTGGCCGTAATCGCCACCATGGCCATCCCCACGCAACTGGGCATCATTCCCTTGTTCATGCTGATGCGCACGCTGGGCTGGACGGGTGAGATCGGCGCCGTCGTGATCCCTACTCTTGTCACAGCGTTCGGTGTCTTCTTCATGCGCCAGTACTTGGTGGACGTGATCCCGGACGAGCTGATCGAGTCGGCGCGCATGGACGGTGCGTCCATGATCTCCACGTTCTGGCATGTGGCACTGCCCGCGGCGCGTCCGGCCATGGCAATCCTGGGCCTGTTCACGTTCATGACGGCATGGACTGATTTCCTGTGGCCCCTGCTGGTGCTCGACGCCGGCAACCCCACCTTGCAAACGGCGCTCAGCCAACTGCAGTCGGCCCGGTACGTGGACTACTCCATTGTCCTGGCCGGCGCCGTCATGGCAACACTTCCGCTGCTGGCCCTCTTTGTCCTGGCGGGACGTCAACTCATTTCCGGAATCATGCAAGGAGCAGTGAAGGGCTAATGCCATTCGAAGCAACAACTCACCCAGCGATCACCCCCTTTAACAGGGTGTGGCCCAAGGGCTTCCTTTGGGGCTCGGCTACCGCCGCAGCACAGGTGGAAGGCGCCAGCCACGAGGGCGGCAAGGAAGATTCGGTGTGGGATGCTTTCGCCCGCGTCCCGGGTGCAATTGCCAACGGTGAGACGCTGAAGGACGCGGTACAGCACTATCACCGCATGCCCCAGGACGTCAGAATCATGAAGGAGCTGGGCCTGGATTCGTACCGGTTCTCCACCAGCTGGTCGCGCGTCCGTCCCGGGGGTCGGGCCGCGAACGCCGAGGGCTTGGACTTTTACTCACGTTTGGTGGATGAACTGCTCGACGCCGGCATCCTCCCCTGGCTGACCCTTTACCACTGGGACCTGCCGCAAGCGCTGGAGGAGAAGGGCGGCTGGGCCAACCGGGACACCGCCTACCGCTTCGTGGACTACGCGAACGACGTCTATTCGGCACTGGGTGACAGGGTTCAGCACTGGACCACATTCAACGAACCCTTCTGCTCGTCGCTCCTTGGCTATGCAGCCGGCGTACATGCTCCAGGCCGTCAGGAACCGGAAGCTGCCGTCGCAGCAATCCATCACCAGCACCTCGCGCATGGTCTGGTGGTCAACGAGCTGCGGAGCCGCGGCGCCCAACAGTTGGGGATCACGCTGAACCTCAGCAACTCCATCCCGCGGGATCCTTCCGACCCCGTGGACCTTGATGCCGCCCGCCGCTTTGATTCGCTGCAGAACAGGATCTTCCTCGATCCAATCCTCCGCGGCGCTTACCCTGAGGACACCCTGAACGACCTTGAGCAGTTCGGCATCCGGGATGTCATCAAGCCCGGCGATCTGGACATCATCGGTACTCCCATCGATTTCCTGGGCGTCAACCACTACCACGATGACCTCATCAGCGGTCACCCCAGTGCTGAACACGGCGACGGCCACTCGGGCGGTGCAACCCGCCCGACGTCGTCGTGCTGGATCGGTTCCGAGGACATCGCGTTCCCGAGCCGCGGCCTGCCGCGCACTGCCATGAACTGGGAGGTGAACCCGGATGGGCTGCGGCAGCTCCTGGTGCGCCTTGGTGAGGAATACCCCACCCTGCCGCCGCTCTACATCACCGAAAACGGTGCAGCTTACGACGACGTCGTCAGTCCTGATGGCGCAGTCCACGACGCCGAGCGGACCCAGTTCGTCCTGGACCACATCACAGCCGTGGGTGACGCACTGGACCAAGGCGCCGATGTGCGGGGCTACTTTGTGTGGTCACTCCTGGACAACTTTGAGTGGTCTTGGGGGTATGGCAAGCGCTTCGGGGTGGTTCGCGTGGACTACGACACCTTTGAACGCACGGTGAAGGACAGCGGACTGGCATATTCCCGGGTCATCGCCTCGGCCAAGGCAGCGGCTGACGCCACAGTGAACGCCTAAAGTAGCCTTCAGAGGCTTACTTTTCTTACGTTCCGGAGATGACCATGACGACGCAGGACACCAGCGGCCCCCGGCCGGTACCCACCCTTGAAATGGTGGCTGCCTTGGCCGGGGTCTCGCGGGCCACCGTGTCCCGTGTGGTCAACGACAGCCCCAGCGTTGACCCGGAGTTGGCGCAGTCCGTGAGGAAAGCCATCCTGGCACTGGACTACACGCCAAACCGTGCTGCACGATCACTCGCCAAACGCCGGGCAAATGCGGTCACATTGATCGTTCCGGAGTCCACGTCCAAGGTCTTCGCGGATCCCTTCTTCGCCTCGGTAGTGCAAGGCATTGCCCTGTACCTCACCGATACCGAGTACACGCTGAACATGGTGATCTCCTCGGAATCGAAACCGGAGAAGACCCGCAGCTTTCTACTCGGAGGCAACGTGGACGGGGTGCTGGTGGTGTCGCACCACAGTGGTGACAATTCCTGGACGCACCTCTCGGGGTCACTTCCCATGGTGTTCGCCGGACGCCCTTTGGTAGGCGGCAAGGAGAGCTACTACGTGGATGTAGCCAACGAGGCAGCGGCTTACGAAATCACGCGACTTCTGACCGAGAGCGGCCGGAAGAACGTTGCAACCATTGCCGGCCCTCAAGACATGCCTCCGGGCCTGGACCGTCTTGCTGGTTGGAGGACGGCCGTGCGGGAGTCAGGTCTTGGGGAGGGCTTGATGGAGGAGGGCGACTTCACCTTGGCCTCCGGCGCCAAAGCAATGCACCGTTTGCTGGATCGCGGCGTACCCATTGACGCCGTTTTTGCAGCGAACGACCAGATGGCTGCCGGTGCCTACACTGCCATCCAAGGGCGGGGCCTGCGCATCCCGGAGGACATCGCCGTCGTGGGTTTTGACGACGATTCCTTCGCTACCTCCGTAACCCCCGCCCTCACCACCGTGCACCACCCGATTGTTGAACTCGGCAAGAAAATGGCCGAAACCCTGGTGAACCTGATCGAGGGGAAACCGGCAGAACGCGTCAACAGGATGCCCACTTCAATCGTGATCCGAGATTCCGTATAGCTTTTAACACTGCGCCTTGAAAGGCTCTTCCATGCTTCCTGCTCCCGTAAGCACCGTCGCACCTTCGCTCGCAACAGGCCGCCCCATCCGCTGGGGTGTAGTAGCCACAGGCTCCATAGCACTTCGCGTGGTGGAGGACCTTGCGCTCCTCGAGGACGCCGTCCTCCACGCTGTCAGTTCCCGCTCGGAAGCATCGGCCCGGACCTTCGCGGAGAAATTCGGTTTTGCTGCGTCCTACTCAGATGTTGGATCGACGCCGGGCTATGAGCGGCTACTCGCGGACCCCGCCGTCGACGTCGTGTACATCGCCACGCCGCATGCGCAGCACCATGCTGTCGCGTTGGCCGCGCTCAATGCGGGAAAGCATGTCCTGTGCGAAAAGCCCATCGCCATGGATGCCGTGCAGGCGCGCGAGCTGGCCGATCTAGCCCGGGATAGGGGGCTTTTCCTCATGGAGGCGGTGTGGACCCGGTTTCTTCCGAGTTTCTGTCGCGCCCTGGAGATCTTGCGTTCGGGTGAAATCGGAGAGCCGCGCTGGCTCCGGGCCGATCTTGGCTTCGTACCCGCCTACGATCCCGAAGCACGGATTTGGGATCCGGCCGCCGGCGGTGGAGCTTTGCTTGACCTCGCCGTATATCCGTTGACGTGGGCGCTGGGAGTTTTCGGCGAGCCTTGCAGTTTGCTTGCCAGCGGAGTTTTGACTCCCGAGGGCGTGGACCTGCAGAATTCGCTCACGTTGAATTACGACGACGGCGCGCATGCGCAGCTCATCACCTCAATCGGCGCGGAGTGCCCCAGCGTAGTAACAGTGGGAGGTACCGAAGGTTGGTTGCGGTCCTCTGCTCCCCTCTTCAACCCGGCCGAGCTCATCATTCAGCCTCGTAGCGGCACACTGCGCACGGAGGAATTTGAGGTGCTCGGGCACGGATTCAGTTACGAGCTGCGTGAGGTGACGCGTTGCCTACAGGCCGGGCTGACCGAGAGCCCGTTCATGACTCCTGAGGAGTCGGTTGGGACCATGGAACTGTTGGACGAGGCTCGCCGGCAGATGGGTCTCCGCTATCCCAGCGATCCTCAGACTCCCACCGCAGCAGATCCCCTGGCTGGCACTCCAGCACCTCACATAGCGCTTCGAGCGTTGTAAAGCGCACAGCCTTGGCACGCCCGTTCTTGAGCACAGCCAAGTTGGCCGGGGTGATGCCGACCTTTTCGGCGAGCACTCCTACGGGCATTTTGCGTTTGGCCAGCATGACGTCGATGTCCACAATGATCGGCATCAGATCACCTCGTCCAGCTCGGCCCGCAGACCAGCAGCTTCGACGTCCCGCGCCACAGCCTGGGCGAGGAGCGTTCTCATCACCAGCACAACCAGCGCCACTCCCCCGATCATCAACGCCGCCCCGCAGATCAGCAACACGATCCCCGGGGCTGTCTCGCCGGGCGCCAGGATCACTGCGATGCCAAACATCAACACCGCTGCGAAAGCGATGGCTCCGAAGATGATGTCCACAAATCGGAACGCCCGGTGGGAAAAAACTGTCCCGCGGCGCACCATGGTCAGCAAACGCCACACGCAGACCGCTACCACTTGGACACACAGAATCCCCAGGACCACGATGCCCAGCAGCGCGATCCGGGGACCATCCGGGGCGCCGGCCTCCACCAGATCGGTTGAGAGCAGCGGGACCATCCTTAGCTGCACAAACAGTGAACCCGCCAGCACCATCGCCATTACTATCCGCAAGGCGAGGATTGACAGCTTTCCCACAGAGACTCCTTTATCGAACAACAACCCGATTCTATCGATATTCGATACTTAAGCAACCGCAATACTGGCTTATGGGGATAGTCAGCTTGCTTACTAAAGCCGCTTTCCCTAGGCTTGAACAGGTCAGACAAACAACTCTCACAGCGGCGGCACACGCTCAAAAAGCAACCGCCGCACCACGGAGGAGGAACAATGTCAGAACACAACATCACAGGCAAGAAGGTCGCATTCCTGCTGACGGACGGCGTGGAGCAGGTGGAACTCACCAGCCCATGGCAGGCGGTCAAGGACGCTGGCGGCGAGCCAACCCTCGTGGCTCCGTCCAAGGGAAAGCTCCAAGGCTTCAATGGAGTGGAGAAGGGTGACACCTTCGACGTCGACCTTGCCGTGGCCGACGCCAACGCCTCCGACTTCGACGCCCTGGTTCTTCCCGGCGGAGTAGTCAACGCCGATCATCTCCGCGTGGACAAGGACGCGCAGAACTTCACGCGCACCTTCTTCGAACAGCACAAGCCCGTGGCTTCGATCTGCCACGGTCCGTGGATTCTCATCGACGCCGGCGTCATCAAGGGCCGCAACGTCACCTCGTATCACACGCTCCAGACGGACCTGAAGAATGCGGGCGCCAACTGGACCGACGAGGAAGTGGTGGTGGACCAAGGCCTGGTCACCAGCCGCAACCCGGACGACCTCCCCGCCTTCAACGCCAAGGTGGTCGAGGAGATCTCCGAAGGCCAGCACGCAGGCCAGACCGCCTAGCGCTCACCCACCCACATACGGGAGGAGTTCATCGTGAGGCGCTTCGTGCCGGGTAAAGGTATGAGTAGCCCGCGGCCAACAAGAGAACTTGACGTGGCTCAACAAAAGGTGGCTGAAAGGGGGCGATGAGAGTTGTATATTTACCCAATGGATTCACTGGGGGAAGCTCACTCGAAAAGCGTCAACGACGAGAAAAAGCGAGGCAGCTCATCGGAGGTCCCACAGCGGCCGGAGCGGTCTACGGGAAGTCCGGCGCCGATCGGGAAACTGGTGCCCACACCGCCACCTGGCACCATGCGGCTAGCCCAGTTCCTATGGGTGGTGAGCTTCCTCGTGGGCGCCGGCTGTATTTTCATCGTCTACTTCGTGCGTGAAAGCCAACTTGACTGGTTGCGCGAGTTGGTTCGTGAGGCATCCCTCGACACCAGCCCAGAGACTTTGGACACCATCACGGGATTGGTCTTTTGGGCGTCCCTGGGAGCGGTCTCCCTCGTGATCCTGATTGAAGTGTTTCTTGTCTCCACAGTGATGCACGCACGTAACTGGGCGCGCTGGGCTCTGGTTGGTGTCATGCTGCTACACCTCGCGGTGACGGTCCTCGCCGGAGCGTTCCTGGTGCCTCCAGACAATAGGGGGCCATTCGTTCTTTCGTTTTTGGCTGTGCAGCTCATCATGGCTTTGGCTGCGACGGTTACGATGTTTCTTCCTGCTACTGCAGCCTGGATTAAGTCCAGAGCCCGGCCTGTCTAACGCTGATCCGCTGTGCTTTGCAGATCCTCAATAATGCCTTCGCAGGTTCTGACGATGGTCCGGCACACGTCGATTACTGCTCTATCTGATAAGGGGTGTTCAGATAAAGTACGCCACCGTTTCACCGCTGCTAAGGCGGCTTCTTCGATTTCACTCTGATAGGCCTCTTCGGGCAGGCCAAGACGTTTCGACACCGAGGTTCCGGAGCCACCGAGCAGCTGTTCGGCTTCTGGCGCGAACTCCCTGGGAAGTGTCGCGGCACCGGAGCGCAGGCGCATCAGAAGGCGTAGTTCGCGTGGCTCGTGTGAGGCAGACAGCAGACGCTCGAGCATGGGCGACACCCTTTCAGCTCCTGGCCGTGGCCGGTCTTTGAGCAGCTGGTCCACACCCATAATGACCGAGCGAATTTTGAGTTCGGCAGCTCGGGCCTGAAACTGGCCTTGAAGAAGGTCCAGCAGCTCGTCCAATCCACTTCGTCGGGCAAGCTCCTGGGCGAGTGTCGTTGCGTCGTTCGATCCGCTTTGAATCAGCACTACGGCTAGGCGGATTCCGAAAATGCCGAAGCGGTTGACTAAGCATGTCCGCATTTCTTCGTTCACTGTTGACGGGTTCTTTGAGGCCAAAAATATGTCGGTCGAGAGCAGTGTTCTTTCCCGGGCTGATCGATCCACTTTCGCAAGCTCTGCCAAGGCAACGTACTCGGACTGACGTAGGGTGCGGGCAGTTTGCGCGAGCAATCCTGCCACCGGGATGATCCCCAGCGAGAGCCTTCGCAGTTTCTTGTCTTGCCTGTAGCGGTCGGCTATGCGACCGGCCGATACAAGGGACTCAATTCGCCCCGCACCGATTTCATCCACCCGCGAGAGCACTACCAAGGAGCTAACAGCACCGGAAAATCTCCTTTTGGGGTCCTGAAGTGCTTCGAGGAACTTCACGTCGGAGCTGTGGAGGTGCCGCATGAGATAGATGATGGCGTCCGCATCAGAAGGTGCATCATCGGGCGCCATGGAATTCTCGGATCGAGCAGAAACACTCTCTGCCAGCGATGCAAGGCCCGGGGTGTCTATGAGTGTGAGATTTTTTAGGGCCGGGGACGGCCAGTCCACAACGAGATGTTTAACTTCTTCGGGCCGGTGGCCATCGAGAGTAAGAACCAGATGGCCTTCGCGCCGGCGGATGGGCAGTTCACGGGGCTGACCCTCAACCGGATGCAGAGTCAGCTTCGGGACGTGTCCGTGTCTATACCAGGTGACAACTTTGGTGCATTCCCCGGCATCTGTGGCGGCAATCTCTTCCCCGATGATGGCATTGAGCAGCGTGGACTTCCCGGCTTTGGCCATTCCAGCGACTGCGACACGGAGCGGTTCCTGGAGTCGGCAGGAATACGCCTCCAGCATACTGAGGGCTGTATGGTCTCCTGCGTAAAGCTCTGTTGTCTCACGCAGCAGCTCAGCGGCGGCGCTGGTTACTGGCTTCAAGGTTTTGCTGTAACCATCTGGGGAGCCGTCAAAGCGGATGCATGACGATGCAGTACATTCACGCGCTCCAACTCGGTTCTTATGGCCTTGATGCGCAGCTCGCGCGTCGACGAGAAGGTCGTGGCGGCCTTCTGCGCGGCCGTGACCGATTCGGCCAGCGAGCGGTGGTGTTCTTCGGCTACGTCTGTGAAGTGATCACGGGTTGAGCGCTGGATCAAACGGAGCCGGTCCTTGAGCTGCTTGCCCACTTGAAATATGACATCGTCAATCTGTCGACGCACAAGGTTCTTGGCTTCGGCCTGACGCCGCTGGAGCCGTCCCTGCATGTCCTCTTTGTAAGCTTTTCCACCGAGCAGCAGACCGGCCCCGATAGAGATGGGGTTGATCAGCGCCATTCCCAGAACCCCGGTCAGGAGTCCGAACATCAAAAGGCCCCCGTAGGATCCTCGCATCCCGATGAGAATCTTCTGGGTGGGCTTGACGTGCCCGGGATCCAACACGGGCATGGGTTCTACCGGGTCCATGACGTCATCTGTCTCATCAACCCGAAGCGCGGGGAGGGCCATTTCGTCCTGGTCAAAGTACTCTGCTACTTTGGCGGCCAACCACTGAGCGCGCTCATTTGTCCAGACGAATGTGTCCGCGATGGCTTCGGCGCAACGTTCTTCGAGCCACTCAGTGAACTGTTCCCAGGACTTTCCGGGGTCGCCTTCGTCAATAGCCTGCTCGGCCTCACGCTGAATTTTCCGGAGCCTGTCGCGCAGATCATGTTCCATATCTGAGATGAGATCTGACATGCCGTCGTTGAGCACCACCTGCCAGCGAGCTGAGCGCTTACGGGACTCACCTGACTTCTCTTTGGCCAGTTCCAAATCCGCTATCAGCTGCGGAGTGCCGTTGGGATTTTCCAGAGCAGCCAGTTCAGCCTTGAGTGACAGACGCAACTGCTCAATTACGGAGAGCAAGTCCTGGCGGACAGACTTTTCCTGGTTACGCTCGGAATTACCGACTATTTCCTGACGCAGGTGCTTTATTAGCTGCGGGAAACCGGACTCATCGTTGAGTTCCTGATCCTCAAGCCGGGCGGCGTGCAGCCGCAGTTCGGAGGAAACCGGGAACAGGGGGATTAGCTCCTGTCTTCCTTCACTGAGATGTTCGCGGTCCAGATCAAGTACCCGGCGCCACTGAGGATAGAGGTCTGTTTTCGTTAGTACACACGCAACGTTGGGTGAAACCCGCATGGCTTGGCGGAGGAACCGCATTTCCGGTTCGGTGTACTCCTGGGATGCGTCGGAGACCAAGAGCATGGCATCGGCTGTCGGCAGCGCTGTAAGTGTCGTCAGTGAGTGTACTGAGTTGAACCCTCCCACGCCGGGGGAGTCAATCAGTGACAGCCCGCCTGAGAGGATCTTTCGCGGCAGACATACTTCGGCCGAGATGAACCCGCGTTTGTTTCCCGGGTTCCCCTTTTCGGATACGTGGGCGGCCAGTTCATCCATTGCAATAGGGACACGTTTCAGTTCAGTCTCCCCGCCAGGTGAGCCTGCTACCAGCACCGCGGCCGATGCAGGACTCCCATGCCGGACAACGGTAGGGACGGAAGTGGCTATATCGTCATCCACAGGGCAGACCGGAGCATTCACGAGGGCGTTAATGAGCTGGCTCTTGCCCTGCTTGAACTCTCCGACAACGATCACCCGGACACTGGGGTCCATAAGCCGGCTTCGGGTCTGTTCGAGGCGCCGACTAAGGTCATCCCGATCACCGGCCCGGGCCATGGTGATGCCGTGTTCTACCAGCTTGACCAAGTTTGCCACCGGTCCTCCTCCGTATTAATGCGATTTCAATTGAAGCCCGATGAAGGCCCGGCAGGACGTGGAGTCCTGCCGGGCCTTCCCGGTTACGGCTGGAGTGGTCCTGCCGGGCTTTGCCGTTCCAAGCGGTTCGGGTTACGGCACAACCTCGACAGTGACCGGGATGGTGACGTCGCCATCGATCGGAACATCTGCATCGATGAGGTCGCGGTCATCGGTGAACGTGTCGTTGTCTTCGGTGACGGAGGCGTCGATGTCACCGACCGTAATGGACTCATCGGTGACGGAGGCGTCGATGTCACCGACCGTGATGGACTCATCGGTGACGGAGGCGTCGATGTCACCAACGGTGACGGACTCGTCGGTATTTCCGACGTTCTCAAGATCGACGTCGATCTGGTCGCCACCGACGATGTCACCAACAGTGACGTCGCCCACGTCGATCTGGTCGCCACCGGCAATGTCACCAACAGTGACGTCGCCCACGTCGATCTGGTCGCCACCGGCAATGTCACCGCCAGCGATGTCGCCGCCGGCAATGTCGCCAACGGTGACGTCGCCTACGTCGACCTTGTCGCCACCGACGATGTCACCGGCTGCATTTCCATCACCGACGACGTTCCCATCGCCAACAATGTTGTCGTCGCCATCGATGCCGTCGTTGTCCTGGTTGAAGGAATCTTCGATGTCAACGTCTACACGCGTGTCATTGTCCTCGTTGAAGGAGTCTTCGATGTCGCCAACGGTGATATTGGTGGAGTTGTCCTCGGACTCATCGATCTCAACGTCATCCCCGGCTGCGAGGGCACCGTCGCCTGAGGCGACGACAGCATCGTTGTCGAACAGCTGGGTAACGTCGCCGTTAGCCCAGATGTTCTGGTTGACCGACTGGTCCGTGATCGTGTCGCGGTCATCCGTGGTGGAAGTGTAGGAATAGTTGTGCACCACGTGGTGCAGCTGCTGCACTGCGTGGGCGTGATCGTCGTGCTGGGGAGCCGGGGCGTGGTGTCCGGGGGCTGCAGCTGCGCCGGTGCCGGCCAAGGAGCCGTTGCCGCCGGTGTTGTATTCGCGGTCAAAGGAAGACTTGACGGTGATGGGCGCGTAGTCCAGAACTACAGGCATGACTGCATCAACATCTGCCGAGCAGACGTTGCCTAGTCCGGCGTTGTCCAGCGCTTTGTCCGGGTTGTCAAGGAACTCCTGAGCAGCCTGGCGATCGCCAAAGAGGTTCATCAGGAATTGCAGGAGTTCGGAGGTGATGTTAGACATTGGAATGATCCTCAAATTCTGTGAGCTAAGTTGTAGGCCCTGCGTTGCTGCCTGGCTTGATTTGAATCTATTGCAGGAGGGCCAAGCCCGGCATCGGGGTTGTTCCCTGTACCGAACACGCCCCCCTTCCGCGATTTCACAGGAGCAGGATTACGGGCATTACGTGTTCTTGGGGACTCCCGTTACGGGTTCGGCTCAGATTTCCCTGCTTCCAAGGGATCCAGCAGCAGCCGAAGCTTGGTCAAAGTGTCCGAACGGCTGGTGGTTTCCAGACGGCGGCGGATTCTCAACATGTGATGCTCGGCAGTTCGCGGTGAAATAAACAGTGATTCTCCGATTTCCCGGTATGTCTTTCCGTCCAGGACCATTCTGGCTACTTCGCGTTCCCTTACACTCAGGCGGGTCCGGTCATTTCGCACACGGATTGCAGTAGTCTCGGGAAAAGCCTGAGAGACCACCGGTTGTCCAGTGTCAGCTCTCCACGGGGCGTGGGAATCCAGGTCCCGGGCACAGGCGAGCAACCGCGCCATATCCTTCCGGTCGCCAGCGCGGGGTGCCGCATGGCCGGCCAGCCGCGAGCCCTCCCATTTCATGCCCAGCGAGGCCAGCCCCCGGGCTGCTTTCTCCACTGATTCGACACTGAAATGTCCTGCCAGGACTGAGACCCAGGTTCTTCCCGCCTCCGCGAGCACCGCTGCAACATGACTGTGGTCAGAAGCCCGGACCAGGGCAGCCGCGTGAGGAGCCATGGCTGACGGACGGTCGGCCAGCAGAGCGGCCCCTACGGCTGACCAGTGAAAGGGTATGGACCACAGGGGAGGGTTGCCGAGCTTTCCCAGCAGTGCCCACCCTTCTGCAATATAGGGCTCAATTGTTGCGGATTGGCGAAGCCGGGCGGCGGCAACCATAAGCTCCCCCCAGGGGAGCAAACTGTAAAGGTCAACTGATACATGAAGGAGCGCCTCACGGGCGTGTTGCCACGATTGGATCAAAAGCCCGGCGTCGCCTGCCCTCCGGGCAAGACCAACTTCAAGGGCTGAACGCAGGAATTGATCCCGTGGGGTAAGGGCTGTGCCCGCTGGTTGGGCGTTTAGCATTGCGGCTCGAGCTTCCTCCGGGTCATCCTGCTGCATTGCAACCCAAGCGCTCATCAGGAGCAGACGGGGCCGATGGGCGGGCCCGCCTTGACCGCTGGCCAGAGCCGAGCGGATTACAGTGCCGGCGGTTTCCAGCTCTCCACCGTGAATAGCGACAAGTGCTGCCAGCACAGCGGGAGTCTCAGCCATAGGTGGGACGGATCCGGAAGAAGTCAGCATGTCCGAGGCCCGAATTAACAGCGCGAGCACCTGATGCGGATGCCCCGTCAGCGACTCCTGGATCCCCTGACCCATAAGTTTTGACGCTTCAGCCAACAAAGTCGGAGCTGCATGAGTGCTCGTGGAGTCCAACATCATGCGGGCCGTCTCGATGTCACCAGTGCCTGTCAGCACTACTGAAGCTGCCGGTGTTGCCGGCCCTGTTCTTTCTATCCCGAGCCATTTGTATAGGGCAGCGCTTCTGCCCATCATTCCCCGAGCAGCCCACACTGCTGTTCCTACTTCTGCACCCCTCAAAAGATCCGGGGCCTCCGGCAGCGCCAGCAGCCCGTCTACCAGCCGGGCAGCCTGGTCCAGGTTTCCGAGTGAATAAGCTGCCTCTGCACGGCGCGATGCTGTTGACCACTCAGCCAACCCGGCCGTTTCTGCCTCTTCGTACAGCGTTATGGCCAGAGCCGGATCAACGACTAAATTCTCATCCCCCGCTGATTCGAGCACCCGTGCTACGCGCCGGTCTCGGAAACCATCAGTGGCAAACGAACGGGCGGCCTCCACAGACAGTGGGCCGCGATCTGTCAAAGCCTGTACCAGCTCAAGTTGCAGCGACTTTACAAGAGCGGGACGATTTCCCAAGAGAAGTGCCCTGCGCAACAAAGGGGGAACTGTTTCGCTTTCGGTGATAAGTCCCTCCGATCGGGCATGGGCAATGAGACCTTCTAGATCCTCGTCGGCCAAGACATCCGGGACCTGCTCACGAACATCGAAACCCAGACCCATGGCCAGGACGAGGGTCTGCAATTTTGTGTCCAGACCCGACAACTCCAACGCGACGTCCTGGAGGACGGACACGCCCTCAACGTCCAGCAGAGTGCCTGGGGAGTCTCCGTCCCCCTGGGCAACAAGCAGATGCTCCACCAGCCAGTTAAGGCCAAATGTTTGCTTCCACAAGCACTTGGCCACGTGGATGGGAACCGGTTTTCCGCGGCGCGATGAGAACCGCTCTTGAATGTCCTGAACACTAAGTTCGGAAACCACGATCGGCTCACTGCCGGTCTGAAATGTGGACAGGAGTTCTTCCATCCCCTGCTGACACGGCCACGGTCGGCATGCCATTGTAAGGTCAACGTGTTCCGTCTCCAGGAGAGCGCGTACTACCTCCAAGGAAGAGGCGCTAAGCCGATGAGCATCGTCCAGGAAGAGTGCACAAGGGAAATCAGGACGTTCAGCATCCAGCTCGTTGATAGAGCGAAAAACCCTGAGCCCGGCGGCTTCATAATGCCGGGCAAGGGAATAGAGCAGAGCAGTCTTACCTGAACCCCTGACACCGGAGATAATCCTAAGTGCCCCCGGCCGGAACCCCAGCGCGCGTTGATCACTGAGATGATCCGCCAAACGGGTGGGAAACTCTCGCATGGGGCTCTCCGCCGGCGCGTCCACCAGCCTCATTCGACCAAGTCCTGAGTTGCTTGAGGAACCTCAGGCGTGGACCCCGGATCTGAGGGAGACTGATCCGGCAGGGGCTCAGGTTCAGCCGCTTCGGCAGGTGCTGGGG
Source organism: Arthrobacter sp. ISL-95 (assembly GCF_018613695.1). Classification (GTDB taxonomy): domain Bacteria; phylum Actinomycetota; class Actinomycetes; order Actinomycetales; family Micrococcaceae; genus Arthrobacter. The sequence continues at coordinate 151,219 of NZ_JAGGPR010000009.1, read as the reverse complement.
CGGGGGAAGGCGTCCCCGGGGCTGGCACGACGTCCACGCCAGACGTTACGGCAGGCTGAGGTATCAAAGCCGGGGCCTGACCTGCCGGTATTTCCGCGCCTGGGATGGTAGCGCCAGCCCCATCATTACTGGCGGTTCCAGCCGGTGACGATGTCGTGTTGTCACCGTTCGTCGTAGGGCGGCCTGGTGGCGAGGGTAAGTTTGCGGGCGGGGGCGTGCTTGCCGTTTGCCCTGGGAAGGGAACTAGCTCAGTAGCGTGAAGTTTCGGTTGTGCATCAGTCGGCGACGCTGCAACGTCCGGACTTGGTTCTGTGGCCGTCGCGTCTTTGGGCAACTGCTCAGGTCCAACCGGGGACCCGGGAGAGGGCTGACCTTCGATAGCCTCCGGCGCTATCAGCGGGGCCAGCGTTTCGGTAGTAGGAGGATCTTGGGCTCCGGTAAGCGTCACGATGGACAGGGCCGCGACTGCCCCGGCCATGGCGATTCTTGCCCACGAACGTTGCCTGATGACACGACGCTTAGAATCAGCCGCAGGACGCCACCTCGACTCGCGCCTTGGCCCGTCAGTCAAATCAGTTTCTGCGATTGCAAGCTGCACAGGGGCATTTACAGACGCCTCAGCGGTAATAGGTAGCCGGACCACGGCTTGTTCAGCCGCTGATGCGGCGCCAAGGGAAATAGCGGCATCTGATTCAGCGTCCACGAAGACGGGTCGTGCCGTTCTTTCTAAACCCAGCCGGGCAATCAGCGGAATACGTGCTGAACCACCGGTTAGTACTATGGCTGCGAGATCCTCGCTCTTGACGCCCGCACGATCCATGGTGCCAAGGAGCACATCAATGGTTTCATCCACCTGATCACCTATTGAGTCTTCAAACTCCTCGCGCGTCAGGCGTACCTGGAACTGGGATTCAGGAAGGGGCACCAAGATAATGGTTTCAGGATCAGTCGAAAGGTTCTCTTTGGCTTCAACACAGTGACGTCTGAGCAGCGACAGCGCCGGAACGTTTTGGTTACCGGATTGATGCAATCTTGCAATTTCACCATTTGCGGATTGCATGACATGACGGAGGACGGCGTCGTCGAAACTCGCGCCACCTAGCATGTCCGGGTGTTCGCAGTGGCTTAGGGAACTGAACGTTCCATCGCTGCTCTTCTTGAGCACTGATGCACTGAAACCAGCACCAAGGCTGCAAATGGCTATCACGCTTCCGGTTTCAACGTTTTGCTTGCTCGCAAAGTATGAGGCGGCGGCCATGGATTCGCTCATCAGAGTGACATCATCCAAGCCAACTGCAGTCAACGCATCCCTGAGTAGACCAGTTCTATACTCACCCCACGCGGGCGGATACGACACGATAAGAGATGCGGCATCGGAGCCTTCCAGTTCTTTGACCCGATCCACTGCCCATCGTGTAGCGATGGAGAGCAGGTACTCAGCGAATACGCCTTTTTCCCCTACACGTATGGGAACGGAGTCTCCGACGCGGTGCTTGTACCCGCGGAGAACTCGATCGGGATCCGCTAGACCGCTGGCTTCCGCTTCTTCGCCAACCAACGTGCGACCGTCCTCTGCAAAGAACAGAACGTTCGGTACGGAGACACTGGACAATCCCAAACTCACAAGTCGAGGCTTTTGCAGGCCGCCGGAACCCCACTCTGCGGCGGCACACGTTATCTGATCTGTTCCGACATCGACGGCAAGAACGTACGCCATGAACCCCCCCAAGACGTGAACGGCACGGCACCGCCCCGTCTCCGAAGGTAACACGGGTCCATGGAGAGTTCATAGCTTAATCCAAGAAAAGGATTAATTGGTGTTGAGCGCCGTCAGCCTCGTACCGTCGACGAAAATTACTGACGCGCCCACCACTGAGCCCCTGATAAACCGGCTGGATCGACGTCGTTCCGCTTGGGCCCCGACGGGTCCAGCTTCCAGACCACGACTTCATCACGGGGGCCAAGACGGTCGAGCATCCGTTCCGGCTCTGGACGGCTTACCCGGGTCCCCACCCCGGTGAGTTCAGAGAAGGAGCCGGAGCCCGTGGGGGATCGCCTATCGGATCAGCTGGTCACTTGGAGGACTGAACACGGTCGAGTCGAAAACGGCGCGTGCCTCTCTCATCAGCTCCGGATTGATCGATTCGTCAATATAGCCCACCGCGACGAAAGCCCGCTGGCCCTCCAAGTCGACCACCCGGTAGGTCTCGTGTTCATTCTGAGTTGAGTACAAGCGTGAGCAGCCCTGAGTATGTAGTGCGTGGATGCATAACTTGCCGCCGTCGCAGGCGTTGAAGTCCACGCTGCCCTCGACGGAGTGGTCGAACTCGAAGCCGGCGTAATCGCCCACCATGACCTTGACGGGAGGAGTGCTTGCCGTTGACGACTGCGCCGCCATAGCCCTAATGAAGGCCTCGACCGACGGACCGACATCGGCAAGGGCGCCCCTCCAGGTGCATGCGTCCTGCGCCACATAGTCCGCGGACCCAAGAGTCAGGTAGACAGCCCATTCAGCCGGGTGGTCCGGATCATCCTTGCCCAGGCTATTGCCGTCGAAAGCAAACCAGCCGCCTGGGACGGTGATCTCGAAAGGCTCCTTGTAGCCGGCGACGGGGACTAGATATGTGCCGGCGTCGATATCACCACTCTCCGGCAGCGGTGGCACTGTGCGAGTGCCGCGACTCTCCGGCAGCGGTGAGACCGTACGAGCCTCCGAAACCTGAGAAGTGGCAGACGGGAGGGGCGCGTCGTCAGACTCATACTCGCACCCGCCGAGACATCCAATCAGTGCGATAGTCACCAAGGGCAAGAGATGGCGCGACCGCTGAGCGGGCTTTTCGAGGGGTGTCACAGAACTCATTGATCCACCAGGCCGCTACAAGGCGCTGTGAGGCCCCGCAGCCGAGTGGCCCCGCGGGCGGCCCAGGATTGGATACCGTCACCTCAAGTCTCCTCCGGCAGAAAACCCCTGACAATGAAGAGTTCGACTGAGATCAGTTTCGACTCATACATGCCCCGAAATGACAGGACCGCCCTGCAGCGGCGCTGCGAATCGTGAGAACATCATTGAGTGACCGACAGTACTTCGCTTGAGCTGCCGCCCCTCTACGAATCCCTCACCTGGCTTACACCGCTTTCCGAGGAACGCGCCGCACACCTTGTGGCGTTCTTGTCCGACCCGGCGCCGGCTGAGGTTCTGGACATGGGGTGCGGATGGGGTGAACTACTACTTCGGGTTTTGACGTCGGCCCCGCAGGCACGCGGACGCGGAGTGGACAGTGCTTCCGCGTCCATCGACCGAGCGAGGCAACAAGCATTGACTCGTGGGCTGCTCGACAGAGCGACGTTTGATTCGATGCCTGGCCTAGAAGCCCAGGATCGCCCCGCAGACGCTGTCATCTGCATCGGCGCGAGCCAGATCTGGGGGCCTCCGGTAGAGGACGCGCAGCCGCTCGACTACGCCGCAGCCCTGCGCGCCCTTCGAGCTCTGGTGCTTCCCGGCGGCCGACTCGTCTACGGCGAGGCGATCTGGTCGGCAACACCTCATCCGGCTGCCACCGCCCCTCTGGCTGGACGTGATGACGAGTACCTAACGCAAGATGCGTTACGCGAGCAGATCCGCGCCGCTGGTTTCGAGGTGGTGAACGACGACCAGGCAAGCGTTCAGGAGTGGGACGTCTTCGAGGCCGGGTATCGCGACAGGTTTACCCGTTGGCTAGAAGCCCACGAAGCCGACCATCCCGCCGCAGAGCAGGTCCGTCGGCGATATGAGGAACAGCGCGCTGCATATGAAGAGGGCTACCGAGGCGTACTCGGGATGGCGTATTTCTGCCTAAGGGGGTAGGAGTCCACTGCGACTCACCGTCATGTGACGCACAGACATGCTGGCGTTCCACCAGCGGATCCTCTACCGGGGCAACTCATCACTGTGAATTCAGGCAAGCATATGGTGGTTGAAGTCAGCGCCGCAGCGGTGTCCACCCTGACGGAAGCATGCCAGTGATCTTTGCCCGTACAGAATCAGCCTCCGCTGACCAACCTTGAGCGGCCAGCGCATCATGGAAGACACCCCGAGCAATGCGCAAACCCAGATCCGGGTGGTTCATTCCAGGGGCTCCGCCGCGCCGAGTAGAGGCACGCACGCTCCACGGCTTGTCAGCGAAACCTCCCCCACGGAAGACACGGTAATCTCCGTAGCGGGCAGGATCGAGCAAATCCCAGCACCACTCCCAAACGTTTCCAAGGGTGTCCTGGAGCCCGAATGCGTTGGCTTGTTTCAGCCCTACCTCTACGGGGTTCTCCAACTCATCATTGGCTGTCCACGCGATGGCGTTGAGGGGTCCATAGTGCGGCCCCACTGTGCCGGCGCGGCATGCATATTCCCATTCGGCCTCAGTGGGCAGACGGTACCCGGAAGCGCCCGTCTGCCAACGTATGTCCCCTGCCTTGCTGACATACGCAGGGGCAAGACCTTCGTTCATTGAAGCTGCGTTACAAAACTTCGTGGCTTCGACCCAACTAATACCTGTCAGAGGTATCCGGGAACCCGTTTCGCTATGACTCATCAGGTGCGCGAACTGAGCCGTGGTGACCGGGGTGGCGGCAATCTCGAATGGCTCCAGATGGACGGCCCAACGGCGGCCCCGTCGCGCGTCGTGCATCTCCACGTGCCCCGCCGGTAGCGGACGAAGATCAAAGGTAGACATTCCCCAAGGCTCCCATGAAGTTCACTGCGGCCACGCAGTTGCTGCCTCAACGGGCGAGTATGAACTGTTCGAGCACAACAAGCGATGAGTCGGTAATTTCGAAGTCGTCGCCAAGTTCAGCTCTCATTGCCTCTGACGACCAGAATTCAGTGTGGCCTAAGCGCCAGTCTGCGACCGTCGCGTACCCCTCTCCCTCAGCCAGGGCGTGACCCAACGGAACATCTCGTAGCGGGACGATCCGGACGGCGGTAGTTTCGATCGTTTCCACCCGTTCTCCGTTCGAATCGATGACCGCACCCCGGTCTCCCACAGCAGGCAGCGGTTCATTACCGACCTCGTATTCATGGAGAAGAGAACTCGTAGCAGTCTTGCGACCAGTCCGGATTGCACTAACGAGGCGATCGCGAAGTGGCCCGGGAAAGGCGAACTCAATGACCGGGAGCTGTTCGTCCATAGGAACAGCTAATCACCGCCCGACCCTGTCCGTATGCCGGTCCCCAACCGGACGCCGTTGCAGCGGATACCTTCGGAATAGATTTGGAGAATGAAAGAAAGGTCGCCGATCGGGTGACGGTGCCTGATGTCAGGGAATACAGTTCCCCGCAGAAATACGTGCCATGTGACCGCAACGCTGGCGGCAGCTCCGCCGTCGTAATGTTGCGCAGGTCACACCCGCCGCATACGCTGGGGGACGCTGCAGCGTGGCAGCAAGGATGAAAGGCAGTACATTGGCCAGCGACAAGCTCTCCGTAGTTGTTCGCGTCGACGTTGACGGCGAACAGATCCAGATCGCAGCGACCGGGCGAGTAACCACCCTGAGCCTCCAGGGGCTCTACCCGGTGGTCCAACGCACCAAGAGCCTGGGCGGCGGACTCGGCGTCGAGATGGACCTTTCCCAAGCGACCATTGACCCGGACGCACTGGATCAACTGCAGGGTTATGCTGCGCTCAACGCGGTACCTTTACGCCTGGCCGCAGACTTCGGCAACGTGACCGCACTTCCATCCCGGGGCCTCCAAACCACCAGCCGCGCCGCCTAAGGCCAACAAACCAAACACCCGCCGTCCAAGCACCAGCCATCCAACAGGAGATACACATGCGCAAAGTTACCGCTGGCCTTTTCCACTCAGTGGACGGCGTAGTGCAGGACCCCTTCAAGTTCCAGTTCGACAGCTTCGACGACGAGCTGGGCACGGGACTCACCAAAATGATCAACACCGTGGACACCGTGGTTTTGGGCCGCGTCAGCTACCAAGAATGGGCGAGCTACTGGCCCAACGCGCCGCAAGACGACGACTTTGCCACCTTCATCAACCCAATCGAAAAGTTCGTTGCCTCCCGGACGTTGTCCGAACCGCTTGAATGGGAGAACGCGCATCTGATCGAGGGCGACGTGGAGCAGTTCGTCACCGATCTGAAGTCCCGGGACGGCGGCGAGATAGCGGTCTGTGGCAGCATCTCCCTGGTCCGTCAGCTGCTGTTCGCGGGCATCCTTGACGAACTCACCCTGATGACGCACCCGGTGGTGGCTGGCAGCGGGCGCCGACTTTTCGAAGACGGCGATCCCCTGCACCGGCTCGCACTGGAGAACCAGTACGCCACCAGCAAGGGCAACATAGTCAGCACATACAGTCTGCGCAAGGACTAAAGCGCCCGACGGCGGCACCCGCCTGCCGCCGTCGGCCCGGCTCAGCGCTCAACCCAGCAGCAACGCTGCGCCCAGTTCGCTCTCGGGTACATCAACAGTAGCGGGTCGCCGTGGTTCAAGGGAGCTGAAGCCCTGCGGGTGAACATGGTGGGACGGGATCAGCCCCAGGTACCACCCCGCAGCGAGCAACGTCACCACGCAGACGGAGGAATTGAACCCCCATTCCTGAAACCATGGAAGTGACGAGTGAAAGGAAGTCATGGGGGAATGGGTGTGGCCGGCATACGTGGGCGTGCTGGGAGGAGTACTCCTCTTCGCAATGTTCATGGTGCCGATCATTGCGGTCCAGTACAGAATGTATGGCCGGTTCACGTGGCGTAGGTTCCTTGGAGCGGCAGGACTGAGTGTGTACGGCGTGGCACTCGTGGCGTACACGCTGCTGCCCCTGCCGGACCCCGCCCTTCTGCAGTGCCCACTTGGCGGCAGCTCGTTCCAAGCCGTCCCGTTTCAGTTCCTGGATGACATCCAGCGGGAAACAGCCGGGCTTGGGATCACCGGAACACTTGCCAGCCGCGCAACGCTGCAAGTCGTGTTCAACGTGGTCCTCTTCATACCGTGGGGCGTGATCGCGCGGCGGTATCTCTCGTGGAACATACCGGTTTCTGTCCTGACCGGCGCCATCGCATCAGGTCTTATCGAGACCACGCAATTCACCGGCCTCTGGGGAATCTACGACTGTTCGTACCGTTTGGCAGACGTTGACGATTTCATCACCAACACGCTGGGCGCCCTGATCGGCGCACTCATCGCACCTCTTGTCCTGTGGTTCATGCCACAACGCGGGGAGCTTCGCGCGTCCCGCTGCCAGAGCCGTCCTGTCACTGTTTGGCGTCGCTGGCTAGGCATGATCATCGACTACGCGGCACTGACGTTCCTCGGATTCGCCTTTGTAGTCACCTACCGGACTGCGCTGCTCACCCTCGGTGCGGAACTGCCCGGTAAAGACGACACCACTTCCCTCGTCCTTATGCATCTGGTGCCCGGTTTCTTGGCGTTCTACCTGCCGGCGCTCGTGGGCTCGGGCGCCTCGCTCGGCCAGCGCGCAGTGTGGCTCCAGCCGCAGTGGCCGGCCACCCGCCGTCGAACATTGCTCCGGGCGAGCGTCACCGGCGGGCTGTACGTCACGCTGACTTTTCTGGGTGGGCTGTATCCGTCGGCCGTCTTCGGGTTGCTGAGCGGCCTGTTACTGCTCGTGGCGTTCGTGGCCGTTCCGCTCACCAAATCGCGAGGACTTTCAGGGCTGTTGACTGGCACGCAGATGGTGGACGCACGCGAAAATGCACGACGGCGGGTGGCTGGTTCGGCTGTGCAGGCAGACTGATGCTGCGGGCTACTCCTTCGAGGCGTCGATCAGACCCTGCAGGGCAGCGCGGGTATTGACAAGGTTTGCGATGCGGTTGTCATAGTCCTCCACGTGGGCCATCAAGGTGGGAACCGCGCATGGCTCCAACCGCCCCGGCTGGTATATGCAGTCGATCAGTTCCCGGATGACGCTTGTTGGAAGCCCGGCTTCCAGCAGTGAGCGAATATGCCGTACCCGCTCCACGGCGGAAGACCCAAACAGTCGCTGTCCGGTGGGAGACCGTTCGGCGAACAGAAGCCCACGGCCCTCGTAGTAGCGCAGCAAGCGTGGTGCCACACCGGTTCGGACAGACAAGTCACCCACCCGGAGCATTGACTCGCTTGCCTTTGACACTGGTGTCACCTCTTACGTTCGGTCCATGACAAATTCGAAGATGTATCTCAACGGTAGTACTCCCACGGCCGAGGACCTGGCCCCTCTGGCATTTGCCGGCTATTCGCATTTCACAGCAATGCAAGTTCGTGGCGGGCGCGTGCGTGGTTTGGATTTACATCTAAAGCGTCTCAGGGAGGGAAGTGACCTGCTCTTCGGGCATCACCTCCCCGACTCTCGCATCCTTAGTGAGGTAGGTGCTGCTGCGGGCTCAGCGGACTCTTCGATGATGATTTACATCAGCTCGAGGTCCGGCGAATTCAGCTTCACCGCCCAACCCGCCCTTGATGTACTGGTGAAAATTGTTGATCCTGTGACGCCGCCGGCCACTCCTTTAGCACTGGATCTCGTGCAGCACGAACGCCATCTGGCACGCGTGAAACATGTAGGAGAAGTGTCAAAGACGTTGCTACTTCGCCACGCAAAAGAACGCGGTTTCGACGACGCCGCGTTCATGGATCGCTGCGGGCAGCTCAGTGAAGCAACTATATGGAATTTTGCATTCCGGGACGGTTCAGGAGTGATTTGGCCCCAGGCGGATATTCTCTACGGCGTCACCATGCAGATTCTCCAGAGGCAGCTTCATGCCCAGGGTGTTGTGCAGGAGACCCGGTCAATTGCCGCTGCCTCGGTCAATGAATCGTTGTCTTCCGCTGTCCTTAATTCTTGGAGTCCCGGGATAGGAGTGAAAAGCATCGGTGGCCGGCAGCTGGCGGCGAGCCAGGAGTTGGTGAACCTCCTGCACGACGCCTATCGGCTCGAGCCTCTGGAAAAGATCTAACCTCGGGTCGGACAGAACCGCCCTGCGTGTGGCCGGCCCGGGGGGTCTAAGTCAGAACCGGCCACACTGTCCGCTGAGCGAGCGGACATACGCACGGCCGGCCAGCCATTAGATGGGGCCCTGCTCATGCGCCGTGACCGGCTGAAGAAAGGGTCTCGTCTTCCCATCAGCCGTGACTGCGGTTCCGCATCCGAAATGCACCCAGCAGCCTGTCACTTACTTAGTAGTGAAGCCACAGGGTAAAACGTGACACGGTTCCGGGAGCTTTATTTTTGCCCCTACGGCCCGAACCCTGATCTGAGCCTTGCCCAGAAATAGTAAGCAAGCTTATGGTAGTGATTGCACCGGCACTCATCTGACAAAACCAGAAAGTAGAGCAGCCATGGCAATGACCGAGGTGGCAGACGGTGTCCACCGCTTCTCGGACGCCTACGTGAATTTCTATGTGGTGGAGGGTCGCGACGGCCTCACGCTGATTGATTCCGGCCTACCCGCCATGTGGACACCGCTGGATCAGTCGCTCAAAGCCCTCGGCCACTCCCTCCAGGACATTCGCGCTCTGGTCCTGACCCATGCCCACTTCGACCATTTGGGACTGGCCAGGCGCCTTCACCAGGAGATGGGTATTCCCGTGTGGGTCCATGCCGAGGATTCGTACATTGCGAACCACCCATACCGCTACCGGCATGAACGCTCCCGGTTCGTCTTCGCCTTGACCCATCCGCGTGGACTGCCGGCGATGGCCAGCATGACCAGGGCTGGCGCGCTCAACGTCAAGGGAGTCAGCGACCTCCGCCACTTCCCCGGAACCGGCGCACTTCCTGTACCCGGCAGCCCGGAAATCGTCTTTTCCCCCGGCCATACCAGCGGTCATTGCGGGCTTTTCCTTCGCGAGCGCGGCATCCTCTTCAGTGGGGATGCGCTGGTAACCATGGATCCCTACACTCAACGAACCGGCCCCAGAATCGTCGCCGGTGCCGCAACGGCAGACAGCGCACTCAATCTCGCCTCGCTCAAGGAGCTGGCAAAAACACAGGCCAGCCTGGTTCTCCCCGGGCATGGTGAACCATGGACCAAGGGCATTGAGGAAGCCGTGTCCATCGCACGGGCCAACGGTCCGGCCTAAAGTGCTATTTCTTTCCGGCCTTCAGGTCAGAGACCACCTTGGTGATGCGCCGCGTACGGGTCTCCGGCGTCTTCGCATCCCCGATCGGTTCCACGTACCGCCGCTGGGCGCTGTAGTTGAGCGTTCCGTAGAAGGCCTTCGCCTCGGGCTCGGCGTCCAGCGCGGCCGCAAGATCATCCGGTACTTCCACAACGCGCGGCTGGGTGTCCACTTCCAGGTCCACCTCCACGGTGTCGCCCGCCGCAGCCCCGGTCAGCTCCCGGTTGGCCGAGCTAACGCCCACCATGTACTTCCCACCCATCACGGCGATGCTGCTGCGGTAGCTCTGGCCATTGATGGTCACCACCACCGGCGGCCGCTTGCCCGCACCGAGTTCCTCAACGATCTGGTCAGGAACTTCGATGCCCGCCTTGTTGCCATCGCCCACAATGGTCGTTGCAAATTTCATGTCCCAAGTATGCCGTCGCCCGCTGGTAGACGCACCCCATCAGCTGGACTAGGTTCAACATAACGCCCCGTTAAGCAAGGAGAGGGAACATGGACGAGCAGGACCTTTTGGAACGAATTCAGTCTCTTGTTGAGGAAGAGCACCGACTCCGCGACGCTGCCGGGTCAGCAGACGACGGCGGCGACAGCACCGCGCGCCTGGCTCGACTCGAAGCCCAGCTCGATCAGTGTTGGGACCTGTTACGCCAACGTCGCGCCAAGAAGGACGCAGGCGAGAACCCTGACGAAGCAGAGCCGCGCCCCATCAGTGAAGTGGAGGGCTACCGGCAGTAGCTACGCTCCTTCGAGCACCTGGCTGGTGGCCCACGCGAGGTATTTGGCTGCGTTGGCCACGGCGTCGGCCACGTCCGGGACACCGTCCTTGCGCTGCGCAACGTCCAGCAACTGTGCTGCAGCAACAATGCCGTGCTTCGCCAGGTCTTCCGGCGTCACCGTGATGCGTCCAGCCACTGCGATCACCGGGATGCCGTGCCCGCTCGCGGCATCGGCCAGCGCAATGGGCGCCTTACCCGTGAGCGACTGCTCGTCCATTGAACCTTCACCGGTAATCACCAGATCGGCTTCGCCCAAGTGTTTCGCGAGGCCGGTCAGCCCGGCCACCAGCGCGAAGCCCCCTTCCAGCGCGGAGTCAGTGAAAGCCAGGAACGACGCCGGGAAGCCACCTGCGGCTCCGGCTCCCGGAACGTTGACGTCGCAGCCCGTGGCCTCCCGAAGGAGCGACGCCCAGTTACGAAGACCGGCGTCGAGCTTCTCAACGGCGTCCTCATCCGCGCCCTTTTGGGGGCCGAAAACATGCGCGGCACCTTCCGGCCCGTACAGCGGGTTTTGAACGTCGACGGCGATCCTGAACTTCACGGCGGACAGCCGGGGATCGAGCTCGGAGACATCCAAGGCAACGACGTCGGCAAGGGAGCCACCGCCGAGGGGCACCACATTGCCGGCGGCATCGAGGGGTTTGAGCCCCAAAGCACGCAAGGCGCCGCTACCGGCGTCGGACATCGCAGAGCCTCCCAGACCCAGCACGATCTCGGTGGCACCGGCGTCGAGAGCGGCCGCTACGAGCTGCCCGCAGCCGTAGCTGTGGGCGCGTAGTGCATTTTCAGGCGTCGGCTCCATGTGGGCCAGGCCGGAGGCCATCGCCGTCTCGATGACCGCGCTTGCACCGCCGAAAGCATCCTTGCGAATGGCCCACGAGGCCCCTACAGGCTTGAGGATAGGGCCAACAACTGCGTTGTTCCGTTCCTCGTAGCCTGCCGCAATGGCTGCGTCCAAGGTCCCTTCGCCGCCATCGGCCACAGGGAACTGGGTGGTCACGGCATCCGGGTAAACGCGCAGGGCGCCCTCGGCCATGGCTGACGCGGCTTCGGCGGCGGTCAGGGATCCCTTGAACTTGTCCGGGGCAATGAGGATACGCATGGGTCCATCTTGCCAGCTTGGCTCGGAAAGCGCTTGCCCAGCGCGTAACCTTAGCGCTCAGAGGCGGATCGTGAGCAGGATTCGAGCCCGGGCTTCTAGCCTCGCACCAGCTGCCCCCAAGCGCGCCCGTAACCTCTGGGTGCGCTCGGCGCGAATGGGTGCGGCGCCCACCACAAACGGGTGCGAGCGGCGCGAAAGGGTTCGGTCCCTGCCGCAGCGCTACCCGAAACTACCCGCTAATCACCCGCACGGGAGCCCCAACAAGCCACGCTTTCACGTCTTCGAACGCCCCACCGAAGAACTGCCGGTAGCTCTCGTGCGTTACGTAGCCAATGTGCGGGGAGAGCACCGTCCGCGGTGAATGCAGGAGCGCGTGCCCCGCAGGGAGGGGTTCCTCGTCGAACACATCCAGGGCGGCACCGCGGATCCATCCCTCTTCCAAAGCACGGATCAGTGCTGCCTCGTCCACCAAGGGACCGCGTGCAGTGTTGATCAAAACGCCGTCCGGTCCCAGGAGCCGCAGTTCCTCGGCGCCGACGATTCCCTCACTCCTTTCGGAAAGCCGCAGGTGCAGCGTCACCACGTCCGACTCACGGAACAATTCCTCTTTGCTGACCTTCCGGGCGCCGGCAGCCTCGGCAGTTTCGTCCGTGAGGTTCTGGCTCCACGCGAGCACGTCCATCCCGAACGCCTTGGCGTACCCCGCCATGCGCTTGCCGATTTTGCCCAAGCCAACAATCCCGAGAGTCTTGCCTTCAAGTTCAAACCCGACGCCGGTCTGCCAGCTACCAGCCCGCAGTGAGTTCTCCTCCACAGTCAGGTTTCGGGCAAAAGCGAGCAGCAAAGCCCACGTCAGTTCGGGCGCAGCGGCCGGCGAGCCCGCGGTTCCGCACACCACGATCCCGCGTTCTGCCGCCGCAGCAAGATCGATCGCCGCATTTGCCATGCCAGTGGTTACCAGCAGCTTCAGGTTCGGCAGCGCCTCGAGGACGTCTTGTGGAAAACGCGTTCGCTCACGCATCGCCACAATGATGTCGAAGGGCGCCAAGGCGGCCACGGCTTGCTCTTCCGAAAGGAAAGGAGCGCTGAAGACGCTGACCTTCACGCCGTCATCGAGCAGTGAATCCCACGGGGCGTAATCGCCGGAGACCTGCTGGTAATCATCAAGGATGGCTAAACGGAAGAGGGTCACGCTATTTATCCTTGCGCGGCGGCTGGTGGTACTCAACCCCATCTCACGTTAGGTTTTTGGGTGTGAGCCAAAATGTGAACTCCACCATGCCCAAACCCGAGCACCCCCGCCCACAACTGGTCCGCGAGAACTGGCTGAACCTCAACGGCACCTGGGAATTTGAGATCGACGCCGGCGACTCCGGATTGGAGCGCGGACTCACCACCCGCGAACTCAACAGCGAGATCCTGGTTCCGTTCGCACCGGAATCTGCGCTTTCGGGGATTGAGCACGTCGATTTCATGGAAGCCGTTTGGTACAGGCGAACGGTGTCCATCCCGCAGGAATGGGCCGGCCAGAACGTCCTTTTGCATTTTGGCGCGGTGGATCACGACGCTACGGTGTGGGTGAACGGCGTGGAAGTAGCCCGTCACCGCGGCGGGTTCACGCCCTTCACAGCGGACCTCGGAGGAGTGGCCGAGCCCGGAACGGACGCCGTGATTGTAGTCCGCGCCAGGGACTCACGGCATGAGATGCAGGCCCGCGGCAAGCAGGCCACCTGGTACAACAACACCCACTGCCAGTACACCCGGACCACCGGAATCTGGCAGACCGTGTGGATGGAAGCGGTCCCCGAGGTTCATATCCAGCGCCTCCGCATGACCCCTAACCTTGCAAATTCCAGCATCGCGCTGGAAGCGCCCGTCAGCCAGAATCGCAGCGGGCACACGGTCACCGCCGTCCTCAGCGATAAGGGTGATGTACAGGTTGAGGTTACGGTCAAAGCAGATCTGGACCTTACGCCCTCCCTACGACTGGAGATCCCCGCCGATTCCCTGCGCCCTTGGTCCATCGAGGATCCTTTCCTCTACGACCTCGAGGTCAGCATCCGGGACTCCTCCGGACAGGTGGTGGACCAGGTCAGCAGCTACGCAGCAGTGCGGTCGGTTGCCTTGGACGGCAAAGTGGTACGCATAAACGGCAAGGCCGTCTTCCAACGGTTGATCCTGGATCAGGGTTACTGGCCGGAGTCCCTGATGACCTCACCGGACGATGCTGCCTTGATCAAGGACATCGAATTGTCCATGGCCGCAGGCTTCAATGGCGCCCGGCTGCACGAGAAAGTCTTCGAGGAACGCTTCCTCTATCACGCCGACCGCCTCGGCTATCTGGTGTGGGGCGAGTTTGGCGACTGGGGTGTTTCCGGCGGAGGAACTGTGGGGCACAACCAGAAGCCCACAGCGAGCTTCGTGGCGCAATGGCTGGAAGTGCTGAAGCGCGATTTCAACCACCCCTCCATCATTGGTTGGTGCCCCTTGAACGAGACACATCAAGTGATGCACGATCGCCCCACCGTGCTGGATGACGTCACGGAGGCCATGTTCCTGGCCACCAAGCTCGCCGATCCCACTCGGCCCGTCATCGATGCCTCCGGTTACTCGCATCGCATCCGGGAAACGGACATCTACGATTCCCACTCCTACGAGCAGGATCCGGACCGCTTCCGTTTGGAACAGCAGGGCCTTGCCGACGGAAAGCCGTACATCAACCAAACTGCGGACGGCCAGGACCATTCAGTGCCGTATGCCGGCCAGCCCTACTTCGTCTCCGAATTCGGCGGGATCTGGTGGAACGAACTTGAGGCCCGCCAGTCCGCGGACGGAAGCGACGTCGCCACGTCCTGGGGCTACGGCCAGCGGGTCAGCAGCGAGGAAGAGTTCTACACCCGGTTCGACGGTCTCTGCTCGGTACTGCTGGATAACCCGGACATGTTCGGATACTGCTACACGCAGCTCACGGACGTGTTCCAGGAGAAGAATGGCATCTTTAACTTCGACCGCAGCAACAAGTTCGATGTGGAGAGGATCCGCGCCAGTCAGATCCGGCCTGCTGCGATCGAAATCCGGAACTAGCCCGCGCCGAGGTTCTAGACCCACTCGCCCCGGCGCACCAGGACTTGCTTGAGGAGGTCGAGCCGATCGGAAACGATGCCGTCCACACCAAGATCCAGCAGCCGTTCCATCTCCGCCGGATCATTGATGGTCCACACATGAACTTGTCTACCCAGCCGGTGTGCGCGCCGTATGAATCCGGGCGTCACCACGGGCAACCGGCCATAGCGAACGGGAACCTGGAAAGCGTCGACGCCGGCGAGCAGCTTCCGTGCCAAGGAAACCGGCAGCACAGGCCCAAGAAGAACGAAGAGCGCAGTAAGTGAGCTACCTGCAGAGGACGCCACGCGGCGGGACAGCTTGGAAAGGACTGCGCGGCGGCGCCTATCCGAGAAGCTGGTGACCAAAACCCTGTCATGGACGCCGTGCTTCTCAATAGCCGCCGCCATGGGGCCTACGGAGTTCCAGTCCTTGACGTCCAGGTTCAGCCGGGCGTGGGGCAACGAAGCCACAAGCTCATCGAAAGATGGCACCGGCTCTACCCCGCCAATACGTGCCGTGGCCACCTCAGCGGCCGTCAACTCGGAAACCTTGCCCACAGAATCAGTCACGCGGTCAAGGGAGGAGTCGTGGAACACCAGCAGTACGCGGTCGGACGTCGTGTGGACATCCGTTTCAAGGTGCACGGTTCCGAGCTCCACTGCAGCTCGGAATGCGGCCATGGAATTCTCCAGGCCATCCAAGGAGAAACCCCGGTGGGCGAAGGCCAAAGGGCCCACTGAACCGTCCTTGCGGAGGAAGTAGGGCAATGTCACTCCCGTAGCGTAGCCCATCACAAAGGTGCGGTTAGCTCTCCTGCGGGAGGGCCGCCGTCGTCGATTGCGGAACGATCGCCACGCCGTCACTGACATGCACCAGCGTCCGTCCGCGGCCGCCGTCGAGTTCCACCCAAACCGCCGTGGCATCGCCGGTGACGGCGTCCACCACGCCTGCCCACTCGAAGCCAGAAGTCAGGGTGACATTGACGCGGTCGCCCTGGCGAAGCGAACGCCAGTGATGATCCGGTTCGACGCGCCGCAAAGGTGCGCTGTTGACGTTGATGATCCGACGCTTAGCCATGGTTCCCCCTACAAATTCAATGAGACAGATAAACCGTGCGAACGGGTTCTTGGCTGGCAGCCTACGGAGGCAAGTTGAACGCAGGTTGTATGGAAGCTGGGAACAAGGTGACACTGCGGGACTGACAAACTAGGGGCATGACTGTGTTGATTGCCGGCTGCGGCGACCTTGGAACCGAAGTTGGTCTGCGCTTCGCAGCTGCGGGCCATGACGTGGTGGGCTTGCGGCGGTCCCCCGAAAAGCTGCCCGCCGAAATCAGAGGCGTCTTTGCGGACCTCTCCACTGAGCTGCCGGAACTGCCGGAGGATGTGGACATAGTTGTGGTGGCAATCGCCGCCGACGCGTCCACCGAAGAGGCTTACCGGACGGCGTACCTGAACGGCATAAAGAACGTGCTGGACGCCCTGAAACGGCAGGCCATCGAGCCGCGACGAATCCTGTTTGTCTCTTCCACGGCTGTGTATAAGGATTCCGGCGGAGCCGTGGTGGACGAATCCACGCCCACGGAGCCCACACGGTTCAGCGGCAAGGTCCTGGTGGAAGCCGAAGACCTGCTGTTCAGCCGGACCTTGCCGCTGACCAACATCCAGCCCATCTCCCTGAGGCTGGGCGGAATTTACGGGCCAGGACGCACCCGCCTGATCGACCAAGTGCGGAACGGCAAGGCTG
The DNA here is from genome assembly GCF_018613695.1 of Arthrobacter sp. ISL-95. Lineage (GTDB taxonomy): Bacteria > Actinomycetota > Actinomycetes > Actinomycetales > Micrococcaceae > Arthrobacter. The sequence continues at coordinate 134,389 of NZ_JAGGPR010000009.1, read as the reverse complement.
TCATCCCTGCCCAGCCCCGGCACACCAACCGTGTCCACAGGGACGACGCCGCAGCCATGATCGTCCACCTCACCACCATGGAAGCCGCTCCGGACTCCGTCTACATCGGGGTGGATGACCTAGCGGCCGAAATGGGTGACGTCATGCGGTTCCTCGCCTCAAAGATGGAGTGCCCGGAACCCCCGACGGCGGCACCTGAGGGCGCCTCCGACGCCGGCCCTGGCGACAAGCGCTGTTCCAACCATCGCCTCCGCGCGACGGGCTTCGAACTTACCTTTCCCAGTTACAAGGAGGGCTACCGCGCTTTGCTGGCCGGTGAGGGCGTGCGGCATCCGTGAAACGCCAGGCTCCTGCCGCTTCGCAGGCACAAGGGTGGGGGCGGATCTACTTCGCTGTACAAGCCGCGGCCGGGCTGGCGTGGTGGGTGGGAGTTTTCCTGTCACCGGCCCTACGCACTGCCACCCTCGGCACTCTGGACCCCGTGGCCGTGGCCGCCTTCGACATCCCTTTGTTCGTCATCGCCTCAGGCGCCGCGGCGTTCGGCGTCAAGGCAGCAGCCGGGGTGGCCGCTGGCTGGACTGGCCTGGTTGCCATCGCCTTGACCGTCTACGCGACAATCACTACCGAAGCAGGGTGGGGCGTCCTGATTATGGTGGCCGCCGCCGCTTGTTCAGTGGTTGCGCTGTTTTTTGTGGTGCAGGGCCGCGTGCCTACGGAGTTGATGGTGCGGGGACCATTCGCGTTCCGTCCGGCGCCCACCCGACGCGGTATTGCAGCCAACGTGGGGGCGACCATGGGCCAACTGATCTTCTTCTGGGGTTTCTTCCTGGTGGTACTTCCGTCAGTTATTTGGTGGCTCGAGCAGCGGTGGGACGTTTCCGTGCCGTTCCCCTCCGCCGCAGCGCCCGCCGGCCTTGTGGTGCTGGTGCTCGCCAGTTCGCTCGGTATCGCTTCCGCGGTGACCATGTCATCTGCCGGACGCGGAACCCCTTTGCCCTCGGCCATGCCTAACCGACTGGTCATCGCCGGGCCATACAGGTGGGTCCGGAACCCTATGGCGGTGGCGGGCATTTCCCAGGGGGCGGCTGTTGGCCTGATGCTGGGTTCGTGGCTGGTGGTCGCCTACGCGGTTCTTGGCTCGCTCCTGTGGAACTACGCTGTCCGGCCACACGAAGAAGCTGACCTGGAACGCCGGTTTGGCACCGATTTCGAGCGATACCGCGATTCAGTGCGCTGCTGGATTCCGCGCCTCCGACGAAACTAGACCCGCTGCTCCGTGAGCTTTGCCTCGAGAATCTGGGCCACGCCGTCGTCGTCAAAATGCGGCGCCTGCTGCCCGGCGGCGAGGATGGCTTCCGGGTGTCCGCTGGCCATCGCATAACCGTGACCAGCCCAGCGAAGCATTTCGATGTCGTTGGGCATGTCCCCGAACGCCACAACGTCAGCGGCCTCGATCCCCAGAGAATCGGCGTACTTGGCCAACGTAACGGCCTTGTTGATGCCCGGGACGGACATTTCCAGCATCGCGGTCCGTGGCGCTGAGTGTGTGGTGCTCACCAGGTGCGCCACGGCCGGCTGCACTTCGGCAAGGAACTCGTCCGGCGTGCCTTTGCGGGTGATCGCCAGGAACTTCACGACGGCGTCATCCGCCGTGAGCGTCTCGGCCAGCGGTTTGGGGGTGAACTCCGCTAGTAGCTCGCTGGTTTCGTTCTCTATGAAGCCCGGCTCAAGCTGGAAACCCGTGAGAGTCTCAACAGCGAACAGGGCATCAGGCCGGATGGATTTTATGATGCGGCGCGCTTCAAAGACGGATTTGGCGTCCAGGACAGACGAGGACAGGGCCTTCTCTGATTCAAGATCCCACACCACGGCGCCGTTGGAACAAATCACGATCCCGCTGTGACCCAGCTGGTCCTGGAGCGGGTACAACCATCGCGGCGGGCGACCCGTGACGAAGACGAGTTCCACCCCTGCGTCGCGGCACGCCTGGAATGCCTTGATGGTCCGGTCACTGATTTTGCCGTCGTGACCGAGGATGGTGCCGTCAATATCGCTTGCTACGAGCCGCATCATGCCAGTCTACGTGGGCGCAATGGCCCGTAAGGTCGCGCGGTTCAGGGAGCGCGGCATAGTGTGAAGTCATGAGTGAGAAGACCAGAGAAGTCGAAGAACACAGCACCCGCGGGGCGTACGTCACTGGTGACGAGTTCAACCGCGACACCAATTACATCGAGGACAGGATCACCCGTGACGGTGCCGCCGGGCCGAACGGTGAGCCTGGCTGGCCTGTGGAACCGGGCCGCTACCGGTTGATCGCAGCGCGGGCCTGCCCTTGGGCCAACCGTGCCGTGATCGTCCGCCGGCTTCTTGGCTTGGAGGATGTCATCAGCCTCGGGCAGCCCGGCCCCACGCACGACGCCAGATCCTGGACCTTCGATCTGGATCCCGATGGCAAAGACCCGGTACTTGGCATCGAGCGCCTGCAGGAAGCATTCTTCCGCCGTTTCCCGGACTATCCTCGCGGCATCACGGTCCCGGCCATGGTGGACATCCCCAGCGGAGCAGTGGTCACCAACAACTTCCCCCAAATCACACTGGACTTCTCCAGTGAGTGGAAAGAATTCCACCGCCCCGGAGCACCACAGCTGTACCCGGAACACCTGCGCGAGGAAATCGATCAGGTCAACAAGCGCGTCTTCACCGAGGTCAACAACGGTGTTTACCGGTGCGGCTTCGCGGGATCCCAGGAAGCGTACCAAGCAGCCTATACCCGGCTGTGGACTGCGTTGGATTGGCTGGAGGAGCGGTTGAGCGATCAGCGTTACCTGGTAGGTGATTCGATCACCGAGGCTGATGTGCGGCTCTTCACCACCTTGGCCCGCTTCGATGCCGTCTACCACGGCCACTTCAAGTGCAACCGCACCAAACTCAGCGAAATGCCGGCACTATGGGCGTACGCCCGGGATCTGTTCCAGACACCGGGCTTCGGGGACACCATCGACTTTGTGCAGATCAAACAGCACTACTACATGGTCCACGAGGATATTAATCCCACCAAGATCGTTCCCGTAGGCCCGGACCTCTCCGGCTGGCTTACCGATCACGGACGGGAATTGCTGGGCGGAAGTCCGTTCGGTGAGGGCACTCCTCCGGGGCCGGTGAAAGACGGCGAAGAAGTTGCTGACGGGCACGGGGCCGGGTAGCCAGCTGCGCCCACACTCGCGGTTTATGCCACGCCGTGGTTGAGCTCAGCCCGCGTGGGCGGATTCGCGCCTGCCCGTGACACCGTGACAGCCGCCGCACGCGTGGCATGATCCATGATGGCGGCCAGTGTTTCCACTGGCATGGCCCGGAGATCGGACCGGTTCTGCGCGCCGTCCAAGCCATGATCCACAATGGCGGACAACAGCCCTGCCATAAACGAATCCCCCGCGCCCACGGTGTCCACCACGTTCACGGACGGCGCCGGAATCTGGGTTGCCCCTGCCCGCGTGATGCCCCAAGGACCGCGTGAACCGCGAGTCACCACCACCAACGCCGGGCCTTCCTCCCCGCCCAAGGACAGCCAGCGACGCGCGGATTCCACCGGATCAACACCGGGATACAGCCACTCGAGGTCCTCATCCGAGGCCTTCACGACGTCGGCGAGCACCACAAAACGCTCGGCTTGGGTTCGTGCATGCTCAACATGCGTGATGATGCTGGGCCGGCAGTTGGGATCGAAGCTGATGGTGCTGCCCGGGTGGGCATGCTCGACGGCGGCAAGCACCTCCGCGGCGCCCGGCTCCAGGAAGGTGGCAATGGAACCGGTGTGCAGCAGAGTGGAACCTTGCAGCATGAGCGGCAACCGTCCGGCGAGCCCGGGCAGCTCCCAAGCGAGGTCGAACGCATAGGTGGCGGCGCCGTCGTCGTCGATCTGCGCGGTGGCCACACTGGTTGGCTTTTCGTCCGGCGGAAGCGGAACCATCACCGAACTCGAACGGAGGAGCGCAGCAATGGAATCGCCGTACGCATCCCGGCCGTAGCGCCCAATGAACTGCACCGGGTGATCCAGCCGTGCCAGGCCGACGGCAACGTTAAGGGGACTCCCGCCCACGTGCGCCTCAATTCCCGAGGAGCGTTGAACGACGTCCACCAAGGCTTCACCAATGACTGTCAGCATGGGGACCACTTTGCCAGAGGCGAGCCCTCACGAACCACAGATTACGAGAGCAGCCGTTGCACCAGTTCGCGGCATTTCTTGTAGGCCACGGCTTTGGGGTCGATGAGGTCGAAGTGGTCGCCGGGTACGCGCAGCAGCTGGGCCGCACTTCCTGCCGCCGTTGCCGCCGCGACGTACGCCTCGGACTGGCTTGCAGGAACGTCCTCGTCATCCGTGGCATGAACGGCATAAACGGGGACGTTGATGGGCAACGAACTCATGGGGTCCGCATATTTATGCCGCTTAGGGAATCTATGGGAATCGCCGCCCATCAGGTTACAGACGGCACCGTTACTGAGGTTAAGTTTCTCCGCCGCAGCAAGGTTCAGGAGGCCCGACTGGCTGACCACGCCGGTCAGGTGCACAGCGTTGTCCTCTGATCCGCGCTGAAGTTGGCGGTCGGCGTCGGGCGTTCCGATGGAGGATAGCTTCTGCCGTCCGGCAGCCCAGACGGCCAAATGACCACCGGCCGAGTGCCCTAGCGCCACTACTTTGCCGAGCTGAAGGTCATGCTGGCCGGCGATTTCGGACAAGTGGTCGATGCCGGCCAAGATGTCCTCGAAAGTATGGGGCCAACCACCGCCATTTCCGGCCCGCCGGTACTCGAGGTTCCACGCGGTGATGCCATGCGCTGCGAGATCGCGCGCAAGGGGTTCACCGAGCTCAGCGCCGTACTGTGAGCGCCAGTAGCCGCCATGGATCACAACGGCGATTCCTCCTGCGACCGTAGACGCGCCGCGATGGTTTCCGTTGGTCGGTTCAGGTATGAAGAGTTCGCCCCATTGGCTGGGGTGTTCGCCGTAGCTGTACTTGTGCCGCAACATTGCGCCCTCCTTTGTACTGAGCCTATCGTGACGTTTCGGAAGTTTGGCTAGAGGCACCCCGACGGCGGGTGGCTCGGTTCAGTGTCGGACCCGCCCCGTAAGCTGGGGGCATGGCAAGCAATTGGGACAGCCTGGACCAGGCTCAGCGCGACGCAGTGGATGCGAACGTGGCGCTCTATGAGCGTGTTCGCCCTGCATTGAAGCGGGTCACACGGGATGTGCTGCTGACTTTGCGGGACATGTTGAACGACGCCGAGGTCACTCCCTTGTTTGTCACGGGACGGACCAAAACGGTGGAGTCGTTCCGCGAAAAGATTTCCCGCACGGATGATCCTTTGGAGCCGGGCGGGTCGCGGGTGTTGAAGTTCCCGGACCCGTTCCGAACGTTGAATGACATGGTGGGCATCCGCGTCATCACCAAACTGCCGGCGGAAAACGCGGCGGTAGCCAACATCATCAAGCGGCAGCGGCAACTCTTTGATTGCCGCGGCGATCGCGAGAAGGACATCGGCTCCATCGAGTCCGGAACCTATGGATACTCCAGCCGCCACCTCATTCTGAGGACCATCCAGAACGAGGCTGTTAAGGAATATCAGCACGTCTTCAACCCTGATATGCCCGCCAATGGCAGCTATTTCTTCGAGTGCCAGATCCGCACCGTGTTTGCGCATGCTTGGAGCGAGATCGAGCACGACATCCGCTTCAAGGCCGAAGACCCGCGCGCTTGGACGCCGCATTTCGACCGCCAGTTCACAGCCACCGCGGCCATGCTGGAAACCGTGGAGAGCGCCTTCGCCGATCTTCACGAACGGTACGAGGAAGTCCGTGGCTATTGGGATCTTGAGGGCGATGGCGGCATGCCCCTGACGCCCAACCGGGTCCGCGATGTCTGGCGCACGCTGCTACCGCACGTTGACCGTAAAGTTGATGATGACTGGGGATGGGCTGCCGAACTGCTCGCCGCCCACGGACTCACCAAAACCGTGGAGCTTGCCGGACTGCTCAGCGCCAACCGGATCACCGAGGTCCGCAAGGCCCTGGATCACCGCTACTCCCCCGGACCGGACCGCCTCCTGGATGATCTCCTGCTCTGGCAGTACGGAACCGAACACATTGATCTCACCGCTGAGGCGCCCGACGTCGTCCCGCACCCGCGGCGCGACAGCCTCCAGCGGCGTCTCAAGCAGATTGAGCGCTACCGCCAGACTGCGCTTTAGGACAACTGCCGCTGTAGTACAAAACTGCACTGTAAGGACCCATGACTCCCGAGCAACTCATGTCACTGCGGGCGACGTTCCGCTCGCCCCGCCGCCTCCTGACGGAATCCCTCGCGGGGCTCGTGGTGGCATTGGCATTGATCCCCGAGGCAATTGCGTTCTCAGTGATTGCCGGGGTGGATCCCCGCATCGGGTTGTTCGCTTCCTTCACCATGGGCGTGGTTACTGCAATCGTGGGCGGGCGCCCTGCCATGATCTCGGCGGCCACCGGTGCCGTTGCCTTGGTAATCGCACCTGTGATGAAAGAGCACGGGCTCGACTACCTCATTGCCACCATCATCCTGGCGGGAGTTTTCCAGATCATCCTGGCTGTCCTTGGCGTCACCAAGCTGATGCGTTTCATCCCGCGATCCGTAATGATCGGCTTCGTGAACGCCCTGGCAATCCTGGTGTTCATGTCCCAGATGCCCGAGCTCTTCAACGTGCCATGGATGGTTTATCCGATTGTCGTTGTGGGCTTGGTGATCGTGTTCGGGCTGCCCCGCATCACCACAGCCATCCCTGCACCCTTGGTGGCGATCGTGGCCATCACCCTGGTGACCGTTTTAGGGAACGTCGATGTTCCTACAGTCAGTGACAAAGGGGAGCTCCCGGACAGCTTGCCCGGGTTCTTCCTGCCCAACGTTCCCCTAAACCTGGAAACATTCCGGATCATCGCACCGTTCGCGTTGTCCATGGCGCTGGTGGGCCTGCTGGAATCGCTGATGACCGCCAAGCTGGTGGACGACATCACGGACACCCGCTCCAATAAGACCCGGGTCTCCTGGGGCCAGGGTGCCGCCAACATCGTCACGGGTTTCCTTGGTGGCCTGGGTGGATGCGCGGTGATCGGTCAGACCATGATCAACGTCAAGGGCTCAGGAGCTCGAAGCCGGCTCTCAACGTTCCTTGCCGGCGTTTTCCTACTGGTGCTGGTGGTTGTACTGGGCGATGTTGTGGGCATGATTCCCATGGCAGCGTTGGTGGCAGTAATGATCTTCGTTTCTCTGATCACCTTCGACTGGCACTCAATTCGCATCTCTACCCTCAAACGGCTGCCAAAATCGGAAACCGCTGTCATGCTCATCACTGTTGCCGCTGTCGTGGCGACGCACAACCTCGCGGTGGGTGTCGGCGTCGGCGTCTTGACCGCCATGGTGCTCTTTGCGCGGCGGGTGGCCCACTTCGCCACCGTTGAGCGGACGGAACTCGAGCTCAACGGTGAAGTTGTTGCGACGTACACCGTGGACGGCGAGCTGTTCTTCGCTTCCTCCAATGATCTGTACACGCAATTCGATTATGCGAAAGATTCCTCAGACGGCATAGATCGGGTGATTATCGATCTGCATGGCTCCCACATTTGGGACGCCTCCACGGTTGCAGTACTCGATTCAGTCACCGAGAAGTACCGGAATCACGGGCGTGAAGTCGAGTTCATTGGCCTCAACGAAGCCAGCGTTCGCATGCGTGAACGGTTGGCGGGGAAACTCAACTCCTGACGAAGCAGCGATTGTCTGACATATACACGTTTGCGAATGTAACGAATTCGCTCCTCTTAGGCGCCGAGTGTGAGCATGGATGAATGCTTGAGGCAACCAATTCCCCCTCGAAACCCGAAGAAACTGCTGCGCCCGTCAACGCCGCACTGGCCGCTGAAGCCAAGATTGCGCGCATTGCCGTCACAGTGTTCCCGCTTCTGGTGGTGGTTGCCGGCGTTCTCGGCTTCCTGATTCCCGATCTGTTCAAACCCATGGGCGTCGCAGTTCCGTACCTGCTGGGCGTCATCATGTTCTGCATGGGCCTTACCCTCACCCCGCCGGACTTCGCCTCGGTTGCCCGCCGTCCGTGGGCTGTGGCGTTGGGAATTGTGGCGCACTACGTGATCATGCCCGGTGCTGGCTGGCTCATTGCGGTGCTCCTGCAGCTGCCGCCGGAGCTGGCCGTCGGTTTGATCCTCGTTGGCTGCGCTCCCTCCGGCACTGCATCCAACGTCATGGCGTTCCTTGCCAAGGGCGATGTTGCCCTGTCCGTGGCTGTCGCCTCGGTATCCACGCTGATCGCACCCCTTGTGACCCCCGCGCTGACGCTCTTCCTGGCCGGATCCTTCCTGCACATCGACGCCGGCGCCATGGTGATGGACATCGTGAAGACTGTGTTGCTGCCGGTAATCGCAGGCCTCCTCGCCCGCCTCTTCCTTTCCAAGGTTGTGGCAAAGGTTCTCCCGGCACTTCCGTGGGCATCCGCCGTCGTGATCTCCCTGATTGTGGCAATCGTTGTGGCCGGGAGCGCCAGCAAGATCGTCGCTGCCGGGGCCATCGTGTTCCTGGCGGTAGTCCTCCACAACGGCTTCGGCTTGGGACTCGGATACCTGGCGGGCAAGCTAGGCCGCTTGGATGACAAGGCACGCCGCGCGTTGGCGTTCGAGGTGGGAATGCAGAACTCGGGCCTGGCCGCCACGCTGGCCACAGCACACTTCAGCCCCCTGGCAGCATTGCCGTCAGCCGTGTTTTCGCTGTGGCACAACATCTCCGGTGCGATCGTGGCCGCTTGGCTGGCACGCCGTCCGTTGAAGGACTAACTAGCCCTCCGTAGTGCCGCGGCGGTGCAACCTCCACGGTGACGCCACCCGGACACCCTCCGCCGGTGTGGTTCCAGCGAGCCGATCCAGCAACATGCGGACAACCTGCTCGAAGATCGGATCCGGACCAACGGTAGTCAAAGCAGGATCGTAGTCCTGGCCCTCGGTTGAATTCCCCACGCCCACAATCTGGACGTCCTCAGGCACGCGGAGCCCAAGGCGGTAGGCAGCACGGATCGCCTGCAGCGCCTCCATGTCATCGGTGCAGAAGATGGCCGTGGGCCGGTCCGTCAGCTGGAGCAGCTCAAGGGCCGATTGATACGCAGCGGCCGGGCGGTGATGTGACGTCCTCACCAACGCCTCGTCCACGGGAATGCCGGCCTTCTCCAGCCCGGCTGCGTAGACGGCAAAGCGGCTCTTGGGCCGGCCGGTGGGGTCTGCTCTGCGGATGCAGGCGATTCTGCGGTGCGACGCCGTGAGAAATTCCATGCATTCTGTGAGTCCGGCGTCAGTCTCAGGAGCAAGGACATCGAATCCGGCTGCTTTCATGGTCCCTGAGATGACCACTTGGGCAACGCCTCGGCGGGCCAGCTCGGTAACTGTCTGGTCCTCGGACGTTGCTTCCGGGAAGTAGCCGATGATGACGCCGTCGGCGCCGCCGGACATCATGAACTTCCGCCAGTCGTCGCCCAGCAGGATCACCGGTTGGTATCCGTGCTCAGGAAGAATCCTCGCTGCGGCGGTGGCGAGGGCGCGGTCCCACGGCCATTCGAGATCTCCGATGGCCACGGCCACCACGTCCGTCCTGCCCCGACGCATCCCCCGCGCAGCCTGATTGGGCACATACCCGAGTTCTTTGACCGCTGCCAAAACACGGTCCTGCGTGGGCTGACTGATACGGGTGGTGCCACCATGGCGACCGGAGAGAACGTAGGACACGGTGGTCAATGAGACGTCGGCCGCCCTGGCCACGTCCCGAATGGTGGGCTTGGATCCCTTGCTCACGTTGCGACTCCTCGTAGACAGCGGATTTGTTGAACTCTATCCGCTGCCGGGCTGGACTCCTCTTGACGCAATTAGTTGTGAACGTTAACAATTGCGGGAGTCTATTAATACAAAGCGGGAGATTATTCGATGAAGAACTGGGCAGGAAATCTTGAGTACTCGTCAGCTGACGTCCAGCGGCCCACCACCGTGGATCAGCTGCGCGAGCTCGTAGCTCAGGCCGCCCGGATCAAGGCCCTTGGTTCCCGGCACTCCTTCAACACGGTTGCCGACACAGACGGAACACACATTCTGCTCGATGCCCTCCCCCAGGAGGTTGTGTTGGACACCGCGAAAAACACAGTCAAGGTCAGCGGTGGCATCAGCTACGGGGCTCTGGGCCGAGCGCTCGAGGAAAAGGGCTACGCCATCCACAACCTCGCCTCCCTCCCTCACATCTCAGTGGCCGGCGCTATTCAAACCGGCACGCACGGCAGTGGAGTCAACAACCCCTCGCTGGCTGCCGCCGTCGTCAGCGTTGACCTGGTGCGCGCCTCCGGCGAGCTGGTGACCCTCACAGCGGACGACGACGAATTCCTCGCCAGCGTGGTGGGAATGGGCGCACTTGGCATTGTCACAGGGCTGGAGCTGGCGGTCCGGCCGAGCTATGAGGTCCGGCAGCGCGTGCTCACCAACCTGTCATGGGAACATGCTTTGGCGAACTTCCAGGCCATCGCATCCAGTGCCTACAGCGTCAGCTTCTTCACCGACTACTCCGGCGACACCATCCCCCAGATCTGGCTCAAAGCGCTGGACACCGAAGCTCCGTTGCCGGACCTGTTCGGCGCCACCCCCGCGACGGCAGCCATGCACCCCCTCCCGGATATGTCCGCGGAGAACTGCACCGAGCAACTGGACGTCGCAGGTAAGTGGCTGGACCGTTTACCCCACTTCCGCCACGAATTTACGCCCAGCAACGGCGAGGAACTGCAAAGCGAATTCCTCCTGCCACTGGACCAGGCACCGGCCGCACTTCAGGCTGTCCGGGAACTCGCCCCCAAGCTCGCGCCGCTCCTGTTCGTCTCTGAAATCCGCACTGTGGCAGCAGATGAGTTCTGGCTCAGCCCGTTCTACCAGCAGCAAAGCGTGGCGCTCCACTTCACGTGGAAACCGCTTCAGACCGAGGTGGAAGCAGTGCTGCCCGAGCTTGAGGAAGCCCTGCGTCCGTTCGGTGCACGCCCGCACTGGGGCAAGCTCTTCACACCCGGCCAGTACGACTTTGCTTCTTTGTATCCTCGGTTTGAGGACTTCCGTGCCTTGGTCCAGGCGAACGATCCTTCCGGGAAGTTCCGCAACGAACTGCTGGACAGCGTGCTCGGCATCTCCGCAGCGACGCACGCCTAGCGCCGCTATTCGATGTGTGCCAGCACGGCTCCGGCTGTGACCACGCCACCGGGTGCGGAAAAGACCTCGGAGAGCGTACCTGTCCGGTGTGCCGGGACCTGGGTTTCCATCTTCATGGCCTCCAGGACCACCAACGGATCGCCAATTGCAACTTCCGTGCCGGGTTCCACCAACCACTTCACTACTGTTCCGGCCATGCTGGACACGAGCGCAGATTCAGCAGGTGAGTCGTCGCTGCCTGGGACAGAACCCGGCGTATCGCTCGGCCCAGTAAACGCAGGAATGCCCTGACCGGAACGAGCCCAGCCATCCAACAAGTCTGCGGGGAGCCCAACAGCGAGGCGTTTCCCGTCCACGTCGATGGTGATGGTGCGCCTCTCCCCTTCCGGGGCCACCACGTTGTATTCGGGATCCACGGGGATCTGGTCTGCGAAGTCCGTCTCTATCCACCGGGTGTGAACGCGCATTCCTGCAACGGATGTAAAGTCTTCGGACTCCAGGACCGCGCGGTGGAACGGCAGGACGGTTGCGAGGCCAGTGATGTTGGTTTCGGCCAGGGCACGCCGGGCACGCCGCAGTGCTTGCTGCCGGTCAGCTCCGGTGACGATCAGTTTGGCCAACAGGGAGTCGAATTGCGGCGCGACGAATGAGCCTGACCGGACTCCGGTGTCCAAGCGGATGCCTGGACCGGTGGGCGCCTCAAAGGAAACAACTGTGCCCGGGGACGGCAGGAATCCGCGTCCAACATCCTCGGCGTTGATACGGAACTCGAAGGAGTGTCCCCGGTCCACGGGATCCTCCGTGATGCTCAACGGCAAGCCGGCGGCAATGCGGAACTGCTCCTGCACAAGGTCAATCCCGGCAGTTTCCTCTGTGATGGGGTGTTCAACCTGGAGGCGCGTGTTGACCTCGAGGAAGGCCACGGCGCCGTCGGCTGAGACCAGGAACTCCACCGTTCCGGCCCCGTAATAGCCGGCCTCGCGAACAATGGCCTTGGAGCCCTCGTAGATTTGCCGCCGCTGTTCATCGCTCAAGAATGGGGCGGGAGCCTCTTCCACCAGCTTCTGGTGGCGGCGCTGGAGTGAGCAATCGCGTGTGCCCACTACAACTACATTGCCGAGTTTGTCCGCGATGATCTGTGCTTCCACATGTCGCGGCCGGTCAAGGTATTGCTCCACGAAGCACTCGCCACGACCAAAAGCAGCAACAGCTTCACGGACTGCGGAATCGAACGCTTCTTCAACTTCGGCGAGCTCCCGAACCACCTTCAGTCCACGGCCACCACCACCAAAAGCAGCCTTGATGGCCAGCGGAAGTCCGTGCTCCTCTGCGAAGGCCCGGGCTTCCACTGCGGAGGAAACGGGACCGTCGCTGCCGGCAACCAACGGGGCACCAGCGCGGACTGCTATGTCGCGGGCTGTGATCTTATTGCCCAACTGACGTATCGACTCCGGCGAGGGACCGATCCACTCAAGTCCGGCGTCGAGCACTGCTTGTGCAAAGTCCGCGTTCTCGGACAGGAAACCGTACCCAGGGTGGACCGCGTCTGCGCCGGATTTCTCCGCAATGGCGAGCAACTTTCCCATATTCAGGTACGTGTCAGCCGGCGAATTTCCGTCCAGGCTGAAGGCTTCGTCGGCAGCGCCAACGTGCATGGCATCGGCATCGATGTCTGCATAGACGGCCACCGACAGGATGCCGGCGTCGTCACAGGCACGGGCGACGCGGACGGCGATTTCGCCACGGTTCGCGATCAGGACCTTGCGCATCAAATACTCACTTCTCTGGGGTCTTCGTAAAAGTCGTGGTGAAGCTCGGGGCATCCGGAACGAGCCGGAAGCGGATCTTTCCGCCGATGGGGACCTGTGCGGCGAGATCAAGGTGTTCGTCACGAACCACACCAATCACCGGATAGCCGCCGGTGATGGGGTGATCGGCCAGGAACAGGACGGGCAATCCAGCAGGCGGAATCTGGAGGGCTCCAGCCATGGTGCCCTCGCTGGCAAGCTCCCCCTCCCGCGTGCGCTTCAGCGGTGTGCCATCCAGGCGCATGCCCACACGGTTGGACTGGGGAGTGACCAGCCATTCCTGGGCGCAGAGGGAATCGAGTGCTTCTGAATTGAACCAGTCGGCACGCGGCCCAGGAACTACGTCCAGCACCGTAACCCCCACTCCTGGGAAGTCCGGCTGCAATTCGGGGGCCCCAACTGCGGTGGAGGCCGTGTCGTCACCGACAGCGAGGACCTGCCTGATGGCCAGTGGTGCCGGTCCGATCCCACTCATGGTGTCCGCCGAGCGACTACCCAGCACCTCCGGGACATCCACTCCGCCACGGATAGCCACATAGTTCCGGAACCCCGACTCCGGAGCACCCAAGGTGAGTACTTCGCCGTCCAGCAACGCGAACGGGGCTGCCATGGGGACGGTTCGAATGGCACCCGGCTGGTCGGCGCCGTCGTCGGACCCTAACCACGACGGCGACTCGATAGTCAGCGTGACGTGCGCACCTGTCACAGCAACTACTTGGTCGCCAACAGCTTCCACTGTGAGGCCCCCGTTGACCGATTCGATGGCCGCAGCGGAAGGAGCGTTCCCCACCAGCCGGTTGGCCCGCCGCAGGGAAGCCCGGTCCAGGGCTCCGGCAGCAGAGACACCCAACGGACCATAGCCCCGACGGCCGAGGTCTTGGATCAGGCTCTGCGCACCCGGGTTGAGAATCTGAAGGCCGGACTCAGGGTGGTGCTCCTTTTCGGGCTCGCCGGCAACCGAGGCTCCAGCAGTAACAACTTCGCGGACTGCCCGGTACTGAACCCGATCACCGGGCCTGGCAAGCGCCGGTTGTGCCCGGCCCAAGTCCCACATCCTTGCACCGGTGCGTCCAATCAGCTGCCAACCCCCTGGAGACCGGCGGGGGTAGACGGCGGAGTACTGTCCACCGAGAGCCACCGATCCAGCGGGAACAGCCGTGCGCGGGGAAGATCGCCGTGGAACTGTGAGAACCTCGTTTTCGCCCACCATGTAGCCGAAGCCTGGTGCAAAGCCAGCGAAGGCGACCGTCCAGATCTGGCCCGTATGAGCTGCTACGACACCGTCCGCGCTCAGTCCGGTGAGCTCCGCGACGTCGGCCAGGTCGTCGCCGTCGTACACGGTATCAATGATTACCAGGCCGGAGTCAGTGACCTCCGGCACCATCAGTTCCAACTCCATGAGCCGTGCGCCGATGGCGCGGGTGGCAGCCGCGGATTCACCAACCACCATCACCGTTTCTGCGGCGGCAAGAACGTCCACTTGCCCGGGGAGCGGGGACTTGTTGAGCATGTCCTGCAGCGCGAGGACATCCTGGAGACCGTCCAATTCGGCCAGCACGGCACGGGTGCCCACGGGCCTGACGGAGCGAACCCTCTTGGCTGTGGGTGTGTGCATCACGGTTTCCATTGTTCGCTACGCCGCCGGCTGAGCGTGGGTTCCCTGAATCAGTCGGACATCTTCTTCCGGCTTGGGGTCACGGCCGAGGAGCATGCCGACGATCGTGACAACAGAGGCAACGAGGATGTACACGGCGATCAGGTACCAGCCACCATCAGCTGCCCCGTAGAGCGCGGTGAAGATGATGGGAGCAACGGCTCCACCAATGACACCGGCCAGGGTGTAAGCCAAGGAGCTGCCGGCGTAACGGAGCCTTGCCGGGAACTGCTCGGTAATGAAAGCCGCCTGCGGGCCGTACATGAAGGCGTGGAGAGCCAGGCCGATCACGGTGCCGATTGTCAGCATCACTACGGACTTGCCTTGGATCATCAAGAAGAAAAGGGGAATGTAAGCCGCGGTTGCAGCTGCGGCGATGCCGTAAACCCAGCGACGATTGACGCGGTCCGTGAGCGCACCGGCCGCCGGGATCAGGAAGAGCTGGAAGGCAGAGCCGATCAGGATGGCGGACAGAACGTTGCCGGTGGTCATGCCCAGTTCCTTGGTGGCATAAACAGCAACGAACACCGTGAACAGCGCATAGAGGATGTCAGGGCAAACACGGGAAAGTGCTGCGGCTACCAAAGCCTTGGGTTGAGTGGTGAAGACTTCCTTGATGGGAGCTTTGGGACGGTCACCGTGGGCCTGGATGGCCTTGAATACAGGGGTTTCTTCAAGCTTGAGCCGGATGATCAGACCGAATCCCACCAGGAGCGCGGAAGCCAGGAAGGCCACGCGCCAGCCCCAGGAGAGGAAGGCCTCTTCACTCAGGGAAGCGGCGAGAATAGCGAGGACACCGTTGGCCATGAGGTTGCCGGCGGGCGGGCCGATCTGGGCTGCAGAGGACCAGAAGCCGCGCTTGTTGGGGTCGCCGAATTCGCTGGACAGCAGCACCGCGCCGCCCCATTCTCCGCCCACGCCAATGCCCTGGGCCAGACGCAGCAGCACAAGAATGGTGGGTGCCGCGACGCCGATCACTGAGTAATCAGGCAGTGCACCGATGAGGACCGTAGCCGCACCGATCAGGACGAGCGTGAAGACCAGGACGTACTTGCGGCCAATCTTGTCGCCCAGACGCCCGAAGATGACGCCACCAATAGGTCGGGCCAAGTAACCCACTGCAAATGCTGAGAAGGAGAGCAGCAACGCCACGAATTCGTCGTTGCCCGGGAAGAAGATCTTGGGGAACACGAGGGCCGAGGCCACGGAGTAGATGGCGAAGTCGTAGTACTCAAGCGACGTTCCGGTGAGGCTGGCTACGTACGCTTTGATGGCGCCGGGCGGTGGCTTCCTTGTCACTGCCTTGGCTGCATTGTTGGTGCTGGTCATGATGTCCTCCGGGGGGATGAGGGTTGTGGTGCAGAGCCTTGATGGAGCTAGAGGAACGAGCCGACAGTTACGCCGGCATCGCCCAGAGCGGACTTCACTGCGGTAGCCATTGCCACGGCTCCGGGTGAGTCACCATGCACGCAGATGCTCTCTGCGCGGATTTTCAGGATGGAACCGTCAATGGTCCTGACGGACTGTTCGGTTGCCATGCGCAGGACGTGTTCAGCCACTTCCTGGGGGCCATGAAGAACAGCGCCGGGTTGGGAGCGCGAAACCAATGTTCCGTCCGGGTTGTAAGCGCGGTCCGCGAAGGCTTCGGGAACTCCCCGAAGGCCGGCTTCCTCGGCGAGGCGCAGGACCTCGGAACCGGGGAGGCCAAGGATCGGAAGGTTGGGGTCAACCGACTTCACGGCTTGTACGACGGCGCGGGCCTGGGCTGTGTGCTTGACGATCGCGTTGTAGAGGCCGCCATGGGGTTTCACGTACTGGACGCTGGCCCCGGCAGTGGCGGCCAACGCCTGGAGCGCACCAATTTGATAAACCACGTCGTCAGCCAGTTCAACGGGATCGATGTCCATGAAGCGGCGGCCGAAACCAGCGAGATCGCGGTAGCCGACATGGGCGCCAATAACGACGCCGGCCTCAACCGCCTTTTCGCAGGTGCTGCGGATGACGCTGGGGTCGCCGGCGTGGAATCCACACGCAACGTTGGCACTGGATACGGACTCAAAGATGGCCGCGTCATCACCGAGCGTCCAGCGCCCGAAAGACTCTCCGACGTCGCTGTTCAGATCGATGACTGCCATGATGTGATCCCTGCCTCGTGATGTGCGTTACATCTAGGATGCATCAATCTGCTGGATTGTTCAACAATCCAGCGATCCTAATTTTCGGCAATCGTGTAATTTTGGTGTCATGGCCGGTGTAGATCAGGAAAAAAGCGAACATGCCGGCATTGACAGCGCCCGGGCCCGGGTCCGCATGAGAGTTCCGTCCGTTGCCGAGAGAGTCGCCCAGGAACTGCGGTACCAATTGGCCGAAGGTTTCCTGGTGCCGGGCGCCAAACTGACCGAAGCCACCATTGCCGAGGATCTGGGCGTCTCCCGGAATACCGTTCGCGAAGCATTCGCCGAGCTGGCCGGTGAGCGGCTACTCCTCCGTCAGCCGAATAAGGGCGTCTTCGTAGCCACGCTTGAAGCAGGCGACATCCATGATGTCTACACGGTTCGCCGCGCCATCGAGGTCAGTTCCATCCGTGCGGGTGGCTCTCCGGAACGCATCGCCGCCGTTAGGGCCGCCGTCGAGGAAGGCAAGCGGGCAGCAGATGCCAACGACAATAAAGGCCTGGGCAGCGCAAACCAGCATTTCCACGGGGCAATCGTCGCCCTGGCCGAGAGCAGCCGCTTGAACACGATCATGGCGCAGATCCTGGCCGAGATGCGGCTCTACTTTCACAAAGCCACCTTGAACGCCCACTTCTACAGCGATTGGCTGAGGGAAAATGAGCAGATCTGCTCAGCTTTGGAAGCGGGCGAGCTCGAGTCCGCCGGAGACCTTCTCCTTGCCTACCTCAACCGTTCAGAACAGCAGCAGAGCGCCATCCACGGCGAATAGTCAGCGCTTGCCCTTCTTGCGTGAACCCTTGCCGCGGCCCTTGTCCGGATTGGGGGCGTAGCGCTGCGCGACTGCCGGCTTTTTGGGGCCACCGCCACGACGATCGGGCTTGGGTGCCTTCTTGGGTTTTTCCTGCTGGGCTGAAGGCTGACGGGAGCTCTGAGCTGTCCGCCCACGCACAATCCCGATGAATTCTTCGATCACGGGGCTGTCGGTTCCAACAAGCCACGCCAAGCCGATCTGCGTAACGGGAGCACCGGTCAGGCGCCGCATGACCGTGTCTTTTACGTTCAGGTGACGCGCCACGGACATGGGCAGTATTGCCAACCCCGCGCCGGATGCAACTACTTGGAGGGCCATGTCCGGCCCACCCATTTCGTCGATGTCTAGGAAGTTCTCCTCCGAAAGATCATCGACGGCCACCTCTTCAAACACTGAGATCTCGTGCCCTTTCGGAGCCACCACCACGGGCTGCTCTTCATACAAGGGAATGACGTTCAGGCCCTCGCGGTCCACCGGCAACCGAACAAAGCTGAGGTCAGCCAAACCGTCGTGCAACACCGAAACCTGAGCGGCGTCGTCGGACATGAACGAGTGCAACGGGAAGTTCGGCATCCGCTCCTCCCAACGCCGAATCCACTTCCCAGGCGTCACACCCGCAACGTAGGCGAAGCGGAGACCGGCTAGGGGTTCGGTTGTTTCGGCGGATTCTTCAGCGTCTGGCACACACTCACAGTACCGGCCAGATACCCTTGAAGCATGACGTCCTCGAACTCCCAGTCCATGAAGCCGGCAACAGTTGCCAAGAAACTCGGCATCTACCTGCCCGCGACACCCCAGGAGTTCCAGGATTCGTCCATCTCCCGTGAAGAATTCGCAGAACTTCAGGCCAACCCGCCGGAGTGGCTGACCGAGTTGCGCCGCAACGGCCCGCACCCGCGGCCGGTAGTCGCGCACAAGCTCAACATCTCCATCAGCGGCCTCGCCCGCGGCGGCGTGGAGGATGCGCTCACGACGGCGGAAATCACCGAGCTGCTGCAGGCTCCGCCGCAGTGGCTGGTCACCGAGCGCGCCACCCACGCTGCTGTCCGCTCCGAGGCGCAGCGCGTCAAGGATGAAGCTGCCAAGAAGGCCGCCACCAAGGAAGCCCGGGACAACGCCGCTGCTAAGCGCGATGCTCCGAAGACCTCCAAGCGCGATCACGCGTAAGTCTTAGCAAGTTGTGGCCGGGACCAGCGGGTCCCGGCCACAACTGTTTAAGCTCAGTCCTGGTGGAGCTGGATGAAGTTGCCGCAACCGTCGTCGAAGACTGCGCTGACGCCGGAAGGATCCTCAGAGGGCTCGCCTTGGAACTTCACACCGGCGGCAGTCAAACGCTCATACTCGGCCTGAACATCGGGAACGCCAAACGTAATGGCGGCCAGGCCGGACTCATGGAGTGCGTTCATATAGTTGGACGCGATGGGGTTGTCACTGGGCTCCAGCAAAAGCCCCGGCGACGTGCTGTTCTCCGCGCCGGGATCCTTGATGATGAACAGGTTGTACTCGGGCATGGCCATCAGAGTCTCGAAGCCGAGGGTCTCCGTGTAGAAAACGTGGGCTGTTGCGGGGTCCTTGACGTGGATGCTGCACATTTTCAGTCTCATGCTGCCTAGGCTACGCCCCGGGTCCGACAACCTAACCCCTCGCGCCCAGGCAGGCGCTGGCGCATACTGAATTCAAAGCAGCGAAGTCGCCTGGAGGTGGTCCGATGCCCGCCATGATGCTCCTGTGGGGTGTAGCTCTTGTTCTTGCCACCGCAGCAACTACTTACGTCCTGCACAGGAAACTGACCTACGGCCGCGGCCCGGAGCCGGACGGCGTCTTCTGGGACGTGTTCGGTGGCATGGTGGTGATTCTTCCCGCCATTCTCGTCCCTGCCGTGCAATGGTCTCCGGCCGGGCTCATCATGATTTTCGTCGGCATCGCCACCGTGGCAGGAACGCTCCTCAGCGTCCGCAGAGTGGAACGGATCCATGCAGCCGAGCCCCGCCGTCGTGCTGGTTTCCCGGACGACGCAGCCCGCCACGAAAGCATTCTGGAGCAGTGGCGCCAATACGAGCTGGATCCTGCGCGGACCATCGACTTTCCGGCCATGACGGACGTCAGGACTGCCGAAACAGCGGCACTGACGCGGGCCATGCGGGAGGCCGAGTACTGCAAGGTGACAGCCGGGACTGACTATTGTGCCGCCGTCGAGCGTCTCGCCGAGGCCCTCGCCACCGCCGAACGGGCAGCAGGTGTTCCCGCGCTACCCTCGCCGAGGTGACATATACGTCACCTCGACGGAGGTGAGAGCAAAGAGCTACAACACTTTGCCCTTGAAGAACTCCGGACGCAGCCTATACATCACCAGCATGACCACCACGCCGAGCAGGATCACGCCCATTCCCAGCACAAACACCAAGCCAATGCCACCCACGGATGATCCCGAGCCATACTCCGGGTCCATCGAGTCCATGGCCGTCTTGACGAACATAACCAGCAGGATCACCCCGCCCAGCAACGGCGCCAGGAACTTGAAGAAGAACGCCCGCGCACCACGGAAAGCCTCGGCCCGGAAGAACCAGACGCAAGCCAGCGCCGTAATTCCGTAGTAGAAGCAGATCATCATGCCCAGGGCGGTGATGGTGTCCCACAGTGCGTTCTCGGACACTGTCCGCGTGATCACGTAGAACGCCGCGGCAGCGATCGCGGCCGCAATGGTCGCGAAGCTGGGCGACTTGTAGGTGGGGCTGATCTTGCCGAACTTTGGCGAGATGGCGCGGTAATGGCCCATGGCCAGCATGGTGCGTGCCGGGGAAACGAACGTCGACTGCAAGGATGCGGCGGAACTGCTCAGAATGGCCAAAGACATGAGGATCGCAAAAGGACCCATCACAGGACCGGCCAGTACGGCGAAGATGCTGGACTGGTTCTCCGGGTTGCCAGCACCCAATCCGGTCTCGCCAACGCCAGCGAAGGAAAGGGTAGCCAGTGCAATGGTCATGTAGATGATCACGATAACCAGCACAGTGATGGTCGCTGCGCGGCCGGGTGTCTTCTCCGGGTTCTTGGTCTCCTCGTTCATGGTGAGGGTGACGTCCCAGCCCCAGTAAATGAAGATGGAGAGAGACACACCCGCAGCGAACGAGGAGAAGGAATCCACGGCAAACGGGTTGAACCAATCCGGTGAAATGGCGGTGGCGTCGAACGCCGTGCCGTTTGCTACGTGGGCGAACGCCGAGACAGCGAACCAGCCCAGAACCAGCAACTGGAAGGCCACCAGCACGTACTGGACGCCCTTGGTGGTCTCCATACCGCGATACGAAATCCAGCAAGCCAAGGCAATGAACACCAGTGTGGTGGCGATGTTCAGGGGCAGAATCTTGCTGAGCTCCCCCAATGAGGGGTTACTGAATATCTGCGCCAGCATCAGGTAAAAGAAGTCCACGGCCACGGCAGCGAGGTTGGACAGCACGATGATGGTTGCCGCGATCAGCCCCCAGCCACCCATCCAACCGATCCACGGACCAAAGGCGCGCGTTGCCCACGTGAAGGAGGTTCCGGCGTCGGGCATGGCATTGTTCAGTTCGCGGTAGCCAAGCGCCACCAGCAGCATGGGGATGAAGCCCACCAGGAAGATGGCGGGCAGGTGCACGCCCACCTCGGACACGGTGGGGCCCAGGGCCGCTGTGAGCGTATAGGCGGGCGCGATGCAGGAAACACCGATCACGACGGCGCCGATCAGGCCCACCGATCCGGCTTTCAGTCCCTTTTCACTCAGGGATGACGTTTCTTTCGACTGGACCGTCTTTGGTGCAGTTGACATGGGTTTTGCCTCTCAGGCGATTGCTAGGCGCTGTGGCGCGTGTAGTCGCGGGGGACCACAATCATGGGAACGGGCAGGGCACGCAGGATCCGGTTGGCGGTGCTGCCCAGGAAGGTGGCCCGGTGCTGGGCCAGGCGGCTGGAACCGATCAGCAGGATTTCGCCGTCTTCCCAGTCGAGTCGGTCAACGGCTTCTTCGATAGTTCGGCCTTGCGCGACGACGATCTCCGGTTCCGGGACGTCGGCACCCGACGCTTCGGTGGAACTCCCGACGGCGGCAAGACGGTCTGCGGCATGCACCCAGGCGGCGTCAGCCAACCCGGGCGAGTTACCGCCGTCGAGTGCCAACAAGGAGACGAGCCGCAGCGGAAGGCCACGGTCCCGCGCGGACTCAACAGCGACGTCGAGCAGCTCATCAGCGCCGGCGCGCGTTCCGAAGCCGCAGCTCAAGCGCGTGATTGGATCCGTGCGCTGGTAACCGTGGGGCGCCAAAGCCACCGGAACCGGCGATGAGTGGAGCAGCGAACTCGCAACAGAGCCGATCGTG
The DNA here is from genome assembly GCF_018613695.1 of Arthrobacter sp. ISL-95. GTDB lineage: Bacteria > Actinomycetota > Actinomycetes > Actinomycetales > Micrococcaceae > Arthrobacter. The sequence continues at coordinate 112,341 of NZ_JAGGPR010000009.1, read as the reverse complement.
AACCGCTTGAGGAGTCCAGCGTTGCTTGCGCCGATCACCAAGGCCGCAGCGTCCATTTCCACTGCGGCGTCGATCAACGTCTGCGCTTCTGAGTCACCGCGGCGGATGTGGGCGCGGGCTGTGACGTCGGCCGGGACCAACGCGAGGCCTTCGTCCAACCAGCGCTGTGCCTGCTCGTTGAGGATGTCGTTGTAGCCGGCCTCAGGAGGGTAGACGGCGTTGAACGGCGAATCTTCCGGGATCACCAGAACCAGGTCCAGGCTGGCATCGTGGTTCCTGGTCAGCGCCACTGCAAGGTGGACGGCGTCGTGCCCCCTTGCGTTGGCTGTGTAGCCCACTACGTAGCGCATGGTGGTCCCTTTCCTGTGGTGAAGCGGGGTGGTTCGTAAACGGGTGCTGCTTAAACAGTGGAGCCGGCAGGCCGGGAAGTGGTGCTCCCCCGCCTGCCGGTTTGGTACTGATCGCCTTAGGAGACGGGTACAGCGGCCAGCTTGTTGGCTTCGACGATGCGGGCGGCAGTTGCCTGGCCCATGCGGACCGCGCCGTCCACGTGCTGGTAACCCTCAGCTGCGAGGTCGGACGAGGACCAGTAGACCGGTCCGACGTTCGCGTGCTGGTCCTTGCCGTAGCGGTGCAGGCCGCCGAGGTCGTAGCTGGAAGCGTACGCGCCGCGGGTCCATTCTTCGGAGCCCCAGTCGGACTCGTAGTAGACCTCAGGGGTGAGTGCCTTGTCGCCAAGGAATCCGGCGATGGACTCGAGGATGGCCTTCTTGCGGTCTTCGGCGCTGAGCTCGAACACGGCGTCAGCCTTTTCGTCGGACACGAAGCCCACCAAGGTGCCCCGGGCGTCCCCGTGGTTGGTGTTGTCGTAGACCTCCTGAACCAGTGCACCGGCGCTGAAGCCTGTGCCGGAGAGTCCTTCTTCGCGCCAGAACGGCGTGCTGTACACGGCGTGGACCTTGATGACCAAGCCCAGCGACTGGTGCTGGTGCATCTGGTGCTGGCGGCGCGGCAGCGGGGGCTCGAACGACACGCGTGAGTACAGGTTGGGCGGCACGGCCATGATGACGAAGCGCGCGTTTACGGTGGCCTGTTCGGACACCACAGTTACGTTGTTGTCGTCCCACTTGATGGTGCGAACCGGGCTGTTAAGTACGACGTCGTCACCCAGCTCTGCTGCCTGCAGCAGCGAAACCTGCTGCATACCGCCGATGACCCGCTTGTCCAGGATGAAGTCCTCATCCGTGAGGTGACTGAAGGAACCGGCCGAGGCGGCCATGAGGACTGCCTGCAGCGCGGAGAAGGCGTGGGCGGGCTTGGTGAGCATGCCACCGGCGATGAAGAGGCCGATGTTGTTGCAGGCTTCCTCGTCATTGGAGTTCTGGCGGAGCCAGTGGTGGAAGGAGATGGTGTCCAGCTCGCGTGCCTTGGGGTGGGCCCAGGGCTCGGTGGGGCCGATTTCGGCAGCAAGCTCGTCCAGGATGGCTACAAGTTTGTCCATCTCGGCCTTGGTGTTTTCGTTCACCGGGAAGGTGTCACCGGTGTACTGGGTGCGCTTGCCGTCGGCGCCGATGTAGACGGACTCGCCTTCGCGGTAACGTGAGTACATTTTCAGGCCGAGCTCGTCCAGCAGCTCCATGAGGACTGTCTGGTCCGGTGAAACCCACTGGCCGCCGATTTCCAGCATGGCGCCGTCGATCGTGTCGGTCCAAGTGCGGCCGCCCACGCGGTCACGTGCTTCAAGCACTGCGACGCTGAGTCCGGCCTTTTTCAATTCGCGTGCCGCCGTCAGCCCTGACGGTCCGGCGCCGACGATTACAACGTCGCGATCAAGATTCTGCATGATGTCCTCTCCGTGGCCGTCCGTGGTGGCTGACCAATAAATGAATGCCATTCATTTATCTCCATAGTAGCGTTGGAGACGCCCAGTGTGAAGGCCCGATGGAATAATGCTGGGGACACAGGCAGCAGAAAGGCCTCCGATGCCCGCACCAACGCCCGCTCCTTCCGCACTTCCGGCCGGCTCCGTACGCCGCCGCGCCGGTCGGCCGACTGCGGCGATCCTGGACCAGGACGGCATCACGACGGCGGCGCTTGAGTTGATCAGCAGCAAGGGTTACGACGGACTCACCATGGCGGCCCTGGCACGCTCCCTTGGAGTCGCGCCGTCCGCGCTCTACAACCATGTCGCCTCCAAGGATGACGTCCTGCTGCTGGTGGAAGACCACCTCGCTGCAATGGTGGATGTCTCCGCCTTCGGGGTGGAACCCTGGGATGCTGCTGTGCGTCGCTGGGCATGGTCCTACCGTGACGTGTTCTCGGAGCATACGCCGCTGATCCCCGTGATTGCAGTCCTCCCGGTGGCAAATGCGCCGAAAACCCTGGCGATGTACGAGGCCGTGACCGCCGGCTTCCGCGACGCCGGATTCCCGGACGAGAAGATCATCTCCGCGATCGTGGCATTGGAGGCGTTCGTGTTCGGCGCCGCTTACGATGTCACCGCCCCTGAAGACATCTTCGACGCCGGCGGCCTCGCCGAGCAGGTCCCCAACTTCACCGCAGCCGTGGACCGGCTGGCTCTTGAACGGCACGAGAGGCCCACCGACATAGCGTTCAGCTTGGGGCTTGAGGCGCTAATTACGGGGTTCGGGGCGCTGCGGCAAACCGCATCTGACTAACTACTCAGCCGTCCATGGGGCTGACGCGAACGCTGATGACAGATGGATCAGGGAAGTCGTAGACGATGTCGTAAGTGACCGCCAACCCAGTAGACGTACCCGGGCCGAGCCTATGCTTGTACAGTTCCACCGGGCTGCTGGTTCTTTGGACGCTTTTGAGCCAATTTTCCGCGTCGGCGGCGTCCAACCCGTAACGGGAAACCGCGTCACGAATGTCCTTTTCCAGGTCCTCCCGCTTTTCGTGACGATGGTAGAAGGTGACCTCTTTGAAGTCGGCACGCGCAGAGTCAGTTGCGAATTTCAGGCTGTCAGAGCTTCCAGACACGGTTCCTTTGGGACCGGCGATGCTGACCTGAATCTCGCGGCCCTCCTGAGCGAAGATCAGCGGACCCTTTGCAGCATCCGCAGGAAGGCCAACGGACTCCTTTTCGAGTTTCCCTGCAGACATGTCCAACCGTGCTGACCCTTGCGACTTGATACGTTCGGCCCCGTCAGCAGTGAGCGTATCGAACTCCCCGGCAACTGGTGCGGCCCCTTGGCTCCCCGGGCCGGAGACACCCCCTACGCAACCGGCCAGGGCGAGGGACACTGCTAGAGCGCCGATGGTCGCTGCCAGACCCTTCCGGACCCTGCCCGAAACTGCTTCCTTTGTCACGGGATATTCACTCTGCGAATCCTTGCGATCTCTGGCCACTCTTTGTCCTATTTCTCGTACTGACACACAGGGAGTCTACGAGCACAGGGGCGGCAGGTGCCCACTGTGGACGCCACTTCGCGCAATTCATTCACTCTTGTACTACAAGTACTTCACTTGTATCCTAAGTATAGGCAAGGACGCCGTACCCACTAGGAGAACCATGAGCACCGTAGATCTCATTCGCCACGTCAAGTTGTCCACGGCACGTTTGCCCCTCACCGTTCCCATCAGTGACGCCAAAGTTTTCACCGGCAGGCAGAAGCCCATGACCGAAGTGGTGTTCCTCTTTGCCGAGATCACCACTGAACAGGGCCACAGCGGCATCGGCTTCAGTTACTCCAAACGCGCCGGCGGCCCCGCGCAGTACGCCCATGCCAAGGAGGTCGCCGAAGGCATCATCGGCGAGGACCCCAACGACATCGGCAAGATCTACACCAAGCTCCTCTGGGCCGGTGCCTCGGTGGGCCGCTCGGGCGTGGCTACGCAAGCTCTGGCCGCAATAGATATCGCTCTCTACGACCTGAAGGCCAAGCGCGCCGGGCTCCCCTTGGCCAAGCTGCTGGGCTCGTACCGCGATTCCGTCCAGACCTACAACACGTCCGGCGGCTTCCTCAACGCCACCTTGGATGAGGTCAAGGAACGCGCCACCCGATCCATCGAGGACGGCATTGGCGGCATCAAGATCAAGGTCGGACTGCCGGACTCAAAGGAAGACCTCCGTCGCGTCGCCGGTGTTCGCGAGCACATCGGCTGGGACGTGCCGCTCATGGTGGACGCCAATCAGCAATGGGACCGCGCTACAGCGCTGCGAATGGGACGCCAGTTCGAGGAATTCAACCTGATCTGGATCGAAGAGCCGTTGGACGCCTATGACTTCGAAGGGCATGCGCATCTGGCCCAGGCCCTGGACACGCCCATCGCCACGGGTGAAATGTTGGCGTCCGTAGCGGAACACAAGGGCCTCATCAACGCCAACGGCTGCGACATCATCCAGCCGGACGCCCCGCGCGTAGGCGGCATCACCCAGTTCCTGCGCCTCGCGGCGTTGGCGGACGAACGAGGCCTTGGTCTGGCGCCGCACTTTGCCATGGAAATCCACCTACATCTGGCCGCTGCCTACCCGCGTGAGCCTTGGGTGGAGCACTTCGACTGGCTGGACCCGCTGTTCGAGGATCGCCTGGAAACCAAGAATGGGCGCATGATCGTTCCGGACCGTCCCGGACTTGGCGTCACCCTGAGCGATCAGGCCCGCGCTTGGACCACCGAATCCGTGGAATTCGGCGCGTAACCTTGAACCCATGAGCCGAAACCTGACCGCGGATCTCGCCGCCGATCTTCGCAACCGAATCGTGGACGGCGTCATCCAGCCAGGTGAGAAGCTCCCCAGCGAAAACACCCTCATCGGCGAGTTCGGGGTGAGCCGGACCGTGGTGCGCTCCGCACTCACTCGCTTGCAGGCTGAGGGACTTGTGGAAACCGAACGTGGGCGGGGCAGCTTCGCACTGACCCCGCCCGCCGACGGACCCACTCCTGCGCCGGGAACGCGGGCCGTTGCCAGCATGGAAGAGCGGCTGCAGATGCTCGACTTCCGGATCGGCGTCGAGACCGAAGCCGCTGCTTTGGCCGCGAACAACCACACGGAGCGGCAGCTAAAGGCGGTGCACGGCGCTTTGGAGCAGTTCACCGCAAGCTCAGGCCACCCGGCGCACTCCATGAAGGCTGATTTCGAGTTCCACCGCGCAGTTGCCGCCGCCACGGGCAACCCCTTTTATACGGACTGCATCTCAGCGCTTGGTCAAACCATGATCACTATGCCCCGCCCGCGCCTCGTTTCAGGCGATGAGCAGGATACCCGCAGCCGCTTCGAACAAGTGGTCCACGAGCACTCCTCTATATACGCAGCAATTTCGGAGGGCGACCCCGTGGCTGCCGCAGCTGCCATGCGCCTGCACCTGAGCAATTCACGACGCCGGTTCACGGGTTCCGCGCGCAGCTGACGGTCGCGCGTTGGGTGCCTGAGATCGCGCTTCCCGGACCCCCGACAAATCCCGCTCTTGTACGAATCCCCCGCCGCACAACGCCGAGGAGACCAGACAAGGGCGGGTTTGGAGGGCGGGGTCGGCTGGAGCCGGGAGCTGGAGCCGGGATCGGACAAAACAAAAGAGCCCCGGTCCTAAGACCGGGGCTCTTTCAATTGCGTGCGCGAGGGGGGATTTGAACCCCCACACCCTTTCGGATACTGGCACCTGAAGCCAGCGCGTCTGCCGTTCCGCCACTCGCGCGCAACTTCTTTTTCCGGACTTAGGCTGGTCTCCCAGCTTTGTTTCCTTCAAAAGCAGCGAGATCAAGCATAACGGACATCCGGAGCAAAACACCAATCGACCGGCGGGAGGGGCCCTCAAGCAGGCAAGGAGTACCCCATCATCAGCTGTACCTGACGAATATTTCATCCCCCGCCTCCCGCGCCAGCATGGGCCGGGAACGAACTTTTCCGGGTGACAAGGCGTTGTGGATTAAGGCCATTCCCAGTCAGTCCCAGTAGTATCGGGAAGTGGAAGGGCCGTCAGGCGCGTACTTCGCTGTGTGCGCGGACGGTGCAATGGACGGACTATCGGACCAGGCACAATGGGTGCCGCGGCAAGGAAAGGAGAAGGACCATGGGTTTGCTGGACAAAGTCGAGCGCGGCATTGAAAAGGCCGTCCGTAACGTCTTCTCCACGGGGTCGCGGGCACGTGTTGAGCCAGTGGAGATTGCAAGCAAGCTGAGGCGCGAGTTGGACAACAAGTCCATCACCATCGCTGCCGGGCGGACGCTGGCTCCGAATGTCTTCGATGTCCTGCTCAGTGATGAGGACTTTTCCCGGGCCCAGGAATGGGGCACCCCGCTTGCAGAGGAACTGTGCGACGTCGTTATCCAGCACGTCCGCAGCCAGGGCTATACGCTCCAAGGCGCTGTCCGCATTTCCTTCCGACGCAACGACGAAGAACGTGCAGGACATTTCGAGATCACTTCCCGGACGGAGAAATCGTCCGATGACGCTTCTCCCGCCCCACAGGCTCCTCGATCCAACGTTCCGGCCGCGCCGGCACGGCAACCCACCCGCCTCCAGCCCGTGCTGGATATTGGTGGCCAGCGGTATTCCCTCAATGCCCGGTCTGTGGTGCTGGGCCGCTCCTCGGAAGCCGACATCCTGGTGGATGACACCGGCGTCTCACGGAAGCACCTTGAGGTCCGCACTGAAAGTGGCAGCACGTGGGCCGTTGATCTCGGCTCCACCAACGGCAGTTACGTTAATGGACATAAAGTGAACGGCAGCGTGGAGCTCACAGACGGCTCAACCATCACGATGGGACGTACCAAGATCATTTTCCGCCTCCTCCCCCAAACCCCGGGTGGCCACGCGTGAACGACATCAGCGAACTGACCATTACAGCGCTTCGCTTCGGGTTCCTTCTTTTGTTGTGGGTCCTGATTTTCAGCATCGTCACCACCATGCGCCGCGACTTCCAGATTGGCCGTAAGGCTGTCACTGGCGTTCCCACAGCGCGCGAAGTCCGCAAGCATCCGGAACTTGCGGCCTCACCACCGCCGGCAATCCAGCATGCACGCACACTTGTAGTTACTGAGGGCCCGCTCAAGGGCACCACGGTCCCCCTGGCCGCAAGCCCCATCCTGCTCGGACGCGCGCAGGAAGCCACGCTCGTCCTGGAGGATGACTACGCTTCCGGCCGGCATGCACGTCTGTTCCCGCAGGGCAGCCGCTGGTTCATCGAGGACCTGGGCTCTACCAACGGCACCTACCTGGCCGATCAACAGCTCACCCGCGCATTGCCGGTTGAGCTTGGCGTCCCCGTGAGAATCGGCAAGACGGTCATTGAATTGAGGCCGTAGTCCATGGCCTCCCCCGAAGCCCCCAAAGGTCAGGAAAAGCCTGCGGAGCGCCCGCTCATCATGCGCTACGCGGCGCGTTCCGACGTCGGACGGATCCGCTCCAAGAATGACGACTCCGCATATGTGGGCCGTCATCTTGCTGTGGTGGCCGACGGCATGGGCGGTCACGCCGGCGGCGATGTCGCCTCCGCGTCAACGGTTCTGGACATGATCCACCTTGATCATGACGACTATCCGGAGGGTGCAGACACGGTCCTGGCGGATGAGATCCAGACCGCCAATTCCCTTCTTTCCGAGCTTGTGCACCAGAATCCCAAACTTTCGGGCATGGGCACCACCGTTACGGCCCTGCTTTTGGAGGGCCGCAAGCTCCACTTCGCCCACATTGGCGACTCCCGCGCTTACCGGTTGCGCAACAAGGAATTCGAGCAAGTCAGCATTGACCACACGTTCGTGCAGCGGCTCATTGACGAAGGCAGGCTCCGCCCGGAGGAAGCAGAAACGCATCCTCACAAGAACGTCTTGATGCGAGTCCTCGGCGACGTCGACGCCAGCCCTGAGCTGGATCTGGACGTCTTGGATGTTGAACCGGGTGAACGCTGGCTACTCTGCTCCGACGGCCTCAATTACGTAGCCGGCCACGTCGTGGAGCGCATGGTCCGCGAAACCAAGGACCTGCGCGAATGCGCTGAGATCCTTGTGGACTTGACGCTTCAAGCCGGCGCCCCGGATAACGTCACCGTGGTGATGTTGGAGATTGCGGAGCAGACCGACGACGACGTCAACACCGCCGCCGTCGACGTCGTTCCGGCAGCGGCGCTTGCCGCGGTTGACGAGCCCGAGGCAGTCACGGCCACCAAGTCCCCCGATGACCTGTCTGCAGACAAGGTGGCAGAGGACAGCAAAACTGAGCCCCAGGCCAAACCCGCGCGGCAGGCCGATGCTGGGTCGTCGTTCAGCGCCGGGGATCCTGACCGCGAACAAGACGACGCCGACGATGCGTCCTCGGGCGAGTCCACAGAACCTCCCGCCACCACCGACCCCCACCTCGGTGAGCATTTGTCGGCGGAAGTGCTGCGCGAAGAATTGGCCAGCCGGCCTCATGAACTTGTTGGCGCTGCAGCAACTGCTGCCGAGACAGGCTCCATTCCTACCGTCGCCGGCCGGACTGTGGCACGAAGGGCAGCTACTGTCCTCACACATAAGGCTGAGCAAGACCGTGTTGAGGTCGAAGAGCCGCCTCGTCGCCGGGTGCGCTGGTTGATGCCTGCCGTCGCAGCCGTTGTTGTTTTGGGCGTTGTGGTGGGCCTCTGGCTTGGCTATGCCTGGACCCAGACACGCTACTACGTGGGCGAATACGATCAGCGTGTTGCTATTTTCAATGGGATCTCGCAGAGGCTCGGCCCCATTCAGCTTTCCCGCCTGGAAGCCGTCACCGATATCAGGGTGGATTCATTGCCGGAATACGGCCAACAGAGCGTACGCCAGACAGTACCGGCGGGCGATCTCGACGGTGCACAGAGCATCGTGGAGAACCTGCGGAACACTGGAAGCGCCTCGGCGAACTGCCCGAGCCCCGCGCCAACGGCCAGCACCACAGCTACGCCATCAGGAGCGGCATCCACTACGCCGGCGCCTACTGCCACTGTGCCTATTCCAAGTACGGCTGCTGTTGCGAGCCCTACTCCTTCGCCCGTCCCGACTCCCTGTGAGGCGGCCAAATAATGCAGACTGAGATAGCCCCCAAACCCCGCCGGAACGTCGAACTGGTGCTCATTGTCCTTGCCCTTGCCGTGGGCATCGGGGCCAGCGCGTTGGTGAGTCTCAACTCGGAAGTCGGCCTGGATAGCGACTTCTGGTTCCAGTCCAGCCTCCTCGCGGTTGCAGCCTTCGCATTCCACGTTGTTCTAAGGCTTCGCGCAAAGTATGCAGACCCGGTAATACTTCCGATCGTTGTTGCGCTCAATGGGCTCGGCCTTGCGTTGATTCATCGGATGGACGGGCCCGGGGACGATACGGGCAACAACCAGCTCCGTTGGACTCTCATTGCCATGGCAGTTTCCATTGCCGTGATCTGGTTCCTCAAGGATCACCGGATCCTGCGCCGCTTCACGTACATCTCGTTGGCGGTCAGTGCTTTCCTGCTACTCCTTCCATTGATTCCCGGCATCTCCGCAGGCGAGATCCTTGGTGCGCGGGTTTGGATCCGTGTGGGACCCATGACATTCCAACCCGGTGAAATCGCCAAGATCACTCTTGCCATATTCTTCGCGGGGTACCTGTCCTCCAACCGGGATCTCATTCTGTTGGCGGGCCGGAAGATCGGCCCCATGCAGTTTCCGCGGTTCAAGGACCTCGGCCCCATGATCACCGCCTGGCTGGTGAGCATTGGTGTGCTCGTGTTCCAGAGGGACCTCGGATCCTCCATCCTGTTCTTCGGGCTGTTCATCGTGATGATTTATGTGGCCACCAGCCGGATCTCGTGGGTGGTCATCGGCCTGCTGCTGATTCTGGGCGGCGGCTTCATCGCCTCCCAGATCTTCTCCCACGTCGCTTTCCGCATCGATAGCTGGATCAATGCCTTTACGCCGGAGGTCTTCGGCAGGTCTCCCGGAGGTAGCGGGCAGATCGTGGAGGGCTTGTTCGGCATGGCCGACGGCGGCCTGGTAGGTACTGGCCTTGGCCAAGGCCGGCCGGACCTGGTGCCCTTCGCCAACAGCGACATGATTGTGGCCCTCATCGGTGAGGAGCTGGGCCTGATTGGCCTCTTCGCCGTGGTCATGCTTTACCTGCTGCTCTTCACCCGCGGATTCCGCGCAGCCTTGGGCACCCGGGATGCTTTCGGCAAGCTCCTTGCATGTGGCCTGTCCTTTGCCATTGCCCTCCAGTGCTTCGTAGTGATCGGTGGAGTTACCCGGCTCATTCCCCTGACCGGTCTCACCACTCCGTTCCTCGCAGCCGGTGGTTCTTCCCTTCTGGCCAACTGGATAATCGTTGGCCTGCTGCTCATGATCTCCAATACGGCCCGCGGTCCGGTAGACACCACTCCCATGGTCAACAAACCCCCGGCAAGCAGCAGCACTCCGGGCACACGTAAACCCATCACAGGACAGACACCCAGCGCACCAACAGAGGCGGTGAAGCAACAATGAACCAGGCTATTCGCAGTAGCTGGATGGCGGCCGTCGCCATGTTCGCGTTGATCTTCGGCGCCATCAGCTATGTTCAAGTCATTGGTGCTGATGACCTCAATGCCAACCCATGGAACCAGCGCGCAGTTTTGGCATCCTTCTGCAACGAACGCGGCTCCATCATTGTGGGCGGGAAGCCGGTGGCTGAATCGGTTCCCGGGACTGAGTCCTGCGCCTTCCAGCGCCAGTACAACCAGCCGGAGCTGTATGCCGGCATCACCGGATACTTCTCCAAGTTCTTTGGTTCCACCGGTCTGGAACAGTCCATGGGGGAAACCCTGGCGGGCAACTCCGATCAGCTGTTCCTGGATCGTATGAGTCAGATGTTCCTTGGCAAGGAGCCCAAGGGGGCATCCGTGGAGTTGACCTTGGATCCTGCCCTCCAGCAGCTGGCTATGGATCTCATTCCTGAAGGTCAGCGCGGTTCCATTGTGGTCACCAACCCCAAGACCGGTGCCATTCTGGCTATGGCTTCCAAGCCGACGTACGATCCCAACTTGATTGCCACCCATGACCGGACCACGGCGGATGCCAATTACGCACAGCTGAACCAGATTCCCGGCATCAACTTGAACCAGAACGTCAGCGGCCCCACGGGTAACCTGCTCTCGCCCGGATCGGTTTTCAAGCTCATTGATACTGCGGCTGCGCTGAATTCCGGCAAATACAATAAGGACAGCGAGCTGCCGAATCCCAGCAGCCTTCCGTTGCCAGGCAGCAGTGCCAGCCTGCCCAACTACGCAGGCGGTAATTGCAACGTCCGCGAAACGGCGTCGTTCGTCTTCGCTTTGGAGCAGTCCTGCAATACCCCGTTCGCGAGCATTGCCCTTGATCTCGGTCAAGACGCAATCCGGGACCAGGCGGAGAAGTTCGGCTTCGGACAGGACTTCGGCGATCAGCTCAAGCTTCAGCAGGCCGTCAGTGTCTTCCCTGAGGACCTGGACCAGGCTCAGTTGGCCCAGTCATCGGTGGGTCAGCGCGACGTCAAAGCCACACCGCTCCAGATCAACATGATGACGGCGGCCATCGCCAACGGCGGAGTGCAGATGAAGCCGAACCTGGTTGAGGCCATCCGCGCGCCTGATCTGCGCGTCATCAACGAACCCAAGCCCGAGGCGCTACGCACCAGCACCACGCAGCCCATCGCGAGTCAGATCACTGAGTGGATGACCAGTGCCGTGGACAACGGCATTGCCAAGGGTGCAGCCGTTCCCGGCGTCAAGGTGGCCGGCAAGACCGGCACCGCCGAGCTCGGCGATTCAGGTTTGAACAATTCATGGTTTACCGGGTTCGCCCCGTCAAACGACCCGCAAGTAGCCGTCACCATTGTCATGGAGAGTGTCGACGTGCTAACCGGGGCCCAGCTAACCAGTCCGAACGCAAAGAAGATTTTTGAGGCGGTGTTGAATAAGTGAGGCCTACTTCGGGAATCACACTCGGCGGCAGGTTCCAGCTGACCAGTCGCATTGCGATTGGCGGCATGGGCGAGGTCTGGAAGGCCAAGGACCAAATCCTTGGCCGGATCGTTGCCATCAAGGTGCTCAAGGAGGAATACACGGGTGACCCCGGTTTCCTCCAGCGCTTCCGTGCCGAGGCGCGTCACACCGCCCTCCTCAACCACGTGGGCATCGCCAACGTGTTCGATTACGGCGAGGAAGCCGGTTCGGCCTACCTGGTCATGGAGCTCGTGCCCGGACACCCGCTGAGCGGCATCCTTGAGCGCGAGCAGGTGCTGTCTCCGGACATGACTCTCTCCATCATCTCCCAGACGGCACGCGCCCTGGCAGTTGCCCACGCGCAGGGTCTGGTCCACCGCGACATCAAGCCGGGAAACCTGCTGATTACGCCGGACAACCGCGTCAAGGTCACCGACTTCGGCATCGCCCGGTTGGCGGATCAGGTTCCGCTCACGCAGACCGGCCAGGTCATGGGCACCGCCCAGTACTTGGCCCCGGAACAGGCAACCGGCCAGACGGCAACGGGATCCTCGGACATCTATTCCCTGGGCGTCATCGGCTACGAGTGCCTTACCGGGCACCGTCCGTTCTCCGGCGAATCGCAGATTGCCATTGCCCTCGCCCAGGTCAATGATGCGCCACCGCCCCTTCCGGAGACGCTGCCCACCCCCGTGCGCGCTCTGCTGATGTCCATGCTTGCCAAGGATCCCAAGAACCGCCCGGCCAACGCCATCAAGCTGGCCGAAGCCGCGGAGGCCATCCGCAACGGCGACATCGCCACGGCGCACGCCGCTGTACCCGGCATGCTGTTGTTCGAATCCACTACCGGACCCATCACGGCACCGGTGGACACCGCAACGGCGCCCACCGGCGTCGTCACCTCGCCTTACGGCAAGGAGCAGTCGACGACGGCGACCTCCGCACTTCCGGTGCTGGGCGCCGGCGCCGCAGGAGCTGCTCTTGGAGCCGCAGCCGCGTCTTCTGACAACCCCCTGACCCGCGCGAATGCCCTGGAGGCGGAACGGCAGCTCGGTGACGACGAAGGAGTGGTATACACCGAAGAAGATAACTTTGACGATGCCGAGCCGGAGCGCAAGAAGCGCAGCCCGTGGACCTGGCCCCTTGTTGCCCTGATTCTTCTGGTCCTGTTTGCCTTGGTTGGTTTCCTGATCTCCCAGTCCGGATTCTTCTCGCCAAGCCCCGCGCCTAGCGAGTCCACCACCACGAGCACCAGCCGGAGCGCCAGTCCCACCTCCACCTCGGCTACACCTACGCCCAGGCCTACGGAGACCTCTGAAGCGCCACAGCCCACGCAGTCGGTGCCACAAAAGATCAACGTCATCCCGGAGCAGTACCAGGGCCAACCTTTCGAGACGGTCAGCGGGCAGCTTCGCGCTTTGGGTCTTGGAGTGAATGGTCAGGAAGTCTTCGATGACACAGCTCCCGTAGGAATCGTGATTAGTCTCAACCCCACCGGTCCTGTGGAGCCGGGACAAACCATCACCGTGACCTACTCCAAGGGTCCTGAATTGGTGGCCGTACCCACCATCGGACCTGGAGTAGACGAAGCCCGGGTTCGGCAGGCCATTGAGGGAGCCGGACTGCAGTGGGTGGCAGGAGAACCCGTCAACGGGGCGATCGGTCAGGAGCCCGGAACGTTCGTCCGTTCCTCACCTGCGGCCGGTACCCAGGTTGCAGCGGGCTCAACGGTCACGTACTACCTGTCCAAGGCTCTGGTGCCCACCGAGCCTGAGACGCCCACTTCCACGCCCAGCGGCTCCGGCAGCCCGAGAAGTTAAGTAAGCCGCCATGTCAACGCCACGTCCAGGTCCTGCGCACCGAGAGGAGAGCACACCAGTGTCCTCTCAGCGCATCCTCAATTCCCGCTATGAACTTGGCGAGTTGATCGGTCGTGGCGGCATGGCGGACGTTTACAGGGGAACCGACACCATGCTGGGGCGGACCATCGCCGTGAAGGTTCTGCGCGCTGACCTCGCACGCGATCCCCAATTCCAGGCCCGCTTTAAACGTGAGGCCCAGGCTGTCGCTGCGTTGAACCACCCTTCCATTGTGGCCATCTTCGACACCGGTGAATACTCGGTGCCGGGAGGGCCCGGCGAGGACGTACGTGTTCCTTACATCGTCATGGAGTATGTGGCCGGACGTACCCTGCGGGACATGATCAAGGCCAACGAGCTTGGTGTGAAGGACTCTGTCGGCTTCACTCTGGGAGTCCTCGGTGCGCTCGAATACAGCCACCGTGCGGGCATCGTCCACCGCGATATCAAGCCGGCCAATGTGATGGTGTGTGCCGATACCGGTGACGTAAAGGTCATGGACTTCGGCATCGCGCGTGCCATGGCCGATTCTGCCGCCACTATGACCCAGACACAGGCCGTGGTGGGAACTGCCCAATATCTTTCGCCGGAGCAAGCCCGGGGTGAAACGGTGGATGCCCGCAGCGACCTCTACTCAGCCGGTTGCCTGCTGTTCGAGCTGCTGACCAGCCGGCCCCCGTTCATCGGTGACAGCCCCGTATCGGTGGCCTACCAGCACGTCCGTGAAACGCCGGACCTGCCCAGCGCCCACAACCCGGAAGTCTCCGAGGCACTTGATTCCGTCTTGGTAAAGGCGCTGCAGAAGAGCCGCACGGACCGATTTCAGGATGCGGCAGCCTTCCGCCGTGCCCTGCGTGCAGCCAGCAACGGCATCCCAGTACCCGCAGTGGCAGCCAGCGAGGCTCCCACCGACCCCAACGACCTCGTGGAACCGGAAGACCCGGCAACAGAGCTTTTGAGCACTACGGCCGTGGGCTTCCTCGATGCCGAGCAGTTCAAAGACGAACCTGTTGAACAGCCCCAGGAAGAACCTCTTCCCTTGGGCCTCCCACCGGAACGTGAACTGCCCGCGGGCCAGAAGTCCCGGCGTCGTGCCTGGGTCGCCACGTTGGTGATCTTCACGATCCTGATATTGGCCGGCGGCGGATTTTGGCTCTACAGCCTCATGAACATGCAACCGCCGCTCCCTGCGAAAATCGCAGTGCCGGCAGTAACCAACATGTCCGAAAGCCAAGCACTCCAGGAACTGTATTCAGCCAAACTGAAGCCCAAGTCAGTTCGTGAGCCCAGCGACACCGTGGCCAAGGACATGACAATCGGGACGTCGCCGATTGCTGGCGCCATGTTGGAACAAGATGCTGAAGTCATCCTGAAAATCTCCAGCGGCCCCAGCTCAGTGACCATCCCGGCGGACATCGTGGGGCGCACTGAACCGGACGCACGGGAAGCTTTGCGGAGGCTTGGCATCACCGGTGAAGTCGTGACCGCTTTGACCCACAGCCCCACTGTCCCCGCGGGCGTGGTGATCGGCACGGCTCCCGCACCGGGCGGCGCGATCGCTGTGGAATCCAAAGTGGAGCTGCAGGTTTCCACCGGCAAGGTCCTCATGCCCCAGCTGATCGCGTTGCCAGTAGCTGAAGCGGAGGCCGCGCTGACGGCCAACGGCCTGACGATCTCGATTGTGGAGCAGGAAAACTCGCAAGTTGTGCCGGGTACAGTCACGGCTCAGAGCGATGCCTTCAATACTGAGGTGGCTCAGGGCAAGGTGGTAACTGTCACGGTAGCCAAGGCCCCGGCTCCACCGCCCACACCCACTCCTACCCCGACTCCCACGGAGACCGAGAAGCCGACGCCGACACCGAAGCCCACGCCAACCAAGAAGTAGGGGCGCGGACGTCAGCCGCGTCCGCCGACCTCCGCGTGCTCGCTCGTTCCTCGCTTAGACGCACGCTTCCGGTCACCGGCCCGCGACAGACGGTCTTTGGGTCTGCTTACTGTTTGATCAGTGGGCTCAGCTTCGAGGCTCGTTCGGCCGCGCCGGTCATGCCGAGAGACTCCAGCCAGTTGCCCAGCATCTGATATCCGCCCTCGGTGAGTACCGATTCCGGGTGGAATTGTACGCCGCAGAGGGGTGCGGTCTTGTGCTGCAGACCCATCACCACTCCGTTGGTGGTCTCGGCGGTGATTTCCAGAACGTCCGGGATGGAGTCCCGGACGGCTGCGAGGGAGTGGTAGCGCGTTGCCGTGACTGGTGACGGGAGACCGGCAAAGACGCTCTTGCCTTCGTGCTGGACGGGTGAGGTTTTGCCGTGCATGAGTTCCGGTGCGTGAGTGACTACTCCGCCATAAGCCTCCGCTAGTGCCTGATGTCCCAGGCAGACCCCAAACATGGGCTTGGCGGCCTCGCCACACCACTTGATGAGTTCTATGCAGACGCCTGCTTCGGCGGGCGTACCCGGACCGGGGGAGACCAGGACGCCGTCGCGGCTTGCTGCGAGTTCTGTTGCCTCGGCAAGCGTCACGTCGTCGTTGCGGACAACTGTTGTCTCGGCCCCAAGTTCCTGGAGGTACCCCACCAGTGTGTAAACGAAGCTGTCGTAGTTATCCACTACAAGAATTTTTGTTGTGCTCATGGTTGCTGCACTAAACCAATCGTTGAGTCGGTCAGAGTGGTGAATTGAGAAAACCACGGGAAGAGGAACTGGACCATCAGCACCAAGGCGACGCCTACCAGTACCAGGGATGTCAGGATCCGTATCCACAGGGGTCCCGGCAGGTTACGGAAGATCCACGCGTACATTCGTTACCCCTTTCCGTGTGCCCGGGCTACTTGCGCGGCGATTTCCGACGGCGGCCCGGCTGAGGCAGGTTGCCAACTATCCAGCATTGAGTAAGCGATGATTCGTTCCTGTGCACCAAACCGCGGGTTGCAACTCGTCATGGTGAGGATACTTTCCGTGGGCTGGACTCCCGCTTTGGTGGGAACGGGCATCAAGACGTCAGCGCGGTCCGGGAGGACGATCTGGTTGTTGCGGAACACGTAGGTGTAATAGCCGTCTGCTGTCTGGATGTAGATCTTGTCCCCGGGAACCAGGGTGTGGATGTTGTCCAGTACAGCGCCGTGGGTTTGACGGTGGCCGGCTACCGCGAAGTTACCCGGGGCGCCAGGCATGCTGGTGGTTCCGTAATGTCCCAGTCCCAACGTGTCCAGAACGTCCGAGCCGGTGCCTTCGATAATGGGGCGTGTGTAGTCCTGGCCGAAACGGGGAATGTACATGATCCCGATCATTCCCGCGTAGGCGGGTGCCGGAGTAACCACCGGAGGTCCGTAGTCCACGGGGGCGGCAGGTGCGACGGGAGTTACGGGCCCGGTGAATTCCTGGGCGAAGCTCTTGACCGCTTCGGTCTGCTTGGCATCCGCTTCTACGTTGGTCCACCACAGCTCCCAGCCCACAAATAGGAGCAGGACGATGCCTGCCGTGATGAGCAGTTCGCCCAGGATCTGGCTGATTTTGCGGATGACGTCTGAGGCGCGAATTCGCTGACGCGGGCGCAGTTCCTTCCCTTGGCGGGCGGACGGCATGGCTGATGCCGCCGTCTGC
This sequence comes from Arthrobacter sp. ISL-95, assembly GCF_018613695.1. Lineage (GTDB taxonomy): Bacteria > Actinomycetota > Actinomycetes > Actinomycetales > Micrococcaceae > Arthrobacter. The sequence goes on along the minus strand of NZ_JAGGPR010000009.1, from coordinate 94,986 downwards.
TGCTGATGCGCCACAGGGTCTCCTTGCATAGGGCGCGGGCGGCACAGGCGGACCCCCGGTTGCGGCTAGACTTGACAGCTAGAACCAACCCGGAACGCCGTGTGGCCGTTAACCGCTGGAAATTTCCTTCCTGCAGGATATCAAGGCTGGCGCAATCGGGTATTAACCGAACAGCCAGGAGGATCCGTGCCCGAGTCCAAGCCCCGCAAGCGGCCTGCCCGTCAGGCCCAGCAGACTTCCGCAGCACAGCAGTACAAGCCCAACCCGGTTTGGTACAAGGCTGTGATGTTCGGCCTGATGATCGTCGGCCTGATCTGGATCATCACTTTCTACATCACTGAGGGTCAGTTCCCCATCCGCGAGTGGGCCTCGTGGAACATCGTGGCAGGCTTCGGGATTGCAATCGTGGGCTTCCTCATGACCACGCGCTGGCGCTCCTAGGAATTCACCACCTCACATTTCGGTGCCCGTGAACGTCTACAAGATATGAGCAGTCGGCACACCACCTTGGATTCCCCGCTGGGACCGTTAACGTTGACTGCCCGCGGGGAATTTTTGACGGGCATCTTCTACGAGGGCCACTGGCATATGCCCCCGGCCGATTACTTCGGAGAACCCACCGGGATTGACGATCCCGTGTTCACACAGACCCGGACCGAACTCACCGAGTACTTGGATGGTCATCGGACGGCGTTCGATGTCCCCTTCGAAGCGCTGGGGAACCCCTTCCAAGAGAAGGTCTGGAACAGGCTGCAACATATTCCTTTCGGGGAAACCGTCAGCTATGGAGAGTTGGCCGCGGAGTTGGGGGATCCCCACCTGGCCCAGGCGGTCGGCTCGGCCGTCGGACGCAATCCCATCAGCATCCTCATTCCCTGCCATCGCGTCGTAGGGCGCCACGGCCAACTCACCGGGTACGCAGGTGGGCTTCGAAACAAGCGCTTCCTTTTGGAACTGGAAGAGCCGGCAGAAGTGCGGGGAGGCAAGCTCTTCTGATGAAGCCCGGGCAGATGGTCAACAAAAAGCCGTTCGAAGCCGTGGTCCGCGAACAGGGCCCCACAGTGCTTCGGGTGTGCCGTGCAATTCTCGGCGTGCACGACGCCGATGATGCGTGGTCAGATACCTTCCTGGCAGCCCTGCAGGCGTACCCGGCCCTCCCTTCGGAAGCGAACGTTGAAGCCTGGCTGGTCACCATCGCGCACCGGAAATGCATAGACCATGTGCGGGCCGGAACCCGCCGCGCCCTGCCGGTTGACCATCCACCGGAACAATCTTCCAGTCTTGGCATTCCTGGTGATGGTCATGAGGAACTGCTCGACGCCCTAGCGGGCCTCCCCCCGAAGCAGCGCCAGGCCGTGGCCTACCACTACCTTGGAGGCCTTCCCTATAAAGATGTTGCTGCCCTGTTGGGGGGCACCGCCGAGGCTGCCCGTCGCGCCGGTGCCGACGGCGTGAAATCTCTCCGCTCTGCTCTCACCATCCACCAGTCGCTGGCTCACACATCCTCGAAAGGTGATATCTGATGACCCTTGAACTCAGCCCCGATCACGCCGAGGTTATTTCGCTCCTACACCCCTTGGACGCCGGGCTCGAACCGGCCATCGCCAGCCTCCATGCCCGCCTTGCACGCGACGCTCAGCTCACCCATACCTTGGACATCGCGTACAGAATTGTGGATTCCCCTCTGGGAAAACTTCTCTTGGCTGCTACGGATCGTGGGATAGTCCGCGTCGCTTTCGAGCTGGAAGACCACGACGCCGTTCTGCAGTTGCTGGCAAACACGGTGAGTCCCCGGATTCTTCAGGCTCCGGCACGTCTGGATGACGCCGCTCGGGAACTCGACGAGTACTTCAAGGGCACCAGGACCGAGTTCGGTCTCACGCTGGACTTCCGGTTGTCCCGCGGTTTCCGTCTCAACGTCCTGCGCCACCTGCCTCGGATCCCTTACGGCAGCACAGCCAGCTACGCCCAGGTGGCCCAGGCAGCCGGCAGTCCAAATGCGGTCCGCGCGGTGGGAACAGCTTGTGCCACCAACCCTTTGCCCCTCATTGTGCCGTGCCACCGGGTAGTAAAGTCGGACGGCAATTTTGGCGGTTACCTCGGCGGAAGCGAGGCCAAACGCGCACTGCTCCGCCTTGAGGCGGCCGCATGAGCGAGGACGCGCTGTTTCCGCTGGAGCTTGTACAGCCGGAAACTCACGACGCCGGTCCCCGCCTGATTGCGCCCGGTGCCGTACACATGCCTGGCTGGCTCACCCTTGAGCAGCAACGATGGATTGTGGCGCGCTTTGGCGAATGGACCCACGGGCCGGTTCCCCTGCGTGCAGCAACTCTTCCGGGCGGACACCAAATGTCGGTGCGGACCGTGTGCCTTGGTTGGCACTGGCAGCCTTACCGCTATACACGGGAAGCCACTGACGTTAACGGCCGTCCCGTGCTTGATTTTCCGGACTGGATGGTGCGCTTGGGTCGGAAGGCAGTGGAAGCGGCCTACGCCTCCGGCGTTGAAAACGACAAAGCCCTGAGCGCGTTGGCCACCGATTACACGCCCGACGCCGCGCTGGTGAACTTTTACGACGACGGCGCCGCCATGGGAATGCACCAAGACAAGGACGAGCGCTCCAACGCACCTGTAGTCTCGCTGAGCATCGGAGAGACGTGCCTCTTCCGGTTTGGCAATACGCAGACCCGGACCAAGCCATACACAGACGTTGAACTTCGCTCCGGAGACCTCTTCGTCTTTGGAGGACCGTCCAGGTTCGCTTATCACGGCATCCCCAGAGTCTTGCCGGGAACGTCACCGGACGGTTGCGGACTCTCAGGGGGCCGGATCAACATCACCATGCGAGTCACGGGATTATCGTGATGCCGGCGTCCATCCCTAAGAATGTCCGAGGCACCGGGCAGAATATTCCAGGAAGCTGAATTACCTGTCTGGTTCTTGAACGGCCGGGCACCAGAGGAGCATGCGTGACCCCGGATACTGGTATCACCGTTGGTGAGGACGGCCTGGCGCGTCCGTTGTGGGCATCCTCAGATCCCCTGATGCAGGCTTACTACGATCACGAGTGGGGAATGCCGGTCCGCGATGAGCAGGGCATGTATGAGCGCATCAGCCTCGAAGCGTTCCAAGCTGGTTTGTCCTGGGCCACCATTCTCCGGAAACGGGATGCCTTCAGGCGAGCATTCCTGGATTTCCACCCGGAGAGTGTCGCGGCGTTCACCGACGCCGACGAAGAGCGGCTCATGCTCGACGCCGGAATTGTGCGCAACCGACTAAAGATCAAAGCCGCCATCACTAACGCCAAGGCCACCATTGCCTTGCGCGAAGAGGGCGGTCTGGTGGACTTCGTCTGGTCGTTCCAGCCCCGCACCACTCCAATGCCCACCACCATGGCGGACATACCTACATGCTCCCCGGAATCCGTCGCGTTATCCAAAGCGCTGAGGAAGAAGGGGTTCGCTTTCGTGGGACCCACCACCATGTATGCCCTCATGGAAGCTGTAGGCATTATTGACACCCATCTGATGGACAGCCACCGCCGCGGAACCTCAGGGGTTTGGGCCTAACTGCCTGATTGCCTGCCAAGGGGTCGGTTAGTCCACAGATCTTGTCCACAGAAGTGTGTAACTTTATCCACAGGGGTGGATAAAGTCTGTGGACATCCATGTACTCGGGGTCGAAACCGGTGCCAGTCCGCTGATTTCGGTGAGCAGCTCGAGCGAAACCACTTATACCCACTGTGCACTGGGCTGTGGATTAGCCCTACAAGCTTCATCCGAAGTTCAGAGTTTCAGCATTGCCGGATTTGCCAAAGCCCTCTTTCGGACGTTTTCGAGCAGGCCGCCAACCCCTTGGCTCCTCGCCGCTCGTCACGGTTAGCACCGGGAAGTTACCCACTTAACAACAACCCCCTACCCACAAGTTATCCACAGCTGGGGAAAAGGTTGTGGGTTTCGACGGTGGGATCCCCGGTTTGCAGGGTATTTGGAGCTCTTCTGACCCATGAACTACAGAGATGTAAGTTATTAACACTGTTGATAACGCTGTTGATACTTGACTCTCCACAGCGTCATTAACAGGATTGTCCACAGCCGCTGCTGAAGTCGCCTCTTTGTCCACATTTCCGCACCCGTAGGGGACAAAGTTATCCACAGGTGTGGAGAAACCCATACCTTTCGGGGGATATCTTCCGTTTTGACGAGCCGTAGGACGGTTAAGGGAAGTAACTACACCCATGTAAGTTACACACAGTGTGGATAACAGCTGTGGATAAGCGTCGGGAGTACGGTGGTGCCATGAAGATCGACTTCAAGAAGCTGATCCCCAGCTACAGCGCCAAGCACGGCCAATTCGTAGTGGTGACGGTTCCTGTCATGCAGTACCTGATGATCGACGGTCACGGGGACCCCAACACAGCCCAGTCCTACAAAGACGCGCTGACAACGCTGTACCCGGTTGCCTACGCCTTGAAGTTCCTCAGTAAGCGCGAGCTGGGCCACGACTACACAGTGATGCCGCTGGAGGCGCTGTGGTGGTCGGATGACATGGAGTCATTCACCAGTTCCAGGAACAAGTCACGCTGGGACTGGACGGTCCTCAACATGGTCCCCGAATGGGTCACCCAGGAGCATCTGGAAATGGTGCGGGAGACAGTCGCCAAGAAGGGGGACGGCCCGGTACTGGTGGCACTTCGCCTGGAGCCCCTTCATGAGGGTTTAAGCGTGCAGACACTACACGTGGGTCCTTATGACGAAGAGGGACCGGTACTTGAGGAGATGCACAACAAGTTCATTCCGGAGCAGTCAATGGAAATGACAGGGAGGCACCACGAGATTTACCTCAGTGATCCGCGGCGCACCGCACCGGAGAAGCTCAAGACAATCCTTCGTCAGCCGGTCAGGAATGTCGGTGACGCAGGTTAGCCTGCAGAGACACGGAACCAGGTGACTACGGCCAACAGGCCGGCTACCAGCGCCAACCCACCGGCTTGTAGCAACGCCTGGTTCTTGCCCCGCGGAGCATATGCAATTGCGGCGGCAGCCAAGCCGCCGGTGATCAGGCCACCGAGGTGCGCCTGCCAGGCAATGCTGGGGACAAAGAATCCGATGGCACCGTTGATGGCGATCAAAACCCAAAGTTGCTTGGTCTCTCCACCCCGATGACGCTGCACAACAAGCATGGCGCCAAAGAGACCGAAGATCGCGCCGGAAGCACCCACCACGCCCACCAAGGGCCGATCCGGGGTGAGTAGCAGGAAGCCCACTGAGCCACCGACTGCGGAAATCAGGTAGACAGCGAGAAACCGGATTCGCCCGAGCAAAGGCTCAAGGGCTTGTCCGAAGATCCAGAGGGTGTACATGTTCAGGACGATATGGAGCAAGAAGCCTGTGGAATGCAGGAAGGCGGACGTTAGCATCCGCCACGGTTCGTTCTCCGCGAAAACGTTAGCGAACGCGAAGTTTTGGAAGACCGCGTCCCCTGGCACGACCCACTGGAGAACGTAAACCAGTGCGCACAGACCAATAATCACGAACGTCACCAAGGGCCGGCCCACTGCCAAGGCTCCGCCGTACGGCGAACGGTATGTCGGCGTCGTACGTTTTTGTTCGTTGACGCAGTCAATACATTGGAATCCGACGGCGGCCGCCCGCTGGCACTCGGGGCACGCAGGGCGCCCACAGCGCTGGCACCGCACATAGGAGGGCCTGTCCGGGTGCCTGGGGCACACCGGAATATCAGCGGACGGCTCTGCCGACGGAATTCCGTAACTCATGAGCTCTGGTTCAGCGTGTGACTAGAGCTGTTCGATGTCGATGCTGTTGATGACAACGTCCTCAACCGGGCGGTCACCCATGCCGGTGCGGACGGACTCGATTGCATCCACTACCTTGCGGGATTCCTCATCCGTCACTTCGCCGAAGATGCTGTGCTTGCCGAACAGCCAATCGGTGTTCACGGTGGTGATGAAGAACTGTGACCCGTTGGTGCCCTTGCCCATCTGGATGCCGGCGTTGGCCATAGCAAGCTTGTAGGGAGCGTTGAAGGTCAGTTCAGGGTGGATTTCGTCGTCGAACTGGTAGCCCGGGCCGCCCACGCCGCGTCCCAGGGGATCGCCGGCCTGGATCATGAAGTCCTTGATGATCCGGTGGAAGATGGTGCCGTCGTAAAGCGGTGTGCCGGTCTTGTCTTCGCCGGTTTCCGGGTGGTTCCAGGACTTTTCGCCCGTGGCCAGGCCAACGAAGTTGGCGACCGTCTTGGGAGCGTGGTTGCCGAAGAGGTCAACCTTGATGTCGCCGAGGCTCGTGTGGATGGTTGCTTTTGCGGTTGCGATGGTCATGGCCCCATTCTTCCATGCAGGGTCAACGCGCGTCCGGCTGTAAAGCCGGTTCCGCGCTCGGTGAAATCATGGACGAACTCGGACAGAGGAATAGCCGGTGTTCCACAAGCGACGTAGGCTAGCAACAAACGAGCATGTGTATCGGGAGGTAGTTGTGAAGAAATCAGACCGTATTGCCCGCGAACTCGAACAATCAGTAACGGCCGGTGTGGATAACGCACGCGACTGGGCTGCACCGCGTGTGGAAGCAGCCGTCAATTGGGCTGTTCCGCGTATCCAGCACGGCATTGATACCGCTTCCCCCAAGATCCAAGAGGGGCTGAAGTCCGCTGCGCACAACCTCGCCGACGGCGTTGCAGTTGTTACGCCGCGGATTCAGGATGGATTGGCGCACCTCGCGCCGAAAATCCATGACGTAGTAGAGGACGCAACACCCAGGATCCAGGAGACGCTCAACAGAGCCACTCCGGCGCTCGGCATTGCACGGGACAAAGTGGTGGACGAGTACCTCCCCAAGCTCTCCGAGCAGTTGGGACAGGCCTCGGTAGCCGTTCACCACGTCCTCGAAAATGCCCCCGCGCAGGTGGATGCCGTGGCGCAGAGGTTGGTTGATTCCGGCGTTGTCCACAGCGTCCAGGAGCAGGCCCAGGCCACCGGCAAGCAGATCAAAGCTGCGACGGATCAGGCGAGCAAGGCGGTTTCCACTGCGCTGGTCAAGGAACAGCCCAAGCCTAAGAAGCGCGGATGGTTGATCGTCACGGTGATTGCTGCCGCCGCCGCTGCAGGTGTTGCTGCCTGGAAGGCCTCCAAGCCGGTCGAGGATCCGTGGAAGACGCCTTCTCCGGTGACACCGACACCCGCTCCTGTTCCGGCAGCTGCTTCCACTACTGCTCCGACCGAGGCCTCCGTGTCCGCTCCGGCAGCAGCATTTGCTGAGCCCAAAGCTACGGACATCACGCCGGAGGAAGCCGCAGCTGAGGCCGAGCAGGCTACCAAGGATGCCTTCAAGAACGTTGAGGACTCCACGGAAAAGGTTGCCACGGACGCCAAGACTGCCGTCAAGAACATTGCGGCGAGCCTGCACAAGGACACCGATGGCAAGGAATCCGATGCCAAGGGTGCACAGAACTAACCCCTGACTCCAAGCCCACAACACGGGCTTGAAAAGTTGGAAATCTGAAGGGATCCCGGCCATTGCCGGGATCCCTTCGGTGTTTGCCGGCTTGTAACCAAAGCCTCCATCGGCCACAAGGCCCCGAGTGTTAGATTTGAGGTGATGTCAGCCGATAGACCCCTTGCGGGTTCCCTCCAGGATGCTCCGGAACCTCCCGGCGTATCCATCGTCATCCCGGCGTACAACGAGGAAAGCGTCATTCGTCAGTGCCTCATCGCCGCCATCTACCAGTCAGTTCCCGCCGAAGAGATCATCGTTGTGGACAATCTGTCCACGGACCGCACTGCCAGGATCGTGCGCCAGATGCAGCAGGAATACCCTGAAAGCCCCATCATCCTCATGCAGCAGGAGACGGCGCAGGGTCTGATCCCCACACGCAACCACGGGCTGAACAACGCCACAGGGGATGTGGTGGGCCGCATCGACGCCGATTCAGTCCTTGAACCGGATTGGGTGGAACAGGTCCAAAAAGCCTTCATGGATCTCTCCGTAGCGGCGGCCACAGGCCCGGTGGTCTACTACGACATGCCCATGCGCCGGTTCGGGCTCAAGGCGGACGACAAAATGCGCCAGCTCATGCTCCGCCTGGCCAAGCACCAGTACCATTTCCTCTTCGGCTCAAATATGGCTCTTCGCCGCTCGGCATGGGAAACCATCCGTGATGAAGCGTGCCTGGACCCGAAAGACGAGATGCACGAGGACATCGATCTTTCACTGCACCTGTTCGAGCACGACCTCAAAGTGCAGTACCTTCCCCAGATGGTGTCGGGGATGTCTGCGCGGCGGCTTGAGGACTCGCCCAGGGACTATCGGTATTACGTCCAGCGTTTCGATCGCACGTACAAGGCCCACAACGTCAAGAAGATGGCTTTGAAGGCACCTATGGTGGTGTTCTTCTCGGTCTACTTCCCCGCAAAGTTGCTCCGCGCCATCCACACGGCCAACTCTGCGCAAGGCGCCCGCCGCGGCGGTGTCTAAGCGCCCGACGGCGGCACCCTAGTCTGTGCCCAGTTCGGCTTCGCGTCGGTCTGCTTCGGGCCGTCGGTGCCGCTGGCCGCCCACAACTACGGCCAGTCCCACAAGGATCAGCGCCAACCCCGCATACGTCCCGGCGGGCAAGGTTTCACTCAGGAAAACCGCTGCCAGAATCGCAGCACCTGGAATTTCCAGCAGGATGATCATGGACACCAGCAACGGGCTCATCGTGGCCAGCAAGTGGTTGAACGCCGTGTGCCCCACCAGCTGCGCGCAAACGGTGATGGCAATAATGCCGAGCCAACCACCGGCGTCGAACCCTGAGAGCGGCTGAGCGCTGAACAAAGCCAGGACGGCCACAATCGCGGCACACATGCCGTAGCAGAGCGTGGTGTAGGTCCCCGTTCCCATGGATTGCCTCGCCTTGCCTCCGGCCAACGTGTAGAGGCCGGCCAAGGCGCCGCCGGCGAGTGCCAGGAGGTCGCCCAGGAGCGCTTCCGGGGATGAACCCATGTCGAAGCCGGTGATAGCCACGACGCCGCCGAAAGCGATTCCCAGCCCCACAAGAACCGGCCACCTATGCCGGGTACCCCTGAACAACTGAAACACCGCGATCCAGCCTGACTGCAGGCATACCAACGCAGTAGCCGCAGCCACTGACGTCAGCTGAAGTGCGGTGATGAAGCAAGCGAAGTGGAAGGCCAGCGCCACTGCGGCCACAGCAGACCAGCCAAACTCACGTCGTGAGATCCTCCCGAACGCTTTAGGTTCACGAATGATGACGGGTCCCGCCATGACCACCGCACCGATCGCATTGCGCCAGAACGCGATGGCCAAAGCGGTCACCGACGTGGCACCTAGCGTGCCGGCGATGAGCGGTCCGGAGGAAGCTACACCCAGGACACCGAGCGCAGCAATGAGAAGGGTCACGGATCCACCCTAGTGTGGTGAAGGTTCCACGCCTGCCAAGCAACAGAAGCCCGCTGAGAATTCGGGATAATCGACTTGCCGCGGGTTTCTAAAGGACAGTTAAATGCAAAAGTCCCGGTCATTTCTGACCGGGACTTTTCTTATGGTGGAGGCACGGGGACTCGAACCCCGAACCCCCTGCTTGCAAAGCAGGTGCGCTACCAATTGCGCCATGCCCCCATAAGAAGCAACCCATCAATCATACCCCATGTCAGGACTGGTAATTACCAATCCGTACCGGGCTCCTCGGCTAGTCCACCGTGTCGGTTGACTTGCTCCAGACATCCTTCCGGGCTTCGGATTCCTGGGCCTTTTGTAGACCAGAACGCCTGCGACTGCAGCTGCTACAACTATCAGCAACTTCTTCACAAGCACCTCATTCCGGTTCAGTTTTACCTGAACCTCTTTGTGGTTCCGTGGGCGTACCAGGACTTGAACCTGGGACCTCTTCGTTATCAGCGAAGCGCTCTAACCGCCTGAGCTATACGCCCCGATGCCTCATCGGGCCGAGATATGACTGTACAGCACATCCCGGCCCGATCTCAAATCGAGGCTTTTCCCCGGAGCTTTTCCACCGATTTCGGCGTATTTCCGGGAGTTTTGGCTAGTCGTCAGTCAGGGTGACGCCGACGCCACCAACCAACGTTGCGGAAATGTTATACAGCACGGCCGAGAGCATGGACAGGGCAGTCAACAGAACCACGTTCACAACGGCAATGATGGTGGCGAAGGATGCCACCTGGCCAAGCGAAGCGATCTTCTTCAGTTCGAACCCACTGCCCTCGGAACCTGCCAAGGTGCCAAGAAGGCTATCCACCTGGTCAAAGATGCCTGTGAGATCCAACACAGTCCACAGGACGATTGCTGCAACCACGGTGACGATGCCCAAGGCAACGGACAACAGGAATGCCATCTTCAGAACCGACCACGGGTCCACCTTGCTGACAAGGAGACGCGCGCGGCGGACCTTTGCCTTGGGCGCCGGCTTCACAAGGCCGGGTCCGCCCTGAGCGGGACGCTGGGCGGCTGCGCCAGCGGGGCGCTGGCCGGGCTGTGCCGGGCGCTGTCCGGGAGCGCCCGCGGGACGCTGACCGGCCTGTGCCGGGCGCTGTCCGGGAGCGCCGGCAGGACGCGGAGCGGAGTTAGTGCCGCTTGCGGGCCGCGCTCCCGCGGACCCGGATCCTGCTGACCCGGTTCCGGGGCGCTGCTGGGGACGCGCAGGCGTTCCCGACTGCGCGTTGCCTGAGGGCTGCCGGAGTCCGCCGGGGACACCTGTGCTCGGCTTGGGATATGAGTCGGAATTACTCACTCGTTACCTCCGGTGTTGTCTTCGTTCAGCTCCGCGCCCGTTTCGATTTCCGGGTCTGCGTCGTTTTCCGTATCGGCCGTCACGGTCGCCTCGGAGGCGCCGTCGTTTGCAGCCAACGTTACGTCATCGTCGGGTCCGTCCTCGGACTCTTCGCCTTCCAAGCCGCGTTCGCTGTTGCGCGCGACCTCAATAATGCGGTCATTCTTGTCCGGCTTCGCGAAGATGACACCCATGGTGTCGCGGCCCTTGGCAGGGACGCCGGTCACGGCCGAGCGGACCACCTTGCCACCCTCCATGACCACCAGGACTTCGTCTTCTTCCTGCACAATCAAGGCTCCAACAAGGTCACCACGGTCTTCAGCAAGCTTGGCTACCTTAATGCCCAGGCCACCACGGCCTTGGAGCCGGTATTCGTCAACGGCGGTCCGCTTGGCGTAGCCGCCCTCGGTCACAATGAACACGAACGAGCCGTCCTGGACCACATCTGCGGCAAGAAGTTCATCGTCTTCACGGAACTTCATACCCGTCACACCGGATGTGGCGCGGCCCATGGGACGCAAAGCATCATCGGTGGCCGTGAAGCGTATGGACTGGCCTTTTCGGGACACCAGGAGCAGGTCATCGGTTTCGCTGACCAACTGGGCCGATACCAGCTCATCCTCATCGCGCAGGTTGATGGCAATGACGCCGGCCGTGCGGTTGGTGTCGTAGTCCTCCAACCGCGTCTTCTTGACCAGACCGTTCTTGGTGGCAAGTACCAAGTACGGGGCCTGCTGGTAATCACGCAGGTCAAGGACCTGGGCAATGTGCTCGTCCGGCTGGAACGCCAACAGGTTGGCAACGTGCTGGCCCTTGGCATCACGTCCAGCCTCGGCCAGTTCGTAAGCCTTTGCCCGGTACACGCGTCCAAGGTTGGTGAAGAACAGCAACCAGTGGTGGGTGGTGGTCACGAAGAAGTGCTCCACGACGTCGTCGCCACGTAGCTGTGCGCCCTTGATTCCCTTGCCGCCACGCTGCTGCGAACGGTAGTTGTCACTCCGGGTGCGCTTCACGTAGCCGCCGCGGGTAATAGTGACAACCATTTCCTCTTCGGGGATCAGGTCTTCCATGGACATATCACCATCGAAACCCATCAGGATGTGCGTCCGGCGATCGTCGCCGTGCTTGGCCACGATCTCTGCGAGTTCTTCGCTGATGATCTGGCGCTGCCGTTCCTCGGAAGCCAGGATCGAGTTGTACTCCTGGATCATCGCTTCGAGCTCCGAGTGGCGATCCTGGATCTTCTGGCGTTCCAGGGCAGCCAAACGGCGCAGCTGCATGTCCAAAATGGCTCGGGCTTGGAGTTCGTCGATCTCCAGGAGCTCCATGAGTCCTTCGCGGGCCGCTTCCGTGGTGTTGGAGGCTCGGATGAGGGCAATGACCTCGTCCAGCATGTCCAAGGCCTTCAGGAGTGCACGCAGAATGTGCGCTTCTTCCTCGGCCTTGCGCAGACGGTAGCGGGTCCTGCGCGCAATGACGTCCATCTGGTGCGCAACCCAGTGACGGATGAAGGCGTCCAGGCTCAAGGTGCGCGGAACGCCGTCGACGATTGCCAGCATGTTCGCTGAGAAGTTGTCCTGCAACTGCGTGTGCTTGTAAAGGTTGTTCAAGACCACCTTGGCCACGGCGTCGCGCTTGAGCACGATCACCAGGCGCTGGCCGGTGCGGCCTGAGGTTTCATCGCGGAGGTCCGCAATGCCCGAGATCTTGCCGTCCTTGACCAGCTCGGCAATCTTGATGGCCAGGTTGTCCGGGTTGGCCTGGTAGGGCAGCTCGGTCACCACCAGGCAGGTACGGCCCTGAAGTTCCTCCACGTTGACCACGGCGCGCATGGTGATGGAGCCGCGGCCGGTACGGTAGGCGTCTTCGATGCCCTTGTGCCCCAGGATGTTGGCACCTGTGGGGAAGTCAGGTCCCTTGATACGCAGCAACAGCGCCTCAAGAAGCTCTTCCCGCGTGGCAGTCGGGTTTTCAAGCGCCCACTGCACGCCCTCGGCAACTTCGCGAAGGTTGTGCGGCGGAATGTTGGTGGCCATGCCGACGGCGATGCCCGAGGAACCGTTGACCAGCAGGTTGGGGAAACGCGCCGGCAGGATGGTGGGTTCCTGGTTCTTGCCGTCGTAGTTGTCCTGGAAGTCGACGGTTTCTTCGTCGATGTCCCGGACCATCTCCATGGCCAGCTGGGCCATCTTGGTTTCGGTGTAACGCGGCGCAGCAGCGCCGTCGTTGCCAGGCGAACCGAAGTTACCCTGGCCCAGTGCCAACGGGTAGCGCATTGTCCAGTCCTGGATCAGGCGGACCAAGGCGTCGTAGATCGCCATGTCACCGTGCGGGTGATAGGTACCCATGACGTCGCCAACCACGCGGGCGCACTTGTTGAAGGAGCGGTCGGGGCGGTATCCGCCGTCGAACATTGCGTACAGAACGCGCCGGTGCACCGGCTTAAGGCCGTCACGGACGTCCGGGAGGGCGCGTCCGACGATAACGGCCATGGCGTAGTCCAGGTAGGACCGCTGCATCTCAGTCTGCAGGTCCACCTGCTCCACGCGGTCGGTCAGCACATCACTCTCGAGAACAACATCCTCGACGTCTTTCGGTTCCGGGACTTCGGGAGTTTCGTCACTCATAATCTAAGGTTTCCGTTTCAGGTATATGTCAGTTCTGGAATATTTAGTTGCCCCTTGTGGGCCCTAAATATCGAGGAACCTGACGTCCTTGGCGTTCTGCTGAATGAAGTTACGGCGTGATTCAACGTCTTCGCCCATCAGGACGGAGAATGTCTGATCAGCGGCCAGCGCGTCATCCATGGTCACCTGCAACAGCGTGCGATGATCCGGATCCATGGTGGTGTCCCACAGCTCGGTGTAGTCCATCTCGCCAAGGCCCTTGTAGCGCTGGATGCCGTTGTCCTTAGGCAGGCGCTTGTTCATGGACGCACCCTTACGGATGGTCTCGTCGCGTTCGCGGTCGCTGTACACGTAGTCGTGGGCGGCGTTGGACCACTTGATCCTGTACAGCGGGGGCTGGGCCAAGTACACGTAGCCGTTCTCGATCAGCGGGCGCATGTAGCGGAACAACAGCGTCATCAACAGAGTGGTGATGTGCTGGCCATCTACGTCAGCATCGGCCATCAGAACAATCTTGTGATAGCGAAGCTTGCTGATGTCGAAGTCCTCACCGATGCCCGTGCCGAAAGCTGTGATCATGGACTGGACTTCGGCGTTTCCCAGGGCCTTATCCAGGCGGGCGCGCTCCACGTTCAGGATCTTGCCACGCAGCGGCAGGATGGCCTGGGTCTCCGGGTTACGGCCACGCTTGGCCGAGCCGCCGGCCGAGTCACCCTCCACCAGGTAAACCTCGCAGCGCGAAGGATCCTTGGAAGAGCAGTCAGACAACTTGCCGGGCATGCCGAAGGACTCCAGCGGGCTCTTCCGTCGGGCATTGTCGCGGGCTTTACGAGCGGCCATACGAGCTTGTGCAGCCGAAATGGCTTTGCGGATCACGTCGCGTGCGGGGCCGGGGTTCCGTTCCAGCCAGTCACCCAACTGATCCGTGACAACGCGCTGGACGAAGCCCTTGACCTCGGAGTTGCCCAGCTTGGTCTTGGTTTGGCCTTCGAACTGCGGCTCGGAAAGCTTCACAGAGATGACGGCGGTCAAACCTTCGCGGATGTCATCACCGGTAAGGTTGTCTTCCTTTTCCTTGATGATGCTTTTCTCGCGCGCGTAGCGGTTGATCAGCGAGGTCATGGCGGCACGGAAGCCTTCTTCGTGCGTTCCGCCCTCATGGGTGTTGATGGTGTTCGCATACGTGTGGACGCTTTCCGAGTAAGCGGTAGTCCACTGCATGGCGACCTCGACGGCGATGTGCCGCTCGGTGTCTTCGGTTTCGAAAGCGATGACGTCCTCGTGGACGATTTCAACCTTCTTGTTCGAGTTCAGGTGCTTGACGTAGTCCAGCAGGCCGTCCGGGTACTGGTACACAACGGTGCGGTGCTCAGCGGCTACCTCACCTTCGGTTGCCACGGCATCCAGATCAAGATCGTCGTCGCCGTCGCGGTTAACCGGACGCTCATCCGTCAGCGTGATCCTCAGGCCCTTGTTGAGGAAGGCCATCTGCTGGAAACGCGCACGCAGTGTCTCAAAGTCGAATTCGGTGGATTCGAAAATGGTGCCGTCCGGGTAGAACGTCTGGGAAGTCCCCGTGACGTCGGTAGCCTCGCCCTTAACGAGTTCGCCTTGGGGCTTGCCGCCGTCGACGAAGGTCATGCGCCAAACGTGGCCTTGGCGGCGGACTTCCGTGTCAACCTTGCGCGACAGGGCGTTAACTACGGAAATACCCACACCGTGGAGGCCACCGGAAACGGCGTAACCGCCGCCGCCGAACTTACCGCCGGCATGCAGGATGGTCATTACTACTTCAACAGTGGGCCTGCCCTCGGTCGGGTGAATATCCACCGGGATGCCGCGGCCATCGTCCACCACGCGCACTCCGCCATCAGCGCGGAGCGTGATTTCGATGTGGCTGCAGTAACCAGCCAGAGCCTCATCAACAGAGTTGTCCACCACTTCATAGACCAGGTGGTGCAGACCGCGGGGGCCGGTTGAGCCGATATACATGCCGGGGCGTTTGCGCACGGCCTCGAGGCCCTCCAGCACGGTAATGTCGCTGGCACCGTACTCCCTGGGCGCCTCCGCGGGCGTGTCAGGCTTGGGAACAGTCTCCTTTTCGGGCTCTACTGCCAAGGTCTCTGCATTGTCGTTAGCCACAGGCGCTTTCGACTCCTCTGTACTCGATGTCGGCCGTTCCCGGAGCTGCCCACGGCGAACCGCGGCCGCCAACGGGCACGTGACTGATTGCGCCGATTACTCCGACGACCGGGGTCCCCGATGCCACAGGAGTGGATTCAGGACCCGACGACGTTTCACCGGCGCTCAGTGATCTACGCCAATTCTATCGTGGAAAGCCGCAAATCCTTGCAAATACGGGGGCAGCCGACAGCTGAATATGGCCATGAGAGACCGCTGGCCCTATCTTCAATGGCCCTGCGGTGGTCCCGACGGGGGCCTATACGACTCTGGGGCGTTGAAACGCCCTGCACGCCGTTTAGCCGTACGTGTCTCTCGGTCCTCGACCGTTAACGCTGCGTCCGCCTTTTCGCCAACTCGGAGCCGACGGTCCCAGCACCTGAATGCTGGTGACCACGCCTTCGCCCAGTTCGTTGCGGAACATCTCCAGGAGGCTGGTACTCAGCAACCGCAGCTGGGTGGCCCAGGCCGTGGAATCGCAACGAACATGAAGCGTGGTGTCGGTGAAGCTCTCCGGCGTGCAGTGGGCGGAAATATCCGGTCCCACCAGCGTCTCCCATTCCGCCATGACGGAACCAACAGCCACCGGCGATGTCCAACCACGTTCGGTCACCAAGCGGCCCACCACTTTTCCCAAGCCCAAAGGATCCCGGCCGCTACCGTGGAATTGGGCGAAACCCCTGGTATCCCGGAGCCCCTTACGTTTGGGGGCGGACCCGGGCCTCGGCGCACGCTGACGCACTTCTCCGCGCGCAGCCGCAGCCTCGCGCATGCGGTTCAGCGCCGCTTGGGCAGCATCAATTTCATCCGGTTCGCGACCGGGTTGCAGTCCTTCGCGGCTATCCTTCGCCATCGATGCCTCCCGGAACAACGGTTACGCGCCGTCCGGCCAGCTCCTTAGGGATATCGGCGTCGACGGCGGCGGTCACCAGCACTTGCTCGGCACCGGCGACTATAGCGGCCAGTTTACGCCGCCGCTGGACATCCAGTTCAGCGAAAACGTCGTCCAGGATGAGGATCGGAGCGGTGCCCCCGGTGCGGGCGTCGTCCAACATCACATAGTAGGAAGCCAAGCGTAAGGAGAGGCACATGGACCACGTTTCACCGTGGGACGCATAGCCCTTTGCCGGGGCCTCTCCCAGAATCAGCTCCAGTTCATCGCGGTGCGGACCCACCAGCGAGATGCCCCGTTCGAGCTCTTTTTTCCTCGACGCAGCGAAAGCCTGGATGTACCGCTCCGTGAGTTCGTCAACGGACAGCATCCGGAGGTCATCTACCGACCCCGAAGGTTCCGTTCCGTGGTCGGCCGGCCCGCCGTCGTCGTCGAGTACGCCTTGAATGGTTGAGCGGTACACGGCACCGGCATCCTTGGAACCGTCCGTGAGCTGTGCGTAAGCGCTGTTCAGGTGAGGACGGAGTCGTTCCACAAGTTCAAGGCGGGCATGGAGTAGTTCTGCGCCGGCGCGGGCCATGTGATGATCCCAGACGTCCAGGGTTGCTTCATGCCCGGCGGTGAACTTGCCGGCCCGGGCGGACTTGAGCAAGGCATTGCGTTGCTTCAGAACGCGGTCGTAGTCGCTGCGGGTGGCAGCATGCCGCGGAACGAGGCTCACCAGCAATTCGTCCAAAAAGCGTCTGCGATTCGAAGGATCACCCTTGACCAGCGCCAGGTCTTCGGGCGCGAACAGCACCGTTTGGCAGATCCCAAGGATATCCCTGGCCCGGACCGGATTGCTGCGGTTGATGCGTCCCCGGTTTGCCCGGCCGGAATTGATCTCAAGCTCGATGACCGTTGACTGCTCTCCACGGACCAGCCTGGCACGGATCAATGCACGCTCCGTGCCGAATCGAAGCAACGGCGCGTCCGTGCTGACCCGGTGGGAACTCAGCGTGGCCAAATACCCAATGGCCTCCATGAGGTTGGTCTTGCCGATTCCGTTGGAACCCACCAAGACCGTCACACCGGGGCCGAGCTTCAGGTCCACCTGTGCATAGCTTCGGAAATCCGTCAGCGAAAGATGTTCGAGGTACACGCCGTTTGCAGGACTCCTGCGGCCTAGTTGGCCGGACGGGTGGCGTGTCCGCCGAACTGATGGCGCAGAGCCGAAACCATCTTCATGGCCGGAGAATTGTCTTCGCGGGAGGCAAAGCGGGCAAAGAGGGCAGCCGTGATTGCGGGGGCGGGCACTGCGTTGGCAATTGCTTCTTCCACGGTCCAACGGCCTTCGCCGGAGTCTTCAACATAGTCGTCGATCGAGGCCAGGCCCGGATCTTCTTCCAATGCCTTGACCATGAGGTCCAGAAGCCAGGACCGGACAACCGTGCCCTTCTGCCATGCACGGAACGTTCCCGGAAGGTCCGTCACAATGTCCTTGGCTGCCAGCAGTTCGTAGCCTTCGGCGTATGCCTGCATGAGGCCGTATTCGATACCGTTGTGAACCATCTTGGCGTAATGACCTGCGCCGACCCCGCCCACGTGGACGAAGCTGTCGGCCCGTTCCCCTTCCGGACGGAGAGCGTCGAAGACAGGCATGGCGAGCTCAATATCTTCCTCGCTGCCGCCTGCCATCAGGCCGTAGCCGTTTTGGAGGCCCCACACACCGCCGGATACACCGCAATCCGCAAAGCGAATGCTCTTCTCGGCTAGCGCTGCAGCGTGCTTCTGATCTTCGGTAAAACGGGAGTTCCCGCCGTCGATCACCAGATCCCCGGGGCTGAGCTTCTCGCCAAGTTCGGTCACCACCGCATCAGTGATGGCACCGGATGGAACCATCACCCATACCAACCGCGGGGCGGAAAGTGCAGCGATGAGCTCATCCACGGACGCCACATCGGAGACATCAGGGTTACGGTCAAAACCTGTGACCTCAATGCCGCCGTTCCGCATGCGTTCCCGCATGTTGAAACCCATTTTTCCGAGGCCGATCAGTCCGATGTGCACAGTGTGAACTCTTTTCTGCGAAGGTGGCGGGAAGCGGTGAAGGGCCGGGCCCAACTGGCTCGCATCTGTGGCTGTTCTGAAGGTTCATTACAGTCACAGTTGCCGCTTAGTTGGGGAGGCGGACCGGCATCACGAGGTAGCGGTAGTCGTCCTGGTCTTCGCCATCTGCTTCCGCCTGGGCCGTGATCATGGCAGGTTTCGGGGCGGTGGTGAAGGAGAAGCGAACGTACTTGGTTTCGATCACGCTTAGACCCTCAACGAGGTAGTGCGGGTTGAAGGCCACCGTGATGTCTTCACCGGAAAGCTGGGCTTCCAGCTCTTCGGAAGCTTGCGCATCTTCACCTGTACCGGCGTCGAGATTTAGCAGGCCTTGCGTGAAAGCGAGTCTAACCGGAGTGTTTCGTTCGGCGACGAGCGAGACACGGCGAACAGCTTCTACGAGTTCCTGTGTCTGGACCGTGGCGTGGATTGGGGTTGAGTCCGGGAACAGTGAGCGGATTTTTGGGTAATCGCCGTCCACCAGCAGCGATGTTGTGGTTCGTCCGCCGCTTTCGAAGCCAATGAGCCGGCTGTCGTCGTCGGCAAGGGCGAGGTTGATGTCTCCGCTGCCACCAAGAGTCTTGGCTACTTCGTTCAGGGTTTTGGACTTAACCAAAGCGCTGGTGGAAATGCCCGGAGTGACAGGCTTCCAGGGGACTTCGCGCATGGCCAGCCGGTAGCGGTCCGTAGCAAGAAGCGTAATGAGGTCATCCTCGATCTCCATGCGAACGCCGGTAAGGATGGGCAGGGTGTCGTCCTTGCTCGCCGCGATGATCACCTGGGAAACGGCCTGGGCGAAGGAGTCACCGGGTAAGGTTCCGCTGATCGTAGGCAAGGCGGGCAACGTTGGGTACTCGGACTCGGGCATGGTGGCCAGGTGAAAGCTGCTTCGACGGCAAGTGAGTGTCACTTTGCTGCCGTCGGTCTCAACTTCGACAGGAGCCGAGGGAAGGCTGCGGCAAATGTCGGCCAACAGACGGCCGGAAACCAAAATGGTGCCCTCAACGGCGATATCTGCCGGAATTTCCAAACGGGCCGAGGTCTCGTAGTCGAAGCTCGACAGGCTGACGGTTCCCGCCTCCGCTTTGAGGAGGAGGCCGGAAAGCACCGGAACAGGCGGCCGCGGAGACAACGACCGCGCGGTCCACGTAACGGCTTCTGCCAGGACGTCGCGGTCGACTCTGAACTTCACGGAGGGGTGCCGCCTTTCATTGCTGCTGCCATGTAGTAGCTGCGGATTCCTGCTTGGAAGCCGCTAAATCTTCGCAGTCCGGCACCGGAACCTGCATGGTCCGCACTTAGCGAACTACAAACAGACCCAGGGATGGGAGCGCTGCTGACAGCTTAGCCGGAAGATCCGCGATTAACCCATCCCCATGCGGCCGGACCCCTCGTATGTGGACAGCATCTGGCCGGCCTTGGCCCGGCCTGTGGTCTCTGTCATTTGCGGGTGGGGGTGGGTGGCAGATCGAGATTGTTATTTGAGGGATTTCAATTTTTTGGGATTCGTAGTGTTAATAACTGCTGTGGAAACTGTGGATAACCCGATCTCGCCCCGCAGTTCCGCGGTTAAGCCCTGTTCACGGATTGTGTGTTAACTGGGTTTTAAACAGGGTGTGGATGGGGACAACTCCCAAGCCGGTTTTTGATGATCCACAGATGGCTTAAGGGTTTTAAGCCCATTAACCGCGCTTGTCCCCTTAAGTATCCACAGGCTTATCCACATGCACCTGTTAATAAGGTATGTAGTGGCGGGCGCGATGTGGATTTCAGGAGTCGCGTTGCTGTTGTTTGATCCGGTTGGTCAGCTCGGTGACCTGGTTGTAAATCACACGGCGCTCTGCCATCAACTCGCGGATCTTTCGGTCTGCGTGGATGACTGTGGTGTGATCACGGCCTCCGAGCTCTTGGCCGATCTTTGGCAGGGACATGTCCGTCAGCTCCCGGCACAAGTACATGGCGATCTGCCGGGCAGTTACCAGGGTGCGTGTACGGGACTTGCTGCAAAGCTCTTCCATGCTGAGCTTGAAGTAGTCGGCTGTCTGGTCCAAGATTTGCTTCGCCGTGATTTCCTGGGCGCCGTCGTCGGTGATGAGGTCCTTCAGAACCATTTCAGCCAAGGCCACGTCCACCGGTTGGCGGTTGAGGCTCGCGAACGCCGTGACGCGGATCAGCGCGCCTTCCAGTTCCCGGATGTTGCTGGAGATCTTGGAAGCGATGTACTCCAGCGCGTCATCCGGGGCGGAAAGACCTTCGCTGAGGCCCTTTTTACGAAGGATTGCGATCCGGGTCTCGAGTTCCGGTGGTTGGATGTCCGTCAGCAGGCCCCACTCGAAGCGCGACGTCATGCGATCCTCGAAGCCAGCCAGCATCTTGGGCGGCTGATCGGAGGTGATGACAACCTGCTTGTTGGCGTTGTGTAGCGCGTTGAACGTGTGGAAGAACTCTTCCTGGGTCCGGTCCTTGCCTGCCAGGAACTGAATGTCATCGATCAGCAGCACGTCGACGTTGCGGTACGTGGTCTTGAAGCTGGTGCCTTCATCGTCACGGATGGAGTTGATGAAGTCGTTGGTGAACTCCTCGGAGTTCACGTAGCGGACCCGGATGCCGCTGTAGAGCCTGCGGGCATAGTGTCCGATCGCGTGCAGCAAGTGGGTCTTGCCAAGTCCCGAGTCACCGTAGATGAACAACGGGTTGTATGCCTTTGCAGGCGCTTCCGCCACAGCCACTGCGGCAGCATGCGCGAAACGGTTTGAGGAACCGATCACGAAAGTATCGAAGATGTACTTCGGGTTCAGGCGCCCGAACTCGTGCGAGGTACTAGGGGGTGTGGGCTGCGGCTTCGGTTCGGCGAAGTCAGAAACAGCAGAAAGCTCGACGACGGGTTCCGGCTCTGCGTGGACGGGAACCAGATCGGTGTCTACGTCAATCGCGCAGCGGATGTCGTCCGAGAAAACGTTGCGCAGAGCATCGTCCAAGGCATCCTTGACCTGCGTCTGGAGAACTTCCCGGGTGAGTTCATTGGGAACGGCCACCAGCAAGGTAGAACCAATAAGGCCTTGTGCCTGGGCGAGGATGACGAAACCGCGCTGCCGGGGTGAAACCCGGTCGTCCTGTTCCATGAGGCTCAGCACCCTGCGCCAGGAACTTCCGACAGTGTTGGCGTGGTTGGCTTCGTCTACTGTCATCAATCAGTTCCTAAATACTTGCTTGCCGGCGTTGCTGGCAGCCGAAGTCTCTCCGGCGGCGCTGTTCTGGGCGATAATCCACAGAGTTATACACAGCGGGTGGACATTGGGCTACTGAGCCACTCTAGGGGATGAAATCGCTAGAAGATAGCTGGGAAGTTGCCTGTGGATAATTACACCGTTGTGGTTCGGGAAAGTGGCCTGTGAGCCACTTCATCCACAGGCTGAGCACAGCAGTTGGGCACAGCTGTGGATAGCCTTGCGGCAGGCTCCCGGTTTGACTGTGGGTCCCTTTTTGCCCTAACGTTGTGAAGTCCTTTGTGTCCGCTTTTGAGATCAGTTGTAACCCCGTACGTTCAGCGTGCGGAAGGCAACGGCGGCAGGCACATACAAAACTTAGCGTCGGCCAGTTCTTCCCCTTTTTTTGATCGGGTGGGCGCACCTTTGATCCACTGGAGTAACTAACGTGAGCAAGCGGACTTTTCAGCCGAATAACCGCCGTCGGGCCAAGAAGCATGGCTTCCGCCTTCGTATGCGCACCCGTGCCGGCCGCGCCATCCTGGCTGCCCGTCGCGGCAAGGGCCGCGTCGAACTGTCGGCGTAAATAACTGACTTGTCGGTCAGGGTCTTTTTGCGGGTTCGACGGTGCTAGCCACCCCTAACCGTCTGCGGACGTCTACCGACTTTTCAACAACTGTACGTTCCGGCGTCCGCAATGGACGCCGGAACTTAGTGTTATATACGGCCCCTATAGGGGCCGGGGAGCCGAGTCGAATCGGTTTCATTGTCTCCAAAGCCGTCGGGAACGCCGTGACCAGGAACCTCGTTAAGAGGAGACTGAGAGAAGTAGGCGCCCTGTCCTTGCATACGCATGGAAGGGGTCTGGCGGTAGTAGTCCGGGCGCTGCCCGCAGCTGCAACGGCCAGCTGGGAGCAGTTGCTCTCGGACTACAACGCCGCACTGGCAGTGACGACGAAGCGATTGAGTGGCTCAGATCCACGCAAAGCTTCGACTGAACACATCGGCACCACTACGGAAGGGACACCGCGTGCATGACATAAGCACCGCCGTCGTTCCTTCCTCAAGCGACCCCTCCGGGAAGGTTCCGCATCGGAGCCTTCCGGCGGCGGTAGGCATGTTCTTCTGGGAGCTGCCCCGCAACATCCTTATTCTTTTGCTGAAGACGTACCGCAAGGTCATCTCGCCCCTGTACGGCCAGGTTTGCCGTTTCTTTCCCTCCTGCTCCGCGTACGCGCTGGAAGCAGTAACGGTGCACGGCGCCGTGAAGGGCAGCTGGCTCGCAGCCAAAAGGCTCGCCAAATGTCATCCTTGGAATGCCGGCGGAGTGGACCATGTCCCCGCTGGCCATCGTCATTGGCCTGAAGGCCGGACGCCCACAATTGTTGTACTGAACAATCCGGACCAGTTCCTGGCTGTTCAGGCTGATGAAGAAGGCCGCTCTGCGGCCTAACGAATAGGGATATCGTATGGACTTCTTTGGAACGATCATGTTTCCGTTCAAGTGGCTGGTGTCAATCATTATGGTTGGCTTCCACGACGGACTGAGCTTCATCGGCCTTCCCGCCGCCAACGGCTGGACGTGGACACTGTCAATCATTGGCCTCGTGTTGGTGATCCGTGCCGCCCTGATTCCTGTTTTCGTCAAACAAATCAAGGCGCAGCGCGGTATGCAGCTGTTGCAGCCCGATCTGAAGAAACTACAGACCAAGTACAAGGGCAAGACTGACCAGCTCTCCCGCCAAGCCATGGCGCAGGAACAGATGGCGCTGTACAAGAAGCACGGCACCAACCCCTTTTCGGCATGTTTGCCGATGCTGATCCAGATGCCGTTCTTCTTCGCGCTGTTCCAGGTGTTGTCGGGTATCTCCACTGCCAAGAACGCTGGCGAAGGCATCGGTGCACTGAGCCACGAGCAAGTAGTCGAGTTCGATCAGTCGAGCATCTTTGGTGCGCCGCTGTCGGCATCGTTGCTTCACGGTGGTGTCCCTGGCACCGAAGTCGCCGTGTGGACCCTCTCCATCATCATGATCCTTGCCATGACGGCCTCGCAGTTCATCACGCAGAAGCAGATCATGGCCAAGAACATGTCCGAAGAGGCGATGGCGAGCCCGTTCATGCGCCAGCAGAAGATGATGCTCTACATCCTGCCTCTCGTGTTCGGTATCGGTGGCATCAACTTCCCCATCGGTGTCCTCATTTACTGGACCACCACAAACCTCTGGACCATGGGCCAGCAGTTCTTCGTTATTCGCCGCATGCCCACACCGGGGTCCCCTGCAGCCAAGGCGCTTGAAGAGCGTCGTGCCGCCAAGGGCCTGCCGCCGCTGCTGGGTGGAAAGAAGAATGCCGCTGCGGACGCTGCCGCTGAAGCCGAAGCTGCTGCTGCGGCAGCCGCCGAAATCAGGGCCCAGCGCGTCCAGCCACAACGTAAGAACAGGAAGAAGAAGTAATGTCTGCCGAGAGCACTGAAGAAGTTATCACCCCTGTGACTGAAGACCAGGAAGATTCGCAGGAAGAGACGCAGTCCAAGACGGCCAGCCGCTTGGAAGAAGAAGGCGACATCGCCGCCGACTACCTTGAAGAACTCCTTGATATTGCCGACATTGACGGTGACATCGACATTGAGGTCCGCAACGGACGCACGTACATCTCCATCGGTGCTGATGAAGAGTCTGCAGCGTTGGACAGCCTCGTAGGGCGCGATGGAGAGGTCCTGGAGGCATTGCAGGAACTGGCCCGCCTCTCGGTTTTGTCCGCCACGGAAAGCCGTTCACGCCTGGTCCTGGACATCAACGGATACCGTAAGGAGCGCGCCGGCGTTCTTCAGAAGATCGCTGAGGATGCTGCCGCCAAGGTCAAGGCTGATGGCGGAACAGTAGCTTTGGAACCGATGAGTGCTTACGAGCGCAAGATTGTCCATGACGCCGTGGCTGACCTTGGATACGTCTCAGAGTCCGAAGGCGAAGGCGCAGGCCGCCACATCGTCGTCTCGGCCGACTAGCAGCTCATGGTTGAAATCACCGCAGCTGAACTGGAAGCGGCAGAGAAGATTTTTGGGGAGCGCTTGGATCTTGCCAAGCGCTATGTGGAGCACCTGGCTACCTCGGGTACGGAGCGCGGGCTCATAGGGCCGCGCGAGATTCCACGTCTGTGGAGCCGCCACGTCCTGAACTGTGCAGTCATTGAGTCCGCCATCGCCATGGACAGCCATGTTGCCGACGTCGGATCCGGTGCTGGCCTTCCTGGCCTTTGCCTGGCAATTGCCCGCCCAGACCTCGAACTGACCTTGATCGAACCGTTGGAACGGCGAGTCATCTGGCTCCAGGAGGTGGTGGATGACCTTGGCTTGGATAACGTCACCGTCATGAGGACGCGGGCTGAGCTCGCAGTTGGAATGGTGGACGCGGATGTTGTGACCGCACGGGCAGTTTCTGCACTCTCCAATCTGGCTGGCCTCACCATCCCACTTCTGAACGGCCACGGCGAAGTAGTAGCCATCAAGGGACGCAGCGCCGCCGAAGAGATCGAGAAGTCCAAGAAGGTCATCCGCAAACTCGGTGGCGTGGACACGTCAGTTGTGGTTTGCGGACAGGAGCTTTTGGAGGAACCCACCACAGTGGTGAGGATTATCGTCAACAAGCCCGGAAAGACGGCGTAGGTCCCGCTCGGTTTCCCGCGTGTCGGCGGCTGAGCGGTTAGGCTAGAGAACGGCAGCAAAGCGCCAAATGAGAGTGAGAGTGTGACCAGTGGGCAGTAGTGAAACCTCCACGCAGCGAATCCCCCCGTTTATGTCTTTGGGGTCCGCGCGGGCCATGGCTACACCCTCCGCATCTCTTCAGTCTGCGATCGTGCGTACTGATTCGGTTGATAATGCTGCCGTTTCACGTGAAACCGTCTCAGATGGAGTGCGCAACGTCATGGATTCCATCGATGATTCCAGCCCCATCGCCCGTCAACTTGCTAACGAGACCCGCAGGCGCGAACGGTTGATCGGCAGGGAACTGCCCAAGCCCGAGAAAACCCGGATCTTCACTGTCTCCAATCAAAAGGGCGGTGTCGGCAAGACCACCACGACGGTGAACATTGCTGCGGCTTTGGCATCGGCCGGCCTCAACGTCTTGGTGATAGACATTGACCCCCAAGGCAATGCGTCCACTGCTTTGGGTATCGAACACCACGCAGACGTAGACAGTATTTACGACGTTCTGATCAACGATCTTCCCCTCAAAGAAGTCGTGGCTCCGTGCCCCGACATTCCCAATCTCATCTGCGCACCCGCCACCATTCACCTGGCGGGAGCCGAGATTGAGCTCGTTTCCCTCGTTGCCCGCGAGCAGCGCCTCCGCCGTGCCATTGACGTTTATGCCAAGGAGCGCGCGAACGACGGCGAGGATCGCCTGGACTACATCTTCATCGACTGCCCGCCAAGCCTTGGGCTGCTGACGGTCAACGCGTTCTGCGCCGCCAGCGAAGTACTTATTCCTATCCAGTGCGAGTACTACGCACTGGAGGGTCTGAGCCAACTCCTGAAGAATATTGAGATGATCCAGAAGCACCTCAATGCTGATCTGGAGGTTTCGACCATCCTCTTGACCATGTACGACGGCCGCACCAACTTGGCCGCACAGGTTGCCTCTGAGGTCCGTCAACACTTCCCGGATCAGGTTCTAGGGGCTGTAGTTCCCCGCTCGGTGCGCATCTCGGAAGCTCCCAGCTACCAGCAGACAGTCATGACATACGATCCGTCATCGAGCGGCGCGCTTTCCTACATGGAAGCCGCAGCCGAAATAGCTGAACGCTAGAATTCTTGAAACACTGCAACAGCTTGGGCCGATCCGTGCTCGGCTATTCCATCGGAGGGATGAATCAATGAGCGAAAAGCGAAGGGGCCTCGGCAGGGGTCTTGGGGCTCTCATTCCTAGCTCGGCTTCGGCCCAGGGAAATGGTGCTGCACCGTCCCGTCCTGTGGATCTGTTCTTTCCAGAGGCGAGGAAGACAGCATCGACGACTGTGGAGACGCTACTCGATGAATCCAGCGCTGCTGATTCAAAGCCGGCGGCTGAAGAGTCGCCTGCTGCATCCGCAGCAGATGGTGCCGCTGTTGCCAAGTCATCCACCAAGGCCGCGGCGACAAAGTCCTCCACTGCTAAATCTGCTGCACCCTCAAACACTGTCTCCAAAACGCCCGCTTCACGATCGGCCGCGAACAAGAAAGCAACCGAAGCAGAAGAGTCGACGGCGTCTGTCGCGCCTGCCGCTCCGGCCAGACCATCCGCTCCTGAGGTGGAGTTAGTGGAAGTTCCCGGGGCCAGGTTTGCTGAGATCCCAGTCGGTGACATCCACCCGAACCGCAAACAGCCACGTTCAGTCTTCGATGAAGACGACATGGCGGAGCTCGTACACTCTGTTCGTGAGATCGGTGTCCTCCAGCCAATCGTTGTACGTACTTCAACCGAAAAGGGTGGAGAGCCGTACGAGCTGGTCATGGGAGAGCGCCGGTGGCGTGCAGTCCAAGCCGCTGGACTGGATACGATCCCTGCAATTGTTCGGGATACCACGGATGACGACCTCCTCCGCGATGCTCTGCTCGAAAACCTTCACCGTAGCCAGCTGAACCCTTTGGAAGAGGCAGCGGCCTACCAGCAACTTCTGGAAGACTTTGGCACGACGCATGAGCAGTTGGCCGACCGTATTGGTCGCTCCCGTCCTCAGGTGTCCAACACCCTGCGTCTGCTCAAACTTCCGCCGCTGGTTCAACGCCGTGTAGCCGCCGGCGTCTTGTCGGCTGGGCATGCACGTGCTCTGCTTGCACTCCCGGACGCTGCAGCCATGGAACGAATGGCGCAGAAGATAGTGGCTGAGGGTATGTCTGTCCGGGCCACCGAAGAATCGGTTGCTCTTTACCAGGATCCCACCGCTCCTGCCAAGAGCAGCATCCCTAAGCCGAATGCGCGGCATGAACGTCTGGATTACCTTGCGTCATCGTTGTCGGACCGTTTAGACACAAATGTAAAGATCACTCTTGGTGCTCGCAAGGGTCGGGTCAGTATCGAGTTTGCCAGCGTTGAGGATCTCAACCGGATTATGGATGTTCTTGGCCCAGGCGCCGAGGACTAGATCTAACAGTCGATTGAATGGGGCTCACATACTGTGTGGGCCCTATTTTTTGTGGAGGCTCGGGTTTTGGATTGGGATGCCCGCCTCCATGCTGACGTCTGTGTTCGTGCTAGCTTGTTTCACGTGAAACCGGTTATTCCCTGCAGATTTTAGGCAGTCACCGGCCCCAGGTGGGCCTTCAGGGTCGTCGGGGAGGCCTTCTCTGTCCCTGGGGCATTCTGATGACCCAAGATGTTGACGCAGAACAGCGCAGTCGTGGACGCGTGGACCCTAGTAAGTCTGCAGTTCGTTAATATCGATCCACGAGTTGTCAGCTTCTTGGGTATTACTGCTGTCGCCGAATGCCAAACAAATAGTATTGCGACCCACGTACGCGATAGCAACCATCCAACCGGCACATGACCATAAACGGGAGGATTAGGCTCCCAATGCACCCGTTCCGCAGTTTTTTAGGTTCTAGCTGAGCACTGGATGGGCAGGTTGTAGCCGTCACGGGGAAGCGTTGTGGTGCTTGATTGCCACAAACTATAGAGTCATCGGGAATCCCGGCTAAAACGGCTGAACAGGGAAACGCGTGCATACGATCTCGGTGATCTCGGTTTCACGTGAAACATGTCGTCGCGCTCGTGTTTTACCCGGTAGCAGTTGGTTTGATGTGGCCCGGGGACAATGCCCCTGTAGTTCGTCCCTAAGAGGCTGGCGGAACGATGCTTGAAGTAAGAGCAAGAGGGAGTCGGGAGTCGGGCGTACTTTTCGTTACGTGTCTAGTGGGAATGGGCAGTGGGAACTACATTGATCCCTCGATCGTGCCAGGCTTTGGACTACCCCCCGCGGGCGATGTCGCCCGCTCAATCGCAGTGACCGCCCCGCAGCCTTGAATTGGCTCCTATACGGCGGCAGGGGCGCTCCCCGCGGATGCGAACGGCGTCCACTCGATCGCAAGGATTGCCCCGCAGCCGTGGATTGGCTCCCATACGGCCGCAGGGCGCTCCCCGCGGATGCGAACGCCGTCCCCTGCATGGAAATGCCGATGCCGGGGCGGCTGTGTAGCCGTTGGGCGACGGAAGGTGGGGCATAGGTTTCCGGATGCCGCAGCAAGCGCGGATGGTGCCGCAAGTGCTGGGTATCTGCGTTATCTGAACCCGCCGAGCGCTCTTGGACCCTACCGCATCTCGGCTGTTTCACGTGAAACATGAACATGGGGCACTTGCCGCGTAAGGAACATTTGCCCAGCAATTTGTAGTGTGCGTCACGCTAAACCGCATCCCTCAACGACCTGGGCTATGGTGGCTGCCAGATGCCGCCCATCCCACCTGATACTGCTGATGCCCATTGAGGTGGCCGTTTCACGTGAAACACCGGGTCAGCCGGCCTCGCGCCGCCCTTTTCGGTCTAGGTTGGCGTCCGTGGAAGAGATGACGAAGAGGATGACGCGTTGACGTCAACCGTGCCTTGCACAGGATGTGGTGCTCGTATCGGATTGCTCGGACTTGTTACGCTGAGAAGCGGTAAAGCCGCTGCTGCATCAATGGCCCTCACTGCTTCTTCTTTGCTCGGTCCCACAGAGAGACGAGCAACGGTTCCCAGCCTTTGTCTACGGGGTGCTCCTGCGGCCAAAGCCCACGGTGTCCGTGTCGTATCGCTCGCGTCCGAACTAGGGAGCCCATCAAGTCCCTGAACTTTTGCCGTAGCGGATCCCCTTTTCACGGAAGCAATCAGCTTTGCCTGTGGACTTACAGACAGGTGCGCTCTTGTAGTGAACCCACTGCGCGGCACTGGCCGGGACGGGCAGTCGGTGACCTCGAACATCCCATGGGAAGGGTCGCGGAGATTACACGGCCGAGGCGTGCTTGGGACAGTACCGCTCCCCCGTGAGCACCAGTGACTGCATCTCGACGTTCACCACGAGTGCGCTCTGTACCGTAGGCCATCAAGCGTAGAGTGCGTGCCCCTCTACCTACTGCCCACCACAAGTCCAGCATTGAGGTCACCGGCTGACATATACCCAGGCTTACCCTTCGATTGTGAGGGCGGCGCGCTGCCACCACTTGGTGAGGGGTCCGCCGTTCCTGCCGCCTTGGGGTTGTGGGCTCGAACCTGGAGCACATCAAGGTGCCGGGTTGAACGGGCCCTAAGTCTCTGGGGATGGCAGTGTGCGTTCTGGTCCAGGTCGAACATCGTCGCCCGGTGATTGAGCGTATTGTGCGCTAGGACTGCGAACACCTCCAAATATTCACGTTCCATGTCATCTCCGGCCCAGAAGGCGAGCTGGCAAAAGGGACTTCAGTAGTCTCTATTGGGGCCAGCACTAGGAGCAGGACGATCCACTCGCGTAAGTGTGTCCACAGACTAACTCGTCGCGGATAGACCCGAATCCTTACCTAGGGCCGGTCGAGGATTGGTCCTGTGTGCAAAGAAAGCGGCTGAGTCGTGCCCGGTACTTTGAGACGCCACGTCTGCTCACAGAGATGTGGCTCACGATTGGTCTGATGGGTGCCGCGCCTAGGGTACTGCGCCGGGTTAGTTGTTGTTCATCCCTTAGTGAGCGAGGCAGAGGCGGAAGCTTAAGCAGATGCCTGCACGCGGCGCCAGGCTGGAAGCCCGCGCGGAGTGCATGTATGACTGCATTCTGTTTCACGTGAAACAGAGCAGTGCTGACCGCAATGCCCCGCGGTGAGGATTGGTCAGCTTTTGAAAAACGCCATCGCAGATAGTGGATAAACCGGTGGATATCACTGTGGATAACTTTGGGGATAACTATGTGAATACACGGCGTGGTCACGCCACCGGCACATCACCTTTGAAAGACCCAGGCAAGTGGATATTTGGCTTGTGGATGGGGAAGGATGCGAAGTGCTTCAGTGAGCGAAGTGTCTTAGCAGTCTAGTGACCTCAAAGCTGCCCGGTAGCCGTATTTGCATTGATTTCAGGATTTTTGAGGCCCGACTTGGCTGAGTGGCACGCCTCCCTTACATAACTGTCTCGTGCCCGCTTCGTCGTGTTCCAGCTCGTCGAATTTCCGGGCTTGAGGGCCTCCTGGGGATCGCATGTGGGCAAGGTCATGAGCAGTGGATAAACCTGTGGATAACCCTGTGTATAAAAGGGTGGATAAGAAGGTCCACCATTGTCGACACGCGCGCCGGAGTGGTGCCGGCTCTGGCTTCCGTTTGAACCTTGATGACCCTGCTCTATCGTCAGTTTGGTTAGCCTAAGCCGACTATGCCTCAACATCGCACACGAGGGTGGATCGTTGTCTGAGGAACGCCATGCCAAGTCAATCTTTAGCTCTGACCCGGTGGCGGCAGTAGATGACTTTCAATCGAAGGAGATCGGGCTGTGTTGATGATTCATCCGATGTATCAGGCCGAGCAAGGAGCGCGAGCGGCGAGTGCCACAGGGTTCTCGCATAGCTTTAGACAGCTACAGGTGTCTTGTGGCCCGCATAGGACACAGCTGGGTGGGCGCTGCTACTTC
Source organism: Arthrobacter sp. ISL-95 (assembly GCF_018613695.1). GTDB lineage: Bacteria > Actinomycetota > Actinomycetes > Actinomycetales > Micrococcaceae > Arthrobacter. Next base: position 63,592 of record NZ_JAGGPR010000009.1, on the reverse strand, counting down.
CCTAGTGAACCTGAACACGACCGAGCGGGGCCGCCTCCGCTGCCTCGCGCTGGATCTAACATCGTCAGCGCCTGGCTCGGTCCCCTCGTTCAACTACTGGGAAAGCCACAAAGGAAAGCGAGATTGGTGACGAAGGGAGTTTGTAGCAATGTTTCACGTGGAACATAGCCACCCTCTTCCTTGAGTTAACGCGAACAGTCGGAACTGTCCTGGCCCTTTCGAACTGCAGGCAGCAAGAGTTCCAAGTAGCCGCAGGATCAACCGTGCTTTCACTGAAGTGCCGCAGTAGACCTGGGCTGGCTGGAGTGCTGCAGTGGCCGTGGGCTTACTGAAGGGCTGTGGTAGCGGAGGCTAGGTGGATCCGGGGGCACTCGTGGTCCCTCTGGCGCGCCAGCAGCACCGGTGGCTTCACAGCGCGCTAGAGGCGTTCCGGGTTTCACGTGAAACAGCACTGTTCACGGTCTATCACTACGGTAGGTCTGGAACCGAAATCGTGCCCTCCACGCCGGTGGTCTCTCCGACGGCGGCAATAGGTACGATCACAGATGGTGATAGACGGGGACATGGCAGGCCTGGGCCACAGATGGTGATAGACGCGGACATGCAGGCCACGACCCCGGTCTCTCTGACCTCGGAAGCCCCCTCGACGTGTTTGCGGGCTGAACTAGGGACCTTGAGCGTGGAGGGATCTGGAGTCCAGCAGGTATGGACGCGCGGGATCGAGATGCGCAGCTTCCAGCGCCTGTGGGCACGTGGAGTTGCTGGACGTACTGCTGCCCCAACTGAGATCCGCACGAGGTATTGACTAGGGTCCGTCCTGAACTGGGGACATAGATCGCTCCACTGTGCATCGACCAAGTGGTTGACAGAGGTGGATCGGGCGCGAAGCGGGGCTTGCTATGAGGCGGAAGCTACTGGCCCGGGGATTACATGCGTCTGCAGTTGAGCTCAGGCGTCGGCATCGACCGACTCTTTGAGCGCCAGTGCTTCGTGGATCGCCGACCCTTTGGCGATATGACAGAGTCATCGAGTTTAAAAGGTCATCTGGTGCACAAAAGGGTCCAAGTGGTTCGAAGAACAGCCGTCTCCGAGTCTCGACCTACTGCAAAACCACACCGCCGGGCGTCCGGCACGTGTTTCACGTGAAACAAGGTGCGTGTGGACCCTCACTGGCTTCTCCCGGTACGAACCTTCTGCTTAGCGCCTTACGGCGCCGCGCAACCTACATGGACCCGCACCAGTAGCGAAATACTGGTGCTGCTGTTCTTCAAGGGGCCTCGACAATCGTCCGATGCTGAAGGTGGGTAGAGGATGCCCAGGAGGCGGCTGCAACTGTAAGCCGACTGCTCGAGGGTAAGCGTGGATGTGAATACCTGAAGTTGCGGTTGGTGAAGTGCGCGCTTCGGACACGGTCAATCGCCTACTCGAGCAAATCAGGCTCCTGACAGCGATGCGCGCTCTCGGGTGCGATGGATGCCATGGTCCACGGCGCGGCAGAAGACTCCCGGACATTCGGGCTTTTGGTCCCTCGTGGTGGTTAGGAGTGGCAGTCATGGCCAAGATCAAGTGACTCCGGATGTTCTGCTTCGCAGATCGGCACGGTGACCGGAGGACCCTCGCAGTCCCGGCGGAGGGTTTTGTTTCATGTTTCATACGGCTGAGTTGATCGGATCGGTGCCTGGCTGACCAGCTCGGGTGGAACTGCATACCGATCTGACCCTACGTGCAATTGTGGACCCTGGGGCAATGGTCCGGCAAGAGAGACCGTTTTTCGGGCCTTCCCGCCCTTGGATGCCATATAGACCGGCCGGAGAACCGGGTTGCCCCTCTGCGCGTTCTGCCTTTCCTTGGTTCTCGTGAGGTGCCTGTGAAGCGACTCGTAGCCGAAGGATCGGGAGGCCTCCATTATGGCCTCTGCGGAGCCCTGATTGGCACCAGACCCCGGCCTGACGTGTATACGCGGAGGACCAGCAGGAGGGGAGCTTGCACGTCGATGACCTGGCTGAATGCTCCAAGAGCCGGCAGTTGCGGGACTTGGCTGAACAAGGGAATCTGCTGTGGTGCAGACCTAGAGCCAGTCAAAGATCCATGCAGTAGTGCCAAGAACCTCATCAAGCACACAGTTTGGACCACTCCCATCGACCCCAAATGGCCTCAGCTAAGCGGACTTTCAGGCTACCTTGAGCGATCTTCGAGTGGTTGAAGAGTGACCTTGGGCCCAGCAGCCCACAAATCCGTGGGCGAAGTTGTGCGCCGGTGGAAGGGCACGCAACATCACCAGGCTCCCTGACGACCCGTTCTCCTTGCCGGGAGGCGCAAATTGCCCTTGCCCTTGAGGTACAAATTGAGTGGATAGTGCCGACGGTCATACGAAGCGTTGTTTCACGTGAAACAACCACCAAGGACGTGCGTGGAGAGGTTCAAAAAGAGCAGTGCCCGTCCTCGCCGTTTCACGCGAAACAAGGCAGTCTGCGGAAGAGGTGGCGCATAAACCTAAGTCCGGGAACCACCCAGTGAGTTGTACGGCAGAACCGCAACTGGCGGGTTCCAGCGTGCCTGCAGTGTTGATAAGAACGCAGTCGATCTTCTTCTCGTTCAGCGGCAGCGGTGGGTCAAGAGAAATTCAACCCCCTCCCCCCAGGTCCAGTTGGCCGCCCAAATGATCTTTGACGATCTATGCCTACTCATCCAGCCACCCGCTTGCGGATCATGGTGCGGACGGGCCGCCGACGGGTGCGGTTGGCTGATTGCTTGGAGTTCTTGCCTACCCCAGGTAGGGACAAGTGAAACGGTGGTTTCTGGTTACGAACGACTCTTTCAGGAGCAAGAAGAACCACTAAGTGACCGATTCGGGTTCATTACTGTCAGGACAGCAAAAAACCGGCGGCTACCATACCACTCCATCAGGAGCAGTAACCGCCGGCTTTCGGCTAACTTAACTAAGCACAGGGTTAGGACAGGACGTCTGCGAATTCCTTTTCGAAGAACTGCTTCGGCTTGGCGCCGATGACGGTGCTCTTCACTTCTCCCCCGCTGAACAGGTACACGGCCGGGATGGACGTGATGCCGTACTCGGCGGCGATGGCGGGGTTGTCGTCGACGTTGAGTTTTACAACTTCAACCTTGTCGCTGTACTCCACCGAGATTTCGTCGAGGATGGGGCCGAGCTTGCGGCAGGGGCCACACCACTCTGCCCAGAAGTCCACAATGACCGGCTTCTCGGAAGCCAGGACATCCGTGCTGAAGCTTGCGTCAGTTACGTCTTTTGCGTTGCTCATAACTTTTCCCTTCGTATGGTTGCTTGGATGCAGCTTAGGAGTTCAGGTCTGCCAGGTAGTGCTCAACGTCAAGGGCGGCCACACAACCGGAGCCCGAAGCCGTGATGGCCTGACGGTAGGTGGGGTCAATGACATCGCCCGCGGCGAAGACACCCTTGATGTTGGTCCGGGAGCTGCGGCCCTCCACGGCAATGGTTCCCTCGGGGGTCAGATCTACCTTGCCCTTGATGAGGTCGGTGCGGGGGTCGTTGCCGATGGCGACGAACACGCCGGTGACTGCGAGTTCGGATTCGGTGCCGTCAACGAGGTTCTTCAGCTTCAGGCCGGTGACCTTGTCCTGACCGAGTACATCCTCCACTGCGGTGTTCCACACAAAGTTGATCTTCTCGTGAGCCTGGGCGCGGTCGCCCATGATCTTTGAAGCCTTGAGGGTGTCGCGGCGGTGGACAACGGTGACGGACTTCGCGAACTTGGTGAGGAACAGTGCTTCCTCCATGGCCGAGTCGCCACCGCCGATCACGGCGATGTCCTGGTCTTTGAAGAAGAAACCATCACAGGTTGCACACCAGCTAACGCCGTGGCCTGAGAGACGCTTTTCGTTGGGCAGTCCGAGCTCGCGGTACGCCGAACCCGTGGACAGAATGATGGCCTTCGCTTGGAAGGTCTCCCCCGTTCCTATGGTCACCGTCTTGATGTCGCCGTCGAGGTCCAGCTCGGTAACATCCTCGAACTGGATCTCTGTACCGAAGCGAGCGGCCTGCTTTTCGAAGTTCTCCATGAGGTCCGGGCCCATGATGCCTTCCGGGAAACCGGGGTAGTTTTCCACGTCCGTGGTGTTCATCAGTTCGCCACCAGCAGTGACTGAACCGGCAATGAGCAGAGGCTTCATGTTGGCTCGGGCGGTGTAAACAGCGGCTGTGTAGCCGGCAGGGCCTGAACCTACGATGATGACGTCACGCACCTGCGATGCGCTGTTTTCTGCAATGCTCACTTGGCGTGAACCTCTTCCTTAGTCGATGCTGCGGCTTTCGGGGCAGCCATCTGACTCAACCCCTGTTGTGTTCCAAATATTCCGTTGGAGTTGGGGACCCTAAAAGCCACCATCATTCAGGGTACCGTCTGCTCGCATGACGAATCGAAGCGGTGACGCCAATGTATGTAGCAGTTGAGGCCGTCCCGACGAATCAGAACGACCTCAACAGCTCCTTAGTTGGGTGCGGCTACTGGACGGTGACCTCAGCGAGCCGCAGACCGAATCCAAATCGCGTCTTCGGGGCAGCGAGCTTGGGGAGGGCGCTGATGACCACAATCACGTACTCGGTCTGCGTCGGTGCTGCAAGCGGCATAGTCAGTTCAGGGGACGTGAAACTGTTGGTTCCCACTAGCTTGGCACCATCCATGGCAGGACGATCATTGGTGTAGACGCTGATGCTGCCACCGGAGCCACCCAATTGGTTGAGGACAACGGACTTGACCTCTGTGGGCTCCTTGAGCTTGACCACGAGCGGCATGTCCTGGAAAAGTCCACCCCAGTTTGCGGATGCGAACTCCATGTCCGACCAGTAGCTGGCTGCGTTACCGTCGAAGGCCCGTGCCAGGTCCTTGTCATAAGTAGCGGCAAAGGGGAAATCGCCGAGGCGGGTGATCCCTTCGATTTCCGGCGGTGTGGCAGGGGCCGGAGCTTCGGTGGGCTCGGGCTCTTCGCTTTCCGCGGCGGTGGTTTGCGGGGCGGGCGTGCTTTGCGTCGCGGCCGGCGCGCCGCTGGGCAGGAGACTGCCCAGGTTGGTCACGGCAAGGACGAGACCCACCACCAAGACGGCAGCGAGCAGGCCACCTACCAGCCAGCGAAGGGAACGCGGTTCCTTCTCAGGGGCCTCGTCTTCGTAAACTTCCTCGTCCGCGTAGTCATCTGCGTAATCGCCAGTGGCAGCGGACGACGCCGGGAAGTTGCTGGCCGTCCGATCGTAGCCGGAGTCGTTGCCACGGCCTCCGATACCACCAGCAGCGGTGACGGTCGAGGCAGCTGCACCGGCACTTGCATCTCGGTCTCTGAAGCCGTAGTCCTCTTCGGACCACAGCGAAACCTTGGGTTCCGCGGCCGAATCACGGCTGACAGGTTCACTGCGGGCAGGCTCGCGGCTGACAGGTTGTGAGGACACGGCTTGGGTAGGAGGCTGAGAGGCAGCAGCAGGTGACGCTCCGCCCCTGACACCGGGAGTACCTGCGCCGGCAGCACCAGCGCCAGCACCGGCGTCGTTGTTCTTGGAGCCGGAGTTCTTCAGCGCAGCAGCGGCGGCAACGCCCGCTGCTCCGGCGCCGGCAGCTGCGGCAGCAAGCTTGCCCGCAATACCGCTCTTGGGCGCAGACGGGCTGGAAGAGGGCATAGGGGGTACGTGCGGCGCTGTGCGTGCGGGCGCGGCAGGCTCGGACTCGGGCTCGTCATACTCCGACGGGATGGGGTAACCGTTTTCGTCGTACTGGATGTACTCGGCGTCGTGCTCATCATCCTCGTAGAGGCCGTCGTACGTCTCAGGCTCATAGGTGCGCGGCTGGCCGAAGATCTCGCTTCCGAGGGTCTCCGTAAAGAAGGGCTCAATGTACGGCGGGTTGGTGGCGACCACCAGGTCCAGGAGGTCCGGTGCCTTGCTGTGGTTGGTGATCAGGTAAGTGGTGTTTTCACTGATGCCGAGGTCCAGGATCTGAACGTGACCCGGCCGCTCCCCTGTGGCTACTTCGCGGGCGCTCTGTGCCACCTGCTCGGCATTTCCGGGACCGGCAACAAGGATGCTCACGGGACGGTTGAGGACCTGGTCCACGCCGTCGAGCACCTGATCTTGGTCATGCGAGGTCAATACATTGGCCGTGACCTTGTAGCGGCCGCCAAGTACTGATCCGACGTCGATCGGGTGGGACACGTGTTCCTCCTAGGCTGTCCGGGAGCTGCGGTCCTGCACTGGTTCGTCCGGCTGGCCGGTTGAACCTCTTTTGCAACTACCTATATTCGTTTCTAGCCTAGCCGATTGAGGCCCGCCGCCCATGTTGGCGGCACCGGCTCACTTCCTATGGTTTCCGCGTGTAGGGAAGTACGGATTCTGTCCGGCGTCGCCCTGGTAGGTGCGCCGACCCGGCAGAGGGACCTGTGGTTTGAACTTGTTGCCACGAGCCGTGCTGGGCGAGTCCTCCTCCGGCAGGTAAGTCTTGGGTGCCTCGGGTGAGTCTCCAGCGGCGGGTTCGGCGGGTTCGGTGGAACGCTGAGGAGCAAGCGCAGGCCCGGCCCTGAACGAGGCAGCATCGAACTCGCCGGAGATGCGCGGAATCAAACCGGTATCGTCCGAGACTGTGGCGCGTGCCGGCGTCGTGGGTTCCGGTGCTGCGCCGGTGACCGGTGCAGGTGCGCCGCGACCCAGACGACCCATGAGTGGACGCAGGAGATCGCGCAGTTCGGTGACGTGGAAGACGCGTAGGAGGACCAAGTATGCAAGCAACATGACAGGCCCGACGACGACCACTGTCACCAGGGCGGCCGGGCGGCTGCTCCACGCGAAGCCGTCGGCACGGTAGCTTCCCAGGAGCCACAGTGCCCCTGCGCCGGCCAGCGCAGCACCCAAGCCTGCGTAGCCCATGCGAATGTAGGAATTGGCGATCCGAGGACCGTCGAGGTGACCCAGCAGGCGTCGTAGGAACGCCACGCTGATCACCACGGACAGGATGTTGCCCAGCGTGTAGAGGATGGCGATCGCGTAGATGATCTGGCCCACGGGAAGGAACTGGATGAAGAACGCACCCACCACGTAAATCACGGCCAGCCACAACTGAACGTACAGGGGCGTGCGGGCGTCCTCATTGGCGTAGAACACGCGGGACATCATGAAGTTGGCACTCAAGAACGGCGTGCTGAGGGCAAGGATGGTGAGCGTTTGGGCCAGCATGACGCCGTCCTGTGGCTCGCCGCCGGAGAAGAACATGCCCAGGGGCCCGGCCAAGGCGAAGAGCGCCAAGGCACCGAAAACCGTGGCCACGGCCATGGTGCGGAGGCCGTGGGAAAGGGCGTCCCGCAGTTCGGCTTTGTTGCCGTCCTGCGAAGCGCGTGTCATGCGGTTGAAGAGGACGGTGGCCAAGGACAAAGCGATGATCGAGTGTGGCAGCAGGTACAGCTGGCTCGCGACCTCCAAGACGGCGTTACCGGGAAGGACAGCAGCGGCAGCCTTGTCCCCTGCATTGTCCAGCCGGAGGCGCTCAGCACCGGGAATGGTGGCGATCCTCATGACGTATAGGAAGGCCAACTGCCCGACGGCGGCCGTAGCCAACGTCCAGACGCTCAACTTGGCGGCCTGGCCCAGTCCAACGCCGCGCCAACCGAACCGGGGTCGCAGGCCAAGGCGCAAACGGAAAACGGGGATCAGCAGAATGGCAGTCTGCGCCACCACACCAAACGTGGAGAAACCGGCAATCAGGAGTGTCTGGGTAGGCCCCCAGTTGTCCAAAGTGTGGGGGTTGTAGACGTTTTCGCCCAGAAGCCAGATGAACATCCCCAGGCCGGCGATAGCCACCAAATTGTTGAGGATGGGGGCCCACATGGCGGGACCGAACGCTCCGTGGGCGTTCAGCACCTGCGTCAGGAGGGCGTAGAGCCCGTAAAAGAAGATCTGAGGAAGGCACCAGAAGGCGAAGGTTACTGCCAAGGCTTTCTGTTGCTCGGAGTAGCCCTGGGTGGTGAGATCGATGACCAACGGCGCCGCGAGTGTCACCAGCGCCGTCAACGCCAGCAGCACCAGGACTGCCAATGTCAGCAGGCGGCTGATGTAGTCCGCGCCGCGGTCCGGTGCCTTGCTGGCCTTGATGATCTGCGGGACCAGGACGGCGTTGAACACACCGCCGGCAACCAGCAGGAAGATCAGGTTCGGTAGGTTGTTCGCGTTAATGAACGTGTCATTGATTGTGGAGCCCAGGCCGAGGGCGGCGCCGAGCATCCAGGTTTTGGCGAAGCCAAGGAATCGGGAAACGAGCGTTCCTGCTGCCATGATGGCGCTGGAACGTGCTTCTCCGGACTGAACGGACTGGGTTGTTTTGGCTTCAGACATCGCCTTTATCGTCCCATGTACCGGGCTCAGAGATGTTCGGGCAGCACTTCCCGTGCCAGATCGGCGATGCGGCGTTCATTCGGGAAGGACAATTTCCGGGCCAGTTCCTGGATGGGGACCCAGGCGGCGTCCACGGCTTCCTGGTCAGGATCATTCTCGATTGTCAGCTCTCCACCCGTTGCCCGGAGCAGAAAATGGTGCACGGTCTTGTGGACGCGGTGGCCGCTCACAGTGAACCAGTAATCGATGCTGCCAAGGGGCGCCAGAATGCTGCCTTCTATCCCGGTTTCCTCGGCGATCTCGCGGACAGCGGCTTCCTCGTTGTTTTCGCGACCTTCCGGATGGCCCTTGGGGAGGCACCACTCAAGCCGGCCACCCCTATTAAGGCGGGCGATGATCGCAACCCGGAGTTCGCCGTCGGACGTGTCTACTACAACGCCGCCTGCTGACACTTCCTCCACAGTGGGAAGCGAGGCCTGCACCGGGTGCTGCTGGGCAGGCGCGACGTGGGCACCGATTGCCGACGGCAACGGTGCGTTTGTCCTCCTGCCAGGAGCGCTCGGGATCGGGTTGGCCATGAGGTCCACTCTAACGACTCTTGCCCTCGAGTGATGACCGGGACATGGCCACAAGATGGACTCCGGGAGATGGTCTGCGGACACATGCCTGATTTCGCATGGAACAGTGGCCCAATGCTGAGTAAAAATCTGCCAAGCTTAAGGGACTATGGCGCACGTATTGGACAGCTCTTCAGTTAACTTCACCATCGATCCGGTGGTGCTCGACCTCGGGCAGCGCTTTGTCGATGCCGGCTTCGAGCTGTCCCTGGTGGGTGGGCCTGTGCGCGACCTCTTCTTGGGAAGGACATCCCCGGACCTCGATTTCACCACCGACGCCACGCCTGACCAGACCATTGGCATCATCAAGAAGTGGGCGGACAACTTCTGGGAAATCGGCCGTGCTTTCGGCACTATCGGTATGAAGAAGAGCGGTTTCCAGATCGAAATCACCACGTACCGCGCGGAAGCTTACGACCCCGATTCGCGTAAGCCCGTGGTGGCGTTCGGCAACTCCCTGACAGACGACCTCCTGCGCCGCGACTTCACCATCAATGCCATGGCACTGCGGCTGCCAAGCCTTGAACTCGTGGATCCGTTCGGCGGCGTCCGCGACCTCCACGCCTCGGAGCTCGCCACGCCAGGTGCCCCGGAGTCGTCCTTCTCCGACGATCCCCTGCGCATGATGCGCGCAGCCCGATTCGCTTCCCAGCTCGGCGTGTCGGTTCACGACGACGTTCGGCTGGCCATGTCCCAAATGGCGGACCGTATCAAGATCATCTCCGCCGAGCGTGTCCGGGAAGAGTTGGTGAAACTCATCAACGGAGCGCACCCCCGCGTGGGAATCGACCTCTTGGTGGACACCGGCCTGGCTGAGTTCGTGCTCCCTGAAGTTTCTGCCCTGCGCCTCGAAGCCGATGAGCACCACCGCCACAAAGACGTGTACCAGCACTCACTGCAGGTCTTGGAGCAGGCTGCTGCCCTGGAAACGGGTCCTGACGGCGCCGTACCCGGCCCCGACTTTGTGCTGAGGTTCGCTGCTTTGATGCACGACGTCGGCAAGCCGGCTACGCGTCGCTTTGAACCGGGCGGCGCGGTGAGCTTCCGCCACCACGACGTTGTGGGTGCAAAGCTGACGGCCAAGCGCATGAAAGCGCTGCGTTTCGACAACGAGTCGATCAAAGCAGTTTCCCGACTTGTTGAACTGCACATGCGGTTCTACGGCTACGGCGATGCCGGCTGGAGCGACTCCGCAGTCCGCCGCTACGTCACGGACGCCGGACCCCTCTTGGAGCGACTGCACCGCCTCACCCGGTCCGACGTCACCACGCGTAACCAACGCAAGGCCGATCGTCTGTCCTTCGCCTACGATGACCTTGAGCATCGCATCTCGGCGCTTCTGGAACAGGAATCACTGGCGGCCGTCCGCCCTGACCTTGACGGAGCGCAGATTATGGCGCTCCTGGGACTCAAGCCTGGTCCAGTGGTGGGTCGGGCTTACAAGTTCCTTCTGGAGGAACGGATGGAACACGGACCACTGTCCCCCGAGGAAGCCGAGCAGAAACTCTTGGCTTGGTGGGAAACGCAACCCGAGTCCGCCGTCGTCGAGCCATTGACCGAAACTGAGGAGCCCTCATGAACGCTGCGACTTCACCGCGTCCACAACTCTGGATCCTTCGCCATGGCGAAACCGAATGGTCCAAGAGCGGCCAGTACACCGGTCTGACGGACCTTCCCCTCACCGTTGAGGGTGAGCAGCAGGCTGTTGAGGCCCGCAAGGTCCTGGAAAGCATCGACTTCGACCTCGTCCTGACCTCGCCACTGCGCCGTGCGCGACGTACGGCTGAACTCGCAGGCTACCCGGAAGCCGTCCATGAACCGCTGGCTGTGGAATGGAACTACGGCGACTATGAAGGCATCAGCTCGGACCTGATCCGCAAGGACAACCCGGACTACCTCATTTGGACCGACGGTGTCCCCAACGGGGAGACCCTGGATGAAGTTGCTGCCCGTGCCGACAAGATCATTGGACGGGTCCTGGAATCAGGAATGGACAACGTCCTGATAGTGGCCCACGGTCATTTCTCCAGGATCCTTACCGCCCGCTGGCTCGAAATGGATGCCCGGGAAGGCCGACACTTCATTCTGGGAACGGCGAAGGTGTGCACCCTTGGATGGGATAAGCGGACGCCTGCAATTGTGCGTTGGGGACTCTAAAACACAAATTTAGAAAAAGTTTTAGCGAATTAGCTAATTTCGCTGGTCAAACTCCTTCTTCATGGGGTAGCTTATATCTTGTTCCCAGAGCGACCCGCCGGGAACAAGGCGCGCATTCCCCGGTTCAGTCAGCCGGACAATGCCACAGCAGGCTGTAACGGCCGGAAGGAGGTTGGGAAAAATGATTACTTTGACTAGCGGACGGAAGTTGACCGTCACTGCTACCCCGGCCTCTGCTGATGACGCGCGCCATTTTTGCTCTCTGACCCACTCCTGAACTACCGGACCGGCCTGTTGCCGGCGGTTTTCCTGGCGGCCCTCCCACCTCTGGATGGCTGAGTAGTCAGTTGTAGGCGCGGACCCACGCAGTAGGCCGCGGGTGCGCAGTTTCCCCATAGTTCGGAACCAGCTTCTTGTTGGGTCGACTGCCGGAAGCACGCGCTATTGCACAACGAATCCCATTTCGGTTCGGTCCGCAAATCCCCTTTACCAGCCTCGGCTATTAAGCCCTTTTTGGCCTTGAACTCATTTGAATTCATATGGCTCTAATTGTTGCGCCTAAATTCCGATTACATATCCCCTGAAAGGAGGTGAACCATGCGCAAACGCCCAGAGGACATGCGCTTCTTCAAGAGCACCAACGCTCCTAAGGACCGCACTCTGTTCAACGGCCAGCTGCTCGACCAACGCCGTGAAGACGTGTACGTTGTCCTGCACCAGATGGGACTCATCCGCTGATGCCCAACAGCTGAGCCCGAAGGAGTTCAGATGCCGTACATTCATGCTGAACCTCGAGGAGCCCGCGCGGCTACGCGTGGGCTCCTCCCTTTTAACCTGGTGAACCCTCATCCTGGTAAACCTCGGAGGACTGTAAGCTCGATCCCATGCAGGAGACGAGGCCTCACCGGCTGCAAAAACGTGCCCGCTTTGTGGTTCCAAGCCGAAGTGACGCCCTGCTTCGCAATTTCACGGAACTTGTAGGCGGTCCGCTGGGCAAGCACTCCTCCCCTGGGCAGATGAGGTCCGGTCCGTTCACGGTTGAACGTGTCCTGATCATGCTCACTGTTTTCGCTGCAGTGCTCGCCATACTCGTCAAGGACTACTGCCGCGTCCGTGGATGGGAGACGCCCGACCAGTTCTATGCAACGTGCTATTCGGACTTCCCTGAGCTTTTCCGGAACCGCGGCTTGGGCGACGGCATTTTTCCCTACTTTAACCAGGGCAGCCTGTTCGAGTACCCGGTGCTCATGGGCATCATCGCCGGCATCACGGCTGTGCTGGTTCCGGGCCAAGGCGTAGGAAACGAACGCGTACTGGGCTTCTTCGACGTCAACGCAACATTGATCGTCGCAGTATGGATCGTCACGGTGCTCCTCACCGCAAGGATCAACAGGCGCCGCCCTTGGGACGCCGCCATGGTGGCAGTGGCCCCGGGGATAGTTCTAGCCGGATTCATCAACTGGGACATGTGGGCTGTGGGGCTGCTGGCCCTGGCGATGTACTTTTTCTCCCGGGATAAGCTGATCTTGGCCGGAGTGTTCATCGGGCTGGGAGCAGCCACCAAGATGTACCCGGTCCTGATACTCGGTGCAGTGTTGGTTCTCGCACTGCGCACCGGCAAGCTGCGTGCGTTCTTCATCACTGCTGGTACGGCCTTGGCGTCCTGGCTGGCGGTGAATCTGCCCGTCGCCGCGTTGAACCCGACCGGCTGGCGCTACTTCTTCGAATTCAGCCAGGACCGCCCTGCCGGGTACAGCTCACCCTGGTTCGCTTACAACCTGGTGGCGGACAGAGTGCGCTGGATGAAGATTGATGGCGCAACCATCAACACGCTGGCTCTGGTCCTCTTCGTGCTGGCATGCGTGCTTATTGCCGCCTTGGCCTTGTGCGCCCCACGACGACCCCGCCTGGCACAACTCTTGTTCCTTATAGTTGCCGCGCTCATCCTGACCAACAAGGTCTACTCCCCGCAGTTCGTTATTTGGCTCATACCGCTCCTTGCCTTGGCCCGGCCCCGCTGGCGCGACTTCCTCCTGTGGCAAGCGGCCGAGGGGCTTCACTGGGCAGCCGTCTGGATGTACCTGGGCCAAACCACCAGTGGCGGATCCGTCCAGCACAACATTGACATGTCCTACTACGTGCTGGCCGTAGGACTGCACATGGTTGCAACCGCCTATCTGATGGCACGCGTGGTCATGGATATCCTGGATCCCGCCCAGGACCCACTCCGAGCTGATGGCGAGGATGATCCCCACGGCGGACCATTCGACGGCGCACGGGACTGGCTACGATTCGACGCGTTCCACCCCTCCCGGTCAGTGCTGCCGTGGCGTCCCCGGGCTACGGTGGAGACTACCGAAGCGAAAGCACCCCAGCGTTTGGAGGTAAACAGCGATGGTTGATGTCGCCGTCGTCGGCGCCGGTCCCAACGGGCTGGCCGCTGCAGTAGTTATGGCCCGCGCAGGCCTGAGCGTCCACCTTTACGAGGCAGCTGATGCAATCGGCGGTGGATCCCGGACCAGCGAGTTGATTGAACCCGGCTACCTTTACGATGTCTGCTCGGCAGTGCACCCCATGGCGGTGGCGTCCCCGTTCTTCCGCGATTTTGAGTTGTCCCAGCGCGTGGATCTGCGGCTGCCGGAGGTCCAGCACGGAACACCGCTGGACATCGGAGGAGCGGCCCTGGCCTACCAATCCTTGGAGCGGACGGCGGAGGAGCTGGGCGTGGATGGGCCGGCTTACCGTCGGCTGTTGCAGCCCTTACTGGAGCGGGTGGACGGGGTGGTGGACTTCACGTCAAACCAACTCCTGCGCGTTCCAAAGGATCCTTTGGCGGCTGTCAGATTCGGTCTTGCTACCCTGGATCAGGGGACCCCGCTGTGGACGCGACGATTCCGCGAGGAAGCCGCGCCCGCGCTGTTGACGGGCGTGATGTCACACGCCCTCGGCTCGCAACCGTCCCTCAGTTCAACAGGTGCTGGACTCTTGCTCAGCGTCCTCGCTCACGCGGGTGGTTGGGTGATCCCTGTCGGTGGCTCGATGTCCATCGCCAAGGCCATGGCTGACGACCTCACAGCGCATGGAGGCACTATCCACGTGGGTGAACGCGTGAATTCCCTGGACCAGGTCCGGCCCGCCAAGGCCATCTTGCTCGATGTTGCCCCGCCAACTCTGGCGCGTCTGGGTGGGGCGGAAGTTCCCGACCGCTACCGTCGGTCGTTGGAAGCATTCCGGTTTGGGAATGCGGCGTGCAAGGTGGACTTCATCCTGTCCGGGCCCGTTCCGTGGCGAGACCCCGGATTGGCCAAGGCCGGTACGGTCCATGTGGGAGGTTCAAGGCTGGCGATGGCCGAGTCAGAGAACCTGGTGGACATGGGCAAGCATCCCAGCGAGCCGTATGTCCTGGTGTCCCAGCCATCTCTGATGGACTCCACACGCGCACCGGAAGGCCGCCACGTTCTATGGTCCTATTGCCACGTACCCGCCAACTCCACGGTGGACATGGCCCAAGCTGTTATGGCCCGCATTGAGCGCTACGCACCTGGCTTCCGTGACCTTGTGGTGGCATCCAAGACCACGACGGCGGCGGAATTGTCCGCATACAACGAGAATTACGTGGGGGGAGACTTCAGTGCGGGTCTGCTGGACCTGCGAGGCCTGGTACAGCGACCGGTCGTGTCCAACGTGCCGTGGCGAACTCCCATGCCCGGCGTGTACCTGTGCTCCTCGTCAACTCCGCCGGGGCCTGGGGTGACAGGAATGCCCGGGTACCACGCGGCAAGATATGCCCTCAAGGACATATTCAAGATGCGGGTACCCGGGCTAGGCGTCGGCCTTTAGTTTCTAGTTGGCGGCCGTGAAGCGGGCGCGGCGGTGAGCCGGGCTCTCGATCTCGTCCAGCATGGCTACTGCGTAGTCCTGGGTGGAGATGCTGCTACCGGCCGGTGAATCCTTGGCCACGGTGTATTCACCCGTGCGCTCACCGGGCTGGATGACGGGTGCGGGAGCCAGGACGGTCCAGTCAAGGGATTCCGGGGACTGCTTCACGGTTTCGAGGGCCTTGGCGGCAGTGGTGGCCTCCGCCTTGTAGGCCTCCGGGAAGTCCGGCGAATCCAGCAGGCGGACGCCGTCCACCTCAAGGGTTCCAGCGCCGCCGACGATCATCAGGCGGGTGCCTTCGGCATTGCTGTAGGCAGTGGCCATGGCGTCGAGCCATTCTCCATGGTCGGCGCCGGTGCGGCTGGGGCCCGTCGCCAGCACAACGACGTCGTGCGCCTGGGCAATGGAGGCAAACGTCTCAGCATCAGCCTGATCAGCTGCCTGAGCAGCGGCACCGGGGACCTCTGCGCCCTTGCGGGAAATGGCCGTAACCTTGTGGCCGCGGATGACGGACTCGTTGACGATCTGGCTGCCGACCATGCCCGTTGCGCCGTAGACTGCGATTTTCATAGCTCTCCTTGAAGTTGGTATCCTTGCAATAACTCAAAGGTATCTAGAGGATACTGATAGCTTCAAAGGTACCTAGTTACCAAAAGGATATTGACACCGTGGACACCACCGATCTCCCCGCAAACATCCTGGATCCCAACTGTCCTTCGCGGGTGGTGTTTCAGCGCATCGGAGACAAATGGGCATCATTGGTGATCCAAGTGCTCGGGGATGGGCCGGTTCGGTTCTCGGAACTTCGCAAGATGGTGAACGTGGTAACTCCTAAAGTCCTGACGCAAACCCTGCGCGCCTTGGAGCGCGACGGCCTGATTACACGGACTGTGTACGCGCAGGTACCGCCACGGGTGGAATATGAGCTGACGTCCTTGGGTGAGTCCCTGCTCCAGCCGCTGACCGTTCTGCGCCACTGGGCCGAGAGTCACGTGCCAACCATCCTGGAAGCCCGCGACGCCTACGACGAAGCGCAGGACGAGGCACTCCTCGGCTCACCCAACTGAGTCGCATTTGAGGCCGTTTGAGGCGTCATAACGGCTTTAACTGCGACTCAGTTGGGTAGCGCTGACGGGACCAGGGCGCGGCTGATACGTCCGTCCCTCATGGTGGCGACCGCGTCGGTGAGGGGTAGGAACTCGGTGTCATGCGTGACCATGACGGTCGCGGTTCGGAACTCATCGGTGACTTGCCGCAGAAGGCGGACGATCAACTCGCTGCGCTCATGGTCGAGCGCGGCGGTCGGTTCATCGACCAGAAGAATGGTGGGGCTTCCCATGAGGGCCCTCGCAATATTCACCCGCTGACGTTGGCCTCCGGACAGCTGGTGAGGCCTCTTGTTTGCTGCACCGGAAAGTCCGACGACATTCAGCAGCTCAGCTGCCTTCTCCCGTTCGTTGCGCACTCGCTTGCCCCTCAGATGCTCGCGGATCAGCAACTGCTCGACGGCGGTCAGTGCCGGCAGCAGGTTGGGTTGCTGGAAGATGATGCCCACTTTGTCCCGGCGAAGAGTTGTGTGCTCGGTCTCCGAAAGGCTAGAGACGTCCTGCCCGTCGATGATGACCATCCCGGCCGTGGGTTTCACCAGAGTCGCGGCGACGGCCAGAAGTGAGGACTTGCCGGATCCGGAGGGGCCAACAAGCGAGAGGAATTCACCCGTGCGAACGCTGAGGTTCACGGCATCCAGTGCCTTGAGGGTTGAGGTGCCGTCCGGGTATTCGAGGGAGAGGTTGATGAGGTTCAATGCTGTACTCACGGTGCATGCCTTTCTAGGAATGTATTAGTTGCCGCCGAGGGCCAACAACGGATCCACCTTGGTGACGCTTCTGACTGCCAGGACCGCGCCCCCTAAACCGAGCAGGATGACCCCCGCGATGGGGAGCAGCGTCGTCATGGGAGTGATCAGAAATGGTGCGGCCCGGGCTGCGAATGATCCGCCAGCCAAGCCAAGAAGTCCGCCTCCAACGGCTCCGACCAGCAGCACCATGGCCGCCTGTGTGAGCGCATCCCGCAAAACGTAGCCGGAGGAAGCTCCCAAGGCTTTGAGGACGGCGATGTCGCGTGTGCGCTGCACAGTCCACACCGTCAGGAACGCTACGATCACCAAAGCCGAAATTCCGTAGAGGAATGCCTGCATCAGCATGAGGGAGCCGTTTTCGCTCTTGTACGAGGCCAGTGCTTGGAAAGACCCCACAGGATCGGTACTGACCGTGCCGGCCGCCGCGTTGGCGGCGTCAACGTCCACGGAAGCTCCGGCGTCGAAAGTTGCGGTGATAACAGTGGCAGTGCCAGGTGCCGCGTGCGCGATGGACCCCCACGTATCGAGCGTTGTCCACACCACGCCGGTGTGGGAGTACCACTGGTCCTCCACAACGGCTGAAACCGTCAGATCTGTCCCGCCTGCACGAACCCGGCTGCCAACGTCCAACGTCAATTCCTTGGCCAGAGATTCACCCACCACTACCGTCCCGTCCTCCACAGCGGATGGAGCAACAGCTTCGCCAAAGACTGCCACGTTCGCGGTCCCACTCGGGGTCCCGCCAGCACCCAGCGACTGGAGACGGGTCTGGCTGATCCCCAGCGCCTGCGCGGACGTCACGCCCGGTTGATCCCGCCAGGTCTGAAGCTGGACCGCGGAGACTTCCGACTCGGTGTACGAAGCCTTTGGATCACCTCCGGCGGGGGCGCCGAAGATGATCTGCTGAGCAGGCAGGGCCGCAAGGGCCGACGTCGACTGGTTGCCTAAGCCCGCGGTCAGCCCGGACAGCATGACCAGCAGCAGGGTGATCAGGGCGACCACGCAACCCATGAGCGCAAAGCGACCCTTGGCAAAGCGGATGTCGCGGATGGCAAGAAACATCGGATTCCTTCGATTCAATGCGGGCTTGATCCCGGCTATATCAACTCTTCCGGCGATAAGCCGGAGGGACATCGGGAGCCGGATGGATCGGCCGGCATCGAGGAGTTGAACCGGCGATCATCCGAATGGTTGATTCAGGCATCAGGGCGCGGAATTCGGCCTCGAACAGGGATTGCCGGGGATACGCTGTGAAGCATGCAGTCTCCCGCAGGCGCCGCCACAATCCTCCGTGTGCTGCGTGTGAGCCTGCACGTGGGTTTCGCGGTTCTGTTGTTGGTTGCCGTGGTCCGTTTGACGGCGGGAATGGGAATCAGTGGGGCGCCGTCGTCTATGGCTGTGATCGCGGGCCTGGGGCTTTCGGCTTTGCTGGCGTTGGTCTATCTCAGCGGGACGCTCCTGGAAAAGCGCCATGCGAGCGACCCCACCCGTTTCAATCCGACACCCTATGCGCGCTGGTGGCTGAGCGCGGTGATGCTCCTATGGCTGTAGCTCCTGCTGGTCAGCAGCGACTTCGCGTGGGTGGCTTTCCCGCTGTTCTTCCTGCAACTTCACCTGCTCCCCCGCGGGCTCGCTCTGCCAGCGATTGCTGTGAGCACAGCCCTTCTGGTGGGGACGCTATGGTGCCACAGCCGGGGAGGGTCCGACGGCGGGTTGCAGCTTGCCATGGTCCTGGGACCGGTGTTCGGGGCTGTCTTCGCGGTGGTCACCGGTCTGGCGTACCGTGCCTTGTTCGTCGAAGCCGAAAACCAGCGCGCTGTAGCTGACCAGCTTCGCAGGGCGCGCGCTGAACTCGCAAAGACCCAGCACGACGCCGGAATGCTGGCTGAGCGCGAACGGCTCGCCCGGGAAATCCACGACACCCTTGCACAGGGCTTCTCGAGCATCATCCTGATGGGCAGGTCCGCGGAGAAAGCCTTGGACGACGGAAACACCACTGCTGCAAAGGAGCGGCTGCGGACGGTTCAGGACACAGCGTCTGCCAATCTTGCCGAGGCCCGGAGCTTTGTCCGCGGCCTGCGTTCGCCGGATCTTGAAGAGACCGGGCTCGTGGACACGCTCCGCAGGCTGTGCGAGAAGACGGAGACGGAAGCTGCCGCCCGGGGGTCCGCGCTGCGCTGTCGCTTTGAGCTGGTGGGTACGCCTGTAGAGCTGCCGAATACGTACCAGACCACCCTGCTCCGGGCCGCACAAGCTTCCCTCGCGAACGTGTGGGCGCACGCCCACGCGCGCACCGCCGTCGTGACCCTGTCCTTCCTTGGCGCGGAAGTGACCTTGGACGTTTTTGACGACGGCAGAGGTTTCGAGCCGTCGACGGCGGACGATCCGGCGCGTGGCGACGGAACCGGCGTCGGGCTTCAGAGTTTGCGTGAACGGCTATCGGCGCTGGACGGTCGCCTGGAGATCGAATCGGCGATCGGTGAGGGGACAGTCATTGCGATCCGGTTGCCATTGCCCGCGGATGAGGGTGCGGCGTGAGTGAGATTCGAGTGTTGCTGGTGGACGATCACCCCGTGGTTCGCGCGGGGCTGCGGGCCATGCTCGCCGACTTCGCGGGGGTGACTGTGGTTGCCGAGGCAGCTGACGGTGATGCCGCGCTGACTGAACTCAGCAAGCTGCACACCCTGGGCGAGCCCGTGGACCTGGTGCTCATGGACCTGCAGATGGGCAGCGGCATGGACGGCGTGACGGCCACGGAAAAGATCAAGGCGGGCGAAGCCGGAACTCCCGCACCGCCAGTGCTGATTCTGACCACCTACGACACCGACGCCGACATCCTCGCCGCAGTGGAGGCGGGTGCGAGCGGTTACATGTTGAAGGACGCCCCGCCGGAGCAGATCCGGCAGGCCGTGTTGTCCGCGGCGGCCGGGCAAACCGCGTTGGCACCCGAAGTTGCCGCGCGGCTCTTGGGCCGCATCCGGAATCCATCGCCGGCATTGAGCGCCCGGGAAGTGCAGCTGCTGGAGCTTTTGGCCACGGGCATGAGCAACCGCGTCATGGCCAAGCAACTCTTCATTTCCGAGGCCACGGTGAAGACCCACTTGGTGCACATCTATTCGAAGCTCGGCGTGGACAATCGGACCGCTGCCATTGCCGTTGCCACGCAGCGCAGGCTCATCCGCGGGCGCTGAGTTCACCCAACTGGGTCGCATTTGAGGCCGTTTTGAGCGCTCAAAACGGCTTTAACTGCGACTTCGATGGGTAAGTAGTTTTGGTTAAACGGTTGACCTTTGACCTTTTTACAGTGACGATTAGTGCACGTTTCGCCATGAGTTAGATCACAAAAAGTCACTCGTCGAAAGTTGGCCTCACATGCCCGCACCCACCTTGGGCTTATCCGGCACTGCCCCCGGCAGCTCCGGACGCACCAAAAACGGTTCACTCGCCAGGAAGGCCGCTTCCCTCGGCCTGGCCTCACTGCTCCTCGCAGGAACCATCCCCGCCCTCACCTACGCCGTCGCCAGTGCTGCTCCAGGCGACCCCGGCGCCATCAAAGCCGCCACCCCCGAAGTCCCTGTCGACGCCGCCGGAGTACCTCTCGGAGCGGTGACCGGGTTCACCCAGTCCAGCAACGTCGTGGACCTTTCAACCGAGAAAGGCGCCATTCGAGTCACATTCCTGGACGACGGCAACTTCCGCTTGGAAGCCGACCCCAGTGGCAAGTTCACGGACCCAGCCAACACAGACCAAGGTGATCCCGCCAGGACCGCCAACATCGTGGTGGGCAAGGACAAGTTCCCCGGAGTCACCCCAACAGTTACCGACGGCGACCGGCTGGCCCTGAAGACCGCAAAGATCAGCGTCGAGATCAACAAGGCCACCACGCAGCTTCGCGTTCTCAGGACTGACGGTTCGTTGGTCCTGGAGGAATCAGCGCCCATCACCTTCGGTGCCACCTCGGCCACGCAGCACCTGGCCCAGCAGGACGGGGAGCAGTTCATTGGCGGCGGCATGCAAAATGGCCGTTCGGTTCACACGGGCGCCCTGATCAACATTGCCAAGAACTTCGACTGGGATGACGACGGCTACCCCAATGCTGTGCCCTACTACATGTCTTCCAAGGGCTACGGTGTCCTCCGCGACACGTTTGCCCGCGGCTCCTACAACTTTGCAGGTCCAACAACCACCACCCACGAAGAAAAGCGCTTTGACGCCTACTACTTTGTGGGCGACTACAAGCAGTCCCTGGGCGCCTACACAACCTTGACGGGCAAGCCCATGATGCCCCCGGTCTACGCCCTGGAATACGGCGATGCCGACTGCTACAACCGCTCCAACCCGGGTTATTCGTCGTCAGGATACGGCGATCCCGACGGCGCCAAGCAGCGCACGCCCGACGCCATCAAGACGGCCCGGAAGTTCGTGGAGAACGATATGCCTGCCGGCTGGATGCTGGTCAACGACGGCTACGGCTGCGAATACCAGCAACTCCCGGAAACCGTGAACAACATCGAGGAAGAAACCGACCTCAAAGTTGGCCTGTGGACGCAGCGTTCTCTGACCAACCAGGAGTACGAAGTGGGCGAGGCCGGCGTCCGGCTCCGTAAGCTCGACGTCGCGTGGGTAGGCCAGGGCTACCGTCAGGCACTCACCGGTTGCGAGGCGGCGCATGGCGGCATTGAACAGTATTCCAACGCCCGCGGCACCTCGCTCATGGTGGAAGGTTGGGCCGGCTCCCAGCGGTGCGGCATGCAGTGGACGGGTGACCATTCAGGAAACCTCGACGCCGTCCGCTGGCAGGTCTCTGCCCTCACCGGTGCCGGCAACTCGGGTTTGGCGTTCACCACGGGCGACGTTGACGGCATTTTCGGCGGTTCCGCTGAGTCGTACGTCCGCGACCTCCAATGGAAGGCCTTCGCTCCGGCGCTCTACTCCATGTCCGGCTGGGCTGCGACGGACAAGCGTCCGTGGCTCTACGGCGACGAAGCCACAGCCATCAACCGCCAGTACTTGCAGCTCCGCCAGCAGCTCATGCCCTTCATCTACACGTTGGCCCAGGAGTCATCCACCAGCGGTGTTTCCATGATGCGTTCCATGGCCCTCGAGTTCCCTGAACAAGAGTGGTCCTACGGTGCCGAAGCGAACAACCAGTTCATGTTGGGCTCCGACTTCCTGGTGGCACCCGTCTTTACACAAACCGATGTCCGCAATGGCATCTTCCTTCCCGCAGGCCAGCAGTGGGTGGATTACTGGACCGGCAGGCTCTACCAAGGCGGCCAGATCCTCAACGGCTACAACGCGCCGTTGGACAAGCTGCCGGTGTTCGTTCGTGCCGGTGCAGTGATCCCGCAGGGAATCGTTGCCCGCAACGCGTCCCTTGTTCCCGAAGATTCCATGATCACCTTGGACGTCTACGCCAAGGGCCAGGACACCTTCACGCTTTACGAGGATGACAAGGTCACCCGTGAATTCAAGGACGGCAAGTCCTCCAGCCAACTCTTTTCCGTGGATGCTCCCGGCACCGGCAACAGCAGCGTGAAGGTCTCCATCGGTGAGCGGAAGGGCGAGTACAACGGCAAGGCTGCCGCCCGGCCCTACGAACTGAAAGTCCATGCCGGAGCAGCGCCGAAGGACGTGAAGATCGGCGGCACCAAGCTCACCCAACATTCCACACAGGCCGCCTATGCTGCAGCAACCACGGGTTGGTTCTTCGATGAGGCCAACAACGGCACCATCTGGGTAAAGACCGGTTCCCTTGCTTCAAACCAGGCAGCTACGGTGCAGCTCCAGCAGGCCGGACCCCTGGGTGGCAAGAGCCAGGAGGACTCTGCCGCTGAAGTTCGGGTAACCACCGGCCAGCAGGTCTTCCAGGACCAGGAAACCTCGGTCACGGCTACTTTCGTGAACACCGGAACCAAGGCCAAGACCAATGTGGTGCTGACCCCGGTGCTTCCCGAAGGCTGGACGGTAGTCTCTTCCTCCGGAGCAACCGCAGCCAAGGTGGAAGGCGGTGCCACAGCAAGTGCCACGTTCGTCATCAAGCCGGGGACCAGCGCGAAGGCGGGCCAACAGACCGTGCGCGTCTCGGCGTCGTATGCTGCATCCGGCTCCAGCCAGTCCGTGACCGGCGGCAATCAGATCTATGTAGCCTATGGCTCCTTGGCAGCCGCTTACAACACTGTTTCGGTGACCACCGTGGCGGGCAAGGGCCTCGGAAACTTCGACGGCGGAGGGGCCACCTTCGCTGCCGAGCAGCTGGCCGCCGCCACGTTACCGGCCGGCGGTGTCCGACCGGGAAGCACCGTTACAGTGGACGCCGGAAAACCATCGCAGGTGGATTACACGTGGCCGGCCGTTGGCCCCGACGTGCCCAACTCCGTGGCACTCTCCGCCCAGACAATCGCCGTCCAAGGCAAGGGAACACACTTGGCAGTCCTTGGATCCGCCGCGGTGGGCAATGGAACAAGCCCGGTTTTGACCCTTAGCTACGCGGACGGGACCACCGAGCAGCAGTCCATCTTCTTCCCCAACTGGTTGCAGCCGTCCGTCCTCAACGGCGCAGTGGTGGCAGTTTCCGAGCAGGGCAGGAACAACGCCAACGGGCCGTCCCCGGAGTACACGCAGTACAAGTACCAGGCCTTCTCTAACACGGTCAGACTGAACCCCACAAAAGAGCTGGCGTCCGTCACCCTGCCCACTGATACGAGGGTGAAGTTCTTCGACTGGAAGGTGACGTCGCAGCCCTTGCCGGACGTACCGGTCGGCTCGGTGTACGCCTCTGAGACGCCTTGGGTCCAGTCTTTGAACGGCTACGGCGTGATCGGAAAGAACGTGGCCAACAAGGACTCGGCGTCATCCCCGGACACGCCGCTGGCCATCAACTACACCGATCCTGCCACCGGTCAGCAGCCTGTGTTCAGCAAGGGCCTGGGCGTCCACGCTCCCTCAAAGATCACCTATTACCTGGGCGGAAAGTGCACCTCGTTCACCTCCCAGGTAGGCCTTGAGAGTGGCTTTGGCGGCAACATCATCTTCAAGGTCAATGCCGACGGCGTGAACAAGTACCAGTCGCGCACGTACACACCAGGATTCGCTCCTGAATCCGTGTCCGTGGACCTCACTGGTGCGGCCTATGTGGAATTGGTGGTGGACCCCTCCG
Organism: Arthrobacter sp. ISL-95; assembly: GCF_018613695.1. Classification (GTDB taxonomy): domain Bacteria; phylum Actinomycetota; class Actinomycetes; order Actinomycetales; family Micrococcaceae; genus Arthrobacter. The sequence goes on along the minus strand of NZ_JAGGPR010000009.1, from coordinate 39,563 downwards.
GATCCATCAACGGGGCGCATGGCATTTGGGGTGATGCCAAGTTCACATGCGCTCCGTAGCCTGAGTTTCCAGACCGCCGTCGCTCGCCAACTCCATTCGGGGTGACGGGCGGCGGCGTCCGTCTGGCGGCCTGGACAAGAAACTGTCCGAGGAACCGGGCATAATGTCGCAAATGGGGAAATTGAAAAAACATCGTCTTGTTCTTGGTCTCGTAGCGCTCGTCATGGCCGGATCGCTCACCGCATGCGATGACGGTCGCGCCGGTGCGGAAGGGGCAGCCAAGCAACTGGCCTCCTCGCTGGCGGCGCTCGACGTCGGCCAAATCGCCGTGGAGGGTAAGGACGCCGCCGCGGCCAACGATCAACTTAAGGCCGTCTTCGAAGGACTTGACGCCAAGCCGGCAGTGGAGTCGGGCGACGTTAAGCTCGACGGCGACACCGCAACTTTCCCCCTTAAGTACAGCTGGAACATCGGCTCGGCCAAGTGGGAGTACAGCTCCGAAGCCACACTGAAGAAATCCGGCGACAAGTGGGCCGTCCAATGGACCCCGGCACTCCTTGCCCCGGAACTCTCCGAAGGCGAAACCTTGTCCGTCAAGACCGTTCCCGCCCAGCGCGGCCAGATCCTTGGCGCCGGCGACGCTCCCATCGTTGAAGACCGTCCTGTCTTCCGGGTGGGTATAGACAAAACGAAGGTTCCGGCAGAGCAAGCCGATGCTTCTGCGCGTGCCATGGCGGCTCTGCTCGGGCTGGACGCGGAAGAATACGCCAAACAGGTTGCTGCCTCAGGTCCGCAGGCCTTTGTAGAAGGCCTCGTGCTGCGCGCTTACACGGCGGACATCACTGAAGCGAAAATCGAAGCCATTCCCGGCGGTTCCAGCATCCTGGACTCCATGGCTCTGGCACCCACGCGGACCTTCGCGCGGGCATTGCTGGGCAGCGTTGGGCAAGCCAGTGCTGAACAGATTGAAAACTCCAACGGTGCGCTCCGTGCCGGAGACACCACGGGTACCGGCGGTCTGCAGCAGAAGTACGACTCGCTGCTCCGCGGCAAAGACGGCGTGGAAGTCCGTGCCACTCCTGAGGTGAAGTCCGAAGGTGAGACGCCCGGCACCAAGGTGTTCTTCTCGTCCCTCCCATCCCCTGGCACTACGCTCAAGACCACGCTTGACCTGAAACTCCAGCAATTGGCGGAAGAGACACTGGCCGGTGTTGGACCGGCGTCAGCCATTGTTGCCCTCAAACCGTCCACCGGGGCCGTCCTCGCTGCAGCATCCGGACCCGGCAGCAACGGCTACAACACCGCTTTGCTCGGCCAGTATGCTCCAGGTTCCACGTTCAAGATCGTTGATTCCCTGGCGATGTTCCGCAACGGCGCCACACCGGATTCGAAGGTTGAGTGCCCCTCAACGCTGACGGTGGACGGACGCACCTTCAAGAACGCCGAAGGCTATCCGGAAAGCTCCCTTGGCTCGGTGGCCCTCCGCGACGCTTTTGCGCACTCCTGCAACACGGCTTTCATCAATGCCCGCGATGCTGTCAGCCAGGACCAGCTTGAATCCGCAGCCCAGGCCCTCGGCGTGGCGGTTGAAGCTCCCAAGTTGGGCGCCGACGCTTTCCTCGGTTCGGTTCCCGGTGCTGCCGAAGGTACCGAGCACGCAGCTTCCATGATTGGCCAGGGCAAGGTGCTGTTTTCCCCGCTCTCGGCCGCAGTCATGGCAGCATCCGTCGCCAACGGGGCACCTGTTTCTCCGCAGCTCGTGGTGAATGCCGATGCTGCCCAGGGCTCCCAGGGCTCCCAGGCCACCCAGAACCCCAGCGCTAGTGCCACGCCCACCGAAAGTGGCAGCGCGTCGCCGTCGTCCGCTTCAGCTTCAGCGCTCCCAGCCTCACCGGCGTCCACCAAGCCCATCACTAAGGAAGAGGCCGCATCCCTGGCTGACATGATGAGGGCCGTAGTGACGTCAGGCCACGCAGGCTTCCTCGCCGAAGTCCCCGGGACGCTGGTCGGGGCCAAGACAGGCACCGCGGAATTCGGCAATGACAACCCGCCCAAGACGCACGCTTGGATCGTCGCAACGCACGGGGATTTGGCAGTTGCCGTGTTCGTGGAAGAAGGCGGCTTGGGTGCCACAGTCAGCGGACCCCTGCTGAAGTCCTTCCTTACCGCGGTGGGCTAACCCCGGAAGCGAGTAGCGCCGCGTCGATACGCGGCCATGGGAGGATTGAAACGTGGCCCATATTGACGTTTCCGGCATCGACTACTTCCTCTCCGACGGCACCCAGCTGCTCAACGGGGTGACCTTCAAGGTCCCCGATGGCACCAAGACGGCGCTCATCGGGCCCAACGGAACGGGCAAGACCACCCTGTTCAAGATCATTTCCGGCGATCTCACCCCTGACGAAGGCGTGGTGGGACGTTCCGGCAACATGGGCATCATGCGGCAGTTCGTGGGCCAGGTCCGTGACGAATCCACCGTCCGGGATCTCCTGGTTTCCACGGCACAGGCCAGCCTCGCGGCAGCTGCCAAGGCCGTGGAGGACGCCGAGCTGGCCATGATGGAGCACGACGACGAGCCCACGCAGATGAAGTACGCACAAGCGATCGTGGACTGGGGAGACGCCGGCGGGTACGACGTCGAGACCGTCTGGGACGAAGTCTGCATGGCTGCCCTCGGAATTTCCTTCGACAAGGCACAGTTCCGCCGCGCCTCCACTTTGTCAGGTGGCGAGCAGAAGCGCCTGGTACTCGAAGCCCTGTTTGCCGGCCCTGATGAGCTCCTGCTCCTCGACGAACCGGACAACTACCTGGATGTCCCCGGCAAGCGTTGGCTGGAGGGGAAGCTCAACGAGTCCAAGAAGACCGTGCTGTTCATCAGCCACGACCGCGAGCTGCTGAACAACGCGGCAGGCCGCATTGTGACGCTCGAGCCAGGCATCAACGGAGCGGGCGCGTGGATCCATGGCGGCGGTTTCGGATCCTATGTGGAGGCACGCGCGGACCGTAACGCCCGGTTCGAGGAACTCCGCAAGCGCTGGGATGAGGAGCATATAAAGCTCAAAGAACTCGTCAACATGTACAAGAACAAGGCCGCTTTCCGTTCCGACATGGCCAACCGGTACCAAGCTGCGCAAACCCGCCTGGCCAAGTTCCTGGAAGCCGGCCCACCCGAGGCCCTGCCGATCGAGCAGAACGTCAAGATGCGCCTCAAAGGTGGGCGAACAGCCAAGCGTGCCGTAGTGGCCGAGAAGCTCGAACTGACCGGACTCATGAAGCCGTTTTCCACAGAGATCTGGTTCGGCGACCGCGTTGGTGTTCTCGGGTCCAACGGTTCGGGCAAGAGCCACTTCCTGCGTCTCCTCGCCACCGGAGGAACCGATCCGGAGCGCGAGCACCTGCCGGTGTCCGAGGTAGTGATCGCTGAAGTACCGCATGAAGGCACCGTGAAGCTTGGGGCCCGCATCCGGCCCGGGTTCTTCGCGCAGACGCATGTCCGGCCCGATCTATTGGGTCGAACCCTGCTGGAGATCCTGCATCGCGGCGACGAGCACCGTTCCGGACTCGCCCGCGAGGCCGCTGCCGGAGCCTTGGATTCTTACGGCTTGGCTGGTCAGTCCGAGCAGAAGTACGAGTCCTTGTCCGGCGGCCAACAGGCACGGTTCCAGATCCTGCTCCTGCAACTCTCCGGCGCCACCTTGCTGCTGCTCGACGAGCCCACGGACAACTTGGACCTGCACTCGGGCGAGGCCCTGGAACGTGCAATCGATGCTTTCGAAGGCACCGTTCTCGCGGTCACCCACGACCGCTGGTTCGCCAAGTCCTTCGACCGCTTCATGATCTTCGGCTCCGACGGCAAAGTCTACGAGTCTGAGGAACCCGTGTGGGATGAGAAGCGGGTGGAGCGCGCCCGCTAGCCTGGACCGTCTCTCACATACCGGCGGTATTCCGCGAACGCTCTTGCACCTGCTGCGAGAGCGTTTCGCTTTAAGCCATGGGATGTGAGAGATGGACGGTGCGCAAATGATCACACCGTGTGATTAACTGAGCATTCCTTGCTAGGGTTGAAGAATGGGAACTGCTGACCGCCACCGGCTCATTGGTGAGCTGTTGCGCTCCCGCGAGGAAGCCACGGTGGACGAGCTTGTCCAAGCCACGGGAGCCTCCGGCGCCACTGTCAGGCGAGACCTGGAAATCCTTGCGGCCAACGGAGTGCTGAAGCGCGTCCACGGCGGTGCGCGCAGCTTGCTGGCACGCGGCGACAACCCCGGTTACGGCCAGCGCGAATTGGAAGACCACGAGGTTAAGGTCCGAATCGCGAACGCTGTAGACCAGCTCATCAGGGACCGCGAGTATGTGTGGCTGGACAGTGGTTCCACGGCAACGGAGATCGCACGCCGCCTGAGTAAAAGGGAACTCACGGTGATGCCCATGTCACTGCACGGCGTCGAAGCATTGACTCGCACTAAGGATGGCCGCTCTCCGGAGCTCCTCCTCCCCGGCGGCCGACTTATCCCGGGGGAACAGTCGTTCAGGGGACCCATGACAGAAGCCAACATTCGCTCGCTCAGGTTCGACACCGCCGTCGTAACTCCCTGCGCACTCAACCTCAAGGACGGCCTCTTGGCCCACGATCTTGATGATGCTGCCGTGAAACGCGCCGGGCTGGAATCCACGGCGCGGGTGATCGTGGCATCCGCGGGCAGCAAGTGGAATGCCAGCGCTGTGGCCTTAGTGGCATCCATGGAGGCCGTGGACGTCATTGTGACAGACCAAAAACCATCCCCCGAAGACCTTGCCCGGCTCGATGAACTCTCCGTGGAAGTTGTGATTGCATGACCACCAACACCAGAAGCACCACCAACGTCAACGCCGCTGCCGTGGCAACGTTCCTGATCTTCGGTATGAACGGTTTGGTCTTCGCCAGCTGGGCTGCGCGAATCCCGGCTGTGACCGAGGCGCTCAGCCTGACTTCCGGCCAGATGGGCACCCTGCTGCTCTGCACCGCCGTCGGTTCCTTGCTGGCGCTGCCATCAGCCGGATGGGTAGTGGGCAGGATCGGCACAGCGAATACGGTCCGGGTGGCCGGCATCGTAGCGGGCGCTGCAGGTGCAGCCATTGCCTTCTCGCTGATGGGCGCCTCCGTTCCGGGCACAGCGGTAGCTCTGTTCTTCTTCGGCATTGGCATCGGGCTATGGGACGTGGCTCAAAACATTGAAGGCGCCGACGTCGAGCACCGGCTCAAGCGCACTATCATGCCGCAATTCCATGCTGCCTTCAGTGGTGGCGCCTTCCTTGGCGCGCTGATTGGTGCCGGCCTTTCCCAACTGGGCGTGGGCCTGCCGGAGCACTTGTTGGTTATCGCGGCGATTGCCATCGCCCTTGCGCTGACAGTTCCCAAGTACTTCCTGCCGCACGAGGTTGAGGAACTTCACGACGGCGGGGTGGCTGAGAAGGGTCCCACCGCTTGGCGGGATGGCAGGACGCTGCTCATCGGCGTGGTGGTCCTCGGCGCCACCCTCACCGAAGGTGCGGGCAACGACTGGATCGCGAAGGCTTCAGTGGACGGGCTCGGCGCCTCTGAGGCCACCGGCGCGTTGTTGTTTGCGCTCTTTGTCCTGGCGATGACGGTCATGCGGTTCTTCGGCGGCAAGGCAATCGACAAGTTTGGACGAGTGAACGTCCTCCGGGCCAGCATGGCAGCAGCGGCCGCGGGACTCGCGTTGTTCGTCTTTGCGGGCAATGTGGTCCTGGCGGGCGTCGGGGCGGCGCTTTGGGGCATCGGCGCTGCGTTGGCCTTCCCTATGGGAATGTCAGCCGCAGCGGACGACCCCAAGCATGCAGCTGCCCGTGTATCCGTGGTTTCCACTATCGGCTACGTTGCCTTCCTGGCGGGCCCGCCCCTCTTGGGCTACCTCGGCGATCACACCGGAATTCACATGGCTTTGCTCGCCATTGGGGCGCCTATTTTGCTTGCTCTGTTGCTCGCTGGCGTTGCGAAGCCCTTGCCGCCCAAATAGTCTTTCCGCCAGCTGAGTCATTCTCCTTGATGCATATATCTCGGAAGCGCCACCACATCAGGAGGACAATGCCCGCGGCAAGGCAGGCACCGCCTAAGACGTCGCTTAGCCAATGGGCCGAAAGGTAAGTGCGACTGATCATCATGGCCACCACGCCAATGGCGGCTATGAGTACCATCCACCCACGCCCTATCAGCAACGCGAGCACCATCAGGAATGCCGTGGTGGCAGATACATGCCCCGAAGGGTATGACCCTGTGTCGCTGAGTACCTTGGCACCTTGCGGCCTATCCCTACCCACCACGGCTTTCGCAAGTTGCGTTAGCGCCAGGACTGAAATGCCGCTTGTAGCGGCGAAGATTGCTGCCTTGGGTCGTTGCCAGATAACGAGCGAAATCGCGAGCACAACGTGGAAGGCAAGCATCCCGGCGTAGCCGGCCCAGTTGAGGATACCGTTCACCCCATCCCAGAAGGGCGAGTGCAGGGTGAAGGCGAAGGACTGCCAGCCGGTGTCCACCCGATTAAAAGCCGGCTCGCCTTGGCCCGCCATGATCAGTGCCCCCGGGACCGCGAAGGCACAAAGCAGAAGTACTCCAGGTGTGACCAGCAGCCAGCCGGGGCGTGGACGTGGATGGAGTACGCGAATCATCCATTCATGGTATCCACGGCAGATGAGTGGCGACGCCAGGCGTTAGGGTGATGGAATGCGAGGCTTCTTGGGCAAAGGCCCCAAACGGGTTGCGAGGTTCGACCATTTCCTGGTCCGGGCTGTGTCCCGGCAACGCCAAGGTGATCACGACGTCTTCTTTCGGAGACTTTCCGCCGCGGCCACCAAGGGTAAATTATGGTTCGGCATCGCTGGAATTATGGCTACCTTCCCCGGTAAACCGCGCAGAGCGGCCCTTCACGGTGTGCTCGCCCTGGGCGTTGCGTCGGCTGTCACCAACCTCATCTTCAAGCGGGCACTCCCCCGGACCCGACCCCAGCCGGAACATCTGCCGCTGTTCCGTTTTGTGAATCCACAACCCGCCAGCTCCTCCATGCCCTCGGGCCATTCCGCGTCTGCAGTGGCCTTTGCTGTGGGTGCTGGAATTGTTTCCCCGGCGCTAGGTGTCGCCTTTGCCCCGATCGCTGCGGGAGTTGCCTACTCCCGTGTGCACACGGGTGCCCACTGGCCCTCCGATGTGGTGTTCGGTTCCGCTCTGGGAGCAGGGGCAGCATTGCTTACCCGCAAATGGTGGCCTGCCAGACCTGCTGAACCGACACCTCGCCGGACGCCGGCGGAAGCGCCGGCAATTTCCGACGGCGAGGGGCTCGGTATAGCGGTCAACGTCATGGGCGGGTCCTATACACCCGAGACCGCAGAGCTGTTGCGCAATATATTCCCTAAGGCTTATATACATGAAATCGCCGAGGGTGAAGATGTAGCGGCTGAAATCGATGCCGTGGCCGCCCGACCAGGCACCGTTGCCTTGGGTGTTTGGGGCGGAGACGGAACGGTTGGTTCTGCGGCGGCCGCCGCCGTCGAACATTCAATGCCACTCCTGGTCCTTCCAGGGGGAACCCTTAACCACTTCGCCCGCGACCTCGGCACCAGCTCGATTGACGATGCGATCGACGCCGTGACCAAAGGGCATGCAGCGTCCGTCGATCTGGGCCACGTGGTGGTGCAGCGGGGCCTTTCCGAGGCACCCGAGACCAGCGAGTTGGCCATGCTGAATACTGCCAGCTTTGGTGTCTATCCGAACCTGGTTCGTCGCAGGGAGAGATTGCAACCGGCTATGGGTAAACCGTTGGCTGGCGTGGTGGCGTCGCTGCGCACGTTCGGGGTGAACTCGCCCACCACGCTCACCGTTGACGGCGTGAAGCACAAGCTGTGGATTCTCTACATGGGGCGAGGCAGGTTCTATCCCAGCGATCACGCACCGTTTCGCCGGCCTGTGCTGGACGATGGAGTCTTCGATCTGCGCATGATCACTGCGGACGAGCCGTTCGCCCGGGCCCGGCTGCTCTGGGCGGTAGTGACCGGCACGGTTGCCGCTTCCAAAGTCACCCACCTGACCGAGGCCACAACCATCACCGTGGAAGCCATCGGTCAACCGCTGGTGTTGGCGGTTGATGGGGAGCCTAAACCCGGTGTGCGTCGTGCCACGTTCACGGTGAAACCGCGCGAGCTCACCGTGTACTCGCCTCTGCCGGAGGCCTGACTGGCCCCGGAGTCATCCGCGAGGACTACCCTGGCTGAACCCTGAATCATCCCTGAGACAGGCGATTTCCGCCCCGTCCGTGAGTAGCGTTGTAGGTACATTCAAAACTCACTTGCACACATGTGCTCCGAGGAGGGAACGCTTCCATGATCGAAGCAAAAGGCCTGACCAAGGTCTACGGCGATAAGACCGCCGTGGGCGGCGTCAGTTTCACTGTCCAAGCTGGACGGGTGACGGGCTTCCTGGGCCCGAACGGTGCCGGCAAGTCAACCACTATGCGCATGATCATGGGACTGGACGCTCCCACATCGGGCTCTGTCACCGTGAACGGTGAGCCCTTCGCCCAGCACAAGGCGCCGCTGCGGGAGGTCGGCGCCCTCTTGGATGCCAAGGCTGTCCACACGAGCCGCACCGCGTACAACCACCTTCTTGCCATGGCAGCGACGCACAGCATCCCTAAGAGCCGGGTTCACGAGGTCATCGAGATGACCGGCCTGGGTGACGTCGCCAAGAAGAAGGTCAAGGGATTCTCACTCGGAATGGGCCAACGCCTCGGCATTGCCGCAGCGCTGCTGGGTGATCCGCAAACCATCATCCTGGACGAGCCGGTCAACGGCCTCGATCCCGAAGGTGTGGTGTGGGTTCGCAACCTCGTTAAGTACCTGGCTTCCGAAGGCCGGACGGTCTTCCTCTCCAGCCACCTCATGAGTGAGATGGCACTGACCGCGGATCACCTGATTGTGATCGGCCGCGGCCGGATCATTGCAGATGCGCCCATAGCTGAAATCATCACCGGCAAGGGCCACGCACGCACTCGCGTCCGCACCGATCAGCCGGAACGCCTCATGCAACTCCTTGCCGGAACCGGTGTTTCCGTGGAAGTCCACGAACGGGAACTGCTGGAGGTTTCAGGGCTCGATCCGCGCGGCATCGCCCGTACGGCCTTGGACAACCAGGTCATGGTCTACGAATTGACCCCGCTCCAAGCAAGCCTGGAAGAGGCGTACATGGAACTGACCAAGGACGAGGTCGAATACCACTCGCACATCACCACCGGGGCCTCGGTTCCCGCTCAGGCCGGAGGGAAATAGACATGAGCACCACCACTGTGGACCGCAAGTCCATCCGTAATTCCGTCGGTCCAGGACCGTCATTCCACCGCGTACTCAACTCCGAATTCATCAAGTTCCGCACTTTGATGTCCACGCTGATCCTCTTGGCCTCCACTGCGCTGGTCATGGTGGGTTTCGCGGCCCTCTCAGCATGGGGAACGGGGCAGTTTGCAGAGCAGGTTGCCAACGACCCGGAAGCCGCGGCCGCCATGGCCGCCCAAGGCGGAGACCTCGCAGTCAGCATACCCACGTCGGGAATCTCGTTCGCGCAGCTAATCCTCGGGTCCCTGGGCGTCCTGCTCATGAGCTCCGAGTTCACCACCGGCATGGCACGCTCCACTTTTGCCGCAGTTCCCAAGAGGCTCTCGCCCTTCCTGGCGAAGCTGATTGTGGTCATGGTCAGCTCCTTCCTCCTGACCGCCGTGTCCACCTACATCGCCGGGCTGGTGTCGCTCCCCATCGTGGATAACTATGGCCTCAAGCTGGACCTTGGTAGCTCACAGTCCGTCAAGCTCCTCTTGGTCAACAGCATTTACGTGGCAGCCGTGGCAGCCATCGGCATGGCCCTTGGAACGATCGTGCGCAACTCTGCCGGCGGCATCATGAGCTTGGTTGGACTCCTGTTCGTGGCACCCATCGCCTTCCAGCTCATCCCCGGCGACTTCTTCAAGGAAGCCAACAAATACCTCCCCACCAGCACCATTAGTCCGCTAACCGCCGTCGAGCATGTCCCGGAAACGCTGGAAGCCTGGCAGGCAGGTTTGGTCCTGGGAGCCTGGGTAGTTGTCCCGGTTGCTCTGGCCATGATTCTGCTCAAGAAGCGGGACGTCTAGGACGGGTTGCCGTCTAGGCTCAATCCATGACTGAAGTTTCACAGATGAAGGACGCGTCAGCCACCACGGCCGACGCGTCCTTCGCTGAAATCACCCAGCGTCGCAGGGGGAGGATCCGGCGCTACTTCTACAAGCGTCCTCGCGCCATGGATGCCGTGGTGATCCTTTGCTACGTTCTGTTGGCATTGCCCACCATCATCAGCTCGATCATCGACGGCAAGTGGCTCGTGGTGGCGATTCTCTTGATGATCGCCGCCGCCTTGTTCTTCAGGCGGCAATTCCCGCTTCAGGTAGTGCTGGCCGTTGCACTTCTGGAAATTGCGGCCACCATCCTGAATCCGTGGGGTTCAAACGTTTCCGCGGGTCTTTGGTTTGCGCTCTATGCCGTGGCATCCCTTCGGAAGCGCAGGCTCGCCCTGGTGGTTTTCGCAGCGGCGAGTTTACCTCTGAGTCTGCTCTACTTGTTCATGTGGACGAGTCCCAGCCAGATGGACAACTTGCAGGACCTTCCGGAGAACTTCCACCTCATCAACAACATCGCCACTGCGGCGTCCATTATGCTGTCCAATCTCCTCGCTACGGGCATCGGCATCTCGGTGCGCCAGCGTAGGGAGCATGAAGCGGAGATCGCGGCGTGGGCTGCCCGGACAACACAGCTAGGAAAGGTCACCGAGCGAAACAGGATCGCCCGCGAAATGCACGACGTCGTTGCCCACTCCCTGACGGTGATGATCAGTCTTTCGGACGGTGCCGCCGTGGTGGTCAAGAAGGATCCGGACCGGGCCGGGGAGGTCCTTGGCGAACTGTCCCGCACCGGCAGGGCCGCGCTGGCCGATATGCGGCGGGTGCTCGGGGTTCTGCGGGATGATTCCGGGCGGCCGGCACCGCTGACGCCCCTCGAATCCGGGCAGAACCTGGCGAAACTCATGGATGGTTTCCGGACAGCCGGGCTGCCACTGCATTACGCTCATGCGGGGCCGGGCCTTCCGGCTGACCCGGCCTTCGAACTCACCGTCTACCGGATTGTGCAGGAGTCGCTCACCAATGTTCTGCGGTACGGGCGCTCGCTCAGCCGAGTTGACGTTCAAGTGGCTCGCGACGGCGATTTGGTCACCATTGACGTTTACGACGACGGCCGTGGAACCCGCGAGGGCGGCAGCGAATCCGTGGGCAGCCTGGGGACCGGACAGGGCATTGCCGGAATGAATGAACGTGCTGGAATTTATGCTGGAATCGTTACTGCCGGTCCGGGAAAAAGGGGAGGCTGGGCGGTCCACGCCGAGCTCCGCTGGAACGGCGAAAAGGGGGAATCATGACCGAAGAAACCATCAAAGTGCTGCTGGTGGACGATCAGCCACTGCTGCGGATGGGCTTCCGGCTCATTCTTGAAGGCGAAGAGGACTTCCACGTTGTGGGCGAGGCTTCGGACGGAATTGAGGCTGTTCGCCAGGTAGAGGCGCTGCAGCCGGACGTTGTCCTGATGGACGTGCGCATGCCGGGCATGGACGGCATTGAGGCAACGCGAAGAATTTCGGGTTCAGGTTCCGATGCCAGGGTCATCATCCTGACTACTTTTGACCTTGATGAGTACGCCTTCAGCGGCTTGCAGGCTGGGGCATCGGCGTTCCTTCTCAAGGACGTTGCGCCATCGGAACTGGTACACGCCGTGCGTCTGGTGGCCAGTGGTGATGCGGTAGTGGCCCCGCGTGTCACTCAACGCCTGCTGGAAACGTATGTTCGCGGCGGCGTTGTGCCCGGTCATTCGCCGGGTCACCACCGCGATCCGCTCTTGGATGAACTCACACCGCGTGAAACCGAAATACTCACTACCATCGCGGAGGGTCTCTCCAACGCTGAGATCGCCCATAAGTTCTTCCTCTCCGAGGCTACGGTGAAGACCCACGTCCGCCGGATCCTGAGCAAGCTCCAACTGCGGGACCGGGTGCAGGTTGTGGTCTATGCCTACGAAACCGGACTCGTGGTGCCCAGCAACCCGGATTTCTAGCGCTTAGCCAGCTTTCCAAAGCTTCTTGCCACGTTTGCTGCCCGTCCGGACATGTACTGGGTGTTAGGGCCGGGCACGCACTATTTGGGGGAATGATGAACGATGAGCAACTGGACGCGCAGCTGCGCGGGGCAGATCCGGCTAACAGGTGGGCCTTTGAGCCGGAGGCAGCCCATAACGTCCTGAGGGAACTGCGGACTGGAGTGTCCGAGCAGTCAAAGCCCAAAAGACGTCGTAGATGGATTTCGCTGCTGGTAGCCGGTGCCGTTGGTGTGGCTGGCGTCGGGGTGGCCTCCCCGGCGGTAGCGCAGTTCATGGGTTTCCTCACCGAAGACGTGGAAAACCCGCCGCCGGTTCCGACGTCAACCGGAGACGGCGCCACCCGGAACCTGGATATCCGGGACTCGGAGTGGATCAACCCCCTTGCTTCTGACTACGCCCGGTTCGCCAAGACTAAGTACGGTTCGCTGCCGTTGCCTCCGGGGTATGACGAAGAGCGCCTCAAGGATGCTTCCGCGTCGAAGGAAGCGAAGATGTATCAGGATAACGATCAGGGCAGCGGCATCATCACGCAGGACATTGCGCCAACCATCAGATATGAGGGGCTGGTCCGGTGCCTCTGGGAAGCAGAGTGGTTGGACCGGCACTCCGCAGGGGATCAACAAGGACAATCCACGGCGGCTTCTGTCCTCAAGCAATCCCTCGCTTGGCCGGCCACGATTGCCACGGACGGGGGTGGTGTGGTGGAGCGCATGACCTTGTCCGTTGCGGCTGCCGAATCAGGTGATTCTAAAACCGTGGAGGAGGACCACCGCACTTTGGGCTGCCGGGACATGATCAAAGGTCTCCAACAGTGACTCCGGCCCCTGCACGTGAGGACGTGGCGACGCCAGCCACCATGGAAGACCGGTTCGAGGAATGTGTCCGCGCGCTGACTCCTGCCCTGATGGCGTACTTCGTGCGCCGGGTTGACCCCGCGGAAGATGCAGCTGACTGCGTATCCGAGTTGCTCATGATTCTGTGGCGGCAGCGCGACCGGTTACCCGAAGGGGAGGCAGAGATTCGTGCCTGGAGCTTCGGCGTCGCCAAAGGAGTGCTGGCGAACTACCGGCGGGGAAGGATCCGCAGGAGAGCGTTGTCCGAGAAGCTGCGCCAGGGCCTCGTGCATGAGCCGCCGGCACTCCAGGATCCGTACGACGAGATTTTCGGGGCCCTTTCCCGGCTGCGGCCAAAAGACAGGGAACTGGTCATGCTGATCGTCTGGGACGGCTTCGGAGTGGCCGAGGCGGGGGCGGTCCTTGGACTGTCCGCAGCGGCGTCCAGATCCCGCTACTCCCGGGTCCGCAAAGAACTCAAGCTCGTTCTGGCGCAGGGAATGAGGAACTAAACCGCCTTCCGCGAGGTGTGCGTTATATACATTCATAAATGTTTTTAACGCCCAACCGGGGAGATTTTGTGTTACCTTCGTCACTACAAGCGCCGTGGCTCCCTCCAGCAGACACGGCGTGCCGTTCGCATCTGTCACGTAACGGAGACAAGACATGGAATCTTCTACACCCCTGAAACTGGACGATCCATCGGACGCCATGCCCGCCCCAGTGGAGACCGGCCTGCGGCGGTCAATGGGCCCACGGCACCTGATTATGATCGCAATGGGAGGAGTCATTGGTTCAGGACTGTTCCTGAGCTCCGGCTACACCATCTCGCAAGCGGGCCCCCTCGGAGCCGTCATCGCCTATCTGGTGGGCGCCTTTGTGGTCTACCTGGTGATGTCCTGCCTCGGAGAGCTGGCCATTGCCTACCCTGTGTCCGGCGCTTTCCACATATATGCTTCCCGCTCCATTGGCCCGGCTACGGGTTTCACCACGGCCTGGCTTTATTGGCTTTGTTGGGCAGTAGCAATCGGATCTGAATTCACAGCCTCCGGATTGCTCATGCAGCGCTGGTTCCCGGACATTGAGGTGTGGATGTGGTGCCTCGTTTTCGCCGCCATGCTGTTCGGGTTCAACGCCTTCTCCTCCAAGTTCTTTGGAGAGTCCGAGTTCTGGTTCTCCATAGTCAAGGTGGGGGCAATCATCGCCCTGATCATCTTTGGCGGGGCTGCCCTGTTCGGCTTCCATCCAATGTCCGAGTCCACCAGCCACCCGTTCCTCTTCGAAAATTTCAATACTTCGGGTGGGCTGTTCCCCAATGGATTTTCCGGCGTCCTGGTGACAGCACTGGCTGTCTTCTATGCTTTCTCCGGCTCTGAACTCATTGGCGTAGCAGCCGGGGAAACCAAGGACCCGGCCCGGAGCATCCCCAAAGCCATGCGCAGTACCGTGATCCGGCTCCTGATTTTCTTCGTTGGCGCCATCGCTGTGATCGCCGCAACGGTGCCCTTCGATCAGGTGGGATTGGACGAGAGCCCTTTCGTCACGGTCTTTGCTTCCGTCGGCATACCTTTTGCAGCAGACATCATGAACTTCGTCATCATTACCGCACTTTTGTCCGCCGGCAACAGCGGCCTGTTCTCTTGTGCACGCATGCTCTACTCGCTGGCCGATGAAGGTCACGCCCCCAAGGCCTTCAAGCGTCTCACGCGGCGCGGGATACCCCTGATAGCCCTTTCTGTCAGCATGGTTGGCGGCTTGGCGTCCCTGGTCAGCAGTGTGGCTGCACCGGAGATCGTGTATCTGGCCCTCGTTTCCATCGCAGGTTTTGCTGTGGTGGGTGTGTGGATGTCCATCACCGCATCCCACTACTTTCATCGCCGGGCATTCGTCCGCAACGGCGGGCGCGTGGCGGACCTTGCTTACAAAGCCCCGCTCTATCCGTTGGTGCCTATCCTGGCCTTTGCGCTCTGCCTGATCTCCCTCGTCGGTATCGCTTTTGACCCTTCCCAGATTGCCGCCCTGTACTTCGGGATTCCCTTCGTGGCCGCCTGCTACCTGTTCTTCCACTTCCGGTATGGCCGGAAGTCCAAGGCAACGCCCCCTGCTTGATCCAGTCCTTCAATCGGCTCTGCGGCCGGACCCCATGTCCGGCCGCGGAGCTTGTTGTACGGGGACGCCTTAATGACCCTGCCCTCCTGCCGCGCGTGTGAGAATTGCGTGAGCGCTTGGTGGAAGGAGCGGATTCGTGGATGTGTCACCCGAGGCGTCGTCCTTGTCGCAGGGCCTTCGTCTTGTTCGCTTGGTCACGGACCGAGAGAAGCAGGGCCGCCAACTCCTGGGAGTGTCGCAGTTGGCCGCGGAGTTGGACATGGAACAAAGCCGCGTGTCCCGCTTGGCCCAGGAGCTGTGTGATTTGGGGCTGCTCGAGCGCGTGGACCGGGGTCCCTTCCGGACCGGCCCGCGATTTTTCAGCCTGGCTGCTTCCCTCAATGCAGGATGGGTCCTTCAATCACGCGGGGAGCTGGAAGAGTTGGTGTCGGCCTTCGGGTTGAGGTCACGGCTTTCAGTGCGCGACGGCGTTCGGGTTCTCTTGCTGCGCTCGTCAACCAACAACTCAGTGCTGGGTGGGTTCGCCAAGCCGGGCATGGTGACGCCGGTGTGGTGCACGGGCTCGGGCCGGGCGCTGCTGTGGGATCATTCCGTCACTGAAATCGAGTCGTTGCTCGCTGACGTCAACTTCATTGGTGTCGGCGGACCGGCAGCGGCGCACTCAGCATCGGAGGTCGCAGGGCTCATGGAACGCGACCGCCTCCGGGGATTCGTTCTTGCCGCCGAAGAGTTCGAACACGGCGTCTGGGAGTTAGCTGTCCCGATCCGCGAGGCCGGAGGCCGGATTGTGTCGGCCCTCAGCGTCTTGGGAAGCCGGTCAAGCCTTGAGGCCGCCGCCCCGGAAATTGCGGCGGTTCTTCAGGCGACTTCACTGCGGTTGGGTTCGCCCGCCCACCTGGGCCTCAAGCCACTCTCGCCATGAGCCCAGCGCTATGGCGAACGTCTCCCGCTGGGGTTCGATGCGTGCCTTGGGACCAACGATCTGCAGGGCAGCTGCCACCTCTCCCTTGAAGTCCCTGATGGGCGCCGCCAACGAGTAAAGTCCGGGTTCGGCCTCTTCATCCACTACTGAATATCCGCGCTCACGCGCTTTGCCGAGCCGGTCCAGAAAATCTTCCACTGACGCTGGAGTGTTGGGTCCGTGGTTGACGAACTCAACGCCATCAAAGATTTTCCGTATCTCAGCTTCGTCGGCATTCCAGAGGAGTGCTTGGCCGGCGTCGCTGCAGTAGGCGGGGTAGGGGCGGCCCAGCCAGGAACCCACCAAATTGGCACTTTCCGGAACTTGCTCACCGATGGTCACCGTACTGTTTCCACTGAGCACGCCCAGAAAGCAGGCTTCGTTGGTTTCGGTGGCCAAGCCTTCCAGCGCAGCGAGGCCGTCGGTCTGCAGCCGCTGCTCAGTCACCAGTTGAGCGTCTGTCAGGACAGACCAGTCCAAGCTGTATTCACGTTGCTCGGTCCGCCTCAGGAAGCCTTCCTGGTGCGCACCTTTCAGGCTCCGTGACACTTGACTGCGGTCTTTGCCCAAGCGGGTTGCGACGTGAGCAACAGTGCCGCCGTCGAATCCTTCTGCATGACGTTCTCCGACAGCGAGGAGCGCCAACATTCCACGGCCCATGCTGGAGGTCTTTGACATGGGTCGATTCTAGCCACCCGCTTGTGGCATGCGTGCAAGCGGGGTGGCTAGGCCTAGTGGATGGAGAAGACCCTGGCCGGAAAGCCACTGCCCTCGTGCGGCTTTGCCCAAGTGGCAATCAGAGCGGCCCCCGCCTCCGGAACGTGCTCCAGGTTGGCCATCAGCTCGATTTGCCATTTGTCCTGGGCGAGCACGTAGGTTTCCAGGCTGAAATCCTGGCGTGAGGTGGCCATTCCGGGGTCCGTATCCGTTTGTTCGTGCCCGAGGGCAGTGACTGAACGCTTTTCAATCAGGTACTCCAGGACTTCGCGGGACCACCCGGGAGTGTGGCTTATCCCGGCGTCGTCGCGGTTGGCCATGGCCGTGGTGTCCGGCCAGCGGCGACTCCATCCAGTGCGCAGTGCCACGAATGAACCTGCGGGGATGTTCCCGTTGCGCGATTCCCACTCCAGGACATCGTCCAGGTTGGGTGTGGCGTCCGGATCTGCGAGAACCCGGCTGCTGATGTCCAGGACCACCAACGGCAAGATCATCTCTTCAACGGGGAGCTGATCAAGAGTCCTCCCGCCGCGGACAAAATGCGAGGGCGGATCCACGTGGGTGCCCCACTGGCCCACAATCGAGTACCGGTGTGCAGTGAATCCATCTCCCTTTTCCAGATCGAAGAGGGTTTCCCTGGTTTCGTCGGGAAACGCGGGGAAGTGGGGCTGACCGGGATGAAATGCATGGGTCAGGTCTGTGTATGTTCTGTTGAGGAGAAGTGGCGCCAGCTCATGCCATAGGGGAGAGCTCATGACGCCATCCTCGATTCTGCGTGAGCGGCTACGGCGCTGCTGGAAACGCTGAGTGGTCCTGAGACCTCAATGACGGGAACTTCCCACGGGTGGATGTCCACAATTCGTTGAACCAGGGCTTGAACAGTGCTCTGATCCAGGGAGTCGTCAAAGTAGGTGGTGAACACGAATGTGGGTGAGATTGTCCGCTGGCCTATTGTGCCGAGAGTGGGGTTGGCCCCTTCACCCACGGTGAATCCTTCGAATCCTGCTGAAGACTCGAAAACGTGGTGATAATTCCCAAAACCGCCCAGTTCCGGCGTGGCTTGCAGCTCTTCCAACAGGGAGGTGACGCCGGCGTCCGAGTTCAACGCCTGAAGGTCGCCGCCCGCGAGGCGAGTCAGGATCTCCGTGGGAATGGGCCAGTGAATGCGGAGCTTACGCACCGTCTTAAGTTCGATGTTCATTTTGAGGACCCTTCCGTCAGTGTGTCTTTGAGATATCGTGCCATGACGTGATGAGCATTACAAGCATATCGAAATGCCTATTCTGCACACCTGCCGTGTGGGTTTCACAGTTCAGGCACAGTTTCCCCATGTACAACCCATAGCCGCGACGCGTTTCATGGATGTATGACCACTCCACGCCCCCATCACGATCGCGGCCTTGAGTTTGACCTCTCCACTCTCCTGAGTCGGCGTCGCAGCCTAGGGGTCCTGTTCGGCACAGGCACGGTCGCAGCACTCGCTGCCTGCACGCCAAGTGCGGGAGGCGGCAGCGCATCGTCGTCGAGCACGGCCGGCTCTACTGCCGCCGCCACGGCAAGCACGACTGCGGCTGCGTCATCTTCAGCGTCGGCCACGAGTACCGTGACCCGCGCCTTCGCAGAGTGCGGCGTGGAGATCCCGGAGGAGACGTTGGGGCCCTACCCGGGCGACGGCTCCAATGGCCCAAACGTGCTTGAGGCTTCCGGAGTGGTTCGTCGCGATATCAGATCCAGCTTTGGCACGTCTACCACCAAAGCCGAGGGCGTGCCGTTGACGGTTACGCTGACGCTTCTGGACAATTCCAACGGTTGCGCCCCCTTGGCCGGCGCCGCCGTATATGCCTGGCACTGCGACCAGGACGGCAAGTACTCGCTCTACGATTCGGGCCTTGAGAACGAGAACTACCTCCGCGGTGTGCAGGAAGCGGACACCAACGGGCAACTTACCTTCAGCACTATCTACCCTGGTGCGTACAAGGGCCGCTGGCCTCATGTTCACTTTGAGGTATTTGAATCCATGAGCAAAATGACCGCTGCCGGGCAAGTCCTGGCGGTGTCTCAAATTGCGCTCAATGAGCCTGCCTGCAAGGAGGTTTACGCAAGTCCGGGATATGAGTCCAGTGCCCGGACCTTCCCCAATACCACCCTGACCTCGGACAACGTCTTCGGGGATGACGGGGGAATATACCAATTGGCGACTATGTCCGGCTCGGTTGCGGGCGGCTACACGGCCGCGCTGAACGTCACCGTTTAGACTGCCCCGAAACTAGAGCGGGGCTAGACTCGGGGGCATGCCTTCGAATGCCCCCGCTGCAATTGACCACATCAAGGACCTCGGTGCTTACGTGACGGCGTCGCCGTCCAGCTTCCACGCGGTGCACGAGGCCGCACGACGCTTGGACGCAGTTGGCTTCACCGGTTTGGACGAACTGCAGCCCTGGGATGGCGGAGCAGGTAAGTTCTACATGATCCGTGACGGCGCGCTCATTGCTTGGGTAACGCCCGAAGGCGCTGGCCCAACCACTGGTTTCAACATTCTTGGTGCGCACACCGACTCTCCGTCGTTCAAGCTGAAACCGAAGCCCACTACCGGGAAATTCGGTTGGCTGCAGGCGGGTGTGGAGGTTTATGGCGGGCCCTTGCTCAACTCCTGGTTGGACCGCGAGCTACAGTTGGCCGGCCGATTGGTCATTCGCGACGGCACTCAGCATCTGACGGCAACTGGTCCCCTCCTTCGTTTCCCGCAGCTCGCCATCCACTTGGATCGCGGCGTCAATGACAGCGGGCTCCAGCTGTCCAAGCAGCAGCACATGAACCCTATCTTTGGTCAGGGCGATCCTGCCGGCGAGGACCTCTTGGGATTGCTCGCCGATCGCGTGGAAGGCTCCACTGTTGATGCCGCAGACATCGGCGGTTACGACGTCGTTGTGGCGGACACGCAGGCACCTGCGGTTTTCGGCGCCAAGGGTGAGTTCTTCGCCTCCGGCCGTTTGGACAACCTTTCCTCCACACACGCGGGTCTGATGGCTCTGATAGCCCACGGCTCGGCTGTGCCGGTCACGGGCCCGATCGCCGTCCTCGCGGCGTTCGATCATGAGGAGATCGGTTCAAATTCGCGTTCCGGCGCCTGCGGACCCATTCTTGAGGACATTCTGATGCGCATCTCCGACGGCCTTGGCGCTTCGGTGAGCCAGAGGCGGCAGGCCATAGCGGCGTCGTTCTGCATTTCTGCGGACGCCGGCCACGCCGTCCACCCCAACTACGCGGAGAAGCACGATCCTGCCAACAGGCCTGTGCTGAACGGCGGCCCGCTGCTCAAGATCAACGCCAACCAGCGCTACGCTACGGATGCTGCGGGAGCCGCATTCTGGGCGCGGCTTTGCGATGAGTCCGGTGTTCCGTACCAGGAGTACGTTTCCAACAACGATCTCCCGTGCGGCTCCACCATTGGGCCCTTGACTGCCACCCGCCTCGGGATCCGGACCGTGGATGTGGGCATCCCGTTGTTGTCCATGCACTCTGCGCGGGAGCTCTGCGGAGTGGAGGATGCCAAGAGTCTGGCCTCCGTAGTAGAGCTCTTCTTCGGCACGATGGCTTAGCGGAAGCCTCAAGCAGTCATTTCAGGGGTATTGCAAAAGTTTCCTATAGGAAACTTTGGATGCCTCTGAGTTTACATTTTGTGCATGCCCCCTGTTTGGGTGGATGCAAAATGTTCGGTTGCACAGGATTCAGTTCGGTGTAGCAGGTTAGCGTGATTTAGTCATGTGGCCCGTGGCACACCACTGTGGCCAACCCCAAACCTAAAGGACGGCGCCGACCCATGCACGCTGACCAACAGCTTTCCAAGTCCCTGAAGCCACGGCACCTCTCCATGATCGCCATTGCCGGCGTTATCGGAGCCGGACTGTTCGTTGGTTCGGGGGCCGCCATCCAGCAGGCTGGCCCGGGCATCCTCGTGGCCTACCTTGCTGCCGGCCTAGTGGTCATCCTCGTCATGCGCATGCTTGGTGAGATGGCTGCGGCAAACCCTGAGACGGGCTCGTTCTCCACCTACGCGGACAAGGCACTCGGCCGTTGGGCCGGATTCAGCATCGGCTGGCTCTACGCCTGGTTCTGGATCATCGTCCTTGGCATCGAAGCCACGGCCGGTGCCGCCATCATGCACCGCTGGGTTCCCGGTGTCGATCAGTGGATCTGGGCACTTGTTCTCATGGTGCTCCTCACACTGACCAACCTCGGCTCAGTGAAGTCTTACGGCGAGTTCGAATTCTGGTTCGCCTCCATCAAGGTCGCGGCAATCGTCATCTTCCTGCTCGCGGGCATCGTGGCAATCCTCGGTCTCATGCCGGGTGTTTCCGCCCCCGGCGTCGCCAACCTGCTGGATCAGGGCGGCTTCATGCCCAACGGCCCGGGCGCAGTCCTGGCGGGCATCCTCGTGGTGGTCTTCTCCTTCTTCGGCGCCGAAATCGCCACCATTGCTGCCGGCGAATCCGAGAACCCGGTGGACGCCGTCAAGAAGGCTGTTAAGTCCACTGTGTGGCGCATCCTGATCTTCTACATCGGCTCCATCGCCATCGTGGTGACCCTGTTGCCTTGGAACGACGCTTCCGTCGCCAAGAGCCCTTACGTCGCCGTCATCGAGCTCTACGGAATCCCGGGCGCCGGCACCATCATGGACATCGTTGTCCTCACCTCGGTGCTCTCCTGCCTGAACTCTGGCCTCTACACCGCCAGCCGTATGCTCTTCTCGCTCTCGCAACGGGGCGATGCACCCCGGGCCTGGATGAAGATCTCCAAGCGTGGCGTTCCTGCCGCGGCAGTGCTCGCTTCCACCGTGGTGGGATTCCTCACCGTGGGCGCCAACTACATCGCCCCGGACTCCGTGTTCCTGTTCCTCGTGAACACCTCGGGCGCCATTGCGCTCTTCGTATGGTTGGTCATCGCAACCTCGCAGCTCATCCTGCGCAAACGAATGGGTGCAGCTGCCAAGGATCTGGACCTCAAGATGTGGTTCTTCCCGTACCTCACGTGGATTGCCATCGGTGCCATCGTGGCACTCATCATCGGCATGGTCATCATCGAGTCCACACGCGAGTCGCTGTTCCTCTCGCTTGCGTTGGCCGCGATTGTGGTGGGCATCGGCGTGCTTCGTTATCGCATCAAAGGCAACAACCCTTCCATCCCGTCGCTTGGCGGAGAAGCCGAACGCACCAAGATTGGTTCCTAACCGGCGTCGTCTATTTCCATAGCAGGACAGCCGCCGTCAACACTCGACGGCGGCTGTCCTGTCTTGTTTTAAGGGGTGCCCACGTTCTAGGGGCGCCGGCGCGCGGCTACTGGGCCAGGCCGATGACCAAGTTAATGGTGACCGCCAGAATGACGGTTCCGAACAGGTAAGACAGCAGGCTATGTTTCAGCGCCTCGAGCCGGATGGTGTGATTGCCGAGGTTGGTGTCCGATACCTGGTAGGTCATACCCAAACTCGTGGCCAGATAGGCGAAATCCGTGTACTGCGGAGGGCGTTCCTGGTTGAAGCTGATGCCGCCCACTTCACCGCCGGCACGGGCGTCTTGGCTGTAGTACAGCTCGGCGTAACGCAGCGTGAAGAGGGTTTGGACCAACATCCAGGACAATCCCACGCATGTCAGGGCGAGGGCTGCAGATGAAAGACGTGCGCCCGTTCCTTGCGTGTGCGAATCGACGATGACGGCGGCCACAGCCGCAAGGCTGGCCAGGTTGGCGATCAGTATCAGCACGTCCGTGACGCCACGCGATGGGTCCTCGGACGTTGCATGGTGCTGAGTCTCCGCAGGATCAAGCCGTGCGATCACCAACCACACCCACACCACATAGACCAGGGCGGCGGCGGCCCAGCCGACTGCCGGAGCATCCACCCAACTGCCTGAGGCGCCGGCAGCCCCGAACGCCAATGCGCCGGCCAGCACCATGACCACAAAGCGCAGCCGGCTCCGCTTCACCCTGACGTTGTGCATGTGCTCACCTTAGTCAGCGGAGGAGCTTAAAAGTCCGCTTGGCGTGACGGATCCGCTTGCTCGCTCCGCTTCTTGTCAGCTTGCAGAATGCCGTCGCGTACGCCGGCGCGGATCACGAAGTACAGGACATAGAGGGCGATCGCGGAGAAGGTGACTGTCAGAATCAAGGCGCTTAGGGGTGTGGCATCCATGGCCCCACCCTAGCGGGAGGCTTCCAACGCAACAGGAATCCACGGATTGCCGTTCTTCGTGTTAGTGTCTTTGACGCTGTCAAGGAGAAAAAAGAAACATATTCTCCTGACCACCTTGCGCGGGTGGCGGAATGGCAGACGCGCTAGCTTGAGGTGCTAGTCCTCGAAAGGGGGTGGGGGTTCAAGTCCCCCTCCGCGCACAAAGAAACCCCCGGAAGGTGATCTTCCGGGGGTTTCGTCGTGCCCGGGCCTGTTTCCGTGCTCAGCTGCCATTGCGCGGCGCAAACATGATGACGCCAACGCCGACGATGCAGATGGCGGCTCCGATCACATCCCAGCGGTCGGGCCGGAAGCCGTCCATGAGCATTCCCCACGCCAGTGAACCAGCAATGAACACCCCGCCGTAGGCCGCGAGGACCCGGCCAAAGTGGGCCTCGGGTTGGAAGGCTGCGAAGAATCCGTAGATGCCCAGCGCAATGATGCCGAGTCCTGCCCACCACCATGCTTTGCCTTCGCGTACGGATTGCCAGATCAGCCAGGCTCCGCCGATTTCTGCGATGGCGGCGAAAAAGAAGAGCACGATTGACTTCAGTACGGTCATAACCCCAGTATCGCGTGCTGTGGACCCGGGTTATCCACATACGTGACTAGGCGGGTTTCGGCCGGAGATCCCGCCGAATAGCTTTGAGTGCAGGAGATGCACTAAGATATTGAAGTCTGTGTAACGCCCTCTTGCCGTGTTTTAGGCCGGGGAGCGCCAACGCAGCATCGCAAATGAACCTCCTGTTACGGAAATACCGTAACCGCTTAGCCCAAAGGAGGTGGGTTCACATATGCGTCCTTACGAATTGATGGTAATCATCGACCCCGAGGTCGAAGAGCGTACCGTAGAGTCGTCGCTTCAGAAGTTCCTCAATGTCATCACCACCGATGGTGGAACCATCGAAAAGGTTGACATCTGGGGCCGTCGCCGTCTGGCGTACGACATCAAGAAGAAGTCCGAAGGTATCTACGCCGTGGTGAACTTCACCGCAGCACCGGCTACCGCCAAGGAACTTGATCGCCAGCTGTCTCTCAACGAGACGATCATGCGCACCAAGATCATCCGCCCTGAAGACCAGAAGGTCGTTGCTGAGTAATCAGCCCCTTCCAAGTCTTTACCCCGAAGGAACGAACAAGGAGGCAGTAGATGGCAGGCGAAACCACTATTACGGTCATCGGTAATCTCACCAATGACCCCGAGCTGCGGTTCACCCCGTCTGGCTCAGCAGTAGCGAACTTCACCATCGCTTCTACTCCCCGGACCTTTGACCGCCAGTCCAATGAGTGGAAGGACGGGGAAACCCTGTTCCTCCGCGCATCGGTATGGCGCGAAGCAGCCGAGAACGTGGCCGAGTCCCTCACCAAGGGCATGCGCGTCATCGTTTCCGGCCGTTTGAAGAGCCGTTCTTACGAAACAAAAGAAGGCGAGAAGCGCACCGTAATCGAGCTTGAGGTCGATGAAATCGGCCCGAGCCTGCGTTACGCAAACGCCAAGGTCAACCGTACCCAGCGCTCCGGCGGTGGCCAGGGTGGCTTCGGTGGCGGTAACGCCGGTAATTCCGGTGGCTTCGGAGGTGGCGCTCCTGGTGGAAACCAGGGCGGCGGCAACTCCGGTGGAACCTGGGGCGGCAACCAGCCCGCACAACAGCAGGATGACCCTTGGGCTACGCCCGGTGTCAGCAACGCTGGCGGCTGGGGCAACGGCCCGGATTCCGAACCTCCCTTCTAAACACCAAATAAACGTCCGACGCCGGACACTCACCGGAACTGCCGAAAGGCACCATGGTGAAAATCGCCGTCGAACACCACCATCCCGTGGATCAATATCCACGGGCTCCATAGAAAAGGAGCTCCACGATGGCTAAGGCTGAACTCCGTAAGCCCAAACCAAAGTCCAACCCCTTGAAGGCCGCTGACATCACCGTCATCGACTACAAGGACGTAGCATTGCTGCGCAAGTTCATCTCCGACCGCGGAAAGATCCGCGCTCGTCGCGTCACTGGCGTTACCGTTCAGGAACAGCGCAAGATCGCCCAGGCAATCAAGAATGCCCGCGAAGTTGCTCTGCTGCCTTACTCCGGCGCTGGCCGCGGCTAAGGGAAGGGATTAACTAACATGGCAAAGCTCATTCTGACCCACGAAGTAACCGGTCTCGGTGCTGCTGGCGATGTTGTGGAGGTCAAGGACGGTTACGCACGTAACTTCCTGCTGCCCCGCGGCTTCGCTCTGACCTGGTCCAAGGGTGGCGAGAAGCAGGTTGAGTCCATCAAGGCTGCTCGCGCCGCTCGTGCGCACGCTTCCGTTGAAGCTGCACAGGCACAGGCCCAGGCTCTCTCCTCCAAGAAGGTCAAGCTCGAGGTGAAGGCCGGCGAGTCCGGTCGTCTCTTCGGCACCGTCAAGCCTGCTGATGTCGCTGCTGCTGTTGAGGCCGCTGGCCTCGGCGCCATCGACAAGCGCAACGTTGAACTGCCGAACCACATCAAGTCTGTTGGTTCGTACACGGCTAACGTTCGCCTGCACGAGGATGTTTCTGCTGTCATCGACCTCGAGGTCGTAGCCAGCAAGTAGTCTTTGACTGCACCCTAGGCCCCCGCTACCGGTTTCCGGTGGTGGGGGCCTTTTGCTTCCCACCTCTCCGCCGAGATGCCTTTTAATGACGATCCGGAGCGCTCCGACTGCCATTTAAATGCCAACTCGGTGCGGGGATTAGGGTGTGTGGAGCTCCTCCATGACGTGCTTGTAGCCCGTGCGGATCATCTCGGCCAGGACGTCCCGGTCCACGTCGTCGAGTTTGTTGACGTAGAGGCAAGCGGCCCCGGTTTTGTGTTTGCCGAGCTCGGGAAGCAGGCGGTCGGCGTCCGGGCCGTAAGTCAGTCCGTAGAGAGCCAGGTTGGTCTTGCGCGGAGAGAATCCGACGGCGGCTGAGTCGCCTTCGCGGCCGGTCTCGTACTTGTAGTGATAGCTGCCGAAGCCAACGATTGATGGGCCCCACATCACCGCCTCCTGGCCGGTGATGTCGCGCATCATGTCCAGCAACTCGAAGCCGTCCTCGCGCCGTTTGGGATGCTCCACAGCTGCCAGGAATTCTTCCACGGAGACGTCCGTGGGCTGGGTCTTGTTCTCTGCCATAGGGGTAGTTTCGCAGACGCGTTACGGGTGCGTCAGTAAAAACCGGCGAGCACCCCGGTGATAGCCTTCAGCGGTGACTTCAGAAGCCCTGCGAATCCGCCCGTTCCACCAAGTGGACGTCTTCTCCGAGGTGCCTTACCTCGGCAACCCGCTTGCCGTCGTCGTCGAAGCCGAAGGCCTCAGCACGGAGACAATGCAGCACTTTGCCAACTGGACCAACCTCTCTGAGACGACGTTCCTGCTCCCGCCCACCCATGCCCAAGCGGACTACAGGGTACGGATCTTCACGGGCAGTGAGGAGTTCCCTTTCGCCGGTCACCCCACGCTTGGTTCTGCGCACACGTGGTTGCAGGCCGGCGGAGTGCCCAAGACGGATGGCGTGCTGGTTCAGGAATGCGGCGCGGGTTTGGTGCGGGTCAAGCACGACGCCGGTCGCTTGGCTTTCGCTGCCCCGCCGCTGACCCGATTCGGCCCGGTGGATGACGATACCCGGGCACAGTTGGCTGCTGGCCTGCAGCTACCCGAGGAGGCCCTGCTCGATGCGTCGTGGTTGGTCAACGGGCCTACATGGATCGGCGTTCTTCTTGGTTCAGCGGAGCAGGTCCTGGCCGTCGAGCCCGATCTCGCTGCCATGGGTGACCTCAAAGTGGGGGTCATTGGCCCTCATGAGCCGGATGCCGCCGTCCACTTTGAAGTCCGTACCTTCATCCCGGGAGACGCCATGGTGGAGGACCCGGTGACGGGAAGTTTCAATGCCGGAGCGGCCCAGTGGCTGATCGGAAGCGGGAGGGCTCCCGAGGAGTACGTGGCCGCTCAGGGTACTGTCCTGGGCAGGGCGGGCCGGATTCATGTGAAAGCGGAAGATGGTGAGATCTGGGTTGGTGGAGCGTCGGCAACTTGCATCGAAGGCACAGTGCTCCTTTAAACGGCGCTCCTCTAAACGGTTCTGCCCTAACCCGTCAGATCCGCTGAGGGCGGGTCAGCACCACAAGCAGGAAGATGCCTGCACTGAAGACCACCTGCACAGCCACCACTGATATCGGCACGTAGCCAAGGTACAGCGCCACCAACAGCGGAACCATGGCCAGGATGGTCACGTCCAGCCCGCGCATCAGTGAGCCGAGTTGAGCCCGCGGAACCGGACCGAACGGAGTTTCAACCGGCGGAGCGGTCCAATCCGGCGGGATCCTGGTGGCTGCGCGGAGAGTCCCTGCACCCATGCCGACCCCGGCCAAGGCGCCTACTCCCATCAGCCAGGGATCAGCGGCACCTAAGAGAACCAACAACCCACAGAGCACGGCCATCCATGCAGACATCGCCAGGCACGGCATGAGTGTCCTGCTTGTCCGCACCAGTGCCTGATGCAGTGGAAGCATCGCGTCGAGTTCAGGAACCAACGCTGTTTTGCGGGCCACACCGCCCAGGCCCGAAGCCGTGGCACAGCCGGCGATCACGATCACCGCCAACTGGGCGAACTCGGGCAGCCCACCTTCCACGAGCAGTGTGGAGATGCAGGCGAGCAACCAAAGAATCGGTGGCATCAAAGGCGGATTGAGTCTGACGAAGGCCACCAGATCAGCCCGGATCAGGGCCCTCAGCGGGCCCCGCGAAGGGCGGGCGTAGAACCTGGCTGCCCTGCCGCCGTCGACGGCTTTGCGGTTGCCGCCAAGAGCTCGAAGTACCTCGTTGGAGTCCATCATGAACAGTGATGCGCCGGCGTGCCCGGCGACGGCGCCGCCTCGAACCAGTTCGTCACCCCGCACCTGGCCGGCGCGTGGCACCACCATGGCAAAGAGTCCGACGACGGCAACGGCCACCAGCGCTGTGGGCCACGGTGAGGATGAAAACGCCGGAAGGACGGAGCACGCAAGAAGCAGGGCAGCAGTGATCGTCTTGCCAAAACGTGGGCCCTGGAGGGCAAACTGCTGGACGGCCGCCGGAACCACCGCAACGGCCCCCGCAACGCCGAAGGTGAGCGAAGCAAGCAGGTGCTCCAGGGGAGCCCGGTCAACGGCGGTGACCATGCTGAAGGGCAGGTAGATCACGGCTGAGCCAACTGCAGTGAGCGCGACCTTGCGAATGAAGGGCGGCAGCACCATGGGCCTGCGGTCTACGGGGAGTGTCAGCCACCAGGTGCTCTCTGCTCCATTCACGGACATCGGTCCAAGCTTCCGGGCAAGGTTGTTGATGACCACGAGGGCAGCGAAAGTCATGGACGTCCACAACACGGGTTCCGGCAGGACGAGCCACTGCTCTCCGATGATGCTGCCGGTGGTGGTGGCACGGTTTGCGATCTCGTTCCGCAATGCCAAGACGAACGAGGCCGCAATGGTCAGGGAAACGCCAATGCCCAGTCCCCAACTGTAGGCATCAACAAGGCGGGTTCCCCACGAGACCCGGCTGCGTTTATAGCGTCTGGCAGATCGGCGGGTGAACCGGACAATCTCAGAGGCCAGCTCCCGGTGCTGAGGCGAACGTTCAGGGGCGAGCATGTCAGGAGCCGGCAATGATCGAGGCCCCTTGCTCCGGATCAAACTCCCGGACTTCCTCATCAATAACCAAACACGTGGAGGCTGTGGCGAGCAGCAGTTCTGGATCGTGCGTCACCAGGACTACAGCGCCACCGTCTTGGGCGTGCGCGGCGATGCGCTCACCCAGGGCTACACGCATCCGGGGATCGAGTCGCTGTTCCGGCTCGTCCAGGATCAGGAGCGACGACGGGCGGATGAGTCCGGCGGCGAGCAGCAATCTGCGACGCTGGCCGGAAGACAAAGCATCAGGGATGGCATGGACCCTGCCCAGCAGCCCGAAGAATTCCAGCTCTTCCTCAACTCGGGCTTCGGGGTCCTCCAGGGAGTGCCCACGGGCGATGAGGAGTAAGTGTTCGCGGACAGTGAGGGACGGAAAGAAGAGGTCGTCGTCAAAAACGGCGGAGACCTGCCGGCGGAACGGCACAGCGTCCGGATCGATGAGGAGGCCGTGGACCTTCACGTCTCCGGCCAAGGCGGTCTGCCGTCCTGCGATGGTCTTGGCTACCGTCGATTTTCCTGCACCGTTGACACCGACGATTCCCAAGACTTCACCGGCCTTAACCGACGCGGAAACTTCCCCGCAAACCGGAACCCCGGCATAGCCGACCCATAGACCTTCGGCCTCCAAAACTGTCCCCATGGTGCTACCCTATCGGCGGGATTGGCGTCACCCCACTGCAGCGTTTAGCGTGAGTCGTATGTCAGCACCCGATGATTCCGCGAAGGCCACCGGCAACCCTTTGCTTGTCCTGGGCAAAATCACGTCCATCCTGGATGCTTTTTCCTTGTCCAAGCCGGTGCTTCAGCTTGCCGATATCCGCGAGTTCACGGGCATGCCCACGTCCACGGTGCAGAGACTTGTCACCAATCTGACCTCGCAGGGCTTCCTTGACCGCGAGGACGACGCGTACCGCATCGGTATGAGGATGGCTTATTGGGCGGCACCTGCAACCCGGGGTATGGAGGTGGTGGACATCCTGACTCCGCTGCTTAAGACCCTGAGGGATACCACCGGTGAGACCGCCTGTTTCTTTAAGGCCGAGCAGCACTACCGGGTTTGCGTGGCCATGGCGGACACTCATCACGCACTCCGCCGCGAGATGCACCTGGGCAAGATCGTTCCGCTTCACGCCGGATCAGCGGGCAGGGTGCTGCTCGCGTGGTCTCCTGAACTGATGGAAGCTGTTTTGAGGGACCCTTTGGAGTCGATCACCGACTACACCATCACCAGCTCCGAGGAACTTGTTGCCGCCGTAAAGAAGACCCATGCGGACGGGTTTGCGATCACTGTAGGCGAGAGGGAGGACGGGGCGTCCGGCCTGTCTGCACCTGTATTCGACTCGGCCGCGGGCTTGGTGGGAGCCGTAACCATCAGCGGACCAACCCTTCGCATGCCGCTGGAAACGTGCGAGGCCTGGGTGGAACCCCTTCTCGCTACAGCGGAGCACATGACCAGGCTCATAGGGGGCCGGTTCCCCGGCGAGAGCTAACTTCAACCGTAGGGAGAGATTGACGATGCCTGAAAAACCACCAACCGTGGACGCGTACATCTCCGCCCAACCGGAGGCCACGCAGGACGTCCTTCAGGAAATCCGCAGAGCCATCCACGCCGCCGTGCCGGATGCAGGGGAGATGATTAGTTATGGCATTCCCACCATCACCATTGACGGGCATTACGTGGTGTACTTTGCGGCATGGGCGCACCACATCTCGGTCTATCCGGTCCCTCGTGGCGATGAAGGTCTAGCCACGGAGCTGGCCCCGTACTTATCAGGCAAGGGGACCCTGAAATTCTCGCTGGCCGAAGAAATTCCCTTCGATGTGATCGCCAAAGTCGCTGCCCAACTCGCGGCAGAGAAGAAGATGGAGCACTGATGCCTGTTTAGGCCTCTTTGGCGGGTTCTGGAGACCGAGCATGCGTGCGCCTCGCGGCGGATGTGAGCCGCTTCCCTATCCGAATCAGAGGCTGTTCGACGGCACGGGCTAGAACCTCCGCAACATCGAATGACAAGACGGCGGCCAGCAAGAGCCTGACAATCGCCAGCCCAAAATTCCGCTGGTCAGCAGGGATAACCATGCTAACCACGTCGATGCAGAAAGGGTGGAAAAGGTAAATCGCATACGTCCTGGTCCCGAGAAAAGCGACAGGCTTCCAACTCAGCACCCTTGTCAGTGGCGATGTGGCGAGGATGAATGAAGGGAAAAGAAGCGCAACGGTGAAGGAGAACAGGACGTGCGCATTGCCGCTCTCGTGGCCGCCGGGGAGGATCGGGTCAAGAATGTAAGCGGCGATTGCTACAGGGATGAGCGCGGCAGCCACTCCGGGCCGGGAGAGCTTTGACGCAATCCTGAATCCCCGGTGGGTGTGCATGGTGAGGCCAAGGACGCAACCGGCGAGAATGGCGGTGTAAATCCCAAAGTAACGCGCGCCCTCAAGGTAGCTGGCCGCGGAAGCGAGGGCGAGCAAAACGGTGGCTGTCGCCAGCCGATGCCTTTTTATCAGCGGTATGGCGAACATGAGGAACGGCCACACGATGTAGAACTTTTCCTCGATGCCGAGCGACCAGCTGTGGACGAAGCTGCCGCCGCTGGCGAGATCTCCATTGAACGTTGCCAGCAGCGGTAGCCGCTCCGCAAATTTGGCCGAACCCTCACCGAGCCCGAATAGAAAGACGCCCGCTGCGGCTGTAGAGAGCGCAATGTAGTAAAGCGGCAGGATGCGAAAGGCTCGTCTGACATAGAACTGAAAGATCGAGACTCGGCCACGTCGGCGTTCCTCGCGGATCAGGAGCGATGTGATCAGGAAGCCGCTGATGACAAAGAAGAGAGTCACTCCCATTGAACCGTTGAGAAATCCCCAGATGTGGGGGTCGCTCATGTGCGAGACGAGGACTATTGCGATGCTGACGGTTCGGAGCCCGTCCAGCTGCGGCCAGTAGCGGGCGGACAAGAAGGATGACTCAAGCTTTTCCACAAATCCCTTTCAGGCTTCACTGCGCGCCTTGAGGCATCACGGCAGGGTTCATGCCAATCGTGTAAATAGTGTGACCGGCCCAGGGGGGTTTGGTCCGGCCACACCATCTACTTGGTCTACACAGCGCGGTGGTGTGGATCCTTCGTAAATGCGTGTGGTGGACCCTCGACTTCTCCGTGACGGGCTATCGTGACAAACTCAAGGAGCTGGACGAGCAAATGAGAGCTGGCCGCCCCTTCATCGCTTTCTCCACCCGGCACCTGATTGACGCCTAAGCGCAGTGGGTAGTAGTTAAGCGGGCGCACCTAGGAGGAGCACGTATGGATTCTGCACGGACCTTTGAGTCGATTGTCATCATCTTCAATCCCAACAGCACCGGGGACGCGCCGGAGTTGGCGCAGCAGCTGCATGACAAGCTGAGGGAGCTGCTCACGTATCATCCCGAAATCACGCTCCAGCCCACTGAGCACGCTGGGCATGCCGTGGACCTCGCGCGGGAAGCGGCCTCTCAGGGTGGCGACGTCCTGGTGGTCTCGGTGAGTGGCGATGGCGGCTACAACGAGGTGGTCAACGGTGTAATGCAGGCCGGGAATCCGAATGCCGTCTGCGCAGTCAGGGCCGCCGGCAATGCCAATGACCATAGCCGGATCATCGGGACAAAACCGTTGGAAGAGGCCATTGCGGAGGGGCGGGTCCATAACATCGACCTCCTTCGCATTCACACAGGGCAAAAGGAGAATGAGCCCCTGGAGTACGCGCATTCGTACATCGGATTCGGCCTCACTCCGGTGGTGGCAACCGAACTCGAAAAGGGCAGCAAGGGCGCCCTCAAGGAAATGATCACCGTTATTCAGACCTTCTCCAAGTTCGAGCCCTTTGGTGTTCGCCTGCCAGATGGGAAGCGCCGAAAGTTCGACAGCCTCGTCTTCGCCAATATCAACGAAATGGCCAAGTACGCCACGTTGAGCGAAGCAGAGGATCACCCGTCGGATGGCAAATTCGAGGTGATTGTTTTCCCGCACATGCCCAAATGGCGCACTCTCCTGACTGCTCTGAAGGCCACCACGCAAGGTCTGGGCGATCAGCCGAGCGTGAGCAGCTACGAATTCACAACCCTCAAGCCGCTGCCGTACCAAATGGACGGCGAAGTGAAGTCCGTTGAGGCAGACGTCAAGGTCAGAGTGGAGTGCGCCCCCCAGGCCCTGGCCACCCTCGGATAGCCATGTCTAGCCTGCAGGGGCCGCAGGCGGCTGTGACCACCTATCGTCTGAGCTCAATGAGCTGATGCCTTCATGCCGATAGGATGTCCGCACGTACTAACAATTCCGCCCGTTGAAGTAACGACGAAAGGCGACACGGATGTCGTTCCAGGCTTACCTTGATGCTATTGAAGACAAAACCGGGCTCACCCCGCGGCAACTGGTTGAAATTGCGGAAACCAAGGGATTCAATGGCCCTGCTGTGAAAGCCGGGACCATTCTTGAATGGCTCAAAGCTGACTACGATCTTGGCCGTGGCCACGGAATGGCCCTGGTACACGTCATCAAGAAGGGCCCTCAAATCGACAGCAAGCATGTGGGTTCGGACGGAACTCACCGGGACGAGTCAGACATGCTCTGGCTGGACGGCAAGGCCAGCAACCCTAGTCCCTGATGCGATGGTGGCGAGCTAACACTAAGCATGCTTAGCTTAGTGTTAGCTCATACCTGATGGCATGCAGAGAGGAACACCATGTCCACCGTGACGCAGCTGTTCAAGTCCCCTGCCCCTGACGTCTGGAAAGTCATCGAAGATGGTTGGCTCTATTCCGGCTGGGTAGTGGGTGCCTCAAGAATCCGCGACGTGGACCAGCAATGGCCGCAAGTTGGGGCTCAGTTGCACCATTCCGTGGGCTCCTGGCCTTTCCTGATTGATGACAGCACCCGCGTGACAAGCATGGAACCCGGCCAAAAACTGGAGCTTCTCGCAAGGGGTTGGCCGTTGGGCGAGGCCAAGGTGCTGATCACGCTGGAGGACCTCGGCGGCTCCCAATGCAGGGTCTCCATCTCCGAGGATGCCGTGCGTGGCCCGGGAAAAGTGGTGCCCAAGGCCCTGCGCGATCCCATGATTTCCGTAAGGAACCGCGAAACCCTGAGGCGGCTGGAACTCATGGCTGCGGGCGGGGCAGGCCGGAAAAGCTAGAGGGCAGACGCGATGGCCTCACCGGCAGCACGCAGTGCTTCGAAGTCGGTTGCAACAATAACGTCTGCAAAATTCTCCGCGTAGCTGCCCAGATCCTCATGAACAGAGCCGACACGGACAGCACCGTTATCCGGGCATTGCCAAGACCACCGTTTTCGGTGATGGCCCGCACAGCGCCGGCGCCTCCGTCCGCGGCCAGCCCCAAGATGGCCCGCTTCGGCTCACCCCAGGAATTGACGACGTCGACGCTCACCGGGGATGCGCGCAAACTGCGGCAGAGTGCGTCGAAAGTCCCCTCACCGCCATCGGCGACGGGAAGCTGCCTAGCCGAGCCGCCGCCGTCGTGAATTCCTGCGGCGATGGCCGCCGCAACCTCAGCCGCCGTGTACGTTCCCTTGAAACTGTCGGGGGCCACCAGGATGTTCATGCTCGCACCAGGGGGTTGACGGGGTGGACCGGCAGTCGTCCTTCGGCCATGGCGATCGCGTTGAGGGCGCTGAGCCTGGCCATTTCGGCACGCACAGGGACGGTGGCGCGCCCGACGTGGGGGAGGAGGACCGTGTTGGGTAGCTCGGCGAGGCCGGGAGCGAGTTGTGGCTCGTCCTCGAACACATCAAGGCCGGCGCCCGCGATCACGTCGTTGCGCAAGGCTTCAACGAGAGCGGACTCGTCCACCACAGGGCCACGGCGGTGTTGATGAGGATGGCATCGGGCTTCATGCGCTGCAAGACGGAAGCATCCACAAGATGCCGGGTCTATTCACTGAGCGGAACGTGCAGGGATAGGAAATCGCTGCGCTGCACGAGTTCCCACGGTACCTGCCGGACCTTGCCGGCGAATTCTCCCAGTTCTTCATCGCTGACAGGGCGGTCACCGGGTGGCGGCGTCCACGTCGATGTTGTTGTAGCCCACCGCGTAGTTGGACACACCCTTGACGCGGGCATTCGCCAGCAGCGGCCCATCGATGACGTCGCGAAGTTGGGTCAGCACGACGTCGTAGTCGCCAGAGGCGCAGAGCGCAGAGAGTGTCGCGTAGTCAGGCGGCTCGGGCAGGACGGTGACCTGACCGGCGTCGGACAGTAGTTGTAGTCCAGGTTCCGGAATGGCCGTGGTGAGCAGGAAATCATGACCCACGCTTAGTTGCCTCCATCGGAGGCAACCTGAGCAGCGGAGGACTGGCTGGACGGAATGACCCAGTTAAAGGCCGCCGCCTTGGACCGGGCGCCCTGGGCTGCTTTGGAACGGTTCGGCTCACCCAGTTCAGCCAACAGTTTCTCAGAAAGCGCCACAAGATCCGCGAAGATACCCGGAGTGAGCCACTCAGGACGGGTTGCAAAGAGGATGTCTTCACTGGAGGTATTGCCGCTGGCGCCGGGCGCGAACGGGCAGCCACCCAGCCCGCCGAGGGCGCCGTCCACCATGGCAGCGCCCGCCTGGATGGCGGCCAGCGTATTGGCAACCCCCAAACCCCAGGTGTCGTGGCCGTGGTACACAACCCGACGCGCAGGGGACTCGTCCTTCACGCGGGTTATCAGTCGGGATACCTGCGCGGGAGCGGCTTGCCCCAAGGTGTCGCAAATGACGATATCCGTGGCGCCCTCAGCGCGGGGATCGTTGGCGATGGAGAGGACGCGCTCCTCGGGAACATAGCCTTCGAAAGGACAGGTGAAGGACGTGGCTATGCACAGCTGGATGTGACCATTCACTGCGCGCGCGTACTCAATGGCCTCGGGCAACGCGGCCAGGCTCTCATCAGTGGTGCGCCCGATATTCGCTTTGTTATGCGAATCCGAGGCTGACAAGCAGTACTGGAAATTCCGCGCACCAGCGGCAGACGCTTTGGCCACGTGACCCGGTGTTGCCACCCAGATCCAGCACTTCTCCAGTTCCTCCGGGGTGAGGGCCTGGACCACTTCCAATGTGTTGGCCATGGTGGGGACCAGGTCCGCGCGGGCCATGGAGCCCAGTTCAATTGCTGGCACTCCCAGGCGCAGCAGCTCGCGCACGGTCTCGATCTTCTGCTCCGTTGGCAAAAGCTTGCCGGTGAGCTGAAGGCCGTCGCGCAGCGTGACGTCCCTGAGGATGACGTTGCCGAGCGTAGTGGCCAGGGGGCTTTCAAAACGGTTCATGCTCGGAGGGCCTCCTCGCGGCCGGAAGCCGCATTGATCTGTGCGGCGTCCATGTTCAGGAGTCCGCCAAGGATTTCTTGCGTGTTTTCACCCAGGTCCGGGCCGAGGTTCCTGATGGGTAGTGACTGGTCCCCGATGACCGGAACAATGCCCGGGAACCCGACGCCTGGGAGGATTTCCTCGCCCGTGGAAACGTCGAACTTCTGGATCATGTTGCGGGCGGCGTACTGACTGTCAGTGCTGATGTCCGCCGCGGTGTAAATGGGGCCGGCAGGAACACCGGCGGCCTCGAGAGCCGTGAGGGCCTCAGCACCTGAAAGCGTCGCTGCCCATTCGCCGATCGCCTGATCCAATTCTTCGCGCTGCGCCCATCGCCCGGCATTTGACTGCAGGGAAGGGTCGTCTGCGAGGTCCGGGCGGCCAATGGTCTGCATGTACCGCTGGTAGATGGAGTCACCGTTGCCTGCCACCACAATGCTCGCGCCGTCCTTGCACACGTACGCATTGGAAGGGGCGATGCCCTCCATGCGGCCGCCCACACGTTGCCTGTCCACGCCGTATGCCTGATAGTCCGGGATCAGCGATTCCATCATGGAGAACATGGCTTCGTTCAGTGCCACGTCAATGATCCGCTCGGTGAGCGGAACAGCGCCCGCCGACTCCCGGCGTCGTGCTTCACGCTGGTAGAGGCTCATCATGGAGCCGAAGGCGGCGTACAGGCCGGCGATCGAATCGCCAATCGAGACACCAACACGAACGGGCGCGCGGTCCGGGTCGCCCACCAGGTTGCGGAAGCCGCCGTACGCTTCGGCGACGGCAGCGAAACCGGGCCGCTCGGACAACGGGCCTGTCTGCCCGAAGGCAGAAATCCGCGTGACGATCAGGTCCGGGTTCGCTTTGTTGAGGACTTCCGGGCCCAAACCCCACTTTTCCAACGTGCCGGGACGGAAGTTCTCCAGCAGGATGTCGCACTTGGCAACGAGCTCCAGCACTGCCTGCTTACCCGCGTCAGTGCGCAGATCCAGGACCACGGACTTCTTATTGCGGTTCAACGTGCGGTACAGCATGGACGTGTTGCCCTTGTGCAGGCGCCAGTTGCGCAATTCGTCGCCGGTTCCGGGCCGTTCAACCTTGATGACCTCGGCTCCGAAGTCTGCCAGCAGTCTGCCTGCCGTGGGTGCGGCGATGTAGTTGCCGAGTTCCAGGACCCGGACGCCGTCCAGAGGGGCGATTGTTTGGTGTGTCATGGTCTTCTTTCGTGCGTGGTGGGTAGGCGGTTGGCGGGGCCGGTCAGAACAGCAGGCTCATGGGCAGGATCAGCAGAATCGCCACCACGGAGGCTACGGACACTCCCACCGTGACCGATTTGAGTGCACCCCTCACACTCTGGCCCAAAAGTGACTGCAGGAGCCAGAACGTGTTGCTGGTGACGTGAACCATGAAGAGCGATCCCGCGCCGGCGGCGAGGGCCAGCAATACCGGATCGAGGCCGATGGCCGGTGCGATGGGTGCCAGCAACCCGGCCGCCGTGATGGCGGATAACGTTACGGATCCGACGGCGATGTGCAGCACAGCGGCGATGGCCCAGACCACCAGCAGCGGGGCTACGGTGCTCGCGGAGAAGAAGCCGCCCAGAATGTCGCCCAAACCGGCAGCTGCGACGGTTGCGGCAAGCGCTCCACCCACACCGGTCAGGATGAGGATCTGGCCGCTTTCCTTGAAGCCCACAGCGATGGCTTCCTCGACCTTCTTCTGTCCGATTGCAGAGCGGGTAACCAGGCACGTGCCGATCAGGCCGATCAGCAGGGCAATCACGGGCTCGCCGAGGAGCTGGAGCCAGGGGAGCTGGATCTCGGAGATCTCCAGGATTGCCCCGGCGCCAATGAGGAGCAGGGAAGTCAGCAGCGGTGCGAAGAGCAGGACGAGCGGGGCTTCTTTGCGCTCACGTTCAACGACGGCGACGCTTCCGCCGGCCGGTTGGGCGCTGGATGCTGCAGTTCCCGGCTCTTTGTTGGCCGGGGAAGGCGCGGGCGCCTGGCCGCTATCAGCGGGTTCCTCGCCTTCGTTGTCTTCCTCAGTGACGAACGTGTGGTCCTCGTCCTTGGCTTCATTCCAGAATCCGCGGCGGAACAGGAACGTCATGATGGCAATCGAGATGATGATCGTGGGGATCACCAGGAGCAAGCCGAACAGGAGCATCTTGCCGAGCGGCACGTTCAGGAGGCCCGCCAGTGCGAGTGAAGCGACGCCAGGAACCGTGAAGACGATGCCGCACTCAAGGGCGATGGCCATGGCCGTAGCCATCCGCGCCGTGCCGAGCTTGCCGATTTTGGGGGCCAACTTACGGGCAAGCGGCGCCGAGATGACCAACAGGACGTCCAGGAAGATCGACTGCAGGACCGTGCCGATGGCCAAGCCCATGGTATAGGGGAGGCGCTTGGGGCCGAAGGTCTTGAGGAGGTGTTCCACGAGCCGGCGGATGGCACCGCTCTGATTGAGGATTGAGCCCATCAGGACGCCGAACGCGATGAGCAAACCGACGTCCACCATGATCTCGCCGAACCCGCCAGTAATGGTCTTGACGGTCTCTTCTACGCCGAGGCCCACCGCCAGGCCGAGGTAGACAGAGGCGAGGATCAGGGAAATCACCGGGTTGACCCGGAAGCGGACGATCAACAGCACAGCGGCCAGAACCGCGACAGCTGTGTTGATCAGAACAGCAATGTCTGACATGGAAAATCCGATCGTTGGGCCTTCCGCACTGAAGGCTGGAATCTGATGCGCACCGTGAGGCAGGCCACATCACTCATCCCATATTATGAGTTTGAACTCATAATGCAAGCCTTTCCCGAAACTAGGTGGAGATACGTCGCTCCGCTGGGAAGGGGGCCGTGCCCGCTTCGCGATGCCCGCCACGCCGCGGCCCCCTTCCCAGCTGCGCTCGGCGACGACTCGCACCTTAGCGCCTGACTGGCTCATAGTCGGTGCTCGTAATAGTGGTCGACGCGCTGGTGAGGGAATTGGAAGGGGAGGCTCCAGCGTCGTGGGTTGGGCCAAAACGCACCTTTGGGACTATGGCGACGGTCCCGCGCTTCCCGGGCATTACTTGGGAGGTGTCACCGTGCGGCCGGATTTTCGACGGCGGGGGATCGCAGCTGAGCTGACGGGCGCGCGGGTGCAGTGGATTTGGGAGCGGGCCGAGGTCGCTTGGTTTGTGGTCAACGCCAGCAATCATGCCTCGCTGACCCTGCACCGTGGGTTTGGGTTCCAGGAGGTGGCGCGGGGCCCCGCATTTCACTCGGTAAGGTTCGACGGCGGCGAAGGGGTCCTGCTGAGGGCGGCGCGGCCCTGTCCTGACCCCAGGGGACGTCCTTCCGCCTTAGCATGGTCCAGAGAAGCGCCGACCGGGGGAGTGTGTGATGGGGCCGTTGGAATCGATCCAAGCCAGCACGAGGCAGGGTGAGGCGGCCCAAAAGGGCTTACCTTCGAAAACCCGACAAAAGCGCTCTGCGCGATATCGGAAGCTTGAGTTGGCGATCCTGTTGGTGCTGATTGTC